>NZ_JAZEXK010000001.1:0-2199013 GCF_047306725.1 Microbacterium sp. OR16 | reverse complement strand
CGGTGCCCGGCAAGAAGAACGTCGTCGCGCTAATCGCGATGATCGTCGCCATCGTGGGGTTCATCTTCGCGTGCGTTCCCGGTGCGCTGACCGTCGGCTGGGTTCTGCTGCCGATCGCCTTCGTGCTCAGCATCGTCTCGCTGTTCCTCAAGGGCGGACGCAAATGGATGGGCGTCGTCGGCCTGGTCGTGTCGATCCGGCATGTTCGCCGACGAGGTGTTCGTCAAGCCGTAAGCCTGCAACGCCGGGGGCTACGGGTGGGGACCCGGGCTCCTGGCGTGACGGGTGCGCTTCCGAGGACCTTCATTCGCGGCAGTCCTCGAAGCATCCGAGCCGTCCGCTTCTCGACGGCTGCGACGGGGTTGCTTCGCAGGCTGAGGCTTAGGGGGCGTCAACCCATGTGGTATCCCCCATACCAAACTGGCGGATGATTCCGTTGCGAGGGTAACGCGATCTGAGTTGGGTGCACCTAGGTGCCCACCTTCCAGTTGGGCGCGAACCACTGTCACGATTGAGTCCTTGTCTGCTCGAGACGGCAGCAGCCCCGACGCCAAGTACGAACGCGCGGCGCTCAGGGTGGTGTACATCTCGAGGTTCGCTGCGGCACGCTTTCGTTGGAGACGATATCGGAGCGCTGAATCCAAGTCCCCATACGATGTGAGGAGACTCACGGCGGAGTCTCAATCGCAAACCCGTTTGAGAGGCTTGGAGCTAGTGCCAACCGCGCTAACGAACATTACTGAATCCGAACTGGTGGACGCGCTGAAAGTGGCCGACGGGCGGAATGATCTCTTCCCTCCGAGAGACGGCGACAAAGTCGCCGGCCGCATCGCAGCCGGGTTCGCACGTGGTCTCCATACGCGGCTACAAGATGGCAGCTACCAGCCCGATCCTGCTGACTTCGTTACGGTTCGCAAGCCGGGACTCTTGACTCGACCGGCGGCGGTGATGACCCTCAAGGATCGAGTGGTGTTCGAGGCACTTGTAGCCAGGGCGCGGCCGAAGATCCAGCGGCGGCTTCCGCCTGACACCGTGGCAATCTGGCCGCGGGCCGACGGAAGCACGCCGTCTTGGAAGAAGTTGGACGAGTTCGTACTCACCTCGCCTGAGGCGTTTGTGCTACACGCTGACGTTGCCGGGTTCTATGAGTCGATCGATCATGCGCGCCTGCGACGCGCCCTGGCCGACGCCGGAGTCGACGCAATGCTAACTGACACGTTGATCACGTTCCTCCGGATGATTATGGGTGCCGATCGCGGGTTGCCTCAAGGACTCGGCTCGTCGGACTCACTCGCGACGCTCTACCTTGCGGGCGCTGATCGCGAACTGATCGCGAGCGGAGTACGTTTCGCTCGACACGGAGACGACTATCGCCTACTTGCACTAACAAAAGATGCCGCGGTTAGGGCGGCTCACCTCTTCGAGGCCGCGTTACGTCGATGCGCTCTTCTTCCGAACGGGCGGAAGCTGTGGATCCAGCCACGTCAGCGCTACGAAGCGGAGTCTCGCGATGTGTCTACGGCCAGCGAAGAGTTCAAGGTGAGAATCCGAGAGGCTCGGGTGGATGAGCTTGGAGACAAGTCGGAGGAGGAGCTCGCTGAGATCGCGTCCGAGTACGAGATCGATGAGGATGCTCAATGGCGCTACTTCTATCACGGCTCAATGGATCCTGAGGAATTCAGGGACCTCATCGCTCCCTTCCTGAACCCCTCTGCCCAAGAGGTGCTCGAAGAGCTCTACCGCGATGCCATAAATCGCGAGGGGGACCTCCCGGCACAGCTGCGCCACGCTCGAATCGTCTACTGCCTCCAGCGCTTGGCCAGCGTAAAAGCGCCGGGTGCCCTCGGAACGGTCCTCGAGGCGTTGCGCGACTTCCCTGACGAGACGGACGAGGTTTGCTCCTATCTACTCAGCTTGTGCGAGACACACGCGGATCACGTGGCGGCGATCTGCGGTGAGTTCCTCGTGGGGACCGCCTACATGACGGATTGGCAGCAGGCGTGGGTCCTTCGAGTTCTCAGTCGATGCGTCGCGTCAGCAGAGCCGGCCACGGTCGCAGCTGTGACAACGTTTCTAAGTGAGCCCGCAATGGGCTGGCTGCCGCGGCTTGAGGCGGCACGCGTCCTAGCTGCAAACGGGACGCTGCGCGGTGAGGATGCTCGTGCGCTGAGAGCGCAAGCGCCCGAGGCGTACAAGAGTGATATCGCCGGCCTCGTGGCGGCCAATCATGATCGACTGGCGTGGTCGGAGAGCTTCCTCGATGGCATCCGTGAAGATCACCTGGCGGACGTTGTCATCAAGGGAATTATCGACTCGAAGTCGTAGACGGACCGCAATCTCGCACAGGACAGCTCAGCATCTGCGCGTCCTTCCCAACGGTGATGCTCGGGGGAAGGATAGCCGCGGTTTCGCGAGTGCCCTAGCTGCACCCGGCGCCGAAGCGGGTCCATGGACGAGCAGAGACTCGAGTCGCACGGAGCGGCAGCGGATCGAAGAACTTCATTCGCGGCATCACTCGGCGGACTCGGCTGCGGGTGAGAGGAAATAAGTTGATCCGTCTCCCTGCGCCCAGTACCAATTCAGTGAACCGTGGAGCTTGAGCAGCTGGAGGGAGTCCGAAGTCAGAAACGTGGCGGGGTTCTCGGCCGCACCCACAGGCGCCGCTGGCGCGGGGTAAACCACTTGCGGTCCGGACACAGCGAGCGGCGCCTCGTCGTAATCGAAATCAACGATCGGCTCCGTCGTGGTCACTGCTCGTTTGACAAGGGTGTCGTAATTGAAGGTGAGAACGACTGCGCGCTCGGCGTGCCAGAGCGCCACGAGTTGCGATAGCCATAGCGGCGGAGCGTCGCGAGACGCAAGGTCGGCGCAACGCTCCAACTCGATAGCGATCGCAGCCGTCACTCGCTCAGCTATCGCCCGCCGTTCTGTGTTTGCGTAACCCTCGAGAAATGGCAGTGGGGTAGACAGCAGGGTCAGCCAGTCTTCGAAGCTCCCATTGATGGATTCCGGTAAATTATCCGCGCCCACCTGGTTTCGGATCGCGTCACCGAGCGCGTCGGTGAGGGGCATGTGCTCACTAATCGCACGGGAGAACCCCGCGCCGAGTACGTAGACAGGACGACCGTATTCGTTGACCACTGCCACAGTCTGGCCTAACAACGCGTAGTCGCGCCCGCGCTCACCGGTGGGCGCGCACATCGAGGTCGATGAGCGTGTGCGGGTGGGGGTCCACCACCGGTTGCGCTCGGAGGATGGCGGACGCCTTGGTGGAGTTCAGTTCGTCTCCGACACTTCCGGCGCGACAACGCCCGCACTGACCGGCGCTGACTCCACTCGTGGACGACCGGCACCACGAGTGTCGCGGTGCGCATACGAAATACTTGGGTGTGCCCACCGCCCCCACCGCCCGCCTACTTGCACGCGGATCCGAACTGGCGGGCGCTCTTGCTGGCGCGTCCGTGTCTGCTGTGGTCGGCGACTTTCCTGGAGCGATCGGCGCGGTCCTAGGCGGCAGCGTCGCATCAGCGCTCGGCGAGATGACCGACCGTGTGCTCTCGCAACGAGAGGCTGCGCGTGTCGGCGCAGTCCTAATCATGGCCAGGGATGAGGTCCTTGCTCACATCGCTAATGGACGGGCCGTGCGCGGCGACGCCTTGATGCGGGAGCGAGTGCAAGGACGCGCTCCGATAGATGAGGTGATCGAGCATGTCCTGCGCGTCGCGCAGAAGACGTACGAAGAACGCAAGCTGCCCTATGTCGCCGCAGCCTTGGCAAATATCGCCACTGATTCATCTATCGATGAGCGCACGGCTCATCGCCTTCTATCTGAGTTGGAGCGTGCTAGCTGGCCTAAACTCGTCGCGCTTGCCGCTGTGCGTTCGCGCGAAGCTTCGCCCCTTCCCGACATCGAAGCGGGTGAGCACCCTCCCCAGTGGAGCATGTGGAGCGCCCACGAGGTCTTCACCGAGCTCTACTACGTTGATCAGCTGTTGGGTGCCTCGCAGCGCCTGGACGCAGAAGGCTTGCCTGAAGTGGGCGGGGCGCGTTTCAGCGACTTCGGGCTCACCACTGCGGGGTCCCTCCTGGTTGATGGAGCGGGCCTTGAACGGATACCGAACGCAGACCGCGTCGAGTTATTGACTGCGATCGCTGTCAGCGCGTCCGATGCGGCCGGCCCTACTGCCGACTAGGACCGCTGCGCGCCGTGCACCCAAACAGTGTGCGAGTCCCCGGCGCCGGCTATCAGGACTGGCGCCCTGACCGTGAGCCGGTCCCGCGGCGCTGCTTTGAGGTCAACGGACGACAGATTCATCAGCGAGGACCGGTAGCACTTCGGAAAGGGCCCAACGAGGAGGCACGCCTCTGTCGGTCGTCAGCGCTGGTCGTGGTGCTCGCGATATTGCCGCGCGCCGCAGTCTGTACAAACGCGGTAACCGTCGCTGACCCCGCGAAAATCCACGGACTCTTCAACGTTGTTGTGCTCGCACGGTACCTGGAACTCGGGAAGTGGGTTGTTGGGTTCGAACTCGTCATATCTGTCGCTCATGCTGTATTTGTACGTCCGTATCGTCCGGTTGACAAACACCGAACACTGATTGATCGCGATCTCCCTGCTCGCGGAAACGACGGTGTCCCGACTGCTTGACCGAGATCACTGAATCACTGCTGCGCCGTTGGTTGCGCAGAATCTCGTAAAGTCCGCTCGTCGCTGTGTCAATCCAATCCTCGCCGATGGTCGCGGCGACCTGGCTGGGGTCGCGCAGCGGGTTCCTCCAATCGAAAGCTTCGCCGCTGCGGCTCGAAAGATTGTCCGGCGACTGCTCGTTGCTGCGCGTCGGCTGGCGGCGGAAGTTGGATAGTGAGGTTCGAGTGTGGGGCGTCCGGGTAGTTAAGGGCTCGAACGCTAGTCTCACGATGTGTCATGGGCAGATCTCTGGAACAACTGGGCGAAGATGTGGGGCTACGAAGTGTGGGAGTGGGGCAACGTCGCAGACTGGATCGCGGCGCTCGGCACGACCGGGGCGTTCATCTTCGGTTTCTACTTGCTGAATCATCAGCGGGAAACAGCGGAGCGAGCACAAGCAGACGGATTCGTGACATGGTTCGCGTGGGAGGCGAAGAAGGGCGCTGACGACAAGTACGTCTATGACGCGGTGATCCAAGCACAGAACGCCACGGACTATCACATCCCGATGGTGTGGGTATTGAACGAGTACGCCGACAAGTCGTTCAAGCGCAAGCGATTTGCCGTGGGAGGCAAAGACGTGAATGGGCTAGCTCCCCGAGAGGAGGGGAGCGTGCGCCTTGCCGGCTACTCGGACGCTGAACTGCCTCTCACCCTCATCGAGATTCGGGATGCTTCCGGTCGGTTGTGGGTGCGCAACTTGCAAACGGGCGCGTATCTCAACTCTAAGGAGGCAGAGCGGTATGCCAAGAAGAAGTCGATCTATCCTGCGGTCTGAGACCGCGCTGATACGCCAGGTGCTGGTTGAAGCGGGCTGCGAGCGAAACGAGTTCGAGGTGAACTCGATGTTCGGCCAGGCACATGTATAGCGCTGGGCTCCAGACCACCGTGCGCTGTAGGCGCCTCCGGACCATGCCTATGAGTTGAGGTGGGATGCTCAGGCTACGTCATCGGTAGTTCTGGCTTCTGGCTTCTGGCTTCTAGCTGTGCTGGATGCCCGCATGCCGGTCCTTTAGCTATACAGGCGCGGAGATAGCGCTAGGGCCCTTGTTGTCGGCGCATCCAACCTCACCCGAATAGCCGGCTCTCGGCCGCCTGCCTGCTGAGCGCCCGTGTATCGAAACGCCGCTACATCCCGATCCCGCGCCCCGCACTCGGCCCCCGACCACCGGCCCCGTAGCCATCGCCGCCTCCCGGTTCCTCGCCGCACGCCGCGCCTCAGCCTGGGCCGCGCGCACAGCGTCTTGCATGGTCAATTCCGGAGTCCCGCGCTGCATCGACTCGACGAGGCACTCGCGGGCCGCGGCATCCGTCCGCGCCACGTCGAACGCCACGTTGCTCAGCCGACCGCGCGTGAGGCCCACGTAGAGTCCCGCTGCATCGACATCCGGCCCGACCACCGAGGCATCGGCGGTGTCGCCCTGCACGCCGTGCACGGTGGATGCGTAGGCGAGCTGCAGGTGCTCGCGCGCGTACTCGGTGGACACACGCGCCACCTCGCCGCTGTCGCTCACGGAAACAAGAGACAGGTACTCGTTGCGGATGCCCCGCACGATCCACTTCGCGCGATTCTCGACTCCCGTGAGCCGGTCGTTGCGACGCGTCTGGACGGTGTCGCCGACGAGGATGCGCTGCTGCCCGATTCCCCACGCAGCGACGCGGACGTCCAGGTCGCCCTGATCGACTCGCCGCTGCTGGATGGCGTCGTTGATCGTATCCGCCTCAGCATTCGTGCCAGATACCAGCGTCACCCGCCTGCCGCGTGCGTGCCAGTCGAAGTAAGCGTCGATCATCCGCTCGCGCGCCGCGTCGTGATGTTCGACCCGGTCGACGTGACCGTGTTCGGCAAGCTCGCCCGCAACCACCAGCGCTCGCTCGCGATCACCCGCATCCCGCAGCCGCAGTGTGAGCGCCGCGTAGCCGGGATCGCGGAACCGGTGCACCGTGTCGAGCTCGATCGCAGCATTCGCGTGCCGGATCGCAGAACCCATCGCACCCGCATGTCCGACCGGCAACGCCTGATGCGTGTCACCCACGAACGCCAGCCCGACACCCTGCTCGATCGCGAGCTCGACGAGGACGTTCGCCGTCTGCAGGTCCACCATGCCGGCTTCGTCGACGACGATCCGATCGCGAGAACGCAGCACGTACCGGGTTGGTCCGCCGTATACGGCGCCCGTGCTGGGATCGACTTCTCCCACTCGAAGCCTGGTCCACACCTTCGCGCCGGCCTTGTCGGTGCCCCATCGGTAGCCATGGTCCGAAAGCAAGGCATGAATACTGGATGCCGCGGCCCCCGCCTCGCGAGACGCCATCGAAGCAGCCTTCCGAGTGGGTGCGACAACGAGCATCCGCCGCCGCTGCGAGGTGAGCGCGGCGAACGCAGCGCGCAGCATCGTCGTCTTGCCCGCGCCGGCGGGACCGGTCACCGTCACGAGCCCGTCCGTGCCGGCGATGGCGCACGCGGCAACGCTTTGCGACGCATCCAGGCCGACAGATCCTGGTTCGGTGCGAGCCGGTGCAACTCGCCCGGCAGCAGGGAACGCCCGGGGCGGGCGAGCACGTCCAAGCGGCCCGCGAGACGCACCTTGGCGCGCACGGTCTCGGTCGCCATGAACGCCTTGACGTGCGCCGGCGGATCATCCGCAACGAGCCGGTAGACGGAACGCGTGGCACGTTCCGTGATCTCGGCGATCACGCCATCGAGCCGGTCGCGCTCCGCCACGACGCCCGTGCGCGAGAGCGCTCGTATCGCTCCGGCGCGGATGTCGAGGATGCCGAACCTCCCGCCGCATGACGTGGACCGTTCGTCCGCGTCGACGACCGCCTGTGCCGCGAGTAGATCCAGGTCGACCGCATGCGGGTCTGTCGCAGCAATCGAAAGGGGTGCGCGGGGATTGATCAGACTCGGATCGATCGCTCCGATCTCGTCGCGGACACGCGCCTCCCACGAAGCCTCATCGAGATCGGCCGGCTTGTTCGGACGCGACACCGCCCACGCGCGCCGATCGATCTGCTGCAGCACCTCCACGCTCGGCGCAGATCCTCCGTGCGCCGCCGACCACTCCGCGATCAGGCGCGCGCGGTTGCCTTCGATTTGCGCCGACCTGCGCGACACAGGTCGGACGGCGCCAGCGAACGCGGCGATCTCCCCATCGAGGTCGAGCGTGTAACCGTGCCGGGCGAGCGCGGCGATCCAGGCCGGATCGGTGCGGGCGGCGAGCTCACCCTCGGCGTTGACCACCGTGTGCATCTTCATCGCGACGCGCGAGTCGAGGTTTGACCACTTGCCGTCCGCGCCCAGCACCTTGATGTTCAGCCAGAGGTGACGGTGGATGTGCGGGTCGAGCGCGCGCGAGCGCCGATGCTGCAGCTCGACGACCTCGATGTGGGTGACCTCCTCGCGGATGAGCCCGCCGTGCCCGCGCCGCGCGTTGAGCTCCGTCTGCCATGTGAGCAGGATGCGGTCGCGCAGCCTATCCTGGAGCGATTCGAACTCGGCGGCGAGTTCGGGATGCAGCAGCGCAGCGATGCTGTACGACTTCGGGTGGTTGATCGTCCCGTCGAGCAGCAGGTCGGCGTCGGGGCTCAGCCGCTGATGGCCGCGCTCTTACCCGGTGACCGGGTCGTGGCCGGTGAGCCAGACGCGCAAGCCGCCGGCGGTGAGGCCGTCGGAGGTGATGACGCCGTTCTCGACGATGAACCGTGGGACGGTTGAATCGGATGCGGCACCGTACGCTTCGAGTGCGTCAACGCCGGGGGAGTGATACGTGTGAGCATCGCAGGTGCCCTCGAGCGCGTACGAGATCGCTTGTCGAACCCCTCGGGATTCGACACCTCGCTTCCATCGCTCGAGGCCTCCTCTCATGCCGCCAGAGTAAGTTACGTTTTCCTGTTTATCCAGGGATTTTTATGGCGTGAAGGTACGTGTAGGAGAGTGCTTCTAAAGGGTGTCGCTCACGCCGGGTGCCTGCGTGCATTGCGGGTTCACTCTCTCTGCTTCAGTTCATTCTTGGTCTTCCTTGTTGGCTCTCGACTTGCGGCTCTTGCCTCTTGACTCTTGGCTCCAGCTCGGTTGCGACATGGTGTCCGTGATCCTCGATACGATCGCGACATGTGTAGCCGCGCTGCGCCCGTGGATCGAGGGCAATGAGTCAGTCAACGTGCATCGCGTTGTCCGCCGTCTTTCCTCTGCTTCTTGTGACCATGGCGATCGAACACCGTCGTGTGATTCGGGATGTGCGTCGGCATCAGCGCGTATTCAACTGGATAGTCGAATCTGGCATGCTCGCGGCGCTGGTCGGCCTTGTCGTGACAGTCGTGGGTGTGCAGACCCACGGCATTGACCAGATCCTGGGTTTCGCGGGATGGGCGGCGTTCGCCTGGTCGGTGTTTGTGCTGTTCGGCTATCTCTTGTGGATTGTTCTCCAGGACCGGGAGGATCACGCCGCAGTGATTGAGCGCGAAAGGCAAGAAACGAAGCGGCGTGAACGCGACGAGCAAGCGCGGGTGGAACGAGAAGCCATCGAAGCGGCGCGCCGCTCGCGCGTCTGGTGGCGACGCTGCCCTCGGAGTTCGCGCGAGCATCGTTCAGCAGACCACGGGCCTAGCGCCTCTGCGCACGACGAAATGTGAAGCGGATGCGCCCGCCGGCGCGCCTGGCTCTTCAAGCGCGCACCGCCCTCGCGCCGGCCGACGTACGCACGGGATGACTAGTTCCCACGCTAGGACCCGAACGTGGCGGCAAACGTGAACCACGTTACGCACCGCCCGGGTCGCCACATCTCTGGGCGTTCGCCGACGAGGTCGAGCCCGGGCGCGCACGCATCGTCAGCAACGTGAGGTCCAAGCAGGGACGCGGTGTCGGTGGTGAGCCATAGTGTGGAACCACTGGGGCGGACTTCCCGTCCACCGGGGAGATTGGGCGGGTCGTGGGCGGCGAGGAAAAGGCGAAGCTCTTCATCAAAGTTGTGTACTTCGACGAGCAGACGGCGTCTGACTATTTGGACATCGCGGCCGGCGGGAAGGAAGCGACCACCGAAGAGCAGCGGCGCGAGCGAGCTGTGCAAGCACATGCCGAGGTCACGACGAAGATCGCCGCCAAGCTCAGCTGGATCCCGTTCGTCGGGGGGTCGGCCGAGGTCGGTGGCGGCGTGGACGCGTCCTCGCTCGGACAGAGCTTTCTCAGCAAGACGCTGTCGAACACTATCCTCACCGACTACCTGCGCGAGTCGGCAGCCGACGAGCTTATCGACAAGATGCGGGATGTCACGGTCGCGGCCGCACCGGGTTCGATGGCCTACATGAAGATGTTCACACCGTTCATGGTCATCGCCCGGACCGCTGACGCCGGCGTCGACCTGGCCATGCTCGACGAGGCGCTTGAGCGGGCGAAGGGCTACTACGAATTGGTTGCGACGCCTGGGGACGGGAGTGCCCGGCGCATACTGCGGTTCAACATCCGCGCGTTCCGCAACAACTACGGCCTCGCGGACCTGGCGAAGATGAACCTGGTCTTTCACGGGATCCGCGTGGGCCAGGTTCGCGAGGACCGTCTGGACATGCAGGCTGAGATGGGAGCGCCCGCGCAGGATGCGGACGTATCCGGTGTGGCCCTCTTGGCGAATGTGGATTCGCAGAGCGCACCGGCGGCACCCGAAGCCGAGATGCTCGACGTGTACGACGTGGTGCTGGCAGGTATCGAAGGATGAAGCGACCGGTCATCACCGTCTACTTCGGCCCGCTGCACTGGTTCGACGAGGAGACCTCGCACCTAGCAGCGACACAGCTCGCGGAACACATCACCGCTATTGATGTCGACCGGCGAACCTTCCGGGTCCGCGGTGAAGCTCAGGAAGATGAGCGTGAGCGGCCCGGGCATGTTGTCGCCACCTCAAGTGACTACATGACGCTCAGCGAAGCCTGGCTGAATAACTTCGCCGGGTTGGTGTTGGAGATCGATCCCAAGCACTTGCATCTGCAGAATCCGCCCGTCCACGTGCAGGACCAGCTCCAGCGAATCTTCGAGGTAGAGGTCAAGAACTACATTTACCCGCGCCTCGACCTGGCGGCGCTGGCGCGGGTTCGGCGGTCGTTCGCGGAGCGTGTCATCGGCCAAGAGCAGGTGCGAGAGCGGCTCCTTCCGGCGCTTTACCAGCTGACCGCGCCGGCGGCGGGGAAGCCGGTGGTGTTGATGCTGTATGGCCCGTCCGGAGTCGGCAAGACCGAGACGGGTCGCCTGGTTAACGACTTTCTCGGCGGAAAGCTGCTCCGCATCCAGTTCTCGATGTACCACAGCGAAAAGTTTGCGTCCTATATTTTCGGAGGAAGCCATTCGGAGCGGTCGCTGGCGCATGACCTGCTCGATCGTGAGTCGGGCGTGATCCTCATCGACGAGTTCGATAAAGCACATCCCACCTTTCATAGCGCGTTCTATGAGATGTTCGACGAAGGAGTCTTCGTTGACAAGAACTATCGCGTAGACCTCGGCCCCGCGCTCATCATCTGCACCTCTAATTACAGTTCCGAACGCGAAGTGCACAACGAACTCGGCGACGCGCTCGCCTCCCGCTTCACAGCGATGATTCAGTATCAGGCGCTGTCGGAGGAGGCTGTGGCGAAGATCGCCGACCAGCTCATCGACTCCAAGTACGCTGACCTTTCTGACGCGGAGCGCGAACATGTCGACCTCGACCTCGTCCGTGCCGCTATCCATAGTCATCACGGGTTCAGTAACGTCCGGACGATCGGCAAGACGGTCGACGAGATAATCTCGCACCTTCTCGTCCACGCCGCCCTCGACGCCCAGGAGCACGACGAGGCGGAGGTGGAGAAGCGCGGACCCGCACGTTGAACGAGCCCCTGAGGCGCGCAAGGGCGCCACCCGAGGGCATTGTTTGAATACGGACCGGCTTACGGACCTGCGGGGTCCGTCTGCGCATCGAGCAGCGCAAGCTCGTATGCCTGAACCAGTTCCGTCGAGAGCCTGCCGCGAACTCCGACGGTGTAGCCGTTCTCGATGCCCCATGCGCGGATCGCACCGGGAGAGGTGGTCGTTTGAAAGGTGACGGGCGTGCTCCCAGCGACGGCGGTCGTGGTTGCTGCTGCGGCACGTCTCGGCTTGGGTGCTGCGGCCCTGGCGGGTTGAAGGTGCTTGACCAGGATGGCGTAAGTCTCGGGGTCAACGACGCGGGTCCCCAGCTCCTGTGCTCGCGCGAGCTTGCCGCCTGCGAAGGACCCGTCGCTCACGAGCATCGCGGTGAGGCCGGAAACAGTTCCGAGCACGCGGACGCCGAGCTCCTGGGTCCGCCGCTCCAGCCGTGTTCGTTCACGCTCTCGCCCGTCGAAGCCGGTGAATACGACCTTGTCACCGACGCGCAGCGGCTCCCCGACTGCCCAGTTGGCAGGAAGCGGACCGAGTTTCGCGCTCAGCCGTATTTCGCGTGCGGCATCTGCCTCGGCGATCAGCTTCGGAATGAGCTCGCCCGACAGCCGCAGCGACGATGCGATGGATTCCAGTTCGGTCCGCTCGTCGCGGGAGACATGGCCGTCGTCGAGCGCCTTGTGTGCGAGAGCGAGTACGAGGGCCTGGTGTGCGTCGGCGACATCGGCGTCACTGAGCTCGTAGACCTCGACGAGGTCCTGCAGAGCGGCGGCTTCATCTTCGGAGATGACGCCGTCCTCGAGCGCGTCGAGGAGGGTTTCGACGTACGTCAGTGATCCGACCGGTGCCCCCTCGTCGAGCACCTCGACAAGGCTGAGTTTCGACAATTGCGTAATGAGCGCCGGTTGCTTCGGCTTCGCGCTGGTGACCCTGATGGGACGCGACCGCGCCGAGACCTGCTCGTCTGGCAGGAATTCGAGTGGTGCACGGCTAGGTCCTGCCGGCCACACCACGCCTCGTGCGCCTTCTTGCACCGAGACGAGTGCCGGGTGCGGACGCAGTCGACCCTGGGCCTGCAGGTAGTGGCGAAGAAGGCCGGCAGTCGCACGAGCATCGCCGAGGGCTGAGTGAGCGTCGTTCAGCGGGATGCGAGCGCTCCAGCAGCAGTCGACGAGGCGGCGACGGTCCAGATCAGGCATGTAGTGGTGGCTGCCGTCGAGCGTGCAGTACGCCGGCAGCCACGGAACGTCCCAGCCAGCGCGGCGGAACTCTGCGCGGAGGAACGCAAGGTCGAAGCGTGCGTTGTGCGCGGCGATGGGCAACCCCGCGATGTACGGCACGACGGAAGCGGCGACATCGCGGAATAGTGGCGCGTTCGCGACATCGGCCTGCTTGATGCCGTGGATGTGGGTCGCACCGACGGGCCCCTCGGGGTTGAACCGGGTTGACCACTCGTCGACGACGTTGCCGCCTTGATCCACTCGGACGACCGCGAGCTCCAGCACGCGGTCCTTCTTCGGGGATAGGCCCGTTGTCTCCACGTCGATGATGGCGAAGTGGGGCGGGCGTGAAAGCGGAGGCGGCGAGGCCACTCGCGGTGCCGCGGCATCCTTCTTCGCACTACCCCCGCCGAACAACCAATCGAGCCAGCCCATGCTTCTCCCCACGTCGCCGCGCTGCCGATTGACGAGCGCACTCGACCCATCTTGCCGCGGCGCGCCGATGTCGCACGTACGCTCGCGATGACCCACAGGTATGTCGTCGAGTGTGTAACGGGTTCAGGTCCCGCTACTCATCCCGATGCCCGCGCCCGACAATCGGGCATCGGGCGACTCCTCTAGTAATGGAGGAGTCCGAGGCCGCCACAACGCCACAGAGGTTTCCAGCCGCTCAGAGTCGCGACGCGTCCGCGGTCGGTCCGAGTCGCGGACGTTCGGCGTGCGCGAATTGGATCGTGTGTTCTCCTTCGCCCGCGGGACGCGGGATGGCGTGGCCCGCCGGAATCGCGCCTGCAATAGGTTGGCGTGATGACAGACGAACTCCAAAGCCTCCCGCGTGGCCTTGGCGAATTGATCCAGGGAGTGCTCGAGCTCCAGGTCCACTTCACACCCCTTACTTCGCCCGCGATGTCGCGCCGCCGCGAACTGATCAACGCAATCGCAGCTGAGTTCGCCTCACTTCTCGCCGCGTCAGATGATCACGTATCGCAGGTGAAGGGAAGCAACGGGGCCGGCAACAATGCAAAGGTGCCCTGGGTTCGAGTCTTCGACCCTGCTCAATCGCCCCGACCAACGCTCGGCTGGTACGTCGTGCTGCTGTTCGCCGCGGATGGATCTGCGGCCTATTTGTCGCTCAACCAGGGCGTAACCAAGCTGGATCCGGCTGGCATCGAAGTCAACGTTTCAGATGGATGGGGCCGAGTGTCCGAATCTCCGGCCTCGAGGACTTCATTGATGGACGAAGCAACGCGCGATGTCGACCTCCGCGACCCGGGTCTCGGTGCCCAGTACGCGCGCGGCAACTTGCTGGCCTTCAGATACAGCCGAGACGGGATCCCGAGTGACGAGGACATCAAACGGCATCTTCGCTGGCTGTCAGAGCTCCTGACGATTCTTCCGACTACTGACGCCCTCCCCAGTCAGAACCGCGCCGCGGCGGAGTCGGGAGTCCTCGACGTTCCGACGTTCCAAGACGTGGGGGAGGCGGAGCTCAGGACGATCAGAAACGCGATCCACTGGTCTGAGGACGAGATCCTGAACACGGTTGAGAGCCTTCGGGACGCGAGTCCGCAGATCGTATTGGCAGGACCGCCAGGCACGGGCAAGACCTTCGTTGCTCGCCACCTCGCTGCCTACCTTCTCGGGCAAGCGGGATACGTCGACCACAATCCGCAGATCGAGGTCGTGCAGTTCCATCCGACATACGGGTATGAGGAGTTCGTCGAGGGTCTCCGCCCCACGATTGGCCCCGCCGGCGCCTTCGAGTTCGCCCCAGTTGCCGGGACCATCGTCCAATTGGCCGAGGCCATCGCAGAAGACGGCCAGCCGCGGGTGCTCATCATCGACGAGATGAATCGGGCGAATCTTCCCCGGGTGTTCGGCGAGCTGTACTACCTGCTTGAGTACCGCGAGCAGGAAGTCCGACTCATGTACCGGGATAGATTCGCGTTGCCGGAACAGCTGTTCATCATCGGAACCATGAACACCGCGGACCGAAGTATCAGGAGCGTGGACTTTGCGCTACGAAGGCGTTTCGACTTCTTCGATGTCACGCCATCATCGGAGATTCTGAAGGCGCACTACTCCGAGAACGGCCATGTGAATGAGCTGGGACCGTCCCTCTACTCCGGATTCGATGCCCTAAACGAAGCAGTCTTCGCTCTCATGGGTGACCGTCACCATGGCATCGGCCACAGCTATTTCATGCTGGATCGAATGAGTCGGGCCACTCTGCGGGCAGTGTGGGAACGACAGGTGCAGCCGCTACTGGAGGACTACGTCGGCGGAAACGTCGCCAGTCTTGATGGCCTGAGCGTTGAGAGCCTCTTCGGCGAATGAAAACACTCCGCCTCGCGGAGGCGCGAACAGCCACACATGCGCTCACCGATGATCAAGCAGGGAGGCTGGCACTGCTTGGCAAGAAGCTCGCGGGTGAGCGCCGGTGGTGGGGGAACAGCGGCGCGCACAGCGACGACTCTCGGTCCGTCTTCCGGCTGACCAAACTCTTCGGGGGTAGCTGGCGTGTCGAAGTTGGCAACGTAGTTGGGGTTGTCGGACTTCCGGACTTGACGATAATCGTCGAACCGAAGATCGGCATGCAGCACTTCATGCATCTGCTCGCGAGGTCAAACGGCATGCCGCGCGTCGACTCGTCTATGACGTCGCTGGAGGGCGCATTAGGACTTCAGCGAGTGATCATCGAGTGGTTTGTCGGAGAGCTCGACGACCTGTTCCGGCGAGGCCTTGTGAAAGACTACGTGCATTCTTCGGCGCGTCTTCCAGTCGTGCGCGGCCACGTCGACTTGGTGACAACGTCCCGCCAGTGGCTTCAGGGTCGTGTTCTTGTCGACTGCGAGTTCGATGACTTCACCGAAACCACGCCGTTCAACCAGTTGCTCGCGGCGGCTGTCTCCCAGTCCATTCGCTCCCCGGCGGTTGACGATCGCCTTCGAATGAGGCTGGCATACTTTGCCCGCGAGCTGCCACCTGCATCCTCTCAAGCTAGAGACGTTGATCTCGAGCGTCTCCCCGCGCGATATCGCCCCTATAAGCCGGCCCTAAAGTACGCGATGGACCTTCTGACCGGCGTCGGTCGCTCCCTCGAGTCGGGCGACCATGCGTCAGGGACGTTCCTCTTCAACTCGGCAGCCGTTGCCGAGGACGCGATCCGCGAGGTGCTCGCCGAAGCACTCGCCCCGATGCGCGTGGTCAAGACCGGTGGACGCCGCCTGCTACCCGCGTTTGTGTCCGTGAATCCGGACCTTGAGATCGGACCACCTCCATTCACCGGAGATGTCAAGTACAAGATTGGCGATCGAAGCTGGAATCGCCAGGACCTCGCCCAGGCCGTCCTGTTCGCGGCTGCGTACAAGAGTCCGCACGCGGTGATCGCGGACTTTGCTCAGATGGAGGTACTTCACCCTTCGCTAAAGGTCGGCGACATCCAAGTTTCGCGCCTCCGCTGGGCGATTGGCGACGGCACTGATCCCGAAGACTCTGAGCGCCGCTTCGCAGAGTCTGCTCGCGCGCACATAGAGCAGTCCGCACCCAACCTCTTGGCCAGACTCTGAGAGGAGACGGCCGCGCGCGGAGTGACAGCCGTGAACAACGCAGGCAGCATCCAGAGCGCGAGCAGACCGACGACCCAGACGAACAGCCGCGACAGCACTGGCACCCCACACCAGATCAACGCTATCGCGATGGCCACCGCCGGCATCTTTGCTACCTTCTGTTCCATGCCGTCCCCCGCAACGCTGCAGGCCCTTCGCGAATTCGCCGTCGAACGCGACTGGGAGCAGTTCCACTCCCCTGAGAACCTCGCGAAGTCGATCTCGATCGAGGCGGCCGAACTGCTCGAGCTGTTTCAGTGGGGGCAGACGCCCGATCAGACTCGCGTAGAAGAAGAGCTCGCCGACGTGCTCACCTACTGCTTCCAGATGGCGGCGAGGATCGGCGTCGACATCGATGAGATCGTGCTGAGCAAACTCGAGAAGACACGTGCGAAGTATCCGGTCGAGATGTCAAAAGGTCGCATCGCCAAGTACACCCATCTGCAGTGATGAGCGAGTTCAGCATCGAGCGGCTTCCTTTCGAACGCAAGCAGGTCGACGCGTGGGCGCGCAGCGACGCGCAGCACACCGACTGGCCGGTCGTGTACGTGCTCGACAGCTCGGCCCGCAGCAAGAAGCTCTATGTCGGCGAGACCGTGAACGCGGCATCCCGGATGCGGCAGCACCTCGCCAGCTCGAAGAAGCACGAGGGTCTCGAGTCGATCCGCGTCGTCGTCGGCGAGCGTTTCAACAAGTCCGTCTGCCTCGACCTCGAATCGCACCTGATCCGCTGGTTCCACGGTGACGGTCAGTACAGCATCCTGAACGGCAACGACGGCCTCAGCGACGCGCGCTACTACGACCGCGACATCTACCGCGAGTCGTTCCGCGACGTCTTCGAGGCGCTGCGCGCCGAGGGGCTGTTCAGCCGCAGCATCCCGCAGATCGAGAACAGCGACCTCTTCAAGCTCTCGCCGTTCAAGGCGCTCACCGACGATCAGGCCATCGCGATCGAAGACATCGTCGAGGGCCTGCTGGCCGATCTGCAGCATCCGGATGCCCGCTCCACTCTCGTCGTGCAGGGTGACCCTGGCACCGGCAAGACGATTATCGCGATCTTCCTCATGAAGCTGCTCGCCGACATCCGCGACTACCAGGATCACGACGACGTCGAGCCCGACTCGATGTTCGCCGAGTTCTTCACCGCCGAGAATCGTGAGCTGCTGCGCGATCTGAGGATGACGCTCGTGATTCCGCAGCAGTCGCTGCGGCAGTCGGTACGGCAGGTGTTCAAGAAGACGCCGAAGCTCGATCCGGCGATGGTGATGACGCCGTTTCAGATCGGCGAGTCGGATGCCATGTTCGACCTGATCCTGGTCGACGAGACGCATCGACTCAATCAGCGCGCCAATCAGGCGTCGGGTGTGCAGAACAAGAAGTTCCGCGAGATCAACGAGAAGCTCTTCGGCTGGGACGATCCGTCGCGCACACAGCTCGACTGGATCAAAGCGCGCAGCCGCCACCAGCTGCTGCTCGTCGATGGTGCACAGAGCGTTCGGCCACATGACCTCGCGCCGGCGACGCTCGAGCGGGAGCTTCGGGATGCCAGGGACTCGCACCGCCATTTCCGGCTGACCACCCAGATGCGCGTGCGCGCCGGTGCGGATTACGTCGAGTACGTCCGTGCGCTTCTGCGCGGCGAGCACCCAGAGCGCCCGGATCTTGGCGACTACGACCTGCGCTTCTTCGACGACCTCGGCGAGATGCGTCGGGCAATCCGTGCCCGCGATCGCGAGGTGGGGCTGTCGCGTCTCGTCGCCGGATACGCGTGGGACTGGGTGTCGCGTCGAGATCCGTCGGCGTTCGACATCGAGATCGACGACGAGCGGATGCGCTGGAACAGCACCGACAAAGACTGGATCAACGCTCCCGGGTCGCTGGAGGAGGTCGGCTCGATCCACACGGTGCAGGGATACGACCTGAACTACGTCGGCGTGATCATCGGGCCGGATCTGCGTCTTGCGTCGGATGGTTCGATCGTCGCGGATCGCGAGGCGTACCGCGACAAGAAGGGCAAGGAGAACACCGGGCACCTGAAGAACGCCTTCGGCGACGATGATCTGCTCGTGTTCGTCCGGAACATCTACGGGGTGCTGCTCACGCGGGGGATGCTCGGGACGTATGTGTATGTATGCGATGGAGGGCTGAGAGAACGGCTTCGGAGCTACCTGGATTGAGCTGGGCCGTCAGGAGCATCAATCGGCTCTCCCTGTTCGTTCTGTCGAGCCTGCCTTCGGCGTGATCGCTGAAGATGGACACCGTGCTTGATCGCTTGCTCGCGATGATTCCGCCCTGCGTTGCGCCGCCGTACTCGGTTGCGAGATCTCGTCGGGTCACGTAGTCGCCGATACCCAAGCGGACGGGACTGACGTACATGCTCACGCCATTGGGGAGGCGTCACACGTGATGTACGCGCAAGGCATCGAACGGTCGCCGTATGCCACCACAACGGGCGCTGGGCATGAGCGCAGCCTTGGGGCTGCGAGCGTGCGGGCTCTCGGCTCAGGCGTGGTGCAGGTGGGGCTCCGACTCCCAGGGGAAGTCGAGGTCGCCGTCGCCGGCGAGGAGCGCGCGGTAGGTCAGCTCGGCGGCGTTCTCGAGGTTCAGCGCCCGCCGCAGCGCCATGTCGCAGTCGTCACCCACGGTCGTCGATCCGTGGTTGCCCATGATGACGCAGTTGTGCTCGGCGAGCTGCTCAGCGGCGGTGTCGGCGAGCTCATCAGACCCGTTCGGGTAGTACGGCGTGCGGCCGACCGATCCCACGTAATACGCGTGGTCGAGAGTCACCAACCGGATAGGCCGACGCAGCGCGTCGAGCAGGATCGCGTGGGCGGGATGCACGTGCACGACCGACCCGACGTCGGGGCGCGCACGATAGGCGCGCTGGTGCAGCTTCCACTCGCTCGAAGGTTTGGTCGCGCCGTCGATGACGTCGCCGTCCAGGTCCATGATGGTGAACGAGGTCTCATCCAGGCGATTCAGCCAAGTACCCGACGCCGTCACGACGAAGCGGTCGGCGTCGAGCCGGATTGACAGATTGCCGGCGCTGGCCAGAGCCAAGCCGGACTGCACGATCTCAGAGCCGGCGCGGATGAGCTGCTGCACGGCATCAGCGACGGATGTGGAGTGATTCGTCATCGAGTTTGTCCCAATCGCTCAGAGGCTGTTGTCAGACAACACTACTGGACGAAAGTGACGACCCGAGGTCAAGCGTGTCGAATGATCGAGAACGTATAGCGACCATCGAGGAAGTAGGTACGCGAGTAGGCGACCGCGCGCTCGTCCTGGTCGTAGTGCACCTGGTCGAGCAGTAGCGCCAGGCCGTTGCGCCCCTGAGGAGCGTCCCAGATCACGTGGTCGGCGACGACTGGGTGGATCTCAGCGACCGCGCGCACCGGAATGATGCCGCGAGCCTCGCGAAGATATCCGAACACCGATCCGTCGAGCACTTCCGGGGACTCGCCCTCGGGAAAGACCCCGATCGGCAGCAAGTCGTACGAGTAGGCGACGACCTCGTCATCCGCAAGGATCACTCGGCGGGTCTCGAGCGCAAGATCGTTGGCGGTCAACTCGAGCTTCGCCGCCTCTTCCGGAAGTAGCGGCCTGATGGTGCGGCTGCGGTAGCGCATGCCCGGCTCCCGCCCGGTGCGGCGGATCGAGTCCGTGATGGACTCGAGGCGCTCCAGCCCTGCGGTCACCGCTGGGGGCTCCGACACAAAAGTGCCCACGCCGTGGCGCGTGTGCACGAGTCCGGCGGTCTTCAGCTCGCTCAGCGCGGCGCGCACCGTCGGGCGCGACACCGCGAACGACTCGCCGAGTTCCGACTCGGTCGGCAGACGGTCGCCCACCGGATAGGTGCCGTCGCCGATGCCCGCACGGATGCCCGCGACCACCGCATCTACGCGGGATGCCCTCCGTGCCATTGCGAACCCCTCCATCGCTCGGTCTGCCGTTATCGACCCAACCGCTTCAGTGTGGCCGCCGGTCGTAGAGACATCATGCCAGATCGCCCGGTTGTTTGATCTTGTTGACACAGTTGTCCGACAACTGTTAGCGTCCTCGCGTACCCGACGACGGAGTACGCGAAAGGAGAGACACGGTGGTTAAAGCGATTGAATGGATCGAGGATGCCGACGGCCCGGCCGTGCGGATCATCGACCAGACCGTGCTCCCGACCGTCGAGTCCTACCTCGACCTGCGCACCGTCGACCAGCTCGTCGACGCGATCGCGCGTCTCGCTGTTCGCGGAGCCCCCGCACTCGGCGCAGCCGGGGGCTACGGTGTCGTCCTCGCCGAGCGCCAGGGCGGTGCAGAAGGATGGAGCGCCGACCGACTCGACGCAGAAATCGAGCGGGTGGCCCTGGCTCGACCGACGGCCGTGAACCTCGAATGGGGTGCCCGCCGCGTGGACGCCGTCCGCCGCACCGGCTCAGGGCAGACTCTCGCTGAGGCACACCGCATCGCCGAAGAAGACGAGGCCGCGAACCGCGAACTCTCGCGGCTCGGCGCGGACTGGTTGCTTGAGCGCATCGGCAAGCGCCAGCTGCGTGCACTCACCCACTGCAACACCGGCGCCCTGGCGACGACGGCTTGGGGAACCGCATACGGTGTGCTCAAAGAACTACACGAGCGGGGCGCGCTCGAGCTGGTCTACGTCGACGAGACGCGTCCGCTGCTGCAGGGTACCCGGCTCACAAGCTGGGAACTCGCGAAGGACGGCATCCCCCACGTCGTCGAGGTCGACGGCGCCGCCAGCAGCACCATCCTGCGCGGACTGGTCGACTTCGCAGTGATCGGCGCCGACCGCATCGCCGCCAACGGCGACACCGCCAACAAGATCGGCTCGGTCTCGGTGGCGCTGGCGGCGCACCGCGCCGGCATCCCCTTCCTGGTGGCGGCACCGATGTCGACCGTCGACGTCACCCTGGCCTCGGGCGACCTCATCGAGATCGAGGAGCGTGACGAGAACGAGGTGCTCGCCTTCGGCGGCACCACGATGTCGGCTCCGGGCGTGCGCGGATTCAACCCGGCCTTCGACGTCACCCCGTACGACCTGATCAGCGGCATCGTCACCGAGCACGGTGTGGTCGAGCCGACGGTCACCCAACCCGCTTTCGCCTGAACGCGATCAGCCGAAGCATCCAAGAAAGGAATCGCAATGAAGCGCATGTCATCCCGGAGCCTGCGCCGCAGGCTCGCCGCGACCGGAGCGGTCGGACTGACCGCCGTACTGGCACTCACCGCCTGCAGCCAGGGCGCGCCGGCCACGCAGGAGACCGCAGACTCCGGTACTGTCAGCGAAGCGAGCAGCGAGATGCCCGCAGAGCTGGTCGGCGCCAAGGTCGCCATCGTGCAGCAGTCCGGTCAGGGCGACTACTTCCAGCAGTACCTCAACGGCACGCGCCAGCAGGCCGAAGCCCTCGGTTTCGAACTGTCGGCCTATGACGCCCAGGGCGACAACGCCACCCAGGCCACTCAGCTCGAGCAGGCGATCTCGTCGGGCGTGGATGCGATCATCGTGCGCCACGGTTTCCCAGACACGCTGTGCCCCGGCGTCAACGACGCCATCAGCAAGGGCATCGCGGTCATCGCCTACGACGTCAACGTGTCCGAGTGCGCCGACGGCGTGATCCAGACCCAGCAGTCCGACGAGATCATGGCCCAGCTCGTGCTCGACCGCATGCTCGAAGACGTCGGCGAAGGCGCGGTCGTCGGCTACGTCAACGTCGAGGGCATCGCGCCGCTCGACCGCCGTGACGCCGTCTGGCGCCAGTTCGTCGCCGACAACGGCTGGGACCAGCTGTTCAAGACCGGTTCGTTCACCAGCTCGTCCGCCAGCGACAGTGCTCCGATGGTCGCCGCAGCAATGCAGGCCAACCCGTCGGTCACCGCGATCTACGCCCCCTACGACGAGTTCACCAAGGGCACGCTGACCGGCCTCGACCAGGTCAGTGGCAGCGACGACGTACTCGTCTACGGCGCCGACATCTCGAACGCCGACATCGAACTCATGCGCGCGGAAGGCAGCCGCTGGGTCGCCACTGGCGCGACCGACCCCAACGCGATCGGCGCCGCTGTGCTGCGCACGCTCGCCCTGTCGATGGCCGGTGAGCTCGATGCCGAACTCGTCGAGTTCCCGCCGGTGCTCGTCACCCAGGAGATGCTGCGCGAGGACGACATCAAGAACATGGAAGACCTGCGCGCCGCTGTCACCGAGTTGAACCTGTCGCAGGTGTCGACCGCAGACTGGATGTCGGTCGTCAGCTTCTGACGCACCCCCGGTGGGACGGCGCCCCGACGCCGTCCCACCGCCCCTCCCATCGCACACACCCGCTCAGCGAGGAGCACCCACATCATGACCACGCCGCGCGACGCCCACCCGCCCGTTCTCGAGCTGCGCGACATCCGCAAGTCCTTCGGAGCGAACACCGTACTGAAGGGCGTGGATCTCACCCTGCGCCCCGGCCGCATCACCGCTCTCCTTGGCGCGAACGGCGCCGGGAAGTCCACGCTCATCAAGGCGCTGTCGGGCGTGCACCAGCCCACCGGCGGCGACATCCTTCTCGACGGTGCCCCGGTGCAGCTGGAGAACCCGATGGCCGCATCCCGGCTGGGAGTGCGCACCGTTCACCAGCGGATCGACGACGCGATCATCCCCGGGCTCAGCGTCGCTGAGAACCTCGTCTTCGAGCAGATCGCCCTCGGCGAGACGCCCTCCATCTCGTCGCCGAAGTCGCTGCTGCCGCGTGCCCGCGAGGTCGCCGCCGCGCTCTCGCTCGACTGGGACGACGCCTTCCTGCGCCAGGACGTCTTCGAACTGGGCATCGCCGACTGCCAGATGCTCCTGCTGGCGCGCGCTCTCGTCACCGACCCCAAGGTGCTCATCCTCGACGAGCCGACCTCGACCCTGTCGCAGTCCGAGGCCGAGCGGCTCTTCGAAACCATCCTCGCGCTGCGCGACCGGGGCGTCGCGATCCTGCACGTCTCGCACCGGCTCGCCGAGATCGACCAGCTCGCCGATGACATCGTGGTGCTGCGCGACGGCCGGATCACGGCGACGCAAGAGCGCCCGTTCGACTTCGCCGCCGCCGTCACCTCCATGCTGGGCGAGGGCGCTGAACGCGACATCGAACAACTGGTGCACCTGACCGGTGAGCAGGTCGCCCTCGAGATCGACGGCCTGCGCGTGTTCCCCGAAGCGCCCGAGATGTCGGTGGCACTGCGCAGCGGAGAGGTCACCGGCGTGATCGGACTGATCGGCGCCGGCAAGACCGAGCTGGCCGAGTACGTGTTCGGCGAGTCCACGGCGTCCGGCACCGCCACGATGAAGCTCGACGGCAAAGCCTATGCACCCCGGCATCCGAAAGACGCGATCGCGCGCGGCGTCTTCCTCGTCCCCGAGGATCGCGCCGCTCAGGGCATGCTGCCCGGCTGGTCGATCGCGCGCACCTTCTCGCTCCCCTTCCTCTCGCGCTTCGCCCGCGGTCCGCTGCTGCAGAAGGGTTCTGAGACGACCCGTGCGGCACAGGCGATCACCGACTTCGGTGTCGTCTCGACCGGCCCCGGGCAGTCGGTTGATGCCCTCTCGGGCGGCAACCAGCAGAAGGTCATGGTGGCGCGCTGGATGCAGACCCCGCCCGAAGTGCTGCTGCTCGATGAGCCGTTCCGCGGCGTCGACATCGGCGCCAGGCGCGAGATCGCCAAGCGCGCACGCGAGCAGGCGGCCGACGGCAGCTGCGTGGTGATGCTGTGCAGCGATGTCGACGAGCTGCGTGAGATCGCCGACCGCGTCCTCGTCCTCGTCGAGGGACGCATCACCCTCGACGCCCGTATCGACACAGTTTCCGACGATGAGATCGTCCAGAGCATGACGGAGGTGGCCTGACATGGCCGATACCACGACCCTTCGCGCACAGCAGCGCGAGACCCATCTGGGCGACGTCGTCCGCGACAGCGTGGTGAAGTACGGCTTCATCGCCGTGACCGTCATCGCGTTCATCTTCTTCGCCTTCACGCAGCCCGCGTTCGCAACGCCGGAATCGCTGTTCTCGATGCTGAAGTTCGCCTCGGTCACCGCGATCCTCGGCCTGGGCGTCATGTTCAGCATGATCGTCGGCGGCCTCGACCTGTCGATCGGCTCGGTCGCCGGACTGGCGGTGCAGCTGGTCGCCGTCACGATGGTGTTCTACAACCTCACCGGTGTCACCGCGGTCAGCGTCGCGCTGCTTGCCGGCCTGCTGGTGGGCGTGCTCAACGCTTTCTTGATCGTGGTGTGCAAGATCCCCGACCTGCTGGCGACGCTCGGCGTGATGTTCGTGATCCAGGGTGTGAAGCTCATCCCCGTCGCCGGCCAGTCGGTATCATCCGGAATGATCCTGCCCAACGGTTCGACCGCTCCTGGCAAGTTCGATCCAGCCTTCCTGCTCATCGACCGCGGCACCATCGGCCCAGTGCCGATCCCGGTCGTCATCATGCTCGTGCTGGTCGTCGCATCTTGGTTCGTGCTGACCCGTACAACGTGGGGCCGTGTGCTCTACGCGGTTGGTGCAAACCCCGAGGCGGCACGCCTCTCGGGCATCCGCGTGGGCATGTACCGCGGTAGCGCCTACGTCATCTCGGCACTGTTCGCGTCGGTCGCCGGCATCATCCTGGTCTCGCGCATCGGGCAGGGTGATGTCAACGCCGGCTCGTCGAGCCTGCTCGAAGCCGTGGCTGTTGCCCTGGTCGGCACTTCGGTGCTCGGCATGGGCAAGCCGAACGCCTGGGGCACCTTGCTCGGCGCCGTACTCGTCGCAATCGTGCTGACGGGCATGACGATGGCCGGATTCCAGTACTACTTCCAAGACACCGCGAAGGGTCTCGTGCTGATCGTGGCATTGCTGTTCTCGTTCACCCTGTCCCGCCGCAAGTCGCGGTACTCGCCGGCGACGTAGCGCACGGCCGACCCCACCCATCAGCCCCCAACGAAGGAACGGACGAATGTCCCACGAGTACGAATTCCTCACCGAGGCGAACATCGGCGAGTACATCACCGCTCACCCCGAGCTGCAACAGCGAATCGACGGCAGTGACCTCGCTGAGATCCGCGAGATCGGCGACGGCAACCTCAACCTCGTCTTCCACGTACGCGACGCAGCGGGTCGCTCGCTGATCCTGAAGCAGGCACTGCCGTACGTGCGGATGACGGGCGAGGGCTGGCCCATGACGCCCGATCGGGCCCGCCGCGAGGCCGAGTCTCTGGTGGCGCACCACGGCATCAGCCCCGACCTGGTGGTCGAGGTCGTCAAGTACGACCACGACCGGTACATCCTCGCGCTCGAAGACCTGTCGGACCACCGCGTGTGGCGCGGCGCGCTGAACGACGGCGAATGCCACGACGGCGTCGCCGTCGAGCTCGGGCGCTACGTCGCCGGCGTCGCGGTCGGCACCTCGGTGCTCGGGCAGAGCCGCGGAGAGGTCGCCGACACCGCGACACGTTCGCAGAACGCCGAACTGTGCGTCATCACCGAGGACCTCGTCTTCACCGAACCGGTTTTCGACATCGGTCGCAACGCGGTGCTCCCCGAGAACGAGGCGGATGCTGCCGCTCTCGCGACGGATGCCGTATTCGCAACGGCGATGAGCGAGGCGAAGTGGCGGTTCATGACACGCGCGGAGGCTCTGATCCACGGCGACCTGCACACCGGCTCGGTCATGGTGCGCGGCACCGGTCGGCGCGGTGAGGCCACCGAGTCGGTGAAGGTATTCGACTCGGAGTTCGCGTTCTACGGCCCCGTCGCCTTCGACCTCGGTGCACTGTTCGCGAACTACGCCTTCGCCGCCGCCCGTGCCGTTGCCCTCGGAGATGACGAGCGCGCTGCGTGGGCGCTGTCGCTGATCGAGCAGACCTGGACGGGCTTCGAAGATGCCTACCTTGCTGCTGCAGCGAACTGGCACGAGACGAAGCTCTTCGATGAGGCGTTCGCGCGACGCCGGGTGGCGGCGATTTTGCAGGAGTCGGCACTGTTTGCTTCGGCCAAGATGGCACGGCGCATCGTCGGCGCGGCTAAGGTCGCCGACATCGAGACGCTGGAACCGGCGCTGCGTGCACCGGCGGCTCGTTCGGTGCTCGCGGCGGCCCGTTCACTGGCCGCCGAGTGGACTGACGTCGCCCGGGTTTCGGATATCCACGGAATCCTTCAGACCTCTCTCCTATCGTGAGATGGTGATGCCGTGCTCTACCAACCCTTAGAGCACGGCATAGAAGGCTCGTAAGGACTGCACGAGCGTTCTATTACCCGGGTACAACTGCCCGATCCGACCGCAATGCCGCCCGTGCCAGCGCGATCACCGGATGGCGCCGTTGCCGTCGACGGGGACGCGGATCGGGCGGCGGAACGTGGATCGAAGCATCGGGGTCAGAAGGTTCGTCAGGGCGTGTCGACTCGCTCCGCTCGCTCGACGGCCGGGGAGGCACTCAGCTGCCAGCGAATCGCAGTCCCCACCACCGCAATCACCAGCGCGACCACCACCGGCAGCAGCTCCGTCTCCAGTGCCGTCGGGAAGATCTGCGCCGCGACCTCGGCCATCTCGCGCAGGTCGCCGTTGAGCACGCGCATCCCGAGGACGAAACCCGTAGGGGTGAGCACCGCAGACAACACCCAGAATGCGAGCAGGCCAACCGCCCACACGATCAGCCGTGACAGCGGACGCACGCCGCACCAGATCAGCGCGGCCGCGACGATCACCGCAGGCATCCGGCGCAGCGTCACCCACACCTCGGGCGGGTAGCTGCTGATCGGGTAGAACGTCGCGATCACGTCGCCGAGCCAGGTGCCGACCGGCACCGCCGACAGCGCCACGGCGAGCGCCGGCCACGGCATCGCCGTGCGCGACGCCATCCAGCATCCGAGCTGCGCGAGCAGCATCCCGACCAGCACGCCGCCGAGCATCCCGCCGAAGTAGAGGAGCTCGCGCGACTTCGCTGAGCCGTCTGCGATGCCGAGCCCGTTCGCCAGCACGGCGAAGCTCTGCACCGTCGCGATGAGGTGCACGAGCAGCACACCGAGCGCCGCCGGCCAGGCGCGGGTCCGCAGCATCCGCACGACGAGGCCGGCGACCACCCCGCCGAGCAGCAGCATGACGAAGACGTTCAGCGCGTCGTACTGACTGATCGGAAGCAGCGAGAACGGCATCGCCTCGGCCGGCGTCTGCTCGTGCCACAGGTTCTGCAACGGCAGCCGGCCACCGCTCACCCACGACGGAAAGAGCATGACGGCGGATGCCGCGACGCCGACGATCAGAGAGACACAGGCCGGTCTCCTGGCAGCAGAAGGATCGGCGGCGGTGTCGGGATGCATGAGGGCAGTCAACCAGGCCGGATCTACGCGTGTCGACATGCGTTCGGAAACGTCGGTGTTTGCTGGTTTACTCATGGCGTGGATACGACGATGACGTACGGCGTAGGGCTGGCCCTCGTTCTGCTGCTGGTTCTGGTGCTGCTGCTGCACCGACGCCAGCGCCGGAAGTGGAAGGCGCAGCGCGCTGACGATGCCCGGCTGCATCAGCAGCACCTCGCCGGTGTCGCCGCCGAGCACCATCAGCACGTGCTGGCGCTGCAGGCAGGGCAAGCCGCCAGCGACGCGCTGCGCGATCGGGCGATGCACCTCGCCGCGCGCGGCATGCGATGGGAGCTCAACTCCCGCGAAACGCTGGTGAAGGCCTGCGAGGCCGCGTCGCTGAACGCCATCGTCGCGACCAACGTCGTCTTCGCGGTCGTCTCGGAAGAGCGATCGTTCTGCGCGCAGATCGACCATGTCGTCGTCACCGACAACACCGTGCTCGTCATCGACAGCAAGTACTGGAACGGTCTGGTCTTCGACGGCACACGGCCGTCGCAGCTGGCTGCTCCGTTCGCCGCGCTGCTCGACGAGAAGAAGCTGACTCCGCCGTTCGCCGTGCACCTTCGACAGCGCGACGACGCGTCGATCAGTCTGCGGACCGACGCTGGGCCGGCATCACCGGCTCGTCAGGTTCGCCTTGGTGCCTCTCGCTTGCACGCGTACCTGGCTCCTCGAGTGGGTGACCTGCCGTTCATCGATACGTGCGTGTTCTACTCGCATCCGGATGCCACCGTCGTCACCCCGGGCATCGAAGTGCAGGGCAAGGCTCGTACGCTGATCGCCGACGTGCACACGATCGGGTCGATACTGCGCCGTGCGCACACCGCGCGCCCCGATCAGTCATCGCCCGAGCGGGTCGACCGGATTGCCGAGGCGCTGACCGAGCTGGGTGCCGACCTTGTGCGCACCGGCGCATTCGCTGTCGACCGGCCCGTGTCGCCCGTGGCGCTCGATTATCGCGTGCAGACCCGGCGCGAACGTTCTCTCGCCCGCGCCGGTTCTGGATCGGCTGAGCCGCGCACAGCTGCTGCCGACCGCTGACGCGCGCCGACCGCATGGTCGGAGCTGAACCTGGCTGACGACAGTGACGACAGCATCGGCTCGTACCGCGCGGCGCTTCGCGATGCCGGGGTCACCCGGGCCGACTGCTGGGTGTACTCGGACGCGCAGGGCGTGGCCCTGGTCTGGGCGGGCAGCGAAGCCGAGGGAACCCGTTCGCTCGCGCTGCACCTCGTACCGGCCGACTGGGTGCTCGATCGTCTGGCCGGCGGGCCGGTCGACGCAATCGACGTCTCGTGGTCATGGGCCGACGTGATAGAACTGGCGCACTGAGGCGAAGAATCGAGGTCGACGCGTGAACATTCCGGTGTCAGGCGAGGTGGTGATCGACGTCATCGAAGAGATGCTCACGGATCGCCGTGGCCTGCCGCCCGAGAACAGCTGGCTGACCGCGGGTGTCCCCGCCCTGCGCAAGGGAGAGGCCCTGATCGTTCCGCTCGTCTGGGCGCGCGATGCGGAACCGGCCGAACAGGCCGCGGTTCGCGAGAAGGCGAGTGCCCTCCGGTCGGACGTCGACGGTGCGCTCGAGTACCGCTGGATCTTCCTGAACGGAATCGACGTCGAGACGCCGAGGGCCATCGACTCACCGACGTACGCCGCCGAACTCCTCCGTACCGGAGCCAGGGACGCCTACTGGGCCGGTCCGGGAGACTCACCCCGCATGATCGTGTGCGTCACCTACGGCGCGCCGCTTCCCGCCCCTGTCGATGCGGTGGCTGTGCACGTCATCCCTCTCGAATGGATCCATGGCGAGATGCCGCCCACCGACCTGAACTGGACATGGGACGAGGTCACCGAGCTCGCGGCCACGAAGAGCTACCACGACGACGTCGACCCACCGGGCCCTTTCCACCGCACGACCTACGGTCGGGGGGCCCTGCTGCCATCGGATGCCCGCGACCTGATCGTGCAGCATCACGGGCTGCCACCAGGGGCGACCACCGCGGCAGAAGACGGCTGGCTCGCAGAGAACGCGCCCGTGCTCGTGCGCGGCGAGGCGAAGATCATCCCCCTCATCTGGCTGGGCTATCCCGATCGCGGCTGGAATCCCTACGCCGACGACGACGACATGCGGGCTTTCGTCTCGCGCGTTCGTGCGTCGATCATCGACGCCGCAGGCCCCGCCAGGTCGGTCGATCTCGCCGACACCCTCGACCCGATCGACAGCACCGGCTCATACCGGCAGGCTCTGCGGAAGTCCCGGGTCGACCGCGCTGAGTGGTGGGCCCTCGCCGACGCGACCGCGATCGCGCTCGTCTGGATGCGCGGATTCGCCTCGGTCGCAGTGCACGTCATCCCCGCCACCTGGGTCGACGAGACGCTCAGCACCGAACCCGCCGCGGACATCGATCTCTGGTGGAGCTGGAAACAGGTGATCGAGCTCGACCACCTGCTCGAGGACTGGACCGATCGGCCGAGCACAGGCCGAGGGTCGGCCCGCTCGTGAGCGCGCCTTCCGCAGGTTCGCTGCAGACCGGTGCGGTGATCACCTTCCACGACGCGCGCCAGACGTGGTGATCCTGTGGCACTTCTCGACGCCCGACTGATCCGCGCTCACTAGACTCGTCCGGATGCTCGACACCTCCCCGGCCGCCGATCCGTTCGTCCGCGTCCGCGGCGCCCACGAGAACAACCTCCGCGGCGTCGACGTCGACATGCCGCGCGACCGGATCGTCGCGTTCACCGGCGTCTCGGGCTCGGGCAAGTCGTCGCTCGCATTCGGCACGATCTTCACCGAGGCGCAGCGCCGCTATCTCGAATCCGTCGCCCCGTACGCACGTCGACTGATCCAGCAGGGCCACGACCCGCACGTCGACTCGATCACCGGACTCCCGCCCGCGGTCGCGCTGCAGCAGCGGCGCGGCGCGCCCAGCTCGCGCTCCAGCGTCGGCACGGTCACCACGCTGTCGAACTCGCTGCGCATGCTGTTCTCACGCGCCGGCACCTACCCCGAAGGCGTCACCGAGCGCCTCGACTCCGACGCCTTCTCGCCCAACACGGCCGCCGGCGCCTGCCCGCGCTGCCACGGCGTGGGCGTCGTGCACGACGTCACCGAGGATTCGCTCGTGCCCGACCCCTCGCTCAGCATCCGCGACGGCGCGATCGCCGCCTGGCCCGGCGCCTGGCAGGGCAAGAACCTGCGCGACATCGCCATCACCCTCGGCTACGACGTCGACCGCCCCTGGCGCGACCTGACGCAGGCCGACCGCGACTGGCTGCTGTTCACCGACGAGCAGCCGGTCGTGCAGATCCTCCCGCAGCGCGACCGCATCGAGAAGCCCTACAACGGCCGCTTCTGGAGCGCGAAGAAGTACGTCTTCCACACCCTCGCCGACTCGCAGAGCGCCATGATGCGCGCCAAGGTGCTGCGCTTCATGCGCTCGGGCCCGTGCCCGCTGTGCCACGGCACCGGGCTGCGCCGCGAAGCCCTCGCAGTCACCTTCGCGGGGCGGTCGATCGCCGAGCTGAACGCTCTGCCGATGACCGAGCTCGCCGAGGTGCTGCGCCCCACCACCGAGATCACCGACCCCGGCGCGGCGCTGCCCACCGCGGCCAGCGGCGAGCGCACCGACGTCGCCGTCGCTATCGCCGCCGACCTGCGCGCCCGCATCGGCGTGCTCTGCGACCTCGGCCTCGGCTACCTCGGCCTCGGCCGGGTGACCACCACCCTGTCCCCCGGCGAGATGCAGCGCCTGCGCCTGGCCACCCAGCTGCGGTCGGGACTGTTCGGCGTCGTCTACGTGCTCGACGAGCCCTCGGCAGGGCTGCATCCCGCCGACGCCGAGCCGCTGCTCGAGGTGCTCGAGCAGCTCAAGCGCTCGGGCAACTCGGTGTTCGTCGTCGAGCACAACATGGACGTCGTCCGCCGCGCCGACTGGATCGTCGACGTCGGCCCCGCCGCCGGCGAGGGCGGCGGCGAGGTGCTCTACAGCGGCCCCGTCGACGGCCTCGAGACGGTGGATGCCAGCCTCACCCGGCCCTTCCTCTTCCCCTCCGCGCAGGGCGAGCATGAGGCCGCACGCGAGCGCCGCGAAGCGGCCGGGTGGCTGCGCGTCGACGGCATCCGGCTGCACAACCTCCACGACGTCGACGTGGCGATCCCGCTGCAGACCCTCGTCGCCGTGACCGGCGTCTCGGGCTCGGGCAAGTCGACCCTCGTCAGCCGGGTGCTGCACCAGGTGGTGCGCGATCACCTGCATCCGGATGCCGAGGCCGCCGACCCCACAGAAGACGAGACCGACTCCGATGAACCGGGGATCGCCGAGGCGACCGCACCGTCCGACATCGACGTGCTCACCGTGCGGTCGACCGACGGGCTCGACCTCGTCGACCGCCTCGTGCGGGTCGACCAGAAGCCCATCGGCCGCACGCCGCGCTCGAACCTCGCCACCTACACCGGGCTGTTCGATGCGGTGCGCACGGCGTTCGCGCGCACCGACCTCGCCCGCGAGCGCGGCTACACCGCCGGGCGCTTCTCGTTCAACGTGCCCGGCGGGCGCTGCGAGACCTGCCAGGGCGAGGGCTTCGTCGCCGTCGAGCTGCTCTTCCTGCCCGGCAGCTATGGCCGTTGCCCCACCTGCCACGGCGCCCGGTACAACGACGAGACACTCGAGGTCCGCTGGCACGGGCACTCGATCGCCGACGTGCTCGCGCTCACCGTCACGCAGGCTGCGGACGTGCTCGCCGAGATCCCCGCGGCGGCGCGCAGCCTGCGCGCGCTGCTCGACGTCGGACTCGGATACCTGCGCCTCGGCCAGCCTGCCACCGAGCTGTCGGGCGGCGAGGCGCAGCGCATCAAGCTCGCCACCGAGCTGCAGCGAGTACGCCGCGGGCACACGCTCTACCTGCTCGACGAGCCGACGACCGGACTGCACCCCGCCGACGTGCGCCTGCTGCTCGCGCAGCTGCACGCCCTCGTCGACGCGGGCGACACGGTGGTCGTGGTCGAACACGACATGAACGTCGTCGCCGACGCCGACTGGGTCGTCGACCTCGGGCCGTCCGGCGGCGACGCGGGCGGGCGGATCGTCGCGACGGGAACCCCGGATGCCGTCGCCGCAGCGTCCGGGAGTCGCACGGCTCCCTATCTCGCGGCCGCGCTCGCGCGCTGAGCCCGGCCGCGCCCGGCATCCGGTGGCAGGATGCCGGTATGACCGCATCCCGCACCGTCGTCATCCACGTCACCGCCGATCCCGCCGACGTCGCGCGCTCGATCACCTCGGCGCGCATCCTGCACAAGGCCCGGCCCGAGCACCGCATCCGGATCATCGTCAACGGGCCGGCGATCACCGGCGTCACGCGCGGCGCCGACGCCCTCGCGATCGACAGGCTGCCTGAAGGCGCCGCGATCGAGGCGTGCGAGGGCGGCATGCGCGCACACGAGATCACTGAAGACGACCTGCAGCCCGGCATCCGCACCGTCGCCGCCGCGATCGTCGCCCTGACCGATGCGCAATTCGAGGGCGCGGCGTACATCCGCCTCTGAGCCGGGATCGGCCCGGCGCGGTCACGCGGAGGCGGGCACCACCTCAGCGAGATGCCGCGGCAGACGAGCGACGAACTCGTCGGCCATCTCGATCGGGTCCTTGTAGTCGACGAGCTCCGAGATCAGCGGACCGACCGACTGACGCTCGGCGCGCTCTCTCCACTCCTCCACGAAGTCGATGACTGCTGGCATCCGATTCGTGTTGCCTGAGAGCCACAGCACTGTCGGTGCGTCGGGCGAATCGCTCTCGTAGAACGCGATGCCCTGGCCTGCACGGCTGATCCGAAGCGCCCCGATCCCCACTCCGCGCAGCGGCTCCGCGGTCGCGTAGCGGACGTTCCGGGAGATGTCGTCCGCATTCCGTCCCGTCAGGCGTGCCGCGAACTGCGAGATGAAGCTCTGCACGCCCGGGTCTTTTCGGTGGATCTGCTTCGGACCCTCGGACGGAGGCCGAGGAACCGAGGCGAGCGGCGAGAATTCGCTCTCCCAGTTCGCCGTCTGCGCCGCCTCGGCCGGCGGGATGCTGCGGCTGAGCCGGCCTCCGCCGTCACGCCACCACTGCGCGCCGTCGAGAGTGAAACGCAGCAGCTGAATCTCGTAGTAGGGACGCTTCTGACCGTCCACCGTGATCGGCAGATGCACGCCGAGCACGTGCGAGGTCAGCGGCGCCCGCGGCCGGTCGTCATCCGGCAGATCGACCCGCAGGTGGCCGCTCGTGTCGACGGCCACTGCTGCGGCCCAATCGCTGCTCGGCTCCGACCCGGGCGTCGGCGACATGGCCTCACCGCGGTCCTCGGCCTGAGCGCGGTTGATGGGCAGAAACCATGTGCCGGGTGGGATGACCGCTTCTCGATTGCGCAGTTCGAGGGGGGATTCGCCATTTTTCACGGTGACCACCAGGTCGACATCGCGCACCAATGTCGACCCGTTGTTGATGACCACCACGCCCAGATAGCTCCCCCGCTGATCGGAGTGAGCGGTTTCCGCGACCCAGGCAGTCACCTGTTCAGCGCGAGCGCGATCCGCGACCTCGAGATTCGCCTCCCGCTCGGCGACCACATGCCGACGCTGCCCGAGCGCCACTGAGATGGTCACGACCAGCACGAGGGTGTTGAGTATGGGGCCGAGCAGACCTCCGAAGGTGTCGCCGACGGCGCCGAGGGGAACGGTTTGCTCGATGGCCGGGGGCAGCGGCAGACCGGCGAGAGTGTGCAGGCCGATCCACACCAGCACGACCAGCGACCAGACCAGCATCGCCGCGACGGGAGACAGCAGCACCACCAGCCCCCAGAACCACGGGCGACGCCACCAGGCCGATCCCCCGTCGACCGAACGCCCCCTCACGAGGCATCCGCGATCGGATAGACCTGGGGATCGCCCGTCTGCTGGAAGTGACGGATGACAGGCAGGTGCGCGATCACGCCGACCCGGCCGGGGCGTCGGTGTCCGAGGTTCCAGTGCACGCGGTAGCGCTTGCCGTCATCGAAGGTGATAGCTCCGATGCGCTCGCGCATGTCGATCTCGGTCCTCTTGTACCGCTTCGCGTCGGATGCGCTGTAGGGGTGATGGTCCGGGTCGTACAGCAGCGCCGTGCCGTCGTACGGATTGGCGGGATCGGGGAGGATCACGGTGCCGACGACCGCACCGAACTTCTCCTCGAACTCGCCGATCGACGTGATCCCGTGCTCGACGACGAAGGCCTGCGCGATCTTCTGCAGCATCTCCGTCTTCGAGAACCTGCCGTTGCGCTTGTCACCCCAGTGGAACTTCGACGTGTCGTTCGCGAAGGAGCTCGGCCGGCTCTGCCAGACGTGGGCGACGAGGCGTCGCAGTTCGATCTCCGTGATCGGGCGTCCGAGCTCTTGATCGAGGTGCGCCCGCAGCTCTTCAGGGTCGACCTTCTTCGTGCGGGCGGCCGTGAAGTACTGCTTGTCACCGGCGCGCGTGTCCTCGGCGTTGATGACACCCATCTGCTGGGCCACCGAAGCGAGCTCCGCGCCGAGATCGGGGTACTCATCGAACGCGTGCGTGATCTGCTCACCGAGCCTTCTGTCGAATCGGCGGTGGATCGTGCGGCGGAAGTCGAGCACGATCTTCGCCGCGTCTGCGTCACCCCGATCGGTGAGCAGCTGGATCACCTCATCGAGCAGCCCCTCGAGCTGCTCGTAGGTGACGGTGCGGAACTCCGGATCCTCTGCGTGCTCGTCCTGACGGGGCGTGAGGTAGACGAAGTGGCGGCCGGCATCGTCGATGCTGCGGTAGTCGCCGGTGTCGGTCTTCCATCGGCGGATCTGCTTGCGCAGGCGAGCAGCCTGCGCCGGCTCGAGGTCCGCTGATGCCACCGACTGCTCCATGCTCTCGAAATCACCGCGGATGACCCAGTTGTACCAGGTGGTCTGCGCTGTCAGCAGTCCGCTGCGGGTGTGCTCGCTCGTGTCGGTCTTGTTCTCGATCACCAGGGTGCGCACCGGCATCCCCTCCTCGTCGTAGTCGACGAGGAGGACGTCGATGTTGCGCCACTCCCTCGGGTGCACGCGGGCGCGCTCGGAGATCTCCGGCGCACCCTCGCCGAGGGCCGTCTGCACGAAGCGGGAGGCGAAGAACGTGCCCAGTCCGTGGTCCTCCTGCGGGTCGAGCAGCCAGCCCACCATCTTGCTGTACCGGGTCTCACCCGCGCTCGCGCCGTAGTCGACGATGTCCCAGAAATTGGGCACCGGACGCAGGATCTCGCCAACCAGGCGACTGCTGTCGCCGGTGATGAGATCTGCGAGTACCCGTGCGATGACGGTGTCATCCTGATTGAAGCTGCTCATGCAACCCTCCCGTAGTGCGAAACATGATGAGAAGCGGGCGCAGCGCAGTCGTGCAGATGCACCTCGGTGAGTCGCGCGAGTTCCAGCGCGTAGTGGCGTCCGCAGTAGACCTGAACCTCGGGCTCGAGCGGCTCGTCGTCTTCTCCGACGTGGCCGCCCCGCCCGATGCGGTACTCCGGGGTGGTGGTGCAGACGCTCTCATCCCATGCGCACCCGCGTGGACGGTCTTCACCGTCGCTGTCGTCGATGCCGATGACGTCGTCTTCCACGGTCGAGCGCGTGGCCATCAGTCCTCCTCGATCGCGAGCACGGCACGCAGTCCGGCTTCGGCGCGCCGGATGCCGGCCTCGAGCTCTTCCCGCGTGAGGTTCTGCTCCTCGTCGAGCCATCGCCCCCACCTGTCTTCGAACTCTGCGCGGCGGCGATGGTGCTGCTCGCGCCTCGCAGTCGACGGTACTGAGATCTCGACCAGCGCCCCGTCGTCGTCGGTCTCGATCAGCAGATTCGAACTGCCCCACGGCACCGGCAGAGCTATGTCGGTTCCTTCGACCCCGAGCAGAACCCAGTCGCCTGCCGCAGGGCGTGCGTCGCCGTCGCGACTCAGGGTGCTGTTGCGGGCCACCGCAGACCACGACAGCACGGCGTCCGCCCACCAGCGGATACGCGTGCCGCCCGACATCCGGACAGTCGCCGAGGGTCGAGGGGGCAGGTGCCCCTCCCGTTCAGCGAGCGCGACCGCTGAATCCTGATTGGTCGCGACCACGATCGGAAGATGTGCGACCGCTTCGTCGCCGTCCATCTTCTGCAACAGCTGCCCATCCCGCATCTCGTCGCGAAAATAGGGGTAGTCCGCGAGCACGAGCGCGATCACACGCACCCGAGTGCCCGAGAGCGCCTCATCGATCCAGGCTTGCAGGGCGGACACGGTCGGGAAGGAGTCGACGGCGACCTCGTGGGCGTCGTAGGCCGAGATCCCCAAGGATGAGCGCTTCACCATGCTCGAGAGCTCGTCCTGTCCCCACCGTCGTACGCTGCGCGCGCTCGCTTCTCGCTGGGCCTCTTCGAACAGGATCGCGTCGTACCAGTCCTGCAGGGCGGCCTTGCGCCTCAAGGACCTTCGGTAGGGGTGCGGCAGAGCGGTTTCCCGGCCGTCCACCCGGATGCTGCCCTGCATCGCAGCTGTGTCCGGCGAGTCCCGTCTGTGCCCATCGGTGTCCCAGATCTCGTACAGGACGTCCTCTGCGCCGGCGACCTTGGATGCGACGCGCCAGCCGAGCCGTCCGTCGACTCGGAAGAACACGAAATCGTCCGGCGTCAGAGCGCAGCCGTGCCGCGTTCGGGCGGGCTCGAGGTGCGCTTGGAGAGAGGTGGAGAACACGCTCTCAGTTTCGGGGACTTCCGTGTCCGCGAGGAGCGAACCGCTGTCCGGGATCGTCCGGTTTCGTGCGGGACATCGGTTCCGGGCACGCGGTTCGAGGGCCGCGCACCTCCGGCTCTGAGCTCCGACGGCGTAACCCAGAGCCGTCGGCATCACAACCCCCTCGTCGCGCGTGCCCGCGGCGGGCATCGTGAGGGTTTCACGCCATCCGCATCCCGCGGGCGGCAGGAAGGGGCAGGCGATGACCGATACCACCGATGACCGTAAGAAGGTCGCCGAGCTGATCAAGGACTTCCGCTTCGCGATGCTGACGACGCGCAAGGGCGACGGCAAGCTCGTCGCCCGGCCGTTCACCGTGCAGGAGGCTGAGTTCGACGGCGACCTGTGGTTCCTGATCTCGAAGAGCTCGTCCCCCGCGGAAGAGCTCGCCGCCGACGCCGACGTGAACGTCTCGATGAGCTCGAACGATGCGTGGGTCTCGCTCTCCGGAACGGCGTGGCTGGTCGACGACCGCGCCAAGATCGATGAACTGTGGAACCCGATGGTCGAGGCGTGGTTCCCCGACGGACCCGACGACCCCGACGTGGGCCTCGTGCGCTTCACGGCGGAATCGGCGGAGTATTGGGACTCCCCGGGCGGGCGCATCGCGACGGTGTTCAGCTTCGTGAAGTCGAAGCTGACGGGAGAGCAGTACGACGGCGGCGAGAGCGGCAAGGTCGACCTCTGACCTCGGTCCAACATCGGCTCTTGCCGGTGTCGGTGGGCAGGACTAGTGTCTGATCACCGACACCGGCAAAGGAGCCGACCATGAGCGACACGACTTCCTCCTCTTCCTCCTCCGACCTGTTCGGATCGAGCAGCGGGCCCGAGGGCCGCTCGATCGGCGACTGGACCGACCTGGGCCGCGAGATGTGGTCTTTCCTCACCGGTCGCGGTGCGGTGGTCAACTACGCGTTCGACGACATGACGGTCGAGGTGCCGCGTGACATCGGCCCCGACGCGCCGCGCGCGACGTGGAAGATCAACGGCACACTGCGCGTCACCACCAGCGACAACACCCTCACCTCCGACGCCGGCACGTACACCGACCGGGACTCCGGCCCCGCCGCGGGCTGAAGCCTCAGTGGGGCACGGCCATGATCACCGTCGACGCCGACCTCACGGTCGCCCTGCTCGGAACCGACGACGAGCCGCCCTTCTCGGTGAGGATCACCGGCCAGGGCCGGCGCGTGAACGTGTTCATCAGCGATCCCGAGCGCCTTCCGAGCGTGCGCCGCGCGCAGCTGCACGAGGTCGACGCCCTCGCCAAGCAGCTCGCCGCGCAGGGACTCACCGTGCGCATCGACGGCCCCCAGGGGCCGCTCGTCGAGGTGGGCGACGTGCGGCGCAGCGTGCTCGCACGGCTGCTCACCGGGTCATCGCACGTGCGCCTCGGCTCGCTGAGCGCGCTGAACAGTGTGCGGCGCATCCAGTCCACCCGCTCTCTGCCGCCCATCCCCCAGGTCGCCGGTGTGCTGCTGCCACTGGCGCCGACGTTCCAGCGCTACCGCCCACGGCGGATCACCACCACCCACTACGCGTGGGGTGCCGGACATCCGAGACTCATCTTCACCGTCGACGCCGAGCAGTGGGACGGCGTGGCACCGAAGGTGTTCGACCTCACCGCCGACCGCGTCACCATCGGCTCGTCGCCGACGTGCGACCTCGTGCTGCCCGGCCTCGAATCGGTGCACGCCGAGATTCGCCACGAGCAGGGCGACGAGTACGTGCTCTACGCGAAGGGCGCGGTCGGCGGCGGCGCGTACCGCGAACGCATCGGCGATGAAGAGCAGGGGCGCATCCTGCGCACCGGCGCTCTCATCACGATGGGTCGGTGGCGGCTGGCGTTCTTCCGCGAGGAGTACGCCGATCACGGTCGCCCCTACGGCGGACGCCAGGGCGGCGAGTACGCGTACCAGCGCCCGCAGCCGCCACGCGAGCAGCTGATGCGCGATCACGGCTCGACGGCAGGGCAGCCCCTGCGCACCGAGCCGGGCGCCGACCCGGAGCAGTCCGGCGGCGAGGGCGTCGTCGCCGTCGAGTGACCAACGCACTGAGGGTGTCGGGACGCGCCGGTAGACTGGACGCGCCCCGCCTCCCTCTTCTTCTGGAGCCCGCGTGACCACTCCTGCCTCTCGTCAGCATGTTCCCGACTCGGTCGAGAACGCCATCGCGACTCCTGAGAAGGAGCAGCCGTACGGCGCGCTCGGTCTCAAGCCCGAGGAGTACGAGCAGATCAAGACCATCCTCGGCCGCCGCCCCACCTCGGGCGAGCTGGCCATGTACTCGGTGATGTGGTCTGAGCACTGCTCGTACAAGTCGTCGAAGAACTACCTGCGCCGCTTCGGCCAGAAGGTGTCCGACGAGATGCGCGAGCGCCTCATGGTCGGCATGGGCCAGAACGCCGGCGTCGTCGACGTGGGCGAGGGCTGGGCCGTCACGTTCAAGGCCGAGTCGCACAACCACCCCTCGTTCATCGAGCCGTTCCAGGGCGCGGCGACCGGCGTCGGCGGCATCGTGCGCGACATCATCTCGATGGGCGCCCGCCCGGTCGCGGTGATGGATGCCCTGCGCTTCGGCGCCATCGACCACCCCGACACCCCGCGCGTCGTGCACGGCGTCACCAGCGGCATCAGCTTCTACGGCAACTGCCTGGGGCTTCCGAACATCGGCGGTGAGACGGTGTTCGACGCCGTCTACCAGGCCAACCCGCTCGTGAACGCCCTCGCGGTCGGCGTACTGCGTCACGAAGACCTCAAGCTCGCCAACGCCACCGGCGTGGGCAACAAGGTCGTGCTGTTCGGCGCCCGCACGGGCGGCGACGGCATCGGTGGCGCCAGCATCCTGGCATCCGACTCCTTCGACGAGGCCGGCCCGACCAAACGACCCGCAGTGCAGGTCGGCGACCCGTTCGCCGAGAAGGTGCTCATCGAGTGCTGCCTCGAGCTTTATCAGCGCGAGCTGGTCGAGGCGATTCAGGACCTCGGTGCCGCCGGCATCTCGTGCGCGACCAGCGAACTGGCCGCCAACGGCAACAGCGGCATGCACGTCTCGCTCGACAACGTGCTGCTGCGCGACCCGTCGCTGACCGCCGAAGAGATCCTGATGAGCGAGTCGCAGGAGCGCATGATGGCGATCGTCGCGCCCGAGAAGCTCGACGCGTTCCTCGAGGTGGTCGGCAAGTGGGAGGTCGAGACCAGCGTGCTCGGCGAGGTGACCGGAGACGGACGCCTCGTCATCGACTGGCAGGGCGAGCGCATCGTCGACGTCGACCCGTCGACCGTCGCCGTCGACGGCCCGGTCTACGACCGTCCGGTCGCGTACCCGACGTGGATCGACGCGCTGCAGGCGGATGCCGCTGAAGACCTTCCGCGCACCGATGACCCGGCTGTGCTGCGAACGCAGTTCCTGCAGCTGCTCGGCTCGCCGAACCTCGCCGACACCAGCTGGATCACCAACCAGTACGACTACTACGTCGGCGGCAACACCGCTCTCGCCTTCCCCGACGACGCGGGCATGGTGCGCGTCGACGAGGAGTCGGGTCTCGGCTTCGCGGTCTCGACCGACGCCAACGGCCGCTACTGCCAGCTCGACCCGTACGCGGGCGCACAGCTCGCGCTCGCCGAGGCGTACCGCAACGTCGCCGTCACCGGCGCGACCCCCACGGCGATCACCGACTGCCTCAACTTCGGCTCGCCCGAGAACCCCGAGGTGATGTGGCAGTTCGGGCAGACCGTCGACGGTCTGGCAGACGGCTGCTACGAGCTGGGCACCCCGGTCACCGGCGGCAACGTGTCGTTCTACAACCAGACCGGCGACGTGCCGATCCACCCCACCCCGCTCGTCGGAGTGCTGGGGATCATCGACGACGTCTCGCGTCGCATCCCGTCGGGCTGGCAGGATGCCGGCGACAACATCTACCTGCTCGGCGTGACCTCGACCGAGCTGTCGGGCTCGGCCTGGGCCGACGTCGTGCACGACCACCTCGGCGGCCTGCCGCCGAGGGTCGACCTCGCCGCCGAGCGGCGGCTCGCCGGGCTCCTCGGCGCTGCTCGCGAGGAGTGGCTGATCTCGTCTGCGCACGACCTGTCGGAGGGTGGCCTCGGCCAGGCCCTCGCCGAGGGCGTCATGCGCTTCGGCGTCGGCGCGCGCGTCTGGCTCACCGAGCTGATGGAGCGCGACGGGGTGGATGCCGCCACCGCCCTCTTCTCGGAGTCGGCCGGCCGCGTGATCGTGACCGTGCCGCGCGAAGAGGACGTGAAGTTCCGCGGTCTGTGCGAAGGGCGCGATTACCCGGTGCTGCGCATCGGCGTGACTGACACCGAGCCGACCCTCGAGGTGCAGGACGTGTTCACCGTGTCGGTCGACGAGCTGCGCGAGACCTCGCGCGGCACGCTGCCGGCCGTGTTCGGCCCGACCGTCACCGAGCTCTCCGCATGACCGGGGCGCAGACCGACGAGGACTATGGCGATCTCGGCGAGCGCCGCAGCCGCCGCATCCGCATCGTGGCGTGGGTCACGATCGTCGCGCTCATCGTCGGCGGCGGCGGGGTGACCGCGCTCACGCTGCTGTTCGGCTGAGTCGGCCCGGGGTTCGTGCGCGCGTTGGCATCCGCAGGTCCCGAAGGGTCGCCTCCCCGCGCCTGACGCGACCATACGGGCCCAGCCGACGGAGGTGGCGTCCCCTCGTCGACGCACCACGGGCTGTCAAGCCTCTCGACTCCCTCGCAGAGCACGCCGATCGTGGACTCCACCGATTGAAGGAGTGAGTATGAGCGACAGCACACCGGCACACGAGCCGACCGACGAGGAACTGCTCGAGAACGGCATGGACGACGGCACCGGCGACCCGAACGACGACCGCACCTATCTGCAGGACACACCGCCCGCCCAGGTCGACGACGCAGCCGTGCGCGAGCACGCCGACGAAGAAGGGGCAGCGGAAGACGGAGACCGATTCGCCTGAAGTCGAACGGGACGCCACTCCCGCACATCACGAAGACGTCGGTCGAGAGATCCTCTCGACCGACGTCTTCAATGAGCGCCGGGGTCGATCACGCGCTGTCAGACTGCCCGCGGTCGTTCGACTCCGACTTGCGGCCACCGGCCTCGAGAACGTCACCGGCGGGAAGCTCCTTGTGCCCGCCGAACTGCAGCCGCATCGCCGAGAGCACCTGGTTCGCGAAGTGGTCCTCCCCGCGCGAGGCGAAGCGCTCGAACAGGGCAGACGAGAGCACGGGCACGGGCACACCCACGTCGACCGCGGCCTTGACCGTCCAGCGTCCCTCGCCCGAGTCTGAGACACGGCCGGCGAGATCGTGCAGCGTGGGGTTCTCGTTCAGTGCGGTCGCGGTGAGGTCGAGCAGCCACGACGAGATCACCGACCCGCGGCGCCACAGCTCGGTGACCTTCGCGGTGTCGATGGGGAACTGGTAGAACTCCGGCTCTTCTAGAGGTGCGACCTCGGCCGAGTGCTCGGCCTCGCGCACACCCGCGTCGGCGTTCTCGAGCAGGTTCAGGCCCTCGGCGATCGCGGCCATGATGCCGTACTCGATGCCGTTGTGCACCATCTTCACGAAGTGGCCGGCCCCCGCGGGACCGCAGTGCAGGTAGCCCTGCTCTTCCGGCGCGAGGTCGCCGGTGCGTCCTGGCGTGCGTTCGATCTCGCCGACGCCCGGGGCGATGGTCTTCAGCAGCGGCTCGATGTGCTGCACTGCGGCATCCGATCCGCCGACCATGAGGCAGTACCCGCGCTCGAGACCGAACACGCCGCCGCTCGTGCCGGCGTCGACGTACTCGATGCCGCGCTCGCGCATCGCGGCCGCGCGACGCACGTCGTCGCGGTAGTTGGAGTTGCCACCGTCGATGACGATGTCGCCCTCGTCGAGCAGGTCGGCGACCTGCTCGAGAATCGAGCCGGTGAGTCCGGCCGGCACCATCAGCCAGATCACGCGCGGCGTCTGCAGCTTCGACACGAAGTCCTGCAGGTCGGCGGCTCCCGTCGCGCCGTCCGCCTCGAGCGCCTTGACGGCCTCCTGGTTGACGTCGAACCCGACGCATTCGTGTCCGTCCCGCATCAGTCGGCGCACGATGTTGGCGCCCATGCGTCCGAGTCCGATCATTCCCAGCTGCATCATGTCTCCCGTCGATTGGCTTTCCCATCGTCACGCACCCTCCCGGAGGTGGCAAGGCCTGTGCGAGGCTCGTGCGGATGTGGCATCCTTCGCCGTCGCGGTGCGGGTCGGCGGCGTCGGGCTCGGCCCGGAGAGCGGCAGCGCCTCGGGAGGAGCCGAATGCCGGGTATCCGCAGCCGTTGACCGACGTTCGGCTCCCGGCCGGCGTCCACCGAACCGGAGCGGGGGCGGTAGCGCATCGGAGCGGGAGCGCGACCGTCGGGAGGAGCCGGATGCCGGGCATCGGCACCCCTTACCCGACATTCGGCTCCCGGCGACGACGCCCGCCAAACCAGGGCCGGGTCGCGACGCGTCGGGAGGAGCCGAATGACAGGCATCCGCACACCTAAGCCGACATTCGGCTCCCGGCCGACGACGGCCGAACCAGGGCTAGGGTGGCGGGATGGCCGGGGTCAGTCGTGAGTCGCTCGCCGCGCAGCGGGCGGATGCGGTCGCGCGCGCCGAGCACGCGGCATCCGCCCTGGCCGAGCTCGTGCACGACCGTCAGGGGTCGAACGACGACGACGAGCACGATCCTGAGGGTGTGACGCTGTCGTCGGAATGGTCGCGGCTGTCGGCGCTGGCGGATGCTGCGGCCGACGAGGTGCGGCAGTACGACGATGCGCTGGCGCGGTGGGATGCCGGCGACTACGGCATCTGCGCGAACTGCGGCCGGCCCATCCCCGAGGGGCGGCTCGAGGTGCGCCCCTTCGCGCGACTGTGCGTGCCGTGCGCCGAAAAGCTCGGGTGAGCGGGACGCGGTTGACCGGGACGCGGGTGATTCCGGTGCGCGCGCCCGCGTGCAGCCTCGCCCGCCGCGTGGCGAGACCAGCCACCACGAAAAAAGGACGAGACGAAACGGGGGCCGACACTCCAGATGTCGGACGGATCCCGTGAACACGTCCGACATCTGGCGTGTCGGCCCCCGAAACGTAACGAGTCCGCACGGCACGAGTCGGCCCCCGAAACGTAACGAATCCGCACGGCACGAGTCGGCCCCCGAAACGTAACGAATCCGCGCGGCACGTGTCGGCCCCCGAAACGTGACCGACGCACGCCCGCTTCGGCTCGGGAGGTGACCGCAACCGCCCGCGTCAGGCGAGGGTGAGGAACAGCTTCTCGATCTCCGCCATGCTGGGGGCGCCGTCCTCGGCGTCGTCGCCGTCGATCACGCAGTGCTTGAGCGCCGTGCTGATCACGGCGAAGCCGGCGCGATCGATGGCCTTGCCCACGGCGGCGAGCTGGATGACGACGTCACGGCAGTCGGCATCCGTCTCCATCGCGTCGATCACGGCGCTCAACTGCCCGCGGGCGCGCTTGAGGCGGTTGACGACCTTGCGGATCTCGTCATCGGGTGCAGTGCTCATACCGTCTCCTTCTCGAGAGTGCGATCTGCCGCGAGCATCCGGGTGCCCGCAGCCCAGGTGAGATACCCGCCGTCGAGGTTGCGTGCCTCGCGTCCGTGCTGACGCAGCAGCCGTACGGCGGTGTGCCCTCGCTGTCCGACTTGGCAGTGCACGATCAGCTCGCCGGCGGGCAGCTCGTCGAGCCTGCTCCGCAGCTCGTCGACCGAGATGTTCACGCTGCCGGGAATCGCCCCGGCAGCGTGCTCCCCGGCGCTGCGCACGTCGAGCACCGTGGCACCGGAAACCACCGCAGCCGAGAGATCGTGCCACTGCACCCCGTCGGTGAGTCCGGTCGCCGCGTTGTCGGCGATGTAGCCGAGCATGTTCACCGGATCCTTCGCCGAGCCGAACTGCGGCGCGTACGCCAGCTCGAGCCTGCTCAGCTGCGACGCCGTGAGGCCGGCCTGCATGGCCGTCGCGATCACATCGATGCGCTTGTCGACGCCGCGACGCCCGACGACCTGCGCGCCGAGGATGAGGTCGGTCGACGGATCGACCAGCAGCTTCATGGTCAGCCGCTCGGCGCCCGGGTAGTACCCGGCGTGATCGGCAGGGTGGGCGTGGATCACGCGGTGGGCACGAGCGGCATCCCGCAGTCGCTTCTCGCTCCACCCCGTCATCGCGACGGCGAGGTCGAAAACGCCGACGATCGCCGTGCCGAGCGCGGGCAGCGCGTCGGCCGGGTGCGCGTCGAGCAGCCCCGCGTCAGCGGCGATCGCATCGGCGGCCGTGCGGCCGTGCCTGTTGGCAAGACCGGCCATCGTGACCAGCGTCGGCTCGGCCGAGACGGCGTCGACCTTCTCGACACCGTCGCCGACGGCGAAGATGCGCGGGTCGCTGGTGCGCTGCAGCGCGTCAACCGCGATCCCGCCGGTCGGTCCCGTAACGAGCCCGGCGGAGACTGCGAGGGATGCCGCAGGGCGCACACCCCGCGCATCGATGACGATGTCGGCGGCGACCGTGGTGCCGTCGTCGAGGTGGACGCCCTCGGCATCCATCGACTCGACCGATGCGCGCAGCCGCAGGTCGACGCCGTGCGCCTGCAGCTCGTCGACGACGAGCGCGGCCATCTCGACGTCAAGGGGGCTGAGCGGGTGCGGGCCGTGCTGCACGAGGGTGACGGCGAGGCCGCGGTGGACGAGGTTCTCGACCGCCTCGATCCCGATGAATCCGCCCCCGACGACGACCGCGCGGCCCGCGTCGGGGAGGTTCGCGAGGGCGAGCGTGATGCGGTCGACGTCGTCGATCGTGCGCAGGGTCGAGACGACGGGGCCGCCCAGCGTCTGCTCGAACACGTCGCGTGAGGCAGCGCCGGTCGCGAGCACGACGTGGTCGTACGGCTCGTCGACGACCGTGCCGGTGTGCACATCGCGGATGCTGACGGTGCGGGCATCCCGATCGATCGCGACGGCCTCGGACCCGGTGCGCACGTCGAGGGCGAACCGGGCGCGCAGCGATTCGGGAGTCTGCAGCAGCAGCGACTCACGCTCGGCGATCACGCCGCCGACGTAGTACGGCAGCCCGCAGTTGGCGAAGCTGACGTGCTCGCCCTGCTCGACGACGATGATCTCGGCGTGCTCGTCGAGTCGGCGCAGCCGGGTCGCGGCCGACATCCCGCCGGCGACCCCTCCGATGATGACGACGCGCACGTCAGCTGCGTCCGAACAGCTTCGCGAAGAAGCCCGTGCGCGGCTCGCTCTCGTGCCCCCGGCACCGGTCGCTCGACGGCACTCCGGCCATCACGCTGTCGACGTGCTGGCCGCAGCCGGCCCACGTCGTCTTGCCACAGGTTCGGCAGGTCACTGCTCGGCACATCTCGCACTCCTCGGTTCGGGTATGCATAGATCGTAACCGATACCCCTGGGGGTATAACTGTATGCGCGCTGAGTGCGCCGGAATGCGCCCTGAGTGCGCCGGAATGCACCCTCGCCCGCGTGAGGTGCAGAAGTAGGCTGGCAACATCATGAACGACGTGTTGACGTGGCTCGGCCACTACTGGTGGCTGGCCTTCCCGCTGATGGGCATCGCCGGCGGCATCGGCAAGTCGTGGGAGCGCGCGTCGAAGCGCCGCCACGAGCGACGCCTCGAGACGCTGCGCCTGAAGGGCGAGATCAAGGCTGCCCAGCTCGCCGCCCGCGGGATCGCGCCGCAGCAGACGCGGAAGCAGGTGCGCGACGCCGCCGCCGAAGAGCGCGCCTCGACCGTGCAGCTGCTCGAGCGGCTCTTCAGCGAGCACGACGAGATCACCGCGCGATGGCTCGACTACGAGCTCGACGTCGCGAAGCTCATCGCCTTTCCGGCGATGAGCGATGGGCGCCAGCCCCTGACCGCCGCGTTCCTGCGGGCGAAGAAGATCGCCGACACCCTGCGACCCGCCTCAGCCGACGCCAAGCTCAGCGAGGGGGAGATCGCCGAATACGTCGACGCAGTGGGAGATTACGCCGTCGCCTTCGACATCGCCGAGCGCGATGCCCGGCGCCTGCGCGACGCGAACTTCAGCGAAATGGAGCGCAAGCGCCTCGACCGCGCGCGGCACCTGCTCACCGTCGCCCTCGACGACGCCGCCACGCAGGCGGAGCGCAACCTCGCATACAAGCGCGTGCGCGAGGAGCTCGACGGACTGATTCTGCTCTCGGACGAGGCGGTGGAGGTGCTCGAGCAGAAGGTCGCGGGGCAGCTCGGGTCGGGATCGACGGCGGGTGCGCCCGCTGCCGCCGCGGCTTCGATCGGTGCGCCGGCTGCCGCAGATGTCGCCGGTGCGGATGCGTCAGGTGCGCCGACGACCGATGCATCCGCGAGCGGCACGGCGACTGGTGCGCCCACGACCGATGCATCCGCGAGCGGCACGGCGACTGCCGCGCCGACGACCGATGCACCTGCGTCCGGTACGCGCAGACCCGCTCCTTCGCCGGAGCCATCCCCCGAGCCCGAGCGCATGCCGCTGCCCAGGGAGGAGCGGTGAGGGTTGAGAACGTCACCGGCCCGATCGCCGGTCACGCCGAGGGGCCGGTCTGGGCTGCCGCCTGGGGCGGGCTGCGGTGGGTCGACGGGGCCGCGGGCGATCTGCTCACCCTGCGCGACGACGGCGTGACGCGCCAGCACGTCGACGACGAGTTCATGGCCTTCGTGCGGCCCCGGCGTGACGGCGGCTTCGTCGCCGTCGGCGCGCGCACGCTCTACCTCGCTGACGAGGCCGACGGCGAGGCGCGTGCGGTCGCGCAACTCGGTGACGACCGCGGTGTGCGGATGAACGACGGATGCTGCGACCCCCACGGCCGACTGCTCGCCGGCTCGATGGCGTACGACTCCGCGCCGGGGCGGGGCTCGCTGCGCCGGATCGACGCGGACCTGTCGATCAGCGTCGTGCTGCCCGAGGTCGGCATCTCGAACGGAATCGCGTTCACCTCCGAGGGCTCGCACGCGTACTACGCCGACACGGCGACCGGCCGAGTCGACGTGTTCGACGTGTCGGACGGCGACCTCGTGAACCGGCGCCCGTTCGTGTCGATCCCCTCCGATGCCGGGGCCCCCGACGGGCTCTGCGTCGCCGCTGACGGCAGCGTGTGGGTGGCTCTCTGGGGAGGGTCGGCCGTGCACGGATACGACAGCTCAGGTGCGCTGATCGAGAGCATCCGGCTGCCGGTGCCGCAGGTGAGCGCCTGCACCTTCGGCGGGCACGGGCTGAGCACCCTGTTCATCACCACCTCGGCACAGGGCCTCGACCCCGATCACGGCACCGAGGCCGGGTCGCTGTTCGCGGTCGATCTCGGCATCCGCGGCCTGCCCACCCTCCCCTTCGCCGGCTGAAGCGGGTCGCCGACACCCCCACTCCGCATCGACACCCCCACTCCGCATCGACACCCCCACTCCGCATTGACACCCCCACTCCGCATCGACACCCCCACTTCGCATCGACACCCCCAGCTAGGGGCGCCCGCAGGTGGGGGTCTCGGCGCCAAATGGGGGTGTCGGCGGAACGGGGACGGCGGCTCGCGGCGGCAGGAGGGGCCGCGGAGAACGGCCGGGCAGGGGCCCGGCGTAGAGTCGGGCCATGGAGAGCACGCTGCGGGTGGGGATCGTCGGGGCGGGCGGCATCGCGCCGATGCACATCGAGGGCTGGCTGGCCCTGGGCGCCGAGGTCGCGATCCTGCGGAGGACGGATGCCGATGTGCTGGCCGGCCGCTACGGCATCCGGGTCATCGGCGGTCTCGACGAGCTGATCGACGCGGTCGACGTCGTCGACATCATCAGCCCCACGTCGACGCACCTCGACATCGCCCGCGCCGCCTTCGCCCGCGGACGGGACGTCGTGTGCGAGAAGCCCCTCGCTGGCAGCACCGCGGACGCCCAGAAGATCATCGACGCCGCCGATCGGGCTGGAATGCGCCTGTTCCCCGCGCACGTCGTGCGGTACTTCGAGGGATACCGCGACCTGCACGACCTCGTCGGCACGATCGGCACGCTCACCGAGCTCACGTTCCGCCGCACGGTCGCGGCCCCCGATTCGGCATGGTTCTACGCCGAGGATGCCGGCGGCGGAGTCATCCGCGACCTGATGATCCACGACATCGACCAAGCGCTGTGGCTGGCCGGATCCGTCGTCGAGGTCTCGGCGACGCAGGACCCACCCGCGGTCGGCGATCGGGTCTCGCCTCCGGTCTCGGCGCACGTCACCCTCACGCATGCGAACGGGGCGATCAGCCACCTGCGCGCCGACTGGCTCGAGCCGGGCACGCCGTTCCGGTCGATGGTCGAGGTGGCCGGTTCCGAGGGCATCCTGCGTTTCGACACCGACCTCGACCCCGCCGGTGCCGATCCGTATCGCGCTCAGCTCGCGGACTTCGCCGAAGCCATCCGTACCGGGGGTGAGGCGCGTGTCACCCCCGCCGACGGACTGGCGGCGGTCGCCGTGGTGGATGCCGCGTATGCATCACTCGCGGGAAAGCGCCCGATCATGTTCTGACCGCCCCGGCGACAGCCGGCCCGCGGGAGGCGGCGGGCCGCGAGAGGCAGCCGGGCCGCGAGAGACACCGGCCTGCGGGAGGCAACCGGGCCGCGAGAGGCAGCTGGCCCGGCCTGGGGCCGGAGCCAACCCGGAGCCCGGCCTGCGAAGCCCGCGCCTGCACCGGGACCCCGTTACGTTCTGGGGGCCGACACGCCAGATGTCGGACGGATGCCGCGAAAGCGTCCGACATGTGGAGTGTCGGCCCCCGAAGTGCACCGGCGAATCGGCACCGTGGGTCCGACGTGGGCCGGATGCGGGCATCTCGGCACGTTCGGGACGGGGGTCTGGTGCCCTCAGCGGCCGAAGCCGAGCGGACGCACCAGGATGTGTCGCCGGTCACGAACCCAGACGACACCCGCATCGCGGTGCTCGGCGCGGGTCGCGAAGCGGTAGCGATACGAGACGACGCGCACCCACGCTGGTCGCTCGCCGTCGAACGGATCGCGACGCAGCATCCGCAGTGTCGGTCGGTCGGCCTCGAGAAGACGCACGAGGAACACCGTGAACCAGTCGTCGAGCGAGCGGCCCAGCGGCAGAAACCACATCAGCCAGTCGAGCCGCAGGTGGTACGGCGCGAACTGCCGTGGGATCCGGCGCAGGGCGCCGGGCTTGCCCTTGAACTCATACTCGCGCCAGTCCGCGGCATCCGGATCGACATCCGTGGTTCCCTCCACGACGTACTCGATGCGCTGCTTCGTCACCGTGCCGAACGCGCCATAGGCGTTGCCGAGCTGCCACCGGTTGAAGCTCGCGTTCATCAGCTGGCGGCGGGCGAACAGATTGCGCAGCGCCGGCCAGCTGAGCACGATCAGCACGAGACCGACCACCGAGGTGAGGATGACCCAATAGAGAGGGATTCCGTTCGGCCCGTCGGCAGGCTCAGGTCCCCGGCGGGACGCAGCGGCCCAAGACGGGGCAGCGACCCAGGAGGGCGCCCAGGCCGAGCCGACGCCCGAGAACGCGAGCACGATCGTCGCCCAGTTCAGCCAGGCGAAGTTGCCGGTGAGCACGAGCCAGAGCTGGGTGAAGATGACGATCGCCGCGGCGATCGCGCCGATCATCAGCAGGATCGCGTCGACCGCATCCGGGGTGAACAGCGTCGCGAGCGGCACGAACAGGAAGAACGGCACCACCAGCTGAGCGAAGTGGTTGCCGAGCACCTCGCCCTTGTGGAACCACCGCGGCAGCAGGTGCGCCTGGCGGCTGAGCGGCCCGGGCATCGGCTGCGTCTCGTGGTGGTACATCAGCGCGGTGAGATCGCGCCACTCCCGACCGCCGCGGATCTTGATCATGCCGGCACCGAACTCCAGCCGGAACACCAGCCACCAGAACAGCACGATAATCACGGTGGGCGGCGGCTGATCACGCGAGCCGAGGAACGCCGCGAGGAATCCCGCCTCGACGAGCAGCATCTCCCACCCGAACCCGTAGAACGTCTGACCCACACTGGTGATCGAGAGGTAACCGAACCACAGCGCTAGGAAGCAGAGCATCGGCACCCACGGCGGGGCGAGCTGCGGGATGCCGATCACGAGAGCGGCGGCGATGATCATGCCGGTCCAGCACAGCGCGACCAGGCGTCGGTCGGTGTAGCGGATGCGCGTGAAGAGCGTCGGATGCAGCATCCGGCGTCTCGCGGGTGACGACGTCACCCACGCGATCAGATCCGGCACCGGCAGCAGGCCGCGCTCGCCGAGCAGCGGACGGAACTGGTTCAGCGTCGAGAGGAACGCGACCAGGTAGAGCGCCGCGATGCCCCGTTGCAGAACCTCGCGGGCGAAGCCGAAGTCGACGGCTGCGAACCCGTCCATATCCGCAGGCTACGCCCGAGGCGGGGGTGGATGCAGGGGGTTGCGCTGCGAGACGAAACGGGGCCGACATCGGCATCCGAAAGCCCGCCCTGACGTTACGAAACGGGGGCCGACACTCCACCCGTCGGACAGAACGCGTGGATCCGTCCGACATCTGGAGTGTCGGCCCCCGTTTTGTAACCGGCCAACCGGCTCACCAGCTAACCGGCTCACCAGCTGACCGCCGCACCGGCGGACGCCGGCGAGCCCGTCGCCGGGTCACTTGATGACGTCGGGGTTCTCCTCGAGCCACGCCTTGACGGCCTCGCGCTCCTTGCCCTCGCCGTACTCGTTCACCACCATGTCCTCGAGCGAGCCGTACTGCTCGTCGTCGAGCTTGATGCTCTCGATCAGCTCGGCGGCCTCGGGGTACTTCTCGGCGAAGCCCTTCGTGCCCAGGAAGTGCAGGCCCTCGGCCTCGCCCATCAGGCCGTTCGGGTCTTCGAGGTCCTTCACGGGGAACGCGTCGTTGGCCCAGAACGGGCGCCACAGCGTGACGACGATGTCTTCGTTCGCGTCGGTCGCCTTCTTCAGCTCGGTGAGCATGGCGGCTGTCGAGGAGGTGACCAGCTCGTACTCGCTGTTCAGACCGGTCTCCTCGAGCATGGTCGTCGTCTGCTCGGTGAGGCCGGCACCCGGCTCGATGCCGATGATCTTGCCGTCGTACTGCGCGGCCTTGCCCTTGAGGTCCTCGATAGAGGTGAGCTCGGAGTACTCGGGAACCGCGATGGTGAGCTTCGCGTTCTCGTAGTACGTGCCCAGATCCTCGATGTCGTCGCCGTACTTGTCCATGTACTTCTTGTGGGTCAGCTCGGGCCAGGCCGACGGGTAGATGTCGACGTCGCCCTGCGCGAGACCGGTGTACAGCGGGCCGGCGTCGGTGAGGGTCTTCATCTCGACGTCGTAGCCGATCTCCTCGAGCTTGTTCTCGAGCAGGTACGCGGTGCTCAGGCCGTCGGTCCACGACGGCAGGAAGCCGAGCGTGATGGTGCCCTTGTCGCCCTTCGAGCCGCCGTCGGCGTCACCGGTGCCTCCGGTGCCTCCGGCACCGCCCGACGCGCAGCCGGTCAGGGCGAGCGAGGTGACAGCGGTGAGGGCGAGCAGTGCTGTGAGCTTCTTCTTCATGTTCTCTTCTCTCTTGCGTTCCGTATGTGAGTGCGGGTTGTGAGTGCGATTCGGGATGCCGATCAGGCCGGCTGCAGTGCGGCATCCGGCACGGCGACGGATGCCGAGGCGCGGCGGCGCGCGTCGCGGCGACGGGCGAGGATGCCCAGCAGCGATGCGTGGTTCTCGGCCGGAGCGCCGAGGGCCGCGGTGACCCGGTCGAGGAAGACGGCGATCAGCACGACGCCGAGGCCTGCCTCGACGCCCTTGGCGATGTTGATCGTCGAGATCGCCTCGACGACCATCTTGCCGAGGCCGTCGGCGCCGGCCATTCCGGCGATGACCGCCATCGACAGGGCCAGCATGATGACCTGGTTGATGCCGGCCATGATGGTCGGCATCGCGAGCGGCAGCTGGATGCCTCGCAGGATCTGCCCTGGCTTCGCGCCGAACGCCTGGCCGGCCTCGACGGTCTCGCTGTCGACCCCGCGGATGCCGAGCTCGGTGAGTCGCACGCCCGGGGGCAGCGCGAAGATGATCGTCGCGACCATGCCGGGCACCACGCCGATGCCGAAGAACACGATGGCCGGGATCAGGTAGACGAAGGCGGGCATCGTCTGCATGAAGTCGAGCACGGGCTTCAGCAGCGCGCGCACGGTGGCGTTGCGGGCCGACCAGATGCCCAGCGGCACCGCGATCAGCACCGCGACGACCGTCGCGACGAGCACCAGCGACATGGTCTGCATGGCGGGAACCCAGAGGTTCATGCCGACGATCAGAAGCAGCGAGACGGCGGTGCCGATCGCGAGCTGCCACGAGCGCACCAGCCACGCGATGAGCGCGGCGATCGCGATGATCGCGAGGAAATGCACCGACAGCAGACCGGCAGTGAGCCCGTTGACGAGGAAGCCGAAGACGAACGCGACGCCGTCGAGCAGGCCGTCGAGATTGACCTTGACCCAGTCGACGATGCCGGCGACCCAGGTTCCGATCGGAATGCGGAAATCCATCAGCGCACCTCCTCGGTGTCAGCGTTGTCAGCGGTGCCGGCCGTCGCGTCGGCGACAGCCGGGTCGGCCGCCTCGGCGGCCGCTTCGGTGAACGAGCTGGCCTCGGCGAGCACCTCGTCGATCACGGCCTGCGGCATCGGATTCAGCGGCAGGGTCAGCTCGCCGGTGGCCCCCGGGCCGGGGCCGAGGGCGGCGAGCAGGGTGACGCGGGGGATCACGCCGGTCAGGCGGCCCTCGCCGTCGGTCACGGCGAGCGGCAGCGGCGACTCGACCGAGGGGATGAACAGGTTCATCAGCACCTCGTTCTCGTCGACCACCTGCGGTGCGGGCTTGAGGATGGATGCCAGCGACGACTCGCCCTTGCGGACGAGCTTCACGGCATCGCGGTCGGTCACGATGCCGACGAGCTTGCGGTCGCGGCCGACCACGTAGGTCGCCGACATGTAGGCATCCCGCATCTGGCGCAGCGCCGTGCGCGGACCGGCCGACTCGGCCACGACGGGGCGCGGACGCTCCATGACGTTCGCGGCGGTGAGCACGCGAGCGCGGTCGACGTCCTGCACGAACTGCTCGACGTAGTCGTTCGCCGGGTCGGTGAGGATGTCTTCGGGCGTGCCGATCTGCACGATGCGGCCGTCACGCATGACGGCGATGCGGTCGCCGAGGAACATCGCCTCGTTGAGGTCGTGCGTGATGAAGACGATGGTCTTCTGCAGCTTGGCCTGCAGCTCGACCAGCTGCTCCTGCATCTCGCGGCGGATCAGCGGATCAAGTGCGCTGAACGCCTCATCCATGAGCAGGATGTCGGTGTCGGCGGCGAGCGCGCGGGCGATGCCGACGCGCTGCTGCATGCCACCGGAGAGCTCGCTGGGCAGCTTCTCGCCCCAGCCGTCGAGGCCCACCAGGGCGAGGATCTCGTCGGCCTTGCGCAGACGCTCGGTCTTTCCGACGCCCTTCAGCTCGAGCGGATAGGCGACATTCGCGGCGACCGTGCGATGCGGCAGCAGCGCGAAGTGCTGGAAGACCATCGACACGCGGTCGCGGCGGATGTCACGCAGCTTGGAGCCCGGGACGCCGGTGATCGCGTCTCCGCCGATCGTGATCTCGCCCGCGGTCGCGTCGTGCAGGCCGTTGAGCATGCGGATGATGGTGGACTTGCCGGATCCCGACAGACCCATGATCACGAAGATCTCACCGCGGTTCACGGTGAAGCTCGCGTCGATGACGGCTGCGGTGCCGACGTCCTGCACCTCGGTGCGGGTCTCACCGGCCTTCAGACGCTTCACGGCCTGCTGCGGATTACGACCGAAGACCTTGTAGATATTGCGCGCTTCAAGAGCGGTTTCGGACACGTTTCCCCCGTTGCCCACCGATTCTTCGGGTCTCGGCGGGCCGCTTCGGTTACGCCCGGGTGACGTTCTCAAGGCCGTTTCGACAGATGCTGCACAGCGGCACGGACGGGGATTTCGGATCCCCGCGACAGAACATCGACCGTACGCCCACGCCTCTTCGTGTACAGCTCATGTCGAAAGAAGGACGCGGCCGCGGACTGGTCATGTGACCTCTCGGCCACCTAGCAACGCTAACGAATGGCTGATCCGGTGGCAAATCCTCATTATGGTTTTCGCGCGTCACCGGGGGTTCCTATCCCAGTTCGAATCGCTCAGCCGCGGCGGATGCTGCGCGTGACGGTGAACTTCGGGGTGCGGGCCACCTGCTCGGTCGCGCCGACGTCGCGGGTCAGCACCCCGCGGTGATCGAGGTGCGAGTTGAACACCGTCCACACCTCGCCGCCGGGGCGCAGCAGTCGCGCGGCGGCCTGGATCAGGCGATGACCCGCCCCTTCGTGCACGCTCGTGCCGAGGTGGAAGGGCGGATTCAGCAGCACGAGGTCGGCCGACCCATCGGGCAGTTCGGATCCTGCGTCGTCGAGCGTGACGGTGATGCGCGCGGCGAGACCGTTCGCGACGATCGTGGCCTGCGCCGAGCGCGCCGCGGAGGCCGATCGATCTGTGGCGGTGATCACGGCATCCGGATGCTGCTGCGCGAACGCCACGGCGAGCGCCCCCGTTCCGCATCCGAGATCGACGACGCGCAGCGGGGCCGGACTCGCGACCGGGCGGAACTCCGCGCGAAGGCCGCCGGCGGGGGTGTCGATCGGATGGAACGGCGCGGACGCCGGCGCCGGCGACGGCGGCACGAGCGTCGACATCACGTCGATGAGCACCCGGGTGCCGATGTCGAGACGCGCGCCGGCGAACGCCGCCCCGTATGCGCTCAGGGTGAAGCCGTCGTGCCGGCGGCTGACGGGGAACGGCGGCTGGTCGGGTACCGGCAGCGCACCGGATGCCACGATCAGCCGCGACTTGCGCTCCGCGCGCTGCGGCTGCACGTGGGAGAAGTGCCGCGCGAGCACCTCGTTCTGGGTGAGCGCCATGTGCTTCACGCGCCCTCCCGCGACGAGCGTCACGTCCGGCGCGGCCCACCGGGCGACCGCGTCGGCGATCTCCTCGAGCTCGGCGAGCCCCTTCGGCAGCTGCAGCAGCACGAGACGCACGCCGGCGAGCAGCGAGCTGTCGAGCTCGTGCGCGGCCGGCAGAGGCAGGTCGAGTGCGCGCGCATTCGCGGCGAGCGCGCGCCGGCCGGTGATGAGGTCCTGGTGCACCCGGATGCCGCGCATCCCGGCATCCGTCAGTGCGAGGACGATCGCGCCGTACTCGTCGCCGATGACCGCGATCTCGTCGCCGTCGACCCCCGACTCGACAGCGCGCCGCACGAGCAGCTCGTCGGTGGCGTCCCAGGCCTGCAGGTTCGGAGCCTCGACGTCGGGAAAGCGGCGCAGTCGCTGGAAGTCGAAGCCCGTCACTCGCTCACACTATCGCCGCTCCGCGGCCTGCGGAGCCGCTCCCATTGACAACGACTGAACGCACGTTTAGCATGCTGTACATGCGTTCAGCATCTGACGACCTCACCGCTCGCGCCCGCATCCGCGATGCGGCGATCCGCGCCTTCGCCCGCGACGGCTTCGACGCCGCCAGCATGCGAGCGATCGCCGCCGATGCCGGGGTGAGCGCCGCCCTGATCGTGCACCACTTCGGCGACAAGAATGCGCTGCGCACCGCGTGCGACGACTACGTGGTCGCGGCGTTCATCGACGACAAGCATGAGCTGATCGAGGCTCCGACTGCCGACCGCATCCGCGCCGCCCTGCACGATGTAGAGCGGTACGGCCCGTACATCGACTATCTCGGCCGCATGCTCGGTGACAGCTCGCCGGCCGCCGACCGTCTGTTCGACGAGATCGTCCGTGTGACCCGCGACGTGCTCGACGAGCAGCGTGACGCGGGCCTTCTCGTCGACATGAGCGACCCCGAGATGACCACACTGCTCGTGGTGATGATGGGACTCGCACCGGTCATGATGCGCGCACAGATCGGCCGGATGCTCGGGCAGGACCAGCTCAGCCCTGCGGGCATGATGCGCACCACCCTGCCCACTCTGGAACTGCTCACGCACGGCATCTACTCGAGCACCGCGTTCCTCGAGGGGGCGCGTCAGGCACTGGCATCCGACGGCGCGCCTGCAGACGGCGCACCCGCACCCGCGGCCGCACCCGACGCCGCATCCGCATCCGCATCCGCATCCGCACGAGCATCCGAGAAGCCCATCGAAGGAGGGGCGTCATGAGTTCCGTCATCGACATCACCGCACTGCACAAGCGCTTCGGAAGACGCACCGCCGTGCACGACCTCGACATGCATGTACAGCGCGGCACGATCTACGGCCTGATCGGGCCGAACGGCGCGGGCAAGACGACGACCCTGCGCACCCTGGTCGACATCATCCGTCCCACCTCCGGCGAGGTGCGCGTGCTCGGCGAGCAGCCGCGGCACGGCGGCGCCCGACTGCGACGACGGATCGGCTTCGTGCCCGGCGAGCTGCATCTCGAGGGCCGCGTCACCGGGCACCGGATGCTGTCGTTCTACGCCGAGGTGTCGGGCCCGGTCGATCGCGGATACACGTCCGAGCTCGCCGAGCGCCTCGGCGTCGACCTGACGCGCCCAGTGCGCAGCCTGTCGAAGGGCAACAAGCAGAAGATCGGCCTGATCCAGGCGTTCATGCACCGGCCCGAGCTGCTCATCCTCGATGAGCCGACCAGCGGGCTCGATCCGCTGATGCAGCGAGAATTCCTCGCGATGGTGCGCGAAGCGCGCGATGCTGGCCAGACCGTGCTGCTCAGTTCGCACGTGCTCAGCGAGATCCAGCAGGTCGCCGACGAGGTCGCGGTGCTCGCCGCCGGCCGGGTCGTCGCCAGCGGCGACGTCGCCTCGCTGCGCCTCGGCTCGGTGCGACGGGTGCGGGTCTCGCTCGACGCGGCGGATCCGGATGCCCTGCGCCGTCGCTTCACAAGCATCCCGGGCGTGAACGAGCTCGAGATCACGCCACAGGGCTCCGTGGCGAATCTGACCGCGACGGTCGAGGGCGCGATCGACCCGTTCGTGAAGGTGCTCGCCCAGGCGACGGTGCACGACCTGACCGTCGAGGAGCCCGACCTCGAAGAGAGCGTGCTGCGCCTCTACGCCTCTTCTTCTACACCTTCTTCGTCGAAACCCCCAGTTTCCGCCGACACCCCTGGGCACGGACGGTCGCAGGCGGGGGTCTCAGCAGGAAGCAGGGGTGTCGGCGACGACGTCAGCGAAGAGGGAGGTGCGCGATGAGCGCCATCCTGTCAGTGTTCCGACGCAACATCCGCGAGTCGTGGCGCGGCGTGATCGGGTGGAGCCTCGGCATCGCGGCGGTGCTGTTCCTGTACCTGCCGCTGTACCCGAGCTTCGGCGCGAGCGGGCAGCTCGAAGAGGTCATCAAGGCCTTGCCGCCGCAGCTCATCGAGACGCTCGGCTACGACCAGATCGCCTCCGGCGCGGGCTACGCGCAGAGCACGTTCTACGGACTGCTCGGCTTTCTGCTGCTGACGATCGCGGCGGTGCTGTGGGGTTCGGCGGCGATCGCCGGCGCCGAGGAGTCGGGCCGGCTCGAGCTCGACCTCGCGCACGGCATCAGCCGCGCGCAGTACGCCGCCGAGTCGGCGCTCGCCGTGCTCGTGCGGCTGCTGTGGCTGGGCGCGTTCTCGGGCGCGATCGTGTTCGCGCTCAACGAGCCGGCCGGCCTGGGCATCCATCCTCCGCACATCGTCGGAGCAGCGCTCGCCCTGACCGGACTGGCGTTTCTCAGCGCGATGGCCGGCCTGTTCGCCGGGGCCCTCACCGGCCGCAAGGCCTGGGCCACGGGTGTCGCCGCGGGCGTCGCCGTGCTCGGGTACGTGTTCCAGGCCGTGGCGAAGCAGTCGAAGGATCTGGAGTGGCTGAACGCGCTCTCGCCGTACGCGTGGGTGTATCACCAGCCGCCGCTCAAGGACGGCGTCGACGTGGGCGGCCTGCTGCTCGTCTGGGGCATCGCGCTGGTGCTGGCCGTGGCATCCGCCCTTGCCCTGTCACGACGCGACCTGCGGGGGTGACCGCGCCGCGCACGGCATCGGTCAGCGCGGCGGGGCGCGGATGCCCTAGCGTGAGCATCATCATGACTGCCACGCTCACCCTCGACACCGTCACCCTCCCGTCGGCGCCGGTGGGCGCACCGAATCCGCTGCCCGCGGTCGCCGCGATGCCGCAGGCGCCGTACGAGGCGTCGACCGACGGGCTGCCCGACGACCTGGCCGAGAACATCCGGTACGGCCAGGTCGGCAGCATCCACCCCTATCTGCTGCAGGATCAGTACGCGCGCGAGCGCACCGACGAGCCCATGCGCGTCGCGGTGCTCGAGAACGACCTGCTGCGGGCCGAGTTCGCCGTCGATCTGGGCGGCCGCCTGGTGCGTCTGCTCGACAAGGCGACCGGGCGCGACCTCGTCTACCGCAACGAGGTCTTCCAGCCGGCGAACCTCGGGCTGCGAAACGCGTGGTTCTCGGGCGGTGTGGAGTGGAACATCGGCATGCGCGGCCACTGGCCGCTGACCTGCGCGCCGCTGTACGCCGCCGCGCTGACCGCGCCCGACGGCGAACCGGTGCTGCGGATGTGGGAGTACGAGCGGGTGCGTGGGGTGATCGTGCAGATCGACGCCACGCTCGATTCGACCGTCGCCGCGCTGCACGTGCGCGTGCGGGTGCGCAATCCGCACGCCGACGAGACCGGCATGTACTGGTGGACGAACATCGCCGTCGCCCAGACCGAGAGCTCGCGGGTGTTCGCCCCCGCGACGCACGCATATCAGACGCAGTACGACGGCACGCTCGCGCACGTCGACGTCGCCGCACCGGACGTGAGCCGTCCGGCCCACGCCGCGCAGGCGGCCGACTGGTTCTACGACCTCGGCGGGGATGCGATGCCGTGGATCGCGGCGCTCGAACCCGACGGCACCGGACTCGCGCACGTCTCGAGCGTGCGGCTCTCGGGACGCAAGCTGTTCGTCTGGGGCGACACCACCGGCGGGCGGCACTGGCAGGAGTGGCTGGGAGGCTCGTACTTCGAGATCCAGGGCGGCCTTACGACCACGCAGTACGAGAATCTGCGGATGCCGGGCGGGGCGACCTGGGAGTGGACCGAGACCTTCCTGCCGCTGCACGTCGACGGCGCCGACGCGGAGTGGGCGGCGGCCTGCGCCGTCGTCGGCGCGCAGGTCGGCCGCGCGACGGATGCCGCGGACGCCTCGCGCCTGGACGCCGTGGCCGATCTCGCGCCGGAGCGGATGCTCAACGTCGGCGCTCCCTGGGGCGCGCTGGAGTCGGCGCTGGCGGCGCGATACGACGCACCGTTCGACACGCTGCCGGGGGTGCGGTTCGATGCGATGGCGGGTGACGATGCCGACTACTGGCGCGGTCTGCTCGGCCTCGCCGACGCGGGTGACTCCGACGCCGCCACGCCCCCGCCGAGCTATGTCGCCGGCCCGCTCTGGGACCGGCTGCTCGCCGAGTCGACTCCGACGTGGCTGACGCACTACCACCGAGCGGTCGCGGCGCATGCGAGCGGGAACCGCACGGAGGCAGCGGCGCACTACGAGGCATCGCTGCGGCTGCGCCCCACAGCCTGGGCGCTGCGCGGGCGCGGGCTGTTGAAGACGGCGGCGGACGAGGGGGATGCCGGTGTCGCCCACCTCGCCGATGCGCTCGCCCTGGCCCCCGGCCTCGCGCCGCTCGCCCTCGAACTCGGAGAGGCCCTGCTGGCCGCGGGGCGGGCGGAGGAGGTATCCGGGTTCGTCGACTCGCTGCCCGCCGAGCTCCGCTCACGGGGCCGGTTCCGTGTGCTCGCGGTGCGCGCGGCACTGGCATCCGGAGCCGGCGATGAGGCCCGGCGGATGCTCGAGGACGAGTTCGACGTGCCCGACATCCGCGAGGGGGAGCTGAGCATGTCGGACCTGTGGCGCGAGGCCTTCCCCGCCCGCCCCGTGCCGGAGCGCTACGACTTCTCGATGGCCTGACGCCGCGCCGCCGGAGTGAATTCCGCCGGTGCGGGGTCGATTGCGCACGGTTTCGCCCGCATGAGCGTACGAAACTGACCCCGGATGCCGGGCGGCGCTCTCTCAGGCTGCTTGAGCGAGCTCGCGCCAAGCGCTCACGCAGCGCATCTGTCTGCTGCCACGCCTCTTGAGCGCGGCGGCTCCGCAGCCGCTCCGGACTCACCAGCACCGCGACCACCCGGCATCCATCGGCCAGACTTGACCCTGACACGGTGTTAGGCGGTCGAATCAGAGCATGTTGTCCATCGGAGCGTTCGCACAGATCGGCCAGGTGACCCACCGCATGCTGCGACACTGGGACACCGCCGGCCTGCTCGTACCCGCTCACGTGGACGAGTACAGCGGGTACCGCTCGTACGATCCTTCGCAGCTCGACCGACTGCACCGGATCGTCGCGCTGCGGCAACTCGGATTCGGGCTGGAGCAGATCCGCGTCATGCTCGATGAGGGCATCGACGGGGATCGACTCATACAGATGCTGCGCGGACACCGCGATGCGGTGGAACGCGAGCACCGCATCGCGACCGAGCGACTCGTCGACGTGGAACGGCGCCTCCACCTGATCGAAAGCGAGAATCGCATGTCATCCGCCGAGTTCATCGAGAAGCCTCTGCCCGCCGTCCGCCTGATCGCCCGCACGGCGACCGTGCCCGCCGACGAGGTGGGCCGGTATGTGGGAGCCATGTTCGGCGAGGTCGAAGACCGCCTGCCCGAGACGGAGGGGATGCTCGAGACGCCGATCGCGCAGTACCGCCCGACCGATGACGGGATGCTGCTGACCATCGGCTACGCGTACGCCGGCGACCCCATCGAAGGTCTTGAGATCGTCGAGCTCGCCGCTGAGGAGCGCGCGGTGTGCGGCATCCACCTCGGTGCGATGTCGGGCATCCGCGAGACCTGGCACGCGTTGCACGCCGAGATGCTCGCCGGGGGTTTCGTACCCTCGGGTCCGTGCCGCGAATTGTATGTGCGGTCGTGGCCCCTCGAAGACGAGTCCCACTGGGTCACCGAGCTGCAGCAGCCCGTCTCGCGGGCCTGAGCACGCGAAGTCGGGCCTGTCAGGGATGCATGTCGCTGGTCGGCTAGCCTGCGGACCAGACGAATGCATCCCTGACCTGGTGGCAGGCACCCTGGGGGATGGATTTCTCCGGTGCAGGGTCACGTTGACCAGATGAATGCATCCCTAACGGCGGATGCAGGCACCGCAGGGATGGATTCCGCCGATGCGGGGTCGATCGGGTACGGTTTCGGCCGCGTCGGCGTACGGAACTGACCCCGGATGCCGCCAAAGGCGGGCCCGCGCCGGAAGCGCGGGCCGCGGACGCCCGGCGGCGAGCGCGCGGGTCAGCGGAGCGGGTCGAATGGGCGGATCTCGGGGGCGATGCGGCCCGTCGTGATCTGCTCGGCGAGCAGCTTGCCGGTTGCGGGGCCGAGCACGATGCCCCACATGCCGTGACCGCCCGCGACGTACACGTTCGGCGCCTGCGTCGCGCCTACCAGTGGCAGACCGTCTGGAGTGACCGGGCGCGAGCCGACCCACTCGTCCTGACGGTCGTCGAGATCCAGCCCGGTGAACATCTCCCGCGCCTGAGCGATGATCGCCTGCACCCGCCGCGGCTGGAAGGGCTCGTCCGGGCGACGGAACTCCATGGTGCCGGCGATGCGGAAGCGGCCCTGATACGGGGTGCACGCGATGCGCTGGAACGGGAAGTACACCGGATGCTCCTGCGGCACCGAGGTCGCGACCGTGAACGAGTATCCCCGGCCGGCCTGCACCCGGGTGCGCACGCCGAGCTTGCGGGCCAGCGCCGGCATCCAGGCGCCGGTCGCGATCACGACCGAGTCCGCCTCGAGTCGCTGCCCGTTCGACATCGTCACCACGGGACGGCGAGTCGACGAGACATCGGTGACCTCGTACCCGGTGATCAGCTCGGCTCCGCGCTCGACGACGGCGGCGCCGAGCGCCTCGACGAAGGGCGCGGGCTCGAAGAAGCGCTGCCCGTCGAGCCGGTAGGCGTGCGTCACGGCATCCGACAGCACCGGCGCCAATTCGCGGGGGTTCTCGAGACGCGTGAAGGGCACATCCTGCCCGTGCCGGATCACGCCCTCGATCTCGTGCAGAAAGCCCTTCGAGTCGGCTTCCTGCTTGAACCCGATCACGAACGGGCCCTCGCGGGTCCACGACTGCACGCCCCCGTCGATCAGCTCGTCGAAGCACTCCAGCGCGATCTTGTCGATGGGCGTGAGGTCGGCCATCGTGCGATCCCAGGCGCGGTTCGTACCGTGCGCGGCGAACTGGCCGAGGAACATCCACAGCCCGGGATCCACGCGGAACGGCACGTGCAGCGCGGCATCCGGGTCGAGCAGGGCCTTCGGCCCGTACGTCCACAGGCCCGTGTCGGCGAGCGGGATCGTCTTGCCCGGCGTCAGCCAGCCGGCGTTGCCCCACGACGAGCCAGCGGCGACACCGACCCGGTCGATGACCGTGACGTCGACACCGCGCTCCTGCAGATGCCATGCCGTGGCCAGTCCGACCATTCCTGCACCGACGATGATCGTGCGCGTCATTGCGTCCTCCTGAGACAGCTGTTCGCGGGAGCGAGTAAGCGCCCACTACCTGCGATTATGCAGATCCGAGTGACGACGCGGTCTGGAACCGAAGATCCTGCGTAAGATCGCCTTGATGCGGTGAAAATCTTCACCTCGAGGCGAGGAAGTGGTCGCGTGAGCCCTGATTCTTCGGCATCCCCCCACGCCGGGCTGGATGCCATCGACCGCACACTCCTGTCGGAGCTGAGCCGCAACGGGCGCATATCGAACACCGAGCTCGCCGCGATCGCCGGCATCGCCGAGTCGACGTGCCTGAAGCGCGTCCGCGCCCTGCAGGCGAACGGAGTGATCGTCGGCTTCCATGCCGAGATCTCACCGGGCGCGCTGGGGCTGCACCTCGAGGCGCTCATCACCATCCGTCTGCACGCCCACGCCCGCGGCGACCTGCGCCGATTCCAGACCTACCTCGAAGAACTGCCCGCGACGCAGCGGGTCTACTTCCTCGCGGGCGATCGCGACTTCCTCGTGCACGTCGCTGTTCCGGATGCCGCGGCGCTGCGCGAACTCGTCTCAGACACGATCAGCCTGAAACCGGAAGTCGCATCCACCAGCACGAGCCTGATCTTCGCCCAGGCGGCCGGGTCGCGCGGCCTGTGACCTGACGGCCCGACCGCACGACCCGCCCCGAGACTCAGTCCTGCTCGATGTTCTCGTAGGCCCGCATCGCTGCCTTCTGGGCGTCCTTCAGGGCCTCCTCGGGCGACTTGTCGCCGAGCAGCGCCGCCGTGATCGCGTTGTTGAGCTCGTTCTGGATCTCCTGGCCGGCGGGCGAGGATCCGAACGACTGTCCGTAGTCGACCACGTCGTAGTACGTCGAGATCACCTGGTCGAAACCGGCGTTGCCGCTCTCGGTGACCCACTCGTCGCGGATCGCCTTGTCGGCGGCCGGCGAGCCGGTGAACAGGCCGGTGTTCACGCCGCCGTCCTTCTCGCGGGTCTCACCTCGTGCCTTGCCGGCGGCCGCCCACGCCTCGTCCGAAGTAAGGTCGACCATCCATGCGCACGCCGCGGCCGGGTTCTTCGCTCCGGCCGGCACGACGAACGCGGTTCCGGATGCCACCGAGAAGGGCTCGCCGTCGGCGCCGCGGAACGGCACGGCCTCGAGCTGCAGCTCGTCCATGTAGGGCGACAGCACGTTCGGGTACCACTGCGCGTTCACCTGCGCGCCGACCTGGCCGGCGACGAACTGGTTGTTGTCGCCGAAGGTGTCGAACGAGTCGGTGAAGCTCTTCACCGCGGCGTAGCCGCCCTGGGCATCCGTGATCTTCTTGAGCATCTCGATGCCGGCGACGTTCTTCGGATCGTCGAGGGTCGGCTTGCCGTCGTCGTCGTTGAGCTGCCCGCCCATGCCGAGGATCCACAGCCCGCTCTGCCCGGTCGCCTGCGGATCGAAGCCGAGGCGCGTGGGCACGCCGTTGTCCTCCTGGTAGATCTTGCCGATGGCGTCGAGCAGCACGTCGGCGTTCGAGGTGTCGATCTGGTCGACGGTGACGCCGGCCTCGTCGAGCACCTTCTTGTTCACGAGGATCGCCGGCGGCTGGTAGAACTGCGGCACCGCCCAGATCTCGTCGTCATAGGTCACGTCGTCGACGACGAAGGGGTACCAGTGCTCGCGCGGCGAGACGTCCTGCTCTTTCAGGCACTCGTCGAGCGGCATGATCAGCTCCTGCGCGGCGTACGTGGTGACGTAGCGGCGGTCCATCTGCACGACGTCGGGCACGTTGCCGCCCGCCAGCCGCGTGGTGAACTTCTGCGCGTCGAACGCGGTGGCGTCGAGGTCGACCTTGACATCCTTCAGCTGCTCCTCGGCGTAGTCGAGGCGCGACTGACCGACGTCGTCGGCGTTCTCGAAGCCCCATGCCTTCAGCTCGCCCGTCGCCTGGGCACCCCAGTCGACGGCTTCCGCCATATCGGACGCGTCGTCGCCGCCCCCGCATCCGGTCAGCACGACAGCGGATGCCGCGACGACCGCCGCGATCCCCAGAATGCGCTTGTGCATCTCTCTTCCTCTCGTTCGAGCGACGGTCGCGAAACGCCGCCGCTGTTCTGTTGTGCAAGTCGTGTCGTCCGGATGCCCGCGTGCCGGCATCCGGGATCAGCCCTTCCTCCCCTGCGTGGCGACGCCCTCGATGAAGTAGCGCTGACCGAAGGCGAACAGGATGAGCATCGGCACCGTGACGATGAGCGAGGCGACCATGACGTACTGGTAGTCGCCGTGGCCGCCGGCAGTGGGGCTGTACTTCGTCATCGCGTAGGCGATGCCGAGAGGTGCGGTGAAGTCGTCGACCGATCCCGCATTCAGGTAGATCAGCGCGGAGTACAGGTTGTTCCAGCTGGCCTGGAACTCGAAGAGGAACACGATCACGAACGACGGCACCGACAGCGGCATCGCGATCCGCCAGAACAGGCCCCAATAGCTGCATCCGTCCAGCCGCGCCGCCTCGAACAGCTCGCGCGGCAGCCCGAGATAGAACTGCCGTTGCAGGAAGATGTAGAACGCCGAGCCGAACAGGTTCATGCCCCACAGCGGCACCCAGGTGCCGAGCAGCCCGGTCTCCTTCCAGATCAGGTAGATCGGGATCATGGTGACCGCGCCGGGCAGCATCATGGTCGCGAGCACGAGGCCGAAGAGCAGCCCGCGCCCGGGGAAGCGGAAGTACGCGAACCCGAACGCGACGATCGAGCTCGACACGGCGACGGCGGTGGCCGCCAGCACGGCGATGGCCACGCTGTTCCACAGCCAGCTCATCAGCGGCAGCTGGTTCCACACCTCGACGTAGTTCTCGGGCACGAACGTCTTGGGGATCAGGGCGTTGTCGAACACCTCGCCGCGAGGTTTGAAGCTCGCCGCGACCAGCCACGCGAACGGGTAGAGGAAGAGCAGCCCGAACCCCACGAGGATGATCGTCAGCACGATCCGCGCCGCGAAGCTGCGAGGCTGGCTGAGGTTGCGCCGCCACTTCGATCGCTTCGGCACGGTGTTCACGACCGTGGACGGATCCCGGCGCTCGGGGTTCTCGCGCCGGGACGTGTGCGGCAGCGAGGTCGCCATCAGCGGTCTCCCTCGTAGTAGACGAACTTGTTGCCGAACTTCACCTGGATCACCGTGATGATCATGATGATGACGAACAGCAGCCAGGCCATGGCCGCCGCGAACCCGAAGTTGAACTGCCGGAAAGCCTGCTGGAACAGGTAGATCGCGTAGAACAGCGACGCCTCGGGCGAGGAGTTGCTCTGATCGCGCCAGAACAGCAGATACGCCTGGTCGAAGATCTGGAACGCGGCGATCGACAGCACGATCACGTTGAAGAACATCGCGCCCGAGATCATCGGCAGCGTGATCGAGAAGAACTTGCGCACACTCCCCGCGCCGTCGAGGGATGCCACCTCGTACAGCTCGGTAGGCACGTTCTTCAGCGCCGCGAGGAAGATCACCATGGTGCCCGCGACCGTCCACAGCGTCATGATCACGATGCTCGGCTTGACCCAGGCCGGGTCGACCAGCCACTGCGGGCCCTCGATGCCGAACAGGCGCAGGAACTCGTTGATCACTCCGCTGTTGCCGTTCAGCAGCAGGAAGAACACCGCAGCCGTCGCGACGGCCGGCGTCATCTTGGGCAGGTAGTAGAGCGTGCGGAAGATGCCGGCTCCGCGGCCGACGCGGTTGAGCAGCATGGCCAGCACGAGCGCGAAGATGATCTCGAGCGGCACCGCCATCACGACGTAGAAGAGCGTGTTGCCCAGCGACACCATGACTCGCGGATCGTCGAAGAGCTCGGCGTAGTTGTCGAGGCCGACGGGGCGCGCGCTGTTGGTGGCGAGGTTGTAGTTGCTGAACGAGATGTACAGGCTGTAGATCATCGCCCCGGCGGTGAACACCAGGAACCCGATGATCCACGGCGTGATGAACAGGTACCCGGCGATCGCCTCGCGCTTGTTGATGCGGTCACGTGCCGGCTTCGGCGCGCGGCGGAACCACCGTCGCTTCTTCGCGGCCTGCTGCTCCGCCGGCACGAGTGCCTCGGGCGTCGTCGTGATGCTCATCTGCCGCCTCCGTCCCGCTCGTGATCGGGCACTCGGCTACGTGCGCCGATCGCGCTCGGAAGAGCGCGAAGCGGCGCCGCGCACACAGAGGCCCACCTTCGCATGCCCTGACCGTAGGCCGCATCGACGTGGAAGGGACGGGCCTTGCCAGGGCGGGAGAAGAGGGGCATGATTGCGGAATCGCGCCCGTGCGACTTCTTCTCAGGGCTGGTCAGGTGGGATTACCGCGCGGTCAGCCGACTCGCACGTCGAACCCGGCATCCGTCAGCGCCGCTCGCTGCTCGTCGGTCGCGGCGGAGTCGGTGATGACGAGCGGGAAGAGGTCGGGGCCGCCGAGATGGGCGAACGCGGTGCGGCCGATCTTCGAGGCGTCGGCGACGATCATGGCGCGTCCGGCGCGCTGCGCCATCATGCGGTTCACCGCCGCCTCGGCCTCGTCGTGCGTGCTGGCTCCGGCGTCGGCCGAAAGGGCGTTGACGCCGATGAACGCGACGTCGAGCCGGATGCCGCCCAGCAGCTGCTCGACGAACGGGCCGACCAGCTCGAAGCTGCGGGCGTGGATGACCCCGCCCGTGACGACGACCTTGAACTCCGGGCGCATGGCGAGCTGGGCGGCGATGTTGACGGCGTTCGTGACGACCGTGATGCCCCGATCGGCGAGGTCGTCGCGCGCGGCGAGCGCCGTCGCGATCGCATTGGTGGTGGTGCCGCCGGACAGACCCACGACCTGCCCCGGCTCGACCAGGGATGCCGCGACCGCGGCGATCTGCTCCTTCGCACCGGTGGCGTGGTGGCTGCGGAACCGGATCGGCAGCTCGTAGGCGACCGACTGCGCCACCGCACCGCCGTGCGTGCGGGTCAGCAGGCGGCGCTCGGCGAGGCTGTCGAGGTCGCGCCGCGTGGTCGCGGGCGATGCCCCGAAGCGCTCGACGAGGTCGTCGACGCTCACCTCGCCCTGAGCTGCGAGCAGATCGAGGATGGCGCTGAGTCTGGCGGCCCGTTTCATGTCGGACTCAGTCTGTCAGTGAGCCGCGCCGTCAGGCGGACTCGAGGGCGAACAGGCGCAGCATCCGCGCAGCCTCTTCGGCGACCGCCTCACGAGCGGGAGAGAGGTACTTGCGCGAGTCGACGAGCTTCTCATCGGCGGCGAGGGTCTCGCGGATCGCGCGCGTGAAGAAGCCGTTGAGGTGCGTCGACACGTTGATCTTGGTCATGCCGGCCCGCACGGCCTGAACGATCACCTCATCGGCGACGCCCGAAGAGCCGTGCAGCACGAGCGGGATGTCGCCGCCCGAAGGACCGATGCCGCTGAGCGCGGCCTTCAGACGGCCGATCAGGTCGATGTCGAGCGAAGCCGAACGATCGAGCATGGCGTGCGACGAGCCGACCGCCACGGCGAGCGAGTCGACGCCGGTGGCCTCGACGAACGCCCGCGCCTCACCCGGATCGGTGCGCACACCGGGAGCGTGAGCGCCGTCCTTTCCGCCGACCTCGCCGAGCTCGGCCTCGATGTAGACGCCGGCAGCGCGGGCGCGGGAGGCCACATCGGCCGTGATCTCGACGTTCTGCTCGTAGTCGAGCTTGCCACCGTCGAACATCACCGACCCGAAGCCCAGCTCGATGGCCTCGTCGACCAGCTCGGGCCGCTCGGCGTGATCGAGATGCACGGCCACCGGGGTGCTCGCGCGTCGCGCGACCGCGAGGGTCGCCCAGCCGATGGGCTCGAGCCCGCCGTGATAATCGGCGCAGTTCTGCGAGATCTGCAGGATGACGGGCAGGTTCGCGCGTTCGGAGGCGGAGATCAGCGCCTCGGCCGTCTCGAGGTGGATGACGTTGAACGCGCCGATCCCGGTGCCGGCCGTCGCGGCGGCCCGCATCAGGTCGCGTGGGGATGCAAGGGTCATCGGGTCTCCTCGGGGTGGTGTGCAGGATCGGCAGCGGGTCCGGCCGGTCGTGCGGTGATGGTCAGTGCGGACTCGAGCTCGGGCCAGGAGGGGTGGATCTCTCCGGCGAGCGGCATCAGCACGGCGGCCGCCGACCAGGCGGTCGCGCGACGCAGGATCTGGGCGGGGTCGCGGATGCCGGCATCCATCAGCACGGCGCACGCGGCGACAGCGGCATCCCCCGCTCCGGTCGGGTTGCCGGCGAGCGCCGCGCCCAGCCGGGCGTGCAGCACCGAGACATCGCCTGATGCCGTGGGCGTGACCGCGAGCATCCCGGCGGCTCCGAGCGAGAGCAGCACGAGCCGAGCGCCGCGGCGGATGAGCTCGCGCGCGCCGTCGACGGGATCGTCGAGACCGGTCGCGTCGCGCAGCTCGTGCTCGTTGGGCTTGAGGACGGATGCCCCGGCATCCGCCGCCGCGAGCAGGGCCGGGCCGGACGTGTCGGCGATCACGCTCACCCCTGCCTCGCGACCCAGCCGGATCAGGTCGGGCAGCGCGTCGTCGGGGATACCCGGGGGCAGACTGCCCGAGATCACCAGCACCCGCGCGGCGCCGGCGGCTGGTGCGTCGACGGCACCCGAATCGACGGCACCCGAATCCGAGGCGCCCGAATCCGAGGCATCCGGATCGGGGGCCGACACGCCAGATGTCGGACGTTCTCGCGGGATGCGTCCGACATCTGGAGTGTCGGCCCCCCGTTCGTCACCGTCGGCGGGGGCACCGGGTGCGGGGGCACCGGGTGCCGGGACGGCGGTGGCGGGGGCGGCGGGGGCACCGGGTGCGGGGACGGCGGTGGCGGCGGGGGAACCGGGTGCGAGAGCACCGGGTGCGCCGGCGGCTCCGCCGGCGCGAAGGGCGCGGGACACGGCGTCGCGAAGCGTCTGCCACTCGGCGTCGGAGGGGGCGACGCCGCGTTCGTTGACGACCGTCGTGTCGCCGAGCGCCTCGTCGACGAGGGCGACGCTGCGGCGGGTGGATGCCTCGACCGGCACGAGCACGTGCGGCACGCCCGACGCCGCGAGCTCTGCGGCGAACTCCGCGCCCGTCGCGCCTCCCGTGGTGGTCATGGCGATGGTGTCGGCGCCCTGCGCGTGGGCGACCCGTGCGACGTTGAGACCCTTGCCGCCGGCGCGCACCTGCCCGGCATCCGCGCGGTGCGTGTCGCCGACGGTGAGCGAGGCGACGTGCCAGGTCAGGTCGAGCGCCGGGTTCGGTGTGACGGTGACGATCATGCCGGCACCACCTGCCGTGCGCGCAGCGCCGATCCGAGGATGCCGGCGTTGCCCGACAGCTCGGCCGGGACCAGAGCCGGGATGCGGTGGAAGCTGAGCCGGTCGGCGAGGCGCGTGCGCAGCTCGTCGAACAGCGCGCCGCCGGCGCGCGAGAGCCCGCCGCCGATGACGACGGCCTCCGGGGCGATCACCGCCGTGAGCTGGGCGATCGCCATCGTCAGCGCGTCGAGCGCCTCGTTCCAGATCCACGCAGCGGTCTCGTCTCCGGCGGCAGCGCGGGCGATCACCTCGCGAGCGCCATCGACCACGTCGCCGGTGGCCTCGGTGAAGCGACGCGAGATGGCGCCGGCCGAGGCGACCGCCTCAAGGCATCCGCGCGCTCCGCACGGGCACGGCCACTCCCCGAGCGGCGAGTGGCCGATCTCTCCGGCGTAGCCGCCCGCCGTGTACGGGCGGCCGTCCACCAGCAGCGCACCGGCGATCCCGGTGCCGATGATGAGCACGACCGAGTTCGCATAGTCGCGGGCCCCGCCCAGCACGTGCTCGGCCCAGCTGGCCATCCGCACGTCGTGGTCGAAGGCCACGGGCATCCCGAATCGGGCCGTCATCAGGTCGCGAATCGGCGCGTCCCGCCAGCCGAGGTTGCTGCTGAACACGCCGATGCCGTTCTCGTCGTCGACGATGCCGGGCACGACCAGGCCGACGGCCTGCGGCACGACGTCGGGATGCTGGGCGCGCAGCTCGTCGGCGAGTTCGGCGAGCCGCTCGATCAGGCGGGCAGGGGCGCCGTCGTCGCTGCGGGGGGTCGGGGTGCGGCGCAGCCCGAGGGCGGTGCCGTCGGCGTCGAACAGTGCCGACTTGATGTCGGTGCCGCCCACGTCGAAGGCCAGCACCGGCGCTCCGGCGCCGATCGAGGCGGTGCCGGCGGGTCGCTCACCGGACTCGTCGCTGACCACCTCGGGGATGTCGCTCTGCTCGGACATGCGCGCGCCCTCCGTCGGCCGTCAGTCGTCGAGGATCACCGAGCGGGTGAGGTTGCGCGGCTGATCCGGGTCGAGTCCCTTGGCGACGGCGCGGTCGAGGGCGACGCGGTGCAGGCGCACGAGGTCGGCCATCGGGTCGATGGAGTGCTGCACGAACCTGGCGCCGGTCGCCTCGACCTGGGCCCGCAGGCCGTCGGGCGCGGAGCCGAGCTGCCAGGTGATCCGTCCGGGGGCTGCGATCGCGATCGGGCCGTGGCGGTACTCCATCGAGCTGTACGACTCGGTCCACGACTGCGACGACTCGCGCATCTTCAGGGCGGCCTCGTGGGCGAGACCCATGGCCCAGCCCATGCCGAGGAAGCTGTACTGCTCGGCGTCGGCGAGACCGGCGTCGTCGGTGCCGTCGAGCACGGCCTGCGCGTCGGCGATCGCCGCGTCGAGGCTCTCGCCGACCGACGCGCGGAACAGGGCCAGCGCCGTGGTCGCGAAGCGGGTCTGCACGACCGACTGCTCATCGGCGAAGGGCAGGCCGACCACGCTGTCGGCCATATCGACCAGCGGCGAGCTCGTGTCGCCGACGACGGCGATGACGGGTGTCTTGCCCTTCACGCGCTCGGTCAGCTCGAGCACCTCGGTGGTCGTGCCCGAGCGCGTGAGGGCCACGATCGCGTCGTAGCCGCGGCCGAAGGGGAACTCGGATGCCGTGAACGCGTCGGTCTCGCCGTGCCCGGCGCTCTCGCGCAGCGCGGCGTACGACTGCGCCATGAACCAGGAGGTGCCGCAGCCGACGACGGCGATGCGGGCGCCGGATGCCGGGAGCAGCGCCTGCTCATCGCGCATGGCGGCTGCGCGCGCCCAGGTCTCGGGCTGCGAGGTGAGCTCTGCGCGCATGTGCGCGCCGGCGGTGGTGTGCATGGCGACTCCTAAATGCTTGTTTCTGACGTTTAGAACCAGATATCGATCATATTGTTGCATAGGTCGGAGGCGCGCTGAAAGACGGCATCCCCCGTCTGGTTCCAACCGCGGCGCCGCGCCGAGTGTCAGCGGCCCTCGGCCGCCTCGGTGTGGTGGCGGATGACCTCGGCGACGACGAAGTTGAACCACTTCTCGGCGAACTCGGGATCGAGGTGCGCCTCTTCGGCGAGCGCGCGCAGGCGCGCGGTCTGCTGCTCTTCCCGCCCGGGGTCGGAGGCCGGCATGTCGTGCTCGGCCTTCAGGTGACCGACCTGCTGCGTGCAGCGGAACCGCTCGGCGAGCATGAAGATCAGTGCGGCGTCGATGTTGTCGATGCTGGCGCGCAGGCGCAGCAGTTCAGCGCGCGCGTCGCGCGCGTCGGCGTCATCCACGGTGTCAGCTGTGCCGGCGGTCCGCGGGCCCTGCGTCGCCGTCGTCGGGGTAGCGTCCGTCGGTGTACTCGCCCTCTTCCTCGTCGGCATGGGCTGCGGAGCGATCCGCGTGGCCGCTGGAGTGGTCGGCGTCGGTGTAAGCGCCCTCGCCGTGACGCGGCAGGTGCTGCTCATGGCCGTCGGCGGAGTAGACGCCGTCGGTGTACTCCCCTTCGGCTTCGCCTGCGTGCCCCGCCTGATGGCCGGTCGTCGTGCCTTCGCCGTGGTCGGCATCCGTGTATTCGCCCTCAGCGGGTTCGGCTGCGTGGTGTGCGTGTTCGTCGGACATGGGATCCTCCAAGGGTTCGTCGCACCTCTCACGATAGTCAAGCGCGGGCCGAGAAGGCAGGGTCAGGTCGGCGCCGGCCATAGAGTGATCGCCATGAGCACCGAAGACCCCTCGTCGCCCGCGGCATCCGACCGCGACGACTCCCGCGCGGCGGCCAGGGCCACCCGCGCCGCGGCCGCCGCGGAGACCGCCGAGATGGGCGCGGCCATCCAGGCCGATGCCGCAGCCGACGAGGCCAGCGCCGCAGCCGACGAGGCGGACGCCGCGGCCGCAGCCGCCGAAGCGGCGGAGCACCCTTCGCCGGCCGACGCACCCACGCCGCGACGCTCGATGTGGACGCGCATGGATCGCCCGTTTCGGCTCGGATTCCTGCTCACGCTCGGCGGCCTGTCGGCGTTCCTACTCGCGCTCGCGCTCACCAGCCTGTCGACGGTGCTCGTCTACGTCGCGATCGCCCTGTTCGCCGCGCTGGGCCTGAACCCCGCCGTCCGCCTGCTCACCCGGCGCGGGCTGTCGCGCGGCGTCAGCGTCGCCATCGTCATCGTCGCCCTCGTCGCCGCCGTCGGTCTCGTGCTGGTGCTGATCGTGCCCGTCGTCGTCGAGCAGATCGCGTCGTTCGTGAAGTCGGTGCCCAAGGTCATCGACGACTTCGTGCACACCGACCTGTACCTCCTGCTCGAGAAGCAGTTCGGCGATCAGATCGGCTCGCTGCTCGCCGACGGCGAGAAGCTGCTCACCGACGGCAAGACGCTCACTGCGCTCGGCGGGGGCGCCCTGAAGGTCGGCACGTCGATCGCCGAGGGCGTCTCGGCCTTCGTCATCGTGTTCGTGCTCACCCTCTACTTCGTCGTGGGACTGCCCGGCATCATCACCTCGATGCTGCGCCTGGCCCCCGCCCGCAAGCGCCAGCAGGCCCGCGACATCATCGGCCAGATCACCGAGTCGGTCGGCGGCTATGTGCAGGGCATGGTCATCCTCGCGTTCGCGAACTCGATGGTGGCGCTGGTGCTCTACCTGCTGCTGGGGTTGCCGTTCCCGCCGCTGATGGCCGTCGTCGCTTTCCTCATCACGCTCATCCCGCTGATCGGCCCGCTGCTGTTCCTCGCGATCGGCACGGTCGTCTCGCTCCTCGCCGACCCCGTGCACGCGCTGATCTTCGGTGTCGTCTACCTGATCTACATCCAGATCGAGGCGTACGTCCTCACCCCGAAGGTCATGAACCGCACCCTCGAGGTGCCCGGCCTGCTGGTCGTGCTCGGTGCACTGGTCGGCGGCACTCTGCTCGGCCTGCTCGGTGCGCTCGTGGCAGTGCCGGCCACGGCATCCATCCTCATCATCCTGAACCAGATCTTCATCCCGCGGCAGGACGAGCGCGTCTGATCCGCCGCAACGCGAACGCGGCCGGGTGGGCGAACCCACCCGGCCGCGCCGGTGCTGCGACGAGGGTCAGATCAGGCCCTTGTCCTTCAGCCATGCCTTGGCGATGTCGGCCGACGACTTCTGGTCGACCGTGCTCTGCACGTTCATCGCGACGAGGTCCTCGGCGCTCAGCTCGGCGCTGATCGCGTCGATGACCTTGCTGACCTCGTCGGCGATGTCGCTCGAGACGAGCGGCACGACGTTCGACGCCAGGATCATGTTCTCGGGGTCCTTCAGCGCCACGACGTCCTCGGTCTGGAAGGCGGGGTCGGCCGAGTAGATGTCGGCGACCTGCACCGTGCCGGCCAGCAGCGCGTCGAGGGTGCCCTGACCGGTGGCCGAGAACTTCAGGTCGATGCCGTATGCCTCTTTGGCGCCATCGGGCCCGTAGGGGCGCTGCTCGAACTCGGGCGCGGCTCCGATGGTGGCGGGCTCGCTGAGCTTCGACAGATCGGCGATCGAGGTGAGCTCGTTCTCGTCGGCGAACGACTTCAGCACCGTGTAGGTGTCCTGGTCGCTGGCGTCGGCGTACTGAAGCGCGGTGAGCCCGTCGGGCAGTGCGTCCTTCAGGGCTGCGTACACGTCGTCGGGGCTGGTGGCCGTTGCCTCCTTGTCGAGGTACTCGAGGAGGTTGCCGGTGTACTCGGGGAACACGTCGATGTTGCCGGACTCGACCTCGGGCATGTAGGCGTCGCGCTGGCCGATGTTGAACTTGCGATCGATGGTGAAGCCGGCGTCTTCCAGGCCCTGGGCGTAGATCTCGGCGATGATCTCGTTCGAGTAGTACGCCTGCGAGCCGACGACGATCGTGTCGCCGCCCTTGTCGCCGCTGTCGGCGCTGGGCTTGTCGAGCGGGTTCGAGTCGGACGCGCAGCCGGCCAGCGACAGGGCGGCGACGATCGCGATACCGGCGGTGAGCGCGGCGCGGGTTCTGCTGTGAGTGGACATGACGGGCCTTTCGGTGTGGGTCAGGCGGGAACGGATGCCGCGCGGCGAGCACGCGACGGAGAGGACGGGCGGGCGGATGCCGTGGTGCGCAGCCCCGCAGGGACAGCCGCTCGCTGCGCGAGCGCCATCAGCAGGTCGACGATGAGGGCGAGAACGGCGACGAGGATCGCGCCGCCGAGCACCTGGTCGAAACGGCTGAGCGGGATGCCCTGGATGATGGGCCACCCGAGTCCGCCGAGGTTGACGTAGGCGGCGATCGTGACAGTGGCGATCACCTGCAGCAGAGCCGAGCGCAGACCGCCGACGAGCAGCGGCAGTCCGAGTCGCAGCTCGACTTTCGTGAAGATCTGCCATTCGGTCATGCCCATCGCGCGGGCGGCGTCGATGACCCGGCGGTCGATGGCCTCGAGGCCGGTGTACGCGCCGGCGAGCAGCGAGGGTATGGCGAGCAGCACGAACGTGATGACGGCGGCGAGCGGAGTCTGCAGGATGCCCAGCACGAGCACCAGCAGCACGAGCAGTCCGAAGGAGGGGATCGCGCGTGCGGCGCCCGAGATGGCGACCGCGATCTCGCGGCCCCGCCCGGTGTGGCCGATCAGCCACCCGGCGGGCAGGGCGATCGCGGCGGCGACGGCCACCGAGATGATCGTGTAGATCAGGTGCTGGGCGAGCAGGGTGGGCAGGGCGTAGGTGCCGACCAGCCGCTCAGGCGAGAACAGCCAGGCGAAGGCGTCGGCGAACAGATTCATGCGCTGACCGCCTTCGCCTCGCCCTTGGACGCCTGAGCCTGACCCCTGGGTCCCTGAGCCTGCCCCCTAGGTCCCTGAGCCTGTCGAAGGGTCGCCGTCCGCGTCCACGGCATGAGCATCCGCCCCGCGAGGATCAGCAGCACGTCGACGACCAGGGCGATGATCACCACCGCCACGACGCCCGCGAGCACCTCCGCGATGAGCCGGCGCTGCTGCCCGTTGGTGAACAGGTAGCCGAGGTTGGTGACCCCGATCAGGATGCCGACCGTCGCGAGCGAGATCGTCGAGACGGCCGTCACCCGCAGGCCCGCCAGGATGACGGGTCCGGCGAGCGGCAGCTCGACCGTGAAGAAGCGCCGCGGCGCCGCGTAGCCCATGGCCGTCGACGCCTGCAGCACATCGGCATCCACCGAGTCGAGCCCGTCGGCGACCGCACGGACGAGGATCGCGACGGCGTAGATCGTCAGCGCGGCGATCAGGTTCTCCTCGCTGATCACCGAGTACCCGAGGGCTGCCGGCATGAGGATCAGCAGCGCCAGCGAGGGGATCGTGTACAGCAGACCGGTGAGCACGATGACGGGTCCGCGCACCAGCCGGTATCGCCAGGCGACCCAGCCGAGCGGCAACGACAGCACGAAGCCCAGCACGATCGGGATGAGGCTCTGACGCAGGTGGTCCACCGTGAGCTCGAGGATGAGCCCGAGGTTGTCCACCACCCAGTTCATGCGGTCGGCTCCCCCGTGCCGACGAGGCGGCCCTGCGTGCGCCCCTCCGAGTCGACGACCACCTGGCCGGTCGGCGTCTGCTTCACGGTCAGCGCGCGTCGGCCCCGCTCGGCGCCGATGAACGCCTCGACGAAGGCATCCGCCGGGTTCTCGATGATCTCGCTGGGGCTGCCGACCTGCACGATCCGCGCTCCACGGTCGAGGATGACGACCTGGTCGCCGAGCAGGAAGGCCTCGTCGATGTCGTGCGTGACGAACACGACGGTCTTGTCGAGCTCGCTCTGCAGGCGGACGAGCTCCTGCTGCAGGTCGGCGCGCACGATCGGGTCGACCGCGCCGAACGGCTCATCCATCAGCAGGATGTTCGGATCGGCGGCGAGCCCGCGCGCGACGCCCACCCGCTGCTGCTGACCGCCCGAGAGCTGGCTCGGATAGCGGTCGGCGAGCGAGTGGTCGAGACCGACCGTGGTGAGCATCTCGCGCGCCCGCACGTGCGCATCGCGACGTGAGACGCCCGTCAGGCGCAGCACGGTCGCCACGTTGTCGAGCACGGTGAAGTGCGGCATGAGACCGGAGTTCTGCATGACGTAGCCGATGCTGCGCCGCAGCGCGACCGGGTCACCGCCCAGCACGCTCTTCCCGTCGATCTCGACCTCGCCCGACGTGGGCTCGACCATGCGGTTGATCATGCGCAGCAGCGTCGTCTTGCCGCAGCCGGACGAGCCGACGAAGACGGTGGTCTTGCGCGAGGGGATGACCAGGCTGAAGTCATCGACGGCGTGCGTGCCGTCGGGGAACGTCTTGGTGACCGACCGGAACTCGATCATCGGCTCACGGCTCCTGCGGGGACAGCTCTCATGCACGTACCTCCTGGCGTCGTTTCGAGCGTAGGCGACATCGCCGACATATCGCCGGAATCGCTGCGGGCCCACCATCCCGGTTCGGAGTCGATGCGCGGGCGGATTGCCCGCGCATCGTCACGCGGTCGCGCGCTCATGCCGACTGCCTGCCGTACTCCTCGAGCAACCGCAGCCAGACCTCGCTCATCGTCGGATAGGCGGGCACTGCGTGCCAGAGCCGGCTGATCGGCACCTCCGCGACCACGGCGATGGTCGCCGCCTGCAGCATCTCGGCGACGTCATCGCCGACGAAGGTCGCGCCGACGACGACCTCGCGCTCGGCGTCGATCACCATGCGCGCTGTGCCGCGATAGTCGTCGGCGTGCAGAGTGGCTCCCGACACCGCGCCGAGGTCGTAATCGACGACCTCGATCTCGCGGCCGGCCCGGCGCGCGGCATCCGCGGTCATCCCGACCGAGGCGACCTCGGGTTCGCTGAAGACGACCTGCGGCACCGCCGCGTGGTCGGCGGTCGCCGCATGACGACCCCACGGGTCGTCAGCGACCACCTCGCCGCGCGAGCGGGCGGCGATCACGTCGCCGGCGGCGCGCGCCTGGTACTTGCCCTGATGCGTCATCAGCGCCCGGCCGTTGACGTCGCCCACGGCGTACAGCCAGTCGCTCCCCGGCACGCGCATCGTGTCGTCGACCTCGATCGGGCGCCCCGGCTGCAGGCCCGCGACCTCGAGCCCGATGTCGGCGCTGCGCGGTGCGCGACCCGTCGCCACCAGCACCTCGGCTGCGGTCACCTCGTCACCGTCGTCGAGGGTCAGGGTCACGGCGTCCGCGGCGCGGCGCACGGCGGTGGTCTGCGTGTTCAGCCGCACGTCCACGCCCAGTCCGCGCAGCCCCGCGGCGACCTGTTCGCCGGCGAACGGCTCCATCCGCTCGAGCAGGCCGTGCCGGGCGATGAGCGTCACCGCTGCCCCGAGACCGGCGTACGCGGTCGCCATCTCGACCCCGACGACGCCGCCGCCGATCACCGCGAGCGAGTCGGGCACGTGCTCGGCGCCGGTCGCCTCTCGGCTGGTCCACGGGCTCGCTTCGGCGAGGCCCGGGATGCCCGGGATCGTCGCATCCGACCCGGTCGCGATCGCGACCGCATGCCGGGCGCGCAGCACCCGCTCGGCGCCGTCGTCAGCCGTGACGGTGACCTCGCGCTCGGCCGTGAGCCGGCCGTGCCCGCGCACCAGGTCGATGCCGGCGCTGTGCAGCCACTCCACCTGACCGTCGTCCGACCAGTGGGCGACGAAGTCGTCGCGTCGGGCCAGAACCTCGGCGGGCGTGATGTCGCCCCCGTCGACGCCGCGCACGTGCTGGGCCGCGCGCAGGGCCTGCATGGGCCGCAGCAGCGCCTTCGACGGGGTGCACGCCCAGTACGAGCACTCGCCACCGACGAGCTCGCTCTCGACGATGACGGCGGTGAGCCCGCCCTGCACAACCCGGTCGGCCACGTTCTCGCCGACGGGGCCCGCGCCCAGCACGATGACGTCGTATTCGTCGCTCATCCGGTCAGTCTCGCCGACTGCGCGGCTTCGCCGCCGGGGGTTGACACGGGCTGATCCCGTGCGGTCGGTGCATCCGCGGTCGTTCCGCGTCTTCGGGCCCGGCCCGACCGGCTCAGCGTGCCGGGAGGATGACCGTCGGGGACGAAGCCTCGGCCACGTGGCGCACATCGCGCGGAGCGCCGGTGCGCTCATCCAGATCGACGACGCTGACCGTGCCCGAGCGCTGCCCCGCCACGAGCAGCGTGCCGTCGTAGACGAGGTGGTGGCGTGGCCAGTCGACCCCGGAATCGGCGAGGGCGAGCGGCTCGAGGGCATCGCCGCCCGCGCGCACGCGGAGAGCTGCGAGGGTGTTGCTGCCGCGCAGCGCGGTGTAGAGGGTGTCGCCATCGCGCGAGACCGCAAGCTCGGCGGGGAAGTCGACCCCGACCTGGGCGATCGGCGATGCGGTGGTCGCCGAGACGAGTCCCCAGACTCCGTCGCGGGCGGATGCCAGGGTGAACACCTCGCACGAGTACTCGGTGACCACGTGCAGGTGCCCGCTGGGATGCATCACCATGTGGCGGGGGCCGGTGCCGCGCGGAAGCACGACCTCGTGATCGAGCGCGAGCACCTGTCCGGAAGGGCGCCAGATGCGCACCAGGTCGAACCCGAGGTCGGTGGTCGCGATGCGCCCGTCGGGCAGGAACACCGCCGCGTGGGCGTGCGACACGCGCGGCTCCTCCCCTGCCGGAGTCGGGTACGGGTCACGGGCGTGTTGCGAATAGGGGGCCGACACTCCAGATGTCGGACCGTTCCGGGCATCCGGTCCGACATCTGGCGTGTCGGCCCCCGGAATGTAACGCTCACCAGGCGCGACGTCGCCCGCCGAACCGCCGCCCACCGAACCGCCACCGCCGGCGCCGAAGAGGGCGGCGCGGAGGGCGGCGGCCTTGTCGACGCCCGCAGGCACGAGGCCGCCGTCGTCGGCGATGCCGAAGCGCACGACCCGCCCGTCGCCGTAGCAGCTGGCGATCAGCATCCGTCCGCCGGGCGAGACCGCGAGATGGCAGACGCCGTCGCCGGCGCGCACCGGTTCGCCGAGCGGACGCAGCGCCGCCTCGCCGGCGCGCGCGAACGCCTGCACCGCGCCGTCGCCCTCGAGCGCCGCGTAGACGACGTCGAGTGTCGGATGCGCGGCCAGCCACGACGGGGATGCCGCCGGCGCGGCCGTGCCGCGAAGCCGCAGCGTCGACGGCCCGCCGCCGCCGACAGACAGGAACCCGATGCCCTCGGCATCCCCGTCCATGTCGGCGCCGTATCCGCCCACCCAGAACCGCGTCATGCTGCCTCCGCCCCCTCGCCTTTCTCGCACGGATGTCGGCGGTCTGAACGGATGTCGGCTGAGACCTGGCGGATCGACCGACATCCGTTCAGCCAGCCGACAACTGTGCGCACGGTTCCGCCCCGGAGCTCAGTCGATCAGGTCGTGGCGCACGATGACCTGGTCGCGGGCGGGGCCCACGCCGATCACCGAGATGCGGGTGTTGCTCATCCGCTCGAGGGTGAGCACGTAATCCTTCGCACTCTGCGGCAGGTCGTCGAAGGTGCGCGCCTTCGAGATGTCCTCGCTCCAGCCTGGGAAGTACTCGTAGATCGGCTTCGCGTGGTGGAAGTCGGTCTGGTTGACCGGCACCTCGTCGAAGCGCGTGCCGTCGACGTCGTAGGCGACGCAGACGGGGATCTGCTCGAGACCGGTGAGCACGTCGAGCTTGGTGAGCACCAGGTCGGTGATGCCGTTCACCCGCGTCGCGTAGCGGGTGATGGGGGCGTCGTACCAGCCGGTGCGGCGGTCACGACCGGTGGTCGTGCCGTACTCGAACCCGGTCTTGCGCAGCCACTCGCCCATCTCGTCTTCCAGCTCGGTGGGGAACGGGCCCGAGCCGACGCGGGTGGTGTACGCCTTGACGATGCCGACGATGCGGTCGAGTCGGTTGGGCCCGACGCCCGATCCGGATGCCGCTCCCGCGGCCGTCGCGGTCGACGAGGTCACGAAGGGGTACGTGCCGTGATCGACGTCGAGCATGGTCGCCTGGCCGGCCTCGAAGACGACGACCTCGCCGCGGTTCAGGGCCTCGTCGACCAGGTGCCCGGTGTCGGCGACGAGCGGACGCAGCCGCTCGGTGTACGACAGCAGGTCGTCGACGATCTCGTCGACCGTGATCGAGCGACGGTTGAACACCTTCACCAGCAGGTGGTTCTTCTGGTCGAGGGCGCCCTCGACCTTCTGGCGCAGGATGTTCTCGTCGAAGAGGTCCTGCACGCGGATGCCGACGCGGTTGATCTTGTCGGCGTACGCCGGGCCGATGCCGCGGCCGGTCGTGCCGATACGGCGCTTGCCGAGGAAGCGCTCGGTGACCTTGTCGAGGGTGCGGTGGTACGCGGTGATGATGTGCGCGTTTGCACTGACCTTGAGCCGCGAGGTGTCGACGCCGCGGGCCTGCAGCGCGTCGAGCTCCTGGAACAGCACGGCGAGGTCTACGACGACGCCGTTGCCGATGACGGGGTTGACGCCGGGGCTCAGGATGCCCGAGGGCAGCAGGTGCAGGGCGTACTTCTCGTCGCCGATGACGACGGTGTGGCCGGCGTTGTTGCCGCCGTTGAACTTGACGACCCAGTCGGTGCGCTCGCCGAGCAGGTCGGTGGCCTTGCCCTTGCCCTCATCGCCCCACTGGACGCCGACGATCACGATTCCTGGCATGCGTGTACCCCCTGGTGCTGCACGCTTTCGCCGGGTTTGCACCGGCAGATGAGCTGGCCCTGATCGGGCGTGACCATCCTATCGGAGGGCCTGCGACGGCCCCCGGTGCATCGGCACGAACCCGCGGGGGCCCTGCGACGCCCCTCGCCCCTCAGCCGGCCGGAGTGAACCGGATCGGGAACCGCATCGGACCGGTGTCCCCCGAGACGGGAAGCCACTCGTCGGGCACGGCATCCGGCATCCGCTGCGCGAGCAGCGGAAGCGCGACCGACATGTCGGTTCGGGCGACGAAATGGCCTAGGCACTGGTGGATGCCGCCGCCGAAGCCGGCGTGCAGCGGGCGGTCCTCGACCGTGACGTCGAAGCCCGGCTCGTCGCCCATGCGCGAGGGATCGGTGCCGATCGCGTGCGACAGCACCTGCACGATGCCGCCCTCCGGCTCGCGCGTCGGCTGGGCGGTTACCCTGTACCGGGGGTTCTCGGTCGTCGACGAGCGCCCGTCGCGCACGAGGAGTGAGAGATGTCTGAGTTCCCGAGTCCCGGATCCCCTTCGTCGGCGCCGGCGAGCCCCGAGGACCTCGCTCGCGCGCAGCGCACCCTCAAGGTCGTCTCCGACTCCTACGCCACCAAGATGGTCGGGCAGGACAGCCTGCGCGCCAGCCTGCTCATCGCGCTCATCGCCGGAGGGCACATCCTGCTCGAATCGGTGCCGGGTCTCGCGAAGACGACCGCGGCGAGCACCCTGGCCGACACCGTGAAGGCCGGCTTCAAGCGCATCCAGTGCACTCCCGACCTGCTGCCGAGCGACATCACCGGCAGCCAGATCTACGACGCGGCGACCGGCAGCTTCCGTACGGTCCTGGGGCCCGTGCATGCCAATTTCGTGCTGCTCGACGAGATCAACCGCTCGAGCGCGAAGACGCAGTCGGCGATGCTCGAGGCGATGCAGGAGCGGCAGACCACGATCGGCGGCGAGGTGCATCCGCTGCCGCGCCCGTTCCTGGTCATCGCCACGCAGAACCCCATCGAGCAGGAGGGCACCTACGAGCTGCCCGAGGCGCAGATGGACCGCTTCCTGCTCAAGGCGATCGTCGAGTACCCGAGCCCTGCCGAGGAGTTCGAGATCCTCAACCGCATCGACTCGGGTGCTCTCGATCCCGACCGCCACGTCGCAGGGGCGATCACCCTCGACGACGTGCACGACCTGCAGGACATCGCCTCGCGGGTCTACATCGACCCCGCGATCCGCAACTACATCGTGCAGATCGCCTACGTCACCCGCAATCCCGCGCCCTACATCGGCGAGGAGCGGGCGCGTTTCATCAAGTACGGTGCGAGTCCGCGCGCGAGCATCGCCTTTCTGCAGGCGTCGCGCGCCCTGGCGCTGCTGAACGGCCGCTCGCACGTGCTGCCGGAAGACGTCCGGTCGCTGCGGCACCTCGTGCTGCGGCACCGCGTGCTGCTGACCTTCGAGGCGGATGCCGAGGGTGTGCGCAGCGAAGACATCATCGACCAGATCTTCGCGTCGGTGCCGACCCCGTAGCCCTTCGACAAGCTCAGGGACCCAGTCATGGCGAGTCTGATCACGCAGGTGAGAGCGAAGCTCTTCATCCGCTCGTCGCAGAAGTCGATGCACGCGCTCGACGGCGCGTACGCGTCGCTGCTGCGCGGGCGCAGCCTCGACTTCGAAGACCTGCGCCCCTACGAGTTCGGCGATCAGGTGCGCGACATCGACTGGCGCGCCACCGCCCGGCACGGCGAGCCGCTGATCAAGCGCACGAAGGCCACCCGCAAGCACACCGTGCTGTTCGTCGTCGACACCGGACGCGGCATGCGCGCCCTCGCCGAAGACGAGCGCGGCAAGCGCGACCTCGCGGTGCTGCTGACCGGTGCCCTCGGCTTCCTCACCGTGCGCCACGGCGATGACTTCTCGGTCGTCTACGGTGACAGCGCCCGCGTGCGACGACTGGCGACCGGCAGCAGCGAGGGCGCGCTCGAGCATGCGCTGCGCACGATCAGCGCGGCCATCGACTCGAGCACGGCGGCGGGGGATCGGGATGCCCTGCTGCGCTACACCGCGCGGAACATCGCACGGCGCATGATCGTCGTGCTCGTGACCGACGAGGCGCCGCTGACGCCCGACACCGAGGGGCTGCTGCGCAGGCTCGCGGTGCAGCACGATGTGCTCTGGCTGACGGTGCGCGACGCGGATCCCGTCATCCGCCCTGGCAGCGGTGGCACCCACCGGCGTGATGTCGACAGCGGCTGGGCGATCCCCGACTTCGTGCACGGCGACGCCGAGGTGATGGCAGAGCTCGCCACCGATGAGGCGGCGCGCACCGCCGCGCGCGATGCGACGCTGCGGCGCCTCGAGATCACGCACGCCGAGTTCGGCGCGCAGAGCACCGCGGTCTCGACGCTGCTCGCGATGCTCAACAGGAGGTCGCATGCCCGCTCCTGATGAGCTCTACCCACCCGCCCAGTACGGCTGGGGCTGGCTCGTGCTGGCGATCGGCATCCTGCTGCTGCTCGCCGGCGGCGCCTGGCTGCTGCTCGCGCTGACCAGACCGAAGCAGAGCATAACGCTGCCCGGCGAGCCTGCATCCGTGCCGCCCACAGCGGCGGTGCTCGATCAGCTGCGCGGCGAGTACCTGGCTGACGTGCAGCGCATCGAAGATGCATACCGTTCCGGGAATATGCCGCCGCGACAGGCGAATCTCGAGCTCAGCCGCACGGTGCGCGCCTTCGTCAACGAGTACTCCGGTCTCGAAGCCCCGGTGCTCTCTCTCGACGACCTGATCGCCCGCGGCGTCGATCCCGTGCTCATCGACGCGATCCGCCGGCACTACTACCCGAGCATCTTCCAGCGCGGTCCCGCCATCGATCCGGTCTACGGCGCCGAAGCCGCGCGCGCCGTCGTCACGAGCTGGCACTGAGGGGTGACGACGTGACACTGAACACCTGGTGGATGCTGCTCGTCGCCCTCGGCGTGCTGATCGCCGCCGTCGTGATTGGCGCTGTCGCCGGCATCCGGTCAAGGCGACGCTCCGACACCGCACCCGCCGCCCTCGTCTCGCGCGCAGAGCGCCTGCGCGCACTGCCGTCGTTCCGCGCCGCCGTGCGGCGACGCATGACGCTGCTGTCGGGCATCGTCGCGCTGGGCGCGATCGCCGTGCTGCTCGGCGGCGTCGTCGCCGCCCGTCCGATGGCGCCGAAGACCGTGCAGCCCGTGAACGCGAGTCGCGACATCATGCTGTGCCTCGACGTGTCCGGCTCGATGTCGGATGTCGACGTCGAGGTGCTCAGTGTCTTCGAGAAGCTGCTCGAGGGGTTCGAGGGCGAGCGGATCGGGCTGACGATCTTCAACAGCTCGCCCGTTCAGGTGTTCCCCCTCACCGACGACTATGCGTTCGTGAAGGAGCAGCTGCGCAGCGTGCGCAGCAGCTTCGACTACGCCGACGAGACCCCCGAGCACTGGGTCGGCACGCTCAACGGCCCCGGCGCCTCGCTGATCGGCGACGGCCTCGCCGCGTGCACGATGCGCTTCGACCATCAGGACGATGAGCGCAGCCGCTCGGTGATCCTCGCGACCGACAATGAACTGGCCGGCGCCTCGATCCTCACCATCGAAGAGGCGGCCCAGTACGCGAAGGCGCAGCAGGTGCGGGTGTTCGCTGTCAACCCGGTGCAGGGCAAGGACGCCCAGGTCAGCGCGCAGCTGGCCGACGCCGCGGCGCTCACCGGCGGGCAGTCGTACGCGCTGCGCGCGACGACCACGGTGGGTGACATCATCGCCGAGATCCAGAAGCAGGAGGCGACGACGCTGAAGGGGCAGGCGCAGGTGATCCTGGTCGACAGCCCCGATCTGTCGATCGCGCTGATGCTCATCGCCGTGCTCGGCTTCGTCGTGCTGCTGATCCTCGTCCGGGATGCCGGAGGGAGGCGCGCATGATCCTCCAGCCCGTCCTGCATCCGATCCTGCTCGCCCTGCTCTGCGCTGTGCCGGCGTTCTTCGTCGTCCGGTCGCTCGTGATCGAGCCCCACCGGGGGCGCTGGGTGCTGCGTCTGGGGATGATCGTCGTCGTGTTCGTCATGCTGCTGCGGCCGGGCATCCCCGGGGGCACCTCGCAGACCCTCGCGACCGACACCGACGTCGTGATCGTCGTCGACACGACGGCGAGCATCGTCGCCGAGGACTGGGCGGGCAACCGCCCCCGCATCGACGGCGTCCGCACCGACGTGCAGGCGATCGTCGACGAGTACCCGGGGGCGCGATTCGCGCTGATCAGCTTCGACGCGGCGGCGCAGCTTCGGCTGCCGCTGACCACCGACGCCACCGCGCTCATGTCGTCACTCGACGTGATGCGACCCGAGGTGACCGACCAGTCGCGCGGGTCGTCGATCGGCATCGCGAATCGGATGCTGGCCGACACGCTCTCCGCGGCGGCGAAGGCGTCGCCCGAGCGCAGCCGAATGGTGTTCTATCTCGGCGACGGCGAGCAGACCGCGTCGAGCGAGCCGGAGTCGTTCGCCTCGAGCGCCAAGTACGTCGACGGCGGCGCGGTGCTCGGCTACGGCACGACCGAGGGCGGCCCGATGAGGAAGACCACCGGCCAGGGCACCGAGGGCGGCGACTACATCGAGTACCAGGGGCAGCCCGCGCTGTCTGTGATCGACGAGGACAACCTGCGAAAGGTGTCGGAGCAGCTGGGCGTCGAGTACCAGGCGCGGACGGCGGATGCCGGGATCGAGCTGCCCGAGGCGCCGACGAGCACCACCGACTACGCCGCCTCGGGCGAGGTCGGCAACGTCATCGAGCTGTACTGGATCGCCGCGCTGGCGCTGATCGTGCTGCTCGCCGTCGAGGTCGCGCTCGCGACCGCATCGGTCGTGCGACTGCGCGGCCTGGCCCGACCCCGGCAGAGCGGAGACGCCGCATGAGCACTCACGCCGATGCCGCTGCGGGGCTTCTGGCCGTCAACCGACGCCGCCGCCGCATCCGTCGCAGGGTCGCGATCGCGACCCTGCCGCTCACGCTCGCCGCGCTGCTGCTCGTCGTGAAGCTGCTCAGCATGTACGCCTTCGCGCACGCATCGATCAGCTCGTTCGTCTCAGGAGCGTACGCCGAGTCGGAGTCGGCCGCCCGGGGGCAGGACGTCGCCAACTGGTTCGAGCCGTTCGCCGCGCCGTACAACATCGGCACCGCCCTCGCCGGGGCCGACGAACTCGCCGCCTCGCGTTCCGAACTCGAGCGCGCGCTTCCGCTCGCCCAGGGACTGCAGGTCTGCCCGGTGATGATCAACCTGTCGCTGGTGATCGAGCGGCAGGGCGACGCGGCGCAGGCCGACGGCGACGCCGCGAAGGCCGCCGAGCTGTACGGCGAAGCCCTCGAGATCACCGTCGAGACGCCCGAGGAGTGCCGCAGCGACGAGGCTCAACAGCAGTCGCCGCAGCCGAATCGCGACATGAGCGACACGCTCGACGAGAACCAGCAGCGCCAGCAGGAGAAGCAGCGCCAGAGCCAGCAGCCGCCCGATCAGCCGCAGCAGCCCGACCAGTCCGAGCAGCCGCAGACGCCACACGACAAGCTCGACGACATCGAAGATCGCCTGAACCAGGGCGCGCAGGAGCGCGAGGAGCAGCTCGGCGGCGGGCAGGGCGACGAGGGCACCGGCGGGGGAACGGACAGGCCGTGGTAGATCGTCAGCGCAGCAGATACGTCGGCGGCTCGGAGGGGGCGCCGCCTCTTCCGCCGACCGGCGGCTACGCGGGAGCCGCCCGAGCGCGGGGAGGGCTGGATGCCGCGGCCGGCTTGCTTCCGGCATCCGCAGTCACGTACACCGACCCGGCGGCCGTGCGGAAGCCGGGCGTCAACGGGATCGGACTCGCCGCCATCACATCGACGGCGATCTTCGCCGTGATCCTGCTGCTGCTCATGCTCGCCGGCGGCACCGACGCGCTCTACGGCGTGACGCTGCTCGTGCTGCAGCTGGCGATCATCGGCGTGATCGTCGCGGCGCTGCTCACCCGACGCGGCAGGATGCTGGGGGCGATCGCCCTGGCCGTCTCGCTCGTCTGCAACGTCGCGACCGTCGGGGCCGTGGGCGCCCTGTACTCCTCGGCGACCCAGGCGTACGGCGGCGCGAAGTCCGAGCAGCAGCGGCACGAGGAGGCGTATCCCGGCGTGAAGGACTACTCGCCCGACGAGGCCCTGAACGGACCGTCTCTCGACGAGGTGCAGGCCGAGGGTAACGCTCTGATGACCGCGATCCGCGCCCGGCTGAGCGATCGCTACGGCTACACGTGGGTGCAGAGCGGCACGGTCGACGTGAGCCCCGAGCGCAACGGGTACGGCGGCGAGTCGATGCTGCGCCGCTACACGTCGACGGTGTGGACGACCGAGCAGCCCGTGCAGGACGACGCGCGCAAGCGGCAGGTCATGCAGGCGATCGGCGAGGTGCTTCTCGAGCGCGGTCTCAGCGACCTGTACCCGCTGAACGAGATCGACACCGGCATATCGCCGGATATGGTCGCGAAGCTGTACGGCTCCACCGAGCCATCCCGCCAGCACACCTGGGAGTACTACGGCGACAGCTACCCGGGGCCGATGCGCTTCTACGCGTACGCCTACGACCTCTCCAACGACCCGACCGGCGAGTTCCGCACCCAGCGCGAGGCGATCGCGAAGCAGACGGGCGAGCCGCTCGAGGGCATCCAGCTCGTCGTCTTCGCGCGCCGGGTGCTGCCCGAGGCCGACCGCGCCGAGTTCGAGCAGCGAATGCAGGACTACCCGGGGTTCTGACGACGAGTGTCAGTCGACGTCGTCCACCGGCACGTGCTCGTCGCCGGGCAGCTCGGGCTCGTCGACCGGCTTGAGGTCCTCGACCGCAGGACCCTCGAGCAGGGTGCCGTCGGCCGCGAAGCGCGAGCCGTGCAGCGGGCAGTCCCACGAGCGCTCGGCGCTGTTCCAGGTGACGATGCCGCCGAGGTGCGTGCACACCGCCGACAGCCGGCACGTGACGCCGTCGACGGTCGAGACCGCGACCGGCTTCATGTCGGCGCTGCCCACGACGCCCTCGCCCTCTGCGGGTGGCGTGTCGGGCACCGGATGCCGTTCGGCCGAGATCCATCCCGTCGTGGCGTCCCGCGCCACCTCCGCACCCGCGACCGCACCCTGCACGAGATCCTTCGGGGTGGTGATGCGGTGGTGCAGCGTCTGCGCCCACGGGATGTTCCCGTCGAGCACCTCGGCGGCGATGCTGAGCGCCGCCGCGACGGCGTTCGTCATGCCCCACTTGTTGTAGCCGGTGGCGATCTTGACGTGCTTGCCGGTGCGCGGCATCCAGCCCACGAACGGCACCATGTTCAGCGACTGGTAGTCCTGCGCCGCCCAGGCGTGGGTGCGCTCGGCGCCGGGGAAGTGCTGATGCGTCCACCGCTCGAGGTCGTCGACGAGCGCCTGCGTGTCGTCGGCGCGACCCACGTCGTGGTCGTTGCCGCCCACCAGCAGCAGCTGCTCGCCGTCGTGCGCGGCAGTGCGCAGCGACCTGGTCGGCGCGTCGATCGAGAGGTACATCCCCTGCGGGATGCGGGCGGCATCGGGCATCCGGTACGCCTGCGCGTACGAGCGGTTGGCCTTGAGTTTGGCGAAGTACAGACCACGATCGAGGATCGGCACCCCCGTGGCGAGCACGACGGTGCCGGCGTGCACGTCGCCGACCGAGGTGATCACCCGGCTCGGCTCACCGGTGTCGACGTCCTTCACGCGCACGCCCTCGACGATCACCCCGCCGCGCTCCCGCAGATCCGCGGCGAGCGCGCGCAGCACGTCCATCGGGTCGAACTGGGCCTGTTCGCGCAGCCGGATCGCCCCGTGCACGCGGAACGGCAGCTCGAGCTCGCTCACCCGCTCGACGTCGAGTCCCGCCGCCAGGCACGCCTCGTACTCCTCCTCGATCGAACGCGCACCGTCTTCGGTGCCCGCGTAGGTGAAGGCATCGCGGCGGTCGACGGCGACGCCGTGCTCGCCGAGATAGCGCAGCATCCACTGCTGCCCCTCGAGGTTGCCCTCGACGTACGCCTTGAGCACGCGGTCCGATCCGCGCGAGCGGATGCCCGAGAGCACACCGCCCTGCAGCAGGCTGAGCTTCGCGGTCGTGTTGCCGGTCGCCGCGGCACCGACGAAGCGGGCCTCGAGAACCGCCACCGACAGGCCCGCGCGCGCCAGCAGCAGCGCGGTGGTCAATCCGGTCAGACCTGCCCCGGCGACCACCGCGTCGTAGCGGGCGTCAGGCTCGAAGGTGTCGGTGGGGATGCGCTCACGCTGGTCGTCGAGCCATAGGGACGTCACGGTGTCTCCTTCGCTGGGGGCGAGTGAGCCCCCAGTACACCCCGAGCGCGGCCCCGGTGAACAGGGCTTGACATCTGCGCCGTCGCACGCACGGCCGGTGTTCTACGCTGGCTTCTGGTCGCGCGGCGCGACCGTCGATCGATCAGGGAGTCCACTTGCCCGAGCACACGCTTCTCGCCATCGACGCCGGCCAGACGGGCATCAAGACCCGCCTGGTCGCCCCGGACGGCACCGCTCAGGAATGGCTGTTCCCGGGTGTGCTCACCGACCGGCCGCTGCTGACGCAGCTGACGAGCGTCGTCGCCGAGGTCACGCGGGTCGCGCGGCAGGCTCCGCACACGGTGACCTTCGGTGTCTCGGGCCTCACCTCCGCCGACGACGAGGCGGATGCCCTGATGCAGCACCCCGATCTCGCCGGTGTGCAGCGCATCGTGGTGACCCACGACTCGGTCACCTCGTTCCTCGGTGTGCTGGGCGACCAGCAGGGCGCCGTGGTCGCGGCGGGCACTGGGGTGGTGACGCTCGGCGTCGGACCCGAGCACTCGACCCGCGTCGACGGCTGGGGCCACCTCATGGGCGATGCGGGCAGCGGCTTCTGGATCGGCCGCGCGGCACTGGATGCGGTGATGCGCGCCTTCGACGGACGCGGCCCCGCCACGGCGCTGACCCCGGTCGTGCAGGAGCGCTGGCCCGATCTCGAGACCGCGTACGTCGCCCTGCAGTCCGCTGAGGACCGCGTGCGCACGGTGGCATCGTTCGCGGCACCGACCGCTCGGCACGCGGCATCCGGAGACGAGGTCGCGACCCGCATCTGCCGCGACGCCGCCACAGAGCTCGCGGCGTCGGCGCTTGCCGCGCTGCGCGTCACCGATGCACCCGCCGACGCCGCCGTCGGGGCCATCGGCGGTGTGTTCGGCGCCGACATCATCCGCTCGGCGTTCGAGGCCGCCGTGCGCGCCGAGCGTCCGGATGCCCGCTTCGTGCCGCCGGCCGGAACGGGCCTCGACGGCGCGGTCGCCCTCGCGGATCTCGGCCCCGGGCATCCACTGCACGAGCGGTTCGCCGAGCGCACCCGCTGAGCCCGCCGTCTGACCACCTGATTCGCCGAGCGCACCCGCTGAGCCCGCCGTCTGACCACCTGATCGGAGCCGCATCATGACGACCGCTCTCTTCCACGAGATCGACAACACGCCCCGCGACTACGCCTGGGGGCTCGTCGACGGCGTCGCGCACGTGCGCGGCACCGCTCCGACCGGGCGCAAGGAGGCCGAGCTGTGGCTCGGGGCGCACCCCTCGGCTCCGAGCCGCATCACGGGCGATGCTCCCTGGGCGACGCTCGACGCGTGGGAGCGCGAGACCGGTGCGACCCTGCCGTTCCTGCTGAAGGTGCTGTGCGCGGCAGAGCCGCTGTCGCTGCAGGCGCATCCGAGCACCACGCAGGCCGAGGAGGGCTTCGCCCGGGAGAACACCCTGGGCATCCCGCTCGACGCGCCGCACCGCACCTACCGCGATCCGCACGCGAAGCCCGAGCTGATCGTCGCGCTGCACGACGGGTTCGAGGCGCTGTGCGGCTTCCGCTCCGCCGCCGACGTGCAGGCCGACCTGGGTGTGCTGGCCGATCAGATCGACGGCGATTCCGACGCGTCGGGCGCATTGGCGACATGGCGGCAGCACCTGACCGGGGCCGACGGCATCCGCTCCGCGTTCCTGTGGCTGCTGTCGGGAGACGACAGCCTGCCCGCGCTGGTGAGCGCCGTGACGGAGGTCGCCGGGCGCGATTCCCGCTTCGCCCTCCTCGCGCGCATCGCCGAGGCGCACCCCGCCGACCCGGGCATCCTCGGCGCGCTCATGCTGCAGCACCTCACCCTGCGTGCCGGCGAGGCGCTGTGGCTGCCCGCCGGCAACATCCACGCGTACCTGCGCGGTTCGGGCATCGAGCTGATGGGCCCGAGCGACAACGTGATGCGCGGCGGCCTCACCGGCAAGCACATCGACACGACCGAACTCGACCGGGTGCTCGACGCGCACGAGGGCGGAGACGCACGTCTGGTGCCCGAGGTCGTGTCCGACGGCATCCGCGTCTTCCGGCCCGCAGGGCGCGGCACGCCCGACGATCCCGGGTTCGAGCTGTTTGCGGTGCAGTCCGACGGCGAGCTCGCGCTCGCCGGTCCGGCGATCGCGCTCGCGACCGACGGCGAGTTCGAGCTGGCATCCGGCGACGAGCGCATCGCGATGCCGCGCGGTCGTGCGGCGCTGATCTCGCACGCCGCCGCCGTGCGGATCACCGGCGCCGGACAGCTGTTCATCGCGGCAGGCTGATCATCATGCCTCGCTTCGACCTCTCCCCCGCCGAGCTGCGCACCTACCGGCCCACTGTCGCCGAGCCCGCCGACTTCGACGGGTTCTGGCAGCGCACGCTCGAGTCATCGCGCCGGCTGGCCGCACCCGCCGAGCGCACCCGCATCGAGACGCCGCTGACGCTCGTCGACGTGTACGACCTGTCATTCAGCGGATTCGGCGGCGACCGCGTGCGCGGCTGGCTCGTCGTCCCCTCCGGGGCGGCCGGACCCCTGCCCACGGTCGTCGAGTACAACGGCTACGGCGGCGGGCGCGGACTCCCGCACGAGCGCCTCGGCTGGGCGGCATCCGGCTACGCCTGGGTGTTCATGGACACCCGCGGTCAGGGCAGCGGATGGGGAACCGGCGGCTCGACCCCCGATCCGCACGGCACGGGCGCGTCGGCGCCCGGCTTCATGACCCGCGGCATCGACGACCCCGAGCAGTACTACTACAGACGCGTGTTCACCGATGCGGTGCTGCTGCTCGACGCGGTGCGCGCCCTGCCCGAGGTGGATGCCGATCGCATCGCGGTCACCGGCGGCAGCCAGGGTGGCGGCATCGCGATCGCCGTCGCCGGACTCAGCGACGGACTCGTGGGCGTGATGCCCGATGTGCCGTTCCTGTGCCACTTCGAGCGCGCCGTCGGCTTGACCGACAGCGATCCCTACCAGGAGATCGTGCGCTATCTCTCGGTGCATCGGGATGCCGTGGCGCAGACCTTCGAGACCCTGTCGTACTTCGACGGGGTGAACTTCGCCGCTCGGGCCGAGGCGCCCGCGCTGTACTCGGTCGCCCTGATGGACGCGGTCTGCCCGCCGTCGACTGTGTACGCCGCAGCCAATCGGCACCGTGGCGGCGCCGAGGTCGTGGAGTACCCGTTCAACCAGCACGAGGGCGGGCTCGGCGTGCAGTGGCAGCGCCAGGCTTCCTGGTTGGCTGAGCGTCTGAGCTGAGCGCCTGGGCTGAGTGCCTGGGCTGAGCGCCTGGGCTGAGCGGCCGTGCAGCCCTCAGGCGGCGAGCGCGAGCCAGGCGGCGAACGCGAATCCGATGACCGTCGCGAGCCCGGTCGACTCGGTCGCCTTCTTCTGCGCCTCGGGCACCATCGAGTCGACGAGCATGACCAGCAGAGCTCCGGCCGCGAAGCCGTTCGCTCCGGCGCGGAAGCTGTCGTCGACGACGGATGCCAGCGCGAACCCGCCCACCGTCGCGAGCGCGCAGAGCACGGCGACACCCGCCCAGAGCAGCACCACACGGCTGCGCCGCATGCCGCCGGCCATCAGGTCGGACGCCGAGCCGATCGACTCGGGGAGGTTCGAAACCAGGATGGCGACGACGAGGGCGACACCAACGCCCTCGCCCGACGCCAGTCCGATGCCCAGCACGAGCTGCTCCGGGATGCCGTCGAGCAGCGCTCCGATCGCGAGCGAGGGCCCACCGGCATCCGCCTTCCTCTTCGCCTGACGCGCATCGAGGATCCGCGCGGCGACGTAGTAGCAGAGCGCGCCGGCGGCGACTCCGGCGATCAGCGGCAGGTGGCCGCCGAGCTCGACACCCTGCTCCCACAGCTCGAACGCGATGGATGCCATCAGCGCACCGGCACCGAAACCGAGGATGACCCCCAGCAGCCGATCGGGCCACCTGCGCACGAGCGCCAGCAGCGCACCGATGAGAAGCGGCGATGCCGCGACTGCGCCCCACAGCACCGCCTGACCCATGGTGCCCACGCTACCTCTGCGACAGGCACCCGCTGACCTCGCGAAACACAGGAGCTCTCGCGGAACACAGGAGGATCTCGGCCGAATCCTCCTGTGTTTCGTGCGTTCTCCTGCACCGAGTGAGGCCCTGCCATAGGAAAAGGCGACACGCCGAGCGCCGATAGACTTGAATCCATGTCCAAGGTGCTCCAGTCCCTCCCCGTCGGCGAAAAGGTCGGCATCGCTTTCTCCGGAGGGCTCGACACCTCCGTCGCCGTCGCGTGGATGCGCGAGAAGGGCGCCGTGCCCTTCACCTACACCGGCGACCTGGGCCAGTACGACGAGAGCGACATCGCCTCGATCCCCGGCCGCGCCCTCGAGTACGGCGCCGAGGAGTCGCGTCTGGTGGATGCCAAGACGGCACTCGTCGAAGAGGGCTTCGTCGCCCTGCAGTGCGGCGCCTTCCACATCCGCTCCGGCGGCAAGACCTACTTCAACACGACGCCCCTCGGCCGCGCCGTCACCGGCACGCTGCTCGTGCGCGCGATGCGCGACGACGGCGTTGACATCTGGGGCGACGGCTCGACGTACAAGGGCAACGACATCGAGCGGTTCTACCGCTACGGCCTGCTGGCCAACCCGCGCCTGCGCATCTACAAGCCGTGGCTCGACGCCGACTTCGTCACCGAGCTCGGGGGACGCCAGGAGATGAGCGAGTGGCTCGTCGAGCGCGGCTTCCCGTACCGCGACTCGGCAGAGAAGGCGTATTCGACGGATGCCAACATCTGGGGCGCCACGCACGAGGCGAAGACCCTCGAGCACCTCGACGTGTCGCTCGAGACCGTCGACCCGATCATGGGCGTGAAGTTCTGGGACCCCTCGGTCGAGATCGCCACCGAAGACGTGACGATCACGTTCGAGGGCGGTCGCCCGGTCGCCATCAACGGCACCGAATACAGCGACCCGGTGGCCCTCGTGATGGAGGCCAACACGATCGGCGGCCGGCACGGCCTGGGTATGAGCGATCAGATCGAGAACCGCATCATCGAGGCGAAGTCGCGCGGCATCTACGAGGCCCCCGGCATGGCGCTGCTGTTCATCGCCTACGAGCGCCTGGTCAACGGCATCCTGAACGAAGACACGCTCGCCACCTACCACGAGCAGGGCCGTCGTCTGGGCCGGCTGATGTACGAGGGCCGCTGGCTCGAGCCGCAGTCGCTCATGCTGCGCGAGTCGATCCAGCGCTGGGTGGGCCTGACCATCTCGGGCACGGTCACCCTGCGGCTGCGCCGCGGTGACGACTGGACCATTCTCGACACCGTCTCGCCGAACCTGTCGTACGGGCCCGAGAAGCTGTCGATGGAGCGCGTCGGAGATGCGGCCTTCGGCCCGGTGGACCGCATCGGCCAGCTCACCATGCGCAACCTCGACATCGCCGACTCGCGCTCGCGCCTCGAGCAGTACGCGGGTCTCGGCCTCGTCGGCGGCGCCACGGGCGAGCTCGTCGGCAAGGTCACCGCCGGTCAGGCCGCCGAGATCTCGGCATCCGAGACCGATGACGAGCAGTTCGCCGAGGCGGTCGACCTGGCATCCGAGGGCGCGGCCTTCGACTCCGGCACCGACTGATCCCCCGTCTGGAAGGCGCGGATGCTGTGGCACCCGCGCCTTTCGCGTGTCGGCCGCATGGGTCCGCCGGCCCCCCGGCGCCCGGCGCTCCGCCTCCGGCCCTCCGGCCCTCCGGCCTCCGGCCCGCCGTGGCAGTGACACTTCGGGGGCCGACGCGCCAGATGTCGGACGCATCCCGCGAAAACGTCCGACATCTGGCGTGTCGGCCCCCGTTCTGCATCCGCGTCACTGAGAGTTCACCCAACTATGTTGCACACGCCTGTGCAAAATACGTATCCTTGATGCATGACCCGCTCACCCCGCTCCGATGCGCGCGCCAACCGTGCCGGCATCCTCGATGCCGCGCGCAGCGCCCTCGCGCTCGATCCGCGTGCCAGCGTCGACGTCATCGCACGCAGCGCAGGGTTGAGCAGACGCACACTGTACGGTCACTTCGACGACCGTGACGCGCTGATCCGCGAGCTGATCAGCACCGGCGCACAGCGCTTCAACGCGATCGCCGAGTCGATCACCGACGCCGACGCGCGCCTCGCCCTCGCACGGCTCGCCGCTCGGCTGTGGCAGGAGGCCGCACATGTGCAGTTCGCCGCGGCGCTCGCACTCGACGAGGATCACGTCGAGCACACCGCCGACGCCCTCGCGCCGCTGCGCAGAGCCGTCGCGCAACTCGTCCAGCGCGGCCAGGACGACGGCAGCTTCCGCGCCGATCTCACGGCCCCCACCCTCTCCCGCCTGATCGAAGAGGTCGCGCGCACCGTCCTCGCACGCACCGACGCCTCCAGCAGCAGCGCCGCCGACCTCGCCGTCCGCACGGTGCTCAGCATCGCGGGCCTCTCCTGGCGCGAGACCGACCAGCTGCTCGCCGCTCACCCCGACATCACGGAGATCGCCGCGTGAGCGGGCCGGCCCCCGCAGCCAGGCCCAACGCGTGGAGCGTCTACCGTCGCGACCTCGGCCGACTGGCACGCGTCAGCAAGGCGTGGATCATCATCATCGGCGTCATCGTCACGCCCTCGCTGTACGCATGGTTCAACATCGTCGCGTTCTGGGATCCGTATTCGAACACCCAGCAGGTCAGTGTCGCGATCGTCGACCAGGACGCAGGTGCCTCGTCCGAGCTGACCGGGCGCATCGACATCGGCGGCGAGCTGGTCGATCAGCTGAAGCAGAACGATCAGCTGGGCTGGGAGTTCGTCGGCGAGGACGAGGCGATGGATGCCGTGCGCAGCGGCCGCAGCTACGCGGCGATCATCATCCCACCCGACTTCAGCCGCGACTTCGTCAGCATCACCACCGGCGACTTCACCCGGCCCGAGCTGAAGTACTACGTCAACGAGAAGGCCAGCGCGATCGCGCCGAAGATCACCGACGTCGGCGCATCCACCCTCGACGATCAGATCAACAGCACCTTCGTCTCGACGGTCGCCGAAGCGGTCAGCGCGCAGCTGAAAGACGCAGGGCTGGATGCCGAGGATCGCCTCGCAGGCGCGCGCGACTCGACCGTCGGCGCACTCGACGAGGCGGCGGGCAAGGTGTCATCGGCCCGGCAGCGGCTCGCCGATCTGCAGACCGGCCTGAAGGATGCCGAGAGCGGCATAGACCGGGCATCCCGCACGCTCAGCACGGTCGACCGCACCCTCGGCGACGTGCAGGTCGCCGTCGCGCAGGCGCAGCAGATCGCAGGTGAGGCGCAGCAGGAGCTGCTCACCGTCACCGACAGCGTCACATCCGCATACGTCTCGGGGTCGACCCTCATCGCCGATGCGGCCGCGAGGATGAACGGCGCGATCGCGACCCTGGCATCCGGCCTGCAGCAGGCGAACGCCGCCGTCGGCACCACCGCAGACGATCTGAAGGCCGTGATCGCGAGCAACGCGGCCGCGCTCGACGAGCTGCAGGCCGCGCTCGATCGCACCGAGTCCGGCTCGGCCGCGGCAGAGCGCCTCAGCGCGGCGATCGACGCGCTGCAGCAGCGCAACGCCGCCGACCAGCAGGTGCTCGCCGACCTCACCGCGCTGACCGCCGACGTGTCGAGCACGATCGACGCCGTCACGGGCGCCGCCGGCAGTGTGAACGGCGCCGTCGAGCAGGCGGCGACCTCGGCCTCCGCCATCCGCGACGCGCTCACGCAGAGTGTTCCGCAGCTGAACCGGGCGATGTCGCAGCTCGCGGCGAGCGCCGACGCGTTCTCGTCGGCACTCGGCGCTCAGCGCACCCAGGTCGCTCAGGCACAGAGCCTGCTCGGTGGCCTGAAGACGCAGCTCGCCGGCGCGGCCGACGCTCTCGCCGCGTTCGACGGCGACCTGGGCACCGCCGAGACCGCACTCGGCACTGTGCGCACCGACGTGCTCGCGCTCGGATCGGCCGAGATCTGGAACCGGCTCGGCGCTGTCAGCGGGCTCGAGCCCGACGAGATCGCGCGGTTCATGGCATCGCCCGTCGAGGTGAACACGAAGACGATGTTCCCCACCGCGGCCTACGGCTCGGCCATGGCGGCGTTGTTCACCAACCTCTCGCTCTGGATCGGGGCGTTCGTGCTGATGGTGATCTTCCGGGTCGAGGTCGACACCGAGGGCGTCGAGGGCATCACGGTGCGCCAGGCGTACGTCGGTCGCTGGCTGCTGTTCGCCACGATCGCCGTGTTCCAAGCCGTGCTCGTGACGGTCGGCAATCTCGTGATCGGAGTGCAGACGGCGAACGCGCTCGCGTACGTCGGCACCGGGGTGCTGATCGGGCTCGCGTACCTCAGCATCATCTACGCGCTGTCGGTGTGCTTCGGGATCGTCGGCAAGGGTCTGTGCATCCTGCTGGTGATCGTCCAGATCCCGGGGGCCTCGGGGCTGTACCCGATCGAGATGATGCCTGCCTTCTTCCGCGGGCTGTACCCCTTCCTGCCGTTCACCTACGGCATCGACGCGATGCGCGAGACCATCAGCGGCTTCTACGGCGCGCACTGGTGGGGCTTCATGGGAATGCTGGCGATCTTCGTCGCGCTGGCCTGGGTGCTCGGGCTGCTTCTGCGCGGCCGCCTCGGCAGCTTCACCCGTCTGTTCAACCGGCGTCTGGCCGAGACCGAGCTGATGGTCAGCGAAGACGTGCAGATCACGGGGCGCCGGCGCACCCCCGAGATCATCCGCGCGCTGACCGACGGCGACGGATTCCGTGCCGACGTCGCGCGCCGCGCCCAGCGCTTCGGCGAGCGCTACGCGACGCGCCTGCGCCTCACGCTGCTCGTGGGCGCCGCGGGGGTCGCCGTGCTCGCGCTGTGCGGATGGCTGATCCCCGAAGCCAAGGCGGTCGTGCTCGGTCTCGGCGCGCTCTGGTGCTTGCTGCTGATCGGGTTCGTCGTCGCGCTCGAGTACATCAGGCAGAGCATCGAGCAGGCCGCCGAGGTGAGCGAGATGCCGGATGCCGAGCTGCGCCGCGCCCTCGCGGTCGAGAACTCCGCACAGCGCGAGGTGCTCGCAGATCCGGGTGCCGACGCGACTCCTTCCGTGGGTCCCGCCGTCTCCGCCGATGCCGCCGCGGCCGCGACGTCTGCCGGCGGTGACGCCGCGACGTCGGAGCGCACGGCGGTGCTCGAGCATCCGGATGCCCGACCCGACGCCCAGCCCGACCAGCGGAGCATCGACGAAACCGGCGACGACGACACCGTCGCCCTCGACGAGCTGTTCGCCGACGAGGCGCCGCAGACACCGGATGCCGATGACGCGAGCGATCTCGGCCGGCCGGCCGACGAGCATCCGGAACAGGCGACCGACGGGCGCGCCTCCGACGGACCCGACCAGTCCGACCAACCCCACCAGTCCGACCGATCCGATGAGCCGGATCAACCCGACCAGTCCGACCAACCCGACCAGTCCGACCAACCCGACCGGCCGCACCAGAAGGAGGGCGAGAAGTGAGCAGCATCCTCGCCGTCATGCGGCACGACCTGCGACGGGCGATGAGCAGCGTGATGGCGCTCATCGTGCTCTTCGGGCTCGTCGTGATCCCGTCGGTGTTCACCTGGTTCAACGTGATCGCGAGCTGGAACCCGTTCGAGAACACCCGCAACCTCACCGTCGCTGTGGCGAACACCGACGACGGCTATCAGAGCGACCTCATGCCGCTGCGCATCAACGTCGGCGAGCAGGTCGTGTCGGCGCTGCGCGCCAACGACGACCTGAATTGGGTCATCACCTCGAAGCACGACGCGATCGACGGCACCCGGTCGGGCGAGTACTACGCGGCGATCGTGCTGCCCACGACCTTCAGCGCCGACATGATGACGTTCTACGCGAACAACGGCGATCGCACCCGCATCGACTACTACCTCAACGAGAAGAAGAACGCGCTCGCCCCGAAGATCACCGGGCAGGGCGCCAGCGAAGTCACCAAGAGCATCAACGAGGTGTTCACCGAGACGCTCAGCGAAGCCGGGCTGAACATCATCACCTCCCTGTCGAACTACCTCGACGACGCCGACACCCAGGCGGCGCTGTCGAGGCTGCAGGCGCGAGTCGAATCGGTCGCCGCGCAGCTGCGCGCAGGGGCAGGGACCGCCGACATGTTCACGTCGCTCATATCGTCGAGCAGACCACTGGTCGACAGCGCCTCGGGCCTGGTGAGCGCCTCCGGCGACGCGCTGCGCGACGCCCGCGGGGCGTTCGGCGGCGGGAAGGACGCCGCCGGCTCGCTGAAGGACGCCCTGTCGTCGACCACCTCGTCGCTCGACGCGGCGCTGAAGGGCACATCCGACAGCTACGAGTCGGTGTCGGAGAGCATCGAGCAGGTGTTCGCCACCATGGATGCGCAGTCGGCGAGCGCCGCTCGCACGATCGCCGCACTCGCGGACCGGGTGCAGACGCAGGTCGATCAGCTGCAGACGCTGCGTGACGGACTCGTGCGGGACGTGCGGCCGCTGCTGCCTGAGACCGCACTCGACGCGTTCGACGCATCGGTGTCGGCCATCGACGCGGCCATCGCGCGGCAGACGTCGCTGCAGGAGCGCCTCGACGAGGCCGCGACGCAGATCACGACCGCCGGCACCGCGAGCCAGAGCACCCGCGCCGAGATCGAGCAGCTCACCGCTCAGGCGAAGGCCGCGGTCGACGACGCGCGCCGCTCGTACACCGACAGCCTGCGCCCGAAGCTCGACGCCCTCGCATCGACGCTCGCGCGCATCAGCACCGGCGTCGACACGATCGGCAGCGACCTGTCGAGCGCCGCCGGCTCGCTCACCGGCTCTTCGTCGACGGGTTCGGCGCTGTCCGACGCCGAGGCGCTCACCGCCGGCATCTCCGACTCGCTCACCGAGACCGCCGCCAGGTTCGACGAGCTCGCCTCGGCGCTCGCGACCGCTCGCGACACCGGCGATCTGACCGAGCTGACCGAGCTGATCGGTGCCGATCCCCACGCGCTCGCGACGCATCTCGCCGAGCCCGTCGAGCTCACCCGCGTGCCGGTGTACTCGGTGATCAGCTTCGGCGCCGCGATGACGCCGTTGTACACCGTGCTCGCCCTGTGGGTGGGTGCGCTGCTCACCTCGGTCGCGATCCGTGTCGACCCGCCGCGCGGAGGTGCCACGGGACTTCCCGAGCTCTCCCCGACCGAGACCTACCTCGGGCGCTTCGGCATCTTCGCCGTCGTCGGATTCCTGCAGAGCTCGCTGCTCGGGCTCGGCAGCGTGGTGTTCACGCAGGTGCAGCCCCAGCATCCGCTCCTGCTGATCCTGGCGGGATGGGTCGCGTCGCTCGTGTTCACGCTGATCATCTACACGCTGGTCGTCACCTTCGGCAACGCCGGCAAGGCGCTGGCGGTGCTGCTGCTGGTCATGCAGATCTCCGGCTCCGGCGGCGCATATCCGCTGCAGGTGCTGCCGCAGTGGTTCCAGAGCATCAGCCCGTTCCTGCCCGCCACTCACGCGGTGAACGCCATGCGCTCCGCGATCGCCGGCATCCATCAGGGCGACTACTGGGTCTCGCTCGGGTGGCTGCTGGCGTTCACGCTGCCGGCGCTGCTGCTCGGACTGGTTCTGCGGCGCCCGTTCATCCGCAGCAATCAGAAGATGCTGGCGGCTCTGGAGTCGACGAAACTCATGTGATCTCGTCGGGCCAGTGGGTAGGATGCCAGGGCGCGCGCTTGCCCGAGACGCGCACCCGGACTGCGTGACACGCAGTCCCACCTACCCTTGAGGACTTCCGCCGATGACGACTGATATCCGCGCTGCGGCACCACCGCGCAGCCTCGCCGCACGCATCGGAAGAATCGCGTTCCTCGTCGTCGCCGCCCTCGTGGTGATCGCCGTCGCCGCCGCTTTCTTCCTCACCTGGACGATCCAGCGATCATTCCCGCAGACGTCGGGTGAGCTGTCGCTGAAGGGTCTGGACGAGTCGGTGACCGTGCAGCGCGACGACCGCGGCATCCCGACCATCACCGCCTCCACGTCAGAGGATCTGCTCTTCGCGCAGGGCTTCGTGCATGCGCAGGACCGCTTCTTCGAGATGGACTTCCGCCGGCACGTCACCTCGGGCCGCGTGGCGGAGATGTTCGGCGCCTCGCAGGTGGGCACCGACAAGTTCCTGCGCACGCTCGGCTGGCGCGCGGTCGCCGAGCAGGAGGTCGAGGCGCTCGACGAGACGACCCTCGGCTACTACCAGGCGTACGCCGACGGCGTGAACGCGTACCTGGCGTCGCGGTCGGGTGCCGAGCTCTCGCTGGAGTATGCCGTCCTCGGCATGCAGAACCCGGACTACGAGCCCGAGCCCTGGGAGCCGGCCGATTCCGTCGCGTGGCTGAAGGCGATGGCCTGGGACCTGCGCACCAACATCGAGGACGAGACCGACCGGGCTCTGCTCGCGGCGCGGCTCGCCGATGCCGGCGAGACCACCGAGCAGACCGGCGCGCTGATCGAGAGGATCTACCCCGAGTACCCATTCGGGAAGAACCCGGTCATCGTGCCCGAGATCTCGCCCGTCGACCCTGTCACGACCGACGCCACCCCTGCCTCGTTCTCCGGAAGCGGCGACGCCGAGATCGCCGACGCGCTGCGCACCGTCGAATGGCGTGAGGCCGACAGCGTCATCGAGGCCGCGAGCATGCTGCTCGGCGGTGCGGGCGAGGGCATCGGGTCGAACTCGTGGGTCGTGTCGGGCGATCTGACCGAGAGCGGGATGCCGCTGCTGGCCAACGACCCGCACCTCGGCGCCGCGCTGCCGTCGGTCTGGTATCAGGTGCAGCTGAAATGCCGGAAGGTGAGCGAGGCGTGCCCGTTCGACGTCGGCGGGTTCTCGTTCTCGGGGATGCCGGGCGTCGTCATCGGTCACAACGCGAAGATCGCGTGGGGGTTCACCAACCTCACCACCGACGTCGCCGACCTCTACGTCGAGAAGCTCGACGGTGATTCGTACTGGCGCGACGGCGCGCTGGCCCCGCTCGAGGTCGAGAAGGACGTCATCAAGGTCGCCGGCGGCGACGAGGTGCCGCTGACCATCCGGCGCACCGCGCACGGCCCGATCATCTCGGGCCTCACCGACGACTTCACCGCCATCGGGGAGGATCCGGTCGTCGGCGACGCGGACGCTCCGCTGCCGCTCGCCGGCGCGCCCGAGATCCCCGCCGGCGACACGGCCGTGAGTCTGCGGTGGACGGCGCTGGATCCCGGCACCACCTCCAGCGCCCTGTTCGCGATGAACACGGCGGATGACTTCGCGAGCTTCCGCCGCGCGGCATCCCTCTTCGACGTGCCCGCGCAGAACCTGGTCTACGCCGACCTCGAGGGCAACATCGGCTATCAGGCGCCGGGGCGCCTGCCGATCCGCGGCGTCGGCGACGGCACGCTGCCGCAGCCGGGCTGGGACAGCGCCTACGACTGGCAGGGCTTCATCCCCTTCGACGAGCTGCCGGTGTCGTACAACCCGCCCGAGGGCTACATCGTCACCGCGAACAACGCGATCGTCGGCGACGATTACGACTACTTCCTGTCGAAGGACTGGGACTACGGGTACCGGGCCGCACGCATCGCGCACCTGATCGAACGCCGCTCTGCCGCGGCGCCGCTCACCGCGCAGGACATGCGCGAGATCCAGATGGACGACGAGATGTGGATCGGCAAGCAGCTCGTCGCCGCGATGGAGGGGGTGCCTGTCGAGCGGAAGGGTCCGAAGGCCGCGGTCGACCTGCTGCGCACCTGGGACGTGCAGAACACGCCCGACTCCCCCGCCGCGGCCTACGCGAACGTGCTCTGGTCGAACCTCGTGCACAACGTCTTCATCGACCGCGAGGTGCCGATGCCCGTCGGCGACCAGGGCCGCCTGTTCACCGTCGTCGGCCAGATGCTCGAAGACGAGAACGACCCGCTGTGGCAGAACGAGCGGGTGGGCGTCGACGACATGCAGTCGATGCTCGCGCTGGCCGCCGACCAGGCCTATGACGAACTGGCCGAGCTGCAGGGCGAGGATGTGACCGCCTGGCGCTGGGGCGACCTGCACGCGCTCTCGCTGACCCACTCCACCCTGGGAACCTCCGGCATCGCTCCGATCGAGATGCTATTCAACCGCGGGCCGTACCGGGTGGGCGGCGGCGCCTCGGTCGTGAACGCGACGGGATGGCGCCTCGGCGAGTCGTACGCGACGGTCACCGTGCCGTCGATGCGGATGGTCATCGACCTCGACGACTTCGACGCGTCGACGTGGAACCACCTCACCGGCGCGAGCGGTCACGCGTTCGACGCCCACTACACCGACCAGACCGCCGACTGGGCCGAGGGCATCCAGAAGCCGTGGGCGTTCACGAAGAAGGCGGTGGGGAAGGCGACGGTCGATCGGCTGGTGCTCACCCCCGCGGGGTGACGGGGCCGGTCGGCGGGTGATCGTTCGCGGGCGGGTGCTCGCAGCCCGGTAGCCTAGAGGGATGCCCGAACGTCTGCTCGCACCCGAGGGCACCGTCGCCGACATCGGCGAGTTCACGTACGCCGGTGCGACGCTGGTGCACGAGGACTTCGGCTCGGGCCGCCGGCCGATCGTTCTGGCGCACGGCATCGGCATGGGCCGCAGCGTGTATCTCGACCTCACGACCCACCTCGACGGCCGGATCATCGGTCTCGACCTGCCCGGTTTCGGCGAGGCGCCCGAGCCCGAGCGCACCCTCACCATGGAGCGTCACGCCGACCTCGTCGCCGCCTACCTGCGCAGCCGCCGCATTGACGACGCGGTGATCATGGGCCACTCCATGGGCAGCCAGATCGCGGCCGAGATCGCGGTGCGCCACCCCGACGTCGTCTCGGCACTCGTGCTCGCAGGCCCGACCTTGAACAGCGCGTCGCGCAGCATCCGGGCTCAGGCCGGGTACCTGCTCTGGGATCTGCTGCACGAGCGACCCGAGGTGCTGTGGCGAGGAGCGCGCGAGTACGTGCGCGGCGGCCCGCATCTGCTGCGCAAGATGAAGGCGACGATCGTGCACACCCCCGAGAACGCCTATCCCCGCGTGCGCGTGCCGGTGCTGGTGGTACGCGGTCAGCGCGATCCGCTCGCCCCGATGACCTGGTGCCAGGAGATCATCGACATGGTTCCGGATGCCCGTTTCGTCGAGATCCCCGACCACGGCCACGGCACGCTGATCAGCGAATCCGGCGGAGCCGCGGCCACGATCCGCGACTTCGTCCGCGGCCTCTGACCGCGGGCCGCCCTGCACCCCGGAGCCGTCGCGTGGTCAGCCGGCGGCCGGCGGGGTCTCCTTCGACTCGGCGTACTCGTCGACGACGAGGCTGTGTGCCTGGATCGTGCCGTTGCGGTACGCCTGACGGCCCACCATGTGGGCCGAGAGCGGCGCGGTCGCGAACTGCAGCAGGATCACCGGGATCACGATCACCAGCCCCAGCAGCATGCCGCCGATCGTGCGCTGCGCCACCGCGATGGCCAGGCAGATCAGCACGAGGCCGAGCACCTGCGGTTTCGTACCGGCATGCAGGCGGCTGGGCACATCGCGGAAGTGCAGTAGACCCACCGCGGCCGACAGGCAGAGGATGGCGCCCAGCAGCACGAGGATCAGCGCGATGGTCTCGGCGACCGGTGCCGGCAGGGCGATTTCGAGGAACGATGTCACGGTCATGGTGTCGTGTTGTCCCTTCGCGCGACGTAGCGGGCCACCGAGATCGACGCGAAGACGCCGACGGCCGCGATGATGAGCATGACGGGGATGTTGCGGGTGTGCCCGTTGATGGCCATGTCGGCCCCGAGCACGCACATCACCTCGGTGAGCAGCACGTCCGATGCGACCGTGCGGTCGAGGATCGACGGGCCCCGCACGATGCGGATCACGGCGAGGATCGCCGCGATGCCGAAGACGACGAGGATGGCGATGAGCAGCGGGTTCGTCATGCCTCTCCCTTCTCGTCCGATCGGAGCGCCCGGTACTGCTCCGGAGTTCCGACCGCGCGGACGATGCGGCGCTCCCAGGCGAGCACCCCCTCGCGGAATCGGTCGACGTCGGCGCGGGTGCGCACGCCGATGACGTGCAGGTACAGGATGCGCCGGTCGCGGTCGCTCTCGACGACCAGCGATCCGGGGATGAGCGAGGCTGTCACGGCGACGTGCGTGGTGAGGATGTCATCGGCATAGCGCAGCGGAATCGCGATGATCGCGGCCCCCGGCTGGCGTCGGAGGTCGAAGACCTGGATTGTCACGCTGATCGCGCCCATCACCACCGCGCCGAGGAAGAGCACGATGAACACCAGCGAGTGCCAGACGTTCACTCGACCGACCAACTCGACCGTCGGCAGGCGGAAGACGCGGGTCACGAAGATCGCGACCAGGATGCCGGTGACGATCGCCAACGGTGTGAACTGGTGCCAGAGCAGCATCCACAGCAGCACGAGCCAGATCATGAACGGCAGCTGGAGCAGGATGTCGCGCATGATGCGGCGACGGGCGTCGGCATTCATCAGCTCGCCCCCTCATCGATCAGCTCGAGCGTGACCGGCTGCAGCAGCCCGGCCCCGATGCGGTCGCAGATCGCATAGAGCGGCCCGGCGAAGACGGTCAGCGCGAGCGTCACCGCGACCATGCCCGCGGTGGCATACGTCATGATCGGCGGGATCTCTCTGGTCTCACCCTGTTCGTCGGCGGCCGGTGCGTTGCCGAGGTACTCGATGCGGCCGTCGTTCTCGGAGGCGCCGTCGTCTTCCCGCCAGAAAGCGAGGTTCCACGCGCGCATCAGGGCGTAGAGGGTGAGCAGCGAGGTGAGGATGCCGCCGAAGATGAGCACGATCATCAGCGGTGTGCCCACGTCGGCGGCGGCTTCGAACAGCGCGACCTTGCCGATGAAGCCCGAGAACGGCGGCAGACCGCCGAGGTTGATGGCGGGCACGAAGTACAGCACGGCCAGCACCGGCGCCGCCTTCATCAGACCGCTCACACGCAGGATGGACGTGCTGCCGGCCTTTCGCTCGATCAGCCCGACGGCGAGGAACAGCGTGGTCTGCACGACGATGTGGTGCACGATGTAGTACACCGTGGCGCCGATGGCGGCCTCGGTCGCGATGGCCAGACCGAAGATCATGTACCCGACGTGACTGACGAGGGTGAACGACAGGATCCTCTTCAGCTCGGCCTGGGCTACAGCACCGAGCACCCCGATCACCATCGTCGCCAGTGCGACGATCAGCAGGAGGTCGTTGATGTCGTTGCTCGCGAAGATCTGGGTCTCGGTGCGGATCAGCGCGTACACGCCGACCTTGGTCAGCAGGCCCGCGAACACCGCGGTGACCGGCGCGGGCGCGGTGGGATACGAGTCGGGCAGCCAGAACGACACCGGGAAGATCGCGGCCTTGATGCCGAACGCGACCAGCAGGATGAGGTGCAGCACGAGCTGCGTCTCCTGCGGAAGCTGGGCCACGCGCTCCGCGACCTGCGCCATGTTCACGGTGCCGACGGCGCCGTAGATCAGCGCGATTGCGGCGAGGAACAGGATCGACGACACGAGCGAGACGACGATGTACACCGCTCCCGTGCGGATGCGCGATTCGGTGCTTCCCAGGGTGATCAGCACGTACGACGCGACGAGCAGGATCTCGAATCCGACGTAGAGGTTGAACAGATCACCCGCGATGAACGCATCGAAGATGCCGGCCGCGAGGATGAGGTAGGTCGGGTTGAAGATCGAGATCGGCGTCTCCTCGGCGCCGTCGGCGGCGCCCTGACCGATGGAGAAGAGCAGCACCGCGAGCAGCACGATGCTCGAGATGAGCACGAGCAGCGCAGCCAGGCGGTCGACGTAGAGGATGATGCCGAACGGCACGGGCCAGCCGCCCACCGAGACCGCGAACGGCTGATCCGACGCATCCACGGCGAGCAGCAGCACCGCGGCGATGATCGAGACCGCCACGAGGGTCGCGGTGGTGACGACGACCTGCAGCCGGGGGCTGCGGCCGAAGACGAGCGTGACGGCCGCGCCGAGCAGCGGCAGCATCACGATGAGGGGAACGAGTGCGCTCACGGCCGATCCTCCCTCTCATCGTCCTGGGTCCCCGAGCCTGTCGAAGGGCCGGCAGCCGGAGCGTCGGGCACATCCACCGGCGCGTCGTCGACGATCGCCGGATGATCGCGCATGTTCAGAACGGTGATCGGAGCCGTGGTGACCCCGACGAAGTCGGTGGTCGCCTCGTCGTCGTCGCTGGTGGACTCGTCGTCGAAGAGATCCTCCTCGGCATCCGTCCGCTCGCGCACCGCGATGTCGCCCAGGTCGTCCTCCACCGTGTCGGCCTGCCCGAGCTGCCACGAGCGGTATATCAGGGCCAGCAGGAACGCCGAGACCGCGAACGTGATGACGATGGCCGTCAGGGTCAGCGCCTGCGGGAGGGGGTCGCTGACCTCGCCCTCCTCGCCGTAGAACGGCGCCGATCCGGGCACGCCCATCACGATCAGCAGCAGCAGGTTGGTGGCGTTGCCCAGCAGCAGGAAGCCGATGAGCACCCGGGTGAGGCTGCGCTCCATCATCGCGTAGACGCCGGCGGCGAACAGCACGGCCATGATCACGATGAGGGCCAGGGAGACGTCCATCAGATGACCGCCCCCCGACTGCGCGTCTCGAGCGTCTGCCGGTCGACCTCGGCGCCGAGGCTGCGCAGCACGTCGAGCACGAGCCCGATGACGACGAGGTAGACGCCGATGTCGAAGACCGTCGAGCTGACGAACTCGATGTGACCGAGCACCGGCACCTCGGCCTCCCACACGGCGCTCTGCAGTGGCGCCATGCCGAAGAACAGCGGCAGCAGAGCGGCGCCGACGGCGAGGATGAGTCCTCCGCCGAGCAGGCGCCCGGCGTCGGTCGGCGCAGCCGCGCCCAGCTCCCATCGGCCTCCGGCGATGTAGCGCATCACGAGCGCCATGCCCGCCACAAGGCCGCCCGCGAAGCCGCCGCCGGGCAGGTTGTGACCGGCGAACAGCAGATAGATCGACACGAGGATGATCGTGTGGAACAGCACCCGCACGATCACCTCGAGCAGGATCGAGCGGTTCTCCGCCTTCATCTGCTGACCGCTGACCAGCCACGCCCGCGGCGCGCCGCGGTTCTCGGCGGTCTGGAATCGCAGGCCCTCGTCGGTCTCGACCATCGGCCGACGCGCCGTCGACCGCCGAGTCGTCTCGGGCAGGTCGCGTGTCGCCGAGAGCAGGTCTGCGCGGTGGGTGACGAAGACGAGGGATGCCACACCCGTCGCGGCCAGCACGAGCACGCTCAGCTCGCCCATCGTGTCCCACCCGCGGAGGTCGACGAGGGCGACGTTGACCACGTTCTTGCCGTGTCCGAGCTCGTAGGCGAGCTGTGGGAAATCGACCGAGATCGGATCGAACATGCGCGCCTGGGTCGCGACGATGGCGAGGAAGGCCATCACCACTCCCACACCGACGGCCAGCACGGCACGCGGGATCCGCCCGACCGACGCGTTGTGCTCGCCCATGCGCGAGGGCAGTCGGCGCAGCACCAGGGCGAAGGTGACCATGGTGACGGTCTCGACGAGGATCTGCGTGAGCGCGAGATCGGGGGCGCCGCTGGTCGCGAACAGCACGACCATGCCGAGCCCGGTGACCGAGACGAGCACCACTCCCGTGTATCGCTTGCGGGCGCGCACGGCGATGATGCCGGCGATGGCCATCACCGGGGCGACGACTATCTGCACGGGTGTGTGCCAAGCCGAGAGGGCGAGTCGATCCGGCATCGCGGCGACGAGCGCAGTGGCTTCGGCTGCGAGCAGCACGACGAAGATGGTGCCGACGTACAACGGCAGCGAACCGCGCTGCGTGACGCTGGTGGTCAGCACCGAGAGTCGATCGACGCCGCGCATGACGAGGTAGTACGCGTCGGCGGCGGTGAAGCGCAGCAGGCGGGGCCGGCGATCCCAGCGGGTGCGGATGCTGAGCACGAAGAGTCCGATGCCCACGACGATCGCGCCCAGCGACAGCAGCAGGGCGGGCTCGAGCCCGTGCCAGAGCGCCAGGTGCCCCGGCTCCGCCGACCCGAGCGTCTTCGCGTAACCCTGCAGGGCGACATCGACGGCCGGAGCTCCGATGCCGGCGGCGAGGCTGATGCCGGCGAGCACGATCGGCGCCGAGAGGAAGCCCACCGGCGGATCGGGCCATGCCGTCTCGGGCATGTGTGCGCCATCGGCATCCCTCTTGCGCCAGAACGCACCCCAGAGGAATCGGCAGCCGTAGGCGGCCGTGAGGATCGCGCCGATCGTCGAGCCGACGAGCGCCACCCATCCCCACACCGAGCCGTGCAGGGCGTCTTCGAGCAGGGCGGTGAGGGTGGACTCCTTGGCGACGTACCCGATCGTCGGCGCGACGCCCATCATCGAGGCCACCGAGATGAATGCGGCGGTCGCCATCACCGGCGCCTGCCGGCCGACGCCCGACAGCTCGTCGATGTCGCGCGTGGAGAGCTGGCGGTCGATCACACCGACGATGAGGAACAGCGCCGACTTGAACAGCGCGTGCCCGATCACCAGGGCCAGGCCCGCCAGTGCCGCGGCCGGCGTGCCGTAGCCGACGACGACGGCGAAGAACCCGAGCTGGCTGACGGTGCCGAACGCCAGGATGCGCTTGAGGTCTGTCTCGCGCAGCGCCTGGATGCCGCCGAGCAGCAGCGTGAACACGCCCAGCGTGATGACGATCGGTCGCCACGGGGCCGCGAGCGCGAAGATCGGCGCGAACCGCGCGATGAGGTAGATTCCGGCTTTCACCATCGCCGCTGCGTGCAGGTACGCACTGACCGGCGTGGGCGCGGCCATCGCGCCGGGCAGCCAGAAGTGGAACGGGAACAGCGCCGACTTCGAGATCGCGCCGACGAGCAGCATGACGATCGCCGCATCGACGAGCGGCCCGTCCGGGGCGAGGGCGAGCAGCTCCCGGATGCTCGCCGTGCCGGCGTCGACGACGAGCAGGATCACGCCGACGAACATCACGAGTCCGCCGAGCGTGGTCACCAGCAGGGCCTGGAGGGCGGCTCGTCGACTGGCCGCGCGGCGCCGGTAGTGGCCGATGAGCAGGTACGACAGGATGCTCGTGAGCTCCCAGAACATCACGAGCATGACCAGATCATCGGTGAGGACCAGCCCGTACATGGCGCCCGCGAAGCCGAGCAGGACGCCGGCGAACTGGCCGACCTCGCGCCCGTCGTCGTGGAAGTACCAGCGGCAGTACAGCAGCACCAGCGCGCCCACCCCGGTGACGATGAGCGTGAGCACCCAGCCGAGCACGTCCATGTGCATCGAAAGGTTCAGCCCGAGCCGCGGTATCCATCGGTAGAGCTCGAACGGGGCGTCCCGGCCGTCAAGCACGTGCGGCGTCTGCACGAGAGCGTGCGCGAAGGCCGCTGCGGGGATGAGCGCCCCGAGCACGAACGCCTGTGCTCCCAGCCAGCGCACCAGGACGGGGAGGATGACGGACCCGGCCAGGAACACGGCGAGGAGCAACAGCATAAGCGGCTCCTCAAGCTCGTCGAGGCCTTCCGGCACAGGCGGGCGATGTTCCTCTATTCTACGGGGCCTCTTGCGCCACGCGGCGCCGCGGATCGTAATCTGAGCACATGAGCGTCAGCTTTCCGAACGGCCCCGCAGTGCCCGAGATCGGCATCGGAACCTGGTTCCTGGGCGATGATCCTGCCCGTCGGGACGACGAGATCGCTGCGATCCGGGCCGGCCTCGACGCCGGAGCGACGGTGGTCGACACCGCCGAGATGTACGGCGACGGTCGCTCGGAGGAACTCGTCGGCGAGGCCATCCGCGGGCGCAGAGACGATGTGTTCCTCGTCAGCAAGGTGCTGCCGCACAACGCGTCGAAGAGCGGTGTGCGCCGTGCGGTGCACAGCAGCCTGCGCAGGCTCGGCACCGACCGGCTCGACCTGTACCTGCTGCACTGGCGCGGGCCGATTCCCCTCGAGGAGACGGTGGCCGTCTTCCAAGCGCTCCGTGACGCCGGCGACATCGGCGCGTGGGGAGTGAGCAACCTCGATCCGGATGACATGGCCGAGCTGCCGGCCGGCTGCGCGACCGATCAGGTGCTCTACAACCCGATCCGCCGCGGACCAGAGGTCGACCTGTTCCCGCTGCTCCGAGCGCAGAGCATGCCGATCATGGCGTACTCGCCACTCGAGCAGGCCCGGCTTCTCGAGGACCCGCGCCTCGCCGGTCTCGCATCCGACGTCGGCCTCACCCCCGCGCAGCTCGTGCTCGCCTGGGTGGTGCGCGACGGCGACGTGCTTGCGATCCCCAAGGCGGCCTCCGTGGCACACGCCCGGCAGAACGCCGCCGTGCTCGGCACCTCGCTGCCCGACGACGTGGTCGCCGAGATCGACCGCCTCTTCCCCGCGCCCCGACAGCCCGTGCCCCTCGAGATGCTCTGAGGGCGCGTCGTCGAACGCCCGGCGCGCTCGCCTCAGACCGCAGGCGGCCCGGCCGTCTCCCCCGCGCGGAACTCGCACGCGAAGTGCACCGAATCCCCGCCCTCGCCGTCCAGCATCCGGGCCACCTGCTCGCCCGCGGCACGCCCCTTCTCGAGCGCGGGCTGCGCCATCGTCGTCAGCTCGAGTGAGCCGATCCCGTCGGCGGCGATGCCGTCGAAGCCGACGACGGTGAGGTCGTCCGGAACATGCAGGCCGAGCTCCTCGGCGGCGCGGATGGCACCGACGGCGAGCAGATCGCTCTGCGCGATGATCGCCGTCGGCCGATCGTGGCGCAGTTCTCCGTCGTCGTTGGCGAGCAGCATGCGGGCGACGAGGTGGCCCTCGTCGACCAGGCTGCCTGCCGCCGTGATGGCGACCGCCTCGGGGAAAGCCTCACGGAACCCGGCCAGCCGGTCGAGTGTGACCGAGACGGTGGCCGCCGCCTCGCGCTCGGGGGTCAGCACAGCGCGCTCACGCGCCGAGTCAAGCGGCAGCGTGATCGTCGCCGCGCGTCTATGCCCCAGCTGGAATACGTGCCGGGCGATCGTGGCGCTCGCCTCACGGTTGTCGAGGGTGACCTGCGGCACGTCGATTCCCGCGTCGCCCTCGATCACGACGACGGGCAACCCGCGCCGCCGCACGACCTCGAGCACCTCCCGCGCCCGCGCCGAGCATCCGATCAGCACGACGGCGTCGACGGGAGCCTCGGTGATGGCCGGCGGCTCGTCTTCTCGGGGGTCGTCGCGCAGCAGCAGGATGCCCGTGCTGATCGACGCCAGCGCGTCGGTGAGCCCGTCCATCATCGCGGTGGTGACGGGATCGAGGAAGGCGTGGCGCAGCTCCCCCGCAAGCACCACACCGACGATGCCGCTGCGACCGGTGCGCAGCGAGGCCGCGCGGGGATCGGGTCCGGTGTACCCGAGAGCCGTGGCCGCCGAGAGCACCTTCTCGCGGGTGGCGGCGGCGACGTTCACCTTGCCGCTGAACACCACCGACGCCGTCGAGGTCGACACTCCCGCCTCGCGGGCGACGTCGGCGATGGTCGCGCGTCGCGTGCCGGTGCTCATCCTCCGAGGATATCTCGCAGTCCCCACCCGGGGTCCTCGGGTATCGAATCGATTCGATACGATGGGCGGATGGATACCGCCCTCACCCGCTCGCAGTTCGTCCGCTGGCGCGTAGCGATCTTCGCGATCTTCCTCGCCAGCGGTCTATCGATCGCGACCTGGGCATCACGCGTGCCGAGCATCGCGGCCGCGCTGCAGATCGACAAGGCGCAGGTCGGCCTTCTGCTGCTGGGCATGGGCATCGCATCCATCATCGGCATCTCGACCGGGCCGGTCCTGATGGCCCGCACCGGCGCTCGACTGGGGATGCTGATCGGCATGGTCATGTTCGGCTCGGGCGTCATCCTCATCGGCGTCGGGACGGACCTGCTCGGGTCGGTGCCCGTCGTGATCGCCGGACTGGTCCTGTTCGGATTCGGCAACGGCTCCGTGGACGTGATGATGAACGTCGAGGCCACCGCCATCGAGCAGCAGATGGGCAGGACGATCCTGCCGGTGTTCCACGCCTTCTTCAGCTTCGGCACGGTCATCGGCGCCGGGGCGGGCGCGGGAGCGGCGCTGCTGTCGATGAACGTCGCCACCCACGCCGGCATCATCGGCACGGTCATCCTGGTCGCCGCCGTCGCCTGCTTCTTCCAGGTGCCCGTCCGCGAAGCCGCCCTCGACCCCGCCCCCGACGAGAAGCCCTCGATGGGTCAGCGTCTGCACACCGCACTCGAAGCCTGGCGCGAGCCGCGCACCTACGCGCTCGGCATCGTCATGCTCGGCATGTCGTTCGCCGAGGGTGGGGCCAACGACTGGATCGCCCTCGGCGTGGTCGAGGGCCACGACCAGGAGGTCGGCATGGGCGCGCTCGGCCTCACCGTGTTCTCAGTGGGCATGACCGTCGTCCGCCTCTTCGGCGGGCCGCTGGTCGACCGATTCGGTCGCGTGACCGTGCTGCGCGTGCTCGCCGCGACCGCGGCATCCGGCATCCTGCTCTTCATCCTCGCTCCGAGCCTGCCCCTCGTGCTGCTGGGAGCCGCGCTGTGGGGAATCGGCGCTTCGCTGGGATTCCCGCTCGGCATGTCGGCCGCGGCCGATGACCCCGCGAAGGCTGCGGCTCGCGTCAGCGCCGCGGCCACGATCGGCTACGTCGCGTTCCTCGGCGGACCCCCCGTGCTCGGCCTGATCAGCGAGCACATCGGGCTGCTGAACACGCTGTTCATCCTCGTGGCGCTGGTGGTCATGTCGGGGCTCTTCTCGTCGGCCGCCAAGCCGCTGCACGCCGGCGAGCCCGCCCTGACGAAGTAGGCTCTTCGGGTGCGTCTCGTCATCGCCCGCTGCTCGGTCGACTACACCGGTCGGCTCAACGCCCATCTGCCCCTCGCCACCCGCCTCCTGGTGCACAAGGGCGACGGCAGCCTGCTCGTGCACTCCGACGGCGGCAGCTACAAGCCGCTGAACTGGATGAGCCCGCCGTGCTCGCTCTCACCCGAGATCCCCGGTGAGGAGGAGGCCAGTGCCGGCGTCGTCGAGGTGTGGCGCGTCACGCACCGCAAGACCGGAGACGCGCTGCGCGTGCAGATCTACGAGATCATCCACGACTCGCAGCACGATCTCGGCATCGACCCCGGCCTGCAGAAGGACGGCGTCGAGGCAGACCTGCAGCGGCTGCTGGCCGAGCAGGTCGACCTCATCAGCGAGGGCGCGACGCTGGTGCGCCGCGAGTACCCGACGGCGATCGGTCCTGTCGACCTGATGGTGCGGGATGCCCGGGGCGCCGCCATCGCGGTCGAGGTCAAGCGTCGAGGAGACATCGACGGAGTCGAGCAGCTCACCCGCTACCTCGAGCTGCTCGGGCGCGATCCGCACCTCGCGCCCGTCACCGGAGTGTTCGCCGCCCAAGAGATCAAGCCGCAGGCACGGGTACTCGCCGAAGACCGCGGCATCCGCTGCGTCGTGCTCGACTACGAGGGCATGAAGGGCATCGAGTCAGGCATCCCCCGCCTGTTCTGACGCTCGCCGATCAGCCGGATGCCGTCTCCCGGCCCTCGCTGCCGCCCGTAGGCTGGATGCATGCCCGCTTCGTCATACACCTGCGTCCTCTGGGATGTCGACGGCACCATCGCCGACGCATCCGCCGGCATCCTTCCGCGTCTGCGGCAGGTGTTCGCGTCGTACGGTCTGGCCGAGCCGGATGCCGATGCGCTGTCGCTGTGGATAGGGCCGCCGATGCTCGAATCGTTCCAGCTGCGCGCCGGCATGGACGCCGTGCAGGCCGAGGAGGCGGTGCAGAGATACCGTGCCCTCGCTGCGGCAGACGGCTATGCCGCGTCGGTCGAGCTCTACCCCGGCGTCGCCGACGTGCTGCGCGCGGTGCATCACGCGGGCATCCCGCAGGCGACCGCGAGCACCAAGCCCGAGAACCAGGTGCGGGCCATCCTCGACCACTACGAGCTGACGCCCCTGTTCACCGCGGTCTCCGGGGCGAGGGTCGGAAGCATCGGCAACCACGACGGCAAGTCCTTCGTCGTCGGCCAGGCGCTCGACCGCCTGCGCGCGGCCGGTGTCGACGTGTCACGCCCTGTGCTGATCGGAGACCGTCACCACGATGTCGACGGGGGCGCGGAGCACGGCATCCCCGTCATCTTCTCGGAGTGGGGCTTCGGGCATCCGGACGAGGCGGTCGGCGCGAAGGCGCGGGTCGCCGGCGCCGACGAGCTGCACGCCCTGCTGCTCGGCTGACCCGCCGGCCCGCTGACCGGCTGGCTGGCTGGCTGGCTGGCTGGCTGGCTGTCCGTTACATCCCGAGGGCCGACACTCCAGATGTCGGACGTCTTCGCGGGATCGGGCCGACATCTGGCGTGTCGGCCCCCGAACCGTAACCCCCCCCAGACGCAGAACTCCCCGGCGCCGACCGGCACCGGGGAGTTCGAAACCCGCCTCAGAGAGGGCGGATGTTCTCGGCCTGAAGGCCCTTGGGGCCCTGTGCCACATCGAACTCGACGCGCTGGTTCTCGTCGAGCGAGCGGTAGCCGTTGGACTGGATCGCGGAGTAGTGCGCGAACACGTCGGCGCCTCCGTCATCGGGGGAGATGAAGCCGAAGCCCTTCTCCGAGTTGAACCACTTGACCGTGCCCTGGGTGCTCATTTACTGCCGTTCTGCTGATTGCCATGTCGACGCAGGATGCTCCGACTGCGCTAACGCTATCCCAGCGGACCCTTCCGTCAACAGGCCGAAGCAGAAGGTGACACAAATGTTGCATGAAACGTGTGCGGCCCCCACCGCGGGGGGAGCGGTGAGGGCCTGAGACGACCGGAGGGTGCGTCAGGGTTCAGCATACATGGTCGCCGAGAAATTTGTCCCCCAAATGGGGGACAAATCGGAGAATAAGTGTCATGATGAGAGCGGCCCTCTCGCCTCAGCTTCTGGGGAGATGCAGGCAAGGGGCCGAGGTATGCGGAGATCGTCGGAAACTGGGGAGTAGCCGTCACCGAAGGGGACTCGGGGAACAAGCGATCAGATCCCACCGCATGCACCTCCAGGATACGACCTGGGGGACCGAATGGGGATTGCAGGCTCGGAGAGGAAACGTCAGCACAGCGAGGCCGACGACCTCTCCGAGCCGCTTCATGTCGAAGGAACGCCGTCGGATGACGTCGCTAACGTGAGCCGCCGCGACTGTCAATCCCTTGGCTCGATCCCGCACCCGGATGACACGCTGGCATCTCCACGTCAGACCGGGCGGTGATCCCGCCCCGAATGGAGGGAGACACCATGGGAGCCATGGACGACGCCAAGCACAACACCGAGAAGCTCGTGGGCAAGGCCAAGGAGGGCATCGGCGATGCCACCGACAACGAGCGCCTTCAGGCCGAGGGCAAGACCGACCAGGTCAAGGCCGACGCCAAGAAGATCGGCGACGACGTCAAGGACGCGTTCGACAAGTAGTCTTCGCGGCCGTTGCGCCGAACGACGCGCCGTCGACCCCCGGGTCGGCGGCGCTCGTCGTATCACCGGAAGACGAGGAGGAGCCGATGGATGCCGCACGTTTCGGCGTCGAAGAGGAGTTCCTGCTGCTCGACGAGTCGGCGCTCATCCCCCTTTCGGGCAGCGGCATCGTCGAGCGGGTGAAGGGGCCGGCACCGGGCGGGGGCACCATCACCTCCGAATACCTCACGTGCCAGTTCGAGTGCGCCACCGATCCGGTGCGCACACGGGAAGAGGCCGGGTCGCAGCTCGGCGGCATGCGACGGGTGCTCGCCGAGCTGGCACCCGACAATGCGCTGGTCGCCGCCACCGGCGCTCCGCTCGCGCAGTGGAACGCGCCGCTGATCTCGGCGTCGAAGCACTACGACGACGTATCGACGCTGCTGGGTCAGCTCACCAGGCAGCACGCCGTGAACGGCCTGCACGTGCACGTCGAAGTGCTCGGTGATGAAGAGCGGGTGCGCGCCCTGCGTCGCTTGCGGGCCTGGCTCCCGGTGCTGCTCGCGCTCAGTGCCAACTCGCCCTTCACGTACGGAGTGGCATCCGGGCTGGCGAGCTGGCGCAGCGTTCTCATCCGGCGCCTGCCGGTGTCGTGGGCACCACCTGCCTTCCACGACGCCGACGAGTATCACCGCACGGTCGAACGGATGGTCGCGGTCGGGCTGCTCCCCTCGCGCGGATCGACGTCGTGGGCCGTACGTCTGTCGGAGCGGTTCGACACGGTCGAGGCCAGGGTCGCCGACGCTCAGCTGCGCGTCGACGATGCGCTGCTGCAGGCGTCGCTGACCCGCGCGATCGCTGTGGCCGACGACCTGCCGGATGCCGCGCCGCCGGCCGCTGAGCTGGATGCGGCGCTGTGGCTGGCCGCGCGCCACGGAATGGATGCCAGGCTGTTCACGCCCGAGGGCGAGATCGAAGACGCGTGGACCGCGACCCGGCGGATGCTCGACGGCATTCGCCCTGCACTCGCCGCCATCGGCGACGAGGCCTTCGTCGACGACCAACTGGGCCGCCTGCGGGCGGAGGGGACCGGGTCGCAGCGGCAGCTTCGCGCCTATCGGACGGGTGGCGTGATGGCACTGGCGGAACTGTACGGCCGGTGGTGAGCGGCGACACCGGCGGCGAGCAGCGGACGGCATCCGCCGCGGACTCGAATCGTCACGCCTCGATGCGTCGGCGGCTTATCATCCAGTATGGGAAGACTGAAGTACGACAGCACCGAGCCGCCGATCACGATCGACGATGAGACGCTCGTGCATCTGAAGATCGTCATCGGCACCAAGCTGCGCCGCAACGAGAGCTTCCTGCTGACCTGGCTGCGCGGTGACGAGGCGCAGGACGCGCGGACCACCATCTGGGTGCATCCGGCCATTCCGCTGCAGTTCGGCTTCGACACCGCCGTCCTGCCGCCCGTCGCGCCGGAGCGGATCACCACGATCATGACGTCGCTGAACGCCTCCGGCGAACTCGTGCTCGACGAGTACCTCTCCACCAGCTCATCCAATCGGTCGTGAAGCCTCTCTCATCCGCTGCGGACGGAAACGGCGAAGGCCCCGGATGATCCGGGGCCTTCGCCGTATTTCTAGTGGTGCGCGAGGGGGGACTTGAACCCCCACGCCCTTGCGAGCACTGGCACCTGAAGCCAGCGCGTCTACCTATTCCGCCACTCGCGCATCGTCTCGTTCCGTAGAACTCAACCTCGAAAGGCTATCACGATGACGGGTGTGCTTCGAACCGGCACGACCCCGAGAGGCGGTTATCCAGCCCGCCTGACTACGATGGCCCTACCGGTCGGCATGCCAGAGGAACCTCGTGGGATTACTTGACAGCTTTGAGAAGGGTCTGGAACGCGCTGTGAACAGCGCGTTCGCCAAGACCTTCCGCAGCGGCATCCAGCCCGTCGAGATCGCCTCGGCGCTGCGGCGCGAGGCGGACACGAACGCGGCTGTGGTCAGCCGCGACCGCATCATCACGCCCAGCGACTACCTCGTGCGGCTGAGCCCCGACGACCACCAGCGCATGCGCGGGCTCGGCCGCGCGCTGCACGAAGAGCTCTTCGCGCTGATGACGAAGCACGCCAAGACGCAGGGGTACAGCTTCGCCGGCCCGCTGCACATCTCGATGGAGGCCGACGAGAGCGTCGCCACCGGCATCGTGCGGGTGAACTCCTCGTCGGTCGAGAGCACGGTCGAGTGGCAGGGCGTCGTCGAGATCGACGGCCGCCGGCATCCGCTCACCAGCGCCCGCACGGTGATCGGTCGTGGCGGCGATGCCGACATCACCATCTCGGATGCCGGGTCCAGTCGCCGGCACGCCGAGATCCTCTGGGACGGCGAGCGCGGGATGCTGCGCGACCTGGGCTCGACGAACGGCACCAAGGTCGACGGGCAGAAGATCCGCGAGACCGCCCTCACCCCCGGTACGTCGTTCACGATCGGCCGCACCGAGCTGACCTTCCAGGTCGTTCCGGTGAGCCCTTCGACAGGCTCAGGGACCCACCCAGGCTCAGGGACGCAGAGGGGAACATCTCGATGAGCGAACTCGTGCTCCTCCTGTTGCGCATCGGCTTCCTGGTGCTGCTGTGGTTCTTCGTGTTCGGCGTCGTCTACTCGCTGCGCGCAGACTTGTTCGGCGTCCGGGTGCGCAAGATGCCCGCAGGTGAGGCGGCCGCCATTCCCGCCCCCTCCCCCGCCCCCAAACCGGTGAAGGAGCCCTCGAACGGGCGCGTGCCCACCCACCTGGTCATCACCTCGGGCCCGAAAACCGGACTCGAGGTGCCGCTGGGCTCGGCGGATTCACTGTCGATCGGCCGCTCCAGTGAGTCGGGCCTGGTGATCCGCGACGACTACACCTCGAGCCACCACGCGCGGCTGTCGAGGCGCGGCGACATCTGGACGATCCAAGATCTCGACTCCACCAACGGCACCTACCTCGACGGGCGACGCCTCGGCGACAAGCCCCTGCAGGTGTCGATCGGCACACCCATCAAGGTGGGCGCCACGACCTTCGAGCTGCGATCGTAAGGCCCCGCACCGAGATGGTCTTCGAGGGCTCCAGCGCAGCGATCTCCCACACCGGGAAGGTCCGCTCCAACAACCAGGATTCCGGATACTCCGGCGCCAACCTGTTCGTCGTCGCGGACGGCATGGGCGGCCACGCCGGCGGAGACGTCGCCTCGACGCTGGCCATCGCGCGCATGGAGCCGCTCGACCACGCCTACGCCAGCACCGACGACGCGCAGGCCGAGCTGCAGGCGGCCGCCACCACCGCGGCCGCCGACCTCGTGCAGGCCTCGAAGGAGCGACCTGAGCTCGCCGGCCTCGGCACCACGCTGTGCGCGGTCGTGATGGTCGACGACCATGCGGTCATCGGGCACATCGGCGACTCGCGCATCTATCTGTACCGTGACGACGCCCTCACACAGATCACCACCGACCACACCTTCGTGCAGCGTCTGGTCGACTCGGGCCGCATCACGGTCGAAGAGGCCCGCTACCACCCGCGCCGCTCGGTGCTCATGCGCGTGCTCAGCGACATGGACATCGCCCCCGACCTCGACATGTTCGTCATGCCGACCAGGCCCGGCGACCGCTGGCTGCTGTGCTCCGACGGGCTGTCCGGCGTCGTCGACGACGAGCACATCACGAAGGCGATGCGACTCGGCCTCGCCCCGGGGCGCACGGCCGACAACCTGCTCAAGCAGGCACTCGACGGCGGCGCTCCCGACAATGTCACGATCGTTCTCGTCGACGTGGGCGGTGCGCATCCGCTCTCGTCGGGCACCCCGACCATCGTCGGCGCCGCGTCGAACCCGTCCGAGCTGCCGGTGCCGGCACCGCGGCCCTCGCTCACCGGCTGGCTGCACCCTGTGCTGCAGGCCGCGAACGAGCCCAGCCACTTCGAGCCCGACTCCGATGACTTCTTCGAGGAGATCATCGAGGAGGATCGGCGTCGTGCGCGCCGGCGCCGCTTGGCGTGGCTGTTCGCGCTGTTCCTCGCCGTTCTCGCCCTCGTCGGCGCCGGATTCCTCGCCTACAACTGGACGCAGACGCGGTACTTCGTCGGAGCCGACGACGACAGCGTCGTCATCTACCGCGGCGTGCAGCAGAGCATCGGTCCGTTCTCGCTGTCGACAGAGGTGAAGGACACGGGCATCCTGCTCGCCGACCTGCAGTCGTACCAGCGCTCGTCGGTCGAGCGGACCATCAATGCCCGCTCGCTCGCCGACGCCGAGGCGATCACCGATCGCCTCGCGAAGATGGTGCTGCCCGCTGAGCCGCCGCAGCCCTCGCCCACCCCCACCCCGACCACGGAGGTGCCGACGCCATGACCGCCGTCTCGGCCGACACCAGCGTGCTGAAGGCCCTCAAGAAGATCCGGATGCCGCAGAAGCAGCGCAACCGGGAATTCTGGCTGCTGCTGTTCGCGGTGCTCATCTCGGGCGCATCGCTCACCCTCGTGCAGCTCGGGGCCCTCGGCACGATCGATCCGATGATCCTCGCGATCGGCGGGGGGCTGGCCGTGCTCGTGTTCGCGCTGCACGTGGTGCTGCGCGTGGTGGCATCCGATGCCGACCCGTTCGTCCTGCCCATCGCGACGGTGCTCTCCGGACTCGGCATCGCGATGATCTATCGCATCGACATCGCCAAGAAGTACACCGGCTGGGAGATGTTCTCGACCAAGCAGCTCGCCTGGACGGCGATCTCGCTGGCAGGCGCTATCGCGATCGTCATCGCCCTGCGCAATTACCGTGTGCTCTACCGGTTCACCTACATCTCCGGCCTCGCCGGGATCGTGCTGCTGATCCTGCCCTTCATCCCCGGCCTGCGCGCCCGCGGCGTGAACGCCGACGTGTGGGTGTCGATCGGCGGCATCTTCTCGTTCCAGCCCGGCGAGCTGGCGAAGATCTGCCTGGCGATCTTCTTCGCCGGGTACCTCGTCCGCACCCGCGAGAGCCTCAGCTCGGTGGGCAAGCGGGCCCTGGGCATCACCTGGCCGCGCATGCGCGAGCTCGGTCCGGTGCTCGTCGTGTGGCTGCTCTCGCTGCTGATCATCGTCACGCAGCGCGACCTCGGCACCGGAGTGCTCATCTTCGGCATGTTCATCGCCATGCTCTACGTCGCCACGGGCAAGACCAGCTGGGTGCTCATCGGACTGGCGGGCGTCGGAGTCGGCGTGTTCCTCGCGACCCGCCTGCTCTCGTATGTGCAGGGCCGGTTCAGGAACTGGCTCGACGCGTTCAACCCCGATGTGATCTCTCAAGACGGCGGCAGCTTCCAGCTCGTCGAGGGCATCTTCGGCCTCGCCCACGGCGGCCTGATCGGCACCGGATGGGGTCAGGGACGCCCGCAGATCACGCCGCTGGCGCACAGCGACTACATCATCCCCAGCCTCGGTGAAGAGCTCGGCATCGTCGGGCTGTTCGCGATCCTCTGCCTGTACATGGTGTTCGTCAGCCGGGGTCTGCGCATCGGGATGGCAGGGCAGGACGACTTCGGCAAGCTGCTCGCCGCCGGCCTGTCGTTCACGATCGCACTGCAGGTGTTCATCATGGTCGGCGGCGTCACCCGCGTGATCCCGCTGACCGGTCTGACCACCCCGTTCCTGGCCGCCGGCGGATCGTCGCTGGTGGCCAACTGGCTCATCGTCGCCCTGCTGCTGCGCATCAGCGACGCCGTGCGCCGCCAGCCCAGGGTGGTGATCGGCTGATGACCAGAGAATTGAGACGTCTGAGCTTCGTGATCCTCGCGATGTTCCTGTCGCTGTTCGCCGCGACGAGCTGGATCCAGGTGGTCGACGCCGACCGCCTGGCGCAGAATCCCGCGAACACGCGCACGCGACTGGACAGCTACCAGATCCAGCGCGGATCGATCATCGTCGACGGCACCGCCATCGCCACCTCGGTGGCGGCCGACGACCGCTACCAGTACCAGCGGGTGTACAGCGATCCGGCGCTGTGGGCGCCGATCACCGGCTACTACAATCCCGTGCTCGACTCGCGGACGGGCATCGAGCGCGCCCTCAACTCCGACCTGTCGGGAACCGGCTCCAACGCGTTCTTCGGCGAGATCGAGCGCATCCTCTCCGGCCAGCCGCAGCAGGGTCTCAGCGTCGAGCTGACGATGGACCCGCGTGCGCAGAAGGCGGCGTACGACGCGATGCAGGGCCTGCAGGGCGCCGTCGTGGCCATCGAGCCGGCGACCGGCCGCGTGCTCGCGATGGTCTCGACCCCCGGGTTCGACACGAACGCCCTCGCCGCGCACGACCCGGATGCCGTGGAGGCCGAGTACGACCGCCTGGCGGCCGATCCCAGCAAGCCGCTGTACAACCGCGCCATCGGCGGCAACCTGAACCCGCCCGGCTCGACGTTCAAGGTCGTCGTGGCGGCCGCGGCACTGGCATCCGGTGAGTGGACCCTCGACTCGACCTTCCCCAATCCCGCCCGCTACACGCTGCCCGGCACCACCACCACCGTCTCGAACGCCTGGGGCGGCGCCTGCGGCGACGGCGAGACCACCACCCTGGCGCAGGCGCTGAAGCTCAGCTGCAACATCCCGATGGCCGAGCTCGCCGTCGAGCTCGGCGACAAGCGCATCCGCGAGATGGCCGAGAAGTTCGGTTTCAACACCGACCTCGAGATCCCGCTGGCCGTCACGCCGTCGAGCTATCCGTCGGGGCTCAGCGACGACGCGACCGGCCTCACCGGCTTCGGTCAGGGCAAGGTCACCGCGACTCCGCTGACGATCGCGATGGTCGCCGCCGGAGTGGCCAATGACGGCACGGTGATGAAGCCGCGGATGGTGGATGCCGTGATCGGCGACGACTTCGCCGTGCACAGGCAGTTCGACGACGAGGCGTTCGCGCAGGCTCTCGACCCCGAGACGGCCGACGCGTTGACCGCGGTGCTGGTCGAGGGCGTCGAGTCGGGCGCCGCGACGGGTGCAAGAATAGACGGCGTCGATGTCGCCGGGAAGACGGGCACGGCGGAGAACGGCGGCAAGCCGTACACGCTGTGGTTCACAGGATTCGCGCCTGCGGAGGATCCGCAGGTCGCGGTGGCAGTCGTCGTCGAAGACGGCGGTGGAAGAGGCACATCGGGCAGCGGCAATGCGATCGCCGCTCCGATTGCCAAAAAGGTCATAGAGGCGGTGCTGGGCAGATGAGGCCGACGCAGGGTGTGTCGTTCGGAGGACGCTACGAGCTGTTGTCGCGGATTGCGATCGGCGGCATGGGCGAGGTGTGGGAGGCGACCGATCACGTGATCGGTCGCACCGTCGCCATCAAGATCCTCAAGGACGAGTACATGGGCGATCCGGGCTTCCTCGAGCGCTTCCGCGCCGAAGCCCGTCACGCCGCTCTCGTCAACCACGAGGGCATCGCCAGCGTGTTCGACTACGGCGAGGAGAACGGCTCGGCCTTCCTCGTCATGGAGCTCGTGCCCGGCGAGGCGCTGTCGACCATCCTCGAGCGCGACGGTGCGCTGAGTGCCGACAAGACCCTCGACATCGTGGCGCAGACAGCCTCGGCGCTGCAGGCGGCGCACGCGGCCGGTCTCGTGCACCGCGACATAAAGCCCGGCAACCTGCTGATCACACCCGACGGGCGCGTGAAGATCACCGACTTCGGCATCGCACGCATCGCCGACCAGGTGCCGCTGACAGCCACCGGTCAGGTCATGGGCACCGTGCAGTACCTCTCGCCCGAGCAGGCCTCGGGGCACGCGGCGTCGCCCGCGACCGACGTGTACTCGCTCGGCATCGTCGCGTACGAGTGCCTTGCGGGCAAGCGGCCGTTCACCGGTGAGTCGCAGGTGGCCATCGCCATGGCGCAGATCAACGAGCAGCCGCCGCCGCTGCCGGATTCGGTGCCCGTGCCGGTGCGCAACCTCGTCATGGCGATGATCGCCAAGAAGCCGTCCGACCGCCCGTCGTCGGCGGCGACCGTCTCGCGCGCAGCCCAGGCGCTGCGTCGCGGCGACCTGAACTCGGCGGCGATCGCCGTGCCGGCCATCGCCGGAGCCGGTGTGGCGGATGCCGATGACGCCACGCGCATCCTGACCGGGATGGGCGGCGAGGAGGCCACGCGCATCCTGCCGACCACTGCGCAGCTGCCCTCCGGTGCCGCCGTCGCCTCGACGACGACCACCGAGCCGGAGGAGCAGAAGAAGCGCAAGCGCAGCCCATGGACGTGGCCGCTGATCGCCCTGATCGCGCTGCTCGTGCTCGTGCTCGGCGGCACGCTGGTCGCCATGCTGAGCAACCAGGACGAGGCCCAGCCGGCTTCGTCGTCATCCGCACCCGCCAAGCCGAAGCCCAAGCCGAGTTCGGCCACCCCGAGCGCACCCGAGAAGGCTCTCGTCAATGTCGGCGACCTCGCTCTCGTCGACCGCCCCTGCGACGAGGCGAAGCAGGTGCTGGTCGACGCCGGCCTGCAGGGCGAGTGCGTCGCGGGCAACACCGCCGCCCCCTCCCCCGACCGCGAGGGCTGGGTGCAGAGCGTCAGCGAGTCGGGCAACGTCGAAGAGGGCACTCTGATCACCCTCACGACGTACAAGGCCGCGGTGAGCATCCCGGCCCCGTCGTCTGCGCCGAGCCTCAGCGGCACGCCCACCGCTGGCGCGACGGTCACGCTGAACTGGACGAACTTCGAGTGCCCGTCCGGTGTGCCGGCGCTGTCGGCGTACGAGGTCAAGCTCACCAACGCGACCTTCGACGACGGCAACGCGGATCGTACGTTCGCTCGTGGGCAGCTCAGCGCCCCCATCACGATCACGGGCATCCCGGGCGCGACGGTGACGGCCAGCTACGTGGCTTACTGCGGAAACGACATGCCCTCCCCGCGCTCCCCGCAGATGGAGAAGCAGATCCAGGCGGCCGCGACGCCGACCCCGCCCGCCGGCGGGGGTGGCGACGCCGAGGGCTCAGCTCCCACGCAGTAATCTGGGGGGGATCGTCGGAGAGGTCTGAGGGGAGTCGTCTGTGTCGCCAGAGCCGCGCATCATCGCCGGTCGCTACCGTGTCGATGAGGTCATCGGGCAAGGCGGCATGGCCAGCGTGCACCGCGGCTACGACCTGACCCTGGGTCGAGAGGTCGCCATCAAGATCCTCGACCCCGAACTGGCGCGCGACACCGCGTTCCGCACCCGCTTCCGTCTCGAGGCCCAGGCCGCGTCGCGCATGTCGCACCCCTCGATCGTGCGCGTGTACGACGCCGGCGACCCCTCGACAGGCTCAGGGACCGCCTCGAGCGGCTCGGATGCGCAGAAGTCCGGTGAGCAGAGCGAGCCGTACATCGTCATGGAGCTCGTGCGGGGCACCCTGCTGAAGGACATCATCGCGAAGGGCCCGCTCCCCGTCGCCGACGCGATCCGCTACGAGGACGGCATCCTCGAGGCGCTCGAGTACTCGCACCGCGCCGGCGTCGTGCACCGCGACATCAAGCCCGGCAACGTGATGATCACCGACAAGGGCACCGTCAAGGTGATGGACTTCGGCATCGCCCGCGCCGTGTCGGACTCGTCGTCGACCGTGGCTGAGACGACGCAGATCCTCGGCACCGCCGCGTACTTCTCCCCCGAGCAGGCGAAAGGCGAGGCGGTCGACGCGCGCACCGACCTCTACTCGGCCGGAGTCGTGCTGTACGAGATGCTCACGGGTCGTCAGCCGTTCCGCGGCGACTCCCCCGTGGCCGTCGCGTACCAGCACGTCAGCGAGACGCCGCTGCCGCCGACCGAGGTCGACGAGCAGCTGCCCCGGTCGATGGATGCCATCGTGCTGCGGGCCCTCGCGAAAGACCCGTATCAGCGGTTCCCCGACGCGGGATCGTTCCGGCTGGCTCTCAAGGCCCTCTCCGACGGCCACGCGCCGACCAAGCGCGACATCGGCGCGCTCACCAGCGAGCTCTACGGGCCCAACCCGCGGCAGGCGCAGGAGACCGCACGCTCACTGCGCCAGCTGAGCACCGACACCACGATGACCCGCACCCAGTCCGGCCCGCCGGTCGCGTGGATCTGGGCCGGGGTCGCGCTGCTCGCCGTGCTGCTCATCTCAGTGCTGATTTGGGTGGTCACCCTCGCCATGCAGCCGAACGACGTGCCGACGACATCGGTGACCGTGCCGAACCTCGTCAATCTCACGGCCGACGAAGCCGAGGAGGCCCTGCAGGAGCGAGGGCTGATCCCCGACATGCGCGAGGAGTCGAGCATCGACTTCGACGAGGGCCGCGTCATCCGCTCGGCGCCCACAACGGGCGCGAAGCTGACCGCGGGCACCTCGGTGATCGTGTATGTCTCGAGGGGCATCGACACGGTCGAGATGCCCATCGTCGAGGGCCTCTCGCAGGATGCCGCGAAGCAGGTGCTCGAGGAGGCACGGCTCGAACTCGGCACGGTGCGGCCGCAGAACGACAAGGACGCTCAGGCCGGAACAGTGCTCAGCGCCAGCGAAGAGGCCGGAGCTCAGGTCGCCCCGGGCACGGTCGTCGATCTGGTCATCGCCAACGGCCAGGTCACCCTCGAAGACATGACCGGCTTCTCGATGGAAGCCGCGAAAGGTCAGCTCGAGAAGCTGGGCCTCGAGGCCGAGCCGGTCGAGCTCGGTCCATGCGCCGACGGACAGACGCCGAACGTCGTCGCCTCGATGTCGAAAGCGCCGGGCGAAGTGCCGATCCACTCCACGGTCGAGCTGCGCTACTGCGTGCCGCCGGCCGGCTGACGACGGCTCGCGCTCGACGCCACAGACGAGAGCCAGTTGCCGAGCAGGCGGTGCCCGTGATCGGTCAGCACGCTCTCGGGGTGGAACTGCACCCCGAGAATCGGCAGCGTCTTGTGCTCGACCGCCATGATCGTGCCGTGCTCGGCGCGAGCGGTGACGCGCAGCGTCGGCGGCAGAGTCGCATCATCGAGGGCGAGCGAGTGATAGCGTCCCGCCGCGAACGGTGAGGGGATGCCGTCGAACAGGGCTGATCCGTCGTGGCTCACCTGCGAGACCATGCCGTGCATCAGCTCAGGGGCGGCTCCCACCGCGCCGCCGAAGGCCTCGCCGATCGCCTGATGACCGAGGCAGACACCGAGCAGCGGCATCCCCGTCTCGGCCGCGAGATGCACGACGGCGATCGACGCGCCCGCATCGGCCGGTGCGCCCGGCCCGGGAGAGATCATCACCGCGTCGTGAGCGCGAAGGCGCTCCCGCCAATGACGGATCACCTCGGCATCCGGAACTGCGCCTGCGGCATCCGCCTCCACCATTACCACCTCTGCACCCAGCTCACAGAGGTAGCCGATGAGGGTGTGCACGAAGCTGTCGTGGTTGTCGACCACGAGCACCCTCGGTGTCACTGCAGGTCCACCTCGCCGGGGGTGATCAGCGGGCTGATCCAGGGGAACACATGGAAGAACAGCGCGTAGAGCGCGGCCGCAACCAGCAGGAGGACGATGAGCAGGCGCATCCACCACGGACCGGGCAGGAGGCGCCAGAGGGCTGCGTACATCAGCGGACTCCTTCGGCAGACGGACTGGCTTCCTCGACGGATGCGAGCGACGCGGGCGGTCCCTCAGCGCGCGGCTGGAAGCTCTCGAACACGCCGTACGCCACGATGCGCTCCGCCAGCGAGTACAGCGGCGAGCACGCGGTGAGCGTGATGAACCGATCCGAAGGAGCTGCCTCCGGCATCTGCGGCACGTCGAGCAGCACGTCCCCCGCGGACGGCTTCACATACTGCAGGTTGCGGAACCGGTACGTGTACCAGCCGCCTTGCGTCTCGACGACGATCGCGTCGTCGAGCCTCAGCTTGTCGATGCGGTTGAACGGCTTGCCCCAGGTCGTGCGGTGACCGGCGAGAGAGAAGTTGCCGACCTCTCCTGGCATCTTCGACTGCTCGTAGAGGCCGATGCCGATCCGGTCGAGCGTCCGCTCGCGCGACGTGCCGCCGGCGATGTGCACGTTGTAGTCGTCACCGAAGCGCGGGATGCGCATGTTCGCGAACACCTCCGCATCCGCCGGGTGCGCCAGCACGGGCGGCTCGTATACCGTCTCGTCGCCCTGCTGCACGACCGGTGGCGGTTCGGGAGGCGGGACCTGCGCCCACTGCTCGGAGAGCTCGGCGCCCTTCGCGTTGTTCTCGGCGCCGATGATCAGATCGCCGATCCACATCTGCCACGACACGAACAGCAACACCAGCACGCCCGCGGTGAGCAGCAGCTCGCCGAGCACACTGGCGAAAGTCGCGCGGGAGCGACGACGGGCCGGTTTCGAGCGCCGCGACGGGGCCTGAGACGTCGCGAACGCATGCATAGGGGAAGTCTATTCGCCCGGCTAGAATGATGCGCATGGCACGTGACCGCAATCCTGAAGAACCCGCCGTCGAGCGTCCCGAGGGCGATGCCGCCCCGAACGCCGTGTGGTTCAAGCCCGTCATGGTCGGCTTCATGCTGCTCGGCCTGGCGTGGATCCTCGTCTACTACATCTCCGGCTCGCGCTTCCCCATCCCCGGTCTCGACTCGTGGAATCTCGGGATCGGCCTGGGGATCGCCCTCATCGGTTTCCTGATGACGACGCGCTGGCGCTGACACTCCAGCCGGCGCGGGCCGACGAGCCCGTACTCGACGCCTCCTCACCCTGTGGTGAGGGGGCGTCTCGCTTTCCCCAGGTGGTTGTTAACAACCTCCTCCACCTGTGAATAACACCGGTGTAATTCTCCCCAGGTGTGGACAGCCCTGTGGATAACCGCGGGGAATACTGTGCAGAGCGGTGTGGAGAGCCTGTGCAGAGGATGTGCAGAACCGCACTGCCCGCCTCTCGGGTGGCGTCAGAACAGGTTGCGCAGCACGACCGGAGTCACCAGGAAGGCGACGGCCAGAAGCGCGATCGTGAGCACCCCGAGCAGCAGGATCTGGACGAGACGCTGCGACTGACGGCGGGTGCGGGCGAAGATCAGGCCGACCAGAGCGCCGACCGCCGCTCCGCCGATGTGCGCCTGCCAGGCGATGTTCAGCGTCTGGATGAAGCCGATCGCCAGGTTGATGGCGAGGATCACGAGGATGCCGCGGATATTGGCGCCGATGTGGCGGCCTATCACCAGAAGCGCACCCATCAGGGCGAAGATCCCGCCCGAGGCGCCGACCGTGGCGGCGAGCGGATCGAATACGGCCATCGCCACCGAGCCGCCGAGGCCGCCGATGAGATACAGGGCGACGAATCTCCACCGTCCGAGCAGCGGCTCGAGACTGCGACCGATCATCCACAGCGCGAGCATGTTCAGCAGGAAGTGCGTGATGCCCGAGTGCACGAGCATCGTCGTCAGCAGCCGCCAGGGTTGGAACGAGAAGTCGCCGCCGAACATGTCGGGGAACAGGTAGGGCGCGGCGAAGAGCAGGGTCCGGTCGATGATCGGGCCGAGCAGCAGCTGCAGCACCCCGACGACCGCGGTCACGCCGATGATCGCGTACGTCGCGATCGGCTTCGAGGAGTCGACGCCGGAGCGCCAGGCCCGGTGGGCGCGGCGCTGCGCGGGCGTCTGCGCCTTGCGGTCGGCCTTCATGCACTCCGGGCAGATGACGCCGACGGGCGCCTGGGTCTGGCAGTCGGCGCAGATGGTGCGCGTGCAGCGCTGGCAGAGCACGAAGCTCTGCCGATCCGGATGCCGGTAGCAGAAGTTCTCGCGGTTGCGCGTGAAATCAGGAGAGGTCATCCGGATCGGCTCGAGCGGTCGTGTCTCAGTTGGCGACGATGTCGACCGAGTGCAGCACGACGTCCTCGACGGGACGGTCCTGCGCGCCGGTGCGCACCTTGGCGATCTCATCGACGACGGCCTTGGACGCGTCATCGGCGACGGCGCCGAAGATCGTGTGCTTGCCCTGCAGCCACGGGGTCGGGTCGGTCGTGATGAAGAACTGCGAGCCGTTGGTGCCCTCGGCCTGGCCCGTGATGGCGTTGCGGCGCAGACCGGCGTTCGCCATGGCGAGCACGTACGGGTCGTTGAAGTTCAGCTCGGGGTGGATCTCGTCGTTGAAGTTGTAGCCCGGACCGCCGATGCCCTGACCGAGCGGGTCGCCGCCCTGGATCATGAAGTTGGGGATGATGCGGTGGAAGATGACGTCCTTGTACAGCGGGCCCTCGCCCGGCTTGCCGGTGGCGGGGTGCGTCCACGCCTTCGAGCCGTCGGCGAGGCCGACGAAGTTGGCGACCGTGTTCGGAGCGTGGTCGCCGAACAGGTTGATGACGATGTCACCGTGGTTGGTGTGGAGGGTTGCGACGTGAGATGCGTGTGGCATGGCTCCATTGTCGCAGAGCCCTCCTGTGCGGGCGCGGCGTATTGTCTCGTTTCCGCGCGCCGACCGCCAGACTCTGCTCCAATTCAGTGTGTTGTGGTTGGATGATCAGCGGAACGGACATCGACCGACCGACGGGAGAGCAACGTGAATCTCAGCCGCAAGCGCAAGAAGGAACTGCGTCGACTTCAGCAGGACGCCGGACGACTCTGGGAGTCGCAGCAGGTTCTCGTCGGACACGCTGCCGACGTCGCCCGTGAGGCCGGACGCCAGCTGGGCAACTTCAACCGCGAACAGGTCATGCCCTCTGTGCACGACTCGTACGAGCGCCACCTCGCCCCCGCCGTCGACCGCGGCGTGAAGTTCGGCAAGCACGTCGTCGACCATCGGGTCGTTCCGGTCGTGGGCGGCGTCGTCGGCACCGCCCTCTCGGCGTGGGATGTCGCGAACAAGAAGCGCGCCGACCTCGGCTGGGGCCCCCGCCACGTCGCTCCGCAGAAGAAGAGCATGGGCTTCGGCTCGGTCGTCGCGATCGTGCTCGGCGTCGCCGCTGCGGTCGGCGTCGTCGCCGCCGCGTGGCAGGCGCTGCGCGCAGACGACGAGCTGTGGGTCGCCGACGACCCGCTGTCTCCGCCCAACGCGTGATCCACGCCGACCCGCATGAGCGGGTGCGTGCTGCTGCGGCCGCTCGAGGACTCGACATCGAGATCCGAGAGCGGCCGCAGGCGCGCAGTCTGCGCGAAGCAGCCGCGCTTCTCGGGCTGCAGCCGTCCGACATCGTGAAGACCCTCGTCGTGAAGACCTCCGCGACCGGCCCAGCGACGCGCCCTCGATACCTCTTCGCCCTGGTTCCCGGTGGGCGTTCCATCTCGTGGCCGAAGCTGCGTGCCGTCGTCGGCGTGAACAGGCTGCGCCTCCCCGAGCCCGAGCTCGCGCTGGAGGCGACAGGCTTCGAACGAGGCACGATCGTGCCGATCGGCAGCACCACCGACTGGCCCGTGTATGCCGACGAGACCATCGTCGGACGCCGCATCGCGATGGGCGCGGGTGCACACGGTTACAGCCTCTTCACCGAGGCCGACGACCTGATCCGCGCCTACGGCGCGACGGTCGCCGACATCTCCCAGCCCGAGCCGCCTGGCGACAGCCCCCGCTGACTCAGGCGGCGCCGTCGATCACGGTGTCGAGCACGCCGGCAGCGACCGCCGCGGTGTCCCGCCACGTCGGCAGGCGTGTGCCGGCGCGCGCAGCCGCCGCCGCGAGACGGGCGCGGTGCGCATGGTCGACGAGCAGCGGGCGCAGCGCGTCGGCGAACGCCGCGGGGTCATCGGGCGGCGCGAGCACACCGGCATCCGGTGGCACCGTGTCGGGAACCGCGCCCGTGCGACACGAGACGATGGGCAGGCCGTGGGCCAGCGCCTCGTCGAAGACGAGACCGTACCCCTCGTAACGGGTGGCGAGCGCGAACACGTCGGCTGCTCGGTAGAGGCGGTCGCGCTCGGCGCTGCTCACGGCGCCGGCCAGTCGCACCCGCGACTGCAGGCCCAGTCGCGCTGTCAGCCGGCGCAGCTCGGCGACGTACTCGGCGTCGCGCGGGGTGCCGGCGATCACCGCGCGCCAGGGCACATCGGCGAGATGCGCCAGTGCGCGCAACAGCACATCGTGTCCCTTGCGCGGGTGCTGGATGCCGATCGCCAGAACGAGCGGGGGCGCCACGTCGCCGGCGCGTCCCGGCGACGGATCGGGGGTCGCAGCGGGCGGTTCGGTGCCCGGCCGCGCGACGGTCACCCGATGGGCGGGAACGCCGTACTCGCCGATCAGGATGCGAGCGGTGTGCGGACTGGGAACGAGCACTCCGCGCAGCAGGGCCAGGTTGTCTCGCTCGGTGCGGTACAGATGCGCTCTGCGTGCGTCGTCGGGTCCCTCCTCGTGCGCGAGGGGGTGGTGCACGATTCCGACCATGGGCGCTGGGACCTTCGCGAGGGCTGCGGTGGGCATCGCACCGACCAGGAAACCGTCGAGGATGAGCGGCACCTCGCGATCGACTGCGGCGAGCGCCGTGGCCGCTTCAGCGAGATCGGCCGGGGTGGGCTCGGGGAAAGAGCCGCCGAGCGCGAGGTGGGCGACGTCGCGGCCGAGGTCGCGCAGACCCTCGAGCAGATTGCGTTCGTAGATGTAGCCGCCGGTCACCGTGTGCAGGTCGCCGGGCACAGCGAACACAGCCCGGCTCATCGCTGCTGCTCCGGGGCGTAGCGGCGCAGCACGCGAGATTCCACCGCTCCGACCAGTGCGTAGCCGAGCGCCGAGGCGGCTGTGACGAGCACCGTCGCCCCCGCGAGCAGGTCGTATCCCGAACGCGAGGCCGCCAGCGCCATGAGGTTGCCGATGCCTGTTCCGGTGGCCAGCCACTCCACCACGGTCACGGCGAGCACGGCCGCCGGGACGCTCATCCGCGCGGCGGCGAAGAAGCTCGGCAGCATCGCGGGTACGCGCACGCGCCGCAGGGCGGTGAGGTCGGATGCCCCGTAGCTGCGCAGCACGTCCAGTGCCTGCCCCGGTGCCTGGCGCAGGCCCTGCAGGCAGGCGATGAGCGTGGGGAAGAAGACCATGATCGCCACGAGGACGATGCCGCCGAGCGGTCCTCGACCGAGCAGCAGCACCACGAGGGGCGCGGTGGTGACGATGGGAACGGCGCGCAGGGCGATGGCGAGGGGCATGCTCACCGCTGCGATGCGAGGGGCGAGCACGAGCAGCATCGCCAGCCCCGCGCCGACGGCGAGGCCGGCGAGATAGCCGGGCACCGTGAGTGCGGCCGTCTGGCCGAGAGCCGCGACAAGGGTGTCGCGGATCGCTCCCTGGTCGTCTGCGCCGACGAGCACGCGGCCGACGTCGACCGGCGTGCGGGCGAAGAACGGATTCAGCCCGGTGACGATGATGCCGCCCCACCACAGCACCAGGATCACGACGACGAAGCCGGCGGCGGATGCCATCGCGCCGCGCACCCGGTGCGCGGCCGAGGCCGGCGGGCGCGGCGTGGCCAGGATGAGCGGCGGCGGACCCGCGTGCATCCGGCGACCGACCGCACCGACGAGCGCGTACGCGAGCACCGAGACCACGGTGGCGACGGTCGCGATCGCCCAGGTCAGCTGAACGTCGAGGTCACGCGCAGCACGCACCGTCAGCACCCCGAGACCGCTCTCGGCGCCGGTGAACTCCCCCACCATCGCGCCGAGGAACGCCGCTGGTGCGGCGATCTGCAGCCCCGCGACCAGGTAGGGCAGGCTGGCGCGCGCCCGGACGTGGCGCAGTGCCGCCGCTCGCCCCCGCCCGTAGCTTCGGACGAGATCGAACCAGCCGGCCGGGGCCGCCCGCAGACCGACCAGCACCGGGATCATGGTGGTGTAGTAGACCGCGAGCGCGGCGAGGGCGATCTGCGGGCCGTCGTCCGGGCCGAGCATCACCCGCAGCACCGGCCCGGTCGCCACCAGCGGAAGACAGAAGACGACCAGTGCCACCGTGCTGACCACCGGCTGGGTGCGCGGCAGGACGACAGCGAGCGCGGCTAGGGCGACGGCGGCGAGATTGCCGACGACGAAGCCGATCAGCGCCGTGGTCCCGGTGACCCTCAGCGCGCGCAGCAGCAGTCCGGCGTCGTCCTTCAGCGTGATCAGGATCTCGCTCGGCGCGGCCAGCACGTACGCGCCGGCGAGCAGGCGCGCCACGCCCTCCCAGACCAGCACGACCGCGACCACCGCGAGAAGCGTCCGCAGCCGGCGCCCTGTCGCGTCATGACGGGCGCTCATGCGGCAGTCGTACCCCGCGAGCGGGCGAGCGCGAGCGTCACCTCGTCTACGAGCGCCTCGAATGCCGGGGTGCGGACGATCTGCCCCGCCCTGGGATGTGGCAGATCGACGATCACGTCGTGGACGACGCGGGCCGGGCGCGGGCTGAGCACGACGATCCGGTCGGCGAGTCGCACGGCCTCGACGATCGAGTGGGTGACCAGGAGCGTCGTCGCACCACCCTCGCGCCAGAGCGGTGGCAGGTCGGCGAGCAGATCCTGACGGGTCAGCTCGTCGACCGCGCCGAACGGCTCATCGAGCAGGAGCAGCCGCGGGCGCGTCACCAGCGCACGCGCGATCGCCGCGCGCTGACGCATCCCGCCCGACAGTTCGGCGGGGCGCGAGTCGCCGAATCCGTGCAGTCCCACCAGGGCGATGAGTCGGTCGACGGCATCCGGATCGGCGGGACGACGCGCCAGCTGCAGGGCGAGAGCGATGTTGCTCCGCACGGTGCGCCACGGCAGCAGGGACGGATCCTGGAACGCCACTGCCAGCTCGCCGCGCCCGGCCACCACTGCCGGTGGCGCGTCGTCGATGACGACTCGGCCGCTGCTGGGGTGCTCGAGGCCGGCGACGAGGCGCAGCAGGGTGGACTTGCCGCAGCCCGACGGTCCGACAAGAGCAGTGGTCTGCCCCGCGGTCAAGATCAGATCGGTGGGGGCGAGCACCTCAAGATCGCCGAATGATCTGCTCGCCTCCGCGAGATGGACGATCGGCGGCTCAGTCACCGTGGATCTGCTCCAGAATCGACCGGTCCCACAGGTCGGCATCGACGTCTCGGCCCAGCAGCGCCAACGTCTTGCGGTTGGCCTCGACGGTCTCGTCGGTCCACCACCCGAAGCCGTTCTCATCGGTGAGGTCGGAGAACATCAGCGGCACCTGGCGCTCGGCCTGCAGTCGCTGCACCTCGCGGTCGAGCCCCGCATCGGGGAACATCTTCAGGGTGAGTTCGGCGGCCGCATCCGTGTCTTTGCGGTACTGCTCCCAGCCGCGGATCTCACCGGTCATCAGCGTCACCAGCTCGTCGCGTCGCTCGGCGAGGCTCTGCTCGGTGGCGATGTAGGTCTGCGAGTGCAGCGCGTAGCCGTGGTCGGCCATGAGCATGGTCACGGCTTCGACGCCCTGCACCGCCATCGCCACGGGCAGATCGGTCTCCCAGCACAGCAGGCAGTCGACTTCACCCGCCAGCAGCGGCTGCGCGGAGTACTGCGTGGGTACGACCTGGATGCGGTCGATGTCGACGTCGTTCAGGGTGCACAGCGTCTCGAGCACCGGAGTGTTCGCGGTCGCCATGCCGATGCGCAGGCCTTCCAGGTCCTTTGGCTCGTTCACCGGCTTCGCCGGCAGCGACGCGATCACGAACGGGTTCTTCTGCATGGCGACGCCGATGATCTTGAACGGCGCCCCCTCGGCCACCGCCGCGGCGGTGTAGTCGGCTGCGGATATGCCGATCAGCGCCGCTCCCGACACGACCGGCGGTTCGACGGGTGCGTTCGGGCCGCCCTGCAGCAGGCTGACCTCGAGGTTCTTCCACCAGCCGCGGTCGAGGGCGATGTAGCTGCCGGCGAACTGCACCGAGTGCAGCCACGAGAGCTGCAGAGCGGCCTGGGCGGGATCGCCGGCCGACGAACGGCCGCCGCCGGGGGCTCTGCAGGCGACGGCGCCGAGACCGATCATGCCGAGCATCCCGGCGCTGAGAAGCGTGCGACGTGAGAGCACGGGTGTGTGACGCAGGTCGTTCATGGGATCTCCTGGTGTTCGGGGCGGGTCATCGGTTCGGCGGCGGTGCGGGTGCTGCATGCATCGTCCGCATGGTGGGTGTGTGCCTCGCGGTGCGTCGACCGGCGACGCCGCGCCCACAGGGCGCCGATCCCGGGCACGGCGGCGAACAGGGCGGTCAGGCCGAAGGCGATGCTGACGGCCAGCGACTGCGATGCGCTGATGCCGGCGATGGGCAGCAGCGCCACCGCGGCGCCCTCGCGCACGCCCCATCCCGCGATCGAGACGGGGATGAGCATGGCCAGCAGCACGACCGGCACGACGGTGACGACCGCCGCGAAGCTCAACGGCGCCCTGACCGCGAGCGCGCAGCAGGCGAAGGCGCCGAGCACGCAGCTCGCCGTCGCCGCAGCGAGCGCAATCTGCTGCCACGGTGCGGCACCGAGGCTGCGGCGCAGCGACTTCGCGGCCCGAGCCAGCCGCCCCGAGCCCGTCCGTCGAGAGCGCAGAGCGACGAGCACGGCGAGCGTCGCGATCCACGCGAGGGGAATCAGCACGGCGAGAGCCGACAGCACGGGGCGAGGCCAGTCGATCGGGGTGCCGACGACGAGCGTGCCCACGAATCCGGCGGTGAGCACGACGAGCATCGCGAACTGCCCGATCGTCCGCTCGACGACGACCGCGCCGGTCGCGGCGGCCACTCCGGCATCGTGGCGCGAGCGCGCAGCACGGCCGACGTCGCCCAGAACGCCACCGGGAACGGTGGTGTTCACCAGCTGCGCGAGGAAGTACTCGCCGATCGCCCGCCGGGCACCCAGCCGGATACCGAGCGGCGCGGCGGTCAGGCGCCAGCGCAGCGCGCTGAGCACGGTCAGCGCCATGAGCAGCGCCGCCGCGAGCGACAGCCATCCGAGGTGCGCTCCGCGCACGAGGTCGAGGGCGGACGCGCCGCCCGCGACGCGCCAGACGAGCAGCAGCAGTGCGACGGCCGCGGCGATCTGCAGCACTCGCACCGGCCAGCGGCGCGCGAATCGCCGCGTTCGCGGATCAGCGGCCGCGCTCATGACGGCACCCGGCGTCGCCGGAGCGCGCGCACGTCGACACCGAAAGACCAGGCGAGCGAGAGTCCGGCCGCCGCCACCAGCCCGATCGCGAGCGGAGCGGGCAGGATCGGCAGCTGCAGCGCGAGCAGCGCGATCAGCTGCACCACGCACACCACTTTGCGGCTGTAGCGCTCGTCGAGTGGGCCGTTGAGCCAGGGAGCGACGACGGCCGCGATCGCGAACAGATACCTGGGCAGGCCGAGCAGCAGGGCGATCGCCCCGGCGGGGCCGTGCATGGCGAGCAGCGCGAGCACCAGACCGAAGGCCGCATCGACCTCCATGTCGAAAGACGCACCGAATGCCGAGACGGTTCGCTGACGGCGCGCGAGGTAGCCGTCGACGCCGTCGAGGATCAGAGCGATCGTGCCGGCCCCGAGGGTGAGCACGACGGCCACGTCCGCAAACGAGTCGAAGGCGGCCACGACGCCCAGCAGCAGCGCTACCACGGCCATTCGAATCACGGTGACGACGTTCGCCGCACCGAGTCGGCGGTGCGGGTGACGCCGCGACAGCAGCACTGCGAAGAGCGCCGTGGCCACGGCGAACGACGTGCCCGCCGTGAGCAGTCCTGCGGCCGGCATTCCGAGCGAGTGCGCGAGTGTCAGCATCCCGATCATGCTCAGTGCGCCGACCGCCAGGAAGCGGCCTACAGGTGCGAGCCGTGCAGGGCGACGGCCGTCTCGACGACCGTGCCCGCGATCGGCTCTGCCCTGCCGGCGACCGTCGGATTCCGGCCGGCGGCCGAGCATCCCAGCGGGTGCGGCAGCCATGCTCGCACGATATCAGCGCGCGGCGCTGTCGCGGCGCTCTCGCGCCGCAGTCCCGCCATGCGGCATCGGTCCGCGGAATCTCCGCACTCGCCGGAACGGCTCCCCGAGCAGCGTTCAGCCGGCCTGCGCCGGCAGCAGGGCCGCCATTCGCAGACCGATGTCGACGAGCTTCACCCGCTGCAGCGCGGTGACCTCGTCGAGCGTGAACCAGCCCGCCATGTCGGTCGAGCCGTTCTTCTCGAAACGAAGTGCGCCGCCCGTGATCTCAGCGCGGTAGACGATCCGCAGGGTGTGCAGGGGCACCTTGTTCTCGTCGCGGCGCACGCGACGAGAAGCCGGGATCACCCGGGAGTGGATGCCCAGCAGCGCCGTCGTCTCGATGCGGAATCCCGTCTCCTCACGCAGCTCCCGCCGCACGGCGAGCTCGGGATCCTCGCCCTCTTCGAGTCCGCCGCCGGGGAGCGTCCACGCCACGCGTCGGCCCTCGACCCATCGGGCCAGCAGCACGCGGCCGCCGTCGTCGGTGACGATCCCGTAGGCGGCGACGCGCAGGTCCATGCACTCACAGTAGTCGGGGTGCCGCCGGCTGCGGGTCAGGCTGTCTCGACCGGCTCGATGTGCTCTTCGGTGAGCAGGATGCCACCGCTGGTGTTCGCGGAGTTCGACAGCTCGCTGAGCCACTGCTGGCTCAGATCCGGGGCGACGGGCTCGTCGAAGCTGAAGCGCAGGGGGATGGAGGGGTGCAGCCACAGCGTCGATCGTCCCGAGCCGTCCGGATGGCGCCATGACAGCGTGAAGCTCTCGTTGCGACGCAGCTTGAGGGCGATCACGACCTTGAGGTGCGCGAGCGTGCGATCGTCGACCTCGATCGGATCGGGTGAATTGCCGTAGTAGATGAATCCCATTGGTGCTCACCGTACGAGGAACGCCCGACCGCTGCATCCGCATGCGTCACCGAGCGACGCCGAACGCACGTGCTGTTCGTTCTCTGACCGCTCCGGGCCGGTCAATGACCCTGCAGGGTGTCCTTCGCGGACCGACCGTACGTCTGCCGATACAGGGAGTTGAAACGTGAGCTGTTCGCGAACCCCCATCGTCGTGCGATCCGCGTCACCGACTCGTCGGCGCCGCCGTCACGCAGATCGCGGTGTGCGCCGTCGAGGCGAACCCGGCGCAGGTACTCGGTCGGAGTGGTGTCGATGCCGCGCCGGAACGCGTACTGCAGCCCGCGCGTCGAGATGTGCACCGCCGCGGCGACGTCGTCGACGGTGATGGGCAGGTGGGCGTGCTCGTCGATGTACGTGAGCGCTCGACGCACGGTCGCGGCGCTGTGGCCGCCGCCGTCGCGAGCGATCGCCGACGAGAAGGTCGAGGGGAAGCAGCTGAGGATGCTCGTCAGGGCGTGACGGATGAGGCCGGCCTCGATCAGCTCGTCTTCCGCGCCGTCCAGCGCCATCGCCGAGGTCAGCAGGTAGTCGAAGGCGCGAACCCATTGACGCGCCGCGAGGTCCGAACAGGGGTGCACCGAGGTCACGCGCAGCGACAGCAGCTCGTCGCCGGTGACACGGCGTGCCAGTTCCTGCGCGCCCACGCGGTCGAGGATGAGCGCTGAGACCTCGGCCGTGCCGTTCCACTCCGCCTCGACCTGGGCGCTGTCGGTGGCCCAGGGCATCCCCGGCTCTATGATCGACCGGCGCGTGCGCACCTCGCTGTCGGCGGCGACGAGTCGGCTCGCGAACAGCTGATCCTCGGGCTGCACCCGGGAGTGCACCTCGGCGGTGAGCGAGTACCGCACGATCGCGACGTCGCGGAGTGTCGCCGATCGCCAACGGAATGCGAAGTTCTCGGGGTCGATGCGCAACAGCGACGCCGACGGAACGAACGTCTTCCAGATCTCCTCGACGTCATCGACGTCGTCGGAATCCATCCGCAGGATCTCCGCCACGAAACCTCCCGTCCCCACCCTCGGAGTCGTGCTCCGCGCACCCTTCAGAATAATCGGGGATGCCCGTCTGCGCCCGGAACGACGGCCTCGGCGCGCGCGTGGCGTCAGTCGCGCACAGCGATAAGCGCTCTCTCGAGCCGCGCCACCGCGGCATCCACGTCGTCGAGTTTGTCGAGGCCGAACAGTCCCACCCGGAACGACGAGAAGCCCTCCGGCTCGTCGCAGTGCAGGGGCACGCCGGCGGCGACCTGCACGCCGTGCTGCCGGAACGCCGCGCCGGTTCGCAGCTCGGGATCAGCGGTGTGCACGACCACCACGGTCGGCGAGGCGAAGTCCGGTGCCGCGACCGACGGCAGCCCGTGCTCGGACAGAAGCGCGCGCACGCGGGCGCCGAGCTCGATCTGGGCATCGCGCAGCGCGTCGAAGCCGCGCTCGCGCGTCTCGATCATCTGCCGCAGGTTTCGCGCGATCGTGTCGGTGGGCATGGTCGAGTGGTACCCGGCCGAACCGTCCCGGTAGGCGTCTGAGATGCTGAGCCAGCGGCCCAGATCGAGAGCGAAGCTCGTCGCCGTCCCGGATGCCACCGCCCGGCGTCCCTCGCCGCTGAGCATCACGTAGCCGACCCCCGGCGACCCGCTCCAGCCCTTCTGCGGCGCGGAGAGCAGCACATCGACCCCGAGGTCGCGCATGTCGACCCACATCGCACCGGAGGCGATGCAGTCGAGCACGAGCACGCCGCCGACCTCGTGCACGGCGTCGGCGAGCGCGCGGACGTAGTCGTCGGTCAGGATGATGCCCGCCGCCGTCTCGACGTGCGGCGCGAAGACGACCTCGGGGCGCTTCGCCCGGATGGCCGCGACCACCTCGTCGATCGGTGCAGGGCTCCATGCCGCCCGCACGTCGTCGCCGTCTGACCGGGCGAGGCAGACGGTGATGTCGGATGCCACGCCGCCCATCTCGAGGATCTGCGACCAGCGGTACGAGAACAGCCCGTTGCGCACGATGAGGGCGCGCCTGTTCGTCGCGAGGTGGCGGGCGACGGACTCCATCGCGAAGCTGCCCCCGCCGTTGACGAGCGCGGCGCTGTCGGCGTTGTACGCCTCGCAGAGGATGTCGATGGTCTGCTGCATGATGCCGACGAACCTCTGCGACATGTGGTTCAGCGACCGGTCGGTGAACACCACCGAGTACTCGAGCAGTCCGTCAGGGTCGATGTCAGCGTGCGGCAGCGTCATGCGTCCACCCTGCCACTGTCGCGTGTGGAGGAAACAGGGCTTTCCGTGAAGCGGAAGAAAGCCCCGGCGATGCCGGGGCTTTCGATCTTGTGGAGCCTAGGAGATTCGAACTCCTGACATCTTGCTTGCAAAGCAAGCGCTCTACCAACTGAGCTAAGGCCCCCCACGGTGCGAGCACCGCGGTCAATAATACATGCCGCCGGGTTCGAGACCGCAATCGCGGCCGGCGGCCAGGGCATCCGCGCGTGTCGGGGGACTGCCGGCACCGAGGTCAAGTCCCTGTCGGTGAGCGTGCGTCGGGCGGATGCTGGCGACATGGATCCGGAGATGACGGCCGACGGTCACCACATCATCGTCGACGGACGGCGGTGGCGGGCGACCGACCCGTCGATCCCCGACTCGTTCCGGCAGGAGCTGGTCGACGAGCTCATGTCGGCGCGACGCGCCGTGAAGGCGGGGGAGAGCGACGCCCGACGCCGGGTGAACGATGCGAAGACCGCCCTCGGCGAGAGGGGAGCGCCCTGGTGGGACGATCGTTCCGGCGCTGACTTCGACGAGCGCATCGCCGCGGCCGTGAGGGCCCTTGTGCGCAAGCGCCACTCGTCGTCGATCTGCCCGAGTGATGTCGCGCGCACGGTCGGCGCGCAGTCGTGGCGGTCGATCATGGACGACGTGCGGCGCGTCACCGCTCAGCTGGCGGACGAGCGGCAGGTGATCGTGACGCAGAAAGGCGAGCCGGTGCAGATCGGCGATGCCCGCGGACCGGTGCGCATCGTGCGCGGCCCCGAGCTGTGAGAACGAGGCCTATAGCCTGAGAACGAAGAAGGCCCCGCCGGAGCGGGGCCTTCTTCGTCGTCTTGAGTGGGGCTACCAGGACTTGAACCTGGGACCTCTTCATTATCAGTGAAGCGCTCTAACCGCCTGAGCTATAGCCCCGTCAACCTCCAAGACTTTACCGGATATTCCTGCGCAAAAGCGAATCGAGCCCGGCCTGCGCGCAGGCCGGGCGTTTCGGATTCACTCCCCGCTGCCGCCCGGGCGCAGAGTGGCGGATCCGGCGGAGACATTCCCCGTGATCCGATGTCTGCTGTCACTGCTCTGATCGAGACTGCTGTCGAGGGATCCGGCGCTCACCTCGCGGCGCAGGTCGTACTCCTGGTCGGGCAGAGTGAGGTCGAGAGCTCCGGCCGAGACCGTGAAGTCGACGCTGTCGGGCACGCTCGTGAGCGTCGAGACCACGCGACCGGCGCTGATCCGGTACTGTGCCTGCTCGACTCCACGCAGCTCGACATCGGCGCGGCCGGCGTTCAGCTCGATGTCGAGCGCGCGAGCATCCCCGGCCAGCGCGAGCGACCCGGCGTTCACATCGACTCCCAGATCGGCGAATTCGCCGGTGACGTCGAGTCTGCCGGCCTGCAGGGTGAGCTCGGCATCCACTCCCTCCAGAGCGAGCGGCAGCACGAGGGTCGCCCGCTCGTCGCCTCGCAGCCAGTTCGGACTCCACCAGTCGAACCCGCGATCGGGGCCGCGGACTTCCAGCCGGCCGGCATCCGCACGCAGCGTCCACCCTCCGGTCGATGCGCCTTCGACTCGCAGCTCGGCGTCATCGACGTCGTCGAACAGGATCCGCATGTTCGCTCCGCCCACTTCGACGTCGATCGAGCTCACGCCACCGACATCCGTCGTGAGCTGCCCCGACTGCGGACCGATCTGCTGCAGCCCGGTGACGGCGGCGGATGCCGCGGAGCCGAGCATCACGGCTCCGCCGAAGGCGGCGACCACCACCGTGATCGCGCCGATGCTCTTCTTCGTGCCGCTCATCGCAGCCCTCCCTGGTCGTTGCGGCCGGCGTCCGCCGAACCGTGGTTCTCGATGTGAGCGAGTGCGGCCAGCACCCGCCGGTTTCCGTCTTCGGGCTCAAGACCGAGCTTCTGGAAGATCGCGGTGATGTGCTTCTCGACGCTCGCCTCGCTGAGGAACAGCATCCCGGCGATGGCGCTGTTCGATCTGCCCTCTGCGATCAGTGCGAGCACCGTGCGCTCGCGTTCGGTCAGTCGCAGCATCCGCTCATCGCGGTTGCGGCGGGTGAGCAGCTGCGCGACCACCTCGGGGTCGAGCACCGTGCCGCCCGCCGCGATCCGCTCGACCGACTCGACGAACTCGGCCACATCGGCCACCCGGTCCTTGAGCAGGTAGCCGAGGGCCCCGCCCTGCGTCTGGCCCGTCTGCGCGGCGATGAGGTCGCTGGCGTAGCGCTCCTCGACGTACTGCGAGAGCACCAGGAGGGGAAGCGTCGGCCGCGCTGCTCGGATGGCGAGCGCCGCGCGGACGCCCTCCTCGGTGAATGTGGGCGGCAGCCGCACGTCGAGAATGGCCAGGTCAGGGGCGGAGGCCGTGACGGCGTCCATCAGGCCGGTCGTGTCGGGCAGCGCCGCGACGACCTCGTGACCGGCGTCGTCGAGCAGGCGGACGAGGCCTTCGCGCAGCAGAACGGAGTCCTCGCAGATCAGGATGCGCATGGCACGCTCACCTCCAGGCTGGTCGGGCCGCCCACAGGGCTGTCGAGGCGGAAGGTGCCTCCGGCGGCGAGCACGCGGTTCGTGATGCCGTCGAGGCCGCCGCCGGGCTGCACCTGAGCACCGCCCATCCCGTTGTCTTCGACGCGCGCCCACAGGCCTCCGTCGCGGCTGCGCACGACGACGCGGCATTCGCTGGCTCTGGAGTGCTTGGCGGCATTGGTCAGCGATTCGGCGATCGCGAAGTAGACGGCGGCCTCGGCATCGCGGCACGAGGCGCCGGCGCCGGTCGCCGAAGGATCGATGCGCACGTCGAGCTGCACCGGGATGTGCGAGCGCCCGGCCAGCGCCGAGAGGGCGGCGTCGAGACCGCGATCGTCGAGCACGGAGGTGTGGATGCCGCGGGCGAGCTGCCTGAGCTCGGTGATGGCCGCCTTCGTCGAGGTGTGCGCCTCGTCGATCAGCGACTTCGCGGTCGCCGGGTCGGCGTCGATCTTCTGCTTCGCAAGTCCCAGGGTCATTCCCACCGACACGAGTCGGGGCTGCACGCCGTCGTGCAGGTCTCGCTCGATGCGGGTGCGCTCGAGTTCCGCCGCGCGCACCGCACCGGCGCGCTGCGCACTGCTCGTGCGCACCTGGGCCGTGAGCTCGGCCTCGCGGCTGGGGATCACGAGTGCGCGGCTCAGCACGCGGTGCAGCAGGGCGAGGCCGATCATGCCGGCGAGACCGGCGATGAGCCCGACGATGCCGACCAGCGGCGCCCACTCGACGGCGAGATAGCTGCCGAAGGGGCCTTCCACGCTGCCCTCGGACGACAGGGGGGCGAACGCGAAGAACACCGACCAGATCACGCCCCAGAACAGTCGCAGCACGATCGTGCCGAGGATGCAGGCCAGCACGAAGTTGAGCATCGTGCGCCACATGCGCCCATCGACCGACTGCCGTGCGAGGTTGCGCAGCCACCCGCCGAAGCCGGGCTTCGTGCGCTCCCGCCAGCGCAGGTCGGCGACGTCGACGCCGTAGAGGCCCGCCACGCGACGCACCTCGAACCACGAGACGCCGTAGATCGCATAGACCGCGCCGACCAGGAACAGCAGTCCGATGCCGAAGACGAAGAGCAGCGCCAGACCGACGCCGAGCACGACGCTGAGCGCCGTCAGTGCTGCCGAGCCGACGGCCCCGAGCGCGGCCAGCTCGAGGATGGTGAGGACGATGCGCAGCGGCGGGCGGGGGACGCCCGTGTGCGGAAGGTACGCCGCGGGCGCCGGCGGCGGCGGCGCGGCCTCAGGGCTGGGCGGTGCCGGGGGAGTCGGATTCGTGGTCATGACTCAAAGCTACGGTTCCCCGAAGCGTCCCGACATGGAGGCAACCAGACATCCACGTTCGGGTTTTCCCTACCCGCCGTGCGGCTCAGGCGTGGTTCAATGGCAGCATGAGCGCATCTGACGCGATACACGACGCAGAACCGCACTCGGGCGGCACGGGCCAGCGACTGAACTGGCTGCGCGCCGGCGTTCTGGGCGCCAACGACGGGATCGTGTCCGTGGCCTCTCTCGTCGTCGGCGTCGCCGGTGCCACCACCGACAACGCCGCTCTGCTGGTCGCGGGTCTGGCGGGGCTGGTGGGTGGTGCGATCTCGATGGCGCTGGGGGAGTACGTGTCGGTCAGCAGTCAGCGCGACACCGAGCGCGCGCTGATCGCGAAGGAGAGCGAAGAGCTGCGCACCATGCCGGAGCAGGAGCTGGCGGAGCTGGCCGAGCTCTACCGACAGCGCGGGCTCAGCGAGCAGACCGCTCGGCAGGTGGCGATCGAGCTCACCGAGCACGACGCGCTCTCGGCTCACCTCGAAGTCGAGCTCGGCATAGACCAGCACGACCTGGTGAACCCGTGGCACGCGGCGATCTCGTCGGCGATCTCGTTCACGATCGGGGCGCTGCTGCCGCTTCTGGCGATCCTGCTGCCGCCACCGGACTGGCGCGTGCCGGTCACGTTCGCCGCCGTGCTTCTCGCCCTGGCCGCGACGGGTGTGATCTCGGCCCGGGTGGGCGGTGCCTCGGCGATGCGGGCATCCGTGAGACTCGTGGTCGGCGGGGCCATCGCCCTGCTGGTCACCTGGCTGATCGGCACCCTGCTCGGCACCACGGGGGTGGTGTGAGTGCTCGAGACATGGGAAGACCCCCGGCCACGACGTGGCCGGGGGTCTTCTCGCAGAAAGACTAGTTCGACATGAACCCGACGAGCAGACCGCCGGTCACCTTCACCGCCAGGTTGTAGATACCGGCGATGACCGCGCCGAGCACCGTGAACACGATCAGATTCAGGATCGAGACGACCGCGCCGAAGGCCATGATCTGAGGGAGCCCGATGAGGCTCGACAGATCGATGGCTCCGTCGGTGAGCGTGTCGAGGATCTTGCCGACCTGCGCGATGACGTTCGTCGCCTGCAGCACGAGGTACACCAGGAAGAACGAGACCATGGTCACGATCGCCAACGCCACCGCTCCGAGGAACGACAGCTTCACGGCCGACCAGAAGTCGACGTAGACCAGACGCAGGCGCACCTGCTTGCCCCCGGTCTTGCGCGTGGACTTCTTCGCCAGCTTGTCAGCGACTGTACTCATCTATCGGTGCTCTCTTCGGATCAGGCTTCGGGGGTGTCAGCGGGTGGCGTGGCGGGCTCGGAGACCTCGATCTCGCCGAGAGACTCGTCATCCTCCTCGATGCCGCGCTCGCTGTTGCGTGCGACGGCGAGGATGCGATCGTCGCCGGACATGCGGGCGAACACGACTCCCATCGTGTCGCGACCCTTGGCCGGCACCTCGGCCACGGCAGAGCGTACCACCTTGCCGCTGGAGAGAACCACCAAGACCTCGTCGTCCTCGGAGACGATGAGACCACCGGCGAGAACGCCCCGTTCGTCGCTCAGCTTGGCGACCTTGATGCCCGTTCCACCGCGCTTCTGCACCTTGTACTCGGCGACGGTGGTGCGCTTCGCGTACCCGCCGTCGGTGACGGTGAAGACGAAGGATTCGTCGTGGACGACGGATGCCGAGAGCAGGCAGTCATCGTCGTCCCTGAACTTCATGCCCCGCACGCCCTCGGTCGCGCGGCCCATCGGTCGCAGCGCCTCGTCGGTGGCGTGGAAGCGCACCGACATTCCCTTGGCGCTGATGAGCAGGATGTCCTCATCGGAGTTGACGAGCTTCGCGCTGACCAGCTCGTCGGTCTCACGGAGTCGGATGGCGATGACGCCGCCCTGGCGGTTTGTGTCGTAATCGCCGAGGCGGGTCTTCTTCACCAGTCCGCTGCGAGTGGCGAGCACCAGATAGTCCTTCGCCTGGTAGTCGCTGATCGCGAGCACCTGGGCGATCTTCTCGTCGGGCTGCAGCGCGAGCAGGTTCGCAACGTGCTGACCCTTCGCATCGCGCCCCGCCTCGGGCACCTCGTAGGTCTTGGTGCGGTAGACGCGACCCTTGTCGGTGAAGAACAGCAGCCAGTGGTGCGTGGTGGTGACGAAGAAGTGCTCGACGAGATCGTCGGCGCGCAGCTGCGCGCCCTTCACTCCCTTGCCGCCGCGGTGCTGAGAGCGGTAGTTGTCGCTGCGCGTGCGCTTGATGTATCCCTCACGGGTGACGGTGACGACCATCTCCTCGACGGGGATGAGGTCCTCCATCGACATGTCGCCGTCGAAGCCGTGCAGGATGTGCGTGCGACGCTCGTCACCGAAGCGGTCGACGATCTCCGTGAGCTCGTGACGCACGATGTCGCGCTGACGTGCCTCGGTGGCGATGATCTCCTTGTAGTCGGCGATCTTCAGCTCGAGCTCGGTGGCCTCGTCGATGATCTTCTGCCGCTCGAGTGCGGCCAGGCGACGCAGCTGCATCTGCAGGATCGCCTCAGCCTGGTCGTCGTCGATATCGAGCAGCGCCTTCAGGCCCTCGCGCGCCTCGTCGACCGTGGGCGAGCGGCGGATCAGGGCGATGACCTCGTCGAGTGCGTCGAGCGCCTTGAGGTAGCCCTGCAGGATGTGCATGCGGGCCTGCGCCTTGCGCAGCCGGAATCCGGTGCGGCGGACGATGACGTCGAGCTGGTGGTCGAGCCAGTGGGTGATGAACCCGTCGAGGCCGAGCGTGCGCGGCACGCCGTCGACGATCGCGAGCATGTTCGCGCCGAAGTTCTCCTGCAGCTGGGTGTGCTTGTAGAGGTTGTTCAGCACGACCTTCGCGACGGCGTCGCGCTTGAGCACGACGACGAGGCGCTGACCGGTGCGGTCGGAGGACTCGTCGCGGATGTCGGCGATGCCGGTGATCTTGCCGTCGCGGGCCAGGTCGCCGATCTTCACCGCGAGATTGTCGGGGTTGACCTGGTACGGCAGCTCGGTGATGACGAGGCAGGTGCGACCCTGAATCTCCTCGACCTCGACGATCGCGCGCATCGTGATCGAGCCGCGACCGGTGCGATACGCCTCGTGGATGCCCTTGGTGCCGAGGATATGCGCGCCGGTGGGGAAGTCCGGTCCTGGAACGCGCTGAATCAGACCTTCGAGAAGCTCCTCGCGGGGGAGCTGCGGGTTCTCGAGCGCCCAGAGCGCGGCGGCCGACACCTCGCGCAGGTTGTGCGGGGGGATGTTGGTCGCCATGCCGACCGCGATGCCGATCGAGCCGTTGACGAGCAGGTTCGGGAACCGCGCGGGCAGCACGTCGGGCTCCTGAGTCTGCCCGTCGTAGTTCGGCGAGAAGTCGACGGTGTCCTCTTCGATGTCGCGCACCATCTCGAGCGCGAGCGGAGCCATCTTCGTCTCGGTGTACCGGGGAGCGGCGGCGCCCATGTTGCCGGGGGAGCCGAAGTTGCCCTGCCCGAGCGCGAGCGGGTAGCGCAGCGACCACGGCTGCACGAGGCGCACGAGGGTGTCGTAGATCGCGGTGTCACCGTGCGGGTGGTACTGACCCATCACCTCGCCGACGACGCGCGCGCACTTCGAGAACGACTTGTCGGGGCGGAAGCCGCCGTCGTACATGCCGTACAGCACACGGCGGTGCACGGGCTTGAGTCCGTCGCGCACGTCGGGCAGCGCGCGACCGACGATGACCGCCATCGCGTAGTCGAGGTACGACCGCTGCATCTCGGACTGCAGGTCGACCTGGTTGATGCGGCCGTGCTCGTGGCCCGCGGTGATGTCGGGGCGTTCTTCGTCAGTCATGTGTGTTCTTTCGATACCGGTCGTTGAGCGAGCGCAGCGAGACGAGACGCGCTATCAGATGTCGAGGAAGCGGACGTCCTTGGCGTTGCGCTGGATGAAGGTGCGTCGGGATTCGACGTCCTCACCCATCAGCACGCTGAAGATCTCGTCCGCCGCTGCGGCATCGTCGATGGTGATCTGGCGCAGGGTGCGCGTGGTGTGATCCATCGTCGTCTCCCACAGCTCCTTGGCGTTCATCTCGCCCAGACCCTTGTAGCGCTGCACACCGGCATCCTTCGGCAGACGCTTGCCGTTCTCGGCGCCGTGCGCCAGCAGCGCATCGCGCTCGGCGTCGGAGTAGACGTACTCGTGCGGCGCGTTCGACCACTTCAGGCGATACAGAGGAGGCATCGCGAGGTACACGAAGCCCGCCTCGATGAGTCCGCGCATGTAGCGGAACAGCAGCGTGAGCAGCAGCGTGGTGATGTGCTGGCCGTCGACATCGGCATCCGCCATCAGCACGATCTTGTGGTAGCGGGCCTTCTCGATGTCGAAGTCCTCGCCGATGCCGGTGCCGAAGGCCTGGATCATCGCCTGCACCTCGCGGTTGCCGAGCGCCTTGTCGAGACGCGCGCGCTCGACGTTGAGGATCTTGCCGCGGAGCGCCAGGATCGCCTGCGTGTGCGGGTCGCGCCCCTGCACCGCCGAACCGCCGGCCGAGTCTCCCTCGACGAGGAAGATCTCGCTGATTGACGGGTCCTTGCTCGTGCAGTCCTTCAGCTTGTCGGGCATCGCGGCCGACTCGAACACGCTCTTGCGGCGGGCGGTCTCGCGGGCCTTGCGGGCGGCGATCCGGGCCGTGGCGGCGTCGATCGCCTTGCGGATGACGTTCTTCGCCTGCTGCGGGTTGCGGTCGAACCAGTCGCCGAGCTGGTCGTTCACGATCTTCTGCGTGAACGCCTTGGCCTCGGTGTTGCCCAGCTTGGTCTTGGTCTGGCCCTCGAACTGCGGCTCGCCGAGCTTGATCGAGATCACCGCGGTCAGGCCCTCGCGCACATCGTCGCCGGAGAGGTTGTCGTCCTTCTCCTTGAGCAGGTTGTTCGCGCGGGCGTAGCGGTTCACGAGGCTGGTCAGCGCGGCGCGGAAGCCCTCTTCGTGCGTGCCGCCCTCGTGGGTGTTGATCGTGTTGGCATAGGTGAACACGTTCTCGGTGTACGAGGTGGTCCACTGCATCGCCAGCTCCAGCGAGATCTTGCGCTCGGTGTCCTCGGACTCGAACGCGATGATCTCCTCATTGACGACCTCGGCCTTTCGCACCTTGTTCAGGTACTCGACGTAGTCGACCAGACCGCGCTCGTACAGGAACACCTCGGACGGCTGGCGGGTGACGACGGTGCCGTCGACGTCGTCTTCGAGGGCGGATGCCGGACGCTCGTCGCGCAGCGCGATGCGCAGCCCCTTGTTAAGGAACGCCATCTGCTGGAAGCGCGTGCGCAGCGTGTCGTAGTCGAAGTCGATCGTCTCGGTGAAGATCTCGGGATCCGGCCAGAAGGTGATGGCCGTGCCGGTCTCGTCGGTCGCCTCGCCCTTCTCGAGCTTCTGCTGCGGCACACCGCCCTCGGCGAAGCGGTGCCGCCAGACGAAGCCCTTCTGCTTGACCTCGACGTCGAAGCGAGTCGACAGCGCGTTCACCACCGACGAGCCGACGCCGTGCAGACCGCCCGAGACGGCGTAGGCGCCGCCGCCGAACTTGCCGCCCGCGTGCAGGATCGTCAGCACGACCTCGACCGTCGACTTGCCGGGATCGGAGGAATGCGGGTCGACCGGGATGCCGCGGCCGTTGTCGACCACGCGCACCGCACCGTCTTCGAGGATGGTGACCTCGATGTTGTCGGCATGACCGGCCAGAGCCTCGTCGACGGAGTTGTCGACGATCTCGTACACGAGGTGATGCAGACCGCGCGGCCCCGTGGAGCCGATGTACATGCCGGGTCGCTTGCGCACGGCCTCGAGACCCTCGAGGATCTGGATCTGGTCGGCCCCGTAGTCGCCGGAGACCTTCGCGGAGCTGTTCTCGATCGGTGCGCTCGTGGAAGCGTCGTCGGCGTTGTCTTCAGGCGTCATCAGAAATGGTTCTCCACATCGAAAGTACGATCCCATTCTAGTGGTTTCGCACAGCGATATGCGCCTCAAACGCCGTGTGATCGCCTCTGAGCGCTTGAGGGTGCGGGTGTGGTGTCCTACCCGTAGGTGTCCCGCGGGCCCCGCCCCGGCACGACTCGCGGACCCCGTTTCCACGACGGGACGTCAGGTCCGATGAAGCGGATGTTCTGCACTCCGGCGTCCGGATACCGGGTGCCGATCTCGGTCATGATGACCGCGCGCATGAACTGTAGGTTCTTCGCCCACGCCGTCGAATCGCATTTCACGGTGAGCACGCCGCGCTCGAGCGAGACCGGTTCCGAGTGCTTGGCCGTGTCGGCGCCGGCCAGCTCGGCCCACTGCCTGACGAGATCCTCGGCGGCGAGGGTCTTCTCCCATCCCGAGTCCTTGGTGAGCTTCGCCAGCACATCGCCGAGCATGCCCGGGTCGCGGCCCTTGGTGAACGGGGCGTTGTCGTCATCGACCTCGATGCGCTTCTTGCGCTTCCAGTTCTTCGCACTCGGCTTCAATCCGCGCAGGCGCAGGTAGGTCGCGATCGTCTCGGGAGGGTGCGGCCCGTCGACGGGCTCAGGGACCCGGCTCATCGGCATCCTCCCGCTCGTCGGTGATGGTGCCGGCGCTGATCCGCACGACGTGACGGTGCAGCGGCTCGGGGATGTCGGCCTCGACCGCGGCCGTGACGATCACCTGCTCGTATCCGGCGGTCAGCGCCGCCAGCCGCTGCCGGCGGTCGGCATCGAGCTCGGCGAAGACGTCGTCGAGGATCAGCACGGGGTCGCCGGCCGGTGATTCGGTGCGCAGCAGCTCGGCGGATGCCAGTCGCAGCGCCAGAGCGACCGACCACGATTCACCGTGGGAGGCATAGCCTTTCACGGGAAGGTCGCGCACGCGCAGGATCAGATCGTCGCGGTGTGGACCGACGAGAGTCAGGCCGCGCTCGATCTCCCTGACCCGCTTTGCCTGCAGTGCCGCGCGGAATTGGTCGGCGATCTCGCCGCGCGGATCGGCGTCGCCCTCGTCGTCGGTCTCGTCCTCCGGATCGGCACCACGCACCGACAGCGCCCAGTCGAGCTGCGGGCGATGGTCAGCACCGGCGATCGCCGCGTAGGCATCCGTCACCGGACCCTGCAGGTCCGCGGCGAGACGCAGCCTGGCGTGGATGATCTCCGACCCGAGTGCGATGAGCTTGTCGTCCCACACGTCGAGGGTCGACAGCCCCTCACCGCGCACGCCTCGCGCCCGCGCCGACTTCAACAGCGCGGTGCGCTGGCGCAGCACACGCTCGTAGTCGGCGATCACGCCGGCCATTCGGGGGGTGCGCTGAATCAGCATCTGATCAGCGAATCTTCTGCGCGCTGATGGGTCTCCGCGCACGATCTGCAGATCTTCCGGCGCGAACAGCACCACATGCGCGTAGCGCGGCAGCTCGTTGGTCTTCGACGGGGAGCCGTTGATCCGCGCCTTGTTCGACCCCTGCCGATTGAGCTGCACCTCCACGAGCACCTTGCGCTCACCGTGCGCGAGACGCGCCCGGATGACGGCGAAGTCCTTCGTGTCCTTCACCATGGGCGCATCGGATGACACGCGGTGCGAGCCGAGCGTGGCGAGGAAGACGATCGCCTCGGCGAGATTGGTCTTGCCCTGCCCGTTGCTGCCGACCAGCACGTTCGGGCCGCGGTGCAGGGCCAGGTCGGCGGTCGCGTAATTGCGGAAATCGACCAGGTTCAGGTGCTCCACAATCACCGCTACAGCCTACCTTCGGGCCCCGACATCGGCCCGCTCTCAGGGCTTGTGCCTGCCGGTCGTTGAGCGAGCCTCCGCGAACTGAGACCAAAAGAAAAACTCGGCCCCAGAGGGACCGAGTGGTATGTGTCATACGCTATCACGTTCTGTAAAGAACTCTCACCATCCTGAAGGCCGTACCAAGCGCCCGATATTGGCAGGCAACTGTGCGGATCTCAGTTCGGATTCTGCCAGCTGATGCCACCAATGTCCCCCGACCCCGTCAAGCGGAGTCCCGCCGAGGGCGCCCGCTCGATAGGCCGGAGTGGGGTTGATCGTGCCTACTGGAACGCGCTTACGAGCTTCGGCAATGGGGAGAGCAAGATCACTGTCGTTACTGATGACCATGGCACCGTCGATCCGACCCTCCAACACGTCGAGAAGGAGATGGGATGCGACGTTGACATCGGATCCCTTTTCCTCCCGACGAGCCACTGACACCATGAACGTCGAGCCTGGCATGTCGTTCCCCTGGGAATCTCTGGTCATGATCGGCCAGTGGGGCGTGGTCAGCACGGGACGTCCGCGTCTGTCGGGGGTAGCCAATGGAGCGGTAGCGACGCGGGAGACGTAGCTTCCCATCTCCATGACATCGATGGCGCCGTGCGCCGACAGGGCTCGCAGATATGTGTCCTGATCGCGCTGTCCTGCGGGGTTGTCCGCACCGCTGACCCTTGCCGAGCAGTACACGACTCGTTCGATCGAAGCTGAACTCCACCGAGCGCCGGGGCCGGCTAGTAGCCCCTGGGCGAGAGCCCTGAGGTCGAGCCACCGCCATCCAGAAGTTCCACGGCCGCACAGTCGGCGCGCTCCGTAGTACAGGTTGAAACCGTCGACATAGACCCCGACGCGCATTTCAGCGCAGCAGCAGGTTCGGCTGCAGCAGGTACTTGAACGAGTCGAGGCCGGCCTGATCGACCGAGGTCTGGCTGGTGATCAGCACCGGGCTGAGCTTGTTGGCGTTGTCGCTGGAGGTGAACGTCACCCGCGTGAACTCGCTGCGCACTGCGCCCAGCGCTTCGAGCAGGTACTGCGGGTTGAGCCCCAGGGTCACCTCGTCGCCGCCGTTGAGGTGGGCGTCGACCGATTCGGATGCCCGCGCCTGCTCGCTGCCGGAGGCATCCATCGTCACCCCGTCGGCGCCGAAGGTGAATCGCAGCGGCGCGGAGCGGTCGAGCACCAGCGCGACGCGACGGACGGCCTCGATGAGCTCAGCCGTGTTGACGACCGCGTAGTGGTCGGTCTGCTCGGGGAAGAGCCGGCGCACAGGCGGGAAATTTCCCTTGATCAGGAGAGATGTGACCGTCTTGTTGCCGGCGGTGAAGGCGATGATCTCGCGATCCCCTGCACCCGAGAAGGCGACCTCGATCGTGCCGGCGTGAGCGAACGTCTTGCCGACCTCGGTCAGGGTGCGCGCAGGCACCAGCGCGGACTGCTCGGCGACCTCGCCGTCCCACGGCACGTCACGCAGCGACACGCGGTAGCGGTCGGTGGCGACCAGGCTGAGGTTGTGATCCGCGACCTCGAGCTGCACACCAGTGAGCACAGGGGTGACGTCGTCGCGGGAAGCGGCGAACGCGACCTGTGCGATCGCGGTCGCGAAATCCTCGGCGGGAACGACGCCGGTCGCCCCGGTGACCTCAGGGATCGAGGGATATTCCTCGACCGGCATGGCGGCGAGGGTGAATCGGGCCGACCCGCACGTCACCGCGACGCCGCCGTCGTCCTCGACGGCGATCTCGATGGGCGCGTTGGGCAGGCGGCTCGCGATGTCGGAGAGCAGACGTCCGTGCACGAGGATCGTGCCGGGATCGTCGACCGTCGCCTCGATTGTCGTGCGTGCGGACGCTTCGTAGTCGAAGGCCGAGAGGGTCAGTCCCTCACCGGATGCCTCGATGAGCACACCCGCGAGGATGGGCTGCGGATTGCGCTGCGGGAGCAGCTTGACGACGAAGGACACAGCCTCGCTGAACACATCGCGGTTGACCTGGAACCTCACGGGCGCTCCCTCGTTGCCTCTGCTCACTGCAGCGGGCGCACTGCAGGCGATCCCATGCTAGCCGCAGGTGACGAGCCGTCCACCACCGGGAATCCGTCGACGAGGGCGGTTCGTCCACATCCGTCTGGTCATCGGATGAGCCCTGTCCTGATGGAGTTCTCTTAACGGTGTTAACAACTGTGGATTCTGTGGATAACTCGGTGGATATCAGCGGAGAGTAGGAAACTACAGACGTGTCACATGTGGAATCCCTGAGGAATCCGCGGGATGCGAGGGTGTGGGGGTCTCTAGCGCAGGTGCCGCTTATCCACAGGCAGGCGGTGTCGCGGGCATCCGGAGGCTGTTGTTTCCACAACTTATCCACAGGGCCTGCGGACAACCGTCGGGAATTCGCGTGGGATCAGGCGTGTCGTCCGATCAGCGGCGGCTGATCTGAGTGGTGATCTCGGTGACCTGGTTGTAGAGGGATCGACGCTGCTTCATGAGCTCGCTGATCTTCTTGCAGGCGTACATCACGGTGGTGTGATCGCGGTTGCCGAAGAGCTGGCCGATCTTCGGCAGCGACAGGCTCGTGCGCTCACGGCACAGGTACATCGCGATCTGACGCGCGGTCGCGATCTGCTGCGACCGGCTCGATCCGTACAGGTCGTCGACCGTGAGCTTGAAGTAGGCCGCCGTCGCCGTGATGATGTCGGTCGGCGAGATGATGTTGTCTTCGGTGGTGTCGACGATGTCGCGCAGAACCGTCTGGGCCAGCGAGATGTCGAGCATCGAGCGGTTCAGGCTGGCGAACGCCGACACGCGGATGAGAGCGCCCTCGAGTTCGCGGATGTTCGAGGACACGACGGTCGCGATGTATTCGAGCACCTCATCGGGGATGTGCAGCGACTCGCTCTGCGCCTTCTTGCGCAGGATCGCGATGCGGGTCTCCAGGTCGGGCGCCTGCACGTCGGTGATGAGGCCCCACTCGAACCGGCTGCGCATGCGATCCTCGAAACCGGTGAGCAGCTTGGGAGCCACGTCACTGGTGATCACGACCTGCTTGTTGTGATCGTGCAGCTGGTTGAAGGTGTGGAAGAACGCCTCCTGCGTCTCGGCGCGACCCTGCAGGAACTGGATGTCGTCGATCAGCAGGATGTCGACCTCGCGGTAGCGGCTCTGGAACGCGGCACCGCGGTTGTTGGCGATCGAGTTGATGAAGTCGTTCGTGAACTCCTCGCTCGAGACGTACCGCACCTTCACTCCGGCGTACAGCGACTGCGCGTAGTCGCCGATCGCGTGCAGCAGGTGCGTCTTGCCGAGACCGGAGTCGCCGTAGATGAACAGGGGGTTGTAGGCCTTCGCCGGCGCCTCGGCGACGGCGACGGCCGCTGCATGAGCGAACCGGTTGGACTGGCCGATGACGAAGTTGTCGAAGGTGTACTTGGGGTTCAGACGCGACTCGTGGCGGACGGGAGCGGGCTGCTGCTCCATGGGGGACTCGACGCGGGCCGGCTCGGCGAGCGGGAAATCAGAGACGGCGATCGGGGCGGTGGGCTGATCCACGAGTTCGTGATTCACGACGGTGCGGTACGAGGCGACCTCGTCGCCGATCGCGGAGAGCGCCTCCATCATGGGCACGCGCAGCCGCTTGTTGATCTGCGCTGCCGTGAGGTCGTTCGGGACGTCCAGGTACAGCACTCCGCCCATCACGCCGGCCGGCACGACCAGGCTCAGAAAGCCGTGCAGCTGAGGACTGACGCGATCATCCTCGGCGAGTCGTTCGAGCAGGGTCGACCAGATGGGCACATCGGGATGGGCGGCAGAGGTCATGGTGCTCCGGGCGAAGTTGTGGAAAACGCGCCGTGAAGCGTGATCTTCCCCTGTGGATAACGTCGGATGCCACGGTAGTCACCGGGCCGGTTAACAGCAAGCCGCCCCTGGAAACACGCGGGTGTGTCGTGTGTGACCGAGATCTTCACAGTTGTGGATAATGGGTGTGCGCAACTCGACAGCCGCGGCGTGGTGATCCGGTGGATTCGACCGCGGCATCCGGGCGCGGATTTGCCCTGCGTCGCGGCAGGTCGTACCCTTAATCGGTTGACTTATGCCATTCAGGCAGTACCCCCCGTCTCCGGTTGATTAGACCCGGTGACACCATTCCCGGAGTGATTCCATGAGCAAGCGCACTTTCCAGCCCAACAACCGTCGTCGCGCCAAGAAGCACGGCTTCCGCGCCCGTATGCGCACCCGCGCCGGCCGCGCCATCCTGTCGGCTCGCCGCGCGAAGGGCCGCACCGAGCTCTCGGCCTGACAGCCCAGTGCTCGCCCGGTCGAATCGACTGACCCGTGGCGTCGACTACCGACAGGTGGTCCGCCGGGGAACGCGATGCGGCGGCCCGCGCCTGATCACATCCGTGCTTCACGGCGCGGAAGACCGGGCTCCCCGATTCGGGTTCATCATCAGCAAGCAGGTAGGAACCGCAGTGGTTCGCAACACCGTTCGCCGACGCCTCAAGGCCGTGTGTGCGGAGTTCATCGACATGGTTCCTGAGGGCACGGATGTCGTCATCCGTGCCCTTCCTGCATCAGCCGAGGCCGACTTCTCGTCTCTGCGCACCGATGTCGAGCGCTGTCTGCGTCGCGTGCTCGTCGGATCGGCGCGCGCATGAGCGCGCTGCCCTCCTACTCCTGCGGAACGGCACGGTTTCGAGCATCCGATCTGCTGCGCGGCATCCTGCTCGTGCCGCGCAACGTCGTTCTCTCGATACTCACCCTCTACCGCGCGGTGATCTCCCCGCTCTATGGGGACGTGTGCAGGTATTACCCGTCCTGTTCCGCGTACGCTGTAGGAGCGGTTCAGCAGAACGGCGCCGTCTGGGGAGCAGTGCTCTCCGCCTGGCGCATCCTGCGATGCAATCCGTGGAGCAAGGGCGGCGTCGATGACGTCAAGCCCCACGCTCATTTCCGATACGACCTGACCCCCCGGGGGTTCGTCGTACCTGCTCGAAAGGACTGAACAGTGGACCTCCTGGGAACCATCCTGTGGCCGCTGAAGTGGGCTGTTGAGCTCATTCTCGTCGCCTGGCACTGGCTGTTCACGACGATCGGCATGGCGCCGGCCGATGGCCTGACCTGGGTGCTGTCTATCGTCGGTCTGGTGATCGTGGTGCGCGCGGCGGTGTTCCCGCTGTTCGTGAAGCAGATCAAGAGCCAGCGGAAGATGATGGAAATCGCTCCTGAGCTGCGAAAAGTTCAGGAGAAGTACCGCGGCAAGAAGGACCAGCTGTCTCGCGAGGCCATGAGCCGCGAGACGATGGCGCTGTACAAGAAGCACGGCACGACGCCGATGTCGAGCTGTCTGCCTCTGCTGGTGCAGATGCCCATCTTCTTCGCCTTGTTCAGCGTGCTGAACGATGTGACCAAGCACCACAACGACGGCATCGGCGGCGTGGGTCTGCTGAACGCCCGGCTCACCGAGCAGTTCTACGACGCGAAGGTGTTCGGGACCGTGTCTCTGCACGAGACCCTCGGTGAAGCATGGAGCGCCGGCAACACCCCGGCCATCGTGCTGCTCGCGATCCTCGTCGCGCTGATGATCGGCTCGCAGTTCTACACGCAGTTGCAGATCATCTCGAAGAACCTGTCGCCCGAGGCCAAGACCGGCCAGGCGTACCAGATGCAGAAGATCATGCTCTACGTGCTGCCGCTGGGCTTCATCTTCTCGGGAGTCTTCTTCCCCCTCGGTGTCGTCATGTACTGGTTCGTCTCGAACCTGTGGACCATGGCGCAGCAGTTCCTCGTCATCCGCGAGATGCCGACGCCTGGATCCGAGGCGGCCAAGGCCCGGGAGGAGCGCCTGGCTCGCAAGGGCAAGGCGGTCAACGCGCAGGGAAAGGTCGTACCGATGTCGGTGTTCGAGGCCGAGCAGCAGCGCAAGCTCGAGGAGATCGAGAAGGCCAAGGCCGAGGCTCCTAAGCGCGAGCAGCCGATGAGCAAGAAGCGCGCCAAGAAGAAGGGCTCGAACTGATGACCACCGAAGACGTGAAGACCGCTCCCTCTGTCGAGGAGCTGGAGCACGAGGGTGACGTCGCTGCGGACTTCATCGAAGAGCTGCTCGATATCGCCGACATCGACGGCGACCTGAACCTGGATGTCCGTCAGGGCCGTGCGTACGTCTCGGTCGAGGCGGAAGGCGATGGCCTGTCGGTGCTTTCGGAGCCCGACACCGTTCAGGCTCTTCAGGAGCTCACCCGCCTGGCCGTGCAGAGCCGCACCGGAAGCTTCTCGCGGCTGATCCTCGACATCGGAGGATCGCGTGACACGCGGCGGCGTCAGCTGGAGCAGCTGGTGGATGCCGCGGTCGCCAAGCTCGACGAAGGAGCAACTCAGGCATCACTGCCCTCGATGTCGAGTTATGAGCGCAAGCTCGTGCACGACATCGTGTCGGAGCGAGGCCTCACGTCGGAGTCGTACGGAGACGGTGCCGACCGTCACACGGTGATCTCGCGCGGCTGACGTATCTGCGCTGACGCATCTGTGCGCTTCGATCACGGCGAATTCAACGTCGTCACCCCCTTATCTCTAGGATTTGCCTCATGACCAGCTCTTTGGTTGAGACTGAACCCGCGGCGGCCGTGGATATCTTCGGTGATCGCATTGAATTGGCCCGATCGTTCACGAAAGCGCTAGTTGCCGAGGGCGAGCTTCGCGGGCTGATCGGGCCGCTCGAATTGCCTCGGATCTGGACGCGACACATCCTGAACTCCGCCATCGCCGCACCTCTGTTCTCAGGGTCGGTCGCGGACGTTGGGTCCGGCGCGGGGCTCCCCGGTGTCGTTCTCGCTATCAGCCGGCCGGATGTGCAGTGGACCCTGATCGAACCGATGGACCGGCGGGTCACCTGGCTGAACGAGCAGGTCGAGGCCCTGGGTCTCGACAACGTGAAAGTCATGCGGGCTCGGGCGGAGGACGTGGGTCTCGAGTTCGACGTCGTCACGGCGCGCGCCGTCAGCGCCATGCGCACACTGGTGCCGATCACCGCTCCCCTCGTCAGGGACGGCGGCGAGCTGATCCTGCTCAAGGGTCACAACGTGCCGGCGGAGATCGAGTCGGCGCAGAAGGTGCTGAAGAAGCACAAGGTGACGGACGTGTCGGTCGAGGTGCTGGGGGAGGGCGTACTGTCTGAGCCCACTCGAGTCGTCCGAGCCCGCGTCCGCGCCTGACGCGGCGTCCCGCTCCCCGGTCGTCGAGCGAGCGAAGCGAGTCGGAACGCGCGCGTCCCGCTCGGTCGAAGGCGTCTTTACCGTTTCGATGATGGTCCGCTTCCCGGTCGTTGAGCGAGCGAAGTGAGTCGAAACGCGCCCGTGATCTCGTGCATGTATTCTCCTTCCCTGTCGTCGAGAGAGACCAGCGAGTCGAAACGCCTGATGCCTGTTGACGATGTCCTCCTGCTGATTCGCCGTACCCGGAGACCGCCGGCGACGTTTCACGTGAAACGCTGCACCCCGTGGAGCACAAGGCCCCGGTTACGCAGAGCACGCATCCGCAGCCCCGCACTGACCGGCCCCCTAACCCAACGCCTGGTGTCGCGGTTCCCGACGCAACATGAGCGTTTCACGTGAAACGCTGCACGGGAGACGCCGGTGAGCAGCAGAGATCCACCTGCGTGCTCTGCGGTTCAGTCAGCAGCGCGTCGACGAGACTCGGAGAACCATGCCTAGAACCCGGGCCCGGCGATCAATCCGACTTTTGTTTGACGATGCGGCGCGGCAGACAAGAGAGTGATGTGTGACTGAGTGTGCGCCACGCATTCTGCAGCGAACAATCTGTCACCGGACCACGCAGAAGTGCCGCTCCATCTGAGTGAACCCATCGCAGGCGGCCCCCACGTTCGCGGCGGAGGTCTAGCCGCCGTGCGCCGCCTGAGCTGTGAGAGGGGTGTTGAGTGCTGGCCGAGGTCGCTCGCAGTGGATGCGACAACCGACGGTGCTTCTGCTGAATGATGTGCAGGTGCGGGCGTTGGAACCTATAGGTGTTCTCTCGAGATGTCGCTTACGCGGGTTGGACGCATGGGCATGCGATCGGTGCGCCTGCCCATCTGGCCGGCCCGCCGCCCTCGCGAGGTAAAGAGTTCCTGCACAGGTCCGCCCGGATGCAACTTCTCCACTAGCGCGGTTCAGCGCTCAACCACCAACGGCAGGGATCCGAAAAGTTCCTGGATGCATGGGTATATCCTGCGGTGTGCTGATGGAACGTTCTACGCGGGGAGCGCCAAGTATCTGGATGACCGCGTTGCGGCTCATCAACAAGGTCTGGGGAGCGCCTATACGACGAGCCGCCGGCCGGTGGAGTTGATCTGGTGGCTTGAGCTCGATTGTATCGACGAGGCCTTCGCTTTGGAGAAGCAGATCCAAGGATTGAGTCATGTCAGGCGCCTAGCCTTCGTGGAAGGTGGCTTCGATGCCATCAAGGGTGGACTGCTCGAGAGCGAGCCCTGCGAAAGAAGGTGTCAAGCCAGGATGACCGTTTCACGTGAAACATGTGGCGATCGCGGGCATGTGGGGGAGGTTGCCTCCACGTGATTGAGACCTCAGCGGGGCGCTCGCGGGATCGATCGAAGCAAGACGGTCGAATCAGGCTTGTCGTTGCGCTGCTTTGTGGCTGAATGTTGCTGCGGATGAGCATGACAGCCGCGCGCACATGTTTCACGTGGAACGGGAAGCGGACGTCACGCCGGAGACCAGGAGCGCTCGGCGGGCACCTAGCGCATCATTTCGAGGCGCCCTGAACGACGAGCTGATTTATGCCCAGCGCGGTGGTCTGTCCGTGAGCGGTGGGGCGCGAAGCGTCCCGCGAGGGTGATTTGGGGTGCCGCGAACCGACGACAACTGAGTACGTCGGGTGTCGCAACGCGGTCGCGCGTGTAAACGCTACCTTGCGGCAAGCGGGAGGGTACCGGCGGCAGCAGTGTTTCACGTGAAACGGTGACCGACGAGCGTGCGCACCGATGCCGACGGCGTTTGTGTGCCCCGCGACCCTCGGTGCCCTTCTCATTCAGCGACCGGCTTTGAGTGTCGCAGCGGGGGACCGGTCGAGTAGGACGTCGCGCGCGAGACGGTCGTGCGCGCGTCGGGCGGCGCAGAGTCGCAACGCAGCCATTGCGGGACCTCGCCTCTGTGAGGCGAGTAGGAAGGCGGCGCCCATCCGGCACCCGCTGGGGTGCGGCTCAGCCCGCAGTGTCGAGCCTGTCGGGAGCTTCTCGCAGTGGTCATGAGTGGATTCCGGTTGTGTCCAGGTGCAACGGTGTGCCCAAAGGGATCTAGGGTCAGGATCGGCTGTCTCTGCATCTGCTGACCCCGTCGAGCCAGTGCTCGTGCAACGCCCGACGATCGCACGCTCGCGGGAAAGTAGCGAAGCGCGTTTCACGTGAAACGGCAGTGAGCAGTGGCCGAAGCTTTCCCGGGCGGCCGCTACGGCGAGCACGTCTAGTATCCGCTCAACGACCGGTGGGTGGTGCTGCGTCCGTGAAGCTGCCTGGTCAGGGCGATCGAGAGCCGCGGGGGAATCTCGCGTCGTCGCTGCCCTCCTCGCTCAGTGACCCGGCTGTGGGTCGTCCACCGCGGACATCGTGCTTAGTGGTTGCGCATCTCGCTCTCATTGACCGCGGAGGAGCCTTCTTTGGTGCAGCTCGCATTTCGTCTCGTCGCTGCGCTCCTCCCTCAATGGCCAGAGGGGCTGGTTGCATGTTTCACGTGAAACGTGCGTTCTGGTTCGTGACTGAGCTCCTCGGTCGGCAACTGGGAGATGTTCCTGCATCCGTCAAGCTGGCTAGCCAGGCGGCGGATCGCTGCGGACCATTTCGTCTGGTCGCTGCGCTCTTCGCTCAATGACCGCGTCGGGGCGTCGGGGGTTGCGGAACTTGTTCGCCGCTTCGCTCTGCGATCAGTGACCTGCGGGGCGTCGTGGATCGGACCATTTCGTCTCATCGCTGCGCTCCTCGCCCAATGACCGGACCGTGGGTTGTCGACCGGGTACATCGTGCCGCGCGGCTGTGCGTTTCGCTCTCATTGACTCGCGAGGAATGCGCTGGAGTAGCGAACATTCGACTCGTCGCTGCGCTCCTCGCTCAATGACCGAGCGGGGGAGTGGGACGGCATGTTTCACGTGAAACAAGCATTTCGACTCGTCGCTGCGCTCCTCGCTCAATGACCGAGTTTGGGGCGTCGTGGGTGGGACATCTCGTCTCGACCCTTCGTTCTTCGCTCGATGACCGTGGCATTTCATCCCCTCGTTGCGCTCCCTGGTTTATGACCCGGGGGTGGCACGGACGGGGGAGTGGTGGAGGGATCACGTAGAGTGGATGGCGGTCCCGAAAGGAGTCGATGTTTCACGTGAAACCATCCGACAATGCATCGCCGAACCAGGATTTCGGGATGGATACCCCGCTCGCTCGGGAACTGGCCGACCTGTCCTCACGACGCAAGGCGCTCAAGACCGTCGAGGTCCGATTCACCGGAGATACGCGCGTCTTCACGGTGTCGAATCAGAAGGGTGGGGTTGGCAAGACCACGACCGCCGTCAATTTGGCATCCGCTCTTGCTGATCTAGGTGCCAAGGTGCTCGTGATCGACCTCGACCCGCAAGGAAACGCCTCGACGGCGCTCGGCGTGACGCATTCCGCTGACACGAAGAGCATCTACGACGTGCTGATCAACGACCTCCCGTTCGGAGAGATCGTGCAGGACAGCCCGGAATCCGAGAACCTGCGCTGCGCGCCCAGCACGATTCACCTTGCCGGCGCCGAGATCGAACTCGTGTCGCAGGTCGCGCGAGAATTCCGGCTGCGCCGTGCGCTCGAGGAGTATCTGCGCGACAACCCGGTCGACTTCGTCATCATCGACTGCCCGCCATCCCTCGGCCTGCTCACCATCAACGCGTTCACCGCGGCATCCGAGGTGCTCATCCCCATCCAGTGCGAGTATTACGCGCTCGAAGGCCTGAGTCAGTTGCTCGGCAGCATCCAGATGATCCAGAAACACCTCAACCCCGAGCTTCACCTGTCGACCATCCTGCTCACGATGTACGACGCGCGCACGCGCCTCGCCCAGCAAGTGGCCGACGAGGTGCGAACCCACTTCCCGCAGCAGGTGCTCAAGGCCGTGATCCCGCGCTCGGTGCGGGTATCCGAGGCCCCCAGCTTCGGACAGACCGTCATTTCGTACGACGGCACGTCGGCGGGGGCGGTCGCCTACCGGGAAGCAGCAGTCGAGATCGCGCAGCGCAAGGAATCCGCCGCGCAGAACAAGGGAGCATGATGGCCAAGCGCACTGGACTCGGTCGGGGAATCGGCGCACTCATTCCGACGACGGATCAGGCTGAGCGCCCGGTCGACGTCTTCTTCCCGGGCGCGGCGAAGGTGAAGACGGATGCCACACCCCCGCAGCCTGAGGAACTCACGCCCACCCCCGATGAGGCGGAGCTCTCGCAGGTGCCCGGGGTGCGTCTGATTCAGGTCGACCCGAACCGCATCGTCCCCAATCCCCGTCAGCCGCGCACGCATTTCGACGAGGACCACCTCGCTGAGCTCGTGCACAGCGTGAAGGAGTTCGGCGTCCTGCAGCCGGTGATCGTCCGGCAGAACTCCGATGGCGAGTACGAGCTGATCATGGGCGAGCGTCGTACCCGCGCCGCTCGCAAGGCCGGCCTCGCCACGATTCCCGCGATTCTGCGCGAGACGGCAGACGAGGACCTGCTGCGTGACGCGCTTCTTGAGAATCTGCACCGCTCCCAGCTGAACCCCCTCGAGGAGGCCTCCGCCTACCAGCAGCTGCTGGAAGACTTCGGCATCACGCAGGAAGAGCTCGCTGCCCGCATCGGTCGCTCGCGACCGCAGATCAGCAACACCATCCGACTTCTGCGTCTGCCGGTCCCGGTGCAGCAGCGCGTCGCTGCCGGAGTGCTTTCGGCCGGCCATGCGCGTGCCATTCTGTCGGTCGAGACGCCGGAGCAGATGCAGCGCCTCGCTGACAAGGTCGTGAACGAAGACCTCTCCGTCCGAGCCACCGAGGCCGCGGCCAAGTCCATGCCCACCGCGGCCGGCTCGTCGACAAAGCCCACTGCCGGCGCGCGCCGCGCCTACCTCGACGAGGTCTCCCACAAGCTCGGTGATCGCCTCAACACTCGGGTCAAGATCGACCTTGGCGCACGAAAAGGCCAGCTCAAGATCGAATTCGCGTCGATCCAGGACCTCAACCGCATTCTCGCCGAGATCGGTGAAGAGGAGTTCGGATCGCGCTGATCCGAGAAGATCGCGCTGATCCGAGAAGATCGCGCTGATCCGAGAAGATCGCGCTGATCCGAGACAGTCAGCACGACAGCAGATGAGCACCGGGTCCTCCCGGTGCTCATCTGCTGTTTCGGCGCAGCGCTCCCGGCGGATGAAGTCCGCCGCACCAGCCAACCAGACCCACCTCGCACCCCTACCTGTTTCTCCGCCCGTGCGCACGCCCCTTTCTGACCGCACTGCGCACCGGATAGCATCCGGAGCACCGGAAGAGGAGGGGCATCATGACACACGCAGCAGGCACAGGCCCGGCGAAAGGCATACGCGGACGCGTCATCGGGGTGAGCATCGCCGCGGCACTGGGAGGATTCCTCTTCGGCTTCGACACCGCGGTGATCAACGGAGCGGTCGACGCACTGGCGGGCGCATTCGATCTCGGCGTCGGGCTCAAGGGCTTCGCGGTGTCGTCGGCGCTCATCGGCTGCGCCGTCGGTGCGTGGTTCGCCGGCCCCCTGGCGAACCGGTTCGGGCGCATTCCGACCATGATCGTCGCGGCCGTGCTCTTCCTCGTCTCGGCAGTCGGCTCGGGGCTCGCCTTCGGGGTGATCGACCTGATCATCTGGCGTGTCGTCGGCGGTCTCGGTGTCGGTGCGGCCTCGGTGATCGCCCCGGCTTACATCGCCGAGGTGTCACCCGCACACGTCAGAGGGCGCCTCGGTTCACTGCAGCAGCTCGCCATCGTGACAGGAATCTTCGTCGCCCTGCTCTCGGATGCTCTGCTGGCGAACGTCGCGGGCGGCGCGGCGGAGCCGCTGTGGGGTCTGGATGCCTGGCGCTGGATGTTCATCGCCGAGGCGATCCCCGCGGTGGTCTACGGCATCATGGCGATGCGCCTGCCCGAGTCGCCACGGTACCTCGTGGCGCGCGGCGATGTCGACAAGGCGGCTGAGGTGCTGACCCTGGTCACCGGCACCATCGACGTGAAGACGAAGATCACCGAGATCACGGGCACGATCAACACCGAGCGCACCGAGTCGCTCAGCGACCTGCGCGGCCACCGCTTCGGGCTCAAGCCGATCGTCTGGGTCGGGATCCTGCTGAGCATCTTCCAGCAGTTCGTCGGCATCAACGTGATCTTCTACTATTCGACGACCCTGTGGCGTTCGGTCGGATTCGACGAATCGGATGCCCTGACGATCACCGTCATCACCTCGGTGACGAACATCGTCGTGACGATTATCGCGATCCTGCTGGTCGACCGCGTCGGGCGGCGCCTGATGCTCATGGTCGGATCGATCGGCATGACGGCTACGCTGGGACTGATGGCGGTCGCCTTCTCGTTCGGCACGCTGGATGCCGAGGGCGCGGTCACCCTGCCCGACCCGTGGTCGACCATCGCCCTGATCAGCGCCAACGCGTTCGTGGTCTTCTTCGGCGCGACCTGGGGGCCCCTGGTGTGGGTGCTGCTGGGGGAGATGTTCCCCAACTCGATCCGGGCCGGCGCTCTCGCGGTGGCCGCCGCGGCACAGTGGGCGGCCAACTTCTTCATCTCCACGACCTTCCCTGCGTTCGCCGAGATCGGTCTCACCTTCGCCTACGGCTTCTACGCGTTCTTCGCCCTGCTGTCGTTCTTCTTCGTGTACTTCAAGGTCGCCGAGACGAAGGGCAAGGAGCTCGAATCGATGACGGAGGATGTGACGATCGAGCGCCGTGCACGGGCTCCGCGCTCGTAGAATTGTCTGGTGATCCCCTCGTTCCCGCGCCGCGCCAGCCTCGAAGTGCTGCGTGCGGAGGCGGGCGACGAGCGCTCGGTGCTCGTGCACGAGCGTCTGCGCAGCGGAGAGGACCCCTGGGACTTCATGTCGGAGCTGCCGTCGGTCGACGAGCTCGTGGTGCTGCTGCTGCGCACCGACGTGTACGAAGACAGAGGCGGCAACCCGCGCGACCCCCGCTGGAACGACTCGGTGCTGCGCAGCATCGCGCACGAGTACCCCGAGCTCAGCACCACGGTCTGGCGGATGCTCGCGGCGTAGCGACTCGTTTCGACGCGCTTCGCCTGCTCAACGACCGGGGAGATGCAGAAGAGCCCGCCACCGCGATGGGGTGACGGGCTCAGGCCTCGGCGGGCTCAGCCGATGAACGGGGCGAGGTCCTGCTCGAGGGCGAACTTCGGCTTGGCGCCGATGATGGTCGTCTTGACCTCTCCGCCCTGGAACACCTTCATCGCCGGGATCGAGGTGATCTGGTACTTCATGGCCAGATCGGGGTTCTCGTCGACGTTGAGCTTGAGGATCGTGATCTTGTCGGGGTTCTCGGCCTGGATCTCGTCGAGCACGGGCGCGACCATGCGGCACGGTCCGCACCACGCGGCCCAGAAGTCGACCAGCACGGGTCCTTCGGCCTGCAGGACATCCTGCTCCCAGGTGGCCTGCGTGGTTGCCTTGGCAGTCATACGAATACTCCTTGTTCGGTGTCACCCGTACCAACGTCGAGTGAGCGGAAAGTGTTCCCGGTGTCTCAGCCGACGATGATCTCGGCTGCCAGCGCCGCCGGCTCTTCGACCGACGCGTCTTCGAGGTCGGCGATGAAGTGCTCGGCATCGAGCGCCGCGACGACGCCTGATCCGGCTGCGGTGGCGGCCTGACGGTACGTCGGGTCGATCACGTCGCCGGCGGCGAACACACCGGGAACCGAGGTGCGCGACGAGCGCCCGTCGACCCAGATCGTGCCGGCGTCGGTGAGCTGCAGCTTGTCGTGCACGAGGTGGGTGCGCGGGTCGTTGCCGATCGCGACGAACACGCCGTCGACGGCGAGCTCGCGGGTCGAGTCGTCGACGGTCGAGCGCAGACGCACGCCGCTGACCGAGTCGCCGCCGAGGATCTCGTCGACCGTGCTGTTCCAGATGAATTCGATCTTCTCGTTGGCGAACGCCCGCTCCTGCATGATCTTCGATGCGCGCAGGGTGTCCTTGCGGTGGATGACGTACACCTTCGAGGCGAAGCGGGTGAGGAAGGTCGCCTCTTCCATGGCCGAGTCGCCGCCGCCGACGACCGCGATCTCCTTCTCGCGGAAGAAGAAGCCGTCGCACGTCGCGCACCACGAGACGCCGTAGCCCGACAGACGCTCTTCGCCCTCGACCCCGAGCTTGCGGTAGGCCGAGCCGGTCGCGTAGATGATCGTCGACGCCTCGTGCACCGCACCGCTGCCCAGAACGACCTTCTTGACGGGTCCGTCGAGCTGAAGCTCGGTGACGTCGTCGTACAGCACCTCGGTGCCGAACTTCTCGGCCTGCGCCTGCAGCTTCGCCATCAGATCGGGGCCCTGGATGCCCTCGGGGAAGCCGGGGAAGTTCTCGACGTCGGTCGTGTTCATCAGCTCGCCGCCGACCTCGACGGTGCTGGCGACCAGCAGCGGCTCGAGGTTGGCGCGCGCCGCATAGATCGCGGCCGTGAATCCGGCCGGGCCGGAGCCGATGATGATGACCTGACGCATGTGCTCTCCTAAGGCTGCGGGTGTCCGGCAGGCGCGGGATGATCCGCGTCGTCTGCTTCAACCCATGGTAACCGCGCCGCATTCCCCCGCGTCGGGAGAGCCGCTTCGCGGAAGACGCGTCCGGATGCCCGGCGCGGGGCGTGCTCGATGAGGATCAGCGCTTGGGCAGGAAGCGGGTGACCAGTCCACGGGCAGCGCTGGTCTCGGGCGCTCGCAGCACGAGCAGCGCGAGCGCATAGACGAGGACGGCGACTAGGCCGATGACGCCCGTGCCGACCGCACCGAGCAGCTTGTCTATGAAGGTCGATCCGGTCTGCCCGACCGTCCATCCCCGATCGGCGCCGAGCAGCAGGTACGTTCCCCATCCGGCCAGGCCCGCCGGCACGGCGGCGACGACGAAGCGGCCGATGGAGAGAAGCGTCTGCGGCAGCTGGAGCCCGCCCAGCCTGCGGCGCAGGATGAGCACGGCGATCACCGTCTGCACGAGACCGGCGATCGACTGCCCGAGCGCCACGGCGGCGGCGAGCTGACTGAGCGGGGCGACCGCGGCGGCGAGATACGAGAAGCCGATGATCAGCCCGACCTGCACGAGTGTGAACACGAACGGTGTGCGGGTGTCGCCGAACGCGTAGAACGCTCGCTGCACGATGAACAGCACCGACAGGGGCAGCAGGCCGACGAGATAGCAGACCAGCACGGGGGCCGCAGCGACGGCATCCGCAGGGCTCTGGGTGAAGATGCGCGTGGCCGGCACCGCTGCGACGGCGAGGGCGATGCCCGAGCCGACGATGAACAGCGATACGACCCGGATGCAGCGGGCGACGTCGGCGCGCACCGCGTCGCGACGGTTCTCGTGCGCATGCTCGGCGATCTGCGTGAAGTACGGGGTGCCGATCGAGATCGCGAAGATCGAGTACGGCAGCATGAACACCAGCCAGGCGGCCTGCATCATGAACACCGAGGGGTAATCGCCTGATGAGTCGGTGACCACGCGCGTCTGGATGAGGCCGGCGATCTGGCCGGCGATCACCATCAGGAAGGTCCAGCCGGCGAGCGTGCCGATCTGGCCGAGGCCGACGCCCTTCCACCGGAAGTCGGGGCGCAGGCTCAGCCCGGTGCGTCGCCAGGCGAAGAGCAGCATGAGGGCCTGCACGACGATGCCGAGCGTCGCGGTGCCGCCGAGCACGGCGATCATGGTCGGATCCCAGACGTCCACGCGGCTCTGATCCCCGCCGAACAGGGCGATGAAGACCAGGAACCCCGCGATCGAGATGATGTTGTTCGCCACGGGGGTCCACGTGTACGGACCGAAGACGCGCTTGGCGTTGAGCGTCTCGCCGATGAGCGCGTACAGGCCGTAGAAGAAGATCTGCGGCAGGCACCAGTACGCGAACGCGGTGCCGAGAGCCAGCTGCTCGGGGGTGAAGTTCGGTCCGTACAGCGCGACGAGCCAGGGGGCGGCCAGCATGGCCAGCGCGGTCGCGCCGAGGAAGACCACGGTGCCCAGCGTGAACAGCTTCGAGATGTACGCGCCGCCGCCGTCGGCGTGACTGGCCGACTTCACGATCTGCGGGATGATCACCGCGGTGAGGATGCCCGTCTGGATGATCGTGAAGACGTTGTTGGGCAGCTGGTTCGCGACACCGAAGGCGTCACCGGCCTCTCCGATCGTGCCGATGGCTGCGACCAGCACGATCGTGCGGATGAGACCGGTGATGCGCGAGATGAGCGTCCCCGCCCCGAGGATGGCGCTGGCGCGGCCGAGACTTGTCACTGCTCTCCTTCTGCAGACCCGTTCGTGCCCTGAGCCTGGTGCAGGGCATCCGCTCTGCGTCGACGCACCATCCGCACGCTGCCGACGATCAGCAGCACGACGATCACCGCTCCGAGGATTCCGAGGCCGATGCCCTCCCAGTCGGCCCGCAGGGTGACATCGGCGACCTCGGGCTGCCCGATGGGCACGCCCGTGGGGCTCTCGAGCCGGAAGCGCACGTCGACCTGACCGCTCGCGACGCGGGCCTCGATCGGGACGTCCACTCGGGTCGAGCTCGAGGCGAGGGCGGTCACCTCGGTCGCGGGCTGGATGTCGAGACGGTTGTCGGACGGCGTGCTGTACAGGGTGACGGTGACCGGCCAGGGCAGGTCGTTGCGCACCCAGACCGGAAGCGGTGCGGCCGAGGTGAACAGCTGCACGGGCTTGGGCTTGACCACATTCACCGAACTGAGAGTGGTGGTGGCACGCTCGGCGTGTTCGGCGACACGCTCGGTGAACACGTCATCGTCCAGGCCGACTCCGATCACGCGCAGCATGCGGATGCGATCCGGGACGAGCAGCACGGCCGGCTCCTCGAGGATCGTCGCGAAAGCGGTGAGCCGGTCGGCCGCGGCGAGCATGCTGTTCAGCTCGCCGACGCGCGCACCGGCAGTGGTCGTCTCGGCGAGTGAGACGGATGCCGGTTCTGCGGCGCGCAGCGTGCTGAGGGTCGCGCCCGGATCGGCGAAGGCCAGCAGGGCCGCTCGCAGCGCGTCGGGGGAGCGGGTCTCGGATCGCTCCAGCGCGACCGCCGTGAGTGGGCTGCGCTGTTCGGCGAAGAAGAGATGCCCGGCGACTGCGGCCATCCCGGCTTCCGCGGCGGCGGAATCGGCGCGCTCCACCGCCGCAGACAGGCGCGCCGAGGCTGCGGCGTCGGTGATGAGCAGGTCGTGCGCGGCGACCCTGCTGTGCACGACCGCGCCGTCCTGCACAGAGGTGGAGGGCAGGATCGTCGTGGTCTTGTCGCCGAGGTACGCGCCGAAGGCCGCGAGGTCCTGCTCGGTCACCGACGGGCGGGGCCAGAGGATGCTGCCCTGCGCGCCCCGAACGGCCGTCAGCTCGCTGCTCTCGGGCAGCTCGGGTTCGGCGGTGGGAAGGGGAGTCGGTGTGGGCTCCGAGGTCGGCTCGAGCTTCGGGTCCACGGCGGGGAAGTCGGCAGGGTCGAGCAGCGGGGTCAGATCGGGCGTTCCGAGCAGCTCGGAACGCCCGCTCTGCGCCTGCACCGTGGCATCCGCATCGCCGAACTGCAGCGTGAACATGTCATTAGGCAGTGCCTCGAACCGCTCCAGCCATCGTGTGGCGCCGGCGGGCGCGCGATCGCCGAGCACACGGATCGACGCGGGGATCGCGGGGTCGATCGCCAGGATCGCTCCGGTGCCGGAGACGGCATCGATCAGCTCGGCGAGGTCGCCCCCGTCGGAGGTGAGGGCGGTGAGCTCGTCAGCGGTGAGCAGGGCGCCGTTCTCGGGCGTCGCCGTGACCGGAACGATCACAGCCGTGCGCGCGTCGGTCGGGGCGGGAACGACCAGCACCGACGCTGCCGTGATGCTCAACGGCACGGTCTTGCCGTCGGCATCGGTCGTGGTCGCCCCGGTGAGACGGGCCTTGAGCGGATAGACGCCGGGTGCCAGCTCGCCGAGCGCAGCGGGCTCGACGCTCAGTTCGATCGTCTCGTCGGACCCGTCGCCGACGGCTGGAGAGCTCTCGGCGGCCACGGTGCGGAAGGCGCCGCCTGCGGTGTCGTCATCAAGCCAGGCGTCGAGTGCGGTGCCGTCGGCGAGGGGTGTGGTGTTCAGCTCGACGCTGACGCTGCCGGAGGTGATGGTGCCGTCGGTGGGATTCTCGATCGTGACGCTGCTCAGCAGCGGCGCGCCGGGCGTGACCTCGCCGGCATCGCCGGCCGAGAGGAACATCTCGACGACCGCGTCGGTCTGCTGCTCGGCATCCGCATCATCGGCGGCCGTCGCCGGAGCGATGCCGAGACCGAGAGAGCCGACGACGAGCGCCGCGGCGAGGCGGCCCAGCAGCCGACGCGCGCGCGGACGTCGGCCTTCGCGATGCAGTGTCGAGATCATGAGTGCGGGTCGTCGGATGCCAGCACCGACGACGCCCCCGATTCTAGGGCGCAGAGCGCGGTGAACCCTGAAGGCGCGTAGAGTGACCGCCGTGCCAGATCGCGCTCAGCCTCGCCCGGACGCCCCTCTGACGCGGGCGCTCGCCGCCGATCTCGACTCCGCCGACTTCCGCTCCGACCCGCTGCGGTCGCTGTGGGGCGAGGAGGCCGACGACGCGCTGGGGCGCGGGCTGCGCGAGCCGATCCTGCGGGCCCTGCACGGGCGTAACGACGTGCTCTCGATGCTCGGCCGGCTGTGGGTGCTCGGGATGCCGCAGCCGCAGGCCGCCGTCGAGCGGGCGCTGCCGGGAGTCGGCGTCGCCGGAGTCGTCGCCCTGGGCCTCGCGCGCCTGCAGGGCGAGAGCGTGCATCCGCAGGCGCTGATCCGCCCGCAGTCCTTCGTGGATGCCGACGGTGTCGGGGAATGGTGGATCGCCAGCGACCTCGACGAGATCGCGCTCGGCACGGCGCTGCCCGCCGATCATGTGCTCGGCGTCGGCGGTGCATCTCGCACGCTGGCCGAGCTGGTCATCCCGGTGCCGGTGCAGCGGGCACTCGACCTCGGCACCGGATGCGGCATCCAGGCGCTGCTCGTGTCACGGCATGCCGGCGCGGTCGTGGCGACCGACATCTCGGCACGCGCGCTCGCCTATGCCGAGCTGAATGCGCAGCTGAACGGCGTGCACAACATCGAGTTCCGACTCGGCAGTCTCTTCGAACCCGTCGCGGGGGAGACGTTCAATCTGATCGTGTCGAACCCGCCGTTCGTGATCACGCCGCGCGCCACGGGCGTGCCCGAGTACGAGTACCGCGACGGCGGCCTTGTGGGCGACGCTCTCGTCGAGGAGTTCCTGCGCGGCGTTCCCGCGCATCTCGCTCCTGGCGGCATCGCTCAGCTGCTGGGCAACTGGGAGTCGCGCGCCGGAGTCCGCGGGCTCGATCGTGTGGGCTCTTGGGTGGACGCCGATCTGGATGCCTGGGTGATTCAGCGCGAAGAGCTCACGCCGCTCGGATACGCGGAACTCTGGATCCGGGATGGAGGCACGCTGCCGCGGGACGCCCAGTTCACCCGTCTGCTCACCGCGTGGCTCGACGATTTCGACCAGCGCGGGGTGACGGCGGTCGGCTTCGGGTACATCCTGCTGCGCCGATCCGGCTCGGGCGCCGGGGTGCTGCGTCGCTTCGAGACCGTCTCGCAGCCCGTGTCGAACCTCGGTCGCGCCCTCGGGGCGGGTCTTGCCGCACACGACGCGCTGGCTGACGGCATCCCGGATCGCCTCGTCGTCGCGCCCGACGTCACCGAGGCGCGGCACCACATGCCCGGGGAGGACGACCCGAGCGTCATCGAACTGCGCCAGGGCGGCGGGTTCGGGCGCACGATCGGCGTCGACAGTGCGCTCGCGGGGTTCGTCGGCGCGTGCGACGGCGAGCTGACCGTGGCTCAGATCGTGGGCGCGCTCGCCGACCTGTTCGACGTGCCGCTCGCCGACCTGTGGGCCGATATCGAACCGCGCATCCGTCGTCTGGTGCTCGACGGGCTGCTGCTGCCGGCTGCGGAATAGCCGGCGACTTTTATGCGTTTGCATACGACATGAAGGCATTCGGCTTCCTCTCCTTCGGGCACTACGCAGACGTGCCCGGATCCCTCACCCGCACCGCGGGCGACATGCTGCGCCAGACCATCGAGATCGCGGAAGGCGCCGACGAGATCGGTGTCAACGGCGCGTACGTGCGCGTGCACCACTGGGCACGCCAGGCCGCATCGCCCATGCCGCTGCTGTCGGCCATGGCCGCGCGGACGAAGCGCATCGAGGTGGGCACGGGCGTGATCGACATGCGCTATGAGAACCCGTTCCAGTTCGCCGAGGAGGCGGCTGCGCTCGACCTCATCGCCGACGGTCGCATCGCACTCGGAGTGAGCCGCGGGTCACCCGAGACGGCGCTGCGCGGCTACGAGACCTTCGGGTTCCACGATGAGGAGGACACCGAGCGCGGCAGCGTGCTGGCACGCGAGAAGTTCGACCTCTTCCTCCGCGCGATCGACGGGGAGCGGGTCGCTCCCGGTGATCCGCGCATAGTCGGCGAGGGTCACTACCTGGCCATCGAGCCGCAGTCGCCCACCTTGCGCGACCACATCTGGTGGGGTGCCGGCTCGCGGGCGACGGCCGAGACGACCGGGCGCATGGGCTTGAACATGATGAGCTCGACCCTGCTCACTGAGGCGACCGGTCAGCCGTTCCATGAGCTGCAGCGCGAGCAGATCGATCTCTTCCGCACGGCGTACCGGGAAGCGGGTCATACCGGCGCACCCCGGGTGTCGGTGAGCCGCAGCGTGTTCCCGCTGGTCAGCGACCGCGACCGGGCGTACTTCGGCCTGCGCTCGCGCGAGAACAGCGACCAGGTCGGCATCATCGACGGGTATCGCTCGACGTTCGGCAAGACGTACGCTGCCGAACCCGACGAGCTGATCGAGCAGCTGAAGGCCGACGAGGCCGTGATGGCGGCCGACACCCTCATGCTGACGATCCCGAACCAGCTCGGCCCCGAGTACAACCTGCACGTGCTGCAGGCTTTCGCCGAGCACGTCGCCCCGGCGCTGGGCTGGAAGCCGAACACAGAGGGCCCGGTGCAGGGCGACTCCATCGCCTGACCGGAGCGGTCACGAAGTTCACCGAGGGTTCACGAAACGGTCGAAGACGGGCGCGTTCGGACACCTGGGCGTCATGTGGGGTGACTACGAAGAGAAGCGGCACTCGCCGTTCCCCCTTCGTGAAGAGGTTCCCCTCCCATGCCCAATCCCTCACTTCGCCGTTCCGGAGCCGGAGCGCTCGCCGCGGTGATCGTGGCCACAGCGCTGGTGTCCGGCGGTGTACCGCAGGTCGCCTCGGCCGCCGATGTCGACGACTCGACCTCGACGATCCCGTCGACGCCTGCTCAGAGCACCGCCTCGCCGTCGCCGACGCCCGGCGTCCCGCAGCAGACTCCTGAGCCCGAAGTTCCTCCCACGCCGGAGGACACGACCAGGCCAGCTCCGGATGCCACGGCTCCGGCTTCCCCGGAACCGGTCCCCACCGATCCCACCCCGGCCGACACCGCCCCCGCAGACCCCGTTCCGAGCCCTGATGACGCGGCGTCCGAGGCATCCGATCTCGCTCCCATCACCGGCGAGAGCGGAAACGCCGCCGAGCACTGGCCTCTGGCGATCACCGAGATCAACGGCGACAACGCCGGCACCGACCACTACGAGTTCGTCGAGATCACGAACACGACCGCAGAGCCGATCGATCTCACCGCCGAGGGCCTGCAGATCCGCTATCACACGAGTCAGTGGAACGCGGGCGCCGTGCAGCCGCTCATCCACCTCGACGGCGAAGACGACAGCCCGGCGGTGATCCCTGCCGGCGGCACCGCCGTGCTCTGGATGAACTACGCCGATGGCGACGCGCGTCGCGGCCTCACGAAAGAGCAGTTCCGCGCCTTCTACGGGGTGGCCGAGACGGTGCAGGTGCTGCGCTTCGGTGCGCAGGGCGGGTTCGCGAACAGCGGTTCGCGCGGCTTCAGCCTCACGGATGCCGAGGGAAACGCCCTCGCGCGCGCATGGGTGCCCGCCGATGACGGGGTGAGCTCGACGCCGTGGAACGCTCAGTTCGCCGTGCCGAACCAGATCGGATCGGCCGACGCCCGCCTGCTCGGCTTCGACCCGACCGGAGCGACCGCCGCACCCACGCCTGGCACGATCACGGTCGAGCAGGTGACCAGCGAGCTGATCCCGGCACCCAAGCCGACCGACCCCGACGCCAAGGGTCCCATCCTGCAGATCACCGAGGTTGCCCCCGACACGGCGAACGTCGCGGGCTCCGACGCCTTCGAGTTCATCGAGGTGTACAACGCCTCGGACGCGCCCGTCGGCTTCGGTGACTACGCGCTGCACTACCTCACGACCGACAACGCCCTCAGCGGCCCGACGACGAACGCGTCGACACTGTGGCCCGCGGGCCCGGGAGAGCCGGCCATCGAGCCGGGCGAGACGCTCGTGCTGTGGATCCAGAATCCGGCCGTGCTGCGCGCGGGATACACGGTCGCCGACTTCAACGCCGCCTTCGGCACCGAGCTCGTGCTCGGCGAGAGCATCCTCACCATCGCGTCGGGCGGCATGGCCAACGGTGGCTCGCGCGGCCTGCAGCTGATGACGAAGAGCGGTCACGACATCTCGCGCGCCTACTACTTCGACGACGGCCAGACGACCGCATCCACGGCGATCCAGTACGGCTGGAACCCTGCTGATGCCAGCGGCGCACTGTGGGTGCCCGCCGACCCCGCCGGCACCAGCCAGAGCATGCTCGGTCTCGCGACCCCGACCCCGGGGGCCGTCAGCGCGGACCAGGTGGCCGACGCCTACGTGCCGCACCCGGAGGGGGGCACCGCTCCGAAGATCGTCGACCTGACGGGCGGCTCCGAGCTGCCGCAGGGTGACGATGTGGCGCTCGGGTTCGACGTCACCGACGACGTGCTCGTCCGCCGCGTCACCCTGACGCTGACCGACGACCTGGGCGCGACGGAGACGCGCGAGCTCGCGTTCACCTCTGCCGGGCGATACGAGTACAGCATCCCCTCGGTCGACGTCTTCGGCAAACGCTGGCTGGAGTACTCGGTCACGGCAGGCGACGGCCTCCAGACCACCACCCTCGGACCGGTGCGCCTCACTCTCGACAGCAGTCCCGACGACCCGGTACGGCTGAACGTCGCCGACGGCCAGTTCGTCGGCGGGCAGACGCCGCTCGTCGCGACGACCGACGGCGACCCGGCATCCCTCTCTCTGTCTGTCAACGGTGAGCCGGTGGGCGAGACCATCGCTTCTCTCGAGCGTGCGCCCCGTTTCGCCATCGAGGCGACCAGCACCGACGCGTTCTTCCGCAACGGGCTGAAGCTCGGCGACACGGTGCTGACAGTTTTCGACGAGGGCTACTACGACCGCGTCGTGACGGTCGACGCCGAGGTCCCCGTTCAGGAGGTCGTGCGCGGCGAACAGCTGACGCTCGGGGTCTACGCCGGGACGAAGGCGTGGCCGCAGCCCGATCCGAACGAGAACAACGACGATTTCACGGCGATGAACCCGCGCCTCGTTCTGCCCGATGGGCGGGTGCTGCGCCCGACCTCCTGCTCCGGTGCCGGAGAGGGCAAAGAGCCCACCGCACGCAGCTGTCCCACGACCTCGACCGAGCGGATCAACTTCAGCGACGCTGATCTGGTGTACTTCCTCGCGACGTTCACCATCCCCGACGATGCGTTCGACTCGGTGTCGACGCTGTGGGACACGACTGCCGTAGCCGACGGCCCGCACGTGGTCACCGCATCCGAGCACGCTGGGACGACTCGCGCCGGGGCTGCGGACGCACTCACGGCCACCCGCACGGTGGTCGTCGACAACACCGCTCCCCGGATCGACAGCACGCTCACCGATGGCCGGCAGTACCGCGGCGAGTTCACCATCGACGCGACGGTCACCGACGCCGGCTCCGGCTTCGAATCGGTCACGGCCACCCTCGACGAGAAGGAGATCGCGCTTCCGCTGACGACGTCATCGCTGACGCTGGCGCCCGGTGACCACACTCTGGTCGTCACTGCGAAGGACGCCGTCGGCAACGTCTCGACGAGCACGATCGCGTTCTCGACGGCCGACGAGAAGCCGCGCACACAGCTGATCAGCCCCGATCACGGCGCCGAGCTGACCGGCGACCAGGTCGACCTGGTCGCTCGACCCGGTTCGCAGATCGACGATCGTCTCGAACTGTGCTTCGCGGAGGGGTACTCGTACACCTCGCTCGATGCCGAGGTGCAGGTCGTCGCCGGAACCACGTCGAGCTCTCGCACGACCGACCGCGGCGATGCGAAGCCGCTCAGCGAGGACGAGCTGGCACGCATCGCGCGACTGGACGGAATCGAGGTCGCCGCGACCTCCGACACGGCCATGCCGTACCAGCTGTTCACCGTGCAGGTTCCGGCACGCGTCGGCACCGGCGCGCAGATGCGCGTCGGCTGGGAGGGGTCTGCCAACGCGGATGCCAAGGTGCTGCTGTACGTGCAGAAGACGAACGGCTCGTGGGAGGAGGTCGACCGCCACGTCACCACAGGAGGCGCGCCGACCAGCTTCGCGCTCGAGGCCGAGGTGCCCGTCGACGGGCACGCGAAGCGAGGGGAGCTGACCGTGCTCGTGCAGCACTCCGAAGGTTGGGCCGGGGCCGACTCGAGTTCGCGCGACTCGCAGGTCACACCGTTCAACGCCGGCGCCACACCTCGTGACCAGTATGACTTCACGCTCGGCTGGCTGTCTGACACGCAGTACTACAACCGCAACGAGGGAGCCCTCGCCGGTGCCGGCGGATCGGACGTCTGGTATCAGCACCAGGTGAAGATGAACGACTTCCTGGTGGCGCAGCGCGATGCGCTGAACCTGCAGTACGTGACGCACACCGGCGACATCGTCGACAACTACGACCAGCCGCACCAGTGGAAGAACGCAGACGCGGCGTACCGCAAGCTGGATGATGCGGGAATCCCGTACGGCGTGCTCGCGGGCAACCACGACGTCGGGCACTGGGACGGCGACTACACCGCGTATAGCGCCAGCTTCGGCGAGGCGCGCTTCGCCGAGAATCCCTGGTACGGCGGGTCGTATAAGGACAACCGCGGCCACTACGACCTGGTGACCGCCGGCGGGATCGACATGCTCATGATGTACATGGGCTGGCCGGACCCCAACGACGAGGCGTCGAATTCCGAGGACATCGCGTGGATGAACTCGGTGATCCGGCAGTACCCCGAGCGCAAGGTCATGATCAACCTGCACGAGTACATGCTCACCACCGGCGGGCTCGGGCCGTTCCCACAGCGGATCTACGACGAGGTCGTGGCGCCGAACGCGAACGTGATCTCTGTGGGTTCCGGCCACTACCACGACGCCTACACGCGCCTGGACGAGTTCGACGACGACGGTGACGGCACTGCTGATCGCACGGTGTACTCGATGCTGTTCGACTACCAGGGTCTGCCGGAGGGCGGTCAGGGGTATCTGCGCCTGCTGCACTTCGACAACGAGCAGGAGCGGATCATCGTGCGCACCTACTCGCCGTCGCTCGACGACTTCGATTCGGACGACGCGTCGTTGAACAGTCCGGCCGGCATGCAGGAGTTCGAGATCCCGTATGCAGCCGGCGGTATCGCCCCGGTGACGAAGGTGCTCTCGACGGATTCGTTCCGCGCTGACATCCTCACCACGAACGAGATCGACTGCGTGCAGGACGTCGTGAGCGGAGAGCAGACCGCAGTCGCGTGGACTGAACTGGATGCCGGTGAGCACGGCTGGTACGTGCGCACCACCGGTCCGTTCGGCGGTGTCGAGAGCACCGAGGTTCGCTCGTTCACGATCGATGGCAAGGGCACCACCGGGCCCGGCGAGGGCGGCCCGGGCGAGGGTGGTGCCGGCGACGGCGACCCCGGCGACGGCGGCACGGGTGGCGGCACGGGTCCGGCAGCCAGCGGATCCGACGCGGGAGAGCAGGAACCGAGCGTCGTGCGACCCGGTCACCCGCTGGCGACCACGGGCTCGTCGGCATCGTGGACGCTCGGCCTCGGGATCGTCGCGTTGCTCGCGCTCCTGGCCGGGGGCATCCTGCTGCGCGGCGGTCGACGCCGGACATGACATCGATCGCACGAGAACCCCACGGGCACCGCCTGTGGGGTTCTCCGCGTCGGCCCGCTTCGCCCCGGTACCCTTGAATCCATGCTCAATATGGCCGAGGGCCTGTCCCGACTCGGCGCGCTCGCCGCGAACCCCGTCGTCGCCACCCTCGCGACCGCCTTCGCTGAGGCGGGCTTCGACCTCGCCGTCGTCGGTGGTCCGGTGCGCGACGCGCTGCTCGGCCGCGAGACACATGACCTCGATTTCACGACGAACGCCCGCCCCGACGACATCCTCGCGATCGTCAAGCCGATCTCCAGCACCCAATGGGACATCGGCCGCGCCTTCGGCACCATCGGCGCACGCGTGCAGGGCGAACAGGTCGAGATCACCACCTACCGCGCCGACAGCTACGACGGCGTCACCCGCAAGCCCGTCGTCGAGTTCGGCGACACCATCGACGGAGACCTGCTGCGGCGCGACTTCACCGTCAATGCCATGGCGCTGCAGGTTCCCGCCGTCAAGCTGATCGATCCGACCAGCGGGGTCGAAGACCTCGTCTCGGGCATCCTGCGTACTCCCATCAACCCCGAGATCAGCTTCGGCGACGATCCGCTGCGGATGCTGCGGGCGGCGCGATTCAGCGCCCAGCTCGATTTCGCGATCGAAGATGCCACTTTCGCCGCCATCGAGAAGCTGCGCCAGACGCTGACGATCGTCAGCCCCGAGCGCGTGCAGGGTGAGCTCGTGCGGCTGATGCAGACCGATGACCCGATCCGGGGCATCCGGGTGCTGGTCGAGAGCGGACTGATCGACGAGTTCCTGCCCGAGGTGAGCGCGCTGCGACTCGAGGTCGATGAGCACCACCACCACAAGGACGTCTACGAGCACTCGCTCACCGTGGTGCGCCAGGCCATCGACCTCGAGAAGGCCCGAAACCCCGGTGCGGCTGCCGATGTGCCGCTGCGGCTGGCCGCGCTGCTGCACGACATCGGCAAGCCGCGCACACGCAAACTCGAGAACGGGGGAGGGGTCACCTTCCATCACCACGACGTGGTCGGCGCGCGCATGGCGCGCAAGCGCCTGCAGGCGCTGCGCTTCGACGGCGACACGATCGACGCGGTCGCGAAGCTCATCGAACTGCACCTGAGATTCTTCGGCTACGCCGAGGGCGCCTGGACCGACAGCGCCGTGAGGCGGTACGTGCGCGACGCCGGCGACGTCGTCGAGCGACTGCACATCCTCGTGCGTGCCGATGTCACCACGCGCAACAGGCGCAAGGCCGCTCGCCTCGCCTCGGCATACGACGACATCGAGCGGCGCATCGTCGAGCTGCGCGAGCAGGAGGAGCTCGACAGCATCCGCCCCGAGCTCGACGGCAATCAGATCCAGCAGATCCTCGGCATCAAGCCCGGTCGCGAGGTCGGCGAGGCGTACCGCTTCCTGCTCGAGGTGCGGCTGGATGAGGGTGTGATCGGCCCGGATGCCGCCGAGCAGCGCCTGCGCGAGTGGTGGGCCGCTCGCGGCTGAGCTGCGCGGTTTTGCCACGTTTTCGCAATCTCCGTCGCGAGACTTGGCTTGCAGCACGAGACAGGGCTTACACAGGCAGGTCTCGTGCTGGAACGGAAGTCTCGGCGCCGCCCGCACGCGCGGCGCTGCGCGGGCGGGGGTCAGCGGGCGAGCTCGGCCGCGACCGCCCCACGCAGCCACTGCATATAGGTGCCGGCGTCCCATCCCGACTGTGCGACAAGCTGCTGATAGCTCTCGGGCGAGAGCAGGAACGACAGCGTCGCAGCGGTCGCCTGGGGGTCGGCCTTCGGGGCGGCCAGACCGCGGGCGATGAGTTCGTCGACCAGGCGTCGGTAGTCGTCGGCGCGACGATGCAGGATCTGCGTGAGCACCTCGTCCACCCGCTCATCCGACAGGGCTGCGCCCAGCAGCACCGTCCACAGCCGATGCCCGCGTGCGTTCGCGTCGGTGATCTGAGCCAGCACGGAGTCGAGGAACACATCGTCGGGCAGCTCGAGCACGCCGGCGGCGACATCCGTGTCCGTGAGCGACTCGGCGCCCTCGTATCCCGAGAACGTCACCTCGAACGCCGCGATCAGCAGTTCGGCCTTCGAGGCGGCCGTCTTGACGGTCTCACCGGAGACGCCGGCCGCGCGCGCGATCGCGGCGATGGTGGTCGCCTGGTACCCCTGTCGGGCGAACAGCTCCCCGGCCGCGGCGATGATCCGGGCGCGCGTCTCACGTGCCTGGCGGGCACGGAGTTCGGAGCGGTAGACGCGAGCGGTCGATTCCGTCATTGACTTTCCTTGCAAGCAGATGAATACTGTCTCGGTATATCGATCTTAGAGAAGGAGTGCCATGTCCAGCCACCTCATCGCCTGCACACCGGCGCACGGGCATGTCATGCCGCTGCTGCAGATCGCTCGCCATCTCATCGAGCGCGGTGACGATGTGACGTTCCTCACCAGTTCCCGCTACGGCGAACGAGTCGCGAGCACGGGAGCCCGGTTCGTCGCTCTTCCTGCTGCGGCCGACATCGACCTCGACGACGCCGACGCCGCGTTCCCGGAGCGCGTGGGGCTGACCGGAGCGGCAGCTCTGCGCTTCGACATGAGCAATCTGTTCGTGAGGCCGGGAGTCGCTCAGCTCGCCGCTGTGCGCGCCGTGCTGGCAGAGCAGCGCATCGACACCGTGCTCGCCGAACCGCTCTTCCTCGGCGCCGCTCTGCTGCAGCAGCTGCCGCGGCACGACCGGCCGCCGGTGATCGCGCTCGGAATCTTCCCGCTCGGGGTCCGCAGTCGCGATACGGCGCCGTTCGGCCTCGGCGTCACGCCGATGGCCGGTTCCCTTGGGCGACTGCGCAACGCCGCGCTGCGGACCATCGCGGAGCGGCTGATCTTCCGCCGCGTGCAGCGGGAGGCCGATCGGCTCGCCGCTCGCGAGACAGGTCGTGGCCTCGGAGGGTTCGTCCTCGACTGGGCCGGGCGAGCCGACGCCTACATCCAGTTCACCGTTCCCGAGTTCGAATACCCCCGATCGGATCTGCCCCCGACGGTGCACTACGCCGGAGCGATTCCCGCCGTGATCTCCACTCCCGCTCTGCCGGAATGGTGGAGCGATCTCGACGCCGGCGCACCCGTCGTGCACGTGACCCAGGGAACCATCGCGAACCGCGACTTCTCGCAGCTCGTGTTGCCGACCCTCGAGGCGCTGCGCGACAGCGATGTGCTCGTCGTCGCATCCACCGGGGGGCGTGCCCTCGGAGACCTGGCATCCGATCTGCCGGCGAACGCCCGAGTAGCCGAGTACCTTCCGTACGATCAGCTGCTGCCCAAGGTCGACGCCATGGTGACCAACGGCGGCTATGGCGGTGTTCAGCAGGCGCTGCGGCACGGCATCCCACTGGTCGTAGCAGGACGAACCGAAGACAAGGTCGAGGTCTGCGCGAGGGTCGGCTGGTCGGGAGCGGGGATCGACCTGCGCACGCAGACGGCCGATGCGCCGAAGATCCGGGACGCCGTGCACCGCGTGCTGAACGAGCCCGCGTTCCGGGCGACCGCCGCGCAGATCGGTCACGCCCTGCGCGCCGCCGATCCCTGGCGGACGCTCGACGAGGTCATCGACGCGAGCATGATCCAGCGCACCGCCCTCACCTGATCCGGGTGCGGTGAAACGCGTGACCGAACAGGTCGCGCACACATACACTGGGCACACCCATCAGCGCCGATCGGAGCCAGCGTGCCGTCCCCCTGGTCGTCATCGCGTGACGCCTCCCCGGAGGTCTCGCGCCTTCTCATCGAGCGCGCACACGAAGAGCTCGTCGCCGGGAACCTCGACGATCGCCGCCTGCAGCAGGTGCGCCCGCTCGTGCGGGCGTCCTGGGAGCGCGCGTGGCAGAGACGCGTCGGCGCCGAGGGACTGCCGCCGCTCGACTTCAGTGAGGACGCTCTCGAGGCGTACCGCACCGGGCATCCGCTCGCCGGGGTGATGGACCTCATCCGCTCGCTGCTGCTGCCCGGCAGTGCCGAGGACTCGGGAGTCGTCGTCGCGGTCGGCGACCACGCCGGCCGGCTGCTGTGGGTCGAGGGCGACCTTCGACAGCGCGTGCTCTCGGGCGAGATGGGATTCGTCGCGGGCGCGAACTGGTCCGAGCAGACCGTCGGCACCTCCGCCCCCGGCACGGCGCTTGCCCTCGGCGAGTCGGTGCAGATCCACCACGCCGAGCACTACAACCGACTCGTGCAGCCGTGGTCGTGCACGGCGGCCCCCGTGTTCGACCCCGAGACCCGCCGCATCCTCGGGGTGATCGACGTGACCGGCGGGGCCGAGGCCGTCACACCGCAGGCCCGGATGCTGGTGGATGCCACGGCGCGAGCCGTCGAATCCGAACTGCTCGTCGCGCGTCTGCGGGCCCGCAGCGAGGCACCCCGCGGGTCGGAGCGCTCGCCGCGCCGCTCGCCGCGTGACACCAGGCATGCCCGCCTGCAGGTGCTGGCACGCGACCGTGCCCGCCTCGAGGTCGACTCCGCCGAGGGCGAGACGACGATCGAGCTCAGCGCCAGGCACGCCGAGATCCTGCTCATGCTCGCCGTGCACCGGCAGGGCCTGTCGGCCGAGCGGCTCAGCGAGCTCGTCTACGGCGAGGGCGCGTCCCCCGACACCCTGCGGCCCGAGATGGTGCGTCTGCGCAGGGTGCTCGAGCGGGTCTCGCCAGACCTCGCGCCGCAGTCCCGGCCGTATCGGCTGACCGCACCGCTCGAGACCGACGCGCAGAACGTGCTCTCGCTGCTCGACCGCGGTGCGCACCGCGTCGCGCTCAGCGCCTATCCGGGTGCGGTGCTGCCCGAGTCGGCATCACCCGGCGTCGAGGAGTTCCGCGAGACGGTGCGCGCGGCCCTGCACGAGGTGATGGTCAGCGAGGCCAGTCTCGACGTGCTGCTCGCGTACGCCGAGATCCCCGAGGGGCAGAATGACGCCGAGGCGCTGCGTCTCGCCCTCGAGATGCTTCCCGCCCGCTCGCCGAGACGCTCGGGTCTCGTCGCGCGGATCGAGCGTCTCGACGTCGAGTGACCGCAACCGACTGCAACGTTGCGCACGGGGGCGCAACCTGACGCCCCCTACCTTCGAACCCAACAGCCGCGCAGCATCGAGGCCGCGGCCCGTCGAAGGAGTCAACGATGACCATCGTCGAAGAAGACGTGTCCACCGCGTACGCCGCCCCCGGCCAGCCCGGCGCCGTCGCGAACTACCGCGCCCGGTACGGCCACTACATCGGCGGCGAGTTCGTCGAACCCGCCAAGGGCCAGTACTTCGAGAACATCAGCCCGGTCAACGGCAAGCCGTTCACCGAGGTCGCCCGTGGCACCGCCGAAGACATCGACCGCGCTGTTGACGTCGCCTGGAAGGCGTTCGAGTCGTGGAAGCGCACCTCACCCGCTGAGCGGTCGGTCATGCTCAACCGGATCGCCGATCGCATCGAGGAGAACCTCGAGGCGATCGCCGTCGCCGAGACGTGGGAGAACGGCAAGCCCGTGCGCGAGACGCTCGCCGCCGACATCCCGCTCGCCGTCGACCACTTCCGCTACTTCGCCGGCGTGCTGCGCGGACAGGAAGGCGGCATCAGCCAGCTCGACGAGAACACCGTCGCCTACCACTTCCAGGAGCCACTGGGCGTAGTCGGGCAGATCATCCCGTGGAACTTCCCGATCCTCATGGCGACCTGGAAACTGGCTCCTGCGCTCGCCGCGGGCAACTGCATCGTGATCAAGCCGGCCGAGCAGACCCCGGCATCCATCCTCTTCCTCTTCGAGATCATCGGCGACCTGCTGCCGGCCGGTGTCGTGAACATCGTCAACGGCTTCGGCATCGAAGCCGGCGCTCCCCTCGCGCAGCACAAGCGCATCCGCAAGGTCGCATTCACCGGCGAGACCACCACGGGCCGGCTGATCATGCAGTACGCCTCGCAGAACCTCATCCCGGTCACACTCGAGCTCGGAGGCAAGTCACCCAACGTCTTCTTCGAAGACGTGGCCCGCGCCGACGACCCGTTCTACGACAAGGCGCTCGAGGGCTTCACGATGTTCTCGCTCAACCAGGGAGAGGTGTGCACGTGCCCGTCCCGTGCGCTCATCCAGCGCTCGATCTACGACGGCTTCCTCGCCGACGGACTGGAACGTGTCGGCAAGGTCATCCAGGGCAATCCGCTCGACCCCGCCACGATGATCGGCGCGCAGGCGTCGAACGACCAGCTCGAGAAGATCCTCAGCTACATCGACATCGGCAAGCAGGAGGGCGCGAAGCTGCTCACCGGAGGCGGGAGGGCAGACCTCGGCGGCGACCTCAGCGAAGGCTTCTACGTCGAGCCGACAGTGTTCGAGGGCAGCAACAGCATGCGCATCTTCCAGGAGGAGATCTTCGGCCCCGTGCTGTCGGTGACAAGTTTCAGCGACTTCGACGACGCCATCTCGATCGCCAACGACACGCTCTACGGTCTCGGCGCCGGCGTGTGGAGCCGCAGCGGCGACACCGCGTACCGCGCAGGCCGTGCCATTCAGGCCGGTCGCGTATGGACGAACACGTACCACCAATACCCGGCCCACGCCGCGTTCGGCGGGTACAAGCAGTCGGGCGTCGGCCGCGAGAACCACAAGATGATGCTCGATCACTACCAGCAGACGAAGAACCTGCTGGTGTCGTACGCCGAAGGCCCGATGGGCTTCTTCTGATCGGCCTCCCCAGTGCCGGGCGGGCGTCGCGTGACGTCCGCCCGGCAACCGTTCCCGAGCGAAGGAGTCGCAGATGGTCAGCATCGGAAGGTACGAGCGGGTGGACGTGTCGGATGCCGCGGCCGAGCTGCTGCGCGAGCTGACGGCGCAGCACGGGCCGTTGATGTTCCATCAGTCGGGCGGATGCTGTGATGGCTCGTCGCCGATGTGCTACCCGATCGGCATGTTCATCACCGGACCGAGCGACGTGCGCCTCGGTGAGCTCGACATCGCGGGCCTCGAACCGATCGAGGTGTTCATGTCGGAGGCGCAGTTCGAGTACTGGAAGTACACGCACCTCACGATCGACGTCGTGCCCGGCCGCGGGGCGGGTTTCAGCGTCGAGGGTCCGACGGGCATGCGCTTCCTCATCCGGTCCCGGATGCTGAACGATGCCGAGCTGGAGTACTTCGGCCTCTCTCCGGCCTAGGCATCCGGATCAGAGCATCCGACCATCTCGGCGTACCGCGTGCCGACGCGTCATACCGCCGTCAGGGCACGACGACCGCGCGTCCCTGCACCCTCCCGTCGTGCAGCCGCGTGTACGCCTCCACCGCCTGGTCCATCGAATAGCGCTCGACGTGCACACCCACCGATCCGCCGCGGGCCAGTGCCAGCACCTCCATGAGTTCGCTGCGGGTGCCCCAGTACGGGGCACGAACCGATGCGCCGAACGGGGTGGAGAAGAAGCCGGTCGGCAGCAGGCCGCCGCCGATCCCGACGATCTGGATGTCGCCGTCGACGGCGACGACCTGGCGCGCGATGTCGAGAGTCGGCTGCACGCCTGTGAAGTCGAACACGGCTTCGGCTCCCCGACCCTCGGTGAGGCGGCGGATCTCATCGACGGCCGACTCGTCCGACATCAGCGCGTGATGGGCTCCGACATCCCGCGCCAGCGCGAGCTTCTCCTCGGCGATGTCGAGAGCGATGACGGTCGCGGATGAGATCGCGCGCAGCAGCTGGATGCCGACGTGGCCAAGTCCGCCGGTGCCGATGACGACGGCCGTCGACCCGGCGACGAGCTTCTCCCTCGCCGACATGATCGCGTGGTACGGAGTCAGACCGGCGTCGGTCAGCGACACCGTCTCGACCGGGTCGAGGTCGCCGATGGGAACGAGATGGCGCGCGTCGTCGACGATCAGGTACTCCGCCATCGCACCCGGCGAGCCGAGGCCCGGAGGCTGGATGCCGAGTTCCGCGGCCCTCGTGCAGTAATTCTCCGCACCCCGTGCGCAGGCGTGGCACTGCCCGCACCCCCATGGGCCGTAGACGGCGTACGAGGCCCCGAGCTCGATGCCCTCCACGCCGTCGCCGAGCTTCTCGGCCACACCCACTCCTTCGTGCCCGAGCGTGAGGGGAAGGCCGTACACATACTGCTCGGTCGGGAGGTTCATGACGAACCAGTCGGAGTGGCACAGGCCGGCGGCGGTGACCTTCAGACGGATCTGGCCCGGCCCGGGTTCCGGCGTCTCGATGTCGACGAGCTCCGGTCCTCTGCCGATCGTGCGGTACTGGATGGCCTTCATCGTGCAACCTCCTGATCGAGCTGCGGCGGCGGGCGCGGCCGCATGCTCGTCCAGCATCCTCCATCCGGGGATCGACCGAAAGCCCGCCGCCCCGGATATATTCCGGCCGTGTCAGCGGAAGAAGACGAAGGACAGCAGGCCGAGGAAGTGCGGCAGAAGCGTCACGCCGAACACGACGATGATGATCACGAGCGTCACCCACGAGAAGCCCTTACGCAGGCGGCGGCCCTGCGGTGCGACCCCTGCCGGCGGCCGCAGCATGGCAGCAGGCGGGGCGAAGGGCAGCGCCGCGGGCGAAGCCGGGGGCGGCGGCAGCCGGGTCGCCGGATGCGGCGCGGCAACGTGCTGCGCCGATCGCAGCCGGTCGTCGCGCCAGCGCGCCCATTGATCGAACTTGCCCAGCAGCGCACCGACCGTGCCGAACAGCCAGGCCCAGGTGCTGACGTCGGTGGTCGAGGCGGGCCGTCGCATGTAGAGGAACAGCCAGTCGTCCACGATCTCGACATCGAGCTGCGCCGCATGGTCGATGAAGCGCGCCATGATGTCCGGCGTGAACAGGTAGAGCGCGTCGGCCTCGTACCCGCTCGGGCAGTACAGCGTGAAGTGCCGGTCGAAGTCGCCCTCGAGTGAGAGGCGCTGGTCCTTCGAGAACGTCGACGGCAGATTCGACCCGAGCCCATTGTTGCCCAGGGCGTCGAGGACGATGTTCGGCAACGGCACATCGAGCTTCACGGCGACGTAGCCCCAGCTGTGCGTCGTCTTGTTCTTGCCCGACCCGGTCGTGTACCGGTAGTTGCCGAACTCGACGAAGCGCGGCTCCTGCCCGCGGACGAGCTGTGACGCGATGCGCGAGTGGCCGAGGTGGAAGATCATGCCCGGAAGCGGCGGGTCGCTGACGAACGGGCGGAACGTCATGCCGTTCGCCTGCGCGAACCGGGCTATCCGGTAGGTGCTCTCGCGTGTGCGGCGGCGAGAGATCACGAGAAGCGGGATGGCGATTGCGGCGATCACGAACGGGATCAGCGCCGGCAGGGAGAACAGCGCCCCGACCCCCGCGTCCCCGGAGGCGATGCCTGCGATCAGCCCGAACAGGGTGAAGCCGATGGTCGGCAGGAACACCAGGCCGAAGACGACCGCGACGATCACGCCGATGACGATCTGGGCACCCGACGTCGGATTCTGCGCCTTGACCGTCCGCCAGAACGCGCTCACGGCACGGGCGTCGACCGGTTCAGTGAGGGGGCGCGTCTCGAACGGGTGCTGCGGAGGCGGCGCCGGGATCATGGGTCAACGGTACCTGCCATGATCGATGGGTGACTCAGACCCGAACCCTCCCCAGTCTCAACGGCCGCACGTTCAAGATGGTGTCGTCGACGACGTCCGTCGTCGACCACGATGCCCCGAGCGTCTTCCACTATTTCGAGCAGGACGGTGTGATCTGGGGCGACTACACCGGTGACACGGTCACGATCGGCCGCTTCGTGGGAACCCGCACCGGCGACACCATCTGGGTCTCGTTCGTGCACGTGCTGGCCGCCACGGGCGAGGTCGTGACCGGCGACGGCGAGAGCGAGATCGAGATCGGCGACGACGGGATGCTGCGCCTGGTCGAGCATTACGAGATGCACGGCGCCGCGCAGCTCAGCGTGTGCGTCGAGACCGCCGCGGCCTGATCCGGTCGTCGCGGTCACCGCGGCGGCAGGGCGCCTCTTCCCGCCGTCGCCGGCGTCCACTGCGTCATGCCCAGCGGCACATCGAGGCTGCGCTCGGGCAGGTCGGGGGGAAGCACGAACGGCCGACGGATCACCTCGTCGAGTACGACGACGCTGACCACCGTGCGCACCTCGGGAAGCTGAGCGATGACCCCGGTCGAGAACTCGTGCACACCGCTGACGTCCGTCGCGCGGATCAGCAGCATGGCGTCGTGCTCTCCGGTCGTCACGGCGCAGTACTCGATGTCGGGCATCTCGGCGATCTGCGCCCGGAACGACGCCCACGCCTGCGGATACACCGTGACGAAGATCAACGCCCCGATCGAGAGTCCCGCCTTGGCGGGGTCGACCCGTGCGCTGAAGCCCGTGATGACACCGTCCGACACCAGCCCCTCCACTCGGGTGTACGCGTTGGCTCGCGAGATGCCGACTTTCTCGGCCAGCGCGGCGATCGAGATGCGCCCGTTCTCGCGAAGAAGATCGAGGATCCGATACGAGACCGGATCGAGGGCAGCGGCACTTCGTCCAGAATCCCGGGTATCTTCAGCGTCAGTGCTGGACATTCTGCATCCTAATCTCCATCGTCCGGACAGGTTTTGTCTACATGACGCAATGTCATTGGACAAATCGTCGCACACCATGGGAATCTGATCACGGTCGTCCAGCATTGGATGCCCAGGACTCCCGATCCACCCTGCCAATGGAGGTACCCATGCTGTCGACGCTGCGCACGCCGGCGATCGCCCTCGGAGCGATCGCGCTCCTCGCCCTGACCGGATGCTCGGGAGGAAACTCTGCGAACAACAACGGCGGGGCGAAGTCCGGTGGTTCCCTGGTCATCGACACCGCGTTCTCGGTCGAGACCGCCGACCCCGGGCACACCTACGACCCGACCGGCAACATGCTCGCCAAGGCGATGTACGAGACGCTCGTCGACTTCAAGGGCTCGGACGTCTCGACCCCGATCCCCGGGCTCGCCTCGTGGAAGGCCAACGACTCCGCCACCGAGTTCACCTTCACACTCGAAGACGGCCGCGTCTTCTCGGACGGCACCCCGATCGAGGCGAAGGACGTCGTCTTCTCGCTGCAGCGTATCCAGGGCATGGCCGACGCCAAGCCGAACTTCCTCCTCTCCGGCGTCACCATCACGGAGGTCGACGAGAAGACGATCCTCTTCACCACCGAGACGCCCCTGCTGCAGCTGCCCGCCATCCTCGCGAACCCCGCTCTCGGCATCGTCAACGCCGACGTGGTGATGAAGAACGGCGGCAGCACCGACGGCTCCGACTCCGCGCAGAAGTACTTCGACGGTGCCTCCGCAGGCTCCGGCCCCTTCGTGCTCGACACTCTCGACCTCAGCTCGCAGATCGTGCTGAAGAAGAACGACGAGTACAACGGCGACGAGAAGCCCGCCTACGACCGCGTCGTCATCCGCAACGTCTCCGAGAGCGCCACCCAGCTCGCCAACCTCAAGGGCGGCGACTCGATGGTCGCCATGGATCTCAACGGCGACCAGGTCAGCGGTCTCGGTGACGGCCTCAACGTCGACTCGGTGCCGTCCGGGCAGACCATCTTCCTGCTGCTGAACCAGTCGACCGGCGTCGCCGGCGACCTGGCCAACGTGAAGCTCGCCGAAGGCATCAGGTACGCACTCGACTACCCGGCTCTGCTCGAGCTCGCCGGCGCCGGTGCCGAGCAGGCCACCGGCGTGATCCCGCCCGGATTCGAAGGCGCCCTCGACGAGGGCGTCACCCAGGACCTCGGCAAGGCGAAGGCGGCCTTCGACGCCGCCGGCTACACCGGTCAGACGCTGAAGCTGCAGTTCCCGAACGACTACCCCGTCGGCGGGGTGGAGTTCACGCCGCTCGCGGAGCGCATCCAGGCGCAGCTGAAGGACGCCGGCGTCACGGTCGAGCTCGCCCCCGCTCCGTTCGCCACCGAGCTCGACGCGTACGTGAACGGCACCGAGGGCTTCGGCCTCTGGTTCTGGGGCCCTGACTACGCCGACTCCGCCAACTTCCTGCCCTTCGGACCCGGTCTGAAGGTCGGTCTGCGTGCGGGCTGGGAGCAGTCGGCCAACCCCGAGATCGCCGCCATCGCCGCGGATGCCGCCAGCGCGACCGATCCCGACGAGCGCACCGCCGCGTTCACGAAGTTCGCTGAGACGATGCAGGCGAGCGGCCCGTTCGTGCCTCTGATCGTGCCCGGCCGCAACATCGCCACCTCTGACAAGGTCGACGGCGCCGTCTACAACTCCGTGTGGGAGATGGACATCGCCGAGATCACGCCCGCCGGCTGAACGGAACGACCGTGATGACGACAGTGGCTGTGCAGACACAGGCGCAGCGCAAGAAGTCGCCCCTGGCGGGGTACCTGCTGCGCAGGGCCGGCACCTCGGTGCTGCTGCTGATCGGCGTCACGGTCGTGACGTTCCTGCTCACCAACCTGGTGCCAGGAGACCCCGTCTCCGCGGCGCTGGGTGAGGGGGCGTCTCAGAACCCCGCGACGCGTGAAGCCTTCATCAAGGCGCAGGGGCTCGACCAGCCCCTGTTCGTGCAGTACTTCATTTACATGGGCAAGCTGCTGCGCGGCGACCTCGGCACCTCCCTCGTCACCGGGCAGCCGGTGACCGCGGATCTCGCCACGGCCGTGCCCGCCACGATCGAGATCGCGCTCTGCGCGATCGTCCTGAGCCTCGCGGTCAGCCTCGTCCTCGGCACGCTCGCCGCGTACCGGCGCGGCATGGTCACAGACCAGATCGTGCGAGTGGTCACTCTGATCGGGCTCAGCGTGCCGACCTTCTGGCTCGCACTCGTGAGCTTCTACGTGTTCTTCCTCAACCTGCGCATCGCGCCCGGGTCCGGTCGCATCTCGCCGTCGATCATCCCGCCGCCCCGGGTGACCGGGCTGTACACGATCGACTACCTGCTGAACGGCGACGGCGTGGGCTGGGCCGACGCCATGGCGCACCTGGCGCTGCCGGTGATGGTGCTGTCGCTGGTGACGATCGGTCTGCTGACCCGGTTCATCCGCACGTCCGTGCTCGAGGTGCTCGACAGCGACTACGTGCGGGCGGCTCGCGCGAAGGGTCTGCCGGCCATGCGGGTGGTGCTCGACTACGTGCTGCGCGGAGCTGCTCTGCCGGTGCTGACCGTGGTCGGCGTCGCCTTCGGCTCACTGCTCTCGGGCACGGTGCTCGTCGAGTCGGTGTTCGCCTGGCCCGGCCTCGGCACGTACGCCTACAACTCGGCGGCCAACCTCGACCTGCCAGGGATCATGGGCGTCGGCCTCATCGTCGGCGTCATCTACCTGGTCATCAACTTCGTCGTCGACCTGCTGTACGGCGTGCTCGACCCGAGAGTGAGGATCGCATGACCCCTCGCGAACCCCGCATGCCGGGGCGGCTCAAGCTGCGCTGGCCGCGTGCCTGGCGCACGCCGCTCGGCGTCATCGGCAGCGTCGTCGCCGCAGCCTGGATCATCGTCGCCTTCACCGCGCAGTGGTGGGTGCCGTTCGAACCGAACGCCCAGGTGCTGCCCCGCCTGCAGGCCCCCGGCATCGACACGCTGCTGGGCACCGACGGCAACGGGCGCGACATCTTCTCGCGCCTGATGACCGGCGCGACCGTCACCATCCCGCTCGCGCTCACCCTCGTCGTCGCCGCCCTCGTCATCGGCGCCGTGATCGGCGCGCTCGCCGGGTACTTCGGCGGCTGGGTCGACGAGACGCTCATGCGCATCACCGATCTGTTCATGGCGTTCCCGACCGTGATCCTCGCGATGGTCGTCGCCGCGTCGCTCGGCCCCTCATTGTTCAACGCCGTGATCGCGGCGGTCGTCGTGTCGTGGCCGCAGTACTCGCGCGTCACCCGCAGCATCGTGCTGTCGCTGCGCAATCAGAACTACGTGATCGCCGGTCGTCTGCTCGGCCACTCACCGACACGCACCCTCGTCGTCGATATCCTTCCCAACGTCGCCGGTCCGCTGCTGGTGCTGGCGACGCTCGACATCGGTGCGGCGATCCTGCTGCTGTCGGGGCTGTCGTTCCTCGGTCTGGGCGCACAGCCCCCAACGCCGGAATGGGGCTCGATGATCTCCGCCGCAATGCAGAACTTCGATGCGTGGTGGCTCGGGGTCTTCCCCGGCCTCGCCATTCTCACGGTCGTGCTGGCATTCAACTTCCTCGGCGATGCGCTTCGCGACATCCTCGACCCGACCGCCGAGGTGACGCACGAGAAGCAGACCGAGCTGGTCGCATCGAGCGGAGGCGGCGCATGAGCATCCTCGACATTCGCGACCTCACGGTCGATATCGGTCGCCCACTCGTGAAGGGCCTGTCGGTTCAGCTCGATGCCGGGCGCATCCATGGGCTCGCCGGGGAATCGGGATCGGGCAAGACGCTCACCGCCATGTCGGTCCTCGGTCTGCTGCCGCGCCACGCGCGCACCGGTGGCTCGGTCCGGCTCGGCGACGCCGAGCTGCTCGGACTCGGCAGGCGGGCGATGAACCGCATCCGCGGCAAGCGCATCGCGATGGTCTTCCAGGATCCGTCGGCGTCTCTGCACCCGCAGATCCCCGTCGGTCGTCAACTCACCGACCACATGCGCGTGCACCTCGCGCTGCGCGGGACGGCAGCCAGACAGCGTGCAGTCGAGCTGCTCGAGCGGGTGCAGGTCCCGAACCCCGAAGAAGCACTGCGACGCTACCCGCACCAGTTCTCGGGCGGCCAGCGGCAGCGCATCGCGATCGCGTGCGCGCTCGCCTGCGATCCCGAGGTGCTGCTCGCCGACGAGCCGACGACGGCACTCGACGTGACCGTGCAGGCCGGCATCCTGAAGCTGCTGCGCGACCTCGCCGACGAGCGCCAGATCGCCGTTCTGCTCGTCACCCACGATCTCGGTGTGATGAGCGCGATCGCCGACGTCGTCACGGTGATGAAGGACGGCAGGGTCGTCGAGCACGCTGATCGAGCGACGCTGTTCCGTCACCCGCAGCACGAGTACACCAGGCAGCTGCTCGCGGCTCTGCCCGGATCACGCATCGAAGGAGGCGACGAACATGGCGCATGAGACCGTCCTCGACGCTCAGGGCATCGTCGTCCGCTACCCCGGCAACCCGCCCGTCGTCGCAGTCGACGACGTGTCGCTTCAGGTGCGCGCCGGTGAGACCGTCGCCCTCGTCGGAGAATCCGGCAGCGGCAAGTCGAGCCTCGCCCGCGCCGCCGTCGGCATCGAGAAGCTCGCGGGCGGCACGGCACGCTTCCTCGATGGGGAGGTGACCCCGCTGCGCGTGCGCCGCCGCCCGAAGCACCTCACCGGAATCCAGATGGTGTTCCAGGACCCGTCGACCTCGCTCAACCCGCGCCGTCGGATCGGCGACCAGATCGCCGACGGCATCGCCACCGCGCGAGCGCGCGGTGCGGAGGGCTCGACGGTCGAGGAGTGGCTCGAGAAGGTCGGCCTGCCCACGGCATCCGTCTCGAAGTTCCCGCACCAGTTCTCGGGCGGTCAGAAGCAGCGCATCGCGATCGCGCGGGCGCTCGCCGCCCGCCCGCAGCTGCTCGTCGCCGACGAGCCGATCTCGGCTCTCGACGCGTCGACCCAGACGAGCGTGGCCGCGCTCATGCGCGATCTCGTCAAAGAGGCGGGCGCCGGGATGCTGTTCATCTCGCACGACCTCGCCGTCGTGCAGCGCATCGCCGACCGGACATTCGTGATGTTCGGCGGGCGCGTGCTCGAGTCCGGGCCGACCGCGCAGCTCTGGGCCGACCCGCAGCACCCGTACACGCAGGCGCTGCTGGCGGCGATACCCGAGCCAGACGGCGCGGGCCGCATCCCCGCGGCGCCGTCGGGCGCCGAGCGTGCGATCTGGGCCGACGTGCCCGCCATCCAGCGCTGACGACGTCACCCGCTGTTCACCGGGCGGACCGACGCCCGTAAGAGCGGCCAGGCACGATGACACCGTGCCCGCACCGTCGATGACCGTGATCGTCCCCGCGAAGGACGCCGGCAGGTTCATCGGCACGGCTCTCGAGACCCTCGTCCGCCAGTTCCCCGACGATCATGCGCTGAAGCTCGTCGCGATCGACGACGGCTCGAGCGATGACACCGGGGTGATCATGCGCCGGTACGCCGAGCGGTTCGCGCATGCCGAGGTGATTCGCAACGGCACCCCCAGAGGGCTCGCCACCGCCCGAAATCAGGGCCTGGCGTACGTCGAGGGCGACTCCTTCTGCTTCCTCGACGGTGATGACTGGATGCAGCCCGGCCGGTTGCCTGCCCTGCAGAGCGCACTGCGCGACCTCGGCTGCGACTTCGTGCGCACCGATCACGTCACGGTTCAGGGTGCGCAGCGGCGGCTCGTGCGCGCCCCGTTCACCCATCGCGGGATCGTCGCCGATCCGCGAGAGGCGATCCTGCCCGTCGAGGACCGCACGATGGTCGACTATCCGTTCGCGTGGGCGGGTCTGCTGCACCGCCGGATGCTCGACAGCGGCGCCGCCGCGTTCAGCGATGGTCTGTTCACCGCCGAGGACCGCCCCTGGATCTGGCGGCTGCACCTGCACGCGCGGTCGTTCGCCGTCGTCGACGCCCCACACCTGCTGTACCGCCGGGGTCTCTCCGACTCGCTCTCCAAGACGCTCGATCGGCGCCAGTTGCACTTCTCCCGGGCTCTGAGCGAGGTACTCGATCTCGTCGAGGCGGATCGGGATGCCGATCACCTGCTGCCCAAGGCGGTGTTCAGCGTGCTCGCGCTCAGTTCGCATCACCTCGTGCGCGCTCGCCGCATGCGGCCTGCCGTGCGGAGAGAGCTGCGTGCCGGCATCCGGGATCTCCTCGCTCGCCTGCCTCGCGACCAGGCGCGGACGGCGATCGACCGCATCGGCGGCTCCCGTAGGCGGGTGCTCGCGCGGGTGCTCCGGGACGCGGATCACGCATGAGCGGGACGATTCAGCTGTTCGCCCTGCACAGCGCCTACGGGCTGATGACGGCAGTCGCCGCCATCGACGCAGGGCTGCTGGGAGATGACGATGTCGAGCGCATCCTCGTGCCGATGAACACCGCCGCGGTGCCCGAGACCGCACCCGATCTCGAGAGCGTGCCCCGGCTGGCCCCGCTGCGCGCACGATTCGACCGCATCGAGCCGCTGAACCCGCTGCTCGATCCGCTGCACCCGACCACCTGGCACCCCGATGAGCAGGATCTGCCGATGCTTGAGCGGCTGCTGAGACGTGCGTGGGCCCTCCACGACGCCCGGCTCGAGCTGTTCGTGCAGTCGCCGCAGGTCGCACCGGCGCGCACGCTGATGGCGCTGTTCTCGCAGGCGCAGCTGAATGTCATCGGCGACGGGCTCATGACGTACTCGCCGATCCGCAGCGCCATGCCACGGCAGGTCACCGAGCGCGTCGCCCGCGTCGTGCACCCCGATGTCGTGCCGGGCGTCGTACCGCTCGTCTTCGCCGAGACCGGCGCGATCCCGGTGTCGGTCGACCCTGCGGATCACGGGCGGGTGCTGTGCGAGGTGGGGCAGGCGCAGCCGGATGCCGCTCTAGATTCCCTCGTGTCGCCCGACGTCCCGACGGCGCTGGTCCTCGGGCAGTACCTGTCGGCTCTCGGGCTGATGAGTCAAGACGACGAGACCTCATTGCAGACGCGGATGATCGACCGGGCGGCGGATGCCGGCGCGCAGCGCGTCGTGTTCAAACCGCACCCCTCCGCGCCGCCTGCGCTCTCGGATGCGCTCGGGCAGCAGGCATCCGCTCGAGGGCTCGCCTTCGCCACCTACGCCGGCGACCAGCCGGCGGAGTACGTCGCGCACCGCCTGGGGGCAGCGGCGGTCATCGCCGGGTTCTCGACCGCCCTACCGACAGCGCGCACGGTGTTCGGCATCCCCGGACACGCCGTGGGCTCCGACACGGTGCTCGCACGACTCACACCGTACGAGAACAGCAACCGAGTGCCCGCCGCCATCGTCGACGCCCTCGAGCGCGGCGTCGCGACGGATGAGCTGCAGGGCATCGTCGACGCCGTCGGATACGCCATGCAGCCCCACATCGTCGGGCATCTTCGGCCGCGCGCGATCGCGGCGCTGGCGGCCATGACCGGCCGCGACCGTGAGCGATACGTGCCATCCGGCCGACTGCGCGCCCTCGACCTGCCCGGTGCGCCCGCGCGGGGTCGGTGGCAGCGGCCGGGTCGCCAGGCCGGGGGAGTCGGGCGCTGGGAGGAGCTGCAGCTCACCGCAGCCGGCGCGAAGCGCCGCGCCCGCAGAGTCTGGAAGGCGGCAACCGGCCGATGACCGAGAACGAGCTCACTGTCGCGATCATCCCCGCGCGCGGCGGGTCGAAGGGCGTGCCGGGCAAGAACCTGCGGCGGGTCGGCGGGATATCGCTGGTCGAACGCGCGGTTCGCGCTGCTGCAGAGGCTCGAGGCGTGGACCTGGTGGTCGTCAGCACCGACGACGCCGAGATCGCACGCGTCGCCGCCGCGGCGGGTGCACGGGTCATCACGCGCCCAGCCGGTCTGTCGAGCGACACCGCGACGTCGGAGAGCGCGGTGCTGCACGCCCTCGACGCGCTCGCCGCCGACGGCGTCCTGGTCGGCACCGTGGTCTTCGTGCAGGCGACGTCCCCCTTCATCCCGAGCGAGGGCATCGCCGAGGCCGCCGCGCACATCGCGACCGACCGCTACGACAGTGTTTTCTCCGCTCACGAGACCTATGGCTTCCTCTGGCGACGGGATGCCGATCAGCTGGCCACCGCGGTCAACCACGACGCGTCGAACAGACCGCGCCGGCAGGACCGCGAGCCGCACCACTTCGAGACCGGGGCGTTCTACGCCTTCACCGCCGATGGCTTCCGCGCGGCGGGTCACCGGTTCTTCGGCCGCATCGGCATCGTCGACGTGCCCGAGACCTCCGCCATCGAGATCGACGACGAGCACCAGCTCGCCGTCGCAGACGCTCTCGCGGCGCTCGACCCCGCACCGGATGCCCCGATCCCGGCATCCGTGCTCGTCACCGACTTCGACGGGGTGCACACCGACGACACGGCCACGGTCGACACCGAGGGCCGCGAGTCGGTGCGGGTGAGCCGGGAGGACGGTATGGGCGTCTCGCGGCTGCGCCGCGCGGGTATCCCGATGCTCATCCTCTCCACCGAACTGAACCCCGTCGTCGCTCGTCGGGCTGAGAAGCTGCAGGTGCCGGTGCTGCACGGCATCGAAGACAAGACCGCCGCTCTGGAGTCGTGGGCCGCCGAGAACGGCATCGCGCTCGCCGACATCGCCTACGTCGGCAACGACGTGAACGACCTCGCCGCCCTCGACATCGTCGGCTGGCCGATCGCCGTGGCGAACGCCCACCCCGCCGTGAGGGCGGCCGCGCGCGTCGTCCTGACTCGTCGCGGTGGCGAGGGAGCGGTGCGCGAGGTTGCCGAGCGCATGCTCGCCGCGCGCTGATTCCCGCCGCCCCGGTTCGCCGTACGAGCGTCGGCAGCCGGTCACCGGCTCGACGCCGCAGGTTCACCCGAGCCGCGTAGACCGGGAGGACACGACCGGAAACGGAGGGTCCTCATGACCGTCACCATCGCAGACCGCGTGATCGGCGGAGGCCGTCCCACGTACGTCATCGCCGAGATCGGCCTGAACCACAACGGCGATGTCGAGATCGCCAAGCAGCTCATCGACGTGGCCCGCGCCGCCGGCGCCGACGCCGTGAAGTTCCAGAAGCGCACTCCGGAGATCGCCACTCCCGAGCACATGCGCGACGTGTCCCGCGAGACGCCCTGGGGGACCATGAGCTACCTCGACTACCGCCGCAGGGTCGAGTTCGACCGTGAGCAGTACATCGAGATCGGCGACTACGCGACGATGGCAGGCCTGCACTGGTTCGCCTCGCCGTGGGATGTGCCGAGCGTCGAGTTCCTCGAGGACCTGAACGTGGTCGCCCACAAGGTGGCATCCGCCAGCCTCACCGACACCGAGCTGCTGCAGGCGCTGCGCGCGACCGGCAAGCCCGTCATCCTCTCCACCGGCATGTCGACGATCGAGCAGATCGACCGGGCGCTCGACACGCTGGGCACCGACCGCACGATCCTCATGCACGCCACGTCGACGTATCCGATGGAGTCGGGCGAGGCGAACCTGAAGATGATCGCCACGCTGCGCGACCGCTACGCGGGCGTGCCGGTGGGCTACTCCGGCCATGAGCGCGGCCTGCAGATCTCGCTCGCCGCCGTCGCGCTCGGCGCAGTGGCGGTCGAGCGCCACATCACACTCGACCGCGCCATGTGGGGCTCGGATCACGCCGCGTCCCTCGAACCGGCGGGTCTCGAGCGCCTGGTTCGCGACATCCGCGTCATCGAGGAAGCACTCGGTGACGGAGTCAAGCGCGTCTATCCGGGCGAGCTCGCTCCCATGGCCAAGCTGCGTCGCGTCGGGGCATGACTTTCCCCGGCAGCCGGCCGCCCCGCCTGCGGGTGGTCGCCATCGGCGACGCCGACTCGTTCGTGAAGTGGGCCGCCCACCTCATCGACCAGGTAGACGACATCAGTCAGCACCTGCTGCTGGTGCACACGCCGCTGGTCGTGAGCGATGCGCAGCGGGATGCCGCGGTCGCCGGCACCCGCTTCGCTGACCACCCCGCGTCGATCACGCGGATCGCCTTCGACGACGTCGCCGACTGGCTCGCCAGAGACACTCCCGACGTCGTCGTGCTCGCGGGTCGCGCCCCGTTCGTGCGTCTGCTCGGACGCGAGATCGACCGGCTCACCCGCCGCCCTGTCGTGGTCAGCGGTCTGCCGGGCATGTCGATCCCCGCGCTGCGCGGCGCACTCGAGTATCGCCGGCACTGCGACCTCGTCGTGGTGCACTCGCGCCGCGAGGTCACCGCGTACACGCGCCTCGGCCGTGCCCTCGGCGCCACGGTGCCCGTGGGGCTCGCGACGTTTCCGTTCGCAAAGCCGGATCGGGTGGCGAGCACAGGCACCGACCTCGTGTTCGCCGCGCAGGCGCTCGTGCCGGGTGATCGTGCCGAGCGGCGCCGCATCGCCGAGGTCCTGCGCCTCGCGGCGGTGGCCGACCCGTCGCGCCGCGTCGTCATCAAGCTGCGCTCGCGGCCAGGTGAAGTCGAAGCGCATCAGGAGCGCGACGGCTACACCGACCTGCTCGAGAACGCCCCCGAGAACCTCGTCTTCTCGTTCGCGCCGATGGCCGAGGCGCTGGCCACTGCCGAAGGCCTCGTCACGGTGAGTTCGACGGCGGCCGTGGAGGCGCTGGCCGCGGGCGTCCCGGTGATCGCACTCGACGACTTCGGCATCCGGCCCGACCTGCTCAACCGCGTCTTCGACCGCAGCGGGCTGCTCGGCGGCGGAGATGACGTGGTGGCGCGGCGCTTCCGGCATCCGGACCCGCAGTGGGCGGCGGCCAACTACTTCCACGATTCGCGCGAGTCGCGATGGTGGGAGCAGGTGCGCGCGCTGGTCGCGCAGCGACGCCGCGGCGCCCTGCCCGCGCGCACGGTGCCATTGCCGCGCGGCGGAGCCCTGCACGCAGCGTGGCACCGCCGGATGGTGCTCGGCGACGCCGACCGCACACCGTCGGGACGCATCGCGGCCGTGCTGGTGACGCCGGCGATCGCAGCGCTGGCCGCGCTGAAGCGCCGCCATAGCCGACCGGCTGTTCCGGATGCCCTGGCAGCGGACTTCACGCTCGCGCCGAGCCCGCTCGCAGAGCCGGTGCGACGACGGTCTGCGGCATACGCGTCGATCCGGTAGACTGTTGTGGTTGTCTGCCCGCCGGCATCCATTCGGGAAGCCGCGTCAGACGACGTGCTACACACCCTCCTGCTTCCGGGAAAGTCCCGGGAGCCGTTCTAGTCCGAAGGAGGTGGGTAAGTGACGCACCAGTACGAGCTCATGGTCATTCTGACCCCCGAGCTGGACGAGCGCCAGGTTGCCCCCAACCTCGACAAGTTCCTGAAGGTCATCACCAACGATGGTGGCTCGATTGACAAGGTCGACATCTGGGGCAAGCGTCGTTTCGCCTACGAGATCAACAAGAAGAACGAAGGCATCTACGCCGTCGTCAGCTTCACCGCCACCAGCGAGGCCACGCAGGAGCTCGACCGTCAGCTCGGTCTGAGCGAGCTCGTGTTCCGCACCAAGGTCCTGCGTGCCGAAGAGGCACAGGCCATGGTCGCCGCCGAGGCCAAGCGCGCAGCCGACAAGGCCGCTCGCAAGCCCAAGGTCGCAAAGGCCTAAGGCTCATGGCCGGCGAAACCGTCATCACCGTGGTGGGCAACCTCACGGCAGATCCCGAGCTGCGTTACACGCAGAACGGTCTGCCGGTGGCGAACTTCACCATCGCCTCGACCCCGCGCACGTTCGACCGTCAGGCCAACGAGTGGAAGGACGGCGAAGCGCTGTTCCTCCGCGCGTCGGTATGGCGCGAGTTCGCCGAGCACGTGGCAGGCTCGCTGACCAAGGGCATGCGCGTCATCGCGCAGGGCCGTCTGCGTCAGCGCTCCTACCAGGACCGCGAAGGCAACAACCGCACGGCTATCGAGCTGGAGGTTGACGAGATCGGTCCGTCGCTGCGATACGCGACGGCACAGGTCACGCGGGCCGCATCCAACGGCGGTGGGCAGTCGCGTCCGCAGCAGCAGCAGCAGCAGCAGGTCTCGGACGAGCCGTGGTCGACGCCCGGCTCCTCGAGCGCTGACGCCTGGAGCACTCCGGGCAGCTTCGGCGACGACACCCCGTTCTGAATTCCGGATGCCCAGGCATCCGATCTCATCTCTTAAGGAAGAAACATGGCTGGAAAGTCGAGCGGCGATCGCCGCAAGCCGCGGAAGGGTGGCAAGCCCACCGCTCCCGCGAAGTCCATCCGCGTTGGCGTCATCGACTACAAGGATGTCGCGACGCTTCGCAAGTTCATCTCGGAGCGCGGCAAGATCCGCGCCCGTCGTATCACCGGTGTCTCGGTGCAGGAGCAGCGTCTGATCGCCAAGGCGATCAAGAACGCTCGCGAGATGGCTCTCCTGCCCTACGCCGGCGCTGGCCGCTGAGGGGTACCGACATGGCAAAGCTGATTCTCACGAACGAGGTCGCCGGGCTGGGTAGCGCCGGTGACGTCATCGAGGTCAAGAACGGGTACGCCCGCAACTACCTCGTCCCCAAGGGCTACGCAGTGGCGTGGACCCGTGGTGGCCAGAAGCAGGTCGAGTCGATCCAGGCAGCCCGCAAGGCCCGCCAGATCCACGACCTCGACGAGGCGACCGCACTCAAGAACAAGCTCGAGGGCACCAAGGTGCGTCTGACTGTCAAGGCCGGCGCCGAGGGGCGCCTGTTCGGTTCGGTGAAGACCGCCGACGTGGCCGACGCCGTCGCCGCTGAGGGCCTCGGCTCGATCGACAAGCGCAAGGTTCACTTCACCGCTCCGATCAAGACGACGGGCGAGCACGAGGCGTCGGTTCGTCTGCACGACGACGTCACCGCCGTGATCACCCTCCAGGTCATCGCCGCGAAGTAATCTCACTGCACCAGCAGGCCCCCGACATCTCCGGATGCCGGGGGCCTTCTGCATGCCGCGACCGCGAAGCCGGGGCGATGAGGGGCGGTGCGGGGTCGACTATGCCCGCTTCGGGGCTGGATTTCGTACGTTTCTGACCCGGGGCGGGTGCGAGACGGATGCGGGAGATATCCCGTCAGGGCATGCCTCTGCGGCGGATGCGCCTGTCGAGGTCGCATCCGCCGCAAGGGCTGGTGTCAGGCCGCCGCGCGAGCGCGACCGATCAGCGCTACCCCGAGGAGCAGCATCAGACCGGCGAGCAGGGCGAATGCCGGAGCCATCTGTCCGCCGCCGGTCACGGCAAGCGCCGGAGCGCTGGTCATAGTCGACGTCATGGCTGCCACGCGAGGCGATGCCGTCGCCGCGGTGACGACGCCGAGAGTCGTCCCCCGGTCGCTGCCGGATGCGTCCGTTCCAGGCTCCGGGTCGGTCCCGGGCTCGGTTCCCGGATCGGTGCCGGGCTCGGTTCCCGGGTCGGTGCCGGGCTCGGTTCCCGGGTCGGTGCCGGGATCCGTGCCGGGGTCGGTGCCGGGGTTGGCGCCGGGAACCTCAACGGTGCTGTCGCCGATCAGCGAGATGCCGTTGCCGCCGATGGTGATGGGTGCGGTGATGGGTGCGAGCACCTGGGTGCCGCTGAGGATCCCGTTGTCTCCGCCGGTCGTGGCGTCGGTCGCGGGTGCTCCGGTCGTCGGAGCGTTCGCCGACCCCTGGAGCACGGTGGAGTCGCCCAGGAGGGAGATGCCGTTGCCGGTGACCGTGATGGGTGCGGTGATGGGTGCGAGCACCTGGGTGCCGCTGAGGATCCCGTTGTCTCCGCTGGTCGTGGCGTCGGTCGCGGGTGCTCCGGTCGTCGGAGCGTTCGCCGACCCCTGGAGCACGGTGGAGTCGCCCAGGAGGGAGATGCCGTTGCCGCCGATGGTGATGGGTGCGGTGATGGGTGCGAGCACCTGGGTGCCGCTGAGGATCCCGTTGTCTCCGCCGGTCGTGGCGTCGGTCGCGGGAGCCTGGGCTGCGTCGGCTCCCTGAGCGACGGTGGAATCGCCCAGGAGGGAGATGCCGTTGCCGGTGACCGTGATGGGTGCGGTCACCGACATGAGACCCTGCGTTCCCGCCAGGATGCCGTCAGACCCCGAGGTGCTGGTTGGTGCCGGGGCCGGTGCGGGCGCCGGCGCGGGAGCAGCCGTATCCGCCTGAGTCGCGGACGACCCGAGAACACTCACGGCGTTCCCCGACACGGTCACCGGAACGGCCACGTCGATGAGCGCCTGCGTGCCCGACGCCACGCCGTCGTCGCCGCTGGTCTCGGCCGGTGCCGGGGCCGGAGCCGGGGCCGGGTCGGGAGCCGGTGCCGGTGGAGCGGCATCCGGAATCGTCCCGACGACCCCATCGCCGAGTACCGACACCGCGTTGCCGACGACGTCGATGGGCGCGGTGATGGGTGCGAGAACCTGCGTCCCCGAGAGGAGACCTTCGTCTCCGTTCGTTTCAGCCGCATTCGCGGCCGTGGCGCCGAGCAGCGAGACGCCGCCGGCGATGAGCACGCCCCACATGGCGTGCTTGACGATAGTGCGCATGAGAATTTCTCCTGATCTGTACGAGGTGAAGATCACACGGTCGTGTGATCCGGCGTGCCGATGCAGAATCGGCCGCCCTCTCGTCAGTCAGGGGAGATGTCGGTGCTGCCCGCCGGAGACGCCGGCAGAGCGGCATCATCGGGGATGCCCGTTCGTGAATACGCCGCATCGTCGAGACGCGCGGAGGATGGAGCGTCAGAGCTCGTGCCCGGCGCGGGCCCCGTGCCGCCTACGGCAGCTGTCGGTGTCACGACGCCCGGGCCGCTCGCGGGCGCACCGTGCGGGTTGCCGGATGGTGCGGCCGGCTGAACGGCGGCGTCTCGCGCCGGCGGCGACGCGTCTGCGCTCGTGGAGACGGCGAAGGCGAAAGTCGATGGATGCGCCGAAGTCGCCTCAGCGGTGAGCGCCTCGGGCTCGGCATCGGGTTGGGCATCGGCCCCCACAGCGGGGCCGGCTTGCGAGGAGTCAGTGTCGAACGGAACCTCGGCATCGGGAAGCGCCGTGTCGCCCGTGGTCGGGATGCTCGGCTGCAGTCCGTCGATGACGGGCTTGATCGTGCTGTCGATCACAGGTGGCACGACCTCGAGAACGCCATCCACGCCTGTCGCGACTTCCCCGACGAGGTCGGTCGCGCCGAGTCCGTCGACGACCGCACCGACCACGGGAACGCTGCCGATGACATCGGTCACCGGAGTCACGATCGCGCTGACGGGAGTCGACCCGGCGACCGCTCCGACGGTCTGCGTAACACCCGAGACCGTGTCGCCCGCAGTGGCGATCACCTCGGCCGCCGGTGCTCCCACCACCGGCACGGATGCCACGGCGGCGGTCGTCTTCTCGACCGCCTTCTCGACGGTCGAGACCACGGGCGATGCGATCTGCTCGACGGTCGACGTCGCCGTCTTGGCGACCGGGGCCACGACATCGCCCAGCGTGTCGCCCACGAGTGACGTCAGCCCCGACAGAGGCGCCGGAGCTTCGTCATCCGCTCGGGCGTCGCCGCCGGAGAACACGGCGCTGAGCAGCGCCCAGGCGAGCACGAAGAGCGCGCCCCAGAGGTACACCGCAGATCTGCGGACCCCTGTCGTCTCCACGTTCACGCTCAGCCCCCCGTGCAATCTGAGAAGTCTCCGATCGTGCCCAGGACGATACCCGACGACCTCGAGATCGTCCACCCCCGCGTCAGGACTCGCGTGCGGGGCGGGCAGCTCGGTGCATTAGGTTCAGGACTCATGACCGCGCCCGTCCTGACCATGCCCGCTCCGCGCACGACACCGCTGAGGGGCGGTCCCGCTCTGCGATGGGGTGTCGTCGCGCCTGGCGGCATCGCGGCGGACTTCGTGCACGCCCTCCACGCGCACACCGACCAGCGCGTGATCGCGGTCGCCTCGCGATCGGTCGACCGAGCGCGTTCGTTCGCGCGGCGTCACGACATCGCCAGGGTGCACGACGACTACGCCGGGCTGTACGACGACGAGCAGGTGCAGATCGTGTACATCGCCGCACCGCACAGCGAGCATCGGCGACTCGCGATCGATGCGATCGCCGCCGGCAAGCACGTGCTCATCGAGAAGCCGATCGGGCTCTCCGCCGACGAGGCGCGCGAGGTCGCCGCCGCTGCCGGCGCCGCCGGGGTCTTCGCGATGGAGGCGATGTGGACCCGCTTTCTTCCGCAGACGGATGTCATGCTGCACCTGCTCGAAGACGGCATCATCGGGGATCCGCGACTTCTCCTCGCCGATCTCGGCTTCGCGGCCGACCCCGCCGACGGCGGCCGGCTCTTCGACCCGGCCCTGGGAGGCGGGGCGCTGCTCGACCTCGGCGTGTACCCCGTCTGGCTCAGCCACCTGTGGCTGGGAACGCCGACGGCCGTCACGGCCGTCGGCACTCTCACCGATTCGGGCGTCGATCAGCAGAGTGCGCTCGTGCTCGACTACGCGTCGGGCGCTCAGGCTCTGCTGAGCACGAGCATCCGGGTGACGTCGCCGGGCGCGGCATCCATCTCCGGATCCGACGGCTCTGTGCAGATCGACCCGTCGTTCGTGTTCCCGGGGGGTTTCTCCGCGCAGCGCGGGGATGCCCGAGGTCGGTTCGTCGACGAGTCCGGCCTGGGCCACCGCGAGGGGATGGCCTGGCAGGCCGTATCGGTGGCGGAGCACATCGATGACGGGCTCCTCGAGTCGCCGCTGCATCCGCTGCGGACGTCGATCGAGGTCGTGACGATCATCGACGAGGCGCGTCGGCAGCTGTCACGCACGCGCTGAGCCGCGTCGCTCGGTGAGGTGAAAGAACGTGACTTCGCCGTGGGAGCGCGCCCACAAAACTCTTGACAGGGCTCGACGCGCGAGCGTAACGTGAACGCCGAAGCCGCTGGGAGCGCTCCCACGTCGAGTCATGGGAGCGCTTGCATACTTCAGCCGAAGCGCACACAAGGGAGTGACCGTGAAATCAGCACGAAGCAAGATCGCCGCATCCGTCGCCGGCGTCGCAGCCGTGGCCCTCGTCGCCACCGGATGCTCGAGTGGAGGTGGTGCCGAAGCGAGTGACGACGAGATCACCCTGTCGATCACGACTTTCGGCACGATGGGCGTCGATGCGAAGTACGCCGAGTACATGAAGCAGAATCCGAACATCAAGATCGAGGCGACCAACCTCGAGGGCGGTGGAGCTGCGCGCGACGACGCCTACGCGAAGATCGCCGCCGGCACCGGCCTCAGCGACATCGTGGCGATCGAGGAGGGCTGGCTCGGCACGATCGCCGAGGTGTCCGACGCGTTCGTCGACCTGCGCGACTACGGCATCGAAGACGTCAAGGACTCCTGGCTCGACTGGAAGTACGAGCAGGGCACCACGGCCGACGGCAAGGTGATCGGCGCCGGCCTCGACATCGGCCCGCAGGGCCTCTGCTACCGCGGCGACCTCTTCGAGGCCGCGGGGCTGCCCAGCGACCGTGAGGAGGTGGCGGCCTACTTCGGCGGCGAGGATGCCACTTGGGATCGCTTCTTCGAGGTCGGCAAGGAGTACGTCGACAAGTCGGGCAAAGCGTTCTACCACAGCCCGCGATTCTTCTGGAACTCCTTCGTCAACCAGCAGAAGGAGGGCTACTACAAGAAAGACGGCGAGACCCTCAACATCGACGACAACGAGGTGCTGAAGGAGCACTTCGCCAAGATCGTCGAAGCCGAGAAGGACGGTCTCGGCGCAGGCCTTCCCGGCTGGGAGGTCGGTCCCGAGGCCAAGGCCGGCGACTTCGCCGTCTACATGTGCCCGAGCTGGATGCTCGGCATCGTGCAGGGCTACTACGACGAGGGCACGACCGACAGCGGCTGGGACTTCGCGAACGTGCTCCCCGGCGGCGCGGCCAACTGGGGTGGCGCATTCCTCGGTGTCGCAGAGTCGTCCGAGCACAAGGAGGAGGCGGCGAAGCTCGCGCTGTGGCTGGCATCGCCCGAGCAGCAGGCGTCGGCGTTCGAGAAGGCCGGCCCGTATCCCAGCACGATGGAGGGTCAGAAGCTGGTCGCCGACACCACCAGCCCGTTCTTCAACGACGCCCCGATCGGTCAGATCTTCGCTGAGCGCTCGAAGGGCGTCGTGGCGCAGGTGAAGGGACCGGAGGACTCCAACATCCAGGACAACGTCTTCGGCCCCATCTTCGACCGCGTCAGTCAGGGCGAGGTCACCGACGCCGACGAGGCCTGGGATGCCGCCATGGAGCTGCTCGACCAGTTCCGGAGCTGACTGCCCGGGCGGCTCGACGCGTCACGCCGTCGAGCCGCCCGTGCATCCATCTCTCCCCACCCATCTTGCGATTGGTTCAACGATGAGCATCACAACCAGCAGAGCGCCCCGGACGGAACTGACGTTCCGGCAGAAGGTGAGTCGCTTCGACCACACCTTCTCCCCTTACCTGTACATCGCGCCGTTCTTCATCCTCTTCGCGTTGATCGGCGTCTTCCCCATCGCCTACACCTTCAACGTCTCGCTGTACGACTGGCATCTGCTCAAGGGGCAGGGCGACTTCGTCGGATTGCAGAACTACGTCACGGTGCTGAGCGATCCGTTCTTCTGGAACGCCTTCCGCAACACGTTCAGCATCTTCCTGCTCTCGGCGATCCCGCAGCTCGTCATCGCCACAGGGGTGGCGGCGCTGCTGAACCAGGCGATCCGCGGCAAGACGTTCTGGCGCATGAGCATTCTGCTGCCGTACATCGTCGCTCCGGTGGCCGTGACCGTCATCTTCCTGCAGGTGTTCAACCAGTACCACGGACCCGTCGCCGGTCTGCTCGAGCTGCTGGGTCTCGACCCGATCCGCTGGACCTTCGACGTCTTCCCCTCGCACGTCGCGATCGCGACCATGGTCAACTGGCGTTGGACCGGCTACAACGCCCTGCTTCTGCTCGCCGCCATGCAGGCGGTGCCGCGCGACATGTACGAGTCGGCGACCATCGACGGGGCGAGCAGGCTGCGCCAGTTCTGGTCGATCACGATTCCGCTGATCCGCCCGACTCTCATCTTCGTCGTCATCACCGCGACCATCGGAGGGCTGCAGATCTTCGCCGAGCCGAGGTTGTTCGACAGCCGCACCTACGGCGGCAGCGACCGCCAGTTCCAGACGATCGTCCTGTACCTCTACCAGCTCGGCTTCCCGTTGCGCGACTTCGGCCGGGCGTCGGCGACGGCGTGGATCCTGTTCGTCATCATCATGCTCGTCGGCCTGCTCAGCTTCGCGGTCACCCGGGCCATCCGCTCGGCTGACGCGAAGACCGCGCGAATGCGCACTGCGCGCGCCCGTTCGGCCCGCGAGCAGCAGGGAGCATCATGACCGCCATCCTCACTCGTCCCGTCGCGCCCGGTTCGCCCGAGTTCGATCAGCGCCGCGCCGAGGCATCCGAACGCCGTGCCAGACGCCGCCGCGCGTACGAGCGCCCCGGCATGCTCACGTATGCGCTGCTCATCGCCTACTTCGTGGGATCGGCGTTCCCGCTGTGGTGGTCGTTCGTCATCGCCTCACGTCAGTCGTCCGACATCAACCTCGTGCCCCCGGCAGTGCTGCCGGGACCGAACTTCCTCACCAACGCCGGCAAGGCATTCGAGAGCGTGCCGTTCCTGCTCTCGCTGGTGAACAGCGCGGTGATCTCCGCCGCGATCACGATCTCGGTCGTCTTCTTCTCGACCCTGGCCGGATACGCGTTCGCCAAGCTGCGCTTTCGGGGGCGCACCGGCCTGCTCGTGACGGTGATCGCCACCATGGCCGTTCCGACTCAGCTGGGCATCATCCCGCTGTTCATGCTGATGGCCGAGTGGCGCTGGATCGGCACTCTGCAGGCGGTCATCATCCCCGGGATGGTGACCGCTTTCGGGGTGTTCTTCATGCGCCAGTACCTGGTCGACGTCATCCCCGATGAGCTCATCGAAGCGGCGCGCGTCGACGGCGCGAGCATGTGGGGCACGTTCTGGCACGTCGCCCTGCCTGCCGCGCGCCCCGCGATGGCCGTGCTCGGACTGTTCAGCTTCATGGCCGCCTGGACCGACTACCTGTGGCCGCTGCTGGCATTGAGCCCTCGCAATCCCAGCGTGCAGACCGCGCTGGCGGCGCTGAGCGCCGCCGGCGGGCAGAACCCCGACAATGCGATGGTGCTCGCCGGTGCGGTGCTCTCGGTGATCCCCCTCCTCATCCTCTTCTTCGTCGCGGGAAAGCAGCTCGTGACCGGAATCATGCAAGGCGCAGTGAAAGGCTGATATGACGATCCAGATGCAGGCCCACACCAGAGACAGCCCCGACTACCGGGACGCCGGACTCGACTTCCCCGCCGGATTCGTCATCGGCGCGGCTACTGCGGCGTATCAGATCGAGGGCGCCGCCACCGCCGACGGACGGGGGCCCTCCATCTGGGACACGTTCAGCGCCACGCCGGGCAGGGTCGTCGACGGGGACACGGGCGACGTCGCCGTCGATCACTACAACCGGCTCGAGCCCGACCTCGACCTGATGGCTCAGCTCGGCATCGAGGCGTACCGGTTCTCGATCTCGTGGCCGCGCATCCAGCCGACCGGATCCGGACCGGTGAACGTGGCGGGCCTGGCCTTCTACGGCCGCCTCGTCGATGGTCTGATCGCCCGCGGCATCCGTCCGATCGCGACTCTCTATCACTGGGACCTGCCGCAGGCGCTCGAGGATGCCGGCGGCTGGACCAACCGCGAGACCGCCTATCGCTTCGCCGAGTACACCCGCCATGTCGCCCGAGCGCTCGGCGACCGCGTGCCGGTGTGGACCACCCTGAACGAGCCCTGGTGCAGCGCTTTCCTCGGCTACGGCTCGGGCGCGCACGCTCCCGGCCGCACCGACGGTGCCGCGGCGCTTCAGGCGATGCACCACCTGAACCTCGCCCACGGCCTCGCCGTGCAGGTGCTTCGGGAGGTCGCGCCGCACGCACAGGTGTCGGTGACGCTGAACTTCCACGTCGTGCGGGGTGCAGACGGGCAGCGATCCGAGGCGGTGCGACGCATCGACGCCCTGGCCAACAGGTCGTTCACCCACCCGATGCTCGTCGGCGGCTACCCGGCGGATCTCATCGATGACACCGCGCAGGTCACCGACTGGCTGTTCGTGCGCCCGGGCGACGCCGAGATCATCCATCAGCCGATCGACTTCCTCGGCGTCAACTACTACTCGACCACGCGGGTGCGCATGTGGGACGGCTCCGCCCCGCGCGAGCGCGCCGACGGCCACAAGGACGTCGGCGGCTCGGCCTGGCCGGGCAGCGACATCGTCGAATTCCTCACGCAGGACGGCCCGTACACGGCGATGGGGTGGAACATCGCTCCCGACGGACTCGAGGAGCTGCTGCTGAGGCTCAGCCGCGAGCATCCGGGTCTGCCGCTCGTCATCACCGAGAACGGAGCCGCCTTCGACGACGAGCGCATCGGCGATCGAGTGCACGACGACGCCAGGCTGGACTATCTGCGCCGTCACTTCACTGCGGCGCATCGCGCTCTTCAGCAGGGCGTCGACCTGCGCGGCTATCTCGTGTGGTCGCTGTTCGACAACTTCGAGTGGGGCTACGGGTACAGCAAGCGATTCGGCATCGTGCACGTCGACTACGACACGCAGGAGCGCACGGTGAAGGACAGCGGACGGTGGCTGTCGCGACTGATCGAGGAGCACCGGATCCCGGAGTGATCACCGGGCCCGCGTGGCGTACGGTGAAGAGGTCCGCCCTCGAGTGGCGAGGTCCACGATCGCGCTGGATGCGCAGCAGGAGACGAAGAGTGACGATGAAGCCGTCTCACAGCGCGAAGCCGTGGATCCCGACCCTCGAAGAGGTCGCGGCGCTCGCAGGGGTGTCGAGCTCGACCGCGTCGCGGGTGATCAACGGGTCGCCGCGGGTCACCGAGAACACCGTCGCGCGAGTCAATGCGGCGATCGCGAAGGTGGGTTACGTGCCCAATCGTGCGGCGCGCAGCCTCGCCCGCCGCAGCACTCAGACGGTGGCCATGGTCATCCCCGAGCGCACGGCGGAGTTCTTCGCAGACCCGTACTTCGCCGAGGTGATCCAGGGCGCCGCGATGTATGCGTCGTCGACCGAGTATTCGCTCACGCTGCTCATCGAGTCGGAGAAGGACCCGCAGAAGACCCATCAGCTGCTGCGCCGCGGCAATGTGGACGGAGCGCTGATCCTCTCGCATCACAGCGCATCGTCGTCGTATCGAGAGCTGGCGCGCACGCTGCCGGTCGTCTTCGGGGTGCGCCCGCCGGGCGAGACCGGTGAAGAGATCCACATCGTCGACGTCGACAACACCGCCGTCGGCGCGCTCGCCACGCGGCATCTCATCGAGCGGGGGCGGCGGCGGATCGCCACGATCACCGGACCGCTCGACACGTCGGCTGGGCAGGAGCGTCTGCAGGGGTGGCGCGATGTGCTCAGAGCTGCGGGCCTCGACGAGGCCGGCAGCGAAGAGGGCGACTACACCCCGACCGGCGGAGCGGCGGCCGCGCGTCGGCTGCTCGATGCGGGGGTGGAGATGGATGCCCTGTTCGTCGCGTCGGCGCAGATGGCGGCCGGCGCGCTGGGCGTGCTGAAGGAGCGCGGAATCAGGGTTCCGGATGACGTCGCCGTCGCCACGGTCGACAACAACGTCTTCTCGACGAGCGCGTCTCCGCAGCTCACGACCGTCGATCTGCACACCGCGGACAAGGGCGCGGCGATGATGGCGGCGGTCGTGCGTCTGATTCGCGGCGAACAGCTCGGCGCCGATTCTCCGCTGCCGCTCGACCTCGTGATCCGCGAGTCCACGGGCGCGTGATCCGGCGCGGCGCGCCCGGGCGCGATTCCACTTGACTTTCCCCAGGTTCTGCACATCGGCGCCGACTCGCCGAAACCTTCAATCTCACGTTGAAGCGGAAATCCCTCCACAGGGTGGGGAACCGAAGAAAACCTGATCAAACGCAAGAAAATTCGACGACGTTGAAACTCTCCACCGAGTTGTCCACACCCGTTCTGCACAGACACTCCAGAGTTCTTCGCACACTCTCCACATAGTTATCCACAGCCCTGGTTGCATGGGGATAACCCGGCTTCTAGCTTGGGGGAGACCGGATGTCGGTGGCGCGTGTTCTGCTTGCGCCTGAGGCCGACGACCCGCCGGTCGCAAGCGCCGGTGACGTGTGTCGAGTCGCGCCGGCCGGGAGGAGCACGGTGTCGATCGCAGATATCTCTAACGAGCGTCTGGGTGGTTCGCGCACGCCCGAGCGCACCCCGCCGCACGACCTTCTGGCTGAGCAGAGCGCGCTGGGCGGCATGCTGCTGTCGAAGGATGCCGTCGCCGATGTCATCGAGATGCTCAAGGGCGCCGACTTCTACGTGCCCAAGCACGAGCTGATCTTCGAAGCGATCCTGTCGCTGTACTCGCACGGTGAGCCGACCGACGTCGTCGCGGTCACCGATGAGCTGATCAAGACCGGCGAGCTCGGGCGCGCCGGTGGTGCCGACTACCTGCACACGCTCACCTCGATCGTGCCGACCGCCGCGAACGCCGGCTACTACGCCGGGATCGTCGCAGAACGCGCGATCCTGCGCCGTCTGGTCGACGCGGGCACGCGCATCGTCCAGCTCGGCTACGCGGGCGAGGGCGACGCCACTGACATCGTCAACAACGCGCAGGCCGAGATCTACTCGGTGACCGGCTCCGAGACGGCTGAAGACTACGTGCCGCTGACGATCGCCGTCGACGCGGCTGTCGAAGAGATCGAGGCGGCAAACGGCCGTGACGGCACGATGACCGGCATCCCGACCGGATTCCGCGAGCTCGACGAGCTGACCAACGGTCTGCACGGCGGCCAGATGATCGTCGTGGCCGCGAGGCCGGCCATGGGCAAGGCGCTGGCGCTCGACACCCCACTGCCCACCCCGACCGGGTGGACCACGATGGGCGCGGTGCGGGTCGGCGACGAGCTCTACGATGCGCATGGTCGCCCCACTCGGGTGGTCGCGGCGACGGATGTCATGCTCGAGCGTCCTTGCTACGAGGTCGAATTCTCGGACGGATCGGTCATCATCGCTGACGCACAGCACCAGTGGGTGACCGAGACGCGCGCGACGCGTCGTTCACCGGCGGGCGGATCGGTGACGGTCACCACCGAGCAGATCCGCGACACCCTCACCGTCGGAGCCGACGCCCGCGCCAACCACTCGGTGCAGAACGCGGCGGCGCTGCGCGCACCGGATGCAGCGTTGCCGATCCCTCCGTATGCGCTGGGTGCCTGGCTCGGCGACGGACACAGCGACGGTGCGCGCATGACGAGCGAGACCGAGGAGATCCCTGGACTCATCGCAGCGACCGGGATCCGCGCCGAAGCACGCGGCAACATGCTCTACGCGCTGAAGCTCCCCACCCAGACCATCGTGCGCGACTGCGAGGTGTGCGGCACGTCATTCACTGCCCGTCATCCGCACGTGCGCACGTGCGGCCGCACCTGCGGACCGAAGAACAAGGGAGCTCACCCCGAGCGGCTGCGCTGCCCCGACTGCGGTTCGCCGTTCTCGGGGGAAGCGCAGCGGTGCGCGGACTGCTATCGCGATCACGGCTCGTTCACCGCCCTGCTGCGCGGTCTCGGTGTGCTCGGTGACAAGCACATTCCCACGCAGTATCTGCGCGCCTCGGTCAGCCAGCGTCGCGAACTGCTCGCGGGTCTGATGGATACCGACGGCACGGTCGTGCGCGGTGTCGGGTCATGCCAGTTCGCGGTGACGAACAAGCGGCTCGCCGACAGCGTGTATGAGCTGATCGTGAGCCTCGGATACAAGTGCGGGCGCACGTCCAAGCGGGTGGCCGGACGGTCCGAATCGTCGTCGACGTGCCACATCCTCAATTTCTCGACCGTCGACGACGTGTTCCGCCTCGAGCGCAAACGTCGCCTGCACGAGCAGGAGCGGCCGGTCAGCGTCGCCCGGATCGGCCGTCGCTATGTGAAGGCCGTGCGCCCGATCGCCAGCGTGCCGGTGCGGTGCGTTCAGGTCGACAACGCCGAGCATCTCTACCTCGCCGGCGACTCGATGATCCCGACCCACAACTCCACGCTGGCTCTGGATTTCGCCCGCGCGGCAGCCATCGGTCACAACGAGCCGTCGATCTTCTTCTCGCTCGAGATGGGCAAGAGCGAGATCGCGATGCGCCTGCTCAGCGCCGAGGGAGCGATCCCGCTGCAGAACATGCGCAAGGGAACGCTCGACCCTCGCGACTGGACCACCGTCGCTGCCACCCGCGGCCGCATCAACGACGCACCGCTGTACATCGACGACAGCCCGAACATGACGCTCGTCGAGATCCGGGCCAAGTGCCGCCGGCTCAAGCAGCGCGCCGGCCTGCGGCTGGTGGTCATCGACTACCTGCAGCTGATGACGAGCGGCAAGCGCGTCGAGTCGCGTCAGCAGGAGGTGTCGGAGTTCTCGCGTGCGCTCAAGCTGCTCGCGAAAGAGCTGCAGGTGCCGGTGATCGCGCTGTCGCAGCTGAACCGTGGTGCCGAGCAGAGATCCGACAAGAAACCCGCGATCAGCGACCTGCGCGAGTCCGGCTCGATCGAGCAGGATGCCGACATGGTGATCCTGCTGCACCGCGAGGCCGCCTACGACAAGGACATCCGTCCGGGCGAGGCCGACCTGATCGTCGCCAAGCACCGCAACGGTCCGACGGCGACGATCACCGTCGCCTTCCAGGGCCACTACTCGCGGTTCAAGGACATGGCGCCGGGTGACTTCGGCGGCGGCGGGGGCGACTTCAACTGACGCACGCGAGCCGGGTGACGCAGCGCGGCCATAGTGGTTTACTGGCGCGATGGCAGCCACTGCGATGTTCCCGCTCGAGACGGTGCTGTTCCCGTACACGCCGCTGGCCCTGCGCGTCTTCGAAGAGCGCTACCTGAAGATGCTCGGCGCAGCGCTCGAATCGCACGAGCCGTCGTTCGGCGTGGTGCTCATCGAGCGCGGATCCGAGGCCGGGGGAGGGGATACCCGGTTCCGCACCGGCACCATGGCTCGGATCGTCGAGGTCGCGGCGACCGAGCGCGACATCGAGCTGCTCGTCGTCGGCGGGGAGCGCATCGAAGTGGGCGCGTGGTGGAACGACGAGGCGTATCCGACCGCCGAGGTGCACGCCATCGGCGAGCTGAGGTGGGATCCGGCACTCGCGCCGCTGCGCGACGAGGCGGAGAAGCACGTTCGTCGCGTGCTCACGCGCGCAGCGATGACTTCCGGCAGCCGGTGGGATCCGAACATCGAGATCTCGGACGACCCCCTGGAGTCGTCATGGCAGCTCGCCGCGATAGCGCCGCTGGGGCCGATCGACCAGCTCGAGCTGCTGCGCGCCACCTCCCTCGGAGGGCTGCTCGCCCGCATCATCGATCTCACGCTCGAGGCCGAAGAGCTGCTCAAGGCCACGTTCGACCATGGCGGCGGTGCCGGCGACGAACCGGGCCTCACCGCCTGATCAGCGCATTCACCAGCCCATCGAGCCCGGCGCGCCCTTGAACGGACCGCGGATGCGGGACGTGATCCAGCCGCCGTAGAACCGGCCAGGCTGCGGTGTTACCTGCTCGTCGCCGACGGTGCATGCATCCATGTCGCCCGCGTAGACCGCCACGCGTCCGCTCAGAGACTCGAACCCTCGTGCCGGGCGCGGGTACGTCCAGGCTGCTCCAGGCACAACCCGCTCGCCGCCGTGCACGTCGAAGTACGCGGCCTCCCCCTTGAACTCGCAGAACGACGACCCCTCTGCCGGGATGAGCGCTCCGTCGACGAACGACGCGATCGGCAGGTAGTAGACCGGCGGATGACTCGTCTCGAGCACGCGGACCGCGTCAACGGTGTCGGCGATCAGCACACCTCCCAGGCGGATCGTGACTCGCTCTCGCACCGGCTCGGCACGCGGCGGCCGCGGATAGTCCCACACGGACTCCTCGCCTGGACGGATGGGATCGGGTACGGGCCGTCTCATACCCGCGAGGGTACTCGTTCACCGCGACGCGACTGCCGTCAGACCCGCTCGGCGATGACCCGTGCGGTCGCCGCGGGATCGGGACGGTGCATGACCGACTCCGGCACGATCACCAGGTCGGCGTTCTCGATCTCGGCGGCGAGCCGGTCAGACGACGCGACCAGGAAAGGGAAGGTCTGCGCCCCGCGCAGCACGGTCACCGGCACATCGACGTCGAGCAGCGCGGCATCCGGACGCCGATAGCGCAGCGTCAGCCGGGCGTCGTACACCGTCGACTGCGCGAGCGGGGCCAGCGCGGCGAGCTGGCCGCTCGCGCGGCCCGCCTCCACCATCTCCGCCGGCAGTCCCACGGCGTCGCGCTGGAACATCGCGACGGTCTCATCATGGCGGCCCGCGTCGACCAGCTCCTGCAGACGTCGCGGCAGCTCCTCGCCCCAGCCCTCGCCGTCGAAGTCGATCGGCGGCTCCGACAGGAACAGCGCACCGGTCGGCACGCCGCGCGACGCGGCGAACAGGGCGAGGATGGCCCCCGACGAGTGGCCGAGCACGGCATCCGCTCCACCGACGGCCGCGATCACGGCAGCCAGGTCGTCGGCTTCGTCGGCCGGCGCGGAACCCGGGCTGTCGCCGCTCGCACCCCGCGCGCGGCGATCCCAGGTGACCGCGCGGAAGCCGCTCTCGGCCAGCGCCTCGGCCAGCGGCCCGGCATCCGCCGCCGTCGACAGAGCGCCGTTCACGACGACGACGGCCGGCCCTGCCCCGGTCGTCGTGTAGGAGATCTCGGTTCCGTCTGCGGAGGTCGCGATGCTCATGACGCCATGCAACCACCTCGACGTCTTCGGCGCGACGGGTCGTCGATGATGCTCAGGCGACCTCGACGGCGGTGCTCTGCGACGCGCGGGGCTCTCGTGGCTTGCGCCGTGCCCACTTCGCGGGCAGGTTCTCGCCGTCCCACACCTGGATGATGCCCCACACGGCGGCGGTCGTCGGCACGGCCAGCACGGCGCCGACCAGGCCGCTCAGCGCCGTTCCCACGGCCAAAGCGACCAGGATCACGAAGGCGTGCAGTTTCATCGTGCGCCCCATCAGGAACGGCTGCAGGAGGTTGCCCTCGAGCTGGTTGACGAGCACGACGACGCCGACGACGAGCAGCGCGCTCACCCAGCCGTTCGCCACCAGGGCGACCAGCGCCGCGAGCACACCGGCCAGCGTTGCACCCACGATCGGGATGAACGCCAGAAGGAAGACGAGGACGGCCAGGGGAATCGCCAGCGGCACCTGCAGGATGAGCAGGCCGATGAGGATGCCGACGGCATCCACCAGCGCCACTGTCGCCGTTCCGCGCACGTACGACCCGAGCACGCCCACGGTCTTGTGGCCGATCCGGCGCACCCGGCGCTCGTTCTCACCGTGGAAGGGACGCAGCAGGAACTCCCACATCTGCGGGCCGTCCTTGAGGAAGAAGAAGAGGATGGTGACCAGCAGCACGAATCCGGTGACGAAGCTCGCGACCGCGCTGACGCCGGCGAGGGCGCCGGAGCCGAACTGCGAGCTCGTGACGAAGTCGGTGAGCGTCTTCGTCCACTCCTCGATCTGGTCGGGGGTGAACAGCTGGAACGGCAGCGTGTCGATCCAGTCGATCACGTGGTCGATGCCCTGCTGCGCCTGCGCGTACAGGTCGTCCCACTGATCGCGGACCGCCCACACGATCAGCCAGCTCAGTCCGCTGAGCACCGCGACGATCGTCAGAAGGGTGATGATCGTCGCCAGCAGATCCGGCACGTGGTGCCGGCGCAGCCAGTTCATCGCCGGAGCGAACGCGCACGCGAGGATGAGGGCGATCGCGAGCGGGATGGTGACCAGGGTGAGGTACTGGATGACGTACACGATGCCCGCCGCGACGGCCACCACCAGCAGGATCTGAACCGAGCGGATGCCAAGGCGTCCGAACGCGTCGGCCCAGAGACTCCACGGCGGGCGAGTCGCGCGGGGCTCCACCGTCGTCTGATCGAGCTGGATGCGACGGGGACGATCGCTGCGGAACAGGGTCATTCCGCGAGCCTAGGCTCCGGGGTGCATCCGCGGCGAGTGGTTGACCGCGAGCCGCGGATGTCGCACACTGCCCGCGACGTGCCCGCACCCACGCCGCTCACCGGCGTCGAGCCGCCCGATCGGCGAGCAGCATGCGCGCCGCGCGGTCACCCGAGACGAGCGCGCCTTCGATCGACGGGCTCGTGCGATGATCGCCGGCGAGGTAGACCACCTCACCGGCGCGCACCGGTGAGGGCCGCAGCGGGGGCGGCTGGTCCGGCAGGGCATGACGGATGTCGTCGCGGCGCAGCAACGGCCAGCTGCGGGCATCCGTGCGCCAGATCTCGCCGAGCTGGGTGCGCACCTCCGCCTCCGACCCGCCGCTGTCGGAGAGCAGGCAGGTGGCCTGCACCAGGTGGCGTCCGGCAGGAGCGTACGTCGGGGCGGTACGCGAGATGATCGCCGTGTTCACGATCGGCCCCCGCCGGCGTCCGTCGACGGCGAGCATGCCGGATGCGGAGGGCGCGGCATCGGGCGCGAACCACCACGTCTGCAGTCCGCGCATCGGCGGGGCGGCGACACCGGTCAATGGGGCCAGATGATGCGCGTCCACGGCGACGATGGCGGCGGCGGCGCTCGCCGGATCGGCACCCGAGATGTCGACCTCGACGTGCCCCCGCCCGGCGCGCACGCCGGTGACGCGATGGTGGAGTCGGATGTCCGCGCCCGCCGACCGTGCGCGTGCCGCCGATTGGGCGGGCAGCGCCTGGATACCCTCTGCCGGCAGCCCGGGCGCATCGCGAAGGAACAGCCCCACCAGCCACCGCACGAAGACGTCGGACGTGTCGAAGCGGCCATCGGCGAGCACACCCGAGAGGAACGGCTCGATGACCTCCGTGCGCAGCGCCCCGTGAAAGCCCGCCGCGTCCCAGCCCTCTCGCGCGGCGCGGTCATCACCCGCTGCGGCTCGCCTCAGCAGCCGTCGGGGCGTGAGCACCGACGGGGCGGTCCAGCGAGCCAGAGCGACCAGAGCGCCGGGGTCGAGCAGCCCGCTGCGCAGACTCGTGCGGATCGACAGCGGATGGCGGCGCGGATCTGCCAGCGTCGCCAGCCCGACGGGGTCGCCCGCGACGTCTTCCGCCCGGCGCACATGCACGCCGACCGGGAACGGCTGCAGGCGCAGCGCCGGCACGTCGGCCCACCGTCGGACGGAGCGGTAGGCGGGGTTGAGCACCTGGAATCCGCGATCCAGTCGGAACCCGTCCACGATGTCGGTGCGCTGGCGCCCGCCGACGTCGTCCGACGCCTCGAGCACCACGGTGTCGAGCCCCGCCTCGGCGAGAACCGTCGCCGCGCGGAGGCCGGCGAGGCCCGCGCCGATGACGATCACGTCGTGGTCCACTGCCCTCATGCGGCCTCTCCCGTCCCGTCTCAGGATTCCGCAGGCTGCATCGGCAGATGCGGGCCGTGGTTCCAGGCAAGGATCGCGGGCTGTTCGCGGGCGAACCCGAGAACAGACACCGATCCGGCATCAAGCGAGATCGATGCCCCGAATCGCGGCGCCTGCCGCAGGAAGACGGCGGTGAGGATGCGCAGGTAGTGGCCGTGCGCGACGAGCGCGACATCTCCGGATGCCATCGCCGGCAGCACCCTGGTGAGAACGCGGGATGCGCGTGCGGCGACCTCCTCGACCGTCTCGCCCGGTGTGTCGCCGCGGATCACCCCGTGCGCGAAGGTGGTCCAGTTGTAGCCGAGCTCGGCCCTGATCTCCTTCGTCGTGCGCCCCTCGTACCCGCCGTAGTCCCACTCCACGAGCAGCGGATCGATCTCGGCCTGCAGGCCGGCGAGTTCGGCCGTTCGACGCGCGCGCTGCAGCGGCGAGCTGAGCACGAGCCGGAAGTCGTAGCCTTTCACCAGCTCGCCCGCAGCTCGCGCGAGGTCTTCGCCGTGCGGGGTGAGCGGGATGTCGGTCAGCCCGGTGTGCCTGCCCGTTCGCGACCATTCCGTCTCGCCGTGGCGCAGCAGCACGAGCTTGCCTTCCGGGGCATCCGGAGCGGGGTGATCGGGCAGCGGGTCGACAGCATCCACGCTCTCACCGTAGCCCCCGCGGCAGCATCCCGGCCTCCCCGCGTTGCTTCACGGCGAGAGCACGCGTGCGCTGTGCGTCAGCCGGCTGCGCACGTCGAACGCCTCGTTGCCGCCGAGCGCCCGCGCTCCCGGCACGCCGCCGCGCAGCACCGTGCGCAGCGCGCTGCGGCGCACGACCACGACCGGCACGCCTCGGACGGAGCCCAGCGGCGCGATCGTGTCGTCGAGGTCATCGTCGGGAAGGATGAGGATCGCTCCTCCGAAGCGCACCCGCGCACGGCGCGCCACGGTGCGCATGCGGGCGAGCAGTTCGCGGATCGGAGCGGCGCCGCCGACGTGGGCGCCGATGACCTCGCCCTGACGGAATCTCACCGGCCCGCCGAAGTCCTCCGACATGAGGCCGTACAGTCCGGTCGGACTGAGCACGACGTGGTCGAGCTTCGCGTCGTCGGCCTCGCCGACGGCGACATCGTGCCAGGCGGTGAACCCGATGCCGAGCTCTTCGATCGCCTCGGCCGTGGCCTCTTCGGCCAGCGCGTCGGCGAGCATGCGACGCGCCTCCCACGGCGCCGCGCGCACGACCAGCGGGTCGTACGCCTCGGCATCCGTCACCTCGTGGCCGAGCTGGTCGGACAGCAGCTCGCGGTAGCGGCGACGGCGCCACGCGCCCGCCCGGCCGTACGAGCGTCCGCGCGGTCGGGTGCCGGTCGCGCCGGCAGTCGTCGGGCGCTCGGCCCAGGACGCCGTTCCCCGCCCGCGGTCGTACGCGGCGCGTGCCGCCGCAGTCCCGACGAGCTCCCAGGCCCGCTGCACACGGACGAAGACGGCGGCATCGCCCCCGGTGTCGGGATGCGTCTGGCGCAGCCGCAGGCGGTAGGCACGGCGCAGCTCGTCGTCCGAGACCGTGGACTCGACCCCGAGCAGCTCGTACGCGGATGCCGAGAGCGGGCCGTCGAAGGTCACCATCACACGTTAGACGCTTCTCCTAGGCTGAAGACATGAACAAGAGCACCATCTGGACCATCGTCGCCGTCGTCGTCTCGGTCGTCATCGCGTTCTGGATCGTGAACGCGCTGTTCTCGCTGATCTGGTTCATCGCCAAGCTCGCGATCGTCGCCGTCGTCGCCCTGATCGTCTTCGTGGTCATCCGCTCGCTGCTGGCGCGATCCGGCGGCGAGCGTCGCTGAGACTCAGCCCTTCAGAAACTGCAGGGCGGCCAGACGGAATGCCTTCGACCCGGGAGCGTTGAAGTGATGCCGACCCGGGATCTCGAAGAACGTCGCCTGTGCGGCCGCCTCGGCCAGCCGGCGTGAACCGTCGAGCACGGCATCCTGCGATCCGGTTGCGAACAGCACCGGCTGCTGTGGGGCGTGGGCGGGATCGGGGTCGATCGAGCGCGAGTCGCGCATGCCCTCGGCAAGCGCGAGCAGCGCGCGCATGTCGTTCCCCGCCACCCGCTCGGCCAGCGCGATGTAGCGCTGCGTCACCGGATCGGTGACCGCCGTGCCGTCCACGGCGTACCGGCGCACCTGGGCGGTGTCCAGCCGATCGAGCGGGATGCCGTCGGGCACCCCGCCGAGCACCGCCCGCGTGATGCGCTCGCCGAGATCGAGCGCCACCTGCCAGCCGACCCGCGCGCCCAGGGAGTACCCGACGTACAGCGCCTCGTCGACGAGGAAGGTGTCGAGCACCGATTCGATGTCGCGGGCGAGACTGCGCACGGTGTAGCCGGCGGAGTCGTGCGGCTTCTGGCTCGCGCCGTGCCCGCGCTGGTCGACACCGAGGATGCGGAAGCCCTCGCGCTCGAGCATCCGCACCCACCCCGTGTGCACCCAGGTGTCAGCGGTGCTCGACGCGAACCCGTGCGCGAGCACGACGGGGGGCCCGTCCGCCTCGCCCCAGGAGTATGTCGCGAGCGCGACGCCGTCACCCACCTCGACGTACTGGGGCTCGGGCATCGTCGAGAGTGCGGAGAGGATGTCGACCACACCTCCATCATGCTCCTGTCGGCGGTCGCAGGGTGGCTGCGCTCGTGCGCTTGCCTGCCGCACGCCTGCGTGCGGGCCCCGATCTCAGCCCTCGGCCTGGGAGGGGTGCCCCGTCGTGTCGGGGTCGGGCCGCGCGGGCGGGTTCTCCGGGTCCTCGCCCTCGGCCTGGCTCGGGTGATCGCCGCCGCCGGAGCGGCCGCTGGTGTCCGTCGCCTGCCCGGTGTCGGCGCCCTGCGGGGCCTCGTCCCGCCGTTCGCGGTCGTCGGCGCCGCGCTCGTCTGTCGTCATGTCGTCGTTCATCGCTCCTCCTCCATCGTTGCGGGCGACGCTAGCCCGTGCATCCGGTACTGCCCACCGGGTTGACAGAGTCAGGCCAACAGCGTCACCAGCTGCCCCTCGACCCGGCGCGTCGGGTCGACGACCACGCCTTCGTCGTAGAGGTCGAACACGCGCGGGTCGATGTAGCTCGCCCGGGCGACGGCGGGAGTGTTGCCGAGGGCGGATGCCGCAACGCGCACGGCCTGGGCGGCCGCCCGCGATCGTGCCGTCGCCGTCGGCTTGAGGCCGATCTGGGCCAGGGCGACGGCGGCCGAGATGGTGCCGTGCAGGGTGCGGAAGTCCTTGGCCGTGAAATCGCCGCCGGTGCGCAGTCTGACGTCGTCGTTGATGTCGGCCGCGCGAAGCGGATGCCATGCGGCGGCACGCGCCGTGTCGTCCTGCCAGCTCAGCAGCAGTGAGCGGCCGCCACGGCGTTTCAGGCCAGCGATCAGCCCGGCGAGATCGGCGTCGTCGACCTCGGACTCCCACGGCTGGCCGCTCTTGCCGGGAAAGCGCAGCTCGACGATCCTGCCGCCGCGCACGCGCGCGTGCGACCCGCGCAGGGTGACCAGCCCGATGCTGCCGTGCGCCCTCGCGTACTGCTCCGATCCGACGCGCAGCAGAGCGGAGTCCAGCATCCGGAACGCACCGGCGAGCAGCCGCGTGCGGCTGAACCCGTCGGTGCGCAGGTCGCGGGTCACGCCGCCACGGGCGGCGGGGAGCACCTCTGCGAGCTGCAGCATGCGATCGAACTTCTCGCGCGCCATCCGCTCGTGCCAGGCCGGGTGGTAGATGTACTGACGCCGGCCGGCCGCGTCGATGCCGGTCGCGAGGATGTGGCCGTTCGCGTACGGGCACATCCACACGTCGGACCAGGCGGGTGGCACGACCAGCTCGCGCAGTCGCCCGAGCACCTCGGGGTCGTCGACCGCGGCGCCGTCCGCGCCGAGGAACCTATAGCCGCGACCGTGACGCACGCGCCGGATTCCGGGGGCATGCGGGTCGCTTCGACGCAGGCGGGTCATGCATCCGGACTACCCAACGGTACGGGTCGCGGGCAAGCCCCTGGCGGCGTGCGGCGGAGTGGAATAGATCGCCGGGTGTCGACCTCTTCGAAACGATTCGATAGACTGTCGGAAGCGGCGCCGTGACGATCCACGGTGCCGCCGTCTTTTTTGCCGGCATCCCTTCTCCCGTCCCCGGATCATCATGGCCACCACACTCATCACCGGTCGCCCCTGGCGCGTCATCCTGCTCTTCTCCGTGCCGCTGCTCATCGGCAACGTCGTGCAGCAGCTCTATCAGTTCGTTGACACGATCGTCGTCGGACGCCAGCTCGGCGTCGATTCGCTCGCCGCGGTCGGCGCGACCGGCAGCCTGATCTTCCTCATCATCGGCTTCGCGTGGGGTCTGGCCAGCGGCTTCGCGATCCCGACCGCCCAGGCGTTCGGCGCGGGGGATGCCAGGGGCGTGAGCCGGTCGGTGGCCACCGGCACGCTGCTCACCGGTGTCACCAGCCTGATCCTGACGGTGCTCGGTCCGCTCATCGCACGCCCGTTCCTCGAGCTGCTGCAGACGCCGTCCGAGCTGCTCGCCGAGGCCACGACCTTCACTCAGGTCACATTCATCGGCGGCAGCACGATCATGTTCTTCAACTACCTGGCCGCCATCATCAGGGCGATCGGCGACTCGACCACTCCGCTGGTCTTCCTCACGATCTCGTGCGGGCTGAACGTCGGACTCGTGATCCTCATGGTCGGGCCGCTCGGCTGGGGCGTCGCAGGTGCGGCTCTGGCCACGGTGATCGCGCAGGCCATCTCGGTGCTGCTCTGCCTCGGATACCTGTGGCGGAAGCTGCCCGTGCTGCACGTGCACCGCGACGACTGGAGGGTGCGTCGTGCCGACGCCCTCGAGCACCTCAGGCTCGGCCTGCCGATGGGCTTCCAGGCATCGATCATCGCGATCGGCGCCCTCGCGGTGCAGGTGGCGCTGAATACGCTCGGCGCCGACGCGGTCGCCGCGTACACCGCCGCATCCCGTATCGACGGTCTCGCCGTCGCGCTGCTCGCCTCTCTGGGGCTCGCGTCGTCGATGTACGCCGCGCAGAACCTCGGTGCTCGCCGCCCCGACCGCATCCGCCGGGGAACGGTCCAGGCGCTGTGGATGTCGATCATCACCTCTGTGCTGCTCGGTGTGATCATGATCGCCTTCGGCGCCTCGGTTGTGCGGCTGTTCGTCGGTGACGAATCAGAGCGGGTGGTCGACCTCGCCCATCAGATGCTCATCATCAACGGCGTGAGCTACGCGGCCCTCGGTGTGCTGTTCGTGCTGCGTGGTGTGCTGCAGGGTGTCGGCCGGGTCGCCATCCCCACCATCACGGGCGTGGTCGAACTGGTCGCCCGCGTGATCGCCGCTGTCGCGCTGGGTGCCTTCTGGGGCTTCGGCGGCGTCGCGCTCAGCAACCCGCTGGCATGGATCGGCGCAGTCGCGATCCTCGTCCCCGCGTACGTCTCCGCGCATCGGGCGTTCGGCCGCATGCCGGTCGAGCCGGTCGAGACGACGCTCACGACGCCCATGCCGGTGATCGGTCCGACCGAGGGGTCGCGGATGGTGGATGCCGTGTTCACCGCCCCCGTGCCCGTCGTAGTCGGCCGGTTGAGCGCGCTGCGCCTGCCGCGGAAGGTGCGCCGCCCGCGCTGACCGCGCGCGGGCGCCCGTCCGGGAGGTCGGCAGGTCAGTATCCGGGTTCCAGCCGTTCACGTGTCATCCGTCAGGATGATGCCGAATCGTTCCCCTGGCTGACGCACAAGCCGGATCTCCCCGCGTAACGTGGCTGTCACGAGCACGCCGCGATGCGGTGTGCGGATGACCGGGGGGTCAGCGATGTCCAGTCTTGCAGTGGCCAACACGTTGGCAGCGGTGCTCGTGCCGATAGGCAACGCCGGTGCAGTTCTCGCGGTCGTCTGTGCGCTCGTGACCGCAGTCGCGCTCGCGCGCGGCGCGGCGGGGCTCGCGGGAGGCGGGGTGGGCGTGTGGATCCTCGGCGCGCTGCTGAGCCTGTGCGCCTCGTTCGCCGCGGAGTGGACGCCGGTGCTCGTGTCGCTGGGCGCGCTCGCGGCGGCCTTCGTGGTCGGAGCTCTCGCACGGGTGCTGCTCCGTGCCGTGCGCCGCCCGAACCCCGTGACGGCAGCGGCTGTGTCATCCGCAGAGCCCGCACGCGAGACGGCAACGGCTGCGTCATCGGCAGAGCCGGCACGCGAGACGGCGAAGACGGCCGCCCCGCGCCTGACCGGGCGCGGTACACCGGCGCGGACGGCGGGCGAGACTGTCCGCGTCGCCTCCTGATCCCCAGGCCGCGCTGGATGCCGTACACCGCGTGGCCGCCGTGTCTTTGTAGGCGATAAACAGAAACCGAGTGTCACCGAGTAGGGAACTTGGTGTCGGGATTCAAGGTACCGTCGCGGCTGAGCATCCGCCCATACGCTCACCGAGGGCGACGAGGCCCCCCGACCCTGGAGTGCTCAATGACGAGTGGTACCCCTCACGCGCACGGAATCGGCATGCGCGTCTTGGTCATCGTGCTCAGCATCATGCTGGCCGCGATGGTGTTCCTGTATTTCGCGACGACCGGCCGCATCGCCGCCGGTGCCGCCGAGCTCGCCGACGGATCGTCGGCCGCGCACGACGGCTCGACGCAGCTGGCGACCGGGGCGAGCACGCTCGCCGACGGCGCCGGTGAGCTCGCCGACGGCACCTCCGCTCTCGCGCAGGGCGCGACGGATGCCGACGCCGGCGCGACAAAGCTCAGCGAAGGAGCCGCGAGCGCCGCGACAGGCGCGCAGACCCTCGCCGAGGGAGCCACCTCGCTGAGCGCCGGTGCCTCGAGCGCCGCGGTCGGAGCCGCCAAGCTCGACGCCGGCGCCTCGTCGGCATACGGCGGTGCTCTCAAGCTCTCCGGCGGCGCGAGCAGCGCCCACGCGGGCGCTCAGAAGCTGGCGGACGGATCGCAGGAGCTGGCCGCGAAGTCCGCCGAACTCGCGAAGGGTGCGGCCGACGTGATGAACGGCGCCAGAACGCTGAACGCGGGTGCGAGCGAACTCGTTGCGGGAACCGCGGGCGCTCACACGATCGCAGGCGAGGTGCTCGGCGGGGCGAAGACGCTGAGCACCGAGCTCTCCAAGGGAGTGACCGCTGACGTGACCGCGCTCGCGGACCCCGCGACGCTGACGGCGCTCACCGGCCTCGCGACCTCCGCATCCGACAACTCCAAGACGCTCGCCGAGAAGCTCAAGGCGCTCTCGGACGCCACTCCCGCCGACGCCAACCTGAAGACGCTCGCAGCTCTCGCGGCCGGTGTCAACCAGCAGGTCACCGCGATGTCGGGTCCGACCGTTGCGGCTCCCAAGCTCGCGAAGGGTCTGACCGATGCATCCGCCGGCGCCACCCGGGTCCTCGGCGGGGCGAACCTCCTGGTGAACGGCGGAGAGGTCACGAGCGATGGAGCCACGATCCCGTGGCCGGGAACAGGCGTTGTCGCCGAGGGCGCCTCGAAGCTGAAGGCCGGGGGAGACCAGCTCGTCGCCGGTACCTCCGCCGTCGCATCTGGCGCTGCCCGGCTGTCGGCGGGCGCCGGAACACTGGCCGCGGGCGCGGGCGATCTGCGCGACGGCACGGGCAAGCTCTCGACCGGAGCGAACGATCTCACCACCGGACTCGGCACCCTGTCGTCCGGCGCCGACCGGTTGAACACCGGTGCACAGAGTCTCAGCGCCGGAGCCGCCAAGCTCGACGCCGGTGCGGGAGACCTCGCCGCGGGCACGTCGACTCTCAGCACCGGGGCATCCGACCTCAGTGCGGGCGTGAGCAAGCTCTCCGACGGCGCCGCCGCGGTCGACGAGGGAACCGCGAAGCTGGCCGCGGGTGGTGGCGAGCTGTCGGGCGGCGCGGCAGACCTCAGTGACGGGAACGGCAAGCTCGCGGCGGGCTCTGTGCAGCTCGCCTCGGCCACCGCGGGCGCGGCGCCGTCGATGCTGCCCTGGATGCTGGGTGTAGGCCTCGCCGGCCTCATCGCCATCGGCTTCTGGGTCGGGCATCGCATCAGCCACCGCCGCACCATCGCCGCGGCGTAGCGATCCGAGCCCGAGCGGATCCCGCTTCCACGGGCCGCGGTCGGAAGGCGCTCATTCACGAAGCGTCCGACGGTCGCGGCCCGCTTGCGTGCTGTCGCCCCCGCTCTCGGCAGCCCCGGCCGCTCGCGGCAGGCTCGGCCGCGCTGCGGGGTCGATTGCGTACGGCCTTGGGGCGTCGAACCGTACGGGAGTGACCCCGCACGCCGACCGACCCCTCCCGCGCCCACCCACGTCGAGGCGGCGCAAAGGCGGCGCGACGTAGACTGGTCGGGTCACCGATCTGAGGACTGTCATGCCCGCCGCTTCCCGCTCGCGCACCGCGCGTCCCGCTACGGGGCGCCCTTTCACCGTGCGCACCGTGCAGCTCGCGCGCGCCCTGATGGCGGCCGTGGCCGCCCTCATGATCACCTTCTCTCCCGATCACTCCGCCGCGATCGGCCTGTCGGTGTTCGGCGGCTTCGCGATCGTCACCTCTCTGGTGCTGATCGTCGCCGCGATCATCGTGCACCCTGCGGGGCAGCGTTGGCCATCGGTGCTGATGGGCGCGATCACGCTCGTTCTCGGCATGGCCGCGAGCATCCCAGCCTGGCGCACCGACGCGCTGTTCTTCGTGCTCGTGATCACGTGGGCGGCGCTGACGGGCGTCGTCGAGCTGGTCTCGGGCATCCGATCGCGCGGGCAGGATGGCTCTCGCGACGCCATCACCGTCGGCGCGCTGGGGCTGCTGCTCGCGGCGCTGCTGCTGATCGTCCCCGTCGGGTTCGTGCAGGACTACGCGGTCGAGGGGCACGCCATGTCGCTCACCGGCATCATCATCGGTGTGGGACTGTTCGGCGGCTACGCCGCGATCGTGGCGGTCTTCCTCGGCATCGCGGGACTAGCGCCCGCCGCGAAGGGAACCGCGACGAGCGAGACGACCGCCGGGGCCGACCGCCTGGCCGACCACCGAGGAGAGGCATGACCGACAACAAGCCGACGCGCAAGGAGATCCTGCGCCCGCTGCACCTCGTGGGCATCGCCCTCGCCGCCGGCGTCTTCGCCACCGTCGTGACCCTCGTCTCGACCGGGGCCTTCACCGAGCGCGTGAACCTCTCCATCGCCAAGGGCACCTACGAGGGACTCACCCCTCTGGGGCTGGGTCTCGTCATCGGCGGCGCCTCGTTCATCGTCACCCTGCTCGGGCTGGCGATGCTCATGCTCGCGGTCGATCCGGCCGACGTCACCAGGACCATTGATCGCCCCGTGCTCTTCGACCACGACCCGTCGTCGCCCGACTCCGGTCGTAGCTCGACCGGCGAGCCGAAGAGCGGTGAGCGTCCGGATGCCGGCGACGGGCCGGCCGCGGCATCCTGACCCGCCTCATCCCTCCGGCAGCGTGAGCTGCAACAGCCGGTCGTCGTCGCGCCCCGGTGATCCTCGCCCGTCGGTGTTGTTCGTCAGCACCCAGAGGGTGTCTCCGGGTCCCGGGGTCACGTCGCGGAGCCGGCCGAACTCGCCCGTGTGCACCGGCCAGGGTTCGATGCTCGGTGTCGTCGTGTCGTAGATCCAGAGCCGCTCACCGCGCAGACCGGCGACGTACACGACGTCGTCGATCACGGCGATGCCGCTGGGGCTCGCCTCGTCGGGCGCCCACACGGCGACCGGTTCGATCGCGTCATCGCGCGCGAACCCTTCATGGTCGGGCCAGCCGTAGTCGCCGCCCACCTCGATCCGGTTCAGCTCGTCCCACGTGTCCTGCCCGAACTCGCTCGCCCAGAGGGTGCCGTCGTCACCCCACGCGAGTCCCTGCACGTTACGGTGGCCGAGGCTGTACACGGCCGAGCCGAACGGGTTCCCTCGAGCCGGCTCTCCCTCAGGTGTCACCCGCAGGATCTTCCCGCCGAGGAAGTCGCGATCCCGAGCACGATCGCGCTGCCCCGCGTCGCCGGTGGCGATGTACAGCATCCCGTCCGGCCCGAAGGCGATCCGTCCGCCGTCGTGATTCGATGCCCGCGGGATGCCGGCGACCACCACCTCGGCCGCGTCGACGTCGAGCGTCAGCGAGCCGGGCTCGCCGGTCAGCCGCATCCGTACGACCCGGTTGTCGTCCGCCGCGCCGTGGTAGGCGTACAGCCAGCGCGTCTCGCCATCGGCGAGCAGCGCGAGGCCGTGCAGGCCCGACTCGCCACCCGAGACGACACCGGGCACGACGCCCGCCTCGCGCAGGTCTCCGGATGCCGTCAGCTCGAGCACTTCGCCGCCGTCGCGCTGCGAGATCAGCGCCCCGCCGCCGTCGAGGCGCACCACCGACCACGGCGCGGCCAGCCCCGACGCGAGGGTGACCGGCTCGGTGTTCGCCGTATCGGTCGGGTCGACCGCGGGCGGCGTCGGGATGCCGGGGGTCGAGCACCCCGCAAGAACGAGCGCGCCGAGCGCCAGCGCGGGTGCGATGCGTCGTCTCATCGGCCGCTCCTCTCAGGGCTGTGCCCTCAAGCATCCGTCACTTCACGCCGTCGATCCACCCGCAGCGGGAATACATCCGACCAGCAGCGCCTTGGCCCTGTCATGACCGTCTCCGTCGATCGCGCCTCTGTCGGCCTGCGATCGGAGCGCGGCCCCGTGCTCGGCGCGCTCATGCTCGCCACCGGACTCATCGCGATCGACACGACGATCCTCGCCACGGCCGTCCCGACGATCGTCCGGGATCTCGGCGACTATCAGCTGTTCCCGTGGCTGTTCTCGGTCTACCTCCTCGCGCAGGCGGTGAGCGTGCCGATCTACTCACGCTTCGCCGACACGATCGGCCGCAAGCCGATCATCCTGATCGGCATCGGTCTGTTCCTGGCCGGCTCCGTGCTGTGCGGCTTCGCATGGAGCATGCTCACGCTCATCCTGTTCCGTGTCGTGCAGGGGCTCGGCGCGGGTGCCGTGGGCCCCATGGCCATGACGATCGTGGGCGACATCTACACGGTCGCCGAGCGGGCCAAGGTGCAGGGCTACATGGCGAGCGTCTGGGCGATCTCGTCGGTCGTGGGACCGTCGCTCGGCGGGATCTTCGCGCAGCTGGATGCCTGGCGGTGGATCTTCTTCGTCAACGTGCCGCTGTGCCTGCTGGCCGGATGGATGCTGGTGACGAGATACCACGAGAACGTGGAGCGGAAGCGGCACCGGATCGACTACCTCGGCGCGGTGCTGCTGACGCTCGGACTGACGGGCATCATCCTCGGTCTGCTCGAGGGCGACAGCGCCTGGGCCTGGCTCTCGTGGCAGAGCGCGATCTGCTTCGGCGGAGGCGCGCTGCTGCTCGTCGTGTTCGGATTCGTCGAGAAGCAGGCCGACGAGCCGATCATCGACTTCGCCCTCATCACCCGCCGTCTCATCCTCACCTGCACCGCTGTCGCCTTCGGCATCGGGGCGCTCACGATCGGCGTGACGAGCTTCGGCCCCGCCTATCTCGAGGGCGCGGGCGGCGCCATTCCGCTGATCTCCGGGCTCGCTGTCGCGGCGCTGAGCATGGGCTGGCCGCTCGCGGCATCCCTCGTCGGCAGGCTGTACCTGCGCATCGGATTCCGGCGCACGGTGCTGATCGGCATGTCCATCACGACCATCGCGGCCGCGGGTCTGGTTTTCATCGCGCCCTGGCCGAACCCGCTGCTGTTCGCCGCCGTCGCGTTCGTGCTCGGATTCGGCCTCGGGTGGACGGCGGCGCCGACGCTGATCGGCGCTCAGTCCGCGGTCGGCTGGGGGGAACGCGGAGCCGTCACGGGAATGAACGGCTTCGCCCGATCGGCGGGAAGCGCCGTCGGTGTGGCCGTCCTCGGCGCCATCTCGAACTCCCTGCTCGACGCCGGAGAGGGCGCGGGCGACCCCGCGACCGTCGTGTGGGCCTCGACGTGGGTGTTCGTCGGTGCCGCCGTGTTCGCCGCGCTCACCCTGCTCGCCGCGGCGCTGATGCCGCGCGACGACGCGCCGGACCCCGACGCGCTCTGAGGCTCGTCATCGAGCCAGGCGCTCGGCGATTCCCGTGTAGGTCGCCGGCGTCAGCGCGAGCAGGCGCTGCTTCGCGGCGTCGCCGATCTCGAGCTTCTCGACGAACTCGGTCAGTTCCGCCGCTCCCACGCGATGACCGCGGGTGAGCTCCTTGAGCAGCGCGTACGGGTCGCTGATGCTCGAACGCCCGGCGACGACCTCCGCGCGGATCACGGTCTGGATCGCCTCGGCGAGCACCTCCCAGTTGTGGTCGAGGTCGTCGAGCAGCACCTCGCGGCGCAGCGAGATCGCGTTCAGGCCGCGACGCAGGTTGTCGAGCGCGAGCAGGGAGTGCCCGAATGCGACGCCGATGTTGCGCTGCGTGGTGGAGTCGGTGAGGTCGCGCTGCAGGCGCGAGGTCACCAGCGTCTGCGACAGCGAGCCCAGCAGCGCACCCGAGAGCTCGAGATTCGCCTCGGCGTTCTCGAAGCGGATCGGGTTGATCTTGTGCGGCATCGTCGACGAGCCGGTAGCTCCGGCGACGGGGATCTGCGCGAAATAGCCGAGCGAGATGTACGTCCAGATGTCGGTCGCGAGGTTGTGCAGGATGCCGCCGGCGTGACGCACCCGGTCGTACAGCTCGACCTGCCAGTCGTGCGACTCGATCTGCGTGGTGAGCAGGTTGAAACCGAGGCCCATTCCCTCGATGTACTCGCGCGCGATGGTCGGCCAGTCGGCATCCGGATCGGCCGACAGGTGCGCCGACCAGGTGCCGGTCGCGCCCGAGAACTTCGCCAGGTAGTCGGATGCCGCGATCTGACCGCGCACCCGCTCGAGACGCCACGCGAAGACGGCGAGCTCCTTGCCCATGGTCGAGGGCGTGGCGGGCTGCCCGTGCGTGCGGGAGAGCATGGCCGCGTCGGCGTGCTCGACGGCGAGCTCGCGCAGCTTCGCGATCACCTGGTCGAGGGCGGGCAGCCAGACCTTCTCCACCGCGCGCTTCACGGTGAGCGCGTATGAGGCCGAGTTGATGTCCTCGCTCGTGCAGGCGAAGTGGGTGAGTTCGGCGATGGCATCCAGGCCCAGCGCCTGAAGCCGATCGCGCACCAGGTACTCGATGGCCTTCACGTCGTGCTGGGTGACGGCCTCCTTCTCGGCCAGCCAGTCGATCTCCGCCTGACCGAAGTCGCGGTACAGCGCGCGCAGGCGCTCCTTATCGGCGTCCGCCAGCGGCGTCGTCTCGAACAGCGACCGGTCGGTGAGGGCGATCAGCCACTCCACCTCCACCTCGACGCGGGCACGGTTCAGGCCCGCCTCCGAGAGGTAGTCGGCGAGGCCGGACACGGCGGCCTGGTAGCGGCCGTCGAGAGGGCTGAGCGGCTGGGTCGGGAGCGAGGGCAGAGAAGTCAGGGCAGGTCCTCCTGCTCAGGGTCCCGCGTCACGCGAGACGGCGATGGGATGCCCGCACGGCCGGTTCGAGCTGCGCGAAGAGGCCGCGGGTGGCGGTCTCAATCATACCGAGCACCGAATCGAACATCTCAGGGCCGGCGTAGTACGGGTCGGGCACATCCATGCTCGACGCGTGCGGGTCGTACGCGCGCAGCAGCGTGACCTTGCCCTCGTCGTCCTCGTTGCGCGCCCAGGCACGCAGGATGCGCTCGTGGGTGCGGTCGAGGGCGACGATCAGGTCGTTGTCCGAGAAGGACGCCGCGCTGAACTGCTTGGCCCGGTGCGTCGACCCGTCGAGTCCGCGGCGGCTCAGCGCCTCGATGGTGCGCCCGTCCGCGCGCTCGCCGACGTGCCAGTCGCCCGTCCCCGCGCTGCGCGAGATGACTCGCGCGCCGAGGCCGTGCTGCGCGGAGAGCGCGCGAAGCACCACTTCGGCCATCGGGGAGCGACAGATGTTACCTGTGCAGACGAAGATGACGCGGAAGGGATCCGGGTCGGTCATCACACCATTGTGCCCGCAACCACTTCGGTCCCCAATCGCCGATCCCGTCGACTTATGCACAGCCGCCGGGTTCGGAGCGGGCCCGCGAGCCGTGGTCTCGCAGGCTGGAGGCATGCTCACGCTCACCCCGCCCGAGTCCGCGTCGGCCGACGAGCTGGCCGCGCTGCTCGTGGGCGTCCGCCTGCTGGACGATGCCCTCGACACTCTCACACAGGTGCGGGGCGAGCTGGATCGGCTCATCGACGACTCCCACTGGGAGGCGGCCGCGGTGCGGATGCTGCGTGCCGCATTGATCGGGCGTGCCGGCCGGGTCGACGTCGCCTGCGCAGACATCGCCTCGTACCGCGACGGATGCCTGGCGGCCCTCGCATGAGCGTCGAGATCACCGGCGGCGGGGCGATCGCCGTCGACCCATACGAGATGCGTGCGGTCGCCGATCGGATGGCGGCGACCGTCGCGCGGCTGAGTGCGGCAGCCGATGACCTGCGCCGCGCGCACCATTCCCTGTCATCGACGCGGGGCGCTGGCATCCGAGTCGTTGTCGACGGGCTGTGGGCCGCGGCTCAGCGCCTGACCGACGAGGCGAACGAGCTCGCCGACGACGCGCGCGGCACCGCCACCATGGCGGATGCCTTCGAACTGGCCGACCTGCGCTCCGAACAGCAGCTTCTCGCAGTGGAGCGCCCCGTCGAGGCGGCGCAGCTGCAGGATCGGATCGACGAGCTGGTCGCATCCCACCCCGCCCTCGACGCGATGGCGCTGCAGCTGACGGCCGCATGGGAACGCTCGTCGGTCGCGGGGATGCTGGACGCACCCGTCGACCGGCTGGTGGAGGTTCTTCTCGACAGCGCGATGGGGGTGCCGCTGTGGCTGCTCACTCCGCTGCTCGCACGCGTCACGACGAGTGCGGGCACGATCATGAACGGAACGCGGCTCAGCGGAGTGGCGCCGCCGGTGCTGGTGCGGCCGGTATCGACGAAGAGAATCGACGGCGCGGCGACGACCCTCGCTCAGCTCACGAAGCGTCTGCCGGGCGGAGACGCGCAGGTCGCGGTCGAGAAGCGCACCCACGCCGACGGCGCCGTGTCGTTCGTCGCGTACGTCGACGGCACCCGCACCCTCCGCAGCGGATTCGAGGAGCCCTGGGACTCCGGGTCGAACTGGGATCTCTACGTCGACCGCGAGCAGAGCGCCGCGTACGCGGCGACGATGGAGGCACTGCGGCAGGCGGGCGCCGAGCCGGGCTCGCACGTCGACCTGGTCGGATATTCGCAGGGCGGGGCGATCGCTGCAGCGGTGGCTGTGAGCGGTGTGTACAGCACCTCCCGGGTGATGACCGTGGGGAGCCCCACGGTGCCGGTGCTCGGCGCCGAGCAGACGCTCATCCGGGTCGTCCACCCCGACGATCCCGTCGGCGCCGGACTCACCTCGGGCGCTCCGGCCGCGAGCATCGGCTCGTCCGACAGCATGACCATCTCGCGCGGCGACGCGTCGGACTGGAAGCCGTCGACGTTCGGCGCGCACTTCCGCGATGCCTACGACGAGACGCTCGCGCGCGCCGACGCGTCGGGAGACGTCCGCGTCGAGCGCATGCACGAGACACTGCGCTCAGAGGCCGACGACATCGTCGCGGTCGAACGCACCGAGTTCCATGCGACCAGACCGTGACACCTCGCGGCCGGGCCCGCGCCTCCGCTCCGCGTCAGCGGCGCTTCTTCTTCTCCTGCGGCCGCAGGATGGCGCCGAGGATCGCGTTGATCACCGAGATGAGGAACGCGGCCACGACCGCCCACCAGAACGACTCCACCGTCAGCCCCCAGCTGAACGCGCCGGTGATCCACGCGGTGATCCACAGCAGCAGACCGTTGATGATGAACGAGATCAGCCCGAGCGTCAGGATGTACAGCGGGAACGCGACGATGCGGATCACCGTGCCGATGATCGAGTTGACCAGAGCGAACACCGCGCCGACGGCGAGCAGGGTCAGCGCGACCTGCAGGTCGCCCCCCGGGGCGAACGGCCGGATGCCCACGCCGAGAACCGGGATCAGCGTGACGATCCAGATGGCGAAGGCGTTGATGACGACGCGGATGAGGAATCGCATGTGCTGATCCTGTCACGTCAGGGGCCGATGCCGCTCTTAGACTGATGCCGTGACCGAGCCGATGCTGCCCCGAATCCGTCCTGAGATCGCCGCCCTGCCGCCGTACCGCCAGGGCAAGCAGGCCGGCCCCGAGGCGTTCAAGCTCTCGAGCAATGAGAACCCCTTCGAGCCGCTCCCGTCGGTACTGGAGGCGCTGCAGGCGACCACGCCGGTGAACCGCTATCCCGACGCCTCCGCGGCGGCGCTGCGCGCCCGCCTCGGCGAGAGGTTCGGCGTCGAGTCCGACGCCGTGCACGTCGCCGCCGGGTCGGTCTCGATCCTGCACCAGCTGGTGCTCGGCACCTCGTCGGTCGGCGACGAGGTCGTCTACGCCTGGCGCTCGTTCGAAGCGTATCCCAGCCTTCCGCTGGTGGCCGGCGCGACGGGCGTGCAGGTGCCCCTCGCCTCGGGCGCCAGGCACGATCTCGACGCGATGGCGGATGCCGTAACCGACCGCACCCGCGTGGTGATCGTCTGCACGCCGAACAACCCGACCGGCCCGATCGTCACGAGCGCCGAGTTCGCGGCATTCGTCGACCGAGTGCCGCGAGACGTGCTGATCATCCTCGACGAGGCGTACGCCGAGTTCGTCACCGCGCCTGACGCGGTCGACGGGCTCGCCGAGCGCCTCTTCGATCGGCATCCGAACGTCGTCGTGCTGCGCACCTTCTCCAAGGCCTACGGGCTCGCCGGTCTGCGCGTGGGCTATGCGATCGGGCATCCGCGGGTGCTCGACGCCGCCCGCACCACCGGCATCCCCCTGTCGGTGACCAGCGCGGCCGAGCGGGCGGCGATCGCCAGCCTCGACGCCGAGGCCGAGCTGCGCGAGCGCGTCTCGGTGATCGTCGAGCGGCGCACGCGCCTCGTCGGCGGCCTGCGCGCGCAGGGCTGGCAGGTGCCCGACTCGCAGGCGAACTTCGTCTGGCTGCCCGCCGGCCAGCGCACCGACGAGGTCGCCGCCGCATTCGACGCCGCCGACCTGATCGTGCGCCCCTTCCCGGGCGACGGGATCCGGATCTCGGTCGGTGAAGAGGAGTCGATCGACCGCGTGCTGGCCGTCGCCAAGTCGCTGCTCTGACACGAGAAGTCCAGGTGCCGGGCACTTACTAGGGGCCCCTAGGTATGCGTGACCTGGCATGCCGACGTGGGTAGCGTGGTTGGGTGACCCCGATCGAAGCACCCCTCGTTCGCGTCCTCGCCGACGACGGCAGCTACGCCCCCTCGGCTGCCGCCGAGCGCTATCTGCCGCTCATCGACGCGCTCACCGACGCCGAGCTCGAGCAGTTCTACCGAGACATGGTCGTCATCCGCGCGATCGACACGCAGGCGACCAACCTGCAGCGCCAGGGCCAGCTCGCCCTGTGGCCGCCGAGCCGCGGCCAGGAGGCAGCTCAAGTCGGATCCGCCCGCGCCGCGCGCGCGCAGGACACGCTGTTCCCCTCGTACCGCGAGCACGCGGTCACCCGCATCCGCGGCGTCGACCCCGTCGACATCCTCAAGGTCATGCGCGGCACCTCGCACGGGGGCTGGAACCCCACCGACGCCAAGAACGGCAACACTCGCATCTACACGCTGGTGCTCGGGTCGCAGACCCTGCACGCCGCCGGATACGCGATGGGTCTCACGTTCGACGGCCGCACCGGCACGGGTGATGTCGAGCGCGACGAGGCCGTGGTCGTCTACTACGGCGACGGCGCCTCCAGTCAGGGCGACGTGCACGAGGCGATGGTGTTCGCCGCCAGCTACGACGCCCCGGTGCTGTTCTTCCTGCAGAACAACCACTGGGCCATCTCGGTGCCCGTCGAGACGCAGTCGAAGGTGCCGCTGGTCGGCCGTGGCGCGGGGTACGGCATCCCGTCGGTGCGAGTCGACGGCAACGACGTGCTCGCCAGCTACGCCGTCTCGCGCGCGCTGCTCGACGAGACCCGCAGCGGCCTCGGCCCGCGCGCGATCGAGGCGGTGACGTACCGCATGGGCGCGCACACGACCAGTGATGACCCCACGAAGTACCGCGGCTCCGACGAGGAGCAGCGGTGGGCGCAGCGCGACCCGATCGCACGCATGCGCGTTTTCCTCGAGGGGCGGGGCGCGCCGGCATCCCTCTTCGAGCAGACGGATGCCGAGGCGGCGGACGCCGCCGAAGACCTGCGCAGCCGCGCCGTCACCCTCACCTCACCGGAGCGATCACTGATCTTCGACCATGTGTACAGCGACCCGCACCCGCTGATGGCGGAGCAGAAGGCATGGCTGAACGACTACGAGGCCTCGTTCGAGGGAGGGGCGCACTGATGACCATCGAATCGATGCCGATGTCGAAGGCGCTGAACGCGGGTCTCCGAAAGGCGATGGAGGACGACCCGCGGGTGCTGCTGATGGGGGAGGACATCGGTCGCCTGGGCGGCGTCTTCCGCATCACCGAGCACCTGCAGCGCGACTTCGGCGATCGCCGCGTGCTCGACACCCCGCTCGCCGAGTCCGGCATCGTCGGCACGGCGATCGGGCTGGCCATGGCCGGATTCCGTCCCGTGGTCGAGATCCAGTTCGACGGGTTCGTGTTCCCCGCCTTCGACCAGATCACGTCGCAGCTCGCCAAGCTCACGAACAGGCACGAGGGTGCGCTGTCGATGCCCGTCGTCATCCGGATCCCGTATGGCGGGCACATCGGCGCCGTCGAGCACCACCAGGAGAGCCCCGAGGCGTACTTCGCGCACACCCCGGGCCTGCGGGTGGTCTCGCCGTCGACGTCGAACGACGCGTACTGGATGATCCAGGAGGCGATCCGCTCGAACGATCCGGTGATCTTCCTCGAGCCGAAGAGCCGCTACTGGCAGAAGGGCGAGGTCGAGTTCGAGGCATCGGCTCTGCCGCTGCACGCGTCGCGCATCGTGCGCCGCGGCAGCGACGTGACCCTCGTCGGCCACGGTGCGATGGTCACGACGCTGCTGCAGGCGGCCGCGCTCGCCGAGGCCGAGGGCACGAGCTGCGAGGTCGTCGACGTGCGCTCGCTCTCACCCGTCGACTACGGGCCGATCCTCGATTCGGTGCGCTCCACCGGGCGCATGGTCTACGCGCAGGAAGCCCCGGGGCACACCAGCGTCGGCGGCGAGATCGCCGCGACGGTCATGGAGCGCGCGTTCTACGCGCTTGAGGCCCCGGTGCTGCGGGTGTCGGGCTTCGACGCGCCGTTCCCGCCCGCCAAGCTCGAGGGCACCTACCTGCCGGATGCCGATCGCATCCTCGACGCCGTCGACCGCTCGCTCGCCTACTGATCCCCGACGGAGGACATCTCTCATGACCACCGAAACCTTCACTCTTCCCGACGTCGGCGAGGGTCTCACCGAGGCCGAGCTCGTGGCATGGAAGGTCGCGCCCGGCGACGCCGTCGCGATCAACGACGTCATCTGCGAGATCGAGACGGCGAAGTCGCTGGTCGAGCTGCCCTCGCCGCACGCCGGTGTCGTCGGTGAGCTGCTGGTCGCCGAGGGCGTGACGGTCGAGGTCGGGTCGCCGATCATCACGTTCGTGTCGGAGGCCGAGGCGGCGGATGCCGGTATCGCGGCGAACCCCAAGGATCCCGCGGCTCCGCCGGCTACCGACGAGGGCGGCGGGTCGGTGCTCGTCGGCTACGGCACCGGGGGAGGGGCGACCTCGCGCCGCCGCAAGCCGGCCGAGCGTCCTGTGCGCTCGTCGGTCGGCGTGATCGCGAAGCCGCCGATCCGCAAGCTGGCACGCGACCTGAACGTCGAGCTCACCGAGGTGATACCGACAGGCGCCGACGGCGAGGTCACCCGTGACGATGTCGTGAAGCACGCCGAGCAGGCGAGCGTGTTCCGCAACATCGAGACGCCCGCGCGCAGCGCTGTCCGCGAGGAGAAGCTGCCGGTCGCACCGCAGATCGATGAGGGGCGCTCCGAATCGATCCCGGTCAAGGGCGTGCGCAAGGCGACGTCGTCGGCGATGGTGCAGAGCGCGTACTCCGCCCCGCACGTGACGGTGTGGAAGGAGATCGACGCGACCCGAACCATGGATCTCGTCAAGCGGCTGAAGGCCTCGCCCGACTACGCCGACATCCGCGTCTCACCGCTGCTGATCATGGCCCGTGCCGTGATCTGGGCCGCCCGCCGCACTCCGATGGTCAACGCCGCCTGGGTCGACACCGATTCTGGTGCCGAGATCGTCGTGCGCCACTACGTGAACCTGGGTATCGCGGCCGCGACTCCGCGCGGTCTGCTGGTGCCGAACATCAAGGATGCGCAGGACCTCAGCATGAAGGATCTCGCGCGCTCGCTGAACCGACTCACGCTCACGGCGCGCGAGGGCAAGACGAGCCCCGCCGACCAGCAAGGTGGCACCATCACGATCACCAACATCGGCGTCTTCGGCATGGACGCGGGCACCCCGATCATCAACCCCGGCGAGGCCGGCATCGTCGCCATGGGCACGATCGCCCAGAAGCCGTGGGTGGTCGACGGCGAGGTGCGCCCGCGCTGGGTCACGACGGTGTCGGGATCGTTCGATCACCGCGTCATCGACGGCGACGGCATGAGTCGGTTCATCGCCGATGTCGCCTCGATCCTCGAGGAGCCCGCACTGCTCGTCGACTGAGTGCGCCGGCTATCCCATCACAAGAGGAATATCAACCCAGGCGGCGCTCGGCGCATCGCTCTGGCAGTGTTTCGGCATGAAACTCGTCTCCTACGCCGGCCAGCAGCTGATCACCACCGATGATGTCGCAGACGCGCTGGTGGAGCTCGCGGCTGCCATCGCGCGGGAGGGCGAGACGGAGGCGCTGCACATCCCCGTCGTGATCAACGGCGTCAAAGACAGCGCCGACCTGCTCGTCGGTGTCGGCAACGATCTCCTCGTGGGCCCGCAGACGTCCGACGGAGCGGATCCGGACTTCTCGGTCGAGGCCGAGAAGCTGCGCTCGCACCGTCTCTATCCTCGGCCCAGGGACGAAGCGGACGACGACGAGTTCGACGCCGGCCTGAATGCGAGCTTCGATCCCGATCTCTGACGCGGCGCACTCGAGCGCGTCGACGCGCGATCACACCGTCGCGAGTCTGCGCTCGGCCAGCAGAGGCACGGCGCGCTCGCGCGCCGCCCGCCGTGCCGTGGCCACCGCGCCGAGCGAGACGACCTCGGCACCGAGCGATGAGGCGAGCAGATCGGGGGCCGGGAGGTGCATCTGAGCGGGCAGCATCGCACGAGCCGCTGTGATCACCGGTTGGATGCTCTCGGCGATCGCGCCGCACACGATCACGCGAGCCGGGTCGTACATGCTGCCGAGCACGCCCACGATGCGCGCGAGCTTCTCGCCGACCCGTGAGCAGACGAGCACGGCATCCGGGTCCCCCTCGGCAGCCGCGACGAGCACCACGCGGGGGTCGATGCGCGCCCCGTCCGAGAGGCGCCCCACCGGCCCACGCCAGTCGATCTCGTCGCTGGTGACGGCGGCGCGCACCTCGTCCTGCACCGCGTAGCTGAGGCCGAAGGCCGAGCCCACGCCGATGATGTGGTCGAACACCACGCCCTCGCCGACGCCGCCGTGCGCTCCGTGCAGCAGGTGACCGTCGACGACCACTCCGCCGCCGAAGCGTTCGCCGGCGAGCAGGGCGACGTAGTCGCGGCATCCGACCGCGGCGCCCAGCGAGCCCTCCGCGACGGCGGCGAGGAGGGCGTCGTTCTTGACCTCGACGACCGGCGCCCAGTCGCTGAGCGCCGTCGCGAGAGCCGGGTTGGTCCGCTCCCAGAACCCCTGGCGGTGCGGGGGAGAGGTGCCGTCCCGGTCGACGGGGGCGGCGACGCCCACGCAGATCGACAGCAGCGACTCGCGCGTGCGCCCGGCGTCGGCCAGGGACTGCTCGAGGTGCTGCAGGATCGTGGCGCGGCGCTCATCAGGCGTCTGCTCGGGATCGAGGTCGACGCGGCGATGCGCGAGGGAGGTGTCGAGCAGGTCGGCGATCGTGACAGCGAGGTGCGTGTCGCCGGCGTCGATGCCGGCGACCACGCCCAGATCGGGGCAGAGCGTGAAGCGGCGCGCCGGCCGGCCCGCCCGGTACGCGCCGGCCGCCCGCGCATTCGGCAGCTCGGTGAGGATCCCTGCGCCGACCAGCGTCGCGAGCGCCTCGATGGCGGTGGATCGGGTGATGGCGGTGGATGCCATGGCATCCGTCGCCGTGAACTCTCCCGCGGTCCAGGCGTAGTCGAGCACCGCTCCGACGCTGGCTCTGCCGGTGCCGAGATCTGCGGAGATATCGCTCACAGCTCTTGACCTCTTCCCTTCCCTCTGAGAGAGTACCGGGCAAGCGACTAAATCTAGTCACTAGATTTACTCTCCGGATATTCAGGTCGGAAGGACGACGGTGTCTGCCACATCTCCTCGCGCGGTGCGCATCGCGGCGAGCGCCGCGACGCTCGCGCTGCTCGGCTCGGCCCTGGTCGGGTGCTCGTCGGACGGCCGCGAGACCATCCGCTTCACCTTCAGCAAACGCGAGGCGATCGAGTTCATGACCAAGCTCGTCGCCGACTACAACGCCTCGCAGGACGACGTGCGCGTCGAGATCGACACATCCGGCGTCGACGTCGTCTCGGCCAGCTTCGTGCGCGGAAACCCGCCCGACATCATGCTCGCCAACTACAACTACGAGGTCGCGCGCTTCGTGCAGCGCTGCGCGCTGAGCGATCTCGGCGGCACCGACGCCGCGAAGAGCGTCCGCGAGGATCTGCAGCCGCTCATGGAGCAGTACGGGTCATGCGAAGGGCGCACCAGCGCACTGCCCTATTCGGTGATGGCCGCGTCGGTCATCTACAACAAGCAGATCTTCGCCGAGCAGGGCCTCGAGGTCCCGCGCACCTGGGACGAGCTGCTGCAGGTCGCCGATCAGCTGAAGCAGGCCGGCATCACTCCGTTCTACGGCACCTTCAAAGACGACTGGACGGTGGGTCAGGGCTGGTACGACTACTCGGTCGGAGGGTCGCTCGACGTGCTCGAGTTCTTCGACGCCCTCGCGAAGGAGGGCACCGAGGTGGGCCCCGAGTCGGAGGTCTCGTTCCAGAAGGACTTCGCTGAGCCGATGGACCGGATGCTGACGCTCGCGTCCGAGTACACCAACGACGACGCCCCCAGTCGCGGGTACGGCGACGGCAACCTCGCCTTCTCGAAGGGGGAGGCGGCCATGTACCTGCAGGGGCCGTGGGCGTTCAGCGAGATCGCCAAGACCGCCCCCGACCTCGAGCTCGGCACCTTCCCGCTGCCGATGACCGACGACCCCGACGACCTCGCCGTGCGCGTCAACGTGGACCTCGCGGCGATGATCCCCGAGGAGTCTCGCCACAAAGAGGCTGCTCGGGACTTCCTCGAGTACCTCTACCAGCCCGAGCACATCGAGGAGTACAACGCATCGCAGCTCGGCTTCACCCCCCTCGAAGACGCCGCCGCGCCGGATGATCCGCGCATCGAGGGGATGATCGAGTACTACGACGAAGGCCGCGTCTACCAGGGCCCCTCGGTTCTCGTTCCCAAGACGATCCCGGTGTTCAACTACGCGCAGGCCATGGTGCTCGGGGCCGATCCCGACGACATCCTGCGCACGATGGACGCCGACTGGGCGCGCATCGCCTTCCGCGCCCCTGCGCCCACCAGCCAGACGAAGGAGTCGGCAGAATGAGCACCACGTCCACGGTCATCACGCAGGGCGATCGCACCCGCCGACGCAGCAGTCGTCGGGTCGAGCCGATCTACTACTTCTTCCTCGTCCCCACCCTCGTGCTGTTCACCCTGGCGATCACCGTCCCCGGCGTGATCGGCATCTTCTTCAGCTTCACCGACTCGATCGGGCTCGGCGACTGGAGCTTCAACGGCCTGACGAACTACATCGCGATGTTCAGCGACCCGGCCATCCTCCAGAGCTACCTGTTCACGTTCGGGTTCTCGATCGCGACGGTGATCGTCGTGAACTTCGTCGCGTTCCTGCTCGCCGTGGGCCTCACCTCGCGCATCCGGTTCAAGACGGGCCTGCGCACGATCTTCGTCATCCCGATGGTGATCTCGGGCATCATCATCGCCTACGTCTTCAACTTCCTCTTCTCGAACTCGATCCCCGCCGCCGGCGCGGCGACGGGCATCGGCTGGCTGCAGACCAGCCTGCTGGCCAACCCCGACCTCGCCTGGGTCGCCATCGTCATCGTCACGGCGTGGCAGGCGATCCCCGGCACGATGCTCATCTACATCGCGGGACTGCTCTCTGTGCCCGGCGACGTGTACGAGGCCGCGTCGATCGACGGTGCGACCAAGACGCAGCAGCTCATGCGCATCACCGTCCCTCTCGTGGCCGGCTACGTGGTGATCAACGTCATCCTCGGGTTCAAGGGTTTCCTGAACGCCTACGACATCATCGTCGGCCTCACCAACGGCGGCCCGGGCACCGCCACCCGCAGCGTCGCGATGACGATCATCGCGGGCTTCAACGGCGGCGACTACGCCTACCAGATGGCGAACGCGACGATCTTCTTCATCGTCGCCGTGCTCATATCCCTGCTCCAGCTCTCGCTGACGCGCGGAAGGAATGCGCTCTGATGACCACCCAGCCCGCTCTCACCTCGGCCACCCCGGGCGCACTGACCGAGCGCACACCGACCACGCCGTCGCGCACGGCGATGGAGCGCGTCAACTGGTCGGGCACCATCATCCTCATCCTGTGTGCGGTCACCGTGCTGCTGCCTCTGTACGTCACCATCTCGATGGCGTTCAAGACCACCGGCCAGGCCGTCGACGGCAACGCGTTCTCGCTGCCGGCGCCGTTCAGCGTCGACGGCTTCGTGCAGGCGTGGACCCTGACGAAGTTCCCCGTCGGCGCGGCGATCTCGATGCTCGTCACGGCCGGGACGGTGATCGCGACGATCGTGCTCGCGGCCTTCGCGTCGTACGCGATCGTGCGCAACTGGGACCGGCGGTTCTTCCGGTACTCCTTCTTCTATCTGCTCGCGGCGATGTTCATCCCGTTTCCCGTCGTCGCGCTGCCGCAGATCCAGCTGACCGGCCGAGTCGGGCTCGACAACCCCATGGGCGTGATCATCCTCGCCACGATGTTCCAGCTCAGCTTCAGCGTGCTGCTGTTCACCGCGTTCCTGCGCTCGATCCCCATCGAGCTCGAAGAGAGCGCCCGCATCGACGGCGCGACGACATGGCAGACGTTCTGGAAGCTGATCTTCCCGCTGCTCGCGCCGATGAGCGCCACGGTCGGCATCTTCGCGTTCCTCTACGCGTGGAACGACTTCATGATGCCGTCGTTGATCATCTCCGATCCGAACCTGCAGACCCTTCCCGTGCGGCAGAACCTGTTCCAGAACCAGTTCAGCAACAACTACAACGTCGCCTTCGCCTCGTACCTCATGGCCATGGCGCCCGCGATCGTCGCCTACCTGTTCACGCAGCGCTGGGTGATGGAGGGCGTCACCCAGGGCGCCGTGAAGGGCTGATGCTTCGGCAGGCTCAGCTACCCAGGGGAGCAGGCTCAGCAATCCAGGGGAGCAGGCTCCGCAACCCACCAGAACACCGACCCAAACCCCCAGTCAAGGAGATTCATGACCGACCCGTCCCTCGCCGAGCAGAGCACCGTCGACCCCACCACGTGGTGGCGCCAGGCCGCCGTCTACCAGATCTATCCCCGCAGCTTCGCCGACGGCAACGGTGACGGCATCGGCGACATCGCCGGCATCCTCTCCCGCGTCGACTACCTCGCCGAGCTGGGCATCGACGCGGTGTGGCTCAGTCCCTTCTATCCCTCCGCGCTCGCCGACGGCGGCTACGACGTGGCCGACTATCGCGACGTCGACCCCCGCATCGGCACGCTCGAGGAGTTCGACCGGATGGTTCAGGCGCTGCACGAGCGCGGCATCCACGTCATCGTCGACATCGTCCCGAACCACTCGTCGAACCTGCACGAGTGGTTCCAGGAGGCGCTGGCCGCCGGGCGCGGGTCGGCAGCCCGGGAGCGGTACATCTTCCGCGAGGGCACCGGTCCCGACGGCAGCGAGCCGCCCACCGACTGGCTGTCGGTGTTCGGCGGCGGGGCCTGGGAGCGGGTGGAGGACGGGCAGTGGTACTTCCACCACTTCGCCGTCGAGCAGCCCGACCTCAACTGGTCGCACCCCGAGGTGCGCGCCGACTTCCTGAAGACCCTGCGGTTCTGGTCGGACCGCGGTGTCGACGGCTTCCGCATCGACGTCGCCCACATGCTCACCAAGGACCTCACCGAGCCGCTGCCCAGCCGCGCCGAGCTCGAGGCCATCGACAGCACCACCGGTCAGCACCCGATCACCGATCGCGACGACGTGCACGAGGTGTACGCCGAATGGCGCCAGGTGTTCAACGAGTACGACCCGCCGCGCACCGCCGTCGCCGAAGCCTGGGTTCAGACGCCAGAGCGGCGCGCCCGGTACGCGTCGGCCGAGGGGCTCGGCCAGGCGTTCAACTTCGATCTGCTCGAGGCCGACTTCGACGCCGAGCAGTTCCGCCGTCTCATCACGGTCAACCTCGCGCAGGCCGATGCAACGGGATCGTCGACGACGTGGGTGCTCTCGAACCACGACGTCACCCGGCATGCCACACGCTACGGGCTGCCGCCGCTGAACGGCCGGCCGGTCAAGCAGGGCACGGAGTGGGTGGCCGCCGGAGGTCCCGAGGACCAGCTCGATCGCGCGCAGGGGCGCCGGCGCGCGGAGGCGGCCACGATGCTGCTGCTCGGCCTGCCCGGCAGCACCTACCTGTATCAGGGCGAGGAGCTCGGGCTGCACGAGGTGGCCGACATCTCGCCCGAGCAGCGTCAGGATCCCGCGTTCTTCCGTGGCGCGGAGTTCGACGGACTCGGCCGCGACGGATGCCGAGTGCCGTTGCCCTGGAGCGCCGAGGGGTCGTCGTTCGGCTTCGGCTCCGACGGCGCGCATCTGCCCCAGCCGTCGTGGTTCGCCGAGTACGCGGTGGATGTCGAGGCGGCGGATCCGGCATCCACCCTCTCGCTCTACCGGAAGGCGCTGGGACTGCGCCGTCGCCTGCAGACGGAGGAGAGGCTCGAGTGGCGTGAGACCGGCCGGCCCGACGTGCTGCGCTTCGCTCGACCGAACGGCTGGCAGGTCGTGACGAACTTCGGCACCGAGCCGTTCGATCTCGGCGCGGATGCGGATGCCGTGCTGCTGAGCACCCAGCCGCTTCGCGGCGGCGCCCTGCCGGCGGAGGCGACGGCCTGGCTGAGGGCTTGACGCTCGCACTCGTATGAGGTCGGAGACGTTCGCGAATCGTGAATTCGCGTACGTCTCCGACCGCAGGTCGGTCTCGCCCTGTCTCATGTGTGGGAACTTCGTCGCCAAGTTGAGAATGGTTCTCATTAGCAATTAGCATGGGCACATGCACTCCTCACGCTTCGCCCTCGCAGTCGCCCTGTCCGCCGCCTCCGCCCTCGCCCTGACCGGATGCTCGGCGCCGGCGGAGACGAGCGATGACGGCGCGCTGCAGGTCGTCGCGTCGACCAACGTCTACGGTCAGCTGGCGGCCGAGATCGGCGGAGACCGCGTCGAGGTGACCAGCCTGATCGACTCGGCCGCGAAGGATCCGCACGGTTACGAGGCCACCGCCCGCGATCGCCTCGCCGTGCAGAAGGCCGACCTCGTCATCGCGAACGGCGGCGGCTACGACGCTTTCATGGACGAGCTGATCGACGGATCGGATGCCGTCGTGATCACTGCGGCGGAGTTCTCGCACGACTACCCGGACGCCGCGGTCGACGACCACGGCGACGCCGACGCCGAACACGCCGACCACGCCGACGCCGACCACGCCGACGAGCACGAGGGCCACTCGCACATCGAGGGCTTCAACGAGCACGTCTGGTTCGACGTGCACACGGTCTCGCACGTCGCCGAGCAGATCGCGGCCGATCTCGCCGAGCTCGACCCGGCGGGCAAGGCGGATTACTCGGCCGCCGCCGAGACGCTGGCCGGCGAACTCGAGGCGATCGAGGGTGAACTCGACGAGCTGCACGCGAAGCTCGAGGGCACACCGGTGTTCATCACCGAGCCGCTGCCCGGCGCGCTTGCCGCCGCGGCCGGTCTCGACGACGTCGCCCCCGAGGGGTTCGCCTCGGCGGTGGAAGAGGGCAACGAGGTCGCCCCCGCGATCCTGCTCGAGTCGCTGTCACTGGTCGAAGACGGCGGCGTGCGCGCGGTGCTCGCCAACGCGCAGACCGGCGGCACCGAGACGAGCCGCATCGAAGACGCCGCGCGCGGCGCGGGCATCCCCGTGATCACCTTCCATGAGCTGCTCAGCGCCGACCAGCCGTACGCTGAGTGGATGCGCTCTGCGATCTCCGACCTCGCCGCCGCACTCGACGGATGAGCGGCGCTCCATCCAGCGTGCTCGAGATCCGCGGTGCCGCGCTGCATCGCTCCCGCCGCGAGCTGTGGTCGGGACTCGATCTCGACGTCGCGCCGGGGGAGTTCCTTGCCGTGCTCGGGCCGTCCGGATCGGGCAAGACGACTCTGCTGCGCAGCATCCTGGGCCTGCAGCCGCTCTCGGCCGGCAGCATCCGGGTCGGCGGGCGGCCCGCTCGGCGCGGTGACCGCCGCATCGGCTACGTGCCGCAGCAGCGACCGCTGCCGCCCGACACGAGCATGCGCGCGCGAGACCTCGTCGCGCTCGGCGTGAACGGCACCCGTTTCGGCCTGCCCATCCCGCGCCGCGGCGATCGCGCCCGCGTCGACGCGTTGCTCGAGGGAGTGGGCGCGGCGCACTACGCCGAGCGGCCGGTCGGACTGCTCTCGGGCGGCGAGCAGCAGCGACTGCGGGTCGGCCAGGCTCTCGCCGACGATCCCGCGCTGCTGCTGTGCGACGAGCCGCTGTCGGGTCTCGACCTGGCCAACCAGCGCGGCATCACCGGCATCATCGACCGTCAGCGACGACAGGGCGCAGGAGTGCTGTTCGTCACCCACGACGTCAACCCGATCCTGGGACTCGTCGACCGCATCCTCTACATCGCCGGCGGCAGGTTCGTGCTCGGCACTCCCGACGAGGTGCTGCAGAGCCGAGTGCTCACCGATCTGTACGGCACGGCGGTGTTCGTGCTGCGCGCCGGCGACCGGCTGGTGGTCGTCGGTGCGCCGGATGCCGAGGGCACGCACGCGCACGAGCACTCCGAAGACGGCGACGCGCACCGGGGAGCGCACGCATGAGGCCGCTGCTCGAGTGGGGAGACGTCTTCTCGTTCCAGGACTACGGCGAGCTGCTGGCCCTGCTGTCGAACTCGCTGATCGCGGGCGCCGTGCTGGGCGTGGTCGGCGGGCTGATCGGCGTCTTCGTCATGCAGCGCGACCTCGCCTTCGCGGTGCACGGGGTGAGCGAGCTGTCGTTCGCCGGCGCCGCCGCCGCCCTGCTGTTCGGCGGCAGCGTCGTCATGGGGTCGTTGGGCGGGGCGCTGGTGGCCGCCGTCCTCATCGGCGTGCTCGGCGCGAGAGCGCGTGACCGCAACTCGATCGTGGGCGTGCTGATGCCGTTCGGACTGGGCCTGGGCATCCTGTTCCTCTCGCTCGTGGAGGGACGCACCGCGAACCGCTTCGGTCTGCTCACCGGCCAGATCGTGTCGGTCTCGAACCCCGACCTCGGCTGGCTTATCGGCATCTCGGCGGTCGTTCTGATCGGACTGCTGCTGATGTGGAATCCGCTGCGCTTCGACTCGCTCGACGCCGAATCGGCCGCCGCCCGCGGCGTGCCCGTGCGCGCGGTCAGTCTCATCTTCATGGTGCTGCTCGGGCTGATCGTCGCGGTCAGCGTGCACATCATCGGCGCCCTGCTCGTGATGGCGCTGCTGGTCACCCCGGCGGCCGCGGCGATGCGCCTGTCGAGCGGACCCGTCGCGGTGCCGCTGCTCGCGGCGCTGTTCGGCTTCACGGCCGCAGTGGGGGGCATCCTGCTCGCGCTCGCCGGAACGCTTCCGGTGAGTCCGTACATCACCACCATCTCGTTCCTGATCTACGCCGGATGCTGGACCCTGCAGCGGGTGCGGTCTAGGGTGCGTCGCGAGGCGCGCGGATGAGCCCAGATGCCGGCAGCAAGACCCCGCCGGGTGCTGTGCGCGCTGACCGTCCGCACAGGCTCCCGGCCTAGACTCGAGGCATGGCTCAGCGGAACACCTGGCAGCGCGAACGCGTGCGCGATGCGCTCGCCGACGCGCGCGGCTTCGTGAGCGCGCAGTCGCTGCACGCCGAGCTGCGCCAGGCGAACACCGGAATCGGTCTCGCCACGGTATACCGCGCGCTGGCCGGCCTCGCCGCCTCGGGTGAGGCGGACTCGCTGCAGAGCCCCGAGGGTGAGGCGCTGTACCGGGCCTGCTCGACCGAGGGCCACCACCACCACCTCATCTGCCGATCGTGCGGTCTGACGGTCGAGATCGAGGCGAAGGATGTCGAGCAGTGGGCTCAGCGCACGGCATCCCTGCACGGGTTCCGCGACGCCGAGCACGTCGTCGACATCTTCGGTCTCTGCGCCAGCTGCGCCAACAGGCAGGATGCCGCCTCCGAGGCGGCGCAGTGACATCCACGGCCCCGCCAAAGGTGCCGCACGCGCACCGGCAGCCGCCTTCCCGGGTGCCGACGGGCAGGGCCGTCGTGATCGGAGCGGGTGTCGTCGCCGTGCTGGTGCTCATCGACCTGTTCGCACCCGCGCTCTTCCCCGAGACGCTGCCCGCCCGTGCTCAGGACGGCCTGACCCTCGCGCTCAGCGTGCTGATCGAGGCGCTGCCCTGGGTGATCCTCGGCGTCGTGCTGTCGATCGTCGTGCAGGTCTGGCTGCCGTCAGACGCCGTGCAGCGCTGGCTGCCGCGCAACCCGTGGGCGCGGCGGGGCGTACTGTCGCTGCTGGGCATGTTCATCCCGGTCTGCGAGTGCGGCAACGTGCCCTTCGCCCGAGGGCTGATGATGCGCGGCCTCGCGCCGGCCGAGGCGATGACCTTCCTCATCGCCGCTCCGATCGTGAACCCCATCGTGATCCTCACCACCCACGCCGCGTTCGGCTGGGACGGCGGGATCCTCGTCGCGCGTCTGCTCGGCGGCTTCGTCATCGCGAACCTCATCGGGTGGATCTTCAGCCTGCGCCGCGATCAGCAGGCGCTGCTCACCGAGCGATTCGTCGACACCTGCGCGCACGTGGCGCACGAACCGGGCAGTCCCGCACGCCGCAGCCTCGTGCAGTTCCTCATCGAGCTGCGTGCCGTGATGCCGGCTCTCGTCATCGGCTCCGCTCTCGCCGGGGCCGTGCAGGTGCTCGTGCCGCGAGACGTGCTGCTGGCGATCGGGTCGAATCCCGTGCTGTCGATCCTCGCCATGGTCGCGCTCGCGATGACCGTCGCGATCTGCTCGAACGTCGACGCCTTCTTCGCCCTGTCGTTCGCCTCGACCTTCTCGTCGGGTGCGATCATCGCGTTCCTCATCGTCGGACCGCTGGTCGATGTGAAGATGCTCGCGCTGCTGCGCACCACCTTCACCGCCCGCGTACTGACCGCCGTCGTCGGCGTGGTCGTGCTGTCGGCCTGCGTGATCGGGATCGGGGTGAACGTCTTTGGCTGAGAGCGCGAACGCCCGACGCGACCTCTGGCGCGCCGTGGCGACCCGCTGGCTCGGGGTGGGCCTCGCCGTAGTCATCTCGGTGGTCACGCTGATGCTGGCACTGACCGGCCGCCTCACCCTGTACATCAGCCCCGAGACGGTCTGGTTCGCTGCGGCGGCTGCCGTGGTCACGCTCGTCTTCGCCGTCTGGTCATGCACCCTCCCGCCCGGCGCGGAGGGCGAGCACGACCACGCGCATACCGCGCCGGATGCCCGCGCGCACACTGCGTCGGATGCCGACGCGCACACTGCGCCGGATGCCGACGCGCACACTGCGCCGGATGCCCGGGGGGATCGTCGACGCCGGATGCAGACCGTCGCCGCCGTGAGCGGCGGGGTGATCGCCTCTGCTGTCGTGCTCGCAGGGCTCGTGCTGCCGCCGGCATCGCTCTCGGCGCAGCTCGCGCTGTCGCGTGCCGGGGAGTCGCCCACGCTGTTCGCCGGCGCCGACGACGTCGCGCTCGGCGTCGCCGACACCACGAGCTTCGGGGTCGGCGACTGGTCGATCGCGTTCGCCAACTCCACCCGGCCCGAGAAGTACGACGGTGCGGCGGTCACCCTCACCGGATTCGTCACCCCCGCCGAGGACGGCGACGTGAACCTCACCCGCATGGTGATCTCGCACTGCGTGATCGATGCGCAGCCGGCATCCGTCCTCGTGAGCGGCGGCGGGCTCGACGGCGACTACGAGACCGGACAGTGGGTCGAGGTCACCGGCACCGTCCGCGCCGGAGCCGACGGCGAGCTGAGCATCGAGTCGGCGACGGTGAAGCGGATCGACGAGCCGAAGGACCCGTATGAGTACTGACGGCCCGAAAGACGGCGGCACCGGCGAGCAGCCGCTCACCCGCGCGCAGCTGCGCGCTCTGCGCGCTGCGGAAACCCGCGACGAACACGCGGCGTCGCCCGGGGCATCCGCCGCGGCGCCGGATCCCGCGGTGCTCCCCACGCCGCAGCCCGGCCACGCCCCCGACGCCGCCGCCCCCGACCCCAACGCACCCGCCGCCTCCCCACCCGCCGCCGCCTCTGCACCCGACCCCAACGCACCCGACGCCGCCCCACCCGCCGCCGCAGCCTCCTCCGCATCCGATCCCGGCGCACCCGCCGCCGACGCCCCACCCGCCGCCGCCCCCGCACCCGATCCCGGCGCACCCGCCGCCGACGCCCCACCCGCCGCCGCAGCCTCCTCCGCATCCGATGTCCCTCAGGCACCCGGCGCCCCTCCCACCGTTGACGAAACGGGGGCCGACACTCCAGATGTCGGACCGATTGCGGGGAACCGTCCGACATCTGGCGTGTCGGCCCCCGAAGTGCAACCGCAACCGCACCCGCACCCGCAACCGCAACCGCACCAGGGCCCGGCACGCCGCGACCGCCGGTTCACACTCACGCTGCTGTCCGTCCTCGGTGTCCTGACGCTGGTCGCCGGCGTGCTCGCGGTGGTCAGTCTCGTGCAGGGCCCGCGCCTCAGTCAGGTGCAGGTCGACCCGGCGCAGGCGATCGAGGCATCCGGCAGCCGGCTCATCCTCACCGCCAACCAGGGCCTCGACGAGATCGATCCCGCCCAGGTCACCGTCGAGCCCGTCGTACCGTTCACGGTCGATGCGGGCGGGCGCAGCGTCGGCATCCGGTTCACCGTCCCGCTGCACGACGACACGACCTACCGGGTCTCCGTCGCCGGGGTCACCGCCGCCGGCGGGGGCACCGCAGCCGACCTCGAGACGAGCTTCCGCACGCCTGCCTCGAGCATCATGCTGCTGCAGCGCTCGACCGACGGCGTCGACAAGATCTTCCTCTCCGACCTGAGCGGCGAGAAGGCGGCGCCGGTCTTCGAGCATCCGCGCATCAGCGACTACCGCGCCACGACCGATGTGCTGGTCGTCGCCGTCGAGGAGGATGACGGGTCGCGGCTGCTCGTGATGAACCGCGACGGCTCCGACCAGCGCGAGCTCGAGCTGCCGGGCGAGGGGTACGTCTCATCGGTGCAGGTCTCCGACCGCGCCGGCCTGGTCGGCTACAGCTACTCCGACCGCGATCTCACCGAGACGACCGGTCGCGCCAGTGTGCTCGTGACCCAGTCGCTGAGCGGCGGGGACGAGCCGCGCATCGTGCGGATCGACGACAAGGAGGCGAACGTCGCCGAATGGCGCTTCGTGCCCGATTCGTCAGCGCTGCTGTTCATCGACTTCGACGGATCGCTGACCGTCGAGGACCCGACGGGTGACGCAGGCGCGCAGCCCATGGGCACTGCGGCGAGCATTCTCGGCGTGAACCGAGGCACCTACACGGCGCTCATCGAGCGCTCCGACGGCAGCTTCGTCGTGCTCGACCTCACCGACGGCACCGAGCAGCCGCTGCCCGCCTCCGATCCCTATTACGGCGACGCGGTGGGCATCGAGGCGTTCCCCGGCGGAACCCTGCGTCACGTGGTGCAGCGCGACGAGCTCGGCATGCCGACCGGCCAGGCGGTCGTGCGGGTCGATGACCAGGGCGCCGCGACCATGATCGCCGAGGTGAGCGGCGAGGACTCGATCCTGCAGACCTGCGTCTCGCCCAGCGGCCAGTACGCCGCCGTCACGATCGCCCCCGACCTCGCCACCAACGAGTACGACGACCTGCTGCTGCCGCTTCCTGTGACCCTGCACACCAGCCTGATCGATCTTGTCGGCGATCGCGAGCTGCCGACCCTGAGTGGCTTCGACATCTCCTGGTGCCGCACAGCCCCGCTGCCATGACGATCGACCGTCGAGATCTGCTCGGACTGCCGGTCGAGGTCGCTCCGCGCCTGCTCGGAGCCCAGCTGCGCACGGTCGTCGACGGCGTCGAGACAGCTCTGCGCATCACCGAGGTCGAGGCGTACCACGGACGCGGCACCGGAGACGTGCCCGACCCCGGCTCGCACGCGCGCATGGGGCCGACCGCACGCAACGCCACGATGTGGGGCCGGCCGGGGCACCTCTACGTGTATCTGAGCCACGGCATCCACTCGTGCATCAACGTCGTCTGCGGGCCGGAGGGAACGGCGGGGGGAGTGCTGCTTCGCGCCGGCGAGGTGGTCGACGGAGCGGATGCCGCGGCGCACCGTCGCGGGGTCTCGCCGCCGCTCTCGCGCATCGCGCTGCGCGACCTCGCGCGCGGACCGGGGCGGCTCGGGCAGGCGCTCGGCCTGCGGCACGCGCTGCACGACGGGATCGACTTCGTCACGGGCGAGGAGCAGAACGGAGCGATCGCGCAGCTGAGCTGGGGTGAGCCGGTGGGGGATGTCTCGGCCGGGCCACGCGTGGGTGTCGCCGGTCTCGCCGGGACCATGGCGTTCCCCTGGCGGTTCTGGATCACCGGCGACCCGACCGTGTCGCCGTTCCGCTGGGGGCGCGGCGCTCGGGAAGCCGCCGAGCAGGGCTGAACGCCGGGTCGTCACGCGAGCGCGGCGGTCACGGCTGACGTCTGCGCAGGATGGCGGGTCTGGTCAGGCGGCGGTGCACCCGCACGACTCGCGCACCCGCAGCTCGGTGGTGAACTCGTGGTGGCGGCGCTGGTCTCCCGGCTTGAGCAGAATGTTCACCGCCGCATGCGCCATCTCCTCCAGCGGCTGCACCGCGGTCGTGAGGCGCGGCCACACGAAGTCGGCGGCGACCGTGCCGTCGAACGACGCGATGGCGATGTCGTGCGGCACTCGCACGCCGTGCTGGCCGAAGGCGGCGAGCATGCCGATCGCGATCTGGTCGGATGCCGCGAGCACCGCCCGTGGCCGGTGAGGGGCCCTGATCAGCTGAATCGCCGCGTCGTAGCCGCCCTGGTGGGTGAACGGCACGTGCACGAGTGGCCCGAGCGGCAGGCCGGCGGCGCTCAGCGCATCGCGCCAGCCTCGTTCGCGCTCGTCGTATCGCGCAGCGCTTCCCACGAACGCGATGTCGCGGTAGCCGTGTCCGATGAGGTGCGCGGTCGCGGCGCGCGCGCCGACGGCGAAGTCGACGCCGACGCTGTGCAGGCCGTCCGTCTCGCCGAACTGGCCGATCACCACGGTGGTGATGCCGAGGGCTTCGACCAGCGACTGCTCGCGCGCGGTCAGCACGTCGGCGATGATCAGGCCGCCGATCTGGCGTGAGACGAGATCGCGGATCTGCTCCGAGGTCGGCACCTGCTCGCGGTCGGAGTTCACGATCAGGAGCGATCGCCCGTTGTCGGCGCTAGCCTGATCGAGGGCATGGCAGAGCTCGGCGAAGAACGGGCTGCGATTGTCGTGCACGAGCAGGCCGAACATGTCAGCCGAGCCCATCGACAGCGCTCGAGCGGCGGCATTGGGCCGATAGCCCAGCACCCGCACCGCATCGAGCACCCGTTCCCGGGTGAGGGGCGCCACGGCCTTCGGCCCGTCGTTGAGCACGTAGCTGACGACGGCCGTGCTGACGCCGGCATAACGGGCGACGTCGGCCCGGGTCACAGACCGCGGTCGGCGGTCAGCGTGCATTCGGCTGTCCCATATCGGGAATCATAAGCCGCTCGCCGCCCCGACGCGCGGACTCGTGCGCCATCACGCCCGGAAGCGTGAAGCGCGCCGCCTGCCACGCGTTCACCGGAGGCAGCGTCTGATGGGTCACCGCGCGCACGAAGTCGTCGACGAGGAAGTGGTGGCTGCCCTCGTGACCGTTGGGCAGCTTCTGCAGCTCAGCGGGGATGCGGGCGCGCTCCTGCTCGTGGATGGCCGCGTACCCCGAGACGAAGGCGTCGCGCAGCGCCGGCGCGATGCCCGACAGCGCGGGGTCGTCGATGGATGCCGAGGCGTCGGTGTCGATGAGATGCGAGATGTCTTCGATGCCCTGGCGGGTCTGCCACACCGTCGTGCGGGCGAGCTGCTCGAACGACCCCTCGGTGCCGAACCAGCGGAAGCGCGATTCGCGCAGATGCGTGGGGTAGCCTACGCGGCGGAACTCGTTGATCCGCATCGAGCCGCCGCCTGCGACCTCGAACAGGGCGGTGGCGTTGGAGAAGTCGTTGTCGAACTGACTTACCTCGCGCTCGAAGACCCCGTCACCGCGCCGGTCGGTCACCCCGATCGCCGAGACCGCGACGGCGTGGGTGGGCCACGCGCCCAGCACGCCCCCGATCGAATGCGTCGGGTACAGCAGAGGCGGATAGCTCGCCGTGCTCTTCCAGCCCTCGCCGCCGGAGTACTGGTACGCCTCGTAGAAGCCCAGATCCATGTCGTGGATGTAGTCGCCCTCGCCGTAGAAGAGCTGCCCGAATTCGCCGGAGGCGAGCTTCTGCCTGGCGTAGACCGTGGCCGGGTTGTAGAAGCTCGTCTCGCCCATCATGTAGGTGAGGCCCGTCTCGCGGACGGCATCGATGATCGCGCCGATCTCGTCGACGGTGATAGCCATGGGCACGGCCGAGTAGACGTGCTTGCCGGCGCGCAGCGCCTGGACGACGAGCGGTCCGTGCATCCACCGCTGCGTGAAGATCGCGATCGAGTCGATCGCGGGCGACGCGATCATGTCCTCGAAGGTCTCGAAGGTGCCGGCGAGGCCGGCGGATGCCACCAGCTCGCTCGCACGGGCCGGCACGACGTCTGTGACGTGGACGGCCGAGATCCCGGGATGGTGGTGGAAGAGGGTGGCGAACTGACCTGCGAACTGGCCCGCGCCGACGAGCCCCATGCTGAACGCCATGTGCCGCAGTCTTCCATCCGTCGTCAACGGGTGTCAACAAAGGGAAGGGGCCTCGGAACCGTGCCCCTCAGAACGGTTCCGAGACCCCTCGGTTCCCCAGTGATCTACGCGGGTAGAGTACCACGATACGAGAGTCTGCGCACTACCTCACTTCGGAGATCGCGGCGCGGAACGGCTCGGCGCCTCGGCCGTGCTAGACTGACTCCTTGTCTGTGCACACTCCTGTGCGCAGTTCGTATCCCGTTTCCCTCTTCTCGGTCTCGAGCCCTGTCATGGGGCCGGAGCCGTGCCTGCGGGTGGGATGCAGACAAGGGATCTTGGGTGAGGCCGTCCGGCCTCACGGTAATGAAGGAGTCACAACATGGCAGCAGTGTGCCAGGTGACCGGTGCTGTTCCCGGCTTCGGTCACAACATCTCGCACTCGCACCGCCGGACGAAGCGTCGCTTCGACCCGAACGTGCAGAAGAAGACCTACTACGTGCCGTCGCTCGGTCGTAAGGTCACCCTGAACGTGTCCGCCAAGGGCATCAAGGTGATCGACGCTCGCGGTATCGAGAAGGTCGTCGCGGGCCTCAAGGCGAAGGGTGTGAAGCTCTAATGGCCAAGAAGGCTCAGGACATCCGTCCGATCATCAAGCTGCGCTCGACGGCGGGCACCGGTTACACCTACGTGACCAAGAAGAACCGCCGCAACACCCCGGACCGCCTCGTGCTGAAGAAGTACGACCCGGTCGTTCGCAAGCACGTCGAATTCCGCGAGGAGCGTTAATCATGGCGAAGAAGAGCAAGATCGCTCGCAACGAGCAGCGCAAGGTCATCGTCGAGCGCTACGCCGAGCGTCGCGCCGAGCTGAAGAAGACCCTGGTCGACCCGAACGCCACCGACGAGGCCCGCGAGGCCGCACGCGTCGGCCTGCAGAAGCTGCCGCGCAACGCGTCGCCGATCCGCGTCCGCTCGCGCGACGCCATCGACGGCCGCCCCCGTGGCGTGCTCACGAAGTTCGGCATCTCGCGTGTCCGCTTCCGTGACATGGCTCACCGCGGCGAGCTGCCCGGCATCACCAAGTCGAGCTGGTAAGCATCCCCTGAGCTCGTCGAAGGGTTGTGAGGGGCGAGGATCTTCGGATCCTCGCCCCTTTCGCATCCCCGCCCCGCGCGCATCACGTGCATTTCGAGTCCGCCCGAGACGCCGCCGCAGGGCCGGATCTGTGACTGAAGTGACCAAAGTGACCGAAATCGCCGGGAAATCGCGCCAAAACCCGCGAAATGACGCGGAATGCCGTGCGCTGGTTGGTACATTCGAGGCGGTCGAACGACCGACGGGGGTCTCTCCCTCGAAATCAACACGATGCGACGGACCTTCGTCGCTGGAGGAGTGACATGGCTGACAAGTCCATCACCAAGACCGAGCTCGTCGCGAGCATCGCTTCCGCCACCGGCGAGAGCCAGGCCACCGTCTCGCGCGTGCTCGACTCGCTGTTCACCACCGTCTCGGACGCCGTTGCCAAGGGCAGCAAGGTCTCGATCCCGGGCTGGATCGCGTTCGAGCAGGTCGACACCGCCGCTCGCACCGGCCGCAACCCGCAGACCGGCGCCGAGATCAAGATCCCGGCCGGCAAGCGCGTCAAGGTCACCGCTGGCTCCAAGCTGAAGGCAGCCGTCAAGTAAGACCGCTCGCCGTACGTGAAGGCCGTCCCTCCGGGGGCGGCCTTCCGTCGTATCGGCCGTAGGCTGGAAGGGTGAACCCGTACCGTCTCGCTGGCCTGGCGATCCTCGTCGTCAGCGGGGCCGCCGGCCTCATCGCCGCCCTGCTCGTCGGCGGCGGCGCGGTGCCCCCCAAGCTGCTCGATCCGGGGCCCATCGTCATGTGGGGCCTGCCGGCCGTGAAGCTCGTCGCCAACCTCGGCGCCGCAGCGATGCTGGGCTCACTCGTGCTCGCGCTGTTCGGCCTGCGCGCGGGCACCCGCCCGTTCGAGCTCGCGATCGACACGGCATCCGTGGGAGCTGCCGTCTTCACGATCGGGTCGGGGATCACCGCCTTCCTCACGTTCATGGCGGCCTTCAACCCGAAGCTCACCGCCGATCGCGGCTTCGGTGAGCAGTTCGGCCGCTATCTGCTCGAGCTGCCCCTCGGGCAGGCCTGGCTGATCACCACGCTGATGGGCGCCGTGATCACCCTGCTGCTGTTCGGATGGCGCAGCTGGACCGGCACGATGCTCACGGCGGTGCTCGCCGCCGCATCGTTCCTGCCCATGGCCACGCAGGGTCACTCGGGTGACGTCGCCGGTCACACCGTCGCCGTGAACGCGATCCTGCTGCACACGATCGGCGCGGCGGTGTGGGTGGGCGGTCTGCTGCTGCTCGTGATCCTCCGGCAGGTCGACAGTGCCCCTCAGTCGAAGACGCCGAAGACGGATGCCCGGATCGACCTCCCCGTGCTCGTCGCGCGCTACTCGTCTCTCGCGCTCGCGGCGTTCGCTGTCGTGGCGTTCTCGGGCGTCGCGCGCACGGTCGTCGCGCTGGGGGAGTGGAGCGAGCTGCTCTCGCCGTACGGCCTGATCGTCATCGCCAAGGCGGTCGCCCTCGTCGGCCTCGGCCTGTTCGGCGCCTGGTACCGCCGCCGGCTCATCCCGAATCTCGCCGGCACGCGCCAGAAGCGCGCATTCTGGTCGCTGATCCTCGGCGAGCTCGCGCTGATGGGCATCGCCTCAGGTGCCGCCGCCGCCCTCGCCCGCACGCCTCCGCCGCTCGGCGAGCAGGCCCCGGCAGTGCAGACGCCGGCGCAGCGGCTCACCCGGGAGCCGCTGCCGCCCGAGCTGACCCTCGATCGCTGGTTCACCTCGTTCGACCTCGACGTGCTGTGGATCGCCGCCGTCGGCTTCGGAGTCTTCCTCTACATCGTCGGGATCGTCCGGCTGCGCCGCCGGGGGGATGCCTGGCCGGTGCACCGCACGATCTTCTGGATGCTCGGCCTGGCGCTGCTGCTGTGGGTGACGAGCGGTCCGATCAACGCGTACCAGGACTACCTGTTCAGCGTGCACATGGCGGGGCACATGCTGCTCAGCATGGCGATCCCGGTGCTGCTCGTCGCTGGCGCCCCGATCACACTGGCGCTGCGCAGCATCCACAAGCGCGACGACGGCACCCGCGGCGGTCGGGAGTGGATCCTCTGGGCGGTGCATTCGCCGTACTCGCGGTTCATCACGCATCCCTTCGTCGCCGCCGGGATCTTCGCCGTGTCGCTGTGGGCGTTCTACTTCACCGACCTCGTGCGCTGGGCGATGTACGACCACCTCGGTCACGAGTGGATGATCATCCACTTCCTCATCTCGGGCTACCTCTTCGCGATGACCCTGATCGGTGTGGATCCGATCCCGTACCGGCTGCCGTACGCGGGCCGGCTCATCACCCTGATCGCGGTGATGGCGACGCACGCGTTCTTCGGCATGGCGATCATGATGCAGTCGGGACTGTTCGTCGCCGAGTGGTTCGGAGCGATGGGTCGCACCTGGGGGCCGACGCCGATGGAGGATCAGTACATCGGCGGTGGCATCGCGTGGTCGGTCGGTGAGATCCCCACGCTGATCCTGGCGGTGACGGTCGCGATCCAGTGGTCGAGATCTGATGTCAGGCTGCAGCGTCGCCGTGACCGGCACGCCGACCGCACCGGGGACGCCGAGCTGGAGGAGTACAACGCGCGGCTCGCGCGCATGGCCGAGCGCGACAGCGTGCGCTGAGCGATCAGTCCTCGAGCGTCGGCTGACCGCCGTTCGGCGACCCGACCCGGATCGACACCGATCCGTCGGGCAGCACCGTCGCGGTGCCGTTGACCTGGAAGGGAACATCCTGCGACACCTTGCGCACGGTGCCGTCGAACAGCGACTGGATCTTCACCTCGATGTGCGCCATCGCGTCGGTGGGCGGCAGAGCCCAGGCGCCGCCGTCGGGCACGAGGCTGACCACGGGCTGCGTGGTGATCGACCACTTCGGCACGGTGTCCGGCGCCAGCCGGTTGTGCAGCTGCAGACCGAACGGGCACCGGGTGGGCTGCAGCACCTCCTGCGTGGCGCATTCGGTGAGGAACTGCTCGACCTGCTGCTGCACCACCTCGACGAACTTCTCGGTCGGCTGAGCCTGGACGTCGATGGGCGTGCGGGCCAGCGCCTTGTCGGCGAGCACGCTCACACCCGGCGTAGACGAGATCGCCGTGTCGACGGTCACCGAGTACCTGCCCGGCGTGAACACGAGCAGGTGGAGCGGGTCGAGGGGAGCGGCCTCGGCGCCGTCCACCGAGACCTGCCGCCGGTCGATCGCGAAGCCGTTGACGGCGAAGACATCGGCTCCGCGCACGGTGAGCTCGATCTCGGCCAGCGGGCTGGTGGTGAATCGCCAGTTCGGGGTGACGCCGACCCAGCCGTCCTGCGCGACGGTGAAAGCCGAGGTGCCGCTGACCCCGCCGGCACGGTAGTCGACGACGATCTCGTGCACGCCGTCCTTCGAGCCCTTCTCGGTGACCGTCACGTCGGTGAGCGGGGCGAGAGCCGCTCGGCGCAGCAGAGCCTCGGAGGCGGATGGGTCGATGTCGGCCTCCTGCAGCACAGCGAGGTCGAGCGAGACGCCGGGCACCCGCAGCGCCTCGACGGCGCGCCCGCTCGAGAGCAGATCCATGTACCGCTGCACGAAGGCGGAGGGGCTGTAGAACGACTGGTACAGCGACATGCCGCCGGCCGCGATCGCGGCGAACAGCAGCACGCCGATGACGGCGAGCAGGGTGAGATCGGATCGCAGGCGGGAACGCGCGCGCGGGCGCGCTCGCCCCGGTGACACCCGCCCCTGCATCATGGCGCAAGTCTAGGCAGTCGGCCCTGGGACGATGCCGTACGAAGCCGTGGTGCACTTAACATAGGGGGCGTGTCCGTCGCCCTCTCCGAAGAACAGCACGCGCTGTTCCGACTCATCGAGGACACCGACGAGCACGTCTTCGTGACGGGCCGCGCGGGCACGGGCAAGTCGACGCTGCTGCAGCACTTCGCGTGGAACACCAAGAAGCAGATCGCGATCTGCGCGCCGACCGGAGTCGCGGCACTGAATGTCGAGGGGCAGACGATCCACTCGCTGTTCCGCCTGCCGATCGGACTCATCGCCGAGAGCGAGATCGAGCAGTCCGACGCGACCCGGCGCCTGCTCAATGCCATCGAGACACTCGTCATCGATGAAATCTCGATGGTCAATGCCGACCTGATGGATGCCATCGACCGGTCTCTGCGGCAGGCGCGCGGCAAGCGCGGCATCCCGTTCGGAGGAGTGCAGATCGTCATGTTCGGCGATCCCTACCAGCTCGCGCCGGTGCCGCCCCGCGGCGACGAGCTGCGCTACATCCAGGATCACTACCGCTCGTTCTGGTTCTTCGACGCGAAGGTGTGGACCGGCGGACGGGACGACGGCGGCGGCATGCTCGACATCGGCACCTATGGCGCGAAGCTGCACGTGCACGAGCTGGTGCACATCCACCGTCAGTCCGACGACGGCTTCAAGGCGATGCTGAACGCCGTGCGCTACGGACGCGTCACCGCCGACATCGCCGGCGTGCTCAACGAGAAGGGCGCGCGAACCCCGCCCGAGCCCGAGCCGGGCGAAGTGCCCATCATCACGCTCGCGACGCGCAACGACATCGTGAACAGCATCAACCGGCGTCATCTCGCGGCGCTCCCCGGCCGCGAGCAGACCGCGCACGCCGAGGTCTCGGGCGACTTCGGGCGCGGCGAGGCGAACTATCCCGCTGACGCCGAGCTGAAGCTGAAGGTGGGCGCACAGGTGATGTTCCTGCGCAACGACGTCTCGATGCAGGGCGAGCCGCCACGGTGGGTGAACGGGTCGATCGGCACGGTGACGCGCATCCTCGGCGGCACCGTGCGGGTCGAGGTGGACGGCGACGAATTCGATGTCGAGCCGGCGGTGTGGGAGAGATTCCGCTACGCCTACAACCCGGGCACCAAGACCCTGACCCGCGAGGTCGCCGCGGAGTTCACGCAGTTCCCGCTGCGCCTGGCCTGGGCGGTCACCATCCACAAGTCCCAGGGCAAGACGTATGACCGCGCGGTCGTCGATCTCGGTTCGGGCGCCTTCGCGCCGGGGCAGACGTACGTCGCACTCTCCCGACTCACCTCGCTCGAGGGGCTCTACCTCTCGCGGCCGCTGCGGCCGAGCGACATCCGCGTCGACGAGGACGTGCGCCGGTTCATGCGCGAATCGTGGGAGGCCCGTCAGGCCGAGAGAGCCGGAAGCGCCGAGACGAACCCGAAGACCGAAAAGGGCATCCGGATGCCGTGACGGGCGGCCTTTCAGTCTCGTCGCCCTAGACTCGGAGAGTCCATCCCCGGGAGTGTCCTATGCATCTTCGTTCGTCGCGCCGCGTGCGCGCTGCCGTGGGCGGCGCGCTCGCCCTGGCCCTCGCACTGACCGGCTGCACCGGGTCGGATTCCGAGTTCAGCTACACGCCCCCCGCGCAGGTCGACGCGACACTGCCCGAAGACATGACCGGACAGCTGCAGGCCGCCGTCGAGCAGGCGATCGCCGCGAGCGGTTCGTCTGGCGCGATCGTCGGAGTCTGGGTGCCATGGAGCGGCCAGTGGGTCGCCGGCCTGGGCACGCAGGGCCCGGAGGGCGCCGAGGTGACCGCCGACATGTCGTTCCGAGTCGCCGACGTGACGCGGCTGATGACCTGCGACGTGCTCTACGGCATGGCCGACGCCGGCGAGGTCGAGCTCGACGCCCCGGTGCCCAAGTACGTCTCGGGTGTCGCCGACCTCGCCGACATCACGCTGCTCGACCTCTGTAACGGCACCAGCGGCGTCGGATCGTCCGAAGCCGTGGTGAAGCCCTACTGGCTGAACACCCCGGGTCGGGAATGGGCGCCCATGCAGCTGGCGAGCTTCGGGCTGGGCACCGGACGCACTCCGGCGCACACCGAGTACCGCGAGTCCGATGCCGGATACCTCATGCTGGGCATGGCTCTGGAGCGCATCTCCGGACGCAGCGCGGCAGAGCTGATCGCGAAGTACGTCACCACGCCCCTCGATCTCGCCTCCACCTCGCTTCCGTCGCGCGAGTCGGCCGAGCCCACCCCCTCGCCCGCGCTCAAGGGCACCTTCCTGCCCGCAGCCGAAGGCGGCGGCTACGACTGCGCCGCGCCCGTCGACATCACCAAGAGCTCGTCGAGCATCGGCTTCACCGACTCGGGCGTGGTGTCGACCATCACCGATCTCGGACGCTACGCACAGGCCGAGGCACGTCAGGCGCTGCGGCCGAAGAACGCAGAACCGGCGCGCTTCGGCGCTCCCCTTCCGGTCAGCGCCGATGCGCCCACCTGGTACCAGGCGACGGGCGGCGGCTACCTCGTGGGGTCGATGGTCGGACAGCACGGCTGGGTGCCCGGCTACGCGACGGCGGCGTACTCCGACCCGGCCACGGGGTTCACCGTGGCGGTCACACTCAACGGCTCGTCCGCCGGCGGATCGATGGCGGCGTACCTCGCCTGGCAGCTCGCGGCGATCGCCTCGAAGGCCCCCGCGGCCGAGGGGCAGACCGCGCCGGAGTTCGGGCTGCCCTTCACGGCTGAGCAGTACGCGCAGAGCATCGCGGATGCTGCGATCTGCGCGCCGCCCGCCGCGGAGTGAGCCGCGCCACCGTCCGAGGCGACCTGCTCGCCAGCGCCGGTGCGGTGTGGGCAGGGCGGCAGCGCCGGCCCCGCGGCATCATCGACGCCGACGTGCCACCCATTCCGTGAAAGGATCGACGGGTGCGCACGTCTGGTAGATCTCGGCTCCTCCGCGGCTTCGCGGGCGCGTCGATCTCGACCTTCGTCGCCCTCGTCTCCCACGTCTGGGTCGGCGGTCAGATGCCGGGGATGCTCGGCATCGGCGTACCGTGGCTGCTGTCGTTCATGGTGTGCACGCTGCTGAGCGGCATCCGGCTGTCGGCCATCCGGCTGACGTTCTCGGTGGTGGTGTCTCAGGCGCTGTTCCACGCCCTGTTCGTGCTCGGGGCGATCGCACCGCGCGGGGGCATCGCGCCGCACGTGCACGGTCCGCTGATGCTCCCCGCCGGGAGCAGCGCGGTCGTTCACGAAGACGCCGGCATGTGGCTCGCACACGGCATCGCCGCTCTGATCACCGTGGTCGCCCTGCACCGCGGTGAACGCCTGCTCCAGGCGCTCGCGGCGGTTGCCTCCTCCGTCACGCGGTGGCTGACGCGCATCGTCGCCGCCGCGCCGTTGCCTCCCGGCGCCCCGGCCCGGCCACGCTGGGCAGTGCTCTCGGCCCCGCGTCGCACCGAGCCGCGCCTGTCGACCCTTCGCCGTCGCGGCCCGCCTCTTCCCGTCATCTGATCCAGTGCGGCCCCCCCAGGGCCGCGTGGGCGCGGCGCGCCCGTCCCGATGACTCGCCGCTTCGCGGCATCCAGAAAGAGGTCTCCCATGTTCCGCATCCGCACCACCATCGCAGCCGTCGCCGTGGCGACGGTCGCCGCACTCGCCGTCGCCGCGCCGGCGTCGGCTCACGACACCATCGTCTCGAGCACACCGGCAGCCGACTCGCAGCTGACCGCCGCGCCGGCCGAGGTCGTCCTCACCTTCTCGAACACGCTGCTGTCGCTCGACGAGAACAGCGGCACCGCCATGACCGTCATCGACGAATCCGGTGAGGACTGGGTCGCAGGGCCCCCCGTGGTCGCCGCCGACACCGTCACGGTTCCGCTGGCCGAGGGGATGCCGGGCGGCGCCTACACGGTGACCTGGCAGGTCGTCTCCAGCGACGGGCACCCGACGTCGGGGGAGTACGGGTTCTCGCTCACCCTCCCCGAGGCATCCGCCGAGCCGAGCGCGACCCCGAGCGAGACGGCCGCGGCAGAGCCGACCGACCCGCCCTCCGACGCGGCGCAGCCGGCGCAGCAGTCCGATGACTCGATGCCGTGGCCGCTGCTGATCGGACTCGGCGTGGTTCTGCTCGCCGCCATCGTCACGGCCATCGTGATCGCGGTGCGGCGCAAGCGCTGACACCGACTGCCGGACCGGGCCCCGTCGTGCATCGGCGGGGCCCGCTCGCGGTGATACGTTCGGCGACAGCGCCCGACCGGGGCATACAGGAGGCATGGCATGGCGATCGTCGACAACGGCATCTACGTCGGCGGCACGCGCACGGCGAATCCCGACAGCATCGACGAGACGTTCGAGCTGATGCGCGAGCGCGGCGGGATGGGCTGGATCGGCCTCTACCGACCGGACGCCGACGAGCTGCAGGTCGTCGCCGCTGAATTCCGACTGCACGAGCTCGCGGTCGAAGACGCCCTCCGCGGCCACCAGCGGCCCAAGCTCGAGCACTACGAGGACCACCTCTTCGTCGTGCTCCGTCCCGCCAGATACCTCGACGCCGAGGAGGAGGTGGAGTTCGGCGAGGTGCACGTGTTCGTCGGACGCGACTTCGTCGTCACCGTCCGGCACGCCGAGGAGCCCGACCTGGGGCATGTGCGTCGGCGCCTGGAGAACGACCCCGAGCTGCTCGCGCATGGGCCTGAGGCGGTGCTGTACGCGATCCTCGACGAGGTCGTCGACAGGTACGCGCCGGTTCTCGTCGGGCTCGAGAACGACATCGACGAGATCGAGAATCAGCTGTTCGTCGATGACGTCGACGCCACGCAGCGCATCTACGAGCTCTCCCGTGAGGTGCTCGAGTTCCAGCGCGCGGCGCAGCCGCTGACGGACATCGTCGGCGGCCTGCTGCGCGAGGGTGAGAGGCGGGGAGCGGATGCCGAGCTGCAGCGTCGCCTCCGAGACGTGCACGACCACGCGATCAGGGTCGCCGACCGGGCGGCCACGTTCCGGGCGGTGCTCGAGAACGCGCTCACCGTCGAGTCGACGATCGTGGCGCGCAGGCAGAACGAGGAGATGCGGCGGATGACCGAGGAGAGCATCCGCCAGGGCGACCAGATGAAGCGGATCTCGGCCTGGGCGGCGATCCTGTTCGCGCCGACGCTGATCGGCTCGATCTACGGCATGAACTTCCGCGACATGCCCGAACTGGACTGGCCGTACGGCTACCCGCTGTCCATCGCGGCGATGGCGGCACTCGGCGGCGCCCTCTATCTCGCCTTCAAGCGCAAGGGCTGGCTGTAGCGTCGTGTGACGTCGCGCGGCGACGGCTGCCCACGGTGTCGCGGGAGCACAGCAGAATGGATGCATGAGCCTCGCCGATCCCGCCGCCATGCACCCGTACGACGCGATCACCGAGGCCGATCTGCGGCAGGCGGGAAGCGTGAAGTGGACCCGCTTCCCCGACACCATCGGCACGTTCATCGCCGAGATGGACTTCGGCGTGGCCCCGGCGATCTCGGACGCCGTCGTCGATGCGCTGCAGGCCGGGTTCACCGGGTACCTGCCCGTGCCCACCGCCCGCGCGCTGCAGCAGGCGGTCGCCGACTGGTACGCCGACCGGTACGGCTGGGCGGTGCCGAGCGACGACGTGCGGCTGGTCGCCGACGTGATCGCGGCATACGAGTTCGCGATCACCACGTACACCGAGCCGGGAGCCGCGGTCATCGTGCCGACGCCGGCGTACATGCCGTTCCTCGATGTGCCGCTGCGGCACGGACGCCGCGTGATCGAGGTGCCCAGCCTCGAGGTCGACGGGCGCTGGACGATGGATCTCGAGGCGGTCGCGTCCGCGTTCGCCGACGGTGGTGAGCTGCTCGTGCTCTGCAACCCGCACAACCCGCTGGGGACGGTGGCGACCAGGGAAGAGCTGCTCGCGATCGCTCAGACGGTGGCGGATGCCGGCGGCAGGGTGTTCTCCGACGAGATCCACGCTCCGCTGGTCTACGAGCCGGCTCGGCACATCCCGTACGCGTCGGTGTCGGATGCCGCGGCCGCGCACACGCTCACGGCGACTTCGGCGTCGAAGGCGTGGAACCTCGCCGGGTTCAAATGCGCGCAGCTGATCCTGTCGAACGACGAGACCCGCCAGGCGTGGGATGCCGACGGCGGCTGGGCCGGTCACGGCACGGCGACGATCGGAGTGATCGCGCAGCTCGCCGCCTACACCGGCGGTGCGCAGTGGCTGGCCGAGGTGACCGAGTACCTCGACGGCAGTCGCCGACTGCTCGCTGACCTGGTGGCCGAGCACCTTCCCGATGTGCGAGTCACGGTGCCCGAGGGCACGTACATCGCCCTGCTCGACTTCCGCGGCACCCGGCTCTCGGCCGAACTCGGCGCGGATGCCGACCTCGGCACGTGGTTCCGAGAGAACGCCGCGGTGTCGATGACAGATGGTGCGCTGTGCGGTCAGGCCGCGATCGGCTGCACGCGATTCGTGTTCGCCACCCCGCGCCCGATCATCCGCGAGGCCGTGCTGCGCATCGCCGAGGCGCTGAAGGCCTGACGCGGCTTATTGCTCTCAGCCGCCGACGGTGCGGCTCGCCTGGTCGACTGCGCTGGTGAGTCGGCGAAGGAAGCGGACGACGGCTGCCTGCTCGTCTTCGGTGAGGTCGGCCGCGATCTCCTGAGTGGCCTGCTGGAAGGCGACCACCGGCGCACCGACAGTCTGCTCTGCGAACGGCGTCGCGGTGATCACGAGGCTTCGTCGATCTGAGGGGTGCCGCACGCGCTCGATGGCGCCCGCCCGTTCGAGACGGTCGAGCAGCGCGGTCATCGACGCGGATGTCACGCCGAGGTGCTTCGACAGCGCGGTGGGGGTGACGGTGTGATTGTTGCCCGCGGCGGTCAGGAGGAACTGGATGATGCGGATCTCGTTGTCGGACATCGACGACGCCTGACGGGCACGCGCGTGCATCGCACTGTCGGCCTCTTGGTACTGCCGAAGGGCATCGATGATCTCCGTCGCGGCATCGATCTGAACGCTCATAGCCACCTCCTGAACTCGAGTATAACAAACCATGAAGCGTGGCAGATATGTAGTTTGACAAACTAGTTTTGACCTGAGTAAGTTTTCCTACATCGGATCCCCTGACCTGAGGAGTTGAAATGGGCACGCTGCACTACGGAGCCACCGGCGAAGCAATCGAGATGCCGGATCGCATCCTCGCTCACCTGAAGGTTCTCGTCTCGACCAAGCTGCGGCGCAACGAGAGCTTCTCGCTCTCGTGGGACCGCCTCACCGACGGCAGCGTCGAGCGGTCCAGCATCTGGCTGCACTGCTCCATCCCGCTGCAGTTCAAGATGGATGCCGAGGCCGCCAAGCAGCTGGATCGCAGCTACCTGCAGCAGCTCGCCGACCAGGCGAACTCGTCCGCAGGCGTCGTCATCGATCTCTGCGACCAGGTCGCCGAGCGCGAGATCTCCGAGCTCGACGTCCGCACCCCTGCACTGGCGCGTGTGGCATGACCATCGCAGATCACCCCGCCGGCCGCCTGTACAACCCGGTCGCCCCCGACGCTCCGCTCGCTTCCGCTCTGCCGCAGGCGCCGACCGCCACGATCGTGCCGCGATCGGTGACGTGGAGCAAGGTCGACACCGGTTTCTACGTCGCCTCGAAGGCCGGCGAGTACGTCGGATCCGTCGACACGACGCCGGACGGGCACTTCGTCGCGTTCGACGCGACGAGCGCCCCGATCGGCCGCTACGCCGAGCTCTCCGCAGCGAAGACGGCAGTGCTGTCGTGGAAGCCCGAGAATGCGCGCATGCGCGATCGTCGGGTCGGCCGCATCGTGCACCCCATCGCCGCATCGGCGGGCCTGGTGGCAGGCGTCACCGCCGCATTCGGCGCGCTGCTCACCGTCTTCCCGGCCTGATCGCCGCGGTCAGTGCGCGAGCACGACCGCGTCGGTCTTCTGCTGCAGGAACGTCCGCAGCTCGGTGAGCGCGGTGAGGTCTTCCGCGAGCTGGCGAAGCGCCACGTCGTCGAGATCGAGCGTCTCGTTGCGCTCCTCGAAGGTGACGATCCAGATCGGTGATCCCCGACGGATCTCGGGGTGCAGGAAGGTGATCGTGCTGGCCGTGCGCAGCGTGACGACCACTATCCCGGAATCGGGGCCCGCCTCGAAGTTCTTGTCGAGCACCGCGACGCCCAGCGAGTCAGCGCTGTGCGACTCGATGTACTCGTCGACCCAGCTCTCCACGGTGGTCCGATCGCGATATGGCATTGAGGCACCTGCATTCGTTCGAGGAGCGCGGACGCGCTCCTTCTGAACCGTAGTCGACTGTGCTGAGGGAGGGGCCGAAGGCCCCCCGGGGATACACAATACGCACCCTTGTTTCGCCGCATGTCACGCCCGGCGCGGTAGGATCACGCCTCCACGCTCTGCAGTCGTGCCAGCCGCAGCCAGGTCTCGACGACGGTGTCGGGGTTCAGTGAGACCGATTCGATGCCCTGTTCGACCAGCCACTCCGCGAGCTCGGGGTGATCACTCGGGCCCTGACCGCAGATCCCCACGTACTTGCCCTGCCGGCGGCACGCCTCGATCGCCATCGACAGCAGCTTGAGCACGGCGGGATCGCGCTCGTCGAAGGTGTCTGCGACCAGGGCGCTGTCGCGGTCGAGGCCGAGCGTCAGCTGGGTCATGTCGTTCGAGCCGATCGAGAATCCGTCGAAGTGCTCGAGGTAGTCGTCGGCCAGCAGCGCGTTGGTGGGCACCTCGCACATCATCACGACCTTCAGGCCGTTCTCTCCGCGGCGCAGACCGTTCTCGGCGAGCAGCTCGACGACCGCCTGCCCTTCGGCGACGGTGCGCACGAACGGCACCATCACCTGCACGTTGGTGAAGCCCATCTCGTCGCGCACGAACTTCAGCGCCTCGCATTCCATCTCGAAGCACTCACGGAAGTCGGGCGAGATGTACCGCGAAGCGCCGCGGTACCCGATCATCGGGTTCTCCTCGTGCGGCTCGTAGCGCTCGCCGCCGATGAGATTGGCGTACTCGTTCGACTTGAAATCGCTCATCCGCACGATGACCGGCTCCGGCGCGAACGCGGCGGCGAGCATCGAGACGCCTTCCGCGACCCGCTGTACGAAGTAGTCGCGCGGTGACGGGTAGGCGGCGATGCGGGCGTCCACCTGCCGACGAAGGTCGTCGGGTAGGGCGTCGTGCTCGAGCAGGGCGCGCGGGTGGATGCCGATCTGCCGGTTGATGATGAACTCCAGCCGCGCGAGGCCGACCCCGCGGTGCGGCAGTCGCGAGAACGAGAAGGCCTGATCGGGCGTTCCGACGTTCATCATGATCTTGACCGGCGCCTCCGGCATGCTGTCGAGAGCCGTCTCCTCCTCGGCGAAAGGCAGGATGCCCTCGTAGACGACACCCGTGTCGCCCTCGGCGCACGAGACGGTGACCGGCTGACCGTCGGTGAGTACCCGCGTCGCGCCGCCGGTTCCGACCACGGCGGGGATGCCGAGTTCGCGGGCGATGATCGCGGCATGGCAGGTGCGGCCGCCGCGGTTGGTCACGATGGCCGATGCGCGCTTCATGATCGGCTCCCAATCGGGATCGGTCATGTCGGCGACGAGCACATCGCCGGTCTGGAACTCGCTCATCTGCGTCGCATCACGCAGCACGCGCACCGGACCTGCGCCGATCCGCTGCCCGATCGCGCGACCCTCGACGGCTACCGGCCCCTTCTCCTGCAGGCGGAAGCGGCGCATGACCGTGGACGACGCCCGCGACACGACTGTCTCAGGACGCGCCTGCAGGATGTACAGCCGGCCGTCGACGCCGTCCTTGCCCCACTCGATGTCCATCGGGCGGCCGTAGTGCTCCTCGATCACGAGCGCGTGTCGGGCGAGCTCGGTGAGCTCGGTGTCGGTGATCGAGAACAGCGGGCGATCCGCGACGGGCACGTCGACGAATGCGGTGCTGGCCCCTGCCTCCCTGCTGTCGGTGTAGCGCATGGCGATCGCCTTCTCGCCGACCGATCGCTTGAGGATGGCGGGCCGCCCGGCGCGCAGCGCCGGCTTCGAGACGTAGAACTCGTCGGGGTTCACGGCGCCCTGCACGACGGCCTCCCCCAGACCGTACGAGCTGGTGACGAACACGGCGTCGTCGAAGCCGGATTCGGTGTCGATGGTGAACATCACGCCCGACGAGCCGATGTCCGAGCGCACCATGCGCTGCACGCCGGCCGAGAGGGCGACCTCGTCGTGATCGAAGCCATGGTGCACGCGGTACGCGATGGCACGGTCGTTGTACAGCGAGGCGTACACGCTGCGGATCGCGGTCAGCACGTTCTCGATCCCGCCGATGTTGAGGAAGGTCTCCTGCTGGCCGGCGAACGAAGCATCCGGAAGATCCTCCGCCGTCGCAGAGGAGCGGACGGCCCAGGTGACGCGGTCGGGCTCGGCATCCTTCGCCACGAGCTGGTCGTACGCGTCGCGGATGTCTCGCTCGAGGTCGCCGGGCAGCGGGTGCTCGATGATCCAGCCGCGGATCTCGGTGCCGACCAGCGCGAGCCGCGTCACGTCGTCGGCGTCGAGCCCGGCGATCGCGTCGCGGATGCGCTCGCGCAGCCCGTCGTGAGCGAGAAAGCGCCGGTAGGCGTCTGCGGTCGTCGCGAAGCCGCCGGGCACGCGCACGCCGAGTTCGGCGAGATTCGAGATCATCTCGCCGAGGGAGGCGTTCTTGCCGCCGACCTGGGGAAGATCGGCCATTCCGATCTGATCGAACCAGAGGATGTTGGTCACGATGAGCTCTTTCGTCTTGGTCAGCGGCGAAGGCCGAGGGTTTGCAGGATCACTGCGGACATCTCCTCGACGCTCTTCGTCGAGGAGTTGAGGAACGGGATGCCGTTGCGGGCGTACAGCTTCTCTGCCCGCCGCAGCTCGGTGGTGCACTGCGCGAGGCTCGAGTAGCGCGAGTCGGGTCGGCGCTCGTGCCGCACCTGGCTGAGCCGAAGTGGCGTGGTGGTGAGCCCGAAGCAGCGTGCGGAGTAGGGCGCGACGAGCGGCGGGAGGCCGTCGGTGGGGAAGTCGTCGTCGGTGAGCGGGTAGTTGGCGACGAGCAGGCCGTACTGCAGGGCGAGGTACATCGTCGTCGGCGTCTTGCCGCAGCGACTCGGGGCGACGATGATCACGTCGGCGAGGTCGAGTGCGCGGCTGCTCTGTCCGTCGTCGTGTTCGATCGCGTACTCGACGGCGCGCATGCGGGCGAAGTACTCGGTCGCGTCCCCCAGCGTGTGGAACTGGCCGAGCTGCTCGGACGGCAGGGTGCCCAGGGCCTCGGCGAGCTCGCTGAGATGGCCGCTGAGCAGGTCGATGTGCGTCGCGGGCACGTCGGTGAGCACGGTGCGCACAGCGAGGTTCTTCGCCGTGGTGAACACGAGCGGCTCGAGACCGTTCGCGGCATCCTGCGCGATCTGGCCGGCGACGGTGGTCGCGGTGTCGACCGAGTCGACGAACGGCACCGTGTGCTTGACGAAGACCATGCCCGGGAAGTTGGCCAGCAGGGCGTTGCCCAGGGTCTCGGCGGTGATGCCCGTGCTGTCGGAGACGAAGTACGCGGCGCGCACCGAACGCGTCGTCGCCTCAGTGGTGGTGACGGTCTCAACCATGAGGCGACTCTATGTGGAGGAAGGAGGGAACCTTCGTCGATTCGGTGGGCAAAGAACCGAGGAAATTATCTGTCGCGCAAGACTGCTCTTCTGCCCTCGGATTCGACCGAGGGCGTGACTAGAGTTCGGATATGAGCGAGCAGAACGCAGAAGACCTGAGCGGCCTCGACGAGGCGCTCGTCGAGCGGCTGCACGACGGCACCGCCACCCGAGCCGACGAGATCGCCAAGCTCCAGCATCTGAGACGTCTCGCCATCGAGCGCGAAGACGCGGATCGCATCGAGGAGCTCGACATGCGGCTGAGCGTGCTGCGGGTCGGCGAATAGCGCGTCCCTGCCGCCCCCTTCAGCCGAGAGCGGTGATGGCGTCTCGCAGGATGCCGTCGGTGCGCTGCAGTGCGTCGGCCGCAGCCGCGGCCGAAGCGCCGGTCGCGAGCATGAGCAGCGCCAGCTTCACGGAGCCGCCCGCCGCGTCGAGCGCGGTCATCGCCTCGTCGACCTCGACCCCGGCCAGGCGCGAGACCGTGCTGATCGACCTGGCGCGCAGCTTCTCGTTGGTTGCGACCAGGTCGACCATGACGCCCCGGTACGTCTTGCCCAGCTTGATCATCGAGAGCGTGCTGAGCATGTTGACCACGAGCTTCTGCGCCGTGCCGGCCTTCAGGCGGGTGGAGCCCGAGACGAACTCCGGCCCGGTGACGACCTCGATCGCGATCTCCGCCGCAGCGCCGATCGCCGAGTCGGCGTTCGAGGCGATCGCCACGGTGAGCGCGCCCATACCCCGAGCGAAGGTCAGGCCGCCGACGACATAGGGGGTGCGACCGGATGCCGAGATCCCGACGACCGTGTCGTCGGGGGAGAGGTTCAGGCCGCGCAGCGACGCCTCCGCGGCCTCATCGTCGTCTTCGGCGTCCTCCACGGCAGACCGGATGGCCGTCTCGCCTCCCGCGATCAGCCCGACCACCATCGACGGATCGGTGCCGAAGGTCGGCGGGCACTCGCTGGCGTCGAGCACGCCGATGCGCCCTGCCGTGCCCGCGCCGATGTAGATGAGGCGCCCGCCCCGACGGAAGCGATCGACGATGCCGTCGACGGCGGCGGCGATCTCGGTCGCCCGCACGGCGACCGCCTCGGGAACCCGGCGATCCTCGGCATTCATGCTGCGCACGAGCTCTTCGGTGCTGAGCACGTCGAGGTCGCCTCGTTCGGGCGCGGCTGCCTCGGTGGTGAGGGTCGAGAGCAGCCCGAGAAGCGCGGTGAGCGAGCTGTCATCATTCGGCACGGTGCACGAACCTTTCGTGGGGGAGATCGTGGCGGGTCGTCAGAAGTCGAGCGCCGGTCAGAGCATCCCCCATCGGCGACGCGACGCGGCGACCGGCGTCCGAGAGGGAGTCGTCGAGTCTCGCGCGGAACCACGGATGCCCGGTCAGTCCGCCGTGCAGCGCCACCTCGCGAGCCGACGCGGAGGCGGCCACGGCCGATGCAGTGAGCAGCCGCAGGGCCTCGGCGGCGATCTCGAAGGCGACCTGGTCGCCCTGCTCAGCGCAGTCGAGGACAAGAGGGGCCAGGGTGCCCAGCGCTCGCGCGAGCGGCTGCTGGGCGAGCGTCCACGAGAGCGGATCGGGGGCAGGTGCGATGTGCGCGGCGACGGCCCGTTCCAGGGCTGTCGCGGGGCCGAGGCCGACCGCGGCGCGCTGCACCGCGCGGACGGCTTCGCGTCCGAGCCACGACCCGCTGCCGAGGTCGCCGATTTCGGGTCCCCACCCGTCCACCAGGCGGATGCCGTCGGTGTCGACGCCGAGCGCGACGGCGCCCGTTCCGGCGATCAGCAGCACGCCCGGGGCGCCGTCGAGCGCGCCGATGTGCGCTGTGACCACATCGGATGCGACGGCGACTGCCGCGCCGGTCGAGGCGGCCAGGGTGCGGGCGAGGTCGAGGGCGGCGGCCGGGGCGGTCCATGCGCCTGCGGCGCCGACTCCGAGCGAGCGCGGCATCGGTCCGGGTTCGAGCAGCGCGAGGATCGCCGCCGCGGCGCTCGCGACCCCGCCTGGCGCGGCGAGACCCGGCGCGCCATCGCCCGTGCGGGTGACCTGGTGCGAATCGCCGCTGATCAGGAGGCGGCATGTGGTCTTGCCCAGGTCGATCGCTGCGATCGCGTCCGCCGTGCTCATCTTTCCCCTTGGCCCATGGCTCAGTCAGAAAGACTCTACAGATGGAGGGGCTGACGGGAATCGAACCCGCGCTGTCTGCTTGGGAAGCAGAAGTTCTGCCATTGAACTACAGCCCCGCACGCCTAGCGACGCGTCTGCAATCATACGCGTTCCGGGCCGCCCACCCGAACATCGCGGGCCTCCGGGGCGGGAAGACGACCTCGCTCGTCATCCGCGGGCAGGCAGCATCAGCGAGAACGTCGTGGTCGACGCCCCGTCGAGCAGCAGGTGGCCACCGAGGCTCTCGGCGAGTTCGACCGAGAGGGCAAGGCCGATGCCCTCTCCCGCGGTGGCGCTGCGCCGATGCGGCCGCCGCTGGAAGATCGCGTTGCCGCGCGGACGCGTGCCCTCATCTCCGACCCGCACGGTGACGTACTCCGCTCGCCGCTCCGCGTCGATCGTGATGTCGCCGCGACCGTGCGTGAGGGCGTTGTGCAGCAGCACGTCGATGATCTGCGACGCGGCGGCAGGGGCGTCCCCCAGATCGCCTGTCATCGGCGCGACGTGGATCGTGCGTCCCAGGGAATGGGCCTGCCCCTGCCAGCGCGCTGCGGACTCGTGCAGCGACTCAGCGAGCGGCTCGAAGGTGGTCGCGCCCGGTGCATCCCCGCGCGCCATCTCCAGCAGCTGGGATATCGCATCGGCCAGGCGGTCGATCTCGCGCACCGCGTGGTCGAGCTGGTCGCGTACGACCGGCGGCGTCTCGGGCCAGAGCGAGAGGTCCTCGAGCTCGAGGCGCAGCGCGGTGATCGGCGTACGCAGCTGGTGGGAGGCGTTGGAGGCGAACTCGTGCTCGCGGCGCAGGCGATCCTCGAGCGTCTGCGCGCTCTCCCGCAGCGCCGTGTCGATCGCGCGTGCCTCAGGCACTCCGAGGTGCTGCTTCGGCGGCCGCAGATTGCCTCTGCCGATCTCGCGCACGGTGTCGAGCAGGCGGAGGAACGGTCGAGACAGCGAACGCGCCAGCTGTATCGCTGCAATGATCGCGATGAGCAGCAGGCCTGCGCCGATCGCGATGACCGGTGTGACGGCTTTCGAGATGCGTTCGTTGACGATCTCGCCCGATCGGGTGAAGTCGACCGTGCCGCCGCTGCGGACGATCGAGGTGCCGGTGATGTCATCCGCATCGACGTCGCTTCCGGCGACGACGGTGGTGCCGTCTGAAGCCGTGTACACCACTCGCTCGCCGTAGATGATCAGCCCGCCGAGCAGCTTCTCGTTCACAGTCCCGGAGCCGCCGCCTTGGTCGATCACGGTGCCCACCATGCTGGCCATCCGCTTCGCGTACTGCTGCTCGGAGGCGTGCACGAGATCGGCCACCATCAGCACACGCGGCACGCCGTACAACGCGATGATCGCGACGGCGAGGGAGAGGAAGGCGACGATGAGCCGTCTACGCATCGGGCGCGCCCTCGTCGAGGCGGAATCCGACCCCGCGCAAGGTGGTGATCCGCGCGTCGGCACCCGATTCCTCGAGCTTCTGGCGCAGTCGGGCGACGGTGACGTCGAGGGTCTTGGTGGACCCGAACCAGTTCGCGTCCCATACCTCGTCCATCAGTCGCTCGCGCGTCACCACGGCGCCGCGCTGCATGTCGAGTTGGGCCAGCAGGTCGAACTCCTTCGTGCTCAGCGGCAGCTCGCGAGCCCCTGCGAGGGCGCGTCGCGAGGCGACGTCGACGACGAGTGCGGCTGGGGACACGGATGCCGAGGGCGTCCGCTCGCTGACGGGCTGCGACGCAGCCGCAGGACTGCGTCGCAGCAGAGCGCGCAGCCGGGCCAGCAGCTCGGCCAGAGCGAAGGGCTTGGCGATGTAGTCGTCCGCACCGACGTCGAGGCCGACGACGCGATCGAGCTCGCCGTCGCGCGCCGTGAGGATGACGATGCCGCCCGCGAAACCCTGCTCGCGCAGCCGGCGACACACGTCGAGGCCGTCCATGTCGGGCAGGCCGAGGTCGAGCACGACCAGATCGATATCGTCGCCCGCTCGCGCAAGGGCCGACGCTCCGTCGGCGACGCGCTCGACGTCGTAGCCCTCGCGATCGAGAGTGCGCAGCAGCGGCACCGCAATGCCGTCGTCGTCTTCCACCACAAGGATGTGTCGTCCCACATGCTCGAGGCTATCAACGTCATCGAAGGGCCCTTCGGGGCGCTCGTACCGTGTCATCAGAAGTCCTTGTCGAGAGGGCCGCTCTCGGTGACCGGAGTCGTCGAGCAGCGCAGACCGACGAGGTCGGTCGCATTGGCGGAAGGCGTCCAGGTCATCGCAGCAGCCGTGGTGACCGTGCGCGCCGAGCCCGACGTGAGGGCGCCGATGGTGACTCGGACGACGGTGGCGGGCACGCCGTTGATGGTCTCGGTCGTGGCGGTCATGGTGGCCGAGAACTGCGCCGTGCTCCACAAGCCGACGTGGTTGCCGCGCAGGTTGACGGAGCCGAGGTTGGTGTTCGGCACGTCGAGCAGGTCGTTGGACCCACTCGTGATGCCGCCGTCGCGCACCCGGGCGGTGACGGCGCGAGCCGAGCCGTCCCATCCGCTCGCGATGCTCGCCGGGCTGACGCGTCCGCTGTAGGTGAGCACCAGCACGTCGCCGGCGTCGATCACCCCGGCCTTGCCGCCGTTGACGGCCTGCACGTCGGCGCCGCGCAGCGGCGCATTGTCGACGCGTCGGGCAGCGAGCACGGTCGAGGTGGTCTGCTTGCCGTGGCTGTCGGTGAGGACGGCGCGCAGGTCGTACGAGCCGTCCGCGACGGTCTTGGTGTCCCACGCGCAGACGTAGGGCGCCGCGGCGAGGGTGCACACGGGTGACCACTTGCCGCTGCCCGCCGGGGAGTACTGGATCGCGACCGACGAGACCCCGGCCGAGGAGTTCGCGGTGGCCGTCAGCTGCACGGCTCCGGTGAGGTACGCGCCCGGGTCGTCGAGCGAGATCGACGAGACCGTGTTGTCGACCAGGCGGCCGGCGACCGCGGCCGACGTGGTGCTGTTGCCGGCGAGGTCGGTCGCGATGGCACGGAACGAGTATCGGCCATACGGCAGCGGCACGGTGTTGAAGCGGCACGACCACGGCTCGTCGGTGATGGTGCAGGCGGTCGTCCACGCGCCACCCGCACTCGGCTGGTGCTGGATGACGACGGATGCCACACCGGAGTGCGCATCGGCCGGCGAGGCGGCGAGGGTGACGGTGCCGGTGAGCACGCTGCCCGGGTCGGTCACGGTGACGGTGGGGGCGATGTTGTCGACGATGACGGCGGCGGTCTCCGAGACCATGACCACGGCCGGACGGGCCGTGGGCCACGCCACGACGCGCACGTCGTAGTCGCCGCTGGCCAGTGACGCCGTCGCCCAGTTGACGGTGCAGGACGCGGAGCCGGCGATGCTCGCGCAGCCGGCGACGCTCTTCCAGCTGTTCGCGTCAGCGACCGAGTACTCGAATCGCAGACCATAGGTGGCGCGCGGGTCGGCATCGCCGAGCGTCGCGCTCAGCGGAATGGTGCCGCGCACCGCGTCGCCGAGGTCGGCGAGCGCCACGGTGAAGGCGTTCGCCACGGCGACCCGCACCGGCGCCGATGTGGAGGCGTAGCCCGCGTTGTCGGTGGCGGTGGCTCGCACGTCGTATGCGCCGTCGACCACGGCGAAGGTGTCCCAGCTGCAGCGGTAGGGGGCGGATGCGGTGCTGCACAGCGTCGTCCAGCTCGAGGCGCCCGCGCTCTGCCACTGGACCATGACGTTCGCGATGCCGGTCTCGGCATCGGCGGCCGCGGCGGTGATGGCCGCGGATCCGCGCAGCGGTGCATCGGGGGCGACGATGCCGACCGTCGGCGGGGTCCAGTCGACGGAGGCGGAGGCCGTGCTCGTGGCGTTCGCGGACTGTGACATGAAGGCTGCGGAGGAGGTCTGCAGTCCGTTCAGGGCGAAGACGGCCGCAAGCAGGGCGCCCAGAGCGGCGAGTGCGCTGTTGCGCAGCGCCGTGCCGGTCATCGGGGTGCCCGTCCGTCTGGTCATGCTTCGACGTTACGGAGCGGCCGGTTACAGCCCGGCAACAACGGGGTCTCAGCCGGGACACGATCGGACCAGAAGAAGCGCTGCGCAGATACGGGGACGGGGCCGCGGCAGGAAGCCGCGGCCCCTTCGAGACCCGTGGAGAAGTGCGTGCTAGCCGCGTAGCGCGCGGACAAGGTCGCGCAGGAACATGAGACCGATCATCGCGGCGGGAAGGCCGATGGCCAGCATCCGCACCCCCGACATCGACAGCAGGATGAACACCCAGCCCACTGCCGGCACCCAGCCCTCGACGCGGGGCTGAACGGCGGATTCCAGGGTGAAGGTCCACGGGTCGGCACTGGCGTTCGCGTCGCCCTCGGTGCGCAGCACGCGCCGGCCGTCGGGGTCGGTCTCGTCGTCGATCGAGAGGATGCGGTGCGTGACCGGTTCGTTGATGCCGGAATCCTTCGGCGGCACGTAGGTGATGATGTCGCCGACTTTCAGATCCGCGACGGGAACCTGTCGCTCGTACACGACGGTGCCGCGCTCGAAGGTGCCGGACATCGATCCGCCTGTGATGACGTAGCGGTCGAGGCCGAACAGCGACGGGACGAGCATGAGCCCCACCAGCGCTATGGCGCAGGCGACGGCGACGCTGATCAGGGTGTTGCCGATCGCGCGGGTCGTCTTGATGGGGCTCATGCTCTTCTCCTCTGATCTCGGGTGATCAGTGCCGATCTCGGGTGATCAGCGGGGGTAGGACCTCCGGCGAATGGATGCCGGATGTCCCGGGTCAGGGGCGGGCGATCACTGCGCGACGGACGTGGCGGCCGTCTGCTTCGAGTCCCAGGTGTAGACGGCGGAGGCGTTCTTGCCCTGCTCGGTGTTGTCGGCGGTCTGCGCGAGGGTGGTGCTGAAGGTGTACTCGCGCGACTCGCCCACGGCGAATTCGCCGAGGTCCAGAGCGCCGGCCTTGGTCAGCTCGCCGAAGGTGCCGGTCCAGACCGGGGTGCCGCTGCCGGCGCGGGTGATGACGAGCTTGAGGTTCTCGGCCTTGAGGAAGCCGTTGGTGGCGTTCTCGGTGAGGGTGAATGAGGCGGGCAGCGAGCCGGAGTTGGTGATGGTCACCTTGCCGTTGACCGTGTCGCCCGGCTTGAGGTTGGAGGCGTTGAAGATCGCCTTCCCCGACTTGGAGTTCTGCTGGGCGAGCGTGCCGCTGCTGAAGGCGTTGGCCGAGTTGACCGAGTTGGCGACGAAGTCCGCACCCGAGCCCACTGCCACGGTGGCGGCGACGAGCAGGCCGGCCAGCGGCAGGATGATCAGGCGCTTGCGGGACTTCTTGGCGGTGGGGGCGGCGGTGGCGGTGATCTCGGTCATGATGTTTCCGTTCTTGAGGGCCGAGGCGGCTCTGGACTGTGGGGAAGCTTGTGATTCGAAGCTACGGAGGCGCCGGTTACACGCGTGCCACAGAGCGGCAACACCTCTGCCAGCGTTCGACCACAGAGTGCTTCGCGTCAGTGTCAGCGCAGCCGCGCGAGCTCGGTGATCGTGCGCGTGGCGGCATCCCAGCGGCGCAGCGCACGCGCGGTTCCGATGAGCTCCTCTCCGACGAGAGGGAGCGCCCGTTCGAGATCCTGCAACCGCACGCGCCGGGCGAGGGTGACGTGCGGTGTCCACCCGCCGGGTGCGGTGTGCAGGGCCTCGTCACCCGGTCCGGCCGCCGAGTGGACGTCATCATGCAGGGCGAGCAGCGCGGACGATGGGATGACGCTGCGCGCGAGCACGCGCCGGTCGCCGTCCCCGAACAGCACCGGCGCACCCAGGCGCACCTCGAACGCCGCGCGAGTGGCGAGGGCATCGACGTCGAGGTGCTCCAGCGCACTGCGCACGAGCAGGGTCACGTGCGGCCTGTTGCTCGGCGCGGTATGCGCGGCCAGACTCGACAGGCCGGCGGCGGCCAGGGCATCCCACTCCGCGCGCACGGCGTTTTCGCTGATCTCGTCGAGCAGCAGCTCGATGGAGATCATCGGGTCGCGCGTCATGCGACGAGAATAGTGCGGCTCTCCTGGCACCGTTACGCTGAACACGTGCTTCTCAGCGACCGCGACATCAAGGCAGAACTCGCAACGGGCCGCATCGGGCTGGCGCCGTACGACGCGCAGATGGTGCAGCCGTCGAGCGTCGACGTGCGCCTCGACCGGTACTTCCGGCTGTTCGACAACCACAAGTACCCGTTCATCGATCCCTCAGAGGATCAGCCCGAGCTGACCCGGCTGATCGAGGTCGCGCCCGACGAGCCGTTCATCCTGCACCCCGGCGAGTTCGCGCTCGGTGCGACCTTCGAGCAGGTGACCCTGCCCGACGATGTCGCGGCGCGGCTGGAGGGCAAGTCGTCGCTCGGACGCCTCGGGCTCATCACCCACTCGACGGCCGGGTTCATCGATCCTGGCTTCAGCGGGCACGTCACCCTCGAACTGGCGAACGTCGCGACCCTGCCGATCAAACTGTGGCCGGGGATGAAGATCGGCCAGTTCTGCTTCTTCCGCCTCACCTCGCCCACCGAGAACGCGTACGGCTCGGGTCCGTACGGCAATCGGTACCAGGGGCAGCGCGGGCCCACGGCATCCCGCTCGTTCCAGAGTTTCCACCGCACCGACGTCGGCACCACCGACGCGGGAGCTCAGGGCGGGTGACATGAGCGACCCGACGAGGGATGCCGATGACGCGGCGCGCGCTGAGTCGGAGCTCGCTGTGCCGGAGCCTGCTGTGCCGGAGCTCGCGGTGCCCGAGCCGACGATCCCCGATGCGGTGATCCCCGATGCGGCGCTCGCCGAGCCCGTCATCCCGCCCGCGCCTCCGGAAGAGGCGCCGACCCGAGCCGCTCGGCGCACGTCTGCCGCTGAAAAGCTTTCGGCAGCTCCGGCACCGGCATCCGATCCGCGTCTGACCGCACCGCCGCCGGACCCGACCGTCGTGCCGCCGCCGGCGGGAGCGACACCGAGCAGCTACCGGGGCTGGACGATCGCGATCTGCAGCTTCCTCGCGCTTCTCCTGAGCGGCGCCGTCGTCACGATAGGCGTGCTGCTGAGCTGACCCGCGCCCCGGGATGAAAAATGCCGGTGAGCCGCAGCCGCGACCAGCGTTCTCCATCCCGCGGCGGCGTGCGGGGTCAGCCGTGTACGCGAATCCGCGCTGAGGCGTACCCGAATGACCTCGCATCCGGCGACGCGCCGGCCCCGATCGACCACGCCGGCGGGGGCTGTCAAGGCCGTCGCCTCGGCCGCTGCAGCCGCCTATGGTCGGCTTTCATGAGCGCCGAGAACACATCCACAGCCGACAGTCACGAGCGCACGCATCGGGTCCTCGTCGTCGGAGGAGGCAACGGCGGGCTGTCGGTCGCCGGTCGCCTGCGCCGATCCGGAGTCACCGACATCGCCGTCGTCGAGCCATCGCAGACCCACTACTACAAGCCGCTCTTCTCGCACATAGCGGGCGGCACCGCCCGGGCGCGCGAGGCGGTGCGTCCGCAGGCCGACGTCTTCCCCGACGGGGTGGAGTGGATCCCGGATGCCGTCAGCGCGGTCGACCCCGAGAATCGGCGGGCGCACCTGGCATCCGGCGACACCGTCCGGTACGACCAGCTGATCCTCGCCCCGGGCATCCGGAACGACTGGGATGCCGTCCCCGGCCTCGATGAGGCGATGAACTCGCCGCACGGCGCCTCGAACTACGACTTCGCGCTGGCGCAGAAGGCGTCCCGGCTGCTGCGCTCGGTGCGCTCGGGCACGGTCGTCTTCGTGCAGGCGCCAGGGCCCGCCTCCTGCGCGGGCGCCGCGCAGAAGCCCATGTACCAGGCGTGCGCGTACTGGCGGGCGATGAACGTGCTGCACGACATCCATGTGGTGCTGCTCGTGCCGACGCCGACGATCTTCGGCATCCCCGAGATCGACGCCGAGCTGCAGCGCAGCATCGACGAGTACGACATCGACGTGCGCACCGGCGCGCACCTGCGCGAGGTCGACGCCGACGGTCGAACGGTCGTGTTCGATGCCGACGGTGCCGACGGGCAGTCGCTGCACTACGACCTGCTCGTCGCCGAACCGCCGCAGAAGGCGCCGGAATGGATCCGCGCCAGCGGCCTCGCCGACGACGGCGGCTTCGTGGCCGTCGATCCGCACACGCTGCGCTCCACCCGGCATCCCGAGATCTGGGCGCTCGGCGACGCGGCAGGCACGACGAACTCGAAGTCCGGCGGCGCGCTGCGCAAGCAGGCGAAGGTGGTGGCAGAGAACGTCGGCGCGGTGCTCGAGGGGCGCGAGGCGGCATCCGCCTACGACGGATACGGCGTCTGCCCCTTCACCGTCTCGCGCTCGACAGCCGTGTTCGCAGAGTTCGACGACCGGCTCCGCCTGATGCCGACGCTGTGGCGCAGCTCGTACCGGGAGAGTCGGATGAACTGGATCATCGACCGGCAGATCTTCCCGCAGGTCTACTGGCACATGATCCTGCAGGGCCGCGCCTGATGCGGCTCAGGTCTCGGCGCCCGCTCGCCGTGGCTCCCGTCCGCGGGGCTGCGAAGGGCGCGGGCCGGGGTCGGCGAGTGCAGGGATGCCGAGACGCCGCGCCACGCCCGCTTCCAGCGTGATCTCCTCGTCGAAGTGCCGGATGCCGAGCGCGGGGCCTCCCTCGAGCCGGTAGGTGACCGCGTCGTGCTGCACCTCCACCCGCAGGGTGTGGCCGCGCACGAGCATCCCGAACGAGAAGGCGGTCATCGGCGCCGCCACCCGCGGCGCGAACTGCAGCGCCTCGGCGTCGTCGCGCATGCCGCCGAAGCCGCAGACCAGCGCATTCCACACCCCGGCGTGCGCGGCCACGTGCAGGCCCTCGTCGACGTCCTCCTGCAGATCGTCGAGGTCGATGGTGCCGGCTTCGGCGAGGTAGTCCATCGCGAGGTCGAGCTGACCGACGCGAGCGGCGACGGTGGCCTGCACCGACGCCGACAGCGACGAGTCGCGCACGGTCAGCCCGTCGTAATACGCGAACGCGCGGGCGGTCTCGTCCGGCGTGAACGCGTCGGGGGCCGCCTGCAGCGCGAGCACGAGGTCGGCCTGCTTCACGACCTGCTTGCGGTACAGGTCGAAGTACGGGAAGTGCTTCTGCAGCGGGTACTGGTCGTCGGGGGTGCCCTCGAAGTCCCACCGCTCCTTCTCGTTGAACCCGGCGGACTGCTCCGGGATGCCCCGTGCGGCGTCGTACGGGAAGGCCACCGCGTCTGCGGTGGTCGTCCATCGCGCGATCTCCTCCGACGAGACGTCGAGAGCGGATGCCTGATCGCGGTGCCGCCTGCAGGCGTCCGCGGCGGCCCGCAGGTTGCGCTGCGCCATGAGGTTGGTGAAGAAGTTGTCGTCGACCATGGCCGAGTACTCGTCAGGTCCGGTCACGCCGTCGATGTGGAACGCACCCTCGTCGTCCCAGCGCCCGAGGGTGCACCACAGTCTCGCGGTCTCGACGAGGATCTCCACGCCCTTCTCGCGCTCGAAGTCGACATCCCCGGTCGCCTGGACGTAGCGCACGACGGCCGCCGCGATGTCGGCGTTGATGTGGAACGCGACGGTGCCCGCCGGCCAGTATCCCGAGCACTCCCGGCCGTCGATCGTGCGCCACGGGAAGGCGGCGCCTTCGAGGTGCAGCTGCTCGGCCCGCTCGCGCGCATGGACGAGCGTGGAGTGCCGCCACACCAGTGCGTCCCGCGCGGCGGACGGTGCGGTGTAGGTGAGCACCGGCAGCACGAACGTCTCGGCATCCCAGAAGGTGTGGCCTTCGTATCCGACGCCGGTGAGCCCTTTGCCTGGGATCGATCGCACCTCGGCGCGTGCGGCGGACTGCAGCACCTGGAACAGCGAGAACCGAGCGCTCTGCTGCAGTCTCTCGTCACCGTCGACCGTGACGTCGGCTCGGGTCCAGAACTCGTCGAGATACCGGCGCTGTTCGTCGACGAGCTCGTCCCAGCCGAGCTTCATGGCCGTCTCGACCGCCGCCTCGGCACGATCCTGCAGCGCGACATCGTCGAGATCGGGTGACCACTCATGGCCCACGCACTTCACCAGGGCGACGCTCTCGCCCGGCTCGATCCGGGCGCGCACGGCGGTTCGCGCGAGGTCTGCCGTGACCTCGGTGTGCGGCTCGGGCGCGGCACCCCGCGATGAGATGCTGACGCGATGATCGGCCGCGACGGCCACCGCGATCCGGCTGCGCCTGGTGCGCTGCACGAGGGTGGCCCGACCGCCGGCGCCGTGGTGGGCCACCGGCTCGAAGGGGTCGCGCAGGGCATCCATCACCCTCGGGTCGGAGTGCACCTCGGGCAGCGGCTCGTCGGCGACGATCTCCGAGAGGAGCGTCACGTCGACGGCGGCGTCTTCGGCGGTCACCTCGTACCTCACCGCGGCGATCGAGCGGTGGGTGAACGACACCATGCGCTGCGATGCGATGGTCACGGTGCGGCCGGCGGGCGACGTCCAGGTGGCCGTGCGGTGCAGGATGCCGGTGCGCACATCGAGCAGCTGCCGATGCTCGGCGAGCTCGCCGGTGCGGATGTCGAACGGCTCATCGTCGACGATCAGTCGGATGACCTTGCCGTCGGGCACGTGCATGACGGTCTGGCCGTGCTCGGGGTATCCGTAGCCGTCTTCGGCGTAGGGCATCGGATGCTCTTCGAAGACGCCGTTGAGGTAGCTGCCCGCCGCCGCGCTGGGATCCCCCTCGTCGAGGGTGCCGCGCCATCCGATGTGTCCGTTCGACAGTGAGAAGACCGACTCGCGGTGCGACTGGCCACGGTCCTCCCAGCCGGTGTTGCGCAGGCATGACCAGCCGACGCCCCACGGATGCACGTCGAATCGGTGCGTGGTCATATCGCTCCTGTCGGTGAGGGTCGGGATGACCATTCTGCGGACGGATGCCCCGGCCCGTGCGACCCTTGCGCCGCAGGCCGGCATCCGGCTAGGCGCCGGAGCGCCCGGGATCAGGACCTGTCGGCGGGCGTCCGGTCAGGCCCCGACGTCGGGGCGTCCGGTCAGGCCCCGACGTCCTTCGGGAACCGCACGCACAGCAGCAGCACCAGGCCGACCAGCAGCACCACGGCGATGCCGAGCACGCCGTAGACGATCCCGCCGAACCAGGCGAGGAAGAGCGACCACGCCAGCGGCGACAGGAACGACGCCACCCGGCCGGTGGTCGCGTAGAGACCGAAGATGGCGCCCTGCTGGCTCGGCGGGGTGAGGCGCGTGAGCAGGCTGCGGCTGGATGCCTGGGTCGGGCCGACGAAGGCGCACAGCAGCAGACCGCAGATCCAGAACACGATGGTGCCGTAGTCGCGCAGTGCGTAGACGACGAACGCCATCACGACCAGGCCGGAGAGGGCGAAGATGATGAGCCGTCGCGGACCGATGGCGTCGTCGATGCGCCCGGCGAGGAGTGTCGAGACGCCCGCGACGAGGTTCGCGGCGAGTCCGAACACGATCACCTCGAGGAACGAGAAGCCGAAGCCCTGTGCGGCGAGCACCGCGCCGAACGCGAACACCCCGGCGAGGCCGTCGCGGTAGACGGCCGCGGCGAGCATGAACCAGAACGTCGGGCGGTTGGTGCGGAACAGCTCGGCGATGCTGCGGCCCAGCACGACGTACGAGCGGAAGAAGCCCACCCTCTCGGCGGTGTCGTACGAAGGCGACTCGGGCACGTTGCGGAACATCGGGATCGAGAAGACGATCGTCCATACGGCGCAGATGACGGCGACGAGCTTGAACGACAGCGCGTTGTCCTGCCCGACGAGGAAGGGCACCGGGATGCACACGATCAGCGCGACGACGCCGCCGATGTAGCCGAGGCCCCAGCCGAGGCCGGACACGCGGCCGACGTTCTTCGGCGTCGACACCTCCGAGAGCATCGCGTAATAGCTGACGTTGCCGATCTCGCTGACCACGGCGGCGATCGCGACGGCGAATGCGCCGAACCAGAAGAACTTCGGATCGGCTTCGACGAAGAAGAGCGAGAACTGAACGAGAGCGATCGCGATCGTCGCCCCGATGACCCACTTCTTCTTGCTGCCGCGCGCGTCGGCCTGCTGCCCGAGCACCGGCGCGAGCAGCAGGATCAGGATGCCCGCGGCGAAGTTGGCCCATCCCCACCACTCCGACAGGTCGGTGAGCCCGTGGCAGTACTCGGACGCCGCGTACTGCGAGCTGTTGCAGTTCATGTACGAGCCGTCGGCCAGCAGACCGGATTCGCGCACCGACGGCTCGAGGAACATCCGCGAGGTCAGGTACAGCGCGATCCAGACGAAGGTGAGGATGACCGTGTTGAACGGCTGCATCGCCCAGTCCCACATCGCCCACGAGACGACCTGCTTGCGGGTGGCCGGTGCGGTGGCGCTCTCGTGGTCCCGGCCGAACGCCGCTACGGCTCCCGTCCTGGCGGTCGGCGGGGGTACGGCGGCGGCATCACGACCGGTCATGGCCGACACGCTACAGGATGCCGGTGTCGCGCCGACCTCGCGACGCGACGCGGTGGAGTGCGGTCCGACGTCGGCGGATACCGGGCGCTGACGCGGCGGCCGGGTCAGCCGAATGATGTGGAGGGGCGTCGGTGCGGCGACGTGCCTCTCCCATCCGCTCACGCCGGAAGAGATGGGTTCGTTATGCGTGCGTGATCAGGTGGGTGGTTCTCCCGGGCGATCACACGTTCGAATGTCGGTGGCCACATGGATACTCGAGATATGAACGGAATGACGGCGGCGACGAAGGAGGACATGGCGAACCTCAGCGCCGTGGTGTCGTCGCTGCAGGCCGTCGAGAAGACGCTGCAGGGCGTGCTGGCCGCAAGAGACGGACTGTTCGCCCTGGCGAATCGTCTGGCGATGTCGATCGCGGAGAAGGGCGCCGGCCTCGACGACTCCGATCTCACGCTGCGCACCGTGGCCGCCGAACTCGCGACGGCGCTGCGCGTGAGCGACCGCACTGTGCAGCGGCGCATGGTCGCGGCGGAGGTGCTGGTCGAGCGGTTCCCGCAGGTGTGGCACGCGCAGGGCGCTGGGCTGATCACGGCAGGGCACGCGCGAGTGATCGTCGACGCCGGCTCGCACATCGACGGCGACGATGCGCGTGCCGCCTACGCCGCGCGCGTGCTGGAGTTCGCGCAGGACGAGTCGCCGAACCGCGTGCGAGTGATCGCCGAGCGGATCGCCCAGCAGTATCAGTCGCGCACGCTCGATGAGCGACACGAGGATGCGCGCGGGCGTCGTGACGTATGGGTCACGGACGGCCCGGATGCCATGTCCGAGCTGCATGTGTACGGTCCGTCGGTTCTGATCCACGGCGCGCATGACCGGTTGACTCAGATGGCGAAGGAGCTCGCTTCTCGCGATGCCGGCTTCGCCCCGATGCAGTCGGCTTCGGAGGCGTCGGCTTCGGAGGCGTCGGCTTCGGAGGCGTCGGCTTCGGAGGCGTCGGCTTCGGAGGCGTCGGCTTCGGAGGCGTCGGCCGCGACCGACCCGCGCACGCTCGGGCAGCGACGCTTCGATCTCGCGGCGGATCTGCTGCTGACCGGCGCTCCCGCCGGTCATGACACCGTCGGCGCACTGCTCGCATCGATCAAGGCGCAGGTCGCGGTCACCGTGCCCGTCACGACGCTCATGAGCGCGGACGGACCCGCCGCAGAGCTCTCGGGCCGGGCTCCGATGGATCTCGCTTCCGCGAGGGCCCTGGCCGGAGCCGCCGCCGGCTGGGATCGGGTCCTCACGCACCCGGTGAACGGAGGAGTGCTGTCCGTCGACAGGTACCGGCCTCCGGAATCCCTGCGCCGCAGGCTGCGGTCGCGCGATGAGCGGTGCCGCTTCCCCGGATGCGGGATGCCGGCTCGCGACAGCGACCTCGATCACACCCTCGATGCCGCCTTCGGCGGCGAGACCAGCGAGGGGAATCTCGCCGCTCTATGCCGACGACATCATGTCTTGAAGCATCAGACGCCGTGGCATGTCGTTCAGCTCGGCGACGGGCTTCTGGAATGGACGAGTCCCACCGGGCGCACCTATGTCGACCGGCCGCCCCCTCCGAACACCGTCACCTTCACCGAGCCTCCCTTCTGAATGCGGTGGTGGCTGCTGAGTGCGGCGGCGAAGGGTCTGAGTGCGGTGGTGGGTGGTCCGAGTGCGGTGGTGAAGGGTCTGAATGCGGTGGTGAAGGGTCTGAGTGCGGTGGTGGCTGCTGAGAGTCGTGGGGTCTGAGGCGGTGGCTGCCGAGCGTCTGGGGGCGGTGGGCTGCGTATCAGCCTTTCGATTGATCTTTCGCCGTTCGCGCCCGCGATGGCGGGCATCTCGGGCATCCGCATAGCCGCGCTCACCTACCGTGGAAGCACAGCCACCCGAGGAGAACCGTGTTCACCACCCCCGCCCGCCTGTTCCGCGTGCTCGCGATCGCCGAGGCGATCACCTGGACCCTGCTCATCAGCGCCCTCATCCTGCGCGCCGTCGGGCAGCCGTCGGTGCTCGTCACGATCGGCGGCGGCATCCACGGCTTCGTCTTCCTCGCCTACGGCGCCACCGCGGTGCTGCTCGCATTCAACCAGCGCTGGCACCCCGGCGTCGCCGCCACCGCGATCGCCAGCGCGATCGTGCCCTACGCCACCATCCCTGCCGAGATCTGGCTGCACCGCAGCGGGCGCCTCGAGGGGCAGTGGCGTCTCACCGAGACAGACGACCCGCGCGACCGCACCTGGTACGACCGCACCATGCGCTGGTTCCTGCGCCGCCCCTGGGTGCTCGCCGTGCTGATCCTGGTCGCCATCGTCGCGATCTTCAGCATCCTGCTGCTGATCGGACCTCCCGGGGGCCGCTGAGTACTCAGCTCTCCTTGCACGTCGGCCGACGCAGGTCAAGAGGTGCACAAGACCCTAGCCAGCGCCGGTCTCGTGTGACAGGTTGGGCGCATGCTCGGACGCAATCCGATGGTGAGGGAGCCCGCATGACCGCCGAACCCGCCCCGTACACCGCCTCGATCCCTGTGCTCACACAGGAGCCGTTCCCCGACACCCCGGGCAGCCCCGCGCCCGAGTGGTTCAAGACAGCGGTGTTCTACGAGGTGCTCGTGCGCTCGTTCAAAGACGGCGACGGCGATGGCGTCGGCGATTTCCGCGGCCTCATCGACAAACTCGACTACCTGCAGTGGCTGGGCGTCGACTGCCTGTGGATCCCGCCGTTCTTCCCCTCACCGCTGCGCGACGGCGGCTACGACGTCGCCGACTACACCGGCGTGCAGTCCGATCTGGGCACCACCGACGACTTCCAGGAGTTCCTCGACGCCGCACACGCGCGCGACATCAAGGTGATCATCGACTTCGTCATGAATCACACGAGCGACGAGCATCCGTGGTTCCAGGCCAGCCGCAGCGACCCCGACGGCCCCTACGGCGACTTCTACGTGTGGAGCGACACCGACCAGCTCTACGAGGATGCGCGGATCATCTTCGTCGACACCGAGCCGAGCAACTGGACGTGGGACCCGGTGCGCAAGCAGTACTTCTGGCACCGCTTCTTCAGCCACCAGCCCGACCTCAACTTCGACAATCCGAAGGTGCACGAGGCGATGCTCGACGCCATGCGGTTCTGGCTCGACATGGGGCTGGACGGGTTCCGCCTCGACGCCGTTCCGTACCTCTACGAGCGGCCGGGCACCAACGGCGAGAACCTGCCCGAGACCCACGAGTTCCTCAAGAAGGTGCGCCGCTTCGTCGACGAGAACTACCCTGGCCGGGTGCTGCTGGCCGAGGCGAACCAGTGGCCGGCCGATGTGGTCGACTACTTCGGCGACCCCGAGGTGGGCGGCGACGAATGCCACATGTGCTTCCACTTCCCGGTGATGCCGCGCATCTTCATGGCCGTTCGCCGCGAATCGCGCTACCCGATCAGCGAGATCCTCGCCGACACCCCCACAATCCCCGCCGGATGCCAGTGGGGCATCTTCCTGCGCAACCACGACGAGCTGACGCTCGAGATGGTCACCGACGAAGACCGCGACTACATGTGGAACGAGTACGCGCAGGATCCGCGGATGAAGGCCAACATCGGCATCCGTCGACGACTCGCTCCGCTGCTCGAGAACGACATCGACCGCATCGAGCTGTTCACCGCCCTGCTGCTGTCGCTGCCCGGCTCGCCGGTGCTGTACTACGGCGACGAGATCGGCATGGGCGACAACATCTGGCTCGGTGACCGTGACGGGGTGCGGACCCCGATGCAGTGGACCAGCGACCGCAACGCCGGCTTCTCGTCCGCGAACCCCGGCAAGCTCAGCAAGCCTGTCGTGCAGGACCCCGTCTACGGCTACCTCGCGGTGAACGTCGAGGCGCAGCAGGAGGATCGCTCGTCGCTCCTGCACTGGACGCGGCAGATGGTGCACGCGCGCAAGCGGCATCCGGCATTCGGCCTGGGCAGCTTCAACGACCTCGGCGGCTCGAACCCGTCGGTGCTGTCGTACACGCGCGAGCACACCAACGATGACGGCTCGGTCGACGTCATCCTGTGCGTGAACAACCTGTCGCAGTTCCCGCAGCCGGTCGAGCTGGATCTGCGGCGTTTCGAGGGGATGGTCCCGGTCGAACTGGTCGGCGGGGTGCCGTTCCCGCGCATCGGCGAGTGGCCGTACCTGCTGACGCTGGCCGGGCACGGCTTCTACTGGTTCCAGCTGCATGCGCCGGCGGAGGAGTCTGAGGAGGGGCTGCTGTGAACCTGATCGATCATTCTCTTCTGGAGGGGTACCTGGTTCGCACGCGGTGGTTCGGCGGCAAGGGACGCCCGTTCCACGTCACGGCGGTGAGGCAGCTCGGCGAGCTGACGGATGCCGGGCGGGATCCCGCCGTGCGCGTGCTGCTCATCACCGTCGAGTACGCCGACGACGAGGGCGGCACCGAGCTGTACCAGGTGCCGCTGTCGGCATACGACGAATTCGACGACCGGCACAGCCACGCCTACGTCGGCGCCATCGAGTTCGAGGGGCGCGAGCGCCACCTCTACGACGCGGTTCACGACCGCGATGCCATGGCGCTCTGGCTGCGCGGCTTCATCGCCGCCGAGCCGAGCGGACGGGCGGACGTCGGGGGGCTGCGCTTCCGACGTGTGGCGGCCAGCCCGGCGCTCGACTCCGAGCTGCGCTCCTCGCCCCTCACCGGCGAGCAGTCGAACTCGTCGCTGCGCTTCGACGACACGGCGATCATGAAGCTGTTCCGCAAGGTCAACCCGGGACTGAACGCCGATATCGAGATCCATGACGTTCTCACCAACGCGGGTTCGGAGCACATCGCCGAGCTCTACGGCTGGATCGAGCTCGATCTCGACGGCGAGGTCCTGCAGCTCGCGATGCTGCAGGAGCTGCTGGGCACGGCAGCCGACGGCTTCGAGCTTGCCACCGCGAGTGTGCGCACCGCGCTGGCCGACCCCGAGCTGACCGTGGCCGAGTCCGGGGGCGACTTCGGCGGTGAGGCCGCGCGACTGGGTGAGGCGCTCGCCGAGGTGCACGCCGCGCTGCGCGAACGGTTCCCGTTGGAGCGTCGCGGCCCCGATGCGACCGCTCAGCTGGCCCGTACGATGACCGAACGGCTCGAAAGAGCGCTGCCGATCGTGCCCGAGATCGAACCGTACGCCGACCGACTGCGCGCGCTGTACGACTCGGTCGCGCGGCTGGACGGGCTCGACGTGCAGCGTGTGCACGGCGATCTGCACCTCGGCCAGACGCTGCGCACGTCGCACGGCTGGCGGATCGTCGACTTCGAGGGCGAGCCGGGCCGGCCGTTCGCCGAGCGGGCGCTGCCCGACTCGCCCTGGCGCGACGTGGCGGGCATGCTGCGCTCGTTCAGCTACGCGCCCGGCGTCGTCGAGATGTCTCTGGCGGGTCGCCCCACCGAAGACGAGGAGCAGGAGCTGCGTGGCGAACGCGCGAAGGAGTGGTCGGCGATTGCACGCGAGCACTTCCTGCACGGGTACGCGACGGCCTGCGATCCCGATGACGCGAAAGCGGCGACCGAACTGAGCCCACCGCTGCAGGCTCTGCTCGACGCCTACGAAGCCGACAAGGCGGTCTACGAGGCGATCTACGAGAAGCGCAACCGCCCGTCGTGGGTCAGGATCCCCCTCGACGCGCTGGAGCGCATCGCCGCGAGGTGACCCACGATGGTCAGTGCGCCGTGGCCACCCCGATCGCGTCGTGCGTGATCACCGCCGCGACGCGCGCTCCGGCCCCGGCCGCCACGATCAGCTGCTGAGGCCCGGGGGCGGCGACATCGCCCGCCGCGTACAGGCCCCGGATGCTGGTGCGACCCGACCTGTCGGTGAGCAGGTGCCCCTGCCCATCGCGCTCCGGCGTGATCCCGCCGAGGAACGACAGGTCGGCCTCCCACTCCGGGCGCACGAACCCCCCGTCGATCACGTGCTCCTCGCGGTCGGCGGTGCGCACGGCTTCGATCCGGCCCCGGTCACCGACCAGCTCGACGACGGGGGAGCGCACGACCGTCACGCCGGCGGCCACGAGCTCCGCCTCCTCGGCGGTGCCCACCGCGTCGGAGCCGTTCGTGAACACGGTCAGCCGAGCGGTCCAGTGCGCGATCAGCCTCGCCCGGTCGGCGAGGTCGTTCGATTCGCCGATGAGCGCCAGGCTGCGCCCGCGCAGCTCCCAGGCATCGCAGGCGGCGCAGCTGAAGAGGCTCATGCCGTAGAAGCCGCGCAGATTCGGCACGTCGGGCAGCGTCTCGCGCAGCCCGGTCGCGAGCAGCACCGAGCGAGCCGTCACCTGCTCTGCGGGCTCGCGCCGGCCGATGCCGGCCGCGAACCCGGCATCCGTCGCCGTCAGCGCGCCGACGCGCACCCGCGAGCGGATCTCGACGTTCGGGTACGCCGCCAGCTCTTCGCGGGCGATGCGCCGCAGCTCGAACGGCGGTACTCCGTCACGCGTGAGGAAGCCGTGCGAGTTGAGCGTCGCCGCGTTGCGCGGCCGATCGGCGTCGACGACCAGCACGCGGGCCAGCGAGCGTCCGAGGTTCAGCGCGGCCGACAGCCCGGCCGGCCCGCCGCCGACGATCAGCACGTCGTAGTCGGTCATCCGTGCGCCCCTGAAGGGCTTTGTGGGGCGAGCGCGGCCACGACCGGGTGGTCGAAGTCGTAGACGCCGACCTTGGATGCGCCGCCCGGAGAGCCGATCTCGTCGAAGAACTCGACGTTGGCCTTGTAGTAGTCGGCCCATTCCTCGGGGAGGTCGTCTTCGTAGTAGATCGCCTCGACGGGGCAGACCGGTTCGCAGGCGCCGCAGTCCACGCACTCGTCGGGGTGGATGTACAGCGAGCGCTCGCCCTCGTAGATGCAGTCGACCGGGCACTCGTCGATGCAGGCGCGATCCTTCACGTCCACGCAGGGCAGCGCGATCACATAGGTCATCGGGTCAGCACCCCCGGCTGCGAGATCTCGACCTGCTCTTCGCGGTCGACGACCTTGACGCGTTCGCGCACGTGCTCGTGATTCTCGCCGAGCGCGCGCTCGTGCGCGTCCAGCGCCAGCCAGCCGTCCCAGGTCGTGTAGGCCGTCCCGCGCTCGTCGAGCAGGTCGAGCACATCGCCCTTCGACAGGCGCAGGGGCCGAGATCCCGCGGGGCTCAGGGACCCGGGTTCCGCGGGGCTCAGGGGCCCGGGTTCCGCGGGGCTCAGGGACCCGGGTTCCGCGGGGCTCAGAGGCCCGGGTGCGGCGGGGTGGGTGAGCAGTCCCGCCCGTGCGTCGGCGACGAGGTGGCCGATCGTCTCGAGGGCGTCGGATTTCGTGTGCCCGATGAGCCCGACCGGGCCGCGCTTGATCCAGCCGGTCGCGTAGAGGCCGGTCTGGCCGAGCACCCTTCCCTCGACGTTGGGCACCACGCCGCGGCGCTCGTCGAAGTCCGCGCCCTCGACGCGCGTGCCGTAGTAGCCGATCGCGCGGTACACCGCCTGCACGTCGTACTCGCGCACCTCGCCCGTCGGCACCGGGGCGCCTGCCGCGTCGGGCGCGGTGCGGGCGAACCGGATGCCCGTGACGCGGTCGTCACCGGTGATCTCGACCGGCGCGTGCCAGAAGTGCAGGTGCAGACGCCGCGACGCCCCCGTCGACGGCTTTCCCCGCCACGAGTTCAGGGTGCGCAGCATGACCTTGAGCTGGTTGTTGGGCGCGGCCGCCGGATCGACGCCCTCGAAGTCCTCGTCGTACAGCACGATGTCGACGTCGCGCACCTCACCCAGCTCGCGCAGCTCGATCGGCGTGAACTTGATGTCGGCGGGTCCGCGGCGGCCGAACACGTGCACGTCGGTCACCGCCGACGACTCGAGGCCCGCGAGCACGTTGTCCGGCACCTCGGTGGTGCGCAGATCGACCGCGTGCTTGGCGAGCACGCGCGCCACGTCGAGCGCGACGTTGCCGTTGCCGATCACCGCGACCGACGACGCCTCGAGCGGCCAGGTGCGGGGCACGTCGGGATGCCCGTCGTACCAGGCCACGAAGTCGGCCGCGCCGTACGAGCCGGGCAGGTCGACGCCGGGGATGTCGAGCGTCGCATCGCGCAGCGCACCAGTGGCGAGGATCACCGCGTGGTACCGCTCGCGCAGCTCGTCGAGAGCGATGTCGCGACCCACCTCGACGTTGCCGATGAACCGGATGGTGCGGCGAGTGTCCGCCAGGCTCGAAGGCCCGGGCTGGGGAGCGTCGAGCATCTCGTGCAGCGAGCTGACGATGCCTTTGATCCGGGGGTGGTCCGGCGCGACGCCGTAGCGGATCAGCCCGTAAGGGGCGGGAAGCGACTCGAACAGGTCGATCTCGACCGCGTCGATCTCGACCGCGTCGGTCTCGACCGCGTCGAGCGAGTCGGCTCCCTGAGCCGGGCGGAGGGCGGCGACGGCCTGAGCGAGCAGGTTGCCCGCATAGATGCCGGCGGGTCCCGCACCGACGATCGCGACGCGCAGCGTGGAGAGAGTCATGACAGGGAGGCCTTTCGAGACGAAGCGGAATGAGAGGAGCGGAAGCTCGAGTCGATCGCCCGCACCAGCCCGGTGTCGACGGCGAGGCCGGCGTCGAGTGCGGCGGTCAGGCGCGAGCGCCCCCGCCGGCGTGCGGCGGCGGATGCCCGGGGCGCGGCGTCTTCGGCATCCGTCGATGCCGGGACCAGCGCCGCGGCGAACGGACTCAGCCGCACCACCTCGCCGACCACCACCACCGCGGGGGAGCGCACCTGCGCCGCGGCGGCGAGCTGCGCGATCGTGCCCAGCGTTCCGATCGTCACGCGCTCGCCGCTGCCGTAGCCGTCTTCGACGATCGCGACCGGGCAGTCGGTGCCGCGCGCGCCGGCGGCCAGCACGTGCGCTGAGTGCGCCAGCGTGCTGACGCCCATGAGCAGCACCAGCGTGTGGTCGGCACCCGACCTGCTCACCGACCCACCGGGTTCGATCTGGTCGTGCGCGCTGACGACGCTGAACGACGCGCTGACGCCGCGATGCGTGAGGGGGATGCCCGCGACGGCCGGCACCGAGACGGCGCTGGTCACGCCCGGCACGACGTCGACCCGGATGCCGGCGGCTTCGCAGAACAGCTGCTCTTCGCGACCGCGGCCGAAGACGAACGGATCGCCGCCCTTCAGCCGTACGACGTCGCGGCCGGCGAGGGCGAGCTCGACGAGCAGCTCGTTGATGCCGTCCTGCGGCACGGGATGGTGACCGGGCAGCTTGCCGACGTCGATCACCTCGGCGGCGATGACGGAGCCTTCCGCCTCGAGCTGGGCGAGCACACTGCGCGCGCCGAGCCGGTCGGCCACGATCACGTCGGCCTTCTCGAGCGCGCGCAGTCCGCGCAGCGTGAGCAGCCCGGCATCGCCGGGGCCGGCGCCGACGAGGGTCACTGTTCCGGTCATGAGGTGCCTCCCAGCAGCAGGCCGCGATCGCGCAGCATCCGGCGTTCGAGGGGCCCGAAGAGCACCAGCTCGATGACGATGCCGATCGCGAGGATCAGGATGATGGTGCCGAGCACGCTGGCGAGGTCCGCCAGCTCGCGCGACTGATTGAGCAGCGTTCCCAGACCGAAGCCCATCGAGCCGCCCATCGTGATGATCTCGGCGGCCATCAGCGAGCGCCACGAGAACGCCCAGCCCTGCTTCAGACCCGCGACGTACCCGGGCAGCGAGGCGGGCAGCACGACGGCGGTGGCGAGCTGCCAGCGGGTGGCGCCGAGCACGGTGCCGACCCGGCGCAGCTGCGGCGGCACCTGGTCGATGCCGGACAGCAGGCCGTTCACGATCGAGGGGATGGCGCCCATCAGGATCACGAAGTACGCCGTCGCATCTGTCAGCCCGAACCAGATGATCGCCGCGGGCACCCAGGCCACCGAGGGCAGCACGGTCAGCCCCGAGATCAGCGGGCCGGCGGCGCGACGCAGCAGCTTCCACTCGGCGAGGGCGAGACCGAGAGGGGTGCCGATGGCGATCGCGATGAGAAAACCCAGCCCGCCGCGTTCGAGGCTGGTGAGCACGGCCTGCTGCAGGCGACCCGACTCCCAGGCGTCGCCGAGGGCGGCCAGCACCGCGGTCGGGCTGGGCGCCTTGTCGGGGCGCGGGGCGGCCACGGTGATGTAGAGCTGCCAGAGCGCCACCAGCACGAGCAGCAGGGCGACCGGCGGCAGCGCCTTGGCGATGATGCCGCGCCAGCGCGGCGCGGCCTGAGCCGGATCGGACTGCAGCCGATCGAGACCGCTCGACAGGGTGCGCAGATCGTCGTGCTCGACGGGGGTGGGCGTCGTCGGCGCTGTCGACTCAGGAGGCATTGCGGGCCAGCTCCTTCCGCAGCTCGGCGGTGATCTCGCCGGCGAGAGCCGCGACCTCGGGCGATTCGATGCGCCGCGCGACCGTGTTGCGGATGCGCCACTCGCCGGCGATCCGGCCCGGCCTGCTCGAGAGCAGCACCACGCGCTGCCCCAGACGCGCGGCCTCGCGCACGTTGTGCGTGACGAACACGATCGTGCGGCTGGTGGCCCGCCACACGCGCTCGAGCTCTTCGTGCAGCAGGTCGCGGGTGATGGCGTCGAGGGCGGCGAACGGCTCGTCCATGAGCAGCACCGGCCGATCCTGAGCCAGCGCTCGCGCCAGAGCGACCCGCTGACGCATGCCGCCGGATAGCTCGTGCGGTCGCTTGTCTCCGGCTTCGGCGAGGTTCACAGTCGCGAGCAGCCGGTCGGCCTCGGCCGCGCGCTCGCCCCGCGGCACGCCGCGCAGCCGCAGCGCCAGCTCGACGTTGCGGCGGGCGGTGAGCCACGGCATCAGCGCCGAGTCCTGGAACATCACCGCAGACCCGCCGTCGGGCGTCTCGATGGCCCCGGAGGTCGTCGGCTCGAGACCGGCGATGAGGTTGAGCAGCGTCGACTTGCCGCAGCCGGACGCCCCGAGCAGGCACACGAACTCGCCGGGTGCGATGTCGAGCGAGATGTCGTCGAGCACGATCGGCCCGACGCCGTACCGCTTGGTGACGTGCGAGACGCGTACCGCCGGGTCGACGGGTGCTCGCTCGCCGGGCAGGGGGCTGACGCCGTCGAAGCTGGGGACGAGGTGGCCGTGCGTGACGGCGGGGCGTGCGAGGGTGTCGCGGCTCGCCATCACTGCTCCCCGAGTCCCGCGGCCGAGACGGCGTCGTCGCCGGCGTCCGAGAGCTGCGCGTTCAACGCGCGCAGGTCGAACAGCCCGTCGATCGAGCCCTTCTTCTGGGTGCCAGCGGCGAGCCCATCGGCGACGAGCGCCTGGAACGTCTCCGCGTGCGGATCGACCGTGAAGTCGACGTTCTCGAGCGCCCGAGCCAGCACGTCGTCGGCCAGCCGCTTGCCGGTCGCCTCATCGAGCTGGGCGTTGATCACGGCGCCGGCCTGGGCCTCGTTCTCGTCCAGCCATCGCACCGCGGCGATGTGACCTGCGAGCAGCTTGTCGACGAGCTGCGGATGCTCGTCGGCGAAGTCCTTGCGCACGAGCAGCACGGTGGTCGGGAAAGCCCCGTCGTCCCAGAGGTCGGCCTCGTCGACCAGCACGTGCGCACCGGCCTCGACGACCAGGCGCGACACCCACGGCTCGGGCAGCCATGCGCCGTCGAGCTGTCCGTCCTGGAAGAGCGTCAGCGTCTGGGCGTTCTCCGTCGGTGAGATGCTGACGTCGCCGCCGCCCGAGACCGAGGTCGCGTACCCCTCCTCGGCCAGCCAGCTGCGCAGCGCTACGTCCTGCGTGTTCCCGAGCTGCGGGCTGGCCAGGTTCGCGCCCTCCAGATCGGCGGGTGAGTCGATGCCGTCGCGCACGACGAGAGCGGCCCCTCCCGACGTCGCTCCGGCGATGATGCGGGCGGAGGCGCCTCCCGACTGGATGAACGTGTTGATCGAGGGGTTCGGCCCGATGTAGGCGGCGTCGATCGCGCCGGCCGACAGAGCCTCGATCGCGGCCGGGCCGGCGTTGAATATCTCGGTCGTCAGGTCGACGTCGCCGAGCGCCTCGTCGAACAGTCCCTCCGACAGCCCGACGAGCGCCGGCGCGTGGGTGACGTTGGCGAAGTAGCCGAGACGCAGCTCTGCCGCATCCCCTTCGGCGGCGGATCCGGATGCCGGGGCACAGCCTGCGAGCACCAGCGCGGTGAGGCCCATCGCCAGGGCCCCCAGTGCGGTGAATGTCCTGTTCGTGCGGGTGATGTTCACGGTTTCGCCTCCTTAGGCTCGTGCTGCGGTTCGGTGCTGCGCGGTCGGGTCAGTCGATGACGGTGCCGGCGGCCAGAGTGGCGCCGTCGGCGGGGTGGATGAGCAGCAGCGAGCCGCCTTCGCGGCTCTGCGCGTACGGCTCGAGTGGGAGATCGGATGCCAGGCGCAGCCGCACGCGGCCGATCTCGTTCTCGGCGAGCGAGGCATCCGCCGCCGCGTTCAGGTCGATGTGCGCGAGGGTCTCGAGGTCACGACGGGTGAGCACCTCGGCGACGAACGCCTGCACGGTCGTCGTGCCGTGCTTGACGAGCACGCGGGCGCCCGGCGCCGTGGAGCGGGGGTCGAGCTGGAAGAGCTCGACCACGGCATCCCGTCGCAACGGCGGAGCCGAGCCCTCGGCGACGACCAGGGCGCCGCGGGCCCCGTCGATCTCGTCGGCCAGCGTGAGCGTCACCGACTGACGCACCGAGGCCGCGCCGGTGTCGACGCCGGCGACGTGCACACCCGTGACCTCGCTGGAGAGGCCCGAGGGCAGCACCTGCACTCGGTCGCCGACCGAGACGGTGCCTGCGGTGATGCGCCCGGCGAGACCCCGGAAGTCGCGCAGCCGCTCGGCTTCGTCTGCGGTGATCTCGGGCGAGAGGCCGCCCTGCGGGCGGAGCACGAGCTGCACCGGCAGTCGCAGCGGAGCCTCGGCGTCGGTGCGCACTGGCAGCGTCTCGAGCAGCTCGAAGAGCGTCTCTGCGCCGTACCAGGGGGTGCGCTCGGACCTGTCGACGATGTTGTCGCCCTCCAGCGCCGAGACGGGCAGCACGCGCACGGCGCTGATGCCGAGCTCGTCGGCCACCCGCAGCGCCTCGAGTTCGATGTCGACATAGGTCTGCTCGTCGAATCCGATGAGGTCGATCTTGTTCACCGCGACGATCACGTGCGCGACTCTCAGCAGCGACGCCACGGCCAGGTGGCGTCTGGTCTGCTCGACGACGCCCTTGCGGGCATCCACCAGCACGATCACGGCGTCTGCCGTCGCCGCTCCGGTGACCATGTTGCGGGTGTACTGCACGTGCCCCGGGCAGTCGGCGAGGATGAAGCTGCGCCGGTCGGTGGCGAAGTATCGGTACGCGACGTCGATCGTGATGCCCTGCTCGCGCTCGGCGCGCAGCCCGTCGGTGAGCAGCGCGAAGTCGAACGCGCCATGTGCGAAGCCGCGGGCGCGCGAGGTCGCGGCCACCTGGTCGAGCTGGTCGGCGAGGATCGCCTTCGCATCGTGCAGCAGCCGGCCGACCAGGGTGGACTTGCCGTCGTCGACCGAGCCCGCGGTCGCGAACCGGAACAGCTCCCCGGTCGTCGAGCGAGCGAAGGGAGTCGGGACGCGTCGCGTCGTGCTGTCGGTGCTCATCAGAAATACCCGTCCTTCTTGCGGTCCTCCATGGCGGCCTCGCTGATTCGGTCGTCGGCCCGGGTCGCACCGCGCTCGGTGAGGGTGGTGCGGGCGACCTCGTCGACGATCGCCGCCGTGTCGGCGGCGTCCGACTCGACCGCACCGGTGCAGCTCATGTCGCCGACGGTGCGATAGCGCACCGTGCGGCGCACCACCTGCTCGTCGTCGCGCGGCTGCGAGAACTCGCCCACCGCCCACCACATGCCCGAGCGCTGGAACACCTCGCGCTCGTGGGCGTAGTACAGCGGCGGCAGCGCGATGTCCTCGCGCTCGATGTAGCGCCAGATGTCGAGTTCGGTCCAGTTCGAGACGGGGAAGGCGCGCACGTGCTGCCCGGGCAGGTGCCGGCCGTTATACAGGCTCCACAGCTCGGGGCGCTGGTTGCGCGGATCCCACTGGCCGAACTCGTCGCGCAGCGAGATGATGCGCTCCTTGGCCCGCGCCTTGTCCTCATCGCGGCGGGCGCCGCCGAAGACCGCGTCGTGGCGGCCGGCCGCGATGGCATCCAGCAGCGGCTGTGTCTGCAGCGGGTTGCGCGTGCCGTCCGGGCGCTCGAAGAGGCGGCCGTCGTCGATGTAGTCCTGCACGCGCGCGACCTCGAGGTCGATGCCGAGCCGGGCGACCGTCTCATCACGGAAGCGGATCACCTCGGGGAAGTTATGCCCCGTGTCGACGTGCAGCACGGGGAACGGCACCCGACCGGGGGCGAACGCCTTCGCGGCGAGGTGCAGCACCACGACCGAGTCCTTGCCGCCCGAGAACAGCAGCACGGGGCGCTCGAACTCGGCGACCACCTCGCGGATGATGTGGATGCCCTCGGCTTCGAGCAGGTCGAGCGTACTCAGGCCGGCGGGTTCGCCGTCCCGGTCGTCGAGCGAGCGGAGCGAGTCGACACGCGTGGTGGTGACTGGATTCGTGGAGTTCATACGTGCAGCCCGCATTCTGTCTTCGTCAGTCCGGCCCATCGGCCGGAGCGAGGGTCTTCGCCGGGGGCGACCGGCCGGGTGCACGGCGCGCAGCCGATCGAGGGGTACCCGCTCGCGATCAGGGGGTTCACCGGCACGTCGTGCACCGTGGCGTAGTCGATGAGGTCGTCGAAGCTCCACGCCGCGACCGGGTTCACCTTCACGAGCCCGTTGCGCTCGTCCCAGACGACCAGTTCGGTCGCCGCGCGGGTGGGCGCCTCGTCACGGCGCACACCGGTGAACCACACCTCGTAGCCGCCGAGTGCGCGCTGCAGCGGCTCGACCTTGCGTCGCGCGCAGCACAGGCCGGGATCCCGGGCGAACAGGTCGGCGCCGAACTCGGCATCCTGATCCCGCACGCTCTGCGCGGGCTTCACGTCGACGACGTTCACATCGAGCCGCGATGCGACCTCGTCTCTCGTGAACCTCGTCTCGAGGAAGTGGTAGCCGGTGTCGAGGAAGAGCACGTCGACTCCGGGAAGGCTCTGCGAGACCAGGTGGGGAAGCGCGGCATCCGCCATCGAGCAGGCGACGGCGGCCTGCGAGACAGCGAAGTTGGCGGCGACCCAGGCGACCACCTCGGCAGGGCTCGCCTCGTCAGGCTGTCGGCTGCGCAGCTCGGCGTTGCCGCGCTCGGCGAGCGCGCGCAGCTCGGACGCAGGGCGGCGCCCCTGCGGCAGGCTCAGCGACCCCCGTCGTGCGGTGCTCACTGCAGCGCCTCGTCGTCGGCGCGGTGCGCCCACGTGGCGAAGCTCTCGCCCTCGGACCGGTCGGCGAGGTAGCGGCGGATCACCCGCTCCGCGTAGTCGGCGATGCCGTCGGCCGGAACCTTCAGCCCGCGCACGGTGCGCCCGAGGCCTGCCTCGGCGCGCCCCTCGGTGGCCAGGCCACCCCCGAGATGCACCTGATAGCCGGGAACCTGCTGGCCGTCGATCATGACGAGCTGGCCCTTCAGCCCGATGTCGGCCGTCTGGATGCGCGCGCACGAGTTGGGGCACCCGTTCACGTGCAGCGTGATGGTCTGGCCGATCTCGGGTTCGAGCTCGGCCAGGCGCTGTTCCAGCTGGTCGATCGCCTGCGCGGCGTTCGCCTTCGTCTCGACGATCGCGAGCTTGCAGAATTCGATGCCCGTGCAGGCGATCGTCCCGCGGCGGAACAGGCTCGGGCGCGATGGCAGACCGAGCTCGTCGAGCCCGGCGACCACGTACGGCACGCGGTCCTCCGGCACGTCGAGCACGAGGATCTTCTGGAAGACCGTCGGGCGCACGCGCTGCGATCCGTTCGCCTCGGCGAGGTCGGCGAGACGCGTCAGAGTGGTGCCGGAGAGACGGCCGACCGTGGTCGCGGCGCCGATGTAGAACCGGCCGTCCTTCTGCCGGTGCACGCCGACGTGGTCGGGTGCGCCGACCGGCTCGGCGGGGGCCGGACCGTCGGGCAGTGGGGAGGCCAGGTACTCGCTCTCGAGCACGTCGCGCATCTTCTCGGTGCCCCAGTCGGCGAGTAGGAACTTCATCCGCGCCTTGTTGCGCAGCCGGCGGTAGCCGTAGTCGCGGAAGATGCTGGTGACGCCGTGCCACACCTCGGCCACCCGCTCCGGGGGCACGAAGGTGCCGAGCCGCTCGCCGAGGCGGGGCACCGCGGCGAGGGCGCCGCCGACCCACAGGTCGTAGCCGACACCGAGATCCGGGTGCTCGACGGCGACGAACGAGCAGTCGTTGATCTCGTGCACGACGTCCTGACTCGGATGCCCGGTGATCGCCGTCTTGTACTTGCGCGGGAGGTTCGAGAAGCTCGGGTCGCCGAGGTAGCGGTCGACGATCTCGCGCAGCTGCGGTGTCGGATCGATGAGCTCGTCCTCGGCGATGCCGGCCACGGCCGAGGCGAGGAAGGTGCGCGGCACGTCGCCGCAGGCCTCGGTGGTGTTCAGCCCGACCGCTTCGAGGCGACGCCAGATCTCGGGCACGTCCTCGATGCGCACCCAGTGCAGCTGCACGTTCTGCCGGTCGGTGATGTCGGCGATGTCGCGGCCGAACTCCGTCGAGATCTCGCCGATCACGCGCAGCTGCCGGGTGGTGAGCTGACCGCCGTCGATGCGCACCCGCATCATGAAGTACTCGTCTTCGAGTTCGTGCGGCTCGAGCTGAGCGGTGCGGCCCCCGTCGATGCCGGGCTTGCGCTGGGTGTACAGCCCCCACCAGCGGAAACGCCCGTGCAGGTCGGACGGATCGATGCTCGCGAACCCGCCCTGGGCGTAGATCGTCTCGATGCGCTCGCGCACGTTGAGTCCGTCGTCGGCGAGCTTGATCTCCTCGTTCGTGTTCAGCGGCTCGCGTCCGTCGACGGCCCACTGGCCGTGCGGCTTGGTCGGCGTGCGACTGGTGCGGGTGCGCGCGCCGCGAATCGTCGTCGGCTGCTGGATGGTCATCGAGGCCCCCCTTTGATGAATGGCTGGGGATCAAGGTACGTACTGCGATCCGGGCCGGAAACCTTCCGTGACACGGAAAGACCTGGAGGGAAACACGGCGTCATGTGAGGTGAAACATGACGCGGCGGGGGTGGCGCGGTCGTCGGATGTGTGCATCCGGTGGCGACGACCGCGCGAGCGCAGGCGATCCACCCGACGTAGGACGCAGCCGCGTGAATCCGTCCTGCCTCGGCTTGTTCGCCTGTCTCGGATGGGTCAGCCCTGGTGCGCCCCGGCGTATCGCGCGACGACGAGGTCGACCAGGGCATCCGGGATGCCCTGGTCGGGCAGAAGATCGTCGAGCAGCGGCGGCGTGATCGGATGCGCGCCGGCGTGGCGTGCGGCGAGATCGAAGAAGAACCCGCGTGCGAGCAGATAGGTCGCGACGACGGCATCCGGTGCGGCGGTCAGCGCCGTCGGCAGATCCGGATGCCGGGCGGCGAGGTACGCGAGATCGACGCGCCGGCCGGTGCGGGCGCGCAGCAGTGCGGCCATGCCCTCGGCATCCGGCACCGATCGCTCGTCGCGGGAGCCGGCGACGGCGAGTACGACGGGAGAGTCGGGGCTCGCGACGCCGCCGAGCCGTTCGGCAAGGGCCTCGGCGAGCAGGGCGTCGGGGCCGAGCGGGTCGGTGACGACGGCATCCGCCTTGTCCACCGCGATGCCGTGCAGATCGTGGTGGACGTGGAAGCCCTGCGAGAGCAGCAGCGGCACGATCACGACCGGTCCGTCGATCGCGGCCAGCGCGCTCGCCGCGTCGGGCTGCTGCACGTCGACGAAAGCCGCCCGCACGTCGACGTCGGGCAGGCGCTCGGCCACGCGCGCGACGAGAGCGGCGATCGAGCGCGCTCCGTCGGCGTCGGAGGTGCCGTGCGAGACGGCGAGCAGCGCAGGTCGGGCCATACGGGCGACTCTAGATCGCCCGGCCCGGATGCGTGGCGCGTGGCGTCAAACAGCGACATGCGACGCTATCGACACAAACCTGAGCCGTGTCATATCAAGTTTGTTTGACAGCATCCGGACCTGCGTCTACACTTGAGTCATCACGACTCAGGTTCACGTCTGATCGTCCGAGACTTCACCAATGCAAAGGAGAAACACATGGCACGTGCTGTCGGTATCGACCTCGGAACCACCAACTCCGTCGTCAGCGTCCTCGAGGGTGGCGAGCCCAAGGTCATCGCCAACGCCGAGGGCTTCCGCACCACCCCGTCGGTGGTCGCGTTCACCAAGGACGGCGAGGTGCTCGTCGGCGAGACCGCCAAGCGCCAGGCCGTCACCAACGTCGACCGCACGATCGCGTCGGTCAAGCGCCACATGGGCACCGACTGGACGTTCGACGTCGACGGCAAGAAGTGGACGCCGCAGGAGATCTCCGCGCGCATCCTCCAGAAGCTCAAGCGCGACGCCGAGTCGTACCTCGGCGACACCGTGACCGACGCCGTCATCACCGTTCCCGCCTACTTCAACGACGCCGAGCGTCAGGCCACGAAGGAGGCCGGTGAGGTCGCAGGTCTCAACGTGCTGCGCATCATCAACGAGCCCACCGCGGCCGCCCTCGCCTACGGTCTCGACAAGGGCAAGGAGGACGAGCTCATCCTCGTCTTCGACCTCGGTGGCGGAACCTTCGACGTCTCCCTGCTCGAGGTGGGCAAGGACGACGACTTCTCGACCATCCAGGTGCGCGCCACCGCCGGTGACAACCGCCTCGGCGGCGACGACTGGGACCAGCGCGTCGTGGACTACCTGATCAAGCAGTTCAAGGAGACCACGGGCGTCGACGTCTCGGGCGACAAGATCGCCCTGCAGCGCCTCAAGGAGGCCGCCGAGCAGGCCAAGAAGGAGCTCTCGAGCTCGACGAGCGCCTCGATCAACCTGCCGTACCTGTCGCTGACCGACTCGGGTCCCGTCTCGCTGAGCGAGAGCCTGACCCGCGCGAAGTTCGAGGACCTCACCAAGGACCTCCTCGACCGCACCAAGAAGCCCTTCGAGGACGTCATCCGCGAGGCGAACATCAAGGTGTCGGACATCGACCACATCGTGCTGGTCGGCGGCTCGACCCGTATGCCCGCCGTCGCCGAGCTCGTCAAGCGCGAGACGGGCAAGGATGCCAACAAGGGCGTCAACCCCGATGAGGTCGTCGCCGTCGGCGCCGCCCTGCAGGCCGGTGTCCTCAAGGGCGAGCGCAAGGACGTCCTCCTCATCGACGTCACCCCGCTGAGCCTCGGCATCGAGACCAAGGGCGGCATGATGACCAAGCTCATCGACCGCAACACCGCGATCCCGACCAAGCGCAGCGAGACCTTCACCACCGCCGACGACAACCAGCCGTCGGTCGCGATCCAGGTCTTCCAGGGCGAGCGCGAGTTCACCCGCGACAACAAGCCGCTCGGCACCTTCGAGCTCACCGGCATCGCCCCGGCCCCCCGTGGCATCCCGCAGATCGAGGTCACCTTCGACATCGACGCCAACGGCATCGTGCACGTGTCCGCCAAGGACAAGGGCACAGGCAAGGAGCAGTCGATGACCATCACCGGCGGCTCGTCGCTGTCGAAGGAGGACATCGACCGCATGGTGCGCGAGGCCGAGGAGCACGCCTCCGAAGACAAGAAGCGCCGTGAGGCCGCCGAGGTGCGCAACCAGGCCGAGACCCTCTCGTACTCGATCGAGAAGCTCATCAAGGAGAACGAGGACAAGCTCCCCGAGGACGTCAAGACCTCGGTGCAGGGCGATGTCGACGCGCTCAAGACGGCTCTCGCCAGCGACGACGACGAGGCGGTGAAGACCGCATTCGACAAGCTGAACGAGTCGCAGACGAAGCTGGGCGAGGCGATCTACGCCCAGTCCCAGGCGGACGCCGCAGCCGGCGCCCCCGCAGGTGACGAGACCCCGGCCGACGCCTCCTCCGACGAGGACGTCGTCGATGCCGAGGTCGTGGACGACGAGGACGAGAAGAAGTAATCATGACGGACAAGAACTTCGACGAGAACGAGGTTCCGGAGGGGTCGGATGCTCAGGCATCCGGCCCCGCGCCGCAGAACCAGGACGTTCCTGACAATCCCGACTCCGCCGAGGCCGCCGCGGCCGAGGGCTCCGACGACGACCTCACGGTCGACGACATCCTGAACGCCGAGCAGATCGACGAGGCGTCCAGCGAGGACGGCTCCGACGCGGGCATCGTCGACGCCGAGCACGCGCTGCTGACCGACCTGAAGCGCCTGACCGCCGAGTACGCGAATTACCGTCGCCGCACCGAAGAGCAGCGTCATGTCGAGATCGCCCGCGCCAAGGGCGAGGTCGCCAAGGGCCTGCTGCCCGTGCTCGACGACCTCGACCGTGCCCAGCAGCACGGCGACCTCACCGAGGGCTCGGCCTTCGCCGTGATCGCCGACAAGCTGCGCGCGGTGGTCGAGCGCCTCGGCGTCATCGCCTACGGCGCGCAGGGCGACGAGTTCGATCCGCAGCAGCACGAGGCGATCTTCCAGCAGCCGACACCAGGTGTCACCACCTCCACGATCCTCGAGGTCGTCGAGGTGGGCTACCGCCTCGGCGACGTCGAACTGCGCCCGGCCAAAGTCGTCGTCGCTGTTCCCGCCGAGTAGAAGCAGGTGATCGATGGCTAGCCAGGACTGGTTCGACAAGGACTTCTACAAGACGCTGGGCGTCTCGAAGGACGTCTCGGACGCCGATCTGAAGAAGACATATCGCAAGCTCGCCCGCAAGTACCACCCCGACTCCAACCAGGGCGATGCGGCGGCCGAGGCGAAGTTCAAGGAGATCAGCGAGGCGTACAGCGTGCTCAGCGATGCCGAGCAGCGTCGCGAGTACGACGAGATCCGCGCCATGGGCTCGGGCGCGCGGTTCACGGCGCCCGGTGCCGGCGGGGCAGGCGGCTTCGAAGACGTCTTCAGCCGGTTCGGGCAGGGCGGTCGCGCGAGCCAGGCCGACTTCGACGACATCTTCTCGATGTTCTCGCAGGGCGGCGGCTCGTTCGGCTCCGGCCGATTCGGCCAGCCGACAGGCGGGTACCGCGGCTTCGGCGGCCCGCAGAAGGGCGCCGACCTCACGGCCACGACCACGCTCGACTTCGCCACGGCGGTGCAGGGAGACACGATCACCCTGCAGGCCGGCGACGGCAAGCCGTTCAAGGTGAAGGTGCCCGCGGGCGTGAAGGACGGGCAGAAGATCCGTCTGCGCGGCCGCGGACGCCCGTCGCCCGACGGCGGCGAGCCAGGTGACATCGTCGTGCAGGTGAAGGTGCGCCCGCACCCGGTGTTCACCCGCGACGGACTGAACCTGCGCCTCACGGTGCCGGTGACGTTCACCGAGGCGACACTCGGCGCGACCATCGAGGTGCCCACGCTCGGCGGCGAGATCGTCAAGCTGCGTGTGGCGCCCGGCACGCCGTCCGGGCGCGTGCTGCGCGTCAAGGGTCGCGGCGTGACGACGGCGAAGGGCACCGGCGACCTGCTCGCCGAGCTGCAGATCGCCGTGCCCTCGCACCTCGACGAGGCCGCCAGGGAGGCGCTCGAGCGCTTCCGCGAGCTCGGCCCCAAGGAGAACCCGCGCGCCGAGATGATGGCCAAGGCGAAGGCCTGAGCATGGACGCCGATTCGCCCGTCTTCGCGATCGCGGTCGCCGCGGAGCTGGCCGGGATGCACCCCCAGACCCTGCGGCAGTACGACCGCATCGGCCTGGTGGTGCCCGGCCGCACCCGCGGCGGCTCGCGGCGCTACTCGATGCGCGACATCGAGCAGCTCCGCGAGGTCGCCCAGCTCTCGAGCGAGGGGATGAGCCTGCCGGCCATCGCCCGTCTGCTCGACCTGGAGGACGAGGTGCGGATGCTGCGTCGCCGCGTCACCGAGCTCGAGGGCGAGCTGCGCGCCGAGCGCGAGACCCGCCCCGGTGTGCGCGTTTTCGCCGCCGGGGCATCCGGGCAGGTCGTCACCCTGCCGTCCGGCCGGCGCATCCGCCGCTCGACCGAGGTCGTGCTGTGGCATCCGCGCCACGCCGCCGACGCGGACCGGGCCGCAACCGGCGACACCGCCCAGTAGCGCTCAGATGCCGAGCACGGCCCTCGCGATCAGGAAGTAGATGATCAGGCCCGTCGCGTCGACGAACGTCGTGATGAACGGGTTCGAGAACACCGCCGGGTCGACCTTCATGGCTCGAGCAGCGAGCGGCATGATGCCGCCGATCGATGCGGCCACCGTACAGACGGCCACGAGCGTCAGGCCGACGACCAGCCCGATGTGCCACTCGTAGACGAGCCCGGCGATCGCGAATCCGAGCGTGCCGAGCAGCAGCCCCAGACACAGCCCCACCCTGACCTCCCGCAAGAGCACCTTGCGCAGGTCTCGCGGGACGATCTCGCCCAGCGCCAGCGAGCGGGTCACGGTCGTCGCGGCCTGATTGCCGGTGTTGCCCCCGGTGCCGATCAGCAGCGGCACGAACAGCGCCAGCACGGTCATCTGCGCGAGGGTCGCCTCGAACGCGTCGAGCACCTGCACGGTCAGGGTCGCGCCGACGGCGAGCACGAGCAGCCACACCACGCGTGAGCGCACCAGGCGACGGATCGGCGTCGACAGGTACGAGCGGCGCAGGGGCTCTACACCGCCCTGGCGTGCGGCATCCTCGCTCTCCTCCTGCTTCAGGATGCGGGCGGCATCATCGATCGTGAGGATGCCGACGAGCCGCTGCTCGCCGTCCACCACGGGCAGCGCCAGCAGACCGTAGTCGGTGGTGCGCCGCGCGGCGACCTCGGCGTCTTCGGTGACCTCGGCGACGTGCGGGTCGCTCATGACGTCCGCGATCAGGGCCTCCTCGTCGGCCGACATCAGATCGCGCAGGCTCACGATCCCCACCACCCGGCGCGCGTCGGTCACCGGCAGCGTGTAGACGGTCTCTGCGCTGTCGAGCGCGGCGCGGATGCGCGCGAACGTGTCGCGCACCGTGAGACGGGGATGCGTGGTGACGAACTCCGGGCTCATGCGCCTGCCGACCGAGTGCTGCGGATAGCCGAGCATGCCCGCGGTCAGGTCGCGCTCCTGCCGGGTGAGCCCGCGCAGCAGCTGCGGGGCGACCGAGGCCGGCAGCTCGTCGAGCAGCCAGACCCGATCATCCGGATCCATCTCGGCGAACAGCGAGGTCACCTCTGCGCGGCGCAGCGCGCCGACCAGGTCGCCCCTGGTGCCGGGGGAGAGCGCTTCGAACACGTCGAGTGCCCGTGCCTTCGCGAGCAGCCGGTAGACGATCGCGGCGTCCTCGATGCCGAGCCGGTCGACGAGCTCGACCACCTCGGGAACGGACAGCGGGGTCAGCCTGGCTGATGCGCCGGCGAGATCCTGCTCGGAGATGAGACGGCGGATGTCGTCGGCGGCCTCGGAGACGGACTGGAGCTGGAAAGGAGTCATGGCGAGCCTTGATCAGGCACCGCGCGGGAGCGTTGCGGGGAACGCCGGGGCGTGCGTCGCAGCAGACGCCGCCGCTCAGCCGAGCGATGCGGAAGCGGAGGGGATGACGTGTCTGCGACTATGACTGTCACTCGACATGGTGAACCACCTCGCTTCCTGGTGCTCGGGGAGAGACGTACCCACCGATCGTACCGGGATGCGCTGGGTCGCCCGCCCAGCGGGGGTCGTGTGCAATAGGGTTCTCATAGTCGGGGGGCTGCGCAAGGCGGGCCTTCGGCCTGTCACCGGAGGAGAATCCATGCGCACCGCACCCAAGTCCGCCCTGTTCATCACCGCTCTCGTCCTCGCTGTCGGTCTCACCGGCTGCTCGGGGGCTTCGGCGGGCGACAGCGGCAGCGGCGAGAAGGCCGCTGACAAGCCGGCCGCGAGCAGCCAGAGCGTCGCCGACGCCTGCAAGCTCTTCGTCGACGAGGGCACCGAGATCAGCAACAAGGCGCAGGAGCTCTCGGCTTCCGCCGCCACCGACCCCGAGGCCGCCGCTTCCGCGCTCGCGGACGTGCAGGAGGAGTTCGAGGCGCTCGGTGAGAAGATCACCAACGAGGAGGTCTCGCCCGTCTACAACGAGTTCATGTCGGCGTACGGCGAGTTCTCGACGATCATCGGCGAGGTCTCGGCCGACCCCTCCCAGGCGAGCGACGCCATGGAGAAGGTCAACGACACCGTCTCGAAGGTCACCGACGCGAGCAAGGAGCTCGGCGAGATCTGCAACGGCTGATCCGACCACCGCTCACGCACGCCGGCGGGCCAGCTCGTCTGGCCCGCCGGCGTGGGTGTCCGTCGAGCTGCGTGTCAATCGAGCTGTGTCGCGGCGAGCTCGTGCACGACGTCCGCCGTCGCGTCGTACAGCGCCAGGTACCGCTGGAACAAAGCGTCGTAGGCCGACTTCGCCTCGGGATCGGGGATGACGCGCTCGGCGACGGGATTCCAGTGCTCGATACGCGGCATCGCGCCGTCGCGGGCTACCGCGGTCGCCGCGAGGAAAGCGGCGCCGTAGCTGGCGCCGATCGTCGTGGTGGGCACCTCTTGGACCAGTCCCGTGACATCCGAGACGATCTGCAGCCAGAGGCGGCCCTGCGTTCCACCACCCACGGCGACGACGCGGCGGATGTCGGCACCGGCCTGCCGCATCGTCTCCACGTTGTGGCGCACGCCGAAGGCGATGGCCTCCAGCGCGGCGCGGTAAAGGTCGCCCCTACCGTGTCGCAGCGTGAGGCCGGCGATCACCCCGCGGGCGTCCGGATCCTGGATGGGCGTGCGCTCGCCGGCGAAGTACGGCAGCATCAGCAGCCCCCGCGCGCCCGGTCCCGATCTGGCAGCCTCCGCGAGCAGCTCTGCGTATCCGGCGGCTGTCAGATCCTTGAGCCACGCGGTCAGGGCACCCGAGGTGGACATGCCGCCGGCCAGATTCCGCGTGCCGGGGAACGCGCCGGCGGTGGTCCACATCGACGGGGTGCGCAGCGTCTCGGATCCGGTGGCGACGAGAAACATGGTCGTTCCGTACATCAGCATCAGATCGCCCGGTCCGTGCGCGCCGACGCTGACCGCCTCCGTCCAGGCGTCGATCGTGCCGGTGATCACGGGCGTTCCGGCGGGGATTCCGGTGATGGCGGAGGCCTCCGGGGTGACGTGACCTGCGACATCGCCCGCCCATGTCAACGCGGGCGGTTCGATCGAGGCGGCGTACCGGCTCCACCACGGCTCGTGCCACTGCTCGCGCTCGATGTCGTACAGCGGTGATACCTGGCTGGCCGACTGGTGATCCAGCACGTACGCGCCGGTGAGTTTGCAGGCCAGCCACGACGCCGGCATGAAGAGCCGTCGCGCGCGCGCCCACGCCATCGGCTCCTCGTCCGCGACCCAGACGATCTTCGCCCCGGCGGCCTGCGAGGTCAGGACCGATCCCCCGACGCGCGTGATCTCGTCGACCCCGAGCTCTTCGGTCAGCCGGCGGATCTGCGCTGTCGAGCGGGTGTCCACGCCGTAAAGGATGCCCGGGCGAACGGGCTCGTCGTTCTGATCGGCGAGCAGGACGCACGGTCCCATACCGCTGACGCCCACGGCCACGACCGTCGGTGCGCCGGCGGGCTCGGACTCGTCGGTCGATGACAGCAGCTCGCGAAGGATGTCGATGAACTCCTGCCACCACACATTCGCGTCCATCTCGACCCAGCCGCTGCGGGGCCGCTCGACGGTGTGCGCCCGTGTCACGGTCCGCAGAATGGTGCCGTCCTCGGCCACGAGGACGCCTTTGCTGCTGGACGTCCCGACGTCGACGCCGACGGTGCAGCGCATGATCTTCCTCCTCGCGTCGGGAAGCGCGGCTCAGCTGCGACGCTGCGGCTCGACGATTGCCTTGATGGAAGCCGGCTCGTTTCGCGCGTTCATGATGGCGGCCTCCGTCTCGTCGAGGGTGAAGCGATGGGTGACGATGGAGGCCACGTCGACTCGTCCCGACGAGATCAGCGCGATGGCGGTCGGCCAGGTGTGGGCGTACCGGTTGACGAGCGAGATGGTCAACTCGTTCACGTTCAGGTTCGACAGCGGCAGCGACACGGCATCCTTCGGCATGCCGACCATCGCGGCTCTGCCGTCGGTACCCAGGCGGGCCAGACCCGCGGCCAGCGCGCCGGGGGCTCCGGAGCACTCGAGCAGCACGTCGAATCTCTCGTCGTCGGCAGGCTCGTCGGCGCGCTGCGTGCGGAAGCCCATCTGCGCGGCGAAGGAGAGCCGTTCGTCCGAGACATCCGTGACCGTGACGGATGCAGCGCCCTCGGCTCGTGCGACCTGGGCGGCGAGGATGCCCACCGGACCGGCGCCCGACACGAGCACGCCGTCTCCGGCGCGCAGTCCTGCGCGGCGGCATGCCCAGATCCCCACGGAGAGCGGCTCGCACATCGCCGCTTCTTCAAGGCTCATCGACTCGGGGACCGGGAAAAGATTCCGCTCGTCGAGGGCGATCGTCTGCACCAGGGCGCCGTCGTAGGGCGGCGTCGCCAGGAACTGCAGGTCGGGGCAGAGGTGGTAGCGCCCGGCCATGCAGTCGCGGCAGTCCCGGCACGGGGTCCCCGGCTCGATCGCCACGCGGTCGCCCACGCTGACCTGCGTGACCTCCGGCCCGACGGCCGTGACGACCCCGGCTGCTTCGTGGCCGAGGATGATGGGCTCGTCGACGACCCAGTCGCCGATGCGGCCGACGGTGAAGTACGCCGTGTCCGAGCCGCACACACCGACCGCTTCGACCCGTACAAGCGCCTGGCGAGGGCCGAGCTCGGGCGTGCCGACGTCCTGGATCACGATGCGGCCGAGTTCAGGCATGACAGCGGCGAAGTTTGACATGAGTGCTCCTTCTGAGGGCTGAGGGGAGGGTCACCGCTGCGTCGAAGCGCGAGCGACGAGCTGCGGTTTGATGAGAGTGCGAGTCGGGGTGACCGGTTCGTCGGACTCGAGCTGGGTCAGCAGCGATAGTGCTGCGATGCGACCCACCTCGCGGGCGGGGAGCCGGGCGGTGGAGAGCGGCGGGTTGAGGAACCGCGAGAACGGGTAGTCGCCGAAGCCGACGACGAGAGCGTCACCCGGAATCGACAGGCCGTACTCGCCCAGAGCGGTGTAAAGGCCGAGGGCGAAGTAGTCATTGCCCACGACGAAGGCCTCCGGCCGTCGCCCGCGGTCGAGCAGGTCACGGGACACGCGGTACGCGTCCTCCGCCTGCCAGGGCAGTGCGGCCCGAGCGCTGCGACGGGGAGGAATCGCCCCGATCATGTCGGGCTGGAAGTCGATGCCGTGCGCGCCCAATGCCCTCCGGAACCCGGCGATCCGATGATCGATGGTGGAGATCGGCAGATCCTCCTCCAGCAGCACGACATCACGAGCGCCCAGCGAGAGGACCAGGTCGGTGGTCGCGAAGGCCCCCGCCTCGTTGTCGGTCGAGACGAATTCGACGTCGAGATCGGGGACCTCGCGGCTGACCAGCACGAGGGGCAGGCCCGCGCGCTGTAGGCCGGTCCAGGGGCTCGGGCGCCCCTGAACCGGCACCGCGATGAGGCCGTCGACGCCGCTGCGCATCGCTGCGGCGACGACGTCGCGCTCGCGCTCCACCGACTCGTCCGAGAGCAGCAGCAGGATGGTGTATCCGTGCTCGCCGCAGTGCCACTCGATCTCGCTGATCATCTCGGCATAGAACGGGTTGGACGGGTTGGTGACGACCACACCGATGGTCTTGCGCGAGCCCAGGACGAGGGAGCGGGCGTTGGCATTCGGCACGTAGCCGATGCGCTCGGCCTCCTGCTTGATGCGAACGCGGGTCACCTCGCTCACTCCCGGCATGTCGTTCAGCGCGCGGGAGACGGTGTTGACGGACAAGCCGACGCTGTCGGCCACATCCTGCAGGGTGTGGCGTCGCCGTGTCGGGTTCTGTCGGGCCATGCTCGTCTCCTCCTCGTGGGGAAGGGGCCTCAGCCCTTCAGGGCGAGGTAGATCCTCACCTTCACGGCGGCACCGTCGGATACCTTGCCCGCGACGCGCAGCCAGTGGCCGAACTCGCGGGTGACCCACGTCCCCATCGACTCGTCGGCGACGGTCTGCACATCGTCGTCAATGTCGATCCAGTGCAGCCCGTCCGGGGACACCTGGGTGCGGAAGCTGACCGATGCGCCCGGAGCCGACTCGATGGTCTGGAAGAACCAGCGGGCCTCCTTCGCCCAGGCGCACTCGAACGGCTCGGTGGCGAACTCGCCGGAGAGGACGGTGTTCTTCTCCAGCACTGCGGTCTGAGAGTTGATCATCATGACGTTCACCAATCCGTGGAGATGAGGACGGAGTCGAGGTAGAGGAAGTTGCGGGCACCCGAGAGCGTGCGAACCGAGAAGTAGAAGTTGAGCAGGTTCTCGAGCGAGTCGTACTTCTCCTCGTACGGCGGCACCGGGACGTCGCTCATGTCGATGATGCGGTCGTTGATTTGCAACTCGACGTTCTTGCGCTTCTCGGTGTCGATCTGCCAGCGCAGGTAGTGCCAGTTCACCTTGGTGGGCACCTCGTTGAAGCACAGCTCGAGCGGCTCGCCGATCGAGTGCCAGTCCTCGGGGTTGGGCGCCGTGAAGTCGGCGGCGTACTCCAGCTTCACCTTGCCCTCGACGTGCTCGCGCGGGGTCGGCTCGGGAACGACTGGATACATGATCTTGCGGACGAAGTTGCCATCCTCGTCGGTGTTCTGATAGCGAGCCACCGTGTGGTAGCGCAGGCCGCCGTCCCCGCAGAGGTCGGTTGCCACGGTGAAGGCGCCGAACTGTGCCTCCGAGGGGTGCAGGTTGCCGTCGTACTCCACCTCGCCGTACGAGTCGGCCTCAGCGCCGCCGCCGATGTTGGTCTCGGCCTTGTAGGTGAAGTACGCCTCGATCTGCAGCAGGCCGCGGCCGCTCATCGTGAGGCGCCGGATCGCCGTGGACGTGTGGCCGGGGTAGGGGCGCGTCGCGAGCTTCAGGGAGTACGTGCCCGTCATGGCGCCGTGAGTGCCGGTGTCGAAGAACGTGGCGTTCGAGAGCTGCGGCGGGCGGAAGTCGCGCATGTGGTCGTCGACCGTGTCCAGGTCACCCTGGCCGTTGTAATTGCCGAGCAGTTCGGTCCAGCCATTGGTCCCCTCATTGAAATCGTCGAGCGTGAGGATGCGCTTGAGCGGGTTGAACTTGGACAGCCGCGGGTCCGAGGACCGGATCGCGTCCCGAAGGGCGCTCCCGAGTTCGGACGTATCGACGCTGGTCACCTATGACTCCTTGAATCGTTCCGCATCTCTTCGGTCTCGGATGCGGGAGTTGGGCCAACATTAGCGTTACCGAAGATCACTGTCAACTGAGTTCTGTCCAGAGGCTCATCGCCTCGAAGGCATGGTGCAGATAATGCCTCTTACCTGGGATTTAATTGCCCATGTTGACAACCTGGGTGAGCGGTGCTTCACTACATGAACGATAATGATCAACCGCGGAAACGTGGTTCGTCCGCCGCAGATGAAAGCGGACCTCATCACCAAAGGAGGTGGCCCGTGGGAGGATACGTCGCGAGACGACTCCTGTTCTCGATATTCGTGCTGTGGGGTGCGATCACCGTCGTCTTCGTCGTTCTTCGACTCGTCCCTGCCGATCCGGCGCAGATGATCCTCGGGTCTGACGCCACGCCGGCGGAACTGGCTGCACTGCGTGCAGAGCTCGGCCTCGATCAGTCGCTGCTCGTGCAATACGGCGCGTACCTCCTGGACATCGTCCGAGGCGACTTCGGGGATTCCTTCCGCCTCCAGCAGCCGGCGATGCAGCTGGTGCTCGAACGGTTCCCGGCCACGGCGACTCTGGCATCCAGCGCGCTCATCCTCGCCGTGCTCGTCGGTGTCCCGCTCGGCACGGCAGCTGCGCTGCGCGCACACCGGCTGCTCGACAGGATCATCTCGTTCGCGTCGCTGGTCATGCAGTCGCTGCCCGGGTTCTGGGTGGGCATCGTGCTCATCCTCATCTTCGCGCGCTCGCTGAAGCTTCTCCCCAGCGCCGGCAACGGCGGTTTTGAACACCTCATCCTGCCCACCACGATGCTCGCGCTTCCCTTCATCGCCGTCCTGACCCGCATGACCCGTTCGGGACTGCTCGAAGTCAGCCACGAAGGCTACATCCAGACCGCGCGAGCAAAGGGGCTCTCCGAGCGCGTGGTCATCATGCCGCACGCGATCCGCAACGCGCTGATCCCCATCGTCACCGTCGTCGGTCTGCAGTTCGGCGGCCTGCTCGGTGGAGCCGTCATCACCGAGACGGTGTTCGCCTGGCCGGGCGTCGGGCGGATGCTGGTCGATTCCATCAATCAGCGCGACTACAACATCGTTCAGGCGGCGATCCTGCTGATCACCGGCATCTTCGTGCTGGTGAACCTGCTCGTCGACGTGCTGTACGCGTATCTGGACCCGCGAGTGAGGCTGGCGCGATGACCACTACTGTGATGAACTCCGTCCGCCGGCGCCGCAAGGCACGTCTCGCGCCGCGCATCGTGATCCCTGTGACCATCCTCATCGTGATAGCCGTGGTAGCCCTCGTCGGCCCGCTGATCTCCGGTTTCGACGCGGTAGGCGCGAACACCGCCGACCGGCTCAAGGCGCCCGGTTCCGTTCTCTCCGACGGCTCCATCGCGTGGCTTGGAACAGACCAGGTCGGCCAGGACCTGCTCGGTCAGATGATGATGGGCGCCCGCGTCTCGCTCTCGGTGGGCATCTCGACCCTCCTGCTGGCGGGTTTGCTGGGCGTCGTGCTCGGGCTGCTCGCCGGGTACTACGGCGGGGTTCTCGACTCGATCATCATGCGCCTGGCCGACATCCAGCTGGCCTTCCCGTCCATCCTCTTCGCGATCCTCGTCGCCGCCGTCCTCGGCCCCGGTGTGGTGAACGTCGTGCTCGTGCTCGCGATCACCAACTGGGTCACCTTCGCGCGAGTGACGCGCTCGCAAGTGCTCAGTCTGAAGAACCGGGAGTACGTCGAAGCGGCGCGCACCCTCGGCGCCAACGACCTTCACCTCATCTTCCGCACCCTGCTGCCCGGCTGCATCGCCCCGGCGCTGGTCGTCGCCACCGTGGAGCTCGGCAGCGTAGTCCTCGCCGAAGCGGCCCTGTCCTTCCTCGGCCTCGGCGTGCCGATGTCGATCCCCAGCTGGGGCTCCACGATCGCCAACGGGCGGGACTACCTCATCGACGCCTGGTGGATATCCACGTTCCCAGGCATCGCCCTGGCCACGCTGGTGCTGTGCTTCGGCATCCTCGGCGACGCGCTGCGCGACCGTTTCGACCCGCGCCTGAAGGGAGCCTCCCGATGAGTGCCGATGAGGCATCCCCGCTGCTGTCCGTCCGAGACCTGCAAGTGCAGTTCGACACCGCCGCGGGCACCGTCCAAGCACTCGGCGGCGTAAGCTTCGACGTGCACGCTGGTCGGACCCTCGCCCTGCTCGGCGAGTCCGGCTCCGGCAAGTCGGTCACGGCGCAGGCCATCATGGCGCTTCTGCCGAAGCCCGCCGGGCGCATCAGCGGCGGCAGCATCCTTTACGCCGGCCGCGACCTCGCCAGCGCGAAGACCCGCGCGGTTCGTCGCCTCTGCGGCACCGAGATCGCCATGATCTTCCAGGATCCGCTGTCGTCTCTGAACCCGGTCTTCCGCGTCGGCGCCCAGCTCGCCGAGCCGTTCCGGCGGCGCCGGGGGATGGGGCGCAAACAGGCCTGGGCCCAAGCTCTGGAACTGCTCAACCGCGTCGGCATCCCCGACGCGGAGCACCGGATCTCCGATTACCCCCATCAGTTCTCCGGCGGCCAGCGGCAGCGCATCATGATCGCCATGGCGATCGCGCTGAACCCGCGGGTGCTGATCGCCGACGAGCCCACGACGGCTCTCGATGTGACGGTGCAGAAGCAGATCATGGATCTGCTCGCAGACCTTCAGGCCGAGCACGACATGGGGATGCTCCTGATCACGCACGACCTGGGCGTGGTGGCCGATGTCGCCGACCGTGCGGCGATCATGTACGCGGGGCGCATCGTGGAGCAGGGACGCATCCGCGACGTGTACGACCATCCGGCGCACCCCTACACCCGGGGCCTGCTCGACTCCATCCCGAGCATCGAGAGCAGTCAGGAACGACTCACGCCGATCCCCGGTGCTCCGCCGAACCTCCTGGCGATGCCGTCGGGCTGCGCTTTCGCGCCCCGCTGCGCGTTCGCACAGGCTCGCTGCCTGGAGGGTATCCCCGCGCTCCGGACGCCACGCGGCTGGCCGGACGACCACACCGCGGCCTGCTTCCGCACCGAGGAGGTTCTCGCTCATGACTGAGACGACGCAGGTTCTGCTGCGGGTGAACGATCTGCAGACGGTCTACCCGGTGCGATCCTCGGTGCTGCGCCGGCCGATCGGCGAGGTGCGCGCCGTCGATCACGTGAGCTTCGATGTGCACGCCGGCGAGACGGTCGGTCTGGTCGGCGAGTCCGGGTCCGGCAAGTCGACCATCGCCCGCACGATCGTGGGACTCACCCCGGCCACCGGCGGGTCGGTGAGCTTTGACGGCACAGAGCTGGTGGGACTTTCCACCGCCGGCTTTCGTCGCGTCAGACGGCGGATGCAGATGGTCTACCAGGACCCGTACTCGTCGCTGAACCCGCGCTTCACCGTTCAGGAGATCATCGAGGAGGGGTGGCGCATCCACGATGATGTCGTGCCGCGCCGGCTGTGGGGCAAGCGGGTGCGCGAGCTGCTCGAGCGGGTCGGGCTCAACCCCGACCACGCGACCCGCTACCCGCACCAGTTCTCGGGCGGGCAGCGCCAGCGCATCGGCATCGCTCGCGCCCTCGCCCTCGAAACCGACCTCATCATCTGCGACGAGGCCGTCTCGGCCCTCGACGTGTCAGTGCAGGCGCAGGTGCTCAATCTGCTCGAGGATCTGCAGCGCGATCTCGGTCTCGCCTACCTGTTCATCGCCCACGACCTGTCGGTGGTGCGGCATCTGTGCGACCGCGTGCTCGTGCTCAGCAAGGGACAGGTCGTGGAGCAGGGAGACACGGACACCGTGTTCGAGGCTCCGCAGCACGAGTACACGCGTCGGCTGCTCGACGCCGTTCCGGTCGTTAGGCCGTGGGAGGTCACCCGATGAGCGCGCTCATCAGAGTGCACCTCGTGCGCCACGGCGAAGCGGTCTTCAACGTCGAGCACAAGTACCAGGGGCAGGCCGACTCGGGACTCACCGAGCGCGGACGCGGCCAGGCGGCTGCGGTCGGAGCCGCGCTCGCGGAACTGATCCCCGCGCCGGCCGCGGTCATCACCAGCGACCTGCCGCGCACCGTGGCGACGTCGGAGCCGTACACCGGCATCATCGGGATGCCTGCGGAACCCGAAGAGGACTGGCGCGAGATCGACGTCGGAACCTGGGCCGGCCGCACTTTCGAGGAGATGAGCGTCGCAGAGCCCGACGTCTTCCAGGCGCTCGCTCGCGGGGAGGACGTCGCACGAGGCGGAGGCGAGACGTTCTCGGCCGCTCGCGTTCGCATCGAGCGCGCCCTCGCGAGAATCGAGAGAAGACTCGCCGGTGCAGCCGAAGGCGCGGACGTCGTCGTGTTCAGCCACGGCGGACCGATTCGGCTGGCCGCCGCCATCGTCGCAGGGCTTCCCTCGCCGGGACACAGCGGCATCGTCTCACCGGCGAACTGCTCGGTCACCACGCTGCATCTCGGATCGGCTCGCGGTATGCACAGGTACAACCATGATCCCGTCGGCCGCTCGAACGGCGCGGCGATAGACAGAGAGGAAGTCGTGTGATGACCACCTTCGTGGTGCAGACCCACAACCTGTGGGGGGACGCTTGGCAGCAGGAGCGCGCAGGCGCGCTGCGCGCACTGTACGAGGTGCGCCCGCCCGACCTTCTGGCCACGCAGGAACTGCGTGGCTGGAGCAGGGACGCCCTCGACGAAACCATGGCGCATCACGCGCGGGTGGTGGACGAGTTCGCCGGGTGGGAGCGCCAGAGCAACCTGTGGTGGGACTCGCGCCTGTTCGAGGAGGTCGAGCACGGCGCCGAGGACGTCGGCATCCTTGACGAGAACGCACGGCTGTTCTGGGTGCGACTTAGGGTGAAGCGCGGCGGAGCCACGCTCATTCTCTCCACGGCGCACCTCACCTGGCCCGGTCACGCCGTCGAGCAGGGTGACGGCGTCAACTTGCGGGTACCGCAGGCGCAGCGCATCGTCACGTGTCTGGACGCCATCGGCGATGAGGGCGAGGCCGTGTTCTTCACAGTCGACATCAACGACATCGCGGGTCCGCTGTGGGCGTTCGGCAACGCGGGATTCCTCGACAGCTTCTCGGCTCTCGGCCGCCACAGCCCGGTCACCCACCCGGTGATCCCGAGCGGCTTCTCCGACGGCGTCGGCACCCGCCTCTCTCCGCTCGCCTCGCCGGCGAAGGCCATCGATTGGGTCTACGCCCGAGGGCCCGTACGCCCGAGAGCGTCGGAGGTCGTCGAGTTCTTCCACCGTGGCGTCGCGCCGTCCGACCACTACCCCGTAGCAGCGACGTTCACACTCGACGACGGCCAGTTCTGATCACATCCCCTCATCATCACATCCCCTCATCATCACCACAGAAGGAGTCAGAGATGACACTCAAATCCCGCGGTCTCACCGCGCTCGCCGCGATCGTCGCGGTGGCCGGCCTGGTGCTGACCGGCTGTTCCGGCGGCTCAGCCGGATCCTCGAACGGGGAAGGTGAGCTGGCAGCCGACCAATCGCTGACCTTCGCCCCCGGACTCTTCCCCGTCTCGCTCGACATCGCGAACTTCCCGGCCGAGGAGGGTGTGCAGCTTGCGGTGCAGCAGACGCTGCAGACGCTCGTCACCTTCGACGGCGAAGAGGCGACCCCGCTGCTGGCCGAGTCGTGGGACTACGTCACCCCGACGGAGCTCACTTTCGCCCTGCGCGATGACGTCACCTTCAGCGATGGAACGCCGTTCACGGCGGAGGACGTCAAGGCGTCGCTGCAGCGCTACATCGACGCGGAGAAGGCGTTCAGCGTGCTGCTCGCCGCGATCACCGAGATCCGCGTCGACGACGAGCACACGGTGACTCTCGTCACCTCCGAGCCCGTCGGCACGCTTGTGGGAACCATGTCGCTCATCTGGATCGGCAAGGCGGATGCCATCAACGATGAGGCCTACTGGAAGGCGCCCGTGGGCACGGGGCCGTTCGTCGTCGACGAGTACGTCGCCGACGATCACATCTCCTTCTCGCGCAACGAGGAGTACTGGGGCGAGCAGCCCGCGCTGACCTCCATGGAGTTCGTCAACATCCCCGAGACCGCAGCGCAGATCACCGCGTTGGAGACGGGAGAGGTCGACGTCGTCGGCAGCATTCCGCCCGACCAGGTCTCGAACGTGAAGAGCCTGTCCGACGTCTCCTTCGACCAGGTCGACAGCCTCTCGTATTACTTCATCTGGTTCAACCAGAATCGCGAGCCGTTCGCCGACGTGCGGGTGCGCCAGGCCATGGTGCACGCACTGAACATCGGTCAGACGGTGCCCGACCTGTTCGGAGAGTCCGCCACCGTCGCCGGCGCCCCCGTCCCGCAGACCGTGTTCGGCGCGACGAAGCAGAAGCAGCTCGAATACGACCCCGACCGCGCCAAGGAGCTCCTCGCCGAGGCGGGCTACCCCGACGGCTTCACGGCCAGCATGCAGTGGCCCACCGCAGGTGGCCCGAACATCCAGCCGATGGCGAAAGCGTTCATCTCGGACTGGGCGAAGGTCGGCATCAAGATCGAGCCTCTCGAGAAGGAGCGGGCTCAGTGGCTGCAGGACTTCGGCTCGCTGAACTGGGACCTGAACCTGCAGACGAACGCGACCCCCACCGGTGATGCGGACTACACGCTCAACCGCCTCTACACCTGCGCCGCCGAGCGCATGGGCTACTGCAATCCGGCGCTGGACGCGACTCTCGCCCGGGCGCGGGCCTCGCTCGACCAGGACGAGCGCGCGAAACTGTACGAGCAGGCGAACGAGATCCTCTGGACCGACGTCCCTGGCATCTGGCCCGTCGATCTGCGGGCGAATATCGCCTACCGCGACACGGTGACGGGCTTGGAGCTCCCCTCCAGCAACCGTCCCGACTTCTCGGGAGTCGTCATCACCGAGTGACGCCCTGGAACATCAGGTGTCGCATCGCGCATGTGCTCTTCATGGCCGATCTGGCCGCTCAGCGCCTGCCGCCCTCACGCGGGCGGCAGGCGCAGCACGTCGCCCTCGCCGCCGGTGATGTCATCGGCGATCCGGATGCTGCGGGCGAGGTCGTCGAGGGCGGCCTCGAGGGTCCCGAACCGCCCCCGATCGCTGCACACCGCGGTCAGGGTGATCAGGTGCGTGCCGGTGTCCCACGTGTAGGTCGCCGACGCGGGGGACGCCGGATCGCGCGGCACGGGCATCATGAGCTTCTCGCCCTGGCCGAGCGCGGTGCGGAAGTCCTCGGTGTCGTCGTACTCCATGGGCATCATGGCGCGGGCGGTGCGCAGCTGCGGGGTGAGCGCCTGCACGGTCGCCATCGCCACCACGAGCTCCGGCTCGGCCTTCCACGTCCAGGCCAGCACCCGTCCGTCGGCCCTGCGCATCGCGAACGGGATGGCCTGACTCGCCAGCCAGCTGCCGAATCGGGCGCCGGGCAGTGTCTCGCGCCCGAGTCCCGAGCCCGCCTGCGCCATCAGCATCCGGATGGCGGCCTTCCGATGCCGACGGCCGCTGAAGCCCAGAGAGCCGGTGACGGGGATCCACAGAGCACGGTCGGCAGACGAGATCAGACGCATGAGCCCACGGTACGCGGCCCGCCTCCCGAGATGGCACAGTGCCCTCGGGTAGAGTGACGGGCGCCCAGAGCTAGAGATAGGCAGCAGACTTCCCGTGACCTCCGGACGCCCCCTGAAGATCCTCATCGGCTGCGACACGTTCGCCCCCGACATCAACGGAGCCGCGCGCTTCGCCGAGCGCCTCGCCGCCGGCCTCGTGCAGCGCGGCCACGACGTGCACGTCGTCGCGCCCAACACCGCGTACCGGCGCTCGCCCGCGCACACCGAGGTGATCGAGGGCGAGCCGATGACGATGCACCGGCTGCCCGCGCTGCGCTGGCTGCCCCACGACTGGGTGCGCTTCGTCTGGCCGTGGCGGTCGAAGCACTGGGCGCGTAAGGTGCTCGACGAGGTGCGTCCCGACATCGTGCACATCCAGTCGCACATCATCATCGGGCGCGGACTGACCCGCATCGCCCATCAGCGTGGCATCCCCGTCATCGCGACCAATCACGTGATGGCCGAGAACATCCTCGACCACACCGCGATGCCGAAGTTCATCGACGACATCGTGCTGCGCCTGGCCTGGGCCGACGCCAAGCGCACCTTCGACATGACCCGCGCGGTGACCACGCCCACCCGCAAGGCCGCCGACTTCCTCGAGCGCACGATCGACATGCCGGGCGTCGTGCCGATCAGCTGCGGCATCGACCGACGCAACTACGACCCGGTGATCGCCCCGCGCGAGCGCAACCGCATCCTCTTCGTGGGGCGGCTCACGGGCGAGAAGCAGGTCGACGTCGTGCTGCGCGCGGTGGCGGCGCTCGACCCAGCGCTCGACGTGCACTTCGACATCGCCGGCGGCGGCGACCAGCGCAAGGCCCTCGAGGCGCTCACCGCGCAGCTGGGCATCGAGGATCGGGTCACGTTCCACGGCCGGGTGACCGACGCGCAGCTGCGCGAGCTGTACTCGCGCTCGTCGGTGTTCGCGATCGCCTCGATCGCGGAGCTGCAGTCGATCGTGACGATGGAGGCCATGGCATCCGCCCTGCCGGTGGTCGGCGCCGACGCCGTCGCTCTGCCGCATCTCGTGCACGACGGCGAGAACGGCTACCTGTTCGAGCCCGGGAACGTCGACGATCTCGCCGACAAGCTGACCCGGGTGCTGACCGCGTCGCCGGGCGAGTACGAGCGGATGCAGCGCGCCTCGCTCGACGGCGTGGCCGTGCACGACATCAACCGCACGCTCGACACCTTCGAGGCGCTCTACCGCGACGAGCCGCTGCCCTCCTGAGGCCGCCCTGCCGGCGTCGCCCTCCTGGCGTGGTCGTCCCACTCACGGCGCGGTCGTCCGCGCTGCGAGGCTCGTCTCAGGCGTCGATCATGCCGCGGCGCAGCAGTCGTCCGCGCGGGTTCTCGAAGTCGACGACCTCGCCGTGCAGCCAGGTGCGGCGCACGACGCCGGCGAGAGCCTTGCCCTGGTATGGCGTGATGGGGTTCTTGTGGTGCAGCTTCTTCACGTCGACCACGTAGGCGTCATCGGCGGCGAAGATCGAGAAGTCGGCGTCGTAGCCCGGCGCGATGCGTCCCTTGCCGGTGAGGCCGGCGAACTGGGCGGGCCGCTCGCTCATCCATGCCACGACCTGCTCGAGCGAGAGCCCGCGCTGACGCGCCTCGGTCCAGATGAGCGAAAGCCCCAGCTGCAGCGAGGCCACGCCGCCCCAGGCGACGCCGAAGTCGCCGTTCTCGAGATCCTTCAGGTCGAGGGTCGAGGGGGAGTGGTCCGACACGATGAAGTCGATCGTGCCGTCCTCCAGGCCCTGCCAGAGCAGCTCGCGGTTGCCCGCCTCTCGGATCGGCGGGCAGCACTTGAACGCCGTCGCGCCGAGGGGGATCTCCTCGCTGACCAGAGTCAGGTAGTGCGGGCAGGTCTCGACGGTGATCTTGAGGCCGTCGTGCTTCGCGGTGCGCAGCATCGCCAGGGCATCCGACGACGACAGATGCAGGATGTGCGCCCGAGCGTTCGTCCAGCGGGCACGCTCGATGACCTCGGCGATGGCGAGGTTCTCGGCGCCGCGGGGGCGGGATGCGAGGAACTTCGAGTAGTCGTCCCCGTCGGGCTGCGGGGCGCGGTCGATGGCTCTGGAGTCCTCGGCATGCACGATCATCACGGAATCGAACGTGGCGAGCTCGCGCATGTCCTTCTCGAGCTCGTCCGGGTCGAGCGGCGGGAACTCGTCGACACCCGAGTGCAGCAGGAAGCTCTTGAAGCCGAACACGCCTGCGTCGTGCAGGGGGCGCAGGTCGGCGGTGTTGCCGGGGATCGCACCGCCCCAGAAGCCGACGTCGACGTGAGTCTGCCTCCGCGCGACCTCGCGCTTGATCTCGAGCGCTTCGACGCTGACGGTGGGAGGGATGCTGTTCAGCGGCATGTCGACGATCGTCGTCACGCCGCCGGCTGCGGCGGCGCGAGTGGCAGAGGCGAAGCCCTCCCACTCGGTGCGGCCCGGTTCGTTGACGTGCACGTGGGTGTCGACCAGGCCGGGGATGAGCGTCTCGTCCTCGGCGAGCTCGACGACCTCGGCGCCGTCGAGATCGTTGCCGAGCGGCTGCATCGCGACGATGACGCCGCCGCGCACGCCGACCTCTCGGGGGCGGATGCCTGAGCTGGTGAGGACGCGCTGACCACGGATCACGAGGTCGTAGTGCTCGCCCATGGGGTCGAGCGAGGTCCGTGCTGTCTCCTGGTGCTCGGCGTCCTGTGACACCCCGACCGCCCTTCCTGGTGCTTTCATGGTGCGAGAACAACTTTTCGCACTAAGGGATCTCACCATGCTGACGAAACGCTGTCAACACGGTGCGAGTGTACCCCGGCGTAGGCTGAGCGGTCGGTGGGTCTGCTGGCGGACGAAAGTGCTCCGCGGTAGACTTTTCGCATCGCAGAAACCGGATTTCATTGATCGGAACTCAGATGAACGCTCCTCTCCCGTCCGCCGCGCGACGCGAGATCGCTCCCGAACTCGCCCGCTCCTGGCTGCTGGTCGCGGCAACCCGCCCCGAGACCTTCGACGACGCGGCGGCCTCGCACGCCGATGCGGTGGTGCTCGACATCGAGGACGCCGTCGACGCCAGCAGGAAGGAGTCGGCTCGCGCCGACGTCGTGCGCTGGCTGAGCGAGGGTGGGCGCGCGTGGGTGCGCATCAACGACGCCGGCAGCGACTACTGGGCGGACGACATCGAAGAGCTCCGCCGCGCACCCGGCCTGCAGGGCGTGATGCTCGCGAAGACCGAGCTCGGCGGCCAGGCCATGGACACCTTCAATCGCCTGGGCGCCAGGGTTCCCATCGTCGCCCTCGTCGAATCGGCCGTCGGCATCGAGAACGCTAGCGAGATCGCCCGCGCCAAGGGTGTCTTCCGTCTGGCCTTCGGCAGCGGCGACTTCCGTCGCGACACCGGGATGTCGGCCGACCGGGAGGCGATGGCGTACCCGCGCGCCCGCCTTGTGATCTCGAGCCGCGTCGGCGGGCTCCCGGGCCCGATCGACGGGCCGACCGTCGGATCGAGCCACCCCATCCTGCGCGAGCAGTCGGCCACCACTGTGGCGATGGGCATGACCGGCAAGCTCTGCTTGCAGGCCGAGCAGACCCCCGTCGTCAACGAGGTCATCAGCCCCACGCGCACCGACGTCGAATGGGCCTCCGAGTTCCTCGCCGACTTCGACGCCCGCGGCCGCATCGTCCGCGACGGCAGCGACCTGCCCCGCCTGGGGCGTGCACGCAAGATCATGCATCTCGCCGAAGCCTTCGACGTGCTGCCCGTCGCCCGCTGACGACGCTGCCGGACGACAGCGCCGCAGCGGGGCATCCATCCCGCAACAGGCATCCATCCCGCAACAGAACGGAGTCATCATGACCGACAAGCTCACCGCCGGCGTCACCGCGCCCGACTTCGCCCTCGACGATGCGGAGGGCCGCGCCGTCGCGCTCGCCGACTACCGCGGCCGCAACGTCGTCGTCTACTTCTACCCGAAGGCGGCGACGCCCGGCTGTACCACCGAGGCCTGCGATTTCCGCGACAGCCTCTCGGCGCTGGATGCCGCGGGCTACGCGGTCATCGGCATCTCGCCCGACTCCGTCGACGAGATCCGCGCGTTCGCCGATGCCGAGAGCCTCACCTTCCCGCTGCTGGCCGACACCGACGCCGCCGTAGCGAAGGCATGGGGCGTGTGGGGCGAGAAGACCGTGGGTGATCGGACCTTCGACGGCGTCATCCGCTCGACGTTCGTGCTCGATGGCGACGGCGTCGTGCAGCGCGCGGAGTACGGTGTGGATGCAGACGGTCACGTGGCGCGTCTGCGCGCCGAACTGGGAGCCTGACTCCACGATGCGAAAAGGCGCCGCCGGGATGTTGACAAACCCTCCCGGCGGCGCGCACACTACTTACACATGCTGAAATAACAGTTCCGGCATACGGAAGTAACCTTCTCGTGAAGACTCCGTCAGGGGTTTCCGTATAGCCTTCACGCCGGATGCCAGCATCTGCTTGAGGATCGAAGATGTTACTCGAGAACTTCAACTCGGCTCCCCGTGAAGAAGCCGTCGCCGTCGTGAAGCCGGCTCTGGACATCGCCCGCTGGATCGACGCGATCGTCGACGGCCGACCGTACCAGAGCGTCGACCAGATCGTCGCAGCGGCCGCCACGGTCGCTGCCCCGCTCACCGAGGCCGAGATCGACGGCGCACTCGCGCATCACCCGCGCATCGGCGAGAAGCCGCAAGGCGACACGGCCGAGGCCGCGCACTCGCGCCGCGAGCAGCCGGGCGTCGATGCCGACGCCGCCGCTGCGCTGGCCGCGGGCAACAAGGCCTACGAGGAGAAGTTCGACCGCGTGTACCTCGTACGCGCTGCCGGACGCTCCGCCGAGGAGATCCTCGCCCTGCTGCAGGAGCGGCTGGGCAACACCCCCGAACAGGAATTCGCCGTCGTCGACCAGCAGCTGCGCGAGATCGCAGCGCTGCGTCTGACCGGAGCCCTCGAGAGCTGAAGGAGCGCGCCATGAGCGTTTCCCACGTGACCACCCACATCCTGGACACCTCGATCGGACGCCCCGCGCCCGACGTCGCCGTCGCACTCGAAGCCCGACAGGGCGACGAGTGGGTCGTGATCGGTTCAGGATCCACAGATGCTGACGGGCGGGTGAAAGAACTGGGCCCTTCGCTGTTGGAGAGCGGTGCATACCGCCTCCGGTTCGACACGGCGGCCTACTTCGCCGGCATCGACACGGACACCTTCTTCCCGGAGGTGGTGTTGACCTTCCAGGTCGACGCAGAGCAGGCGCACTATCACGTGCCGCTTCTGCTCAGCCCGTTCGCCTATTCCACTTACCGAGGAAGCTGAGTTGAAATCATGACCGACATCATTCTGGGCAAGAACCAGTACGGCAAGGCAGAGGTCCGCGTCGTGCGCGTCACTCGCGACTCCGACCGCCACGAGATCGAGGATCTCAACGTCACCTCGCAGCTGCGCGGCGACTTCGACAGCGCCCACTTCGAGGGCAACAACGAGCACGTCGTGCCGACCGACACGCAGAAGAACACGGTGTACGCCTTCGCCAAGGACGGCGTCGGCAGCCCCGAGGAGTTCCTGCTGCGCCTCGGCCGTCACTTCACCGGCGAGTTCGACTGGGTCACCGGCGGACGCTGGGAGGCCGAGCAGTACACCTGGCAGCGCATCCAGGGCGACGCCGGCGAGCACGACCACTCGTTCGTGCGCGGCGGCACCGAGACCCGCACCTCGGTGGTGCAGATCGACGGCGACGACACGGTCGTCATCACCGGTCTGCAGGATCTCAAGGTGCTGAAGTCGACGCAGAGCGGCTTCGTCGGGTACCCGAAAGACAAGTACACGACGCTCGCCGAGACCGAGGACCGCATCCTGGCCACCTCCGTCACCGCCAAGTGGCGCTACAACCGCAACGACATCGACTTCAACGAGGTCTTCGCGGACGTCCGCCGCCTGCTGCTGGCCGGCTTCTCACGCAACTACTCGTACGCCCTGCAGCACACGCTGAAGGAGATGGCCGAGGCCGTTCTCGAGGCGCACCCCGAGATCGACGAGATCCGCTTCTCGACCCCGAACAGCCACCACTTCGTGGTCGACCTGTCGCCGTTCGGCCTCGAGAACCCCAACGAGGTGTTCTACGCGGCCGACCGCCCCTACGGTCTGATCGAGGCGTCGTTCCTCCGTGAGGGCGCCGACACCGACCACTGGTCGTGGGACGGCATCGCCGGCTTTTGCTGATCCGGACCGGATGCCGTTCGGCGGCCGCCGCTGACTCGTCAGCCGCGACCGCCGAACGGCATCCCGGCCGCGGTGACGGTGAGCGAGGAGATGTTCGCCTCCGGCGGCAGCTGCGCCATGAACAGCACGGCGCGTGCGGCATCCGCCACGTCGAACGTCGGCTCGACCAGGCGCGAGCCATCGGCCTGCAAGGCTCCGGAGCCCACCCCGATCTCGGACATGATGCGGGTCGCGGCGTTGCCGATGTCGATCTGACCGCAGCTGATGCCGTGCGCTCGGCCGTCGAGATCGATCGATCGCGTCAAGCCGGTGATCGCATGCTTGCTCACGGCGTACGCGACCGAGAGCGGCCGGGGCACCTGGGCCGAGATCGAGCCGTTGTTGATGATGCGACCGCCGGACGGTCGCTGGGCGATCATCGCGCGCATCGCCGCTCCCGCGCAGAGCAGCGCGCCGGTGACGTTCACATCGATCGTGCGCTGCCATTCGACCGGGTCGACGTCGGCGGCGGATGCCACGGGCCCGAAGATCCCCGCGTTGTTGAACAGCACGTCCACGCGGCCCCACTCGGCCACCACGCGGTCGAACAGTGCGTCGACCTCGGCCGGCACGGTGATGTCGGTCGGCACGACGAGAGCGTCCGGATGCCCGTCCGCAGTCTGCTGCAGGGCATCCGCCCGCCGGCCGGCGAGAGCGACCCGGAAACCCGCCTCGAGCATCGCCACCGCGACGGCGCGCCCGATGCCGGAACCCGCACCGGTGACCACCGCGACGCATGCGCTCGTCATCTCGGTCCTCCCGACGCGCAGTCAGGACGCCAGCTCGGCGCTGATCGCCTGCGCCGCGTCGCGAAGCATAGGCACGGCGCGCTCGCCGAAGGCCTCGTCGACGCGCGAGATGGGGCCCGACACCGAGACCGCGGTGGGCGTCGGCGCGTCGGGCACGGCCATCGAGAAGCAGCGCACCCCGATCTCCTGCTCCTGGTCGTCGATCGCGTACCCGCGCTCTCGGATGCGGTCGAGCTCGGCGATGAGCGAGTCGACGTCGCCGATGCTGTGCTCAGTGGGAGTGGGCATCCCGGCTCGAGTGACGATGGAGCGCACGGTGTCATCCGGCAGCTGGGCGAGGATCGCCTTGCCGACGCCGGTGTCGTGGGTGTGCGCACGCCTGCCCACCTCGGTGAACATGCGCATCGAGTGCAGCGACGGCACCTGGGCGACGTAGACGACCATGTTGCCGTCGAGCACCGCCATGTTGGCGCTCTCGCCGAGCTGGTCGACGAGGGTCTTCAGCTGCGGGCGCGCAAGGGCTCCGAACTGGCGCGAGGCGCCCTCGCCGATGCGGATCAGCCGCGGCCCCAGCGCGTAGCGCCGGTTCGGCAGCTGGCGCGCATAGCCGAGCGACACCAGGGTGCGCAGCAGCCGGTGGATGGTCGGCAGCGGCAGGTCGGTCGACGACGCGAGCTCGCTGAGGGTGACGTCGCCGCCGGCGTCGGTGACCAGCTCGAGCAGCTCGAACACCCGCTCGACGGACTGCACTCCGGATCCGCTGCCGCGCGGGGTCTTGCTTTCGGCCATCAAGTCCTCCTAGGTACCGACATGATTCCATCATGCGAGAAGAGCGAGCGAAAATCCTGCGCGACCCATCATCGTTGATTGCATCGAACTTTCGTAAGATAGACAATAGTCTCCACGATGCGAAAGCACGAGGTAGTCCACCAACAAATGTGAGTCGGCGCTGCGGCGTACGGCGCACCTCAGGGAAGAGGAATCATGGCCAATCCGGGTCCCGGCAACTCGATCACACTGCGCATCGACGCCCCCTCCAACTTCAGCGTCACCAGCGAGCTCGCGGCTGCCGCGGCATCCGCCGGCGCTGCGATCACCGCACTCGACGTCGTCGAGTCGCACCCGACCTCGATCGTCGTCGATCTCACCTGCAACACGATCGACGACGACCACGCCACCCGCATCCGCGACGCCGTCGAGGCGCTCGACGGCGTGCACGTGCGCCAGGTGAGCGACCGCACCTTCCTCATGCACCTCGGCGGCAAGCTCGAGGTCGTGCCCAGCGTCCCGCTGCGCAATCGCGACGACCTCTCACGCGCCTACACCCCCGGTGTCGCGCGCGTGTGCATGGCCATCGCAGAAGACAAGAGCAAGGCGCGCAACCTCACGGTCAAGCGCAACACCGTCGCCGTCGTCACCGACGGCACCGCCGTGCTCGGTCTCGGCGACATCGGGCCCGAGGCCGCCCTGCCCGTCATGGAGGGCAAGGCCGCGCTGTTCAAGCAGTTCGCCGACGTCGACGCGTGGCCCGTCTGTCTAGACACCAAGGACACCGAGGAGATCATCAAGATCGTCAAGGCGATCGCGCCCGTCTACGGCGGCGTGAACCTCGAGGACATCGCGGCTCCCCGCTGCTTCGAGATAGAGGCCCGCCTGCGCGAAGAGCTCGACATCCCCGTCTTCCACGACGACCAGCACGGCACTGCGATCGTCACCCTCGCCGCCCTCGTGAACGCGCTGAAGGTCGTCGGCAAGAAGATCGAGGACGTGCGCATCGTGCTCTCCGGCGTCGGTGCCGCGGGCAACGCGATCGCGCAGCTGCTGCGCGAGCAGGGTGCGAAGGACATCGTGGCGTGCGGTCGCAACGGCGCCATCAACCGCGACGAGGACTACACCGACGCACACCGCGTCGAGCTCGCGGCCAACACGAACCCGCGCAACTTCACGGGCACCCTCAAGGAGGCCATGGTCGGCGCAGACGTGTTCATCGGCGTCAGCGCCCCGAACGTGCTCGACGAGAACGACATCGCGGCGATGGCCGACGGTGCGATCGTCTTCGCGATGGCCAACCCGACGCCCGAGATCGACCCGGTCGTGGCCTCCAAGCACGCCGCCGTCGTGGCGACCGGCCGCAGCGACTTCCCCAACCAGATCAACAACGTGCTGGCCTTCCCCGGCTTCTTCCGCGGTCTTCTCGACGCGGGCGTGTCCGACATCACCCCACCTATGCTGGTCGCAGCCGCCGAGGCGATCGCCGCACGCGTCGACGACGAGGAGCGCAACGCGAGCTTCATCATCCCCAGCGTCTTCGACCCCGAGGTCGCCGGTGCCGTGGCCGAGGCGATCGTCCGGGTCGTCAAGTCCGGCGCAGAGAAGGAGTGACCAGCGTGTCAGCCACCACATCCCTGCGCGAAGACGACTTCGCAGACATCGACGCGCGCCTGGCGCAGACCGACGCCCTTCTCGCGGGCTCGTACCCCGGCGATGACGGCAGCCGTCAGCCCGTGCACACCCTGTACGTGCCGGCCGACCGATTCGATCGCGACCTGCCGGCCCGCTTCGGCGCGGCCGCGATCGCGGCAGTCGAGGCGGCGGGAGGCACGGCCGCGCTCGCCGAATCGGTCGGGCTGGGGCACCTCGCCGGCGAGCTCGCTCCCCTGGTGGATGCCAAGCTGCGCCGCGAGCCCATCGAAGACCTTCGCCTCGATTTCGAGGACGGCTACGGCGCGCGTGACGACGACGAGGAGGACGCCGACGCGATCCTCGCCGCCGAACGCGTCGCCGAGGCCCTCGCCGCGGGCACGGCGACGCCGTTCATCGGCATCCGGTTCAAGTGCTTCGAGGCGCCGACCAGGCGTCGCGGCATCCGCACCCTCGACCGCTTCGTCACCACCCTCGCCGCCGCAGGCGCGCTGCCGGACGGGCTCGTCCTCACCCTGCCCAAGGTCACAACCGTGGCACAGGTCGAGGCCATGGTCGCGCTATGCGAGCGCTTCGAGGAGCGCCTGGGGCTGGCATCGGGGCGCCTGCGCTTCGAGGTGCAGATGGAGACGCCGCAGCTGATCGTCGCCGCCGACGGCACGATCCCCGTCGCGACGCTGCTGCACCGCGCCGAGGGGCGTGTCTCGGCTCTGCACTACGGCACATACGACTACAGCGCGTCGCTGCAGATCGCCGCGGCGTACCAGTCGATGGAGCACCCAGCCGCCGACTTCGCCAAGCAGGTCATGCAGGTGGCTGTGGCCGAGACCGGCGTGCGGCTCTCCGACGGGTCGACCAACGTCATCCCGGTCGGCGAGCAGGCGACGGATGCCTGGAAGCTGCACGCCCGCCTGGTGCGGCGCTCGCTCGAGCGCGGCTACTACCAGGGCTGGGACCTGCACGCCAACCAGCTGCCCACTCGGTACCTGGCGACCTACGCGTTCTACCGCGAGGGCTTCGAGGCCGCCGCCCGTCGCCTCGACAACTACCTGCACGGCAGCGACGCGACGATCATGGACGAGCCCGCCACCGCGCGAGCCCTCGCCCGTTTCGTCGTGCGCGGCCTGGAGTGCGGTGCGCTCACCGAAGACGAGGTGCGCTCGTCGACCGGCGCCTCGCCCGCCGAGCTGACGCGGCTCGCACATCCCAAACTCGCCACCAAGGAGGCCTGATGTCCTATTACACCCCGACCGGAGGGCTGCCGCCGCAGACCGACCTGCTCACCGACCGCGCGATCGTCAAGCTCGCCTACACGGTGATCCCGAAGGGCGTGCTGCGCGACATCGTCACCAGCAGCCTGCCGGGATTCAGCAACACCCGCGCCTGGATCATCGCCAAGCCCACCCCGAGCTCGGCCGAGACCTTCTCGCAGCTGATCGTCGAGATCTCGCCCGGCGGCGAGGCGGCCAAGCCCGAGCCCGAGGCCGGCGTCGAGGGCGTCGTCTTCGTCACCACCGGGAAGCTCACGCTGACCCTCGAGGGCGATACGCACGTGCTCGAAGAGGGCGGCTACGCCTTCCTCGCCCCCGGGGCGGACTGGTCGCTGAAGAACGAGGGCGACGAGGTCACCAGCTTCCACTGGATCCGCAAGGCGTACGAGTGGCTCGAGGGCGTCGACGCACCCGCCTCCTTCGTCACCCGTGACCAGGACGTCGAGCCGACCCCGATGGTCGGCACCGACGCGTGGCTGACCACGCGCTTCGCCGACTCGAGCGACATGGCGCACGACATGCAGGTGAACATCGTCACCTTCAAGCCGGGCGGCTCGATCCCGTTCGCCGAGACGCACGTCATGGAGCACGGCCTCTTCGTGCTCGAGGGTAAGGCGGTCTACCACCTCAACGGCGACTGGGTCGAGGTCGAGGCCGGCGACTACATGCTGCTTCGCGCGTTCTGCCCGCAGGCCTGCTACGCCGGCGGCCCCGGCGACTTCCGCTACCTGCTCTACAAGGACATGAACCGTCAGATCAAGCTCACCTGAGCCGGTCCCGCGCATCGCGCACCGGGCGAACGCACCCATCGGGCATCCGGTGGGTGCGTTCGGCTTTCCAGCCGGTTCCGGATGCTGGAATACCGGCGCCTCTCCGTTGACACCCCTCTGGCTCGTCCCTAGCCTTTCATTAGTAGAAACTTTTATTCCGTATCACGAAACCAAGGACGATCATGAGCTACACCGTCAACGCGTCGATCCTGCTGACCGACCTTCCCGTCAACGAGCGTCCCGCCGCAGTCAAGGCCGCCGGCTTCGACGCCGTCGAGTTCTGGTGGCCCTTCTCGTCGGCCGTGCCCGAGCAGCAGGAGGTCGACGCGTTCGTCGCCGCCATCGATGAGGCAGGCGTCCAGCTCACGGGACTCAACTTCTTCGCCGGCGACATGCCCGCAGGTGACCGCGGCCTCGTCTCGTGGGCCGGTCGCGAGGGCGAGTTCCGTGACAACGTCGAGGTCGTCGTCGGCATCGGCGAGCGCACGGGCACCAAGGCGTTCAACGCCCTCTACGGTCTGCGCCAGGATGGCGTCGACGAGAAGGCCCAGGACGACCTGGCGGTCGAGAACCTCGCGATCGCGGGCAAGGCGGTAGCCCGCATCGGCGGCATCGTGCTGCTCGAGCCCGTCTCGGGTGCCGACGCCTACCCGCTGAAGACCGCGGCAGACGCGCTCGCCGTCATCGCCCGCGTCAAGGACGAGCACGGCGTCGACAACGTCCGCCTGCTCGCCGACTTCTACCACCTCGCCGTCAACGGTGACGACGTCGCAGCCGTCATCGCCGACCACGCCGGCGAGTTCGGGCACATCCAGATCGCCGACGCCCCCGGTCGCGGCGAGCCCGGCACCGGCGAGCTGCCGCTGACCGAGTGGATCGACGCCGCTCGCGCCGGCGGCTACGACGGCGTGATCGGGCTCGAGTACAAGGCCACCCAGAGCGACCCGTTCGCCTGGACCAAGAACTGACCCACTTCCGCGAAGGAGCGTCGACATGACCAGCATCACCATCATCGGCCTCGGCATCATGGGGCTGCCCATGGCGAAGAACCTCGTCAAGGCCGGCTACACCGTCACCGGCGTCAACCGCAGTCCCGAAGCTGTGCAGAAGCTCGTCGATGCCGGCGGCAAGGGCGCAGCCAGCGTCGCCGAGGGCGTCAAGGACGCCGACGTGATCATCACGATGGTCCCCGACTCCCCGGATGTCGCCGGCGTCGTGCAGGGCCCCGAGGGCGTCTTCGCCAACGCGAAGAAGGGCGCCCTCTGGATCGACAACTCCTCGATCCGTCCCGACGTCGCGAAGGAGCTCGCCGAGGAGGCCATCGCCGCTGGCCTCGGCGCCGTCGACGCGCCCGTGTCCGGTGGCGAACAGGGCGCCATCGACGGCGTGCTGTCGATCATGACCGGCGGCTCTCCCGAGGACTTCGCGAAGGCCGAGCCCATCCTGCAGGCGATCGGCAAGACGATCGTGCACGTGGGGCCCGCCGGTGCGGGGCAGACGGTGAAGGCCGCCAACCAGCTCATCGTCGCCGTGAACATCCAGGCGCTCAGTGAGGCGATCGTCTTCCTCGAGGCGTACGGCGTAGACACGGACGCCGCGCTCAAGGTGCTCGGCGGCGGTCTCGCCGGCTCCAAGGTCCTCGACCAGAAGGGGCAGAAGATGCTCGACCGCGACTTCGCCCCCGGCTTCCGCCTGGCCCTGCACAACAAGGACCTGGGCATCGTCACCGCCGCAGCCCGCGGCGCCGGCGTCGCCGTGCCGCTCGGCTCGGCCGTCGCCCAGCTCGTCACCTCGCTCGTCGCCCGCGGTGACGGCGGCCTCGACCACTCCGGCCTCTTCACGCTCACCGCCGAGCTCTCCGGCCGCGAATAGGAATCAAGGACAGAACATCATGACCCGCATGCGCGCAGTGGACGCCATCGTCCAGATCCTGATCAAGGAGGGCGCCGACGAGGCGTTCGGCCTGCCCGGAGCCGCCATCAACCCCCTGTACTCCGCGATACGCGCCGGTGGCGGCATCCGGCACACTCTCGCCCGCCACGTCGAGGGCGCCTCGCACATGGCCGACGGCTACAGCCGCACCGGCGACGGCCGCATCGGAGTCTGCCTCGGCACCTCCGGCCCCGCAGGCACCGACATGATCACCGGGCTGTACGCGGCGATCGCCGACAGCATCCCTATGCTGTGCATCACCGGCCAGGCGCCGGTCGCCAAGCTCGATAAGGAGGACTTCCAGGCCGTCGACATCGCATCCATCGCGAAGCCCGTGACCAAGTTCGCCAAGACCGTGCTCGAGGGCGCCCAGGTTCCCGGCGTGTTCCAGAGCGCGTTCCAGATCATGCGCTCGGGCCGTCCCGGCCCCGTGCTGATCGACCTGCCGTTCGATGTGCAGATGACCGAGATCGAGTTCGACATCGACACGTACGAGCCGCTGCCGGTCGCGAAGCCCGTCGCCACCCGCGCGCAGGCCGAGAAGGTGCTCGACATGCTCACCGCGTCGACGCACCCCGTGATCGTCGCCGGCGGCGGCATCGTCAACTCCGGCGCCTCCGACAAGCTCGTCGAGCTGGCCGAGACCCTCGGCGTGCCGGTCGTGCCCACCCTGATGGGCTGGGGCGCCATCGCCGACGATCACCCGCTGGCAGCCGGCCTGGTCGGCATCCAGACCTCGCAGCGGTACGGCAACGCGAGCTTCCTCGAGAGCGACTTCGTGCTCGGCATCGGCAACCGCTGGGCCAACCGCCACACCGGCGGGCTCGACACGTACCGCAAGGGCCGCACGTTCGTGCACGTCGACATCGAGCCGAGCCAGATCGGCCGCGTGTTCGCGCCCGACTACGGGGTGGTCTCCGACGCCGGCGCGTTCATGGACGTGCTGCTCGAAGCCGCGCGAGACCGCGTCGCCGAGCTGCCCGATTACAACGGCTGGGCCGAGGAGTGCCGCGACCGCAAGGCGCGTCTGCAGCGCAAGACCAACTTCGACAACGTGCCGATGAAGCCGCACCGCGTGTATCAGGAGATGCTCACGGCGTTCGACCGCGACACCACCTTCGTCACCACGATCGGTCTGTCGCAGATCGCCGGCGCGCAGCTGCTGCACGTCTACGGCCCCCGCAAGTGGATCAACGCCGGCCAGGCCGGACCTCTGGGCTGGACGGGTCCCGCCGCCCTCGGCGTCGTGCGCGGCAAGCCGGGGGAGCAGGTCGTCGCGCTCTCGGGCGACTACGACTTCCAGTTCATGATCGAAGAGCTCGCGGTGGGCGCGCAGCACAAGCTGCCGTACATCCACGTCGTGGTCAACAACAGCTACCTCGGCTTGATCCGTCAGTCCCAGCGCGGCTTCGAGATGGACTACGAGGTCTCGCTGGCGTTCGACAACGTCAACACGCCGTACGACCCCGACAGCGTCGCCACCGGATACGGCGTCGACCACGTCAAGGTCGCCGAGGGGCTCGGCTGCAAGGCGATCCGCGTCGAGCGCCCGGAAGAGCTCGCCGCCGGCTTCGCCGAGGCCGCCCGCCTGCGCGACGAGTTCCAGGTTCCCGTCGTCGTCGAGGTCATCCTCGAGCGCGTCACGAACATCGCGATGGGTGCCGACCTCGACACCATGAACGAATTCGAAGACCTCGCGGCGTCGCCGGCCGACGCACCCGAGGCGATCTACGCCCTGCTCGACTGATCGATTCCGAGTACGACATGCGCATCCTCATCGCCTCTGACAAGTTCAAGGGCTCGGCGACGGGCTCCGAGGTGGCGGCGGCGCTCGCCGACGGCATCCGGGAGATCACCCCGGATGCCGTCGTCGACGCGGCTCCCGTCGCCGACGGCGGCGAGGGCACGGTCGACGCGGCTGTGGCGAGCGGCTTCACCCCCGTGACGTTGTCGGTGACCGGCCCCACCGGCGGGCCGGTGGATGCTGCCTTCGCCGTCCGCGGAGAGCAGGCGATCATCGAGATGGCCGCCGCGAGTGGGCTGGACCTGCTGCCGAACGGCGAGAAGGATGCCCTCGCAGCGACCAGCCGCGGCACCGGCGAGCTCATCGCGGCGGCGCTCGATCGCGGCGCGACCTCGATCGTGCTCGGCGTGGGCGGCAGCGCCTGCACCGACGGCGGCGCGGGGATGCTGCAGGCGCTGGGCGTGGCACTGCGCACCGAGGATCGACCCGTGCGACCCGGCGGCGCGGGCCTGGTCGATCTGGTCTCGGCCGACATCTCCGGCCTCGACCCTCGGCTCGACGGCGTCAGCTTCGTGCTGGCCGCCGACGTCGACAATCCTCTCCTGGGAGACCGGGGGGCCGCCGCGGTCTTCGCACCGCAGAAGGGGGCGAGCGCCGACGATGTCGCTGTCCTCGAGGCGGGCCTGTCGCGTCTCGCAGAGGTCGTCGACGTGCTGCCCGGCGTGCGGCCCTCGGCGACGGCCCCCGGTGCGGGCGCCGCGGGCGGGGTGGGGTACGCGGCTCTCGCGGTGCTCGGCGCGGTGCGCGAAGCGGGCATCGACGTCATCCTGCGCCTGATCTCACTCGACGAGCGCATCGCCGATGCCGACCTCGTGATCACAGGCGAGGGAAGCCTCGACGATCAGAGTCTCGGCGGCAAGACGCCACTGGGCGTCTCGGCGGCCGCGGCGAGGGCGGGCAAGCCCGTCGTTGCGGTGTGCGGTCGCACCACGCTGGACGCCGCGCAGGCCGCGTCCGCGGGCTTCGGGAAGGTCTACGCGCTGAGCGGCCTCGAGCCCGAGCCGGCGAAGAGCATGGCCAACGCGGTGCCGCTGCTGCGCGAAGTCGGCCGCGCCATCGCCGCAGACCTGCCCGCGCTCACCGCTCGCTGAGCCTGGCTGCACGCAGAAGGGGACCGGACCGCCGATGGGCGGAGCCGATCCCCTGTGTCGCGCGTTGGTCCTCAGGCCGCCTTCGGGAAGAGGACGCGGAATGCGCGGATGAAGCCATTGCCTTCGTCGGCAGGCAGGTGGAAATCCGGGTCGATGTTGACCGATGGGTTCTCTGCGAACGGGACGTACCCGCTCGTCTCAGTCGAATGCGAGCTCATGTCCCTCTCCGTTTTCATTTCCATAAAGCGAAAGAATCATTCTGTTCTATGAAAAGAGTAGGGCGGCGTCGCCGAGGAGTCAATACCTGCTTCCTGCGTGTGACGGCAGATTGCGCTGCAGCGCGGGCGCGGCGTCAGCCCCAGTGGCCCGGATCGGTCAGCACCCGGGAGCTCACCTGAAGCGACCCGGAGGCGACCTCTGCGGTGCAGAACAGCAGCGACATCGTGGGATACCCGTGAACCCGGTTGTCACGCACGATCGCCCTGTCGTCGTCGGGGGAGAGGCTCGCGCTCTCTGCGAGCACCGCGACCCAGCGCTCGTCCCACGCGGACGCGTGGTCTGCGGGTGCGTCGCCCGCAGACGCGGCGAAGCGGGGCAGCCACGCCTCGATGCGCGCCGTGCCGGGGTCGTCCAGATCGTCGTGGGCGATCATGTGCACCCCCGCCGGCACCGCGGTCTCCCGCAGCTGGACACCGTCCCACGACAGCACGCGGGATCCTTCCGGCGTCACCTCGAGCAGGTTGAATCCGTGCATCGGCAGCGGACCGTCCGGCGAGCGGCCGGCGACCGACTCGAGTGCCAGCGACCCGCGCGAGCGCGCACCGTCCTGTGACAGGTCGAGCACGTCGGCGCGGTTGAGCAGCACGGCCAGGCGTCCGGCGGCGGGGTCGGCGGCGAGCCACGCGCCACCGGCCCGGCGGTCGCGGATGCCGATCACCCCCGGGTGCGCGTCCGGCCACCACTCTCCGAGGTCGTCCCACGGGCGATCCGGATCCTCGTCGCGCACGGCCAGCAGCCGGGCGCCCGCGCCGGGGGAGGGGGCGACATCGATCACGACGGTGCACACGAGCACGAGTCTAGGTGCGCCTGCAGCAGGGGAGGGCGCACGGCAGGGGCGGTCGAATCGCCGACTGTCCTGCAGCCTGGGGCAGAATCGAACGCGTGAACATCGTCGTCGCCGTCACCGGCGGGATCGCCGCCTACAAGAGCGTGCACCTGGTGCGCCTGCTGATCACCGCGGGGCACGAGGTCACCGTCGTGCCGACCGAAGACGCGCTGCGCTTCGTCGGCCTGCCCACGTGGGAGGCGATCAGCCGCAGACCCGTGACGACGAGCGTGCACGAGGATGTCGCCCAGGTGCGCCACGTCGCTCTCGGGCAGGCCGCCGAACTCGTGATCGTCGCGCCGGCCACGGCGAACACGATCGCGAAGATGGCAGCGGGACTCGCCGACGACCTGCTCGGCACCACTCTGCTCGCCACGACCGCGCCGGTCGTGATCGCCCCGGCGATGCACACCGAGATGTGGCGCCACCCGGCGACGCAGGCGAACATCGCGACGCTGCGCGATCGCGGTGTCGCCATCCTCGGCCCGGGAGAGGGCGAGCTGACCGGCGGCGATTCCGGACGGGGGCGGATGCTCGAGCCCGAGCAGATCATGGCGGGGGCGCTCGCCCTGCTCGACGACGAAGAATCGGGACCGAACTCCGAGCAGGACCTCGACGGCCTGCGGGTCGCAGTGTCGGCCGGCGGCACCCGCGAGCCCCTCGATCCCGTGCGCTTCCTCGGCAACCGCTCCAGCGGGAGGCAGGGCACAGCCCTCGCCATCGCCGCCGCAGACCGCGGCGCGGAGGTGGTGCTCGTCGCCGCGCACGTCGACGGTGCGGTGCTGGCGGATGCCGAACGGCATCCGCTCATCCGCATCGAGCACGTCGGCACCGCAGCCGAACTCGGCGACGCGATGCGCCGGGCATCGGAGGAGGCCGCGGTGATCGTGATGGCCGCGGCCGTCGCCGACTACCGTCCGGCCGACGTGTCCGACCGCAAGCTCACCAAGGAGTCCGGCCCGCTCGAGAGCATCGAGCTGGTGCAGAACGAGGACATCGTGGCTCATCTGGCCGCTCGGCGGCATCCGGGTCAGGTGATCGTCGCGTTCGCGGCCGAGACCGCAGACGACGGCGACGAGCTGCTCGAGCGCGCGCGGCGCAAGCGCGAGCGCAAGGGCGTCGATCTGCTCGTGGTGAACGAGGTCGGCTGGGAGCGCGGTTTCGAGTCGGGGCAGAACACCGTGCACGTCATCGGCGACGGGGGTGCGGTTCTCGCCAGGGCATCCGGGACTAAGCGCTCAGTGGCCGACGACATCTGGGACGTCATCGCCGACGTGCTGGCCTGAGAGGCGGCGGCTCAGCCGCCGATGTACGACATCTCGATGCGCTTGCGCTGCGTGCGAAGCGCCGGGGTGAGCCCCGCGCGGATCTCGGAGTAGCGGTCGTCTCGTCCGCCCCAGATGGATGCCATGGCCGCCGCAAGCTCGACATCGTCGGCTCCGCCGCGCATGAGCGCGCGCAGGTCGTGGCCCTGGGAGGCGAACAGGCAGGTGAACAGCCTCCCCTCGGTCGAGATGCGCGCACGCGTGCAGGTGCCGCAGAACGCGTTGGTCACACTGGAGATGGCGCCGATCTCGCCGCCGCCGTCGGTGTAGCGCCAGCGTTTCGCGGTCTCGCCGAGCACCGCGGGGGCGACCGGCTCGAGCGGGAACACCGCGCCGATCCGCTCGATGATCTCGGCCGACGGCACCACCTCATCGAGAGACCAGCCGTTGGTGTTGCCGACGTCCATGTACTCGATGAAGCGCAGCGTGTAGGGGGTGCCCTTGAAGTGCCGCGCCATGTCGACGATCTCACCGTCGTTCACGCCGCGCTTGACGACCATGTTGAGCCGGATCGGCCCGAGGCCGGCCTCGTGCGCCGCGTCGATGCCGTCGAGCACTCGGCTGACCGGGAAGCGCACGTCGTTCATGCTCTGGAAGAGGGCGTCGTCGAGTGAATCGACCGACACCGTCACCCGCTTCAGGCCTGCGGCCTTCAGTGCCTGCGCCTTGACCGCGAGGGCGGAGCCGTTGGTGGTCAGGGCCAGGTCGAGCGGTCGGCCCTCCGGGGTGCGGATGGCGGCGAGCTGCTCGATCAGCTGCTCGATGCCGCGGCGCAGCAGCGGCTCGCCTCCGGTCAGGCGGAGCTTGTGCACCCCGTGCGCGGCGGCGACGGTGGCGATGCGGGTGATCTCTTCGAAGCTGAGCAGCTCGTCACGGTCGAGGAAGGCGTAGTCGCGCCCGAAGATCTCCTTGGGCATGCAGTAGACACAGCGGAAGTTGCAGCGGTCGGTCACCGAGATGCGCAGGTCGCGCAGGGGGCGCTCGAGCCGGTCGGTGAGCGCGGTCGACGGGCCGGCCAGACGGCCCTCGCCATCGATTCGCCTGCTCGCCATGATCTCGTCCTCTCGCGTTGAAACGCTAGCACCGGATGCCTGGGTGCGGACCCGCTGAAGCCCGTATCAATTGCCGCTGGAGTGCATTTGTCGCCGTAGCGTGAAATGCGCGCGGGAATTGTCTGGACGGGGCGAAATGGTGTTGCTATTCTTGGACAGCCGCAATATCCGAGATGCGGCTCAATTGAACAGTCAGCGGTTCGACGTATATCTCGCAGAACGATCCCATCCGGATCCGACTCGATAAGCCGTATCACTGCTACGACAGCAAGGAAGCTCTCGTATGAACAGCAGCGCTATGCCCAGACCCGAATCGCAGACCGACCCGACAGCCTCACCCGATCCCGCCGCGTACCTGGCCGAGGCTGTGCGCATCGCGGTCGAGAACGTTCGCAACGAGGGCGGGCCCTTCGGCGCCGTGGTCGTCACGGCCGACGGTCAGGTCTTCGAGGGCGTGAACCGGGTCACCGCCGATCTCGATCCCTCGGCGCACGCCGAGGTCACGGCGATTCGCAACGCGTGCCGAGGGCTCGGCACGTTCGACCTGTCGGGAGCCACGCTCTACACGAGCTGCGAGCCCTGCCCGATGTGCCTGGCCACGTCGCTGTGGGCGCGGATCGACCGCGTCTACTTCGCCGCCGACCGCCACGATGCCGCCGATGCCGGCTTCGACGACGCGGCGTTCTACCGCTACTTTGAAGGCGACGACGCCGATCGGGCCGTCATGCCCGTGACCGACATCGCGCTGCCGCCCGAGCAGCGCGTCGCCCCCTTCACCGAGTGGGCCGGTACGCCCACCCGCATCGAGTACTGAACCCCCTTCACCGTTTCCGGAGCCGATGATGTCTTCAGCTGTCCCTCCTTCCGCGCGCCCGACCGGGGCCGACTCGCCTACGACCGACGCATCCACCACCACCGACACATCCACCACGGGTGTGGTCGGCAACGACACCGCCGGGCTCTTCGCCCGCGACGATGAACAGCGGCCGCCGCTGGCCACCGGGGCGACGACCACCGTCGACGCCACGCCGAAGAACGGCCTCGTCCGGTTCTTCGAGATCACCCGTCGAGGGTCGACCATCGCACGCGAGATCCGCGGCGGCGTGGTCACGTTCGTGACGATGGCGTACATCGTCATCCTCAACCCGCTGATCCTCGGTGGCGTCACCGACGTGTCCGACGCAGCGCTGGATGCCGCGCAGATCGGTGCCGCGACGGGGCTCACAGCCGGCGTGATGACGATCCTGTTCGGCGTCGTGGCGAGGCTGCCGTTCGCGCTCGCCGCGGGACTGGGCATCAACTCCTTCCTCGCCGTCTCGGTCGTCGGTCAGGTCACCTGGCCCGAGGCGATGGGACTCGTCGTGATCAACGGCCTGCTCATCGTGCTCTTCGGCGCCACCGGCATCCGGACCGCCATCTTCAGGGCCGTGCCGCAGGCGCTCAAGGCGGCCATCACCGTCGGCATCGGCCTCTTCATCGCCTTCATCGGCTTCGTCGACTCGGGCTTCGTCAACCGCACCGCCGGCGGCCCGCCGGTGCAGCTCGGCGACAACGGATCGATCACCTCCGTGCCCACGCTCATCTTCCTGTTCGGGCTGGTGCTGATCGGCATCCTCGTGGCGCGCAAGGTGCCGGGCGGCATCCTGATCGGCATCGTGGTCAGCACGGTCGTGGCGCTGATCGCGCAATCGGTGCTGAAGCTCGGACCCTCCTTCGAAGACCCGAACGGCTGGCACATGACCATCCCCGAGCTCCCGGCCGCGTGGATCACCGTGCCGGACTTCGGTCTGATCGGCCAGTTCGACCTGTTCGGCGCCTTCGAGCGCGTCGGCATCCTCTCAGCCACCATGCTCGTCTTCACCCTCGTGTTCTCGAACTTCTTCGACGCGATGGGCACGATGACCGGACTCGCGAAGAACGCCGGCCTCGCCTACAAGGACGGCACGTTCCCGCGGCTGCGCTCGGCGTTCGTCGTAGAGGGCTTCGGCGCGGTGGCGGGCGGTGTGACCTCGACGTCGTCGAACACGGTGTACGTCGACAGCGCCTCCGGCATCGGCGAGGGCGCGCGCACGGGTCTCGCCTCGCTCGTCGTCGGCGTGCTGTTCCTGCTGTCGATGTTCGTCACCCCGCTCACCCTCGTCGTGCCGATCGAGGTCGGCTCGGCCGCGCTCGTGGTGGTCGGCGCGATGATGATGTCGCAGATCCGCGAGATCAAGTTCACGAAGTTCGCCGTCGCGCTGCCGGCGTTCCTCACCATCGTGACCATGCCGCTGACCTACTCGATCGCGAACGGCATCGGGGTGGGCTTCATCTCCTGGGCGCTTGTGAACGCCTTCTCGGGTCGCGCCCGCAAGGTGCACTGGCTGATGTGGATCGTGGCAGCCGGATTCGCGCTGTACTTCGTTCGCGGGCCGATCGAGGCGATGCTCGCCGGCTGATCGCCGCACAGGAAAGGCCCCGATTCTCATTCCGAGGATCGGGGTCTTTGCATTTCTGCGGAACGTCCTGCACCCGCCGCATGAATGCGGCGGGTGCAATTCATGTCGGGGCCAATGCGCGTTGCATTCGCTATGGTGCGTCGAGAAATTCCGGAATGCGTTTCGCGCATTCCGGAATCGATGTGAGCGTCATTCGGATGCCCGCGGCGCGGCCTCCTCGATGAGCTGCAGGATGCGAGCCGCCACGCTCACCGCGATGACGGCCGGCTGCTTGCCCGACACCTCGGGGACGCCGATGGGAGTGGTCACGCGGGCGAGCTCGTCGTCGGTGTGACCGAGCTCGTGCAGCTTCTTGCGGAACCGCGCCCATTTCGAAGCCGAGCCGATCAGCCCGATCGATCCGAGGCCGTCTGTGCGCAGCGACTGGTCGACGATCGCGAGATCCTCGACGTGATCGTGCGTCATGACCAGCACGTGGGTGCCCGCGGGGACGTCGAGCAGCGCTGCCTCGGGCACGGGCGCGTGGTGCGCCTCGACACGCGCGACCGCATCGCGGGTCACAGGCTCGAGACGGGCTGGGTCGAGCATCTCGGCTCGCGAATCGACCAGGTGCAGCGCCAGCTCGTGCCGAGTCAGGATGCGCGCCAGCTCGAGCCCCACATGGCCCATGCCGAACACAGCCACCGACGGCACGACGCGAACGGGCTCGAGCATGATCGTGACCTCTCCTCCGCAGCACTGCACGCCGTACTCGGTCGTGGCCTTGTCGCTCAGCGTCAGCGTGAGCAGCTCGGGTTCGGCGGTGCCCGAGGCGAGCATCTCATGGGCGCGATCGGCGGCGGTCGCCTCGAGGTTGCCGCCGCCGATCGTGCCGAACTGAGCGCCCGGCGAGATGACCATCTTCGCGCCGCCGTTGCGGGGCGCGTGACCGCGCACCATCGCCAGCGTCACGATCACCGCAGGAGTGCGGCTCTCGCGCAGCGCGCGCAGGGCATCCAGCCAGTCGACCATGTCAGACCGCGGCGAGCTCGGGCGCCGGCTCCGCCGCGCCCTGGGCAGCACGGGCGGTCTCGACCGCCCAGTACACCGCCTCGGGCGTCGCCGGCGAGGCGAGGTCGACCGAGTGGCCTGCCGGGCCGAATGCCGCGACCGCCTCGCGCAGCGCCTCGCGAGCGCTGAACGCGAGCATGAACGGCGGCTCGCCGACGGCCTTCGAGCCGTAGACCGCGCCGTCCTCCCTGGCGTTCCGGAACAGGCGCACCGTGAACTCCTCAGGCATCTCCGAGAAGCTCGGCAGCTTGTAGGTCGACGCCGACTGGGTCTGCAGGCGACCCCGGTGCGGGCCGTCGGTGGCATCCCACCTCAGGTCCTCCAGTGTCAGCCAGCCCATGCCCTGCACGTACGCGCCCTCGATCTGGCCGATGTCGAGCATCGGCGAGAGCGAGTCGCCCACGTCGTGCACAATGTCGACGCGACGGATCCGGTATGCGCCGGTGAAGCCGTCGATCTCGACCTCGGTGGCGGCCGCGCCGTACGCGAAGTACTTGAACGGCGAGCCCTGCATCGTCTCGGGGTTCCAGTGCAGACCGGCCGTGCGGTAGTACCCGGCCGCGAACAGCTGCACCCGCTGGAAGTACGCCGCCTTCGCCACCTCGGCGAAGGTCAGTCGCTCCGACTTGCCGAGGGCGGTCACGTGGCCGCCGCCGAAGCGCACGTCGCGCTCGTCGACGCCGAGCAGGCGCCCGGCGACAGCGGCCATGCGATCGCGGATCTGCTCGCAGGCGTTCTTCACCGCGCCGCCGTTGAGATCGGCGCCCGATGACGCGGCCGTGGCCGACGTGTTGGGCACCTTGTCGGTGCGAGTGGGGGCCAGGCGCACCTGGTGCAGTTCCAGTCCCAGCGCGGTGGCCGCGATCTGCAACATCTTGGTGTGCAGTCCCTGACCCATCTCGGTGCCGCCGTGGTTGACCAGCACCGAGCCGTCTTTGTAGACGTGCACGAGCGCGCCGGCCTGGTTGAACGCGGCGAAGTTGAACGAGATGCCGAACTTGATCGGCGTCATCGATATCGCGCGCTTCACGTCAGGGCTCGCGGCGTTGAACGCGTCGATCTCGGCGCGGCGCTGGGCGATCGACGCCTCGTCGGCGAGCTGGTTCCAGATGGTCGGCATCCGCTCGGCGTCCTTTACCAGCTGGCCGTACGGCGTGCTCTGGCCGGGCTGGTAGAAGTTGCGCCGGCGCAGCTCGAGCGGATCGATGCCGAGCGTCGGCGCGACCCGGCCGAGGATGTCTTCGATGAGGAACACGCCCTGCGGGCCGCCGAAACCGCGGTACGCGGTGTTCGACTGCTTGTTGGTCTTCGCGATCTGCCCGTAGGCGTGCACGTTCGGGATCCAGTACGCGTTGTCGAGGTGGCAGAGCGCGCGGCCGAGGACGGGCTCCGACAGGTCGATCGACCAGCCGCCGTCTGCGGTGAGCACAGCATCGAGGGCCTGCAGCATGCCGTTCTCGTCGAGACCGACCTTCCAGCGGATGTGGAACGGATGCCGCTTGCCGGTCATCGTGAGATCCTGCGTGCGGTTCAGGCGCACCCGAACCGGACGGCCGGTGAGCTTGGCGCCGAGCGCTGCGATCGCGGCGAAGCCGTGCGGCTGCATCTCCTTGCCGCCGAAGCCGCCGCCCATGCGCAGGCACTGCACCGTGACCTCGTTGGCGTGGATGCCCAGCACGTGCGAGACGAGGTCCTGCGTCTCGGTCGGATGCTGGGTCGAGCACTGGATGAAGTACTGCCCCTCCGAGTCGCGCACGGCGAACGATGCGTGCGTCTCGAGGTAGAAGTGCTCTTGACCCGCGAACTCGGTGACCCCTTCGAAGACGTGCGCCGAGGCGGCGAGTCCGGCCGCCGCGTCGCCGCGGGCGACGGTGCGCGGCGTGCCCATGAAGGATCCGGCCTCGATCGCATCGCGCACGGTGATCAGCGAGGGCAGCTCGTCGTACTCGACCTGCACGCGCTCGGCCCCGAGGCGTGCGGCCTCGGTCGTCTCGCCGAGCACCCACACCAGCGCATGCCCGTAGAACATGGCCTCGCTCGGGAACAGCGGCTCGTCGTTGCGGATGCCGGCGTCGTTCAGACCGGGCACGTCGTCGGCGGTGAGCACCCGCACGACGCCCGGCACCTCGTAGGCGCCCGAGACGTCGATGCTCACGCGCGCGTGCGCGCTGGTGGACTGCACCGGCCACGCGGTGAGCACACCATGGGTCTGCGCGGCGAGGTCGTCGGTGTACATCGCGGCTCCGGTCACGTGCAGCGCCGCGCTCTCGTGCACTGCAGGGCGCCCGACGACGGGGTTCTCGGGGCGGTCGGCGAGAGTGCTCATACCGACACCTCCTTCGACTGGATGACGGTCTGGCTGTAGAACTTCAGCAGGGCGGAGCCCAGCATGTGCGCGCGGTAGTCGCCGCTGGCGCGGTGGTCGGACATCGGGGTGCCCTCCGACTGGAGCACGGCGGATGCCGCCTTCACGGTGGCGATGTTCCACGGTTTGCCGATCAGCGCCTCCTCGGTCGCGGTGGCTCGCAGCGGCGTGGCTGCCACACCGCCCAGGCCGATGCGCGCAGATGACACGGTGCCGCCGGTGATGTCGAACGCGAAGCCGAGCGCGACGGAGGAGATGTCGTCGAAGCGGCGCTTGGAGATCTTGTGGAATGCCGTGTACTCCGCCAGCGGCAGCGGAATGCGCACAGCCGTGATCAGCTCGTCCTTCGCGCGCACGGTCTGCCGGTAGCCGATGAAGTACTCGGCCAGCGGCACCTCGCGCTCGCCGTCGACGGATGCCAGCACGAGCCGCGCGTCGAGGGCGAGCAGCGCCGGCGGGGTGTCTCCGATGGGGGAACCGGTGCCGAGGTTGCCACCGATGGTGCCGCGGTTGCGGATGAGGCGGGACGCGAACTGCGGGAACAGCTTGGCGAGCAGCGGCACGCGGCCGCCGAGACGCCGCTCGACATCGGATATCGGCAGAGCCGCACCGATCTCGACCATCTCGTCGGTGACGGAGAGGGCACGCAGCTCGTCGAGCTGATCGATCGCGACGACCAGGGGTGCGCGGCGGCCGCGGAGGTTGACCTCGACGCCCCAGTCCGTCGAGCCGGCGACGATCAGGGCATCCGGCTCATCGCGAAGCAGGCGCAGGGCGTCGGAGAGGGTGGCGGGTCGCACGAAGCGTGAGCCGGCGACCCGGGCATCCGTCGCCACCGCCGCAGGAGCAGCGTGCGACAGGCGCTGCTGCAGCGGATCGTCCTGCTCGGGCGAGCCGAGAGAGTAGGCCGCGTCGCGGATGGGGCGATATCCGGTGCAGCGGCAGAGGTTGCCGCTGAGAGCGTGCAGATCGAATCCGTTGGGGCCCGCCTCGAGACCATCGTCGTCGGGGCCCTCGCCGTGCTGCTGCTCGCCGTCGTGGGCAGGGCAGCCGTCGCCGCGCTCAGGGCGGTAGTACTCGGCAGCCATGCTGCAGGCGAAGCCGGGCGTGCAGTACCCGCACTGCGAGCCGCCGGCTTCGGCGAGCTTCTGCTGCACCGGATGCAGGTTCTCGACTCCGCCGAGCCCTTCGGCGGTGACGATCTCCTGGCCGTCGAGGGCGTAGACCGGCACGAGGCAGGCGTTGACCGGCGTCCAGCGGGTGGTGCCGTCGTCGTCGGGGGTCGCGATCATCATGGCGCACGCGCCGCACTCGCCCTCGGCGCAGCCCTCCTTGCTGCCGGGAAGCCCGCAGTCGCGCAGCCAGTCCAGCGCGGTCGTGTGGGTGGCCACACCGTCGAGCGGGCGGCTGCGCCCGTTCACGGTGACCGTGATGTCAGTCATTGTGTCTCCTCGGGTATGACGCGGCGGCGTCGGGTGCACGCTGTTCGCGTGCCGGCGGGGATTCCGAGGGGTGAGCGCCGTCGCGATCGCGTCGGACGATCGCATCGACGTCGCGCGGCTGCACTGCGCTCGGGCGAGCCGACGGCGAAGCCTCGGAATCGTCGGGAAGGGCGATTCCGTGGACGGCTGCTCAGGCGCCGTGGGCGTACCAGTTGCCCCAGGCGGTGGAGCTTTCGACGGGGGCGGTGGCGTGAACGTGAACGTACTGCAGCATCGCGGCCCCTCTCTGCGCTGAGTTGAGGAGAATCCTCATGGTGTCGGTCAGTGTATTCCGCCGCTTCGGCTTCGGTCAAGCGTAACGGGTTGCCCTCCGGCGATCCACGATCTAAACTTGAGTCACCACAACTCAACTTTGAAGGAGTCCCCCCAGGAGGAGCGAATGACCAACCCGGCACAGAGTGAAGAGCAGCAGAGCGCCCTCGAGCAGTTCGGCATCAATCTCACCGATCGCGCCCGGCAGGGCAAGCTCGATCCGGTGATCGGCCGCGACAGCGAGATCCGTCGTGTGAGCCAGGTGCTCACACGGCGCACGAAGAACAACCCCGTGCTCATCGGCGAGCCCGGCGTCGGCAAGACCGCCGTCGTAGAGGGGCTCGCGCAGCGCATCGTCGCGGGAGACGTCGCCGAATCCCTCAAAGACAAAGAGCTCGTCTCGCTCGACATCTCGGCGCTCGTCGCCGGCGCGATGTACCGGGGACAGTTCGAGGAGCGCCTCAAGAGCGTGCTCAAGGAGATCACCGAATCCGACGGCAAGGTCATCACATTCATCGACGAGCTGCACGTGCTGATGGGGGCCGGAGGCGGTGAGGGCTCGGTCGCGGCATCCAACATGCTCAAGCCGATGCTCGCCCGCGGGGAGCTGCGCATGATCGGCGCCACCACCCTCAACGAGTACCGCGAGTTCATCGAGAAGGACGCCGCGCTCGAGCGCCGCTTCCAGCAGGTGTATGTCGGCGAGCCGAGCGTCGAAGACACGGTCGCGATCCTGCGCGGCCTGAAGGGCCGGTACGAGGCGCACCACGGTGTCACGATCTCCGACACCGCACTGGTCGCTGCGGCCGCGCTGTCGAACCGATACCTGCCCAGCCGGCAGCTGCCCGACAAGGCGATCGACCTGATCGACGAGGCCATGTCCCGACTGAAGATGGAGATCGACTCCTCGCCCGTCGAGATCGACGAGCTCAAGCGCCAGGTCGACCGGATGAAGCTCGAAGAGCTCGCGCTGAAGAAGGAGAAGGACGCGGCGTCGAAAGAGCGCCTCGCGGCGCTGCGCGAGCAGATGGCGGGGCTCGAGAGCCAACTCGGCGAGCTCGAAGCGCGCTGGGCGCGCGAGCGTCAGGGTCTGAACCGCGTCGGCGAGCTGAAGAAGAAACTCGACGAGGCGACGACGCAGCGCGACCTGGCGATGCGCGAGGGCGACTACACGAAGGCGTCCAAGCTCGAGTACGAGACCATTCGCCGTCTGAACGCCGAGATCGCCGAGGCCGAGCAGGCCGAGCAGGCCGTGTCGGACGAGGGCCGCATGGTCAACGAGCAGGTCACCGAAGAGGACATCGCGGCGGTGATCGCCGCGTGGACCGGCATCCCGGTCGGCCGTCTGCTGCAGGGCGAGAGCGAGAAGTTGCTGCATCTCGAGAGCGAACTCGGCCGTCGTCTGATCGGCCAGAAGGACGCGGTCAAGGCGGTGTCGGATGCCGTGCGGCGCTCGCGCGCCGGCATCAGCGATCCCGGCCGCCCGACCGGATCGTTCCTGTTCCTCGGGCCGACCGGTGTCGGCAAGACCGAGCTGGCCAAGGCGCTCGCCGCGTTCCTGTTCGACGACGAGCACGCGATGGTGCGCATCGACATGAGCGAGTACGGCGAGAAGCACTCGGTCTCGCGTCTGGTCGGCGCCCCTCCCGGCTACGTCGGCTACGAGCAGGGCGGCCAGCTGACCGAGGCCGTGCGCCGGCGCCCCTACAGCGTGGTACTGCTCGATGAGGTCGAGAAGGCGCATCCCGAGGTGTTCGACGTGCTGCTGCAGGTGCTCGACGACGGGCGCCTGACCGATGGGCAGGGGCGCACGGTCGACTTCTCGAACGTCATCCTCATCCTCACCTCGAACATCGGCTCGCCGATTCTCATCGATCCGGTGATGTCGGCAGACGAGAAGCGCGAGGCGGTGATGACGCTCGTGCGGCAGTCGTTCCGCCCCGAGTTCCTGAACCGTCTCGACGACATCGTCATGTTCTCGGCGCTCTCGCACGACGATCTCGCGCAGATCGTCGAGCTCGCGGTCGACGGCCTGCAGCGTCGGCTCTCCGATCGCCGGCTCACGCTGGCGGTGACTCCGGATGCCAGGGCCTGGCTCGCCGAGCGCGGCTACGACCCGGTGTTCGGCGCGCGCCCGCTGCGCCGACTGATCCAGACCGAGGTGCAGAACCGCCTCGCGACGGCGCTGCTCTCGGGCGGCGTGCGCGACGGCGACACCGTGCGTGTCGACGTGGCGGCCGACGGCAGCGGGCTGGCGCTCACCGCGGACAGAGCCGACACCTGACCGCCATCCCGCCGAGGAACCGCATTCCGCAAGAGAAACCGCGTCTGAGGGGGTTTCTCTTGCGGGGTGTGGTTTCTCACGTTCGCGGTGACGAGCGGATTTCACAAAGTGAAAGAGTGTCTTCGATGCTCGGAAAACGTGCTGACCTATCTGAGGGTGCGTGAGTGACTCGCTGCTCGTGCGGCATCGCTGATCAGACACCATCCGACACCTGATAACCGATCACCCGACACGACGAAGAGGTCGACATGACGAAACAGAAGACACAGACAGCTCTCCGCCCCGAAGACGAACGCCTGCCCATCGGCGCCACCTTCGGGTACGGACTCCAGCACGTGCTGACGATGTACGGCGGCATCATCGCTCCACCGCTGATCATCGGACAGCTCGCCGGGCTCAGCCCCGCAGAGATCGGTGTGCTCATCGCGTCGTGCCTCTTCATGGGCGGCCTGGCGACCATCCTGCAGACGGTCGGCATCCCGTTCTTCGGCTCGCAGCTGCCGCTCGTGCAGGGCGTGTCGTTCGCCGGCGTCGCGACCATGGGCGCGATCGTGACGAACGGCGGCGGATTGCCCGCCGTGTTCGGATCGGTGATAGCGGCATCCGTCATCGGCCTGCTGATCGCGCCGATCTTCGCGATGGTGATCCGATTCTTCCCGCCGGTCGTCACCGGTGTCGTCATCACCACCATCGGCCTGACCCTGCTGCCGGTCGCCGCGCGCTGGGCGATGGGCGGCAACGCCAACGCAGACGACTTCGGCGCGCCGCAGAACCTGCTGCTCGCCTTCGTCACCCTGCTGTTCGTGCTGATCCTCAGCAAGGTGCCGATCGGGGCCGTCTCGCGTCTGTCGATCCTGCTCGCGATCGTCGCCGGCACGATCTTCGCCGCGTTCCTCGGCCGCGTCGACTTCTCGCAGGTCGGCGAGGGTGCCATCTTCGCCTTCCCGACGCCATTCGCCTTCGGCTGGCCGACGTTCGAGATCGCCGCGATCATCTCGATGTTCATCGTGATCCTCGTGACCCTCACCGAGACCACCGCCGACATTCTCGCGGTCGGTGAGATCGTGGGCACCAAGGTCGACAAGAAGCGCATCGCCGACGGCCTGCGCGCCGACATGCTCTCCAGCGCCGTCTCACCTGTGTTCGGCACCTTCACCCAGTCGGCGTTCGCGCAGAACGTCGGTCTTGTCGCCATCACCGGCGTGAAGAGCCGCTTCGTCGTGACCGCGGGCGGTGTGGTGCTGGTGATCCTCGGCCTGCTGCCGGTGCTGGGGCGCGTGGTCGGCGAGATCCCCTCGCCGGTGCTCGGCGGCGCGGGCATCGTGCTGTTCGGCTCGGTCGCGGCATCCGGTGTCCGCACCCTGGCCAAGGTCGACTATCGCGGCAACATGAATCTCATCATCGTGGCGTCGTCGCTCGGCATCGGCATGCTGCCGATCGCCGCGCCCACGATCTACGACCAGATGCCCGACTGGTTCAACACGATCTTCCACTCCGGCATCAGCTCGGCGGCGGTCGCCGCGATCTTCCTCAACCTGCTGTTCAACCACGTCGGCGCTCGCCGCTCGAAGGGCGCCAACAGCTTCGTCGCTGCTCCCACGCGCAGCATCCCGGTGCAGTACCTCGACGCGTTCGAGGACGGCGACTCGATCGTCGACGGGAAGATCGTCGATCGGGACGGCAAGGAGGTTCCGGTGCAGGTGCCTGAGCACTGACACCGGCCGCCCGACACCCTGACGTCCCCGCGAGACTTCACCTCCGGCACGAGACTTGCGCACCTGCGCCCGGTCTCATGCCTGAAGGGAAGTCTCGCGGCGTTGTGCGGGGAGGCGGGGGCGGGGGGCTCAGTCGTGTGTCGACGTCTCCCACGAGGTGGGGCCGGTCGAGCCGGCGGCGTACTCGTCGAGCGGCGTCTCGCCCCGTGCCCAGGCATCCCGCACCGGCTGGATGATCCGCCAGCACTGCTCGGCCTCATCCGCCCGCACCGACAGCGCGACGTCGCCGTCGAGCAGCTCGTCGAGCACCTCCTCGTACGACCGCTGCTGACCGGCGCCGAGGCCCGCCACCAGATCCTCGTCGCGAAGCGCGAACGGGTCGTCGCCGCCGGTCACGTGCAGCCTCAGATGCATCTCGTCGGGGCCGAGCGAGAAGGTGAGACGACCGCCGTCGGCGGGAGTGCCGTTGAGACCCGGCGGCACGTGCCGCACGGGCTTGAAGGTCACCACGATCTCGGAGCGTTTGCGTTCGAGCCCCTTGCCGGAGCGGAGCGTGAACGGCACCCCGGCCCAGCGGTCGCTGGACACCTCGAAGACGACTTCAGCCAGCGTCTCGGTCTGCCGCGAGACGTCGATGCCGTCCTCGTCGCGGTACGAGGGCAGCTCGCGCGATCCTCCATCGGCGAGCTGCTGCGTGCCGGCGGTGTACTGCGCGCGTCGTGAGAAGCGAGCCGGGTCGTCATCCATCACATGCGTGGCCCGCAGCACCTCCGCCTTGGCATCGCGCAGGTCGCGCTCGTGCAGGGTCGCCGGCGGATCCATCGCGAGCAGGGCGAGCACCTGCAGCAGGTGGCTCTGGATCATGTCGATCATCGCCCCGGCCTTGTCGTAGTACCGGGCGCGGCCCTCGAGCGCGACCGATTCGTCGAAGCGGATCAGCACCTTCTCGATGTGCTCGGCCGACCACACCGGCTCCCAGATGCGGTTGGCCAGGCGCACGCCGAGCAGGTTGAGCAGGGTCGATCGACCGAGGAAGTGATCGACCCGGAAGATCTGATTCTCGGGCACCAGCGCCAGCAGCTTGTCGTTGAGCGCGCGAGCGCTCGCCTCGTCCTGCCCGAACGGCTTCTCCATCGCGAGCACGGTGCCCTCGGGCAGAGTCAACCCGGTCATCGCATCGATCGCGGCGGCGGTGACAGCCGGCGGCAGGGCGAAGTAGAGAACGGTGTCGGGACCGAGAGTGCCGACGAGGGAGGCCACGGCCGAGGCATCCGTCACATCCGCCTGGATGTAGTCGGCGATCTCGACCCGGTCCAGCGCCCCCGGTGCGTGGGAGAACGCCTTCTCGACCGTCGCGTGCCAGGTCTCCGCATCCCAGTCCTCCGTCCCCGACCCGCGAAGGGTGACGCGGTCTGCGTGCCCCTTGCCGAGCAGGGAAGCCAGCGAGGGAAGCAGCAGCCGCGAGGTGAGATCGCCGCTGGCGCCGAGGATGAAGAGGGTTCTGGTCGTCGACATGGCACCGAGGGTAGTCGCCACCGAAGCGAGCGCAAGGGGGCTGGAGCGCGTGCGGCTCCGATGACAGACTGCGCTCGTGGTGACGCGAATCGAGGACTACGCCCTGCTCAGCAACTGCCGCACCGCGGCGCTCGTGTCGACGGAGGGCAGCATCGACTGGCTGTGTCTGCCGCGACTCGACTCGCCCAGCACCTTCGCGGCGCTGCTGGGCGACGAATCGCACGGACGGTGGATGGTGCGTCCCGACGATCCGGATGCCACCGCCTCCCGTCACTACGATCGCGACACGTTCGTGCTCATCACCCGATGGCAGAGCGGCGACGCCGTCGCCGAGGTGCACGACTTCATGCCCGTCGACCCGGACCCGGGTGTGCAGATCCGGCGGACGGACGTCGTGCGCCGGATCGTCGGGGTGACCGGCGAGATGACGTTCACGCAGAGCCTGCGCATCCGCTTCGACTACTCGCGCGCCATGCCGTGGGTGCGCCAGACCGGCAGCGACGACGAACCTCAGCTGGTCGCCATGGCCGGTCCCGACGCGCTGATCGTGCGCGGCGCGCGTCTGACGGCGGTCGACCACGAGCATCGCGGCGACATCCGCATCGCAGCAGGCGAGGTGCGCGACCTGCAGCTGGCGTGGTTCCCCTCGCACCGCCAGGCGCCCGACCCGCTCGACGTCGATCATGCCCTCGAGACGACCAAGAAGTGGTGGCAGAGCTGGGCCGACACCATCGAGCACTCCGGACCCCATCACGAGAAGGTGGTGCGCTCGCTGCTGATCCTGCGTGCCCTCACCAACCACGAGACCGGCGGCATCGCGGCCGCGGCGACGATGGCGCTTCCCGAGGAGATGGGCGGGGAGCGCAACTGGGACTACCGCTACGTCTGGCTGCGCGACGCGGCACTGACGCTCGAGGCGCTGCTCGGGCACGGTTTCCTCGGGCTCGCCGACAACTGGCGGGAGTGGCTGCTGCGGGCGGTGGCCGGTGACCCGGCCGACGTGCAGATCATGTACGGCCTGGCCGGTGAGCGCGATCTGACCGAGAGCGTGCTCACCGCGCTGCCGGGGTACGCAGGCTCGTCGCCGGTGCGCGTCGGCAACGGTGCGTGGGGGCAGTACCAGGCGGATGTCGTCGGCGAGGTGCTCGTGACCCTGTCGGCCGCCCGCAAGGCCGGTCTGGCCGAGAGCGCGTTCTCGTGGCCGCTCGAGCGCAGCCTGCTGCGCTTCGCGGCGGATCAGATCGACCACCCCGACCAGGGCCTCTGGGAGATCCGCGGGCCGGCGCGAATGTTCACCCATTCCCGGGTGATGATGTGGGCGGCGTTCGACCGCGGCGTTCGGGCGGTGGAAGACTACGGCCTGCCCGGATCGGTCAAGACCTGGCGCAGGCTGCGCGACCGGATGCGCGACGAGATCGACTCCCGAGGCGTGTGCGACGGGCACTTCACCCAGCACTACGACACCGACGAGGTGGATGCGTCGCTGCTGCTGCTTCCCCAGGTCGGCTACTGCCGGCCGGATGACGAGCGGATGCTGGCGACCGTCGCCCGCATCGAGCAGACGCTCATGCACGACGGGCTGCTGTACCGATACCGCACCTCAAGCGGTGTGGACGGGCTGTCTGGTGAGGAGAGCCCGTTCCTCGCATGCTCGTTCTGGCTGGTCGAGCAGTACGCGAGCACCGGCCGACGCGACGAGGCCGCGCAGCTGATGGACCGGCTCTGCTCGCTGACCAACGACGTGGGGATGCTCGCCGAGGAGTACGACCCGATCGCCGGGCGTCAGCTGGGCAACACCCCGCAGGCGTTCTCGCACCTCGCCCTCGTCCGCGCGGCGGATGCCCTCGTCGACAGCGAGTGCCTGCCCCGCTGACGCGGAGAGCGCCGCCCTTCGGGTCCTGTCCACAGGCGCGCCGGGTGTGACGCGACGGATGCGGTCGCCGTGCGAGCATGAGGGGCATGAGACCGCACCTGAAGTGGATCGTGCTCCTGGTATGCGCGCCGCTGTCGTTCTTCACGGCGATGCTGCTGTTCGTATGGGCGCAGCAAGATCACTCGAACGCCGAAGGCGGGGTCGCCCCAGGGATCCTGGTCATCCAGCTGCTGCTTCTGCTGCTCGCCGTAGGCGTCCCGATCTGGATGCTCGTGTGGTCGATCGTGGAGATGACCCGCGTGCACCGGCGCGCACAACGCGCGAAAGGCCGGTTCACCAGACTCGAGCAGGACCAGCTCGCCGCCGCCGGCAATTCCGCCGCGGCATGGGAGCACGCCCGGATGGTCCGATCCTCGATCATGGCGGGGCGAATGCCTCCGGCGCTGCCCGCGCAGTGGGATGTCGTGCCGTACCCGGGCGAGGTGTTCTTCGGGCATGTGCCCGTGACATATGCCCGGTACTACGGGCAGGACGTCACATATCAGCAGTCGTCGACCATGGCAGTGGGCAGGCCTGCGTTCATCGTCGGCGCGCTGGCCGTGACGGCGATCGCGAACGCGGCTGCTCGCTCGCAGGCGGCCCAGCAGGCAGCGATCCAGTGGCGGGAATGGCAGAACACCGGCGCGTACGTCACGTCGCACCGGATCGCAGTCCACGCGAACGGTGGGTGGCTGTCGTTCGACCACGCCGCGATGACGGCCGTGTACCCCGAGGTGGCGGCACGCACCTTGGTCTGCCAGTTCTCATCGACGTCGCCGCTGCTGCTCAGTGGCGACGGATCGGTGCTGGGCGCGGTGATCGCCGTCGCGCAGGCCTACGGACGGGATGCGGTCGGCGCTCACCCCGCGCTGGCCGCTCTCGACCATCCGGCGCCCGAGCCTGCGCTCCCGCCGATCGCGGGTCGCGCCCGCGCTGACGGATTGTGATGCCCGCTGACGCGGAGAGCGCCGCCCCCCGAAGGAACGGCGCTCTCGTCGGGAATGCTCGCGTCAGGCGCTGGCGATGATGGTCTCGTCGATCGGACGACGCATGCGCGGAGCCGTCTCGCCCTTCTGGATGCCCTCGGGCAGGGCGTCAGCGCTGCCGAGGTCGCCGACGGCGATGACCGTGGTCGGTGCGAAGCGCGCGTCGAGACGGGCGATCTCACGGACCTTCTCGGGGTCGAAGCCGCTCATCTGGTGCACGTGCAGACCGTCCGAGTGCGCCTGCACCGACAGGTGCGCGACGGCCTGACCCAGGTCGTAGATCGCGTGCGTGTTGGGCGTGCCGTCTTCGGCGGCCGTCTCGGCGATGGCGACCACGAGCACCGCGGCGTGCGCTGCCCACGCCTGGTTGAACTCCACCAGCGTCGACACGACCTCGCGGTGCAGCTCGGTCCCGCGTCGCGCGACGATGAAGCGCCACGGCTGCGAGTTGTACGCCGACGGCGACCAGCGAGCGGCCTCGAGTGCCGACGACAGCTTCGCCTCGTCGATCGCAGCGTCCGCATCATAGGCGCGGGGGCTCCAGCGGTCGGCGAGGACGTCGAGGACGGGGTGCTCGGTCTGGGCGGTGCGGTCGAGGACAGGGGTGCTCATGCGCGATGAGGTCCTTTCAAACAAGAGAACGGTGGACAGCGGACCTCATCGTCCATGGAACGCAACTCTTGCATGCGCACGCATATTCCCTGGTTTCCGGAGGCCGGCACGCGCCACGACTCAGCCGCGCAGTGCCTCGGCGAGCTTGACCCGAGCCCCCATTCGCAGCAGCGAGTTCTCGTAGATCTTCGACGCGACGACGATCGCCGCGACGCACGACGCCACGAGGATCACGAGCGACAGTGCGCCCTCCCACCACTGCGCTTCGCCGACGAACATCCGCACCGGCATCGCGACGGGCGCCGAGAACGGCACGTACGACATGATCGTCAGCACCAGCGGGTTGTCGTTGAAGAAGATCACCAGGAAGTACGGCGCCATCACCAGCATCATCAGCGGCATGGTCGTCGAGCCGATGTCCTCCTGACGCGACACCATCGCCGCCGCCGCAGCGTACAGCGCCGCGAGCAGCACGAAACCGAACAGGAAGAACACCGCGAACCACAGGATCGGCGCGCCGATGCCGCTGAGCACGTCCTCCTGCCCGGTCACGATCAGCCCGACGATGGCGATCACGGCCAGCGCGACGATCTGGCCCATCGCCAGCACGGTGTTGCCGAGCACCTTGCCCGCGAGCAGCGCCCGGGTCGGGATCGCCGAGATGAGCAGCTCGACCACGCGGGTCTGCTTCTCCTCCACGACGCTCTGGGCGATAGTGCCTCCGAACGTCGATGCGGCGATCAGGAACACCACTCCGAATCCGAGCGCCACCAGATAGCGCAGCAGCGGGTCGGTGTCGGCCGGCTCCAGCACCTCGACCGTCGGCGACTGCGACAGCATCATCATCAGGCTCGACGGTGCACCGTCCTTCGCGAGCACCACATACCCGAATCCGGTCGGGTCGCCGGGAACGAGAGCGGCTTCCACCTCGTCGCTCGTGACGAGCTCCTCGGCAGCCGCGCGGTCGGCGACCTCTCGCGCCTCGATGCCGGGCATCCCCTCGAGCACCGTAGCCGTCTCGGGTGTGACGGCGATGGCATCCGCGCTGGGGGCCTTGCTCATGAATCCGCCGAGGAGCACGCCGGCGAGGGCGATCAGCAGCAGGATGCCGGTGGCGATGAGGAACGCGCGGCTGCGCAGCTTCGCCATGATCTCCCGCTCGGCGACGAGCCAGACGGCATTGTTCATGAGATGACCTCCTTGAAGATCTGAGCGAGGGACGGATGCTGGGGCGCGAAGCTCGACACGGCCCCGCGGTCGATGGCCTGACGCAGCACCCGCTGCGCGGTGGCGGGGGCGTCGACGTCGAACAGCGCCGAGCCGCCCTCGAAGTCGAGCACTGCGACTCCCGGCTCGCCGCGAAGCCAGCCGGCGTCGTCTGCGGAGTGCAGCTGATACCGCAGCGTCGAATGCGCCGCTCGCAGCTCTTCGCGAGATCCGGCTGCGCGGATGGTGCCGCCGGCGATGATGATCAGGTCATCGCACAGCCGCTCGACGACGTCGAGCTGGTGCGATGAGAACAGGATGGCCGCGCCGGCCGCCGCACGGCGCTGCAGCACCTCGGCGACCACGTCGACGGCGAGGGGGTCGAGGCCCGAGAAGGGTTCGTCGAGGATGAGCACCTGCGGGTCGTGCACGAGCGCGGCGGCGATCTGCGCCCGCTGCTGGTTGCCCAGCGACAGGGCCTCGATCTTCTCGTCGAGCCGTTCGCCGAGCCCGAGCTCCTCGAGCAGCGCGGTGCCGCGCGCGGTGGCATCCGCCCTGCTGAAGCCGTGCAGCCGCGCGAGGTAGACGACCTGCTCGAGCACCTTCATCTTCGGGTACAGCCCGCGCTCCTCCGGCATGTATCCGAAGCTCTGCCGGTCGTGGGCTGTCGCCGGGCTGCCGTCGAGCGTCACGGTGCCGCCGTCGGGGGCGAGGACGCCGAGGATGATCCGCATCGTGGTGGTCTTGCCCGCGCCGTTGCCGCCGACGAATCCGGTCAGCCGCCCGGGGGCGACGTCGAACCGGATGCCGTCGAGCACTCTGCGCGAGCCGTAGCTCTTGGTGATGCCGTCGAGTCTGAGGAAGCTCATGACTTCACGCTAGGGAAGGGCGGTAGGGCCCGGCATCCCCCCTGAGGCGGATTCGGCGGATCCGCCTACCGGCCGAGGTGCAGGGCGGCGCGCACGACGAGTCCGGCGACGAGCGCCCAGAACGCGGCGCTGATGCCGAGCAGCGCGACGCCGGACCCCAGGAAGGCCCCGACGGCGGCCGGCCAGCCCCCGTCGACGACGCTGACCGCGGCGAGCAGGGCGGCGCCGGGGGTCGACCAGGCCGACGTTATCGGCATGCGGTAGGCGAGGACGATGCACGCGGCGCCCATCGTGAGGCTGAGCGCGAGCAGCCCGCTGGCGGCCTGCGCGGGTGTCGCGCCCACCGCGTCGAGCCCGGTGAGCACGACGGCGAACGAGCTGGTGAAGCCGACCAGGGCGGTCACGATCCCGGCGGTGATCGGACGGGTGGCGGATCCGCGCGGCCGCTCGGCGGCGGGGGAGGGAGTGCTCATCGGGTGAGCCCGTGGCGATGGGCCAGTACGATCGCCTGTACCCGGTCGCGGGCGCCGAGCTTCTGCAGCACGCGCGAGACGTGCGTCTTCACGGTCGCCTCGCCGATGAACAGCTCGCCGGCGATCTCGGCGTTGCTGCGCGCGTCGGCCATCAGCGCGAGTACCTCGGCTTCACGATCGGTCAGCGGTTCGGCGAGGATGCCGGGGGTCGCTGCGCCGCTCTCCCGGGTCGCTGCGCCGCTCTCCCGGGTCGCTGAGCCTGCCGAAGCGCCGCTCCCCGACACCGCGAACCTCGACAGCACTCGCCGAGTCACCTCCGGCGCGAGGATCCCGTCGCCGACGGCGAGCGCTCGCACTGCCGTGATCAGCTCTTCGGGGCCGGCGTTCTTCAGCAGGAAGCCACCGGCGCCGGCATCCAGCGCCTGGAAGAGGTAGTCGTCGCGATCGAAGGTGGTCACGATCGCCACCGACGCCGTGACCCGTGGATCGGCGACGATGAGCCGGGTGGCCTGGATGCCGTCCATGTCGGGCATCTGCACGTCCATCATGATGACGTCGGGCAGCAGGTCGGCGGCCAGCCGCACGCCCTCGGTGCCCGTGCCGGCCTCGCCGACGACCTCGATGTCGGGCTGGGTGCCGAGGATCGCCCGGAAGCCGGCCCGCAGCATCGCATGGTCATCGACGAGCAGCACCCGGATCATACGACGGCCCTTCTTCCTGCCTTCGGATCGTTCAACTGGTCGCCTCCCGGCCGCGGATGCCGCAGATCGGGCGATTCGAAATCGCCGGCCGCCGCGATAGGCACGGCGACCCGCACCCGGAAGCCGCCCTGTGGTCGTGGCTGCAGCTCGATCTCACCTCCGGACGCCAGCGCGCGCTCGCGCATGCCGAGCTGTCCGAGCCCCGGCCGCAGCACGCCGACCGTGCGGCCGGTGTTCACGACCTCGAGCTCGAGGGCATCCGCGTTCCATCGCAGTCGCACATCAGCCGTCGCATCCGCCCCGGCGTGCCGGCGGGCGTTGGTCAGCGCCTCCTGTGCGATGCGGTACAGATTCACCTCGACTGTCGACGGCACCGCGACGGGGTCGCCGATCTCGGTGTACGCGGTCGGCAGACCGGCATCCGTCGAGGCCCGCGCGAGCCGCTCGATGTCGGCGATCCCTACCGCCGACGGCTCGTCATCGCCGCTGTCACCCGGATCGCGAAGCGTCTCGAGCAGCTGGCGGAAGTCGCCGATCGCGGCTCGGGAGGCGTCTTCCACTGCAGACAGCATCCGCTTCGCCTCGTCGGGGTCGCGGTCGATCACAAGCCTCGCGGCCCCCGCCTGCACGCCCATCACCGACACGTGGTGCGCGACGACGTCGTGCAGTTCGCGGGCGATGCGCACCCGGTCGAGGGCCACCGCCTGCGCGGCGGTGATCTCGCGCTCGGCCTCTAGTTCGCGGGTGCGCTGCTCGAGCGCGGAGCGCTGGGCGGCGGCATGCCATGAGCGCTCGCCGAAGTAGTAGGCGCCACCGAAGTAGAGCACGTTGATCAGGAGGTTCAGCATCATGAACGCGACGAACGGCGAGAACAGCCCAGCGGCAACCTCGGCCTTGTCGGCCTCGTCGATCGCGTCGCGATACATCACGATGATCAGCCAGACGAACATGCCGAGGATGATGCCGGCGCGCACGAAGAACGCGCGGCGGCGGTCGTTCATCCAGGCGCCCACCGTGTAGAGCGCGATGAACATGGCGATGTTGGTCGCGTACACCTCGGGCACGCGCAGCGTGACGCTGATGAACATGACGAGCGCGATGACGACGGCCACCAATGCCGGATACCGCCGGCGCACGATGAGCGGAGCCGAGACGCCCACCGCGACCAGCAGCGCCCACGAGAGCGGCGCCTGCTCGTCGCGGTAGAGGCCGGAGATGCTCGACAGTGCCGCGCTGATGACCGCGCCGACCAGCATGACCACGGCGAGAAGCAGGTCCTGCCGGCGGTCGCGGGCGGTCGGCGTGCGGGTGAAGACGGCGGGCGCGGGCATCTCTCCAACATAGGGACGAGGGGGATGCCCGGGCATCCCCCGCAGGACGGATGGGCGGGCTGGGGCGGAGCGGGTCAGTTCCCCGCAGGACGGATGGGGCGGGCTGACGCCGGCTGGTCAGTGGTTGCGGTCGGGAAGCAGATCCGCGACGGACTGCACGATCTCGTCGGGGCGGAACGGGAACCGCTCGATGTCGGACGGGTCGCTGATGCCGGTCATCACCAGCACGGTGTGCAGGCCCGCCTCGATGCCGGCGACGATGTCGGTGTCCATGCGGTCGCCGATCATCCCGGTCGTCTCGGAGTGCGCCCCGATCTTGTTCAGTGCCGAGCGGAACATCATCGGGTTCGGCTTGCCCACCACGTACGGCTCGCGCCCGGTGGCCTTGGTGATCAGGGCGGCGATCGCACCGGTGGCCGGGAGCGGGCCCTCGGCGCTGGGCCCTGTGGCGTCGGGGTTGGTGACGATGAAGCGCGCGCCGGCTCCGATGAGCCGGATCGCCTTGGTGATCGCCTCGAACGAGTAGTTGCGGGTCTCGCCGACCACGACGAAGTCCGGACGCGTCTCGGTCATGATGAAGCCGGCATCGTGCAGGGCGGTGTGCAGGCCGGCCTCGCCGATCACGAAGGCCGAGCCGCCCGGCAGCTGCTGGGCGAGGAAGTCGGCGGTGGCGAGCGCCGAGGTCCAGATTCGCTCCTCGGGCACGTGCAGGCCGCTGGCCCGCAGGCGGGCCGAGAGGTCGCGCGCGGTGAAGATCGAGTTGTTCGTGAGCACGAGGTAGGGGATGCCGTCGCGTTCCCACCCGGCGAGCAGGTCGGCTGCACCGGGGATCGCGTCGTTCTCGTGCACGAGAACGCCGTCCATGTCGGTGAGCCAGCATTCGATCTCAGAGCGATCAGACATGGCCTCAGGGTATCGGCAGGCCGCGGGCGCCGCAGGCTGATCGCCGATCGGGGTTTCGCGCAGCCGCAGACGGGCGCATGATCAGCATCATGACCGGACGCATCATCATCGATCTGTTCACCACGCTCGACGGGGTGGCTCAGGCGCCGGGCGGGCCCGAGGAGGATCCGAGCGACGACTTCCCGTTCGGCGGGTGGCAGGCGGGATACCCGAGTGAGGCCGTCGGCGAGAGCGTCACGGCGGGGATGCAGACCCTCGACGCGCTGCTGCTGGGGCGCCGCACCTACGACATCTTCGCCGGGTACTGGCCGCAGCACACCGACGGTCCCGAGGGGTGGATCGGGCAGCTGTTCGACCGGGTGCCGAAGTACGTCGCGTCCCGCGACGCCGCCCTCAGGCTCGACTGGCAGGGCTCGACCCGCATCGGCGACGACCTGCCGGCAGAGATCGCGGCGCTGCGCGAGAGACATCGTGACGTGCATGTCATCGGCAGCGTCGATCTCGTGCAGACCCTGCTGGCCGAGCAGCTCTACGACGAGCTGCAGCTGTGGGTGTACCCGGTCGTGCTCGGGCGGGGCAAGAAGGTGTTCCCCGATGGTGCGACCCCGCACAACATACGCCTGCTCAGCGCCGAGGCCGGCGACGGCGGCGCCGTGCTGCTGCGCTATGCACCCGAGCCGGGCGCGGTGCACACCGGCACGATGGGGGTGTAGCCGCCGGCCGGTCGGCCGCGCAGCATCCGCTCGATCACGCGTGCGACGCCGTCGTCGGCGTTCGCCGCGGTGACCTCGTCGGCGGCATCGCGCACGACGTCGATCGCGTTGCCCATCGCGACGCCGTGCCCCGCCCACTGCAGCATCTCGAGGTCGTTGAGTGCGTCGCCGAACGCGAGCACCTCGTGCGCCTCGACGCCGAGCCGTTCGCACACCTGAGCGAGCCCGGTCGCCTTGGTCACGCCCTGCGCCATCACCTCGACGAACGGCGCACCCGACAGGGTCGCCGCGAAGCCGGTCAGCCCGAGCGCGTTCAGCGCGTCGAAGATCTCATCGATCGGCACGGAAGCGTGCCGGATCACGAGTTTGAGGCTGGGCGAGCCGACCACCTCGTCGAGTGCGACGCCGCCCATCGCTTCGGGGTCGCGCTTGTGGTCGCTCAGCTGGGCGAGCGCGGCGTACCCGTGCTGGGCGACGAACCCCTCGCCGGCGTCGCGCACGCTCGCGAAGACGAGATCCGGGATGCTCTCGAGCAGCGCCCGCGCCAGCTCGCCCTGCACGTCGGCGGGGATCTCCTCGGCGAACAGGTGCTCCTGCGTCGACAGGTGCAGGCCGTAGGCGCCGTTGCCGCACAGCGCCCAGGAGTCGAAGCCGGCCTGCTCGGCGATCGGCCGCAGCCCGACCGGCTGGCGGGCGGTGACCGGGATCGTCTCGATCCCGGCATCCCGAGCCGCCTGCAGGGCCGCGCGGGTGCGCGGTGAGACCGCGCCCGACTCGTCGAGCAGGGTGCCGTCGAGGTCGGTCGCGATCAGGCGGATGCCAGGCAGCGCGCTCACGCGAGAATCACCTGCCCGGTCACCCGGATGCCCGCGGGTGGCGCTCACGCGAGGATCCTGTCCCTGGTCAGCCTGCCGGCCGTCAACGCGCTCACGCGAAGATCATCGGCAGGTCGCCGTCATCGTCACCGCCGCCGAAGTCGAGGTCGACGACGACGGGAACGTGGTCGCTGGGCTGCTCGCCCTTGCGCTCGTTGCGATGGATCGACGCACCGGTGACCGCATCGGCGAACGGCTTCGAGCCGAGCACGAAATCGATGCGGATGCCCTCGTTGCGGGGGAACTTGAGGCGCTGATAGTCCCAGTAGGTGAATCCCTCGGGAATCAGCGGGCGGACCACATCGGTGACGCCCGCCGACTCGAGCGCGAAGAACGCCTCGCGCTCGGGCGGCGACACGTGCGTCGAGAAGCCCTGCACGATCGCCGGGTCGCCGTTGTCGTGATCGAATGGGATGATGTTGAAGTCGCCGACCAGGGCGAGCGGCAGGTTCGGGTCGGCGGCGAGCTCTGCTGCCGTCGCGGTGCGCAGCGCCTCGAGCCAGTGCAGCTTGTAGTTGTAGTGCTCATCGCCCAGGGAGCGGCCGTTGGGCACGTAGAGGCTCCACACCCGCACGCCGTCGACCATCACGCCCAGCGCGCGCGCCTCGAGCGGAGCGTCCGGACCCTCGTGCCCCTTGGCGAACCCGGGCTGGCCGGCGAACGAAGTGCGCACATCGGTCATGGGCAGGCGGCTCGCGATCGCCACACCGTTCCATTGGTTGAAGCCGTGCACCTCGACCTGGTAGCCGGCTTCTTCGAACGGTTCATAGGGGAACTGCTCGGGCTTGCACTTGATCTCCTGGAACGCGAGCACATCGACGTCCTCCCGCACGGCGAAGTCGACGGCGCGCGAGACGCGGGTGCGGATCGAGTTGATGTTCCAGGTGGCCAGACGCATGCATCCAGCCTATTCGGGGCGGCCGACAGGCGCCGCTGACGGCTACCGCTCGGCCGGGTCCCCCGTGCCGATCAGCACGCCGCGAGCGAGCGTGTGGAAATGCCGGTTGAAGCCCAGCACGGCGGGCGTCGAGCCGGGCTCGAGGTCGAGGTGATCGACGTCGAGCGCGTCGACGACGAAGAAGTAGCGGTGCACGCCCGTGCCGGCGGGCGGGGCCGCGCCGATGAAGCGCTCCTTGCGCGCTTCGTTGGGCAGCACGATGGCACCGCTCGGCAGGTCGGCGGTGGTGCCGTCGCCGCTGTCGAGGCGCCGCACGTCGGGAGCGATGTCGTAGGCGGCCCAGTGCCAGAAGCCCGACCCGGTGGGGGCGTCGGGGTCGAAGCACGAGATCGCGAAGCTGAGGGTTCCGGCCGGAGGATCCGACCATTCGAGGGTGGGGTGGCGGTCTTCTCCCGCGCGGTCCGACGACCAGGCGAAGCCGGGCAGCGGCCCTCCGGCGGTGAAGTCGGGGCTCGTCAGCTCGAGCGGGGCGACCGGGCGCAGCTCGGCGAGTTCGGCATAGGGATCGTACGAGAACATGTGTGACCTCCGCGTTCCACGGTAGGGGAGGAGCGCGCATCCGGCCAGGCGCCGGGCGGTGAATACACTGGATGCCGTGACCAACCTCGCCGAAGACCGCCAGGCCCTGCTCGACCTCATCAAGGACGAGGCCGTGTTCCACGGCGACTTCACCCTCTCGAGCGGCAAGAAGGCTACGTACTACGTCGACATGCGCAAACTGACGCTCGACCACCGCGCAGCTCCCGCGATCGGGCGCATCATGCTCGACCTCATCAAGGACTTCGACATCGCCGCGGTCGGCGGGCTCACGCTCGGCGCCGATCCCATCGCGAACTCCGTGATGCACGCGTCGGTGGCGACGGATCGCCCGCTCGACGCCTTCGTCGTGCGCAAGGAGCCGAAGGATCACGGTCGCGGGCGCCAGGTCGAGGGCGCCGACATCGCGGGCAAGCGGGTCATCGTGCTCGAAGACACCTCGACCACCGGGCAGTCGGCCCTCAAGGCCGTCGAAGTGCTGCGCCGGGAAGGCGCAGAGGTACTGGCTGTCGCCGTGATCGTCGACCGCAAGACCGGCGCTCAGGCCGCGATCGAGGCCGAGGGTCTGCAGTGGCTCGCAGCCTACGACCTCGACGACCTGGGCCTCGACCCGCAGTAGCCGGGTCTGACCTTGATCGGGCTTCGGCCCATCATCGCCTCCTGCGGGGCCGGTCGTCGTCGTCGTCCCAGGGGCCCTCGTACCACTCGCCGCGGTTGTCTCTGCGGCGCGGCTTAAGCAGCTGGATCGTGATGAGCGTCAACGACGCCAGGCCGATGCTGATCAGCACCAGGAACAGCATGTCGCTCTGATTCATCGTCGAGTCCTCTGTGGTCAGTCCAGGCTGAGCCAGACGGCGTCTGCGGCGCCGGCCGGCAGGGCGGCGGGGGTGGTGATCTCGGCGCCCACGCTCACGCCGGCGTCCTCCAGTCGCTGCAGCAGCTCGGGATCGCGGTCGCTCACCCGAAGCACGCGTCCGGAGTGTCCTTCTGGCGCGTCGCCGAGCAGCACGAACGGCTCGCGCTCGACCCGGCCGTCGGCGTCGGGGATCGCGTCGCCGTGCGGGTCGAAGCGCGGGCGCCCGAGACGCTCGTCGATGGCGTCCAGCAGTCGGTCGCTGATCGTGTGCTCGAGCACCTCGGCCTCGTCGTGCACCTCGTGCCATGCGTATCCGAACTCGCGCACCAGCCAGGTCTCGATCAGCCGGTGACGCCGCAGCATCTGCAGGGCACGGTGGCGCCCGGCATCCGTCAGTCTCACCGCGCCGTACGGCACGTGCGAGACGAGACCGGCGGCGGCGAGCTTCTTCACCATCTCGGTGACGCTCGAGGGGGCGATGCCGAGGGCGCCGGCGAGCTGCGACGGGGTGATCGGGGCGTCCTGCCACTCTGTGTGGGAGTAGACCGTCTTGAGGTAGTCGTCGAAGGCGGGGGATGCCATGATCAGCCGCCCAGCGAGACCAGCACGTTGAACGCCGCGTTGCCGGCGAAGAAAAGGATCGCGAACCCGGCGAGCGCGGCGAGCAGCGAGAGCCGCCCGTCGTAGTCGTTCACCCCTCGCGTGCCGATGGCGCGGGCGCGGAAGGCGAAGAACAGGGTCAGTGCGCCGAGTGCGAGCTGCACCCAGGGGCCGCCGGCCGGAAGCAGATCCGGCAGCGCGATGAGCAGCACGCCCAGGGCTCCGGCCCCCAGCGCGAACCAGGTGCTGAGCTGCATCGCCCGGCGCGCCTCGGAGTCGTCGCGATGCTTCTTGGCGGGGGAGGAGGGCATGATTCCGAGCCTACCCGGGGGAGTCCGCGCCTCCCTCGCGTGCCGGGGTCACGCGCCGGTCGCGACCAGCCAGAGCAGCACGGCGTTCAGGGCGATCAGCAGCACCGCGAACACGACGCCGAGCACGGTGGTGATGGTGCGGTTGGCGTGCTCGCCGAGGGTGCGGCGCTGGGCGGTGAGCGCGACGAGCGGCACGAGCGCGAACGGGATGCCGAATGACAGGACCACCTGACTGAGCACGAGCGCGAGAGTCGGGTCGAATCCGACGCCGAGCAGCACGAGCGCAGGAATCAGGGTGACCAGGCGCCGGGCGAGCACCGGGATGCGCACGGTCAGCAGTCCGTGCATGATCTCCGCTCCCGCGTAAGCGCCGACGGAGGTCGACGCGAGACCGGACGCCAGCAGCCCGACCGCGAACAGGGTGCCGATCACCGGGCCGAGGCTCGCGCTGATCGCGGCATGCGCGCCCTCGAGCGAGTCGGTGCCTTCGACGCCGGCGAGATTGGCTGCGGCCAGCAGCAGGATCGCGAGATTGACGGAGCCCGCGATGACCATCGCGATCGTCACATCCCAGCGGGTGACGGCGAGCAGCATCCGGATGCCCGGGCGGCCGACCTCGGTGGCGAACCGGTCGCGCGTGAGAGCACTGTGCGCGTAGATGGCGTGTGGCATGACGGTGGCGCCGAGGATCGAGGCGGCGAGAAGCACCGAGCCGCTGTCGGCGAAGCGCGGCAGCATGCCGCCGAGCACGCCCGCGGGGTCGGGCGGTGCGACGAAGAGTCCTGCGACGAACCCGATCACGATGACCGCCATCAGGCCGATGATGACGAACTCGAAGTGCCGTGGCCCGCGCCGGGTCTGGATGGTCAGCAGCACGATCGAGACGGCCCCGGTGATGGCTCCGCCGAGCAGCAGCGGAATACCGAAGAGCAGATGCAGGGCCACGGCTCCGCCAAGCACCTCGGCGATGTCGGTGGCCATGGCGACGAGTTCGGCCTGCAGCCAGTAGGCCCGGCGCGACCACCGATTGCGGATGCGGGTGCCGAGCACCTCGGGCAGGCTCTGCCCGGTGACGATGCCGAGCTTCGCCGACAGGTACTGGATCAGCCAAGCCATCACGTTGCCGACGACGACGACCCAGACGAGCAGGTACCCGTAGCGGGCGCCGGCGGTCATGTTGCTCGCCACGTTGCCGGGGTCGAGGTAGGCGACACCGGCGACGAGGGCGGGGCCGAGCAGCCAGGCGCTGCGCCACCATGACCATCGCGCTCTCGTACTCTCCATCAGATTTTTAGGCACGCCTAAAAATAGCACTACCCCTCCGGCTTTCGAATCGCTCAATTGGCGACGGCCGCGGCCCCAGACCGGCAAGGCGAGCGATTCGAACGCGGGGGTGGGGGCGCGGTTAGGCTGGGGACGATGGACGAGACCGGGTCAGAGACGCAGCCGGGATACGGCGTCGGCCCGTGGCCGGGCGAGTGGCCGACCGACGAGCACTACGACCCCGAGCTGCTCGCCCACGGCGACACCCGCAACGTCATCGACCGGTACCGGTACTGGCGGATGGATGCCATCGTCGCCGACCTCGACACGCATCGGCATCCGTTCCACGTTGCGATCGAGAACTGGCAGCACGACATGAACATCGGCTCGATCGTGCGCAGCGCCAACGCGTTCCTCGCCGACACCGTGCACATCATCGGCCGCCGTCGCTGGAACAAGCGCGGTGCGATGGTGACCGACCGGTACCAGCACGTCGTGCACCACCCCGACGTCGAGTCGTTCACCGCGTGGGCGACGGGGGAGGGCATCCCGATCGTCGCTGTCGACAACGTCGGTTCAGCCGTGCCCGTCGATCGCGCCGACCTGCCCGAGCGCTGCGTGCTGCTGTTCGGACAGGAGGGGCCGGGGCTCTCGGATGAGGCACTGGCGGCTGCCTCGGCGCACATCGAGATCACGCAGTACGGGTCCACCCGCTCGATCAACGCGAGCGCCGCCGCGGCTGTCGTGATGTACGAGTGGTGCCGGCGTCACGCCTGAGTGCATGCTCGCCCGTCGAGGCCGTCCTGAGAGCGCCCCGGTACCACTGAGACGCAGTCTCGCGTAGGATGGGCCTGAGTCTCACGCGAATGGAGTGCAGCATGGCATCCGACTACGTCGCCCCGGTCGACGACTACCGCTTCCTCTTCGGCGAGGCCTTCGGCCTCGACCTGCCGGCGCGCTCGACCGGCGGAGCGTTCACCGCCGAGGACGCGACCGAGATCATCGCCGGGGCCGGCGAGTTCGCGGCGTCCGTCCTGGCGCCGCTCGAGACCAGCGGCGATCGCGAGGGCGCGCGCCTCGAAGACGGGCAGGTTCGACTTCCCGCCGGGTTCGCCGAGGCCTACCAGGCATTCGTTGAGGCCGGCTGGGTGAGCGCCGAGGCGCCGGAATCGGCCGGCGGCGACGGGCTCCCCGGATCGATCCGTGCGGGACTGGGCGAGATCTGGAACGGCTCCAACGCGGCGTTCGCGCTGTGCTGGCTGCTGACCGCGGGTCAGATCCATGCGCTGGATGCCGCGGCATCCGACGAGCTGCGCCAGACCTACCTCACCAAGCTCGTCTCGGGTGAGTGGACAGGGACGATGAACCTCACCGAGCCCGACGCCGGCACCGACCTCGGCGCGATCCGCACGATCGCGACGCCGCGATCCGACGGGTCGTGGGGCGTCAGCGGACAGAAGATCTTCATCACCTGGGGCGACCACGACGTCGCCGAGAACATCGTGCACCTCGTGCTCGCGCGCACGCCCGACGCCCCGGCCGGCGCCAAGGGGCTGTCGCTGTTCGTCGTGCCGAAGTTCCTGCCAGACGCCTCGGGCGCCCCCGGTGAGCGGAACGCTGTCACCACGGTCGCGCTCGAGCACAAGCTCGGCATCCACGGCAGCCCGACCTGCGTGCTCGCCTACGAGGATGCCACCGGCTACCTCGTCGGCGAGGTGGGCGGCGGGCTCGCGGGCATGTTCGTGATGATGAACTCGGCTCGTGCGGGCATGGGCTTCCAGGCCACGGGCATCTCCGACCGCGCCTACCAGCAGGCCGTCGCGTACACGAACGACCGTCGCCAGGGCGCGGTGCTCGACCGCCCGGCGGGTGCGCCGATCGCCGAGCATCCCGACGTGCGTCGTCTGCTGCTGTCGATGCAGAGCCGTCTGTTCGCCATGCGCGCGCTCGGCGTGTACGTGGGCGACCTGTTCGACCGCGCCGATGCCGACGGCACCCGGGCGCTCGCCGAGTTCTTCGTGCCGATTCTGAAGGGGTGGGCGACGGAGGACGCCGTGGCGCTGACCAGCGACGCCATCCAGGTGCACGGTGGCATGGGCTTCATCGAGGAGACCGGAGTCGCGCAGCACTATCGCGATGCGCGCATCATGCCGATCTACGAGGGCACCACGGCCATCCAGTCCAACGACCTGATCGGCCGTAAGGTGATCCGCGACGGCGGCGCGACCGCTGCGGCGCTGTTCTCGCTCATCGGCGAGAACGTCGAGACGCTGCGGGGGCTGGAGCACGAGGTTGCCGCGCGCACGGCCGATCGCCTCGAGCGGGCGGTCGATGCGGCTCGCCGCGCCACGGCGTCGCTGCTCGGCTTCGGCATGACGCGCGACGCGTTCGGCGTCAGCGTGCCGTACCTGATGCTGCTCGGAACCCTCGCCGGCGGCTGGATGCACGGCCTGGCGGTCGCTGCTGTGCTGGCGCACGCGACTCCGGACGCCGCAGACGCCGCGCGCCTGGTGTCGGCCGACTTCTACGGCGCCCACCACCTGCCGCGCGTGCACATGCTCGCCGAGACGGTCGCGGCGGGTGAGGTCGCCTGACCGCACTCGGCGTCTTCGCCGACACCCCAGTCATCACCGAGCCCCATGGCTGTGCACGTCCGCAGCCCGGGGCCTCGGCGGCAGGTAGGGGTGTCGGTGAGAGGACGCGGGCTCAGCCGATGCGGCCGGAAATCTCGATGTCCTCCGCGACGCGGACGCGCAGGTCGTGCACGCGCAGCGTGCGGCTCGCGCCGTCGGCGGCCGCCTCGGCGTTGAGATCGAGCCGCCGACCCTCGGCCTCGCGCAGCTCTTCGCGCATGAGGCGCAGGGCCAGGGCGATCAGCGGATTGCGGCTGCTCAAGCGCACGGTCTTCACGGCGATGATCGCATCGCGGGCGACGTGCAACTCTACGTGGGCGCGCACGGTCGCGTAGAAGACCTTCCACCGCACCGCAGCCACCGCGTCGATCGTGACGTTCTGATCGTCGTCCGCGGTGACATCCGTGTCGAGGCGGCGCAGCCGCATGCCCGATTCCTTCATCAGGGGGCGTGCGACCGACTCGATCATCGGACCCAGGTCATCGGCGCGCATGCGCACGGAGAAGGCGCCGCTCGGGGCGCCGGAGTCGTCGGCATCCGCGATCCCGAATGCCGTCGCCGGTCGGTCCGCGCGAACGGGCGTCTCGTAGCGAGCCCAGTCGAAGGCGACGTTCTGCAGGGTCGCGTCGATGCGGATGTCATATCCCTGGATGCTTGCCGGGTCGGCGGTGATTCGGGCGAAGCGCAACGCTCCGGGGATGCGGTCGAGGATGGCCGGCTCGGTCTCCGCCTTCGCCTGCGGCTCAGGAGTCGCACCGTTCCCGGGCTTCATCTTCAGTTTCACGCCAGTGGCGTCGATGAGCAGGTGGGTGATCTCGGCGCCGTCGAGGTCGACTGTGGTGCGGACGTCGTCGAAGCCACTGATGCGCATGTCCGCGCTGCTCGCGATCTCGGCGAAGAGCTCGTCGCGCAGGCGGCGTTCGACGGTCGCGGAGTCGCCGGGCCAGGCATCCGGAACCCAGCTCTTGTCGTCGTGTCGGTTCCAGGGCCTCATGCTCCCACCTTCGTCCATGCGTCGGTGCGCACCCGCCAGCCGAGGGTGCCGAGACGCGCGAGCAGGTACACGCCGAAGAACGCGACGGCGAGCCAGACGAGTCCGGCGGCGCCGGCGACACCGGTGGCGGCGATGATCCACAGCGCGGGCAGAAACGGCACGAGGTTCAGCACACCCGCGATCGCGAGGTAGCGGGCGTCGTTCGCGCCCATGAGCACGCCGTCGAGCACGAACACGATCCCCGCGACCGGCTGCGCGACCGCGAGCACGAGGAACGCGGGCTGCACGAGCGCACCGATCTCGGCATCCCCCGTGAAGACGACGCCGATCACACCCGACAGGGCGGCGATGGCGGCGCCGACGATCACTCCGAACCACGCTCCCCACGCCACCGTGCGGCGCAGCACGCGGTGCACCTGCGCGAGATCGCCCGACCCGAGACCCCTGCCGATCATCGCCTGCGCGGCGATGGCGAGGGCGTCGAGGGCGAACGCGGCGGTCGAGAAGATGGTGAAGGCGATCTGCCAGCCGGCGAGCTCGCGCGTGCCGAGGCCCGTCGCGACGGCCACGGTGGCGAGCAGCGCGACGCGCAGACTGACGGTGCGCAGGAACAGCCATCCGCCCGAGCGGGCGGTGCCCCGGATGCCGCTGCGCTGCGCCTTCATCGACGCGCCGTGCCTGAGCGCGAGGCGGCGGATGACGACGACGTAGGCGGCGACCATGCCCCACTGCGCGGTGACGGTGCCGAAGGCGGAGCCGGCGATGCCCCAGCCGAATCCGTAGATGAAGATCCAGTTCAGCAGGGCGTTGGCACCGAAGCCGAGGCCGGCGATCCACAGCGGGGTCATGGTGTCCTGCATCCCCCGCAGCAGCCCGGTGGCGGCGAAGACGATGAGCATCGCCGGCAGGCCCCACATCGAGATGGTGAGGTACGTCTGCGCCTCGGTGGAGACCGCGTCGGATGCCCCGAATGCGGCGACCAGCGCCGGGCTCGCCAGTGCCCCGACAGCGGCGAGCACGGCACCCAGCCCCAGGGCGAGCCACATGCCGTCGATGCCGACCGAGACGGCATCGCCGGGGCGGCCGGCTCCGTACCGGCGTGCGACGGCGGGTGTGGTGGAGTACGCGAGGAAGATCATCAGCCCGACGATCGTCTGCAGGACCGCGCTGGCGATGCCGAGGCCCGCGAGTGGTGAGGTGCCGAGGTGGCCGACCATCACCGAGTCGAGGATGAGGAATGCCGGCTCGGCGACGAGGGCGCCGAGGGCGGGCACGGCGAGTCGCAGGATCTCGCGGTTGAGCGCGGGGGACGGGGATGCGGTGGATGCCACCTCACGAGCCTAGGCCGTGGCGCCGACACAGCACGCGGGGGCACGCTCGCTCGTGCACGCTCAGGCGATGCCTCCGCGATGCGCCGAGAATCCGTGCCGCGTCGCCGACAGCCGCGTACCCTGGATCGCACGGAGGTGCCGCCATGTCCGACGCGATGAGCAACGCCGCCCACTACCGCGCGCGCCGCGATGCCGGTGACAGCACGGACGCCGACTCCGAGAACGACGCGCCGATGGTGCTCAACGCGCAGAACAAGGCGGAGTTCGTCGAGACCGCGATCCAGCTCGCGATCCGTCGCGGCGAGTTCGACGATCTGCCCGGCGCCGGCAAGCCGCTCGAGGGACTCGGCACGCATCACGACCCGGATTGGTGGATCCGCCGCAAGATCGAGAACGAAAACCTGTCGGGGCTGGGACCGCCCGCCCTCATGCTGCGCGTCGAGGACCGCGGGCTCGACGGCGAACTCGACCAAATCGGCCGCGAGGACGACGTGCGCGGCGTGCTCGAGGACTTCAACCGCCGCGTGATCGAGGCTCGCCGCCAGTTGCGCGGCGGGCCGCCGGTCGTCACGCGGCCGCGCGACGTCGAGGCCGAGGTGGCGGCATGGCGAGAGCGCCGCGCGACGCGGCAGGCGGATGCCCGTGCCGAGAGCCCGCCTGAGGCCGGAGTCTCCGGCCGTCGGGGGTGGTGGCGGCGTCGCTGAGCGTCAGCCGATGACGGTGATCTGCTCGGGCGAGCGTGCCTCGATCTGCACGAAGTCCTCGTGCGGACGGATCTCGCCGGACACGCAGATCTCCCTCTGGTCGTACTCGAGCGCCGGATCGAACGGGAACGCGCTGCGATGGTCGTCGAAGATGACCGCGGTGAACCCGGTCGTGTCGGGGTAGTCGCGTCCGAGGTTGAGGAACGTCGGCTGGCCCGCACTCCTTGTCGCCGTGAAGGTGCTGACGACCGCGCCGCAGACAGTGGCGGTGCGGCCGATGTTCGCTCGTGCCTCAGACCAGTCGAGCGCACCGTCCGGTCGTTCGGGCGGTGCGGCCTGCTCGACGTCGGATTCGATCGCCGCGGATCCCGAAGGCGCATCTGCAGCCACGGGCACGGTGCACGCGCACAGCGGCAGAGCGAACAGGAGGATCGCGAGGAGGCGGAGCTTCACAATCTGTGAGAGTAGCGGGGTTCCGTCCCCTTCTCGGCGCGTGAATCGCCGTCACACATCCCGGCCCCGGCAGCCGGGTCTGTCGGTGGCCGGATTAGGCTGGGCGCATGACTGACGTTCTGCCCTCCGGCCTTGCCATCAGCGAGTTCAGCTCCGACATCCGTCCGCAGGACGACCTCTACCGCCACGTCAACGGCGCGTGGCTCGAGGCCGCCGAGATCCCCTCCGACAAGGCGCGCTGGGGGTCGTTCCACATGCTGGCCGAGCAGGCCGAGAAGGACGTCCGCGAGATCATCGTCGAATCGCAGGATGCCGCTGAGGGAACCCTCGAGCGCAAGGTCGGCGACCTGTTCCGCAGCTTCATGGACACCGACCGCATCGCCGAGCTCGGCCTCGCCCCGCTGCAATCCGAGCTGGCGAAGGTCGACGCGATCGACGGCATCCCGTCGTTCCTGCGCACCGTCGGCGCGTTCGACCGCGAGGGCATCGCCGCACTGATCGGCGTCTTCATCGAGCCCGATCCCGGCAACCCTGAGCGCTACGTCCCGTTCGCCGTGCAGGCCGGGCTCTCGCTGCCAGACGAGAGCTACTACCGTCTCGACAACTTCACGGGCACCCGCGCTGCGTATCGCGAGCACCTCGAGCGCCTGCTGAACCTCGCGGCGATCGCCGACGCCGCCGAACAGGCCGACCGCGCCTTCGGTCTCGAGCACGAGATCGCGGGCCACCACTGGGACAACGTCGCCTCCCGCGACGCGGTGAAGACGTACAACCTGAAGACGTGGGACGAGTTCCAGGCGCTGGCCGGGGTAGACCTGACGCCGTGGCGGGATGCCGTGGCCCCTGCCAACCCGAGCGCATTCGACGAGCTCGTCGTCTACCAGCCCAGCTTCTTCGAGGGGCTCGGCACGCTGCTCGTCGAGGAGCGCCTCGAAGACTGGAAGGCCTGGCTGCGCGCCAAGGTCGTGCACGGTCTTGCGGCCTACCTCACCGACGACTTCGTCGACGAGAACTTCTCGTTCTACGGCACCGAGCTCACGGGCACGCCGTCGATCCGCGAGCGCTGGAAGCGCGGGGTATCCCTCGTCGAGGGCTCGCTGGGCGACGCCGTGGGTCGCATCTACGTCGAGCGGCACTTCCCGGCAGAGTCCAAGGCCGCCATGGACGAGCTCGTCGCGAACCTCATTGAGGCGTACCGGCAGAGCATCCAGAAGCTGGACTGGATGAGCCCCGAGACGCGGGAGAAGGCGCTCGCCAAGCTCGACACGTTCCGCCCGAAGATCGGCCACCCGGATGTGTGGCGCGACTACGACGGAGTCGACATCGACCCCGGCGACCTCATCGGCAACGCCCGCCGCGCAACGGTCTTCGAGCACGATCGTCAGGTATCGAAGGTCGGCAAGCCGATCGACCGGGACGAGTGGTTCATGCCGCCGCAGATGGTGAACGCCTACTACAACCCGCTGATGAACGAGATCGTCTTCCCCGCGGCGATCCTGCAGTACCCGTTCTTCGATCCGAAGCGCGACGCGGCAGCGAACTACGGCGGCATCGGTGCGGTGATCGGTCACGAGATCGGGCACGGCTTCGACGATCAGGGCAGCCGCTACGACGGCGACGGCCGGCTGCAGGACTGGTGGACGGATGCCGATCGCGAAGCGTTCGAAGAGCGCACCAAGGCGCTCATCGCCCAATACGACGCCCTCGTGCCGCTCGGCCTGAGCGAAGAGAACCGCGTCAACGGAGCGCTGACCATCGGTGAGAACATCGGCGACCTCGGCGGTCTCGGCATCGCGCTGAAGGCGTACGAGCTCTCGCTCGGCGGCGAGGAGGCGCCCGTGATCGACGGATACACCGGCATCCAGCGCCTGCTGCTGTCATGGGCGCAGGTCTGGCAGCAGAAGAGCCGCGAGGCCGAGACGATCCGCCTGCTCACGATCGATCCGCACTCTCCTAACGAGTTCCGCTGCAACCAGATCCTCAGCAACATCGATGCGTTCTACGAGGCGTTCGATGTGAACGACGGCGACCGGCTGCACCTTCCGGCCGAGCAGCGGGTCACCATCTGGTGAGGCCTGGTTGCGCGCTCAGCGCGCGGGGCTAGGATGACGGCGGCATACGGGGATTCGCGAGAGCAGCGGATCCTCGCAGCCGTCGCCTCCGCTTCTCCCTGTTAGGACAACCGCGCGTGGTTTCGTCGTCCGCATCCGGCTCCGAGTCGCCTTCCGGCGCGCCCGCGGCTCGTCGACGCGGGGCTCGCGGCGGCCGACGCATCCCGCGGCGCGCGGCCGCCGGACGTCGCTCGTTCGCATCGAGCCTGCGCCGTCTCGAAGAGGTGGCGCAGAGCGGAGCGCAGGTCTCGGTGCACGTCGTCGAACTCGACGCGGGTCGCGTCGTGCTGAGTGGCGACGACCACGTGCCGCTGCCGATCGCGGGTTTGGGACTGGTGCCCGTGCTGGTCGAGACCGCGGCGGGCTTCGCGTCGCGCGTGCTCGACCCGCTGCAGATCATCGATCGGCCGGACGAGTTCGTGGCGGGCTCAGGGCTGTGGCGACACCTTCGGGTGCCGGCTCTGCCGCTCGTCGATCTGGCCGTGCTGGCCGCGGCTGCCGGAGATCCGAACGCAGCCAACGCGCTGCTCGACGCCGTCGGCCACGAGCGGGTGCAGGCCCGGATGGTGGCGCTCGGGATGCCGCGCAGCGCCGTGCTCGATCTGTTCCGCGACGTGCGCGGTCCCGACGACGCCCCGCACGTCGCCGTGGGAACGACGCGCGAGTTCGCCCGACTGTTCGCGGCACTCGTCGACTCGCGCACCATGGACGCCACCGTCAGCGCCCAGGTCGCCGAGTGGCTCAGCCTGAATCAGGACCTGAGCCTCGTGGCATCCGCCACCGGACTCGACCCGTTCGCGCACGACGACGACGCCCACGGGTTGCTCTTCATCAACAAGACCGGTCGTGATCGCGGCGTGCGCGCTGAGGCGGGCGTGCTGGCAGGGCCTCGTGCCGGAGTCGCGTATGCGCTCACGATCTGCTTCGACGACCTGTCGATCAGCCATCGACTGCGCGCTCACGACGCGTTCCGGGTGCTCGGCACCGACCTCATGGAGTACACGCACTGACGCCGAGGTCAGGTGCTGCGCGGGTCAGCCGGGCAGCGACGGATGCGCTTCCGCGGCCGGATGCTTCGGGATCAGGAAGGTCAGCGCGAAGCCGATCGCGCCGGCGACGATCGACAGCCAGAAGCACACCTCGAAGGCCTCACGGGTGGGGATCGCCCGCCCATCGACCTCGATGCTCATCGCGGCGAGGACCGCGCCCATCACTGCCGATGCGGTGGAGGTGCCGACCGAGCGGAACAGGGCGTTCAGCCCGTTCGATGCGCCCGTCTCGTGCGCGGGGACGGCGCGCATGATGATCATCGGCATGGCGGCGAAGGCGAATCCGATGCCGATGCCGATGAGCACGTTCGCGACAACGAAATGCCAGATCTCGGTCGACCAGATCAGCACGAACGCATATGACAGCACGATCGCGGCCGTTCCCACGGTGAAGAGCGGGCGCGGCCCGACGGTTCGCTCCAGCCATCCCGACAGCGGCGAGATGATCATCATCATGACCCCCGAGACGGCGACGATCATCGCGGCGGTGAACATGTCCAGGCCCAGCCCCGACCCGGTCTCGCGCGGCAGCTCGAGCATCTGGGGGAACGTGACGTTCGACGAGAAAAGCGCGAAGCCCATGCCGATCGCGGCGATGTTCGTGAAGAGCACCGCCGGTCGTGCTGCGACGCGCAGGTCGAGCAGAGGCTCCTTCGTCTTGAGCTGATACCAGCCCCATATGGCGAGCACCATGATGCCGGCGATCAGGCAGGCCAGCGCGAGGGGAGAGGTCCAGCCCCACTCCGCTCCGCGCGAAACGTACAGCAGCAAGCCGGTGAGGCCGGCGGCGAGGCCCAGCGCCCCGATGATGTCGAGGCGTCCGGGCGCGAGCAGCACGTCATCCGGAATCACGAGCGCCACCAGCACCAGCCCGACGACGCCGAGGGCGGCGGCGAGCCAGAACAGCCCGTGCCAGTCGGCGTTCTCGGCGACGAACGCCGCGACGGGCATCCCGACCGCCCCGCCGACACCCATGGTCGCGCTCATCAGGGCGACCGCGGTGCCGAGCCGTTGCGGCGGCAGCACGTCGCGCATGATGGCGATGCCCAACGGCACCACCCCGGTCGTCGCGCCCTGCAGAGCCCGACCGATGATCACACCGACGATCGACGATGACAGTGCGGCCACCACCGAGCCGATCGCGAGCAGCGCGAGCAGGGCGATCACGACACGGCGCTTGCCGTACATGTCGCCGAGCCGCCCGGATATCGGCGTCGCGACCGCGGCGACCAGCAGCGTGATCGTGACCACCCAGCTGGTGTCCTCGCGCGAGGCGTTCAGCAGGCTGGGCAGTTCGGCCTGCAGCGGCACGACGAGGGTGAACATGAACGCCGAGCACAGGCCCGCGAAGGCCAGCACCGCGATGATCGCCCCGCGGGGAGAGGTGCGGGAGAGCCGCTTTCTCGCCCTGTCATCCGCACCGCCCACCGAAGAAGGCTACCGGCTCGCACAGACACCCGGACCGGATGCCGGTCAGCTGACGCCCTTCATGAGCTTCAGCACCGGCTTCACCGACACGAACAGCCCGACGCCGACCGCGATGGCGATCAGGCCGAGAACGGTGAAGTAGGGCACCTCGTTCGCCGGATCGTAGAACTGCACGAGCCATCCCGAGATCGCCGTGCCCAGCGAGATCGAGAGGAAGAACAGCGCCACCATCTGGGTTTTGAACCGCGCGGGTGCGAGCTTGGTCGCCGCCGAGAGGCCGATGGGCGACAGCAGCAGCTCGGCGACGGTGAAGACGAACAGGATGCCGACGATCGCCAGCAGCGGGGTCGAGCCTTCGCCGCCGTTCGCGAACGGCAGGAACAGCAGGAAGGCACCGCCCATGAGCGCGGTGCCCAGGGCGAACTTCACCGGGGTCGACGGCTGCCGGGTGCCGAGGCGGGTCCACAGCGCGGCGAAGACCCCCGAGAAGATGATGATGAACACCGGGTTGATCGACTGCACCCACGACACCGGCATCTCCAGCCCGAAGATCGAGCGGTCGAGGCGCTTGTCGCTGTACACCGTCAGCACGGTGAACTGCTGCTGGTAGAGCGACCAGAAGGCCACGCTCGTGATGAACAGCGGAACGAATGCCCACACCCGCGAGCGCTCTGTGGCATTGACGTGCCGGCTCGCGAGGATCACCGCGAAATAGGCGACCGTCGCTCCCAGAGCGCACAGGATCACGATGCCCGCGAGATTGTCGGCGCGGATCACGCCGGTGAGCACGAGCACGGCGATCACGACGATGGCGCCGACTGCGATGCCGCCGAACAGCGGGTAGCGGCTGCGGGGGAGAGGATTCGGCACCTCGTGTGCGGCGGCCGGCAGCTCCTTGCGGCCGAAGCTGTACTGGATGAGGCCGGCGGTCATGCCGACCGCGGCGAGCCCGAAGCCCCAGTGGAATCCGACCGACTTCTGCAGCAGGCCGGTGAGCAGCGGACCGAAGAACGAGCCGAGGTTGATGCCGAGGTAGAAGAGCGAGAACCCGGCATCGCGCCGGGTGTCGTCCTCCGAGTACAGTGTGCCGACGACCGCCGTCGCGTTCGCCTTCAGTCCGCCGGAGCCGAGGGCGACGAGCACCAGGCCGACCGCCACCCCGGCGATGCCGGGGATGAGCGCCAGCGCCAGGTGCCCCGCGACGATCACGATCGCACTGCCGAACAGCACGCGCTCCGAGCCGAACAGGCGGTCGGCGAGCCACGCCCCCAGAATGGTCGAGAGATAGACCGAGCCGCCGTAAGCGCCCACGATGCCGCCGGCGACCGCCTCGTCGAGTCCCAGCCCGCCCTTGGTGACGCTGAAGTACAGGTAGATCAGCAGGATGCCCTGCATGCCGTAGAAGCTGAACCGCTCCCACATCTCGACGCCGAACAGGTGGGCCAGGGCCCGTGGCTGACCGAGGAACTGCTTCTGGGGCGAGCTGCTGTCGGTCGCGGATTCTGGGGAAGGCATCCACCCAGATTACGCTCGCGCCGGTTCGGGCACCGGGGCTCCTCAGCGCACTGTGCGCCGTGCTCGCAGCAGTCCTACCATTCCGGAGACGAGGATCGCCGCGGCCACGACCAGAGCAGTGACCCCGATCGGCGTGCTCTCCGGCTCGCCGCTCAGCCGTCCGATCGCCGCCCACACCAGACCCCACGAGGTGGCCAGAGCGGGAGCGAGGCGGCGAGTGACGAGTGCGCTCGCCGCACCGATGACGGCGACCACGACGAGGACGCCGATGCCCCAGGCATCCGCCTGCTCGGCCAGATCGGCGGGAAGCGTCTGCGTCAGCCATGCTGCGGTGTTCGCGACCGTCGCGATCGTCACCCAGCCGAAGTGCAGGCCCTGCACGCCGTCGAACAGGGTCAGCTCGAGCGGTCCGGATGGCCGGTCGCGGCCGAGCAGGACGATGATGCGCGCCAGCACGGCGAGCAGCGCGGCGATGACGATCACGGTGGCCACGAGGTTCAGGTAGCGGGCGGTCACCAGCCAGAGGCCGTTGAGCACCATCGAACCCGCCACCCACCAGCCGACCGTGCGCTGGCGGATGCTGTCGCGCTGAGCGGGCAGGGCCTGCCAGATCGTGTACGCCGCGAGACCGAGGTAGATGACCGACCAGATCGCGAACGCCGGCCCCGCCGGGGCGAGGTACGAGCCCTCAGCCGACAGCGCTCCGTTCTGCAGCTCCGCCACCGACTCTCCGCCGAATGCGCCACCGCCGACGGCCGCTCCGATCAGCATGAACACCGCCGCGGCGATGACGGTCGTCTGCCTCACGATGTCGCGTCCGGTGCTGTTCATGGCCACGACCATAGTCGTCGTAGGCGAGCAGCTCGCCAGGGTTGACAAGTCCGAGGGCGGCGGCGACGCCTTCCCGGCCCGTCGAGCGCCCCGGTACGCTGGCATCGTGCGCACGATTCGAGATCTCGACACCGTTGAACTGATCATCGACGCCCAGGAACTGCTGGACTCGATCCGTGGCGAGAACCGCGTCATCGACGCCGGCACCCTGCGGGCCCTGCAGCACTCGGGCAACTACGTCGTCGGGCTCTTCGACGACAGCGAGGGCGAGGAGCGCATGGTGGGCGCATCGATCGCCTTCTTCGGTGAGCCCGCACGGCGCACCATGCACTCGCACATCACCGCGCTGCTGCCCGAGTATCGGGGACGCGGCTGGGGGCGCGAGCTCAAGGAGCACCAGCGGCAGTGGGCGTTCTCGCGGGAGGTCGGGCGCATCACCTGGACCTACGATCCGCTCGTCGCCCGCAACGCGCACTTCTTCCTCACTGTGCTCGGAGCGCGGGTCAGCGGCTACTCGGTGAACCGCTACGGCATCTTCGGCGGCGGTGACGCGGGAGATGAGAGCGACCGGCTCGACGTGGAGTGGGCGCTGGCCGACATCGCCAAGCCGCCGGCATCCGACGCCGTGGTCGCCACTCTCGAGATCCCCTCCGACGTCGAGGCGATGCGGGTCAGCGATCCCGACGCCGCACACGAATGGCGTCTGCGCCTGCGTGGCGGGATGGAGGAGCTGCTGGGCCGGGGGCTGCGCATCGCCGGCTTCGACGACGAGCGCGGCTACCTGTTCACCGAGTAGGCCTCGCCACCTCGAGCCCGCCTTCTCTCGACGTCGGGGAAGGATTCAAGCAGAGGCGGGCGGCAGCACGAAGGCGCCGGTCTCGCCCGGGTTGACCGCGACCTCCCAGCGGAACCCGTCTGGGTCGCAGAAGTAGCCCGAGTACCCGCCCCATTCGCGCCTGATGGCTTGCGAGACGGTGGCGCCGAGCGCCGCCGCTTCGGCCAGCACCGCGTCGACCTCGGCCTCGGTGGCGAGGTTGTGCGCGAGCGTGATCGGTGGGATTCCGGATGCCGGCGCCTGCCCGATCTCGGCGGCGAAGCCGTCGACGCTCCACAGCGACAGGATGACGCGGTCGGCGACAGGGAGCATGATCACCTCGTCGCCCTCGAAGATTGGGCGCCACCCCAGACCGTCGACGTAGAACGCCCTCGTCCTGACGACATCGGCCACTGCGAGGGTGATGAAGCTCACGCGCTGATCCATGGTCTCAGAATGGCACCGGCCGCAGACATGCCGGAAGAGCGGCGCGGGTAGGATTGGGATGCCCGTGTTCACGGGCTCCTCACCCGCAGCATCCGACCATTGGAGCCACCGTGGCCGAACAGTCCCGTCTTGACAAGGTCATCGCCCTCGCCCGCCATCGCGGGTTCGTGTTCCAGGCGGGTGAGATCTACGGCGGTTCGCGTTCGGCATGGGACTACGGCCCTCTCGGAACCGAGCTGAAGGAGAACATCCGCCGGCAGTGGTGGCAGACGTTCGTGCGCGGCCGCGGCGACATGGTGGGCCTCGACTCGTCGATCATCCTGCCCAAGCGCGTGTGGGAGGCGTCGGGTCACGTCGCCACCTTCAGCGACCCGCTGGTCGAGTGCCTGCAGTGCCACAAGCGGCACCGCGAAGACCATCTCGTCGAGGCGTTCGTTGCGAAGAAGGGTCGTCAGCCCGAGAACGGCATGGCCGACATCGTCTGCCCCGACTGCGGCACGCGCGGCAAGTGGACCGAGCCGAAGTCCTTCTCGGGTCTGGTCAAGACGTACCTCGGCGTCGTCGACGACGAGTCGGGCCTGCACTACATGCGTCCCGAGACGGCGCAGGGCATCTTCGTGAACTTCTCGAACGTGCTCACCGCCTCGCGCAAGAAGCCGCCCTTCGGCATCGGTCAGGTCGGCAAGGCATTCCGCAACGAGATCACCCCGGGCAACTTCATCTTCCGCACCCGCGAGTTCGAGCAGATGGAGATCGAGTACTTCGTGCCGCCGGCTGAGGCGAATGAGTGGTTCGAGCACTGGGTCGAAGCGTGCTGGAACTGGTTCATCGACCTCGGCATCGACGCCGACAACATCCGCCGGTTCGACGTGCCCGAAGACGACCGCGCTCACTACTCCGCCGGCACCATCGACGTCGAGTACCGCTTCGGCTTCCAGGGCTCGGAGTGGGGCGAGCTGATGGGTGTCGCGAACCGCACCGACTACGACCTCTCCAGCCACTCCGAGGCCTCCGGTCAGTCGCTGACCTACTTCGACCAGGCATCCGGAGAGCGCTACACGCCCTACGTGATCGAGCCGTCCTTCGGCCTCACCCGAGCGATGATGGCGTTCCTCGTCGACGCGTACGAGGAGGAGGAGGTGCCGAACGCCAAGGGCGGCACCGACACCCGCACGGTACTCAAGCTCGACCCCCGCCTGGCGCCCGTCAAGGTCGCCGTGCTGCCGCTGTCGCGCAACGAGCGTCTGTCGCCGCTGGCGCGCGAAGTTGCCGACACCCTGCGCGGCAACTGGACCGTCGACTTCGATGACGCCGGCGCCATCGGCCGCCGCTACCGGCGTCAGGACGAGATCGGCACCCCGTTCTGCGTCACCGTCGACTTCGACTCGCTCGATGACAACGCCGTGACGGTTCGCGACCGCGACACCATGGGTCAGGAGCGCGTGCCGCTGCAGAACCTCGAGGCGTACCTCGCGGAGCGCCTGCGCGGCGCCTGATGCGACGGTGACCTGAGCCCCGATTCCGACGACCGGAATCGGGGCTTCGTCGTGAGGGAGGGCTGCTCGTCACCTGTGGATAACGTGCACGAGGTGCGGGGTCGACGCCGTAGCGTCGCGTCCATGGTTCACGGATCGCAGAAGACGAGGGATGCCCGATTCGATGCCGCTCGGCTGCGGACGGTCATCGGGCTGGGGCTCATCCTGCTCGTCTGCGGCACGGTGGCCCTGTTCCTCGAGATCGACATGCAGGACTTCCTGCTGGGAATCGGAGCGCTCACGGCGGCGATCGTCGTCGCCGCGGGGGTGGGTCCTCATGCGTCGCTCATCGGCACGCGCTCGCTGCCACGGGTCTCGCTCGTCGTGGTGGGCGCATCATTCCTCCTGCTGACACCCGTGGTCTTCCTGCTGTCGGGCATCGTGATGACGATCTCCATGGCGACGGGAGCGAGCAGCGCGGTGGCCTCGCAGGTCGTGCTGCTGGGTGGAGCCGCCATCGCAGCGGCCCCGGTGCTGCTGTGCGCCGTCTTCGCCGGCATGGATCTCGCCGTGGGCGGGCGCATCCCCGCGCCGTGGGGATGGCTGGCGTTGCCCGCACTGGTGCTGAGCGTCGTGGCGATCGCGATCAAAGCGGGCATCGCGGCAGCCTCGCTGATGGCCTGGATGGCACCCTGGACCGATCTGTACCGCACGCTCACCGCGCTGCAGGCGATCGGTGCGATCGTGCTGGGCAGCGTGAGTCTCATCTTCGCCGCGTGGGCGTCGTCGGTGAGCGCCGCGGACGGTGATCTTCGCGCCGGCTGACCGGGCCGGTGACTGCGCGGCAGAGTCACAGGCCCGGCGCGCAAACGGGTCCCTCCGGATGATCCGGAGGGACCCGTTGTCGATCAGCGTGTGATCAGAAGTCTTCGCCTTCGGCCTGCGACGGGTGGCGGTCGAACCAGTACGGGCGGCCGATATGCAGCAGGGCGTCGGTGTCGATGAGGTCGTTCTCGCGGTCCATTGTGCGGCTCCTTCGCGCGTGACGGATGGGATCTGCATCCAGCATCCGGCATGGTTCGACACTCTTTAATGAGAACGCAGGAGAAAGAAGCAGCAAAATTACGCCGCTCGTTAAGGCTCCAGGGGGAGGAGCCTCTTCGACGATCTCTGCTCGGCGGCGTGCGAACGCCTCCGATCGGGTGCGCGCTCGTCAGGCCCGGGCGATCCGCAGCGTGCGCACCTCGAACGGCTTGAGCGCCAGCTCGCCGCTGGTGCGGGCGCCGTCGAGCTCATCTTCGATCAGAGAGACCTCGCGGATGCCCGAATACTCGAATGCCACGGACAGGGCACCGGTCGTACGGCGGCCGAGTGACTCGTAGACCCGCACGATCACATCGCCCGAGCGGTCGTCGGCGAGCTTCACCGCCGAGATGACGATGCCTCTGCCGGTCACCGCGACCAGCGGCTCGACCTCGTTCGCGCCGCGCACGAGGGTCGCCGGAGCGTTGAGTTCGATGCCCTTGGCGGTGGCGATCTCGGCATCCGCTTCGATCACCAAGCCCACCTCGATCTGGTGGTGACCGTGGTCGGTGTCGGGATCGGGGAAGCGCGGGGCGCGCAGCAGCGACAGCCGAACGGTCGTCGTGACGTCGTCGCCCTCGACCTCGCGGGACGTGTCGTAGCCGTAGATCGAGTCGTTCACCAGGGCGACGCCGAATCCGTCGTCCTCCTGGGCGAGCACGAAGCGGTGCATCGACGTCTCGAACCTCGCCGCCTCCCAGCTCGTGTTCACGTGCGTGACTCGGCGCTGGAATCCGAACTGGGTCTCGGCGAGCGTCTCGCGGGCGAAGATGTCGAGTGGGAAGGCGAGCTTGAGGAGCTTCTCGGTCTCGTTCCAGTCGATGTCGTTGCGCAGGTGCACCGTGCGCGACCCGGCGGGCAGGATGATCGTCTGCGCGATGGTCGACTGCGAGAACTCGCGGGTGACCTTCACGACCGCGGCGCCATCGACGACGGATGCCGAGAGCGACGAGACGGCCGTCAGGTCGTCGACGCGGTTCTTGTAGTACCGGTCGATGTCCCAGGCGTCCCACATGTTCGGGAAGTCCTGGTGCAGCTGGAACAGGTTCGCAGGCTTGCCTGCGGCGATCACCTCGCGCCCGGTGGCCTTGTCGATGGCCGAGGTGATCAGACCCTCGGGCGAGATGATGACGACGACGAGGTCGTTCGACAGTGCGAATGAGCCATCGGCGCGCTCGGTCAGCTGCGTTTCGACGCGCTTCGCCTGCTCGACGACCGGGGTGTGCGTCGCGCCGAGGGCGCGCCCACCGCCGACCGAGGTCGGGGTGAACACGAGCGTGCGATCGCCGTCGCCCGCGAGCGCCTGGCGGGCCGCAGCCGACAGCTCCTCGGCATCCGCCAGCACCTGCGAGAGCACCTCGACTGCTTCGCGGTGCACCCACGCGATCGACGTGCCGGGCAGGATGTCGTGGAACTCGTGCAGCAGCACGAGCTGCCACAGCCGGTCGAACTCGTCGTAGTCGTACTCGGCGCCCAGCCGCACGGCGGCGGTCGCCGCCCACAGCTCGGCCTCGATGAGCGCCTGCTCGGCCCGGCGGTGCAGCGCCTTGGTGGCGTGCTGGCTGGTGAGCGTGCCGCGGTGCAGCTCGAGGTACAGCTCGCCGACCCAGACGGCCGGGTCGGTCAGCTCGGCCTTGGCGTCGTCGAAGAAGGCATCCGGACGCTTCCATTCCACCTTCGCCGAGCCCTCGAGATCGGCCAGGCGTGCGGCCTTGCCGGTCATCTCGCGGGTCGTTCCGCCGCCGCCGTCGCCCCAGCCGACCGGGGCGATCGACATGGTCGCGACCCGATTCTCTTTGAACTGGCGGGAGGCCTTCGCCACCTCCATGCCCGAGAGCTGGGAGCTGTAGGTGTCCATCGGCGGGAAGTGCGTGAAGACGCGCGAACCGTCGATGCCCTCCCACAGGAAGCTGTGGTGTGGGAAGACGTTGCGCTGGTTCCACGAGATCTTCTGCGTGAAGAACCATTCGAAGCCCGCACGGCGCATCAGCTGCGGCAGCGCGGGGGAGTAGCCGAAGCTGTCGGGCAGCCAGACGCCCTTCGATCGGATGCCGAACTCGCGCTCGAAGAACCGCTGGCCGTACGAGAACTGGCGCACGAGCGATTCGCCGGTCGGCATCACCGTGTCGGACTCGACCCACATCCCGCCGAGCGGCAGGAAGCGGCCGTCGGCGACCGCGGCGCGCACGCGTGCGAAGACCTCGGGACGGTGCTGCTTGATCCACGCGTACTGCTGTGCGCTCGACATGCCGTAGAGGAAGTCGGGCTGCTCGTCGATGAGCGCGGTCATCGACGAGGTGGTGCGGGCCACCTTGCGGATCGTCTCGCGCACCGGCCACAGCCACGCCGAGTCGATGTGCGCATGACCGATCGCGGCGATGCGGTGCGCACTCGCGTCGGCGGGGGAGGCGAGCACCTCGGCCAGCTGCGCGCGGGCGTCACCCGCGGTCTCGACGATGCGCTGCAGGTCGAGCACGTCGAGCGCGTTGTCGAGGGCCTGCAGAATGCGCATGCGCCGTGGGCTCGTCTCGGGCAGCTCGGCCTGCAGCTCGATCAGCACCTCGAGGTCGAGCGAGAGGTCGAACACCTCGGGCTCGAACACCGCGAGGTCCATGTGGCGCACCCGGTACAGCGGCTCGGGCGAGGAGGTGCGGATGTCTCCCTCCTGAGTGGGCAGGAAGGGGTGGTAGTCGAGCAGCACGGGGTTGGCGGCGGCTTCGAGGAAGAGCTCGACCGGATGCCCGGCGACGGCCTCGACCGGGACCCACTGGTTGCGGGGGTTGATGCTCTTCACCGGTGTGCCGTCGGGGCGGTAGACGAGAGCCTCGCACTGGAACCCCGGCATGTTGATGTCGAAGCCGAGATCGATGAGCGCTTCGACCCTCTTGCCGCTCCATTCGGCGGGAACCTCCCCGCGCAGACGGAACCAGGTGGTGCCCCAGGCCGGCCCCCACATGCTGCTCGCGGTGAACGGCTGGAAGTCGAGGGCGAGTCCCTCGGCGGGCGCGATCGGCTCGCCGGGCAGCTGGTGCGCGGCGATCTCGAGCGGCATCCGGGCCGAATGGACGGCCGGGCGGACGCGCTCGGCGAGCACCCGGTTGACGCGTCCTACGGTGAGGGAACTGTCATCGTGCATCGGGGTCCTTGCGGTGGGATCGTCTCGCTCAGGTGCGAGAGCCAGGGATGCATCCAGTTCGTGGATGGCGTGTGGTTCGCCCCGAAGCGGAGCGGCGCCGAAGCCGCAGCGGTGGCGGACATCGCTGTCCTTCCTTCATGGCGGTTCAGGGGGTGGGCGCCGTGTCGGCGCTCGCCTGACGAGCGTATCCCACAGCCGAACGGCGCCCAGGGGCGACGAGGGGCGTGCGTGCGCGTTTACCCGTGTCGCGTCGCAATAGAATCTTCTGAAGCCATACGGAAGGACGCCATGAGCGAGACCGTCAAGAAGCACCAGGACTACAACCCCGGGCCGCGGGTGGGGATCACCTTCTCCACCTTCGATCTGCTGCACGCCGGGCACATCATGATGCTGGCCGAGGCGAAGCGGCAGTGCGACTACCTCATCTGCGGGCTGCAGATGGACCCGACGCTCGACCGCCCCGAGAAGAACGCTCCGACGCAGACGGTCGTCGAGCGGTACATCCAGCTTCGCGGCTGCGAGTACGTCGACGAGATCGTCCCGTATTCCACCGAGCAGGACCTCGAAGACATCCTCCGCTCGTTCAAGATCGACGTGCGCATCGTCGGCGACGAGTACGAGGAACGCGACTTCACCGGCCGCAGCTACTGCGAAGAGGCCGGGATCGAGCTGTACTTCAACAGCCGCGAGCACCGCTTCTCGAGCTCGGGCCTGCGCAAGATCGTCGCCGCTAAGGAAGCCGAGCGCCTCGCGCGCGGCTGAAGGAACCCGACCGGCGCTCACCCCGATAAGGTGACCGCATGATCGAAGTGACCGAGGCCGCTGATGCGACCCGGTCGCGCCGACGCACCTGGATGACCGGCGGCGCGCTGTTCTTGGTCTCCGACGGCCACGGGCGCTTCGCGCGGCGGGCTTGCCGTCAGCTCACAACGGTGAGCTGCATCCCCTCGCTGCCCCCGGACTCCGCCCAGGCGAGCGAGCGGGTCAAGATTTCGCGCAGAACATCGAGGTCGATCTGCTCGAGGTCTTTGATGTACAGGCATCCGGCGCCCGTCGTGTGCGGGCCGAGCTGCGCCAGTGCGTCGGCGTGAGCGTCGACGCCGTCGAGCAGGTAGATGGTCGTCGCCGCCTTGCGTGGGGCGAAGGCGAGCAGACCGGTGTCGCCCTCGGTACCGGTGGGGTAGTGGTAGTGCACTTGGCCGAATCCGATGATCGTGCCCCAGGTGGCGGGAGTGCGGCCGGAGATCTCCTGCATCAGAGCAGTCAGGGTCTCGGCATCCCGTCGTCGGATCGCCGGAGCAGAACGCGCGATCAGGGCCGCGACGTCGTCGCCGGTCGGCTTCACTTCGCCGCCTTCGCGGCCGCCTTCATGGCCTTCTTGTGCTCGCGCACCTTCGTTAGCGACTCGGGCGAGACGATGTCGGCGACGCTGCGGAATGCATCCGGTTCACCGTAGGGAGCGGATGCCTCGCGCCAGCCCGCACCGGTGAAGCCGTACTGCTTGCCGAGCAGTGCGAGGAAGATCTTCGCCTTCTGCTCGCCGAATCCGGGCAGCTTCTTCAGCCGCTTCAGCACCTCGGCGCCATCCGGGTCGCCTTCGGTCCAGAGCGCCGCGGCGTTCCCGCCCCACTCGTCGACGAGCGTCTGGCAGAGCGTCTGCACCCGGGCTGCCATCGAGCCCGGGAAGCGGTGCACGGCCGGCGTCTGCTTGAACGCCTCGAGAAAGGCATCCGGATCCATCCCCGCGATCGCGGCGGCGTCAGCAGCTCCGGTGCGCTGCTCGATCTTGAGCGGGCCGGCGAACGCCGTCTCCATCGGCACCTGCTGGTCGAGCAGCATACCGATCAGCAGCGCCAGCGGGTTGTTCGTGAGCAGCTCGTCGGCGGCGGTGTCTCCGGTGATGTGAAGGGCCATGCCTCCAGTGTGGCATTCCCGCACTGCCCGCATGGATCGGCTGTCCCAGCCTTGTGCATGTAAACCATGGGTTGACGAGCATGCCAACTGTCTCTATGGTTTGAGAGATGGTCGATCAGTTCCCGGGTGATGGGATTCCGTTGTCCGCACTCGCGGCAATGGTCGAGGAGGCACGAGCGGTTGGCGTCCCGGTCGATGACGCCGCTGCGATCCGGCAAGCCGATCAACTGGTGCGTCGGTCGCAGGCACGGCTCGTCGACCTCGTCGTCGCGACGCGTGCCGCCGGGGTCTCGTGGCAGGCGATCGGCGATGCGCTCGGCGTGAGCCGACAAGCCGCGTTCAAGCGGTTCGGAGGTGCGGTTGCGCGCCCCCAGAAGGAGACGGAAATGGGTGAGCAGATGATCGACCTCATGGATCGAACTCGCGCGGTGTTCGAACGCCTGGATGCGGGCGACTACGAAGCAGTGCGAACGCAGATGACCTATACCTGCGCTCGCATGCTCAGCAAGCGGAAGATCGAGGGAGTGTGGAATCAGGTCGTCGCCGAGACAGGACGGCTCGAGTCGTCCAGTGACCTCACGGTGCAGACTCCCGACGGCGCGAACGCGCTCAACAAGTTCGCCAACAGGGTGCTCGCGAGCGGCGCCATCGTACAGGCGACACTGCGTCACGAGGCGGGCGAATGGATCGGCCGGGTCGCCTACAACGGTTCTGGCAAGATCACCGGTCTCTTGATCGCGCCTCCGGGATCCCGCGACCTGCCGTTCTAGGCGGCCTCGCCGGCACGACGCGCGGCGGTCAGGCGGGTGAGCCGGCGCCGCGCGAAGTCCTGCGCGCGAGGCCCTGAGCCGAGCGATCTCTCGGCCACGGCGAGCACGATTCGAGTCGCGGTGACGACCGGGAGAACACTGCGATGAACACCCAGCATGCGGCGGTAGGGACGGGGGATCGTGGCCACGGCCGCCGCGAACAGCACGCGGTAGGCGATGCCCATGGTGCCGGTGAACGGCGGGCGTCGCAGGAACGCCACGACGTCGCGGGTGCGTTCGTCTGCGCGCAGCTCGCCGCGCTCGAGGAATCCGCGCAGTCGCTTCCGCAGCTCCGCCTCGCTCGTGGGCGGATCCGGCACCCGCATCAGGCGCCCGGCGATCGCCCATTCGGCGACATACGCGTCTGCCCCGCCCGGAATCGGCCCTCCCCACACCTCATGCGCCGTCAGGAACGCGTCGGCGAAGGCGAGGTGCACCCATTCGACGAGGTCCGCGGAGGAGGCGCTGTACTCTCGCTCCGTCCCGTCTCCGGCGGTGTACTCGCCGGTGACTCTGCGGTGCAGTCGAGCCACTCGCCCCGTCTCGCGCTCCGCCTGCTCGCGCGACCCGTAGGTCACGCTCAGCACCCACCGCACCGTGCCGTTGAGGCGGGAGATGGGGTCTTCGCGGTAGCGCGAGAAGTCGTGCACGCCCGCCATCGCGCCGGGATGCAGAGCTTGGATCAGCAGTGCCCGGATGCCGGCGACCAGCGTGCCCATGCCCGCGTGCACCGTCCAGGCCGCGCCGCCGTCGACGAACCAGCCGACGTCATCGCCTTCGGCGAGGTCGCGCACCCACCTCGGCGTCCCCTCCGGGTCGCCACTGAGCGCGGTGAGCAGTCGCGCTCGCAGGGGTGTGCGCTGCGTCATGCTCCCAGCGTCGCATGCCTGGCGCGATCCGGCGCCGGTGAAGGCGTGATCAGGCGGATGCTGCGTCTGAGGCGGTGCTCGACTCGGCCGACAGGCCGTACAGCGCCTCGAGCGCCGCATGGAACTCGTCCGCGCGACCCTCGGCGGCGAGCTCGTGGGCACGGGTGGTCGGAGTGTGCAGCAGAACCCCGGCGAGGTGGCGCATGGCCTGCTCGACGCGGCCGTTCTCGTCGCCGCGCCGTCGCGCGCGTTCGATCTCCGCCTCCAGCAGACCGAAGATGTGCGTGCGCAGCGCCACGACCGCGGGGGTCACGCTCTGACGCGAGCCGTCGAGATGGAAGCTCTCCGCCGCTTCGCGTACGACATGACGGGCGGCGTCGGTGGCATGCAGCTCCTCGAGCGGGGCGTGCAGGCGGATGGTCTCGAGGTCGAGCAGTGCGACGCCCTCGAGCTGGGCGACGGCGGGATCGACGTTGCGCGGCATCCCGAGGTCGATGACGAGCTGCGACTGGGGGTGGGCCCCTGAGGTCGTCGACAGGCATCCCTCGGCGGCGCCGGGCTGGCGGTCGAACTGGGCCGGCCCCAGCACCATCTCGGCGGAGGTGCAGGTGATCAGCAGCGACGCGTGCTGCGCGATGCTCGCGTAATCGGCGATGGCGACCGGACGGATGCCGTGCTTCTGGGCGAACGGCACAGCGCGGCCCGACGGCGAGTAGACCGAGATGTCGACGGCGCCGCGCTCGCGCAGCGACGCGAGAGTGACGGCGGCGTACGAACCGGTGCCGACGAGCAGCACGCGCTCGGCGCTCCAGTCGGCGATGCGGCTGTCGGCGAGCTCGAGCGACAGGCGCACGAGCGAGCGACCGGCGCGGTGCAGCGCGGTGACGTTCTTGACCTTCCGCTGCGCCTGGCTCGCGCGCTGGAACAGACGCTCGAGCTGCGGCGAGGTGGTGCCCTGCTCGCGGGCGCCGCTGAGAGCGCGGCGGACCTGTCCGGCGATCTCGCCCTCACCCGACACGACCGACTCCAGGCCCGATGCGACGGCGAACAGGTGCTCGGCGACATGCGGGTCGTCGACGACCTGGTATGAGCCGTCGAGGTCGGCGGAGGGGATGCCGGTGGCCTGCGCGACCGTCTCGATCACCGCCTCCGAGTCCACCTCCTCGGCCTCGACGTAGGCTTCGAATCGGTTGCAGGTGGCGAGCACGACGGCTCCCTGCACGCCGGCAGCCATCAGGCTGGGGGCGACGGTCTCGGGCTGGCGGCTGAGGCGTTCGAGCAGTTCGAAAGAGGCGGTCTTGTGACTCGCCGTCACGCAGAGCAGCACGAGTCGAGTGTACGCCGCGCAGCTGTGGGTGGCATCCAAGGAGGACCTAACCCGAGTTCCAGCCCCGGCGCACGCATAGGCGCGCGGTGCGAGGATGGCGGCATGAGTGATCTGCTGCGCGCGCTCGCCGGCGAGACCCCCGAGCGCACCCCTGTCTGGTTCATGCGTCAGGCCGGGCGGTCGCTGCCCGAGTACCGCGAGCTGCGCGTCGGCACGCGGATGCTGGACGCCTGTCTCACCCCCGACATGGCATCCGAGATCACCCTGCAGCCGGTGCGCCGGCACAAGGTCGACGCGGCGGTGTTCTTCAGTGACATCGTCATCCCGCTACGCCTGGCCGGGGTCGACGTCGAGATCGAGCCCGGCCGCGGCCCGGTCTTCGCCGACCCCGTGCGCACCGCCGACGACGTCGCCCGCATCACGCAGATCGACCCCGCCGACCTCGACGGCACCGCGGTCGCCGAGGCCGTGCGTATGACCGTCGCCGAGCTGGGCGAGACGCCGCTGATCGGCTTCGCCGGGGCGCCGTTCACCCTGGCCGCCTACCTGATCGAGGGCGGCCCTTCGAAGGAGCACCTGCGTGCCCGGGCCATGATGCACGCCGACCCCGAGGCGTGGAACGCGCTGGCCGGCTGGCTCTCGCGCATCTCGCGTCGCTTCCTCGAGATCCAGCGCGACGCCGGAGCCTCGGTCGTGCAGCTCTTCGACTCGTGGGCCGGCTCCCTCAGCACAGCCGACTACCGAACGCACATCGCCCGGCACTCGAAGGCGGCGCTCGAGGGGATCGGCCTGCCGAGCATCCACTTCGGCGTCGGCACCGGACCGTTCCTCGCCGACATGCGCCTGGACGGCGTTGCTGACGCCGTCGGCGTCGACTGGCGGATGCCGCTCGACGAGGCGATCGGCATCGTCGGATCCGACACCGCCGTGCAGGGCAACATCGACCCCGCGATGCTTCAGGCCCCGTGGCCGGTGCTCGAGGCCCGCGTGCGCGACGTGATCGCCCGCGGCCGCGGCGCGAAGGGGCACATCCTCAACCTCGGTCACGGCGTGCCGCCCGAGACCGACCCCGACCAGCTCACGCGGATCGTGCAGCTCGCCCACGGCGAGCTCTGACTCCGGCGCGCAGGACTCTCCCACCGATGGGTCCGGCGCGAGGAGCCAGATGTCGGCGTACGGCAGCGGATGAGCGGCATTCGGCTCCCCGACACCGGGATGGTCGCCGCCCGGGCTGCAGGCCGGCGACGTGCAGCCTGTCCAGGAGCCAGATGCCGCTGAAGTCGCGCAGATGACGGACGTTCGGCTCCTCGGCAGGAGCAGCCGAACGTCTCCGGGTCTCGTGGAGTCACCGGCATCCGGCGCATAGGTCCCGGTGGAAGAATCGAGGCATGAGCTCCGAGCACTCCCCGGCCCTCGCCGCGCGCGCCGCGCAGCAGCACATCGTCATCATCGGCGGCGGCATCGGCGGTCTGGTCGCCGCTCGGGAGTGCGCGAAGGTGGGCATGCGGGTGACGCTGCTGGAGGCATCCGGGGCGCTGGGCGGAAGCATCCGCTCCGTCGAACTCGACGGCATCACCGTCGACGCGGGAGCCGAGAGCTTCGCGACGCGCGGCGGTCACGTGAAGGCGCTCGTCGACGAGCTGGGCCTCGCCGACGCGGTGGTTCCCCCGCAGGGCGGTGGCGCGTGGCTGAGCGGCATCCCGGATGCCCCCGACGCGCCCCTTCCCAAGGGCAGCCTGCTGGGCATCCCGGCCAACCCGTTCCAAGACGACGTGCGCCGCATCATCGGCTGGCGCGGCGCCTGGCGGGCGTATCTCGACCGCCTCCGCCCGCCGCTGACCATCGGGCACGAGCGCAGCCTCGGCAAGCTGGTCGGCTCGCGTATGGGTGCGCGTGTGCGCGACAGGCTCGTGGCCCCTGTCACTGCGGGCGTCTACTCCGCCGACCCCGACGACGTCGACACCGACGTCGCCGCGCCAGGGCTCAACGCCGCGCTCACGCGCATCGGATCGCTGACCGGAGCGGTCGGCCTGCTCGCGGCCGAGCGCAAGGGCACAGCGCCCGGGTCGGCGGTGCTCGGGCTCGTCGGCGGCATGGGCCGGCTCGTCGAGGCGCTGCGCGCCGACCTCCTCGCGTACGGGGTCGAGATCCGCACCGGCGCCCGCGTCACCCATCTCGAGCGCGAGGGTGCGGAATGGAGTGTCGAGATCGCTCCGTCGCTCGAAGAGGGGGCGGATGCCGATGCCGCGGCCCCACTGCGCGCCACCGGAGTCATCGTCGCGACAGCCGAGCCGTCGGCACGCCCCCTCATCGACGCGCACGTCTCGGGCCTCGGCGAGGTCGGGGACGCACCTGAGATCGAGATCGTGACGCTGCTGCTCGACGCACCCGAACTCGACGCCGGGCCCCGCGGCAGCGGCGTGCTCACGGTGCCGGGCCGCCACGTCGCCAAGGCCCTCACCCACTCCACGGTCAAATGGGGCTGGCTGCGCGACGCGGCGGCGGGCCGCCACGTCGTGCGCGTGTCGTTCGGCAGCCAGGGCGAGGCTGCGGCGACGGCCGCCCTCGATGACGACGCGGCTGCCGCGCTCGCGCTGTCGGAGGCATCCGCCCTGCTCGGCGTTCCGCTGCGCCCGGCGCAGCTGGTCGCCGCGCACCGCGCCCGGTACGTGCAGGCTCAGCCCACCTCGCTCATCGGCGCGACCGAGCGGCGGGCGGCCGTACGCGCTGCCGTGGTCGCCGCCCCGGGCCTCGGCATCGTGGGCGCGTGGGTCGCCGGCACCGGGCTCGCCCAGGTGATTCCGGATGCGGTCGCCGAAGCCGATCGGCTGCGTGCGAGCCTGCTCTGGGACTGAGCGGACGCTGCGCGGCGACTGTTCGGGCGCCGTGCTGATACATCGAACCGGGCCGCGGCGCAAGGGCAGATGCCGAACGAGGAATATGTGGTTACGCTGGAGCGCGGAAGTGGCCGCAACCAACGTCAGGAGGCCCTCATGAAGGGGAAGATCGGACTCGTCATCGGACTCGGCGCAGGCTACGTCCTCGGCAGTCGAGCAGGACGCGAGCGCTACGAGCAGATCAAGACGCAGTGGCTCAAGGTGTGGAACCTCGATCCCGTGCAGGAGCAGGTCTCCCGCGTGCAGGACTTCGCCAAGTCGCAGGCCGCCGCGGTTCCCGGTGCCGTCTGGACCGGTGCGGTCAAGGTCGTCAAGGCCGTCTCGAAGTCGGGCACCACCCCCGGGGAGAAGCTCGACGGTGCGATCGACGCGACCAAGGACGCCGCCGAGAAGGTCGCCGACGCCAAGGAATCGCACGACTCGACGTCGCACGACTCGTCCTCGGGCGGCACGATGCCTCCCGCCAAGCCGGTCGGCTCCGAGGGCACCACGCCCAAGAACAAGGGGTGACGGATGCTCCGCGGATACCGGGACCGCGCCGATGACAGCCTGCTGACCCTGCTCGGGGATCTTCCCGAGCTGGTGCGCAACCTCGTCACGGCCGAGATCAACGCCGCGAAGGCGTGGATCTCTCGCACGGCGAAGGATGCCGGCATGGGCAGCCTGTGGTTCGTCATCGTGCTGTTCCTGCTGTTCTGGGCGATCCCGGTGCTGCTGGCATTCGGCATCATCGGGCTGAGCTCATGGTGGCCCGCCTGGCTCTCCGCCCTCGCCGTGTTCGGTTTCCTGCTCGTCTTCATCGTCATCTTCGCCCTGCTCGGACTGGCACGCTTCCGCAAGGTGATGAAGCGCGAGAATCCGGGCCAGGCCGTCGCCACCGATGTGCGCATCATCAAGGGAGACCCCGCCAATGAGCGATCTTGAGAAGACGTCGCTGCCCAACGCTGCCCTCACCACCACCGAGGTTCCCCGCACGGTCGTGCCGGCGGGGATCACCGATCCGGTGGCCTCTGCCCGCGCCGAGCTGCGAGCAGCGCTCGCCGCGATCGAGATCAGGGGCAACTTCCCCCGCCGTATCGAGAAGGCGACGGACCGTGGCATCGTGCGTGCACGGGCATTCGCCCATCGCAACCCGGCGGGCGCCGGGGCTGTCGTCGTGGTGGCTGCGGCGGCGGTCGGCAGCCTCGTGTGGGTGATCGCCCGCGCGATCTCGCGCTGAGACCCGCCAGGCCGCTCTGAGAACGCGCGCCGGCGCCGCCCGGTTCGCCGCCTTCGCTGAGAAGGGGGCAGACTGGAGGCATGCCCGAAACGCGCGATGACAACCCGTCCGGATTCACCCTGTGGGCCGTCTGGGGCAGAAACCCCGACGCGCCGGCGATCGAGACCGACGAGAGCGAGCTCGAAGTGCTCGTCGGCCACATCGAGAGCTCTGGGGTCAGCGTCCGAGGGTTCTACGACGTCAGCGGCCTCAAGGCCGACGCCGACCTCATGGTGTGGCTGCACGGCGACACCGTCGAAGAGCTGCAGCGCGCGCTGCGCCGCCTGCGTCGCACCGACCTGCTGCGCAACCTGCTGCCGGTGTGGAACGTCATGGGCGTGCATCGCGACGCGGAGTTCAACCGCGCGCACGTACCCGGCTTCCTCCGCGGAGTCGAGCCGAAGCAGTGGCTGTGCCTCTACCCGTTCGTGCGCACCCCGGAGTGGTACCTGATCGAGGAGTCCGAGCGTCGCAAGATGCTCGCCGATCACGGGCGCAAGGGGGCCGCTTTCACCGGCGTGATCGCGAACACGGTCGCGGCCTTCGCGCTTGGCGACTACGAGTGGCTGCTGCCCCTCGAGTCCGATTCGCCGACCGAGCTCGTCGACCTCATGCGCGACCTGCGCTACACCGAGGCCCGTCGCTACGTGAAGGAGGAGGTGCCCTTCTACACCGGGCGCCGCCTGCGTCTCGACGAGATCGCCGAAGTGCTTCAGTGAGCACGCAGGCACCCATCCGGCTCGGCACCCGGCGCAGCGCGCTCGCCCAGGCGCAGTCCGGTCACGTCGCCGACGCGCTCGCCGCCGTCGCCGGCCGTCCGGTCGAGCTCGTGCCGATCGTCTCGGAGGGCGACACGAACCGCGCATCCCTGTCGGAGATCGGCGGCACCGGCATCTTCGCCAACCGTCTGCGCGAGGCGCTGATCGCGGGGGAGTGCGACATCCTCGTGCACTCCCTGAAAGATCTGCCCACTGCCATGCCCGCCGAACTGGTCATCGCGGCGACGCCGCGTCGGGCGGATGCCAGGGACGTGGTCATCACGCGCGGCGGCACGCCCCTGCACGAGCTGCGCCACGGCAGCACCGTGGGCACCGGCTCGCCGCGCCGCATCGCGCAGGTGCGCCGCCGCGCGCCGCACGCCGAGGTCGTCGACATCCGCGGCAACGTCGACTCCCGTCTCGAACGGGTCTCGTCGGGTGAGCTGGACGCCGTGATCCTCGCCGCTGCCGGTCTCACCCGCCTCGGCTCGGAGACGGCGCTGGGCCGCGAGGAGCTGGGCCTGACCGAATGGCCGACCGCGCCCGGGCAGGGGGCGCTGGCTGTGGAGACCACGGCCGATGCCCCGGCAGAACTGCTCGATGCGCTCGCACGACTCGATGATCTCGACACCCGCATCGCGGTGACGGTCGAGCGAGCCGTGCTCGCTGGACTCGACGCCGGATGCCAGGCGCCCATGGCAGCCCACGCGGTCGTCACGGGAGACAGCATCCGTCTGCGCGCCGTCGTGTACGAACCCGGCGGCGGACGCCGAATCGGGTTGGACGTCTCCGAGTCCCTGAACAGGGGGTATATTCGACGGAACGGCAGCGGCAACGGAGCGGATGCTGCCGATGGTGCAGACCCGATGCGCACGGCTCGTGAGCTCGGCGAATCTGCGGCCCATCGGCTGCTCGAACAGGGAGCGGCCGACCTCCTCCCCTGAGAGTGATCGAGATGACTGCTTCCGAAACCAAGACCGCCAAGCCGCTCGACGGCTGGCGCGTCCTCGTGCCGCGGGGTGGCCCCTGGGGTGACAGCGTCGCCGCCAGCCTGCGCGCGATGGGTGCGGTGCCCGTGGTGGCGCCTCTCATCAACTTCGCCCCGACCACCGACCAGGACGCCCTGGATGCGGCCCTCGCCCGCCTGCAGGCCGGCGAGTACGACTGGCTGACCATCACCAGCGCCACGACGGTCGACGTGCTGTACGCGCATCGCATCGTGATCCCGGCGACGACCAAGGTCGCCGCCGTCGGCGAGACGACCGCTGCGGCTCTGCAGGCCGTCGGCTACGACGTCGCGCTCATGCCCGAGCTCGACAACTCGGCGGCCGGGATGGCCGAGAAGATCATCTCGATCGAGCCCGACGCGCAGCGCATCCTCTCGCTGCGCAGCGAGATCGCCAAGCCTGTCCTCTCGGTCATGCTCACCGAGGCGGGGCACGACGTCGACAGCGTGGTGGCCTACCGCACCGTCGGGGTGCCGGTCACCGAGCGGATCCGCCGCGACGTCGAGAACGGCCGCATCAACGCGATTCTGATCACCAGCGGTTCGGTGGCCAAACAGGTGCGCGAGCAGTTCCCCGAGATCCCCGACACGACGATGCTCGCGGCGATCGGCCCCCGCACCGCGAAGGACGCCGAGAAGGCGGGCCTGCCGGTCACGGCCATCGCCGACAAGCAGACGGTGGATGCGCTGATCGACACGGTCTCGCGCTTCACCCTCCCGCACGCGGCAGACGAGTTCGCGCCGTGAGCCGCTTCCCCGACGCGCGGCTGCGCCGCCTTCGCCAGTCCGCTCCCGTTCGTGAGCTCGTGCGCGAGACGTCGCTCGAGCCGCGCCAGCTGGTGTTGCCGATGTTCGTGCGCGAGGGTCTCGCCGACCCCGCGCCGATCGGCTCGATGCCGGGTGTCGTCCAGCACTCGCTGGATTCGCTGAAGGCAGCCGCGGTGGATGCCGCCGAGGCCGGACTCGGCGGAGTGATGCTGTTCGGCGTGCCGGCCGTGCGAGACGCGATCGGATCGGGCGCCGACGACCCCGACGGCATCCTGAATGTCGCCACGACCGCGCTGGCTGCGGAGGTGGGCGACGCGCTCGTCGTGCAGACCGACCTCTGCCTCGACGAGTTCACGGACCACGGTCACTGCGGTGTGCTGACGCCTGCAGGTGGCGTCGACAACGACGCCACGCTCGAGCGCTACGCCTCGATGGCCCTCGCGCAGGCCCGCGCCGGCTCTCAGCTGCTGGGCCTCAGCGGAATGATGGACGGGCAGGTGGCCGTCATCCGCGAGGCGCTCGACGACGAGGGATTCCACGACACGCTGATTCTCGCCTACTCGGCTAAGTACGCGAGCGCCTTCTACGGCCCGTTCCGCGAGGCCGTCGACTCGCAGCTGCAGGGCGACCGTCGCAGTTACCAGATGGACCCCGGCAACCGCCGCGAGGGCGTGCGCGAGGCGCTGTTCGATCAGGACGAAGGCGCCGACATCGTCATGGTCAAGCCCGCGATGGCCTTCCTGGATGTGCTGCGCGAGGTGCGCGACGCGGTCGACGTGCCGGTGTGGGCGTACCAGGTCTCGGGCGAGTACGCGATGATCGAGGCCGCCGCCGCGAACGGATGGATCGACCGCCGCGCGGCCGTGCTCGAGTCGCTCATGTCGATCCGCCGTGCCGGTGCCGATGCCGTGCTGACGTACTGGGCGGTCGAGGCTGCGCGCTGGCTGCGCCCCTGACTCGGAGCCGCTCATAGCCGGCATCCGTAGGCTGGATGCATGGACCGCAACGACTCCCTGTTCGACACCGCCCGTTCCGTGATCCCCGGCGGAGTCAACTCGCCGGTGCGCGCGTACGGCTCGGTCGGCGGTACGCCGCGGTTCCTGGCATCCGCCTCCGGCGCCCGGGTGACCGACGCGGCCGGCCGCGAGTACATCGACCTCGTCGCATCATGGGGTCCGGCGCTGCTCGGGCATGCGCATCCCGAGGTCGTGCAGGCGGTTCAGGATGCCGCGACCCGCGGCCTCTCGTTCGGCGCTCCCACCGAGGGCGAGGTCGAGCTCGCCCAGCTGATCGCCGACCGGGTGCGCCACGGCGACGTGCGACCGATCGAGCGCGTGCGCCTGGTCTCCACCGGCACCGAGGCGACCATGACCGCCATCCGCCTCGCTCGCGGCGTCACAGGACGCGATCTGCTGGTGAAGTTCGCCGGTCACTACCACGGGCACTCCGACGGACTGCTCGCCGCCGCCGGCTCGGGCGTCGCCACCCTCGCGCTGCCCGGCTCGGCCGGGGTGCCGGCTCCGATCGCCGCGCAGACGCTGGTCATCGACTACAACGACCCGGATGCCCTGGCCGCGGTGTTCGCCGAGCACGGTGAGCGCATCGCCGCGGTGATCGTAGAGGCGGCGTCGGCGAACATGGGCGTCGTCGCCCCGCTGCCCGGCTTCAACAAGCTCATCGCCGACACCGCCCACGCGCACGGTGCGCTGATGATCCTCGACGAGGTGCTCACCGGATTCCGCGTGCACCCTGCCGGCTTCTGGGGGCTGCAGCAGGAGGCGGGCGAGCAGTACGTGCCCGACATCATCACGTTCGGCAAGGTGGTCGGCGGAGGGATGCCCCTTGCCGCCCTGGGCGGCAGCGCCGCGGTGATGGACATGCTCGCCCCCGTCGGCCCCGTCTATCAGGCGGGAACGCTGTCGGGCAATCCGCTCTCGGTCGCGGCGGGGATCGCGACCCTGCGGCTCGCGACGCCGGAAATCTATGCACGAATCGACGCCGCCGCTTCGCGGTTGTCTGCGGCGCTCGACGCTGCGCTTACCGACGCGGGCGTGGTGCACGCCGTGCCGCATGCGGGCAACCTGTTCGGGGTCGCTTTCCTGCCCGAGGCGCCGCGCGACTACGCGATCGCTCAGACGCAGGAGTCGTTCCGGTACGCCCCGTTCTTCCACTCCATGCGCGAGCAGGGGGTGGCGCTGCCGCCCAGCGTGTTCGAGGCGTGGTTCCTCACGGCTGCGCACGGGGAAGACGAGCTCGCCGCCATCGAGGCGGCACTGCCTGCGGCGGCTGCAGCCGCGGCATCCGCCTGACCCGGCGACCTGTCGATGGGGTGCCGCACCCTGTCATCTGCCGGGCGCTGCCGGCGCACCTCCTGCCGAAGATCTCAGCCCGTTCAGTCCACTGACGGGGTGTCATCATGCGACGCGCCGCCGCCGCGCCGTTCGGCCTGAGGATTCCCGCGCGCGGATTGCCGGTTTGACACAACAGGATCGTTGTCGACCTGTCAGCAAGTCGTGTGCGTGTCGGTCGTGCGCTTTGGCAGACTGGTCGCATGGTGACCCTGCTGCTGGATCAGACGCGACTTGAGATCGTTCTCTCGCCGATCGAGCGGGCATCGACCTTCCACCGTGAGAACGTGCGGGTAGAGCGTGAGCACATCACCAAGGTGCAGCTGACGCAGGATGCCTGGACGTGGCTGCGCGGAGTGCCGGGACCCGGCACGCACATCCCCGGTATCCTCGCCGCCGGGACGTGGAAGGCTGCCGAGACCACGGACTTCGTGCTCATCCGGCGACGCAAGCCCAGCGTGGTGATCGACCTCGACGGCGACCCCCAGTTCCAGCGACTCATCCTCACCACGCGGCACGGACTCGCTCTGACACAGGCGCTGCGCCTCGAGGTCAGCGATCAGCCTGAAGACGTCGCCGACATCGCGACCGGCGCGGTGCCGGTGCAGAAGCCGCGCCAGCGGCCGGTGATCCGGCCGCGGCCGCGGACGGTCTGACGTCGCGCCAGGATGAGCTGGTGGCCGACGGTGCCGCCGCCCGGCTCGGCCAGTGCCTGGCCGGGTGTGGCGCGCGGGCTCGTGGCCGGCTCGACCGGTGCCTGGTGGACCCGAGCCGAGTCTCAGCGCTGCTGCTGGCCCTGGTCTCCGTCGTGGTGGGCATCGTGGCCCGAGGTGCCGTCGGGGCGTTCGGATGCCTCGTCGGCATCCGCGTCGGCCGACTCCTCGCGCCGCTGAGCGCGTGAGCTGTAGGGGTAATCCGGAGCAGGACCGTCGAAGAAGCGGCTGGCCGCTGCCGAGAGCGAGGTGCGCATCGCGGCGAGTCGCGGGTCGTCATCTCCGTCGTCGACGGAGTCATCGTCGTCGTCGCTCGACAGGGTGGGCGTCACGATCGAGATGGCCTCGGTCGCCGGGGCCGGGTTGTCGGATCCGTCGGTGGTGACGGAGGCGGGAAGGCCCGTGATCAGCTCGGTGAACGTCGGTTCGACCGCCGCAGACGGCAGAGTGACCGCATCGGTCGCGAGGGGCAGGAGCAGCGGTCGCGTCTCGTCCGACGATTCGTCGGCGCGGTGCTCGTCGTCGTCGTGCTCGTCGTCGTGTTCCGGCTGCGCATCCGACGCCCGCTGGGCGTCGGCCTCAGGGCGGGCGTCCGGCTCAGCGTGGGCGTCCGGCTCACGCGTCTCGCCGACGGTGGCACCGTCGGTCACGTCGTCGATCAAGTCACCATCGCTCTGCTCGGCTGCGCGAGCCTCGTCCGATGACGGAGAGTCCATTTCCACGTCGGAGGTGTCCGAGTTCGCGGCGTCGAGGTCGGCGTCGGCATTGGTGTCCGTGCCCTCGCTCGTCTCGTCTCCTGGCGCGTTCTCGGGTCCGCCATCGACGGTCTTTGCGCCCTCGCTCGTCTCGTTCGCGGGCGCCGTCTCCGGATCGCCATCGACGGCCTGCCCGCCGTCCTCTGGTGCATCGGACGCCGACGGTGCGCCCGCCTCGGCATCCGCGGCCGTCTCGACGCCGGCCATCTGCGCACCCGCCGCGGGGTCGTCCAGCGTCGTCGCGTTCGCGTCGCCGCCACTTTCCGCGGCGGCGCTTTCCGTTCCGGCGCTGTCCGTCGCCTTTCCGTCCGTCGCGTCGCTGTCACTTTCCGTCGCGTCGATGTCCGATGCGTCGCCGTCCGTCGCGCCTTCGTCGGTCGGGGCGCTGTCCGACGCGCCTTCAGCCGTCGCGTCGCTGTCCGTATCATCAGTGTCCGGCGCGTGCTCGTCCACGGCGATCGTGTCGGTGGGTGCGGCCCCGTATCCGGTGCCGGCTGCAGCCACCGCGCCTCCGTCGGCGACGACCGCAGCCGCGCCCGAAAGGGGCACACCTCCGGCGACCAGGGCCGCGTCGGCAGCACCGGCCTCAGCGTCGTCGAGGACGCGGTCCACGTCGTCGCGGGCGTCGACCTCCGAAGCATCCGTAGCATCCGACTTCGCCGCGTCGGCGCTGGCGACGCCCGCCCCGCTCATCGGGTCGGACGCGTGCGCGACCCGATTCGCCGACGTGTCGAGGCGCGGGCTGTCGGCACGGCGCCCGTAGACGAGGTCGAGGAAGACCTCCTCGAGGCTGGGCCCGCGCTGCTGCAGCATGGTGAGGGCGACGCCGGCCTGGGCGGCGACGGCGCCGACCGCAGCCGAATCGGAGTCGCGCACGGTGACGCCCGAGCGCAGCACGTCGAAGTCGAGCTTCGCGGCCGAGAGCGCGGTGATCAGGGGTGCGCGGTTCTCGGCGTCCACCACGACGGCACCGCCGGAGGCATCCGCGAGTTCGGAGATGGGGCCGGCGTGCACCGCACGGCCCTTCGACAGCACCACGACGTCGTCGGCCACCTGCTCGATCTCGCTCAGCACGTGAGACGAGACGAGCACCGTGCGTCCTTCGTCGGCGAGGCGACGCATCAGCAGCCGCATCCAGCGGATGCCCTCGGGGTCGAGACCGTTGGCCGGCTCGTCGAGCACGAGAACGCCGGGGTCGCCGAGCAGCGCCGATGCGACGGCCAGACGCTGCCGCATTCCCAGTGAGTAGCTGCCCAGGCGGGTGTCGCCGTCGTCCTGCAGGCCGACCAGGTGCAGCACCTCATCGACACGAGCGGACGGAATGCCGTTGGCCTTCGCGGCGAGCATCAGCTGACGACTTGCCGTGCGGCGCGGGCGGTACGCCGACTCCTCCAGCACGGCACCGATCGTGCGCAGCGGGTGACGCAGCTCGGAGTAGTTCGCTCCGCCGATGGTCGCGGAGCCCGAGGTGGGGCGGATCTGCCCGAGCAGGATGCGCAGTGACGTGGTCTTGCCTGCGCCGTTCGGGCCGAGGAATCCGGTGACGGCGCCGGGCTCGACACGGACGGAGAGGTCGGAAACGGCGGTCAGCGCGCCGAAGCGCTTTGTGACCTGGGTGAACTCGAGCACCTGTCCTTCGGGCATGGCGACCTCTCCTGTTCGGGACAATCTCTTCCATCTTCTCGGAAATCTGGGAGAATCTGCGCTTCACCTGCCGAAACGGGCGATCCTCGTCGACAGATCAGTGCAGATCGCGAAGCGGAGTAGCCTGGCAGGCGTGACCGACACCGAAGCCGCCACCGTCATCGCCCGCACCGACAGCTCGCTCGGACGCGTCACGCTGAACCGTCCGCGGGCGATCAACGCCCTGGATCTCGGCATGATCGAGCAGATCACCGCAGCCCTCACGACATGGGCCGACGACACCGACGTGCAGACCGTGCTGATCGACGGCGCCGGCGAGCGGGGTCTGTGCGCCGGCGGTGACGTGCGCGCGCTCTACGACTCGATCACGAGCGGTCACCCCGACCACATCGCCGACTTCTTCCGCGCCGAGTACGCGATGAACGCGCTTATCGCCGAGTATCCCAAGCCCGTCGTCGTGTTCGCCGACGGGATCACGATGGGCGGTGGCATCGGCCTCGCCGGTCACGCCGCCGTGCGCATCGTGACCGAGCGCTCGCGCCTCGCGATGCCCGAGACGCGCATCGGCTTCACACCCGACGTCGGGGGCACCTGGCTGCTCGGCCGCGCGCCGGGCCGGCTGGGGGAGTACTTCGGTCTCACGGGCCAGAGCATGAGCGCGGCGGACGCCCTGTACCTGGGCTTCGCTGATCACTTCGTGCCGTCTGAGAACCTCGACGGGCTGCGCGATGCTCTCGCCACCCGTGCCGACCCCGGCACGCCGAACGAGCTGACCCTGCTGTTCGACGAGACGCCGGAGCCGTCGCAGCTGCCGGCCGCTCGGGCGTGGATCGACGAGGCCTTCTCCGGCGACACCGTGGGAGAGATCATGCAGCGGCTGCGGGAATCGGATGCCCCGGATGCAGCGACTGCCCTCGCGACGCTTGAAGAGCTCTCGCCCACCGCCCTCACCGTCACCCTCGACGCCGTGCGCGAGGCACGCGCGATGAGCGGTGTGCGCGAAGCGCTGGAGGGGGAGTACCGCCGGGTCATGTGGTTCGGGCACAACCATCCCGATCTGGTCGAGGGCATCCGGGCTCAGCTGGTCGACAAGGACCGCGACCCGAAGTGGCAGCCTGCGACCGTCGCCGAGCTGCCCGCGGATGCCGGTGCGCCGGCGCGCGCGTACGTGCCCGAGCCGCCGCTCTTCTGAGGCGCCGCTTCGCAGGTGCCGGCGCTCGCAGGTGCCGGCGCCCGCTGGGACGGCGCCCGCTGGGGCCGGCGCTCGCTGGGAGTAGGCGAACAGTCCGACGTAGGCGATTCTGCGCGAGATTCGCCTGTGTTCGCGTGTTCCCCTACCTGCGGTGAGCGCGCAGACGGAGGCGTTGAGCGGTCAGACCGAGGCGGCGAGCTCCAGCAGTCGCGCGACGTGGGCGGCGGCCACCCGCTCGCTCGCATACGCCACGGCGGCTTCGCGCGGAGCCGCGAGCAGCGAGCGGTCGGCCGCGAGCCGGATGATCAGGTCGGCCAGGCCCTCAGCATCCGGACTGGGGGTGCCGAGCGCGGCGTCGCCGAACTCCGTCGCGAGCACGGGGTCGCTGACGATCACCGGGCGTCCGTGCGCGAACGCCTCGAGCGCGACCATCGGCTGATTGTCGAAGCCGAGCGAGGTGATGAGGGCGGCATCCGCGGCATCCATCAGCTCGCCGACTCGTTCACCCGGTACCGGTCCGTGGAAGGTCACGCCCGGCACGGGGCGGTGCGTGCCGCCGGCGACGTCGAGGTGCACCCGGCCCTCACCGAGACGCTCGACAACGAGGCGCATCGCGTCGATTGCGACGTCGACGCGCTTCTCGGGCGCGAAGCGCGCCACCCACAGCAGGCGCAGCGGTTCTCCCTCCGGCGCGGGGGCCACCCGAAGCGGCTGGGCGACGTTCGAGAACGCCTCGACCCGCCCCGCGCCCGCATCGCGCAGCGCCACAGCTTGGTGCTTCGAGGGCGAGAGAACGATGTCGGCGCGCTCCGCGACGCGCAGCGTCATGGTCCGCAGAGAATTGTTCAGCGGGTGGCTGCCGGTGAAACGGCCGCCATTCCGGATGCCGGTGAGCGAGCGGTGCACGCGCGAGACCACCGGCGCGAACGGGGCCAGCGCTGCCGGAGCGCGCCAGAAGAAGGTGTGCACGGTGTGCAGTGAGGGGATCCCCAGCTGGCGCGCCACGTCGATCGCGGCCGCCGCGACTGCGAATTCAGAGTGCAGGACGACCGCACCGACACCGTGCCGACGGATCGTCGCGGCGACCAGCGGCTCGAGATCGCGGGCCCGTCCGAGCAGCGGCAGGTCGAGCACCGGGATCGTGCCGCGCTTCGGCGGGGAGACCGTGGTGATGCCGTCTGACGTCAGAGCGTCCGCATCCGGTGCCAGGACGACAACCCTCACACCTTCGCCGGCGAGAGCCTGCGCCTGACGGATGAAAGCCGTCTGCGCACCGCCGAGGTACTTCAGCGAGTAGTCGCACACCAACAGCACGGCTGGGCGGGCGGCGTTCTCGGAGGGCATGACAGCGAGTCTATTCAGGGTCGTGCGGCCCGACGCTGTGCGCTACCGTCAGCTGCGACGAGGAGGTCTCATGAACACGTCGATCGAGCGTCGAGATGGGCGCATGGCCGTGGCCGGTGCATTGCTCGCGGGCGCGGGCGTCGTCAGCGCGGCCATCGCTGCTGTGTTGATGTTCGCCGTCGATGATGCGGATGCGGCACGCGGGTTCGCGTTCGTCGGTATGGTCGGCGTCATCGGCGCCGTCACTGCGGCTGTGAATTCGACCACGAGCGAGCGCAAGGCCGTGTTCGCCACCGGAGGAGTGCTGCTGTTCGTCGCGTCATCCACGATGTTCGGGATGAGCTTCTCCTGAAGCGCACTCGGGCCGCCGGCTGATCGTTTTCCGCTGACAGCGAAGGTCAGCCTTCAGGGGGATACGGATGTCGGCGGTTGGTGGCACCATGTGTGATGGCCGCGTTTCGGCCCTCCGAATTCTCACAAGGAAGTCCACCTGTGCTCGGAAAAATCCTCACCCGCTATCTGGCCAGATACTGGCCGCTGCTCATCACGATCGTCGTGCTGCAGTTCGCCAGCGTCATGGCATCCCTCAACCTGCCCGAGATCAACGCCGACATCGTCAACAACGGCGTGGCGAAGGCAGACATCGGCTACATCTGGAACCGCGGCGGCTTCATGCTGCTCGTGTCGCTGGGGCAGATCCTCGCCTCGATCCTCGCCACCTACTTCGCCGCCCGCATGGCCATGAGCGCCGGCCGCGACATCCGCGCCGACGTCTTCGCCCGGGTGAGCGGATTCTCCGAGCGTGAGGTGTCGCAGTTCGGCGCCGGCTCGCTGATCACCCGCAACACCAACGACGTGCAGCAGGTGCAGATGCTCGCGATGATGGGCGCGACGATGTTCGTCACCGCCCCGCTGCTCGCGATCGGGGGCATCATCAAGGCCATCCAGACCGACGTCGGCCTCAGCTGGCTGATCGCCGTGTCGGTGCCGCTGCTGCTGGTCATCGCCGTCGTGATCATCGGCCGGATGGTGCCGCTGTTCCGGCGCAACCAGGCCAAGCTCGACGACGTCAACCGCATCATGCGCGAACAGCTGACCGGTGTGCGCGTCGTGCGCGCCTTCGTGCGCGAGCGCATCGAAGAGCGTCGGTTCCGCACCGTCAACACCGACCTCATGGTGCTCGGGCGCAACATCGGCTCGCTGTTCGTGCTGATGTTCCCGCTCTTCATGCTCGTGCTCAACGTCACCATCGTCGCGGTGGTGTGGTTCGGCGGCGTGGAGATCAATGCCGGCAACGCCGAGATCGGCACGATCTTCGCGTTCATGCAGTACATCGGCCAGATCATGATGGGCGTCATCATGTCGAGCTTCATGGCGATGATGATCCCGCGCGCCGCCGTCTCGGCCGAGCGCGTCACCGAGGTGCTCGACGCCGAATCGTCGATGACCCGCCCCGAGAACGGCGTCACCGACTTCCCCGAGCCGGGCGCGGTGGCCTTCCGGAACGTCGAGTTCACGTATCCGGGTGCGGAGGTGCCGGTTCTCTCCGACATCACCTTCGACGCCCGGCCGGGCGAGACGGTGGCGATCATCGGATCCACCGGATCGGGTAAGACGACTCTGGTCTCGCTGATCCCGCGCCTGTTCGACGCGACCGGCGGCGCGGTGCACGTGGGCGGCGTCGACGTGCGTAAGGCCGATCTCGACACGCTCTGGCAGGGCATCGGGCTCGTGCCGCAGCGCCCCTTCCTGTTCTCCGGCACGGTGGCATCCAACCTCCGCTACGGGCGGAAGGATGCCACCGACGACGAGCTGTGGGCGGCGCTCGAGATCGCCCAGGGGCGCGACTTCGTCGAGGCGATGCCCGACGGACTCGACTCGCGCATCGCCCAGGGCGGCACGAACGTCTCCGGCGGCCAGCGGCAGCGTCTGGCGATCGCCCGGGCGATCGTGCACCGGCCGCGCATCCTCGTGTTCGACGACTCGTTCTCGGCCCTCGATCTGACGACGGATGCCCGATTGCGCCAGGCCCTGTGGCGAGAGCTGCCCGACGTCACCAAGATCGTCGTCGCGCAGCGCGTCTCGACGATCACCGACGCCGACCGCATCGTCGTCCTCGACGACGGCGCCGTGGTGGGCGTGGGCACGCACGATGAGCTGCTCGTCACCAGCCCGACCTACCGCGAGATCGTCGAGTCGCAGCTGGGGGTGGACGCATGAGCGAGCAGGAGCAGAACAAGATGTCACGCCGCGAACGCGCACTCGCCGCACGGGCATCCGCCACCGCTGTCGCAGAGCCGGAGCTGACCGCCGCCGAGAAGGAGGAGGCCGAGCTCGCCGAGAAGGCTCGCCTCGAAGGCGGCGGCATGTTCGACGGCCCCGCGCCCGGCAAGGCCGACAACTTCGGGCCCAGCTTCAAGAGGATGATCGGGCTGCTCAAGCCCTCTGCCTGGTGGTTCGCGCTGGTGTCGTTCTTCGGCGCCGTCGGTGTCGTGCTCGCCGTCGCTGCGCCGAAGGTGCTCGGCGAGGCGACCAACGTCGTCTACGAGGGATTCATCTCGAGCGTGCTCGGCCAGGGCTTCGGCGGATCACCGGGGTTCCCGCAGGGCACCAGCCGCGACCAGGTCGTCGAGGCGCTGCGCGGCGCGGGCCAGGACGAGTTCGCCAACATGATCTCGGCCATGGACGACTTCGCGGTCGGCGACGGTGTCGACTTCGAGCGCCTGCGCTGGATCATCGTCGCGGTGCTGGCCATCTACGTCGTCTCGGCAATCCTCAGCTGGCTGCAGGGGTACGTGATCAACGTGATCATGGTGCGCACCATGTGGCGCCTGCGTGAAGACGTCGAGGCGAAGATCAACCGTCTGCCGCTGTCGTACTTCGACAAGGTGCAGCGCGGCGAGCTGATCTCGCGCGTCACGAACGACATCGACAACATCACCCAGACCATGCAGCAGTCGCTCTCGGGTGCGCTCACCAGCGTGCTCACGGTGGTCGGCGTGCTGGTCATGATGTTCTCGATCTCGTGGCAGCTCGCTCTGGTCGCGCTCATCTCCCTGCCCCTTATGGGCGTGATCTTCGGCATCATCGGACCGCGCTCGCAGAAGGCCTTCGGCACGCAGTGGCGCAAGGTGGGCCGTCTGAACGCGCGCGTCGAGGAGGCCTTCTCCGGTCACGCGCTGGTGAAGGTGTTCGGCCGTGAGAAGGACGCCCTCGAGAGCTTCCAGGTCGAGAACGAGGAGCTGTTCCAGGCGGCGTTCAAGGCGCAGTTCCTCTCGGGCATCATCATGCCCGCGATGATGTTCGTCGGAAACCTGCAGTACGTCGGCATCGCTGTGCTCGGCGGTCTGCTCGTCGCAGGAGGCAACCTGCGCCTCGGCGACGTGCAGGCGTTCATCCAGTACTCGCAGCAGTTCAGCCAGCCGCTCAGCGAGCTGGGCGGCATGGCCGCGGTCGTGCAGTCGGGCACCGCCTCGGCCGAGCGGGTCTTCGACCTGCTCGACGCGGAGGAGCAGGATCCGGATGCAGATGACGCGCCCTCCGCGCCGGAGGGCAAGGGTGTCATCGAGTTCGAGCACGTCGCGTTCTCGTACAGCGAGGATCGCCCGCTGATCACCGACCTCTCGTTCCGGGTGGAGCCCGGGCAGACCGTCGCGATCGTGGGGCCGACCGGTGCCGGCAAGACGACGCTCGTGAACCTCATCATGCGGTTCTACGAGCTCGACTCGGGTCGCATCCTGCTCGACGGGCAGGACATCTCCGAGATGCGCCGCGACGACCTGCGTGCGCGCACCGGCATGGTGCTGCAGGATCCGTGGCTGTTCGCCGGCAGCATCCGCGAGAACATCCGCTACGGCAACGACGTGGCCACAGACGAGCAGATCATCGCCGCGGCCGAGGCGACGTACGTCGACCGCTTCGTGCACTCCCTGCCCGAGGGCTACGAGACCGTGCTCGACGAGGACGCCTCGAACGTCTCGGCCGGAGAGCGCCAGCTGATCACGATCGCCCGGGCATTCGTGTCACGACCGTCGATCCTCATCCTCGATGAGGCGACGAGCGCCGTCGACACCCGCACCGAGCTGCTGCTGCAGCAGGCCATGGCAGCACTTCGCGAGGGGCGCACGTCGTTCGTGATCGCCCACCGCCTGTCGACGATCCGCGACGCCGACCTCATCCTCGTGATGGAGCACGGCGACATCGTCGAGCAGGGTGACCATGACGAGCTGATCGCTCGGCAGGGCGCGTACTGGCGGCTCTACCAGTCGCAGTTCGAGCAGGCCGCAACCGATCTCGACGCCGAGGAGGCCCTCACTGGATCGGTGCCGGTGATCGTCACCGGAGAGGCCGTGGACGAGCGCGAGGCGGTCGCCGAGCAGAAGGTCGTCGCCGCCCCCGACGCTCACCAGCTCGGCGAAGCGGTCAAAGAGGCCGAGACCACGGCATCCGACCCGAAGCGCGACTGATCTCGCAAGCCCTGCACTCGACGCACGCCCGCCCCGTCACTCGGGGCGGGCGTTGTGCTTGTACACGCCGCACCCGAGCATCCGCCCGCCCCGAGCCCGCGAGACTTGTCTTCCAGCACGAGACGTGCGCCAGCGAGCGCCGTCTGGTGCTGGAACGGAAGTCTCGCGGCGTCGGAGAGCGGGTCAGTCGTTGTCGAGGCCGAAGAGGGCGAGCGGGTGGGTCAGGCGCCACCACGCGCTGGGGGCGGTGATGTCGTCTGCGAGCGATACCGACGCGGTGTCTCCGCCGAGCGGTCCCTCGACGGTGAGGGTGCCGACCTCGGCGCCGGCTTCGGTCTTCTCGCCGAGCGAGAACGCGGTGGTCGCCGCCGCCTCGGAGCCGTTCCAGAGCAGGACGCGCGCGTCGGCGTCCGTCACCACCTCGACACGGTCGCCCCACTCCGTGCTGACATGGCCGACCACCGTCCCCGACGGAACCGACGGCGGCTGCTCGGCGAGCGTGGTCTCCATCTCGGTGAGCAGCTGACGGGTCACGGCCAGGCGCTCGGTGTTGTCGGCCTGCCCGAGCACCGACGTGTACAGACGCACGGTGGTCTCGCCGAACGCGACGTCCTTCGCGGTGAGCAGATTCCAGTGGTTCAGGGTTCCGGTCTTCACTCCGACGACGCCGGGGTCGTCGAGCATCTGGTTGGTGTTCGTGACCGCTCCGACGCCCGGGATGTCAGCCGAGCGGGTGCCGACGATCTCGGCGAAGACGGGGTTCGCCATCGCGAGCTCGGCGATCTGGATCAAGGCGGCGGGTGGAGCCACATTCGCTTCGCTGAACCCCGACGGAGACTGGACGGTGACGCCCTCGATTCCGCGATCGCTGAGCCACTTCGCGGATGCCTCCGCGAAACCGCGCGGCGATCCCCAGATCTCTCTCGCGAGCCGGTCGATGTAGTTGTTGGCCGATCCGAGCATGATGCCCTGCAGCATCTGATACTCGGTCAAGCTGCCCCCGACCGGCACGTCGAGCGATGACTGATCCGACCGTCGGTACTGCCAGTATTCGCGGGAGTCCGCGAGGGTGAAATCGAAGCTCGGCCCCTGCTCGCCGACCTTCAGCGGCAGCTCGTCGAGCACCATCATCACGCTGACCACCTTCGAGATGCTGGCGATCTCGTCGGCCGCTGCGGTGGATGCCACCGGGGCCATGCCCTGGATTCCGACGGCCGCGCTGCCCGTGGCAGGCCACGTGACGGTGGCCGCCGGCGCGGGAGCGATCTCGACGGTTGCCGCCTCCACTACCGGGACGACCTCGTGCAGCGGCCACAGCAGCGTGGTCGAGACGTAGGCTCCGCAGAGAGCGAGGACGAACCCGAGGGGCACGAGCACCCGGGGGCGACGCCATTCGGGAGTGAGCCGTGCTCCGGCGAAGAGGTCGCGTGGCTGCGCGGCGGGCACAGGATCGGCGAGCAGGTCGACCGGTTCGAGCCAGGTCAGAGCCGTGGGCGGACGGGTGGCATCGGCCCACTCCGGCGTCGGTGCACCGGCGCGGGCATCCGCCGTCGGCGCGTCCGCCGATGCGGTGGCGTCGCGGGTGGCATCCGCAGCCGACGCGTCCGCGGTCCCAGCATCCTCGAGCGCAGCCCGTTCCGGTCCGAGGCTGTCGCCGAAGGCGGGGAGCGCAATCGGGCCGGCGGAGGGATGCTCGGCGCGCGCGCGAGTGCGCTCGCGCGCGGCACGGCGCGTCACCGGCGGCGCCGACTCGGGGGGAGGTGTCACGCGACCACGCTACAGCCCGGTGTTTCACGGGGCGAAACGCCGGCGCGTGACCGCCGCGACCGGCGCTATGATCGATCAATCACCACGGGAGTCCGGGCAGCCGGGCTGAGAGGAAGCGATCCGCGCTTCGACCGTCGAACCTGATCCGGATCATGCCGGCGCAGGGAGGAGTTCAGATGAGTGCATCCATGTCCGCGTCCACCGCGCAGACCGTCCCCGCACCCGCCGCGCGCAACCTGCGCTGGCGCGTCGTCGACATCGTCGTCGCCGCAGTGCTCGGCGTCGCGATCGGCCTGCTGTTCTGGGGGTGGAACATCATCGGCGGCGCCTGGTTCGGAGCCGCTGACGCGCTGACCCCGGGCTTCGGCGGCATCGCCGTCGGCATCTGGCTGATCGGCGGTGTCATCGGCGGCCTGGTCATCCGCAAGCCCGGCGCCGCGCTCGTCGTCGAGCTGATCGCCGCGATCATCTCGATGCTCATCGGCAACGTGTGGGGCGTCTCGACCGTGCTCTCCGGGCTGGTGCAGGGCCTCGGCGCAGAGCTGATCTTCGCGCTGTTCCTCTACCGGCGCTTCGGCATCGCCGTCGCCGCCCTCTCGGGTGTGGGCGCGGCCGTGGCCGCGTGGGTCTTCGAGATGTTCTACGGCTCGTCGCCGAACTTCCTGAAGAGCATCGAGTTCAACGCCATCTACCTCGGCGCGCTCGTCGTCTCGGGTGCCCTGCTGGCCGGTGTGGTCGGGTGGCTGCTCGTGCGCGCGCTCGCGACGACAGGCGCGCTGAGTCGCTTCGCGGCCGGCCGGGAAGTGCGCCAGGAGGTCTGAGCGTGTCGTCTCCGGCTCGCGTCACCGCCGACGGGTGGGGCTGGCGCTACGCCGGTCGTCGTCTGCCCGCCGTCGCCGACGTCTCGTTCTCGATCGAACCCGGTGAGAGGGTGCTGCTGCTCGGCGCGTCGGGTGCGGGCAAGTCGACGCTGCTCGCCGGCCTCGCCGGTGTGCTCGGCGACGCCGATGAGGGCGAGCGCACCGGCGCTCTGCTCGTCGACGGGGCGGCGCCGGAGTCGCAACGAGGCCGGATCGGTCTCGTGCTGCAGGATCCGGATGCCGGTGTCGTCCTGTCGAAGGTCGGCGATGACGTGGCCTTCGGCTGCGAGAACCTGGGCGTGCCGGCAGACGAGATCCCCGCACGGGTGGCGTCGGCACTGGATTCCGTCGGACTCGACGTTCCGCTCGACCGACCGACGAAGGCCCTGTCGGGCGGGCAGAAGCAGCGCCTCGCTCTCGCCGGAGTCCTCGCCATGCGCCCGGGCCTGCTGCTGCTCGACGAGCCCACCGCGAATCTCGATCCGGCGGGAGTGCGGGAGGTGCGCGACAGCGTGGGCAGAGCGCTGGATGCCACCGGCGCGACGTTCATCGTCGTCGAGCATCGCACCGAGGTCTGGCTCGATCTGCTCACCCGCGTCATCGTGCTCGCCGCCGACGGCGGTCTGCTCGCAGACGGCCCGCCCGCCTCCGTGTTCGCCCAGCACGGTGACGCGCTCGCCGCGGCGGGAGTGTGGGTGCCTCACGCCGAGGTCGATGTGCCGGTGCTGCCGACCGCCGATCGCGCGACGCGCACGGTGCTCGAGACGAGCTCGCTCGCCGTCTCCCGCGACGCTCGCACCGCCGTGCAGAGCGGGCTGGAGCTGCGGATCCCACGCGGATCGGCGACGGTCGTCACCGGGCCCAACGGGGCGGGCAAGTCGACGCTCGCGCTCACCCTCGCGGGGCTCCTACCCGAGCTCGAGGGGCAGGTGCTCGCCGCATCCGACCTCGCCGCCCGCTCCGGCCGTCGCCCCTCGCGGTGGAAGTCGCGTGAACTGCTGACCCGCATCGGTACCGTGTTCCAAGAGCCGGAGCATCAGTTCCTCGCCCGCACGCTTCGTGACGAACTCGCCGTCGGGCCGAGAGCGCTCCGGCTGCCCGAGACGCAGGTGCAGGCGATCGTCGACGACCTTCTCGAGCGGCTGCATCTCGCGCCGCTCGCGCTCGCGAATCCCTTCACCCTCAGCGGCGGCCAGAAACGACGCCTCTCGGTGGCGACGGTGCTCGCCGCCGCTCCCGAGGTGCTCGTGCTCGACGAGCCCACTTTCGGTCAGGACCGCCGGGGCTGGATCGGCCTCATCGAGCTGCTGCAGGCCGAGGTCACGGCCGGCCGCACAGTGATCGCCGTCAGCCACGACGAGGCGGTGGTCCGGCACCTCGGCGGGCATCGCATCGAGCTCGAACCGGTGGCGTCACCCGACGGCCCGGCGACGTCACCCGCACCCTCGGCACCCGCAGCATCGGAGCCCGCCCGTCCGGCCCCCCTCGTCGGCATCGATCGGGGGCGGCCATGACGAGCACGTCGAACCGACCGGCGACGACACAGTCGATGCATCCTGCCGCCCGGCCCCGTCCGGCATGGCTCGACGGAGTCAACCCCGTCACGAAGATCGCTCTCGCACTGCTGCTGTCGGTGCCGCTGTTCGCGTCCATCGATCCGGTCAGCGCCCTCGTGGCGATCGCACTGCAGCTGGTCTGCCTGCCGCTGACCGGGCTGCCGGTGCGCACCGTGCTGCTGCGCCTGCTGCCCATCGCGCTGTTCTCGCCGATCGCCGGACTCAGCATGCTGCTGTACGCCGAGCCCGAGGGGGAGGTGTTCTTCAGCTTCGGCTTCGCGGCCATCAGCGAGGGGTCCATCGCTCTGGCCGTCGCGGTGACGCTGCGAGTGATCGCGCTCGGGCTGCCGACCATCCTGCTGTTCGGTCGCACCGACCCCACCGAACTCGGCGATGCGCTGGCCCAGGTCGCGCACCTGCCCAGTCGATTCGTTCTCGGCGCGCTCGCCGGGGCGCGGATGCTGGGGCTGTTCCTCGACGACTGGCGCACCATGTCGCTGGCGCGACGGGCCCGTGGTGTGGGCGACCACGGCGCGCTGCGCCGATTCTTCTCGATGGCGTTCGTGCTGCTCGTCTTCGCGGTGCGCCGCGGCACCAAGCTCGCCATGGCGATGGAAGCGCGTGGGTTCGGATCGGGCATCGAGCGCACGTGGTCGCGTCCGTCGCGCCTCCGTCTGCGCGACGGTGTGGCGCTGCTCGGCGGTGCTGCGATCATGGCGCTCGCCATCGCCGGGGCGGTCGCGGCCGGCGTCTTCCGGTTCGTCTGGAGCTGACCGGTCGGCCTCGAGTCGACCAGGCCGTCCGGTGCCGGCCGGGGCTCAGCCGATCATCCCCCGCAGCACGCTCTCCAGCACGCGGTAGCCATCGCCCGCGGAGGCGCTGTCGTAGGCTCGTTTGCGACGAAGGTCCATGCCCTCAGCATCCACCCGCTCGCGGCCACCCGCCACCCAGGCACTCAGAGCCACGTATGCTGAGACTCAGTCGCATTCGGCGTCCGACCGGCGCCGAGTCGTTCGAAGGAGAACACGATGCAGATCACGGGACAGGGCGCGCTCATCACGGGCGGCGCAAGCGGACTCGGCCTCGCCACCGCGCGCAGGCTGTCCGCCGCGGGAGCACGGGTCGCGATCATCGACCTGCCGACATCCTCGGGCGAGGAGATCGCCGCCGAGCTCGGCGGGCTGTTCCTGCCCGCCGACGTGACCAGCTCCGAGCAGGTCGCCGCCGCCGTGGCATCCGCCCACGCCGTCGCACCGCTCCGCGTCGTCGTCAACTGCGCCGGCATCGCCCCGCCCGCCAAGGTGCTCGACCGCGACGGCAACCCCGCCGACCTCGCCGCCTTCGAGCGCGTCATCCGCATCAACCTCGTCGGCACATTCAACGTGATCTCCCAGGCGGCGGCCGTGATCGCGCAGACCGAGCCCACCGAGGGTGGCGACCGCGGCGTCATCGTGAACACCGCGAGCGTCGCCGCGTTCGACGGTCAGATCGGCCAGCCCGCCTACTCGGCTTCCAAGGGCGGAGTGCACGCGATGACCCTGCCGATCGCACGCGAGCTCGCGCGGCACGGCATCCGGGTCTGCACGATCGCTCCCGGCATCATGGAGACCCCGATGCTCGCGGGTCTTCCGCAGGCCGCGCAGGACTCGCTCGGCCAGCAGGTGCCCTACCCGTCGCGGCTCGGCAGGCCAGACGAGTACGCCGCGCTCGTCGAGCACATCGTGGCCAACGGCTACCTCAACGGCGAGACCATCCGACTCGACGGCGCCATCCGCATGGCGCCGAAGTGAGCCCGCTCCCTTCGAATCGCCCACTTCGCCTCGAAACCGTCCGGGAATGCGCACTATGAGCGATCCCAAGCCAGACAGCCCAAGGAGAGAGACCATGTCACTGGCCGGAAAGACCATCCTCATGTCGGGCGGCAGCCGCGGCATCGGCCTCGCGATCGCCCTGCGTGCCGCGGCCGACGGCGCGAACATCGCGATGCTCGCGAAGACCGACACCCCGCATCCGAAGCTCGAGGGCACGGTGCACTCCGCAGCCGAGGCGATCCGTGCTGCCGGCGGGCAGGCGCTGCCCATCGTCGGCGACGTGCGCGACGACGGCCAGGTGACCGAGGCGGTCATGAAGACGCAGGGCGAGTTCGGCGGCATCGACGTCGTCATCAACAACGCCAGCGTCATCGACCTGTCACGTTCGCTGGATCTCGCGGCGAAGAAGTACGACCTGATGCAGGACGTCAACGTGCGCGGCACGTTCATGCTGTCCCGCGCCGCCGTTCCGGTGCTGCGCGAGTCGGCGAACCCGCACATCCTGTCGCTGTCGCCGCCGCTGAACCTGTCGCCGAAGTGGCTGGGTGCGCACACCGGATACACCCTCGCGAAGTACGGCATGACGATGGCGACGCTGGGCCTTGCGGCTGAATTCGCGGATGCCGGGATCGCGGCCAACACGCTGTGGCCGCGCACCACGATCGCCACCGCGGCCGTGCAGAACCTCCTCGGCGGCGACAGGGTGATGGCCGCCAGCCGCACCGCTGACATCTACGCCGACGCGGCGTACTCGGTGATCACCAAGCCCGCGCGCGAGTACTCCGGACAGACTCTGATCGTGGAGGACGTGCTCGAGGCCGACGGCGTCACCGACTTCTCGAAGTACGCCGCCGTCCCCGGCACCCCCGACGACCGGCTGTTCCCCGACATCTTCCTCGACTGACCGGTTCAATCGGGCATCTCTATGGCTCAGAGATATACACGAGGCAGCGAACCAACCTTCACCCGACCAAAGATTGAGAACAATGAATATCGGTTCGCGATCGGTCGAGTCGATAAGCGCTGTGCTGACCCCCTGGTGGTTCTCGGGATGAACCCGTCTCACGCCACGATGAAGCGATCCGATCGAACCGTGAACCGGGTCATCCGCGCGAGTGAGGAGCTGGGACACGACGGCTGGGTGATGCTGAACCTCTACCCGGAGCGGAACCCTGATCAGCAGAGCCTGGGTAAGTACAGCAAGAAGCTTTCCAAGAAGAATGCTCGCGCCATCGTCAAGCGAGTGCGCAAGCTCGGTGTGAAGCGCATCCTGGGTGCATGGGGTGATCTGAAGCACCCCGCGTTGAAGCGCGCGAGAAGCGACGTTCTCAAGCGGCTGAAGAAAGCGGGGATTGAGGTCTACTACTTCGGTAGCCTCACGAAGAACGGCAACCCGCGTCACCCGAATCCCCGCAGTGGAGAGTGGAAGACTGTTGCGCCGCGTAAGCGGTTGAAGATCTGATTTGGGTTCTCTGGCGCCTCCACTAACCGGCAGGTCCACGCCCTCCAGTCTCCCAGCCGTGACGCCGTACCCTGGAGGTATGCCTGCATCCGATCAGACGCCGCCCTCTCGCAGCACGCCGGTGCGCAAGACGGGACCCGCCCGCGGCACGCAGGTGCGCCCCGCCACCGAGGGCTGGACGCAGCAGAAGGATGCCGAAGGGCGGCCGCTCCTGCAGTTCGCCAGCCCCAAGCGCGGCAAGCCGCCGGTGCACCTGGCCGACCTCACCCCCGCCGAGCGTGTCGAGAAGGTGAAGGAGCTGGGCCTGCCCGGCTTCCGCGCAAAGCAGCTGTCGACCCACTACTTCACGCACTACACCTCTGACCCGGCGCACATGACCGATCTCCCGGCCGCGCAGCGCGACGAGCTCGTCGCCGGCATGCTGCCGCCGCTGATGACCGAGGTGAAGCGACTCGAGACCGACCGGGGGGACACGATCAAGTTCCTCTGGCGCCTGCACGACGGCGCGCTCGTCGAGTCGGTGCTCATGCGCTACCCCGGCCGCATCACGCTGTGCGTCTCGTCGCAGGCCGGCTGCGGCATGAACTGCCCGTTCTGCGCCACCGGCCAGGCGGGGCTCACCCGCAACATGTCGACCGCTGAGATCATCGAGCAGATCGTGCGCGCCAATCGGGCCATCGCGAACGGCGAGCTCGGCGGTAAGAAGGCGAACGACCACTCGATGGAGCGTGTGTCGAACATCGTCTTCATGGGCATGGGCGAGCCGCTGGCGAACTACAGGCGTGTGATGGACGCGGTGCGCATCATGGTCGCACCGCAGCCCGACGGCCTGGGCATGAGCGCCCGCGGCATCACGGTGTCGACCGTGGGCCTCGTGCCTGCCATCAGGAAGCTCGCGGATGAGGACATCCCGGTCACCTTCGCGCTGTCACTGCACGCCCCCGACGACGAGCTGCGCGACGAGCTGATCCCGGTCAACTCCCGCTGGAAGGTGGGCGAGGCGCTGGATGCCGCCCGCGAGTACTTCGACAAGACCGGCCGCCGCGTGTCGATCGAGTATGCCCTGATCAAGAACATGAACGACCACCCGTGGCGCGCCGACCTGCTCGCTTCGAAGCTGAACTCCCGCGGGCGCGGCTGGGTGCACGTGAACCCCATTCCGCTCAACCCGACGCCGGGGTCGATCTGGACGGCGTCCGACGTCGACGTGCAGAACGAGTTCGTGCGCCGGCTCAACGACGCTGGCATCCCGACCACCCTGCGCGACACCCGTGGCAAGGAGATCGACGGGGCCTGCGGCCAGCTCGTCGCCACCAGCGAAGACGAGGCCGAGGCCGCCGCGCTGGTCTGACCTCCTCGACTAGCGGCGAGGGGTGCGGAGAGACACGAGACGTCCGGACCCCTCGATCAGCTCCGACCACGTCGCGACATCGACCGCGCATTCGGCGACGGCGCAGGTGGGGAACTCGACGACCTGGCCGGTGAGTTCGGCCACAGCATCCGCCATCCCCGGGTTGTGGCCGACAAGCATCGCGACGTCGACGTCATGCGCAAGCCCGGCCGCCACCGACAGGATCGTGCGGGCTGTCGCTGCGTACAGCGCCGGCTCGTCGCCCACCTCGAGGCGGAAAGCCGTGGCGTACGCGTCGGCGGTGCTGCGGGCGCGCAGCGCCGTGCTCGACACGATGTGCTGCAGCGGCACCCCCTCGTCACGCAGCCGGCCGGCCATCGCCGGTGCGTCTCGCCGTCCGCGCGCGTCGAGCACCCGGTCGTGATCCCGCGCCGACGGGTCGTCCCAGCCGGACTTCGCGTGGCGGGCGAGCAGCAGCGTCTTCATGTGCTCCAGCCTGGCATCCGAACGCCGACGACGCACGCTTGTCTGTGAACGGCTCGCAGGCGGCATCCGGCACTCGCACAGCCGGGTCTTCCTACTCTGGAGGGATGTCCTATTCCGCACATCGCCCTGGACGGATGGATTCCCAGGGGCGGATCTCGTTCGAGTCCGACGCGCCAGAGGGTTCGGTCACCGACGAAGACCTCGACTTCCTCCGCCAGTACGAGCCGACCGGTGGCGACACTGCGACCCTTGACACTGCGACCCTTCCGCAGGCTCAGGGGCCCAGTGAGGGAGCGGCTCAGGAAGCCGATGATGAAGCTGTGCCTGCGCCGGCGGCACCCGACGACCGTTCGCGCGAGCCGCGCCGCGTGAAGCGAGCGCCGCGCCCGAAGCGCGAGCGCACGCCCGGCTCGCGTCTGCGCACCCTCGCGATCCTCGGCGGCGCGGAGGGAGAGATCCTCGACCGCGTACCCGGTGAGACGCCTCGCTTCGTGCAGATGTTCTTCGTGCTCATCGGCACGGCTCTCGTCTCGGCGATCTCGATGATGTTCGCACTGACCACCGGGGTGCAGGTGGCGATCTGGGTGGCCGTTCCGCTCGCACTCGTCTGGGCCGCCATCATCTTCAACCTCGACCGCTTCCTCACGTCGACCATGACGTCGACCCGCAGCGTGGGCAAGATGCTCGCTCTCGCCCTGCCCCGCGTGGCGATGGCCGCCCTGATCGGATTCCTGGTCGCCGAGCCACTCGTGCTGCAGGTGTTCCACAACGACATCGCACGCGAAGTGGCGTCGACCAACATCACCCAGTCGCAGTCCGACCAGGACGCGCTCGAGGACGGGCCAGAGAAGAAGGCGCTGGACGCGGCGACCGAGCGCGTCGCCGCCCTCGAGAACCAGGCGGCGACAGGCGTGGTCGCCGGCACCGAATCCGGTTCGGCCACCACGGCCGCGGCCCAGGCCACCGTCGACGAGCTGAACGGCAAGATCGCCGAGCAGCAGAAGGTCATCGACTCGGCCCGCGCGCTGTACCAGTGCGAGCTGACCGGAGAGGGCGCCGGCACCGTGCCCGGCTGCACGGGCGTGAACGGGCAGGGCTCGAGTTCCGATGCGGCCAAGGCGCAGCTCGCTCAGGCCCAGCAGACCTACGACGCGCTCTCCGCTCAGCTGCGCTCGGCCAACGACGACCTCGCAGCGGCCGAGTCCGGCGCGCAGGCGAACACCGCGGCATCCGAGACGACCAACCGGGAACAGGCGAAGGATCAGCTTCCGGCTGCCAAGAAGACCTACCAGCAGGCGCTCGACGCATACAACGCGCGTGCCGACTCGGTCGCGCAGGGCAATGCCGGCGCGGTCGGCCTGCTCAGCCAGATCACCGGGCTCAACCGCCTCGGCGAGAAGGAGCCCACGATCTTCTGGGCTCACTGGCTGATCGCGGCGCTGTTCTTCATGATCGAGCTGCTGCCCGTGCTCGTGAAGGTGCTCACGAGCTGGGGCGACCCGTCGCTGTACGAGAAGGCTCGCGACATCCGCAGACAGGTCGACCTCGACAGGGTGACCGCGGAGGGCTTCCGCGATCGCGCGGCGATCGTCACCTCGGCGGATGCTGCGGCGGCTGCGCCCGCGAGAGCGGCGGCCGCGGCGGCGGCCGACCCCTCGCCGACCGAGCCGCTCACACGGGCCGACATCCGCGAGACCGCGTCTGTCTGACATCATGGCGTCATGAGCGGGATGCAGACATCCACGGCGCAGGTCGCCGTCATCGGCGTGACCACGGTGACCGCGTACGCCGGACTCGCCGCACTTCAGATCCTGGTGCTCAACCCGCTGGCTGCCGCGCCAGGCTCATCCCTCGGCGCCATCTACGCCGAGATGGATGCCGCCGGCGAGACCATGCCGGTGACGATGCCGCTGCTGATGCTCGGGGCGGGTGTCGCGGCGGCGATCGCGGTGGCGGTGCTCAGCATCCGGTCGCGGCTGGCGCCGGCGCTCAGCGCACTGCTGTTTCTGCTTCTGCTGGTCTTCGGCACCCCGGGGTATTTCGTCGCCTCGTTCGGCCCCGGGATGAACCTCGCTGACACGTTCATGATCAGCGGTGGCGATCACAGCCGGTGGTCGCTGGTGCTCCACGCGGTGAGCCTGGGCGCCGCAGCCGCGGCAGTGGTGCTCGCGCTGCGGATGAGACGCCGGCCCCCGCTCGCTGTCAAGGCCTGACCTCATGGTCGGCGACCGCGCCGATCCCGGATAGCGTGTGATCATGGTCAACTATCGCTACCTCGGAAACAGCGGACTCAAGGTCTCGGAGATCACCTACGGCAACTGGGTGACGCACGCGTCGCAGGTCGACGACAGCGCCGCGATCGCCACCGTGCACGCCGCGCTGGATGCCGGGATCACCACCTTCGACACGGCCGACACCTATGCGAACACCGCCGCAGAGGTCGTGCTCGGCAAGGCGCTCGCAGGCCAGCGTCGCGCCGGACTCGAGATCTTCACCAAGGTCTACTTCCCGACCGGCCCGAAGGGGCCCAACGACACGGGCCTCAGCCGCAAGCACATCTTCGAGTCGATCGACGGCTCGCTGCAGCGGCTCGGCACTGACTACGTCGACCTGTACCAGGCGCACCGCTACGACTACGAGACTCCGCTGGAAGAGACGATGCAGGCCTTCGCCGACGTCGTCCGTCAGGGCAAGGCGCTGTACATCGGCGTCTCGGAGTGGACCGCAGAGCAGCTGCGCGAAGGGCACGCGCTGTCGCGTCAGCTCGGATTCCAGCTGATCTCGAACCAGCCGCAGTACTCGATGCTGCACCGCGTCATCGAGGGCAAGGTCGTGCCCACCTCGGAGAGCCTCGGCATCTCGCAGATCGTGTGGTCGCCGATGGCTCAGGGCGTGCTCAGCGGCAAGTACCTGCCCGGCCAGCCGGTGCCCGACGGCTCGCGTGCCACCGACCCGCACTCGGGTTCGGACTTCATCAAGGGCCTGCTGCGCGACGAGATCCTCGAGGCGGTGCAGAAGCTCAAGCCGATCGCCGCCGACGCGGGCCTGACGATGCCGCAGCTCGCGATCGCCTGGGTGCTGCAGAACCCGAACGTGGCCGCCGCGCTGGTGGGCGCCTCGCGTCCCGAGCAGCTCGCGGAGACGGTGAAGGCTTCGGGCGTGCGCCTCGGTCCCGACGTGATGTCGGCCATCGACGAGGCCCTGGGCGACGTCGCGAACACCGACCCGCAAGACACCTACGACGTGTCGCCGAAGACCCGCCTGGTCTGAGACCGCGCCGCGGGCGGTGTCCACATCAGCTGTGAGCACCTCCCGCCCAGCGTGATCGCCTGTCCGGCAGGCGGATCAGAGCGCGGTGATGTCGACCTGCAGATCGTGGGTGAGCCGTTCGATGTCGGCGCGCAGAGCGCCGAGGTCGGCGGATGCCGGCAGCGTCGCAGTGACCGACGACTCGAACAGCCGCCCGCCGGCCATCGCGGCGTCCCTGGTGTGCGTGGTCATGCTCTCGATGCTCAGCGCGTGAGCATTCAGCACGCCCGAGATCTCACGCACGATGCCTGCCCGGTCGTTGCCGAGCACGCTGATTGAGATGCGCTGCGCGGCGTCGGATGCCGAGGTGTCGGCGCCCGCGTGCACCGTGATCGAGAGCATCCCGTCGAGTGCATCGAGATCTTCTCGCAGCGCGTCGACGCGATCGGCGGCGATCGAGATCTCGATCACTCCGGCGAAGGTGCCGGCGAGCTCTGCGAGCTGGCTGTTCTCCCAGTTGCCGCCGTGCGCCGCGACGACGTCGGCGACGCTCGAGACGAGTCCAGGGCGGTCCGCTCCCGCGACGGTGAGGATGAGCGTTGTCATGCGCTCAGCGTAGCCCGCTCACCACGCGCCGCCGTCGAGGAAGCGCTGCATCCTCGCCCGGTGCGGGGCGAGGTCCCATCCTTGGGCGGCGACCCAGGCGTCGTCGTAGTAGGTCTGCGTGTAGCGAATCCCGCTGTCGCAGATCAGCGTGACGACGCTGCCCGTCTCTCCGGCGTCGCGCATGCGCGAGATCAGCTCGAACGCGCCGTACAGGTTGGTGCCCGTCGATCCGCCCGCGAGGTGCAGGGTGCGGTCGCGCAGCAGGCGAATCGCGGCGACCGACGCGGCATCGGGCACCGAGATCATCTCGTCGATCACGCTCGGCACGAATGAGGGCTCCGCGCCGGGCCGGCCGATGCCCTCGATCATCGAGGGCCTGCCTGCGGCGCCCGGATCGCCCTGCCAGACGGCGTAGAACGCCGAGCCCTCGGGGTCGGCGACGGCGACCTGGGTGGCGTGGCGCCGGTAGCGAACGTAGCGCCCGAAGGTGGCGCTGGTGCCGCCGGTGCCGGCGCCGACGACGATCCATCGGGGGATCGGATGCCGCTCCTGGGAGAGCTGGCTGAACACGCTCTCGGCGATGTTGTTGTTGCCTCGCCAGTCGGTGGCGCGCTCGGCGAAGGTGAACTGGTCGAGGTAGTGGCCATGACAGCCGGCGGCGAGGCGGCGGGCCTCCGGCGAGATCTCCTCGGCGTGGTCGACGAAGTGGCAGCGTCCGCCGTAGAACTCGATGAGGTCGATCTTCTCCTGGCTCGTCGATCGCGGCACGACGGTGATGAACTTCAGCCCGAGCATCCGGGCGAAGTACGCCTCTGAGACCGCCGTCGATCCGCTCGACGATTCGACGAGCGTGGTGTCTTCGTCGATCAGCCCGTTGACGAGCCCGTAGAGGATGAGCGAGCGCGCGAGGCGGTGCTTGAGCGAGCCGGTCGGATGCACCGACTCGTCTTTCAGATACAGGTCGATGCCCCAACCCGCGGGCAGCGGGAAGAGGTGCAGGTGCGTGTCTGCCGAGCGGTTGGCGTCCGCCTCGAGCACCTGGATGGCGGAACTGACCCAATGGCTCATGGTTCGAGGGTAGCGGTGCTCTCGGCGGCGAGAAGAGCGCGCAACCCGGTCACGGTCGACGGATGCGCTGCGCCTCGGCGTCGGCGGGGAACGGCTCCGACAGCGACCAGCGGAACACCCCGCGCTGGCCGTCGATGCTGAGAGCGACATGGTCGTCATGCACGACGACGTCTTCGACGTCGAGAGCGGGAACGGATGCCCGTGACAGGCCGGTCTGCCAGACGACGATCGCCTCGGCAGGCAGCGGCCCGAGACGGACGGCCGGGCAGAGCAGCGTGTCGGCGCCGTCGACGACCTGCTCGACCACCCCGTCGGATGTCAGCGGCACCGCCGCCGGCTCGGAAGACGGCGACGCCGCCCAGGCGCCGAGCAGATGCACGGCGCTGACCAGGTCTCCGCAGTGCGCCCGCGCGGAGCGCGCCGCGTGCGAGGTGGTGTGGCCGGCATCCGGAGCGTCGCCGTCGACCACGAGGGCGGCGCCGCTCACCCGCCCGGAGAGCCCCACGCATCCCGACAGACGCGCCACGTGCACGACGCTGCTCCCGACGATCTTCGTCGCCACCTCGCTCAGCACGTGCCGGCCGCCTGCGTCGAGCGCGCGGGTGACCGCGCCGCCTCGGGCACCGACGCTCGCGCGGAGGGCGGGGCGGTGCACGGCGCCCTCGATGGTGATGTCGCTGTCGCGCACGGCATCGCCCGTGACGGGGCGTGTCGCGGAGGTGAACTGCAGCCGGCGGTACAGGGGGTCGTCGCGCCTCGGATGCCCGTCGCTGCCGAAGTTGTGCAGCCGCACGATGCCGTCATCACGGCGGGCGTCGATCAGCCACCTCGGGCCGTCGAGCACCCGGCGCACGTCTTCGCGCTCGATCTGCAGCGGGCTCTCGGCCGTCGTCCAGACGGCATCGTCCGCGGGAAGCGCGAGCCCGAGGAAGCCCTTCGCCGCCCAGTAGGGCGACCCCGGCCCGCTGTACGACTGCACCATGCTCGGGATCGGACGGCGCTGCCAGCCCAGCGACAGCGCGCCGGTGTCGAGGCTGCCGCCGTCGACGAAGTGCTTCAGGATGCCGCTCGTCAGTCGCCGCGTGCGCGCGGCGTCGAGCACGTCGACGCCCTCGCGTCGCGCCATCCAGAACGGAGCGGCCGTCGCCCAACGATAGATCAGCGAGCGTCCCTGGAACACGGGGGCGCAGCGCGCATCGAACAGGTGCTGATAGCCGTCGACGAACGCCGCCAGGCGCGCACGGTGCAGCGCGCGCCGATCGGCGAATCCGGCGCCCATCAGCTCGTCGATGAAGAACGGATACCAGTGGAAGGCGAAGGCGTTGTAGTGATCGAACCGGCGACCGTCGCCGTCGGTGTACCAGCCGTCGGCGCGATGCCAGTCATCCATCCGGTCGAGGGCGTTCTCGACCGTGTCGCGTCCGTCGGCGAAGCCATCGGCGTGGGTGAACGCCGCCAGGGTGGCTCCCAGCAGCACGTGGTTGTTGTCGGCGCACCACGTGCCGCGAGCCTGCGCGAACCAGGCATGCACGCCCTCGCGGGTGGCGCTGTCGAGCGCGGCCCACACCGTGTCGCGCGTGAGGTGCAGGGCGATCGCGATCGATGCCGCCTCGACGGTCGCCTGGCTGTGATCGGTGAGCGAGGGCCAGACCCTCGTGGCGACGGCATGCCGCACGGCTTCTGCGTAGTGCTCGATCAGCTGCGGCGTGCCGCCCGCGCCGGCGGGATCGCCGGCGATGCGCAGCGCCGCGAGCAGGAAGGTGCGCGCGAAGCCCTCGAGCCGGTCCAGCGGCGAGCCCGTCGTGGCATCTGCGGCCATGCCGGGGCGCGCGGCGAAGTCCACCATCGCACCACCGTGCGTCGAGCGCTGCCGCGCCGCGTCGAGGATCCGGTCGGCTGCCGTCACCCAGTGCGCGCGGGTGTACCCGGTGTGCGCAGCGGCGATCGGGTCGGCGGGTGGCATCCAGGCGGCGGTGGTGGACATGACTCGATCGTCGCGATGGGGGAGAAGAGGATTCAAGACGAGAAGGTGTTGAATCCTCTTCTCCGCACCGCGTTGACTGGCGGCATCTCGAGCCCAGGAGGCCGTCTTGCCGCATCGCCCGAACATCCTCGTCGTCATGGCCGATCAGTTCCGCGCCGCCTCCCTCGGCGTCGCCGGAGAGGACCCGGTGCACACCCCGCACCTCGACGCGCTCGCCGAGAACGGACGCGTCATGCGCCAGGCGGTGAGCGGCTACCCCGTGTGCAGCCCGCACCGCGCGATGTTCCTCACCGGCATGCGCCCGCAGGCGAACGGCGTCACCGTGAACGTCAACTCCGAGAGCGCCGAGGACGGCGTCGGACTGCGCGACGGCCTGCCCACCTGGGCCAGCGCCTTGCGCGATCGCGGATGGCGGACCGGGTACATCGGAAAGTGGCATCTCGAACCGCCGGTCGCCGATGACGAGCGATACGGCGAGGGGCGCCGCGACGACGGCAAGGTCTGGGATGCCTGGTCGCCGCCGCACCGGCGATTCGGCTTCGAGTACTGGTACTCGTACGGTGCAGCCGACCGGCACCTCGCGCCGCACTACTGGACGACAGACGCCGGCCGTGAGGAGCGGGTGGACGTCGACCAGTGGTCGGCCGAGCATGAGGTGGATGTCGCGATCGACTTCCTGAGCGACGCCGGAGACGACCCGTGGGCCCTGATGGTCTCGCTCAACCCGCCGCACCAGCCCTTCGACCAGGTGCCCGACCGCTATCGCGCCCGCTACGCCGATCTCGACGAGCCCACCCTGCTGAACCGCCCGAACGTGCCGCACGGCAACGCCTTCGCTACCGAGGCTGCGAAGGTCGCCCGCGACTACTTCGCCGCGATCACCGGGGTGGACGAGCAGGTCGGCCGGCTGGTCGACGCCGTCGCCGCCAGGCGGACTCGACGGCCGACCGTGACCCTGTTCACCTCCGATCACGGAATGCAGCTCGGCAGTCACGGCCTGATGTACAAGAACGTCCCCTACGAGGAGTCGATGCGCCTGCCGCTCATCGTGCACGCGCCCGGCATGATCCCCGCGGGGGAGTCGCACACCGTGCTGGACTCGCTCGATTTCGCGCCGACGATCCTCGGCCTCGCCGGGGTCACGCTGAGCGACGAGCGGATGGCCGGGCGCGATCGATCTGATGTCCTGCGCGGCGCGCCGGGCGCCCCGGCGCTCGAGGGCGAGGACGACGACGCGACGCTCTACACCCGCTTCGCCTCCCGGTCGGATGCGAGCAGCGTGCGCGGACTGCGCACGCGCGCGTCGAAGATCGTCGCCACCTGGCATCCGGAATCCGGGTTGGCGGTGCAGTTCTTCGACCTTGCCGCCGATCCCTACGAGCTGCACGACCGCCCCGACGATCCGCGAGCGCTCGCGCTGGCGGACCGGTTGCGCGAAGAACTGCAGCGCGCGGACGACCCATGGGAGGGCGCCGCAGCGCTCGCCGCGGTCACGGCGCAGCTCGCGCATTGACGCCGGAGCCGAGGGGCCGCTGCGCCAACGGTGGCGCCGGCCCGGGCTCCGGCGGGTCAGTCGTCGGTGGTCACCGCGGCCGGCAGCCCGACCTGCTCCCGCCAGCGCTCGTGCGCCCGCGTGAGCTGGGCGACCAGTCGCGGACGGCGGGCGGCGAGATTGTCGCGCTCGCCGGGGTCGCCGAGGAGGTCGGTGAGGATCAGCCCGTCGCCGGTGCTCGTGTGCTCCACCGCGCGCACATACTGCGCGGTCGGACTGTCGCCGGCCACCGAGAGCAGCTTCCAGTCGCCGCGACGCACGGCCCACTGCCAACCGCAGTCCCAGTGCAGCTCGCGATCGCCGGTCGCGCGATTCTCGCGTCTGTCCTGAGCGCCGGGGGTGTCGTCGTCGACGTCGCCCTCGAGCAGGGGGCGCAGGTCGCGTCCGTCGTCGTCCGCGTTCTCGGCGAGCCCCGCTGCCGCCGCGAACGTGGCCGTGAGGTCCAGCGCGCTCACCGGTTCGCTCACCACGGTGCGGGCGGCGGCGACGCCGGGCCAGCGTACGAGGAACGGCACGCGGATGCCGCCCTCCCACAGCGTGTACTTCGTGCCGCGCAGCGCACCGTTATCGCCGTAGTTGCACTGTGATCCGCCGTTGTCGGTGAGGTAGACCACGATCGTGTCGTCGGCGATGCCGGAGGCGTCGAGGCGGTCGAGCAGGCGCCCGATCGCACGGTCCATCAGCTCGAGCTGCGCGAGGTAGAAGGCGCGCCCGTCGGGCAGATTCGGGCTGATGGCGCCGTCGTACCAGTCGAGGTACTCGGAGGCGCCCGGATGCCAGTCACCCGGGCTCTGCAGGCCGCGCGCGGCCAGCTCGTCATCTGGCAGCTGCCAGCAGAAGTTGTGCACGGCGTTGAAGGCGACCATGGCGAAGAACGGCTGCTCGCCGTCCTGGCGTTCGATGAACGCCTCCGCCCGGTCGGCGATCTCGTCGGTCGTGAAGCCGTTGAACTCCACCGGCTCCTCACCCGACCAGAACGGCTGCACGCCCATCGCCTCGGCGGCCTCGCCGTACTCGGCGACCGCGTCTGCACTGTGATGCAGGTAGTGCAGGCGCCCCATCGACTGGCCGGCCAGGCCGTAGAACGACTCGTCGAAGCCGTGGTGCGGCGGTGCGCCACGATCGGCGGCCGTCTCGTCGCCGTAGTGCACCTTGCCGAAGTACCCGGTCGCGTAGCCGGCGTCGCGAAGGCGCTCGGCGATGGTGGGGACGCTGCCGATGTGCGCCGAGTCGAACCACAGGCCGCCCCAGCGCTGCTGGTACTGCCCGGTGATGAGTCCGGCGCGTGAGGGCGAGCAGATCGGCGCGGTGACGTACGCGTCGGTGCAGGTCGCGCCCTCCGCAGCCAGACGGTCGAGCACCGGAGTGCGCACGCCGGGCGTGCCTTCGGCCGACCGGTCGGCATAGCCGTGGTCGTCCGAGACGATCAGCAGGATGTTCGGGCGGCGGGTCATGAGGCTCCGTCCCATCCGGGCGGCGCGAACGCGCCGAGGGGGTCGTCGTCGAGGGTGCGGGTCTGTCCGGCGCCGAACACCGGCAGCCCGCGGCCGTCCGCGCGCGGGTCCGCGTGCTCCGTAAACCATGCGTCGAGCATCCGGCGCATCCGCGCCACCTCGCCGGCGTACGCGGGATCGTCGGCGAGGTTGCTGCGCTCCCGCGGATCGGCGGTTAGGTCGTACATCTCGTGCGGGCCGTACGGATGCCGGTGCACGTACTTGCGCTCTGCGGTGCGGATCATCCGGACGGGGCCGTACTCGCTGTGCACGACGACCGGACGATCCGGTTTCTCGGCGCGCCCACCGCGCAGCACCGCGGCGAAGCTGCGCCCCGGCCCGTGCTCGAACGGCTCGGGGTCGAGTCCGAGCAGCTCGAGCAGGGTCGCCGGCAGGTCGTAGGCGCTGAGCAGCTCGTCACGCACCTCGCCCTCGGGTCGCACGCCGGGCCCGGCGACGATGAAGGGCACCATGACCGACTCGTCATACATGTTCATCGGGAAGGTGCCGTTGCCCTTGCCCCAGAAACCGTGCTGCCCGCAGCTGAACCCGTTGTCGCTGAGGAAGACCACGATGGTGTCGTCGGCGATGCGGTGCGTCTCCAGCCGGTCGAGCACGCGGCCGATGGCAGCATCCATCGCCGTCACGGCCGCGAAGTAGCCGATCAGCGCCTCGCGGGTGTCGGCCTCGCCGCCGATCGGCGCGCCGTCGAGGGTCTGCAGCCAGGGGTGACTCTGCTCCTGAGGGCAGGTCTCGAACGCGCAGTCGCGATAGAGCTCGGTGAACTCGGCGGGATGCTGACCGGCGAACGGCTTGTGCGGCGCGGTGAAGTTCAGGGCCAGGAAGAACGGGGCGTCGTGCTGCTGCTCGGCGTCGAGGAACGCGATCGCATCGTCGGCGATCACATCGGTGAGGTAGTCGGTGACGTGCTCGGTGCGGCCGTCGCCGGTGTGCATCACCGCATCGTGGTACGGACTGCCGCCTCCATCGAGTGCGTACCAGTGCACGAAGCCGCGGCGCGGCACGTCGCTGGCGCCGAGGTGCCACTTGCCCGAGAGGCCCAGCCGGTAGCCGGCGTCGGCGAGTGCATCGGTGAGCGTCGGCATCCCGGCGAGATGATCGCGGCCGGCAGCGCCGGAGTGCGCGCCGTCGAGGTAATCGTGCACGCCGTGAGTGGACGGAACCTGACCGGTGAGCAGACTGGCGCGGGCCGGTGAGCAGACGGGTGACGCGCAGAAGAACCGGTCGAGACGGATGCCGCGCGCGGCCAGCTCGTCGAGGACGGGGGTGCGGATCTCGCGGTTGCCCGCGGCGCCGAGCGCCCAGGGGCCCTGGTCGTCGCTGACGATGAGGATGAGGTTCGGCCGCGTCATGTCAGCGCGTCCGCGTCGGCCAGCAGCAGAGCTGAGCCCTCCTCAGCGGAGCGGTATGCCGCGAGGACGAGCTCGACCACGTGCCTGGCGTGCTCCAACGGCACGGTGGGCGCCCCGCCCTGCACCACGCGTTGGAAGTCGGCGAGCTGCGCGGTGAAGGCGCTCTGGATGTCATCCGGGTGGGTGCGGTGGATCAGCTGCGAGCGGCCGTCAGCGTGCACGGTGGTGCCGTGCCGAGGATCGATCTCGATGATGCCGCCCTCGCACACGACGGTGACCAGGTCACCACGCGTGGCCGGGTCGCTGACGACGACGATGCTGACCGCGACCCCGTTGTCGAGGCGCAGCATCATCGCACCGTCGGTCTCGACAGTCGAGCCGAAGCGGTTGACGGTGGTGGCGAGCATCTCGGCGGCTCGGCCGCCGCCGAACCACAGCGAGCGGTCGATGCAGTGTCCGCCGATGTTCATCAGCGCGCCGCCACCGGCGATCTCAGGGGAGAAGAACCAGGGTGAGCGGGTGCCGGGGCGATAGTCGGTGCTGCGGTTGTCGCGCACCATGCGCACCGCCCCCAGGCGGCCCGAGGCGAGCACCCGGTGAGCCTCGACCTTCTCGGGCAGGTAGTGCTGGATGTGTCCCACGGTCAGGGCGACGCCCGCGGTGTCGCACGCGGCGACCAGGCGGTCGCAGTCCTCGAGCGTGGTGGCCATGGGCTTCTCCACCAGCACATGCGCGCCGGCGGCAGCCGCGTCGACACCGATCGGCAGGTGCGTCGCGTGCGGCGTGTTCACGATCACGGCATCCACCGTTCCCGACTCCAGCATTGCCCGGTGGTCGGTGAAGACCGCGGCATCCGGGCATCCGGAGGCCACCCTGCGAGCCGCCGTCTCGTCGATGTCGCAGACGGCGGCGAGCCGCATGCCGTCCAGCGTCGCAGCTGCGGCGCAGTGGTACGGGGCGACGGCCCCGGCTCCGATCAATCCGATCCGCACGTGTATCTCCCTCGATCAGTCCTGGTGAAGTGCGCTCGCCCCGCACGAGCGGCGTATGACGATGCGCGGCCGCAGCCGGATCTGGTGCAGCGGGCATTCGTCGCCCTCCACCAGCCGGCGCAGCATGACGTCAGCGGCCATGCGGCCGATGCGGTACTTGGGCGGCGCCACTGCGGTCAGCGGCACCTCGGCCAGATCCGCGACCTCGTCGTCGTACGAGACGAGCGCGACGTCATCGGGGATTCGCACTCCGGCCCGGCGGGCGGCGCCCTGCAGGAGGGCCGCCTCCCGATCGCCGAAGACGAGGGCGGCGGTGGCCTCGAACTCCCGCAGCGCGGTGAAGGCGGAAGAGCCGGAATCGGCTTCCCACTCCTGCTTCGTCTGCGCGAACTCGAGCCCCGATGGGAGCCCCAGATCGGCGATGGCGCGACCGAAGCCTCGCACGATGCCGAACTCGGTGACCGTGGCCGAACGCGTGAGAAGAGCGATGCGCGAGTGGCCCAGCCGCGCGAGGTGCGCGATCGCGTCGTAGGCACCACCGGCATGGTCGGAGCACACGTGCTCGGTGGTGTCGGCGGGGCCGACATCGGCGAGGCTGCGCTCGACGAGGACCACCGGGGCGGGTAGCGCCATCAGCTGCTGGGCACGGGCGAGCGGGTCGTCGAGTCCGGTGAGCGTCGGTGCCAGGATCAGGCCGTCGACGCCCGCATCCAGCAGCGACGCGATCGCGTCATCCTCGCGCTCGGGCTGGTATCGGTAGGTGGCCAGCTGCAGCGAGGCGCCCGCCGCCTGCAGCGACTCGTCGATGCCCTGCAGAACGCGCGGGTAGTAGAGCTGTGTGTCGGGCAGCAGCACGCCGATGCGCCGACGGGTGCGCTCCTCGCGCGGGCGCGTGTGCGCGACGAAGCTGCCGGCTCCCTGACGCCGCACGACGATGCGTTCGGCCACCAGCTCGTCGAACGCGCGGCGCACCGTGGTCAGCGACAGACCGGTCTCCTTCGAGAGCTCCTGCTCTGTGGGCAGCTTCTGGCCCGCCGTCCAGGTGCCGGCGAGGATCCCGCGACGAAGCTGATCGGCGAGGAGCTCGAACTTCAATCCCCGCGATTCTGCGTCGCGCACCGTTGCGCGCTTTCCGGCCATGCCGATCCCCTCCGTCGTTCTTCCTTTGATTCTTCGGTCCTCGAGAGAAGGAATAAAGACGTAATCAACGATTACTTCCGTATATCAGGCGCCTTGCGGAAGCGTGAAGCGAGGAGCCGTCGCAACAGAACGATCACGGATATCGGAATACTCCTTGAATGCTCTTCTATCGAGGGGCGAAAGTCGACCCACGCAGGCGACGATGCCGCGCACAGACGAAAGGAAATCCGATGGCGAAGATCCGAAAGGTCTCAGCACTTGCCCTCATCGGCGCGGTCGCGCTCACCGCCGCCGGATGCTCGTCCGCATCAGGCGGCGGGTCCAGCGACTCCGGAGAGTTCACCTACTGGGCGATGTGGAAAGAGGGCGAGGCGCAGCAGAAGGTCGTCGCCCAGGCCATCGCCGACTTCGAGGAGGAGACCGGCATCGAGGTGAACGTCCAGTGGCAGGGGCGCGACAATCTCAAGAAGACCGTCCCCACTCTCAACACGAACAAGGTCCCCGACCTCGTCGACGGCTCGTTCGCGAAGACCGCGCCCGTGCTGGCTGAGACCGGACAGGCGAAGCCCCTCACCGAGGCGTATGCCGCAGAGGTCGACGGCGAGAAGGTGTCGTCGCTGATCCCCGAGGCGTACCTCGAAGACGACGTGCTCACCGTCGAGGGCGAGGATGCGCCGTGGATGCTGCCCTACTCGCTCACCAGTGACGCGATCTGGTTCAACAAGGCGGCGCATCCCGAGCTCGCCGAGAACGCGCCCGAGACCTGGGACGACTTCCTCACGACCATGGATGAGATGAAGGCCGCGGGCGAGACGCCGATCGCCATCGACGGCGACGTCGCCGGCTACAACGCCTACTGGTACACCTCGGCGATGGTCGGACTCGCCGGGCCCGGCTCGCTTCGCAAGATGGCCGCCGACAAGACCGGCGAGGCATGGGACGACCCGGAGGCGCTCGAGGCCGCGCAGATGATCGAGGAGCTCGTCGAGGGCGACTACTTCATCGACGGATACAACGCCAGCAAGTGGCCCGCGCAGCAGCAGGTCTGGGCGGACGACAAGGCCGTGATGCTCTTCAACGGCACGTGGATCCCCACCGAGACCGGCCCGTACGCCGCCGACGGCTTCGAGTACTCGTCGTTCCCGTTCCCGTCGCTGGGAGACACCGCGCGGGCCGACTTCGTCGGATTCTCCGTGCCGGCTCGCGCGAAGAACTCCGAGAACGCGCAGAAGTTCGCGGCGTTCTTCCTGAACAAGAAGTACCAGGACGCCCTCGGCACCGACGCCAAGATCATCCCGATCAGGTCCGACGCGGCTGTCAGCGAGGAGATGTCGACCGTCAAGGATGCTCTGGACGCTGCGGACTCGTACTACATGCAGAACGACGGCATCAGCTTCCCCGGCTACACCGAGAAGCTGCTGTGGCCCGCGCTGAGCGACCTCGTGCTCGGCAAGACCGACGCGAAGACGTTCGTCGAGACGATGAAGACCGGACAGGTCGACTATTGGAAGCAGAACTCGTGACCGACGTCGCTCTGGCGCCCGCCGCTCCCCTCCCCGCCGCCCCTCGCGGGCGGCGGGGAGGGGGCAGCACGATCGACCAGGCCCGCCGCCGCCTGTTCGTGCCGTTCGTCGGCCCCGCGTTCGTGCTGTACACGATCCTTTTCGTGGTGCCCTCGGTGTACGCGATCTGGATCAGCTTCAACAAGTGGGCCGGTGCCGGCCCCATGGAGTTCGTCGGCCTGGGCAACTACGTCCGGCTGTTCAGCGACAAGCTCTTCGTGCGATCGTTCGGCAACACGCTGCTGCTGCTGTTCGTCGTCGGGCTGGCGATCTTCGTGATCGCCTTCGCCCTCACGCTCGTGCTGCGCGATATGACGGGCAAGAAAATCGCGCGGTCGGTGATCTTCTTCCCGCATCTGGTCAACGCGATGATCTTCGGCGTCCTCGCCGGATTCATCTTCAACCCGGGCGGCCTGGTCAACACGCTGCTCGGCGCCTTCGGCGTGACCGATCCGCCCGCCTGGCTCTCTCAGGACAACCTGTTCCCCCTGATCATGGTGATGATGACGTGGATCACCACGGGCTACTTCACCACGATCCTCATGGCCGGCGTCGACCGCATCCCGCCGTACTACTACGAGGACTGCGCCCTCGCCGGTGCGAACGCCTGGCAGCGGCTGCGCCACGTCATCCTGCCCCTGACCTGGGACGTGTTCGGCACGTGCGCCGTGCTGTGGACGATCTCGTCGGTCAAGATCTTCGAGATCATCTGGATCTTCGGCGGATCGACCGGCGCGGGCATGCCGCCGACGCAGACCTGGACCACCGCGGTGTACACCTACGTCACCGCCTTCTCCGGCGAATCCGTGCCCGCCTACGGCGCGGCATCCGCCTCGGCCGTGCTCTCGCTTGCGCTCGTGTCGGTGCTGGTGCTGCTGCTGCGCCGCGTGATGAAGCGCGAAGCGATCGAGTTCTAGGAGACATCGTGACTGCGACCCTCACCGAAGACACCACCCGCACCATCGTGGTGCCCCCCGAGCGCCGTCGTCCGCGCCGCCGGACCCGCGCCGCCATCGGCAACGACCGCAGCGTGATCCGTGCGATCGGGATCGTGCTGCTGTGGGCCTTCGTCGTGCTCAACGTCGCGTGGATGGTGTGGATGGTCATCCAGGCCTTCCGCGACACCCGCTCGATTCTCGCCGACCCGTGGGGGCTGCCCACCTCGCTCGACCCGGTGAACTTCGTCACCGCCTGGACGGTCGGCGACTTCGCGACGGCGACGATGAACAGCGTCGTGACCACGCTGGTCTCGTCGTTCCTGACCGTCGCACTCGCGGCCCCTGCGGCGTACTACCTGAGCCGCGTCGAGAACCGGCTCACCAACTCGTTGACGATGTACTTCGTGCTCGGGCTCGGCATCCCCGCCCAGGTGATCGTCATCCCGCTGTTCGTCATGCTGAACGAGGTCTACCTCACCGACAGCCTCATCGGGCTCAACCTCGTGTACATCGGCGTCTCGATGCCGTTCACCGTCTTCCTGCTCACGGCGTTCTTCCGGTCCCTGCCGCTGGAGATGGAGGAGGCCGCGGCACTCGACGGCACCACAGCTTTCGGCACCTTCTGGCGCATCACGCTGCCGCTGGCCAAGGGCGGCATCCTCACCGCGTTCGTGCTGCAGGTCATCTCGCATTGGAACGAGACCCTCCTCGCTCTCACGCTGCTGCAGTCCACCGAGAAGTACACGCTGCCCGTGGCGTTGATCTCGTTCATCCAGCAGCAGACCTACTCCGGCGCCGACTGGGGCGGGCTGTTCGCAGGACTGTGCATCGTCGTGCTGCCGATGCTGGCGATCTATCTGTGGCTGGGCCGCCGGCTCACCGAGGGTCTCACCCTCGGCATGGGCAAATGACTTCGGTGGCGGTGCGGCCGAACCTGCTCGTGGTGATGGCAGACCAGCTCGGCGCGCACGTCATCGACCGCGATGAGGGATGGGTCGACACTCCGCACCTCGATCGGCTGCGCCGGTCGGGGGCGGAGTTCACGCGCGCCGCCGTGACCTTCCCGCTGTGCGTGCCCTCGCGGGCGTCGCTGCTGATCGGACGGATGCCGCACGAACTCGGCGTCGGCGGGAACCGGCACGGTTCGGCGGTGGCGGAGCCGGGGGCGCGCCCCGACAGCATGGGGCACCTGCTCACGGCCGCCGGGTACGACTGCGCGTATGCGGGCAAGTGGCATGCGATCTCGCCCAGCGCGCCGCCGGATGCGGGGTTCGAGGTGCTGCATCCCTTCGGCGATCGCGGTCTCGCCGACGCGGCTGTGCGGTGGCTGCGCAGCCGCGCGGAGGCCTCGCGACCCTTCCTGCTGTTCGCCTCGTTCGACGATCCGCACAGCATCTGCGAGTACGCGCGGCGCCAGCCGATGCCTTACGGCGACGTCGATCCCGGTGCGGCACGGGACGCCCCGCCGCTGCCGGCGAACTTCGAGCCGGCCCCGTTCGAGGCCGAGGCGGTGCGCTTCGAGAAGGGCGCCGCCCAGCAGACCTACGGCACAGCCGAGTACACACCCGAGGAGTGGCGGCAGTACCGCGCCGCCTACCGACGACTCGTCGAGCGCACGGATGCCCAGCTGGGGCGGATCCTCGAGGCGCTCGACGAGTCGGGCCTCACGGACTCGACCCTGGTGGTGTTCACGAGCGATCACGGCGACGGCGACGGCGCGCACCGGTGGAATCAGAAGACGGCGCTGTTCGAGGAGTGCGTGCGAGTGCCGCTGATCGTGTCAGGGCCCGGCGTGCTGCCCGGGCTGCGGACCGATCCGGTATCGGCCGGACTCGACGTGCTGCCCACCCTGCTCGAGGCCGCCGGAGCGCCTGAGCCCGCAGGGCTGCTCGGCCGCCCGCTGCCACTCGTGAACGATGCGGATGGGGCATCCGATCGCGTCGTCGGAGTCGAGACCCGCTTCGAGCGCGCCGACCCGCCCCTCACCCGTGGCCGCGCGGTCTATCGAGGCCGGTACAAGTACGCGGTCTACAGCTGGGGCAGGCACCGGGAGCAGCTGCACGACGTGGTCGCCGATCCGGGCGAGCGCCGCAACCTCGCCGTCGAGTCGGCGTTCGACGCAGTGCGGGAGGACATGCGGGCGACTCTGCTGCAGTGGTGCATCGACACCGATGACCACGAGTTCCTCAAACTGGTCCCGCTGCCGGCGGATGCCACGGAGGGCACGCAGGAGCGGATCTGCGCCGTGCCCTACTGACCCGCCGTGACCTTGCGCGCTCGGCGGAGCAGGCGCACAATGACCGCGTCAGGCGAGGAGAGGACGAGACGATGGCACACGGTGACATCACGCACATCGACATCCCGGTGAGCGACATGGCGAATGCGAGCGGGTTCTACAGCAGGCTGTTCGGCTGGAACATCGCCGAGCTGCCCGGTTTCGAGGGGTACCCGATGTGGCAGGCCCCGAATGGGATCTCGGGCGGCGGACTCGCACCGCGCGACGAGGGCTTCACCCAACCTCGGTCGTACGTCGAGGTCGACTCGATCGATGAGACGATCGCCGCGGCGAAGGAGGCCGGCGGCAGCGTGCTGATGGAGAAGATGCCCATCACCGACACGAGCGCGTGGGCGGTGATCAGCGACCTCGACGGCAACAGCATCGGTCTGTACGAGGGCACCGTCGGCTGACCCGGCTGCGGCCGGCCGGGGGCGGGCGTGGCCGACGTCGGTGCACTGATCGCGCGCACGGCCCTTGCGTCCGTGCGCGCGCCGGTTGATAGAACAGATGAGTGTGTATGCAAAAACGGGGCGACGATCGGGATGCACTCTTCTGTGACCCCTTTGTGTATACACTGACGCAATGAGCACCGTCGTCGATCGCAGCCGCGCAAGCCACCGCGCCTACGAGACGCTGCTTGAAGAGATCCAGTCGGGCGCTCTCGCCGCCGGCGCCGTGCTCGGCGAGGTCGAACAGGCCGCGCGGCTCGGCGTCAGCCGCACGCCGCTGCGTGAGGCCTTGCGCCGCCTCGCCGCCGAAGGCCTGGTCGTTCAGCAGTCGCCGCGCGTCACGGTCGTCGCGGCGCTCGACGCCGACGACATCCGTGCGCTGTTCGAGATCCGCCGGGCTCTCGAAGAGACCTCCGCCCGCCTCGCCTCGCAACGGGGTGACGCCGGCGCCTTCTCCGCTCTGGCCGACGCGTTCGAGCACGTCGATCTGGCGCGCGATGAGGGACGGGATGCCTATTACGCCCTCATCGCACGGCTCGACGCCGAACTCGACGCGGCCGTCGCCAACGACTACCTCAGCTCCGCCCTGCGCACCGTCCGTGCCCACCTGGTGCGCGTCAGGCGCATGGCGCGCGACAAGCCGGAGCGGCTCGCAGCCTCAGCGCGCGAGCACCTGCTGATCGCGCGCTCCCTGGCTTCCCGCGACGCCGACCTCGCTGCGCACGCCACCCACATCCACCTCCACAACGCTCTCGAGAGCATCCTGCAGTCCCTCAGGGAAGGAACGCCATGACCGTCACCCACCACGTCCGCGTCTACCGCTCCGAAGAGGAGCTGCCGCGCGAAGAGCAGCTCGCCTGGAAGATCGCCCAGGTCGCCGTCGACCCCGTCGAGGTCGAACCCGAGGTCGTCGACATGATCATCAACCGCGTCATCGACAACGCGGCGGTCGGCGCGGCATCGCTCACCCGCGCGCCCATCAATGCGGCCCGTGCACAGGCGTTCAGCCACCCCGTCTCGACCGGCGGCCGGGGCGCCACCGTGTTCGGCTGCCCGCTCGACCAGCGCACCAGCCCCGAGTGGGCGGCGTGGGCGAACGGTGTCGCCGTGCGCGAGCTCGACTATCACGACACCTTCCTCGCGGCCGAGTACTCCCACCCCGGTGACAACATCCCGCCCATCGTCGCGGTCGCGCAGCACGTCGGATCCGACGGGCATGCGCTGGTGCGCGCCCTCGCCACCGGCTACGAAATCCAGGTCGACCTCGTGAAGGCGATCTCGCTGCACAAGCACAAGATCGACCACGTCGCGCACCTCGGCCCGTCGGCCGCCGCCGGCATCGGCACGCTGCTCGGGCTCGACGCCGAGACCATCTACCAGGCGATCGGGCAGGCGCTGCACACCACCACCGCGACCCGTCAGAGCCGCAAGGGCGAGATCTCGACCTGGAAGGCGCACGCCCCCGCGTTCGCCGGGAAGATGGCCGTCGAGGCGGTCGACCGGGCCATGCGCGGCCAGACCTCTCCGTCGCCGATCTACGAAGGCGAAGACGGCGTGATCGCCTGGATGCTCGACGGCAAGGACGCCTCGTACGACGTGCCGCTGCCAGCCCAGGGCGAGCCCAAGCGAGCGATCCTGGACACCTACACGAAGGAGCACTCCGCCGAGTACCAGGCCCAGGCGATCATCGACCTCGCTCGTCGGCTCGGCACCGACAACACGGCTCTGCGCGACCCGGCGAACATCGAGTCGATCGTGCTGCACACCAGCCACCACACCCACAACGTGATCGGCTCGGGGGCGAACGACCCGCAGAAATACGACCCCACAGCCTCGCGTGAGACGCTCGACCACTCGGTGCCGTACATCTTCGCCGTCGCACTGCAGGACGGCACCTGGCACCACGTCGACTCGTACACCCCCGAGCGTGCTCAGCGCCCCGACACCGTCGAGCTGTGGCACAAGATCACCACGGTCGAAGACCCGGAGTGGACCCGCCGCTATCACTCCACCGACATCACCGAGAAGGCGTTCGGGGGCCGGGTCGAGATCACGCTGAAGGACGGCACGAAGATCGTCGAAGAGATCGCGGTTGCCGACGCGCACCCGCTCGGTGCCCGTCCGTTCGCACGCGAGAACTACATCCGCAAGTTCCGCGTGCTCGCCCAGCCCGTGCTCGACGCCGCAGAGATCGATCGGTTCCTCGAGCTCGTCCAGCGCCTGCCCGAGCTCACGGCCGACGAGGTTCAGGAGCTCTCGATCGTCGCGAAGAAGGGCGTCCTGGCATCCGCCGACGCCCCGAAGGGCCTGTTCTGATGCTGTACGCCACCACGCCGGCGCACGAGAAGCGCCGCGCTTTCCGCGCCCGCCTCGCGAGCGGCGAGCTGCTGCGCTTCCCCGGCGCGTTCAACCCGCTCAGCGCCCGGCTCATCGAGCAGAAGGGCTTCGAGGGCGTCTATGTCTCGGGTGCCGTGCTGTCGGCCGACCTCGGCCTGCCCGACATCGGCCTGACCACGCTCACCGAGGTCGCCGGACGCGGTCAGCAGATCGCCCGCATGACCGATCTGCCCGCGATCATCGACGCCGACACCGGGTTCGGTGAGCCGATGAACGTCGCCCGCACGATTCAGACGCTGGAGGATGCCGGTCTCGCCGGCGCCCACATCGAAGACCAGATCAACCCCAAGCGCTGCGGTCATCTCGATGGGAAGGCGGTGGTCGACTCGGATACGGCGGTCAAGCGCATCCGGGCCGCCGTCGACGCGCGCCGCGACGAGAACTTCCTCATCATGGCGCGCACCGACATCGCCGCCGTCGACGGGCTCGAGGCGGCGAAGGATCGGGCCAGGGCGCTCGTTGATGCCGGCGCCGACGCGATCTTCCCCGAGGCGATGCGGTCGCTCGAGGAGTTCGCCGCGATCCGGGATGCCGTCGACGTGCCGATCCTCGCGAACATGACCGAGTTCGGAAAGTCCGACCTGTTCTCGGTGGATCAGCTGCAGGGCGTCGGCGTGAACATCGTGATCTGGCCGGTGTCGCTGCTGCGGATCGCCATGGGTGCCGCCGGGCGCGCGCTCGATACTCTGAACGCCGAGGGGCATCTGACCTCGAAGCTCGGCGAGATGCAGCACCGCGCCGATCTCTATGATCTGATCGACTACGAGTCGTACAACCACTTCGACTCCGGAGTGTTCAACTTCACCATCGACCACCCCGGTCGTTGAGCAGGCGAAGCGCGCCGAAACGCAAAGGAGCACAGCATGACTGATGCAGAGATCAGGAAGGGCCTCGCAGGGGTCGTCGCCGATGTGACGGCGATCAGCAAGGTCAACCCCGAGACCAACAGCCTGCTCTACCGCGGCTACCCCGTGCAGGAGCTCGCGGCGACGCAGTCGTTCGAGGCGGTCGCGTACCTGCTGTGGCACGGTGAGCTGCCGACCGACGAGCAGCTCGCCGAGTTCCGCACGACCGAGCGGGCGCACCGCGCCCTGTCGCCCGAGGTCAAGGCCGCCATCGATGCGCTGCCGCTCGATTCGCACCCGATGGACGAGGTGCGCACCGCCGTCAGTGTGATCGGCGCCTTCGAGACCGCGGGCAGCGGCAACGTGCTCGATGCGGTCGGCACCCCCGAGCAGAACCTGCAGCGCAGCCTTCAGCTGTTCGCGGTGCTGCCGGCCGTCGTCTCGTACGGTCAGCGCCGACGCCGCGGCCAGGAGCTCGTCGAGTCGCGCGACGACCTCGACTACGCCGCGAACTTCCTGTGGCTGACGTTCGGCGAAGAGCCGCACGAGGCCGTCGTCGACGCGTTCAACCGCTCGATGATCCTGTACGCCGAGCACTCGTTCAACGCATCCACCTTCACCGCGCGGGTGATCACGTCGACGCTCAGCGACATGTACTCGGCGGTCGTCGGAGCCATCGGCGCGCTCAAGGGCCCGCTGCACGGCGGAGCCAACGAGGCCGTCATGCACATCTTCGACGAGATCGGCTCGGCCGACCACGTCGAGGAATGGCTCGACGCGGCGCTCGCCGAGAAGCGCAAGATCATGGGCTTCGGACACCGGGTGTACAAGCGCGGCGACTCGCGTGTGCCGACGATGAAGGCCGCGCTCGACACCCTCGTCGAGCACTACGACCGGCCCGACGTCGCAGAGCTGTACGAGAAGCTCGAGAACGAGTTCGTCGAGCGCAAGGGCATCTACCCGAACCTCGACTATCCCTCGGGCCCGGCGTACAACCTCATCGGCTACGACACGCTGACGTTCACCCCGCTGTTCATCGCCGCGCGCATCGTCGGCTGGACGGCGCACATCCTCGAGCAGCAGGCCTCGAACGCGCTGATCCGCCCGCTGTCGGCGTACAACGGCGTCGACGAGCGGCACATCGAGGCGTACGTGCCCGACACCGCCGCGATCGACGTGCAGGAGCGTCCGGAGGAAGCCGCCGGCTGACGGCATCCGCCCTCGGCTCTTCCTGCGAGAAACCACATCCCGCACGAGAAATCACGTCAGAACGTCGATCTCATGTGGGATGTGGCTTTTCGCGCGCGATCGCCGGGCTCAGACGTGGTCGCGCCAGGAATGCTGCGGCGCGAACCCGAGCACGTCCCGGGCATGGTCGATCGAGAGCAGCGTCTCGTTCGCGCCGACCTCGCGGGTCACCGGGACATCGGGGAAGACCTCGGCGATCAGCTCGGCGTTGGGCCGCGACATGACGGTGTCGGCAGCGGCGATGATGAAGCGGTCGAACCCGGGCTTCGCCACCTGCAGTGCGCGCTCGACAGCCTGGGCGCCGTCGCGCGCGTCGATATAGCCCCACAGGTTCCACTTCCGCTTCAGGGCATCATCGTCGAAGGAGGGGAACTCGGCGTAGTCCCCGGGCACCATCACGTTCGAGAAGCGCAGCGCGGTGATCGACAGCTCCGGATGCCAGCGCACGAGCTCCCGCGCCAGCTGCTCTTCGAGCGTCTTCACCAGCGAGTACACCGACTCGGGGCGGGCCGGATACTCCTCGTCGACGGGGATGTAGGGCGGCGGCACGTCGAACGGCAGACCGAGCACCGTCTCGCTTGACGCATAGACGATGCGGCGGATGCCCAGGCGCACGGCGGCCCAGAAGACGTTGAACGTCGCCGGCATGTTGTTGTGGAATGTGGCGATGTCGCTGCGGACGCCCGGAGCCGGGATCGCCCCGAGATGCACGACGGCGTCGACGCCGTCGTGCCGATCGCCCACTGCGGTGAGCGCGTCGATGACCTGTCCATAATCGGTGAGGTCGACCTGCACGAAGTCGTCGGCGCGTGTGCCGACGACGTCCATGCTGATGACGTCCCAGCCGTTCGCGCGCAGTTCGCGTGCGACGACCGTGCCGAGTTTGCCGGATGCTCCGGTCAGTGCGACGCGCATGCTCGCGGTCCCTCCGTCGGGTGTCCTGCAACGCTATACGCGCGAAACCGACCGGTCTCGCGCGGCGCGCCCCAGCCTATTGCCGGTCGCGCGGGTGGGTGCCGGTGCGCTCGCCGCTCTCCATACCGGCGATGGTCGCCATGTCGCGGTCGTCGAGCTCGAAGTCGTCGAGATCGAGATTCTGGCGCAGGCGCTCAGGATGGGTCGACTTCACGACGGCGGCCCCGCCGAGCTGCAGATGCCAGCGCAGCACCACCTGCGCCACCGAGACCGAGTGCTTCGCGGCGATGGTCAACAGGGTCGGGTCATCGAGCAGCCGCCCGCGGCCGAGCGGGCTCCACGCCTGCGTGACGACGCCGAGCTCGGCGTGCAGAGCACGCAGTTCGTGCTGCGGCAGCCACGGATGCGACTCGACCTGGTTCAGCGCGGGTGCGACGCCGGTCTCGTCGACGAGGCGGTGCAGATCGTCCGGTTCGAAGTTGGCGACGCCGATCGTGCGCACGCGTCCCTCCTGCTGCAGCTCGATGAGCCCGCGCCACACGTCGACGAAGGCGCCTCGCGATGAGCGCGGCCAGTGGATCATGTAGAGATCGAGCGGACCCACACCCAGCTCGCGTTCGGAATCCGCGAAGTCGGCGATGGCCTGCTGGCGGCTCTGCACCGGATCGCCCCAGAACTTCGAGGCCACCATCAGATCGTCGCGTCGCCCCGACGATCGGATCGCCTCGCCGAGCTCGCGCTCGTTGCCGTAGAAACGGGCGCCGTCCACAAGCCGGTAGCCCGCGTCGATGCCGGCTAGCGTCACCTCGGCCGTCTGCTCGACCGGCACCTTGTAGAGACCGAACCCGAGCGCCGGCAGCCGGCTTCCGTCGTTGAGAGCGAGCGTTCCTGGCATGCCGACATCCTGACACGGTGCCGGTGCCGGTGCCGGTGCCGGTGGGAGCGAGCATCGGCGGCGAGTACGCGGCCATCAACTCCACCGTAGACTCAGCGCCGTGGATGAGCCTGTCACGCCGAAGCGCCCGGTCGGCGTGCGGGACGTCGCCGCCCGCGCCGGCGTCTCCCGGCAGACCGTGTCGCGGGTGCTCAACGAGCATCCGGAGGTCGCCGGCGACACGCGCGAGCGCGTGCTCGCCGCGATGGCGGAGCTCGGCTACCGCGTCAACAACGCGGCCAGGGCACTGGGCACCAGGCGCTCGCGCACCCTCGGCGTGCTCGCATCCGACGCGCTGCAGTACGGACCGTCGCGCAGCCTGGCGGCGATCGAGTCCCGAGCGCGCGGGGCTGGATACTGGGTCAGCGCCGCCTTCGCAGATGCCGGAGACGCCGGCTCCGTCGTCGCTGCGGTGCAGCACCTCGTGTCGCAGGGGGTCGAGGGCATCGTCGTGGTCGCCCCGCACGCCCAGACGCTGGATGCGCTGGACGCCCTGCAGATCGGGGTGCCGATCGTGACGCTGCACTCCGCGGGGCGGGGCGCGCGCGGGCTCTCGGTCGACCAGGCTGCCGGAGCTCGGCTCGCCGTCGCGGAGCTCGCCGACTCGGGACACACGCGAATCGCGCACCTGGCAGGGCCCGCGGACTGGCTCGAGGCCGAGTCCCGAGCCGAGGGATATGGGCGGGAGCTCGCCGCGCGCGGCATGCAGCCAGGACCGGTGATCGTGGGGGACTGGTCCGCCGCGTCCGGGCACGCCGCAGCGGCGGCCGTTCGAGAGCTCGGCGTCACCGCAGTGTTCAGTGCGAACGACCAGATGGCCCTCGGTCTGATCACCGGGCTGCGGGAGGCGGGTCTCGATGTTCCGCAGGACGTGAGCGTGGTCGGCTTCGACGACGTGCCGGACGCCGCGCACTACTGGCCGCCGCTGACGACCGTCCGGCAGGACTTCGACGAGCTGGCTCGCCGCGCCGTCGCCACGGTGATCGGCGAGGCCGCGGCGCCGCAGCATCCGGTTCAGCCCGAGCTGATCGCTCGCGCGTCGGTCGTGCCGCCCCGCCGCTGACGAGTCGCCCAGTGCAGCGCGGTTGATCCGGCGGTCCTCACGTGTCAGACTTCTGTGACCGGTCACAGTGGCCGCCTCCCCGTCGAACCACGAGGTACCCGTGAGCAATGAAGCCCCCTTCGCCCCCGAGGTGGAAGCCGCGATCCAGGCCGTGCGCATCGACGTCGCGCGCCTGCACGCAGAACTCGTCCGTTACGGTCTCGTCGTCTGGACGGGCGGCAACGTGTCCGCCCGCGTCCGCCTCTCCGACGACGGGGGCGGGGATCTGTTCGTGATCAAGCCGAGCGGTGTCTCGTACGACGACCTGGCACCCGAGAACATGATCCTCTGCGACCTCGACGGCAACGTCGTCCCGGGCAGCGCGGGCAGCGACCGCTCGCCGTCCAGCGACACCGCCGCGCACGCCTACGTGTACCGCAACATGGCGGACGTGGGCGGCGTGGTGCACACCCACTCGACCTACGCGGTCGCGTGGGCGGCGCGCGGCGAGGAGATCCCCTGCGTGATCACCGCGATGGCCGACGAGTTCGGCGGGCCGATCCCGGTCGGCCCCTTCGCGATCATCGGCGACGACTCGATCGGGCGCGGCATCGTCGACACCCTCACCGGTCACCGCTCGCGTGCCGTGCTGATGCAGAACCACGGTCCGTTCACGATCGGGGTGGATGCGAAGGATGCGGTGAAGGCGGCGGTCATGGTCGAGGACGTGGCTCGCACCGTGCACCACGCGCGCGAGGCGGGGCCGCTCATCCCCATTCCGCAGGAGGCGATCGATGCCCTCTTCGACCGGTACCAGAACGTGTACGGCCAGAACTCGGATGCCCGCCGATGAGCGCCACAGCAGAGACGATCCGATCGGGTCGCACGGCTCTCGGCATCGAACTCGGGTCGACGCGCATCAAGGCGTGCCTCATCGACGCCGACACCCACGAGGTGCTCGCCACAGGCTTCCACGACTGGGAGAACCGGTTCGAGAACCGTCTGTGGACCTACTCGCTCGACGCCGTGTGGACGGGCCTGCAGGAGGCCTACGCTGGGCTCGTCGCCGATGCGCACGACCGCTACGGCATCCGTCCGGCGACATTCGGGGCGATCGGCGTCTCGGCGATGATGCACGGCTACCTGCCGTTCGACCGCTCCGGTGAGCTTCTCGTGCCGTTCCGCACCTGGCGCAACACCAACACGGGCGCCGCCGCCGCGGAGCTGACCGACCTGCTCGGAGTGAACATCCCGCTGCGCTGGTCGATCGCCCATCTGCGCCAGGCACAGCTCGACGCCGAGCCGCACGTCGACGAGGTGCGATTCTTCACCACACTCGCCGGATACGTGCACTGGCAGCTCACCGGTCGTCGCGTGCTCGGCGTCGGCGACGCATCCGGCATGTTCCCGATCGACTCCGCGACCCGCGACTACGACCAGACGCTCATCGGACGGTACGACGCGCACACCGGCGGCGACCTGCGGGCCATGCTGCCCGAGGCGCTCGTCGCCGGCCGCGGGGCAGGGGCACTGACCGCCGCGGGGGCAGCGCTGCTCGATCCGACCGGCGCGCTGCAGCCGGGCATCCCGTTCTGTCCGCCCGAAGGCGACGCCGGCACGGGCATGGTGGCGACCAACGCCGTCTCACCCCGCACCGGGAACGTCAGCGCCGGCACCAGCATCTTCGCGATGGTCGTGCTCGAACGGCCGCTCGCCGAGGTGCACCACGAGCTCGACCTCGTGACCACGCCCGCCGGCGACGCGGTCGCCATGGTGCACTGCAACAACGGCGCCAGCGAGCTGGCGGCGTGGGTGGGCATGTTCGCCCGCTTCGCGGAGGCATCCGGCGCTCCGCAGCCGGCGGACGCCGTCTTCGAGACGCTGTTCCGTGAGGCGCTCGGGGGCGAGCCGGACGCGGGCGGCCTGCTCGCCTACAACCATCTCGCGGGCGAGCCCATCGCCGGCACCGACGAAGGACGACCGCTGTTCGTCCGCACGCCCGACAGCCGGTTCACCCTCGCGAACGTCATGCGCGCCCAGCTGTACGGCGTCTTCGGCACGCTCGCCCTCGGCATGCAGGTGCTCGCCGGCGAGGGTGTCGCGATCGAGCGGATGTTCGCACACGGCGGTGTATTCCGCACCGCCGGCGTCGCGCAGCGCTTCCTCGCCGGGGCGCTGAACGCGCCTGTCGCGGTCGGTGACACGGCATCCGAGGGCGGCGCCTGGGGCATCGCGGTGCTCGCCGCGTTCCTGGGCTCCGACCGTCCGCTGGGCGCCCACCTCGCCGAGCGGGTCTTCGCCGACGCCGACGTCAGCGTCGCAGATCCCCTGCCCGAGGACGTCGCCGGGTACACCGCCTACCTCGACCGCTACCGTGCCGGCATTGCCGTCGAAGCCGCCGCGGTCGCCGCGCTCTGAACCCATTCAGCATGAACCGCCCGACCGGGCCGACAGCACAAGGAACACCCATGACCCGCACCCCGCTCACCACCTCTCTCGACGAGTACGAGGTCTGGTTCCTCACCGGCAGCCAGCACCTCTACGGTCCCGAGACCCTCGCCCAGGTCGCCGATCAGTCGCAGCAGATCGCACGGACGCTCGACGAGGCGAGCGAGGTGCCCGTGCGGATCGTCTGGAAGCCGGTGCTCACCGACTCGGCATCCATCCGCCGCATCGCACTTGAGGCCAACGCCGATGACCGCGTGATCGGCCTGATCGCCTGGATGCACACGTTCAGCCCGGCCAAGATGTGGATCGCCGGGCTCGACGCGCTGCAGAAGCCGCTCGCGCACCTGCACACGCAGGCGAACGTCGAGCTGCCCTGGGCAGACATCGACTTCGACTTCATGAACCTCAACCAGGCCGCGCACGGCGACCGCGAGTTCGGGTACATCCAGACCCGTCTCGGAGTGCCGCGCAAGACCATCGTCGGTCACGCATCCGACCCGCGCGTGCGCCAGGAGCTCGCGACCTGGCAGCGCGCCGCCGCCGGTCTCGCCGCCGCCCGTTCGCTGAAGCTCGCCCGCTTCGGCGACAACATGCGCTTCGTCGCGGTCACCGAGGGCGACAAGACGGAGGCCGAGCTGCGCTTCGGCGTGCAGGTGAACACGTGGGGCGTGAACGACCTGGCGGATGCCGTGGCCGCCGCCTCGTCAAGCGACATCGACGCCCTCGTCGCCGAGTACGAGGAGCTGTACGAGGTAGCGCCCGAGCTGCGTCGCGGCGGCGACCGCCACCAGTCACTGCGCGACGGCGCCGCCATTGAGATCGGGCTGCGCTCGTTCCTCGAGGAGGGCGGGTTCGGCGCCTTCACCACCTCGTTCGAAGACCTCGGCGAGCTGAAGCAGCTGCCGGGCCTGGCCGTGCAGCGCCTGATGGCCGAGGGCTACGGGTTCGGCGCCGAGGGCGACTGGAAGACGGCGATCCTCGTGCGCGTGGCGAACGTGATGGGTGCGGGCCTGCGCGGCGGCGCCAGCCTCATGGAGGACTACACCTACGACATGACTCCCGGCGACGAGCTGATCCTCGGCGCGCACATGCTCGAGGTCTCTCCGTCGCTCACGTCGCACAAGCCGACCCTCGAGATCCACCCGCTCGGCATCGGCGGCAAGGACGACCCGGTGCGCCTGGTCTTCACAGCCGACCCGGGGCCGGCCGTCGTCGTCGCGCTGAGCGACATGCGCGACCGGTTCCGTCTCACGGCGAACGTCGTCGAGAACGTCGAGCCACGGGCGGCGCTGCCGAAGCTGCCGGTGGGACGTGCGGTGTGGAAGCCCGCGCCGGACTTCAACACCAGCGCAGCCGCGTGGCTGACCGCCGGCGCCGCGCACCACACGGTCATGTCGACCGCGGTGGGCATCGACGCATTCCGCGACTTCGCCGAGATGGCCGAAGTCGAGCTGCTCGTCATCGACGAGTCGACGACCCTGCCCGAGTTCCAGAAGCAGGTCCGCTGGAACGCGGCGTACCACCGCCTGGCTCAGGGGCTGTGATGCTGCCGGCATCCGGCCGTCAGCTCTCGATCGCCGGGCACGGCTATGCGGCGGTGATTGCCAGCGTCGGGGCCTCGCTGCGCACGCTCACGCACGAGGGGCGCGACCTCGTCGTGCCGTTCGACGCCGACGAGGTGCGGCCGAACTACCGTGGCGCCACGCTGGCGCCGTGGCCGAACCGCGTCGTCGACGGCCGCTACGCGTTCGCCGGCGCTCAGCACCGGCTCGCGCTCACCGAGCCGTCGCGGGGGCACGCCCTGCACGGACTGGCGGCCTGGCTGGAGTTCGCCGATCAGGTCGTCGAGCCCGACCGGGTCGTGCTCACGGCGGTGATCGAGCCGCAGGCGGGATACCCGTTCCGCGTCGAGGTCGAGGTGGAGTACCGCCTCGGCGCCGACGGTCTGACGCAGGTCGTGACCGGGCGCAACCTCGGGACCGACGCTGCGCCGTGGGGTACAGGCCCCCATCCGTATCTGGTCGCTTCCCCGTCCCTGCCGGGAGCCGTGGACGCGTGGACGCTGTCGCTGCCGGCATCCGAGGTGCTCACCGTGACCGACGACCGGCTGAGTCCCGTCGCGGTAGAGCCGGTCGACCGGCATCCGGAGTGGGACTTCCGCACGGCCCGCATGATCGGGGAGACCTTCATCGACCACGCCTTCACCGCGCTCGAGCGGATCGGCGGCATCGCCGAGGTGCAGGTGACTGCCGCAGACGGCACCGGCACGGCCATCAGCTGGGACGAGGTGTGCCCGTGGGTGCAGATCCACACCGCCGACACCCCCGAGGCGCACGCGACGCACCGGGTCGGGCTGGCGGTAGAGCCGATGACCTGCGCGCCGGACGCCTTCAACTCCGGCGCCGGTCTTGTGGTTCTCGAGCCAGGCGCCTCACACGCGGCCTCCTGGACGATCCGCGCCCTCTGATCTGCAGCTCGCGCGTCGAGAAACCACATCCGGCATGAGACATCGCGTGTGAACGCGCTTCTCATGCCGGAAGTGGTTCTCGGGCATCGGCCGGATCGGCCGCGGCGGCTAGGGCAGTCGAGCGGCGTACTGGGAGCGGATGCTCGAGACCGGCGCGCCCGTGGCCGCGGGCGCGTCGGCGTCGGCCGCCCACGCCGGACGCGAGCCGGTCAGGGCCCACGCGGCCTGCGCGCACGCGCCGAGGGCGACGTACTCCTGGGGCTGAGGCACGACGACAGGCACGTCGAAGACCTCGGAGGCGATCCGCTGCACCGCGGGATTCTGCGCTGCACCGCCGGTCAGCAGAACGCGGCCGACCTCGACGCCCTGCCGGCGGATCGCGTCGAGCCCTTCCGCCAGACCGCACAGCACGCCCTCGATCGCCGCACGCGCGAGGTTCTCGCGAGTCGTGCTGGCCAGCGTCATGCCGAAGAGAGTGGCGGTGGCATCCGGACGGTTGGGGGTGCGCTCACCCTCGAACCACGGCTGCAGCACCAATCCGCCCGCACCCGGCTCGGCGGCGAGAGCCAGGTCGCTGAGGGCGTGGTGGTCGACTCCGAGCAGGGCCGCCGTGGCATCCATCACCCGCGCCGCGTTCAGCGTCGCGATCAGCGGCAGCCACCCGCCCGCGGCGTCGGCGAACCCGGCCACCGTGCCCGACGCATCACGCACCGGGGCGTCGGTCACGGCGAAGACCGTGCCCGACGTGCCGATCGAGACGACCGCATCGCCCTGCCGTGCACCGAGCCCGAGGGCCGCCCCCGCGTTGTCGCCGGCTCCGGGCGCGACACGGCGTCCGTCGGGGTCGGAGACGTGCTCGTGCGGGTGCAGCACGCGGGGGAGCACCACCCGCGCAGCATCGCGGCGCAGCGCGTGCGACAGGATGTCGCGGTCGTAGCCGTCCGCTCCCCAGTACCCCGTCCCGCTGGCGTCGGAGCGGTCGGTGATCAGCTCGTCGAGCCGAGCGTCCTGCCTCTCCGACACCGGGCCGAAGCCCCGCAGCCGCCAGGTCAGCCAGTCGTGTGGCAGAGCGACGGCAGCGATGCGCGCCGCGTCGCTCGGCTCGTGGTCGGCCATCCAGCGCAGCTTCGTCACGGTGAACGACGCCACGGGCACGACTCCCGTGCGCTCGGCGAGATGGTCGGCGCCGAGCTCGGCGGTCAGGCACGCGGCGGCTCCTGCCGATCTCGTGTCGTTCCACAGCAGCGCGGGGCGGATGACTTCGCCACGCGAGTCGAGGGCGACGAGGCCATGCTGCTGACCGGCGATCGACCACGCGGCGACGTCGTCCATCCCGCCCGCGTCGGCGATCGCCCGCTGCAGGGCATCCCACCACGCCTCGGGGTCGACCTCCGTTCCCTCCGGATGCGGGGCGCGTCCGGTGCGCACGACGGCGCCGGTCGCCGCATCCCTCACGACGACCTTGCACGACTGGGTCGACGAGTCGACCCCCATCACGAGTGCCATATCAGCATCCTCTCCTCTGCGCTCGGCTGCGCCGACACCCCGAGCTCTCGCCGACATCCCGCCGTGTCGACGTCGGCAGGGCGGGGTCTCGGCGGCAGGGCGCGGTGTCGGCGAAGGGGCGACCGGGTCAGCGGGCGCCCATGAGGTGCTCGGTGGCCAGCTGCTGCAGGCGCACGAAGCCGAAGCCGTGTCCGCCCAGGTACGAGTCGGCGTCGAACTCCTCGTAGGCGCTGCGGTCGGCGAGCAGGTCGTCGTACGACTCGCCCTCGCCGAGGGTGGGCTGCGCGAGCTCGGCGACCTTCGCGGCGGCAAGGGCCTCCTGCACCTCCGGGTCGGCGCGGAACGCCTCTGCACGCTGCTTGAGCAGCAGATACATGCGCATGTTCGCGGCGGCCGAATCCCACACGCCCGTCTCGTCTTCGGTGCGGCTCGGCTTGTAGTCGAAGTGGCGGGGGCCGTCGTAGGCGGCACCGCCGTTCGGACCGCCGTGCTCGAGCAGGTCGACGAGCGAGAACGCGTTGTTCAGGTCGCCGTGCCCGAAGACGAGGTCCTGGTCGTACTTGATGCCGCGCTGGCCGTTCAGGTCGATGTGGAAGAGCTTGCCGTGGTACAGCGCCTGGGCGATACCGGCCGTGAAGTTCAGGCCCGCCATCTGCTCGTGACCCACCTCGGGGTTCAGGCCGACCAGCTCGGGGTGCTCGAGCGAGTCGATGAACGCGATCGCGTGGCCGAGGGTGGGCAGCAGGATGTCGCCGCGGGGCTCATTGGGTTTGGGCTCGATGGCGAAGCGGATGTCGTAGCCCTTGTCGGTGACGTAGTCGCCGAGCAGGTTGACCGCCTCGCGGTAGCGCTCGAGGGCGGCCTGGATGTCTTTCGCCGAGTCGTACTCGGCGCCCTCGCGGCCTCCCCACATGACGAACGTCTTGGCCCCCAGCTCGGCCGCGAGGTCGAGGTTGCGCAGCACCTTGCGCAGCGCGAAGCGACGCACCTGCCGGTCGTTCGAGGTGAAGCCGCCGTCCTTGAAGACCGGCGCGCTGAACAGGTTGGTCGTGACCATCGGCACGACGAGGCCGGTGGCGTCGAGTGCCCCCTTCAGCCGGTCGATCTGCTTCTGCCGCTCGGTGTCGGTCGACCCGAAGGCGAACAGATCGTCGTCGTGGAAGGTGAGGCCGTATGCGCCGAGCTCATCGAGCTTCTCGACGGCGTGCACGACGTCGAGCGCGGGCCGGGTCGGACCCCCGAACGGGTCGGTGCCGTTGTAGCCGATGGTCCAGAGCCCGAACGAGAATCGGTCGGCCTTGGTGGGGGTGAGAGACATGTGATCCGCCTTCAGCGACGTCGATGAAATGTTGTAGAGCCGAACATATCAATCGGATGCCGAAGGCGCAACGTCCCGACCTGGGCACGCGGGGGGCCGCGGGCCTCACCGCGCGGGGGCAGCGGTCGACGAGCGCACGACGAGCTCGGCGGGCAGCCGCACGTGCTCGGGGGCACCATCGTCGAGCATGCCCAGCAGCACGCGCACGGCGATCCTGCCCATCTCGTGCAGCGGCTGACGCACCGTGGTGAGCTGCGGATCGTGCGAGGCGGCCTCGGGCACATCGTCGAATCCGACAACCGACAGATCGTGCGGAACCCGCAGCCCCCGCTCGGCGGCGATGCGCATCATCTCGATGGCCGACTGGTCGTTCGCGGCGAAGATCGCGGTGGGGCGAGCGGGGAGGGCGAGCAGGTGGTGGGCTCCGGCAGTGGAGTCGGCGGCGCGGTAGCCGCCGTCGACGACGAGGGCGGGGTCGAAGGCGATGCCGGCATCGCGCAGAGCGCGCCGGTACCCCTCCTCGCGCTGGTGCGCGGACTCGAGGTCGGTACGACCGCGCAGATGCCCGATGCGCCGGTGCCCGAGGCTGATCAGGTGCTCGACGGCCGCCCGTGCGCCGTCGTGGTTGTGCACGCTCACGGTGGAGGTGCCCTTCGGCCCGGCATGCGGGTCGACGGCGACGATCGGCACCGTGGCGTGAGCAGGCGTCGTGGTCGGCGTGACGATGATCGCCCCGTCGATGAGTGTCCCGCCGAGGCGGGACAGGGAGCGCCGCTCCCAGCCGAGGTGCTCTCCGGCTGAGACGCTGCCGGCGTATGCGAGAACGTCGTAGCGGGTGTTCTGCAGGGCGGTCGACACCCCCTGCAGCAGCTGCACCGCGAACGGCTCGAACTCGGCGACGAGAACACCGATCACGTTGGTCTGCCGGCGGCGCATCGATGTCGCCACCAGCGAACTGGCATATCCCAGCTCCTCGACGACGTTCATCACCTGCGTGAGTGTGGCGGGCGCGACGCCGTCGCGACCGTTGATCGCCTTCGAGACGGTGGCGACCGAGACGCCGGCGGCCTTCGCGACGTCATGGATGGTGGGGCGGGCGACCATACACCCAGCCTAATGAGCGAAAACGTTATCGATAACGATTGACATGATCCGGGTCAGGTGCCAAAGTGGTGGCGACGAGATTGGGTGTCGTTGACAACAAATAGCCTCGCCCAGCCACTCAACGATGAGGAGACACAGCATGAAGATCCGGAAGACCTGGCTCGCGGCGGCTGCCGTCGTGGCCGTGGGAGCACTCGGCCTGAGCGGCTGCTCGAGCTCGAGCGGCGGAGACGGCGGCGGCGAGACGCTGACCATGTGGCACAACTCCACCACCGGCGAGGGCAAGCAGTACTGGGAAGACGCTGCGGCCGCGTTCCAGAAGGAGAACAAGGACGTCACGATCAAGGTCACGTCCATCCAGAACGAAGACATGGACGGCAAGCTGCAGACCGCCGTCAACTCCGGTGACATGCCCGACATCTTCATGGCGCGCGGTGGCGGCAAGCTTGCCGACATCGTCAGCGCCGACAAGGTGAAGGACCTCACCGACCTCATCGACGACGACGTCAAGGAGGCCATGGGGGACGCGCCGTTCGGTGCGTTCACCGTCGACGGCAAGATCTACGGCATGCCCAGCGCCGTGCTTCCCGGCGGCATGTTCTACAGCAAAGATCTCTTCGAGCAGGCGGGCATCACCTCCGAGCCCACCACGTTCGACGAGCTCAACGACGCCGTCTCGAAGCTCAAGGGTGCCGGCGTCGCGCCGATCGCCCTCGGCGCCAAGGCGGCATGGCCGGCAGCGCACTGGTACTACTTCTTCGCGGTGCGCGCCTGCGACCAGGACGTCATCGAGAACCTCGTCACCGACGCCGACTTCACCAACCCGTGCTGGCTCGAAGCCGCGAAGAACTTCCAGGAGTTCGCCGCCACCGAGCCGTTCCACAAGGGCTTCCTGACCACCGATCCGCAGGAGGGCGCCAACTCGTCCGCCGGCCTCATCGCCAATCACAAGGCGGCCATGGAGCTCATGGGCGCCTGGGACGTGGGTGTGATCGCCAGCCTGACGCCTGACGAGAAGCCGCTGCCCGACCTCGGCTGGTTCCCCTTCCCCGAGGTCGAAGGCGGAGACGGCGGAGCGGGCGCCATGATGGGCGGCGTCGACGGATACTCCTGTGCCAAGGACTCGCCTGCATCGTGCGAGGAATTCCTCAACTTCGTCTCGTCGAAGGAGTGGCAGGAGAAGTACGCGGTCGCGTTCCAGACCGTCCCCGCCTCGCAGGAGGCCACCGGCGCGGTCACCGACCCCTCGCTGAAGCCGCTGATGGAGGCGTACCAGAAGGCGCCGTACGTCGCTCTGTGGCTCGACACCGCTCTCGGCCAGAACGTCGGAAACGCGCTGAACACCAGCGTCGTCGAGATGCTCGCTGGTCAGGGCAGCCCGGAGAAGCTCGTCGACACCGTCGCCAAGGCGCAGGCGCGAGGCTGACCGAACCATGCACGACATCCAGGCACTGCAGCGCACCACGGTGCCTGAGAAGGACGCCGTCTCCGGGGCGGGCGCGACGCCCGCCCCGGAGCGGCGACCGCGGCGGGCCGACTGGCGCAAGCGCGCAGAGATAGCGCTCCTCTCGGGACCCGCCCTGATCATGTTCGTCGGCTTCGTCATCCTGCCGGTGGCGATGGCCGCGTTCTACGGCTTCTTCAAGTGGAACGGCTTCGGCTGGCCGACCGAGTTCATCGGTCTCGACAACTACGTGATGATCTGGCAGGACGACACGTTCCGCCAGGCCGTCACGCACAACGGCATCATCGTGGTGCTGTCGCTGCTGTTGCAGGGCCCGGTCGCGATCCTGTTCGCTCTGCTGATGAACCAGAAGATCCGCGGGCGCTCGATCATCCGCATCCTGATCTTCGCCCCGTACGTCATCTCCGAGGTGATCGTCGGCATCGGCTGGAGCCTGATGCTGCAGGATGCCGGGGCGCTGAACTCCCTGCTCGAGAAGTGGGGCCTCGGCGACTTCCAGCAGTCGTGGATCGCCGATCCGTCGATCGCCATGACGTCGCTGATGATCATCATCACCTGGAAGTACCTCGGCTTCGCCGTCATCCTCATGCTGGCGGGGATGCAGTCCATCCCCGAGGAGCTCTACGAAGCCGCGGCCATCGACGGCGCCGGCTTCTGGAAGATGCAGTGGGCGATCACCGTACCGCTGCTGGGACCCACCATCCGCATCTGGGCGTTCCTGTCGATCATCGGGTCGCTGCAGCTGTTCGACCTGGTCAACATCATCTGGGGTCAGTACATCGCCGCCACGGCAGGCACCTCGACGATGGCGACCTACATGTACCAGAACGGCCACCTGGCCGGCAGCTACGGATTCGGCAACGCCGTCGCCGTGATGCTGTTCATCATCACGCTCATCGTCGCGCTCCTCTACCAGCGCTTCGTCCTGCGCCGCGACACCGAGGGCGCACTGACCGGCGACGGCGGAAGGAAGCGCAAGTGAGTGCCGACAGCCTGAACACCCGGGTCGCCATCCAGGCGATCACCCCGAAGGGGCCGCGCCGCGTGCGCGAGTCCGGCGTCAAGTGGGGCAGCCCCGCGGTCTACCTGGTCGCGCTGGTGCTGATCGCCATCTGCATCACCCCGGTGCTCTACATCATCATCGGCGGGTTCCGCACGAACTCGCAGATCACCCTCGACCCGTCCGGGTTCCCGGCGCCCTGGCAGTTCGCCAACTACGGTGACGTGCTGGCCAGCTCGGAGTTCTGGGTCGCCATGATGAACTCCACGATCTCGGCGGTGGGCACCACCGTGGGCGCGGTTCTGCTCGGTCTCATGGCCAGCTACGTGATCGCCCGCTACGACTTCGGCGGGCGCGGCCTGATGTACTCGCTGTTCGCGGCCGGTCTGATGTTCCCCGTCACGGTCGCCATCACCCCGCTGTACATCCTCATCCGCAACCTCGGTCTGGTGAACAGCCTCGCCGGCATCATCCTCCCGCAGATCGCCTTCGCCCTGCCGATGACGATCATCATCCTCGTCCCGTTCCTGCGGGCGATCCCCAGGGAACTGGAGGAGGCGGCGTCGATCGACGGAGCCTCCCGACTGGGGTTCTTCTGGCGGATGGTGCTGCCGCTGAGCCTCCCGGGCGTCATCACGGTCGGCATCCTCGCGTTCGTGGGCGCGTGGAACGGCTACATGCTGCCGCTGTTCATCCTGAGCGATCAGAGCCTGTTCACCCTGCCGCTGGGTGTGCAGAACTTCGCCTTCCAGTACTCGGTCGACACCGCCCGCGTGCTGGCCTACACCTCGCTGTCGATGCTGCCCGCACTGGTCTTCTTCAGCCTGTTCGAGCGCCGCATCGTCGGCGGACTGACCGGAGCCGTGAAGGGCTGACATGTTCGATCGCACCTCATCCCCGGCCGCACCGCACGGTGTGCCCGCCTTCCCGACCCCCTCGGCTCGCGTCGCCGAGATCCTCGCGCGGATGACCCTCGACGAGAAGGCCGCCCAGCTCGTCGGCTACTGGCTCGACCAGGGCGGCGACGTGGTCGCCCCGATGCAGAACGAGATGGCCTCGGCGGGAGCGTCGAGCGCCCTGAGCGATATCACGCGCGACGGCATCGGCCACTACACGCGCGTGTACGGCACCCGCCCCGTCGACCCGGCCGAGCGGGCGGCGTGGCTGTGGAACGAGCAGCGCCGGCTGCGGCGCGAGACGCGCCTGGGCATCCCCGCGATCGTGCACGAGGAGTGCCTCACGGGCCTTGCGGCGTGGAAGGCTGCGACGTTCCCCACGCCGCTCGCCTGGGGCGCCGCCTTCGATCCGGATCTCGTCGCACAGATGGGCGCGCTGATCGGGCAGTCGATGCGCGAGCTCGGCATCCATCAGGGCCTCGCCCCGGTGCTCGACGTCGTCCGCGATCCGCGCTGGGGGCGCGTCGACGAGTGCATCGGCGAGGATCCGTACCTGGTCGGAACGATCGGCACCGCTTACGTGCAGGGCTTGCAGTCGCAGGGCGTGCACGCGACCCTCAAGCACTTCCTCGGCTACTCCGGGTCGCGCGCGGGGCGCAACCACGCCCCGGTCTCGGCCGGCCCGCGCGAGGTCGCCGACGTCTTCCTGCCGCCGTTCGAGATGGCCATCCGCGACGGCGGTGCGCGCGGGGTCATGAACAGCTACTCCGAGATCGACGGGCTGCCCGTGGCAGCCGACCCGTCGTTGCTCACCGACCTGCTGCGCGACGGGCTCGGCTTCGACGGGGTCGTCGTCGCCGACTACTTCGCCGTAGCCTTCCTCGAGGTCATGCACGCCGTCGCGCGTGATCGCGGTGAGGCCGCCGAACTCGCGCTGAAGGCCGGGATCGACGTCGAACTGCCGTCCGGCGACGCCTACCTCGCGCCGCTCACCGAGCGCGTGCGCGCAGGAGAGCTCGACGAGGCCTACCTCGATCGCGCCGTGATCCGCGTGCTTACGCAGAAAGAGGAGCTCGGACTGCTCGAGGCGGAGGCCTTCCAGGACGAGCCGCCGGCGGTCGTCGACCTCGACACCGCCGAGCACCGAGCGGTCGCGCTGCGCCTGGCCGCCGAGTCGGTCGTGCTGCTCGCGAACGACGGGGTGCTGCCTCTATCCGACCGTCGCGCGCGCATCGCCCTGGTCGGGCCGAACGCCGACCGCGCGGCTGCGCTGCAGGGCTGCTATTCCTTCGCCAACCACGTGCTCGCCCATCACCCCGACCACGAGATCGGATTCGAGATCCCCACGGTCCGCGAGGCGCTCGTCGCGGCGATGCCGGATGCCGAGATCGTGCACCTGAGCGGATGCGACGTCGAGGGCACCGACCGGTCCGGGTTCGACGCCGCGGCTCAGGCGGCAGCGGACGCCGACCTGGCCGTCGTGGTCGTCGGCGATCAGGCGGGTCTGTTCGGCCGGGGCACGGTCGGCGAGGGCAACGACGTGCAGTCGCTCGATCTGCCCGGTGTGCAGCGCGAGCTCGTCGAGCGGATCGTCGAGACCGGCACGCCGGTCATCATGATCCTGCTGACCGGCCGCCCGTACGCGATCGGGTGGGCGCTGGAGGGCGCCGCGCGACCGGCCGCGGTGCTGCAGTCGTTCTTCCCCGGCGAGGCGGGCGGCACGGCGATCGCCCAGGTGCTGACCGGAGAGGTCGTGCCGTCGGGCCGGATGCCGGTCAGCCTGCCCCGCTTCTCGGGCGCGCAGCCGTACAGCTACCTGCATCCCATCCTCGGCGGCCCCTCGGAGGTGACCGCCACCGACCCCACGCCGCTGCGGCCGTTCGGGTTCGGCCTGTCGTACACGACCTTCGCCTACGACGACCTGGAGGTGCCCGCCGAGGCGAGTACCGACGGCCGCTTCACCGCGTCGGTCACCGTGACCAACACGGGCGACCTGCCCGGAGACGAGATCGTTCAGCTGTACGGCCGAGACGTCGCGGCATCCGTCACCCGCCCTGTCACGCAGCTGCTCGGCTACGCGCGGGTGGCGGTCGATCCGGGCGAGAGCCGTCGGGTGAGCTTCGACGTGCCCGCCGGTCGCTTCGCCTTCACCGACCGCACCCTCACCCGCGTCGTCGAACCGGGGGAGGTGCTGGTCTGGGCGGCGGCCCATGCCGCGGCATCCGCTCCCGCAGCCGATCTCGCCGGCACGACCGGCGGCGCGATCTCGAACGAGCGCATCCGTGAGCGGGTGGTGCTGCCCGGCGCGGCCACGACGCCGCGCCGCATGGTGCTCACCGGGGACGTGCACCGGGTGACCGGCGGCGACGGTCGTGTCGTGACCGTCGAGGTGTCGCAGGGGGTGCCGGCATGACCGCCACCAACCCCGTGCTGCCCGGCTGTCATCCCGACCCGTCGGTGTGCCGGGTGGGGGAGTGGTATTACCTCGTGACCTCGACGTTCGAGTATCTTCCCGGCCTGCCGGTGATGCGCTCGCGCGATCTGGTGCGGTGGGAGACGATCGGCCACGTCATCGACCGCTCAGGGATGCTCGACTTCGATGGGATCCGTTCGTCGGGTGGTCTGTACGCGCCCACGATCCGTCACGGTCTCGGCCTGTTCTGGGTGGTGTGCACACTCGTCGACCCTGCCGATCCGAGCCGAGGAGGCAACTTCGTCGTCACCGCCGAGCAGCCGGAGGGTCCGTGGAGCGACCCGGTGATGCTGGACGTCGACGGGATCGACCCGTCGCTGGCCTTCGACGACGACGGACGCGTGTGGATGCACGGCACGCGCCTCGCGCGCGATCCGGAGTGGTACCACCAGACCGAGGTCTGGGTGCGGGAGTACTCTCCCGCGCAGCACGCGCTGATCGGCGACGAGCACGTGATCTGGCGAGGGGCCGTGCACGGTGCGGTGTGGGCGGAGGGCCCGCACCTGTACCCGATCGACGGCGAATGGTATCTCGTCGCAGCCGAGGGCGGCACCGAATTCCACCACGCCGTGAGCGTGGCCAGGGCCGCCGCGGTGACCGGTCCCTATCAGGGCAATAGGGCGAATCCCGTCTTCACGCACCGTCATCTCGGCCGCCGTACGGACGTGATCGGGGCGGGGCACGCCGACCTCGTGCAGGCGCCGGACGGCTCGTGGCAGGCGCTGATGCTCGCGATGCGCGCGGCCGACGGGCACCACTACCCGCTGGGACGCGAGACGTTCCTCTGCCCGATCGAATGGCAGAACGGGTGGCCCGTCTTCGCTCCCGGCGAGGGGGTGCTGCCGCACGAGATCGCGGCGCCATGGGCGACGCAGGCCGCTCCGGCCGGAAGCTGGCAGCCCGACGATCGCCGGGCGGGCGCCGTGCTCCCGCAGGATGCGCGGTGGACGGCGCTGCGCGCGCTCCCGGCGGAGATCGGCTCGGCGGACGGCGAGACCTGGCGGATGCCGGTGCGATCGGCGACGCTGCGGGATGCCACGACCGTGGCGTTCCTGGGCATCCGGCAGCAGCACTCCGACGCCGACGTGCGCTGCGTGCTGGACATCGGCGGGCTGGCCGAGGGCGAGAGCGGTGCGCTGGTCGTGCGCCAGTCGGAGCAGGACCACGCCGCGGCCGTCGTGACGCGAACGGCTGCGGGCGCGGTGCTGAGCGTCGTGCACGTGCGCGCTGGCGACGAGGCTCAGCTCGCCTCGCGCACTCTGCCCGACCACGCGCGGATCGAGCTGCACCTGCACGCCCGCGGGTACGAGCTCGAGTTCTTGCACGACGGGCTCTCGCTCGCGACGGTCGACGCGCGGCAGCTCGACGCGTCGTCGACGGGCGGGTTCCTGGGTCTGTGGCTCGGGGTGTGCGCGAGCAGCTCGGGGCGCGTCGCCCAGGGGCAGCTGGCGATCGAGACGTTCGAATACGCACCGGTCGGCGTCGAGCAGTGACCGAGCGGCCCGCTCCTCGGTAGCCTGGGGATCGACGGCGGCAGAAAGCGGACCAAGCATGAGCGAACGCGCCACGACGGTCGAGGGCGTACGGCGCACCAACCTCGGCGAGGTGCTGCGACTGGTGCACCACAGCGGACCGCGCTCGCGCGCGGTGATCACCGCCGAGACGGGGCTGAACCGATCGACGGTCAGCGACCTCGTCTCCCGTCTCGCCGAGGCGGGTCTCGTCGACGAGCACGACCCCGATCCCACCCGGCGGGTCGGTCGGCCCTCGCCGATCGTCGCGCCGAGCCGTGACGTGGTCGCCATCGGCATCAACCCCGAGATCGATGCGGTCGAGGTCGGCGCGGTATCGCTGGGCGGCGTGGTGCGCCGTCGCGCGCGCGTCGCGGTCACCCGGCCCGACGTCGATGAGGTGATCGACGTGGTCGCGCGGGTGGTCGACGGGTGGAGCGGTGATCTGCAGGGGTGCCGGGTGATCGGCGCCGGCGTGGCGGTGCCGGGCCTGGTGCGCATGGCCGACGGCATCGTGCGATTGGCCCCTCACCTCGGCTGGCGGGATGCCGAGATCGGCGGTCCTCTATCCGCGGCGCTGGGGCTGCCGGTCGCGGTCGGAAACGACGCATCGTACGGGGCGCGCGCCGAGCGGCTGTTCGGGGCGGCGCGGGAGCACGCCGACGTGGTGTACCTCAACGGCGGCGCCAGCGGCATCGGCGGCGGACTGATCCTGCACGGTCAGCTCATCGGCGGGGCGGGCGGGTACGCCGGCGAATGGGGGCAGACGGCGGCGTGCATCGCGGATGCCAGGGATCGACGTGTCGATGACGGGGTGCTGGAAGACGAGGTCAACCGCGCCCGGCTGCTGGCGTCGGCGGGTCTGGGAGGGGCGGACGACGACGAGCTCGCCCTCGCCCTGGCCGACAGCTCCGCTGTGCAGGCGAGTGAGGAGGCCGCGCGGCAGCGCCGGATCCTCGCCGCGACTCTGCGCAACGCCGTCAATGTGCTCAACCCCTCGATGATCGTGCTCGGCGGTTTCCTCGCGGTGCTCCGCGACCTGGACCGCAAGTCGTTCGATGAGGCCGTGCGCGCTCAGGCGCTCGCCGCGCCCTCGGAGGGCCTGCAGCTGGCATCCGCCGCTCTCGGCGCCGATCGCCTGCTGATCGGCGCCGCGGACGCCGCCTTCGATCGACTACTCGCCGACCCTCTCGCACCTGCCCCGTTCCTGACCGCCTGATCGCCGCCCGGCGACGGCCAGCATCTGATCGGGGCAGGATGGAGCCATGAGCAGCGAAGCCGTGATCGTCGACGTCGTCCGCACCCCGGTGGGTCGGGGCAAGCCCGGGGGGATGCTGTCGGGCGTGCATCCCGTCGATCTCGCCGCCGGTGTGCTGCAGAGCCTGCTCGAGCGCAATGGGATCGAGTCGGGGCAGGTCGACGACGTGCTGCTCGGCTGCGTCAGCCAGGTGGGCGATCAGGCCATGAATATCGCCAGGCAGGCCGTGCTCGCGGCGGGCTTCGACGAGACGGTGCCGGCGACGACGATCGACCGGCAGTGCGGTTCGAGTCAGCAGGCCGTGCACTTCGCCGCCGCGGGGATCGCGGCCGGGGAGAGCGACATCGTCATCGTCGGTGGAGTGGAGTCGATGAGCCGCGTGCCGCTCGGTGCCTCCGCAGCGGGCGGCACGCCGATGTCGCCGCGGCTCCGGGCGCGCTATCCGGACGGGCTGGTGAATCAGGGTGTGAGCGCTGAGCTCATCGCGCAGCGCTGGGGTCTCGACCGCGACCGGCTCGACGCGTACGCGGCCCGGTCGCACGCCCGCGCTGCACAGGCCTGGCGGGACGGATTCTTCGACCGCACCGTTGTCGCGGTGCCTGAGGCTCCGGATGTCAGAGCCGACGAGACCGTGCGCGAGGGGACGACGGCCGAGAAGCTGGCGGGGCTGCCGGTGTCCTTCCGCACGGATGCGCTCGCCGAACGATTCCCCGATCTGAAGTGGTCGATCACGCCGGGAAACTCCTCGCCGCTCACCGACGGGGCATCCGCCGCGCTGATGATGAGCGCCGACCGCGCCGAGCAGCTCGGTCTCACCCCGCGTGCCCGCTTCCGCGCGTTCGACGTGATCGGCGACGACCCGATGCTGATGCTCACCGGGCCGATCCCCGCCACGCGTCGCGTGCTCGAGCGCGCGGGTCTGACGATCGACGATCTCGACGCCTACGAGGTCAACGAGGCCTTCGCTTCGGTGCCGCTCGCCTGGGCCAGTGAGCTCGGTGCCGACCCGGCGAAGCTCAACCCGCGCGGCGGTGCCATCGCGCTCGGCCACGCCCTCGGTTCCTCGGGCACCCGCCTGCTCGGCACTCTTCTCGATCACCTCGAGGCGACCGGCGGCCGTCTCGGTCTGCAGACGATGTGCGAGGGCGGCGGCATGGCCAACGCCCTCGTCCTCGAGCGGCTCTGACGCCGTCGCACCACGCGGTCGACCCTGTCTCCGAGGCGTCGGACGGAGGCTCTTGAACTTCGACGAAGCGCGGAGGAGGATGTCGGCGAACCGACATCGAGGTCGGTTCATCGGCATCCGGACGTCTGCTGGGGAGGCTCCGCCCGGTTTGAACACGGTCCGGCGTGGAAACCGGACCGGGAATCGGAGGCATCATGCGCGTTCGTCGTGCACTCATCGCAGTGAGCGCCCTCTCGGCTCTCGCTCTCACAACGCCGGCGCTCGCGTCGGCAGCCGACCGGACGCCGGTGGTGAAGGAATGGTCGACGCAGCTCGCGGCGCCGTTCAGTCTCGCCGTGGAAGGTCACCGCCTGCTCGTCGCCGACGGCGGGACGGGCACCGTCGGACAGCTGCAGCCGGACGGCAGCATCGCTCCCATCGTCGAGGGCGTTCCGGGGCTCGCCGGCCTCGCGACGCGCGGCTCGTGGATGGCCTACGGATCCTCGGTCGAGGACGGCGGCGCGGAGCCGCCCGTCATCACCGAGAGCGGCCTGAACATCCGCGACCCGCGCAGCGGGACCCGATACGTCGATCTGCGGGCGTACGAGGATGCGAACAACCCCGATGCGGGCAATGCGTACGGCGTCACGGACCCGACGAGCTGCGCTGCGGGCACGGCCTACACCGGCCTGTACGACTCTCATGTCTACGGCGTCGCCGCCTGGCACAGGGGCTGGCTGGTCGCCGATGCCGCCTCCAACGCGGTGTACCAGGTCAGCGACAAGGGAGAGATCAGCACGCTCGCGGTGCTGCCACCGGTTCCGGTCACCCTCACCGCAGAGACGGCCGGGATGCTGGGGCTCGGGGACTGCGCGATCGGAGACGTCTACTACGCCGAACCGGTCCCGACCGGCGTCGCCGTCGGCCCGGGAGGCGCGATCTACGTGACCACGCTGCCCGGCTTTCCGGGGGAGTCGGCGTCTCTCGGCGCGCTCTGGCGGATCGACAGCCGCACCGGTGCGCTCAGCCAGGTCGCATCCGGCTTCTCCGGGCCGACCAGCCTCTCCATCGCCGCGAACCGGGTCTACGTCGCCGAGCTGTTCGGCGATGGGATCTCGATCGTCAAGGACGGCCAGGTGTCGCCGTTCGCCGCTCTGCCGGGGGCGGTGGGCGTGGCCGCATCCTCGAACGGCACGGTCTGGGCTTCGACGCTCGATTTCGCCGGGGGACCGGGCAAACTGGTGAGCATCGCCAACGGCGAGGTGAAGGTGCAGGCGCACCTTCGTCGCTGAGCGCCTCGCACGCGCGGCACCCGCACTGATGGGAGAGACCCCCGCCGACCCGATTCGGCGGGGGTCTCGCGGTCTGCGACCGCGGTGGGAGCGAGGTGCTCACCACGGCGCGGCCGAGGCAGGCACCCGATCCGGTCTCGCTCTGTCGCCGCGCACAGACTTTTCTACGCGGCCCAGGTGACATCGGGGTGAACGGCGCCCCAATCCTCGGGGCGCACCCGCCCTCTCGCCCTGCCCCCGCTCTTTTGTCCCCGCCCCCTTGCCCCCGCCCCCCGGCGAGACTTGCGTTCCCGCACGAGACAGGGCTCCAGAACGCCGGTCTCATGCTGGAAGACAAGTCTCGCGGGGTGGGTCGGGTGACCGGGAGGCGTCGGGTACCGGCACCAGGTCGCCGCTGGAAGCGCTTGCGCATCGAACTGGAGGCGGCGGTCGAGCGCGCCGGATTCCCGACATCCGGATGCTGGAAGCGCTTGCACAACGACGCGGAGGGCTGTTACCTTCGCAGCACAGCCACCGGCGCGCCGCCGCGCCCTTCCTGACGGAGTCCCTGTGTCGAAGAAGACCTCCCTACGCCGTACCGCCCTGCTCGCGACCGCCGCTCTCGTGGCATCCGGTCTGTCCTCCTTCGGTGCGCTCGCGGCGCCGGCCGTGGCAGCCGACCGCACCGTCGCCCTCGTCGGCGACCTGCAGTCGGAGCTCGGCTGCGCAGCCGACTGGGCGCCCGACTGCGCGGCGACCGAGCTCACCCCGACCGGCGCCGAGGGCATCTACTCGGCGTCGTTCGAGGTGCCCGCCGGCAGCTATGAGTACAAGGTCGCGCTCGATGACGCGTGGGACGAGGCGTACGGGCTCGACGGTACCGGCGACAACATCCCGCTCACCGTGGGCGGCCCCTCGACGCTGCGTTTCACGTTCGACGACAACATCAAGCGTGTCGGCGTCGAGGTCGAGAGCCTGAAGAAGGGCTACACGGCAGACGACGACGCCCTGATTTCGAAGCCCGTGCGCCAGGCAGGCGCCGACGAGCAGTTCTACTTCGTGATGACCGACCGCTTCGCGAACGGCGACACCTCGAACGACACCGGATCGATCGATGGCGACCGTCTCGCCACCGGCTTCGACCCGACCAACAAGGGCTTCTACCAGGGCGGCGACATCGCAGGCCTTCGCGAGAACCTCGACTACATCGATGGCCTCGGCACCACCGCCATCTGGCTGACCCCCAGCTTCGCCAACAAGCCGGTGCAGGGCACCGGGGCCGACGCCAGCGCCGGCTACCACGGCTACTGGATCACCGATTTCACGCGCATCGACCCGCACCTGGGCACGAACGCCGAGCTCGAGTCGCTCATCGCCGAGGCGCACGACCGCGGCATCAAGGTGTACTTCGACATCATCACCAACCACACCGCCGACGTCATCGACTACAGCGAGAAGCAGTACTCATACATCGATCAGGCGACCAAGCCCTACAAGACGGCAGACGGCACGGCGTTCGACCCCGCCGAGTACGCAGGCACCGACGACTTCCCGACCCTCGACGCCAAGACGAGCTTCCCGTACACGCCGGTCGTCGCCGACGCCGAGAAGGACGCGAAGACGCCCTCCTGGCTCAACGACCCGACTCTGTACCACAACCGCGGAAACTCGACCTGGTCTGGCGAATCCGTCACCTACGGCGACTTCGACGGCCTCGACGACCTGATGACCGAGCACCCGACCGTGGTTAACGGATTCGTGAAGGTCTACCAGGACTGGATCGACCTCGGCATCGACGGCTTCCGCATCGACACCGTCAAGCACGTCAACTTTGAGTTCTGGCAGAAGTGGACGAAGGGCGTGCTCGACTACGCCCACGGCAAGGGCAAGGACGACTTCTTCATGTTCGGCGAGGTCTACGACGCCGACCCGGTCAAGCTCGCGCCCTACGTGCGCGACACCGACATGAACTCGGTGCTCGACTTCACCTTCCAGTCGTCGGCTGTCAGCTACGCCTCGGGCAACTCCGCCAAGGGCCTGCAGACGCTGTTCGCGGGCGACGACCGCTACACGACCCCCGACACCAGCGCGAGTGCGTTGCCGACGTTCCTCGGCAACCACGACATGGGCCGTGTCGGATCGTTCCTGCGCAACACCGACGCCCCGCAGAAGCGCGTCGAGCTCGCCAACGAGCTGATGTTCCTCACCCGCGGACAGCCGGTGATCTACTACGGCGACGAGCAGGGCTTCGCCGGCACCGGCGGCGACAAGGACGCACGTCAGACGCTGTTCGCGACCAAGGTGGCCGAGTACGCCGACCAGAAGCTCGTGACCGGCGAGCGGGCGGGCTCTGTCGACCGCTACAGCACGACGGCTCCGCTCTACACGCAGATCGCCAAGCTGTCGAAGCTTCGCGAGGCGCACCCGGCGCTCAGCGACGGTGCGCAGATCGAGCGCCACGCGGCCTCGGGCGCCGGCGTCTATGCGTTCTCCCGCGTCGACGCGAGCGACAAGGTCGAGTACCTGGTCGCAGTGAACAACGCCACCTCCGCGCAGACGGTCGACCTCACGACCCTCACCGCCGACGCCTCGTACACGGTGCTGCACGGTGACGCGAAGGCGATCTCGACCGACGCGGGCGCCGCGACCTCGATCACGGTGCCGGCCCTGTCGGCGGTCGTGTGGAAGGCCGACGCCACGGTGACGGCTCCGGCCGAGGCCGCCGCGATCACCGTCGCCGCACCCGCCGCGGGCGCCGCGCTGAAGGACCAGGCGCCCGTGCAGGCCGACATCGCCGACCAGTGGGCGCAGACGAGCTTCTCGTGGCGCGTCGCCGGATCCGACGAGTGGCACGCACTCGGCACGGCCGAAGACACCGAGCCGCGCGTCTACCACGACATCCGCGGCCTGAAGAAGGGCACGCTGGTCGAGTACCGCGCCGTCACGACGGATGCCGCAGGCAACCACTCCGCAGCATCCACCTACGCCTCGGTCGGCAACCAGGTGTCGCTCGCGGTGGAGGAGAAGCCCGAGTCGCCGATCGAGATGGTCACGGTGCCCGGCAGCCTGAACTCCGAGATGGGCTGCGCCGGCGATTGGGACCCGGCGTGCGAGAAGGCGAAGCTGACGCTGCGCTCCGACGGTATCTGGGCCGGCACGTTCGACCTGCCTGCCGGTGACTACGAGTACAAGGCCGCGATCGACGGCAGCTGGGCGGTCAACTACGGCGCGAACGGCGTGCTCGACGGCCCCAACGTCGCCGTCTCGCACAAGGGCGGCAAGATCTCGTTCTACTTCGACCCGCGCACGAACATCGTGCAGTCCAGCGCCGAGGGCCCGATCGTGACCCTGCCCGGCTCGCTGCAGGATGAGCTCGGCTGCTCGGGCGACTGGATGCCCGACTGCCTGGCCACCCTCATGGCCGACGGCGACCGCGACGGCGTGTACGAGTTCTCGAGCTCCGAGCTGCCCACCGGCGCCTACGAGCTGAAGGTCGCGCACGGTCTCAGCTGGGACGAGAACTACGGTGCCGACGGCGCTGCGGGCGGTGCGAACATCTCGTTCAGCGCCACCGAGGGCAAGGTCACATCGTTCCGCTACACCCTCGACACGCACGTGCTCGAGGTGACCAGCGACGACTCGCCGCTCCCCGGCACCGGCGAGCAGCGCGCGCAGTGGATCGACGAGCGCACCATCGCCTGGCCGGCGAAGCTCGGCTCGCCCGACCGTGCCGCCTACCAGCTGTACGCGTCGGCTGACGCTTCGGTGAAGGTCGCCGACGGCGACGTGACCGGCGCCGAGCCGATCGCGCTGAACGTGATCGACGGCGGACTCACCGACGCGCAGAAGAAGCGCTTCCCCGCGCTGGCCGGCTATCTCGCGCTTCAGGTTCCGGATGCTGATGCAGCCACCCTTCTGAAGGGCCAGCTGGCCGTCGCGCAGCGCGACACCTCTGGTGCTCTCACCGCGTTCACCGGTGTGCAGATCGCCGGCGTGCTCGACGACCTCTACGCCGACGAGGTCGACGACCAGCGCCTCGGCGTGACCTTCAAGGGAGTCAACCCGACCTTCCGCCTGTGGGCGCCGACCGCGCAGAGCGCGACGCTGCTCACGTGGGACGCGGGGGCGGGCGCCGACGTGCAGCCCACCCGTCACACGGCCGCGTACGACCGGGCATCCGGCGTCTGGACGGTCAAGGGCAAGAAGGCGCTGAAGAACGACGAGTACCTGTGGGAGGTCGTCGTGTACGCGCCGACCACCGGCAAGGTCGAGACCAACCGGGTCACCGACCCGTACTCGGTCGCGCTCACCGAGAACTCCGAGCGCTCCGTCGCCATCAGCCTCGACGACAAGGCGTTCCAGCCGAAGGCGTGGAGCAAGACGAAGGCCCCGGTCGTCGCCCGCTCGGTCGACCGCGCGATCTACGAGCTGCACATCCGCGACTTCTCGGTCGGCGACAAGAGCGTGCCCGAGGCGGAGCGCGGCACCTACCTCGCGTTCACGCGCGACGGAGCCGGTGCGAAGCAGCTGCGCCAGCTCGCGGACGCGGGCATCAACACCGTGCACCTGCTGCCGTCGTTCGACATCGCGACGATCGAAGAGAACCGGACGAAGCAGGCTCAGCCTGACTGCGACCTGCGCTCGTACGGTCCGGCCGACCCCGCGCAGCAGGAGTGCGTGGCGGCGGTCGCCGCCAAGGACGGCTTCAACTGGGGGTACGACCCGTACCACTACTCGACTCCCGAGGGCTCGTACGCGGTCAACCCCGACGGCGGCGCGCGCGTGGCGGAGTTCCGCTCGATGGTCGGTGCCCTGCACGGCATGGGCCTGCAGGTCGTGCTCGACCAGGTGTTCAACCACACCGCCGAGTCGGGCCAGGCAGACCGCTCGGTGCTCGACCGAGTCGTTCCCGGCTACTTCCACCGCCTGAACGCGGCGGGTGCGGTCGAGACCTCCACGTGCTGCGAGAACGTCGCCACCGAGCACTCGGTCGCGCAGAAGCTGATGGTCGACTCGGTTGTCACCTGGGCGCGTGACTACAAGGTCGACGGCTTCCGCTTCGACCTGATGGGGCACCACTCGACGGCCAACATGCGCGCTGTGCGCAAGGCGCTCGACGCCCTCACCGTGAAGGAAGACGGGGTCGACGGCAAGTCGATCCTCCTCTACGGCGAAGGCTGGAACTTCGGCGAGGTCGCTGACAACGCGCTGTTCGAGCAGGCCACGCAGGGGCAGCTCGGCGGCACGGGAATCGGCACGTTCAACGACCGGCTGCGCGACGCCGTGCATGGCGGCAGCCCGGTCGACGGCTCGTCGACCTTCCGTCAGGGCTTCGGCACCGGTCTCGGCACCGACCCGAACGGCAACGCCATCAACGGCAGCGCCGAGCAGGCGCTCGCCGACCTCGGCCACGAGACCGACCTGGTCAAGCTGGGCCTGGTCGGGAACCTGCGCGACTTCGCTTTCACGACCAGCGATGGCAAGGTCACCTCGGGCGACGACATCGACTACCGCGGCTCCCGCGCCGGGTACGCCGACGAGCCCGACGAGGTCATCAACTACGTCGACGCGCACGACAACGAGACGCTGTACGACCTGTCGGTCTTCAAGCTGCCGGTCGGCACCTCGATGGCAGACCGGGTGCGCATGAACACGCTGTCGCTCGCCACGGTGACGCTGTCGCAGTCGCCGTCGTTCTGGCATGCGGGCACCGAGCTGCTGCGCTCGAAGTCGCTCGACCGCAACAGCTACGACTCCGGCGACTGGTTCAACCGCATCGACTGGACGGGCAAGGAGTCGACGTTCGGATCCGGTCTGCCGATGGCCGCCGACAACGAAGAGAAGTGGGGCATCATGCGCCCGCTGCTCGAGAACGCGGCGCTCAAGCCGAAGCCTGCCGACATCGCCGCTGCAGAGGCGAGTGCCCTCGACCTGCTGCGCGTGCGCGGCGAGGTCGGCCTGCTGCGCCTCGGGTCGGCGAAGCTGATCGAGCAGAAGGTCTCCTTCCCCAACGGGGGAGCGGATGCCACTCCCGGCGTCATCACGATGCAGATCGACGACCTCGTGGGTGCTGACGTCGATCCGGCTCTCGACGGCGCCCTGGTGATCTTCAACGCCTCGCCGAAGGCCGTCACCCAGACGGTCGCAGATCTGGCCGGCCGCTCGTTCGGCCTCACGCCGGCACAGGCCAAGGGCTCGGACGCGGTCGTGAAGACGACGACGTGGGATGCCAAGGCCGGCAAGGTCACGGTGCCCGCACGCACGGTGGCGGTGCTCGTCGACACGCAGGACGAGCCGACGGAGCCGACCGAGCCGACGGAGCCGACCGAGCCGAGCCAGCCCAGCGCCGGCGGCGACTCCGGTCAGCCCAGTGCGGGCGGATCGGGCTCGGCCGCCGACGGCGAGCTCGCGATCACGGGCGCCGAGGCGCCGTGGGCGGCGGTCGTCGGTGCGACGCTGCTGCTGGTGCTCGGGGCCGGGCTGGTGCTCCTGCGCCGCCGCGCAGTCGCCGCGGTCGCCGCCGACGCCGAGGTCGACTAAGTCGGCGGGACGGATCACAGCATCCGGATCAACAGAGAAGCGCCGGTCACCCGAGGGGGTGACCGGCGCTTCCTGGTGCGGTCAGTGGATGATGATCACTTGACCTGGGGAGGCGTGACCGAGATGAGGGCTGCGGTGTCGTGCTGCATCGACTTCTTCACGGTGATCACCGTGCCGTAGCCGACGCCCGCGTCAGCCGGGTTGCCGCTGCCCAGCACGGTGCCGCCCAGATCGAGACCGTAGAGGTCTGTCGCCGGGGAGCCGTCCGCGTTCACCACGCGAGTGGTGTACGGGGCGTCGCCGACCGACGGCACGACGACCGAGGCGTCGCGCAGCCGGTAGTAGAGGTCCTCGCCGCGGACCTCGATGCCGGGCACCCAGCCCTTGTCGTCGGTGAACGTGCTCACCGCCGGCTGTGGGGCGAGCGTGGTGCACGCCTCGTTGTAGTTCCCATCGACCGAGCAGTCCTTGAACGAGTACGTCGGCTGGGTGCCGAACGCCGCATTCGAGCTCTGTGCACGGCTGGAGATGTTCTTCAACGGCGACGGGTCCATCGCGGCCTGTGCGCCGGTGCGGCGCAGCGGGTCGAAGTGGCTGTCGACGAGAAGCAGGCCGCCCTTGGCGCCCCAGCTGGGCAGGGCCGTGTGGTTGGCGGCGACATGGTTGGTGTCGCCGTAGGTGGTGTCGCGGTACCAGACCAGCGCGCCCGGTGCGTTGTACGGCACCTTCTCGACCTTCCATGCCTCGTCGCTGTACACGGTGGTGTAGCCGTACTTCAGGCCCTCGTCGAAGCCGTCGAGGTTGCGCCACTCGACCAGGTAGTACTGCGCCTTGATCTGCGTGCCGCTGTCGTGGTGCCAGCCGGTCCCGGTCGTGTCGGTCCAGGTGCCGACGGTGGCGGTCCATCCGTTGTCGCCGTTCTCGACGTCGTCCGTCCAGACCGCGGTGTCACCGCTGGTCAGGGCGAAGTCGTCGGCGAACCAACCGCGCTCTTCGAACGCCGCGTCGGTCGCCTGGCGCAGACGCACCTGGATGTCCTGACCGGCGAACGCGGTCAGATCGATGTAGTCGTGGCGCCATCCGTCGGTGGATCCGGTGAGACCGTACTTCTTGCCGCCGAAGTCCTTCAGGCGACCATTCGGGTCGGAGTAGCCGTCGTCGGTCGAGACCAGGTTGCCGGCCTCGTCGTAGACCTTCTGCTCGCCCCACGTCTTGCCGCCGTCGGTCGACACCTCGACGAAGCCGAAGTCCCAGTCCTCTTCGATGACGTAGTCGTTCCACATCCAGAACTGTGCGTCTGCCGGCACGTCGTCGATCGAGCGGCTGAGCGTCACGTCGGCCCAGCTCTGGTCGGCGCCGGAGTACCACATGTCCGCACCGCTGTGCGGGGTCGTCAGCACGATCTTCTTGTCGGGCAGATTCACCTTGATGCCGTCCTCGGTGCCCTTCTTCGGGCGCGAGGTCTGGCCGACCTTGATCGTGCGCGAGCGCTCGCCGGGGTTCACGACCTCCGGCTCGACCCAGCCGAGGATCCACTTGTCCCAGAGTCCCATGTGCGTGGGCATCGACTGGAAGATCGGACCCGAGTGGGAGCCCGAGCTCATCAGATCCCAGAAGTCGATGTCGGAGTTGCCGGCGTTCGACGTGTCGTACAGGTCGGGCAGACCCAGGTCGTGGCCGTACTCGTGGGCGAACACGCCCACCCCCGAGTCCTCGGGCTGCACGATGTAGTTGGAGATCTTCAGATCGGTGCCGGGGATCGTCGCACCGCCGGCCACAGCCGAGGAGTGCGCCCAGATGGCGTAGGTGCCCTCGGCCCCGCCGCCGCCGGACTTGTCGGCGCCGGCGTGCACGAGCACGACGTGGTCGATCACGCCGTCCGGCTCGAGCACGTTGCCGTCGCCGTCACGGTCGCCCTGGTCTTCGATGTCGTAGTCGGCCCAGGGGAAGTCCGGGTTCTGAGCCGCCACGGCGGCGACGGCGTCGATCGGCAGCTGACCCGGTCCGAGCGGGTTGTCGGGGTGCCCCTGCATGTCCTGCATCGCCCCGGCCTCCCATTCGCCGGCGTCGTTCTTGTGGCAGACGGTGGCGCCGTAGTAGCCCTCGGAGTGCGGCACCGTGACCCACTCGGTCGCGGATCCGCTGAGCGAGTATCCGCCCCGGGACATCTCCTCGTACATGTTCTTCATGGTGTAGCCCGAGATGTCGAAGCCGGGCTTGCCGTCGGGACCCGTCAGATCTGTGCGCACTCGCTCGGTGATGCCCTCCTCGGTGAACAGCATCTTGTTGAAGTGCTCACTCGAGAAGTCCGGCACCCACATCGAGTTGTTGTCGAGGTGCTCGCTGTCGGCCGGGTTCGGGATGTTGTTGTGCAGCGTCGGACCCTGCACGCTGCCCGGCTTGCAGTCGGTGGCACCGAACTCGGTGGGCACGTACTGGTCGCTGAAGTCGTCGGTGCCATCGAACTCGACGAGGATGGTGAGCAGCTTCGCCTGCTGCGTGGTCTTCGCCTTCTTCAGCTGCTTGGGGCTCTTTCCCGTCTTCAGGGACTTCGCCTCGGTCTTGGCCAGCTGCGCTGCTGCCTTGGGGTTGCCGGAAGCGAACTTCTGGTCGTGGGCTTCGGCCCGCTCGAGTGCCTTTCCGCTCACCGAGCGCTTCTGCCGACCACTCGTGTCGGCGATCGGCGTGTCGGCGGGCACCTCGACGATGCTGTCGGTGCGCGGAGCGACGTAGTTCATGTAGTACTCGCCGGCTCCGATCTCGGGCGCCGCCAGTGGCGCCCTGCTGTCGGGCGACGGGGCCGCCGTCGCGGTCGCGCTGCCGAGGGCCGTGAGGCCCGCGGCTGCGATCACGAAGGCGGACGTTGCAGCCACCGCGCGTCGTCGCGCTGGGGCAGTCCGTTGTGACATTGCTTCTCCCTCCGGACACCGTCGCGCAGGGGTCTCGCAACGGTGCGAAATGAACCACCCCGATCGGGGCGGACCTATACGGGTTTACCTGGAGAAACGCTGAGAGGGAAGAGGGAACCCAAGAAAAGTTGAACTGGTGAGCGGACGAGGCCGCGCCGCTGCACTGCTAGTAGGGGTCCCTAGTAATTACTCGGGATGCCGCGTATCGTGGTCACTGTGCCAAAGACGGCGCAGAGGAGTGTCACACAATGACTCGTACGATCCCCCATTTCATAGGCGGAACGCACGTCGAAGCCACCGGCGGACGCATGGCCGACGTCTTCGAACCGAGCACGGGAGCCGTGCAGGCACGTGTTCCCCTCGCCACGACCGACGAGGTCCGCGCCGCGATCGACGTCGCCGAGGCGGCGCAGCCCGACTGGGCCGCGACCAACCCGCAGAAGCGCGCCCGCGTGCTCATGCGCTTCGTCGACCTTGTGAACCGCGACATGGACGAGATCGCCCGCCTGCTCTCGAGCGAACACGGCAAGACCTTCGAAGACGCCAAGGGTGACGTGCAGCGCGGCCTCGAGGTCATCGAGTTCTGCATCGGAGCCCCGCACCTGCTCAAGGGGGAGTACTCCACCGGCGTCGGCACCGGCATCGACGTCTACTCGATGCGCCAGCCGCTGGGGGTGGTGGCGGGCATCACGCCATTCAACTTCCCCGCCATGATCCCGCTGTGGAAGGCCGGGCCTGCCATCGCTTGCGGCAACACCTACGTGCTCAAGCCCAGCGAGCGCGACCCCTCCGTGCCGGTCAAGCTCGCCGAGCTCTTCGTCGAGGCGGGTCTTCCCGCCGGCGTCTTCAACGTCGTGCACGGCGACAAGGAGGCGGTGGATGCCCTGATCACCGACCCGCGCATCCAGGCGGTCGGCTTCGTCGGCTCCACCCCGATCGCCGAGTACATCTACACGACCGCGACCGCCAACGGCAAGCGCGCCCAGTGCTTCGGCGGGGCGAAGAACCACCTCATCGTGATGCCTGACGCCGACCTCGATCAGGTAGCCGACGCCCTGATGGGCGCCGGATTCGGCTCGGCGGGCGAGCGCTGCATGGCGATCTCGGTCGCGGTGCCGGTGGGGGAGGAGACAGCGGATGCCCTGGCGGCCAAGCTCACCGAGCGCGTCGCCGAGCTGAAGGTCGGCCCATCGCTCGAGGCGGGGGTGGACTACGGCCCGCTCGTCACACGGGATGCCGTGAACCGGGTCACCGGCTACATCCAGCAGGGCGTCGACGAGGGCGCCACTCTGCTCGCCGACGGCCGCGGCTTCTCCGTCGACGGCCATGAGGAGGGCTTCTACCTCGGACCCACCCTGTTCGATCACGTCACCACCGACATGGCGATCTACCGCGAGGAGATCTTCGGCCCGGTGCTCGTCATCGCGCGTGCCGCCGATTACGAAGAGGCCCTGACGATGGCATCCGACCACGAGTACGGCAACGGCGTGTCGATCTTCACCCGCGACGGCGACGCCGCGCGCGATTTCACCGCCCGCGTGAACGTCGGCATGGTCGGCGTGAACGTGCCGATCCCGGTGCCGATCGCGTACTTCACCTTCGGCGGATGGAAGCGCAGCGGATTCGGCGATCTGAACCAGCACGGCACCGACGCCTTCCGGTTCTACACGAAGACCAAGACGGTGACGAGCCGCTGGCCCTCGCATGGGGTGCGCGACGGCGCGAGCTTCGTCATCCCCACGATGTCCTAGGAGCCGCAGCCATGACCATGATCGAACCCACCACCGTCACCGCCGAAGAGCGCGAGGCGATCCTCGGCGCCGTGCGTGAGTTCGCCGAGACCGAACTCGCACCTTTCGCCGCTGAGCGCGACGAGAAGCACATCTTCCCGCGAGAGTCGCTGCACCGAGCCGGCGAACTGGGCCTGGGCGGCATCTACGTCGGCGAGGAGTTCGGCGGAACCGCGCTGAGCCGCACCGACACCGTCGCCATCTTCGAGGAGCTCGCCAAGGGCGACCCGGCGGTCGCCGCGTACATCTCCATCCACAACATGGTGGCGTGGATGATCGACACCTACGGCGACGACGATCAGCGCTCGCAGTGGCTGCCGGCGCTGACTGCGATGCAGGAGTTCGGCGGCTACTGCCTGACCGAGCCGGGTGTCGGATCGGATGCCGCGAACCTCGCCACCAGCGCCGTTCGCGACGGCGACGGCTACCTGATCACGGGTGTGAAGCAGTTCATCTCGGGTGCGGGCGAGGCCGGGGTCTACGTCGTCATGGCGCGCACCGGCGATCAGGGCTCCGGCGCGAAGGGCATCTCGGCGTTCCTCGTGCCCGGTGATGCCGAGAACCTCAGCTTCGGCGCCAACGAGAAGAAGATGGGCTGGCACGCCCAGCCCACCCGCCAGGTCATCTTCGACGGAGTTCGGGTTCCGGCATCCGCCCTGCTCGGGGAGGAGGGGCGCGGCTTCGCGATCGCCATGTCGGCGCTCAACGGGGGCCGGCTGAACATCGCCGCCTGCTCGCTGGGCGGCGCGCAGTGGGCGATCGAGAAGGCGGTGCAGTACGTGCACGAGCGGGTCGCGTTCGGCGAGCCACTCGCCGAGAAGCAGTCGATCCTGTTCGCGATCGCCGACATGCGCACCGAGCTGCAGGCCGCGCGCCTGATGGTGCGCGACGGTGCGCAGGCGGTCGACGAGAGGACTCCGGATGCCACGATGCGCTGCGCCATGGCCAAGCGCTTCGCCACCGATGCGGGCTTCGAGGTCGCCAACCGGGCGCTTCAGCTGCACGGCGGCTACGGCTATCTGCAGGACTACGGCATCGAGCGGGTGGTGCGCGATCTGCGCGTGCACCAGATCCTGGAGGGGACGAACGAGATCATGCGGCTCATCGTCGGACGCGAGATGCTGCGCCCGGCGGGCTCGGCGTCTATGCGGAGCGCATCATGACCCGCATCGCCTTCCTCGGGCTCGGGCACATGGGACTGCCCATGGCCGTGAATCTCGTGCAGGCGGGGCACGACGTGCACGGGTTCGACCTCGTGCCCGCCGCGATCGACGCCGCGCGCGAGGCGGGCATCCCGGTCGCCGCCAGCGGCGCCCAGGCGGTGGCGGATGCCGAGGTCGTGATCACGATGTTCCCGGCCGGCAGGCACGTGATCGCCGCATACCAGGACGAGCTGCTCGCGGCGGCGCCGCCGGGGACCCTGTTCATCGAATCGTCGACCATCGCCGTAGACGAGGCGCGCACCGCGCACGAACTGGCGATCGCCGCGGGACACCGCAATGTCGACGCACCCGTCTCGGGCGGAGTGGTGGGCGCCGAGAACGGCACACTCGCTTTCATGGTCGGCGGCTCCGACGAGGACTTCGCCTCGGCGCTGCCGCTGCTCGAGGCGATGGGCAAGCGCATTGTGCACTGCGGCGGGCCGGGCCTCGGTCAGGCGGCGAAGGTGTGCAACAACATGATCCTCGCGGTGTCGCAGATCGCGGTCGCCGAGGCGTTCGTGCTCGGCGAGCGACTCGGTCTCGAGCATCAGGCGCTGTTCGACGTGGTCTCACAGGCATCCGGTCAGTGCTGGTCGATCACGACCAACTGCCCGGTCCCTGGGCCGGTGCCGACCAGCCCGGCCAACCGCGACTACCAGCCCGGCTTCGCCGGAGCGCTGATGGCGAAGGATCTCGGCCTCGCCCTGCAGGCGATAGACCAGACCGGAACGGATGCCAGGATGGGCCGTCTCGCGCAGCAGCTGTACGCCGCATTCGCGGAGGGCGAGGGTGCGGGTCGTGACTTCTCGGGCATCATCACCGACATCCGCGAGGGCACGGTCTAACGCAGCCTCAGGTGGGAACGGCTGCGACGCCGTGGCGACCTGAGATACTGGAGGCGCCGCGATGTGGCGGCGGGAGGGGAGCGACATGTCCGAGTACGAGACGATCCTTGTCGAACAGCGAGGACGGGTGGGCTGGATCACCCTCAACCGGCCGGAGGCGCTGAACGCGCTGAACGGCCAGGTCTCCGAGGAGGTCGCGGCTGCGGCATCCGCCTTCGATGCCGACGACAGCGTCGGCGCGATCGTGGTGACCGGCTCGGAGCGCGCGTTCGCCGCGGGCGCCGACATCAAGGAGATGGAGTCGAAGACCGGCGCCGAGATGCTCGACACCGACCACTTCGGCGCATGGACCCGCTTCGCCGCGGTCAGGACTCCCGTGATCGCCGCCGTGTCGGGATACGCGCTCGGCGGCGGCTGCGAGCTGGCGATGATGTGCGACATCATCCTCGCCGCCGACACCGCCACCTTCGGCCAGCCCGAGATCAACCTCGGCGTCGTGCCCGGGATGGGCGGCACGCAACGCCTGATCCGTGCGGTCGGCTACTACAAGGCGGCCGAGCTCATCCTGTCGGGCCGGCTGATCAAGGCCGACGAGGCCGAGCGGATCGGACTGGTCTCGCGCATTGTGCCAGCGGCCGACCTGCTCGCCGAGGCGAGCTCGCTCGCCGAGACGATCGCATCCAAGTCGCTGCCGTCGCTGTACGCGGCCAAGGCGACTCTCGATGCCGCGATGGAGACCACCCTCGAAGCAGGCCTCGACGTCGAGAAGCGCCAGTTCGCCGCACTCTTCGATACGGCGGACCAGAAGGAGGGGATGGCCGCGTTCCGTGAGAAGCGCCCCCCTCATTTCCAGCACCGATGAGAATCGCCATGCACGCACTGCCTGACGACGACGACCTGACCCTCTCAGAGGGCGACCGCCGCGAGCTCGTGCAGTGGACGGTGGCCTGCGCCGAGCGGATGCTGCCGCTGTTCCTTGCCGAACGACCGAACGACAGCCGTCCCCGGGATGCCCTCGACGCCGCGCAGGCGTTCCTGCGCGGCGAACTCGGCATCGACGAGGTGCGAGAGCGCGCCTTCGCCTGCCACGCCGCAGCCCGCGAATCGAGGGATCCGAACGCCATCGCCGCCGCTCGCGTGTGCGGGCAGGCGGCGGCCGTCGCGCACATGGCCGGGCACGCCAGGCAGGTGCCCCGCTACACGGCCAAGGCGTTCCCGGGCGACCGCTCACGCCGCGACGAGGAGCTCGCCTGGCAGCGGATGCGCGTGCCCGAGCGCTTCGACCACTACGTCTACGAGGGCGACTGAGCGCACGCATCGCGCGCCGGGCGATCCTCGCGAGACTTGCTTTCCAGCACGAGACGGCGCCTCTGGAGCACTGTTTCGTGCTGGAACCCAAGTCTCGCGGGCTGGGGCCGGCGCGGCTGCGGGGTGCGGCTGCGGGGCGCGGCCGGGCACGAGCAGCCTCAGTTCGCTCATGCCGGTGACCCTAGATGCCCGGTCGTCGTCGCGACAGGGGTCAGAGCGGGTCGGGCAGCGGCCGCGGGTCGGTGAAATCGCCGGCGTTCTTGCGCAGGCGCGCGACGATTCCGACGAGCGACGCCGCGTCGTCGGCGTCGAGCCCGGGGGAGGAGAACACCTCGGTGTTGAGTGCGGCGGTGGCGCGCTCGACGAGGTCTCGGCCCGAGTCGGTCAGAGTCAGCAATGCGGCGCGGCCGTCGTGCGGGTGCGGGTCGCGGCGAACGAGACCGTCGCGCACCAGACGCTCGGCGGTGCTGGTCACGCTGGTGGCGTGCACCTGCAGGCGAGCGACGACGCTCGACAGCGGCAGCGTGCCGGTGCGGCTGAACGCGAGCAGACGCAGCACCTCGTAGCGGGCGAACGTCACCTCGAAGGGCTTGAGAGCGGCATCCACCCGGGCCAGCAGAAGCTGCTGCGCCCGCATGACCGAGGTCACCACGGCCATGCCCTCCGCCGCATCGGTCCAGCCATGCGCGAGCCATTGCCGCTTCGCCTCGGCGAGAGGGTCGATGGGAAGCGGGCGGGGACGAGCCATGGGTCAACGGTATCGGCAAGCCGGCCCGCCTGCGTGCGACACTCAGTATCATTGGTAGTGACACCTGATTCCAGATGATCACGCGGGTAGGATCGAACCTGCGTGAGGGAGGTTCGATGAAGATCTACGTCCTGGTGAAGGAAGTGCCCGACACCTACGGAGACCGCAAGCTCGATCTCGAGACCGGTCTGGCTGATCGATCGGCGGGTGATGTCGTGCTCGATGAGATCACCGAGCGGGCGCTCGAGGTGGCGCTGTCGTACGCCGACAAGAACCCGGGAACCGAGGTGGTGAGCCTGTCGATGGCTCCCGAATCCGCCACGGCATCCGTCCGCCGGTCGCTGGCCATCGGCGCAGGCTCCGCCGTCCACGTCGTGGACGAGCAGCTGCGCGGCGCCGACCTCACTCTCACCGCAGAGGTGCTCGCCGCCGCGATCCCCCGCGGCGAGCCCGACCTGGTCATCACCGGCAACCTGTCGACCGACGGAGTCGGCGGCGTCATCCCCGCGATGCTCGCCGAGCACCTCGGCTGGGCGCAGGCGACCGCACTCAGCGCGGTAGAGATCGGCGACGGGCAGCTGACCGGCACCCGCGCCGGCGACGCGGGCACACAAGATGTGACGGTGCCGCTGCCGGCGGTCATCTCCATCACCGAGGCGCTTCCGGATGCCCGATTCCCCAACTTCAAGGGCATCATGGCCGCGAAGAAGAAGCCCCTCGAGGTGCTCTCGCTGGCGGACCTCGGCGTCTCGGCCGACCCGGCCGTTGCTCCCCGCACGATCATGACGAGCGTCGCGGAGAAGCCGGCGCGAGCCGCCGGAGTCAAGATCACCGACGAGGGCGACGCCGCAGCGCAGCTCGTCGAGTTCCTCGCGCAGAACAGGCTGGTGTGACATGGCGTACCCCGAGAAGTCGATCCTCGTCCTCGTCGACGTCGACCCGTCCGGCGATGCCGCCAGCAGCACGGCGGCGCTGATCGGCGCCGCCTCGGCGATAGGAGCGCCGGTGGCGCTGATCGTCGGGGGCGGCCAGGCGGCCACCGACGCGGCGGCTCAAGCCGGCGCGCAGGTCGTGCTCACTGCTGCCGGTGACGCATCGTCGCTGACCGTGCCCGCCGTCGACGCTCTGCAGGCGGCCTACCGACAGGTGCAGCCGGACGCTGTGCTCATCTCCAATTCGATCGCCGGTCGCGATGTCGCAGGCCGCTTCGCCGTGCGCGAGAAGCTCGCTCTCTCGGTCGACGTGGTCGGCGTCTCCCGCGACGACGAGGGTGTGACCGCGCAGCACTCCGTGTACGGCGGCTCGTACCTCACCGAGTCGGCGCCCACCTTCGGCGTGCCCGTGATCACTGTGCGGCAGGGAGCGGTCGACGCACGCGCCGAGGCCGTCGCCTCGCCCGTGGTCGAAGAGCTGGCGGTCACGCCGTCCGGCGCCGCGACCGCCGCCGCCGGCGAGATCGCAGCCGAGGAGAAGACGTCGTCGCGCCCCGAGCTGCGCGGTGCCACCCGGGTCGTCTCGGGCGGGCGCGGCCTGGGCTCGAAGGAGAAGTTCGTTCTCGTCGAGCAGCTCGCCGACGCGCTCGGTGCCGCCGTCGGCGCGTCGCGCGCGGCGGTGGATGCCGGGTACATCCCGTACGCACACCAGGTCGGTCAGACCGGTGTCTCGGTGTCGCCGCAGCTGTACGTCGCGCTCGGCATCTCGGGCGCGATCCAGCACCGTGCCGGCATGCAGACCGCGAAGACCATCGTGGCGATCAACAAGGACGGCGACGCTCCGATCTTCGACGTCGCCGACTTCGGCATCGTCGGTGACGTGTTCACCGTGGTGCCGCAGCTGATCGAGGCGCTCGAAGCCCGGAAGAAGTGACCATGGCCGGATCGATCCGCCGCGGACTCCCGCGAGTGAAGGGCGGCGAGCCGTGGCCTCCCGCGACCGAGGTTGAGGCCGCCGACGCTGTCGAATCCGCCCAGCCCGCCGAGCTCCCCACCTCGCCGACGACAGCGCGGGACCTCGCCGAGAGCACGGCTCCTTCGCGTGAACAGCCCGTGCAGTCGTCGACGTCCGGTGCTCTCGACGAGCGGCTTTCGGATGCCCCTGCGCCGACCGGCGTGAGCCTGCGGCGCGGACTTCCGCGCGTGCCGGGCGGGGAGCCCTGGCCCCCCGCGGAGGCCGCAGTCGTGGCATCCGTCGCCGCTGCCACCACCGAGCCCGTGGCCGGCGCGTCCAGTGAACGCGATCTCGCCGAGAACACGGGTCCTTCACGCGAACAGGCCGTGCCGTCGGCGACATCCCGTGCTGTCGACGCAAAGGCGAGCCCGGCGATTGCGCACGCAGCGGCAGGGGCGGATGCCGGAGTCGCGGTGCGACGCGGGCTTCCGCGCGTCGCAGGAGGGGAGCCGTGGCCTCCGGCCGGCACCGTGCCCGTGACCGCACACGTCGGGGCAGCGGCTGCGACCCAGGAGGCTGCGACCCTCGAGGAGACGACTGCCGCGACCGTCGCGAGAGAGTCCGCTCCGGTGACAGAGATCGCCGCGCCCGTAGACGCTCCGGCCGGCCAGGAAGTCGTCGCCTTGGCGTCCAGGCCCGACGTCTCGACCCCGCTGCCGTATCCGCGCACGGTGTGGCAAGGTCGCGCTCCGCGGCACGCGGCCGCTCCGTTGCCCGAGCCCTCGCCTCTGCGGCCGGGGTGGCCGCGGGCCATCGGAGGGCTGTTGGGACTGGCATCCCTCGGCCTGGTGGCGGTCGCGGCGGTCTTCCTCGTCCGCGCATTCCTCAGCCTCCCGCTGATGCAGGACTTCCTGGCGGCCTACCCGGGCGAGTACCACCCGGCCGTCGACGTCGAGCCGGGCTTCGCGCCGTGGGCGAACTGGGCGCACTTCTTCAACATGTTCCTCATGGTGCTGATCATCCGCTCGGGCCTGCGCGTGCGCAGCGAGAAGCGGCCGACGGTGTTCTGGACGCCGCGACGCAACGCCAAGGGCAAGATCAGCCTCACACTCTGGTTCCACCAGGCACTCGACCTGCTGTGGATCATCAACGGCGTCGTCTTCGTCGCGCTGCTGTTCACCACCGGCCACTGGGCGCGCATCGTGCCGACGAGCTGGGATGTCTTCCCGAACGCGCTGTCGGCGGGGCTGCAGTACCTCTCGTTCGACTGGCCGACCGACAACGGCTGGGTGAACTACAACAGCCTGCAACAGCTGGCCTACTTCGTCACGGTGTTCGTCGCCGCTCCGCTCGCGATCGTCACCGGGTTCCGGATGTCGGGTCTGTGGCCGAAGAAGGCCGAGGGGCTGTCGAAGGCGTACCCGGTCGAGTGGGCGCGTGCGCTGCACTTCCCGGTGATGCTGTACTTCGTCGCGTTCATCATCGTGCACGTCGCGCTCGTGTTCCTCACCGGGGCGCTGCGCAACCTCAACCACATGTTCGCCGCTCAGGGATCGGTCGACGGCGCCGCGTATGCCGCGAACTGGACGGGATTCTGGGTGTTCGTGCTCGCGATGGCCGTGATCGCCGGTGGCTGGTTCGCCGCGCGTCCGCTGGTGCTCGCTCCGATCGCGAAGCTGTTCGGGCAGGTGTCCGGCCGCTGAGCCAGCCCCTCCACCACCCCTGCCGTCTTCGCCCCCTCTGAATCGCGCGATTCAGAGGGGGCGATAGCGTTCGGAGGGCGCTGATTTCGCTGGAAGGTAAGAAGGCGTGTTCTTGAGGTGTCATCTGAACCGGATGCCGTCGTATCCTTCCGCCCGCTCAGTAGTCTGAGCCCACCGGCGAAGACGCCAGTGGGAGGGAACGCGATGACGCGGATAGGAATCGTGCGGGAAGGGCCGGAGGAGGCGCGCGTCGCCGCGACCCCGGACACCGCACACAGGCTCAGCACGCTCGGCTACGAGGTGGTCGTCGAGATCGGGGCGGGGGAGCGCTCGGCGTACCCGGATGCCGCGTACGCGGCATCCGGCGCCCGCCTGGTCTCTCAGGCGGAGGCGTGGGCGAGCCCGGTCGTGCTCAAGGTGAACCCGCCCACGGATGCCGAGATCGCCCGCCTCGCTGACAACGCCACCCTCATCGGGCTGCTCTCTCCGGCACTGCGCCCGGACCTGATCCAGAAGCTCGCGCAGCGGGGGATCACGGCGATCGCGCTCGACGCGGTGCCGCGCATATCACGGGCGCAGTCGATGGACGTGCTCAGCTCGATGGCGAACATCGCCGGGTACCGCGCGGTGGTCGAGGCGGCGAACGAGTTCGGGCGCTTCTTCACCGGTCAGGTGACAGCCGCCGGCAAGGTGCCCCCGGCGAAGGTGCTCGTCGCCGGAGCCGGTGTCGCCGGGCTCGCGGCGATCGGGGCGGCGTCGAGTCTGGGCGCGATCGTGCGCGCCACCGATCCGCGCCCCGAGGTGGCCGACCAGGTCTCATCGATCGGCGGCACCTACCTGCCCGTCGACGTGGAGGTCGAGAAGTCCTCCGACGGGTACGCCAAAGCCACCAGCGCGGACTACGACCGCCGCGCCGCGGAGATCTACACCGAGCAGGCTGCCGACGTCGACGTCATCATCACGACGGCGCTGATCCCCGGGCGCGCCGCCCCTCGGCTGATCACCGCCTCCGACGTCGCACAGATGAAGCCGGGCAGCGTGATCGTCGACATGGCGGCCGCCCAGGGCGGAAACGTCGAGGGGTCGGTGGCCGGGAAGCGCGTCGTCACCGATAACGGCGTGATCATCCTCGGGTACACCGACCTGGCCTCGCGCCTGGCGACCCAGGCATCCCAGCTCTACGGCACGAACGTCGCCAACCTCGTCGCCCTGCTCACTCCGAACGACGACGGGGCGATCACGATCGACTTCGACGACATCGTGCAGCGCTCGGTCACCGTCGTGCGCGACGGTGAGATCACCTGGCCGCCACCGCCCGTGCAGGTCGCCGCCGCGCCCCAGGCATCCGCTCCGGAGACTGCATCCGCGTCGATACCCGAGAAGAAGCCGATGTCGGCCGGCAAGAGGGCCGGTCTGATCGTCGCGGGCATCGCCGCGCTGTTCCTCGTGAACGCGTTCGCGCCCGCTCCGCTGCCGCAGCACTTCACTGTGCTGATGCTCTCGGTCGTGATCGGCTTCTACGTGATCGGCCAGGTGCACCATGCGCTGCACACGCCGCTCATGTCGGTGACGAACGCCATCTCCGGCGTGATCATCGTCGGCGCGATGCTGCAGATCACCGACGCGAACCCCGTGGTGCAGGTGATCGCCGCCGTCGCCGTGCTCGTGGCCAGCATCAACATCTTCGGCGGCTTCGCGGTGACCCGACGGATGCTCGGCATGTTCACCCTCGGGCCGGCGAGGGGAGCCGACAAGTGAGCGTCGACGCCCTCGCGGCCGCGGCGTACATCGTCGCGGCCCTGCTCTTCATCCTCAGCCTGGCCGGTCTCAGCCGGCACGAGTCGGCCCGGGCGGGAGTGATCTACGGGATCACAGGGATGGTGATCGCGCTGGGGGCGACTCTGACGCTCACCATCGCGGACGCCTGGGGGACGGCCGGTGCGACGCTCGGCCTGAGCCTGTTCGGCGCCGGCGTGCTGATCGGCGCCGCGATCGGACTCTGGCGGGCACGGGTCGTGCAGATGACGCAGATGCCCGAGCTGATCGCCCTGCTGCACAGCTTCGTCGGTCTCGCCGCCGTGCTGGTCGGCTGGAACGGGCACCTGGCCCACGCGCCCATCCCGGCTGAGCTGGTCGGCATCCACAACGCCGAGGTCTTCATCGGCATCTTCATCGGCGGCGTCACCTTCACCGGCTCGATCGTCGCCTACCTGAAACTGTCGGCGAAGATGTCGTCGCGTCCGCTGATGCTGCCCGGCAAGAACGTGCTCAATGTCGGCGCGCTCGCCGCGTTCGTCGCGCTGACCGTCTGGTTCGTCGTGGATCAGCAGCTGTGGCTGCTCATCGCGGTGACAACGCTGGCCTTCGCGCTGGGGTGGCACCTCGTGGCATCCATCGGCGGCGGCGACATGCCCGTCGTCGTGTCGATGCTCAACAGCTACTCCGGATGGGCGGCGGCCGCCGCCGGCTTCCTGCTCAACAACGATCTGCTGATCGTCACCGGCGCGCTCGTCGGCTCGTCCGGTGCGTACCTGTCGTACATCATGTGCAGGGCGATGAACCGGTCGTTCCTGTCGGTGATCGCCGGCGGCTTCGGCATCACGGCAGCCGCGTCTTCGGATGGCGAGCATGGCGAGCATCGCGAGGTCAGTGCGGAGGGGGCCGCGGCCATGCTGTCCCAGGCGCAGACGGTGATCATCACACCCGGCTACGGCATGGCCGTCGCGCAAGCGCAGTACCCCGTCGCAGACCTCGTCGCGCGGCTGCGCGAGCGCGGCGTCGAGGTGCGCTTCGGCATCCATCCCGTCGCAGGCCGCCTGCCCGGGCACATGAATGTGCTGCTCGCCGAGGCGAAGGTGCCGTACGACATCGTGCTGGGCATGGACGAGATCAACGACGACTTCGCGTCGACCTCGGTCGTGCTCGTGATCGGCGCGAACGACACGGTCAACCCCGCCGCCGCCGAGGACCCCGGCAGTCCCATCGCCGGGATGCCCGTGCTGCGCGTCTGGGAGGCCGAGAACGTCATCGTCTTCAAGCGCTCGATGGCCGCCGGCTATGCGGGCGTGCAGAACCCGCTGTTCTTCCGCGACAACGCGCAGATGCTGTTCGGCGATGCGAAGGAGCGGGTAGAGGACATCATCCGCGCGCTCTGACCCGGCCGCCCCCGCCCGGACGCCCCTACGCCGACACCCCCGGTTGTAGCCGAGGCCCCCAGCTGTGAACGTCCACAGCCAGGGGTCTCGGCACGAACCCGGGGTCTCGGTGAAGAAAAGGCAGGCGCCGCGTCAGGCGCGCACGAACCGCACCTCGGTGAGCGTCTCGCCCAGGAACGGCTCGGTGTGGCTCTCGCCGTCGAGGGTGAACCCGTTGCGCTGGTAGAACCGGTGCGCGCGGGGGTTGTCTTCGGCCACCCACAGGTAGCACGGCTCGTTCTCGTAGACGGCGGCATCGAACAGCTTCTGGCCGATGCCCGTGCCGTGGTGCTCGTCGAGCAGGTAGATGAAGTACAGCTCGCGCAGCGCCGGGGCGTCCTTGTCGCGGGCCGGACCCGAGCCGACGAAGCCGACGATCTCGCCATCGACCAGAGCCGCGCTCATGCGGAAGTCGTCGCCCTGGCGAGCCCAGTTCGTCCACAGCTCGGCCATGCGGCGAGGGGAGATGCGCTCGAGGGCGGCCTTGCTGATCAGGTGGTCGTAGGTCTCGTGCCAGCACTGCGCGTGGACGCGACCCAGGGCCTCCGCATCGACATCGCGGACGGGTCGGACGATGATCTCGGTATGGGCTTCGGTGCTCATGTGCGTGACTCTACGCGCCGCCGTCGCGGAGGTGAAATCGGTGACCGACACATGCGCCGCCCTGTGGTGTTCAGCCAATGAAGTTGGGCGAACCATCGTGGATCACTACTATCGCCCCTTGTGAACGTGATCTGGCGCACCGTCCTCGTCATCCTCCAGGCGCGACGGCGCACGCGGCGCAGCGGTGCCCTCGAGCCGTCCGCCGTCAGCCGCATCCGGCTCACCACGCTGCCGACCGACATCGACATCCTGCGGCACATGAACAACGGCCGCTATCTGTCGCTGTTCGACCTGGGGCGCTGGGATCTGCTGATCCGCACCGGCCTGTTCGACGCGATGAAGGATCGCGGCTGGTACGCGGTCGTCTCGAGCGAGACGGTCACCTTCCGCAAGTCGCTGCAGCTGTGGCAGCGCTTCGACGTCGAGTCGCGCTTCGTCGGTCACGACGACAAGGCGGTCTTCCTCGAGCACCGCGCCGTCGTCGACGGCGAGGTGTACGCGCGGGTGATCGTGAGATCGCGGATGCTGCGCCGCGGCGGCGGCACCGTCAGCAACGAGGAGCTGTTCGCCGCCGTAGGCAAGCCCGCCGGCCTGCCCGAGGTCGAGCCGTGGATCCACGACTGGGCATCGGCCTCGGCGCTGCCGTCGACGAGGAAGCCCGCGCCCAGCATCTGGCGCTGACCAATCCCCGCGGCAATGTAAAGAATTCTTGACATCGCGGCCGTTCGGGTCTTACTCTCCATGTAAAGAATCTTTGACATGGAGGTCTGTCATGGTCTATCACGAACGCGTGGCGTGGGCGCAGCTCATCGCGTCGGTCATCACGATCACGGGCTACGTCGTCATCGTGCTCGTGCAGGCCGGCGGCGGCGACATCAGCACGGTTGACTGGTTGCCACTGATGCTGTGGACGATCGGCGCGGGCATCGCGCTGAGCATCCTGATCAGTGTCGCGTGGGGTATCGTCGCCGGAGTCCGCGATCCGCAGTCGGCGACCGCCTCCGACATCCGCGACCGCGACATCAGCCGGCTCGGCGGTCGTGTCGAGCACGCCTTTCTCGTGATCGACGGACTCGGCGTGATCGCGCTGTGCGCCGTCGGCGCCGAGCTGTTCTGGGTCGCGCAGACGATGTTCGCCGGGTTCGCCGTCTCGGCATTCGTCGGCGGCATCGCACGGGTGACCGCCTACCGTCGCGGGCTGGTCTGATGGTCAAGCCCACGCTCGTCACCAACACGATCCGTGCGTGGCGTGAGCAGACCGGGATGACCCAGGCCGAGCTCGCCGCTCTGATCGGCGTCACCAGGCAGACGCTCATCGCGATCGAGCAGGGGAAGTACTCGCCCACGCTCGAACTCGCCTTCCAGATCGCCCACGCGTTCGACGTGGGAATCGACGACGTCTTCCAGTATCCGGAGGCATGACATGACCGAGACGATGAACGCGTGGGAGCAGGGCCAGTACGGGCCCGCGTCGGGGGTGCGCCCCGCGCAGCGCCCGATGCCGCAACCCGGCAGGAACGAGGTGCTGCTGGCAGTGCGGGAGACCGCCCTCAATGCGGCAGACGTGCACCTCATGGCCGGCGAACCGCTGCTGCTGCGGCTCGTGTACGGCATCCGTCGCCCGCGCAACCCCGTGCGCGGCATGGACGTCGCGGGCACAGTCGTCGCCGTGGGCGCGGGGGTCGCCTCGGCGCGCGTCGGCGACGAGGTCGTGGTCGAGCTGCCCGGCGGGGGAGGACTCGCCGAGTACGCGGTCGCCCCCGTCTCGCGGCTCGCGCACCGGCCGCCGACGGTGAGCGCGGTCGACGCCGCCACCCTGCCGATGGCCGGCGGGACGGCGTGGCAGGCGCTGGATGCCGCGGCGGTCGGCGACGGCCATCGCGTGCTCGTGCTCGGAGCATCCGGCGGTGTCGGCACCTTCGCCGTGCAGCTCGCGGCCATACGCGGAGCGCGGGTCGACGCGACCTGCGCTGCGCGCAATCGCGACGTGCTCGAGAAGCTCGGCGCCACCGTGATCGACCGCAGCACACCCGCGGTGCAGCTGCCAGCCGACACCTACGACGCCGTGATCGAGATCGCCGGCCGGGCTCCGCTGCGAGCGCTGCGCCGGCTCGTGCGCGACGACGGGACGGTGGTGCTGGTCGGGGGTGACGACGGACGGGTGCTCGGCCCCGTGCCCCGGATGCTGAGGGCGGCGCTGCTCTCACTCGGCCCGCGCCGGCGCATCCGGTCGCTGGCCGCGACGGCCCGGCCGGAGATCGTGCGGCGGCTTCTCGAGCTGGCCGCCGCCGGCAGGCTGCATGCCGTGATCGAGCGCGGGTTCCCGTTCTCGGATGCCGGCTGCGCGCTCGCCCACGCCGAGGCGGGCCACACGGTCGGGAAGGTCGTCGTGCACGGCGGGGAGTGACGGCGTCGGTCGCGGCGGTCGGGCACGGAGGGTGGCGGCATCCAGCATCCGGATGCAAAAATGGTGGTGGCGTGCCTGTGTCGCATCTTCCCCGTGCTCCCACCGAGGAGCGGGTCGAACTTCCGCCAGGCCCCTGGACAGCGTCCGCCGCACCTTCCCGAGGAGCACTCATGTCCACGCCTGAAACCGCGACGGTGACCAACACCGCGACCCGCACCGCTCACCACCGCCGCTACCTGATGTGCCGTCCCGAGCACTTCACGGTCAACTACTCCATCAACCCGTGGATGGAGCCCACCCGGCCCACCGACACCGCCAGGGCAGTCGCGCAGTGGCAGAAGCTGTACGACCTGTACCTCGAGCTGGGCCACGAGGTCGAGCTCATCGAGCCGCTCGCCGGGTACCCCGACATGGTCTACACCGCCAACGGCGGGTTCGTCATCGGCGGGCGCGCCTACGTGCCCGAGTTCCGCTTCGTCGAGCGCCAGGGCGAGGCGCCCGCCTTCGCCGACTGGTTCCGTGCCAACGGCTTCGACACCGTCATGCCCGCCGAGGTCAACGAGGGCGAGGGCGACTTCCTGCTCGTCGGCGACGTCATCCTGGCCGGCACCGGCTTCCGCTCCACCGGCGACAGCCACCGCGAGGTCGGTGAGGTCTTCGGCCGCGAGGTCGTCTCACTCAACCTCGTCGACCCGCGCTTCTACCACCTCGACACCGCCATCGCGGTGCTCGATCCGGTGCAGGGCGTCGAGAACGGCGGTCCCGAGCGCGCCAACATCGCCTACCTGCCCGGTGCGTTCGACGACGCCAGCCGCGCGATCCTCGAGGAGCGCTTCCCGGATGCGATCCTCGTCTCCGATGAGGACGGCGCGGTGTTCGGTCTGAACTCTGCGAGCGACGGCTACAACGTGATCATCTCGCCGCGCGCGAAGGGCTTCGAGCGGCAGCTGCGCGAGCGCGGCTACAACCCGATCACTGTCGACCTGTCGGAGCTGCTGCTCGGCGGCGGCGGCATCAAGTGCTGCACGCTCGAACTGCGGGGTGCATGATGTCGACGATCGAGACTGAGGCCGTGCTGCACGAGGGGGCGAACCCCGAGCCGCACGTCGCCGAGAACTACCACCCGCTGCCCGTCGTCGTCGCCGAGGGTGACGGGGTGTGGGTGACGGATGCCGACGGCAAGCGCTACCTCGACTTGCTCGCGGCGTACTCGGCCGTGAACTTCGGCCACCGGCATCCCGCCATCGTCGAAGCGCTCGTCGCGCAGCTGGGCCGCGTCACGCTCACCAGCCGGGCGTTCATGAACGACCAGCTCGAGCCGTTCGCCGCCGCGCTCGCCGAACTGTGCGGCAAAGACCTCGTGCTGCCGATGAACACCGGCGCCGAGGCGGTCGAGACGGGCATCAAGGTCGCCCGTGCGTGGGGCTACCGGGTCAAGGGCATCGCCGAGGGGCGGGCGCGCATCATCGTCGCGGCCGGCAACTTCCACGGCCGCACGACCACGATCATCAGCTTCAGCGACGACGAGCAGGCGCGCGACGACTTCGGCCCGTACACGCCGGGTTTCGACACGGTGCCGTACGGGGATGCGGATGCGATCGCCGCCGCGATCACCGATGACACCGCTGCGGTGCTCATCGAGCCGATCCAGGGTGAGGGTGGCGTGATCATCCCGCCCGAGGGCTACCTGCGCCGGGTGCGCGAGATCTGCGACGAGAAGAACGTGCTGTTCATCGCCGACGAGATCCAGTCGGGACTCGGCCGGGTCGGCGAGACCTTCGCGTGCGACCGCGAGGGCGTCGTGCCCGACCTCTACCTGCTCGGCAAGGCGCTCGGCGGGGGCATCCTGCCCGTCTCGGCCGTCGTCGGCGACCGCGACGTGCTGGGCGTCATCCGTCCGGGCGAGCACGGCTCGACCTTCGGCGGCAACCCGCTTGCCGCCGCGGTCGGCCGCAAGGTCGTGGAGATGCTCAGCACGGGCGAGTTCCAGGAGCGGGCTCGTCAGCTGGGCGCTCACCTCGCGGCCGCCCTCGAGTCGCTCGTCGGTCACGGCGTCACCTCGGTGCGCATCGCCGGGCTGTGGGCGGGCGTCGACATCGACCCGGCGTACGGCACCGGCCGCGAGGTCGCCGAGAAGCTGCGCGAGCGGGGCGTGCTCGTCAAGGACACGCACGGTCAGACGATCCGCATCGCGCCGCCGCTGGTGATCCGGTCGACCGAGCTCGACTGGGCGGTCGAGCAGCTGCGCCTCGTGCTCGAGGGCTGACCGCGCGGGGCGCTACGCGCGCCGAGCCGCGCCGCACGCGCCGCGAGACTTCCGTTCCAGCACGAGACCGAGCGCACAGCGCCATGTCTCGTGCTGGAAGCGAAGTCTCGCGGGAAGGGAGTCAGTCCTTCAGGAAGGGCCCGGTGTCCTGCTGGCGGGCATCCGGATCGTCGAGGCCGGACAGCTCGTCTTCGGCAATCAGCTGGTCGACGTCGAGTGTCGACGGCGTGGCGTCGACGTGGCTCTCGGCCGACAGAGCTCCCGGCGTCGCCCGCGCGGGGTCGGCCGGTGCGACGGGCAGCCGGAAGGTGCGCTGCACACGGCGCATCCATCGCGGCTGGGCGCCGAACACCCCGGTCGCGTCGTGCGCCTCGACCTCGAGCCCGTAGTAGTCGCCGATCTTGTCGATGAACTGGGCGCGCTCGGCCTTCGCGTACGCGCGCCGCTCACGGCTGAACGCGACCACCGTCGACCAGCACATCAGCAGCATGACGACGCTGAACGGCAGCGCGATCGTGATGGCCGCCGTCTGCAGCGCGGTCAGACCGCCCGAGAGTAGCAGCGCGATGGCGAGCAGCGCGGTCACCGCGACGAAGAAGACCCGGATCCAGCGCTTGGGCTCGGGCTGGCCGCCCGTGGCGATCATCCCCATCACCAGCGCGCCGGAGTCGGCCGACGTGATGAAGAAGATCGCGAGCAGCAGGATCGCGCCGATGCTCACGATCGTCGAGCCGGGAACGTTCTGCAGCAGCGCGAACAGGGCGCCCTGCAGGTCGACCGTGCCGTCGGCGCCTGTGAGCGTGCCGGGCTCCCTGAGCTCGAGTGCGAGCGCTGATCCGCCGAGCACGGCGAACCACAGGATGCCGAGCAGCGTCGGCACCAGGATCACCCCGACGACGAACTCCCGCACGGAGCGGCCCTTCGACACCCGAGCGATGAAGATGCCGACGAACGGCGCCCACGAGATCCACCAACCCCAGTAGAACGAGGTCCACGATGCCTGCCATTCCTCGCCGGCGGCGCCCTGGAAGGCGCTGACGTTGAACGACAGCCCGACGAAGTTCTGGATGTAGTAGCCGATCGACTGCACGAAGTCGCGCAGCAGGAACTCGGTGGGCCCCATCACCAGCAGGTAGACGACCAGGATGCCGGCGAGTACGAGGTTCGCGTTCGAGAGCCACTTCATGCCCTTGGTCACGCCCGACAGCACCGACATCAGCACGAACACCGAGATGACCAGGATGAGGATGACCTGGGTCGTCTCGTCGGGATCGGCGATGCCGGCCGAGTGCAGACCGGCGCTCATCTGCAGCACGCCGAGACCCAGCGAGGTGGCGACGCCGAACAGCGTGCCGACGAGTGCGATCACATCGATCGCGTGGCCCCAGCCGCCCTCGACCTTCTTGCCGAGCAGCGGCTCGAGCGTCCAGCGGATCGAGATCGGGCGCCGCCGGCGGTGGATCGCGTAGGCGAGTGCGAGACCGATCACCACGTAGATCGACCAGGCGTGCACGCCCCAGTGCAGGTAGGTCTGGCCGAGCGCCGCCTGGGCGAGCTGCTCGGGCGTGCCCTCGACGCCGGGGCGAGGATTCGTGAAGTGCGACAGCGGCTCGCTGACGCCGTAGAACACCAGGCCGATGCCCATACCCGCGGCGAACAGCAGCGCGAACCAGCTCATCGCCGAGAATTCGGGCTCTTCATCATCGCGCCCGAGCTTGATGTCTCCGAAGCGGCTGAACCCGAGGAACAGGCAGAAGATCACGAAGAACGCGGCGATCAGCACGTAATACCAGTTGAACGCGTTGACGATGCTCGTCTGCACCGCGTCGAACGCCGACTCGGCGACGCCGGGCAGCAGGAGGGCGAACAGCGCGAACGCCACGACGACGATCGCGGCCGGCCAGAAGACCCACCGAAGCACCTGCGGGGTGCGCTGGGTGGACACCGTGCCCGGATCCGTCGTGTCTCTGCTCTCGCTCATGCCGCCTACGGTACCGGGATCAGGCGCGCTCACGCGGGAGTGTCATCGGGGTCGAGCGACTTGAGCGCGTCGCGCTCCACGGCCGTGTCTGCCGTCAGCTGGTCTTCGGTGTTATCGTCGCCGCCCAGGGGGGCGTCGTCGTCGAGGGGTTCGGCCGGGGCGCCGTCGGCGGATGCCGCGGGCTGGGCCTGCCTGGCCTCACGCTGACGCGGCATGCCGGTGCCCAGCGGGTCGTGCCCGGGCACGTGGGGGTGCTGACCGTCGGGGGAGCCGTACGTCGGGGTCTGCTCGTTCATGCCCGAGAATGTATGCGCCCGGCGGCGCCCGGTCATACCCCCTTGACAGTGCGCGGCTGGCGGAGGAGCGGCAGCTCAGTCCTCGTCCGCGCGGGTGTCGGTCAGCCGGATGGGCGTGGCGGTGGTGGGCCGATCGTCGAACGAGCCGGGGTCCATGGCCCGGATCACCGACAGCGGCCGCGTCTCGTCGAGAGTCAGTCGGAAGCGCTGCCCGTCGCGACGGTGCAGTCGGCCCGACCACAGCATCCAGCCCACCCCGATTCCGAACGCGACGATGCCGGCTATGCCGCCGACGGTGATCGCCGTTCGCGCCGAGAAGGTGTCGACTATCCATCCGGCGATCGGCGCGCCGATCGGAGTGGACCCCATGATGACCGCCATGTAGAGCGCCAGAACGCGCCCGCGCAGCGCCGCGTCTGTCGTGGTCTGCACGTACCCGTTGGCGGTCGTGAGCATCGACACGGTCGAGAAGCCGACGAGAACCAGCACCGTCGCGTACGTCAGGTAGGTGGGCATGGCGGCCGAGACGACGGATGCCACCCCGAACCCTCCCGCGGCCATCACCAGCACCCGCACCCGTGCCCGATCGCGCCGCGCCGCCAGCAGGGCTCCCGTCAGCGAGCCGATCGCGAGCACCGAGCTGAGCAGGCCGTAGCCGTCTGCGTCGCGTCCGAACTCGAGCGCCATGGTCGACGCGAAGATGGGGAAGTTCATGCCGAACGCGCCGATGAGGAAGACCATCACGAACACGACCATGAGGTCGGGTCGGCCCCACACGTACCGGAAGCCTTCGCCGAGGCCGCCGCCGCGTCTGCTCTTCACACGCGGTGTCAGCTCGTTCACCCGGATCAGGGTCAGGGCGATGATCATCGCGAGGAACGTGACCGCATTGGCGACGAATACCCAGCCCGACCCGAGCAGCACGATGAGGATGCCGCCGACCGCCGGTCCGACCAGACGTGCCATGTTGAAGGCCGCCGAGTTCAGCGCTACGGCGTTCGAGGTGTCTTCGAGGCTCACCATGTCGGAGACGAACGCCTGCCTGGCAGGAGCATCGAATGCGTTCGCGACGCCGAACGCGGCGGCGAAGACGAACATCAGCGGCAGGGTCATCGCCCCGGTGAGCAGCAGCGCCGCCACGCCGAGAGCGAGCATCATGAGTGCGGTCTGGGTGCACAGCAGCACCTTGCGTCGATCGAAGCGATCGGCCACCCAGCCCGTCAGGCTCACGAGCACGAGGGGAGGGCCGAACTGCAGGGCCATGGTGACGCCCATGGCGGTGGCGTCGTTGTCGGTGAGCTCGGTCAGCACCACCCAGTCCTGAGCGGTGGCCTGCATCCACCCGCCGATGTTCGAGATGACACCGCCGAGGAACCAGGTGCGGTAGTTGAAGCTGCGGAACGAGCGGAACATGCCGGAGGAGGCGCTCATGCGTCGGCCATCCTCTTCAGCAGGGCCGACGCGGCATCCAGCACCGCGAGCTCATCGTCGTCGAACTGCTGCGCGTCGATGAGGTCGGCCAGCAGACGGTTGCGCTTGCGGATCGTCTCGATCACGACGCTTTCACCCTGCGGGGTGAGCTCGACGTATACCCGACGCCGGTCGTGCTCGTCGGGCACGCGGACCACGAGGCCGAGCTCGGCGAGTCCGTTCACCGTGGCGCTCATGGTCGGCGCGGTCACGTGCTCGTGCTCGGCGAGACCGGAGAGGGTGCGCCGTCCGTGCACGCGCAGCGCACCGAGGGTGGCCAGCTGCGCATCGCTCATCGCGTCGAGTGCGCGGGCGGATCGAAGCCGGCGGGTGAGGCGGAACAGTGCATAGCGCAGCTCGGCGGCGGAATCGTCGGAATCGGCAGTCATTACTTAGATAGTCTAACTAATATTCAGCGCGCGAGGGCCGGATGAAAATCTTGTTCTCCACTGTGCTCGAACCGCGCGGAATGCGAGAATAATTCTCGTGTCTGTCGATCTCGAAGTGGCCGTCCAGAACACCGCCGGCATGCGCATCGCGCTCGAGATCGGGGCAGCCCGGGTCGAGTTGACCCAGGCGCTCAGCCTCGGCGGGCTCACCCCGTCTCGTGGCACGATCGAACTGGTGCGTGAAGCGGGCGGCGAGAGCGGCCCCGAGGTGCACGTGCTCATCCGCCCCCGTGCGGGCGGCTTCCACTACGACCGCGAGGAGTTCGCCGTCATGGAGCGTGACGTGCGCGGCGCGCTCGCCGCAGGAGCGCATGGCGTGGTGGTCGGATGCCAGGACGCGACCGGCGCACTCGACCGTGACGGTCTCGAGCGGCTGCGCGATGCGGCCGGGGGCGCATCGGTCACCCTGCACCGCGTGATCGACACCACGCCCGATCCGCTCGGGGCGCTGCGCACCGTGCGCGAGCTCGGCCTTCACCGCGTGCTCACCTCGGGAGGCGCCTCGCGTGCGATCGATGGCCTCGACGTGCTGCGCGCCCTCGTGCGCGAAGCGGCCGGCGAGATCGAGGTGATGGCAGGCAGCGGCATCACCGCGGCCGACGTCGCCACCGTCGTCGGCGCCGGCGTCGACGCTGTGCACTTCTCGGCCAAGCGCACCGTGACCGTCGACGGCGGCGTGCGGCTGGGCTCGGCCAGCGACGGCGTCGGGGGGCACGAGGTCACCGACCTCGACGCGGCACGCTCGATCGTCGACGCGCTGGCGAAGGCGCACGCGGCCTGAGAGCCGGGCGGCCAGAGCGCAGTGCGCCGCTCCGTAGACTCGACGGTATGCCTTCCCCTCGCACAGCTGAGTTCGCCGATGCATACGGCATCGCCATCGTCTACGACGTATACGAGGCCGCAGGCACCCCGAGGGGAGTGGTCCAGCTGCTGCACGGCGTGGGCGAGCACGCCGGTCGGTACGCCCGCACCATCGAGGTGCTCGTCGAGGCGGGGTTCCACGTCTACGCCGACGACCACCGCGGGCACGGGCGCACGGGCATCCGGCAGCACGGCGATCCGGCGAAGCTCGGGCGCCTCGGCCGTGGCGGCATGCGCGCCGCCGTCGACGCGTGCTGGCAGCTGACCGAGATCATCCGCTCCGAGCGTGGTGACCTGCCGCTCGTGCTGCTGGGTCATTCGTGGGGGTCGTTCCTGGCGCAGAAGCTGCTGAATCAGCATCCCGAAGCGTACGACGCGGTCGTGCTCACCGGATCCGCCCTGCGGACCCCGACGGATCTCAACCCGCGCCCGCTCAACGCGCGGTGGAAGGCGCCCGATGCGCACGGGCTCGAATGGCTCTCGCGTGACGAGGCGGTCTGGGCGGCGTTCCGTGACGACCCGCTGACGACCGAGGTGCCGCTGCTCACCCTCTTCGGCCCAATCGAGGCGGCCCGGCTGTACGGACTGCCGAAGAAGAACCTGCTCGGGTCGCTGAGCTCGTCGAAGGGCATCCCGGTGCTGCTGATGGTCGGCGGCGACGACCCGGTCGGCGGCCCGCGCAGCGTGCACAAGCTCGCCGACGCGTACAAGAAACGGTCCGGCCTGACCGACGTGACGACGCTCGTCTACCCCGACGCGCGCCACGAGCTGTTCAACGAGCTGCAGCAGGACGACGTGCGCGCCGACCTGGTGGCCTGGCTCGACGCGCACATCCCCGCGCAGGGCTGAGGTGGCCGCCGTTCTGCAGTGGCTGATCGACGCATTCAACGCGCAGATCTCCGTCGGCTCGTCGTCGCTGCTCGTGCGCGAGGTGGTCGGCAACGTCTTCGGCCTCGCCAGCGCTCTCGGCGCGATGCGGCGGAGGCTGTGGGCGTGGCCGGTCGGCATCGTCGGCAACGTGCTGCTGCTCACCGTCTTCGTCGGCAGCGTGTTCGGCACCGAGCATGCGGCCAACCTGCTCGGGCAGGCCGGCCGTCAGGTGATGTTCATCGCCGTCTCGGTGTACGGCTGGGTGCGCTGGCGTCAGGCCCGCGACAGCGAGGGCCACGCCGTCACCCCGCGATGGGCGTCGGGTCGCACGCGCGTTCTGCTGATCGCGGCCCTGCTGATCGGAACGGCGGCGATCACGCCGCTGTTCCGGATGCTCGGATCGTACGAGCCGGTGTGGAGTGATGCGTGGACCTTCGTCGGGTCGCTGCTGGCGACCTGGGCGATGGCCAAGGGGTGGGTCGAGTTCTGGCTGATCTGGGTGGCGGTGGATGCCGTGGGCGTGCCGCTGCTGTTCTCGGCCGGCTACTACGCCACCGCGTTCATGTACCTGTTCTACGGTGCGTTCACGGTCGTCGGCTTCCTCGTGTGGATGCGCGCCTCGCGCGGTGCCAAACCGCGCATCGACACCGACCTGCCCGACCCGACCGTGCGCGGCGGGCGGGGTTGAGGCGGACCCGGCGGTGCCGCTGTCTACGCGGTTAAGATCGAAGAGTGCATGGTGAGTACAAGGTTCCCGGTGGAAAGCTCGTCGTCGTCGACCTCGAGGTCGCAGACGGACTGATCCGCGACTTCCGCCTCGCGGGCGACTTCTTCCTCGAGCCCGATACGGCTCTCGAGGCCATCAACAGCGCTGTCGAGGGCATGCCGGTCGAGGCCGATGCCGCCACGATCGCCGCCGCGGTGCGCGCGGCCCTGCCCGAGGGCGCCCAGCTGCTGGGGTTCTCTCCGGAGGCCGTGGGCACAGTGGTGCGCCGCGCGCTGGTGACCGCACCGGGATGGCGCGACTTCGACTGGGAGATCGTGCACGAGAAGGCGGTCTCGCCGCGAATGAACCTCGCCCTCGACGAGGTGCTCACCTCGCGCGTCGGCGAGGGTCGCCGTCGCCCGACCCTGCGCATCTGGGAGTGGGACGAGTCGGCGGTCGTGATCGGGTCGTTCCAGTCGTACCGCAACGAGGTCGATCCGGAAGGCGCCGCCCGGCACGGGTTCGACGTCGTGCGGCGCATCTCGGGCGGTGGCGCGATGATGATGGCCGCCGGGCAGATCATCACCTACTCGCTGTACGTGCCCGCCTCGCTCGTGCAGGGCATGACCTTCGCCGATTCGTACGCCTTCCTCGACGACTGGGTGCTGCAGGCGCTGCGCTCGGTGGGCATCGAGGCCACTTACCAGCCGCTCAACGACATCGCCTCGCCCACCGGCAAGATCGGCGGCGCCGCGCAGAAGCGCCTCGCCAACGGTGGCGTGCTGCATCACGCGACGATCTCGTACGACATCGATGGCAAGACGATGACCGAGGTGCTGCGCATCGGCCGCGAGAAGCTCAGCGACAAGGGCACCACCTCGGCCGCAAAGCGCGTCGACCCGCTGCGCACCCAGACCGGAATGGAGCGCAGCGAGATCATCGAGCGCTTCAAAGGCACCTTCCGCGCCCTCACGGGTGCTGAGGACGGGGCGATCAGCGCCGACGAGTACGAGGCCGCCCAGGCCCTGGTCGAGAGCAAGTTCGCGACCGACGCGTGGCTGCACCGCGTGCCGTGACCGGCGCGCCGCGCCCTGGCTCCGTCGAGATCATCGAGGGCGACAATCTCGAGGTCGCCGCGTCGCTGGCATCCGGATCCTTCACCCTCATCTACCTCGACCCGCCCTTCAACACCGGCCGCACCCGCGGCCGTGAGGTCGTGACCGCTCGCCGCACCGTGCCCTCCGACACGCAGCTGCCGGAGAGGGAACCGCTCGAGGTGGCGAAGGAGATCCGCTACGGGTTCCACGGGCACTCGTACGAGCGGGTGCGCGGCATGCTGCGCACGTTCGATGACCGCTTCGACGACTACGGCGAGTTCCTCATGCCGCGGCTCGAGGAGGCGTGGCGGCTGCTCGCCGACGACGGCACGCTGTACCTGCACCTCGACTACCGTGAGGCGCACTACGCCAAGGTGATGATGGATGCCGTGTTCGGGCGCGACTGCTTCCTCAACGAGCTCATCTGGGCGTACGACTACGGCGCGAAATCACGCAGCCGCTGGCCCACCAAGCACGACACGATCCTGGTGTACGCGAAGGACCCCGGACGGCACGTGTTCAACGCCGACGACATCGACCGCGAGCCGTACATGGCCCCGGGCCTGGTCACCGCCGAGAAGGCCGCGCGCGGAAAGCTGCCGACCGACGTGTGGTGGCACACGATCGTGCCGACCACCGGGCGCGAGAAGACCGGCTATCCGACCCAGAAGCCGGAGGGCATCCTGCGCCGCATCGTGCAGGCCTCCTCGCGACCCGGCGACCGGGTGCTCGATCTGTTCGCCGGCTCCGGCACGACAGGCGCGGTCGCCTCGGCGCTGGGCCGGGATGCCGTGCTCGTCGACGACAACCCCGAAGCGATCCGGGTGATGCGAGAGCGGATGCCGCAGGCCGTCGTCCGCGCTGTGTGAGTCAGGGTCGCGGCGGCCACGGCGCCCACGCGCCCGTCCGGCCGGCGAGCACCGGCATCGCCGCGGCGAGCCTGTCGGCCGGGAAGTCCTCGGCGCGGGACTCGCCGTACGACGAGCCGTTCGGGTAGGTCGTCGACACCTCGACCCGCGGCCGGACGCCGCGGGTGATGCCCTCCCGGTACTCGCCGCCGGCGACGGCGAGCACCTGCTGCTCGAGCCCGACGGCCTCGGTCGTCCACTCCGAGTCGCAGGCCTCGCATCCGCAGGAAGGGTAGGCGAAGTCGTGCAGCAGGCCGGCGTGCAGCAGGATGCCCGGGTAGTCCGTGAACACGAAGGTCAGCGCGGCGCACTCCGGGTCGTTCGGCCGCACCCGCACCGCGCGCACCACCTGCGGGTGCGGGTGCGGGTGCATCAGATCGTCGGCGACCTCGATGCCCTCCTGCACGGTGACGTCGAATGCCGCGCGCAGATGGGCGACGAGCGCGTCGGCGACCCGGTGCAGGGGCGCGAAGCGCTCGGGATGGCGATCGACGGAGTAGGCGTCGTCTGGCGGTGAGTCCGGCCACCGGCATCCGTAGTCGATCACCTGGTTGTCGTCGTCGCGGAACACGGGGGAGTCGATCGCGGGTCGCAGGTACGAGGACATGTGCTCATCCTCGCGCAGCGGCAGCCGATCGGCTACGGGGCGACGCGTCGGTGGGCGGTGAACGCGTCGTGCAGCGCGGTGCGTACGAGATCGACCGCCTCATGGCTGCGCGACGCCGCGCGCACCGCGGTGAACACCTCGCGCACGGGCGATCCGGGCAGGTCTGCCACGGTGAGCGGGCTCGGCTCGTCACCCCAGATCAGGTCGGGCAGCATGCCGACGGCATGGCCGGATGCCACCAGGCGCACGTGCGCGGTGAGATCGGCGGCCTCGAATCGCACGTCGGGCTCGAACCCTGCGGCCCGGCACTGCTGCACCGTCCACTGCCGCACGGCCGTTCCCTCGGGCTCCATCACCCAGGCGCGATCGCGCAGCTCGTGCAGGGGTGCCGGATGCTCGGCGGGCGGCAGCACGATGCGGATCGGATCCTGGCCCAGCAGCTCGTGCACGACACCGTCGCGCTGCTCGCGCGTGTGGCCCGGATACTGCTCGGCGATCACCAGGTCGAAGCGGCGCGCCCACAGCTCGAACAGGCTCTCCTCCGGCGGCAGCTCGGCGAGCTCGACCCGCAGCTCGGGCTGGCGCCGAGCCAGCAGGGTCAGTGCCGCGGGGACGATGGTCTGCGCGGCGGTGGGCATCGCCGCGATGCGCACAGGCTCCCATCCCGCGTGGGCGGTCAGCGCCGCGCGGGCCTCTTCGTCGAGCTCGAGCGCCCTCGCGGCGTGCTCGGCGAGCATCCGGCCCTGGGGCGTCAGCCGCACCCGGCGGCCGTCGGGCTCGAGCAGCGACACTCCGGCCTCCTTCTCGAGCGCTGCCAGCTGCTGCGAGACGGTGGAGGGGGAGTAGGAGAGGGATGCCGCGACCTCGGCGATCGTGCCACGCAGCGCCAGCTCGTGCAGCAGCCGGAGGCGACGCAGTTCGAACACCTGAGCCTGCTTTCTGCGGGGGACGCGACAGGTTCATCCTAGGTTCGGCACCTGCGACGACGCGGCCGCATGGGCAGTCCTCCTCATCGCAGCATCCACACGGCACCCCCTAGGGTCTCTGCAGGAGGTGTGCCGTCGGGATGATGTTGCCGAACGAGCTCGCTTCCTCAGGGCACTGTCGTCTTCCAGCTGGGCGAGGGCGGCGTGTGGGATATTCTCGGCACCTATGGTTGAGCCGAGTGGGTCCGGGCCCCTGCTGATCGACGCTCTCGCCGCCAAAGCGGCCGCGGGCGGGCAGGCGGAGCACGATGCTCTGATCAACGGCTTTCTCGAGACCGTGGTGGTGGTTCCGAGTGGCAGCGATCCTGCCAAGGGACCGCTGCAGCCCGTGCTCATCGACGTCGACGGCGTATCTCACATGCTGGTCTGCGACTCGCTCGTCGCGGTGCGGGTCGCCACGGATCTCGCCCAGTACGCCGTCTCGATGAAGGGCATCGACGTCGTTCGCGGCGTCGCTCCCGGTCACGCACTTGTCGTGCGGACCCCGACGACGGGCTTCGCGATCGACGAGGCACTGCTGAACGAGATCCGATCGCGATGACGGCGAGCGGTCGCTATCCCGGCTCGTGCGAGGTGTGCTCGGGCTATTGGGCCACCTACGCCCCGGCAGCGAAGCCGATCGCGATCGGCGAGAGCATGGAATACATGGCCGAGGTGCGGCGCTGCCGATTCTGCGGCGCGTACTGGGAGGTCGGCGCATTCAGCTTCCCCCAAGTGATCTCCCATGACCACGCTCGCAAGGAGCTGCCCGATCTGGACGCCCTCGAGGCGACGCTGGGAATCGACTTTCCTGATCCGCCGGAGATCCCGGCGGCCTGATCGGCCTCGCCGGGCCGCACAGTCGGCCGCTGGCGTCGGCCTGCTCGACGCGGAAAGAGGGATGGTGTGACAGACGAGACGCTGAGCTGGGCGATCATCGACTACCTCGGCAGGGGGCGTTCGCGCTTTCCGAAGGCCGACGAGGGCGCTGTCGTCGCGTCGGCGGGCGGTGACGCCGCCGACGTGCTGGTGCGCGTGCGGGCCGCCGTCGCCGAGATGATGGCGATCGAGGTCGACTGGTCTGCGACCACTCGCGCCGAAGGCGGCCGAAAGGCGAATGCCGTGATGGCAGCCAGGCACCCCGAACTCGGTGACGATGCGCTCGCCGCGCTGTATTGGGCGTTCACCTACAACTGGCGCTGAGGCGGTCGAAGCTCAGCATGATCCCCGCAGCCGCCCGGCCGGGACTCTTCGCCGAAACCGAATGGTCATCATCGTGAATGATCGCTTTTCTTGCAGATTGGAGACGGGCATCCTGTAGGAATGAGCACCCCTGCGCCCGCCTACGAAGCATCCATCGACGAACTCGCCGCACTCGGCGATGACGCCGTCGCCCTCGTCAAGAAGTGGCTCGTCGAGAGCCGCGACGTGCCGACCGACGCGGCAGGCCAGCGCCTGGCCGGCGTGCTGCGCGACCCGAAGGGCCTCGACTTCACCGTCGGCTTCGTCGACGGCGTGGTGCGCCCCGAAGACCTCAAGGTCGCCGCGGCCAAGCTCAAGGAGCTCGTGCCGCTGACCCCCGGCTTCCTTCCCGCGCCGATGCGCGCCGCGATCGGCCTGGGTGGCGCGACCGCGGGCATCGTGCCCGGCGTCGTCGTGCCGTCGGCGCGAGCCGTGCTGCGCCAGATGGTGCGCCACCTCATCGTCGACGCGCGCGACGAGAAGCTGGGCGCCGCGATCAAGCACATCCGCGACAAGCAGGGCGTGAAGCTCAACATCAATCTGCTGGGTGAGGCGATCCTCGGCCGCGAAGAGGCGAAGCGCCGCCTCGAGGGCACTCGCCGCCTGCTCGAGCGCGACGACGTCGATTACGTCTCGATCAAGGTCTCCTCCACCGTCGCCCCGCACAGCCCGTGGGCGTTCGACGAGGCCGTCGCCGACGCCGCCGAGGCGCTGCTGCCCCTGTACCGCATCGCCGCGAAGGGCGGCCCTGCGGGTGCGAAGTTCATCAACCTCGACATGGAGGAGTACAAGGACCTCGACCTCACCATCGCGGTCTTCACGCACATCCTCGACCGCCCCGAGTTCAAGAACCTCGAGGCCGGCATCGTGCTGCAGGCCTACCTGCCCGACGCGCTCTCGGCCATGATGCGCCTGCAGGAGTGGGCCGCCGCCCGCGTCGCCTCGGGCGGTGCGCCGATCAAGGTGCGCGTCGTCAAGGGTGCCAACCTGCCGATGGAGACGGTCGACGCCGAGACGCACGGCTGGCCGCTCGCGACCTGGTCGAGCAAGCAGGAGTCCGACTCGTCGTACAAGGCGGTGCTCGAGTACTCGCTACGCCCCGAGCACATCGGCAACGTGCGCGTCGGCGTAGCCGGCCACAACCTGTTCGACATCGCTCTGGCATGGCTGCTCGCGAACAAGCGCGGCGTCGCCGAGGGGGTCGAGTTCGAGATGCTGCTCGGCATGGCCACTGCTCAGGCCGAGGTCGTCAAGCGCACCGTCGGCTCGCTGCTGCTCTACACACCCGTCGTGCACCCCGACGAGTTCGACGTGGCTATCGCCTACCTGATCCGCCGCCTCGAAGAGGGCGCGTCGCACGAGAACTTCATGTCGGCGGTCTTCGACCTCGACTCCGACCCGGCGCTGTTCGAACGCGAGAAGCAGCGCTTCCTGGCATCCATCCAGACCATCCCCACCGAGGTCCCCGCCGCCAACCGCGTGCAGAACCGCCAGCTGCCGGCCGAGCCCGCGCCGCGCGACGGCTTCGTGAACACCCCCGACACCGACCCGTCGCTCGCCGGCAACCGCGCGTGGGCCGATGCGATCCGCTCGCGCATGGTCGGCTCGACCCTCGGCATCGACACCGTCGCCGCGAACACGCTCAGCACCTCCGAGCAGGTCTCCGAGCGCATCGCCACGGCCGTGGCATCCGGTGAGGCGTGGCGCGCGCTGGGCGCCGCCGGCCGCGCCGAGATCCTGCACCGCGCCGGTGACATCCTCGAGGCGCGTCGCGCCGAGCTGCTCGAGGTGATGGGCTCCGAGGCCGGCAAGATCATCGAGCAGGGCGACCCCGAGGTCTCCGAGGCGATCGACTTCGCGCACTACTACGCCGAGAGCGCCAAGAAGCTCGCCGATGTGGACGGCGCGGTCATGCAGCCCGTCGGCCTGACCGTCGTCACCCCGCCGTGGAACTTCCCGGTCGCGATCCCGGCCGGCTCCACCCTGTCGGCCCTCGCCACCGGCTCGCCGGTGATCATCAAGCCCGCCCGCCAGGCGCGCCGCTCGGGCGCGGTCATGGTCGAGGCGCTGTGGGAAGCGGGCGTTCCCCGCGACGTGCTGCAGTACGTGCAGCTCGAGGGTCGGTCGCTGGGCGAGCAGCTCGTCAGCGACCCGGCGGTCGGCCGGGTCATCCTCACGGGCGGGTTCGAGACGGCCGAGCTGTTCCGCGGCTTCCGCGCCGACCTGCCGCTGCTCGCCGAGACCAGCGGCAAGAACGCCATCATCGTCACCCCGTCGGCCGACCTCGACCTCGCCGCGAAGGACGTCGCCTACTCTGCGTTCGGCCACGCCGGCCAGAAGTGCTCGGCAGCCTCGCTCGTCGTGCTCGTCGGCTCGGTCGCGAAGTCGGAGCGCTTCCGCCGCCAGCTCGTCGACGCCGTGCGCGCGTACGAGGTCGGCACGCCGGAAGACGGCTCGAACCGCATCGGCCCGCTGATCGGGCCGGCCGAGGGCAAGCTGCTCGGCGCACTGACCGAGCTGCACCCTGGGCAGTCCTGGATGCTGGAGCCGAAGAAGCTCGACGACGCGGGCCAGCTCTGGACTCCCGGCATCCGTGACGGCGTGCAGCGCGGCAGCGAGTTCCACAGGGTCGAGTACTTCGGCCCCGTGCTCGGCGTGATGACCGCCGAGTCGCTGACCGAGGCGATCGACATCGTCAACGACATCGACTACGGCCTCACCAGCGGCATCCACTCCCTCGACGTGGACGAGGTGCAGCAGTGGCTGGCTTCGATCGAAGCCGGAAACGTGTACGTCAATCGCGGCACCACAGGCGCGATCGTGCAGCGCCAGCCCTTCGGCGGCTGGAAGAAGGCGGCCGTCGGTGCCGGATCCAAGGCAGGCGGCCCGAACTACCTCGTCGGCCTCTCGGACTGGACGGATGCCCCGGTGCAGACCAGCACCTCGCTGGACGCCCTCGCGTCGTCGGCGGTCGCGCTCGTCGAGGGTGCCGACGCCGAGTGGCTGCGCGGTGCGCTGGCCACAGACATCGACGCTCTTGCGGCCGAGTTCGGCGTGGTGCGCGATGCTACCGGCCTCGTCACCGAGCAGAACGCGCTGCGCTACCAGGCGCTGCCCGTCACGATCCGCTTCGAGGGTGCCCGCGTGGCCGAGCTGCTGCGCGTCGCCGCTGCCGGAGCGCGGCTGCGCGCCCGGGTGACGGTGAGCACGGCATCCGCTCTGCCCGCGCCGGTCGTCACCTGGCTCGGCTCGCACGACGTCGTCGTGGTGACCGAGGGCGCTCAGGCGTGGGCATCCCACGCTCGTCGTCTCGCCGCTGCGGGCGGACGCGTGCGTCTGATCGGTGCTGACGCGCTCGAGACCGCGACTGCTGTGGACGGCTCGCCGAGCCTCGCGATCTACGCGAACCCGGTCGTCGCCGCGGGCCGGGTGGAGATGCTGACCTTCGTGCGCGAGCAGGCCGTGTCGATCACCGCGCACCGCTTCGGCACCCCGCACCGGTACGAGGTTCCGCTGCTCGAGCCCGTGCGCTGAGTCGCGGGTCGGCTCTCTCGCTTCGCGCCCGCTGGCCCGTATGGTCGCCTCCTCTTGGGAGAGGCGACCATTGGGGCCTAGGGCTGGCGTGAATCCAAGGCCATTCGGGTCCAGGCCCCGGCGCCCGGGGCCTTGGGCGCGAGCGGCCGCTCAGATCAGCGGCAGCGCGTCGTCGTAGGCCGAGCGCGAGAGCGCGGGTCTGTCGCCGAACACGCGGGTGATGCCCGGATCGGTGCGCCAGGCCGGCCAGCCGGGGTCGGCGTCGCGGATGAACGCGACCGCAGCGGCGTGCATCTCGTCTGCGAGGTGCTGCGGGGGCCTCCTGCCCGCGATGCGTGCCACGTGCGGGTCGTCGAGGCAGTCGAACCAGAACGGCACATCGAGGCAGTGGTACGACCATCCGTTCGTGGGTGAAGCCCAGGCGAACCGGTACGTCCAGGTGCGGGCATCCTGCCGCGTCTCGGCGATGCGCACCACGAGCGAGCGGAACACCCGGTCGGTGACGAAGCGACCCAGCGCCGCACCCGCACCACGTCTTCCGCGGTTCGCTCGCCGCCAGCCGTGCCGCAGCGCGTGAGTCTTCTCGACGATCAACAGGGCGAGCGGCACGGGCACCCAGCGCAGGATGCGCGGTGCGCGGTCGAACACCATCGTGAACTCGTCATCGGTCGCGCCGAGCAGCAGCGGCTTGTCGGCGCCGACACCCGCGGCGTACGAGTCGACAGTCGGGCGAGTGAGCAGCTCGCCGTCGATCACCGGCCCCCAGGGCAGGCCATCGGTGAGGGTGGCGGTCGTGGCTGCGAGGCCGGTCTTGCCGAGCAGGGATGCCTCGTACTGGCGTCGCGTGAGCTCCCGCTCCTTCACGGCGCGGAAGCCTGTGAGCGTGGGTTCGCAGCCGACCATCGACGCCAGTCGCTCGCTGCGTCTGCGCGCGCGGTCGCGGGGCAGATCGCCCAGGGCGCCGCTGATCGAGATGGCGGAACGGAACAGGTGCTGCGCCTCGGGCATCCCGAGCATCGTCAGCACCGCACCGCCACCGGCGGACTGCCCGGCGATCGTCACGCGCGACGGGTCGCCGCCGAAGACGCTGATGTTGCGCTGCACCCATTCGAGCGCGGCGAGCCAGTCGCGCACCCCGCGGTTGTCGGGCGCGCCGTCGATCACCCCGAAGCCGTCGAAGCCCAGGCGGTACGAGATCGCGACTACGACGATCCCGTCGCGCACGAAGGCGCGGCCGTCGTACCAGGGGCTGGCTGAGGAGCCGGAGGAGTATCCGCCGCCGTGGATCCACACCAGCACCGGGAGTCCTTCTCCGCCGGCACTCGGATCCTGTTCCACGGGACCCTGAGCCCGTCGAAGGGCGGGGGTGAACACGTTGAGATTCAAGGTCGCCGCACCGGGGATGCTCGGCTCGGGGATGATCGCGTTCGGCTCCTCCCGGCGTTGCGGAGTAGGGCCGTACTGGGTCGCGTCGAGCGGCTCGGTCCACGGCGTGACCGGCTGCGGAGGCTGGAAGCGCCGGCCGCCGGTGGGCGGCGCCGCATACGGGATGCCGAGGAACGCCAGCGACCCGTCCGGCCGGCGGATGCCGCGCACCGGCCCCTCGGCTGTCTGCGCGATCTCTGCCTGCGACTGGTCGTCCACGGCCATCAGCGTATCGTCCCGGCACCTGGCCCAGCGCTCTTGCCTCGCTCGCCTGCGAGGTCAGTTCGGCACGGAAAACGGGGCCGCCGGGCGTCAGGCGTCGCGGCGGGGTCCGTCGGCGGGGTGCACGGTGAAGACGTGTGGTGCGCCGAATCCGGCATCCGCGAACGCCCTCGTGACTGCATCCGTGATCCTGTCGACGGCGTCGCGCTCGACCAGTGCGATCGCGGCGCCGCCGAAGCCGCCGCCGGTCATCCGCGCTCCGACCGCGCCCTGCGCGAGCGCCGTCTCGACGGCGAGGTCGAGCTCGGGCACCGAGATCTCGAAGTCGTCGCGCATCGACGCGTGCGAGGCGACCAGCAGGTCACCGATCGCGCGCGGGCCGTCTGCGCCGAGCACCCGCACGGTGTCGAGCACGCGCTGATTCTCGGTGATCACGTGGCGCACTCGCCGGAAGGTGACGTCGTCCATCAACTCGGCTGCACGCGGCAGGTCGGCTTCGGACGCGTCGCGCAGCGTGGCGATGCCCAGCAGCGCCGCCCCGCGCTCGCACGCGTCACGGCGCTCGCGGTACCCTCCGGTGGAGTGCGCGTGGGACACCCGCGTGTCGATGACGAGCACTTCGAGCCCCTCGCCGGTGAACCCGGTGGGCACCGATTCGGTCTCAAGCGAACGGCAGTCGATGAACGTCGCGGCGTCGGCACGGCCGAGCATCGACGCCATCTGATCCATGATCCCGGTGGGCGCCCCGACAGCCTCGTTCTCAGCGCGGCGGCCCACTTGCGCGAGAGTCACCGGGTCGAGCCCGAGGCTCCAGAGGTCGTTCAGGGCGGACGCCACCGACCCCTCGATCGCCGCCGACGACGACAGGCCCGCGCCGACCGGCACATCGGACGCGATCGCGATGTCGACGCCGAGCAGCGCGGTTTCGGGTGCGGCGAGCTGCAGAGCCCACGCGACGCCGAGCACGTACGCCGACCATTCCGGCACCGCAGGTTCGGCACCGGTGGCCGTCGGGAACAGCGCGTCGAGGTCGTGGAGCGCCACCTCGACCGGGTCGGCCGCAAAGGTCGATGCCACCCGGATGCGATCGTCGTCGCGAAGGCTCGCGGCGGCGAAGGTGCGATGCGGGATCGCGAACGGCAGCACGAACCCCTCGTTGTAGTCGGTGTGCTCTCCGATCAGGTTCACACGCCCCGGGGCAGACCAGATGCCCTCGGGATCGCGTCCGGTGAGCCGGGTGAAAAGGTCACGCGCGTCGACGAGGGCGCTCATGCCGTCACCTCCGGAACCGACGCGATGGCCTCGCGCAGACGCTCCGCCGCGACCTCGGGAAGGATCTCCGCGGTCCAGGCGCCCATGGCGGCCTCGGAGCCGGCGAGGAACTTCAGCTTGTCGGCGGCACGGCGCGGGCTGGTCAGCTCCAGACGCATCCGCACGGTGTCGCGGGCGACGTTCACGGGGGCCTGGTGCCACCCGGCGATGTACGCCGTGGGGGTCGGGTAGAGCGCATCCACGCCGCGCAGCAGGCGCAGGTAGAGCGGCGCGAGCTCGTCGCGCTCGGCGTCGGTGAGCGACGCGAAGTCGGGTGCGTGGCGGTGCGGCATGAGCTGCACTTCGAGCGGCCAGCGGGCCGCGAACGGCACGAAGGCGGTCCAGTGCTCGCCCTGCAGCACGACGCGGTCGGAGCCGCACTCGGAGTCGAGCACGCGCGTCATGAGATCAGGGGCGGTGCGGCGGATGCTGTCGAGCAGCCGCTGCGTGCGCGGCGTGACGTACGGGTAGGCGTAGATCTGCCCATGCGGGTGGGGCAGTGTGACGCCGATCGCCTCGCCGCGATTCTCGAACGGGAACACCTGCTGGATGCCGGGCAGCATCGACAGAGCGGCTGTGCGATCGGCCCACGCCTCGATCACCGTGCGCGCGCGGGTGACCGACTGGGTGCCGAACGATCCCTCGTGGTCGGGGCTGAAGCACACGACTTCGCAGCGGCCGATGCTCGTGCGGGTGCGGCCGAGGCCCAGCTCGGCGAGATCGTCGAGTCCGCGCGGGGAGTTGCGCGCTTCGGGCGCGTCGCCGACGGCCTCGGCCAGCGCCGGACCGAAGGCGGGCGAGCGGTTCTCGAAGACCGCGACATCGTAGTTCGCCGGCACTTCGGACGGATTCGTCGGCGACTGCGGAGCCAGCGGATCGGCGTCGGCGCCCGGCATCATGACGCGGTTCTGACGCGCTGTGGCGAAGCTGACCCAGTCGCCGGTGAGAATGTCCTGGCGCATCGTCGCGGTCTCGGGCCGCGCGTCGAGCGGGCGGGCATCGACCGCCCGGTCGGCGCCGAGGGTCGTGCCGGGGTCGTCGTAGTAGAACAGCTCGCGGCCGTCGGCGAGACGGGTGGAGCGCTTGACGACGCCGGCGCCGAGTTCGGACGTGCGCAGCTCAGGAGATTCTGACGTGTTCACGTCAACACGGTAGCGCGCGAGGCGTGGTAACGTCAACACTCCGGAGTTGTGACCACTCGAGAGGGAGACCGGATGCCGACATCCGCACGCGTGTCGATGGCGATGGTCGCCCAGCGGGCCGGTGTGTCGGGCCAGACCGTCTCCCGCGTCGCGAACGGCAGCCCGAGAGTCGACCCCGAGACGCGGGCGCGCGTCGAACAGGCCATGGCCGAACTCGGCTACCGCCCCAACCGCGCGGCGCGCGAGCTGCGCACCGGCCGCAGCCAGACGCTCGGTCTCGTCGCGCAGACCCTCGCCACGGTGGGCAACTCCCGCATGCTGCAGGCCGTCGCCGATGCGGCGGCATCCCGCGGCTACGCATTGACCGTGCTCACCCTCGGCGCGGATGCCGACATCGCCGATGCCTTCGACCGGCTGCGCGATCAGGGCGTCGACGGCGCCGTCGTGCTGAACGAGGCCACGGCGCTGGCGCGAGACGCCGCCTCGGCGGGCCTGCGCCTCGTGGTCGTCGATTCGCCGCCCGACGACCGTTTCACCGTGATCGGCACGGACCATGCCGCGGGCGCTCGTCTGGCGACCGAGCACCTCCTGGCCGCAGGGCACCGCACGGTGCGCCATCTGGCAGGGCCGGCCGGATCATTCGCAGCAGCGGAGCGAGAGCGGGGCTGGCGTGAAGCGCTCGCCGACGCCGGCGCCGAGCAGCCCGACCTCGTGCGGGGGGACTGGAGCGCGGCATCCGGATTCGATGCGGTGATGCGGATGCCGGCATCCGGGGTCTCGGCGATCTTCGCCGCGAACGATCAGATGGCCCTCGGTGCGCTGCGCGCGCTCGCGGGGTCCGGGCGCCGGGTGCCCGACGACGTCGCGGTGATCGGCTTCGACGACATCGCCGACGCCGCGAACTTCCAGCCTCCCCTGACCACCGTGCGGCAGGACTTCGATGCGCTCGGCGAGCGCGCCGTGTCGGCCCTGGTCGAGTGGATCGAGGGTGCGCGCCCCGCCGATCTGCTGCTCGAACCTGCGCTCATCCGACGCGCGAGCTCCTGAGCCCGCGCCCGAGCGCGGGCCCGACTCAGAACTCGAGCATCACCTTGATGGCGCGGCGCTCGTCCATCGCCCGATAGCCCTCTGCCGCTTCGTCGATCGACAGCGTCTGATCGAACACGACGCCCGGGTCGATCTGATCGGTCATGATCCGCTCGATCAGGTCGGGCAGGAAGTGGCGCACCGGTGCGGGCCCGCCGTGCAGGTGGATGCCCGAGAGGAACAGCTCCTGCCCGTCCAGGCTCACCCCGTGCGAGACGCCGACGAACCCCACATGGCCGCCGGCACGGGTGGAGCGGATGGCCTGCTGCATCGCCTCCTGTGTGCCGACCGCCTCGATGGTGGAGTGAGCGCCGTAGCCGCCCGTCATCTCCTTGATCGCCGCGACGCCGGCATCCCCTCGCGCCTCGACGATGTCGGTCGCGCCGAAGCGACGGGCGAGCTGCTGGCGGTCGGCGTGCCGCGACATCGCGATGATGCGCTCGGCCCCAAGCTGCGACGCCGCGAGGATGCCGAGCAGGCCGACCGCCCCGTCGCCGACCACCGCGACCGTCTTGCCGGGACCGGCCTCGGCGGCGACCGCCGCGAACCACCCCGTGCCGAGCACGTCGGATGCGGCGAGCAGGCTGCGACGACGCTCGGGCGTGATCTCCCCGGTGACCTTGACGAGCGTGCCGTCGGCCCAGGGGATCCGGGCGTACTCGGCCTGCGTGCCGATCGAGCCCATCCCGACGACGTGGATGCACCGCGACTGGTAGCCGGCCCGGCAGATCTCGCAGGTGTTGTCGGATGCCATGAACGAGCCGACCACGAAGTCGCCGACCTCGATGTCGCGCACCCCCGACCCGATCCGCTCGACGACGCCGATGTACTCGTGCCCCATCCGCGACGGCCGCTTCACCGGCGAGATGCCGCGGTAGGGCCACAGATCCGAGCCGCAGATGCAGGCGGCATCGACGCGGATGATCGCATCGGTCGGCTCGACGAGCTCGGGGGTCGGGACATCCTCGACCCGGACGTCGCCGGGTCCGTGCATGATGACTGCGCGCATGCGTCTACTCCACCACTCCGCGGCGCGGATTGCGAGGGCTTCGACGCCGGTATCCTGAACGGGTGAGTGCGCAGCCCGATCGTCGTTTCCCGCGTTCGGTGTTCCGGCAGGGCAGTGAGCCCGACGTGCGCTTCTCCCTCGCCAACGAGCGCACCTTCCTCGCCTGGACCCGCACCGCGCTGGCGCTGATCGCGGGTGGCGTCGCACTCGAAGCCCTCGCGCTCGACATGTACGCCCCGCTGCGGCTGGCCGCCTCGCTCGTGCTCATCATCACTGGCATCGTGCTGCCGGTCATCGCCTGGGTGGAGTGGTCGCGGGTGGAGCGCGCCATGCGCCTCGGCAGACCCCTGCCGCAGCCTCCCACGGGGATCGTGCTCGCCGTCGCGGTGGTCGCCTCGGGCGTGCTCGTGCTGCTCGCCGTGCTGCGATGAGCGATCGCTCCGACGGATCGTCGGCCGGCTCGTCGCGGTCGGGGCCGTTCGATGCCGGGCTGCAGCTCGAGCGCACCTCGCTGTCGTGGCGGCGCACCGCGCTGTCGATCGCGGTCGGCTCGCTGGTCTCGCTGCGGCTGCTCCCGCTGTGGCTCGGCGGCGCGCAGTGGGTGCTGCCTGGAATGGTGGGCCTGGTGGCGGCATCCCTCCTCTGGCGGGTGTCGCGGCGGCGTCACCACGCATTCATGGTCGACGTCGAGTCCGACCGCGTGCCGTGTGCGGCCGGAGCGGGGGCTCTGCTCGCGCTCACCACCGGCGTCGCGGCGGTCGGGATGCTGGGGCTGGCCGCCGTCCTGACCGTGTCGATCTGACGGCGGACGCCCGCTGCGACGCCCGCTACAGGCCGACGGTGCGGAACCCGGCGTTGCCCATCGAGGAGTCGGGCGTGTTCTGCGAGCGCGCCGAATTGCGGTAGCGGTTGCAGTACGACGAGTGGCAGAGGTAGCTTCCGCCGCGCAGCACGCGCGACTGCCCGCGTTCCGGTCCGGTCGGAGCGTGTTCGGGAGAGACGCGGTAGTACCCGGGCGAGAACCAGTCCGACGCCCACTCCCACACGTTGCCGACCATCTGCCACAGCCCGTACCCGTTGGGCTCGAACGAGCGCACCGGGGCGGTGGTCAGCCAGCCGTCCTCGAGGGTGTTCGCCCGGGGGAACTCGCCCTGCCAGATGTTCGTGCGCCAGCCGCCCTCGTCGACCTCGGCATCGCCCCAGGGGTACTTCCGCTGCTCGAGCCCGCCGCGAGCGGCGTACTCCCACTCGGCCTCGGTCGGCAGCCGGCGTCCCGCCCATTCGCAGTACGCCTGGGCGTCGTTCCAGCTGATGTGCACCGCGGGGTGATCGCCCATGCCCTCGATGCTCGAACGCTGACCGCCGGGATGCCGCCAGTCGGCGCCGCGCACGCCGATCCACCATGGCGTCTGCGGCGGCCGGCCCAGCACGTCGGCCTCGTCGGCCGCGAGCGCGAGATGGAACACCGCCGAGAAGCCGAACTCCTCGGCCTCGGTGCGGTACCCGGTGTCGTCCACGAAGCGTGCGAAGTCGTCGTTGGTCACGCTCGTGGCATCCATCGAGAAGGCATCGAGCGTCACGCGGTGCAGGGGCACCTCGCCGTCGGCGGCGTTGCGGTCGCCAGAGGAATCGCCCATCACGAACGACCCGGCCGGCACGGCCACCTGCGGCACGGCGTGCTGGGACCCTCCCGCGGTCGGGGCGGCGCCCGGACGCAGCGAGACCGTCGCGAAGGCCGACCGCGCGGGCGTGCCGCAGCCGCATGAGCATCCAGCGTCCACAGCTCATCCTTCCGGCGGCACGGGAGGGGGGCGGGTGCCGCCCATCGAGCCTAACCGGCACGCAGCGTTCGGCGCTCCGGAATAGTTGATGTCCAGCAATAGTTGATGACTGTCAACGATCCGTGATAAGGTTGAGAAAGATCAACCATCTTCAGGAGCTGCACCTTTTGACCTCTCTTCCGTCCTCTCACGCGCCGACCACCCGCTCGGCGCGTGAGGTCTTCACCGCCATCTCGGGCCTCATCGTCGGCATGTTCGTCGCCGTGCTCTCGGGCACCGTCGTCTCGACGTCGCTGCCGGTCATCATCGCCGACCTCGGCGGCACCCAGGCGCAGTACACCTGGGTCATCACCGCCAGCCTGCTGGCCACCGCCGTCTCGACCCCGATCTGGGGCAAGCTCGCCGACCTGCTCGATCGCAAGGTGCTCGTGCAGCTCTCGCTCGTGCTGTTCACCGTCGGCACCGTGATCTCGGGCTTCTCCACCGACACGAACATGCTCATCGCCGTGCGCGTCGTGCAGGGCATCGGCGTCGGCGGACTCATGTCGCTGGTCATGGTGGCCGTGGCCCTGATCATCTCGCCGCGCGAGCGCGGCAAGTACATGGGCGTCGTCGGCGGCATCATGGCCTTCGCCACGATCGGCGGACCGCTGCTGGGCGGATTCATCACCGACGTGTGGGGCTGGCGCGCGAACTTCTTCGTCGGCGTGCCCTTCGCCGTGCTCGCGCTCGTGCTGCTGCAGCTCACCCTGCACCTGCCGAAGCCCCAGAACATCAAAGTCTCGATCGACTACCTCGGCATCGTGCTGCTCGCCGTCGGCGTCTCCGCGCTGCTCATCTGGGTCTCGATGGGCGGCTCGCAGTTCGACTGGGACTCGTCGACCAGCTACGTGCTCGGCATCGGCGCAGCCGTCGTGATCGTCGCGTTCATCGTCGTCGAGTTCTTCGTCGCCGAGCCGATCGTGCCGATGTCGCTGTTCAAGAACCGCACCTTCACGCTCTCGGTGATCGCCTCGATCGCGATCGGCGTGTCGATGTTCGCCACCTCGGTCTTCCTCGCGCAGTACTTCCAGCTCGCCCGCGGCGCCACGCCCACCGAGTCGGGCCTGATGACGATCCCGATGATCATCGGCCAGATGGGAGCGTCGATCATCATCGGTCAGCTCGTGAGCCGCTTCGGCAAGTGGAAGGGCTGGATGATGCTGGGGTCGGTGCTCGCCCTCGTCGGCGTGTCGCTGATGTCGACCCTGCGCTGGGACACCCCGTTCATCCTCGTCGCGACCTACATGTTCGTGCTGGGCGCCGGGCTCGGCATGGTCATGCAGAACCTCACCCTGATCGTGCAGAACGACACCCCGCCGCGGCAGCTGGGCGCGGCCTCCTCGGGCGTCAACTTCTTCCGCACCATCGCCGGCACCATCGGTGTGACGATCATGGGCTCGATCCTCGCCACCAACGTCGGCTCGTACATCAAGGACGACCTCAGCACATTCGTGCCGAAGTCGCCCGAAGAGGTGAGCGCTCTGAGATCGCTCGGCTCGGGCAACGTGCCGGACATGTCGTCGCTGCCCGAGAGCATCCGTCGCGTGGTCGAGTCGGCCTACGGCCTGGGAATCGCCGACGCGTTCATCGTCGCCGTGCCGCTCGCGGTGATCGGCGTGATCGCGATCGCCTTCATCCGCAACAAGCCGCTGTCGACGAAGAACTCCGCCGAGCAGCTGCGCGAGCAGGCCGAGGGATCGGCGATCGAGGTCGCCGAGGCCGAGGTCGGCGGGTCGACCGGCAGCATCCGCGTCGTCGAGAACGACGGGCGCGTGCGCGAGCAGGTGCGCTGAGGTGCACACGCAGAGCGTCGACGACGCGCTCGCCGACTTCCAGGGGCATCTGAACCTGATCTTCGCGCGGGCGAAGACGCTGTGGCGGGAGTCGGCGGCGCGGATGCACCCCGATCTGCAGCCCTCGGGATACAAGCTGCTGTCGTACATCGCCCGCACCGGCGGGTCGAACGCCCACCAGCTGGCCGAGCTGTTCGAGATGGACAAGTCGATGGTGAGCCGTCAGATCCGGATGCTCGAGGACTTCGGCCTCCTCGAATCGCGCCCTGACGAGCGCGACGGCCGGCTGCGGGTGCTCACCGCGACCGCCGGCGCGCAGGAGACGCTCGCCCGGCTGCGGGCGGAGAACGCCGAGCGCATGCGGGCGGTGCTCGCCGAGCTGACCCCGGACGAGGTGCAGGCCGCGTCGAAGGCGTTCCGCCTGCTCGCGGAGGTCTGAGCCGGGCTCGTCCCCCGCTCGCGTGCGGGGTCAGTTGTGCGCGGTTCCGTCCGCGGATGCGTACCCAGATGACCTCGCACGGTGATTGCACCGCGACTGCCGGCCGACGGGGCGCGGTTTAGGCTGGCGATGTGAGCGAAACGCCGGCAGATCCGCCTGCCCCCGAGGTGCCCCTCGACGGCGCGGCACTCGACGCGGCCGTTCATCGGGTGGAACGCGATCTCGGCCGGCTGTTCGCGCGGATCCGCGTCGGATGGCGCGAGGCCGCCGCGACCGTGCATCCCGACCTGCAGCCGCTGGGGTATCAGGTGCTCGTGTCGATCGTGAACGGCCTCGGCAGCGCGGGCGAGATCATCGAGCGCCTGCACACCGACAAATCGGCGGTGAGTCGTCAGGTCAGTCGTCTCACCGAGCTCGGGCTGGTCGAGAGCATCCGGGATGCCGATGACCGGCGGGCACGCCGCCTGGTCGCCACCCCTCTGGCGGTGGAGCGCGTCACGGCCGCGCGGGCGGCCTATGAGAGCCGCCTCGGAGAGCGCCTGCGACGCTGGTCGGCCGAGGATCTCGACCACTTCGCCGACCTGCTCGACGGCCTCGCCGGCTGAGCCCGGTTGCGGTGACGTCGAGAAGGTGCTTCTATGTCGGAAAGCGTTTACCCACTCTTTCTCGGACGCCATCTCCGCCGAGATTCAGACTTCGACAGAACGGACCACCATGACCGACGTGCGTGAGATCGGCATCATCATGAACGGCGTCTCCGGGCGCATGGGCTACCGGCAGCACCTGGTGCGCTCGATCCTCGCGATCCGCGACCAGGGCGGCGTGGAACTGCCTGACGGATCGAAGGTCACCGTCAAGCCGATGCTCGTCGGCCGCAGCGAGGCCAAGCTCGCCGAGCTCGCCGCGAAGCACGGCATCGATGACTACACCACCGACCTCGACGCGGCACTCGCCGACCCGCAGTGGGAGATCTACGCCGACTTCCTCGTGACCAAGGCGCGCGCCACCGCGATCCGCAAGGCCATCGCCGCGGGCAAGGCGATCTACACCGAGAAGCCCACCGCCGAGTCGCTCGAGGAAGCTCTCGAACTCGCGAAGCTCGCCGAGGGCGCCGGCGTGAAGACCGGAGTCGTGCACGACAAGCTGTACCTGCCCGGCCTGCAGAAGCTCAAGCGCCTGATCGACTCCGGCTTCTTCGGCCGCATCCTGTCGGTGCGCGGCGAGTTCGGCTACTGGGTGTTCGAGGGAGACTGGCAGCCCGCGCAGCGGCCGAGCTGGAACTACCGCACCGAAGACGGCGGCGGCATCATCACCGACATGTTCCCGCACTGGAACTACGTGCTCGAGAACCTCTTCGGCGAGGTCAAGAGCGTCTACGCCCAGGCCGCCGTGCACATCGCCGACCGCTGGGACGAGAAGGGCGAGCACTACACCGCCACGGCCGAGGATGCCGCGTACGGCATCTTCGAGCTCGCGGGCGGCGTGATCGCCGAGATCAACTCGTCGTGGACCGTGCGCGTGAACCGCGACGAGCTCGTCGAATTCCAGGTCGACGGCACACATGGCTCGGCCGTGGTCGGACTGTTCGGCTGCAAGATCCAGCCGCGCAACGCCACCCCGAAGCCGGTCTGGAACCCCGACCTCGAAGACACTCACGACTACGACGCCGACTGGCAGAACGTGCCCACGAACGACGTGTTCCTCAACGGGTTCCGTCAGCAGTGGGAGGAGTACCTCGCCTCCTACGTGCTGGGCACGGAGTACCCGTTCGACCTGCTCGCGGGTGCTCGCGGTGTGCAGTTCGCCGAGGCGGGGCTGACCTCGAGCGCCGAGGGCCGCAAGGTCGCCATCGAGAAGCTGTCGCTGTGAGCACGCTGCGCCTGCTCTCGGCATCCGGAGCGCTCTCCGAGACCGCTCTCAACGACTCGGGTGCGTACGCGCGCCCGATCGCACCGCTGCGCTCCCGCGTCGCGTACGCGGCGGCCCACGTCGTGCCGAAGGTGCACGGCGACAACACCCCCGGCCGCCCGGCCGACATCGACTGGGACGCCACGCTCGCGTTCCGCCGCAATGTCTACTCATGGGGGCTGGGCGTGGCGGATGCCATGGACACCGCTCAGCGCAACATGGGCCTCGACGCGGCCGCGACGCGCGAGCTGATCGCCCGCAGCGCCGAGGTGGCGCGCGAAGAAGGCGGCTCGGTCGTGGTCGGGGTGAACACCGACCACGTCGACGAGACGCACATCTCCCTACAGCAGGTCATCGACGCCTACATCTCTCAGCTCGAATACACCGAGCAGCAGGGCGCGGGGCCGGTGCTCATGGCATCCCGCCACCTCGCCCGCGTCGCCGAGTCGGCCGACGACTACCGTCGGGTGTACCGGACTGTGCTCGAGCGCGCCACCACCCCAGTCGTGCTGCACTGGCTGGGCACGGCGTTCGACCCCGAACTGGAGGGGTACTTCGGATCGACCGAGTGGCCCGAAGCGGCCGAGGTGCTGCTCGACATCATCAACGAGAACCCGGCGAAGATCGCCGGCGTGAAGATGAGCCTGCTCGACGCGGAGAGCGAGATCTCGGTGCGCGAGCGCCTGCCCGAGGGCGTGCGGATGTTCACCGGCGACGACTTCAACTACGTCTCGCTGATCGGCGACTCGCAGGTGGGGCGGCGTTCCTACTCCGACGCGCTGCTGGGCGCCTTCGCCGCCATCACCCCGGTCGCCTCCGCAGCGATCCAGGCGCTCGACGCCGGCGATGACGCGGCCTATCGCCGCATTCTCGGTCCCACCGAAGAGCTCAGCCGCCAGATCTTCGCCGCGCCGACGTTCTACTACAAGACCGGGGTTGCGTTCCTGTCGTGGCTGAACGGCCACCAGCCCGCGTTCCAGATGGTCGGAGGGCTGCACTCCGCCCGCAGCCTGCCGCACCTCTCGCGCATCGTCGAGCTGGCCAACGCCTCGCTCGCCCTCGAGAATCCCGAGCTGGCCCGCGAACGCTGGCACGGGATGCTGACGCTGAACGGATTCGAGCTGTGAGCGCCGCGGACTCCGCACAGATGTCGGCGCAGAACACGGATGTCGGTCCGGATGCCGTGGTTTCCCCCGGCATCCGTGATTCGCGCCGACATGTGTCCGCCGACCCCCGCCTGTCGATCAATCAGGCGACCATCAAGTACGCCGATCTCGCCACCGCCCTGCGGGTGACGACGGACGCCGGCGTGCAGTCCATCGGTCTGTGGCGCGAGCCCGTGAACGAGGTCGGCCTCGACACGGCGACGAAGATGCTCGCCGACTCGGGCCTGCGCTTCTCGACGCACTGCCGTGGCGGGTTCTTCACACTCCCTGCCGGGCCGGATCGCGACGCCGCCCTCGACGACAACCGTCGGGCGATCGACGAGACAGCGGCCCTGGCCGCCGCCGGAGCCGACGGATCGACCGCCGTGCTCGTGCTCGTCGCGGGCGGCCTGCCCGAGGGATCGCGAGACCTGACCGGCGCGCGCGAGCGGGTGCGGGATGCCATCGGCTCGCTCGCCCCGTACGCGCAGAGCGCCGGGGTCACCCTGGCGATCGAGCCCCTGCATCCGATGTTCGGATCGGACCGCTGCGTGGTGACCACGCTCGGCCAGGCGCTCGACATCGCGGGCGACTTCGACGCCGACGTGGTCGGAGCCGCGGTCGACACCTTCCACATCTGGTGGGATCCGCAGGTGCTGGGGCAGATCGCCCGAGCCGGGCGTGAGGGACGCATCTCGACGTACCAGGTGTGCGACTGGAAGACGCCGTTCCCCGCCGACGTGCTGCTCTCGCGGCACTACATGGGCGACGGGATCATCGACTTCGCCTCGCTCACCCGCGCGGTCGTCGAGACCGGCTACGACCGTGACATCGAGGTGGAGATCTTCAATGTCGACATCTGGTCGGATGCGCCCGAGAAGGTCGTCGCGCGCACCGCGGAGTCGTTCGCGGCGACCGTCTCGCCGTACCTGTGATCGTTCGATGTGATTTCGTAGGGATGTCGGCATCGTCGGGGAGGCGCGCATGATCAGACCGGGACTGTGCTCGGTGACCTTCCGTCAGCTCGCCGCGGAGGAGGTCGTCGCCCGGGCGGCTTCCGCCGGCCTCGAGGTGATCGAGTGGGGCGGCGACGTGCACGTGCCGCCGGGCGATGCCGAGCGAGCGGCCGAGGTCGCGGCGGCGACGACGGATGCCGGTCTTGCGGTGTGCTCGTACGGCTCCTATTTCAGAGCGGAAGCCGATGAGGCGCTCACGCCGATCCTCGACAGCGCCACCGCGCTGGCCGCCGACCGGGTGCGCATCTGGGCCGGGAGGACGGGTTCGGCCGAAGCGAGTCCGCAGCACTACGCGCAGATCGTCGCCAGGCTGAGGGATGCCGTCGCCGAGGCGTCGGAGTGCGGCATAGCGCTGGCGCTCGAGTTCCACCGTCGCACGCTCGCCGACACCCCGGCCGCCACCCTGCGGCTGCTGGCCGACGTGCCGGGGCTCTCGACGTACTGGCAGCCCAGTGTGGACGCCCCGGATGAGGTCGCACTCGCCGAGTACGAGCAGGTCGCGGCGCACACCAGCGCCGTGCACGTGTTCTCGTGGTGGCCGTTCGACACGCGCCTGCGTCTCGCTGAGCGGGCGACCCTCTGGCATCCGCTCTTCGCCACGGCGTCGGCGCAGCCGGCGCCGCCGCGTGACGCCCTGCTCGAGTTCGTCGTCGACGACGACCCCGCGCTACTGCCTGCGGAGGCCGCCGCCCTCCTCGCCCTCCTCGGGCGCGACCCCTCGGTCGAGTCGTCCGATCGGGCGACGGGCCGGGATGCCGGGCGTCGCTAGGCTGTGGCCATGACCGCCGACCCCGCGTCTGGGCGCACCTCGCCGCCCACGCTGCACGACGTCGCACGCGCGGCGGGCGTCTCGCTCGCGACCGCTTCCCGGGTGCTGAACGGCTCGGAGCGCAAGGTCGCCGAGTCGTTCCGGGAGCGCGTCGAGAAGGCCGCTGACGAGCTCGGCTACACCGCCAACGCCTCCGCACAGGCCACCGCGCGCGGCACGTCGGCGGCCATCGCGCTGCTCGTCGCCGACATCGCCGACCCGTACTTCGGGCTGATCGCCTCGGGCGTGGCCCGCTCGGCTGACGCCGAGGGGCTCATCGTCACCGTGGCGATCACCGAACGCGACCCCGACCGCGAGGTGCGCATCCTGCGGGCTCTGCGCGGTCAGCGCCCGCGCGGCGTGATTCTTGCCGCGTCACGGGCCGAGAACCAGGGTGCGTCGAGCATCGCCGAGCTGGCAGCGTTCCGCACGCTGGGCGCGCGGACGGTGACGTTCGGCGAGGGCGGGGATCGTCGCATCGGGATCGATAACCGCGGCGGTGCGGAGCGGCTCGGCGTTCAGATGGCGCGGCTCGGCTACCGTCGAGCGATCGCCCTCGCCGCGGCGCCGGGGGTGCGCGCCTCCGACGACCGTCTCGCCGGATTCACGGCTGGTTTCGCCGCAGGGGGCGGCGAGGTCGGCCGCGTGCACCGGGGCTCCTTCGAGCGCGAGTCGGGAGCTGCGGCGATGGCGCAGGCCCTGGCCGAGGGGGTGGATGCCGGCACCCTCGTCTTCGCGCTCAGCGACGTGATCGCCGTCGGGGCGATGACGGCCATTCGCGACGCCGGCCGCCGCGTCGGGGAGGACATCGCCGTGTGCGGGTTCGACGACGTGCCGGTCAGCAGCGACGTCACCCCGCGCCTGACCACCGTGCGCGTGCCGCTGAGCGACCTCGGTGAGCAGGCGTTCCGCGCGATCGTCGATCCCGAGTGGGCCCAGCCGCCCGCCGCCCTCGAGGTGATCGTGCGCGAGAGCACGCCCGGAGTCGCGCGGTGACACGCGTCGTCTTCGCCCCCGACAGCTTCAAGGGCACGATCGCAGCAGCGGATGCGGCCCGCGTGCTGGCGGACGCGTGGCGGTCGGTCGATCCGAGCGCCGATGCGGTGCTGCGCCCCATGGCCGACGGGGGAGAGGGCACCGTCGCCGCCTTCGCCGCGGCGGTTTCGGGCGCCGAGCGGATGCCGATCATCGTCGACGGCCCTGCCGGGCATTTCGTCGAGACAACCTGGCTGCTGCTGCCGGCGTCCGCCGGGACACCCGGCGGCACGGCCGTGATCGATCTGGCCTCGACCTCGGGCATCGAGCTGCTCGACGAGCTGCGGCCCTGGGATGCCGATTCGCGCGGCTTCGGGCAGGCGATCGCGGCGGCACTCGACCACGGCGTCTCACGCCTGGTGCTCGGTATCGGATCGAGCGCGTCGACCGACGGCGGCACCGGAATGCTGCGCGCGCTCGGCGCGCGCTTCCTCTCCGCGGACGGCACGGAGATCGCGCCGGGCGCGCGCGGTCTGCGCGATATTGCCTCGGTCGACCTGGCTCGCCTGCGCCCCGCTCCGGAGGTGCGAGTGCTCACCGATGTCACCAACCCGCTCACCGACCCCCGCGGCGCGGCGACCGTGTTCGGTCCGCAGAAGGGCTTGACCGACACCGCCGATCAGCAGCGGGTGGATGCCGGTCTCGCTCGCCTCGCCGAACTGCTCGACCTCGACCCGCGGACCCCGGGCGCCGGTGCCGCGGGCGGAGTGGGCGCCGCGCTGCTCGCCTGGGGCGGCGCGCTGCTGCCGGGGGCTGCGGAGGTCGCGCACCTGATCGGCCTCGCCGACGCCATCGCCGGGGCCGACGTCGTCGTGACCGGCGAGGGCGCCTACGACGGGCAGTCAGGAGAAGGCAAGGTGCCCTCGTTCGTGGCATCCCTCGCCGCAGCCTCCGGCGTCGAAGCGCTGCTCGTCGCCGGCCGGATCGCACCGGATGCCGATCTCGCGCCGTTCACGCACACTCGCTCGCTCACCGCGCTCGCCGGGTCGAGCGCGGCCGCGCTGGCCAGCACCGCGCGTTGGCTGCACGAGGCCGGCCGGCAGCTGGCGCTCGCGGCGAGCGACGCCTGACGGGCATCCGGCTCGCGCGCGGGCGCTGACGGGCATCCGGCTCGCGCGCGGGCGCTGACGGGCATCCGAACCGCGCGGGAGCGCCGCAGCGCGACGGAGGTCGGCTTCAGCCCTCCAGCGCCGCGCTGACGACCGCGCGAGCCTCCTCCTGCACCTGCGCGAGGTGATCCGGACCCTTGAGGCTCTCGGCGTACAGCTTGTAGACGTCCTCGGTGCCCGAGGGGCGCGCGGCGAACCACGCGTGCTCGGTCTGCACCTTCAGGCCGCCGATCGCCGCGCCGTTGCCCGGCGCGTGCGACAGCTTCGCCGTGATGGGCTCGCCGGCCAGGTCGGTCGCGGTCACGGCATCCGGCGCCAGCTTGCCGAGCGTCGCCTTCTGCTCCGGCGTCGCCGGGGCGTCCACCCGCTGGTAGGCGGACGATCCGAAGGCCTGCTCGAGCTCGCGGTAGCGCTCCGACGGCGTCTTGCCGGTCACCGCGACGATCTCGGCGGCGAGCAGGCAGAGCAGGATGCCGTCCTTGTCGGTCGACCACACGGTGCCGTCCATGCGCAGGAACGACGCGCCGGCCGACTCCTCGCCGCCGAACGCGACCGAGCCGTCAAGCAGACCGGGCACGAACCACTTGAACCCGACCGGAACCTCGAGCAGGCGGCGGCCGAGCGACTCGGCGACACGGTCGATGATCATCGACGACACGAGCGTCTTGCCGATCGCGGCGTCGCGCGGCCACTCGGTGCGATGCGAGAACAGGTAGTCGATCGCGACAGCGAGGTAGTGGTTCGGGTTCATCAGCCCCTCGTCGGGGGTGACGATGCCGTGGCGATCGGCGTCGGCGTCGTTCCCGGTGAGCACGTCGTAGTCGCCGCGCTTCGCCACGAGCGATGCCATCGCGCTGGGCGATGACGGATCCATGCGGATCTTCTCGTCCCAGTCGAGGGTCATGAAACGCCAGGTCGGGTCGACCTCGGGGTTCACCACGGTGAGGTCGATGCCGTGCATCTCCTTGATCAGCTGCCAGTACTCGACCGAAGCGCCGCCCATCGGGTCGGCGCCGATCCGCACGCCCGCCCGCTTGATGGCCTCGATGTCGATGATCGAGGGGAGATCGCGCACGTACGCGTCGCGGAAGTCGTACTGGCCGATCGAGTCGTCGTCGATGTCGGCGTGCGGAACCCGCTCGACGCCCTCCAGACCGGCCTCGATCAGGGCGTTCGCGCGCTGCGCGATCCACGTCGTCGCGTCGGTGTCGGCGGGTCCGCCGTGCGGCGGGTTGTACTTGAAGCCGCCGTCGCGGGGCGGGTTGTGGCTCGGGGTGATGACGATCCCGTCGGCGCGGTCGGGGTCGTCGGCCGCGCGCCCCCGGTTGTGGGTGAGGATGGCATGGCTGAGCGCGGGCGTGGGCACCCACGAGTCGCGGGAGTCGACGCGCACGTCGACGCCGTTGCCGATCAGCACCTCGATCGCGGTGCGCTCTGCCGGAAGCGACAGCGCATGCGTGTCGCGGCCGAGGAACAGCGGCCCCCGGATGCCCTGCTCGCGGCGGTAGTCGACGATGGCCTGCGTGGTGGCCACGATGTGCTGCTCGTTGAAGCTCGTCGTGAGCGAGGAGCCGCGGTGCCCGCTCGTGCCGAACGCGACCCGCTGCGCGGCCACGGAGGGGTCGGGGATGCGGTCGTAGTAGGCGGCGATCAGCTCGTCGACGTCGATGAGGTCTTGTTCCTCCGCAGGGAGGCCGGCTCGGCTCGTCATGGGAACAGTCTGCCCCTCCTCGGGCGGTCGCGCACCTCGGCCGGGGGCGGATGCCGTGAGCCGAGCGTTCGTGGTAATGAAACGGCTCGAGGGCCCGGTGACCTGCGGGGCTAGGCTGACCAGGTGACCGAACGCCGCACCTACAGCTATCTGGGCCCCGCAGGAACCTTCACCGAAGCAGCGCTCGACCAGGTGCCCGAGGCCCGCGGTCACGAGTGGAAGCCCGTGCACAACGTCGGCGAGGCGCTCGCCGACGTGCTCGAGGGCCGCAGCCACGCGGCGATGATCGCGATCGAGAACTCCGTCGAGGGCGGGGTGTCCACCACGCTCGATGCGCTCGCCACGCTGCCGGGGCTGCGCATCATCGGCGAGTACCTGGTGAAGGTGAACTTCGTGCTCGTGGGCAAGCCCGGCGTGCGGCTGGAGGACGTCGAGGTCATCGCCGCGCATCCCGTCGCCTACGCGCAGTGCCACAGCTGGCTCGGCGAGCACCTGCCCCGGCACGCACATGTTCCGGCGGCGAGCAACGTGGCATCCATCCTCGGCGTGCTCGACGGATCGTCGCCCGCTCAGGCCGCTATCGCCGCCCCCGGGATCGTGCAGCACCACGACGTCGAGGTGCTCGCCGAGCAGATCGGCGACAACGACAACGCCGTGACGCGCTTCGTGCTCGTGTCGAAGCCCACCCCGCCGGGCGAGCCGACCGGGGCCGACAAGACCTCGCTGATCGTCGAGCTGCCCGACGACCGCCCCGGCGCGCTGCTCGACATGCTCGAGCAGTTCTCGACCCGCGGCATCAACCTGTCGCTGCTGCAGTCGCGGCCGGTCGGCGACGCGCTCGGCCGGTACCGATTCGTGGTGGATGCCGACGGGCACGCCTACGACGAGCGCATGGCCGACGCTCTGCTGGGCATCCGCCGGTTCAGCCCGCGCGTCGTCTTCCTCGGCTCGTACCCCCGCGCCGACCGCCGGATCGTGCACTACCCCGAGCGGTACGCCGACGGCGTGTTCGTCGAGGCCCGCGACTGGCTGCGCGCCCTGCTGCACGGCGAGCCCGAGGCGTAGGTCGCCGCGGCCTGGCCGACGGCCTCGCTCGCTCGGCGGCCCGAGGGCCGGTGTCGCGCGGCGCTGCGGCTTCGCGGCATCGGCTGGGATGCAAAAGTGGGGCGTGGTCTCGCCCGCACCGCACTTTCCCATCCCCAGCTCGGCGCGTGTCCCGGGCTGGGACGGATCTGCCCCGCCTGGGATGGGTAAGTCTGGCGTAGCACCGCTTGCACCGCACTTTCACATATCCGCCTCAGCACCCGCGACAGCCGGGATGCATAAGTGCGGCGGCGGACATCCCGAACCGACCGAAAGCAGCCCAGGGCGTCTGATGTTCAGCGGCGGGATGCCAGCGCGGAGCGGACGCGGGTGATCAACGCATCCGGATCATCGAGATCCACCTGGGTCAGGCGCATGACGATCCAGCCGAGGGCTTCGAGTTCGCGCTGTCGCTGGATGTCGCGACGCCACTGCTCCTGGCTCGTGCGGTGCCCATCGCCTTCGTACTCGATCGCGATCTTCGCCTCGGGATAGGCCAGGTCGACCCGAGCGATCCGCCTGTGCCCGTCGAACACGTCGTGCTGAACGTGCGGCTCCGGCAAGCCGTGGCGCACGAGCATGAGTCGAGTCTCCGTCTCTTTCGGCGACTCGACGCCGTCTCGGGCGAGTGCAAGCGCCGTGCGCACCGTGTCGCGCCCTGTGAACCACCCCCAGCAGTCGACCCGTATCGCGATCTCACTGCGAGTGACGCGAGGGCGTCCTGGTTCCAGACCCGGGTAATTGAGAGAGCGGGTGATGATCGCATCGATGGCGATCACCGCAGCCTCGAGGCTCAGCTCGTGCGCTGTCGTGATCAGCGCAGCGACGGGATCGACCGTCCGCACGCCGCGAACCGTCCAGGTCGAGGCGCGATCCTCAGTCAGTCGGCGTCCCGCGACGCCGGCGGTTCTGGGTGGAGTCGCATTCCGCGGAACCGCGATCTCTATCGGTTCCCGCGGCTTCTTCTCGGTCTTCGGCTGCCAGGGGTCCGGGTGCGGGATGCCCCACACCCGCATGGCGGACCTGCCCACGAGGCGATGGTGCGGGCGCATCCGCGGGCGGTAGCACGCGACGTTCTGCAGAAAGGTCTCCGGCTCGGCGGGCGCGCGCACGCCGTTGAAGGGGCGGGCGAGGTCGGGCGCACTGGCGCGCCACTTGCCGACGCCCGCGGCCGTGGCGTCGCGCAACGCGAAGTGGACACCGAGCGCGGCGGGCAGTGTCTTCCGGTGGTGCATCCGGCCATGATGGCCGAGCGCGCCCCCGGGGCGAGCGACGATCTCCGCTCCCTGTGGGCGAGAGAGCCCCCGCGATCTGCTGTGCAGGAGCAGTCGTGTCGACGGTATGTGCCTGCCGACGCGAACGCCGTCGCCACCGCAGGGTCGGGGTGGGATGGAAAAGTGCGTTGCCAGCCCGTGCGGGCCAGACGAATCCATCCCCGGTGCCGGGTGATCACGAGCCGGGGATGGAAAAGTGCGTTGCCAGCCCGTGCGGGCCAGACGAATCCATCCCCGGTGCCGCGTGACCACGAGCCGGAGATGGAAAAGTGCGTTGCCAGCCCGTGCGGGCCAGACGAATCCATCTCCGGTGGCGCGTGACCAGGAGCCGGGGATGGAGAAGTGCGTTGCCAGCCCGTGCGGGCCAGACAAATCCATCCCCGGTGCCACGAGCCCGGGATGGATTATGCCGGCGCGAACGTGTCCGTGCCGGAGGAATGCATCTCTGACTGGGTGGCGCGCCTACGCCACCAGCAGGTCGAGGGTCTGCGCTCGGCCGGCGGCCGAGTCGAGCGGCTCGCCGTCGTAGGCTCCCGCCACCGGCGAGACCATGATCTCGTCGACGCCGTGCTGCGTGGCGAACGCGGCCAGAGCCGCGCGCACCTCGCCGCCCTCGCCGATCAGCCAGCGCTGACGCATCGCGTCGATGAGGGTCTGCTCCTGGGCATCCGGATGCTCGGCGAGACCGCGCTGGGCCTCTTCGACCGTCTCGAGCGGCCTCATCGGCTTGTTGCCGCGCAGTCGTGCCATCGCGCGCAGCTGCGGCAGGGCGCGGGCCTCGGCCTCTTCTGCCGAGGGCGCGGCGACCACGTTGGCGGTGAGGAAGGTGAGTGGGGCGTCGAGGGTCTCGGAGGGGCGGAACTGCGAGCGGTACAGGTCGAGGGCGCGCTCGAGCCCCACTCCCGCGAAGTGGTTCGCGAACACGTACGGCAGGCCCTGCGCGGCGGCCAGCTGAGCGGAGTAGTCGCTCGAGCCCAGCAGCCAGATCGTCGGGGATCCGGATGCCGCGGGCGTCGCCTTCACGCCGTATTCGCCGCCGCTGGTGAAGCGCACCGTCGCGCCGTCGGACTGCAGCATGGCGGCGATGTCCTGTACGTGGGAGGGGAAGCGCTCGACGTCTCCGGTGGTGCCCGACTGGCGCAGCAGATGCGTGATCACGGGGTCGCTGCCCGGCGCACGCCCGATGCCGAGATCGATGCGACCCGGGGCGAGCGCTTCGAGCGCGGCGAACTGCTCGGCGACGATCAGCGGCGCGTGGTTGGGCAGCATGACGCCGCCCGAGCCGACGCGAATGCGCTGCGTGCGCGCCGCGGCGGCGGCGATCAGAACGGGCGGGCTGGTCGAGGCCACCGACGGCATGTTGTGATGCTCGGCGAACCAGAAGCGGGTGAGTCCGAGCTCGTCGGCGTGCTGCGCGAGTGCCATTGACGATGCGACGGCCTGCGCGCTGGTCTGGCCGGTGCGGACAGGTACGAGATCGAGGACGGAGAGCGCGGGAGTAGTCATCATCAGACGACAACGTCGGTGGGCGCGCCCGCATTCCTCCGCTCGCGCATCGCAGGCGTACTCTTCCTGGAATGGAGTCCAGCATCTTCTTCATCGTCGTCGGCGCCGTCGCGGTCGCAGCAGTGGCCCGTCGCCGCGGATGGCCGGCGCCTCTGCTCGTCACGGTGGTCGCGCTGCTGGCATCCTTCCTGCCCTTCGTGCCGGATGTCGCGATCGACGGGCACGTGCTGCTCAACGTCGTCCTGCCGCCGCTGCTCTACTCGGCGGCGCTCGACGTATCGTTCCTGAGCTTCCGCCGGGCGATACCGCAGATCCGGCGGCTGGGGGTCGGTCTCGTCGTCGTCACCGCTGTCGTGGTCGGCGTGCTGGCGTGGTGGATCATGCCCGCACTGACTCTGCCGGGAGCGCTGCTGCTGGGTGCGGTCGTCGCACCACCGGATGCCGTGTCGGCAGCCTCCATCGGGCGGCGTCTTGGCCTGCCGCGTCGCGTGATGACCGTGCTTTCTGGGGAGAGCCTGATCAACGACGCCACGTCGCTGACGATGTTCCGGGTGTTCGCGGCGATCGTCGCCGGAGCGACGGTATCGCTCTGGGACGGCATCTGGCAGTTCGCGCTCGCCGTGATGGTCGGAATAGCTGTCGGGCTGGTGTTCGGGATCGTGCTGCACCAGCTGCGGATGCGCGTGGACGATCCGGTCGTCAACGGCACGTTCGGCCTGCTCGCCCCGTTCGGCGCCTACGCGATCGCGGAGCAGCTGCTCGGATCGGGAGTGCTGGCCGTGGTCGCGATGGGCCTGTTCGTCGGGTTCAACGCGCCCAAGACGAGCTACGCCACCAGGCAGCAGGAGGCACCGCTGTGGCTCTCGGCCGACTTCCTTCTGGAGTCGTTCGTGTTCGCGTACATCGGGCTGCAGCTGCCGCGGGTGGTCGGAGAGCTGAAAGACGGTGAGGGCGACACGATCGTGCTGCTCGCGGTGGTCGTGCTGGTCGCGGTGCTTCTCGTGCGGCCGCTCTTCGTGTATCCGGCGGGCGCATGGGGGCAGCGCTGGACGAAGTTCCGGCTGCGCCGATGGGAGAAGATGTCCGCCGCGAAGGAGGTGCTCCCCATCGCCGACGGCCGGGGCCACCGGCATCCGCTCACCGAGGATCAGCTGCGCCGCCGACTTGTCGAGAGCCGACTCTCGTGGCGTGATAACGCCGTGATCTCATGGGCGGGCATGCGCGGGGTGGTGACGTTGGCGACGGCCCTCGCCGCCGCCGATCTCGCGGGTCTCGACGCCGTGGCGTCCCACGCCATCGTCGTGGTCGCGTTCGTCGTCACCGTCGGCACGCTGCTGCTGCAGGGGCTGACGCTGCCCTGGCTGATCCGGGTGCTGGGTGTCGTCGATGACGAGGAGGCGCGGGAGGATGCCAGGCAGCTGGAGTCCGTGCGCGAACGCAGCCGCGAGGTCGGCAAGGCCTACCTGCGCGAAGCGAGGCGCGCGTGGGCGCAGGAGTACGGCGAGGATCAGCTGCCGCCGTTCGACGCGTACGCCGAGCGCCTGGTGCGCATGCAGGCCGGACCCGGCCGGGCGGGCGAGGGGCCCGCACGCCCCTCGCCCGAGCAGTTCGCGGCGATGGCCAAGGGGTGGCTGTCGGCGCGTCGCGACCTGCTGCTCGAAGAGCGACGCGCCGGCAACCTCAGCGAAGAGGTCATGCACGAGCTGATCGCCGCAATGGATGCCGAAGAACTCGCGCTCGACACCCGGATGGCGCTGCGCACCTGAAACGGGCGTCGAGCGGCGTCGCCGACGAGGCAGCGGACGAGCGAGCGCTGCGCGGCGAACGAGCGGCGTCAGGCCGAACGGCGGCGACCGAACGGGGTGAGGCCGCTCGTGGTCAGGCCGCCACGAGCGCGTCGGCCGGCGGCCATGCCAGGCGCAGAGCGCCGACGACCTGCCAGCGGGCGCTGAAGCTGTGGTCGCGGAGTCGCTCGAGAGCGGCGATGTCGGCGCTGTCGAGTCCGTCGCGGACGGCTTCGCGCAGCAGGTCGTCCTTCGTGGCGGGGAATTCCATCTCGGCGAGGAACCGTCGGAGGGCGGGGGACGGGGACATGACACATTCCTTTCCGGATCGGAGTGGGGAGCGCCCTCGCCGGGCGCTCCCCACTGTGCGAATCAGGCGCTGATCGCCTCGGGGGTGTCGGTCGACTCGACCCGGATGCGGCGCGGCTTGGCACGCTCGCTGACCGGGATGATCACCGTGAGCACGCCGCTGTCGTACGATGCGCTGATGCGCTCGAGGTCGACGCCGTCGCCGAGTGTGAACTGGCGGAAGTAGGTTCCGGTGCCGCGCTCGCGGGCGATCCAGCGCATGCCTTCGCCGGTGTCGGCGGTGCGCTGCGCGCGGATCGACAGCTGCGAGCCATCGAGATCGACGTCGATCGAGCCGGGGTCGGCGCCCGGGATGTCGGCATGCAAGACATAGCGGTCGCCGTCGCGGCAGAGGTCGACGGGCATCACGCGCGGGGCGCGCACGGAGTCCAGCACGCTCGCGGCGAATCGATCGAGCTGACTGATCGGATCGAGGGTCATGGCCATGGTGTTCTCCTCTCACTATGGGCCGCCGGTCGACGGCTCTGATCTCTGATGCAGGGAATCTGCATCCGTTGCTGTATATTTATAGCGCCCAGTTCGACAGATTTCAAGTACCCGGAACGGATGCCAGATGACCGAGCGTGACGCCGCAACTCCGCTGTACGGGATCGCCGTGGCGGCCGATCTCGCCGACGTCCCCGAGGCGACGCTGCGGCTGTACGAGCGGCGCGGACTGCTCACCCCGTTCCGCAGCGACGGCGGCACGAGGCGGTACAGCGACGACGACATCGATCGCCTTCGCCGGGTGGCCGAGCTGCGCGATGCCGGGGTGAACCTCGCCGGCATCGGGCGCGTCCTCGATCTGGAGGACGAGAACGGCGAGCTGCGTCGCGAGCTCGAGCAGGAGCGTCGGGAACGCTGACCTCGGCTGGCGCGAGAACGATGCCTCGCCGGATGCGCGCAGCCGTTGGAGCTGGCTGCGCCCGGGCATCCGGGTCGCCTGTTTTTCGGCATCCGGATGCCGAAAGCGCTCCGCCCCGGAGAAAGGGGTGGAGCGCTCTCGTCGATGCAGCGGGTCAGCGTGCGCCTGCCGGCTCCTTCGTGGTGTCCGGCTCCGGGGCATCCGCGTCGTCGATGTCTTCCGCGAACGGCAGGCCGTTGCGGGGGGCGTTGTAGAGCTCCTCGTCGAGGATGCCCTCGCGCTTGGCGACGATGGCCGGCACGAGGGCCTGGCCCGCGACGTTCACCGCGGTGCGGCCCATGTCGAGGATCGGGTCGATGGCGAGCAGCAGTCCGACGCCCTCGAGCGGCAGGCCCAGGGTGGACAGGGTGAGGGTGAGCATCACGACCGCGCCTGTGGTGCCGGCGGTGGCGGCCGAGCCGACGACCGAGACGATCACGATCAGCAGGTACTGGATGAAGCTCAGCTGAATGTCGAAGAACTGGGCCACGAAGATCGCCGAGATCGCCGGGTAGATGGCGGCGCAGCCGTCCATCTTGGTGGTCGCACCGAGCGGCACGGCGAACGACGCGTAGCCGCGGGGCACGCCGAGGTTGCGCTCGGTGACGCGCTGCGTGAGCGGCAGGGTGCCGATCGACGAGCGGCTGACGAAGGCCAGCTGCACGGCGGGCCAAACGCCCGAGAAGTACTGCTTGATCGACAGGCCGTGGGTCTTCACGAGGATCGGGTAGACCACGAAGATCACCAGGGCGAGGCCGATGTAGATCGCCGCGGCGAACCATGCGAGCGAGGTCAGCTTGTCCCAGCCGTACTTGACGACGGCCGAGCCGATGAGGCCGAAGGTACCGATCGGGGCGATACGGATGATCCACCACAGCACGCGCTGGATGACCTTGAGCAGCGACTCGGTGAAGGCGAGGAACGGCTCGGCCTTGCGGCCGGCCCTGAGGGCGGCGATTCCCACGACCGCGGCCACCACGATGACCTGCAGGATGTTGAAGTTCACGCTCGACACGAGTGTGCCCTCGACGGGACCGGGGCCCGTCGACACGGACAGGCCGAGGAAGTTCTGCGGGATCAGACCGAGCAGGAAGTTCCACCAGGTGCCGACCGTGTACGGGTCGCCCGTCTCTAGGCCCGCCCCCGCCTTCGCGCCGGGCTGGATGACCAGGCCGAGCGTGATGCCGATGATCACGGCGATGAACGCGGTGATGCCGAACCAGAGGATCGTCTGACCCGCGAGGCGCGCGGCGTTCTGCACGCGGCGCAGGTTGGAGATGCTCGCGACGATCGCCGTGAAGATCAGCGGCACCACGGCCGCCTTCAGCAGCGTGACGTACGAGCTGCCGATGCGGTCGAGCGTGTCGGACAGTACCGTCGGGTTGGTGCCGCTCGCGCCGAGCGAGACGGCGATCAGGCCGACGCCGATGCCCAGGATGAGGGCGGCGATGATCTGGAACCCGAAGGATGTCAGCAGCTTGCGGACCGGGCCCCGGGTGTCGGGCGCCTTCTGGGCGCGCGCGGTGGAAGATGAGGTGCTCAAGGGAACTCCAATTGTCTGCGCGGAGTGCGCGTCGTGTGGGGTAAACGCTAAGCGGATCGCTGTATTCCCGCGAATATGTGTGACGAAGCATGACGGCGCGGGGTTCCCCGGCCCGGGCCGCGGTCGCTCCGCCCACACCGCCCGGTCGCAGAGCGGACACCCTCCCGGTCGTTCAGCGAGCGAAGCGAGTCGAAACGCCGACGCACCCGCCGGACGCAACCCCGGATGAGCCAGCACCCACTCATCCGCGCGGCGCCAGCACCAGCAGGTCTCCCACCTCGCACTCGAGCGCGTCGCACACCGCCCGCAGCGTCGAATACCTGATCGCCCGCGCCCGATCGTTCTTCAGCACCGACAGGTTCACGATGCTCACCCCCACCCGAGCGCTCAACTCGGTCAGCGTCATCCCGCGCTCGGCGAGCAGCTCGTCGAGACGGCAGTGAATGCCCGTAAACTCGTCATCCGCCTCCGCCGGCGTCATACCAGCCCCTCCGTCTCGCGCTGCAGTCGAGTTCCGTTGCGCAGGATCACCGCGAGGGCGGCGAACGCCAGCCCGGCCGCGATCGGCCAGAACGGAAGCGTGACGCTGAATACAGGGTCGGGCCACCAGGCATCCAGCACGTCGTCGATGCCGGCGACCTTCTCGTAGCCACCGCCGGAGTACTCGAGAAGCTCGGACGACGCCATGCTTCCCGCGATATCCGACAGCACCTGCGCGCCGATGCCGCCGAGGCTGACCACGACCGCCGTCACCATAGACATCCGAGACAGCACCGGCGCGAAAGCGCGTCCCCGCAGCAGCTGGAAGCACGACAGGGCCACCATGGCCGCGACGGCGCCCGGCGCCAGCCACCACAGCGCCTGACCGATCGCCCAGCACACCCGCGCACCTACGCTCAGGCCCTCGACCACCACGTCGGCAGCGGTGAAGCCGCCGCTGATTCGCGTCGCGCTCGCGCCCTCGACGAACGCACCCTCCGGCAGCGTCGGCCAGTACGCGGCCGTGGGTACGGTGATCTGCACGGCGCTCTGCACCAGCGTCGAGACGGCGGTCACGAGCGCGCCGATGATCGCGATACCCGCCCACAGCAGTGCGACCCAGAAGGTCACGCGAATGACCGAAGACTCACCGCGCCCACGCCCGCCGGCGCGGGCGAAGGCGACGACGGCGACGCCCAGCACGACGACGAGCGCCGCCGCCAGCATCCACAGTGCGACGCCCATCAGACCAGCCCCTCGGCCTCGCGCTGCAGCCGGTCGCCGACCACGAACACCGAGCCGACCACGGCCAGTGCGAAGGCGGCGAGCACGAAGGTGAACGGCTCGACCGAGATCACCGCCGTGTCGAACGGGCCGTCGATCGCGTGAGCCATCGCGGCGTTCGCGAGCATGTTGTCGAAGAAGTGCGATGCCGCGGCTCCGATCAACCCCACTCCGCCGCCGATCGCGGCGAGCCGCGTGTTGGCCTTCCCGAACACCCGCCCGCGCAGGATGTTGCGGCTCAGCGCGATCAGGCAGGCTACAACGACGACCACCGTCGTGGCGAAGGCGATCTGCCCCAGCACCCCGGGAACCACGCCGATTGCCCCGAGCCCCTCCACGGTGATGACACCCTGGTCGAGCTCGACGGGAATGGTCGTGGCGCCGATCCGCGCATCCGCCGTGGTGTCGAGGAACTGCACGAGAACCTCGATCGGGCCGCCGCGCACCAGGTCGCCGATGCGGACGCTGACGTTCCACACCGTCCACGCGGCGATCGCCACGCCGGCGATGACGAACAGCGCCAGGCTGACGGTGTCGCCCTTGCTGAGTGTGCGCTCCGCCGGAGCGCCGTCGGTGATCTTCATTTCTGCTCCATATCGACATTCGTTGTTATCGGCTTTCGTTAACATAACGACTCTCGATATGGGTGTCAATGCGGGATGGCATTTCGACGCGCTGCGCTTGCTCACTCACGTATGCCGACGGCGAACACGACCGTTCCACCCCGCCGCGGTGGTTACTCTCGATGTACACGGCGCCACCGCCGCTTCGCCCCGCGCGAAAAGGAGTCACAGCATGTTCGAGAGATTCACCGACCGAGCCCGCCGAGTCGTCGTCCTCGCCCAAGAAGAGGCGAAGATGCTCAACCACAACTACATCGGCACCGAGCACATCCTGCTCGGCCTCATCCACGAGGGTGAGGGTGTCGCCGCCAAGGCCCTCGAAAGCCTCGGCATCTCCCTCGACGCCGTGCGCGAGCAGGTGCAGGACATCATCGGCCAGGGTCAGCAGCAGCCGACCGGCCACATCCCCTTCACCCCGCGCGCCAAGAAGGTGCTCGAGCTGAGCCTGCGCGAAGCGCTGCAGCTCGGCCACAACTACATCGGCACCGAGCACATCCTCCTCGGCCTCATCCGCGAGGGCGAGGGTGTCGCCGCCCAGGTGCTCGTCAAGCTCGGCGCCGACCTCAACAAGGTCCGCCAGCAGGTCATCCAGCTGCTCTCCGGAGCGCCCGGCCGCGAGACGGCCTCGGTCGGCGCGACCACCAACGAGAACCAGCAGGCCGCCCAGGGCGGCTCGCAGGTGCTCGACCAGTTCGGCCGCAACCTCACCCAGGCTGCCCGCGACGGCAAGCTCGACCCGGTGATCGGCCGTGAGAAGGAGGCCGAGCGGGTCATGCAGATCCTCTCGCGCCGCTCGAAGAACAACCCCGTCCTCATCGGCGAGCCGGGCGTCGGCAAGACCGCCGTCGTCGAGGGCCTCGCCCAGGCGATCGTCAAGGGCAACGTGCCCGAGACGCTCAAGGACAAGCAGCTCTACTCGCTCGACCTCGGCTCGCTCATCGCCGGCTCCCGCTACCGCGGAGACTTCGAGGAGCGCCTGAAGAAGGTCACCAAGGAGATCCGCACCCGCGGCGACATCATCGTCTTCATCGACGAGATCCACACCCTCGTCGGCGCGGGCGCCGCGGAGGGCGCGATCGACGCGGCATCCATCCTCAAGCCGCTCCTCGCGCGCGGCGAGCTGCAGACGATCGGCGCCACGACCCTCGACGAGTACCGCAAGTACTTCGAGAAGGATGCCGCGCTCGAGCGTCGTTTCCAGCCCGTTCAGGTGAACGAGCCGACGCTGCCGCACGCGATCAACATCCTCAAGGGGCTGCGCGACCGCTACGAGGCGCACCACAAGGTGCAGATCACCGACGGCGCGATCGTCGCCGCGGCGAACCTCGCCGACCGCTACGTCTCCGACCGCTTCCTGCCCGACAAGGCGATCGACCTGATCGATGAGGCGGGCGCCCGCCTGCGCCTCAGCATCCTGTCGTCGCCGCCCGAGCTGCGCGAGTTCGACGAGAAGATCGCCAAGGTCCGTCAGGACAAGGAGGCAGCCTCCGAGGAGCAGGACTTCGAGAAGGCCGCGTCGCTGCGCGACCAGGAGAAGGAGCTGCTCGGTGAGCGGCTGCGCCTCGAGAAGCAGTGGCGCTCGGGCGACGTCGCCACTCAGGCCGTCGTCGACGAGGGCCTGATCGCCGAGGTGCTCGCCCAGGCCACCGGCATCCCGGTCTTCAAGCTCACCGAGGAGGAGTCGAGCCGACTCGTCTTCATGGAGAAGGCGCTGCACCAGCGCGTCATCGGCCAGGAAGAGGCGATCGCCGCGCTCAGCCGCACGATCCGCCGCCAGCGCGCCGGCCTCAAGGACCCGAAGCGCCCCAGCGGCTCGTTCATCTTCGCCGGCCCCACCGGCGTCGGAAAGACCGAGCTCGCCAAGGCCCTCGCCGAGTTCCTCTTCGACGACGAGGCAGCTCTCATCTCGCTCGACATGAGCGAGTTCGGTGAGAAGCACACCGTGTCGCGTCTGTTCGGCGCCCCTCCCGGATTCGTCGGATTCGAAGAGGGCGGCCAGCTCACCGAGAAGGTGCGCCGCAAGCCGTTCTCGGTCGTGCTGTTCGACGAGATCGAGAAGGCCCACCCCGACATCTTCAACTCGCTGCTGCAAATCCTCGAAGAGGGTCGCCTGACCGACGGTCAGGGACGCATCGTCGACTTCAAGAACACCGTGATCATCATGACGACCAACCTCGGCTCGTCGGCGATCGCCGGTGGCCCGGTCGGGTTCCAGATCGAGGGCAACTCGCAGACGACGTACGAGCGGATGAAGGGCAAGGTCGACGAAGAGCTCAAGCGCCACTTCAAGCCCGAGTTCCTCAACCGCCTCGACGACATCATCGTCTTCCCGCAGCTGAACAAGGACGAGCTGCGCCAGATCGTGGGCCTGTTCACCAAGCAGCTCGGCGACCGCCTGCTCGACCGCGACATGACCGTCGAGCTGTCGGATGCCGCGAAGGACAAGCTCATCGACATCGGATTCGACCCCGCCCTCGGTGCGCGTCCGCTGCGTCGCGCCATGCAGCGCGAAATCGAGGACCAGCTCTCCGAGCGCATCCTGCACGGCCAGCTGAACACCGGCGACCACGTGAAGGTCGACGTCGTCGACGGCAAGTTCGCGTTCGAGCACGCGCCGCGCGGCGAAAAGGTGTCGGTCGGCGTCAACACCGGCGGCGGCATCTCCACCACCCCGGAGATCGCTGCGGGCTGACGACAGCTGAGACGAGAAAGGGGGCGGATGCCGATGGCATCCGCCCCCTTTCTGCGTGAACAGATCAGCGTGCGTCGTTCCACGACCAGATGTCGTCGCCGCGCAGCGTGGCATCCGCCCCGCCGTCGTCGTAGATGACCTGTCCGGCCACGTGCGTGTTCTCCACCCCGGTCAGCCAGATCAGCAGGTTCGCGATCGACTCCGGCGGCTGGTGGCTGTTCAGCGGCATCGGCACGGCGGCGTCCACCATCGCACGGCCCTCTTCGGTGGCGAGCAGCTGCTCGGTCATCGGGGTGAGGACGGTTCCGGGAGCCACCGCGTTCAGCGGGATGCCGGCGCCCGCCCACTCGGGCGAGATGGAACGGCGGCGCACCCAGCGCGACAGCGCGCGCTTCGACGCCGGGTACACCTGGTACGCCTCACGCGGCCCCTGGGCGGTCAGCTGCTCGGCGATCGCCAGCGTCGCCGCCTCGTCGCCCGACAGCGCCGCGTCGACCAGCTCGGGCGGGCTCGGCTGCAGCGATGCCATCGACGAGACCACGGCGGCGCGCGGGGCGTCCGAGCGCTCTAGTGCTGGGCGCAGCGCCTCGAGCAGCTCGGTCACACCGAAGTAGTTGACCGACAGCGTCTTCGGGATCGGGGCCGAGATGCCTGCGCACGCGATCACGGCGTCGACGGTGCCGCCCGCCAGCTCGCTCGCCGCGGCGGCGGCCGACTGGCGGCCCTCGGCCGTGCTGAGATCGGCCTCGACGTCGGCGTCGCGCAGGTCGATGCCGATCACCCGGGCGCCGCGTTCGCGCAGCAGTCGGGCGGTGGTCTCGCCGATGCCGGACGCCGAGCCGGTGACGACATAGGTGCGGTTCATGATCGATCCTCCTGAGATCTGCGCTCCGGGACGGAGCGCGGCGGGTCCGCGGCAGAGTCGCCGGGGGAGTCGGTGATGCCGAGCCGTGCGACGAGGTCGGCCACCTCGCCGGCGAGGGCGGAGGCGTCGGCGCGCGTGCGATCGCGCAGAGCGTGACGCACCATCCGGATGCCCTGCTCGAGAAGTCGCGCGTGCGCGGCCGAGCCTTCGGCGGAGAGGCCGACGATGGTCGCCCGGCCGTCGTGCGGATCGGATTCGCGACTGATCATCCCGGCGCGCTCGAGGCGATTCAGCTGCTTGCTGACCGTCGGACGGCTGATGTGCATCGCCTCGGCGAGATCACCGGCCCGCAGAGGGCCGTGCAGGCCCAGGATGTACAGCGCCGACACGTCTGCCGCGTCGACGGTCACCCCAGCGCTGTGCGCGACGGAACGCTGCACGTTCGGCGACGACCATCGCGCGACGAGGAGAGTGAGCGCCTGCAGCAGCACGCTCTCGGGGGACGGCGCATCAGCAGGCATGCTCTCACTCTACATCTAGTTGCCTCAAGCAACCATATGCAGATCCCGACTCCCAGCGGTCATGCGGATTACCTGCAGGGGGCTCGCTCTAGTGTGGAGCCGTGCCAGACTTCCTCGTCCGCCCTGCCCGCAGCACCGATGTGATCGGCATCCACTCTCTGCTGGAGCCGATGGTCGACCAGCGCATCCTGCTCGGCAAGGACCTCGCCGTGCTCTACGGGGCCGTGCAGGAGTTCGTCGTCGCCGAAGCCGATGGTCAGCTGATCGGCTGCGGTGCCCTGCACGTGATGTGGGAGGACCTGGGCGAGGTGCGCACCCTTCTCGTGCGCGACGATTACCTGCGCCACGGCGTCGGTCGCGCGATCGTCACCGACCTCGAGCACCGCGCCCGCCAGCTCGGGCTCACCCGGCTGTTCTGCCTGACCTTCGAGACCGAGTTCTTCTCGCGACGCGGCTTCGAGCCCATCGGCGAACAGGTGGTCGATGCCGACGTGTACTCGCAGCTGCTGCGCAGCGGCGATGCGGGCGTGGAGGAGTTTCTGGATCTGGCCCACGTCAAGCCGAACACTCTCGGCAACACGAGGATGATCAAGCACCTGAATTAGCCTGGACTCATGCCCCGCCAGTCTGCCGCCGTCTACCGTCGCCGCCGGCTCGCGGTGCTGCTGCTGCTCGTTCTCGTGCTCGTCGCAGTCGGCGGGGGTGTGTGGCTCGCGATCACGCAGCCGTGGTCGGCCTCGGCTCCGGCCGACCGGACCCCCACTCCGGATGCCGCGGCGCCGGCGACCCCGACCGAGAGCCCCGGCGCGTCTCCCGATGCGAGCCCCGACCCCTCCGAGACCCCCGGCATCGCGGCGTGCACCGCGGAGGACGTGACCGTCACCGCCGTCACCGACGCCGACGCATACCCCGCCGAAGCACTGCCGCAGCTGTCGATCCTGCTCGCCAACACCGGCACGCGGGACTGCACGCTGAATGTGGGCTCGAGCACGCAGATCTTCACGGTGAGCAGCGGAGACGACGTGTGGTGGCGTTCTACGGACTGCCAGTCGGAGTCGAGCGACATGATCGTGACGCTCGCGGCCGGGTCTTCGGTACCCAGTGCATCGCCGGTCGTGTGGGATCGCACGCGCTCATCGACCGACACCTGTGAAGAGCAGAACCGCCCGCGCGCACCGGGCGGTGGAGCCTCGTATCATGTCGCCGTGTCAATCGGCGGTTTCGCCAGCGAGACGCCCAAGCAGATCCTGTTGCGCTGAGCGAAAAGTCGTTGCGGCCTCGAACTTATCCCCGATGAGTGGCTGACATGGACGATATTTTGGGATACCATAGAGGCCAGGTTCTCAGTTCTGTTGCGGCAAGCCATCCCCAGTGGTGTCGACACCAGCGTCCCCAGCGCTTCGACAATCGCCGCGACCGAGAGCCGGAGGGCCCTCTCGAGTTCCCCAGTCCCCAATGGAGGACTCGAGAGGGCCCCACTCTTAGGCTGGTGTCATGGCGAAGAAGAAGTCAGGCAGCAAGCGCCCCGCACCCGAGGACTTCCGCTCTGAGGCTCTGGCTCAGGCGCTCGAGAAGCAGGACATGGCGGCCGTCGCCCTCGCGCTCCGCAACGGCAACACGGTCGTTCCGCTGATCAAGCCCGGTGCCCGCGACAACCCGCTCGACAGCGGCGAGGTGTGGACGTACCGCGACGCGAGCACCGGCGACGTCGCGCTTCTGCTGTTCAGCGACGCCAAGCACAAGCCCGCCAACCTGCCGCCCGGGGTGGGCATCTACTCGCCCACCTGGCTGAAGTCGTTCCTCAGCACGCACCGCGACACCATCACGACCGTCTTCCTCGACATCGCAGGCCCGCACCCGATGCAGGCGCCGCCGGCTGAGCTGCTCAAGGCGCTGGACGCATGAGCTGGCGCGCCGTCTTCGACGCCAAGGTCACCTTCTCCAACGAGGGCGGTCTGCAGGCGCAGGGGTTCCGGGTGGATGTGCCTGGTCCGGACGTGACGGATGCCGAGATCGGGCATCTCTTCATCACCTCTCTCGACCTGCTGATGGCAGACAGCGTCGTCGTGCGCAACGTGCGCATCATCGAGGAGGAGCACAAGGGCACCCGCGGCGGGCCGAGCGACCCGCGGCGCTGACACCGCTCAGAAGGGCGCCTCGGCCGAGGAGCGCTGCGCGGGCGTCCGGTCGCGCCGCCCCGTCGCGCGCGAGCGGATGTCACTCAGTGCCGATCGCAGAGTCTTCGAGCGGTCGTCCACCACCTGCTGGTATCCGAGCCGTGCCGCCTCGCTGCGCCGCTGCGCCGCCTGCGTCACCGGGCGGATCTCACCCGCCAGCGACAGCTCACCCACCGCCGAGATCGTGCGGGGCACGGACAGCTGCTGGATCGACCCGGCCACGGCCACCGCGATCGCCAGATCGGCCGCAGGCTCGGTGAACCGCACCCCGCCGACGGTCGACACGTAGACATCGAGCTTGGACGTGGCGATGCCCGCACGTCGCTCGAGGATCGCCAGCACCATCGCCACGCGCGACGAGTCCAGGCCGTGCACGACCCGTCGCGGATTCGGGGCGTTCGCCTCGATCGTCAGCGCCTGCACCTCCACCGGAAGCGCGCGCCGCCCCTCCAGGGCGATCGCGACACAGGTGCCAGGCTCCGCAGCACCCTGAGACAGGAACAATCCGCTCGGATCGGGCACCTCGGCGATACCCGCACCGGTCATCTCGAAGCAGCCGACCTCGTCCGTGGGTCCGAACCGGTTCTTCAGCGCCCGGATGAACCGCAGCGACGTCTGCCGATCGCCCTCGAAATGACACACCACGTCGACCAGGTGCTCGAGCACCCGGGGGCCCGCGACCTGACCGTCTTTGGTCACGTGTCCGACGATGATCACCGGCAGCCCGCGATCTTTCGCGACCCTGATGAGGGTCGCCGCGACCTCGCGCACCTGACTCGGCTGACCGGCTGCGCCGTCGATGAGACCCGACGCCACCGTCTGCACCGAGTCGACGATCACCAGGTCGGGCTTCACGTCGTCGATGTGACCGAGGATCGTGGCGAGGTCGGTCTCGCTGGCGAGGTACAGCTCGTCGTGCAGCGCATTCGTGCGCTCGGCGCGCAGGCGCACCTGGGCCGGTGACTCCTCCGCGCTCGCATACAGCACGCGACGGCCGGTGCGCGCGGTCGACGCCGCCACCTCCAGCAGCAGAGTCGACTTGCCGACACCCGGCTCGCCGCTCAGCAGAATGGCCGCACCCGGCACGATCCCGCCGCCCAGCACGCGATCGAACTCGCCGACCCCGCTGCTGCGCCGCGGCGCGTCGGCGGTCGTGATCTGGGTGATCGGCCGTGCGGCCCGACCCGCGAGCGGGGCGGTCGCCTCGGTCTGGCGCACCAGACCCGTCTTCGCGCCCTGCTCCTGCACCGTGCCCCACTGCTGGCACTCGCCGCAGCGGCCGACCCACTTCGCCGTCGTCCAGCCGCATTCCGAGCACACGAAAGCGGGAGGGGCGGGTCTGCGGGTGGCCATGCAGCAAGGGTATCCTCGGCATCCGACACCACGGCCTTCGACCGTGCCCGACCGGTATGCCCGGGCTCACTGCGAGGCGGCGACCGCCTGGGCGAACGGGGTGCCCGGGGCCGCCAGCACCTCGCGAAGTTCGCCCTCTTGGGAGATGCGCCCGTGCTCGAGGATGAGCAGGCGGTCGGCGAGGGCGTGCGCATCGGCGACGGTGTGCGAGACGACGATCGTCGTGGTGCCGTGCAGCTGGTCGCGGACGACCTCGCGCAGCTGCGCGGCGGCGAGCACGTCGAGCGAGCTGAACGGCTCATCCAGCAGCAGCAGCCGCGGGCGCGCCGCGAGGGCGCGGGCCAGCGCGACGCGCTGACGCTGACCGCCGGAGAGCTGGTCGGGTCGGCGGCCGCCCAGGTCGGGCAGGCCGATGCGCGGCATCCACTCCTCGGCGAGTGCGAGCGCATCGGCGCGCGACGAGCCGGCCGAACGGGCGGCGAACGCGATGTTGCCCACGGCGGTCATGTGCGGGAACAGCAGCGGGTCCTGGCCGAGCAGACCGATCGCGCGCCGCGACGGGGGAGTGTGCCGCGAAGCATCCGCCAGCCGATCGCCGCCGATGTCGACGTGCCCGCCGTCAAGACGGGTGAGGCCGGCGACGGCATCCAGCAGCGTAGTCTTGCCGGCCCCGCTCGGACCCATCACCGCCAGCACCTCACCTGGGCGCAGCGTCAGCCGCACGTCGAGGCCGGCGTGGTCGACGACCACATGGGCGTCGAGCGTGCCGGTCACTTCAGCGCCCCCGGTCGCCAGGCGCGCACGAGCAGCAGCACCACGACCGCGGTCGCGAGCAGCAGGATCGACAGCGCGACCGCCGTCTCGCGGCCGGTGCCCGCGCCGTTGAACGCCGTGTAGATCGCCAGTGGCATCGTCTGGGTCACGCCGGGGGCGTTGCCGGCGAACAGCGCCGTGGCACCGAACTCGCCGATGGCCCGCGCGAAGCACAGGATCACGCCGACCACGATCCCGGGCGCCGCGAGCGGCAGCGTCACCCGCCACAGCACTCGCCACGGGCGGGCGCCCAGTGTCGCCGCGGTGCGCTCGTACCGGCCGCCGACGCTGCGGATGGTGCCCTCCACCGCGAGCACGAGGAACGGCAGGGCGACGAACGCCTGCGCGAGCACCACCGCCGCCGGGGTGAACGGCAGAGTCACGTCGAAGGCATCCGACAGCATCCGTCCGACCGGACTCGTCCTGCCGAACAGGAACAGCAGCGCCACGCCGCCGACCATCGGCGGCAGCACGAGGGGCACGGCGACGAGCGCGCGCAGCAGCGCCGACGTGCGAGGGCCCGACCTCGCCATCAGCAGCGCCAGCGGAAGGCCGAGCACCAGGCACACGGCCGTGGCCGCCAGGCCGCTGACGAGCGACAGCCGCAGCGCGTCGACGGCGACAGGTGAGGTGATGTCCTGCCACAGCGTCGCCCAAGACGCTCTGGTGATCAGTGCCAGCAGCGGCAGGATCAGCAGCGCCACCCCGAGCACCGCCGGGGCGATCACTGTGAACGGCGTGCCCGAGCCGGTGTCGCGGATGCCGCTGCGCCGAACGGCAGCGCGACGGGAGGCCGCGGGACCGGCGTCGACGGTCACGGCGCCCCGAACCCGAGCCGCTGCAGGATCCGCTGCCCGTCCGGCCCGCGCACGAAGTCGGCGAAGAGCTCGCCGGTCTCGTCGGCGTCGTCGAGCGCGACGATCGGGTAGCGGTTGACGACCTCGTCGGCGCCCTGGGGCACGAAGCTCTGCACGGCGTCGTCGCCGATCACATCGGTGGCGTAGACGAGCCCGGCATCCGCCTCGCCGGCGGCGATCTTCTGCAGCACGGCGGTGACGTTCTGCTCCTGGCTCGCCGGCGTCACCGCTACTCCGGCCGCCTCGAGAAGCGTCTGGCTCGCCACTCCGCACGGCACCTGCGGCGCGCAGAGCACGGTCACGGCATCTGCGAGATCGGCCAGTGTCTCGACACCCCCCGGGTCGCCGGCGGGAACCGCCACGACCAGCGTGTTGGTGGCGAAGAGCTGCGGGTCGGCGGCGAGGCCGCTGTCGACCAGCGCGGTCATGCTGCGCTCGTCGGCGGTGGCGAGCACGTCGGCCTGTGCGCCCTCTTGCAGCTGGGTCACGAGTGTGCTCGAGCCGTCGTACACGATGGGGTTCACGGTGACGCCCGGGTACTGCTGCTCGAACGACTCGGCGATCTCGTCGAACGCGGTGCGCAGCGACGCGGCGGCGAACACCGTCACCTCGCCGGTGGGGCCCTGCTGCCCATCGCTCGAGCCGGAGCTCTTCCCGTTCGAGTCATTCCCGTCGGAGCAGGATGCGGTTGACGTGCACCCGGTGAGCACCAGCGTCGCGACCAGAACGGCGACGCCGACCCATCGCAGCCTCACCGCAGCGCCTCCTTCGGCGGCGTCTCGACGATCACGTTGGTCGCCTTGATCACTGCCGAGGCGAGCGAGCCGGGCTGCAGGTCGAGCTGCCTTGCAGCCTCAGCCGACAGCAGCGAGACGACCCGGTGGGGACCTGCCTGGATGTCGACCTGAGCCATCACGCCGTCGATCTGCACGCGCGTGACGAGACCGGTGAAGCGGTTGCGCGCGCTGGAGAGCAGGTCGGCGCCGTTGCCGGGGGCGTCGGCCAGGCGCTGGGCGTGATCGGCGAGGGCGGCGCCAGGGATGCGGGCGGGGGAATCCCCTGTGACTGGCAGTGCGCCGTGGTCGATCCAGCGCCGCACCGTGTCGTCGCTCACGCCGAGCAGGCGGGCGGCGTCAGCGATTCGATACGAGGTCATGGCCTGAGCCTAGATGTCGGATGACCGCAGATCCAGACGAAATATCCGCGAACCTCCGCATCTGCGGGAATCGGCAGGTGTCTTGGCCGCCTTTTCCCGGCGAGCGATGCTGGCCGGTCACGCGAGAGAACCGTACGCTCGGAGTATGCCTCTGCCGCCTCTCGTCGAGCCAGTCGACGCTCTGAGTGACGCCGAGCGTCTGCGCACCGCGCGCCATCAGGTGCTGTCCGGTCTCGGCGAGATCGGACAGCGTCGCCTGCGTGCCGCCCACGTCGCCGTCGTCGGGGCGGGCGGACTCGGCGCTCCGGTCGTGCTCGCACTCGCCGCGGCCGGAGTCGGAACGCTCACGATCATCGACGACGACGACGTCGAGATCTCCAATCTGCAGCGCCAGATCATGCACCGCCGCAGCGACGTCGGCCGGCCGAAAGTCGACAGCGCCGTTCGCGTCGCCGCCGACCTGTCACCCGAGACCGAGGTCAGACCGCTGCGGGCGCGGCTGGCATCCGACAACGCCGCAGACCTGCTCGCCGGAGCCGACCTGGTGATCGACGGCACCGACACGTTCGCCACGCGCCTCGACGTCGCCGCGGCGACCGAACGACTCGGCATCCCGCTCGTGTGGGGCGTAATCCAGGAGTTCGCCGCGCAGATCACCGTCTTCTGGTCGTCGCCGCCGGAGGGCACCGACGCCGTCGTGCTGAGTGATCTCTACCCCGAGGGGAGCGTGGGTGAACTGCCCACGTGCGCCGCGGTCGGCGTCTTCGGCGCGCTCTGCCTGCAGGCCGGATCGATCCTCGCGATGGAGGCGATCAAGCTGATCACCGGAATCGGCGACCCGCTGCTGGGGCGGGTGCTCGTCATCGACGCGCTGCGCGCCAAGAGCAGCGAGGTGCCGCTGCGCTCATCGCGGGTGCAGGCTTCTGCCGGACCCGAGCCACAGCCCTCGCCGCCGCACATCGCCGTCGCCGACCTCGGGCACGAGTCGGCCGCCGGTGCGCTGCTGCTCGACGTGCGGGAGGAAGCCGAGGTCGCCGCCGGCATGATCCCCGGTGCCACGCACGTGCCGCTGGCGCGGGTGCTCGCCGATCCGTCGGCGGTCGCCCAGGGCCGCATCGTCGTGATCTGCCAGGCCGGTGTTCGCGCACGCCGTGCCGCCGAGACGCTGCGCGCCGTCGGTGCCGACGCCGTCGTGCTGGCCGGGGGCATGGATGCCTGGAACGAGGCGTCACAGAGCGAGGCGACCGCATGAGAACCGTCGAAGAGCAGCTCGAGATCGTCCTCGCTGAAGTTCGCCGGCGTCCGCCCCTCACCGTGCCGCTCGACGAGGCGCACGGGCTGACCCTGGCATCCGACGCGCGCGCGGCCAGCGCCGTACCCGTCTTCGACAACTCCGCCATGGACGGCTTCGCGGTGCGCTGGGCCGATGTCGCGGGCGCCGCACCCGAGCATCCGGTCACCCTGCGGGTCGTCGCCGACATTCCGGCCGGCAGCGCGCTCGACCCCGCGATCGCGCCGGGCGAGGCCGCGCGGATCATGACCGGGGCCCCGACCCCGACCGTGGCCGACGCGATCGTGCCCTTCGAAGACACCGCCGGCGGGCTGGCCGACTCGCTTGCGACCGTGGTCGTGCAGCGAGCGCCCAGCGCTCAGCACGCGCACATCCGCCGGGCCGGCGCCGACATCGCCGCCGACGCGGTCGTGCTAGCCGCGGGTACGCTGCTCGGGGCACGGCAGCTGGCAGCGCTGGCATCCGCCGGCATCGCGCACGTCGACGTCGCCCCGCGACCACGCATCGCGATCGTCTCGACCGGATCCGAGCTCGTCGCCCCCGGCACGCCGCTGCAGCGCGGCCAGATCCCCGAGTCGAACGGCATCCTGCTTGCGGGGCTCGCCGCCGAAGCCGGCGCCGAGATCGTGCTGCGCCGGGTCGTCGACGACGAGGGCGACGGTCCGGCCGAGGCCGTCGCCGACGCGAGGGAACGCGGTGCCGATGCCATCGTCTTCTCGGGCGGAGTCAGCGCCGGCGCCTACGAGGTCGTCAAGCAGAGCCTCGAAGACGCCATGGAGTTCACGAAGGTCGCGATGCAGCCCGGCAAGCCGCAGGGCTTCGGCGCGACCGCCGACGGGATGCTGCTGTTCGGCCTTCCCGGCAACCCCGTCAGCGCCGCCGTGTCGTTCGAGGTCTTCGTGCGACCGGCCCTGCTGCGCATGCAGGGACGCGACACCATCCACCGACCTCGCCGGCACGTGCCCGCAGCGGTCGAGTGGCGCACCCCGCCCGGGCGCCGTCAGTACCTTCCTGCCGTGATCGACCGCACCGACCCGGCCCGGCCGACCGTGCGCCCCGCGACCGCCGGCGGATCGGGCTCGCACCTCAGCGTGGGCCTCGGCGGCGCCGACGCCTACGCCATCGTCCCCGCCGAGACGGAGCGCGTCTCCGCCGGCGACCTCATCGAAGTCATGGAGCTGTGATGACCTTCACCCACCTGGATTCCGCCGGCCACGCACGCATGGTCGACGTGACCGAGAAGAAGCCGACCGTTCGCGCCGCCACCGCGCGCGGGTTCGTGCGCTGCGCTGCTGAGACAGTGGCTCAGCTGCGCGACGGGTCGGTGCCCAAGGGCGACGTGCTCGCGGTGTCGCGCATCGCCGGCATCCAGGCGGCCAAGCGCACCCCCGAGCTGCTGCCGCTCGCGCACGTCATCGGCGTGCACGGTGCGGTCGTCGATCTCGAGATCGAAGACGAGGGCGTCGCCATCGAGGCGACAGTGCGCACCGCCGACCGCACCGGCGTCGAGATGGAGGCGCTCACGGCCGTCTCGGTGGCCGCGCTGTCGGTGATCGACATGATCAAGGGCGTCGACAAGTCTGCCTCGATCGAGAATCTGCGCATCACCGCGAAGGAGGGCGGCCGCAGCGGATCATGGCGGCGGCCCGGAGAATGACCGCAACGACCCTCGGCGCGATCCTGCTCGTCGGCGGGCGCTCGACGCGCATGGGCGGCGGTGCCAAGCCCCTGCTCGAGGTGGGCGGTCGGACGCTGCTCTCGCGCGCGATCGGCGCGATGACGGATGCCGGATGCGCGCCGATCATCGCCGTCGGGCCGCAGCTCGACTCCGACGCCCCGGTGCGGTGGGCGCGCGAGGATCCGCCGTTCTCGGGCCCGGCGGCAGGCATCGCCGCGGGGGTGTCTGCGCAGAGCGGCCACGGTGACGGCGATGCGCCGGAATGGACGCTCGTGCTCGCCGGTGACCTGCCGCACGTCGAGCGTGTGACCGCGCAGCTGACCGAGGCGGCGACCTCCGCACCGTCGGCCGCAGAGGCGGTCGTGCTGAGCGCCGGTGGGCATCCGCAATGGCTCGCCGGCATCTACCGCACCGCGGCTCTGCGCGCTGCGGTGCGCGCCGCAGGCGATGAGCTCGCCGGCCTGGCGTGCCGCGCCCTGCTCGGCGGCCTCGATATAACGTGGCTGGCAGACGAAGATGGGATCACCGCCGACATCGACACCCCGGCGGACCTGGCGCGCATGCGCGCGGCATTCGAGGAGGAGACCGTGAGCGAATCATCCCGCACCCTGCCCCCCGAGGCGCTCGACGAGTGGGCGCTCGCCCTGCGCGAGCGGTTCGACCTCGATGCCGAAGACGTGCCGATCGGTCTCATCCTCGACCTCGCACGCGACGTCGCCAATGGCGTCGCGCGGCCGGCTGCCCCGTTCAGCGCCTTCGTCGCCGGGCTGGTCGCGGGTCGTGCCGGCGGCACGCCGGAACAGGTTCGTGAGGCCGTCGCCGCCGTGGTCGAGCTGGCCGGCGACTGGAAGGAGCGCTGAGATGACGACGACGCAGACCACCACTGTGCGCTTCTTCGCCGCCGCCCAGGAGGCCGTCGGTCAGGATGCGCTGACGACGGATGCCGGAACGCTGGGGGCCCTCAGGCAGCAGCTGCTCGCCGAGCACCCGGCGCTCACGGGCATCCTGTCGCGCTGCGCGGTGCTCGTCGACGGCGCCCGAGTCGACGACGACTTCGCGCTCGCCGAGGCGAAGACCATCGACGTGCTGCCGCCGTTCGCGGGCGGGTGAACCGCGCGTCGGTCGCGCGCCGGTCGCGGTCGGCAGCGCCGGTCGCGGTCGGCAGCGCCGGGAGGTCAGCCGCCGATGCCCTTCCACGCGGTCGTGCCGTCGGCCTCGACCTGACGCTTCCATACCGGCAGCTCGCGCTTGATCGCCTCGATCACCTCGCGGCACACCGTGAACGCCGCATCCCGGTGCGATGAGGCCACAGCTATGACGACCGCCGCCTCTCCGACATCGAGACGCCCGATCCGGTGGCTGACGGCGACGACGGCATCCGTTCCCTCCGAGGCGACCTCGGCGATGCGGTGCAGGGTCTGCTCGGCATCCGGGTGGGAGGTGTACTCCAGCGCGACGACGGCATCCGCGGCATCCGGATCGTGGTCGCGCACTCGGCCGACGAACGTCGTGACGGCGCCGGAGGTGGTGCTGTCGACGGCGGCGATGTGCTCGTCGAGCGACAGCGGCTGGTCTGAGATGCGCGCCAGGCGGACGGTCATCGGTGGTCCTCTCCATCGAGTTGGCTGAGCACGTGCCCGGCGACCGAGAGCACGACGGGCATGCCCTCGGCGACGGCCTTCGGCGAGCCGGGCAGGTTGACGATCAGCGTGTCGCCGACGACGCCGGCGAGGCCGCGGGTCAGCATCGATGCGGGGGTGGCGGCGAGGCCGGCGCGACGCAGCTCTTCCGCGATGCCGGGCAGCTGCCTCTCGATCACGCGCGCGGTGCCTTCGGGCGTCTCGTCGCGCGGTGCGACCCCCGTGCCGCCGCTGGTGATGATGAGCCGGATGCCCGAATCGCGAAGCGTCCGCAGGGCCCGCTCGACGGCATCCGCCCCGTCGGGCACCACCGTCGCGTCTGCGCACGCGTATCCCGCCTCGCGCAGCGCGAGCACGGCCACCGGGCCTGCGGAGTCCGGCCGCACGCCGGCCGCCGAGCGATCGGAGACGGTCAGCACAGCGGCGGAGATCATGCCATCCACACTATCCGCGCCGCAGGCCGCCGCGCGGTCCGGGATTATTCACGGCCCGCGCTCACTCCCGCGCTGGCCCGTTCTGGGAGCATGGGAGCATGACCACCACTGCGGTCGCATACGGGCCGATCTCCAGCTACTCGCGGGTGCGCATCCTGCATCTCGTGCAGACGAGGGCCGAGCGCACCATCGGCGAGCTCTGCGAGGCGACCGGTCTGCACGCGAACACCGTGCGCGAGCATCTGCAGCGGCTCATCGAGGGCGGCTACGTCATCCAGGCGACCGAGCACCGCACCACCCGCGGGCGGCCCCGCACTCTCTACAGCGCGGCGACCGGAGCGCCCGATGCGTCGAGTCCGATCGCCCGCGACAAGGTCGCCGAGGCCGCCAGGCGCGGTGACCTGATGCGCCGTATCCTGTCGGAGCCGGACTCCGAGCTCGGACGCGACGCGACCTACCAGCTCGACGCGCTGGTCGAGCATCTCGAGGAGAGCGGCTTCGAGCCGATCGTCGACGAGAGCCGCATGACGGTGGACCTCACGCCGTGCCCGCACGCCGCAAGTTCTCCCGAGCACCGGCCGATGCTGTGCCAGGTGCACCTCGGGCTGATGCAGGGCGTGCTGACGCAGGCCGGCGGACCCATCGCCGCGGAGTGCGTGCAGGCGGCCAGGCGTCCCGCCGAGTGCACGGTTCAGCTGCGCGTCGTCGCCTAGCTGTACAGCGACTCGGTCGGCTCCATCACGATCCCGTGCGCCTCGAACGCCTGACGGCGCTCTTCGATGCGCCGGTGCATCTCGGCCTGAGCGTCGGCGACGAGGTCGGCCGGAAGCGGAACGGATGCCGGATGCGGGTTCGCGTTGCCCGCGGAGAGGTACGTGTCGAGCTCGGGGCCCGACGTCCATGAGCAGATCAACGAGTAGCGCGGCGCCGATCCCTGGTGCCAGACGGCGTGCCAGAAGCGCTGCGTGTCGACGATGATGCGCGAGCCGGCGTGCAGTGGAAGGCGGATCTCGGTCGAGGGATCGAAGCGATCGGAGCGCAGGATGAGCAGCGAGTCGGGGTCGTCGGTCAGGTTGAGCCACGCCCGCACGACCCAGCCGGTGCCCTCGGCGTTGAGTCGGTTGTTGTCGTCCTGATGCAGGTTGTAGATGGCATCGGCATACGTGTTCGGCTGCAGCTCGATGACGCGGCAGCGACCCACGTTGGCGCCGGGCTCGAGCGCGCGCGCCTGCAGCGTCGGCGCCTTCGCGACCTGGGAGGGGATCCACACGCCGTCCTTGTCGGTGCGCGGGGGAGTGTGGTTCCAGAAGCCGTTGCACTCGACATCGCCGGCGTGGCTCGCGAGCGGCGCGAAGCGGGTGATGCCCGACGAGCGCCACCCGACGTACTCGAGGTCGCGCCACTCGACGGGATCGGCCGATTGGTCGTGGCGGTCGAGCACGACGTAGCCCGTCTCGCTAAGGGCAGGGGAGGTGATGTATCCCATCGCGCGTCTCCGTTCCGGCATCCGCTCTCAGATCGATCCTATTGCGAGCGGTCATCCGGCGACTCGGGGACGGCCGGGCAAAAGCGCCGTCGCAGCCGATTCGGCTGCGGGTAGGGTGTCGCCATGATGCTGCAGGATGCTCTGAGCGACTTCGCCGCCCCCCTCGCTCCCTCCGAGAGCCTGCGCGAGCAGATCGAGAACCAGCTGTCGGCGCGCATCGTCGCCGGGGAGATCCCGCCGGGACATGTGCTGACCGTGCCACGTCTGGCGACTGACTTCGGAGTCAGCGCCACCCCGGTTCGCGAGGCGATGCTCAATCTCACGCGCCGCGGTTTTCTCAATCCCATCCGCAACCGCGGATTCGCGGTGACCGAGGTCTCTCAGGATGAGCTCAACGAGCTGTGCGAGGTGCGGATGCTGCTCGAGGCGCCGCCCATGCGTCGCATCGCAGGCACACTCGACGACGGCGTAGTCGCTGAGCTGCGTGCGCTGGCCGACCGCATCGTCGAGGCGGGCCGAGCGGGGCTGTTCGCGGAATTCCTGGCCGCGGACACCGCATTCCACCTGCGAGTCCTCGCGCAGGCGGGCAACCGCGCACTGCTCGACCTGGTGCGGGAGCTTCGCCAGCAGACGCGTCTGGTGGGGCTCGCCCACCTGGTGGAGTCCGACGCACTGATGCCCACCGCTCTCGAACACGCGCAGCTGGTGGACCTGCTGGTCGCCGGAGACGGCGAGGGGGCGGAGGCGCTCATGCGCCGGCATATCGGTCACGTCGGAGGCGTATGGAGCGGACGCGACGAGCGCTGATCGACTGTTCCACGCGACGCCGGTCACAGATTGATCTCGGGGATTCCTTTCCGGCCGCCTCAGCAGTAATGTGTCACGTACTATCCGATGGCACATGCAATGAGGCATCCAGGAGGACCATCACATGAACACCCGCAATCCGCGTCTGCGACGCACGCTGTCCCTCGCCGCCGCCCTAGGCGCGATCATCATCACCGCCGGCTGCTCGGGCGGCCTCGGCGCCGGCGACGACGGTGGCGGTGGCTCCGACGGGCCGATCAAGCTTGGAATGCTGGCGCCGTTCTCGGGCAGCGAATCAGCTTTCGGGGATTACATGAAGAACGGCGCGCAGCTCGCGATCGACGAGATCAACGCCGACGGCGGCATCGACGACCGAAAGCTCGAACTGGTGGTGGAGGACGACGCCTGCGACGCCACCGCCTCGGTCGCGGCCGCGAACAAGCTCGTCACCAACGGCGTGGTCGCCTCGGTCGGCGGCTACTGCTCGGGAGCCACCCTTCCCACGCTGCCGATCTTCGACGAGGCCGGCATCCCCATGGTCATCCCGGCAGCCAACTCGAACGAGCTCGTGAAGCAGCAGCTGCCCGGTGTATTCCTCATCAACGGCACCGGCACACAGCAGGCCAAAGCCGCAGTGACGTACGCCCAGAAGATCGGCGCGAAGACCGTTGCGGCGATCGACGATGCAACGGCGTACTCCGCCGATCTCGCGGGATCGTTCGTCCAGCAGGCTGAAGAGGCGGGACTCACCGTCGCATTCGAGGCGACCGTGACTCCCGGCGAGAACGACTACTCGGCAGTGGCGACACAGCTCGCTTCGGCCAAGCCGGACCTCGTGTACTGGACGGGGTACTACCAGGAGGGTGGTCTGATCGTCCGCCAGGCCACCGACGCCGGCTACGAGGGTGCGTTCCTGGTGGGCGACGGATCGGTCGACGCGAAGTTCGCCGAGATCGCCGGCAAGGGCTACACCGACAAGGTCGTGGGAACGTTCACGCAGACGCCCGACATGATCCAGGGCGCCGACAAGTGGATCGCAGACTACGAGAAGCTCGCCGGCGGCAAGCCCGGCCCGTACTCCACCCAGTCGTACGATGCCGTGCGCGTGGTCGCCGAGGCGATCGACGAAGCCGACAGCACCGACTTCGACAAGGTCGTCGCGGCGCTCGAGGGGCTGAAGGACTTCAAGACCTTCGCGGGCCCGCTGACGTTCACCAAGGATCACACCCTCTCGGGCGGCGGCTTCGTGATCGTGGGCATCGATCCCGCGAGCGGCAGCTTCGTGCTCGAGGACGACCTCCAGGGATGAGATCGGCCGAGCGGGGCGGTGCGAGCCGCCCCGCTCGGCGGCGCCGACCCGCTCCCACCCGGCATCCGACCGGGACGCTTCCTCCCGCCCCTGACGAGCAAGGACATCCGCAGTGATGCAACTCATCTGGAACGGCCTCATCGTCGGCTCGTTCTACGCCCTCGTCGCGCTCGGCTACAGCATGGTCTACGGGATCATCAAGCTGCTGAACTTCGCGCACGGCGACATCTACATGCTCGGCGCATTCGCCGGCTTCGCGACCATGTCGGCATTCGGGATCTCGAACGAGTCGTCGATCCCGCTGCTGCTGGTCATCATGCTGCTGTCGATGGTGACCACGGGTCTCATCGGGGTCGGCATCGAGCGCATCGCCTACCGGCCGCTGCGCAAGAGCCCGAGACTGGCAGTGCTGATCACGGCCATCGGCGTCTCGTTCACTCTCGAGTACGCCGTGCGGCAGATCTTCGGCCCCAACCCCGAGGCCTTCCCGGTGCGGCTGGAGTCCTCGGGCTTCGATTTCGCGGGCATGCGGATCACGGCCGCGCAGATCGTGCTCGTGGTGATCGCGGCGGCGCTGATGCTCGTGCTCGCGCACATCGTCGAGCGCACCCGGCAGGGACGCGCGATGCGCGCGATCGCACTCGACCCGCAGGGTGCGCAGCTGATGGGCATCAACGTCAACCGCGTGATCGCCACGGTCTTCTTCATCGGCTCGGCACTCGCCGGGGCGGCGGGCGTGATGGCCGGCGCCTACTACGGCTCGATCGACTTCCTGATGGGTTTCATCATCGGCCTGAAGGCGTTCACCGCGGCCGTCATCGGCGGCATCGGCAACCTCTACGGCGCCATGCTCGGCGGCCTGCTGCTCGGGCTGCTCGAGTCGTTCGGCTCGGCCTGGTTCGGCGGCGAATGGCGCGACGTCTTCTCGTTCGCCTTCCTCATCCTGTTCCTCACCTTCAAACCGACCGGGCTGCTCGGCGCCCGCGTCGTCGAGAGGATGTGACATGTCCCGCTCCGCATTCAGAGACGACGCCGCACTGCGCGCCCCGTCGCCGCTGTTCGACCGCCCGGCTGCGCCGGCCGGCATCCTCTCATCCAACACCGGCTTCCTGCGCGCGCTCGGCACGATCAGCGTCGTGCTGCTGCTCGTGCTGCCGTTCCTCGACGCGTCGCGGTACACGATGTCGATCGCGACGAGCGCGCTGATCTACATCATGCTGTGCATGGGCCTGAACGTCGTCGTCGGCTACGCCGGACTACTCGACCTGGGCTACATCGCCTTCTTCGCCGTGGGCGCCTACACCTCCGGCATCTTCACTACGGTGCTCGGCTGGCCGATGTGGGCGGCGCTTCCGGCCACGGTGCTGGCGTGCATCATCGCCGGCATCATCATCGGCGCACCCACGCTGCGGCTGCGCAGCGACTACCTCGCCATCGTCACGCTCGGGTTCGGTGAGATCATCCGGATCACCGCGAACAACCTCGACATCACCGGCGGGCCCTCCGGCATCCACGGCATCCCCACCTGGCGGTTCGGCGACTGGAGCTTCGCCGACGGCTTCACCCTGTTCGGACTGGAGTTCCCGCAGCGCGTGGTGTTCTACTACTTCGTGGCCGCTGTGGTCGTGCTGGTGGGCGTGATCGGCGCCGGTCGCCTCGCCCGCGGCCGGCTCGGCAGGGCGTGGAAGGCCGTGCGCGACGATGAGGATGCCGCTGAGGCGATGGGCATCAACACCTACATCGCGAAGATCATGGCGTACATCATCGGCGCGGTCTGGGCGGGCGTCGCCGGGCAGCTCATGGCGACGCACCTGTCGGCGATCAGCCCGAACAGCTTCATGTTCCTGTACTCGGCGCTCATCCTCATGGCGGTCGTGCTCGGCGGCATGGGCTCGACGCCCGGTGTGATCATCGGCGCGCTGTTCGTCTCGCTCGCCCCCGAGCTGCTGCGCGACTTCGCCGAGTGGCGCTTCCTCATCTTCGGTGTGCTGCTGGTGGTGGTCATGCTGTTCCGCCCCTCCGGGCTGTGGCCGGCGACCGCGGTGCTGCCCTGGCTGAAGAAGCGCAGGCCGGTGCCGCCCGCGACGGCCGGGTTCATGGCGGTGCCGCCGCCGACCGCCAACGAGGACCTCGAGACCGTGGAAGGCGAGGAGAGCCGATGAGCGCGCTGCTGGAGGTCAAGGACCTGCGCCTGCAGTTCGGCGGCGTGAAGGCCGTCGACGGGCTGAGCTTCTCGGTCGAAGCGGGGGAGATCCTCGCGGTGATCGGGCCCAACGGCGCCGGCAAGACCAGTGCGTTCAACTGCATCTCGGCGTTCTACCTGCCCACATCCGGATCGGTGGTCTTCGACGGCAAGGACATCGTGCGTGAGGCGCCTGGGATCTTCCGCACCCTGCGCCTGGTCGACCTGCTGCAGAGTTTCGGTTTCTACCGCGTCCTGCCCTCGCGGGTGACGAAGTGGGGGATGGCGCGCACGTTCCAGAACCTGCGGCTGTTCCGCGAGCTCAGCGTGCTCGACAACGTCAAGACGGCCATGCACGCCAACCTGCGCGAAGGGTTCTGGGCGACGCTGCTGCACACGCCCGGGTACCGGCGTGCCGAGGCGGAGTGCGCCGAGCAGGCCCGAGGATGGCTGGACTTCGTCGGGTTCACCGGCGACGAGAACCTCTACGTCACGCAGCTGCCCTACGGCGAGCAGCGCCGCGTCGAGATCGCTCGCGCCCTCGCCACCGGGCCGAAGCTGCTGCTGCTGGACGAACCGGCCGCCGGACTGAACTTCAACGAGAAGCAGGGCCTGATGCAGCTGATCCGCCGCATCCGCGACCTCGGCGTCGCCGTCGTGCTGATCGAGCACGACATGGGCCTGATCATGGAGCTCGCCGAGCGCATCGTGGTGCTCAACTACGGCAAGGAGATCGCGGTGGGCACGCCCGAGCAGATCAAGCACGATCCGGTGGTCATCGAGGCGTACCTCGGCGTCGAAGACGAGGCACTCGACGACACCAAGCTGCAGACCGGCACCGTGAACCTTTCATCGCTCGATCCTGCCCGACCGGGCCGCACCCGCAAGGGGGGCCGGTCGTGAGCACGCTGACAGTCGATGCGGCCGACGTCTACTACGGTCGCGTGCATGCCCTGCGAGGTCTGAGCTTCGAGGTGCAGGAGGGTGAGATCGTCTGCCTGCTGGGCAACAACGGCGCCGGCAAGTCGACGACGATGAACATGCTCTCGGGGCTCGTGCGCCCGAAGTCGGGCGCCGTGCGCTGGGGCGAGATGGATCTCGCCACAGCAAAGCCCTGGGACATCGTCGCGGCCGGGCTCATCCACGTGCCGGAGGGTCGGCGCATCTTCTCGACCATGACCGTGCACGAGAACCTGCTGCTCGGCGGATACACCGTGCGCGACACGAAGCTCATCGCCCAGCGCGTCGAGCAGGTGTACGCCCTGATGCCGCGGCTGGCCGAGCGGCGCCGTCAGCAGGGCGGCACCCTCTCCGGCGGCGAGCAGCAGATGGTGGCCATCGGACGCGCGATCATCGGCGGACCGAAGCTGCTGCTGCTCGACGAGCCGTCGATGGGGCTCGCGCCCCTGGTGGTCAAGCAGGTCATGGAGACGATCCAGGCGGTCAACGCCCAGGGCACCACGGTGCTGCTGGTCGAGCAGAACGCCCGCGCGGCGCTGAGGATCGCCGACCGCGCGTACGTCGTCGAAAGCGGTCAGACCACGCTGTCGGGTCCGGCGGCGGAACTCGCGGCGGATGCCCGGGTGATCGACGCCTATCTCGGCGGCTGATCAGCGCTGTGAGCATGTGACATTGCACTAAGCTGGTCGAGGAGGTGTGATCGATGCGGATCATCGTGATCGGAGCCGGCGCCGTTGGCGCCGCGTGCGCGCTGAGCCTGACCGAGGCCGGCGCCGAGGTGACGGTGCTCGACCGCACCGGGGTGGCCGGTGAGACTTCGAGTCGCTGCGAGGGCAACATCCTCGTCTCTGACAAGCAGCCGGGAGCCGAAGCGGTCATGGCCGTCGAAGCCAACCGGGCGTGGCGCGAGCTCGCCGAACGGCTCGACGCGGAGCGCGTGCCCGGTCAGCCGGCGACCGAGTTCGAGGCGAAGGGCGGGATCGTCGTCGCATTCGCCCCCGGGGCGGAGGCGCTGCAGGGCTTCGCCGCCGCGCAGCGCGAGATGGGCATCCGGGCCGACGTGCTCGATGCCGCGGCGCTGCGCGCCGCCGAGCCGCATCTCGCCCCCGAGGTCGCCGTCGGCGTGCACTACCCCGACGACGCCCAGGTGCAGCCCAGTCTCGCCGCGCAGGCCATGCTCGCCCGGGCACGCCACCTCGGGGCGCAGCTTCACGTGACAGAGGTCACCGGCGCGGTCGTCGAAGCCGGACGGGTGCGTGGTGTGCGCACTCTGACCGGGCGCATCGACGCTGACGCCGTGGTGAACTGCGCGGGGCCGTGGGCAGGGGAGATCGCCGCGCTGTTCGGCGCCGAGCTCGACATCCGCCCGCGTCGCGGCACGATCCTGGTGACCACCGCGATGCCGCAGCGCGTGTTCCATAAGGTGTACGACGCCGACTATGTGGGCGCGGTCGGGTCTGCGGATGCCGCGCTGCAGACGTCGACCGTGGTCGAATCCACCCCCGCCGGCACGGTGCTGATCGGCTCGAGCCGCGAGCGCGTCGGATTCTCCGAGGACGGGCTGCTCGCGCCGCTCGCCGAGATCGCCGCGAAGGCGAGCCGGCTGTTCCCCTTCCTGCGCGACACCATGCTGCTGCGCACCTACTTCGGCTTCCGCCCGTACGCACCCGACCACCTGCCGGCGATCGGTGCGGACGCGCGCGTGCAGGGACTGTTCCACGCGGCCGGTCACGAGGGCGCCGGCATCGGCCTGGCGCCCACGACCGGGGCGCTCATCGCGCACGCCGTGCTCGGCGTCCCGGCGCCCTTGGACCCGACGCCCTTCCTGCCCTCGCGCACCACTCTGCAGGGAGCCGCGGCATGACCGTACAGATCCGATTCGACGGGGAGTCGCTCGAAGGACGCGACGGCCAGAGCATCGCAGGCGTGCTGCTTGCGCACGGGCACCGCACCTGGCGCACCGCCGAGGGCGGCGAACGCGGCATCTTCTGCGGCATCGGCGTCTGCCAGGACTGCGTGCTCACCGTCAACGGCGTCGAGGGCGTCCGCGCCTGTCAGCGCACCGCCTGCGACGGCGACGTGATCGAGAGGGAGATTCGCGCATGAGCGCCAGCGCACCCCGGGTGATGGTCATCGGTGCCGGCCCAGCCGGTCTGGCAGCAGCGGCCGCCGCCGCGGATGCCGGCGCCGACGTGGTGATCGTCGACGAGGGCGAGCGCGTGGGCGGCCAGTTCTGGCGTCATCATCCCGCCCTCACCGACCAGCGCCTCCAGCATCAGCGCCGTCGCTTCACCGATCTGCGTGATCGCCTGCGCGATGTTCGGGTGATCTCGTCGGCGAGCGTGTGGCGCGTCGAGACGGGCCCGCCGCTGCGCGCGCACGTGCTGATCGGCCCTGCCGACGCGGCGGACCGACGCGCGGAGACCATCGAGGCTGATTCGGTCATCGTCGCCACCGGCGCGCACGATCGCGTCCTGCCCGTGCCGGGGTGGACGCTTCCCGGCGTCACCTCCGCCGGCGCCGCGCAGGCACTGGCCAAACGCGACGGGCTCGCACCGGGTGCGCGCACCGTGGTCGCCGGCGCCGGCCCGTTCCTGCTGCCGGTCGCGCAGAGCGTCGCGCTGATGGGCGGCGAGGTCGCCGAGGTCGTCGAGGCGACCGAGGCAGGACGGATGCTGCGCGGCTGGGGCGCTCGTGCATGGGAGCTCACCGCCGCCACCGCCAAGGCCGGAGAGCTCGGCTCGTATCTTGTCTCGCTGGCGCGGCACCGCACGCCGTACCGCTTCGGCAGCGCGGTCACCCGCATCCATGGGGGCGCCGCGGTGGAGGCGGTCACCGTGCAGCGGATCGACGCGGACTGGCATCCGATCGCGGGGACCGAGCGGATCGTCGAGTGCGACTCGGTCGCCCTCGGACACGGATTCACCCCGCGGCTCGAGGCGGCGATCCAGTTCGGCTGTGAGATCGGCGCCGACCGCTTCGTGCGCGTCGGCGACGACCAGGGCACCAGCGTCGCCGGCGTCTACGCCGCGGGCGAGATCACCGGGATCGGCGGTGCAGATGCCGCGCTCGCCGAGGGCGAGATCGCCGGACTCGCCGCCGCCGGGGTGCCCGACACGGACGCCCGCTGGCGGGCACCTCTCGCCGCTCGGAGACGGATGCGGGCGTTCGCCGCCCGCCTGGACGTGCACCGCATCGGACGGGGATGGACGAGCTGGCTCGAGGGCGACACCATCATCTGTCGCTGCGAAAGTGTGCCGAAGGCGCGCATCGACGAGTACTCGGCGGCTTCGTCGCGCGCGATGCGCCTGTCCACCCGCGCCGGACTGGGCGCCTGCCAGGGCCGCACCTGCGGTCGCAGCGTGGAGGATGTGCTGGGGACGCGCTTCGACATCGATCGACGTCCCGTGCTGTCGTCGGTGCGGATCGGCGAACTCGCCGCCATCACTGAGTCGGACGGCGTTTTGGGCGGGCGGGACGATGCGACGCCGACGTCCACTTCCCGCGGCTGAGTCGACGGAGCGAGTGGGCGAGCAGCAAGCGAAGAAGCGTCTCGCGCCTCGGGTGTAACGTGTAACATGTTACACGCCAGAACGCGACAAAGGAGACGCTATGAGCAGCACCGCCACGGAGAACCCGATCGCCTCACCCGCATCCGCTGACGAACGTCGTGTCCGGAAGGTCATGACGTCGTCGGCGATAGGACACTTCGTCGAGTGGTTCGACTTCGCGGTGTACGCCTACGCGGCGCCGGTCATCGCCGTCCTGTTCTTCCCGCAGACCGACCCCGCAGCAGCTCTGATGGCGGTGTTCGCGATCTACGCGGTCGGATTCGTCGCGCGTCCTGTCGGCGCGTTCCTGCTCGGCTACCTCGGCGACCGGCTGGGCCGCAAGCGCGTGCTGGCCGGTGTGATCCTCGTGATGGGCATCTCCACCACGCTCATCGGCCTCCTGCCGACGTACGCGGTCATCGGCGTCGCCGCACCGGTGCTGCTGGTCGTGCTCCGCATGGTGCAGGGCCTCTCCGCCGCGGGCGAGACCATCGGCTCGAACTCCTTCGTCGCCGAGCACTCGCCGACCGCCCGGCGTGGTTTCAACGTGGGCATGGTCTACACGTGGTCGAACCTCCCGCCGGTCATCGCGGCCCTGCTCGTGCTGGCTCTCACCACGATCCTCCCACCCGAGGCGTACCAGGCCTGGGGCTGGCGGGTGCCTTTCCTGCTCGGTGCGCCGCTCGCCGTCGTCGGTCTGTACATCCGCACCCGTGTCGACGAGTCGCCCGCGTTCCTCGAGATGCGCGAGAACCGCCAGGTGGAATCGGCTCCGATCCGCACCGTGTTCCGCGAGCAGTGGCGCAACATGCTCGTGTGCTTCAGCATCGCCGCCGTCGCCAGCCTCGGCTACTACTCGCTGACCGGCTACTTCTTCTCTTACATGACGGTGACGATCGGGCTCGAGTCATCGGCCGCACTGATCTCCAACAGCATCGCCCTGCTCATCACCTTCTTCACCGTGCCGCTCGCCGCCCTCGTCTCGGACCGCATCGGCCGCCGCCGGATGCTGCTCATCGCCGGCCTGTTCGGTGCGGTCGTCGCCGTGCCGGCGTACCTGCTCGTCGGCGTCGGCACGCTCGGCGCGGCGATCGTCAGCCAGGGACTGCTCGGTCTCGCACTCGGGCTGTTCTTCGGGCCGGCCGGACCCGCATTCGTCGAGCTGTTCCCCGCCCGGGTGCGCTACACCGGCGCTTCGATCAGCTACAACCTGGCTTTCACGATCTTCGGCGGCACTGCGCCGCTGCTCGCGACCTGGCTGATCGGCGTGACCGGTTCCACCGTCGCGCCCGCCTGGTACGTCGTGATCATCACGGTGCTGGCGCTCCTCGTCGTCGCCACGATGCCCGAGACTCGTCACCGCTCGATGCGCGACTGATAAGGAGAAGCCATGATCCACACCCATTCGCGTCCGAGCACCGCAATCTCGCACAGCGGCGGCGCGCCCCGACGTGCGAGTATTCTCGCCGTGGGCGCGGTGCTGCGGCATCCGGATGCGTCCCTCGTAGCCCATCTCGCAGGAGGTATCTGATGCGCGCGCGTCGAACGATCCAGGCCGTGGACTCGCACACCGAGGGGATGCCGACACGCGTCGTCACCGGCGGGGTGGGACGCATCCCCGGCGCGACGATGAACGACCGCCGCCTGTACGCGATGGAGCACCTCGACGGGCTGCGCGGCTTCCTCATGAATGAGCCGCGCGGTCACGCCGCCATGTCCGGTGTGCTGCTGCAGCCGCCGGCGCGGGACGACGCCGACTGGGGCATCGTGTTCATCGAGGCATCCGGGTTCCTGCCGATGTGCGGCCACGGCACCATCGGGGCGGCGACGGTGCTCGTCGAGACGGGCATGGTCGAGGTCACCGAGCCGGTCACCGAGATCCGCCTCGACGTCCCCGCCGGCCTGGTCATCGCGCGGGTGCGCGTGGAGGACGGCCGGGCCGTCGACGTCACGATCGAGAACGTGCCGAGCTTCGTCGACCGCCTCGACGAGCGCATCGACGTGCCGGGCATCGGCGAGATCAGCTACTCGGTCGCGTTCGGCGGCAACTACTACGCGCTCGTCGACCTCGAGCAGATGGGGCTGCCCTTCGACCGCGCCCGGCAGGACGACATCCTCGGCGCTGGTCTCGCGATCATGGATGCCATCAACACCCAGGCCCCGCCCGTGCATCCGGTGCTGCGCGGCGCCGACCACGTGCACCACGTCGAGTTCATCGCCCCCGGCTCGGATGCCGTGCGATCTCGTCATGCGATGGCGATCCACCCGGGCTGGTTCGACCGCTCGCCCTGCGGCACCGGCACCAGCGCCCGCATGGCCGAGCTGCACGCGAGAGGCGAGCTCGACCTGAACGTGCCGTTCGTGAACGAGTCGTTCATCGGCACCGAGTTCACCGGCACGCTGGTGGCCGAGACGCGCGTGGGAGACCGCCCCGCGGTGGTGCCCACCATCACCGGACGCGCATGGGTGACCGGACTCGGGCAGTACCTGCTCGATCCCGACGACCCGTTCCCCGAGGGGTTCGTGTTCTGACCGCAGCGCGGACACCGCAGACAGACATCGAAACGAGGAGAGAACAGTGACAGATAAGCCCATCGACGCCGTCGCCGCCGCCGCGGCCGCCGCCGCCCGCCCGTTCGCCCGCACCAGCCCCCGCGAGCGCGGTGCAGCCCTGGTCGCGGTCGCCGAGGCGCTCGAGGCCGCAGCGCCCGAACTCATCGAGATCGCGATGCGCGAGACCGGCCTCACCGAGGCGCGGCTGGCCGGCGAGCTGCGACGCACGGCCTGGCAGCTGCGCCTGTTCGCCGACACCATCGTCGACGGCGGCTACCTCGACGTGCGCATCGACGCAGCCGACCCCGACTACGTCATCGGTCCGCGACCGGACCTGCGCCGGATGCTGGAGCCGGTCGGCCCGGTGCTGAACTTCGCCGCATCGAACTTCCCGTTCGCGTTCTCGGTCGCGGGCGGCGACTCGGCCGCCGGACTCGCGGCGGGATGCCCCGTGGTGGTGAAGGCGCATTCCGGGCATCCTGAGCTGTCGCGGCGCACCGCCGAGATCGTCGCCGCGGCCCTCGAGGGCGCGGGGATGCCCGAGGCGACCTTCCAGCTGATCAGCGGACAGGAGAACGGCGTCGCGCTGCTGAAGGACGAGCGCATCCGCGCCGGGGCGTTCACCGGATCGACGCACGTGGGCCGCATGCTGGCCGACATCGCCGCATCCCGGCCCGTGCCGATCCCTTTCTACGGCGAGCTGGGCAGCGTGAACCCGGTCTACGCGACCTACGCTGATTCCGCGCTGCTCGAGGCATTCGTCACCTCGGTGTCGGGCTCGGCGGGGCAGCTGTGCACCAAGCCCGGCTTCCTGTTCGTGCCGGAGGGGTCGGATCTGGGTGCGGTGACGGATGCCGCGGGCGCCGTCGACGAGCACCGGCTGCTGAACCCGGGCATCGGGCGCGCGTTCTCGCAGCGTCGTGACGACGTGCTGGGCGCAGACGGGGTGACCGTGCTGTCCGAGGGGGAGGTGCGCACGGATGACGCCGGGCAGACCTACGCGACCCCGACCGTGGTGATCGTCGGCGTCGACACCCTGATGGCGAATCGCGAGGCTCTGCTCGAGGAGTCGTTCGGACCGCTGTCGGTGATCGTGCAGTACAGCGACCGGGATGCGCTGCCGCAGCTGCACGTCGAGCTGTTCCCCGGCAACCTCACCTCGACCCTGCACGCCCGCGCCGACGAGCTCTCCGACGGCTCGCTCGCCCCGCTGGTCGACGTGCTCGCACAGACGAGCGGACGCGTGCTGTTCGGCGGGTGGCCCACCGGCGTCTCGGTGACGCCCGCCATGCAGCACGGCGGCCCGTACCCGGCGACCACGACCGATGCCACCAGCGTCGGCACCGCGGCGATCACCCGCTTCCTGCGCGGCGTGGCCTACCAGGGCGCCCCGCAGGAGCTGCTGCCCGCACCGCTGCGCGACGACAACCCGTGGAATGTGCCGCAGCAGCGCAGCGAGGCCGGTCGCTCGCACGAGTGGGGCTCATTCGCCCGCTGACCCGACCGGCTGGTCTCGCCTCTCAGCTGAGACCCGCCTTACGCCTAGACCCCCACGTGTGCGCAGGCGCACGTGGGGGTCTCGGCCTTGGATGGGGGTGTCGCTGAACCGTGGCTGTCGTCGGCTGCGTGGTCAGACGCGGACGCCGGAGCGGATGACGCCGAGGCGTGCGTCCTCGCGCCACAGCGTCGAGGGGTCGGCGAGCGGGTCGGACGCCAGCAGCACGGCGTCCCCGTGCGCGCCGGGTCGCAGGTGTCCCAGCGCGGCATCCCCGATCAGCTCGGCGTTCACGACGGTCATCGACTGCAGGGTCCGCGCGGCGCCGCTGGCCTCGACCTGCAGACGCACCCCGGCGAGCTGGTCGTCTTCCAGATCACCCATCAGGTCGCTGCCGAAGCCGACCCGCACGCCGGCGGCGTGGGCGAGCCGTACGGCGTCCTGCCCCTTCGTGAGCACCTCGGCGTTCTTCGCGAGGGAGACGGCGTTCAGCCCGATCTCGGCGCCGCGGCGGTCCATCGCGTCGTACGCGGCCAGGGTGGGCACGAGGAAAGCGCCCGCCTCGGCCATCATCACGGCAGTCGCCTCATCGATGAGGTTGCCATGCTCGATCGAGCGGATGCCGGCGCGCACGGCATGCTGCACGGCCTCCGACGAGTACGCGTGCGCGGCGACGTAGCTGCCCCGGCGGGTCGCCTCCTCGACAACGGCGGTCAGCTCTTCCGGTGAGTACTGCGGGACCCGGATCGGGTCGGTCAGCGAGAACACCCCGCCAGAGGCCATCACCTTGATCGCGTGCGCGCCGGTGCGCAGCCGCTCGCGTACGGCGACGCGCAGGGCGTCGACGCCGTCGACGACCTCGCACATGTGCCCGTGCGAGAAGCACACGTCCACGTGCGCGGTGCGCGGATCGCCGTGCCCGCCGGTCTGGCTGAGGGCGGGGCCGGTGAAGTGGTACCGCGGAGACGGGAACAGTCCGGCATCGATCGCCTGAGCGAGCCCGATGTCGCCGCCCGCGACGTCGCGTACCGTGGTGAAGCCCCGCTGCAGCGCCCGCGCGAGCCGGCGCGCGCCGTTGAGTGCGGCATAGCTGAGCGGGCCGCGCTCGTTCTCGAAGCCGTCCATGCTCGTGGCGTAGGCGTGGAAGTGCGCGTCGATGAGTCCGGGCACGACCCAGAGGTCGACGCCGTCGACCACGTCGGCGTCGGGTTGCGGGTGCTCGCACACCCTGCCCTCGGCGATGTGCAGGTCGCGGCGCTCGAAGCGCTCGCCGTCCCAGACCTGGGCGCCGGAGACCGTCAGGGGTGCTGCGGGTGCGGACATGCTCATGTCTCCTCGGTTCTCTCGGTCAGCGCAGGCTGAAGCCGTCGGCGACGGGGTCGTTCTCGTCGAGCTCGAACGTGCAGGTGCCGACCCGGTGCGCCATGCCGCGCACTTCGGGGATGACCCCCTCCGTCGTGCGCTCGGCGACGCGCGCGAGGAAGCGGGTGCCGATGATCGAGTCGTGGGTCAGCGTCTCGCCGTCGGCGAGCTCGCCGGTCGCCGCGAGCAGCGCCACCCGTGCCGCGGTGCCGGATCCGCACGGGCTGCGGTCGACCTCGCCGTCGGCGAACACCGTCACGTTGCGCTGGTGGGGACCCGCGTCGGTGCGCCCGAGATCGTCGAACAGGATGGTGCCGTAGACCCCCGAGAGACGGTCGTCCTCGAGTTGCGCGGCCGGATGCTCGTTGAGCGCCCACTTGATCTCGCGGCCGATCGCGATGAGATCGGTGGTGTGCTGCGGGGTGACCGCGAGCCCGACGGCCGAGGCGGGCAGCGTCGCGTAGACCGCGCCGCCGAAGACGAGGTCGACCTCGACGTCGCCGCGCGACGTGCGCAGCGGGATGCCGCAGGCGAGCACCCGGGATTCGACGTTGCGGAAAACGATCTCGTCGATGCGCCCTGCGCTCTGGCGCACCAGCGCCTGCACGCGTCCGCTCGGAACGTCGATCGTCACCGTCGTCTCGCCGTCGGGGTCGGACGGGACTCGGCCGGTGCGCACCGCCCATGCGCCGAGGGCGATCGTCCCGTGCCCGCACGCCGTCGAGAAGCCGTCCTTGTGCCAGAACAGCACCCCGAAGTCGGCGCCCGCGTCGTCGGGCGGGGTGATGAACCCGCCGTACATGTCGTCGTGGCCGCGCGGCTCGAGGCAGAGGAACCGCCGGATGGCATCCGCTTCACCGCTGATCGCCTCGACGCGGCGCTCGGCGACCGTGTCGCCGTGCGTGGGCGCGCCCTCGACGATGCGGAACGGCTCCCCGGCGGTGTGCCAGTCCTCGGTGCTCCACTGCATGCGTTCTCCTTCGATGCTCGGGTGGTTCCGTGGTCCGGCGCTCAGACGGCCAGTCGGGCGACGGCGAGGTCCTGCCAGCCCATGCCGCAGGTCTTCACGATCCGCGGGCGGTCAGCCGCAGGTGCGATCGCGCCGGTGAACAGTTCGTGCATGGTCACGACGTCCTCGAGGCGCAGCATCCCTGCCTCGACCGCGACGATCACGTCACCGGCTTCAGATGCCGCGACCCGGCGGCTCTCCACGACGACCTGCGATCGGCCTACGAGCGCAGGGTCGAGTTCGGTGCGGTCGGGCTCATGCGAGCCGATCGCGACGATCGTCGCGTCGTCGCGCACCGACGCGGAGGGGAACAGGGGAGCGGATGCCGTGGTTGCGCACACGATGAGGTCAGCGGCCGCGATGTCGTCGAAGGTGCCTGCGCGCATGTCGGCGTCGGGTGCGTAGGAGCGGGAGGCCTCGACGGCGGATGCCGCGCGCCCCGCATCCCGCCCGATGATGCGCACCGAGCGCAGCGGGCGGATCGCCGCGAACGCCTCGACATGACGGATCGACTGCGGACCGGTGCCGATGACGACGAGGTCGCCGGCGGTCTCGCCGGCGAGCACGTCCGCGCATGCGGCGGAGACCGCTGGGGTGCGCAGGCTCGTCAGCGCGGTGCCGTCGAGGATGGCGGTGGGGGCGAGGGTCTGGCCGTGGACGAGGATGTAGACGCCCTGGATGCGCTCGAGACCCCGCTCGGGATTCCCGGGCGCGACCGTGGCGAACTTCTGCCCCACGGCGCCGCCCGCTGCGGCGGGCATGAGCAGCAGCTGCCCGTTGGGGACGTCGAGGATCTGCCGAGCGAGGTCGTGCTCGGGGTCGAAACCGTCTCGCAGCGTGCTCTGCACGGCCGCGATGGCGGCGGACATGCTCACCCGCTCGGCGAGCAGCTGTGCGTTGACCAGGGCGAGATCGGCGATGACGTCGGGCATGTTCCCAATCTAGGTTCAAAACAGTAATATGTCACGCGCTATCACCGCGTTCTCTGGTGCTCGTCTCGATTGGCGAAGCGGGGGAGGGATGTCGTAAGCTGGACGACGGTGACGTGTCCGAGCGGCCGAAGGTGCAACTCTCGAAAAGTTGTGTAGGGTAACCCCCTACCGTGGGTTCAAATCCCACCGTCACCGCCATGAAAACCCCCGAGAAATCGGGGGTTTTCCCGTATCGGGGAGCGGTGCGTGACCGGACGATGCGCGTCTGCCGGCGGTCACTTCCCCCGTCACCCCGCGCGCTCCGTGTCGGAGTTCGGCGTCCAGCCGAACCAGCCGTCGTCGGCGGGAATCACGCTCCAGTCGCCGCAGGCGAAGACGGTCTTGGCCGCGTACGGGTCGGGCGCGCCGTCGAGCGTCCACACCGGAGCCGAGCGCCGCTCCACATCCGCGCAGTCGCCGGCGAGAGCGAAGTCACCGGTGAGCAGGATGACGGCGTCGTCGGAGCTCTCCGACGTCGACGTGCGCACAGTGATGTCGGTGGCGTCGGCGGGGATCCACGGCGCGTCGACGTCCGCCTCGGCACCGAAAGCCGCGAGATCGTCGAAGGTGTGCGTGGACTGGTGGTGGACGAGCTCCTCGTACACCGCGCATCCGGTCAGGGAGAACCCCGCTGCGCCGATCAGAGCGGAAGCGGCGAGGGCTGTGCGTGCGTTCATGCTTCCAGCCTCGCCGCAGCGGATCCGCGCCGCGTCGTGCGTGCGAGGTATCCGCGTACCTCGCACGGATGATCCGCCACGCGGCGAGCGGCGTCAGCTGCCGGCTTCGGGCCGCCCGGCCCACCAGCCGATGACGTGACCGATGTGCTGGTGCATGAGTCGCTCAGCGCGCTCGCCCTCACCTCGGGCGAGCAGATCCAGCAGCTCGTGGTGCTCAGCCGCCGAGCGCGACAGCTGCTCGGTGGCCAGCAGGCCGGCGAGGCCAGGAAGACGGGTCTCCTTGCGCAGCTGCGAGATGAGCGCGGCCAGGCGCGGGTTGCCGCTGTGCACGTTAATGGCCTCGTGGAAGGCGCGATCGGCCTCGAGGTAGGTGGTGAGGTCTCCGCTGGAAGCGCCCTCGACGATGGCATCCGCCGTCGCGCGCAGCTTCTCGATGGCATCCGCCGGGATCTTTCCCGCCAGCTCGCGCATCACCGGCGGCTCGAGCAGCCGCCGCACCGCGACGATGTTCGCCACCTCGTCATCGCGCACCTCGGTCACGCGGAATCCCTTGTTGCGCACCGCCTCGACGAAGCCGAGCTTCTCGAGGTTCAGCATCGCTTCGCGCACCGGCGTGGCCGAGACGTTGAATCGCGCGGCGAGCGCGGGCGCCGAGAAGAGCTCGCCGGGGGCCATCTCGCCGGCGCGGATCGCCGCCTCGAGCGCCACCTCCACGCGCTCTCGCAGGTTCATCACCGGCTGCAGGGGAGTGACGACGGAGGGGAGTGTCATGAACGACCACCGATCAAGAAGCGTAGGCAGTGCCATGCGGCATGGCACTGCCTACGAAACTATCGGATGCCGTGGATGCGCGGCGACAGCACGCCGCCTGCGCATCCACGGCGCGGATCACTTGCCGTAGCCCTTGGCGGCGGCCTCTTCGGTGTCGGCGACGATGCGGTCGGCGACGTCCTTCGGAAGGGGCAGGCGCGGCGGTCGGCAGGGGCCGCCGTACAGCCCGAGCACGTCCATCGAGAGCTTGATGGACTCGACGAACTCCGTCTTGGTGTCCCAGCGCAGCAGCTTGTGCAGGTCGCGGTAGATCACCTTGGCGCGCTCGAGGTCGCGCACGTCTCCCGAGGTGGAGAGGCGGAACAGCTCGACGGTGGCCTGCGGGATGGCGTTGGGGTAGCCGGCCACCCAGCCGACGGCTCCCGCGATGCCGACCTCGAGAACGCTGTCGTCGGTGCCGATGAGGATGTCGATGTCGGGAGCGAGCTCCTTGATCTCGTAGATGCGCCGGGGGTCGCCGGTGAACTCCTTCACGCCCACCATGTGACCGGCCTCGTGGATCTCGGCGATCAGGTCGGGCACGAGGTCGACCTTGGTGTCGATGGGGTTGTTGTAGCCCACGATGGGCAGGCCCACCGCCGCGACGGTGGCGTAGTGGTGCTTGACCTGCTCACGGTTCGCCCGGTACGTGTTCGGGGGCAGCAGCATGACGCAGTCCGCGCCGGCCTTCGCGGCCTGCTCGGCCCAGTGCGCCGACTGCAGCGCACCGTACGCGCCGACGCCCGCCATCACCGAGAAGCCCTCGGGGGCGGCGTCGACAGCAACCTCGATCACCTTCGCGCGCTCCTGCTCGCTGAGGTTCTGGTATTCACCCAGCGAGCCGTTCGGCGCGATCCCGTCGCAGCCGTTGTCGGCGAGGAAGCGCACGTGATCGGCGAATCGGTCGTAGTCGACCGAGAGGTCGTCCTTGAACGGCAGGGCGGATGCGACGATCACGCCATGCCAGGGAGCCTTCTGAGACATCTTTGTTCCTTTCCAGCTTTCGCGGCGCTGAAGCCGTTGGTCATATGTAACATATTACAGTACGGAAGCCATCCAGCGCTCCAACCCGGCGGAATCGATCGGCAGGGCGTCGCTGAGCACCTCGATCCCGCTGTCGGTCACCACGACGTCGTCTTCGATGCGCACGCCGATGCCCCGCAGCTCCGGCGGGACGGTCTCGTCCCAGGTGTGGAAGTAGAGTCCGGGCTCGACAGTGAGCGCCATGCCCGGCTGCATGCTTGCCTCGAAGTACTGCGCGTACGATGACGCCCCGCAGTCGTGCACGTCGAGTCCGAGGTGGTGCCCGACGCCGCACACGATGTAGCGGCGGTGGTGCTGACCATCCGCCGCGAGCGCTTCGTCGACCGAGACCGGCAGCAGGCCCCAGTCGGAGAGCCCCTGTGCGAGCACCTCCATGCAGGCCACGTGGAAATCGCGCCAGTCGCGACCGGGTGCCACCGCGGCGAGCCCGGCGCGGTGCGAGCGCTCGACCAGATCGTGCACCTCGCGCTGCGCCGTGGTGAAGCGTCCGCTCGCCGGGAGCGTTCGCGTCACATCGGCGGTGTATCCACTGCGGTTCTCCACTCCCATGTCCAGCAGCAGCAGCGCTTCGGGATCGACCGGGCTGTCGGCTCGCACCCAGTGCAGGATGGGCGCATTGGCTCCTGAGCCGACGATGCTCGCGTACCCGGGTGCCTGGCCGACCGTGCGGGCGTGCCGGTCGAAGGTCCCCTGCAGCCAGCGCTCGCCGCCGTGCTGCACGGCGTGGGGGATCTCTCGGCGCACCTGGGCGAATCCCTCGACGGTGTGCTGCACGGCCGCGCGCAGCTCGGCGAGCTCCCACGCGTCCTTCTGCATTCGCAGCGCGGAGAGCGTCTGGGCGAGCTCGGCTGAGCGTGCCCGGCCGCCCAGCTGCCGGCCGGGCACGGCGCCCACGACCGCACTGCCCGCGATGAGCGCGTCGTCGGGCACAGCGAGCTCGTCCAGCTCGCGTACGCGCACGTCCAGGGCCTCGGCCAGCTCAGCGGTGCCGGCGAGCGGACCGACCCACAGCTCGCCGTGGGTGGGGTCGGCGTGGAAGGCGGCGGCGCCGGGACGCGCGGGCGGGATGATGTACAGCGTCGCGTCATGTCCTCCGGCACGGGGGGTGAGCACGAGCACCCCGTCCTCCACACCGAAGCCCACCAGCCAGAGGAAGTCGCTGTGTGCGCGGAACTCGAAGAAAAAGTCGTTCAGCCGCGCGTGTGCGCGCCCCGCGGCGACGACGAGGGTGCGACCCGGCAGGGCGGTCGAGAGGCGCTCGCGGTGACGGGCGGCCGCCTGCGCGGCGCCGGGCTCCACCCGGGGCGTGCGGTCAGCATCACCCCAGCCGGTCCTCATCCAGTCGGTGAAGCCCGAGGCGGCCGCGAGTGACGGCATCCGTGGATCTTGCGAGTCGGAACGGGCGTTCGGGATGCCGCTCTCCCAGTCGACGACGTGCACCTCGGCGCCGTAGCCGGCCGGCTGGTGGTGGTGATTGCTCATGCTGTCTCCAGAGGGTCTTCGGGCGGGGGACAGGTGCGGATGGCGCACCGGCCGGGTCAGGATCGTTCGCCGCCGCGCCCGCCGAGGCGCCATTCGAGTGCGGTGAACAGCCGCTCGGCGACGCCGTCCATGACGATGCCGTCGTGCTCGTGCTCGTTGGTGACCCAGGCATGCAGTCCGCCCACGCGGGCCGCGGTGTCGAGGGAGAGTCCGGCGTCGACGTACATGTCGTCGAAGTACACCACCGCCTCGACGGGTACCTGGTTCGCGCCGAGCCGCGCGGTGTCGTACAGCTCGATCGGCCATTCCCGTGCGGCGAGCAGCTCGACTCCGGCTCGGAAGCCGCGCAGCGCACGGACCTCGTCGAACATCCAGGGGAACACCATCTCGCCGGTGAACAGCACCGGCCGCGCATCCTCGTCGAACTCCGGGTGCCGTTCCCGCTCGCGCTGCGCCGCCCAGCCCGTCGGCCCTGCGCCGTAGATGCTCTCCTGCAGGGCGATGAACAGCGGGTTGCCGGCGAACGCGGTGGCCGCGCCCACCGAGGCGAGGAAGGTGTCGCTCAAGCGTGTCTCGGCCCGATCGGCGAACGCCTCGTCGAGGAGCCAGTGCACCCGATCGAAGCCCGGGCCCATGCCGAAGTCGAAGCCCAGCGTCTGCAGGCGGCGCACGGTGAGGCGGTCGCCGTCGGCGAGGCGGACGTCCTGCGCCTGTAGGGTGTCCGCGACCCGCGCGATGCGCTCGGCGAGGTGCGGGGCGCGCTCACGGAACTGCCGGTTCTTCTCCACCACGCGCGGGAACGTGCGCCGGTAGACCTCCGCCGGGTCGGGATCGAGCGAGGGGAGCCCGCCCGCGACCGCGGAGGCGACGATCGCCTCGGGGAAGGCGGAGAGGCAGTGCAGTGTGAGGAAGCCGCCGTAGCTCTGGCCGATCGTCCACCAACGGCGCCCGCCGTAGTGTGCGGCGCGCAGCGCCTCGAAGTCGCGCACGATCGAGTCCGCCCGGTGCAGCGACAGCCGTCGCGCGGCCTCCTCGGCCGGCATCTCGGCGAACCGCGACCCCGACAGTGGCGTCGACCGGCCGGTGCCGCGCTGGTCGGGCACGATGAGCCGGAAGCGCGACAGAGCGGCGGCGACCCAGTCGCCCCGACCGACCGGTCGCACACCCTTGCCGCCGGGACCGCCCTGCAGGTGCAGCAGCAGCGGCAGGTCGTCGTGGCGGCGCTCGGCGGCGACGAACTCACGGGCGAAGATCTCGATCGTCTCGCCGTCGGGGTCGTTCCAGTCCAGGGGCACGGTGGTCCACACGTCGCGGGCCACGATGTCCTTACCGACGAAGTACGCGCTGTCAGAGGTCACGCAGGTCACCTTGCCTTCCGATGGGGGATGCCGGCTGTTCGCAGGCACCGATCCCGTCTGCCCGGAGCCGCCGGGTCCGGTGGCGCGGCGCCCGCGCCCACCGCGCCCTCTCCCGTGTCACTGCGCCCGGGTGCGGACCCGGGAGTCGAGCAGCGCGTAGAAGAGGTCGACGATGAGATTCGAGAGCACGACGAACAGCCCGCCGAGCAGCACGATGGCGATCACGACCGGCCGATCCTGCATGGCGACGCTGGTCACCGCGAGGGCACCGACGCCCTGCAGGCCGAAGACCTGCTCGATCACGATCACACCGCCCAGCAGCAGCCCGATGTCGATGCCGAGCTGGGTGACCAGCGGCGGCATGGCGCTGCGGAAGGCGTGCACGTAGATCACGCGCCGCTCGGTGAGTCCCTTCGCGCGTGCCGTGCGCACATAGTCCTCGCCGAGCACGTCGAGCATCTGCCCGCGGGTGAGTCGCGCGTACACCGCCGCGGTGACCATCGCGAGGGTCAGCCACGGCAGCGCCAGATGCCACGCCCACTGCAGCGGGTCGGTCGCGAAGGGCACGTACCCCGACGGCGGGAACAGGTTCACCCCGAAGCGGGTGGGCAGGTAGTACAGCAGGTACAGGGCCAGCATGCCCAGCACGAAGGTGGGGAAGCTGATGCCGACCAGCGCGAACCCCTGACCCAGACGGTCGCGGACGCTGCCCGGGCGCTTGGCCGAGGCGATGCCGATCGGGATGCCGATCGCGAGCCACAGGACCACCGCGCCGAAGACCAGCGACATGGTCGCGGGGATCCGTGCCAGTACGAGATCGGCGACGGGCAGGCTCGAGCGGTACGAGAAGCCGAGATCGCCCTGCAGCAGGTTGCCGATGAAGATGAGGTACTGCTCCCAGATCGGCTTGTCGAGGCCGAGGTTCGCCCGGATCTGCGCCATGAGCGCCTCGGTCGCCTTGTCGCCGGCGATGATTCGCGCCGGGTCGGAGGGCGTCACGTAGAACAGCACGAAGATGAACACGCTGAGCAGGAACAGCACCAGCAGGCCGAACCCGATGCGCGACAGCAGAAAGCGGATCATGCCCGAGCTCCCTTCGCAGAGGACGGATCGAGCGCGTCGCGAAGACCGTCGCCGACGAGGTTGAACGTGAGGGTCAGCGCCAGCAGGGCGAGGCCGGGCACGAGCACCATCCATGGAGCGACGATGTACATCGATCCGTTGGAGGCGTCGGCGAGCATGTTGCCCCAGCTGGGGGTGGGCGGCACGGTGCCGAGGCCCAGGAACGACAGCGTGGCCTCGAACACGATGGCGGCGGGGATCATCAGCGTCGTGTACACCACGATCGGCACGACCAGGTTCGGCAGCACATCGCGGAACATCGTGGCGATGGGGGACTGACCGAGCGAGCGGGCCGTCTCGATGAACTCCCGCTCACGCAGGGCGAGCACCTGCCCGCGGATGACGCGGGCCAGGCCCGCCCAGCTGAAGAACACGATCACCGAGATCGACAGCTGCAGGCTGGGCCCGAGCACCGACACCGTGGCGATCGCGACGAGCAGGAACGGCACGCTCATCACCAGATCGATGACGCGGCTGAGCACCGTGTCGACCACCCCGCCGAAGAAGCCGGCGGTCATCCCGATCAGGATGCCGATCGCCGAGGCCGCCAGTGACGCGACCACGCCGACCAGCAGCGACACCTGGGCGCCGTAGGCGAGCCGCACCAGCAGGTCGCGGCCGAGCTGGTCGGTGCCGAGCAGGAACTCGCCGTTCGGTGGCACGGGCATGCCGACGGGCGACAGCCCGGTTTCGCGGAACTGCTCGGTGGGACCGTGTCCGGTCCACTGCGCGATCAGGGGCGCGGCAAGGGCGAAGATGACGATGAGCACGATGACGACCGCCGAGCCCACGCTGGCCGGGTCGCGGCGCAGCCGGCGGAGGGTGAGCTGCCACGAGCTCTTCACCCCGGATGCCGCGTCGGCGGCGCCCTTCGCCGGGATGAGCAGGGTCAGGGTCTCTTTCGAGAACGGGCTCATGCGTGCGCCTCCGACGGGGTGGGGTCACCGGCATCGCTGAGCGCGCCGAGGAACGCCGCGGCCAGCAGCTTCTTCGTGAACGGCTGCTGCGGCGCGTCGTAGATGGTCTCTGCCTCGCCGAGCTCGATGATGCGCCCGTGCTCCATCACGGCGATGCGGTCGCACATGTGGCGTACGACGGCGAGGTCGTGCGAGATGAACAGATAGGTCAGCCCGAGCTCGCGCTGCAGGTCGTCAAGCAGCTGCAACACCTGGGCCTGCACCGTGACATCGAGCGCCGAGACCGGCTCGTCGAGGATGATCAGATCGGGGTTGAGCGCGATGGCGCGCGCGATCCCGATCCGCTGACGCTGCCCGCCTGAGAACTGGGCCGGGAAGCGGTTGTAGTGGTCGGGGTCGAGGCCGACCTGCTCGAGCAGCTCGAGGACGCGGCGTTCGCGTTCGCGTGGGGTGCCCACGCCGTGGATGCGCAGCGGGTCGCCGATGATCGATCCGACGCGGCGTTTGGGGTTGAGCGATGAGAAGGGGTCCTGGAAGACCACCTGTACGCGCTGGCGCATCCGCCGCCACTGCGCACCGTTGAGGGTGCGCAGGTCGGTGCCGTCGAAGCGCACGGTGCCCTCTGACGGCGGTACGAGGCCGGCGATCGTGCGAGCGAGCGTGGTCTTGCCGCATCCGCTCTCGCCCACCAGGCCCAGCGTCTCGCCTCGGCGCACCTCGAGGCTGATGCCGTCAAGAACCTTGCGCTCGACGCCGCGCCGCGCCGAGAACGAGACGCTGACATCCGACACTTCGGCGATCGGTGCAGCCGTGACCGGACCGCCCGCGGCGGGGGCGGCATCGCCAGGGGCGGCCTCGGCGAGCTGACCGAGTGGAGCCCGACGCTCGCTCTGCGTGAAGGCGGACGACGCGATCAGGTCGCGCGTGTACGGCTCTCGTGGGCGGCGCAACACCTCGTCACTCGTGCCGACCTCGACCTGCTCGCCGCGGTACATGACCATGACGCGGTCGGCGACACTCGCCATCACGCTGAGGTCGTGGCTGATCATCAGCACCGTCGCCCCGAAGTCCTGCTTCATCTCACCGAGGAGCTGCAGGATCTGCGCCTGCACGGTCGAGTCGAGTGCGGTGGTCGGCTCATCCGCGATGATCAGCGCCGGGTCGAGCGAGAGGCTCATGGCGATCATCACGCGCTGACGCATGCCGCCGGAGAACTGGTGCGGGTAGGCGTCGAACCGCGACGCCGCATCGCTGATGTGCACCTTGTCGAGCAGCTGGATCGCCCGCGCCTTGGCCGCTTGGCGGGAGACGCTCTCGTGTGCGCGGATCTGCTCGACGATCTGCCATCCCACGGTGTACTGCGGATGCAGGCTGGACAGCGGGTCCTGGAAGATCATGCTGATCTCGCGCCCGCGCTTGCGGCGCAGCCGCTCGGGATCGAGTGTCAGCAGGTCCTCGCCCTGGAAGCGCACCGCACCGGAGGTGCGTGCCTGCGGGATGAGACCCATCACCGACTGCACGAGCACCGATTTGCCCGAGCCGGATTCGCCGACGATGCCGAAGAACTCGCCCTCGGCGACGTCGAACGAGACGTCCTTCACAGCGTGCACGTCGCCGCCCTCGGTGGGGATGTCGACCTTCAGATGGGACACCTCGAGAATGGGCATTCGTTCTCTTCTCTTCCGAGTGGGGGCTGCTGCGGCGCGAGCGGGTCGCGCCGCAGCAGCAGGTCGAGCAGCGGCTACTTCGTCAGCCAGACGTTGGCCCAGTCGCCGTTCTGCGCGAGAGCGTAGATCGAGAAGTTCTGCACACGCGCCGAGTGGTAGTTGGCCTTCTTCTTCGCCGCGATGCTGACGATGGGCGAGTCCTTCATGACCGTCTGGTCGACCTGGTGCCACAGCTTGGCGGCCTCTTCGGGCGTGCTGGCCGCCAGAGCCTGGTCGGCCAGGGCGTTCGCCTCGTCGTTGTTGTAGTCGACGTAGTTGTACGCCTGCGGCGTCCCGTCGAAGGTGAACTGCGGCTGGTACACGCTGCGCGCGGCACCGCCGACCCAGTCCGGCGACCAGCCGACCAGCGCGATGTCCCACTCGCCGCCGGACGCGTTCTCGCGGTTGGTCATGAAGTTGGCGTAGTAGTCGGTGGGCGGTACGGGGAAGAGCTCGACGGTGATGCCGGCCTTCTCGAGGCTCGCCTGCACGGTCTGGGCGATGTCGGGCTGCGAGCCGAGGTTGCGGTAGGGGAACTTCAGGGTGAGGTTCTGCACGCCGGCCTTCGCGAGCAGCTCCTTCGCCTTCTCGGGGTCAGCCTTCCCGCTCCCGTCGCCGTACGGGGAGTACTCCTCGTACCCGTTGATCCCGGGTCCGAAGATGCCGTTCGTGACCGTGGCGATATCGGCACCGCCCATGACCTGCACGACGGCGCTCTTGTCGATCGCGTACTGCAGGGCCTGGCGAACCTCGAGCTTCTGCAGCGCGCCGCCGTTGTTGTCGGACATCGTGTTGATCCACATGAACTGGTCGACCCCGCCGTTCTCGAGCGTCGAGAACTTCTCGTCGTTCGCGGCGGTGAGCTGCTGGATGTTCGCAGGTCCCGGCTGGATGTCGAACAGCATGTCGGCGGAACCTGCCTGGAGCTGCTGCATGGCGGCATCCACCTCCACACCCATCGTCATCTCGATGCTGTCGACGTACGCCTTGCGCAGCGGGTCGCTCTTCGCGTTCCACGACGGGTTGCGCGTGAGGGTGAGCTTCACGTCGGGCTTGTGCTCGTCGATCGTGTACGGGCCCGACGAGATGAAGTTGTTGCGGTACTCCGGGGAGTCGGGAAGGTAGTCGAGCACCTCGACGGGGGCCGGGTTGGCGGTCGTCAGGCTGAGCATGGATGTGAAGTCGGATGCCGGCTCGGTGAGGCGGAACACGACGGTCTTGTCGTCGGGCGTCTCGATTCCGGTGATGTCGTTGGCCTCGATGTACTCCTTCATCGCGCCGGCCTCGGGAGCGACATCGGCGAAGCCGTCGCAGAACTGCGCCATGCCGTCGATGAGCGTGATGAAGTAGCTGCCAAGGGCGGCACCGATGTGCGGGTTGCAGATGCGCTTGATGCCGCGCTCGACGTCTTCCGAGACGATCGGGCGGGCGCCGTCGGGCGCATCCCAGGTGGCGCCGTCGCGCAGGGTGATGGTGTAGGTCAGCCCGTCATCGGTCGGCTTGGGCACCTCGGTGGCGAGGTCGCCGACGAGCTTCGAGCGCGTCTCGGCGTCGTTGGATGCCTCGTAGCTGAGCAGCGAGCGGGAGATGACGCGCGTGATGCTGTTCGAGGGCACGTACGCGATCAGCTGCGGATCGATGCGATCGGTGTCGCCGTTGGACAGCACCTTAAGGGTGCCGCCGGTCTGCGGTTCGTCGCCGCCGCCGCCGCCACCGCCACCGGCGGACGAGCAGCCGCTGAGCACGAGCGCGAAGGCTGAGGCGACGATGAGGGGAGCCAGGGGGGACAGCTTCTTGCGGGCCATAGAGTCGTCCTTGATTCTCGGTCGGGTGCCCGCATCTTCGACGGGCGAGCGGTCACGGTCGGGCCGTGGCACGCCTGTAACATAGCACATGTCAGATTGCTACTCGAGAGCCGATCTACCTCCAGCTGTCGCGGAAAGGGATCCTGAAAGCAGATGCGGGCCGAGCGCCATTCGACGTATGAACGATTCGGCATGAACCGTCGAACGGAGGCCCTCACGGCGTTGCTCGTCGATTCATCACAGGCCCCGTCCGTCCGGAGCCGTGCGGGAATCCGGCTGAGGCTCTCCTTCGCAAGGGGTCGATGAGAAGGTGGTATCAGGTCTCGCACCTGCTCAGCCGAGACCGAAGCGGGAGGAATGCGGCTCGCCACCCGAGGCGCCGCGACGGAGTTCGGGCTCATCGTCGCGATGGTCGATGTGGGGACAACGACCATCCGATCGCTCACCCCCGGTCGGTCCGACTGCGACCGGAGGGCGCCTGCCGCCGTGGTGTTCGACGCGTGAGCTCGAACCATGGCGGCAGGCGTGACGGTCTCCACGAGGAGCTCGTGACGCTGCCCCGAGGGCTGCGCCGACGGCAAGGTGCGACTGAGTCGCATGCGGCCATCGCAGGTGTGCGGGGCCGTGCGGGAAAGCGCTCGTGGGCGTTCTCCGCACTCGGCCGGTGGGATGGTGAATCTGAACTTCGTGCCCGCTCGTCGCGCGGCACGGCGAGAGAAAGAGGGACAAATGAGGCGAGTGCCCACCGTGATCGTCAGCGGCATTCTTACCGTGGGGATGATGCTGCTCGGCGCTGGATCCAGTGCCGCGGCCGATGTGCAAGGACCCGCGACGCCGACGATCACCAACGTCGAAGTGAAGCCGACGTCCATCCAACTCGACTTCGGCGCTGATGACGGCGGCTTGCCCGTTGAATCCTTCGAGGTGTACGCCACCGAGCTGTCGACGAACGAGCAGGTCTATCAGGCGTCGAGTGACCGGCCCGGCAGGGCTGGCATCCAGAATCTCACGCCGAACACGGCGTACGAGATCGAGGTGAGGGCGCAGGCCGCCGGCACGACGGCAACAGTCGCTGCAACGATCACTACTCCGCATCACGCACCTGGGCACCCGTTCATCTTCGCCAAAGCCATCCATGCGACTGCTGTCGAGCTGCGGCTGAACGAGCCTGTGGCTGACTTCATCCCAGCTGGTCAAGAGGGCATCGGGCCGATAAGCCAGTACGTTCTCGATATCGCTGCGCGCGATGGGAGCACGTTCGAGCGTCGAACGGTCGATGTGCCGCAGGAGAGCTACTGGGTGGACGGCCTCACGCCCAACACTCGTTACCTCTTCATTCTCACAGCAGTCGGCCCAGGCGGCGATACGTCGAACGAACACTCTTTCCAGACTCCACCTGCGTCGCCGTCGGTATCGATCGAGACCGTGACGCGCGACTCGATCACCGTGCGGGTCACGGACGGCAGCGCGACCGCTCCTGGTCGCGTGCGCCTGGCTGCAGCCCCCGCCGCCGCAGTCGATGAGATCACATACACCCTCAGCCTCACCACGGGTGGCGTCACCGTACAGACGACGCAGCTTGCGCGGCCGGGCCTGCACACCTTCGCGGGACTGCAGCCGGGCACCGCGTATTCGGTCAGCGTCCGCGCATCCAACCAGACGGCGTCGAGTGAATCCACTGCGCTCGCTGTCTCGACAGATGCTGCACCGGTCGACTCAGACAGCACTCCGGGAGCATCGACGAATGTCGACACGGGCAGCGGATCTGTGTCGACTGCATCGCCAGTCGTCGATGCGAGCACCCCGTCGGCGAACCAGAAGCGGACTGACGTGCTCGCGGCGACAGGTTCGGAGGCACCGATGTCGCTGCTTGCGATCGCCTTCGCGCTGGTCGGGGTGGGAGCTTCGACCATCGTGCTCGCTCGCCGCCGGCTCCTCCGGTCCTGATGAGGAGGGCGCCTGCCGCCGTGGTTTTCGACGCGTAAGCTCGAACCCATGGCGGCAGGCGCAACGATCCACACGTTCGATGTGCAGCTCGCCGACGTCGACCGCGGCGTCTACGACGAGCTGAGCCTGCGACTCGCGCGGCATCCGTCCGAGACCGACGCGTACATGCTCACCCGGCTGCTGGCGTACTGCCTCGAGTATGCAGACGGCATCGCGTTCACCGAGGGCGTCGCCGCGACCGACGAGCCGGCGGTGCTCGTGCGAGACAGCACCGGCCGCGTCACGGGGTGGATCGAGGTCGGTGCACCAGACGCCACCCGCCTTCACTACGGCAGCAAGCTCGCCGATCGCGCGGTCGTGTACACCTACCGCGACCCGGCGAAGGTGATCGCCAACTGGGCGGGCAAGACGATCCACAAGGCCGACGCCATCGTGCTGCACAGCTTCGACGCGGGGTTCCTCGATGATGCCGCGTCGGCGCTCGCCCGTCGCAACACCATGACCGTCTCGGTGACCGAGCGTCAGATCTATCTCGAGCTCAACGGCGTGCACCTGAGCACCACCGTGCACGAGCGGCCGATCCGCGCGCTCTGACCAGCGGGCGCCGACTCGCCGAAGGTAGGATCGGGGCGTGGTCGAGCATCCGGAAGACCCATCGCGAAACGGCTCGCGCGGGCGAGGCCTCACCCGCGAGTCGATCGTCACCGCAGCGCTCGCGCAGATCGACGAGGCCGGCGTGAGCGCCCTCTCGATGCGCTCGCTCGCCGAGCGACTCGGCGTCGAGGCCATGTCGCTCTACCGGTACGTGCGTGGCCGGGAAGACCTGCTCGAGGGAGTCGTCGACGTGCTCACCGGCCACCTGATGGACTCCCTCGATGACGAGGTCGCCGAGCACTGGCAGGGGTTCCTGCAGGCGATGGCCCACGAGATGCGCAGGATCGCGATCGAGCATCCTCGCGCCTTTCCGCTCGTCGCATCGCAGAACCCCGCGGCCCCCTGGCTGCGTCCACCCCTGCGCAGCGTCGAGGTGGTCGACGCTTTCCTCGCCGCACTTCTCGACCGTGGCTTCAGCGACGCCCAGGCAGTCGCGACGTATCGCTCGTTCTCGAGCTTCCTGCTCGGCCAGCTGCTGCTCGAAGCCGCCGCGCACGAGACGGCCGATGAGCCCGCGCCCGGCACTACCGCCGAGCAGGGCGGACCGGATGTCGAGGCACGCGCCCCCCAGGTCTTCCGCCTGCGCGAGAGGCTGAGCGAGGACCACAGCCGGGAGGAGTTCGAGGCCGCGCTGGAGTCGCTGCTCGACCGGCTGGAGAACAGCCTCGCGCTGCATCGCTGACAGCGAAGAGCGGGTGGGCTCCGCGTTCGGAACCCACCCGCTCGTGCGAGAACGCGTCAGCTGTTCGTGACGTTGTCGCGGGCATCCTGAGCGTCGTGCTTCACCTCGTTCGCGGCATACTGCGCCTCGTCCTTGACGGCGGCGACGGAGTCCTGTGAGGACGCCTTGACCGAGTCGACCGACGCGGCCAGCGGCTCCTTCAGGTGCTCGCCGACCTCCTTGGCGACGTCGGAGGCCTCATCGATCAGGGGCTGCGCCTGCTCCTTCACGGTCGAGGCGAGCTCCTTCTCCTTCGTCGATGAGGGAAAAAGCGACGCGAGCACGAGGCCCGCGCCGAACGCGATCAGCCCCACGGCCAGCGGGTTGCCCTCCGCCTTCGCCACGACGCGGTCTTTCACGTCGCCGGCGACGTCGCCCGCGTGCGCCCCGGCGCCGGTCACCGACGAGCTGGCATCGTCGGCGGCGCCCATCACCCGGTCGCGCACCGACCCGAACGCGCCCCGCACCTTGCCCATCTGACGGTCGACGATCTTCGACGGCGTGACCTTGTCTGCCAGCGCGTCGACGTCCATACCGAGGTCCTGACGTGTCCGCTCGATGTCCGAGCGGATCTCATCGGCTGAATTGCTCATCGGTTCTCCTCATTTCTCTTCAGCGTGTCCGGGATCTCCTTGAGGGTCTCCACGGTCTGCGGTGCTCCTTCGACCTCCTGCAGCTGGCCACGTCCGACCAGGAAGAGGACCAGGGCGATCAGCGCCCAGATGACCGCGACGATGACGCCCGACCATCCGCCGCCGATGAGGGTGCCCAGCGCCCACCAGAGCGCCATCGACAGGAAGAACACGGCCATCAGCGCGCCGTATCCGGCGGCGCCCATCAGGCCTGCTCCCTTGGCGGACTTCGCCGCCGACTCCTTCAGCTCTGCCTTCGCGAGCGCGACCTCCTGGCGCATCAGGGTCGAGATGTCGCGCGACACCTCCCCGAGAAGCTCGCCGAGAGAGGCCGAGGCGGCTCTCTGCTCAGACGGTGTGGGGTCGGTCATAGCCGTCCTCCCCGCTGGCATCCGCCCTGGTCGAGCGGGTCTGGCTGTACAGCGGCGTCTCCGCAGCCGAGGTCGAGCTGTCGCTCACGGGGGTGGGCACCGAGTGATCCGGATGCACCTGGGGGACCGGGGGCACCGGCGGGGCCGGCGGGGCCGGCGGCACCGCCGGCGCCTGCGTGACCGCGTGTCCCTCGCCCGTCGCGCGCCCCTGGCCGGTCGGGTGCCCCTGGCCGGTGGCGTGCTTCTGGTCGGCCGCGTCGGATGCCAGTGCACGCGTCAGCCGTCCGATGATGACCCCGCCGATCGCCGCGGCGAGGATGAAGGTTCCGGGCTTGCGGCGCGCGTAACGCTTGACCTCGGTCAGCACAGCGCCCGGATCCCGGTCGCCGAGCCAGTTCGCCGCTGCCGACACCCGCCCGGATGCCTGCTGAACCAGGTCGACGGCGATCCCACTGCCGTCTGAGTTGGAGGCCATGGATCCCAGCTCGTCACCGACCGAGCGAAGGCCCGTCGCCAGCCGCTGCTGCTGCGTGTTCGCCTGGTCGCGCAACTCGCGCTGCGTCTGCGCGTACAGGTCCTTCGCCTGCATCCTGGCTTCGCCGACGACGCCTGAGGCTTCGTCCTTGGCGGCACCCAGCACATCCTTCGCGTGCCCGGTCGCGCTGTCCTTGAGATCGGATGCCTCGTGCTTCGCGGCATCGACCTTGCCCTGCGAGCCCGAATCGTACGGCTGCGTGCCCGCGCCGTACGCGGGCGTTCCCGAACCGCTCGGGCTGGTCGTCTCGAAATTGTCCGACATGAGTGCTCCTTTTCGCGGACCGATCGGAGGATCGGTGCCCCATGTCTAGCCCCGGGGGAGCGGGGCGCCAGGCCCCTTGCACACGACTGACTTACGGTGTAAGTCAAGTCGCCAGGTCGGGGAGCTCGCGGATGCCGAACTCGTGCCGCAGCGCACTCACCGCCGCCAGCCAGCCCGGCATGCCCGTGACGCCAGGCCCTGGCGAGGCGGAGGCGGAGGCGAGGTAGACGCCGGGGATCGGAGTGCGCCACGGGTCGGGGCTGAGCACGGGCCTGCGGAACAGCTGCCAGAGGTTGGGAGCGCCCGCCGCGATGTCTCCGCCCGGGTAGTTCGGATTGTGCTGCTCGACCTGCTGAGCGCTGCGCGAGCTCGTTGCAAGGATCGTGTCGCGAAAGCCGGGGGCGAAACGTTCGATCTGGCTGATCACCGCCTCCTTGCGATCCGCCGTGCTTCCCGCCGGCACATGCGTATACGTCCACAGGGTGTGCTGCCCCGCGGGGGCACGACTCGGATCGAACAGCGTCGGCTGCGAGACCAGCACGTAGGGATTCTCGGGGAGCCGTCCGCGGTGCACCTGATTCTCGGCATCGGCCACCTCGGCCCGTGTGCCGCCGACGTGCAGCGTGCCGGCACGATGCAGCTCGGAATTCGTCCACGGCACCGGCTCGCTCAGCGCGAAGTCGACCTTCGCGACGCCGTCGCCGTAGCGGAAGCGCTGCAGCGCCCGCCGGTAGCCCGACGGGATGACGTCGGCTGCGAGGCGCACGAGCGCTCTCGGCGTGACGTCCAGAAGCGTGGCCCACGCAGCCGGCAGATCGCGCAGCGACTCGACCTCATGATCGAGCACCAGCTCACCGCCGTGGCGGCGGAGGTCGTCGACCATGGCATCCGCGATCGCCTGACTGCCGCCGACCGGTATCGGCCAGCCCTGCGCGTGCGCGTAGGTGGTGAGGGCCAGGCCGGCGCCGGCACCGGCGATGCTGGGCTGGGCGAGGATCGTGTGTGCCGCGACGCCGGTGAGCATGGCGGGCGCGACATCGTCGCGGAAGCGCGCATTCCAGGCAGGGGTGCCCTGCTCGAGAGAGCGCAGACCGAAGAGGATGGCCGTGAGCAGGTCGCGCGGAATGCGCAACAGGGAGGAACCGGTGAAGTCCGCCACCCGGGTGGCCCGTTCGACAAGCGGTCGGAGAAGTCTCGCGTACGCTCCGCCGTCGACGCCGAGTGCGTCGGCGGTGCGGTCGAGGTCTCGATAGGCGATGCCGGCCCGACCGCCGTCCATCGGGTGGCCGAATGACACATCAGGGGTCACGAACTCCACACGATCGCGCAGCCCGAAGTCGCGGAAGAAGCGCGACTCGAACGCCAGCGGATGCACGGCCGAGCAGACGTCATGCTGGAAGCCGGGCAGCGTGAGCTCGCGAGTGGCGGCCCCGCCACCGGGCCGGCTCCCGCGCTCGTAGACGCGCACGCGGAGCCCCGCCCGGGCGAGCGTCACAGCAGCGGCGAGACCGTTCGGTCCGGCCCCGACCACGACGACGTCGAGGTCGTCCCCGCCGGTGCGACGCCGGTCGGTCACGATTCCCGCGCCTCTGCATCCGGAGCCGGCGACGGAGCCGGTCCCGGTGACGGAGATGGCGCCGGAGCCGGTCCCGGTGACGGTGACGGAGAGCCGCGCCGGGCTCGCACGGCCGCCCTGCCCTCGGAGAGGTAGGCCAGCCGGTGCAGGGTCTCGGCGTTCCGCCAGCGCACCAGCGCGTCCATGATCGGACGCGGCACGAACCGGCCGGGTCCGGCGACGGGCTCCTCCTGGATGCGAACGATGCAGTCCTCGCTGTGAGGTCGCAGCTCCAGCGTCACCCGGGCCTCGCCCATCGGCCATCCGCGCGCCCGCACCACCATCGTGCGCGGCGGGTCGTACTGCTCGACGATGGTTCGATCGTTGATGAGCATCGGCCACACGCCGAACGAGTGGTGCAGCTCAGACCCCTGGGCGGGCCAGGTCGAAGCCACCGCGCGCATGCGTGACGCGCCGACCACCCACGCGGGGTACAGCCATCCGTCGCTCAGAACCTCGAACACGTCCTCCGGTGTGCAGTGCAGCACCCTCACGTTGCGTGCCATCAGTCGCTCCTCACAGGTATGTCCAGATGACAGCGCACCGCAGCGTCGGGATATCCGGCAGGGCCGTGACGTCAGGCATCGTCGCGGGTATCATCTGCACACCGACCGATCCGCCTCACAGCTCGGCGAGCGCCTGCCGCGCCTTTTCGACACCGTCAGCCGCCGCCGTCGTCTCCGCACCGGTCTGCCGTCTTCGCTCGGCGGCGGCACAGGCATCCGTCCTCGCCTGAGTCGCCTCCTGACGCGTGCGTTCGAGCTCCTTCTCGAGCTCGGAGATCCGCTCGGTGAGCTCGTCGACCCGCTCCTCGGCTGCGTGCAGGTCGTCCTCTGCACGCCGCGCCGCGCGCTCTGCGCCGGCATGAGCCTGCTCCGCCTCCCGCAGGACGCGTTCGGCATCCCGTCGGGCTCGCCGGGCCGCCACCTCGTCGGCCGCGGGCTTGGGGGCGACCGGGGCGTCGGGCGGTCCGGCGGCGACGACCGCCCCGGGGTCGAACGACCCGGTCGGCTCGATGTCGCGCACCAGACGACCGGATGCCACGGCCGCGGCCGCCCGCGGATCGAAGAACGCCGCCGAGATCGTCTGCCGCACCGCCTCGAGCGTGGCATCCGTCACTCGCCCGCCCCGCGCGGTGGCGAGTGACGCCGCCTCGGCTGCCAGCTGGCCGGTCAGCGCCCGTCGCTGACGCCCGAGCTGCGAGAGAGTCGCGGCGTCGAGGTCGTCCTGGGCTTCGCGCAGCTCGGAAGCGAGCTGCAGCGCCTGGCCGAGCCGCGCGCTGCGCTCGCGGGCGAAGAGGTTGACCACCCATGCGGCGACGCTCGGCTTGCGCAGAGCGCGGACCGCCGCCGCGAGTGCGGGATCGCCGACGTCCTTCGCGTGCGCGTTGCGCGAAGCGATGAACTCATCCGGCGACCCTGCGTACAGCTCGGCGGCGATTCTTTCGAGGTCACCCGCTTCGCCCATGCGAGCGACCCTATCGCCTGAGGGTTCAGTCGTTCTTCGTCGCCTCTTCAGCCGCGCGCATGGCGGCATCGCCCTCCTCGGGCGATTCCGCGCCGGCGCTCGCCGCAGGGTCGTCGCCGGAGGCCGGCTCGCCGTCGGTGGTCGGCATGTTCTGGCTGTCGAACTGGCCGTCGGGCAGCGCCGCGTCAGCGGGCTGGGGGTCGCCGTGCGAGCCGTTCTGCACCTGGGCGGAGTCCGCCGCAGCGTCGTCGTGCAGGTCGTCGGGTTTTCCGTTGTGGTGAGTCATGTCACGAGTATCAGCCGACCTCGGCGATCGAGGCAGGGCCGTGACGGCGCAAACTTCGCGGGGTATCATCTGCGCGGACCCGACAGCATCGCCTCGGGCGCCGGGAGCGGCGGAGCGGGAGCACGACGCACATCGATCAGCACCAGCAGCACGCCGGCCACGGCGCCGCCGATCCCGCCGAGCACCATGTCGCCGATCGTGTCCTGGTAGTCGACATGGATCTGATCGCTGATGTACTCGACCCCGAACCACTCGATCATCTCCCAGACCGCGCTGAGCGCGAGCGCGATCAGCGGCACGAGCACCAGCGGGGTCCGCGCTCGGGGACTCGCCGATGCGGTGATGCCGACGACATCGGTGCGCGTCAGCACCTCTGCGGCGATGATCGCCAGCACCGCCGTGCAGGCGAAGTGCACCACCAGATCCCACCACGAGACGGCGGCATACAGATCGAGCACGTTGCTCCACGCGGCGGCGAGGATGGTCCCGCCGGCGGCGACGTCGAACCAGGCCCGCATGCCGAGCATCCGCGGCAGCATGAGAGCGGGCAGCGCCAGGGCCGCTATCCCGGCATCCGTCGGCTTGAGCCAGGCGGCGGCCGCGATGACACCCAGGATGCCGATGACCCGCAGTGCATCGGCCGCCCATTCCGCCGCCGTGCGCGGCGGCCGCAGGAAGTCCTCTTTCATGAGGCGCCCTCTCCGAAGCGCAGGACCGCCTGCACCGGCAGGTGATCCGACGGCCTGCGGCCGTTCGGTGCATGGTCATTCACGCCGACCGCGTGCACACGCACATCCGGTGTCGTCATGATCCAGTCGAGCCGGCGTCCGCCGGGGCGCGGACGCCCGTAGCGCGAGTACGTGCCCCGGCGCGCTCCGACCTGCCGCTCGGCGACGTCTGCGCTGTCGAGCAGCGCGCGGCCCGACTGCAGCGCGTGCACGGGCGTCGAATCGGCGCCGGCGTTGAAGTCGCCGGTCACGACCGCAGGCAGCGCACGCTCGGCCACGAGCCGGCGGATGCTGAGGGCCGAACGTCGCCGCGACGACGCGGAGAGATGGTCGAGATGGGTGTTGGCGGCGAGGAATCGCGTGCCGGTGCTGCGCTCGACGAACTCGGCCCACACCAGGATCCGGGGGATGAGGTTCCCCCAGCCGATCGATCCCGCCCGCTCGGGCTGATCGGACAGCGCGCGCTGGCCCCAATCACGCAGCTCGAGGCGAGCGCTGTCGTACACGATCGGCGTGCCCTCACCGCGACCTCCGGCACCCCGTCCCGCGCCGATCGCGCGATGGCCGGCGCCGAGCGCGTCGCGCACGACGGGCATGGCGCGCGGCAGCACCTCCTGCAGGCCGAGGAGCGTCGGCCGCTCCGCGGCGAGCAGCTGCCCGACAGCCGGAGCACGCCGCGACCACCGGTCGGCGGGCCGCTGCAGCATGCCGTCCGCCGCGCGACGGATGTTGAACGTCATGACGTGCACGTCGGGCGCGGCGATCGGCCCGATCAGGGCATCCGCGGGCACATCCGGTTCGGGTGCCGCCATCGCTACCCGTCCCACCCCTGCTGCGGCGTCTCGCACGTCTCGCGGAAGACGAACTGCGACGGCAGCTTGCGCTGCGAGCTCGACCAGTCGATGGCCGGCCGACGCTGCTCGGGGGGCAGGTAGCCCAGGCGGTACACGGCCATCAGCTCGAGATCGTCGGGCACGTGCAGCAGCTCGATGATCTCGTCCCAGCGTCCCGGCGCCTCCATCGGGAACGAGATGAACTGGATGCCCATGCCCAGCTCCACCGTCGTCAGCCAGATGTTCTCCATCGCCGCACCCATGCTGAACACCGAATAGAACGACGAAAGCTCGCCGGGGCGGTACTCGCTGCGATCGAGCATCACGCCCAGCAGCAGCGGGGAGCCGGCCACCAGTTTTGCGTTCTCGGCGCCCAGCGTCTTCGGCACGCCGAGCGAGTTCATCAGCTTCTGGCCGCGCGAGGTGAACACCTGGCTGGTGAACGGCCGCAGCACCGCGGGCAGTTTGTCGAACAGCATCCCGCTGCGCTTCTGCTCCATCTCGGCCTCGCTGAAGCGGAAGTACGGCTTGTACCGCTCGAAGAAGGTGCCGTTCGACATCACCTCGGTCATGCTCTCGCCCGAGATCTTCGCGATCCGCTCGATCGTCTCGCGCTGCTCGATGACGACGAAGCGCCACGGCTGGCTGTTCAGCTGCGACGGTGCGCGGCTGGCCGCCTCGATCAGCAGCCGCTGGTGCTCGTCGCTCACGGCATCGGGCAGGAACGGCCCGTTCGTGGTCTTGCGGCGGCGGATGACGTCGAGGAATTCCATGGTGCTCCTATCGGCGGGAGGTGATCACGCCGGCGGCGATGAACGGTGCGGCGGTGAGGGCGATGGCGGGATGCCGGCGAGTGTGTGTGCCCGCGTAGGGGATGACGGCGAGCGGAGCCAGCGCGGGGGCGATGGCGAGGGAGGCCCGGCGGTCGCGGCGGAGGCCGGCGACCAGGGCGAGCAGCGTCGTCGAGACGGTCGCGATGTACAGCGCGTGATGCACCCAGCGGAAGCGCCGGGTGTCGATCAGCCTGGTCGCGACGGCGGTGCCGAGGGCGCAGTTGGCGGCATAGCAGATCCCGGATGCCAGGAACGCGGGCGACGCAGGACCTCGGTGCCGCGATGCTCGCCGTCTGCGTCTCATGGGTTCAGCACATCATGTCGCGGGCATTCGGCGCGAGGGGTTGCGCGCGGGTCGTGAAGGGCCCACCTGTCCGAGGCAGGAGAACACGCCAGAGCAGGACATCTCGGTCGAATTCGACCTGCGCTCGCGCGTTCTCCTTTCCTCAGAGAGTCGGATCGGCGGCGGAGGCCGGCTCGACCGGCTCGGCAGGACTGCGGCGGATGCCGATCCACGACACCACTCCGCCTGCGGCGAACAGGGCGGCGGTGACGATCGCGGCGCTGTGAAAGCCCCCGAGATCGAGCGATCCGCCGACGATGGTCGACAGCAGTGCGACCACCAGCAGCCCGGCGACGCGGGAGACCGCGTTGTTCACGGCCGACGCGATGCCGCTGCGGCGCTCGTCGATCGCACCCAGGATCGCCGAGGTCAACGGGGCGACGGTCAGGGCGAGGCCCAGCCCGAGCACGATCATCGAGGGCAGCACCTGCCACCAGTAGTCGAAGTCCCGCCCGACCGTGAGCAGCAGCAGCGCGCCCACCGCCATCAGAAGCGGACCGACGGTCATGAACAGCCTCGGACCGAGGCGCCCCGCCCACGCTCCGGCGCGCGACGACAGCAGGATCATCAGCACCGTGACCGGCAGGCTCGCCAGCCCTGCCGCCGTCGCGCTGAGCCCCGGACCCTGCTGCAAGTAGACGCCGATCACGAAACCGTTCAGCGACAGCGCGGCGTACACGAACAGCGTCGAGACGTTTCCCCACCCGAAGTTGCGCACGGTGAACATCGACAGCGGCAGCAGGGCGTGCGCCGACCGGGCCTGGCGCCACAAGAAGACGGCGAGCAGTACGAGCCCGGCGGCTCCTGGCATCCAGATTCCCGGATCAGACCAGCCGAGCCGCTGCTGCTCGATCAGCGCGAAGACGACAGCCCCCAGACCGAGCGCGCACAGGATGCCGCTCACCCAGTCGACCCGCACATCGCGCTCGTGCTCGGGCAGGTCGAGTCGGCCGAGCAGCACGAGAGTCACCGCGATCGGCAGCACGTTGATGAGAAAGACGAACCGCCACGAGAGCAGATCGACGAACAGGCCTCCCATGAGCGGCCCGACCAGTTGAGCGGCGGTGGTGAACGCCGTCCACACGCCGATCGCGCGCGACTGCAGCTCGCCGCGCATCGTCGCCGTGATCAGCGCGAGAGAACTCGGCACGAGCAGCGCACCCGCGGCTCCCTGCACCGCGCGGGCGATGATCAGCACCAGCGGGTCAGGAGCCGCCGCCACGGCGATCGAGGCGACGCCGAAGGCGATGAGTCCGATCCGCATCACGCGCACGCGCCCGTAGGCGTCCGACAGCGACCCCGCCAGCAGGATCAGCGCGCTCAGCGTGATCAGGTACGCGTCGACCACCCACTGCTGCGTGGCGATGCCGCCGCCCAGCTCGCGGCTGATCGCCGGCAGTGCCACGGTGACCACGGTGCCGTCGAGGAAGGTGACGAACGAGGCCAGCACGGCCACTGAGACGACGAGTCGCTGCACGGTGTCGAATCCGGGCACAGGGGTGAACGTGGGCACAGGCCGACACTACTCCCGCCATCGACCTGCGGCCCGAGCAGGCGTAGCCTGGCCGCAGGCGGGACGACCTGCCCCGTCCGAGACCCCGGCGTGAAGCCGAAGACGAAGGCGGTGCGAACCATGGATTCCATGATGATGGACGCGATGGCGTCCGAGATGAAGACCTCCGGCATGGAGATGATGGACATGTCGGTCATGCAGGCCTGCATCGACGCCTGCGCAGCGTGCGAGCAGGCCTGCACGGTCTGCACGACGCAGATGATGGACTGCAGCGTCGCGTGCATGAACTGCGCCGACATGTGCGGCACCATGATGCGCTCGATGCTGCGCATGCAGGGCATGACCGCGCAGGTGATGATGTCGATGCTCGACGCGTGCATCGCGATGTGCCGGATGTGCATGGACGAATGCCAGGCGCACGCCGAGCACAGCGACGTCTGCCGGATGTGCGCTCAGGCCTGCAAGGCGTGCATGGATGCTTGCATGGCGATGCGCGACGCCATGACGAAGATGGCGTCCTGACGAGGCAGGTCAGCCACGTTCAAATCGCTCAACTGGTCGCATCCGGCCGCCGTGCGCGGCCATTTGAGCGATTCGAAAGCGCTCCGGGTCAGCGAGCGACATTGTAGAGCACGCGGCCGACGGCCAGCACGTCGTAGGCGGCGTGCAGGGCGACCGGTGTGCCGGCGGGCGCCTCGAGTGCCGCGCCGCCGGCGCTCCAGACCGAGAGCACGTCGCCGCCGAGGGTGCGCAGGCGCAGAACGCCGGATGCCGCATCCGCAACCTCGACGATGGCATCCGCCCAGCCCAGCGGCGTCGCCGACGCCATCCGCGCCTGGATCAGGTGCAGGGCGTGACCGGGTGCGTAGGAGGAGCAGACGTCGCCGTGGTCGCACATGCACGCCGCACGCTCACGCACCTCGGAGGGCGAAAGGCGGATCGGCTGCGTGCTCACGGTGGGTCTCCTCGTCATCGGGTCCACCGAGAATACGTCCGGCTTCGGCGAGGTGTCGATGAGATCCGACACAGGGCGACACATTGCCCCCGATCATCCCCCGGCGCGTCAGCGCGACTGCGCCTCGACGATCGCCCTCTCGAGATCATCCGGCCCGGTGAGCGTGACCATGCGCCCGTCGACGAAGAACGTCGGCGTCCCCTCCACACCGAGGAAGGTGCCCTCCGACCTGTCGCGCCGCACGCGTTCGGTCGTGGCAGGGTCGGCGACGGCCTCGTCGTAGGCCGCCATGTCGAGGCCGATCTCCTCGGCCAGGGTGCGGAACGCCTGGGGGGTCGGCTCGGCGGCTCCGCCCCACTCGGCATGCGTCTCGAGCAGCCGCTGGTACATCGCCTCGAAATCGCCCTGCTGTGCGGCTGCCTCGGCAGCGAGCGCCGCCGGCATCGAGTTCACATGACTGGGCAGCGGGAAGTACCGCACCGCGTAGGTGATCTGCCCGTCGTATTCCTGCCGCAGATCCTCCATCACCGGATGAAACGCCGCACACGCCTCGCACTCGAAGTCGAGGAACTCCACCACGGTCACCGCGTCGGGTCCGCCGTCGTCGAGCACGTGCGACTCCTCGCGCAGCACCTGCGGCTTCGGGTCGTTCTCGGACTCGGCGCGCTGCGCCACCGCCCACACGAGCACGCCGATCAGCAGCAGCATGACCAGGCCGCCGGTGACGATGACGGCCTTGACGGAGTTCTTCATGGTTCGATCCTGTCAGCTTCACCGGACGGCGCCGCGCGCATGGGCGAGTGCGCGGGGCGCGAGCTCGGACGACATGCGAGCGAACTCCTGCACGCTGCGCTCGCCGGGCCAGTCGTCGGGCAGCAGTGACCTGGGCAGCCCCGGATCGATGTACGGCAGCACCCGCCAGCTGTCGATGAGCCGCACATAGGCGTCGAACGGCTGAGTCTCATCGAGGTCGCCGAGGGACGCCTGGAACCGCTCGTGCTCCGCGCGTAGCGCGGCGAGATCCCACCACCGTGCCGCTGCGGCCGGAAGCGGGTCGGCGGGTTTCGGGTCGGTCGTGCGGAACAGCGTGGTGAAGGCGCGGGCATCCAGCTCGGCCAGCAGCTGCTCGACCTCCTCCGCCAGGTGCCCGGGCAGGATCCACAGCCCTGCCGAGACCGCACCCGCGCCGACGAACTGCAGCCGGCGGCGCAGCTGGTGCCTGAGGTCGCGGCGGGTCTCGGGGACGGTCGCCGAGACGAGCATCCACTCATCGGCCTCGGTCATCGTCCGCACCGCGAAGATGCGCCGGTCGCCGCGCTCGAGCATCGGCAGCGCGGCGGGGTTCAGCACATAGTCGCCGTCGGGCGCCGCCACCAGCAGACCTCGCTGCTTGAGCCGTGTGATCGCCGTGCGCGCCCGCGCCGCCGGTATCCCGAGGTCGCCGGCCAGCCGCACGAGCGCCGCCGGGGTGATGCGCCCGCCGAGCGGGCGCAGATACAGGCCGATCAGGGTGCGCAGCAGCGAGGTGGTGCTGCCGGGACGCGCGTCGATGTCGTCGAGCACGAGGCCCGCGCTCGGACGGGCGGTCATGACTGCAGGGCGTCGCGCACGGCGATCACCCCGCGCAGCGTCTCTTCATGCGAGGTGCTCAGCGGCGACAGGCCGAGGCGGATGCCGTCGGGGAAGCGGAAGTCCGGGATGACGCCCTCGGTCCACAGCTGCCGCGTGACCTCCTGGAACGAGTCGTGGCCGATCGTCACGTGCCCGCCGCGGTGCGACGCCTCGCGCGGCGACAGCAGTCGAACGCCCAGCGGCGCGAGCAGCGCGTCGTAGGCGCGGATCGCGAACTCGGTGAGCGTGATCGACTTCGCTCGGAGGGCGGTGACGCCCTCGAGCTCGATCAGGTCGAGCATGCCCTGCATCGCGAGCATCGACAGCACCGGCGGGGTGCCGCTGAGCAGCTGTCGGATGCCAGACACCGGGGCGTACTCCGGCCCCATCGCGAAGATGTCGGCGGCGCCCCACCAGCCGTGGATCGGCTGCAGGACCTTGCCGTGGTGCTCGGCGCGCAGATAGCCGAATGCCGGCGAGCCCGGGCCGCCGTTCAGGTACTTGTAGGTGCACCCGACGGCCATGTCGACCTCCCACTCGTCGAGTTTCATGGGCACCACACCCGCCGAGTGGCACAGATCCCACAGCATCAGCGCGCCGGCGCTCTTCACCACCTCGGTGATCTCCGGCATCGCCGCCAGTGAGCCGGAGCGGTAGTCGACGTGGCTGAGCACGACGAGCGCGGTGCGCTCGGAGACGACCGAGGCCACCTGCTCGGCCGTCACCCCGAGGATCGGATCCGGTTCCACCCAGCGCAGCGTCGTGCCTGTCTCGTTCGCGACGCCCGCGGCGATGAAGCGGTCGGTGGGGAAGTTGCCGGCCTCGATGACGATCTCGTCGCGACCGGGGCGCGCGGCGACGCCGGCGCGCATGAGCTTGTACAGCAGCACGCTGGTGGAATCAGCGACGACGGTCTGCCCCGGCGCGGCACCGAGGGTGATGGCGCCGATGCGATCGCCGAGGTGCATCGGCAGCTGCATCCACTGCTCATCCCAGGAGCGGATGAGGCGCGTGCCCCAGTCATCGCGGATGAACGCGGCGGCCTTCTCGGGCAGATCGCGCAGCGGGCGACCCAGCGAGTTCCCGTCGAGGTAGGCGATGACGCCGGGGGCGTCGGCGAACTCGGCGAGGTGATGGGCGAGCGGATCCGCCTGGTCGAGCTTGCGGGCCTCGGCGAGCAGGTCGTCGGTGATATCGGTCATGTCACGGCTCCGTGATGTCGGTGTCGATGTCGGTGTGGTGAAGGCGGCGCGCCCGGATCGGGTCGCCGCCGGGCAGAAGCAGCAGGGAGCCGCCCGCGAGCGGGTCGGCGGGGGAAAGGGATGCCAGCAGCTCGAGCCTGTCGACGCCGGCAGCGCGCAGCGCATCGATCTCCGTCTCGCGGAGGTCGACCGGAGTGTCGCCGTTGCCCATGTCTGTGCCGTACAGGATCTCGCCTCCCGCGGCGATGAAGCGACGCACGTTGTCGATCGCGAGGGTGAGCGTGTCGCCGTCGTGGATCGCCAGGGTGGAGATCCACGATGCGGATGCCGCCTGCCGGGCGATCTCGGCATCGCTCAGCCGCTCGCTGAACGGCGCGTGCGCGAGGCGGGTGGCGCCGAGACGCACCACGCGCTGCGCCTGGCCTGCTCCTTCGGCGTGGGCGACGACGGGCAGGTGGTGCACGGCCGCCTGGTGCACCACCGCTCGGAACGAATCATCGTCGAGCACGGGGCCGGCGTCGCTGTTGGCGACGATCTTGATGACCGAGACACCGGCAGCGGCGAGCTCATCGACCGCGCGCGCGGCGTGCTCGGCGTCCGGGATCTCCCGCACCGAACCCGGCGAAGCCCACGCACGATCCGACGGGTACCCGCCCGGTGCCGTAAGGAAAGGCCCGGCGTACGCGACTACCGGGCGTCGCAACTCCGGAGAAGCAGCGCTGTCGGAACCGAGAACGCCGGTCTCGTCATCATTCCGCTGCGGATCTGCGGAGTCGCAACGCGACATCTCGGCGACCCAGGCCGGATCCGCGCCCAGATCGATCACGCGGCCAAGCCGCGACTCCGGCAGCAGCGAGTGGTCGACGAGCTGCAGATGCACGTGGTGATCGGTGAACAGGCCCGTGATCACGCCGTCGAGGCGTGGAGTTCCAGCCGGCGGCGGCCCTTCGACAAGCTCAGGGACCCAGGAGGGGAGAGAGCCAGGGGTCTGGGAGCTGAGGGTGCCCTCGCGCGTCCCCTCGCCGTCGAAGAAGGTGACCGCCCGCATTCAGCGGCCGATCTCGGTGCGCACGCTGTACAGCTCGGGGAAGAAGGTGAGATCGAGCGCGCGCTGCAGAAAGCTCACGCCGCTCGAGCCGCCCGTGCCGACCTTCATGCCGATCGTGCGGGTCACGGTGCGCAGATGCCGGAAGCGCCAGAACTGGAAGTTGTCCTCCACGTCGACGAGCTCTTCGCACGCCTCGTAGAGGTCCCAGTGCTCGTGCGGGTTCTCGTAGATCTCGCGGATCGCGGCGACGAGCTCGGGATGCTCTCGGTAGGGCTGGCGCACGTCGCGCTCGAGCACCTCGGCCGGGATCGGCAGGCCGCGTCGGGACGCGTATCGCAGGAACTCGTCGTACAGCGTGGGACGCTCCCACTCGGCGGTGAGCATCGCCAGGTTCCCGGGGTGGTCGCGGAACACGCTGAGCATCCGCTCGTTCTTGTTGCCGAGTGCGAACTCGACCGCACGGTACTGCACGGACTGGAACCCGGACGAGTTGCCGAGGTCGCCGCGGAACTGCGCGTACTCGGTGGGGGTGAGCGTTGCCAGCACCGACCACTGCTGGGTCAGCACCTCCTGGATGTGTTTCACCCGGGCGATGTGCTTGAGCGCAGAGCGCAGGTCGTCGTCAGCGAGACGATCGCGGGCGGTGCCCAGCTCGTGCTGCACGAGCTTGAGCCACAGCTCGGTGGTCTGGTGCTGGATGATGAACAGCATCTCGTCGTGATGCTCGGGCTGCGAGACCGGATGCTGCGCACTCAGCAGCCGATCCAGATCGAGATACGAGCCGTACGTCATCCGGTCTTCGAGGTCGGTGACGATGCCGTCTTCGAGCGTGCGTTCATTGTCGGCGGGGGCCATCCCGGAACGGTATCAGTTTCGTGGCGGCCGTCACAATGATGAAACCGCCGTCGCTAGCATGCCGCCGCCTCGATCGACAAGGGGTGCCCACCCAGGGGAGGCGATCGAATCGCAGCGGATATTCTTCCCAGCATGGGAGACAGCATCAGCTCACAGCGGTTCACACGGCAGGATCGGGCACGATTCCGCGAACAGGTGCAGCGCGGACTGGAGGCGCTTGAGCTCATGCTCGGCGACGGCTGGTTCGAGGAGGCGTCTCAGCCGCAGCTGGGTCTGGAGATCGAGCTGAACCTCGTCGACGGTGACCGCAACCCCGCGATGACCAACGAGCAGGTGCTGGATGCCATCGCCAATCCGGCCTTTCAGACCGAGCTCGGGCGATTCAACGTCGAGATCAACGTGGCACCGCGCCCGCTGGGCGACGACAGCCTCGTCGAGCTCGAGAAGGTGCTGAGCTCGGCGTTCGCCGCGGCCGATGACCGCGCCCACGGTGCGGGCAGCGACCTCGCGATGGTCGGCATGCTGCCCACTCTCGACGAGACGCACTTCACCGAGCGCTGGCTGTCGAGAGAGCCGCGCTACAAGATGCTCGGGCAGCAGATCCTCGCGGCGCGCGGCGAAGACATCGAGCTGCGACTGGAGGGGGTTCCTCTCACCGACACCGCCGAACCGGAAGACCTCGACATCATCTGCGACACCATCGTGCCCGAGGCCGCGTGCACCTCGATGCAGCTTCACCTGCAGGTGAAGCCCGAGGGGTTCGCCGCGCACTGGAACGCAGCGCAGGCGATCGCCGGCGTGCAGGTGGCGCTCGCTGCCAACTCGCCCTTCTTCGCCGGCCGTGCGCTGTGGCACGAGACGCGCATCCCCATGTTCGAGCAGGCCACCGACACGCGCTCGCAGGAGCTGAAGAACCAGGGCGTGCGTCCGCGCGTGTGGTTCGGGGAGCGCTGGATCACGTCGATCTTCGACCTCTTCGAGGAGAACTCGCGCTACTTCCCCGCGCTGCTGCCGGAGAGCAGCGACCAGGATCCGCTCGAGACGCTGAGATCGGGCACCGCCCCCGATCTCAGCGAGCTGCGGATGCACAACGGAACCGTCTACCGCTGGAACCGCCCGATCTACGACACGCAGGACGGCGGCTGCCACCTGCGGCTCGAGAACCGGGTGCTGCCCGCCTCGCCGTCGATGGCGGATGCCATGGCCGACACCGCGTTCTACTACGGGCTGCTGCATTCGCTCGCGCACAGCGAGCGTCCGCTGTGGAGCCAGATGACCTTCGACGCCGCCCACGAGAACCTGCACGCTGCGGCGCGGCACGGTATCGAGTCGCAGCTGTACTGGCCAGAGCTCGGCTGGGTCGGGCCGCGGGAGCTGGTGCTTCGCCGCCTGCTGCCGCTCGCCGCGGAGGGGCTGGAGGCCTACGACGTCTCGACGGAGGCGCGCGAGCGCTATCTGGGCATCATCGAGCAGCGCTGCGTCACCGGGCGCAACGGCGCCACCTGGCAGCGGGCGAACGTCGCCGCCAGGGAGGCGGCGGGCGAATCGCGACCACAGGCGCTGCACGGCATGCTCGACGACTACCTGCAGCGGATGCACTCCGGCGAGCCGGTACACACCTGGCGGCCCTGACTGGTCAGCCGAGGATCTCGGCTGTCGTCGCGAGCGTGATCTGCGGCGGATACAGGCTCATCACGTGCAGTGCTGCGGCGTGGTTCCCTGCCGTCGATCCGGCGCACGCGTCGGTCGCCACAGTGAGGCGCGCGCCGGCGTCCGCCCCTGCCAGAGCCGTCGAGAGCACACAGCAGTCGGTCGAGACGCCGGCGAGCACGACGTGCGCGCCGCGCCCGACGATCGTCTCGAGCTCGCCGCCCCACTTGCCGAAGGTCGGCAGGTCGAGCGTCGGCAGCGGTGAGAGACCGCGCGCCGTGGGGACGAGGTCGAACAGGGGGTCGGTGGGAGGCTGGTCGGCGAAGGGCCACGTCGCGAAGTAGTCGCCCCACGACGTGGAGCGATCGGCGGTCGGCATCCATCTGGTCACCAGCACCCGCTCGCCGAATCGATCGGCGAGCCGGGCGATGTTGTGCATCGCCTCCTCGAAGAACGGCGACCGCCACTCGGAGTCGGGCGAGGCGAAGATGTTCTGCGGATCGATGACGATCAGCCAGCCGTCCGTCATGCCTGCTCCTGCCGACGGATCCGCGCCGCGCGGGCGAACCACGTGATGGCGAACGAGAGAACCAGGGCGAAGAAGACCCCGAGGTTCGCGTAGGCCCAGTCGCCGTCCTTGCCGCCGATGAGGGGAAGGAGGTAGCCCTGCCAGTTGTTCCACGCCGCGTCGTCGGCGAACAGGTTGACCACGAAGCCCCAGCCGATGATCGAGGCGACGGCCATCGTGACGATCGAGGTCCAGTCCCAGGCACCGTATCGGCCGTTCGGATCGAACAGTGCCGCCTCGTCGTAGTCGCGACGGCGCCGCAGGATGTCCGCGATCAGGATGCCCGCCCACGAGGCCAGCGGCACGCCCAGCGTGATGAGGAACGACTGGAACGGACCCAGGAAGTCGGCGGCGAAGAACACCACGTAGATCGTGCCGAGGGTGAGGATGATGCCGTCGATCCCGGCGGCCGCCGGGCGGGGGATGCGGATGCCGAGGCTGATCAGCGTGAGGCCCGACGAGTAGATGCCGAGCACCGCCCCCGAGACGAGGGCGAGCACGGCGGTCAGCAGGAACGGCACGAGAACCCAGATCGGCAGGATGCCGGCGAGTGCGCCGATCGGATCGGCGCCGACGGCGTCCATCAGCTGCGGGTCGGAGCCGCCGAGCAGCAGCCCGAAGACGACCAGGATCACCGGGGCGATCGCGCCGCCGAAGGTGTTCCAGAAGACGATCGCGCCGTCTGAGGCGGTGCGCTTCTGGTACCGGGACCAGTCGGCGGCGATGTTGATCCAGCCCAGTCCGAACCCGGTCATGACCATCACCAGCGCGCCGATGACCGCACCGATGCTCCCATCGGGGATCGACAGGACCGCGCCCATGTCAATCCGGCTGCTCGCGAGGATCACGTAGAGGATCGTGACGGCGCCGGTGATCCAGGTGAGCACCGACTGCATCTTCATGATGGTGTGGTACCCGAGCACCGAGGCGGCGACGATGAGCGCCGCGACGACGACGGTGGCGATGATCTTCAGGGCGACGCTGTCACCCGGGCCGCCCAGCTGGGTGATGACGGTGGCCGTGGCGAGCACCGCCATGATCGCCAGGAACGTCTCCCAGCCGATCGAGGTGAGCCACGAGACGATGCCGGGCACCTTCTGCCCGTGCACCCCGAAGGCGGCGCGCGAGAGCACCATAGTGGGCGCCGAGCCCCGCTTGCCGGCGATCGCGATGAGCCCGCACAGCAGGAACGAGACCACGATGCCGACGATCGAAACGAGCGTCGCCTGCGAGAACGAGATGCCGAAGCCGAGCACGAACGACCCGTACGACATCCCGAACACCGAGACGTTGGCGGCGAACCAGGGCCAGAACAGATCGCGGGGCTTCGCGGTGCGCTGCGACTCGGGGATGATCTCGATGCCCGCTCGCTCGATCAGCGCGGGCGACGTGATGTCGGTCATGCCCTCATCCTGGCACCGCTGCCGCCGTCTCGGGGGGAAGCGCGGGGTTCAGCGGCCGAGCAGCTGCGTGACGGCGTCGATGGCTCCGTCGGCGAGCCGGAAGTACGCCCAGGTGCCCCGCTTCTCGCGCTCGAGGAATCCCGCCGAGACGAGCACCCGGAGATGGTGGGAGACCGTCGGCTGACTCAGGCCGAGAGGCTCGGTCAGATCGCACACGCACGCCTCGCCGTCGGCGTGGGCGGCGATCATCGAGATCAGGCGGAGGCGGGCGGGGTCGGCGAGAGCCTTGAGCGAGGAGGCCAGTGATTCTGCGTTCTCGACCGAGATCGGCACGCGGGTGAGCGGCGCGCAGCAGGAGCGGAGGTCGCGCAGCGGGATCAGCTCTGAGGTGGGCACGAATCGATTGTGATCTACATATTGACGAACGTCAATATCTGCGCGACCATCGTCACACACACATTGATGAGCATCGATGAATGGAGGTGCGAGATGGACGACTGCTGCGAGATCCTCGATGACGGAACCTGCGTCGCGGGGTGCTGCTGACGAGCTCTGTCGATGCGTCGCCGCGGGCCTGCCGTCCCGGTGGGTCTGCGGCGACGGTCACGTAGGCTGGCCCCGCAATCCGCAATCCGCAATCCGCAATCCGCAACCCGCAACCCGCGACCGCTCACAGGAGCTCCTATGCCAGACAGCTCGACCAAGCCCTCCGTCCTCTTCGTCTGCGTGCACAACGCGGGGCGGTCGCAGATGGCCGCGGGGTTCCTGCGCGACATCGCCGGCGATCGCATAGAGGTGCGCTCCGCCGGATCCATGCCGGCGGATCAGATCAATCCGATCGCCGTCGAGGCGATGGGAGAACTCGGGATCGACATCACGGGCGAGCAGCCCAAAGTGCTCACGACAGAGGCCGTGCAGGCGTCTGACGTCGTGATCACGATGGGCTGCGGCGACGCCTGCCCGTTCTTCCCCGGCAAGCGCTACGAGGACTGGAAGCTCGACGACCCGGCCGGTCAGGGTATCGACGCGGTGCGTCCGATCCGCGACGAGATCCGCTCGCGCATCGAGAAGCTGATCGGGGAGCTTCTCTGAACGCCGGCGGCGTTCTTCGGCCTCAGCCGGCGAAGAACGCGCGCGCCACGCGCGACAGGTCGTAGAGGTCGCTCACGCCGGCGAGCTCGCGGGCGGAGTGCATCGACAGGATCGGGATGCCCACATCGATCGTCCTGATGCCGAGCCGGGTCGCCGTGATCGGGCCGATCGTCGATCCGCAGGGAACGGCGTTGTTCGACACGAACTCCTGCGAGTGCACGCCGGCCGTCTCGCACCATGCCGCCCACGCGGCGGCGCCCACCGCGTCTGTGGCGTAGCGCTGGTTCGCGTTGATCTTCAGGATCGGGCCCGAGCCGAGCACCGGCTGCACGATCGGGTCATGCCGGTGCGCGTAGTTCGGGTGCACGGAATGGCCGACATCGCTCGACAGATGCCACGACGCGGCGAACGCGCGACGCTGCTCGGTGGCATCCGCCCCGAGCGAGGCGTACATGCGCATGAGCACGTCCTCGAGGAAGGGGCCCGCAGCGCCCGAGCGCGACTGCGAGCCGAGCTCCTCGTGGTCGAAGGCGGCGAGCACGGGGATCACACTCTGCGGCCAGGGGTCGGTCGACGCGGACGTCGCTTCGATCAGCGCGACCACTCCCGCGTGCACCGAGGCGAGGTCGTCCAGGCGGCCCGACGCGAAGAACGCGCCGTCCTTGCCGAAGACGGCACCCCGCGCGGCATCCGCGACGACGGCGTCGAACCCGCGGATGTCGGCCGCATCGACACCCGCGGAGGCCGCGAGCTCGGCGAGGATGTCGGCCGATTCGGCGTCGCCGAGGCCCCACACCGGCTGCGTGCCGGTCTGCTTGTCGAGCGCGAGACCGTCGTTCACGCCGCGGTCGAGGTGGATCGCGAGCTGCGGCAGGCGAAGCAGTGGGCCGGTCGCGGCCAGCACGACGCCACCGTCGGCGAGTGCGAGGCGCCCGGCGAGGCGCAGCTCGCGGTCGAGCCACGAGTTCAGCAGCGGTCCGCCGTACACCTCGACCGCGGCCTGCAGCCATCCGCGCGACCCGGTGGTCGGCTTCGGCTTGAGCTTGAAGCCGGGGGAGTCGGTGTGCGCGCCGAGCACGTTCACGGGCGTCGTGGGCACGGCATCCGCTGGCACGGCCCACGCGATCGCTGCGCCGTCGCGAACGACGACGAAGCGTCCGCCGGCCTGAGTCGGCCATTCCGCGGTCTCGTCGAGTCGCGTGAATCCGGCCTCCTCTAGTCGTCGGGCGACCTCTTCGGCGGCGTGGTAGCTCGACGGCGAGGCGGCGACGAAGTCGGCGAGATCGGCGGCATGCGTGTGGGCGGCGGAGACAGCGGGCATGGGGACGAGCCTAACCGGCCGCGCCGACGAGAGGCGCGGGCTGTCCGTCACGCGACGGGCAGCGGGTATCTTCGTCGCAGCAGCCACCGCTGTGCGAGCGTCCAGGTCACGGTGACGACGAGGTACAGGGCCGCGGCGAGCGGCACGAAGACCGCGAAGACCGCGGTGAGGTAGTGCATCGCGTTCATCATGCCGAGCATGGCTGGACTTGCCAGCGGCCCCTCGGTCGGCACCTGCGGCCGGAAGACCCGGCGGGTGATGTCGGCCACGATCACGATCACCGTCAGCACCACCGCCCACACGATGGCCGTCCGCGCATCCAGGCCCGCTCCGGCCGCCGCGACCAGCGAGCTGCCGAGAGGGGCTCCGAGCAGGTCGTGCGCGAGCAGATCGTTCGGTTGCCCGGCGATCTCGGGGCGCAGGAACAGGGTGTACAGCACCCCGACGACCGCCGCCTGCACGACCAGCGGCAGGCATCCGGCCAGCGGCGACGCCTGCTCGTCGCGGTACAGAGCCATCGTCTCGCGCTGCAGTCGGTCGCGGTCGCGGCCGTGACGTTGATGCAGAGAGCGCAGACGGGGAGCGAGGCGAGCGCGCATCTGCTCGGCTCTGGCCTGGGAGACGCCGACGGGGATGAGGGCGGCGCGCACCCCGACGGTGACCAGGATCACCGCCAGCGCGGCCGAGGCGGAACCACCGACGGGTTCCAGAGCGGTCGAGAGCGAGAGCAGCGCGGAGTATGCGGCGTCGAGAAGAAGGGTCAGCGGAGGAAGGGCGAAGATGTCCATGAACGTCCGTTCGCAGAGGGGGTGGATGTCGGCCGGAGGCCACGCGATCCACTCCTCGAAGGCGAGGACGGATCAGGTGGCGGGCACGACCCCCGGCGCTCGCGGACGCGGATGACCGTCGGCATCCGGATCGCTCTGCGCGAGCAGCACGGACGCGGCGATGGCGCGTCGCGGGTGCGATGTCGGTCGGACGCCGAACCTCGGCGTGAGCAGCGCGAGCGCGACCGCGAGCACGGTGGCGGCCACGAGGATCGCGGCGATGCCGAGCATCCCGCCGGCCGTCAGCCCTTCGGGGAGGGGAACAGCGCCGAGTGCTGCGAGCAGCGTTCGCAGCAGCATCCCGATCGCGTCGATCATCGCCCCTCCTTCCCGGCCGACGCTACCACTCGCCCCGGACGCGCACATGAGAAGGGCGAGGGGATCGTCGTCCCCTCGCCCTTCGCACCCTCCGGGGCTTCAGCCGTCCTTGACCTCGAGATCGCCGTGCTGTCCGTCGTCCTCGGCGCCGGCGTAGTCGGGACGGGCCGGCTGCGGCGGCTGGTCGTCGAGTTCGCCGCCCTCGCGGCCGCCGAACGGACGACCGTGGTCGGCGAACTCCTCGCGGCCGAAGACGAGGATCCAGTCCGCGACGGTGAATCGCGCACCCGTGCGGAGGATCTCGCTGCGGTCTCCAGCCACACCGTCGGCTGGATTGGCGTTCATCAGCCCGTCGCCGTGCAGGGTCAGCACGTACTCGTCGCGCTCGTCGTGAATGATCGTCGCGTGAACCGGGTCGGCGCCGGCGATGACGAGCGCGCATTCCGCGCCCGACCCGATCGTGGTGCGCTCTTCGGTCAGCTCCAGACGACTGCGATCGCCGTCCGGACTCGTGATGCGCAGGTGCGGTTCGCCGGCACCCCACTCGGCATGGGTGGTGGTGGGCTGCTCACCGTCCGCCGTCGCGAGCTGCTCGAGCTGGTCGTCGACATCGGGTGCGCTGTGCGCGGGCGTCGAACCGGTGGTCTGATCGGTCATGGGGGCCTCCTCTGTGGGGGTGGTCGTTGAGTTCGAGCGGTGCGGATGCCGGCGCGCAGCGTCAGCGCGAGATGACTCCCACCGTCTCGCCGGTGGTCGACGGCGTGAGATGGCGGGCGACGTCGGCTTGGCTGATCATGCCGACCAGACGGTGGTCCTCCAGCACCGGGATGCGGCGGATCCGATGCTCGCGCATCAGCGCGAGCGCACGATCGATGTCATCGTCGGGCGAGACCATGACGGGCACCCCGGTCGCAAGGCGTCCGGCGTTCGTCGTCTCCGGATCCAGTCCCGTCGCTATCGCCTTCACGACGATGTCCCGGTCGGTGAGCATGCCCTTCAGCCGCCCGTCCTCTCCGCAGATCGGAAGGGCGCCGACGTCCAGCTCGAGCATCCGCTCTGCCGCGATCGAGAGTGCATCGTTCTCGCCGATGCACTGTGCGTTCGGTGTCATGATGTCTCGCGTGCGGGTCATCGTCCCGTCCTCTCCGCTTCGCATTCACCTGTCTCGATCACGTGCATCCGACGCTAGACAGCCGGACCTGCGGGGGTAATGGGGTTGACAGCCCGCCGCCTGCTCGTCAACCCCGTCAGATGACAGGGCTGGAGCACACCATCGCGGCGCAGGAGTCGGAGTGACGATCCGAGCAGGCTCCTCAGTCCTCGAGATCCTCGGGCAGCAGACACAGCCCGCCGCTGGTGCTGGCGGAGTTGGCCAGTGCTGCTATCCACTCCGCGCTGAGCTGAGGAGTCACCGGCTCGTCGAAGACGAACCGCAGCGGGATCGACGGGTGCAGCCAGATGGTCGAACGGCCGGTCGGGTTCACGTGCGGGTGCTGCCAGGACAGGGTGAAGGACTCGTTGCGTCGCAGCTTCGTGGCGATCACGACTTTGAGGTGAGCGAGCGCACGATCCTCTATCTCGATGGGATCCGGACTGGCGCCGTAGAAGAGCATGCCCATCTGACTAAGCTATCCCCAGGCGTTCGGCGGACGCCAGAGCAGTTCGGAACGGTTGAGAGGTGCACTTCCTTGGGAAAGTTCGTTTATGAAGGCTCGGTCAAGACCGAGATCGAGGACCGTGCCCTGACCCACCTGCAGCTCGTGATCACGGCGAAGCTGCGCCGCGGCGAGCCGTTCCCGTTCAGCTGGCGCGAAGACGCCAGCGTCGGCGGCGGGCGCACGACCGTGTGGGTGCAGCCCAGCAGCTCGCTGGTGTTCAAGTACTTCGGCAGCCGCCAGCCCGCGATCAACAGGGCGTGGATCGAGGCGCTCGCCTACACGGCCAACACCCCGACCGGCCTGCACATGGTGCCCGAGCCGCCGGACGACCCGAACGCCGGCCTCGAGGGCTGACACGAGGCATTCGCACGGCGCCGGTGGCGGGGTCAACCCCGTGCCCGAGCATCCGCGACCTGCCTAGTCTGCTGTCCTCCGACGAGAGGACCGCAGACCATGACGCGCATCGGGTTCCACGCCTCCCACGAGCAGCACGCCCCGAGCAGCCTCCTCGAAGACATCGCGCATGCCGAGCGGGTCGGGTTCGACGAGGCGATGTGCTCCGACCATCTCGCCCCATGGCTGACGGCACAGGGGCAGTCCGGTCATGCCTGGTCGTGGTTGGGGGCGGCCCTGGCGCTCACGCGCTTCCCGATCGGCGTGGTCACCGCTCCGGGGCAGCGTTACCATCCGGTCATCATCGCTCAGGCGCTTGCGACGCTTGCCGACATGTTCCCGGGGCGCGCCTGGGCGGCGCTCGGCAGCGGAGAAGCGCTCAACGAGCACATCACCGGCGATGAATGGCCGCCGAAAGAGCAGCGCGACGAGCGGCTGCTCGCCGTCGCCGACGTGATGCGGCGCCTGCTGGCCGGCGAGCGAGTCGACGAGCACGGCCCCGTGCGAGTGCATGAGGCGAAGCTCTGGTCGCTGCCCGAGACGCCGCCGCCTTTGCTGGCTGCGGGCATCAGCGTCCGAACGGCGGCCATGGTCGCGCCATGGGCGGACGGACTGATCACCGTCGGTGCCGATCCGCGGGCGACGGCGCAGACGCGAACGGCGTATCGGGATGCCGGCGGCCGGGGCGACGCGCTGCTGCAGATCCACATCAGCCTCGAGGAGACCGACGATCGGGCATTGTCCGCTGCGCGGGAGCAATGGGCGCAGGCGACGGTGGCGCCTCAGCTGATGTGGGAGCTGAGCAGCCCCGACGAGTTCGAGGCGCACGCCGATCCCACCGACGAGAAGCTGCGGGCAGCCGTGGTGGTCGGATCGGACGCCGCAGACGTCGCCGACCGGATCGCTGCCGCCGCGGTCGGGTACGACCGGGTGTTCCTGCATCAGGTCGGGCGCGATCAGCGCAGATTCCTCGACCGCTGCGAACGCGAGCTGCTGCCGCTGCTGAGGGAGCGGCTGTGATCGCGCCTGCCGTCCGCACACCCTCATCGTGTCGGTGACCGCGAACCTCGAGCCTGTCGGCGCGAGGCCCGCGGCCACCGAGCCGCTCCGCTGACGATGGTTGCCGCCTGAGGCGGTTCTCGTCAGTGCGTCGTGCCCTCGTGCACATCGCCGGAGGGGGCTTCTGTGCGCAGGTCGGTCGGCGCGTCGCCCGAGTGGAGCTGTTCGTCGCCCTCCGCCAGGTCACCCTGGCCGTCCTCACCCAGTTCGGCGTCGAGAGGGTCGTCGCCCTGGGAGTCGGGCTGCAGATCCGGCCGCCCCGCGACCGCGGCGTCTGCGGCCGGGACCTCGGTGGTGGAGTCGTCTTCCGGGTTCAGGGAGTCGCTGCTCATCATGCAGTCCTTTCGTCGTGGACGTTCAGCCTGCGTGATGCAGATGCTCGAGGCACGCCCCTTGACAGCATCCCGGCAGTCCGGCCTCGCGCGTGCGCCGGGCTTCTCGAACTGTCAACCCCCTGGCCGGACCACGCCCGCTGAGGGAGGGTGAGCAGACTGGCACAGGTGCCGGCACTCCCCATCCAACTTCAGAGAGGCGCACGATGAGCGACAACACCCCAGATCCTCGCCACCAGCACCACGATGAGAAGTTCCCCCCTCAGCAGCAGACCCAGCCGGGCCTGACGGAGGAGACCGGGCCAAAGCCCGATCACGGCGAGTCGTCGTACCAGGGTCACGATCGGCTCGCCGGGCGTCGCGCGCTCATCACCGGGGGCGACTCCGGCATCGGCAGGGCGGTCGCCATCGCGTTCGCCCGCGAGGGCGCGGACGTCGCGATCGTGCATCTGCCGGAGGAGCAGAAGGATGCCGATGACACGGTCGCGCTGATCACCGAGGCCGGACGCCAGGGTGTGAGCATCGCCGGTGACCTGCGCGAAGAGTCGTTCGCCGAGGAGGCCGTCGCCCGCGCTCGCGAGACGCTGGGCGGACTCGACATCGTGGTGCTCAACGCGGCGTACCAGCACGACATCGACGACTTCGGATCGCTGAAGACCGATGAGATGCGTCGCGTGTTCGACACGAACATCCTCGGCACGCTGTTCACCGCGCGGGCGGCGTATCCGCACCTCGAGGACGGTGCGAGCATCATCGTGACCTCCTCGATCCAGGCGTACGACCCGTCGCCTGGACTCATCGACTACGCCATGACGAAGGCCGCGCAGGTGGCTTTCGTGAAGGCGCTCGCAGCAGAGGCGGGGGAGCGCGGGATCCGCGTGAACGCCGTCGCACCGGGGCCCATCTGGACCCCGCTCATTCCGGCCACCGGCTGGGACGACACGAAGGTCGAGCAGTTCGGCAGCGACACCCCGCTGGGCAGGGCCGGCCAGCCGGCCGAGCTCGCCGGTGCGTACGTGTACCTCGCCGCAGCCGAGTCTTCGTACACCTCGGGCACGGTGCTCGCGGTGACAGGAGGTAAGGCGCTGTGACTGTCATGCTCGACGACCCCATACCAGGCACCCCGCACGGGGACTGGGAGCTCACGCCGCTCGGCCGCAACAGCTGGCGAATCTGCGACCCGGCACGACGTCACGCCGACGCGGACTGCCTGATCGCCTACGTCGACCGCTCGCCGACGGGCGTTCTCGACGTGCTGTGGCTGCGCACGCCGTGCCCGCGCACCACGCGGTTCCGCGGCTTCAAGCAGCTGTTCGAGGCGCTCGATCTGGCGGTCGCGAACGCGTCGAACCGGGCGCAGAAGCCGTCGCCGATCCCCGGACGCCCGCCGCTGTGAACCGTGCCGAAGCGCGCTGAAACACGGGACCGACGGAAGCGTAGCCTCGAAACATGAGCGATCTGCGTGAACTCCTGGGCATCCGTCATCCCGTCGTCCTCGCGCCGTTCGGGGGACTGTCATCGGTGGCGCTGACCGCCGCGGTGAGCGACGCGGGCGGTCTCGGCTCGTACGGTCTCTACGGGTACGACGGCGCCCGCATCACCGAGACCGCCGCAGCGCTGCGCGCCGCCACCTCGGCGCCGTTCGCGCTGAACATCTGGCTTCCGACGGGCGACGAGGTCGTGCCCGGCGCCGAGCACGACGGATATGCCGCCGCCCTGAGCGACTTCTTCGATGAGGTCGGCATCGCGCCGCCCGCGCGCCCCGAGCGATACCTCCCCAGCCTCGACGAGCAGCTTGACGCGATCTGGCAGGCGTGCCCGGCCGCGCTGAGCGTCGTCTTCGGCGCACCGTCGAGCGTGCTCATCGACGAGGCGCACAGCCGCGGCATCCGCGTCATCGGCACCGCCACGACGGTCGCCGAAGCCCGCGCCCTCGAGGCCGCAGGCGTCGACGCCATCGTCGCCACCGGCGCCGAGGCGGCCGGACACCGGGTGTCGTTCCTGAAGTCCGCGGAGGAGTCGCTGGTCGGACTGGTCTCACTCGTGCCGCAGGTGGCGGATGCCGTGCGCGTGCCCGTCATCGCCGCCGGCGGCATCGCCGACCGTCGCGGCGTCGCGGCGGCATTCGCGCTCGGAGCGTCGGGCGTGCAGGTCGGCACCGCCTTCCTCGCCACCGCCGAGTCCGCGGCGAACGACGCGCACCGCGCGGCGATCCGCTCGACCGCTGCTGACGAGAGCGTGCTCACCCGCGCGATGAGCGGACGGCTGTCGCGCGGGGCCACCAATCGCGTGGTGCGCGAGATCGAGGCATCCGGAGCCGTCGCTCCCTTTCCGGCCCAGAACTGGCTGACCGGGCGCTTCCGGGCGATCGCCGGTCAGCGCGGGATGGGCGAGCTGCAGTCGCTGTGGCTCGGGCAATCGGCGCCCCTGTCGCGCGGACGCACGGCGGCCGCGGTCTTCGACGAGCTGGTCGCCGGCCTGCCCGGCTGACGAACGGCGCCTCGTCCGCGCGATCGTCAGAGGATGACGGTCGAGCGCCCGTGCACGATCACGCGGTCCTCGGCATGCCACTTCACGGCGCGGGCGAGCACGAACCGCTCCACATCGGCTCCGCGCCGCTGCAGCTCCGCCGCAGACTCCGCGTGCGTGACGCGGGTGACGTCCTGCTCGATGATCGGGCCCTCGTCGAGATCGGCGGTCGCGTAGTGGGCGGTCGCGCCGATAAGCTTCACGCCGCGCTCCTTGGCGCGGGCGTAGGGATTCGCGCCGATGAACGCGGGAAGGAACGAGTGGTGGATGTTGATCACCGGCGCTCCGAGCCGCTCGATGAATCCGTCGGTGAGGATCTGCATGTAGCGGGCGAGCACGACCAGGTCGACGTTGCCCTGCAGCAGCTCGAGCTGGCGGGCCTCCATCGCGGCCTTGTCCCCGGACGGGATGTGCATGAACGGCACCCCGAAGGAGCGCACCGATTCGGCGAGGTCGGGATGGTTGGAGATCACCATGGTCACATCGATGTCGAGCTCGCCGCGCTGTGTGCGCCAGAGCAGCTCCATCAGGCAGTGGTCGTACTTCGACACGAAGATCGCCACGCGCTTGCGCTTAGCGGTGTCGTGCAGCGACCACTCCATCCCGAACCGGTCGGCGACCTCGGCGATCGACGCCTCGAGCTCCGGGCGCTTGGCAGAGAGCCCGTCGAGGTGGATGACGGTGCGCTGGAAGAACCGTCCGCCTTCCTCGTCGGTCGAGTGCTGGTCGAGCGAGATGATGTTCGCCCCGTGCGCGGCCAGCACTCCCGCGACGGCCGCGACGATCCCGGGCTTGTCGTCGCAGGCGATGAGAAGGCGTGCGGTGTCGGTGTGCGGCATGGATGCTCCTGAACTGGGGTGTCTGTCGATTCTGCCCGCATCCGGAGGGCGGCGCCGAATCGTTACCCTTGACCCATGGGGCCGACCGAGGAGCTGCTGCGCGATGCCCGCGCGCGCCTCGCCGCGGCACCGCGCGAGTCGCTGGGCCGCGAGCGCACCTCGCGGTGGCGTGCCGATCGGATCGTCCCCGCGGGTGCCGCCTGGCACCTCGGCGTGCTGCTGCTCACAGATGAAGGCGTGCTGTCGACCGCCGAGATCCTGCGCGCCGCCGAGCCCGTGCGGCGCGGCTACACGGCCGAGTCGGCGCGGGCGAGAGCAGAGCGGAGGGCGCAGGCGCGTCGAGGGGGTTTCGCCGAGGGCGAGGTCGTGCACGTCGGATGGCAGGTGCTCGACGCAGCTGCGGTCGACGCGGGCGGAGTGTCGGGCCCTCTGGCCCTGGTCGAGGGGGTGCCGAGCGTGCGGTGGTCGCCGGGTGGCCTGCTCGTGCCGCTGCAGGGCTATCTCGACGAGCGCATCGCGCTCGCCCTCGGAGCCTGACCCCCAGGCCCCACCCTGGCTCCCTGGGCCTGTCGAAGGGCGACCTCAGCCGCGCAGAAGCTCAGGGAAGCGCGCCAGCAGGTCGTGGCCGTCGACGGACGCATCGAGGATCGCGCGCTCGGTGCGCTCGTAGTCGCGCGGGTCGAAATAGCCGGATGCCCGGTACACCGCCATCCGATCGGCGAAGTCCTGGGGCGACGCCTCAGGGTGGAACTGCGTGGCGTACAGCCGCTCGCCGACCCGATACGCCTGCACGGTGCAGGCGTCGTTGGTGGCGAGCAGCACGGCTCCCGGCGGCGTCTCGCGCGCTGACTCCTTGTGCGCGGTGAAGACCGACATCGTGGGCGCGCCGGGGCCGAACAGCGGATCGCCGATGCCCGCATCGGTCAGCTGCACACTGGTCGCGCTGGCCTGCTCGGGCTGACCGGTGTGCACCTCGCCACCCAGCATCCGTGTCACGACGCCGATGCCGTAGCAAGTGAACAGCGCGGTCGCGTCGCCGTCGAGCGCACGCCGGGCGATCCGCTCGAGGTCGTGCTCCACCGCCCGCTGATACTCGTCCTTCTCGGCATCCGTCACGTTGAACGGCGATCCGCCGATGACGAAGCCCTCGTACTGCTGCCACTCCACCGTCTCGAGCGAGGCGTGCAGCAGGTCAAGGCGGTCCAGGGAGCCGAGGCCCAGTCCGCGCCGGAACGAGCGGTGCTCGGCGTCGGCCGCGCTCCGCTCCGGTCGGACGCACACGTACAGCACCGAGGACATGCGCCGAGTCTATTGGGCGATTCGGCCTGAGCCGGGAATACGGGCCGCGGGCCGATGTTGAAGTTGACAGCACTACGCTCAACTTTGAGAGGAAAGGTAATGCCCAACGACTTCAACGAAGCGGGTTCAGGATCTTTCGACGAGTTCCTGGCCCGTTATCTCGCGGGGGAGCGCAACCGGCAGGCTCGCTCGATCGACCTCGCTCGGTTCCTCACCGCGCGCACCCAGCAGGTCCTGCAGCGCGCCGGCCGTTTCGCGCTCGAGCGCGGGCAGACGGATCTCGACTCGCTGCACGTGCTGCGGGTGATCGTCGAGGACGACGCGGTGTCGCAGGCGATCCGGCACATCGGCGTCGACCCGCAGGCGATCGTGGCGGCCGTCGACGCGGGTCTGCCCGTTCCTGCCGAACGCGCGGCCCTGAGCGCCGCGACGATCACGCCGGGCGCCAGCCGTGCGCTGTTCCACTCGTACCAGGTGGCTCGTTCGTCCGGCGCGACCTACATCGACCCCGAGCACCTGTTCTTCGCGCTCGTTCTGGCGCAGGACGTGCCGGCCGGTCAGATCCTCGCCCGCGTCGGCGTCACGCCGGAGGCCCTCACGCAGGGTCTTCGCGAGTCGGTCACCGCGGGAGCCGCCACCGATGAGGGCACGGCGGAGCAGCCATCCGCCACTCCCATGCTCGACCAGTACGGGCTCGACCTCACCGCTCGCGCTCGCGCAGGCGAGCTGGACCCCGTCATCGGGCGCGCCGAAGAGATCGAGCAGGCCATCGAGATCCTCAGCCGCCGTACGAAGAACAACCCCGTGCTGATCGGCGAAGCGGGCGTCGGCAAGACGGCGATCGTCGAAGGGCTCGCTCGTGCGATCGTCGAGAACGCCGTGCCCGCCCAGCTCGCAGACCGCCGTGTCATCGCTCTCGATCTGCCGACGATGCTCTCGGGCACCCGCTACCGCGGTGACTTCGAGGAGCGCCTGACGAAGACGATGGATGAGATCGCCGCGCACAAGGGCGAGATCATCGTGTTCATCGATGAGGTGCACACCGTCGTCGGCGCCGGCGGATCGGGCGACGGCGGCATGGACGCCGGGAACATCCTCAAGCCCCGCCTCGCCCGTGGTGATCTGCACCTCGTGGGTGCAACCACGCTGAGCGAGTACCGACGCATCGAGAAGGATCCGGCGCTCGAGCGTCGTTTCCAGCCTGTGAAAGTCTCGGAGCCGTCGACCGACGACGCCGTGCTGATCCTCGAGGGCCTGCTGCCCGCCTACCAGCAGCACCACTCCGTGACGTACACCGCCGACGCCGTGCGTGCCGCCGTCGAGCTGAGTGCGCGCTATCTGCCCGACAGGGTGCTGCCCGATAAGGCCATCGACCTGATCGATCAGGCCGGCGCGCGGCTGAGGCTGCGCCTCGGCGTGGTGCCCGACGTCGAGAAGATGGTGGCCCGGCTCGACGAGCTCGAGTCGCGGAAGGACGCCGCGGTGAACGCGGAGCACTACGAGGAGGCCTCGCGCATCCGTGACGAGATCGCGGAGCTTCAGGGCCGGATCGATGCCGCGGGCGCGCCTGCGACGACTGCGCCGGCTGCCGAGGCCGTCGTCGACGAGTCGCAGATCGCCGCCGTGGTGTCGCGGGCGACGGGCATCCCCGTGAGCCGTCTCACCGAGACTGAGCGCGAGCGGCTCGGCGAGCTCGAAGCAGACCTGCACGCGCGCGTGATCGGGCAGGACGACGCGGTGGCCGCGGTGGCTCGGGCCGTGCGGCGCAGCCGCACCGGCATGGGCGACGCTCGTCGTCCCGTCGGATCGTTCCTGTTCCTCGGTCCGACCGGTGTGGGCAAGACCGAGCTGGCGAAGGCTCTCGCCGACCGCCTGTTCCCCTCGACAGGCTCAGGGCAGGCGGACACGGCGAACGTGATCCGCTTCGACATGAGCGAGTTCGGCGAGCGGCACACCGTGTCTCGCCTGGTCGGGGCCCCTCCCGGCTACGTGGGGTACGACGAGGCCGGTCAGCTCACCGAGCGGGTGCGGCGCAACCCCTACTCGATCGTGCTGTTCGATGAGATCGAGAAGGCGCACCCCGACGTGTTCAACCTGCTGCTGCAGGTGCTCGACGACGGACGCCTCACCGACGGGCAGGGCCGCACGGTCGACTTCCGCAACACGGTGATCGTGATGACCTCGAACATCGGCTCGGAGTTCCTGGCCTCGCGCTCTGGGGCCCTCGGTTTCGTGGCGTCGCAGGATGCCTCGGCGAACGGCTTCGCGTCGGCGGAGGACCTGCGGGCTCGAGTGATGGGCAGGCTGCGCGAGGCGATGCGGCCGGAGTTCCTGAATCGCATCGACGAGATCGTGCTGTTCCAGAAGCTCGGTCGCCAGGAGCTGGGCCGGATCGTCCGGCTCATGCTGCAGGCGACCTCGCAGCGCCTGTCCGCTCGCGGCGTCTCACTCGAGGTGTCGGATGCCGCTGTCGAGTGGCTGGGCGAGCACGGCTACGAGCCGGAGTACGGCGCGCGTCCGCTGCGCCGCCTCATCCAGCGTGAGGTCGACGACCGCATCGCAGACCTGTTCGTGACCGGTGAGCTCGCTGACGGCGGCGACGTGCGGGTCGAATCCGCAGGAGGCGGGCTGTCGGTCACCGCGGGCGCGGTCCACCGCGCGGCTGCCTGACGGCCGGCGGCGCTGACCTCTGCCCTCATCTGCGGGGCAGAGGTCAGCGTGACGAGTTCGCGGTGCGTCCGCGCACGATGCCGACGAACGTCTCGACGTCCGGCGTGGTCGCGTCACGCAGCCACGCCAGTGCGACGGTCGAGGCCCGCCCGCCGAGGAGCGGACGGTAGTCGACGTCTCGGCGGTGGTGCAGCCGGGCGAGCGACATCGGCACGATGAGGATGCCGACGCCGGAGGCCACGGTCGCGACGGAGTCTTTCGTGGTCTCTATCGTCGGGAACGACGGTGTCTGCGTGGGCAGATCGAGCGGCCCGAGCACGTCATCGCCGGGGGTGATCAGCACCTGTCCGGTGAGATCGTCGGCCGTGAGGCTGTCCGTCGCCATCAGGAACGAGTCGATGGGCGCCACGACGACGGGAACCTCGTCGTACAGCGGGATCACGTGCAGGGCGTCGCGGTCGTCGAGGGGCAGACGCACCAGTGCGGCATCGAGATCGTCGAGGGCTGCACGCTGACCGGCGACCGTGATGGGCACGACGTCCATGCCGACGTGCGGCATGCGCTCCTTCCAGGCGTCCACCCACTTGCCCGGGGTGGCGCCCGGGATGACGCCGAGCCGGAACCGGCGCGGCGTCTGGTCTGCCGGGGGCGCAGGCTGCGCCGCAGGGCGAGGCGTGCGCTTCTGCGCCGGTTTCTGTGCCGGCTTCTGTGTCTTCGCCGGGCGCGGACGCCCACCCTTCGGAGCGCGGCGCCGGTCGTTCTTCACCGGTTCAGCGTACCGGCCGTGGATGCAGAAGAGCCCGCCGGCCGAATCGACCAGGCGGGCTCCGGTGGACGGGATCAGGCGGCGAGCCAGAGTCCCTTGCGGTCGGTGATGACGGTGAGACCGGGGGCGACGCTCTCGTCGTGGCCGATGCGCGTTCCCCGTGCGACCCGCGCTCCCGCGCCGATCTCGGTGCGGACGCCGATCCACGCGCCGTCGCCGACGGCCGCTCCGACGCCGATGTGCGCGTGCGCGTCGATTCGCGCGTTCTCGCCGATCACGGCATCCGGCTCCACCCAGGCGCCGCGCGCGACCCGCGCACCGGCGCCGACACGAGCGCCCGGTTCGACATAGGCGCCGGCTTCGATGAGGGCCTTCGGATGCACCTTCGCGCCGTGTGCGACGAGTCCGCGGCCATTGACGTGCTTGCGGTAGCGCAGCGTGGCGCCCTGGTCGTCCTCGATATCGATGTAGTTCTTGCCCACGTTTCCTCCCGTGTTCCGGAGTCTTCCGGATATATGTACAACCGGGAGGGGGCTTGATTCATTCCCCGTTTGGGATTAGCTCACCGCTGACAGTTCGGACACCAGAATGTGATGCGCTCGCGGGTCGGATCGGCGCCCAGCTCGCCCTTGCGGATGCGGGTGCCGCAGCGTCGGCACGAGCGGCCCGCGCGCCCGTAGACCCAGTCGGTGAAGCCCCGCCTGGCGTCTCCCGTGAAAGTGCGATCCATTCGGTCGCGGTTCGCCCTGATGGTGCGCACGCCGAGGTCGAGCAGGGCGGGAACATCCACGTCCGGCGTCGGCGTCTCGGGCCGGACACCGCGCAGGAACAGCAGTTCCGCCGCGTACTCGTTGCCGAAGCCTGCGACGTTGCGCTGGTCGAGCAGGGCGACGTGGATGGGACGAGTGTCTGCGCTGAGGCGCCGGATCGCCTCGTCCAGATCCCAGTTCTCGGAGAGCGGGTCGGGTCCGAGGTAGTCGACCAGCTGGCCCTCGTCGCGGGTGGGCACCAGCTTCACCTCGGCGATGTCGACGCCGACTGCTTCGTGTTCGGCGGTGCCCACGATCGCGCGCACCTTGAATGCGGGATGACGCCACTTCTCGCCCGGGCGATAGGTGAACCATGCTCCGTCCATGCGCAGATGGGAATGCAGGGTGAACTCGCCGATCCGCATCAGCAGGTGCTTGCCGCGAGGAACGACGTCGTGCACCGTCCGCCCTCTGAGGTCGGCGGTGGCCAGACGCGGCACGCGCAGGTCGAAGCGGGTCACCTCCTGCTCGCGCAGCGCGGCGTCGAGGCGCTTCGCGGCGCGGTAGATCGTGTCGCCCTCAGGCACGGTGCGCCGCTGTCGACGAGCGCTGGTGCAGCAGGTCGCGCGCCAGCACGGTGGCTCCGGCGACCGCGGTCGGCATGGTGAACACCGCGCCGAGGGGCACCATGAAGCACAGCTGGGTGGCCGCGCCGAATCCGAGCAGGCGGGCCCGCCGCCCCGAGAAGAGCCGCGAACGCTCGACGGTCGGGATGTCGCGCGCGTTCAGCGCACGGCCGGTCAGCTCGCGCGCGAGCAGGCGGCCGGTCAGCAGCACGCTCATGACGGCGGCGAGCGGAGCACCGATGAGCGGCACGAACCCCGATGCCAGCGCCAGCAGGGCGACGAGCGCACCGAGCGCGATAAGCCGGATGCTCTCGCCGAGCGCCACGAGGAATCCGCCGTCTCCCTCGGGCACATCGCCGCCGAGGTCGGTCTCGACAGCACGCCAGATCCGCTGGTAGAACGGGTCGCCGATCAGCAGCGTGAGCGCGGTGAACGTCACGCTCGCCAGCGCCAGGATCGCGATCACCGCGACCACGCCGACGGCGGCACGCAGGGCGTTGCGCCAGAACGGATCCCACCCGTCGGCGAACGGTGTCGCCCAAGCCGTGATGCCACCGAGGTTCAGCAGCAGCGGAATGATCGCGGCGGCAAGCAGCGCGAGGGCGATGAGGCCGGGCACGAGACCGAGCGCCATCAGCCCGGGGCGCCGCCGCCAGTACCCGAAGCCGCGCCCGAGGTAGCGGACGCCGGTGAAGAACTCGCTGAGCATGTGTGCAGTCAATCAGACGGTCTTGCGCAGGGCGTAGCCGCGCGGGGTCGCCACGAAGCCCGCCTCCTGCAGGGCGAATGCGAACGGGGTGCCGTACACGCCCTCGCCGTTGATCTTCTCGACGGTGAGGGTCTCGAGCCGGCGCGCCCTGGACGTGGCGACCAGGTCGGCGGCGGCGGCCTTCAGCACCTCGGGGTCGTCATCGAAGGCGAGCACCGTGCGGCCGCCGCGTTCGAGATAGAGCACGAGCTCGCCGTCGACGAGCACGACCAGCCCGCCGGCCTTCCGGCCGGGACGATGCGACACCGCCTCCAGCCGCGGCCAGCCGAGAGCGGCGCCATAGGGGTTGGCGGGGTCGGTCGCCGCGAGCGTCACGGCGTTCAGTGGAGGCGGATCGGCGAGTCCGGCGAAGGTGCGCAGTCGGTCGACCGTCGTGGACGCCGCGAACTGGGCGGCTCCGAGCTTCTCGATCACATAGCCGCGCCGGCAGTGCCCGGCCTCTTCGAAGCCGGCGAGCACGCGGTACACCTGTGCGAAGCCGCCCGGCACGCCCTCCGCCTGCACGGCGCCCCGGGTGACGACGCCGTAGCGGTCGAGCAGCAGCCCTGCGGTCACCGTGGCGCGGCGCGCGGCATCCGGATCGGTCTCGGGCAGCACCGCCCACCGGCCACCCGCGCCCGCGGCGGACGGCTGTGCGGTCGGTCGTGCGAGCGAGATGCCGCGGTAGGTGCGCGTGCGGGGCGCCCGGCGCGCGGTCTTGTGCGCCTGCGACCCTCCGGCGATGAGCGCGCGGACGGGCGCGAAGGTGTCGTTGGTGATGTGCCCCTGCCAGGCCAGCGACCAGAGGGCCTCGAGCACGGACTGCTGGTTATCGGCGCCGGTCATGGTCTTCAGCGCGCCGGCGAACGAGGCGCCGCTGAGTTGCAGCGCATCGAGCACCTTCTCTTCGAGGGAGCCTGCCGCCGGTGCCTCCTCGGGTACGGGAAGGGTGAAGGGCGCGAGATCGGCGGGATGCAGCGACACCCACCCATCGCGACCCGGCAGCGACCCGTGGCCCGCCCAGACCACCTCGCCGGCGGCGGTGAGCTCGTCGAGGAGGGCAGGGGAGTAGTCGCGCACCCGGCCGGGCAGAACGAGCGACTCCCAGGCGCTGGCGGGGATCGGCACGCCGGCGAACTGCTCGATCACGCTGAGCACGCCATCGACGCCTTCGGTCGGCCGCGTCAGGTGCTGCCAGTCGGGCAGGAAACGCGCGTACGCCTGCGGGCTGACCGGCTCCACACTGCCGCGGATCGCGGCGAGCGAGCGCATCCGCAGACGGCGCAGCACCTCGGCGTCGCACCATTCCTTCGATCCGTCGGCGGCGGCGGATGCGGCGGGCAGGAAGAACCCGCTGGTGAGCCGGCCCGCCGACTCCAGCCGCTGGAGCGTGTGCCTGGCGACAGCCGCGCCGATGCCGAACCGGGCTGCGACGTCTTCGGTCGTGAACGGGCTGTGTGTGCGCGCGTGTCGCGACACGAGATCGCCGAGTGGATCAGCGACAGGCTCGAGGAAGGCCACCGGGATGCCCGTGGGCAGCGCGACGCCGAGCGCATCGCGCAGCCGGCCCGCGTCTTCGATCACCGTGAACCGGGAGCGGCCCGCGATCGTGACCGCGATGGCGCGGCGAGCGGTGACGAGCTCGGCGAGCAGTGCGGCGGCTTGGTCCGCGGTCGCCGCACCGGGTTCCCTGGTCGCTTCAACCGCGGCATCCGCCCCCGGGACAGCCGCGGGATCCGCACCCGTGGCGGTCCGGGCTGCCTCGTCGGCGGCAGAGCTCGTCGACGTGCTGTCGAGCCGCAGAGCCACCTCTTCCGCGTCCAGCGGGCCGAGCATCCGCAGCAGGTCCGCGACGCCTTCCACCCCCCGCACCCGGCGCTGCGGATCGAGTCGCTGCGCCTCGCGCTCGAACTGCGCGATCACGTCGGGGTCGAGCAGCTCGCGCATCTCGACCGTGCCGAGCAGTTCCCCGAGCAGGGCAGGGTCGACGGCGAGGGCCGCGGCCCGCCGCTCGGCGAGCGGCGAGTCGCCCTCATACATGAACGCGCCGACGTAGCCGAACAGCAGGTCGCGCGCGTAGGGGGAGGGCTGGCCGGGCTCGGTCTCGACGAGACGGATGCGGCGCTCGGCGATGTCGGTGATGAGCCGGCGCAGCGACGGCAGGTCGTAGACGTCCTGCAGCACCTCGCGCAGGGTCTCGAGGATCACCGGGAAAGTCGGATGGCGCCTCGCGACCTCAAGCAGCTGCGCCGAGCGCTGCCGCTGCTGCCACAGCGGCGTGCGCTTGTTGGGGTTCATCCGCGGCATCAGCAGGGCACGGGCCGCGCACTCGCGGAATCGCGAGGCGAACAGCGCCGATCCGCCCACCTCGGCGGTGACGATCTGCTCGAGCTCGTCGGCGTCGAAGACGAACAGGTCAGCTCCGGGCGGCTGCGCGTCGGCATCCGGGATGCGGACGATGATGCCGTCGTCGCTCGCCACCGCCGAGCCTTCGACACCGAGCCGCTCGCGGATCCGAGCGTTCAGTGCGAGAGCCCACGGAGCATGCACCTTCATGCCATAGGGGGAATGCAGGATGAGCCGCCAGTCGCCGACCTCGTCGCGACCTCGCTCGACGGTCAGCGTGCGGTCGGTCGGCAGGGTTCCCGTGGCCTCGCGCTGCTCGGTCAGGTACCCCATGAGATTGTCGCGCGCGCGCTCGTCGAGGCCCGCGTCGATCAGTCGCTGCTGGGCTTTGGCGGGAGTCGCCGTCGACACCTCGCGCGAGAACCGCCCGAGGGCCTCACCGAGCTCGAACGGACGGCCGATGCCGTCGCCGTGCCAGAACGGCACCTTGCCGGGCTGCCCGTACGCCGGCAGCACGTTGACCCGGTCGTGGGTGATCTCGGCGATGCGCCAGCTGGTGGTGCCGAGGGTGAAGACGTCGCCTACCCGTGATTCGTAGACCATCTCCTCGTCGAGCTCGCCGACGCGCGCACCGCTGGTCTCGCCCGCGACGAACACGCCGAACAGCCCGCGGTCGGGGATGGTGCCGCCGCTAGTGACCGCGATGCGCTGCGCTCCCGGCCGGCCGGTCAGGGTTCCGGCATCCCGATCCCACACCACGCGCGGGCGCAGCTCGGCGAACTCGTCCGACGGGTACTTGCCGGCGAGCAGATCGAGTGTCGCCTCGTATGCCGAACGCGGCAGCGTCTGGAACGGCGCGCTGCGCCGCACGGTCTCGAACCATTCCTCGACCGAGATCGAATCGAGCGCGCATGCGGCGACGGTCTGCTGCGCGAGGATGTCGAGCGGGTTGCGCGGCACGGCGATCGCCTCGATCTGTCCCGCCAGCATCCGCTCGGTGACGATCGCGGTGTGCAGCACGTCGCCGCGGTGCTTGGGGAACAGGGACGCCCGGCTGATCTCGCCCACCTGGTGGCCCGCGCGGCCGACGCGCTGCAGACCGGATGCCGCCGACGGCGGCGCCTCGACCTGGATGACCATGTCGACCGCGCCCATGTCGATGCCGAGCTCGAGACTGCTCGTCGCCACCACACAGCGCAGCACGCCCGACTTCAGCTCGTCTTCGACGATCGCCCGCTGCTCCTTCGACACCGACCCGTGGTGGGCCTTGGCGAGCACCGGATCGGCGCCGGCGGTGGCGCCCGCCTGCGCCGCCCCGTCCGCCCCTCCAGCCGGCGCATGCGCGCCGCCCGGAGCCTCTGCTCCGTGGGCCCTGGCGGCCGGCGGTCCCGCCGGTTCGGCAACGGCCACCCCGATGCGCTCGGCGTAGATCTCGTTCAGCCGACCGGTGAGCCGCTCGGCGAGTCGCCGGGAGTTGGCGAACACGATGGTCGAGCGGTTCTCGAGCACCTTGTCGACGATCGCCTCCTCGACGTGCGGCCACACCGATCCGGTGACCTCGGTGTACTCGGCCGGTTCACCAGCCGAAGCCGATGCCCCGGGCGGCGGAGGAGGGTTGCGCATGTCGTCGATGGGCACGACCACGCCGAGCTCGAATGTCTTCATCGCGCGCGGGGCGACGATGTCGACCGGCGCCGATCCGCCCAGGAATCGCGCCACCTCATCGATGGGGCGCACGGTCGCCGACAGACCGATCCGCTGAGCGGGCTTCTCCGCTCCCCGTGCAGTGCGCAGCGCGTCGAGCCGCTCGAGGCTGACCGCCAGATGTGCGCCGCGCTTGGTGGCGGCCACCGCGTGCACCTCGTCGATGATCACGGTGTGCACGTTCTGCAGCGTCTCGCCGGCTCGGCTGGTGAGCATGAGGTACAGCGATTCGGGCGTCGTGATGAGGATGTCGGGCGGGTCGCTGACGAGCTTTCGCCGGTCGCTCGAGGTGGTGTCACCCGAGCGCACGCCGACGGTGATATCCGGTGCCGCGACGCCGAGGCGCCGCGCCGACTGCCCGATCCCGATCAGGGGTGAGCGCAGGTTGCGCTCGACGTCGACGCCCAGAGCCTTCAGGGGAGAGATGTAGAGCACGCGCGTGCGCGCAGCGCGCTCCTCGGCATCCGCTGTCGCCGCCGAATCGGCCGTCCGCTCGCGGAACACGCTGTCGATCGCCCAGAGAAACGCCGACAACGTCTTGCCCGACCCGGTCGGCGCGACGACGAGGGCGTTGCGCCCGGCGGAGATCGCGTCCCACGCGCCCGCCTGGGCTGGCGTGGGCGCGTCGAACGCCCCACGGAACCAATCCTGGGTGGCGGGGGTGAACCTGTCGAGCACGTCCGGCACCCCTCCATCATGGGACAGACCACGGACATCGCCTCGGTGCTTGCTCTCGACAACGGAAGAGGGGTAGGGGATGCTGGCGACATGGCGCACACGACGAACCACACCGACACGTTCATCGAGGTCAGGGACTCCGAGGAGTACGCCGCGCTCGCCGCCGACCCGGCGCTCAAGCACCGCCGCGCCATGCGGTCGAGGGGTCTGCGCGAGAAGGACGGCGCCGACTTCGACGCGACCCTGCCCTTCCTCGATGAGCGGCGCCGTCGATGGCTCGCGGACGCGCTGCAGCGGACCCTCCCGCAGCATCCCTGGCTCTCCCGGCTCGGCTGAGACGGGCGGCCTGACATCACCCCGGCCGCCCGTCTGCGTCAGCCCAGCTCGACCAGCCGACCCTCGGCATCCAGCTCGAGGGTGAGATCCAGCTTCAGCCGGGCGAGGAACGCGTCGTCGTGGCTCACGACCAGCACGGCTCCGCGGTAGGCGCGCAGCGCCTCGACCAGCTGATCGACCGTGTCGAGATCGAGGTTGTTCGTCGGCTCATCGAGCACCACCAGGTGCGGCGCTGGATCGGCGAGCAGCAGCTTCGCCAGCGCGGCACGGAACCTCTCGCCGCCTGAGAGCGCGCCGACAGCCCGGTCCATGGTCGCCCCTCGGATCAGGAACCGCGCCAGCCGGTTCCGCAGCTCCCTGTCCGGCACGTGCGGTGCGACCGCCGCGATGTTCTGCACCACCGATGCCTGCTCGTCGAGCCCGTCGATCCGCTGGGAGAGATACCCGATGCGGTCGGTGTGCGCGTCAGAACTTCGGAGAATCGGCCGGATCTGCCCCGGAACAGCTGAGTCCTGGCCAGATCCGTCCCGATCTCCGGAGCCGTCAGCTGCGGATGCCACCAGCCGGCGCAGCAGCGTGGTCTTGCCGACCCCGTTGCGACCGACCAGGGCCACCCGCTCCGGCCCCTGCACGACCCACGACCGCTCCCCGTCGCCGATGGTGGCTATGCGCCGCGACGCCGACAGCTCGGGATCAGGCAGGTCGATCTTCATGGTGTCGTCGTCGCGCACGCGACGACCGGCCGCGTCGAGGGCCCGGTGAGCGGCGTCCTCCTTGCCGCGCACCTCGGTGCGCAGCCTGCCGGCCGACACCTGAGCGGCCATCTTGCGCCCGTTCGCGATGATCTTCGGCACGCGCTTCTCGTCGAACGCCTTGCGCCCCATCTGCGCACGGGTGGCGAGCTTCGCCTCGGCCTCGATGCGCTGCCGCTTCTCCTTCCGATACGCCTGCGCGGCGTCGCGCTCGGCCTGGCGTGCCGCGTCCTGCTCGGCATCCAGCCACGCTCGCCACTGCGAATACGGTCCGCCGAACACGCTCAGCTCGCTGCCGTAGATCTCCGCGGTGTCATCCATCAGCTCGAGCAGCGACACGTCGTGGCTGACCACGATCAGCGCACCGCGCCAGGTGCGCACCATCTGCGCGAGGCGGGCCCGCGCCTCGCGGTCGAGATTGTTCGTCGGTTCGTCGAGCAGCGTGATCGGCGCTCGTCGCAGCCGGATGCCTGCGACGGCGGCGAGCACGGCTTCCCCACCCGACAGCTCGCCGACCGTGCGGTCGAGGAACGACGGGTCGAGGCCGGCTTCTGCGAGGGACGCCTCGGCGCGCGCCTCGATGTCCCAGTCGTCGCCGACGGCGTCGAAGTGCACCGGATCGACGTCTCCCGCGGTGATCGCGCGCACCGCGTCGAGCGGAGCGGCGATGCCGAGCAGGTCGGCCACCCGTCGATCGGTCTCGAGGGTGAGACGCTGCGGCAGGTGGGCGACCTGGTCGGAGCGCAGGATCTGCCCGGATGTCGGCGTCAGCTCGCCCGCGATCAGGCGCAGCAGCGTCGACTTGCCGGCGCCGTTGCGCCCGACGAGCCCGGTGCGACCCGATCCGAACGAGCCGCTGACGGCATCGAGCGCGGTCGTGCCGTCGGGCCAGGCGAACGAGACCCGGTCGAGCGTGACGGCGGCGGAGGTGAAGATGTTCGGTGATGACATGAGCGACTCCCGGAAGTGGGGGTGCGCGGATGCCGACGAAGGGGGCTCGCAAGAGACGTCGGACGACGTCGGATCGAAGAGCCCGAAGAGGGGCTCGAATTCGGAGCGTGTCCTGCCGGAAGGCGGGTTCGTCGGATCAGCGCGCGGATGATTTGCGCGGAGAGGCGACGAATCAGATCAATGGACTTCCAGACACGGCGGACAGGACTCTGCGACTTTACTCCCGCCTCGCGAAGACGCGCAACCCGGGTGTGTCGTGCTCACGCGGTCTTCTTCTCGACCGAGTCCTTCCACTGCGACAGGAAGACGCGGACGTCGGCGAGCTCCTGCTCCGAGATGGAGTGCGTGAGTCCCTGGTAGACGCGTCCGGAGAGCTCGGAGTGCGCCGGCAGCCACTGGGCGGTGTGCTCGACGAGGCCGGCGGGGATCACATCGTCATGTGTTCCGCGGCCCCAGAACACCGGTGGACGCTGCTCCTGCAGCACGCCGTCGTTCGGCAGCTCGCCCGGGGCGGCGTACCCGCTCAACGCCACGACCGCGTCGATCCGCGACGGCTGCAGGCGCAGGGCCTGCAGCGAGACGGCCGCGCCCTGAGAGAACCCGAGCAGCGCCACCGAACTCACGTCGGCCGCAGCCTCGTCGAGCCATGCGAGCAGCGCCTCGGCCGCCGTGGTGATGCCCACGGCATCCCGAGTGGTCAGCGAATCGATCGCGTACCACGAGCGGCCAGGCATCGGCCAGGGCGGGGTGAGCGGAGCGCCGACGGCCGCGACCGCGAGGCCCTCGGGCAGATAGGGGATCAGCCCGAACAGGTCGCGTTCGTCGGCCCCGTAGCCGTGCAGCAGCACGAGAAGAGGCTTGCCCTCGCGCGGTTCGGGCGACCACAGGGTCACCGACGGATCGATCGAGACTGTCACGAGGCCATCCTGCCAGCCGCCTCGGACGCCGGGGGAATCGATCGCGTCGACGTGGGGTCAGCCGCCCCGACGCCGGCGGAATCGATCGCGTCGACGTGGGGCAAGCCGCCCCGACGCTGGTAGAAAAGAGCCATGGCGGTGCGCACTCCTGATCCCGGCCCCGAGCCCGACGACGACTTCGGCTTCGACGGCGCGCGTAACGTCGACGCGAACCCGGGCTGGCTCTCCGACATCGAGCTCGAGGAGGCGCGTCGGCGCCTGCCGATGCTGTACGTCGAGGCGATCCCCGTCATCACCGACGGGTCGGGACAGGTCACCTCGATCGGCGTGCTGCTGCGCTCCACGCCGCTCGGTGAGATCACTCGCACCATCGTCTCCGGTCGGGTGCGGTACGGGGAGACCATCCGCGACGCGCTGTTCCGGCACGTCGAGAACGATCTCGGCCCGATGGCGTTCCCGCTGCTGCCCGCATCGCCTGCGCCCTTCGCCGTGGCCGAGTACTTCCCGATCCCGGGCGTGAGCGCCTTCCACGACGACCGCCAGCACGCCGTCTCGCTCGCCTTCGTGGTGCCGGTCACCGGCACATGCGAACCGCGGCAGGATGCCCTCGAGGTGACCTGGTTCTCGCCTGAGGAAGCCGCCTCCGATGCGCTCGCGGCGGATCTGGAGGGCGGTCGCGGCACGCTGATCCGCCAGGCGCTCGCGCACCTCGGTCTGCTGCGCTGACGCGGCCGGGCGGTCAGGCAGAGGTCAGGCGCGACAGCTCGGCGACGAACGCGTCGACGTCGGACTCCTGGGTGTCGAACGAGCACATCCAGCGCACCTCGTTGCGCGCGGCATCCCAGTCGTAGAAGCGGAACTTCTCGCGCAGGCGGTCGGCGACGCCGTCGGGCAGCGTCGCGAACACGCCGTTCGACTGCGTGGGCTGCGTGAAGCCGACGCCGTCGATGCTGCCGTCGGCGATGCCCTGCTCGACCTCGGTGCGCAGGCGCTGAGCCATCGCGTTCGAGTGCCGGGCGTTGCGCAGCCACAGGTCGCCCTCGAGCAGGGCGATCAGCTGCGCTGACACGAAGCGCATCTTCGACGACAGCTGCATGTTGAACTTGCGGCTGTACAGCAGCCCCTCGGCGGCATCCGGGTTCAGCACGACGATCGCCTCGCCGAGCATCGCCCCGTTCTTCGTGCCGCCGAAGCTGAGCACGTCGACGCCGGCGTCGGTGGTGAAGGCGCCGAGCGGCACGTCCAGGGCCGCCGCCGCATTCGAGATGCGTGCGCCGTCGAGGTGCAGCTTCATGCCGCGATCGTGCGCGTGGTCGGCGAGCGCCGTGATCTCGTCGACCGAGTAAAGCGTGCCGAGCTCGGTCGACTGTGTGATCGAGACCACCAGCGGCTGCGCCCGATGCTCATCGCCCCAACCCCAGGCCTCGCGGTCGACGAGCTCGGGGGTGAGCTTGCCGTCGTCGGTGGGGACGGTGAGCAGCTTGAAACCGCCGATGCGCTCCGGGGCACCACCCTCGTCGACGTTGATGTGGGCCGTGGATGCCGCGATCACCGCGCCCCAGCGGGGGAGCATGGCCTGCAGGCCGGTGACGTTCGCTCCGGTGCCGTTGAAGACGGGGAACGCCTGCGCGCGCTCGCCGAAGTGCGAGCGGAACACCTCTTGCAGCCGCTCGGTGTACTGGTCTTCGCCGTAGGCGACCTGGTGGCCTTCGTTCGCGTCGGCGATCGCGGCCAGAACCTCGGGATGGATGCCGGAGTAGTTGTCGGATGCGAAGCCGCGCACAGCGGTGTCATGCAGAGTGCTCACCATCCGATTTTAGTGCGCGGCGTGTGCGCCGATCCTCGATCGGCCCTGTCGGATGTCGGTGGCCGGGATTACCCTCTACCCGTGACCTCAGCAACGAAGACGAGGGCTTTCGCGAACGTGCTCGTGAACACGCTGATCGCCAACGTGACGACCAGCTTCCTGTGGTTCGCGCTCACGTTCTGGGTGTACATCGAGACGCAGTCGGTTCTGGCGACGGGCGTCATCGGCGGCGCGTACATGCTGCTCATCGCGTTCTTCTCGATGGTGTTCGGCACGATCGTCGATCGCTACCGCAAGCACACCGTGATGCTCATCTCGAGCGTCGTCTCAGCCGTCGCTTTCGGCGCGGCGGGCGTGCTCTACCTCTGGCAGCCCGAATCGGCGCTGCTCGACATCGGCGGTCCGTGGTTCTGGGCGTTCGCGCTGATCATCCTCGTCGGCGGGGTCATCGAGCAGCTGCGCAACATCGCACTGTCGACGACCGTCACGCTGCTGATCCCGGAAGAGAGGCACGCGAACGCGAACGGCCTGATCGGTACCGTGCAGGGCATCGCCTTCCTCGTCACCAGCGTGTTCTCGGGGCTGTCGATCGGCTTCCTCGGCATGGGGTGGACGCTGATCATCGCGATCGTGGCGATGGTGCTCACCTTCGTGCACCTGCTGTTCGTCCGCATTCCCGAAGAGCAGCCGCAGCGTGACCCCGACGCTCCGAGCGCGCTGGACTTCCACGGCAGCGTGAAGGCGATTCGCGAGGCGCCGGGGCTGTTCGCTCTGATCGTCTTCTCGACGTTCAACAACCTCATCGGCGGCGTCTACATGGCGCTGATGGACCCGTACGGGTTGACGCTGTTCTCGGCTCAGATGTGGGGGATCGCCCTCGCGTTCGCCTCGACCGGATTCCTCATCGGCGGCGGACTCGTCGCGAAGTTCGGACTCGGCAAGCGCCCCGTGCGCACCATGCTGCTCGTCGTCGTCGCCATGGGCGTGCTCGGCGCCGTGTTCATGCTGCGCGAATGGTGGCCTCTGTTCGTCGTCGGCATGTGGCTGTACATGATGATGGTGCCGCCGGTCGAGGCGGCCGAGCAGACCGTGATCCAGAAGGTGGTGCCGTACGCCAGGCAGGGTCGTGTCTTCGGCATGGCGCAGGCCGTCGAGGCGGCGGCTGCTCCGGTGACCGCGTTCCTGATCGCGCCGCTCGCCGAGTTCCTGATCATCCCGTTCATGCGCAGTGATGCCGGTCGGATGCAGTGGGGCTGGCTGCTGGGTGAGGGCGAGGCGCGTGGTATCGCCCTGATCTGCCTGTTCGCCGGTCTGATCATGGTCGTCGCGGCCGGGCTCGCGTTCTTCACTCGTTCGTACCGGCTGCTCACCGACCTCTACGCCCGAGCGCCCGAGGCTGGGCCCGAGCCGGCGCCGGTCGATGCTGAAGAACCGGCGTGACCGGCAGGGCGCGCCGAGACCGCCCGTTCAGCTCAGCGCGATGACCGTGTCGTTCAGCTCCGCGGCATCCTCATCCCACAGCGCAACTACTGCCCGCGACAGGGCGTCGGCCTGCAGGGCGCCTTCAGCGCGGAACACGACGGATGCCGCGCGCAGATCGTCACCGGCATCCCGTGCCGCCTTGGCGTACCCCTGCGCGACCGCCCGCGCCCACGCCTCGCTCGCGGCCTTCATCGCCGCGTAGTTCGCCCCGCCCGCAAGGGGGCGGGTGACCACGGTCGATGACACGATCGCGAAGCGACCGGCATCCGACGCCTTGATCGTCGGATCGAAGGCGCGGCTCGTCGCGCGCACCGCCTGCAGAGCGGGCAGCAGCGCGTCGAAGTCGGCGTCGCTCTGACCGGCGAGCCCGCCTCCGCCGCGCCAGCCGCCGACGAGCGGGATCACCGCATCGACCGGGCCGAGCATCTCAGCCAGGGCGGTCATCTCGTCGAACGAGGTCGCATCGGCGATCTCGGTCTGCGCCCCGGCCTCCTGAAGCGCGGCGAGTCGCTCCTCCGAGCGGCCGGTGGCGATCACCCGGGCGCCCGCTGCGATCAGCGCCGTGGCGGCGGCGAGTCCCGCCTCGCTGGTGGCCCCGGCGAGGACGACGGTGCGGTGGATGCTCATGAGTCGCTCCTCGGTACGAGAGTTGGCGGGAGACGATGATCTCCCGCCCACTCCGATGAGTGTCAGTCGTCGGTGCCGCGGATGCCCACGGTCGACTCGATGACCGGCTTCATCTTCTTGTCGAGCGTCTCGAAGAACATCGACAGCGGGAACTCATCGTCCATCACGGCGTCGGTGTAGCCCTTGGGGGCACCGGCGAGGATCTCGTCCGACAGGCCGCGAGCCCACTGCGAGGCGGGGTGCGGGGTGAGCGTGCCGCGGACCAGCTCGTACGCGGCCAGCCAGTGCGCCACCTTCGGGCGGTCGATGGAGTGCCAGTACAGGTCGTCGATCGCGTCTCCGAGGGCGACGACCGCGTCAGGCACGTTGTCCCAGTCGAAGGCGAGAGCCGTGTCGGTCCAGTGCAGCACGCCGCGCTGGTGCAGCCAGGCGAACAGCAGCTGACCGCCGACCGCGTCGTAGTTGCGCACCCGGGTGCCGGTGATGGCGAAGCGGAAGATGCGGTCGAAGATCACCGCGTACTGCACGAGGTGCGCGTAGTCGTGCATCTCCTGCTCGGTCTCGGTGAGCGTCTCACCGGCGGCGATGCGGGCGTCGAACGCGCGCTCGATCTTCACCGACTCGCGGAACGCGGTCATGTCGCAGCGCATCTCCTCGAGCGAGTAGAGGAAGAACGGCATCCGCTGCTTGATCATGAACGGATCGAACGGCAGGTCACCGCGCATGTGGGTGCGGTCGTGGATGATGTCCCACATCACGAACGTCTTCTCGGTCATCTGCTGGTCGCCGAGCATCGCCTTCGCGCGCTCGGGCAGGTCGAGGTTGGTGATCTCGGATGCCGCGCGCACGACGCGGCGGTACCGCGCGGCCTCACGGTCCTGGAAGATCGCGCCCCAGGTGAATGAGGGGATTTCGCGCATCGCGACGGTCTCGGGGAACAGCACGGCCGAGTTGGTGTCGTAGCCGGGGGTGAAGTCGACCAGTCGCAACGAGACGAACAGCTTGTTGCCGTAGTCGCCGGCCTCGAGCTCGGCGATGAACTCCGGCCAGATCGTCTCGACGATGAGCGCCTCGACGAGGCGGTCGCTCGACCCGTTCTGCGTGTACATCGGGAAGACGACGAGGTGACGGATGCCGTCGATGCGGTGCTGCTGGGGCTGGAAGGCGACCAGGGAGTCGAGGAAGTCGGGCACGCCGAAGCCGTCGTCGGCCCAGCGCTGGAAGTCGACGACGAGGGCGTCGAGGTAGGCCGCGTCGTGCGGGAAGGCAGGGGCGAGGGCCCGGATGCCCGAGATGATCGTAGCCACGTGACCGGCCGCAGCCTCGCGGTCGTCGGCGTTCGGGATCGAGCCGTCCTTGATCTGCAGCGGGCGCATCGCGATCGCGGCGTCCTTCAGCAGCGTCCAGGCGGCGCTGCGCTCGGCGGTCGATGCGTCCTCCACGACCTCGGGCTCGCCGATGATGCTCTGGGTGGCGCTGGTGATGGTGGACATCGAACCCTCCGATCAGGGGACAGGCCGGAAATTTTCCGGCGACGGGCGTGCTTCACCTCTATTATTCCACCTATGGATGACACTGTCGATCACGCGATCCTCGCCGCCGTCTCCCGCGACGGGCGAGCCACTCTGGCCCAGCTCTCGGAGACGGTGGGGCTGTCGACGTCTGCGGTGCAGTCGAGGCTCAAGCGACTCGAGTCGCGCGGGGTGATCGCCGGCTACCAGGCGGTGCTCGACCCCGAGCAGGTGGGGGCGCCGCTGTCGGCCTTCATCGAGATCACCCCGCTCGATCCCGCGCAGCCCGACAACGCCCCCGAGCTGCTCGAGCACCTCAGCGCGATCGAGGCGTGCCATTCGATCGCGGGCGATGCGGCCTACATGCTGTTCGTGCGTGTGGCCTCTCCGCGCTCTCTCGAGCAGCTCGTCCGAGACATCCGCATCGCGGCCAACGTCCGCACCCGCACCACGGTCGTGCTGCAGACCTTCTACGAGCGCCGGCCGATCGTCAGCCCCGCCTGATCGCGGACGAGCGGCGGCGGGCAGAGACGCGGACAGTAGGATCTCTGCCGTGGCAGGATCCTCCAAGAAGACGAAGAAGCGCGCTCCGCAGCAGCGACGCCGCGCCGGCGGCAACCCGGCGAAGCGCCCGGCGCTCGCCCTCGAGCCGGTGACCGCCAAGGACTGGATCGGCGCCGCCCGTCTGCGCACCCTGCCGCTGGCCGTGGCCCCGGTCGTGCTCGGCACCGGTGCGGCGCAGACCGTCGACCACCTCTTCCACTGGGTCATCGCGCTCGCCTGCCTGGCCGTCGCGGTGCTGCTGCAGATCGGCGTGAACTTCGCCAACGACTACAGCGACGGCATCCGCGGCACCGACGCCGAGCGCGTCGGTCCCGCCCGCCTGACCGCCTCCGGACGCGTCCCGGCGAAGCGGGTGCTGCTGGTCGCGCTCGTCTTCTTCGCGCTCGCCGCCGTGGTCGGCCTCGCCATCGTCATCCGATCGCAGCAGTGGTGGATGCTCGTGGTCGGCGCGCTGTGCATCGTCGCCGCGTGGTTCTACACGGGAGGCAAGCGCCCCTACGGCTACAACGCGATGGGCGAGCTGTTCGTCTTCGTGTTCTTCGGGCTCGTCGCCACACTCGGCACCACGTGGGTGCAGGTGCAGTACCTGCCGACCGTCGCGTGGGTGGTCGCGGTCGCGGCCGGACTTTTCGCGTGCGCGGTGCTGCTCGCCAACAACCTGCGCGACATCGATCAGGATCGCGCCGTCGGCAAGCGCACCCTCTCTGTGCTGATCGGGCGACGCGCCACCCAGGTGCTGTTCACGCTGTTCGTGCTCATCCCGTTCGCGCTCGCCGCGTGGATCGCCCTGCTCTACCCGATCGCGTGGTTGGCCATGCTCGCCCTGCTGGCGGGGCTCGTGGCGATCGTCATCGTCTGGACGTACCGGCAGCCGCGCGAGCTGGTCACCGCGCTCGCGCTCACCTCGCTGACGGCGCTCGCGTACGCGGGCCTGGTGTACTGGGCTCTCGTCGGCTGAGGTCGGGACTCGACCTCGGCGGCGGAAGAGTGATGCGCACACACCCGACGTCGCAGAAGGAGCAGCATGTCGTTTCAGGCATACCTCGACAACATCGAGACGAAGACGGGCCTCACCCCGCGGCAGTTCATCGAACTGGCATCCGAGAAGGGCTTCGGGCCCGGCACCAAGGCCACTCCGATCCTCGAATGGCTGAACGCCGACTACGAGCTCTCGCGCGGCTACGGCATGGCACTCGTGCACGTGATCACGAAGGGCTCTCAGATCAGCGCGAAGCACGTCGGCACCGACAGCGCGCACGCGGACCCGTCGGACAGCCTCTGGCTCGACGGCAAGGCCACCAACCCCGCATCCGCGGGAACCTGAACGTGCTGCTCGCGCGGGAGAGACTCGACTGCGGTCACTCGCCCGCGAGGCGGTCCTCAGCATCCTCATCAGAGGGACGCCTGTCGCGGTTGCGCTTGGCGTAAATGTCGCGGGACGCCTGCGACAGCGGTGCACGCAGGAACAGCAGCGAGATGCTCATGCCGATCAGCGCGGCGAACAGGGCGGCGAGCCACCAGTACTCGCGGAACACGGGGAACAGCCACAGGATGCCCAGCGGCACGATGAACGCCAGCAACCGCAGCACGGTGTAGACGAGGAGGGGTGGCAGCTTCACCCCGACAGTCTACGAGCGGGGGTTAGGCAGCTGCTGTGCGTCGCCGCTCTCCGAGGCCGGGCACGAGTCGGCGAACTACACTGGAGGCATGGCTCGTGTCCTGATCGTCGGCGGTTTTCTGGCTGTCATCTTCTGGGTGTTCAGCATCGTCGACGTGGCCGTGCAGCCTGCCGACCGGCACCGCGGGGTGTCGAAGGGCACCTGGATCCTCATCGTCGTGCTGCTGCCGGTCATCGGCGGCATCCTGTGGTTCTGGATCGGGCGACGGCGCCGCGGCGAGCGGGTCAGTGACTTCGTGACGGGTCCGGACGACGATCCGGCCGCCCTGCGCCGCATGAGCACGGCCGAGCAGGATGCCCGGATCCGACAGCTGGAAGAGGAGCTCGCGCGCCTCGACGACGAGACCGACGGCACGGATCCGCGCTCGTGAGCAGCGCCCCCGCAAGCGACGCGGCGGCCGAGCTGCTCGTCGAGCTGGTCGCCCACGGCGTCCGCGATCTCGTCCTCTCGCCGGGCTCGCGCTCCCAGGCACTTGGGCTCGCTGCGACTTCGCTGGCGCGCACGGGCGCCATGCGAGTGCACGTGCGCATCGACGAGCGGGTGGCCGGATTCACCGCGCTGGGTATCGCTCGCGAGAGCCGGGTTCCCGTGGCAGTGCTCTGCACGTCGGGAACCGCAGCGGGCAACCTGCTTCCCGCGACCATGGAGGCCTTCCACTCCGGCATCCCGCTGCTGCTGCTGACCGCCGACCGTCCGCCAGAGCTGCGCGGGGTCGGGGCGAACCAGGCCACCATGCAGCCGGGGATCTTCGGACCGTTCGTGCGGTTGCACGTCGATGCCGAGGTGCCCGGCGCGTCGGACATCTCGGACGAGACGTGCTCGGAGCAGCGTGTCGCCCATGAACATGCCGGGCAAGAGCCGGATGGTCTGAGGATCCCGACCGGCTGCACGGCGTGGGCCGGCCTCGCGGAGCGCGCCGTGCGCGCCGCGCTGGGACTCGACGGCGACGGGCTGGCCGGTATCGCCGGCCCCGTGCACCTGAACCTGCCCACGCGCGAGCCGCTTTCTGCCGCGGCCGAGGTCGTCGCGACGCCCGGTGATGCGCCGACGGCACCGCCGGCCGAGCCCGTGCTGCTGCCCCGGGGTCCACGCACGATCGTGGTCGCGGGAGCGGACGCCGGACCGGATGCCGAGGAGCTGTCTCATGCGGGCAGCTGGCCGCTCATCGCCGAGGTCGTCAGCGGCGCGCGCTTCGGCCGGCTTCTCGTGCACGGCTACCGTGCCCTGCTGCGGGAGGAGCCGCTCGGCGGGCGCATCGAGCGGGCCGTGGTCTTCGGGCATCCCACCCTCAGCCGCGAGGTCGCGGCTCTGCTGGCCCGCCGCGACGTCGAGGTCATCGCGGTGCGTGCGGGCGGTGAAGCGCTGAACCTGAACGGTCGCACGCGAGCGGTCGCCGCCGTAGCCGTCGAGTCGGGCGCGGCCGACCGTCAGTGGCTGGGGGAGTGGATGACCGCCTCGCAGGAGAGCGCGATCGACCTCAGCGCCCCCGCGCCGGATCAGAAGGGGCTGTATTCCGACGACAGCGCCGAACGGCTGGGTGCGGTGCGCGCCGAGCTCGACGCCGTGCGCCGGCGGGTGGATCGTCAGATTCTGACGGATGCCGTGTGGCGCGCCACCTGGCCGCACGATCGGCTCGTGTTCGGGTCGTCGCGTCTGGTGCGAGTCGCCGACCAGGTGCTCGGCGGCAAGAAGGTGCCTGTTCACGCGAACCGAGGGCTCGCGGGCATCGACGGCACGGTGGCGACCGGCATCGGCATCGCCCTGGCCAGCCAGGGCGATGGCGCACCCGGCGTGACCCGCGTGCTGCTCGGCGACTTGGCCTTCCTGCACGACGTCGGCGCGCTGCTGCTGCCCGGCGACGAACCCGCCCCGCGCATCCAGGTGATCGTCGGCAATGACGGCGGAGGCACCATCTTCGACGGACTGGAGGTCGCCTCCTCCGCCCAGCAGGTCGACCTCGACCGAGCGTTCTACACTCCGCACGCCGCGCAGCTGGCCGACCTCGCCGCCGCCTACGGGTGGGACTTCCTGCAGGTGAGCACCCGCTCGGCGCTCGACCAGGCGCTGACCTCTGCGATCTCGGGCCCGCAGATCATCGAGGTTCCGCTCGAGCGCTGAGCCGCGCTCGCCCACAGCGCGCGGTCAGTCGAGGCGCTGGGCGATCTCGCCCAGATCTGCGCTCGCATAGCGGTCTTCGGAAGCCGTCGCGTCCGGACCGCCGGCCTCGAGTTCGTACAGGTCGCTCTTCTGCGGGGCGACGGCCTGCGCCTCCACGGGCTGCGTCTCGGTGAGCACGTCGTCGAGCCCCTGCAGCGCACTGAACCTGCGGGCCTGCGTGACGACGTTGCGGTCGAGTGACCCGGCGAACCTGTTGTAGGCGTCGACGGTCGAGTTGAGACTGCGCCCGAGCTTGGCCAGGTGCTGTCCGAGCGTGCCGAGGCGCTTGTGCAGCTCTTTGCCCACGGTGAAGATCTGCTGAGCCTCCTGAGCCAGCTGGTCCTGCCGCCACGCGTGTCCCACGGTGCGCAGCAGCGCGATGAGCGTCGAGGGCGTCGCGATCACGACGTTGCGCTCGAAGGCGTACTCGTAGAGCGTCGCGTCCTGATCGAGCGCCGCCGCGAGAAACGGCTCTGCGGGCACGAACATCACCACGAACTCGGGTGATCCCGCGACGACATCCCAGTACTCCTTGGCGCCGAGGTCGTCGATGTGCTTCCTCAGATGGCGCGCGTGCGCCGCCAGCCGCTGCGCGCGGACTGCCTCGTCGGTGGCCTCCATCGCCTCGAGATACCCGCTGAACGCGACCTTCGAGTCGACGACGACGCGCTTGTCGCCGGCGAGGTGCACGACCAGGTCGGGCCGCAGCGCGCCGTCGTCGGTGCTGTGATGCATCTGCTCGTCGAAGTCGACGTGATTGACCATGCCCGACGCCTCGACCACACGCCGCAGCTGCAGCTCGCCCCAGCGCCCGCGCACCTGGGGCGCCCGCAGGGCGTTGACGAGGTTGCGGGTCTCCGAACCGAGCGTCTCCGACGACTGGCGCATGATCTGCAGCTGCTCGGCGAGCGCCGCATGGGCCTCGAGACGCGCCTTCTCAGCGGTCGTCATCTCCGACTTCACGGTGTCGAGGGTCTTCTGGATCGGTTCGATGAGCTGCTGCACCGCATCCTGCCGCTTCTGCAGCTCGGCGGCCCCCTCGCTCTGGCTGCGCTTGAGCCGCTCCTCTGCCTGCTGCAGGAACGCCTTCGTGTTCGCCTCCAGCGCCCGCCGGCTCAGCGCATCGAACTCGTCGGCGAGGCGCTTCTGATCGGCCTTCAGCTCTTCCAGTCGCTCGGCCGCCCGCCGGCGCTCCGCCAGCACATCGGCATCGGCCTCCTCACGCACCTCGGCGAGCCGGCGCGCATGCTCCACGCGCTCGTGCTCCCGTCGCTCCTCGGCCTCGCGCCGGGCATCCGCCACCGCCCGCTCGCCCAGCTGCCGCACCTCGGCGACTCGCCGATCGGCCAGCGTCCGCTCCTCCTGTACTCGCGCGGAGTTCTCGGCGCGCAGCGCCTCGGCATCCCGTTCGAGTGCGGCGACGCGCAGCAGTGCCGCACCGGCCTCGGCCTGCCGGCCCGCATGGGCTGAGTGGACGCGCTGCGCGCCGAGCACGAAGCCGAGCGCTCCGGCGAGAGCGGCGGCGATCACCGCGATGACGACGAGAACGATGGTGTCCATGTCTCCGATTGTGGATGAGGCCACCGACACTTCGACTCGCGGGCTCGCTCAGTGCGGCGCATGGCCCGCTCAGGCTCGCAGGGGGCATGATGTCTGCATGGCGACGCACGCATGGACCACCGATCCGGCCGAGCTGCTCAGAGTCGGCGAGGGCTTCTCGCTCGACGCGGTCGATGCGGACGCGCACCCCGGCTTCGACGGCGACAAGGATGCCGGCACCGCCCTGCTCGAGCAGCGCGAGCGGCGTCTCGACGAGCTCCAGGAGCGGCTGTTCGCCGCCAGCCATGTGGGCGAAGGGCACGACGCGGTGCTGCTCGTGCTGCAGGCGATGGACACCGCAGGCAAGGGCGGAATCGTGCGGCACGTCGTCGGTGGCGTCGACCCGCAGGGCGTCGACTTCGCGGCGTTCAAGGCGCCAACCGAAGAAGAGCTCGCGCACGACTTCCTCTGGCGCGTCGAGAAGCGCCTGCCCCGCGCCGGCATGATCGGCGTCTTCGACCGCTCGCATTACGAGGACGTGCTGATCGGCCGGGTGCGCGGCCTGGCCGACGAGGCCGAGATCGAGCGCCGGTACGGCGCGATCGTCGACTTCGAACGCCGCATCGCGGCATCCGGAACCCGCATCGTCAAGGTCATGCTGCACATCTCACGCGACGAGCAGAAGGACCGGCTGATGGAGCGGCTGGACCGCCCCGACAAGCACTGGAAGTACAACCCCGGCGATGTCGACGAGCGGATGCTGTGGAGCGATTACATGGCCGCCTATCAGACCGTGTTCGAGCGCACCTCGACACCGGATGCACCCTGGTACGTCGTGCCCGCGAACCGCAAATGGTACGCGCGCCTCGCGGTGCAGGAGCTGCTCATCGACGCTCTGGAGGGCATCGATCCGCGATGGCCGGTCGCCGACTTCGACGTCGAGGCGGAGAAGAAGCGCCTCGCTGCCAGCTGAGCGGAAGGTCAGCCCAGCGGCTTGCGCGCGCGATGCAGTGCGACGATTCCGAACGAGAGGTTGCGGTACTCGACATCCGTCCAGCCCGCCTCGCGGATCCACGCGGCCAGCGTGCGCTGGTCGGGCCAGTCGCGGATCGACTCGTTCAGATAGTCGTACGCGTCGCCGTTGGTGCCGGCGAGGCGCGCGACCCGCGGCAGCACCTGTGCGTTGTAGAAGTCGTAGAACCCGCGGAAGAAGCGCCCTGGAGGCGTCGAGAACTCGTTGATCACCATGCGGCCACCGGGCTTGGTGACCCGCAGCAGCTCGCGCAGCGCCTTCTTCGGGTCCTGCACGTTGCGCAGGCCGTACGACATGGTGACCGCGTCGAACTCGGCGTCGCCGAAAGGCAGGTCCGTGGCATCCGCCTCGACGAAGGTGATGTTGTGCAGGTGGCCGTGCCTGCGCCGACCCTCTGCGAGCATCCCGGGGGAGAAGTCGGCGGCGACGATCTGTGCTCCGCTCGCGGCGAGGGAGGCGGAGGAGGATGCCGTGCCCGCAGCCAGATCGAGGATCCGCTCGCCGCGCTTCGGTGCGACCGCGCGCGTCGTGGCCGCGCGCCACAGCGCGTCGTTGCCGAGCGTCATGACGGTGTTCGTGCGGTCATAGCCTTTCGCGACCTGGTCGAACATGCCGCTGACGCGGGAGGGGTTCTTGCCGAGATCGGCGCGGTTCGGCTGCATGCTTCGATCCTAGAGCGACCGGATGCCGTGCGCTCCGCCCGGACGGACGCCCGGGGCGTGCCTAGCCGCGCACGACCGACTCCGAAGGGGCCGGTGCAGCCCGGGCATAGACTCGCCGGGTGAATGCGACGCGCCCCGAACCCGGCACACCGATGGCCATGACCTGGCGCAAATGGGACGGCTCGCCGCACTGGAACAACGACGTCGTCTACCTGGGCGCCGACGACTGGGGCGACTGGATCGGACAGCCGATCGGCTGGCGCAGCCACCGCCCCGGCGCGGACTTCGTCGCCGAGTCGCCGAACGTCACCCTGGTGCCCCGCGGCCACACGGACTTCGCGCTCACCGTGCACCGCGGGCACCCGCGCCACATGCGGGTGTACATCGATCTCGCGTGGGACGTGCGCTGGACCCGGGATCCGCGGCTGGCCACGGCGATCGACATGGACCTCGACGTGGTGCGGCGCCTCACCGAGCAGGGCACGTACGTCGACGACCGCGACGAGTGGGCCGAGCACAGCATCCGCTACGGCTACCCGGCCGAGGTCATGACCCACCTCGAGGCACGCGCGGTCGAACTCGAGCAGCAGGTGCGCGCCCAGCTCGCCCCGTTCGACGATGCCACCGCAGACCCGTGGCTCGACCGCCTCGTCGCGCTCGGTCTGCACCGCTGACGCCCGCCCGCGGGCATCCGACCGGGCGTCGCCGCTTACGAACCGGGGGCCGACACGCCAGATGTCGGACCGGACCCGCGAATCGGTCCGACATCTGGAGTGTCGGCCCCCGAAGTGTCACGCCGCCCGGCGCATCCGCCCCGCCCGGGGCATGCCGCCCCGCCCGGCGCCCGCCGAGCCCTGCCGGCGCATCCCCGGCCCCGCCCGGCGGATAGGCTGTACGGGTGAGCAGCATCCGCCTGGTCGCCGAGACCCGCGAGATCCCACCCGTCGGGGATCTGCTGGCACACACCTCCGCCGCCCGGCCTCTGGCCTGGCTGCGTCGCGGCGAGGGGATCGTGGCCGCCGGCGACGGCATGGCCGCGGTGGTCCGCGTGCCAGCGGGCTCCGGATGCCTGCGCAGCGCCGTCATCGCCGACGCATGGCGGGAGATCACGGCCGTCGCCGACATCGACGACGAGGTGGGACTCGCAGGCACCGGGCTCGTCGGCTTCGGCGCGCTGGCGTTCGACGAGGACTCGTCGTTCGACAGCGTGCTGCTCGTGCCGCAGACGGTCATCGGGCTGCGTGACGGTCGCAGCTGGATCACCCGCATCCGTCAGGCTTCCGATGCGGACTTCGCCCCGACTCCCGAACCGGCCGCCCTCGGGCCGCACTGGGCGGGCCGCGTCGGGCCCGGCGCACAGACCCCGCAGGGGTACCAGGATGCCGTCCGCCGCGCCCTCGACGAGATCGCGGAGGGCGCGTACAGCAAGGTCGTGCTCGCCAGGGACCTGACCGGCACGGTGCCGGGCGACGCCGACCTGCGCCGCCTCGTGCGCGCACTGGCAACGGGCTACCCCGACACGTGGACCTTCGCCGTCGACGGACTCGTCGGCGCGAGCCCCGAGACACTGGTCACCGCGCATGAGCGGGTGGTCACCGCCCGTGTGCTGGCGGGAACGGCCGGGCGGGGAGCAGACCCGTCCGAGGATCACGCGGCATCCGCAGCGCTCGCCGCGAGCGGCAAAGACCTCGACGAGCACCGCTACGCCGTGCAGAGCGTCCTGACGGCACTCGCACCGCACACCAGCGCTCTCGAGGCCGACGCCGCGCCCTTCGTGCTCGAGCTGCCCAATCTCTTCCACCTCGCCACCGACGTGGCTGGTCGACTCACCGACGGCGCGTCATCGCTCGACCTGGTCGGGGCGATGCACCCGACCGCGGCTGTCGCCGGCGCGCCCACAGATGCCGCGATCGCCGCGATCCGGCGCATCGAGCCCTTCGACAGGGGGCGCTACGCCGGGCCGGTCGGGTGGATCGACGCCGCCGGCGACGGCGAATGGGCCATCGCGCTGCGCTGTGCGCAGTTCGGCGACGCGCCGCGGGAGGCATCCGGTGCGAGACGCGTCACGGCATACGCCGGGGCGGGCATCGTCGCCGGCAGCGAGCCCGAGTCGGAGCTGCTCGAGACGCGCGTGAAATTCCGCCCTCTCGTCGACGCTCTCGCGTGAACGGTTCCCGCGTGCCCGTCGTGCCGTCACCCTCCGTCGCGAAGGTAGGGTTGAGTACGTGACTTCAGGCCCCGCGACCCCGGGCACGCGACTGGCGAGCCGACTCGGCTTCAGTGACCGCATCTTCCTCGGCCCGGCCGCGCGTCGCGTCGCCTCGCGCATCGAGGCCGGACTCGACCTGGTCGAGGCGGGCATCGCCGAAGAGGTCAAGGTCGCCGACTCGATCGCGGATGCCGCCGCCCGCTACCTGTACGAGGCCGGCGGCAAGCGCATCCGGCCCGTGCTCACCCTGCTCACCGCGCAGCTCGGCGACGGCGGCACCGCAGCGGTGATCGATGTGGCCAAGGCGCTCGAGCTCACCCACCTCGGCTCGCTGTACCACGACGATGTCATGGACGGCGCCGACACCCGTCGCGGAGTGCCTGCGGCACACGCGGTGTGGGGCAACAACGTCGCCATTCTCACCGGCGACATCCTGTTCTCGCGTGCGAGCCAGATCATGTCGCGCTACGGCGACCGCGCGATGCGCCTGCAGGCCGACACGTTCGAGCGACTCGTGCTCGGCCAGCTTCGCGAGACCGTCGGCGCGCAGCCCGGCGATGACCCGATCGACTTCTACATCCAGGTGCTCGCCGACAAGACCGGCTCTCTGATCGCCGCAGCGACCCAGGGCGGAGCGATCTTCTCGAATGCCCCCGCCGAGTTCGAAGAGCCGCTGCGCGTCTACGGCGAGAAGGTGGGCGTGGCCTTCCAGCTGCTCGACGATGTGATCGACCTCTCGGCCGACGCTGAAGAGACCGGCAAGGTTCCGGGCACCGATCTGCGCGCGGGAGTGCCGACGATGCCGTCGCTGCTGCTGAAGACGAGCGAGGCACCCGAAGACGTCGATCTCGCGCGGAGGATAGACGAGGGCGTCGCCCGCATCGCCGAAGGCGCCGATCCCTCGGTGCTCGACGGGCCGCTCGCCGAGCTGCGTGACAATGACGCCACCGCCCGCACCCTGACTCTCGCCCGCACCTGGACGGCCGACGCCGTCGCCGCGCTCGCACCGCTGCCCAAGGGCACCGTGCGCGATGCGCTGACCCGGTTCGCGGAGACTCTCGCTGATCGCAGCAGCTGACGGAAGGAACCCCATGACGAAGCTCAAGCTGGCCATCGTCGGGGCGGGACCGGCAGGCATCTACGCCGCCGACCTCCTGCTCAAGGCCGAGCGCAAGTTCGATGTCTCCATCGACCTCTTCGAGCAGCTGCCCGCGCCCTACGGTCTGGTCCGCTACGGCGTGGCTCCCGACCACCCGCGCATCAAGGGCATCATCTCGGCGCTGCGCGACGTGCTCGACCGCGGTGACATCCGCCTGTTCGGCAACGTGCGCTTCGGCACCGACATCACCATCGACGACCTCAAGCGCCACTACAACGCGGTGATCTTCGCCACCGGCGCGGTGCGCGACTCGTCGCTCGACATCCCCGGCATCGACGCCGACCACTCGTTCGGGGCGGCCGAATACGTGAGCTGGTTCGACGGGCATCCGGATGTGCCGCGCGAGTGGAGCCTGGACGCCGAGTCGGTCGGCGTGATCGGCAACGGCAACGTGGCGCTCGACGTCGCCCGCATGCTCGCCAAGCACGCCGATGACCTGCTGGTCACCGAGGTGCCCGAGAACGTCTATCAGGGCCTGAAGGCCAGCCGCATCACGGACGTGCACGTGTTCGGCCGCCGCGGCCCCGCGCAGGTGAAGTTCACCCCGCTCGAGCTGCGCGAGCTGGGCGAGCTGCGCGACGTCGACATGGTCGTGTACGACGAGGACTTCGACTACGACGAGGCGTCGCGCCAGGCCGTCACCAGCAACAAGCAGGTGATGGTGATGGACCGCATCATGCAGTCGTGGCGCAAGCTCGACTCGGTGAACAACGCCGGCGGCACGGCATCCCGACGCCTGCACCTGCACTTCTGGGCACGCCCGGTCGAGGTGAAGAAGGATGAGAACGGCCGCGTCGCGGCGCTCGTCTACGAGCGCACCACATCCGACGGCGCCGGGGGCGCTGTCGGCACCGGCGAGCTGCGCGAGGTGCCCATGCAGGCGCTGTACCGCGCGATCGGCTACTTCGGATCGCCGCTGCCCGGCGTGCCGTTCGACAAGAAGCACGGCGTGATCCCCAACCGCGAGGGGCAGGTGCTCGAGACGAAGTCGAACCAGCGCGTGCCCGGCATCTACGCCACCGGCTGGATCAAGCGCGGGCCGGTCGGCCTGATCGGTCACACCAAGTCGGATGCCATGGAGACCGTGCGGCACCTGATCAACGATCAGGGTTCGTGGTGGCAGCCCGAGGACCCGTCCGAGGATGCGATCCCGGCGCTCCTCGCCGAGCGCGGCGTCGCGTGGACGGATCTCGACGGCTGGCACCGTCTGGACGCGCACGAGATCGAGCTCGGCGCGCCGCATGAGCGCGCCCGGGTCAAGCTCGTGCCGCGCGAGGAGATGGTCCGCGTATCGCGCGGGGAGTGAGCTCTCGCGCCCGCTAGGTTGAGTGCATGGCCGAGTGGGTTCCCGATGTCCTCGGTGAGGGCTTCCAGCAGCTCACTCTGCCGTTGGGGGAGGACGTCGAGGGCGACATCGTCGCGACTCTCGTGCGCGCGCTGCCCGATCCCGTGCCGTGGTGGCGCCTCCGCGGCGATCGCCGCCCGCTGGCGGACGTCGACGTGCTCTACGTGCACGGCTGGTCGGACTACTTCTTCCAGAAGCGACTGGCCCGGTTCTGGACCGATCGAGGTGCGCGGTTCTTCGCCCTCGACCTGCGCAAGTACGGCCGCAGCCTGCGACCGGGCCAGACACCCGGGTACATCACCGATCTCGCCGAGTACGATGCCGACATCGCCGCTGCGCTGGAGGCCAGGGGCGATGCCGCGGGACGGCGTCTCGTGCTGCTCGGCCATTCCACCGGCGGGCTCATCCTCAGTCTCTGGGCGTCGCGGCATCCGCGTCAGGTAGACGCGGTGATCCTCAACGCGCCCTGGCTGGAGTTCCAGCTGGGAGCGGCGCGTGCGGCGATCACCCCGATGGTCGAGCTGCAGGCGAGGCTGCGCCCGATGGAGCCGGCGCCGCAGGTCGACCTCGGCTTCTACACCCGCGCGCAGCGCGAGGTCGCCGATCCCGACGATCCGGTCGAGGTGAACCCGCTGTGGCGGCCCGAGCAGGCGATGACCGTGCACGCCGCCTGGCTGCGAGCGGTTCTCGCCGGGCACGCCGCCGTCTCGCGCGGCCTCGACATCGAGGTGCCGGTCTGCGTGCTGCTGTCGGCGCGATCGGCGCTGCCCACTCGGTGGTCCGATGAGCTGACGTCGGCCGACAGCGTGCTGGTCGTCGACGACATCGCCCGCGCCGCGCTCAAGCTCGGTCGCTCGGTCACCGTCGAGCGGATCGACGGCGCGCTGCATGACGTCTTCCTGTCGCGCCGCGACGTGCGCACCGAGGCGTACGAGCGCCTCGACAACTGGGCGCGGGGGTGGGCGCACACCCACGCCTCCGTCAGATGATCCAGTACATCCGCCGGCAGGCCTGCTCGGCGGCGTCCGCATCGCGGCGCAGGAACGCGTCCTCCAGATCGGCGCACGCGCTCTCGACGTGCGGATGCCTGTCAGCGGGCACATCGTGCGTCTTCAACGCACGCGCGAGCGCGAGGCTCACGTCGTCGATCAACGCCACCTGCAGCGCGTTGCCCGAGCGCGGGGCGAGGTATTCGATCAGAGCGCGTCGGGCGCTCGCGGTCGCGGCGGTGTCGGAGATGTCTGCGCTGACGGCGCGGATGAGCCGGCACACCGCCTCCAGCTCGGCGGCCGTGAGCCGAGGGCACGCGAGGCGGACGACGATGCTCGCCTGCAGACCCGCGAAGACGTGCGCCGTCTCGACCTGATCGGGCGTGACCGACGAGACCTCGGTGTACCTGCTCGGATACATCGTGACCATGCCGATGCGCTCGAGCCGCTGCAGCGCCTCGCGCACCGGTGTGCGCGACACCGACAGCTCGACGGCGAGTTCGCTGTCGCGGATCCGTGCGCCCGGAGCGAGTTCGCCGCTCACGATCCGTTCGCCGATCAGGTGGAACAGCCCCTCGGCCAGCAGCTGCTTCCTCGCCCCGATATCCGCTCTCGGCGGTCGTTCGACGTCGACCATGTGTCTCTCCCCAATGCGCCTGACAGCGCCCCCCAGGTTGCCCCATACAACCCATACACCGGCATTCTACCCAGGGCGTGCGACACGGCGCCCTCGCCACCGCCCGCCGAGCGGCAGAAGGTCGTCGAAGGTCGGTTATCGGGCCGACGGATGCCGGGCAGCGCCCTCATCGGGCGAGCGCGGCGTAGGCAGAGACGGTGGCGCGTCAGCGGTAGTTGATGAACTGCAGGTCGATGTCGAGATCGCTGCCCTTGAGCAGCGCGATCACCGACTGCAGGTCGTCGCGGCTCTTCGACTGCACGCGCAGCTCGTCGCCCTGGATCTGGCTCTTCACGCCCTTGGGGCCCTCGTCGCGGATGATCTTGCCGATTTTCTTCGCGTTCTCGCTCGAGATCCCGTCCTTCAGGCTCAAGGTGAGGCGGTACTCCTTGCCGCTCGCGACCGGCTCACCCGACTCGAGGCTCTTCAGCGAGATGCCGCGCTTGATCAGCTTCGACTGGAACACGTCGAGCACGGCGTTCACGCGCTCCTCCGAGTTCGCCACGATCACGATCTGCTCGCCGCTCCACGAGATCGAGGCGCCGGTGCCCTTGAAGTCGTAGCGCTGCTCGATCTCCTTGCGCGCCTGGTTGAGAGCGTTGTCCGCCTCCTGGTGGTCAACCTTGGAGACGATGTCGAACGATGAGTCAGCCATGACTACCACCATAGAGCGTCAGCCCCGCCCACTGGAGGCGGTGCATCACTTGTCGTTCCTGCCGTTGCCGTTCCCCTTGCCCTGTGGGGAGCCGCTCTTGCCGGCGGCCTTCCCGGAGTTCGTCGCGGGCGAGCTTCCCGAGTTGCTGCCCGGCCCGGCGTTCGGGTTCCCGCTGGCCTTCTCCGCCGTCGAGGTGCCTGCGGTCTGCACGTCGGTCTGCACCTCGGTCTGCACCTCGGACTGGTCGGGCTGGGCGGGCTGCACCGGCTCGGCGGGTTCGACCGGTGTCTCGGCGATCGGAGTGGTGACCGGCTGGTCAGCATCCGGCGTCGTAGGAGTCTCTGCGACCTCCGCCGGCGTGACGGTCGGCGTCGGAGACGTACCGGCCGGCCACGCCATCCACCCACCGGCGAGAACGGCGGCCGCCGCTGCAGCGGCCGCGAATGCGCCCATCGTCCGACGACGCATGGGGCGGCGCTTCTGCACGTCGGGCGTCGTCGCCGACGCGATCTTCGGCGCCACGGGCGTGGCGATCGAGACCGCAGGCAGTGCTGCCGTCGTTCCGGTGGTGTCGTCCGGCACGCCGGTGGTGTCGTCACGGGCATCCGTCGACATGATCGACACCTCGTGCACGACCTCGGCCGCCGTCGGACGCTGGTCGGGCTCGCTGTGGGTCATCCGTCGCAGCAGGTGAACCCACTCGGCGCCGAGACCGTCGGGGATGCCCGGTTCGCTGACCAGCCGTGCGAGCGCGGTCTGCACGTCGCGGGTGCGCGGGAAGGCCGGCTCGCCGGTGAGGGATTCGAGCAGCACGAGGCCGAGAGAGTAGATGTCTGCGGCCGGGGTGATCGGATCGGCCCGCACCTGCTCGGGTGCCATGTATGCGGCCGTGCCGATCGCGATTCCCGGCGACGTGCGCCGAGCCTCGTCGGGATGGAAGGCGATGCCGAAGTCGGTGAGCTTGGCGTTCCAGCCGTCGTTCCCGTCGGTGCGGGCGAGCAGGACGTTCGACGGCTTCACGTCGCGGTGCACTATGCCGCGGGCGTGGACGACGCGCAGCGCGTCAGCCAGATCGCGACCGATAGCGGCAGCCTCGCCGCGAGTGAGGGTGCCCCGGGTGAGGTGCGTGGCGAGCGTGGGCCCGTCGACGAACTCCATCACCAGGTATCGCGGGTGCGGAAGATCGAGACTCGCGTCGTACAGGGCGACGAGAGAGGGGTGGGAAAGGGATGCCAGAAGCGCCGTCTCACTGTGGACGCGCTCGGATTCCAGAGGCGTCTCGTCGTCCGCGCGGAGCAGCTTGATGGCGACCGTACGGCGCAGCAGCGAGTCGTGTGCGCGGTAGACCATGGATGTCGCGCCTCGGCCGACACAGCCGTCGAGCCGGTACCGTCCGTCGAGAAGAGGGGCCGTCGCCTCGTCGTCGATCGTGTCCATCGGAACTCCGCAATCCGGCACGGCTCGGGCGCCGTGACCCTGCCCAAGCTAGGGGCGCCGGCCCGCATCGTCTTCCACCTTGACGTCGACGTCAGGACGTGCAATAGGCCGGGAGGGTGCAGGAGGATCTCGATTTGGAAACGCTTTCAGTCGACCCTACCGAAAAGCGCCCGACGGAGTGCATACTGTAAGCGCTTGCAGTTTCCTGCAGGCCATTCGCATCCAGAGAGGTAAGCACCAATGAAGGTGACCAAGAGAAGCATCCTCGCGTTCGGCGCACTCGCCGTCACGTCCGCAATCGCTCTGAGCGGCTGCGCATCATCCACCCCCTCCGCCGACGAGGACTCGTCAGGCAAGGGCGCGGCCAGCAAGCTCACCGTCTGGCTCGACGCGGAGCGCGTCGACGCGCTCAAGGGCGCGGCAGACGCCTATGAGGAGAAGACCGGCGTCACCGTCGACCTCGTCGGCAAGTCGGTCGACGACATCAAGGACGACTTCATCCAGCAGGCGCCGACCGGCAAGGGCCCCGACGTGGTCATGGGTGCTCACGACTGGCTCGGCGAGCTGTCGACCAACGGTGTCGTCGCCCCGATCGAGCTCGGCGACTCGGCCGACGGCTACCTGCCCGTCGCGACTCAGGCGGCCACCTACGAGGGCACCGTCTACATGCTCCCGTACGCGGTCGAGAACATCGCCATGCTGCGCAACACGAAGCTCGTCCCCGAGGCTCCGAAGAGCTTCGACGACATGGTCTCGAAGGGCACCTTCGTGGTCGAGTTGGGCGCCGAGGGCAACCCGTACAACATGTACCCGTTCCAGACTGCCTTCGGCGCCCCGGTGTTCGGCACCGACGCATCGGGCAGCTACGACCCGGCCGACCTGCAGCTGGGCAGCGAGGGCGGCTTCGCCTTCGCCGACTGGCTGGCCGCTCAGGGCCAGTCCGGCACGCTGAACACCGACATCGACGGTGAGATCGCCAAGCAGCAGTTCCTCGACGGCACCGCAGCCTTCTGGCTGACCGGGCCGTGGAACGTCGCCGCGGCCGTCGACGCCGGCATCGACGTCGCGATCGACCCGATCCCCAGCCCCACCGCAGAGGCGGCCTCGCCGTTCGCCGGTGTCAAGGGCTTCTTCGTCAGCTCGGAGTCGAAGAACAAGGTCGCCGCGAACGACTTCCTCGTCAATTACATCGGCACCGAAGACGTGCAGCTTGAACTGTTCAAGGCCGGCAACGTGCTGCCCGCACTGACCGCCGCCGCCGACACAGCGGCATCCGACCCGATCATCGCCGGGTTCCAGACCGTCGGCGCCGACGCGGTGCCGATGCCCGCGATCCCCGCGATGGGATCGGTCTGGCAGTACTGGGGCATCGCCGAGGCGGCCGTGATCAACGGCGCCGACCCTAAGGCGACCTGGCAGAAGCTCACGGACGACGTCTCCGCAGCGATCAAGTGATCGCCCGGGCGTGCTCGGGGCGGGGAATACCGTCCCGCCTCGAGCGCGCCTCCATCATCGAGCCTGCGAGACGACAACGGGAACAGAGATGACCGAGACCATGGAGCAGACCGCTCCTCCTACCAAGCGCCAGCGACAGGCCGCGCAGATCGCCGAGGCGGCCGCGACGCCGGTCGGCTGGATGCTGCTGAAGATCCTCCTGCTGGGGATCGTCGACGCGGTCGCCGTGTACGCGGCGTTCGTGCTCTTCGCCAACCAGGAGTGGTTGGTGCTCGCGGTGGTCATCGCCGTCACCGCCGTGGTGAACTACATCTACTTCTCGCGTCGACGCGTGCCCGCGAAGTACCTCACGCCCGGAATCATCTTCCTGGTCGTCTTCCAGGTCTTCGCGCTGGTCTACACGGGCTACATCGGCTTCACCAACTACGGCACCGGGCACAACGGCTCGAAGCCTCAGGCGGTCTCCGCGCTTCTCGCCTCTGCGCAGGAGCGCGTCGAGGACTCGCCCGTCTACCCGGTGCAGATCGTCGAGCAGGCAGGCGTCTACGGCCTGCTCGTGACCGATCCCGACACCGGCGACGCGCTGCTCGGAACCAATGACGAGCCGCTGCGCGAGGTCGACGCGCAGTTCGACGGCGGCAGCGCCACTGCGACCGACGGCTGGCGCACCCTCCCGCTCGCCGAGGTCTTCAGCCTGTCATCCGAGCTCGAAAAGCTCTCGGTGCCGTTCAGCGACGATCCCAACGACGGCAGCCTGCGCACTCCCGACGGGCAGAGCGGCTACCTCTACATCTCGCAGCTCGAGTACGACGCGGCCGCCGACACGATCACCGACACGCGCAACGGCGTCATCTACTCCGACACCGGCATCGGCGCCTTCACCGCCGACGACGGCGAGCAGCTGCTGCCCGGATGGCAGGTCAATGTCGGGTTCGACAACTTCGTCCGGGCCGTCACCGACGCCTCGATCCGCGGGCCGCTGATCTCGGTCACCGTATGGACGTTCGTCTTCGCGATCGTCTCGGTGGCATCCACCTTCTTCCTGGGGCTGCTGATGGCGCTGGTGTTCAACAACACCCGCATGCGGTTCCGCAACACCTACCGGATCATCATGATCCTGCCGTACGCCTTCCCCGCGTTCCTGTCGGCGCTGGTGTGGGCCGGGATGATGAACGAGAGCTTCGGCTTCATCAACCAGGTGCTCCTCGGCGGAGCCGAGATCCCATGGCTGACCGATCCGACGCTGGCGAAGGTGTCGATCCTCATCGTGAACCTGTGGCTCGGATTCCCTTACATGTTCCTGGTCTGCATGGGCGCGCTGCAGGGCATCCCGGAGGACGTCAACGAGGCGGCCGTGATGGACGGCGCCAACCCCTGGCAGATCTTCCGGCGCATCAAGCTGCCGCTTCTGCTGGTGACCGTGGCGCCGCTGCTGATCTCGTCGTTCGCGTTCAACTTCAACAACTTCAACCTGATCTACATGCTGACCAGGGGCGGGCCGCGGTTCACCGACGTCTCGATCCCGGTCGGGCACACCGACATCCTGATCTCGATGGTGTACAAGGTGGCGTTCACCGGGCAGACGCGCGACTACGGTCTCGCCTCGGCGTTCACGATCCTCATCTTCATCGTGGTGGCGACGATCTCGATCGTCAGCTTCCGCAAGACCAAGGCCCTCGAGGAGCTGAACTGATGAGCACCCAGACCCTCGCACCGTCCAAGCGCTCCTTCGGCGCATGGTTCGCCGACACCGGATGGCGCCACCTCGTCGCGATCGTGGTGAGCGTGTTCGCGCTCTTCCCACTGCTGTACGTGCTGTCGGCATCGCTCAACCCCAAGGGCACGCTGACCGGCTCGAACCAGCTCTTCTCGGCCATCGGCATCGACAGCTACGTGCGCATCCTCACCGATCCGCAGAACCCCTACGCGCTGTGGTTCCTGAACACCCTGATCATCGCCACGGTCACCGGGCTGCTCACGGTGTTCATCGGCGCCTGCGCCGCCTACGCGTTCTCGCGCATGCGGTTCGCCGGACGGCGGGTCGGACTGATCACCGTCGTCGTCGTGCAGATGTTCCCGCAGCTGCTCGCGGTCGTCGCGCTGTTCATGCTCATGTCGACTCTCGGAGACTGGTTCCCGGCGATCGGCCTGAACACGCACACCGGCCTGATCCTCGTCTACCTCGGCGGCGCGCTGGGCGTGAACACCTACCTCATGTACGGCTTCTTCAACACGATTCCTAAGGAGATCGACGAGGCGGCCCGCATCGACGGCGCAGGGCACGCCCGGATCTTCTTCACGATCATCCTGCGGCTGGTGGCGCCCATCCTCTCGGTGGTCGGGCTTCTCTCGTTCATCGGCATCGTCAACGAGTACGTGATCGCCAGCGTCATCCTCATCGACCCCGAGAAGCAGACGCTCGTCGTGGGCCTCACCAAGCTCGTCGCGAACCCGCGCTACGCCGACTGGTCGGCCTTCTCGGCGGGGGCCGTGATGGCCGCGATCCCGGTGATGATCCTGTTCCTCTGCCTGCAGAAGTACATCGTCGGCGGTCTCACCGCGGGCGCGGTCAAGTAGGCCGCGACCCGGGTCGCGCCGTCGGGCGAAGGGTGTCGGGGAGACACGACGTCCGGATGCTATGGCGCGGCGCTCGAGAGGCATACGGTGAGAGCATGGCCGCACGCGTGGGAGGTCGCAATCTGGCGACCAGCTGGATCGTCGGGCTGCTGTGCGCGGGCGTGGTCGGCGCGCTGCTCTGGATGTCGCTGCCGGCCGGGCCCGGATTGCTCTACATGATCGGTCAGCTGATCGACGGCACCGTGCCGCGATGATCGGCGCTCTGCCCAGCTGACAGCGGCATCCCCGCTGACGGGTCGGCGACCGCCGGGCGCCGCGCTGCGCGAGCCGACATCGCGGACACTTCGGCACGCCTTCGCGGCGCGAAACGTGCGGGGAGTTAGCCTCGGTGTGCATCTACGACGAGAGGCGATCCCATGAGTGACCCCGAGGTTCCGAAGAACGAGCAGCACCGCGACGTCGACGACGTCGTCGGCAGCGCCAACGAGGGACTCGACGCCGCCGCCGCTGCACGCGCGGATGTGCCGAGCAGGGATGCCGCGGCGAAGCCCGTCGATCCCGACATGGAGGCGTTCGCCGCAGCTGAGCGCGACCACCCGGGCACGTTCGGTGCCGCTGAGCCCGCGGATTCCCGTCCCGGCGTCGACCGCCCTTCCGAGGGGCGCCGCTACGACGCCGCCCGCCGTGAGGACGACTCCATCGCCTCTGGTGCTGGTGCTGGTGCTGGTGCCGGTGCTGGTGCCGCGGACCCCGGCCGTGTGGATGCTCCTGCCGTCGACGAGCACCGCATCGATGAGAGCCGTGTCGACGACAACCATGTCGACGCCAGCCGTGACGACAACCGCGGCGACGCCAGCCGTGGCGACGAGCGCGTGGTCGACGGGCACCGCATCGATGAGACCCGTGTCGACGAGCGTCATGCAGACGAGAACCGTGTCGACGAGCGCAGCGCCGCGGCCGCGCAGCACGACGAGCGCGACACCTCCGCATCCGCCTCGCCGACCGGCGCGTACGACGCCGATGCGACCCGCGTGATCGACCAGGACCGCCCGCACCACCACACTGTCGCCGACACCGCGTACGCCGCGCCCTCGGCATCGGCAGCCGAGACGCAGGTCGTCCCCGCCGAGCCCGTCGCGCCGCCCGCAGCGCCGCAGCCGATCTTCGTGCAGGCGCCTGAGCCGCCTCGCGAGCTCGGCAACCGCGGCACGGCAGGCGCCATCGGCCTGGTCGCCACAGTCGCGTTCGCGATCCTCTACCTCGCCGCGATCCTCGGCTTCGGCGCCGTGCGCGGCGACGTGACCGTCGAGAACATCGGCACCGCCGCCCTCGAGCCCCTCTCGACCTGGTCGTTCTGGGTGCCGGTCGTCGTGTTCTTCCTCTCGTTCTGGCTGCTCGGCGCGTTCATCAACCGCGCGCGCTGGGGCAAGTGGGTGATCTTCGGGGTGTTCGTGGCCATCGCGACCTACGGCGGTCACATCCTCGGGCAGCTCTTCCAGGAGCCGTTCTGGCGTGTGACGGCCACAGAGTCGATCGAGCTGGTGAACGAGCAGCTGCTCGCTCCGCTCGCCATCGCATCGTTCATCTTCGCCCGCGAGCTCACGATCTGGTTCGGCGCGTGGGTCGCCCGCAGCGGTGCCAGGAAGAAGGCGCTCAACGCCGAGGCGCAGGCCGAGTACGAGCGCACTCTCGAAGCCGGTCCCGCCGCACTGCGATGAGCGTAGTCTGACGGCATGACCATCAGAGACCCCCACGGTCCCGCGCCGGAGGGGGTCTCTGCGTCTCTCGCCGGTGTGGTCGGCGTGGTCTGCTTCGGCGCGTTCGCCATCCTCGGCCTCGGGATGCTGTCGTTCTTCGCCGACGTCGACATCATCTCCGTCGAGGGGCTGACCCTCTGGCCGGGAGTGACGGGGGTGGCCGTCGCGATCGCGGTGTTCGCGCTTCTGCTCGCGCCCGTGCTGCGCAGGCGGCTTCCCCCGTACGGCGCGACCGTGCTCGTGGCGGTGGCCACGGCGCTCGCGCATCTCGCCGCAGTGTGGCTCGCGAGCCTGATCGGAGGCGCCGGCCTCGCGCACGCGTCGGCGGCCGCCTCGCAGATCGTCGTCAGAGGATCCAGCGTCGTCATCATCGTCGTCGCCCTCATCGCGGGGTGGATCGCGGTGGCGCTGCGCCGTTCGCGGTCCGGCACACCGCGATGGCCATGGGAGCGCGACGACGCGGAGTGACGACGGACGCGCCGCCTCCCGCGGGAAAGCGCCCCTGCACGGCATCCCGGCCCTACTCTGTATTCGTGGAGAGGTCGCTGGAATCCCTCGTCGACCAGGCCGTCGAGGCCTGGTTGCGCTGGGTGCCGCGATGGGCGCCGGCCACGCACCGCGGTCGGGTGGCGCCGTGCCGTCGCTGCCTCGGCTCACCCGTGCTCTCTGCCGTCGGTATCGGCGGCAACGTTCCGCACGGGGTGCAGCACGGGCTCTCGACGCGGATCAAGTCGATCGTCGATCAGGCCGTCGCCGAGTACACCGCGCGCAACCTGCCGCTGCTGCAGTCCGAGCTCGACCACCAGGCGGCCCGCAACAGGTCGCGGGCATACCGGCCGGGCGAGGGCCTCGATCCCGAGTACGAGGGGATGCCGCTCGACCCCGACCCCGTACCTGGCGCTCCGTTCCTCTTCACCGTAGCGGGCATGGCCGACGAGGCGGCTGCTCAACTGCCGCCTCTGCCGCCGCTCTCCGAAGACGCCAAGGCGGCCCTGCGCCAGGAGGTCGCGCTCGCCGACGAGTACGCGAACATGATCGGGCGCGAGATCTGCGGGCTGCTGCTGCGGCACCGCCTGCACGTGCAGGCCGCGATCTCGCAGTACGTCGAGCCGCAGATAGAGGCGATGCTGGCCGAGCTGAGCGAAGCGCTCGACTCGCCGTTCGACCCGGATACGCCGTAGCACGGCATCCGGACCTCATTTGACCGCCATGGCACGTGGCGCTTACACTTGATCGGGTGTGTGCACGACTGTGCGCGCACGCAGGGCGCCGGCACCGTCGGTTCGCCCCCACGGCATACCCATCACACCAAAAGCCCGACTCCTCTGTCGAGCCGGTGGGTCATGATGTGAAACCCATCACGCTGTCACCGTGCAGCACTATGAGGAGAGAACGTGCCAACTATTCAGCAGTTGGTTCGCAAGGGACGCTCGCCCAAGGTCACCAAGACCAAGGCGCCCGCCCTGAAGGCGAACCCGCAGCAGGCCGGCGTGTGCACCCGCGTGTACACCACCACCCCGAAGAAGCCGAACTCGGCGATGCGCAAGGTCGCTCGTGTGAAGCTGCGCAACGGCACCGAGGTGACCGCCTACATCCCCGGTGAGGGCCACAACCTGCAGGAGCACTCGCTGGTGCTCGTCCGCGGTGGTCGTGTGAAGGACCTCCCCGGTGTCCGCTACAAGATCGTCCGTGGTGCGCTCGACACCCAGGCAGTGAAGAACCGTAAGCAGGCTCGTTCCCGCTACGGCGCGAAGAAGGGCTGAGTCAGATGCCTCGTAAGGGACCCGCACCCAAGCGCCCCGTCGTCAACGACCCGGTCTACGGCGCCCCGATCGTCACCTCGCTGGTGAACAAGATCCTCGTCGACGGCAAGAAGTCGCTCGCCGAGTCGATCGTCTACGGCGCCCTCCGCGGCGTCGAGGCGAAGAACGGCCAGGACGCCGTCGCCACCCTCAAGAAGGCGCTCGACAACGTGCGCCCCACCCTCGAGGTCCGCAGCCGCCGTGTCGGTGGCTCGACCTACCAGGTTCCCGTCGAGGTCAAGCCGCACCGCGCGAACACCCTCGCGCTGCGCTGGCTGGTCAGCTACGCGAAGGGCCGTCGTGAGAAGACGATGACCGAGCGTCTGCAGAACGAGATCCTCGACGCGTCGAACGGTCTGGGTGCCGCGGTCAAGCGCCGCGAGGACACCCACAAGATGGCCGAGTCGAACCGCGCCTTCGCCCACTACCGCTGGTAATGGGCTGAGCGGATGCCGCCACCGCGGCATCCGCTCCCACTCTCTGTTCGTTCCTGAACCATCCCGGAGGAACCCCCGTGGCACAAGAAGTGCTCACCGACCTGAGCAAGGTCCGCAACATCGGCATCATGGCGCACATCGATGCCGGCAAGACCACCACGACCGAGCGCATCCTGTTCTACACGGGTGTCAACCACAAGCTCGGCGAGACCCACGACGGCGCGTCGACGACGGACTGGATGGAGCAGGAGAAGGAGCGCGGCATCACGATCACGTCGGCCGCCGTGACCTGCTTCTGGAACAAGAACCAGATCAACATCATCGACACCCCCGGTCACGTGGACTTCACCGTCGAGGTCGAGCGCTCGCTTCGCGTGCTCGACGGCGCGGTCGCCGTCTTCGACGGCAAGGAGGGCGTCGAGCCCCAGTCCGAGACGGTCTGGCGTCAGGCCGACAAGTACGACGTCCCCCGCATCTGCTTCGTCAACAAGATGGACAAGCTGGGCGCCGACTTCTACTACACCGTCGACACCATCGTGAACCGCCTGGGCGCCAAGCCGCTCGTGCTGCAGCTCCCGATCGGTTCCGAGAGCGACTTCATCGGCGTCGTCGACCTCATCGAGATGCGCGCGCTGGTGTGGCCCGGTGACTCCAAGGGTGACGTGACCATGGGCGCCTCGTACGAGGTGCAGGAGATCCCCGCCGACCTTCAGGAGAAGGCCGAGGAGTACCGTCAGCAGCTGCTCGAGACCGTCGCCGAGTCCGACGACGCGCTGCTCGAGAAGTTCTTCGGCGGCGAAGAGCTCACGATCGCCGAGATCAAGGGCGCCATCCGCAAGATGGTCGTCGCGAACGAGATCTACCCGGTGCTCTGCGGCTCGGCGTTCAAGAACCGCGGTGTGCAGCCGATGCTCGACGCCGTCATCGACTACCTCCCCAACCCCCTCGACGTCGGCGCCATCGAGGCGCACGACCCGAAGGACGAGGAGAAGGTCATCGAGCGTCACCCCGACGCGAACGACCCGTTCTCGGCCCTGGCCTTCAAGGTCGCGGTGCACCCGTTCTTCGGTCGTCTGACCTACGTGCGCGTGTACTCGGGTCACCTCGACTCGGGATCCGCCGTGGTCAACTCGACCAAGGGCAAGAAGGAGCGCATCGGAAAGATCTTCCAGATGCACGCCAACAAGGAGAACCCGGTCGACTCGCTCACCGCGGGCAACATCTACGCCGTCATCGGCCTGAAGGACACCACCACCGGTGACACCCTCGCCGACCCGGCCGCTCCGGTCGTGCTCGAGTCGATGACGTTCCCGGAGCCGGTGATCGAGGTCGCCATCGAGCCGAAGACGAAGGCCGACCAGGAGAAGCTGGGTCTCGCGATCCAGAAGCTCGCTGAAGAGGACCCGACCTTCCGCACCGAGCTCAACCCCGAGACCGGTCAGACGACCATCAAGGGCATGGGCGAGCTGCACCTCGACATCCTCGTCGACCGCATGAAGCGCGAGTTCAAGGTCGAGGCGAACGTCGGCAAGCCGCAGGTGGCGTACCGCGAGACGCTGCGCAAGGCCGTCGAGAAGCACGACTACACGCACAAGAAGCAGACCGGTGGTTCGGGTCAGTTCGCGAAGATCCAGTTCAACCTCGAGCCGCTCGAGGTCGAGGGCGACAAGACGTACGAGTTCGTCAACGCCGTCACCGGCGGACGCATCCCGCGCGAGTACATCCCCTCGGTCGACGCGGGCTTCCAGGACGCGATGAACGTCGGTGTGCTGGCCGGCTACCCGATGGTGGGCGTCAAGGCGACCCTCGTCGACGGCGCCTCGCACGACGTCGACTCCTCGGAGATGGCGTTCAAGATCGCGGGCTCCATGGGATTCAAGGAGGCCGCTCGGCGCGCCAACCCCGTGCTGCTCGAGCCGCTGATGGCCGTCGAGGTCCGTACTCCTGAGGAGTACATGGGCGACGTCATCGGCGACCTGAACTCGCGTCGCGGGCAGATCCAGTCGATGGAGGATGCGCAGGGCGTCAAGGTGGTGCGTGCTTCGGTGCCGCTGTCCGAGATGTTCGGCTACATCGGCGACCTGCGCTCGAAGACCTCTGGCCGCGCTGTGTACTCGATGGAGTTCGACAGCTACTCTGAGGTTCCGCGCGCCGTCGCCGACGAGATCGTCCAGAAGGCCAAGGGCGAGTAAGCCCTTCCCCGGTTCCCCTGGGTCACTGAGCCTGTCGAAGGGCCCAGGGGCGCCGGCACCCCACAACTTCACATTCACTCTCTACTAAACTGAGAAACCGAAATCCGTAGGGAGCCGGTCACAATCCAGTGCCCGGCCATCTCTACACGAACGTCCTGAGGAGGACCCAGTGGCCAAGGCCAAGTTCGAGCGGACCAAGCCGCACGTCAACATCGGAACGATCGGTCACGTCGACCACGGCAAGACCACGCTGTCTGCCGCGATCTCGAAGGTGCTCGCCGACAAGTACCCGTCGGACACCAACGTCCAGCGTGACTTCGCCTCGATCGACTCGGCTCCCGAGGAGCGTCAGCGCGGTATCACCATCAACATCTCGCACATCGAGTACGAGACCCCGAAGCGCCACTACGCGCACGTCGACGCCCCCGGCCACGCCGACTACGTCAAGAACATGATCACCGGTGCTGCTCAGATGGACGGCGCGATCCTCGTGGTCGCCGCCACCGACGGCCCGATGGCTCAGACCCGCGAGCACGTGCTGCTCGCCAAGCAGGTCGGCGTGCCGTACCTGATGGTCGCACTGAACAAGTCCGACATGGTCGATGACGAGGAGATCCTGGAGCTCGTCGAGCTCGAGGTTCGCGAGCTGCTCTCTTCGCAGGGCTTCCCCGGCGACGACGCTCCGGTCATCAAGGTCTCGGCTCTCGGCGCGCTCAACGGCGAAGAGAAGTGGGTCGACTCGATCCTCGAGCTCATGCAGGCCGCTGACGACGCCATCCCGGACCCCGAGCGTGACCGCGACAAGCCGTTCCTCATGCCGATCGAGGACGTCTTCACGATCACCGGTCGTGGAACGGTCGTCACGGGCCGCGCCGAGCGTGGCACCCTGGCGATCAACTCCGAGGTCGAGATCGTCGGCATCCGCCCGACGCAGAAGACCACGGTCACCGGTATCGAGATGTTCCACAAGCAGCTCGACGAGGCATGGGCCGGCGAGAACTGTGGTCTGCTGCTCCGCGGCACCAAGCGCGAGGACGTCGAGCGCGGCCAGGTCGTCGTGAAGCCGGGCTCGATCACCCCGCACACGGAGTTCGAGGGCACCGCGTACATCCTGTCCAAGGACGAGGGTGGCCGCCACAACCCCTTCTACACGAACTACCGTCCGCAGTTCTACTTCCGCACCACCGACGTGACCGGCGTCATCACGCTGCCCGAGGGCACCGAGATGGTCATGCCCGGTGACACCACCGACATGAAGGTGGACCTCATCCAGCCCATCGCCATGGAAGAGGGCCTCGGCTTCGCGATCCGTGAGGGTGGCCGCACCGTCGGCGCCGGCACGGTGACCAAGGTCGTCGCGTAAGCATCTGCTTCTCGAAAGAGGGGTCGGGCCTTCGGGTCCGGCCTCTCTTTCTGTGTGCCGCGACTGTCGACACGACGCGCTCGATCGCGTAGAACAGTGACTGGGTGCAGGATGCTGCGCCGACACCGCACAGGGGAGGAGAACCATGGGCATCGATGACCTGGTGAACAAGGGCAAGGACGCGTTCGAGCAGAACAAGGACAGGATCGCCGAGGCGGTCCGCAGCGAGCAGGCGGAGGACATCAGCGACCGGGTGCTCGACGAGATCGCCGACTTCGCGAAGAAGGTCGCTCCCGGCGCGGCGGAACAGATCGACGACATCCGGGACAAGGCCGACGGAGCCGTCGGCGATCAGTGATCCTCACGGGTCGTCCCGTGTCGGAGAGGGGTGCTGCGCTCACAGCGCAGCACCCCTTCTCGAGTCCGGATGTGGCGTTCGGAAGCCGCGGAATCGCGCGCGACACGCCCGGGTTTGCAGTACGGGAATCGGCCGTGGCAGAATAGACAGGTTCCACATTTCTGCGCTCTTAGTGATGCGCGGAATCACTGCCACGACAGTGCATAGACGGCGGCCCCTGATCAGGGTGCAGCAGGGTTCTAGGCCGCGGGCAGCAGAACACGATCCCACTCGAAGACGCGAGCATCAGATGCTGGCGTCTTCATGGTGAAAAGAGAACAGCGGTGCGCAAGTGCCGAAGGCGCGAACAGCGCCATCGAGCGTCCAATGCCCCAGGGTCACCCGGCCCCGGTCGGTACGACGCCTATAGAGAGAGAGAGCAGACAATGGCGGGACAGAAGATCCGCATTCGCCTGAAGTCGTATGACCACGAGGTCATCGACACGTCGGCACGAAAGATCGTCGACACCGTGACCCGTGCGGGCGCGACCGTCGTCGGCCCCGTGCCGCTTCCGACCGAGAAGAACGTCGTGTGCGTCATCCGGTCGCCCCACAAGTACAAGGACAGCCGCGAGCACTTCGAGATGCGCACCCACAAGCGTCTGATCGACATCGTCGACCCGACGCCGAAGGCCGTCGACTCGCTGATGCGTCTCGACCTGCCCGCCGATGTCAACATCGAGATCAAGCTCTGAGGTCCGCCATGGTTGACATCAACGCAAAGATTTCCAAGGGCATGCTCGGCACGAAGCTCGGCATGACCCAGGTCTGGAACGAGAACGGGAAGCTCATCCCCGTGACCGTCATCGAGCTGGCTCCGAACGTGGTCACCCAGGTTCGCACTCCCGAGAAGGACGGCTACAACGCCGTTCAGATCGCCTACGGCCAGATCGACCCCCGCAAGGTCAACAAGCCGCTGACCGCCCACTTCGAGGCTGCCGGCGTGACCCCGCGTCGCCACGTCACCGAGATCCGCACCGCGGACGCCGCTGACTACTCGCTCGGCCAGGAGCTCACGCTCGACGGCGTGTTCGAGGCAGGCCAGCTGGTCGACGTCGTCGGCACCAGCAAGGGCAAGGGCACCGCCGGTGTCATGAAGCGTCACAACTTCGCCGGTGTCTCGGCCTCCCACGGTGCGCACCGCAACCACCGCAAGCCCGGCTCGATCGGCGCCTCGTCGACCCCCAGCCGCGTGTTCAAGGGCATGCGCATGGCCGGCCGCATGGGTGGCGAGCGCGTGACCGTCCTCAACCTCACGGTGCACGCCATCGACGCCGAGAAGGGACTCATGCTCGTCAAGGGCGCCGTCCCCGGCGCACGTGGTCGTATCGTGTACGTCCGCAACGCAGTGAAGGGTGCCTGATCCCATGGCTGACTCCACTCTGGCAATCGACGTCCTGTCGGTCGACGGCAAGAAGGCAGGCTCGGTCGAGCTGCCCGCCTCGATCTTCGACGTCGAGACCAATGTCCCGCTGATCCACCAGGTCGTCGTCGCGCAGCTCGCAGCCGCGCGTCAGGGCACCCACGCCACGAAGACTCGTGGCGACGTGTCCGGCTCGGGCAGCAAGCCCTTCAAGCAGAAGGGCACGGGTAACGCCCGTCAGGGCTCGATCCGCATGCCGCAGCACCGCGGTGGTGGCACGGTCCACGGCCCGCAGCCGCGCGACTACTCGCAGCGCACCCCCAAGAAGATGATCGCCGCCGCCCTCCGTGGCGCGCTGAGCGACCGTCTGCGCGGCGAGCGTCTGCACGCCGTCGAGGGCTTCGTCGCCGACAGCACCCCCTCGACCAAGGCTGCGGCCGGCCTGCTGGCATCCGTCGCCCCGTCGAAGAACGTGCTGGTCGTCATCGAGCGCTCCGACGAGCTGACCACGAAGAGCGTCCGCAACCTTGCGAACGTCCACCTGATCAGCTTCGACCAGCTGAACGCCTACGACGTCGTCGTCTCCGACGACATCGTCTTCACCAAGGCCGCACTCGAGGGCTTCATCGCCTCGAAGACGGGTGCGACCGCAGAGGAGGTCTCGGCATGACCGAGCAGAACGTTCTCGCCACGGCCCTGAACAAGGACCCGCGCGACATCATCCTCGGACCGGTCGTGTCCGAGAAGAGCTACGGCCTGATCGATGAGGGCAAGTACACCTTCCTCGTCGACCCGCGCGCCTCCAAGACCGAGATCAAGCTCGCCATCGAGAAGATCTTCGGCGTGAAGGTGGCCTCGGTCAACACGATCAACCGCGTCGGCAAGGCCCGCCGCACCCGCTTCGGCACCGGTAAGCGCAAGGACACCAAGCGCGCCATCGTGTCTCTCAAGTCGGGTTCCATCGACATCTTCACGGCAGTCGGCTGACCGGGGGATAAGGACAGATAATGGCTATTCGCAAGTACAAGCCCACGACCCCGGGTCGCCGCGGTTCGTCGGTGGCCGACTTCGCCGAGATCACCCGATCGACGCCTGAGAAGTCGCTGCTGCGCCCGCTCTCGAAGACCGGTGGTCGCAACAACCAGGGCCGCATCACGACCCGTCACATCGGTGGGGGCCACAAGCGCCAGTACCGCGTCATCGACTTCCGTCGCAATGACAAGGACGGCGTCAACGCCAAGGTCGCTCACATCGAGTACGACCCCAACCGCACCGCGCGCATCGCGCTGCTGCACTACTTCGACGGCGAGAAGCGCTACATCCTCGCCCCGAACAAGCTGAAGCAGGGCGACGTCGTCGAGTCGGGTGCCGGCGCTGACATCAAGCCGGGCAACAACCTGCCGCTGAAGAACATCCCCACCGGTACCGTGATCCACGCGATCGAGCTGCGTCCCGGCGGCGGAGCGAAGATGGCCCGTTCGGCCGGCGCCTCGGTGCGTCTGGTCGCGAAGGACGGCCCCTACGCACAGCTGCGTCTGCCCTCGGGCGAGATCCGCAACGTCGATGCGCGCTGCCGCGCGACCATCGGCGAGGTCGGCAACGCCGAGCAGTCGAACATCAACTGGGGCAAGGCCGGCCGCAAGCGCTGGAAGGGCGTCCGCCCGACCGTCCGCGGTGTCGCCATGAACCCGGTCGACCACCCGCACGGTGGTGGTGAGGGCAAGACGTCCGGTGGTCGTCACCCCGTCTCCCCGTGGGGTCAGGCTGAGGGTCGTACCCGTCACGCCAACAAGGAAAGTGACAAGTACATCGTCCGCCGCCGCAACGCCGGCAAGAAGCGCAAGTAGGAGTAGAGGAAGATGCCACGCAGTCTCAAGAAGGGCCCCTTCGTCGACGAGCACCTGCTTCGCAAGGTGGTCGGACAGAACGAGTCCGGTACGAAGAACGTCATCAAGACCTGGTCGCGTCGCTCGATGATCATCCCGGCAATGCTGGGACACACCATCGCCGTGCACGACGGTCGCAAGCACATCCCCGTGTTCGTGACCGAGACCATGGTCGGCCACAAGCTGGGCGAGTTCGCGCCCACCCGCACCTTCCGCGGCCACGAGAAGGACGACAAGAAGGGCCGTCGCCGCTGACGCGGTGACGCTCTGGACAGAAACAGAGGAGGAGAACAATGGTGGAATCCATCGCACGCGTCAAGCACATCCGCGTGACCCCTCAGAAGGCTCGTCGTGTCGTCGCGCTCATCAAGGGCAAGCAGGCGCAGGAAGCACTGGCCATTCTGAAGTTCGCACCGCAGGGTGCCAGCGAGCCGATCTACAAGCTCGTGCACTCCGCGATCGCCAACGCGTCGGTCAAGGCCGACCGTGACGGCGAGTTCCTGGACGAGCAGGACCTGTACGTGAAGAACGCGTACGTCGACGAGGGTACGACGCTCAAGCGTTTCCGCCCCCGTGCTCAGGGTCGTGCATCGCAGATCAAGAAGCGCACGAGCCACATCACGGTCGTGCTGGCCACCCCGGAGGTCGCTGACGCGGCCGCACCGGCGGCCAAGACGAAGAAGGCGAGCAAGTAATGGGCCAGAAGGTCAACCCGTACGGCTTCCGCCTCGGCATCACCACGGACCACGTGTCGCGTTGGTTCTCGGACTCGACCAAGCCGGGCCAGCGTTACGCCGACTACGTTGCCGAGGACATCAAGATCCGTCGTCTGCTGCAGACGCAGCTCGACCGCGCCGGCGTCTCGAACATCGAGATCGAGCGCACCCGCGACCGCGTGCGTGTGGACATCCACACCGCACGTCCGGGCATCGTCATCGGCCGCCGCGGCGCCGAGGCCGAGCGCATCCGCGGCGACCTCGAGAAGCTCACCGGCAAGCAGATCCAGCTGAACATCCTCGAGGTCAAGAACCCCGAGGCCGACGCTCAGCTCGTCGCGCAGGGCATCGCCGAGCAGCTCTCCGCTCGCGTGGCGTTCCGTCGCGCGATGCGCAAGGGTCTGCAGGGCGCGCAGCGCGCCGGCGCCAAGGGCATCCGCATCCAGGTCTCCGGCCGCCTCGGCGGCGCGGAGATGAGCCGGTCGGAGTTCTACCGCGAGGGTCGTGTGCCGCTGCACACGCTGCGCGCGAACATCGACTACGGCTTCTACGAGGCGAAGACCACCTTCGGCCGCATCGGCGTGAAGGTCTGGATCTACAAGGGCGACCTCACCAACAAGGAGCTTGCTCGCGAGCAGGCCAACCAGAAGCCTTCGCGCGAGCGTGGCGACCGTCGTGGCCCCCGTGGCGACCGCGGTGACCGTCGCAACGAGGCTCCCGTCGCAGAAGGAGCGTCTGCCTGATGCTTATCCCTCGCAAGGTCAAGTACCGCAAGCAGCATCACCCGAAGCGTTCGGGGCAGGCCACCGGTGGCACCAAGGTGTCGTTCGGTGAGTTCGGCATCCAGGCGCTGACCCCCGCCTACGTGACCAACCGTCAGATCGAGTCCGCTCGTATCGCGATGACCCGTCACATCAAGCGTGGTGGAAAGGTGTGGATCAACATCTACCCCGACCGCCCGCTCACCAAGAAGCCCGCTGAGACCCGCATGGGTTCGGGTAAGGGCTCGCCCGAGTGGTGGGTCGCCAACGTCAAGCCGGGCCGCGTCCTCTTCGAGGTCGCGGGCGTGAACGAGGAACTCGCTCGCGAGGCACTCACCCGGGCCATTCACAAGCTGCCGCTCAAGGCACGCATCATCAAGCGCGAGGAGGGCGACGCGTAATGGCGATCGGCACCAAGGAGCTCGCACCGAGCGAGCTCGACACGTTCGAAGACCAGCGCCTCGTCGAGGAGCTGCGCAAGGCCAAGGAGGAGCTGTTCAACCTCCGTTTCCAGTCGGCCACCGGTCAGCTGGAGAGCCACGGCCGCATCCGCGCCGTCAAGCGCGACATCGCGCGCCTTTACACCGTGATCCGCGAGCGCGAGCTGGGCATCCGTGCGACGCCCGCTCCGGTCGAGGCTCCGGCCAAGAAGGCGTCCAAGGCGAAGGCGAAGAAGGCCGATGAGGCTGAGGCGCCGAAGGAGGAGGCCGAGTAATGGCTGAGAAGAAGGCTGCTGACGCCGTCGAGCACGGCGAGCACGACGTCCGCGAGGCGGGCGCCCGCGGCTACCGCAAGTCGCGCCGCGGCTACGTCGTCAGCGACAAGATGGACAAGACCATCGTCGTCGAGGTCGAGGACCGCGTGAAGCACCCGCTGTACGGCAAGGTCATCCGCGTCACCTCGAAGGTCAAGGCGCACGACGAGAACAACACCGCCGGCATCGGCGACCTCGTTCTCATCAACGAGACCCGCCCGCTGAGCGCCACCAAGCGCTGGCGTCTGGTGGAGATCCTGGAGAAGGCAAAGTGATCCAGACCGAGTCCCGCGTCAAGGTCGCCGACAACACCGGCGCCAAGGAGCTGCTCACGATCCGCGTTCTCGGTGGTTCCAGCCGCCGTTACGCCGGTCTGGGCGACACCATCGTCGCGACCGTCAAGGACGCGATCCCCGGCGGCAACGTCAAGAAGGGCGATGTGGTCAAGGCCGTCATCGTCCGCACCGTCAAGTCGACGCGTCGTGCCGACGGTTCGTACATCAAGTTCGACGAGAACGCCGCCGTGATCCTGAAGAACGACGGGGAGCCCCGCGGCACCCGCATCTTCGGACCGGTCGGTCGTGAGCTTCGCGACAAGAAGTTCATGAAGATCGTCTCGCTCGCCCCGGAGGTCATCTGATCATGGCGAAAATCAAGAAGGGTGACCTGGTTCAGGTCATCAGCGGCCGCAAGCAGGACAAGGGCGGCGACCGCGGCAAGCAGGGCAAGGTCCTCGAGGTCCTCGTCGAGCAGAACCGCGTCGTCGTGGAGGGTGTCAACTTCGTCACCCGCCACACCCGTGTCGGCCAGACCCAGCGCGGCACCAAGACCGGTGGCATCGAGACCGTCGAGGCCCCGATCCACATCTCCAACGTCGCTCTCGTCGACCCCTCGACCAAGAAGCCGACCCGCGTCGGCCACCGCGTCGAGGAGCAGGTCAAGGACGGCGTGAAGCGCACGGTCCGCGTGCGCTACGCGAAGAAGTCAGGTAAGGACCTCTGATGGCAACGGCAACTGCTGCTGAGACTGGCAAGACCCAGCCTCGCCTGAAGCAGAAGTACAACACCGAGATCAAGAAGGCTCTGCAGGAGCAGTTCGGCTACGCGAACGTCATGCAGATCCCCGGCCTGGTCAAGGTCGTCGTCAACACCGGTGTCGGTGAGGCGGCTCGTGACTCCAAGGTGATCGAGGGCGCGATCGACGACCTCACCAAGATCACCGGTCAGAAGCCGATCGTCACCAAGGCCCGTAAGTCCATCGCGCAGTTCAAGCTGCGCGAGGGCCAGGCCATCGGTGCGCACGTCACCCTCCGTGGCGACCGTGCGTGGGAGTTCGTCGACCGCCTCGTCAACCTGGCGCTGCCGCGCATCCGCGACTTCCGCGGTCTGTCGGCCGACCAGTTCGACGGCAACGGCAACTACACCTTCGGTCTTCAGGAGCAGAGCGTGTTCCACGAGATCGACCAGGACAAGATCGACCGCGTCCGCGGCTTCGACATCACCGTGGTCACGACGGCCAAGACGGACGACGAGGGTCGCGCACTCCTGCGCGCGCTCGGCTTCCCGTTCAAGGCCGCCGACGCCCCGGCGTAAGCGAAGAGCGCCGCACATCGGGATCGGGGAGGGATGCCGCACAGCATCCCTCCCCGCATCCCGTACAATTGAAGATTGTGCGTCCGCTCGGGCGCGACTCTCATCGAAGGCCGTCTGTCGTGTAACGGCAGCCGGAACCTCATGATCGAAGGAAACCAGATATGACGATGACAGACCCGGTCGCAGACATGCTGACCCGTCTGCGCAACGCGAACTCGGCGCACCACGACTCCGTGACCATGCCGTCGAGCAAGCTCAAGACGAACATCGCCGAGATCCTCCAGCAGGAGGGCTACATCGCCGGCTTCGAGGTCACCGACGCCCGCGTCGGCAGCAACCTCACCCTCTCGCTCAAGTACGGTCCCAACCGTGAGCGCTCCATCGCCGGCATCAAGCGCGTGTCGAAGCCCGGTCTGCGCGTGTACGCGAAGTCGACCGAGCTGCCCAAGGTCCTCGGTGGCCTCGGCGTTGCCATCCTGTCCACCTCCTCCGGTCTCCTCACCGACCGTCAGGCTGAGCAGAAGGGCGTGGGCGGAGAAGTTCTCGCCTACGTGTGGTGATCTGACATGTCGCGAATCGGACGACTCCCCATCGACATCCCCTCCGGCGTCACCGTCTCGGTCGACGGCCGCGAGGTCGCAGTCAAGGGCCCCAAGGGCGAGCTGTCGCTCACCCTGGCCAGCCCCATCGAGGTCACGGTCGAGGAGAACCAGGTTCTCGTCACCCGCCCGGACGACGAGCGCGAGTCGCGCTCGCTGCACGGCCTGACCCGAACCCTCATCAACAACAACATCATCGGCGTCACCCAGGGCTACACCAAGGGCCTCGAGGTCGTCGGCACCGGTTACCGCGTGCAGCAGAAGGGCAACTCGATCGAGTTCGCGCTCGGCTTCTCGCACCCGGTCCTGGTCGACCCGCCCGCAGGCATCACCCTGACGGTCGAGGGCACCAACAAGGTGACCGTGAGTGGCATCGACAAGCAGGCTGTCGGCGAGGCCGCTGCCAACATCCGCAAGATCCGCAAGCCCGAGCCGTACAAGGGCAAGGGTGTGCGCTACGCCGGCGAGGTCGTGCGTCGCAAGGCCGGAAAGGCTGGTAAGTAACCATGGCTGTGAAGTCCAAGTCCGCCGCCCGCGCGCGTCGCCACGCACGTCTTCGCAAGAAGATCGTCGGCTCCGACGTCCGCCCGCGTCTCGTCGTCAACCGCTCCGCGCGCCACGTGTTCGTGCAGCTCGTCGACGATGCCAAGGGCCACACGGTGGCATCCGCTTCCACGCTCGAGACCGAACTGCGCTCCTTCGACGGTGACAAGACCGCCAAGGCCCGCAAGGTCGGCGAGCTCGTCGCTGAGCGCGCGAAGGCCGCCGGCGTTTCCGAGGCAGTGTTCGACCGTGGCGGCAACCGCTACGCCGGTCGTGTCGCCGCCATCGCCGAAGGCGCCCGTGAAGGGGGGCTGGCACTGTGAGTGACATCAAGGAGAACGAAGTGACCGAAACCGCTCCTGCCGAGGCTCAGGCCGAGCCGCAGCGCGAGCAGCGCGACAACCGCCGTGGCGGTCGCGACCGCGGCCAGAGCCGCGACCGCAACTCGCGCGACCGCGGGGACAACCAGTTCCTCGAGCGCGTCGTCACCATCAACCGCGTCTCGAAGGTCGTGAAGGGTGGTCGTCGCTTCAGCTTCACCGCTCTCGTGGTCGTCGGCGACGGCAACGGTCTGGTGGGCGTCGGCTACGGCAAGGCACGCGAGGTCCCCCTGGCGATCTCGAAGGGTGTCGAAGAGGCCAAGCGCAACTTCTTCCGCGTACCGCGCGTCGGCTCGACCATCCCGCACCCCGTGCAGGGTGAGGCCGCTGCAGGTGTCGTCCTGCTTCGTCCGGCCGCTGCCGGTACCGGTGTCATCGCCGGTGGTCCGGTTCGCGCCGTGCTGGAGTGCGCCGGCATCCACGACGTCCTGTCGAAGTCGCTCGGCTCGTCGAACACGATCAACATCGTGCACGCGACCGTCGAGGCGCTGCAGGGTCTCGAGGAGCCGCGCGCCGTCGCCGCTCGTCGTGGTCTCGACTACGACGCCGTCGTGCCGGAGATCATCATCCGCAACGAGGCGAAGGCCGCTGCCGCCGCCGCGCAGAAGGTAGGTGCCTGATGGCTGAGCGCCTCAAGGTCACGCAGATCAAGTCCAAGGTGAGCGAGAAGCAGAACCAGCGCGACACGCTGCGTTCGCTCGGTCTCAAGCGGATCGGCGACTCGGTCGTTCGTCCCGACGACGCTCAGACCCGCGGCTACGTCCGCGCCGTCGCGCACCTCGTCAAGGTTGAGGAGATCGACTAATGGCTGAGAAGAACGAAACCGTCGAGGCTGAGAAGGCCCCGAAGACCGCTGCCAAGCGTCCGGCTGCTGCCAAGGCTGCTCCGGCCAAGGCCGCTCCGGCCAAGGCCGCCGACAAGAAGGCTCCGGCCAAGAAGGACGCCGACGCTCCGGCTTCGCGTCCGTCGGTGCTGAAGGTGCACCACCTGCGTCCCGTCCCGGGCGCTCACACCGCGAAGACCCGTGTCGGTCGCGGTGAGGGCTCGAAGGGCAAGACCGCCGGTCGTGGAACCAAGGGCACGAAGGCGCGCAACACCGTGCGCGCCGGCTTCGAGGGTGGGCAGATGCCGCTGCACATGCGCACCCCGAAGCTGCGCGGCTTCAAGAACCCGTTCCGCGTCGAGTACCAGGTCGTGAACCTGGCCAAGCTGGCGGAGCTCTACCCCCAGGGTGGCGACGTCACCGTCAGCGACCTTGTCGCCAAGGGTGCCGTGCGCAAGAACGAGAAGGTCAAGGTCCTCGGCGACGGCGACATCTCGGTCAAGCTGACCGTGTCGGTCGACAAGGTCTCCGGCAGCGCCGAGCAGAAGATCGTCGCCGCCGGCGGTTCGGTCAACTGATCAGGCCGCGGTGAACGCTGGGAGGGGTCGGAGATTATCCGGCCCCTCCTTTGCGTTACCCTGGACTTTCGGCCGTCCTTCCACGTTCGGCAATCCCTTCAGGAGGAACGCCCTTGTTTAGCGCCATCGCGCGAATCTTCCGCACGCCCGACCTGCGGCAGAAGATCCTTTTCACCATCGGCATCATCGCTCTGTATCGCCTGGGCTCGAATGTGCCGGCTCCGTTCGTGAACTTCCCGAACGTCGAGCAGTGCCTCGCGGCCAACGCCGGCACCGATGGGCTGCTCGGACTGGTCAACCTCTTCTCGGGCGGCGCACTGCTGCAGCTGTCGATCTTCGCACTCGGCGTGATGCCGTACATCACCGCGACGATCATCACCCAGCTGCTCCGCGTCGTCATCCCGCACTTCGAGAGCCTCCACCAGGAGGGCCAGGCGGGCCAGAGCAAGCTGACCCAGTACACCCGCTACCTCACGATCGCACTCGCACTGCTGCAGTCCGCGACCGTGGTCACCGTGGCGCGCAGCGGTCAGCTGTTCGGTCAGACCGACGTCGCAGCCTGCAACAACCTGCTGACCAACGACGTGTGGTGGGCACAGGCGCTCATCATCATCGCGATGACCGCGGGCACGGGACTCATCATGTGGATGGCCGAGCTCGTCACCGAGCGCGGCATCGGCAACGGCATGTCGCTGCTCATCTTCACCTCGATCGCCGCCACCTTCCCGTCGTCGATGTGGGCGATCTGGGAGGCGAAGGGCTTCGAGACCTTCCTGCTGGTGATGATCATCGGCATCGTGGTGATGTCGCTGATCGTGTACGTCGAGCAGTCGCAGCGACGCGTGCCCGTGCAGTACGCCAAGCGCATGGTCGGCCGCCGCACCTATGGCGGCACGAACACGTACATCCCGATCAAGGTCAATATGGCGGGTGTGATCCCGATCATCTTCGCCTCGTCGCTGCTGTACGTGCCGATGCTCATCGCGCAGTTCAACACCCCTGCAGACGGCAGCGAGCCGCCGGCCTGGGTGGCCTGGATCCTGGCGAACATGGCATCCGGCGACCAGCCGCTGTACATGGCCGCGTACTTCCTGCTGATCATCGGCTTCACCTACTTCTATGTCGCGATCACGTTCAACCCTGTCGAGGTCGCCGACAACATGAAGAAGTACGGCGGGTTCATCCCGGGCATCCGCGCCGGCCGACCGACGGCGGAGTACCTCGACTACGTCATCACCCGCATCACCTTCCCCGGCTCGCTCTACCTGGGCCTCGTCGCGCTGATCCCGCTGATCGCGCTGGCGACGGTGCAGGCCAACCAGAACTTCCCGTTCGGTGGCGCCTCGATCCTGATCATCGTGGGTGTCGGTCTCGAGACGGTGAAGCAGATCGACGCGCAGCTGCAGCAGCGCCACTACGAAGGACTCCTCCGATGACCGCTTCCGCACGTCTTCTGATCGTCGGCCCGCAGGGCTCCGGCAAGGGCACCCAGGGCATCCGCGTCGCCGAGGCGCTGAACATCCCCGTCGTCTCGACGGGCGACATGTTCCGCGCCAACATCAAGGAGGGCACCGAGCTGGGCCAGAAGGTCACCGCGATCCTCGACGCCGGCGACCTGGTGCCCGACGAGCTGACCAGCGAGATCGTGCGCGACCGGCTCTCGCAGGACGACGCGCAGAGCGGCTTCCTGCTCGACGGCTACCCGCGCAACACCGCGCAGGTGCACCACCTCGACGCGTTCCTCGGTGAGCACGACGCGTCTCTCGACGCGGTCATCCTGCTCGACGTGCCGCGTGAGGAGAGCATCGCGCGCCTCAGCCTGCGCGCTGTGGAGCAGGGTCGCTCGGATGACACGGACGAGGCCATCGCGCACCGTCTCGACATCTACGAGCACGAGACCGCGCCGATCATCTCGGTCTACGAGGAGCGCGGCATCGTCGACCGCATCGACGGCGTCGGGTCACTCGACGAGATCACCGAGCGCATCTCGGCCGCCCTCGCCGCTCGCGGCATCGGGCAGCTGGTCTGATCCCTCGATGTTCCGCAAGTCGATCTACAAGACACCGGCTCAGCTGCGATCGATGATCGAGCCCGGCCTGATCACAGCCGCGGCTCTCGACGCGGTGCGACCGCTGGTGCGTGCCGGGGTCACGACCGCGGAACTGGATGCCGTCGCCGAGCGCACCATCGTGGATCGCGGCGCCGAGTCGAACTTCCAGCTCGTGCGCGGGTACCGGCACACGACGTGCATCTCGGTCAACGAACAGGTCGTGCACGGCATCCCGGGCGACCGAGTGCTCGAGCCGGGCGACATCGTCTCGATCGACTGCGGGGCGCAGTACAAGGGCTGGAACGGCGACAGCGCGGTGACCTTCGTGGTGCCGGACGACTCGCGCCCCGCGCTGGTGGCGCGGCGCGAGGAGCTCTCGCGCGTCACCGAGGGCTCGATGTGGGCGGGGATCGCGGCTATGGCATCCGCCACGCACATCGGCGAACTCGGGGCCGCGATCCAGGACTACATCGAGGAGCAGGGTGTTTCGGAGGTGTCCGGTGAGTCCTACGGCATCCTCCGTGAGTACGTCGGGCACGGCATCGGCCGAAAGATGCACGAGGCGCCGAGCGTGTTCAACTACCGCACGCCCGACGCGGGCGCCGAGATCCGCCCCGGGCTGGTGCTCGCCATCGAGCCGATGGTGACCGCCGGGGGAGAGGCGACCTTCATCGAGGACGACGACTGGACGGTGTCGACCGTCGACGGCTCTGACGGATCGCACTGGGAGCACAGCGTCGCACGTCACGAGGGCGGTATCTGGGTGCTCACCGCCCCCGACGGCGGTGCGGCAGGCCTCGCGCCGTTCGGCGTGACCCCCGTCCCGATCGCGTAGCGCGACTTCCGGTTCGCTCCCTCCCCCCCCGGCACCCCCCGCCCCCCCCCGCGCGCCCTGCGCCCCGCGAGACTTCTCTTCCAGCACGAGACGGCGTTCAATGAACTCCGTCTCGTGCCCGAACGGAAGTCTCGCGCGGTGAACTGGGGTGCGATGGGAGGCGGTCACGACGGCGGTCCGAGAGCGAGGCGAGCATCTCCGGCTGCACCGGATGCTGCGGGCGCAGCCCTGCTGCGCGCAGCGCGCCGACGAGCGGATCGACCTTCCAGGCGTCCGCCAGCTCCCACCGTGCGACCGGATGCCCGTGCCGCCGTAGCCTGTTCTCGCGGCGCTTCTCGGCTCTGAGCCGCTCAGCCGCCTCGTCGGCGTCGTCAAGGTGGTACTTGCCCCAGCCGTCGGCCTCTCCGACCACCCCGGTGGAAGGGAAGTGAAAGTCGACTCGGTCGTCGCTTCCGTCGTAGTGGAATTCACGCTGCAGCTCCGGCTCCTCGAATCCGCTCCACTCGATGATCGCCCGGCTCACACTCTCAGACGGGGATTCTGCTCGAGGCTCTGCTCGCTCGCATACCCAGCGGAGCATGGCTCGGCCCCGCGAACCGTTCTGGCTCCTGCTGCGAGCCATGATGTCGCTGACCGATAGCGATCCACCCTGCGCGGGTGAGATCGCACTGTCTACGACGGCGAGAGCTCGCGCCGGCTGCAGCGCCCGGGCGAGGTCGGCGGCGGTGTCGAGCAGCGACGTGACCCGCACGCCGGCGACCACGGCGATCTCGCGCGGATCGGCGCTGGTGTGCACGCACACGTCTCCGCTGCGCTGCGAGGTCTTGAGATCGGGGTCGAACACATGAATGTCGCGCGGATGCCCGAACACCGGCATCCCGTGCAGCACAGCTGCCGACTCGAGGCACAGTACGGCATCCGGCCTGCTGCGGGCGAAGGCATGCACCCGAGCCGCGTAGCGCTGCCACGCCTTCAACCTCAGGAACGCCTGCTTCGGCGCGTAGATGCCCCGCCGCAGTCGCACGTGGGTCGAGGCGCGCAGCGTGATCCCCAGCATCCGCGCCTCCGATCGCGTGATCAGCGGAACAGGGGAGGCGACGATGGCACGTTCGATCAACAGCAGCATCGGCCCATCCAACGCAGTGCCCGAGCCGAGCATCCGTCTCATTCCCGCTTTCGGTGGAAAACCAGCCGCGAACCTCCCCATGTGGAAAGCCGTGAGACTTCCGCTCCAGCATCAGACGGCGCTCATTGACACCTGTCTCATGCTGGAAGGTAAGTCTCGCGGGAAAGCCACGCCGCGGCGAGCTCACATGGCAGGCATAGCGTGCGCCGGGCAGAATGGGTGCGACAATTTTGTGCTGAAGATCGGACTGTCATGGCCCACGCCCAGAGCAAGCCCAACTGGTTCGCCATAGGAATCTCCGCCGCCGTCGTCGTCGTGCTGGTCGCGCTCGGTGCGGTCGTCGTCTGGCTCAACAACCAGGCCACCGATGCGGGCCCGGCGCCGAAGGGCGACATCGTCAACTCCGAGACGGGCGCCATCACGTTCGGCGAAGGCGAAGACGTCGTCTCGACCTACGTCGACTTCATGTGCCCGGCGTGCAACTCGTTCGAGCAGGCCTACGGCCAGCAGCTGCAGGAGGCGGCAGCCTCCGACGAGCTCACTCTCGAGATCCACCCCATCGCGATCCTCGACCACCTCTCGCAGGGCACGGACTACTCGTCGCGCTCGGCCGCGGCCATGTACTGCGTGGCCGAGAACAACTCCGACAAGGCGCTCGACTTCATGAACGCGCTGTTCGCGAATCAGCCCCAAGAGAACTCGACCGGGCTGACCGACGATCAGCTCAAGGAGATCGCCGACCAGGTGGGCGCCGACAAGGCCGCTGGCTGCATCGATGAGGGCACGTACCTGAAGTACGGTACTGCTCAGGCCAAGGCGCACGAGATCAAGGGCACCCCGACGATCGAGATCAACGGCAAGCGCCTCGACATCAACGAGATCAACACCGAGCTGCCGAAGGTGCTTTCCTGATCGGGCTGCGCTCCATTTGCCGCAGGGCCGCCAAGGGTATATCTTAGTTCCTTGGTGCCTTGTGCCTCGTTCCGGCGTGTCCGAACAGGCCGCACCACACTCATCACCCACCCACCGCAGATCGGCCGATCTGCAGAAGCGTCAGCGAGGCTATGGCTAAGAAAGACGGTGTCATCGAGATCGAGGGCGTCATTTCCGAGGCGCTGCCCAACGCGATGTTCCGCGTTGAGCTCAGCAACGGACACAAGGTGCTCGCCACGATCTCCGGAAAGATGCGGCAGAACTACATCCGCATCATCCCCGAGGACCGCGTGGTCGTGGAGCTCTCGCCCTACGACCTGACCCGCGGTCGGATCGTCTACCGCTACCGCTGATCGGTCGAGAAGTAACGGCCTGCCCCGCGGGGCGGTACGAAGACAGCGAACAGGAAACATCATGAAGGTCAACCCCAGCGTCAAGCCCATCTGCGACCACTGCCGCGTGATCCGTCGTCACGGTCGCGTCATGGTCATCTGCAAGTCGAACCCGCGTCACAAGCAGCGCCAGGGCTGAGCAGGGTCGCACCCCGCAGAATCCACAACTGAACACTCACCGTCGTATGCGAGACGTCTCGATTCGTCGCTTCGCTCAACGGCCGGGTGGGACCACATAAGGCGGCATCGGATGCTTCGGCAGGCTCAGCAACCCAACGGGTCGAGCCTGAAGAGGCGGACACCTCGGGGCGGAGGCCCGGGACCGGATGCTGCTCCACACCTCCACAACACTCCAGGAGAACCGCATGGCACGTCTTGCCGGCGTTGACATCCCGCGCGACAAGCGCGTGGTGATCGCCCTCACCTACATCTACGGCATCGGCCGCACCCGCTCCGTCGAGATCCTCAAGGCGACCGAGATCGACGAGTCGATCCGCGTCAAGGACCTGACCGACGAGCAGCTCGTCGCCCTGCGCGACCACATCGAAGGCAACTACAAGGTGGAGGGTGACCTGCGCCGCGAGGTCGCCGCCGACATCCGCCGCAAGGTCGAGATCGGCTCCTACGAGGGCCTGCGTCACCGCCGCGGCCTTCCGGTCCGCGGTCAGCGCACCAAGACCAACGCGCGTACCCGCAAGGGCCCGAAGCGCACCGTCGCCGGCAAGAAGAAGGCCCGCTAAGCGGCCAGGGAATAGGAGAACACTTTCATGGCTGCACCCAAGGCCGCCGCGCGCAAGCCGCGCCGCAAGGAGAAGAAGAACATCGCGCTGGGCCAGGCCCACATCAAGTCGACGTTCAACAACACCATCGTCTCGATCACCGACCCGTCCGGCGCTGTCATCAGCTGGGCCTCGTCGGGTGGCGTGGGCTTCAAGGGCTCGCGCAAGTCGACGCCGTACGCCGCCGGCATGGCAGCGGAGTCCGCTGCCCGCCAGGCAGCTGAGCACGGCGTCAAGAAGGTCGACGTCTTCGTGAAGGGTCCGGGCTCGGGCCGCGAGACCGCGATCCGGTCGCTGCAGGCCGCCGGCCTCGAGGTGGGATCCATTCAGGATGTCACCCCGCAGGCGCACAACGGCTGCCGCCCGCCGAAGCGCCGCCGCGTCTGATCTCGCGCATTCGCCTCACTGGGACCCTTCGACAAGCTCAGGGACCCGGTGAGGCGGACTCGCCCCCAGATTCCCCACAACTTCAGACCTCACCCCACACATGTCATATAGCGGGCATGTGATCGAAAGGAACACATAGTGCTCATTGCACAGCGTCCCACTCTCAACGAGGAAAAGATCTCCGAGAACCGCAGCCGGTTCATCATCGAGCCCCTGGAGCCCGGTTTCGGATACACGATCGGCAACGCTCTGCGTCGCAGCCTTCTCTCGTCGATCCCCGGCGCATCGGTCACCACCATTCGCATCGACGGCGTGCTGCACGAGTTCAGCACGATCCCCGGTGTGAAGGAGGACGTCACCGAGATCATCCTCAACATCAAGCAGCTGGTCGTCTCCAGCGAGCGCGACGAGCCCATCACCGCGTACCTGCGCAAGACGGGCGCCGGCGAGGTCACCGCAGCCGACATCTCCGCTCCGGCGGGCGTCGAGGTGCACAACCCCGACCTGGTCATCGCGACGCTCAACGACACCGCTCGCTTCGAGCTCGAGCTGACCATCGAGCGCGGCCGCGGCTACGTCTCGGCAGCACAGAACCGCAACGAGTACGCAGAGGCCGGTCAGATCCCGGTCGACTCGATCTACTCGCCGGTCCTCAAGGTCAGCTACCGCGTCGACGCCACCCGTGCCGGTGAGCGCACCGACTTCGACAAGCTCGTGCTGGACGTCGAGACCAAGTCGTCGATCCTCCCGCGCGACGCCGTCGCATCCGCAGCCAAGACCCTCACCGAGCTGTTCGGCCTCGCCCGCGAGCTGAACGTCGAGGCCGAGGGCATCGAGATCGGCCCGGCGCCGGTCGAGGCTGTGCTCTCCAGCGAGCTCTCCATGCCGATCGAGGACCTCGATCTGTCGGTGCGCTCGTACAACTGCCTCAAGCGCGAGGGCATCAACACCGTCTCGGAGCTGGTCGCCCTCTCGGAGACGCAGCTGATGAACATCCGCAATTTCGGACAGAAGTCGGTCGACGAGGTGCGCGACAAGCTCGTCTCGCTCGGTCTGTCGCTGAAGGATTCGGTGCCCGGTTTCGACGGCGCCCACTTCTACAGCGCAGGCGAAGACGAGTCCTTCTGAAACCCGACATCTTTCTGACCAGGAGCTAGACGATTATGCCCAAGCCCACCAAGGGTCCCCGCCTCGGAGGCGGCCCCGCACACGAGCGCCTTCTTCTCGCGAACCTCGCGGCAGCGCTGTTCACCCACAAGTCGATCAAGACGACCGAGACCAAGGCGAAGCGCCTGCGTCCGCTCGCCGAGCGCCTGATCACGCTCGGCAAGCGCGGCGACCTGCACGCGCGTCGTCGTGCGCTCACCGTGCTGCGCTCGAACAAGGACGCCGCGCACGTGCTGTTCAACGAGATCGCTCCGCTGGTCGCCGACCGTCAGGGTGGCTACACCCGCATCACGAAGGTCGGCAACCGCAAGGGTGACAACGCCCCCATGGCCGTGATCGAGCTCGTCCTCGAGCCCGTCACCCCGAAGCGCAAGGCTGCGAAGCCCGCCGCCAAGGCCGAGGCGCCCAAGGCCGAGAAGGTCGAGGAGGCTCCCGTCGAGGAGACCACCGAGGCTCCGGTCGAGACCGCCGAGGAGACCACCGAGGCTCCCGCCGAGGAGAAGGCCGAGTAAGTCCTTCCCTCCGCATGAAGAAGCCCGCCGCCCCTTCCGGGGTGGCGGGCTTCTTCATGCGGCACGCAGGTCAACCGGCCTGTCGTGCGCGCAGATCCTTCCGCAGGATCTTGCCGGATGCCGACTTCGGGATGCCGTCGATGAACTCCACCTGCCGCACCTTCTCGTGCGGTGCGACCTTCGACGCCACGAACGTCATGACATCCTCCGCAGTGAGCGTCGCATCCTGCTGCGCGACGACGAACGCCTTCGGCACCTCCTGGCCGTCCTCGTCCTGAGCGCCGATCACGGCCGCGTCCGCGACCAGCGGATGCTCGAGCAGCACCGCCTCGAGCACCGCCGGCGCCACCTGGTAGCCCTTGTACTTGATCAGCTCCTTGAGGCGGTCGACGATCCGGAACGTGCCGTCGGAAGCAGCGGTCGCGATGTCTCCGGTGTGCAGCCATCCATCGGCATCGAGCATCTCGGCCGTGGCATCCGGTCGGTTGAGGTAGCCGACCATGACCTGCGGCCCGCGCACCCACAGCTCGCCGGGGGCGCTGTGGCCGTCGGCGGGAACCTGCACGTCCGCACCCGTGTCGGGATCGACGAGTCGTGCCTCGGTGTTCGGCACGAGCGGCCCGATCGACGACTTGTCGATCTCAGGACGCCCTGCCGGGATCAGGTTGACGGCCGGGCTGGTCTCGGTCATTCCGTAGCCCTGCACCACCTCGCAGCCGAGGCGGGCCGCGACGGCGGCGGCGAGTCCGCCGTCGAGCGGAGCCGCGCCCGAGAAGATCACCTTGACCGCCGACAGATCGTACTGATCGACGACGGGATGCTTGGCCAGGGCGACGGCGATCGGCGGCGCGACGAACACCCATGTCGTGCGATGCTCGGAGATGATGCGCAGGAACTCGAGAAGGTCGAACTTCGGCATGGTGACGAGCCCCGCGCGCTGACGCAGCGCGAAGTTCAGCAGCACGGTCATGCCGTAGATGTGGAAGAACGGCAGCACGGCGAGCACGCGATCGGTGTCGTCGACGCTCAGCATCGCCCGGGCCTGGGCGACGTTGGCGATGAGGTTGCGGTGGGTGAGCATGACGCCCTTGGGTCGCCCCGTCGTGCCCGACGAGTAGGGCAGCACAGCGAGATGGGTCGCCGGGTCGAACGACACGTCGGGGGCGGCGTGTCCCTCGCCGAGCAGATCGCGCAGACCCGGATGCCCGGCCGCGCCGTCGAGCACGATCAGGTGGTCGTCGGCGATGCCGCGCTGCGTCGCCGCAGCCCTCGCGCCGGCGAGCAGGGGCGACACCGTCACCAGCCACTCCGCGCCGGCATCGGCCAGCTGGTTCGCGATCTCGTCTGCTGTGTAGAGGGAGTTGATCGTGGTGGCCGTGGCTCCGGCACGCAGGATGCCGTGGAACACCGTGGCGAATGCGGGGACGTTCGGGCAGAGCACCCCCACCCGGTCGCCGACGGCGATGCCACGGGCGGCCAGGGCGCCCGCGAACAGCCCGATCTGCGCGATCAGCTGGCGATAGGTGGTCTCGCCGCCGGTCGTGCCGTCGACGATCGCGACGGTGTCGAGCGTCGACTCGTCGAGGTCGGAGAACAGGTAATCGTAGATCGACACCGCCGGGATCTCGACGTCGGGCAGAGGGCTGCGAAGCATGTGATCTCCTTCGATCAGAGCGGGCGGCTTGCTGGGCGTCAGTCTCGCACGGTCTGAGACACCGTCTCAATGATCCGATAGCGGGTGCCGGGGCGCCCCTTGGTCGAATAGTCCAGCGTGCGCACGGCACGGCCGGTGCTCGCGAGGTGCTCGAGATAGCGCCGCGCGCTCACCCTCGACATCCCGAGCACCTCGCCGAGCTCGGCGGCTGACGTGTCGGGGTGCTCGTCCAGAGCGGTGACGACGCGGTCGAGGGTCTCGGCGCTGAGGCCCTTGGGAAGGCCGGCACGGCGTCGGAAGGCGATGATGGCGTCGGCCGCCTCGACCCGGCGCACGACATCGTGCAGCTCGGTGTGATCGCGAAGCAGCAGAGTGGCATCCACCGCCTCGCCGCCCTGCCGCGCACCGGTGCCGCGGGCGACCAGCACGTGACTGCCGACGATCACCGGACGACCCGCGTCCTCACCGTCACGGAGCACGGCGCGCAGCTCGTCGTCGAGCACATCGGCCGCACGAGCGCCGGTGAGCTCGCTCGCCTCCGCTCCCAGCAGCCGGGCCGCGGCATCGTTCGCCAGGGTGATGGTGCCTGAGGCGTCGACCGTGATGACACCCTCGCTGAGGCCGTGCAGCGTCGTCTCCTGATTGCGCACGAGCGCGGTGATCTCGTGTGGCTCGAGCAGGTGGATACGCCGTCTGATCACTGAGGTCACCCACGCCGAGCCGAAGAGCCCAAGCACGACTGCGGCCAGCATCGCGCCGATGATCCAGGTGAGATTCCCGACGAACTCGCCTGTGCCCTGCGACTCGAGGATGCCGACCGAGACCGTGCCGATCACATCGGAGCCGTCGAACACCGGCACCTTCACACGCCATGACGGGCCGAGCGTGCCGGTCTGCGTGCCCATGTAGATCTCGCCCGAGAGCGGCACCGAGGCATCGGTCGAGACCTTCTGCCCGATCCGCTCCGGATTCGGATGAGAGAAACGGATGCCGTTCGCGTCGGCGACGACGACATACGTGAGATCGGATGCCCGGCGGATGGTCTCGGCCAGCGGCTGCACGGTCGCCGACGGGTTCGCGTCGTCGAACGCATCGAGCACCACGGGCATCGACGCGATCGACTGCGCCACCGCGAGCATGCGGTCTTCGTATGCGTCGCGAACCGTGTGCGCCTGGATGATGCCGGCCGTCACGCCGGCGATGAGCGTCACGACCGAGACGATCAGCGCCTGCAGCAGGATCAGCTGCACCCGCAGCGTCATCCCGCTGTGCGTCATCTGCGACGCGCGCATCATCCTCGAGGCCACCAGACCATTCTCGCCGAGCCGGGGAGCGGGGCAACGGCCGGTCGCGGGGCATGCGAGACCAATAGTTTCGAAAGCCCGACCAATGATTTCAGAAGCAGATCCGGTGTCCCTCCGGTGCATACGGTTGCCAGCATCCCTACACCGCTCAAGGAGGAGCGCATGAAGAAGTCACGCTCAGCTCTGGTCGCCATCGCCGCAGTCGCGGCACTGGCTCTCGCCGGATGCTCGTCGCAGAATGCCGCACCCGCATCGGATTCCGACGCGAAGGGCGACGCATCGTCGTTCACGGACGTCTCGCTCATCGTCCCCGCAGATCCGGGTGGCGGATGGGATCAGACGGGTCGGGCGATGGCGAAGGTGCTCACCGACGGCGACATCGTCGGATCGGCTCCGGTCACGAACGTCGGCGGCGCCGGCGGCACCGTCGGCCTCGCGCAGCTCGCGAACCAGAAGGATCCGGCAACGCTCATGGTCATGGGGCTGGTGATGGTCGGCGCGATCGAGACGAATGCCTCGAAGGCGCGCCTCGAGGACACCACGCCCATCGCCCGCCTCACCGACGAACCTCTCGTGGTCGTCGTGCCCGAGAGCTCGAAGTACGACACCCTCGAGGATCTCGTCGACGACATCGTCGAAAAGGGCCAGGAGATCACGGTCACCGGCGGCTCCGCGGGTGGCGCCGACCACATCCTCGCCGGTCTGCTGCTCGAAGAGGCGGGGGTCGACGGGGCCGACATCCCGGCGAAGCTGAACTACACGCCGAACTCCGGCGGTGGCGAGGCCGTCTCGCTGCTCGTCGGCAACAAGGTGGCCGCAGGCATCTCGGGAGTGGGAGAGTTCCTGCAGTACATCGAGGACGGCTCGATGCGCGCGCTCGCCGTCTCGTCGGCGGAACCCGTCGAATCGCTGCCCGACGTGCCCACCATCACCGACGCCGGGTACGACCTCGTGCTGACGAACTGGCGAGGCGTGGTCGCCCCCGGCGACATCTCCGACGCCGACCGTGACGAACTCGAGCGCATCGTGACCGAGATGCACGAGTCGAAGGCGTGGACGTCGGAGCTCGAGACGAAGGGGTGGGCGGATGCCTTCCTCGCGGGCGACGAGTTCGACGCTTTCCTCGAAGAGAGCATCGCCGACGTCACCGGGACGCTCGAGAACATCGGATTGATCTGACATGAACGCCCCGCACCCCGGGGCGACCGAGCGGGCCGAGGAGACTCGGCCCGCTCAGCGGGTTCCCGTCGGAGAACTCGTCTTCGCCCTGCTCATGCTCGCCCTCGGCGCGTTCGCGCTCATCGGGGCCTTCTCGATCCACGTTCCCGTCGGCGTGAAAGTCGGTCCGACGATCTTCCCGATCTTCGTGTCGATCGTGCTGCTCGGCTCTGCGGTCGCTGTGCTCGTCTCGGTGCTGCGTGGAAACCGCGCCGAGCTCGAAGAGGGAGAGGACATCGACCCCGATGCGAAGACCGACTGGCTCACCCTCGCCAAGATCGTGGGGGCCGTCGTCGCGCATCTGCTGCTCATCGACCTCATCGGGTGGGCGCCGGCGGCGGCGCTGCTCTTCGGCATCGTCGCCTGGTCGCTGGGCGCCAGGCGCTGGTGGCTCGCCTTCATCATCGGCCTGGCGCTGAGCCTCGTCGTGCAGGTCGTCTTCGGCGGACTGATGGGGCTCTCGCTGCCCTGGGGACCGGCGCTCGGATGGCTCGGAGGGATGTTCTGATGGACAGCTGGACTCTTCTTCTCGAGGGCTTCGCGACCGCGCTGCAGCCGCAGTACCTCGTCTTCGCCTTCTTCGGTGTGCTGGTCGGCACGGCCGTCGGGGTGCTGCCCGGGATCGGACCGGCCATGACGGTGGCGCTGCTGCTGCCGCTGACCTACACCCTCGACCCGACGGCCGCTCTCATCACCTTCGCCGGCATCTACTACGGCGGGATGTACGGCGGCTCGACCACCAGCATCCTGCTCAACACCCCGGGAGAGTCCGCCTCGATCGTGACGGCGATCGAGGGCAACAGGATGGCCAAGCTCGGCCGCGGCGCGGCCGCGCTCGCGACAGCGGCGATCGGCTCGTTCATCGCCGGCACGATCGCGACGGTGGGGCTCACGCTGCTCGCACCGGTGCTCGCGCAGTTCGCCGTGAACCTCGGCCCCGCGGATTATGTGGCGCTCATCGTCATCGCCTTCGTCACCGTGGGTGCCCTGATCGGCAGCTCCGTGCCGCGCGGCATGACGTCGCTCGGCGTCGGCCTCTTCCTGGGCCTGGTCGGCACCGACACGCTGACCGCTCAGCAGCGCTACACGCTGGGGCTGCTGCCCCTGTCGGACGGCATCGACATCGTGCTCGTCGCCGTCGGCCTGTTCGCAGTGGGGGAGACGCTGTACATCGCCGCGCGTCTGCGGCACGGCGGGATCGACGTCATCCCGGTCACCGGCGGGTGGCGCAGCTGGATGAGCAGGGACGACTGGAAGCGCTCGTGGAAGCCGTGGCTGCGCGGCACCGCGATCGGCTTCCCGATCGGCACCATCCCGGCGGGCGGCGCCGACGTCGCGACCTTCCTCTCGTACGCCACCGAACGCAAGCTGTCGAAGCACAAGAAGGAGTTCGGACACGGCGCCATCGAGGGCGTCGCCGGACCCGAATCGGCCAACAACGCCGCAGCGGCCGGGGTCCTCGTGCCGCTGCTGACGCTGGGGCTGCCGACCACGGCGACCGCGGCGATCATCCTGGTCGCCTTCCAGGCGTACGGTCTGCAGCCCGGGCCGCAGCTGTTCCAGACCCAGCCCGCTCTCGTGTGGGCGCTGGTGGCGAGCCTGTACCTCGGCAACGTCATCCTCATCGTGCTGAACCTGCCGCTGGTGGGGATGTGGGTGAAGCTGCTGCAGATCCCGCGCCCCTATCTCTACGCGGGCATCCTGCTGTTCGCCGCCTTCGGCGCCTACGCGCTGAACTTCGCGGTCGTCGACATCCTCATCCTCGCGGTGATCGGCGTGCTCGGGTACTTCATGCGCCGCTTCGGGTACCCCGTGGCTCCGCTGGTCGTCGGCATGATCCTGGGCCCGATGGGGGAGGAGTATCTGCGCAAGGCGCTGCAGCTGAGCCAGGGCGACCTGTCGACGCTGGTCGCGCAGCCGTTCGCGGCCACCGCGTACGCGGTGCTCGCGGTGCTGGTCGCGGGCGGACTCTGGCTGCGGCGGCGACAGCGCCGCTACGAGCGGGCGCTGACCGAGTCGATCGCCGTTCCGATCAAGGCCGACCAGGAGGTCTGAGCCGAGAGGGCCGGATGCCGAGCGGGCTCGGCTCAGGAGCGCGGGGCCGCCGGCGATAGTCTGAACTGCGTGAACGCAGAGCACCAGGCCATCACCCGGGGGCCCCGCGCCTACCTCTCCTTCATCGGCATCGGGCTTGCAGCGGGCCTGCTCTCGGGGCTGTTCGGGGTGGGAGGCGGCACGGTGATCGTGCCGCTGCTGGTGCTGCTGCTCAGCTTCGGTCAGCGGATCTCAGCCGGCACGTCGCTGGCGGCGATCGTCCCGACCGCGAGCGTCGGCGTCATCTCGTACGCGATGTCGGGCTCGGTGGCATGGCTCCCCGCGCTGATCCTCGCCGCCGGCGCGGTGGTGGGTGCGCAGATCGGCTCGCGGCTGCTTCCCCGCGTCTCGCAGACAGCCCTGCGCTGGGGCTTCGTCGCCTTCCTGCTCGTCGTCATCGTGAGCCTCTTCATCGTGATCCCCTCACGGGCCGCCGAATTCGAGCTCGGCTGGCTCAACGGCATCGCGCTCGTGGCGGTCGGCGTGGTCACCGGCGTCATCGCGGGACTGATCGGCGTGGGCGGCGGGGTGGTCGTCGTCCCCGTTCTCATGCTCGGCTTCGGCACGAGCGACCTCGTCGCCAAGGGCACCTCCCTGCTGATGATGATCCCGACAGCCGTCTCTGGGACCATCGGCAATCTGCGTCACCACAACGTCGACCTGGTGGCGGCCGCCCTGATCGGCGTCTCCGCCTGCACGACGACCGCGCTCGGCGCCTGGCTCGCGACGATGATCGACCCGTTCGCCGGCAACATCCTCTTCGCGGCGTATCTCGTCGTGATCGCCGTGCAGATGGCGCTGAAGGCACTGCGGTCGCGCACCCGCTGAGGCATTCGCACGGCCCGCCAGGCAGAGCGCGTTCAGGGCTCCCCGGTAGGATCGTGGGGTGCCCGTGAACAGTGAACTGGTCGGCAGGGAGTTCCCGCCGACGGCCCCGTACCTCGTCGGCCGTGAGAAGGTGCGCGAGTTCGCCCGCGCCGTCTTCGCCGACGCCCCGCAGCACATCGATGTCGACGCGGCTCGTGCCGCAGGCTATTCCGATGTCGTGGCGCCGCCCACATTCCCGATGGTGATCCAGGACCTCACTCTGCAGCAGCTGCTCAGCGAGCCCGACTCGGGCATCGTCCTCGCGCGCACGATCCATGCCGAGCAGCGCTTCCGGTACACGCGACCGATCGTCGCCGGAGACGAGCTCACCGCGCAGCTGGCCGTCACGGGCATCCGATCGATGAGCGGCAACGCGATGATCACGAGCGAGGCGAGCATCACCGATGCCGCGGGCGCGCACGTCGTCACGGCCGTCAGCGTGCTGCTGGTCGGCTCCGACAGCGAAGGGGAGGCCGCGTGATGGCCGAGTTCACCGTCGGTGACGTCATCGCCGAGCGCATCGTGCACCTCACCCGCGAATCGCTCGTGCGCTACGCCGGCGCCTCCGGCGACTTCAACCCGATCCATTACCGCGATGACGTGGCCGCCGCGGTGGGCCTCCCCGGCGTACTCGCGCACGGGATGCTGACCATGGGCATCGCCTCGTCGGTCGTGCTCTCCGCTCTGCCCGCCGACACGCGCGTGGTCGACTACGGCGTCCGCTTCACCAAGCCGGTCGTGGTCGACGCCGAGGCGGGCGCCGACGTGCAGATCGTCGCGAAGGTCGGCGCCGTCGACGAGGTCGCTGCGCGCATCGATCTCACCGTGAAGGCGGCCGAGACGACCGTGCTCGTGAAGGCCCAGCTGCGGGTCGCGCTCTGACATGGCATCCGCCGACGTGATCGAGGTCACCCCCGTCGCCCTGCGCGAGCTCACCACGCTGCGCACCGGCGCGGCCCCGCAGCGGATGCTCGAGGCGCGCACCCGCGAACAGCTGCTTGCCGCGCTGCAGGATGTCTGGGCAGCCGGTGAGGACTGGTTCGTGCTGGGAGGCGGATCGAACCTGTTCGTCGGCGATGCGCCCTTCGAGGGCACGGTGATCCGTGTGCTCACCGAGGGCATCGAAGAGCTGCCGTCGCCGCACGAGGGCCGCGTCCGGCTGCGCGTGCAGGCCGGACACAACTGGGATGCCCTGGTCGCCTACACCGTCGAGCGCGGTTACGCCGGCATCGAGGCGATGAGCGGAATCCCCGGCACCGTCGGCGCCGCTCCGGTGCAGAACGTGGGGGCGTACGGGCAGGAGATCCAGGAGACGCTCGTCGAGGTCGAGCTGATCGACGAGCACGAAGACACCCCCGTCGTGCTGCCGGCGGCCGATCTCGGCCTGGGCTTTCGCACCTCCGTGCTCAAGCACCACTACGGCGAGGCCGAGGGCCGACGCGCCGTGATCGTCTCGGTGACCCTCGACCTCGCCGTCACGGGCGATGCGGGGCGCGTGGTGCGCGGCGAGCAGCTGCGCCGAGCCCTGGGACTGGAGGACTACGAGGCCGTTCCGCTCGCCTGGGTGCGCTCCCGGATCCTCGAGACGCGCGCCGCGAAGGGCATGCTGCTCGACGCCGACGACCCCGACACGTGGAGCGCCGGCTCGTTCTTCCAGAATGCGATCGTGCCCGAGCCCGTGGCGCGGACCCTCCCGCCGGAGTGCCCGCGGTGGCCTGTCGAGCCGGATCTCGACTCGGTGACCGTCATCCCGCTGGACTCGTACTACGGACTCGCACCGCGGGAGGAGAAGCCCGTCGCCTCGGTGAAGGTCAGCGCCGCATGGCTGATCGAGAACACCGGCATCCGCAAGGGATTCCGTCTGCCGCAGTCCCGCGCGGGGCTGTCGACCAAGCACGCGCTCGCGCTCAGCAACAGGGGCGGCGCGACCGCGGCCGAGCTGAGCGAGCTGGCCAGGTTCATCCAGAGCCGCGTGCACGCCGAGTTCGGCCTGCTGCTGCAGCCCGAGCCGGTGCTCGTCGGCGTCGACCTGTAGATCGAACGGGGCACCGCGCGTACACTCGCCGGATGGCCGGACTGATCCCGTATCTGCTCTTCCCCGGCAGCGCCGCAGAGGCGCTGTCGTTCTACGCATCGGTGTTCGGCGGTGAGACGCGGCTGTTCACCTATGCCGAGGCGGGGCGCGCCGACGGTCCCGGCGACGCGATCGCGCATGGCATGCTCGACGGCCCGATCGAGCTGGCGGCGGCGGATGCCGCGGCCGGCGAGAGCACGGTGTCGATGAACGGCATGTTCTTCTCGCTTCTGGGTGCCGCGGAGCCTGAGACGCCCGCGGCGTGGTTCGACGCGCTCGCCGAGGGCGGCAGCATCATCGACCCGCTGCAGAAGCGCCCGTGGGGCGACCACGACGGCACGCTCGTCGACCGCTTCGGCGTGCCCTGGCTCATCGGATACCAGGGCTGACGGCAGACCCCGGTATCGAGTGTCGAGCAGCCGGTGACCGACCTCAGGCCGAGAAGAGGCGCTGCAGGCGCTGCACGCCCTCGAGCAGCTGGTCATCTCCCAGTGCGTACGACAGGCGCAGGTAGCCCGAGGGGCCGAAGGCCTCGCCCGGCACGACGGCTACCTCGGCCTCGTCGAGGATGAAGTCGGCGAGCTCAAGCGAGGTGGTCGGCGTCACGGTGCTGCCGTCGCGCCGAGTCCAGGTGCGGCCGAGCAGACCCTGCACGTCGGGGTAGACGTAGAAGGCGCCGGTCGGGGTGGGCACGACCATCCCCTCGATCTTCGACAGCTCCGCCACGATCAGCTTGCGACGGCGATCGAACGCCTCGCGCATCTTCTCGGCTTCGTCCTGCGGGCCGTTCAGAGCCGCGATCGCGCCGCGCTGGGCGACGTTGTTGACGTTGCTCGACAGGTGCGACTGCAGATTGGCGGCGACCTTGATGGCATCCGCCGGCCCCACCATCCAGCCGACCCGCCAGCCGGTCATCGCGTACGTCTTCGCGACGCCGTTGACGAGGATGGTCTGGTTCGCGATCGCGGGCAGCGCCTCGACGATCGAGGTGGCCTTCGCACCCTCATACGTCAGGTTCTGGTAGATCTCGTCGCTGATGACCCAGATGCCGTGCTCGAGTGCCCACTCGGCGATCGCCTTCGTCTCGTCGGCGGTGTAGACCGAGCCCGTCGGGTTCGACGGCGAGACGAACACGAGCACGGTGGTGCGCTCGGTGCGCGCGGCCTCGAGCTGCTCGACGGTGACCTTGTACTCCTGGTCTGCGCCCGCGAACACCTCGACGGGCACGCCGTCGGCGAGCTGGATCGCCTCGGGATAGGTCGTCCAGTACGGTGCGGGCAGCAGCACCTCGTCGCCGGGGTTCACGACCGCCTGGAACGCCTGATACACCGACTGCTTGCCGCCGTTGGTGACGATGATCTGCGACGGCGAGACCTCCAGGCCCGAGTCGCGCAGCGTCTTCGCGGCGATCGCCTCGCGCAGCTCGGGAAGACCCGCGGCGGGGGTGTAGCGGTAGTTCGCCGGGTCGGCGAGGGCCTTCGCCGCCGCATCCACGATGAACTGCGGCGTCGCGAAGTCGGGCTCGCCGGCGGCATACGAGATGACGGGCTTGCCCTCGGCCTTGAGGGCCTTGGCCTTGGCATCCACCTTCAGAGTGGCGGATTCGGCGATGGCGGACAGTTTGCGGGAGAGAGGGGCGCGTTCGGTCACGACTCCGATCGTACTCGCGGCGGCGGGCGCCGCACCGGTCGGATTCGCAGGCGAGAAACCGCGAAACCGCGCGATCCGGAGAAATCGGGATTCTTGCTGGGTCGGGTGCGCGATGCCGGATGCCGTGCTCAGTGCTCGACGAGCACGCCGTCCTCGTCGGCGTACACTCGCGCACCCGGGCGGAAGGTGACGCCGCCGAACTCGACGGTGACGTCGGCCTCGCCGGTGCCCTGCTTGCCGCTCTTGCGCGGATTGGTGCCGAGCGCCTTCACGCCGAGTGGCATGGCCGATATCGCGACGCTGTCGCGGATGCAGCCGTGGATGACGACGCCGGCCCAGCCGTTGTCGATCGCGAGCTGCGCGATCATGTCGCCCATCAGCGCCGTGCCGTACGACCCGTCGCCGTCGACGACGAGCACCGCGCCCTCGCCGGGGGACGAGAGCAGCGACTTCAGCAGCGCGTTGTCCTGGAAGCACCGCACCGTGCGGATCGGGCCTTCGAATGAGCTGCGCCCGCCGAACGAGCGCAGCTGAAGGGACAGGGACTGCAGGTCGTCGCCGTGCACGTCGTAGAGGTCAGCGGTGGATGTCATGACTCACTCCTATCAGGGACCCTCGTCGGGCTCACATATGGGGCCCCTGAGCCTGCCGAAGGGCGGTTTCGACATTCTCAGAGGCCCAAGGCGTGCGCTTCGACAGGCTCAGCGTCCCAGGATGGGTCCCTGAGCCCGCCGAAGGGCGGGTCAGCTGAACTGGTTCATGGTGTTGTGCTGGCCGCCCGCCTTCAGCGCGGCCTCGCCGGCAAAGTACTCCTTGTGGTTGTCGCCGAGGTCGGAGCCCGCCATGTTCTGGTGCTTGACGGTGGCGATGCCCTCGCGGATCTCGCGGCGCTGCACGCCCTTCACGTACGCCAGCATGCCCTCGTCGCCGAAGTACCCCTTCGCGAGGTCATCGGTCGACAGTGCGGCCGTGTGGTACGTCGGCAGGGTGATGAGGTGGTGGAAGATGCCGGCCCTTGCCGACCCGTCGCTCTGGAACGTGCGGATCTTCTCGTCGGCCAGCGCCGCGAGCTCGGTGTCGTCGTACTCGACGCTCATGAGCTTGTCGCGGTCGTATGCCGAGACGTCGTCTCCGCGCTCGGCGAGCAGATCGTACGCCTGCTGCCGGAAGTTCAGCGTCCAGTTGAACGACGGGCTGTTGTTGTAGACCAGCTTCGCGTTCGGAACCACCTCGCGGATGCGATCGACCATGCCGGCGATCTGCTCGACGTGCGGCTTCTCGGTCTCGATCCACAGCAGATCGGCGCCGTGCTGCAGCGAGGTGATGCAGTCCAGCACCACGCGGTCCTCGCCGGTTCCGGGTCGGAACCGGTACAGGTTGCTCGGCAGGCGCTTCGGGCGCACCAGCCGGCCGTCGCGCTTGATCACCACATCGCCGTCGCCGAGGTCGTCGGCGGCGATGTCGTCGACGTCGAGGAACGAGTTGTACAGATCTCCCAGATCGCCCGGCTGGCGTGAGACGGCGATCTTCTGCGTGAGCCCGGCGCCGAGGGAGTCGGTGCGGGCGACGATGACACCGTTGTCGATGCCGAGCTCGAGGAAGGCGTAGCGCACCGCGTTGATCTTCGCGAGGAAGTCCTCGTGGGGGACGGTCACCTTGCCGTCCTGGTGACCGCACTGCTTCTCGTCCGACACCTGGTTCTCGATCTGGATGGCGCAGGCGCCTGCCTCGATCATCTTCTTCGCGAGCAGGTACGTCGCCTCCGGGTTCCCGAAGCCGGCGTCGATGTCGGCGATGATCGGCACGACGTGGGTCTCGAAGCCGTCGATCTGCGACTGGATGAACTCGGCAGCGGTCTCATCGCCGGCAGCCCGGGCGGCGTCGAGCTGAGTGAACAGGAGGTCGAGCTCACGGGCATCCGCCTGCCGGAGGAAGGTGTAGAGCTCTTCGATCAGCGCGGGAACCGCGGTCTTCTCGTGCATCGACTGATCGGGAAGGGGTCCGAACTCCGAGCGCAGGGCCGCGACCATCCAGCCTGACAGGTACAGGTAGCGCTTGTTCGTCGACTTCATGTGCTTCTTGATCGAGATCATCTTCTGCTGGCCGATGAAGCCGTGCCAGACGCCGAGCGACTGGGTGAAGACCGAGGAGTCGGCGTCGTACTCCTGCATGTCGCGGCGCATGATGTCGGCGGTGTACTGCGCGATCTCGAGTCCCGTGCGGAAGCGGTTCTGCGCGCGCATGCGCGCGGCCGATTCGGGGTCGATGGCACTCCAGCCGGCGCCCTGCGCGGCCTTCAGCTGCTGGATGGCGTCGATGTCGTCCTGGTAGCGGGTCATGGCGAATCCTTCGTGTTGGGTGGGGACGGGTCAGTCGTTGTCGGTCAGATAGCGCGAGTACGCCGGCAGGGTGAGGAAGGCCGGGAACTCGGGCTGAAGGGTGACCTCGCGGAAGATCTCGGCGGCGTCATCGAAGCGGTCGCCGGCGCTGCGGGGGGCTTCGGCGAGCACCTCGCGGATCAGGCCTTCGACGTGCTCGACCGTGATCGCCGTCCCCGCCTCGGTGCGGCGGTCCTGGTGGATCCACTGCCACACCTGCGAGCGGCTGATCTCCGCGGTGGCCGCGTCTTCCATGAGGCCGTCGATCGCCACGGCGCCCTGACCGCGCAGCCACGCCTCGAGGTAGCGGATGGCCACCGAGACGTTCTCGCGCACGCCGGCATCGGTCACCGGACGGCCGATGCGCAGGTCGAGCAGCTGCGATGCCGTCACCTCCACGTCATCGCGCCTGCGGTCGAGCTGGTTCGGGCGCTCGCCGAGCACGGCGTCGAACTCGGCCCTCGCGGTGGCGATGAGGTCGGGATGGGCGACCCAGGTGCCGTCGAAGCCGTCACCCGCCTCGCGACGCTTGTCGGCGGCCACCTTCTCGAGCGCACGGGCGGTGGCCTCGGCGTCGTGGCGGCTGGGGATGAACGCGCTCATGCCGCCGATCGCGTGCGCTCCGCGCCGGTGGCAGGTCTTCACCAGCAGCTCGGTGTACGCCCGCATGAACGGGACGGTCATCGTGACCTCGCTGCGGTCGGGCAGCACGAACCGCGCGCCGCGGCCACGGTAGTTCTTGATGATCGAGAAGATGTAGTCCCAGCGGCCGGCGTTGAGGCCGGCGCAGTGGTCGCGCAGCTCGTAGAGGATCTCGTCCATCTCGAAGGCGGCCGGGAGGGTCTCGATCAGCACCGTCGCGCGGATGGTGCCGTGTCGCAGGCCGAGGTACTCCTCGCTGAACGAGAAGATGTCGTTCCAGAGACGGGCCTCTTCGCTGGACTCGAGCTTGGCGAGGTAGAAGTACGGTCCGCGGCCCGCGTCGATGAGGGCCTGCGCGTTGTGGAAGAAGTACAGCCCGAAGTCGACCAGCGACCCGGATGCGGCGAGCCGGCGACCCGTGCGGTCGGTGAAGTCGATGTGCTTCTCGCTCAGGTGCCAGCCGCGCGGGCGCATCACGATGGTGGGCGTCCGCTCGGCGGTGACCCGGTACTCCCTGCCGTCGCCCGAGGTGTGGGTGAGCTCGCCGCGGATCGCGTCGCGCAGCGACAGCTGACCGCCGATGATGTTGCGCCAGGTCGGGCTGGTGGCGTCCTCGAGGTCGGCGAGCCACACGTTGGCTCCGGAGTTCAGGGCGTTGATGGTCATCTTCGGGTCGGTCGGGCCGGTGATCTCCACGCGACGGTCCTCGAGGCCGGGACCGGCTCCGGCGACCCGCCAGTCGGTGTCGTCGCGGATGTGCGCGGTGTCGTCGCGGAAGCGCGGGTCGTGCCCGTTGCCGATCTCGAAGCGGCGGCGCATCCGGTCGGCGAGCCGGTCGTGACGACGTCCGCCGAAGCGGTGATGCAGCTCGGTGAGATACGCGATCGCCGGCGCGGTGAGGATCTCGTCCTGGCGCTCGAGCACCGGTCCGGTGATGTGCAGCGTCGGGCCGAGTCCGGCGGAGACGGCTGCGTCGACGACGGTGCGAGTCGGTGCGGTCGCAGTGGGAATGCTCATGATCTGTCTCCTCCGTGAGATGTGCGGTCGGCCCGGGAAACCGGGCTTTGAGACCACTGTGGGTGAAGAACGCCGGAGCGCTTGACCATTCCGGGGGAGAAGTTCGGCCAGATTTCTGTTTCTGTGACAGACTGCTTCCCATGACCCCGGATCAGGATCACGACGGCTCCGATGCGCTGACCATCGGCCGGCGCATCCGCCAGCTGCGCACCGCGCAGGGCATGACGCTGGAAGAGCTCGCGACACGCATCGACCGTGCGCCCAGTCAGGTGTCGATGTTCGAGACCGGCAAGCGGGAACCGAAGCTCACCCTGCTGCAGACGATCGCGAAGGTGCTCGGCACCAGCCTCGATGGCCTGCTCGAGGGCGAGCCGCTCGACGAGAGGGCTACGAAGGAGATCGCCCTCGAGCGCGCCATGAAGGGGCAGACGTTCCGCGCCCTTGGCATCCCCGCATTCCGGATCGGGAAGTCCCTGTCGGATGACGCGATCGATGCGATGCTCGCGCTGCACGGCGAGATCGAGCGACTGCGCGACGAGCGCGCGGCGACCCCGGAGGAGGCGCGTCGCGCCAACCTCGAGCTGCGTCACCTGATGCGCACACAGGACAACTACTTCGCCGATCTCGAGGCGCAGGCCCGCGAGATCCTCGACGCCGTCGACCACCCAGGGGGGCCGCTCACGCAGCGCACCGCGTCTGAGATCGCCGCGCACCTCGGCTTCACCCTGCACTACGCGTCCGACCTGCCGCAGTCGACCCGCAGCGTCGCCGACCTCGCGCACGGCCGGCTGTATCTCTCGAGCAGCATTCCCGCCAAGGGCGACGCGCGCACGGCCGTGCTGCAGGCGCTGTCGAGCCGCATCCTCGGTCACTCGGAGCCGCGCAGCTACGCCGAGTTCCTGCGCCAGCGCGTCGAGACGAACTACCTCACCGGCGCCCTGCTCGTGCCCGAATCCCACGTCGTGCCGGTGCTGCAGGACGCCAAGGAGCGACGCGCCATCTCCATCGAAGACGTCCGCGACGCGTACTCGGTCTCGTACGAGACCGCCGCCCACCGCTTCACCAACCTGGCGACCCGGCACCTCGGCATCCCGGTTCATTTCCTCAAGGTGCACGAGTCGGGAACCATCACCAAGGCGTACGAGAACGACGACGTGAACTTCCCGACCGACCGCCTCGGCTCGATCGAGGGGCAGATGTGCTGCCGCCGGTGGACGAGCCGCGAGGTGTTCGACGTCGACGACCGGTTCAACCCGTACTACCAGTACACCGACACGGGCAACGGCACCTACTGGTGCACGGCGCGCGTCGAGCCGTCGAGCGAGGGCCTGCACTCGGTGAGCGTGGGTGTGCGCTTCGACGACACGAAATGGTTCGTCGGCCGCGACACGCCCAACCGCGGCGTGTCGAAGCACTCCGTCGAGACGTGCTGCCGGCGCGCGCCCGCCGAGCTCGAGCAGCGCTGGCGCGACCAGGCCTGGCCGAACGTGCGCACCCCGCGCACCCTGCTCGCGACGCTGCCGACCGGATCGTTCCCGGGCGTCGACACGACGGATGTGTACGAGTTCCTCGAGGCGCACGCACCGCGCTGAGTTCGCGCAGTCACCCGGCCGCACGCAGCGTCGCCCACAGCTCCGCGCGAGCGGGGAAGGACGACAGATCGCTGCCGAGCAGCGTCGCGGCCTGCGCGATGCGGCTGCGAAGAGTGTGCCGGTGGATGCCGAGAGCCGCCGCGGTCTGCTCGCCGCGGGCGTCGTGCTCGAGCCAGGTACGCAGGGTCCGCTCGAGCTCGGCGCCCGTAGTGGCGTCGTGCGCGCGCAGCGGTGCGAGCCTGGTGCGGGCCAGCGTGCGCATCTCGGCCGAGACGAGGGCGTCGAGCACCCCGCCGGATTCGACGTCGTGGTAGCCGATCACCCCTCCGCCGCCGGCACGCTGCAGAGCGGTCGTGGCCTGCGCATGCGCGTGCGAGAATGCGGCGTACTCTGCGGGCTCGGATACGCCGATCCGGATGCCGAAGCGCTCCGCCACCTGATCGAGCAGCCCTCGCGACGATGCGCCGAGGCATATCGTCAGTCCGTCGGCATCCTCCCCGACGAATGAGACGGTGCCGCCTACCGACCGCTGCCGCTCGAACCAGCCGACGATCGCATCGACCGGCGCGTCGGCGGCGGTCGCCACGACCATCGGCGCGGGAGGCAGCGCGCCGAGGGTGCGCCGGGCGAGGGTGGGATCATCCGCACGCAGCGAGGCGAGCAGCTGGGTGTGCATCCTGCGGCGGCCGCGGGCGAGCTGCTCGCTCTGCTCGAGCGCCAGGCCTGCCATGGCGATCGCCGTGGTGATGACGGCGCGCGCCTCGGCATCGATGGGGCTGAGGTCGACGGCGATCACCCCCTTCAGCTGCGAGCTGCGGCCGAGGGTGAAGAGCGTCACGGTGCCGTCGGCCACGTCGAGCGAGCGCGTCGCGGTCGTTCCCCTGCCCAGCAGGTCGGCGACGGCGTCCGCGACGGCTTCCGCACCGCGGACGAGAGCGGACGGATGCTCCTGAGCGATCGTCCCGCTCGAATCGAACAGCCCCACCCAGCAGCCGAGCCGCCGAGCGAGCTCCGCGAGCGTGGCCTCCAGCCCCCGCGGACGCAGGGCCGCCACGGCCAGAGCCCGTTGCACCTCCAGCGCCCAGGTGCGTCGCGCATACGCGTGCGAGGCCATCGCCTCCGCGTGCGCGCGGGCGACCGCGATGAAGGGGATGTCGTAGGGCACATCGAACAGGGCGAGTCCCGCCGTCGCACACGCGACGACGAGCTCGTCGGGCGGTCCCACCCGGTGCACACCCGAGCCGAAACCCAGCGCTCGCACGCCGCGGCGCACGAGACGGGCGACGTAGTCGGCGACCCCACGCTCGTCGTGCTCGGCGAACTGGCTGCCCGCGGTCATCAGCACCAGATCGTCGGCGAGGAACGGCGTGGGATCGACGAGGTCGGAGCTGTGCACACCGCGAACGGGCAGGTCGAGCGATCCGAGGGCGAGGGAGTCCTCGGCGGATACCAGGCTCAATCGCAGATCCGCGCGCCCGAGCAGTGTGCGCAGCGTGGGCGGGGCGGCGATCTCCACCGATGTCTCCTCGTTCTTGTACGGTACGGCGAAAGCGTATTCAGAAGTGTACGCTCCGGCGAGTGCATCCGGCCGAACCGAGTCGTAGCCTCGCCTCATGACCCTCATCGACGAGACCTCCACGATTCCCGCAGGCGGACCGACCCTCGAGCAGGTCCGTCGCATCGTCACAGAACTCCCCGGGCCGCGCTCGGCGGCGATCCTCGCCCGCAAGGCCGACGCGGTCGCGTCGGGGGTCGCGCACTCCATGCCCGTCTCGGTCGTCGCCGCGGGCGGCGGCGTCGTCGTCGACGCCGACGGCAACTCGCTCATCGACCTCGGCTCGGGAATCGCCGTGACCAGTGTCGGCAACGCGCACCCGAAGGTCGCGGCCGCCGTCGCGGCGCAGGCCGCGCAGTTCACCCACACCTGCTTCATGGTCTCGCCGTACGAGTCGTACGTCGACGTCGCCGAGGCGCTCAACCGCCTCACGCCGGGCGACTTCGCCAAGAAGACCGCCCTGTTCAACTCCGGCGCGGAGGCCGTCGAGAACGCCATCAAGATCGCCCGCAAGCACACCGGCCGCCAGGCGGTGGTCGCCTTCGACCACGGCTATCACGGCCGCACCAACCTCACCATGGCGCTCACCGCAAAGGCGATGCCGTACAAGGCCGGCTTCGGTCCGTTCGCGCCCGAGGTCTACCGCGTGCCCGGCTCGTACCCGTACCGTGACGGCCTGACCGGCGCCGAGGCGGCCGAGCGCGCCATCACCCTCATCGAGAAGCAGATCGGGGCAGACAGCCTGGCCGCCGTGATCATCGAGCCGATCCAGGGTGAGGGCGGGTTCATCGTCCCCGCCGACGGGTTCCTCGATGCCGTCGTCGCCTGGTGCCGCGACAACGGCGTGGTCTTCATCGCCGATGAGGTGCAGACGGGCTTCGCCCGCACCGGCGCGATGTTCGCCAGCGAGATCTTCGGCATCGAGCCCGACCTGGTCACCACCGCCAAGGGCATCGCCGCCGGTCTCCCGCTCGCCGGCGTCACCGGCCGCGCCGAGATCATGGACGCGGCGCATGCGGGCGGCCTCGGCGGCACCTACGGCGGCAACCCGATCGCCTGCGCCGCAGCGCTCGCCGCGATCGACGCCTTCGAGAACGACGGCCTCATCGAACGCGCCCGCCAGATCGGCGAGGTGCTCACCACGCGCCTGGGGGCGATGCGCGACAGCGACGCCCGACTGGGCGACATCCGCGGGCACGGCGCCATGATCGCCGTCGAGTTCGTCGACGCCGAGACGGGCGCTCCCGATGCCGCGCTGACCGCAGCGGTCGCCAAGGCCTGCGTCGCCGAGGGCGTCATCATCCTCACCTGCGGCACGTTCGGCAATGTCATCCGCTTCCTGCCGCCGCTGTCGATCGGCGACGACCTGCTGAACGAGGGCCTCGACGTCCTCGCCACCGCACTCGAGCGCGCCTGAGACGGTCGGCCGCGACCCTGGTCGGGGGATCAGGGGTCGCGGCCGACACATTCCCGACGAACATTCCGCATCAAAGGAGATCACCCATGGCAGAGCATGAGATCACGCGCGACGTCGTCATCGTCGGCGCGGGAGCCGCCGGCACCACCGCGGCGAACGAGCTGCGCAGGGCCGGCCTGTCGGTGGCCGTGCTCGAGGCGCGGGACCGCGTGGGCGGGCGCCTGTGGACCGACACGATCGAGGGCGCGATGCTCGAGATCGGCGGGCAGTGGGTCTCGCCCGATCAGGATGCCCTGAAGGAGACGATCGTCGAGCTCGGCCTCGAGACCTTCGACCGCTACCGCGAGGGCGACAGCGTCTACGTCGGCCCCGACGGCACGCTGCACCGCTTCACCGGTGAGATGTTCCCCGTCTCTGAAGAGACCGAGGCGACGATCGCGGAGATCACCGAGCGCCTCGACGCGATGGTCGCCGAGATCGATCCCGACCGTCCGTGGGAGCACCCGAACGCCGCCGAGTGGGACGCGATCACCTGGGATGCCTGGCTGCGCCAGCAGACCGACGACGACGAGGCCGTGCGCAACCTCGCGTTCGCCACCGGATCCGCCATGCTCACCAAGCCGACCCACGCGTTCTCCCTGCTGCAGTCGCTGCTGATGGCCGCCTCGGCCGGCTCGTACTCGAACCTCGTCGACGCCGATTTCATCCTCGACAAGCGGGTCGTGGGAGGCCTCCAGCAGGTTCCGCTGCTGCTCGCCGAGCGGCTCGGCGACGACGTGTTCCTGAACCAGCCGGTGCGCACCCTGGAGTGGTCGGAGGGGGGAGTCGTCGCGCACGCCGACGGCATGATCGTCCGCGCCAGGCACGCGATCCTCGCGCACGCACCCGTGCTGTACGACCGCATCTCGTTCGTGCCACCGCTGCCTCGCCGCCAGCACCAGCTGCACCAGCACCTCTCGATGGGCTTCGTGATCAAGGTGCACGCCGTCTACGACCGCCCGTTCTGGCGCGAGCAGGGCCTCAGCGGCACCGCGTTCAGCCCGTACGAGCTCTCTCACGAGGCGTACGACAACACCAACCACGGCGATGAGCGCGGCACGCTGGTCGGCTTCGTCAGCGACCAGAACGCCGACGACCTGTTCACCCTGAGCGCCGAGGAGCGCAAGGAGCGCATCCTCGAGTCGCTGTCGCACTACTACGGCCCCGAGGCGAAGAACCCGGTGGTGTACTACGAGAGCGACTGGGGCAGCGAGGAGTGGACACGCGGCGCCTACGCCGCGAGTTTCGACATGGGCGGTCTGCACCGCTACGGCGCCGATCTGCGCGCCGCCGTCGGTCCGATCCACTTCGCCTGCAGCGACATGGCGGGCGCCGGGTACCAGCACGTCGACGGCGCGATCCGGATGGGTCGGCTCGCCGCCGCGCAGATCCTCGAGAAGGCCGGCGCCGAGGTCGTTGAGGCATGACCGGGTCGATCGTCGTCGGCTACACGGCGACGGATGCCGGGGCCGACGCCCTCGCTCTCGGGGCGAGGCTGGCGCGCAGCATCGACGCGCACCTCGAACTCGTCATCGTTCTTCCGCCGGAAGGCACCCGCAGCTCGGGGGTGGTCCCGCCGGAGCGTGCCTTCGAGGCGCACGTGCGCGGCCAGGCCGAGGAATGGCTGCGAGCGGCCGTCGCCCAGGTGCCCGCCGACATCCGCTGCCTCGGACACGTGCGCTTCAACGAGTCCTTCGCCGAGGGCATCATCGCCGCCGGTGAGGAATTCGACGCGCGCCTCATCGTCGTGGGCGCCGGAAACGGCTCCACCCTCGGCCGACACCGGCTCGGTTCGGTGGCATCCGAGCTCGTGCACTCCTCGCCCATCCCCGTCGCCCTGGCACCTGCCGGCTCGCACCGCGACACCGACGCCGGAATGCCGATCCCTCGGGTGACCGCGGCGGTCGGCACCCGCGCCGGCGCCGATGCCCTGCTCGACGCCGCCGTCGAGCTCGCCACCGCAGCCCGCGGCACCCTGCGCCTCGTCTCGCTCGTGCCCTTCGACGTGCCCACCGGCCTCGACACCGGGGCGATCACCCTGGCGCAGGACGCGCACGGAGAGGACGTGCTCGCCCAGGTGCGGGCATCCCTTCCCGAGGGCGTCGCCGTCGAGGTCGAGCGCGCCGCAGGAGACAGCGTCGAAGATGCCGTTGCGCACCTGCGCTGGCATCCGGGAGAGGTCGTCATGGTCGGCTCCAGCCGTCTCGCCCAGCCCCGTCGTCTCTTCCTCGGCTCGACAGCGGCGAAGATGCTGCACGAGCTGCCCGTCCCCATGATCGTCGTCCCGCGCACCCGCGCCGAAGCAGGAGAACGTTGATGTCCAGCACCGATCGGGCGATGGCGCCCGACTCCGGAGTAACGACCGGAATCTCCCGCAAGGGCCTGAGCGTCGGCACCGTCGGCGTTCTCGGCGCCCTCGTGATGGGCATATCGTGCATCGCCCCGGCCTACACCTACACCGCCGGCATCGGCGGCGCGGTGGGCGCCGTCGGGTTCCAGGTGCCCGCGATCCTGCTGCTCGGATTCATCCCGATGCTGCTCGTCGCCTTCGGATACCGCGAGCTCAACAAGGCCATGCCCGATTCGGGCACGAGCTTCACCTGGGCCACCCGTGCGTTCGGTCCGTACGTCGGATGGATGGCAGGGTGGGGCCTGATCGTCGCGACGATCCTCGTGCTGTCGAATCTCGCCGGCATCGCCGTGGACTTCCTCTTCCTGCTGATCGCGCAGATCTCAGGCAACGACGAGATCGCGTCGATCACGCGCAACCCGTTCGTGAACGTCGCGGTGTGCCTGATCTTCGTCGCCCTCGCCACCTGGGTGTCGTATCGCGACGTGTCGACCTCGCAGAAGCTTCAGTACGGCCTCGTCGCGTTCCAGGTCGCGATCCTCGTGCTCTTCGCCGTGATGGCGATCGTCGAGACCGTGCAGGGCGGCGCGTTCGAGGCGAACCTGCCCGAGCTCGCGTGGTTCAACCCGTTCGAGATCCAGGGCGGGCTCTCGATGATCGTGATGGGTCTGTCGGCATCCGTCTTCATGTTCTGGGGCTGGGACGTCACCCTCACGATGAACGAGGAGGCGAAGGACCCCGAGCGCACGCCCGGCCGCGCCGCGATGCTCACGGTGGTCTCGATCATCGCCATCTACCTGATGCTCACCATCAGCAGCCTGATGTACTCGGGCATCGGCGACGAGGGCCTGGGCCTGACGAACGAGGACATCGGGGGCAACGTGTTCTTCGCGCTGTCGGGACCGGTGATGGGCGGCCTCGCCTTCCTGCTCTCCCTCGCCGTGCTCACCTCGTCGGCGTCGTCGCTGCAGTCGACGTTCATCTCGCCCGCACGCACCCTGCTCGCGATGGGCCACTATGGCGCGATGCCGAAGAAGTTCGCGCGCGTCAACCCGCGCTTCTTCACCCCGGGCTACGCCACGATAGCGTCGGCGTTCGTCGCGGGCGGGTTCTACGCCGTGATGCGCTTCCTCAGCGAGGACGCCCTGTGGGACACGATCCTCGCGCTCGGCATGATGATCTGCTTCTACTACGGCATCACGGCGCTGTCGTGCGTGTGGTACTTCCGTCGTCAGTGGTTCGACTCGGGCAAGGACTTCTTCTTCAAGTTCGCCAGTCCGCTCGTCGGCGGCATCATCCTGCTGGTCCTCTTCGTGATCACGGCGATCGACAGCCTCGCGCCCGACTACGGGTCGATCGCGATCGGCGTCGATGCGAACGGCGAGGGCGGCATCGGCATCGTGTTCTTCATCGGCGTCGGCCTGCTGGTCTTCGGCGCGGTGCTGATGCTCGTGCAGCGGATCTTCGCCCCCGCCTTCTTCCGCGGTGAGACGCTGGGTGTGGATGCCCCGCCCAGCGCCCGCCGGCGCTGACCATCCCTTCCTACAGAATCGAGATGAATATGACACTCGCATCGAACGAGCAGGAACTCCTCTCCCGCGTACCCGGCGGCCTCTTCATCGGCGGGCAGTGGACGGATGCCGAAGAGGGGCGCACCTTCGACGTGCGCGACCCCGCGACCAACGAGGTGATCGCCTCGATCGCCGACGCGACGCCGGCCGACGGCATCCGTGCCCTGGACGCGGCCGTCGGGGCTCAGGATGCCTGGGCCGCGACAGCGCCGCGCACCCGGAGCGACATCCTGCGTCGCGCCTTCGACCTCGTGCAGCAGCACAAGGAGGACCTCGCGCTGCTGATGACCCTCGAGATGGGCAAGCCGCTCGCCGAGGCGCGCGGCGAGGTGGTCTACGGCGGTGAGTTCCTGCGCTGGTTCAGCGAGGAGGCCGTGCGCATCTCCGGCCGCTACGGCAGCAATCCCGAGGGCACCGGACAGATGATCGTCTCGCAGCGCCCGGTGGGCCCGTCGTTCTTCGTCACGCCGTGGAACTTCCCGTTCGCGATGGCGACTCGCAAGATCGCGCCCGCGCTCGCCGCCGGCTGCACGGTCGTCATCAAGCCCCCGGCGCTGACCCCGCTGACCACCATCTTCTTCACGAAGCTGCTGGAAGAGGCGGGTCTGCCCGCCGGTGTCGTCAACGTCGTGCAGACCTCGCGCTCGGGCGCGCTGTCCGGTCCGATCATCGCCGACCCGCGCCTGCGCAAGCTGTCGTTCACCGGATCGACCGAGGTGGGTCGCAAGCTCATCGCGCAGGCTGCCGACGGCATCCTGCGCGTGTCGATGGAGCTGGGCGGCAACGCGCCGTTCGTCGTCTTCGAGGACGCGGATCTCGATAAGGCGGTCGACGGCGCGATGGCGGCGAAGTTCCGCAACATCGGCCAGGCGTGCACCGCAGCCAACCGCTTCATCGTGCACCAGGACGTCGCCGAGGAGTTCGGCCGCCGGGTCGCCGAGCGTGTGCAGGCGATGAAGATCGGTCGCGGCACCGAAGACGGCGTGGCCATCGGCCCGCTGATCGACGAGGACGCCGTCGCCAAGGCGGAGGAGCTGGTGGGCGACGCCGTCGATCGCGGCGCCCGCGTGCTGGCCGGCGGCAAGGCGCTGGAGGGCACCGGCACCTTCTACGAGCCCACCGTGCTCACCGAGGTGGTCGCGGGCAGCGCGATCCTGCGCGAGGAGATCTTCGGACCCGTGCTCGCCATCGCGACCTTCGCCGATGAGGCCGAGGCCGTGCGTCTGGCGAACGACACCGAGTACGGCCTGGTGTCGTACGTGTTCACCGAGGATCTCGCCCGCGGGCACCGGATGATCGATGCGCTGGAGACGGGCATGATGGGCTTGAACGTGGGCGTGGTCTCCAACGCCGCGGCTCCCTTCGGCGGCGTGAAGCAGTCCGGCGTCGGCCGTGAGGGCGGCGCCGAGGGCATCCACGAGTACCTGTCGACCAAGTACACACTGATTCCCAACAGCTGACCCGCGTGGTGGGCCCTCGGCATCGTCGAGGGCCCACCAGCGCATTACGAGAGGAACCGACATGACCGACTACGCCGTCGTCAATCCGGCCACCGGCGAGACCGTCGCCGGCTACGACACCGCCACCGACGAGCAGATCGAGCAGGCGATCGCCGCCGCGGCCTCGGCCGCGAAGGTGTGGGGCGCGACCGCTCCGGCCGACCGCGCCGCGGTGATCCGCCGCATCGCCGAGCTGCACCGTGAGCGCAAGGACGAGCTGGGCGCGATCATCGTCCGCGAGATGGGCAAGCCGATCGCCGCCGCCGTCGGCGAGGTCGAGTTCGCCGCCGACATCATCGAGTACTACGCCGACAACATCGACGTGATCACGGCCGATCAGCCGCTCGACATCGTCGGCGAGGGGACCGCCGTCGTGCGCCGCGCCCCGCTCGGTGCGCTGCTCGGCATCATGCCGTGGAACTTCCCGGCGTACCAGGTGGCCCGCTTCGCGGCTCCGAACCTGGCGATCGGCAACACGATCATCCTCAAGCACGCTCCGCAGTGCCCGGAGTCGGCTGCGGCGATCGAGGCCATCTATCGCGATGCGGGTCTTCCCGAAGGGGCGTACGTGAACGTGTACGCCACCAATGAGCAGGCGGCGAAGATCATCGCCGACCCGCGCGTGCACGGCGTCTCGGTCACCGGCTCCGAGCGCGCCGGCGCTGCCGTCGCCGAGGTCGCCGGTCGCAACCTCAAGAAGGTCGCGCTCGAGCTGGGAGGGTCTGACCCGTTCATCGTGCTCTCGACCGACGACCTCGACTCCGTCGTGCAGCTCGCCGTCGACGCCCGCCTCGACAACAACGGACAGTCCTGCAACGGCGCGAAGCGCTTCGTGATCGTCGACGAGCTGTACGACGAGTTCACCTCGAAGTTCGTGGCGTCGCTCGCCGCCGTCTCCGCCGAGGACCCGACGCAGGAGGACACGGTGCTCGGCCCGCTGTCGTCCCTCGCGGCCGCGGAGCGTCTGCAGGAGCAGATCGACACGGCGATCGCGCAGGGGGCGACCCTGCTGACCGGCGGCACCCGGGAGGGCGCCTTCTTCGCACCGACGGTGCTCGCCGATGTGACGCCCGAGATGGATGTCTACGGCGAAGAGCTCTTCGGCCCGGCCGCGGTCGTGTACCGCGTCGCCGACGAGGACGCCGCCGTCGAGCTCGCCAATGACACGACCTTCGGTCTCGGCTCGTACGTGTTCACGACCGATCCCGAGCAGGCGGATCGAGTCGCGAACCGCATCGAGGCCGGCATGGTCTACGTGAACATCGCGCTCGCCGACAGCCCCGAGCTGCCCTTCGGCGGTGTGAAGCGCAGCGGCACCTCGCGCGAGCTCGGGCTGCTCGCAGCCGACGAGTTCGTCAACAAGAAGCTCATCCGCACGGCCTGAGCGTCCCCTGCACTCCTTCCGACGCGGTACGGGCAGCATTCGCCCGTACCGCGTCGCCGTCTTCAGGGATACTCTCGAAACAGGCGGAAGGAGCGCGTCATGAGCACCGAGGATCCGGTCATCCGGCTGAGCGAAGAGGAATGCTGGCAGCGGCTCAGAGGCGCCGAGCTGGGTCGTCTGGTGACCCGGGTCGGCGACGTGATCGACATCTTCCCGATCAACTTCGTCACCGACGGCGCCTCGATCGTCTTCCGCACCGCCGAGGGCAGCAAGCTCGTCGAGCTGACCGTCAACGACGAGGTGCTCTTCGAGGTCGACGATCACACGGATGCCGACGCCTGGAGCGTCGTCGTGCGAGGCAGCGCGCACACGCTGGACACCCTGGATGAGCGCGAAGCGGCCGAGCAGCTCGGGCTGAAGCCGTGGGTGCCTACCCTCAAGTACATCTACGTGCGCATCCGGCCGACGTCGGTGAGCGGACGCGCCTTCTCGCGCACGGGAGAGCCGGAGCGCTACGGGGTCGCCGAGTACTAATCCGCGGGCGGGCGTAGGGTCGAGGCATGACGACCGTCGCTGAGAACATGGTCCGCACGCTTCGCGCCAACGGCATCGACCGGGTCTACGGCATCCCGGGCGACTCGCTCAACGGCTTCACCGACGCGCTCCGCAAGGACGGCGCCATCCGCTGGGTGCATGTGAGACACGAGGAGTCTGCGGCGTTCGCCGCGGCTGCCGATGCCGCGCTCACAGGTGACCTCGCCGTGGTCGCCGGATCCTGCGGCCCGGGCAACCTGCACCTCATCAACGGACTCTACGACGCGAACCGGTCTCGGGTGCCCGTGCTCGCGATCGCCGCCCACATCCCCACGGTCGAGATCGGCACCGGGTACTTCCAGGAGACCCACCCGCAGGAGCTGTTCCGCGAGTCGAGCGTGTACGTGGAGTACGTCGCCGACCCGACGCAGATGCCGCGCCTGATGGAGATCGCGATGCGCGCGGCGATCGAGCAGCGCGGCGTGGCGGTGCTGGTGATCCCGGGAGACGTCGCCCTCGCCGAGATCGCCGACGACCGCGCCGTCGTCATCCCGCGCACGAATCCCGTGATCACCCCGAGCCCGGCAGAGCTCGAGCAGGCGGCCACGCTGCTCAACGGCACGCGGAAGGTGACCATCCTCGCCGGAGCCGGAGTCGAGGGTGCGCACGACGAGGTCGTCGCTCTGGCAGACCGGCTCGCCGCGCCGATCGTGCACGCGCTGCGGGGCAAGGAGCACATCGAGTACGACAATCCGTTCGACGTCGGGATGACCGGCCTGCTCGGCTTCGCGTCCGGGTTCCGTGCGATGGAGGCGGCCGACGTCCTCCTCGTGCTCGGGTCGGACTTTCCGTACACGCAGTTCTACCCCGAGCGCGCGACGACGATCCAGGTCGACATCCGCGGCTCGCAGCTCGGGCGCAGGCATCCGCTCGATCTCGGCCTCGTCGGCGATGTGAAGGCCACCGTCGGTGCGCTGCTGCCGCGGCTGGCCGAGAAGAGCGATCGCTCGCACCTCGACGACGCCGTCGCGCACTACCGCAAGACGCGGGCGAAGCTGGATGAGCTGGCCGTGCCGGCTCGCGGCAAGGCGCCGATCCACCCGCAGTACCTCGCCCGGCTGATCGATGAGGCTGCGGCGTCGGATGCCATCTTCACGGCGGATGTCGGCTCGCCGACGGTCTGGGCGGCGCGCTACTTCTCGATGACGGAGCGTCGGCGGCTGATCGGCTCGTTCACCCACGGCTCGATGGCGAACGCGATCATGCACGCGATCGGTGCGCAGACCGCGAGGCCCGATCAGCAGGTGATCGCCCTCGCCGGAGACGGGGGACTCGCGATGATGCTCGGCGAGCTGATCACGATCACCCAGAACCGGCTGCCCGTGAAGGTGGTCGTGGTGAACAACTCGTCACTGAACTTCGTCGAGCTCGAGATGAAGGCAGCCGGGTTCGTCACCTACGGCACCGACCTGGACAACCCCGACTTCGCGGCGGTCGCGTCGGCGCTGGGCATCTTCGCGCGCCGGGTCGAGCGGTCGGAGGATCTGCTGGATGCGGTGGCCGAGGTGCTCGCACACGACGGGCCGGCCCTGCTGGACGTGGTCACCGAGCGGCAGGAGCTTTCGATGCCGCCGTCGGTCAGCGCCGAGCAGGTGAAGGGCTTCGCCCTGTACGCGATCCGGACAGTCATGTCGGGACGTGGCGATGAGCTGCTCGACCTCGCCAAGGCCAACTGGCGTCAGCTGTTCTGAGCCGCTCCGCCGTCTGGCGCACCTTGTCGTTCGCTGCGGGGCGTCGGCTGTGCGCCTGGTCCGGCTGTTCTTCCTGCCCGGTCCGCCTGTACGCCCGGATGCCGGATGCCGGTAGCCGGATGCCCCGCGACCTACTCGTCCAGCAGCGCGCGCACCTGCGCGGCGTCTCCGGTGCGGCCGAGCTTCTCGAGCACGTCGCCGAGCTCAAGGGCGGCGACCTGACGCATCGGAGGCATGTCCGAGGCACGGTCGAGCACGCTGCGGTAGAGCGGCACGGCGTCGTCGAGGCGATCAGCCTCGGCGAGCGTGCGGGCGGCGAACAGCTCCGAACCGCCGGCTGATGCGGGATCCCCTACAGCGGCGAAGCCGTCGGCCGCGGTCAGCAGCGCAGCGATCGCCTCGTCGATGCGGTCGAACTCGAGCAGCGCGCGCCCGCGCGAGTCGGTGACGTCGGCGATCAGCCAGTCCGCCTCGTGCTCGACCGCCAGGGCCCGCACCTCGTCGAACAGCGCGAACGCCCGCTCGTCCCGAGCACCGCCGTACGACTGCCCGAGGTTGTGCAGCACTTCGACGATCGCACCGATCGCGTCGGTGGGACGCACCAGCTCGGCCGCCTGCTCGAGAAGCTCGCGGGCGTCGGAGTGCTCGCCGAAGCGCGCGAGGATCTTGGCCTGCTCGGTGAGCACGAGCGCCTGCTCGGCGGGCTCCTCCGCCTCGGCGTGCAGCTCGGCCGCGTACCCGTACGCGCCCATCGCCTGGCCGTACTCCTCCGCGGCGGCGAGGGCGCGGCCCAGCACGCCCGCGGTCATCGCGCGCGACGCCGCGGACGCTCCACTGCTCTCCTCGCGCTGCAGCACATCGCCGAGCAGCTCGGCGGCCTCGGCGGCGAGACCGGCCCCGAGCATCGCCCGCCCGAGGCGGAACTCGGCACCGCTGACGTCGGCGCCGCGCCCGCTCATCAGACGGATCACCGCACGGTAGCGCGGCATGGCCCGATCGGGGTGCCCGGCGTCATCCCACAGCGCGCCGGCGAGCATCTGCGCCTCCGCCAAGGCGGAGGCCGCTCCCAGGGTGGTGAGGATGCCGGCCGCGGCGTCCGCGTCGGCGGCGCCCTCCTCGAGCCGCCCGGCACCGCCGTGCAGTCGCGCCCGCACCTCGAGCAGGCGCGCGCGCTGCCCGGGGTTCAGATCGTCATCGGCCAGCAGCGACTGCAGCAGCTCGTCCGCCTGCTCGATCTCGCCCTGACCCACGAACGCCATCGCGCGCAGCATCCGGCTCGCCGCGACCAGACGCCCGTCCCCGGCTTCGGCGAAGCAGACGGCGGCGTGCTCGGTGAGCTCGACGGCACCGTCGGGGTCGTCACCTCTCAACCGCAGCGCCGCCAGCGTCAGCGCGACGTCGCCGCGCGACCAGGAGGGCAGCCGTCCGGCATCCGCCCACTCCTGCTCGAGGCCGGCGTGGTCGCCGACCTCGGTGCGTCCGTACAGCGCGAGCCCGCGGCGTCCCTCCAACTCGGCCTGCTCAGAGTGCCCGGCTTCCCGCAGCGTCGCCGCACGCAGCGGCATCAGCGCCTCGGCCGCGTCCCACTCCGCCAGCGACACGTGCGCGCCGATCCGCAGCCCGAGCAGGCGCGCCCGCTGCTCGGCGTCCACGAGCTCGCCGACGCGATCGGCAGCGGCCAGCGCATCGCGCTCCGAGCCGTACGCGGCCAGCGCCAGCGCTCGTTCGTACCATCCCTCGGCATCCTGCGGTTCGGGCGACGGCGTCTCGACCGCGAACACGTCCGACCGGATCGGCACGTCCCAGCGCGCATCCGCCAGCATCCGCATCCGGGCACGGCGCTGCGCGTGCCAGTCCGAGCCGTCCCGCGCGTCGAACTCGGCGCCGATGCGGTCGGCGGCCGCGCCGGCGGCGCGCGCCAGGGCGGATGCCGTCCATGCACCCTCTCGCGCGCCGAAGAACGGCTCGAGCGCGGCGGCCTCGGCCGCGCGCACGGTCGCCGTGCCATGACCGACCGCCGTCACGCGGTCAAGGGCGAAGGCGATCGCCGACAGCATCGCGAAATGACCGTCGACGTTCAGCTGGTCGTGAGCGAGCCAGTGCAGGTGCCGTTCGACCAGCGACAGGGCGCGCGCCTCGTTGCCCGTGACCGCGGCGAACACGATGTGGTTCGCGACGATGCCGAGGTTGTCGGGATTGTCCTTCGCGAGCCGGTAACTGCGCAGATGCGCCGCCCTGGCCTCGTCGAGACGGCCGGTGCGCAGATACGGCAGCAGCACGCGCGACAGGGCGTGCTCGGGCTCCTCGCCGCACGAGAAGCCGCCCTCGATCATCTCCTCGACCAGACGGATCGCCTGCTCGTCGCGATCGGTGGCGGCGAAGAACCCGGCGTTCTGACTGCGTCCGCACGCATCGCAGTGGCTGTAGTCGTCGCGCGGAGTCGTCTCGAGCAGGCCGCGCAGTCGTTCGGCGTCTTCGATCCGGCCCGACGCCCAGGCATCCTCGAAGCGGGCGGTCAGCACCCCGCTCATGCCGATCCCGGCGCGACGGTAGTGCGCCTCCATGTCGTCGAGCACGGCAGCGATCTGCTCGCTCGAGAAGGCCGGCGAGGCGCGCAGCGTGGCGGCCATCCACTTGAACTGCCACATCAGGTCGGCGGCGCCGTTGTCGATGTCGAGGGGGAACCGCTGCGAATCAGCGTCATGGTGCGCGAGGCACCACGCGAACGAATTCAGCATCACGTCGGTCAGGCCGCCCATGTTCGCCGAGGCCGTCTGGCGCATGCGCGCCTGGTACTCGAGATGCTCGTCGCCGATCTCCTGCGCGAGGGCCACGGCCTCGGCGGTGAGGGCCTGCTCGTGCCTGCCCCAGGGCGTGCTGTCGATCTCGTCGAGCAGCTGCTGGAATCGCGTCGTCGGGTCGGTCATCAGGGCTCCTCGGTGAGAGGACCCGGCAGGTCGAGTCCGTCGAAGGGGAAGTCGTCGCGCACCCCGGCCGACAGCGCGACGAGGTCGGTCAGCGCCGTGGTCATCAAGGCTCGATCCGCGTCGGACAGCGGGTGGTGACCGGCGAGCAGCGCCTGGATGTACAGCAGCTGCACCGTGCGCGCGAACACCGCGTCGTCGTCGACCCCGACGAGGGTGCGCACCACCCGATTCGACCAGTTCAGGCACAGCCGCGCGCGCATGTCGTCGTCGCTCGCACCGCCGACCGTGTCGTCGACCCTCGACAGCACGCCGCCCCACAGTCCGCCGGCGATGCCCTTCGTGCGGCCGCGATCGATCGCGCGCAGCACGCGCGGATCGGCGACGTACAGTCCGGTGAGGTCTGCGCGGTCGATCGCGCGCACGGTCACCGCGCATCCGGATCCGGCGAGCACCGCTCCCGCTCGCGCCTCCAGCGTGATCGCCGCGTCCCGGTCGTCGAGCGGGGGCGGATCGAGTCGCTCGAGCTCACCTGTGACGTCGATCTGCTCGACCGTGACATCGGGGAACAGCGTGGGCAGGTCGGCGATGAGATCAGCGTCGTACAGATAGCCGCCGTTGACCAGCACCTCGGATGCCGGGATGATGCCCGCCACCTGGCGGAACTCGTCCACCGTGCGCGCATAGCGGATGTGGCGGTGCCGCTCGACGAGATCGCCGATGCGAACGCTGCCGTGGGCGGTCTCGACGGTCAGCCAGCGCGTGATGAAACGGGCGAGCTCCTCGTCATGGCGCACGAGCGACTTCAGCCCGAGCTCATGAACCGCGACGAACTGGGTGAGCAGGTGCGGGGCGGTGAGCCCCAGCTCGAGCACCCAGCGGCGGATGCCCGCACCCAGCTGCTCGCGGACGTGCTCGAGGGCGGCATCCTCGACCAGCGACTCGCGGCTGGCCGTGGGGGAGAGACCTGTCGAGTCCACGACGGCGCGCACGAAGAACGCCCAGTCGGGCAGAACCTCCGCAGAGCGCTCGGCGAGCAGCATCCGGCCGAGATAGGTCCGCGTCGCCTGGCGCAGATTGGGCGGCGGTGCGAACGGGAGCACGTAGGCGAGGCCGCGGGTGCCGGTGGCAGGCTCCGAGATCTCGATGACGTCCATCGGGGTCGCGCCGATCAGGTCGCGACCGTAGGCGAGAGCCTCGTCCGCGTCGCCCTCGCCGAGGAACGGCGCGGGGCGGGTCACGTCGACGTCGCCACCCGGCATCCCGATCGTGACCCGCACCGGCAGGAACTCGCCGAAGTCCCGCGCGAGCTGCGCGACCGCGGCGGGGCGCAGCAGATCGGCGTGCTCGAATCGCGGGGTCAGGTGCACGCTGGTGCCGATCGGCACCTCCTCCTCGAGTTCGACGACCTGGAACGTGCCGTCGGAGCTGCCCGTCCACTCCACGCCCGCGCCGCCGCGCGCACTGCGTGAGCGGATCACGATGCGATCCGAGACCATGAAGCAGCTCAGCAGCCCGATGCCGAACTGCCCGAGATAGTCGCTGCGGGGCATGTCGAAGATGTCGCGCTTGGAGCTGCGGCCCACGGTCGCGAGCAGATCGGCGACCTCGGTCGCGGTCAGGCCCACCCCGTCGTCACGCAGCACGAACTCGCCTCCGTCGTCGGTGAGCGGCGTGATCCGGATGCCGGTGCCGCCGCCGTCCACCTCGGAGCGGGCGGCGATGGCATCCCGCGCGTTCTGCAGCAGCTCGCGCAGGTACACGCGCGGGCCGGAGTAGATGTGCCGGCTCAGCAGATCGACGACTCCGCGAAGATCCACCTGGAACTGCTGCACATCCGCGCCCACTGCGCCCCTCTCGTCGCCTGCCTGCGCCGGTCGGGACCGGCTGCATCCAGTCTGCCCGACGCTCGCGACTCACGCGGGCGTCGAGGCCGGTTCGGCCGACGGTTCCGGATGCCGTACACTTGAGGGGCAGTTGTCTGCATCCTTCACCGTGCCCCAGGGTCGCGGCGGGGAGGCGGACCCAGAGGCCGACCGGTCTCTAGGGCGGTAGCTCAATTGGCAGAGCAGCGGTCTCCAAAACCGCAGGTTGCAGGTTCGATTCCTGTCCGCCCTGCGCGTCAGCGCATGCTGGCTCACGAAAGGTACGTGCATGGACCAGGACGACGTTCGCGGCGACATCGCCGCCTCGGGCACCTACGCCCTGCGCGACAGCAAGCTCGGCTTCTTCGGACGCATCGCCCTGTTCTTCCGCCAGGTCATCAGCGAACTTCGCAAGGTCGTCACGCCGACCCGCAAGGAACTCGCCAAGTTCACCACCGTGGTGTTCGTTTTCGTGCTGATCGTCATGGGACTGGTCTACGGACTCGACTGGGTCTTCGGAACGGGAGCGCACTACGTCTTCGGAGTTCCGCTGAGCTGATCAACCCACTTCGACGGCCCCGTCCACGGGCCATCGCAGCGATTGGAAAGAAGCAGAGTGTCTGACAAGTATTCCGACGACGCCGACTGGGCGACCGCCGCTGAGCAGTCCAGCGAAGAGGACGAGGCCCAGGAGGGCAACATCCTCGCCGAGCAGGAGCAGTCGTCCTCGGCAGCCGAGCACACCGCTCTGCACATCGAGGGTGAGAACGGCGCGGAGTACGACGACACCGACGACATCGAGATCCAAGACCCGGAGGCGGACGCGATCGTGAACGACGCTCTGAACCTGGACGAAGCGGCTGAGTCTGAAGCAGCCGCCGAGGTCCTCAACGACGCTGTGGCGGAGGAGTCCGCCGAGGCCGAGTCGGCTGCCGCCGAAGAGGTCACCCCGTACGACGGACCCGAGGTCGACGAGGCCGACAGCGCCGTCGAGGAGGACCCGTACGAGGCGTTCCGCATGGACCTGCGGATGCTGCCGGGCAAGTGGTACGTCATCCACTCCTATGCCGGCTTCGAGCGCAAGGTGAAGGCCAACATCGAGCAGCGCAAGTCGACGCTCGAGGTCGAGGACGACATCTACCAGATCGAGGTCCCCATGGAGGACGTCGTCGAGATCAAGAACGGCCAGCGCAAGATGGTCAACCGCGTGCGCATCCCCGGCTACGTGCTGGTGCGCATGGAGCTCAACGAGGACACCTGGTCGGTCGTGCGCCACACGCCGGGTGTGACCGGCTTCGTGGGCAACGCTCACAACCCCACCCCGCTGCGCTTCGAAGAGGCGTTCAACATGCTGAAGTCGCTGGTCGAGGTGAAGGACGTCCCCACCGCGAAGTCCATCGCAGCCAAGGGCGGCGTCGCCGTCGCCCGTCCGATGGCGGCCGAGGTCGACTTCGAGGTCGGCGAGACCATCACCATCAAGGAGGGCTCGTTCGCGGGTCTTCCCGGAACGATCAGCGAGATCAACGCCGCCAGCGGCAAGCTCACCGTCCTCGTGTCGCTCTTCGAGCGCGAGACCCCGGTGGAGCTGTCGTTCGAGCAGGTCACCAAGATGCTCTGACATCTTCGAATGGGCCGCTGAGCCCATCGAGCACAGCGCCCCGCCGGCTGGTCCGGCGGGGCGCTCTGCGTACGGTAGAATGTTGTGGTTTGTGCACTTCTTCGATGGGCTCCTGAGCCTGTCGAAGGACACCGCGCCCCGGAGATGCCGGGGAAGCGGGAGAGAGCGCTGGGTCCCTGAGCCCGTCGAAGGCAGCCAGCGCAGCTCGATGAAAGGAAAATCATGGCACCCAAGAAGAAGGTGACCGGCCTGATCAAGCTTCAGATCAACGCCGGTGCAGCCAACCCGGCGCCGCCGATCGGCCCCGCGCTCGGTCAGCACGGCGTGAACATCATGGAGTTCTGCAAGGCGTACAACGCCGCGACCGAGTCGCAGCGCGGCAACGTCATCCCCGTGGAGATCACCGTCTACGAGGACCGCAGCTTCACGTTCGTCCTGAAGACCCCGCCGGCAGCCGAGCTGATCAAGAAGGCCGCAGGCGTGGCGAAGGCCTCGGCCACCCCGCACACCGTCAAGGTCGGCAAGATCACCAAGGACCAGGTCCGTCAGATCGCCGAGCAGAAGCAGGCCGACCTGAACGCGAACGACATCGACGCCGCATCGAAGATCATCGAGGGCACTGCGCGCTCGATGGGCATCACGGTCGAGGGCTGAGGGAGATAACAATGGCTACCAAGTCCAAGGCATACCAGGCGGCACTCGCGAAGATCGAGGAAGACCGCTTCTACACCCCGACCGAGGCCGTCGCCCTCGCAAAGGAGACCGGGTCGGCGAAGTTCGACTCGACCGTCGAGGTCGCGCTGAAGCTCGCGGTCGACCCCCGCAAGGCAGACCAGATGGTGCGCGGCACCGTCATGCTCCCGCACGGCACCGGCAAGACCGCCCGCGTCATCGTGTTCGCGAACGGTGCAGCCGCTGAGGCCGCCATCGCCGCAGGCGCAGACGAGGTCGGCGGCGCCGAGCTCATCGAGAAGGTCGCCGGCGGCTGGACCGACTTCGACGCCGCGGTCTCGACCCCTGAGCTCATGGGCCAGGTCGGTCGTCTGGGTAAGGTGCTCGGCCCCCGCGGCCTGATGCCGAACCCCAAGACCGGCACCGTGACCCCCAACCCGGCCAAGGCCGTCGAGGAGATCAAGGGCGGAAAGATCGAGTTCCGCGTCGACAAGCACGCCAACGTGCACTTCATCGTCGGCAAGGCATCGTTCACCGCTGAGCAGCTGAACGAGAACATCGGCGCAGCGCTCGAGGAGATCGTCCGCCTCAAGCCGTCGAGCTCGAAGGGCCGCTACATCCAGAAGGGTGCCGTGTCGACCACGTTCGGCCCCGGCATCCCGCTGGACGTCAACGCCATCTGACGCTGATCGGGCGGGCCGCTGAGCCCGCCGACGCAAGACCCTCGCCGGTTCTCCGGCGGGGGTCTTCCTCGTCTCAGCCGGAGAAGACGGGCAGCACCAGCAGGATGCCCATGAGCACGAGCAGCGCGGCGATCACCGTGTCGAGCATCCGCCATGCGCGGGGCGTGCGCAGCCAGCGGCCCAGGTGCCTGGCGCCGAACCCGAGGGCGAAGAACCACGTGACGCTGCCCAGGATCGCCCCGGCGGCGAAGAGCCACCGCGCTTCGCCATGCGTCGCGGCGATCGACCCGATGAGCAGCACGGTGTCGAGGTAGACGTTCGGGTTGAGGAACGTGAAGGCGAGGGTCGCGATGAGCACCGGCGCCAGACGGGTGAGGGTCGCGGTCGGGGTGCCGCCGCCGGCCGCGGAGGGCGATCCGGATGCTGGTGGCGCGTCCGCCACCAGGGCCTCGCCCTCTGCTCGCCATGCGCGCCGCGCGGCGAGGACGCCGTACACGACGAGCGACAGCCCGCCCAGCCAGCGGGCGACGACGATGAGCCAGGGCAGCTCCGCGATCAGGAAGCCGAGTCCCGCGGTGCCCACCAACACCAGCGCCGCATCGGATGCCGCGCAGATGAGCACCACCGGGAGGACGTGCTCACGACGAAGCCCCTGGCGCAGGACGAACACGTTCTGCGCGCCGACGGCGATGATCAGGGAGTACATCAGGCCGAGGCCGGCGACGAAGGTGAGCACGAGTCAAAGCTAGGGCGCCGGAGTGGATCAGTGCCAGCGAAGATGGCTGCACGAGCATTAGCATCACTTATGTGAAGATCGATGCCCAGCTGGCAGCCACCGTCGCCATGGTGGTCGACGAGGGAAGTTTCGAGGCCGCCGCGCGGCGGATGAACCTCACGCAGTCTGCGATCAGCCAGCGCATCAAGTCGATCGAACAGCAGATCGGCAGAACCGTGGTGGTGCGCTCGCGCCCGGTCCGCGCGACCGAGGCGGGTGAGGCGCTCGTGCGGCTGGCCAGGCAGGTCGCGCTGCTCGAGCACGACGCCGTGACGGCGTTCGGCCTCGGTGACGCCGCGCCCGACTCGCCTCGGGTGCGCATCCCGCTGGCCGTGAACGCCGACTCCATGGCGACGTGGTTCCTCGCTCCGCTCGCACGCGTGGCGCGCCGGCATCCGATCGACGTCGATCTGCACCGCGACGACCAGGACTACACGGCCCGCATGCTCGAGTCAGGTGAGGTGATGGCGGCCGTCACGAGCGAAGCCGAGCCGGTGGGCGGCAGCGCAGTCACGCCGCTCGGCGTGCTCGAGTACCGTGCGATGGCGACCGCCGCCTACATCGAGGACTGGTTCGCGGATGGCGTCACCGCCGAGACGCTGGCCCGCGCGCCGTTCGTCGACTTCGACCGGCGCGACACCCTGCAGCAGGGGTGGCTGCGGGCGAGAGGGGTGGATCCGTGGCAGGTGCCGAGACACTACGTGCCGGCGTCGCACGACTTCTCCGAGGCGGTTCGGCTCGGACTCGGCTGGGGGCTGATCCCCGCGCCGCACGTGACCGACGGGCTTGTCGAGCTGGGCGAGCCGCGCATCCGGGTGCCACTGTACTGGCAGCAGTGGAACCTGCGCTCCCCGCTGCTCGACGCGATCGCCGCGGAGGTGGCGGCTGAGGCCGCCCTGGTGCTCGCTCCGCTCTGAGCGGCGCGGACAGCGTCAGCGCCGCGGTCACTCCGAGAGGGCCAGAGCGCGGAACATGTCGCGCTCGCGAAGCGCCGAGCGGCGGCTCGGAGCAAGCGGCGCGCGGGTCGGCGGCGCCTGACCCGTGGTGCGACGGTAGAGCTCGTCGATCAAGCGCGTCGCAAGGGCGATGAGCTGACCGATCTCCTTCTCGTCGCGGTCGATCCACACGGAGCGCGGTTCGTCGTGGATCGGATTGAAGTCGTCATGCTCCTCCCACACGAACAGCGTGCGCTCGGCGCCGAGCACGTGCTGCTGCCACCAGACCTGCCGCAGGTAGGTGCGGGGGATGGTGCGCCACGACTTGTTCGTGGTCTTGATCTCGGCGAGCAGCACGCGCCCGTCGCCGTCCACGCAGATGCCGTCCGGCGTCGCCAGGTGGCGCTTCTCGATCTCCGCGTGGAACAGGGCCGACGAGGGCAGGATGCCGTGGGTCGCCGCCACCCACGCCGCGATCTCCGGTTCCCGACGGCGTCCGTGATCGGTGTACGCGTTGCCGCCGAACCGAGGGCCGGCGCCGAGCTTGGCATCCGCAGCGCGCGCGATCGACGCCTCCCCGGAGAGACCGGCCACGTCGGTGGCGGTGATCCCGCGGGCCCGCGCGCGAAGCCATGCGACCCGGTCGCGAGAATCCGCGAGCATGCGCGCTTGGAGTTCGGGAGTCACCTTATGAGAGTACCCGCGGCGCGGTGGTCCGTCGGGCCCCACACGCCGTGCACGCCGGCGGGCCCGATCGCGAGGAGGACGCGGACGACACCGAATCGCAACGCGTCAGCGCAATGCGGTGTCGCGCACGGTGCGCCATACTCGGTCGGCCTCGGCGCGGCCGCTGATCAGCCGGATGCTGCCGGAGAACAGCACGACGGACGAGACGAACCCGATGATCGCCCAGAGTCCGTACATCACGAGGTTGGCTGAGGGCGCCGCGACGGTCTCGAAGAACGCGTAGGTCGCGTACGCCCCGAACAGTGCCGCGCACGAGGCGGCGGCGATGCGGACGAAGGCGCCAGGCCGGAACATGAGAAGTCGTGTGTGCAGCCAGCCGGCCCACGACGGCGCGAGCCGGCCGGAGCGGTAAGGGCCCGCCAGCCACGCCGCGAGCGATCGGACGAGCCGACGACCGGAGAGGCCCAGTGCGATCAGCATCCACAGGCTCAGGCCGAGCACGGCGAGAAGAGCGAGGCCGGTGACGCCGGCGAACGCGCTGACCACCGGCGACCGGTCGCCGCTAAAGGCGTCGATGACGGCACTCGAGCCCGACGCGCCGACGACAGAGCCGACGAACGCGAGCAGCCCGAACCCGATGCGGGACCAGCGCAGGTAGTCGGCTCCCAGCACCTCCACTGCGCGCTGGGCCCTGGATCGCTCTCCCGCAGCCTCTGGGTCGGGGCTCAGATAGGGGCGGGACTCTGCGCGGATGAGGTGGAACGCCATGGCCCTATTCTGTCGCCTCGGGTTCAGGCGGGGTCTGCCCAGGGGGCAGCAGCAGCGTGGTGTCGAGCGCGTACGCCACCCGGATCAGCAGATCCTGATGACGGTGAGGATCGGAGGTCATCCCGGTCACCAGAGCGATGCCGCGATCGCCGGGGAGCGACAGCTCTCCCACTGCGACGATGCCCTGCGTCGGCGTGCCGACGGTGCCGAAGGCGATCAGCCCGGTGCGCCCGTCGGATGCCGTGAACGAGGTGCTCGAGCCTGCTGCACCCAGCTTGGCCGCGGCCAGATAGGCGAGCGAGCGATCGGCGTCGCGCACGACGTCTTTCTCGGCCCGGACGACCTGAGTCGACAGGAACCATACGGCGGGACGGTCGCCCACGTCGAGGTGCATGCCTGCGAAGTCGAACGACGAACCGGAGAACATGGCCACGCCGCGGTGGAACCCGGCGGTGAGAGCGTCGCGTGCCTCCTCCGTCAGCCACCCTTCTCCGGATGCGAGGTAGCGCTGCCACCACTGCGCCGGCGTCTGATCGCCGAACGCCCGCAGCTCGATCCAACCCTGTGGGAGGCGCTGCCATACGACATCGCGCTCGGGGGCACTGGTGTGGGTCGTCACCATCGCTCCTCATCCGTGCGCGGTCCTTCGCCCGCAACCAGGTTCCTTCCGCGTTCGACGAGATTCGTCCATGGGCCGCTGATGCTCTCGAGGAAGTCCTTGCCACCCGAGTACATGTCGTTCGCGGTCGTCGCCGCCCAGTAGGTGTTGCCGGCGAGCGCGCCCGTGCTGATGGACAGCGACGCGACCGTCACCACGCCGCCGGTCATAGCCCCGCCGCCGGCGGTGGCGAGGCCAGGTCCGATCGTGGGGATGTTGATCCGCAGCACACTGGCGCCGTTCCCGAGCACACCGCTCAGGCCCGACGCGGCGAATCCCAGTGCCAGTCCGGCCACCCCGACGGCGAAATCGCCCCAGGTGCCGCGGCCCGTCAGGGCCTGCAGGCCGTCGATGACGACCAGGGCGACGGAGATGCCCAGCGCGATCGGTGCGAGCGCCGGGAACACGAACGACAGCAGGCTGATGATCGGCAGCGCAGCTCGGAGGATGTCCTCGAGAATCGGGACGACGTACTCCATGAACTTGTCGGCGAGATCCACCGCGTCGTCCCAGGTGTTGGAGAACCAGTTGCCCGCATACTGGCCGATCTCGTCGCGTGCGGATTCGAGCAGGCGCGCGATCTCTGCGGCGCGCTGCGACACAGCCTCCTGCAGGCGGCGGGCTTCCGCGAGGATCGACGCCAGATCGCCCTGGGCCAGCGAGAGGGCACGCTCGGCGTCGCGGACGGCGTCCGGATCCGGCGTGGCGCCGTCGGCGGTGGAGTCGGCGTCCTCACGGGCGCCTTCGCTCCGGTTCACCGCAGCGCGCGCCTCGGCGGCGTCGTCTTCCAGGACCCGCGCCCGGCGCTGGAACTCGGCCAGCTCGCTCACCCAGGTCGACAGCGTCGTGTGGGACGAGCGCAAGGCGCGTCCTGAGTCGACGAGCCGGGGACGGAACTCCTCGGACTGGTTCGCACGGAACGCGTCGGCGGCGAGACCGCTCCACGTCGTCTCATCCGCGCCATCCAGCACAGTGAGCGCATCGTCCACGCCATCGGCGCCGGAGCTGAGATTGTCGACGAAGCCTTCGAGCAGAGACAGATCCCCGGGGGCCGGGTCGAATCCGAGTGCGGGGAACGCGCTCATCACCGCTTCCCCTCATCCATGTTGGCCGCGACCTCCGCGTCGAAGCTGCGGAACGCCTCGAGAACCGAGCTGAGCCCCCCGTGCGCGTCTTCCGAGAAGCGGGCGAGTTTGTCGAGCCCGCCGCCCCACGCATCGTGCAGCTCGTGCAGTCGCTCGCGCAGCTCATCCTGCGGCACAGCGCCGCTCGACGCCGAGCCGAGTGCGCTCGTGGCTCCGTCGAGCATCGATCGCATGCTCTTGTAGGCGCGGATGCTGGCTTCCATGGCGGTGTAATCCAGGCTGACGTCTGCCACGATGTGTCCTCTCTCGGCCCGTGCCCCTCGCGGGTGCGTGTCGCCTGTTCACGCTAGCGAAGGCGATCGGACCCGTCGATGGGGAGAACTGCCCGCGTGCACCGATTTGGGGGAGATGCGCGGATGCCGTAGAGTGAGTGATAACCGAAGACCGCCGGTCATCGTCGTGTGCGAACGTGACGATCGAAGCACTGCTCAGCAGGGGCCCGCGCAGGTGTGCGAATACTTCTCGAAGCTCCGTGCGCTTGCGCCGGGGCTTTTCTCATGTCGTGGGGCGGTCGAGGTCGACGTCCCGCATCCGCGTGGCGTCCGTACACGTAAGGAGTGACCATGGCGCAGAAGGATGCAACGGTTGCCGAGCTCACGAAGTCTTTCGAGAACTCGAACGCCGTCCTGCTGACCGAGTACCGCGGTCTGACGGTTGCCCAGCTCAAGGAGCTGCGCGGCAACATCCGTCAGGACGCGGAGTACGCCGTGGTGAAGAACACGCTGACCAAGATCGCCGCGAACAACGCGGGGATCACGTCGCTCGACGAGGACCTCAAGGGTCCCTCGGCTGTGGCGTTCGTGCACGGTGACTTCGTCGCCACTGCCAAGGCTCTGCGGGACTTCGCCAAGGCCAACCCGCTTCTCGTGATCAAGGGTGGCGTCTTCGAGGGCAAGGCCCTCGACGCCGACGAGGTCAACAAGTACGCCTCGCTCGAGAGCCGTGAGGTTCTGCTGGCGAAGGCAGCGGGCATGATGAAGGCGACGATGGGCAAGGCTGCCGCCACCATCGACGCGCTTCGCGAAAAGCTGGAGACCGCAGAGGCCGCGTGAGCGTCCGGCGATCTCCCCACCCAAACCACACCTTTATCTAGGAGAAAACATCATGGCGAAGCTTTCCACTGAGGAGCTGCTGGAGCAGTTCGCAGGCCTCACCCTCGTCGAGCTCAGCGATTTCGTGAAGGCGTTCGAGGAGAAGTTCGACGTCACCGCGGCCGCTCCGGTCGCCGTTGCCGGCGCAGCCGGTGGCGCTGGCGCTGCTGAGGCCGAGGAGGAGAAGGACTCGTTCGACGTCATCCTCGAGGCTGCCGGCGACAAGAAGATCCAGGTCATCAAGACCGTCCGCGAGCTCACCTCGCTGGGCCTCGGCGAGGCCAAGGCCGTCGTCGACGGTGCTCCGAAGGCCGTCCTCGAGGGCGCCAACAAGGAGACCGCCGAGAAGGCGAAGGAGGCCCTGGAGGCCGCCGGCGCCACGGTCACCCTCAAGTAATCACGCCTCACCGCGTACAGAAGGCCCTCGGCTCGCGCCGGGGGCCTTCCTGCATGCCGGCGAGCAGCACCTGCCGCCGCCGGCCCGCGCCGACGCCGGGTCAGGGGCGCGGCACCGCGGTCGACGAGCGCACGACCAGCTCCGACGGCACGGCGAGCTGCTCGGCCGGCGCGTCGGGGGCATCCATCCTGCGCAGCAGCAGCTCGACCGCGGCGAGCCCCTGCATCCGGGGCTGCTGTCGCACAGTCGTCAGCGAGAACATCTCGGCGTGCGCGTGGTCGTCGATGCCTACCACGCTCAGTTCCGCCGGCACAGAGAGCCCGAGACGTCTGGCGGCGATGATGCCGCCGATCGCGGCTTCATCGCACACCGCGACGAACGCGGTCGGGCGGCTCTGGCGGTCGCCCAGCATGCGCACGCCCGCTTCGTAGCCGCCAGGCGTCGTCGAGTCGCCGGGCGCGTGCCGCACGGCCGACTGCAGCGATGCGGCGGTCATGGCCGCCCGGTAGCCGCGCAGGCGCTGCTCGTCGCCGTAGGCGTGGTCTGCGGCATCCACACGGCCGCCGAGGAAAGCGATGTCGCGGTGTCCGAGGTCGATGAGGTGCTCCGTCGCGATGCGCGCGGCGGCCTCGTCGTCGATCGAGACCGAGCTGTTCTCCTCGTGATAGGCCCCGACGCTCACCAGCGGCGACCCGACCCGCACCAGCCGCGACAGCTCGTGGGTGCTCGGCTGGATGCCCACGGCGATGATCCCGTCGAGTCGGCGGCGGGGGAGCACATCCGAGAAGAGGCGCGCGCGCTCGTCCGAGCCGTCCCGTGTTCCGTAGAGCACCAGGTCCTGCCCGGCTTCCAGCAGCCCCTCCTGGATGCCCGAGAGCAGCTCCGCGAAGAACCAGCGGTCCAGGGCAGGCATGATCACGCCGACCGACAGCGACCGCCCGGTGGCGAGAGTGGTCGCCGAGGAGTGGGCGACGTAGTGCAGCTCGCGCGCGGCATCCCGCACACGCTCACGCGTACCGGCCGAGACGTATCCGCCGCCGCTCAGCGCACGACTGGCCGTGGCCTTGGAGACGCCGGCTCGTGCGGCGACGTCGGCGATCGTGCTCATGGGGCTCCTCGAGTCGGCCACGTCAGAATACCGGCGGCCGGGCGTGGGAGGGAACCGGTTCCACGCGCTATGCTCTGGGAGCGCTCCCAAACGAGTGATCACGTCTGCACAACGGTTGTGCGATCAGCTCAGCGTGGCATTGTGCCGGGGCGCTCAGGGCAAGTAGGTTGTCCTGGAATCGGTTCCTCAACGCTGCGGGCTCTCCGCCGACCGAGGGCCGGAACACCCTGGAAGAGGAGAAAACACATGGCTCTGTCACAGCGATACCGCCTGCTTGCTCCCCTCGCCCTGGTCGGCGCGACCGCACTTGCGCTGACCGGATGCGCGGAGCCTTCATCGGGAGGCGGCGACGACGGCAACGTGGAAGGCAAGACAGTCCGCATCTCCGGTGGCATCACCGGAACCGAGGCCGACGACCTCAACGAGAGCTTCGCGGCCTTCGAGAAGGACACCGGGATCAAGGTCGAATACACCGGCGACAAGAGCTTCGAGGGCAACATCGTCACCAAGGTGGCCGGTGGCGATGCACCCGACATCGCCATCGTCCCGCAGCCGGGTCTGCTCAAGACCCTCGTCGAGACCGGCAAGGTCGCCGAGGCGCCCGAGAGCGTCTCGAAGGCCGTGGACGAGAACTGGTCGAAGGACTGGAAGGCCTACGGCACGTTCGACGACACGTTCTACGCGGCGCCGATGCTCGCGAATCTGAAGGGCTACATCTGGTACTCGCCCGCGAAGTTCAAGGAGTGGGGCGTCGAGATCCCCAAGACCTGGGACGAGCTGATCGCCCTTACCGACACCATCAAGGAGAAGTCGGGACAGGCGCCCTGGTGTGCCGGATTCGCCTCGGGTGAAGCCTCCGGCTGGCCTGGCACCGACTGGATCGAGGACCTCGTCCTTCGTCAGTCCGGTCCTGAGGTCTACGACGACTGGGTGGCGGGAGATGTGAAGTTCACCGACCCGGAGATCAAGGAGGCGTTCGACGCCGTCGGCTCGATCATCCTCAACCCCGACTACGTGAACGCTGGCTTCGGTGAGGTCAAGAGCATCAACTCGACCGCGTTCGCCGACGTCGCGGCCAAGGTCGCCGACGGCAGCTGCGCGCTGACGCACCAGGCCTCGTTCCTCTCGGCCAACTTCCTCGATGTGAAGAACGCCGCCGGTGAGACCCCCGAGGTCGGCCCGGAGGGCGACGTCTACGCCTTCATCACCCCCGGCATCACCGAGGGCGAGCTGCAGGTCGAGGGTGGCGGCGAGTTCGTCGCGGCCTTCAACGACGACGCCGCGACGGTGAAGGTGCTCGAGTTCATGGCATCGCCCGAGTTCGCTGACGCACGCGTCGAGCTGGGCGGCGTGATCTCGGCGAACAAGAACGCCGACGCGAGCCTCGCGAGCAGCGAGTTCCTTCAGGAGGCCATGGGCATCCTGCAGGATGACTCCACCGTCTTCCGCTTCGACGCGTCCGACCTCATGCCGTCGACGGTCGGCTCGGGCTCGTTCTGGAAGGGCATGGTCGACTGGGTGGACGGCAAGGACACCGAGCAGGTGCTGAGCGACATCCAGGCAGGTTACGAGAACTAGTCGCTCGCGCCGGTCTGAGCGCAAGTCCGCTGGTCAAAGCGGGGTCGGGCAGCGATGCCCGACCCCGCATCCTTACTCAGAAGGGGATCCCATGTCACTGCTGACAGTCGACGACAAAGACACGGCGGAGCTGCCGAAGACCACGCATGGGGTGGATGCCAAGGGGCGTCGACTCACGCGGATCGCGGTCGTCGCAGGTTTCGTCGCCATCGCCGCGGTGCTGTTCCTGCTCATCATTTCGGCACCGGTCGAAGACCCGGCCCGCATCGCCCTCGGCCCGGTCTCGCTGAACAACTTCTTCCTCTGGCTGGGCGGACTGCACCCGCTCGTCCAGATCCCCGCCGTGCTGCTCGTCTTCGGGCTCGTCGTGGGCATCGTGCTCGTGCTGATCGAGTTCGCGCCGCGTCCCGGCAAGGGGTACTTCATCATGCGGCTGGTGGCGTGCCTCGTCATCCCCGTGCTGGCGCTGCTGCTGCTGCGCCCCTACTCGAACGCGGTGCTCTACGTCGTCGCGATCGCGCTGCTCTCGGGCGCCCTGCTGTTCTTCGCCGACTACCGTTCGCGCCAGGGCGCGGGCTACCTCTTCCAGCTCGTCCTGTTCATGGCCCCCGCGGCGATCATGCTGCTGCTCGGCCTGATCTACCCCGCGATCGCGACCTTCGTGAAGTCGTTCTTCGACAAGAGGGGCGAGGAGTTCGTGGGGCTCGAGAACTACATCTGGGTGTTCACCAACCCGGTCGGAACGTGGTCGGTGATCAACACCCTGATCTGGGCGCTTCTGGCCCCCACGATCTCGGTGGCCTTCGGACTCGCCTACGCGGTCTTCATCGACCGCGCCCGCGGTGAGAAGGTGCTGAAGGTCCTGGTCTTCATGCCGGTCGCCATCTCGTTCGTCGGCGCGGGCATCATCTGGAAGTTCATGTACGACTACCGGCAGGGCGACCAGCTCGGCCTGCTGAACGCGATCGTCACGATGTTCGGCGGCGACCCGGTGAACTGGCTGGCCGTCGAGCCGCTGATCAACACGTTCATGCTGCTGATCGTGTTCATCTGGACGCAGACCGGCTTTGCGATGGTGATCCTCTCGGCCGCGATCAAGGCCGTCCCTGCCGAGCAGCTCGAGGCGGCCGAGCTCGACGGCACGAACGCCTGGCAGCGGTTCTGGAACGTCACCGTTCCCGGCATCCGCTCCTCGCTGATCGTCGTGCTCACGACGATCACGATCATGTCGCTGAAGGTCTACGACATCGTCGCCGTCATGACCGGCGGTCGTGACAACACCACCGTGCTCGGCTTCGAGATGGTCAACCAGCAGCAGCGCTTCCAGAGCTACGGGCACTCGTCGGCACTCGCCGTGGTGCTGTTCATCTTCGTGCTGCCCCTGATCATCTACAACGCCCGGTCGCTGACCAAGCAGAGGGAGATCCGCTGATGACCGTCACAGAAGCCGTCGTCCGCGACACGCGCACCAAGCGGCAGGTCGCCCGCGACACTCGCCGCAACGAGGCGATCGCCCACAAGAAGCTGACGTCGAAGGGCGCCACGATCGCCGCGGTGATCATCGCGGTGTTCTGGACCATCCCGACCTTCGGTCTCTTCGTCACCTCGTTCCGCCCTGGCGCCGACACCCAGTCCACCGGGTGGTGGACCGCCTTCACCAACCCCGAGTTCACGCTCGAGAACTACGCGGAGGCGCTCACGGCCGGCGGCACGTCGACCACGCTCGCCACGGCGTTCATCAACTCGCTGGCGATCACCATCCCCGCGACCGTGTTCCCGATCGTGATCGCCGCGCTCGCGGCCTATGCGTTCGCCTGGATCGACTTCAAGGGCCGCAACCTGCTGTTCGTGTTCGTCTTCGCGCTGCAGATCGTGCCGTTGCAGATGGCCCTCGTGCCGCTGCTGAGCCTGTTCTCGGAGGGGCTCACCATCAACGACGTGATGGTCTTCCCCGGGCTCACGCTCAACGACGTCGAGTTCAGCTTCGCTCGCGTGTGGATCGCGCACGCGATCTTCGCTCTGCCGCTCGCGACGTTCATGCTGCACAACTTCATCGCCGAGATCCCGGGTGACATCGTCGAGGCCGCACGCGTCGACGGGGCGGGTCACGGACAGGTGTTCTTCCGGATCATCCTGCCCCTGGCGATGCCCGCCATCGCCTCGTTCGGCATCTTCCAGTTCCTCTGGGTGTGGAACGACCTGCTGGTCGCGACGATCTTCGCGTCGCCCGGCGCGCTGCCGATCACCCAGGCGCTGAACTCGCTGTCCGGCACCTGGGGCAACCGCTGGTTCCTGCAGTCGGCCGGAACGTTCATCTCGATCATCGTGCCGCTGATCGTGTTCTTCGCCCTGCAGCGGTTCTTCGTGCGCGGCCTGCTGGCCGGCGCGACGAAGGGCTGATCGCCAGGCGGTCTCAGCCGAGCAGCACCAGCAGGACGTGCGACGGCTGCTCGGCCTCGAGCTCGTGCAGCACCCCGGCGGTGACGGTGATCGTACCGCCGGGGGAGAGCACGTGCTCCGTCTCCGCCACCCGGAATCGGATGGCACCCGCGACGACCTGCACGAGGATCGGTACGGGCGCGCGATGCTCGCGCATGGTCGTGCCGGCGTCCATCGTCAGCATCCGGATCTTGAACCCGTCGCCGTCGAGCACGCGGTGCGGGCGCACCCGGCCGGGTTCGACGGCATGCGCGTGGACGAGATCGGCGGCCGAACCGCCGAGAAGCATGAAGGGATCGGCGCTCATAGCCGAAGATTAGCGCGCTCTCGGGGCAGAATGGGCTGATGAGAAGACGAACGCTGCTGATCGCCGGAAGCGCGACACTCACCCTGGCCGCGCTTCTCGGAGTGCTCGTCGTTCTGCTTCCTCGAGGTGCGACCATCGGGCTCGACGTGTTCTGGAACGACCTCATGTCGCAGGTGCGTCAGGAGTGGATGCTGTCGGCCGCCTATCTGCTGAACTGGATCGGTGGGGGATGGGTGGCCATCATCCTCGTGCCGCTGCTGGTCGTGCTGCTGCTCGTGCTGCTGCGCCGATGGCGGGGAGCGGTCTTCGCGGCGATCGCGTTCGTGGTGAGTGCCGGGCTCACTCAGCTGCTCAAGGAGATCTTCGCCAGAGCGCGCCCGGACGACATGCTGGTCACTTCGGACTTCGGATCATTCCCCTCCGGGCATACCTCCAACGCCGCGACCATCGCCATGGTCCTCTGGCTCGTCTTCCCGCGCGTGTGGGTGGCGATCGTGGGAGCGGCGTGGGTCGTGGCGATGGCGCTCTCGCGCACGCTCCTGGCCGTGCACTGGATCACAGACACCCTCGGCGGAGCCCTGGTCGGTGCGTCCGCCGCGCTGCTCGTGGGGGCGTTCGTGCTGAGCTGGGCGTCGCTAGGCTGGGCGCCGACCACAGCGCCCATGACGAGGAGCCACCGTGACGAGGATCCGTCCGTACCGTGATGCCGATCGCGACGCGCTCTACGACATCTGCGTGAAGACGGCGGATGCCGGGGGCGACGCGACCGGCATCTTCGCCGACGACCGCCTGTGGGGCGATGTCTTCGCCGTGCCGTACGTGGTGCGGCATCCGGACCTCGCCTGGGTCGTCGAGTCGGCCGACGGCCGCACCGTCGGGTACATCGTCGCGACCGACGACACGGATGCGTTCGAGCGGTGGTTCCGTGAGGAGTGGTGGCCGTCGAGGCAGGGCTCGTACCCGCTCTCGGGTGCCGCCGAGCCCACCCGGGAGGACGGGATCATCGGCTACGCCAGCCGTCGCGCCCCCGGCAACGAGAAGCACGCAGCGGAATACCCCGCCCACCTCCACATCGACCTGCTGCCCGAGACGCAGGGTCAGGGGCTCGGACGCCGGCTGATCGAGACCCTCTTCGTCGAGCTGAAGAACCGGGGAGTGCCCGGGCTGCACCTCGGCATGAACCCCGCCAACACGGGGGCCGGCGCCTTCTATGAGCGTCTCGGCATGCACAGGCTGGAGTCGGCCGCCGACACCACCATGTACGGCGTGCGCTTCGACTGATCGGTTCCACGCTGGTCCGAGGCGGCGCGCGCGATCGGATAGGATGGACAAGTTGTTTCCTGGTGACGTGTCCGAGCGGCCGAAGGAGCACGCTTGGAAAGCGTGTGTTGTGCAAGCAACCGCGGGTTCGAATCCCGCCGTCACCGCCAGAGCCCCGAGGGTCCGCACGAAGTGCGGGCCGTCGGGGCTTTTCCGTAGAATCTCCTGGTGCCCACTCCGAAGATCGTGCTGTTCTACGCGTTCGCGCCCCTGGCGGACCCGCAGGCGATCCGCCTCTGGCAGCGCGACCTCTGCGAGTCGCTCGCGCTGCGCGGACGCATCATCATCTCCGAGCACGGCATAAACGGCACTCTGGGGGGCGATCTGCCCGCGGTGAAGAAATGGGTTCGCCGCTTCCGCGAGCATCCGGCGTTCGCCGACGCCGACGTCAAGTGGAGCGAGGGCACGGCGATCGACGCCGACGGCTTCAGCACCGACTTCCCCAAGCTGAGCGTGAAGGTGCGCGGCGAGATCGTCTCGTTCGGCGCACCCGACGAGCTGCGGGTCGATCAGCGCGGAGTGGTGGGCGGCGGTGCCAGACTCGACCCCGAGCAGCTGCACACGCTGGTCGCCGAGCGCGGCGACGAGGTCGTCTTCTTCGACGGTCGCAACGCGCTCGAGGCCGAGATCGGCAGGTTCAGGAACGCCGTCGTGCCCGACACCGACACCACTCGCGACTTCGTCCGCCTGCTCGACGAGGGAGCCTACGACGACCTCAAGGGCAGACCGGTCGTCACCTACTGCACCGGCGGGATCCGCTGCGAGGTGCTGTCGAGCCTGATGGTCTCGCGCGGTTTCGGCGAGGTGTATCAGCTCGACGGCGGCATCGTCCGCTACGGCGAGAGGTTCGGCGACGATGGCCTGTGGGAGGGGTCGCTCTACGTCTTCGACAAGCGCGGATCCGTCGACTTCAGCGACCACGCCGCCGTCATCGGCACGTGCGCCGGGTGCGGCGCGGCGACCAGCCGCACCGCGAACTGCCCGGACAGGTCGTGTCGTCGCCAGTTCGTCGTCTGCGCCGACTGCGACGCCGTGCCGTGTGCGGAGCACGCGCCGGCGTTCACCTCCTGAACCCGTTCACGTCTGCACCCGTTCACCGTCGCAGCAGAGATGCGGGCAGCAGCCGGGCGAGCAGTCGGCGCCGTCCGCCGACGCTGACCTCCAGGTCGCCGATCACCCGGCGCAGCGACGCATCGAGCTCCCCGCCCGCAGGGGCGCGCTCGGCGTAGCTGCGGCGCTCGACGGCAGCCACCAGGTCGCTGAGCGCGGCAGCGTCCACGCTGCGCGACGCGACGAGGGACTGCGCGCGGACGCGCGCGGTCTCGGCCGCATGCAGCGGCAGCCGCAGGTCGGCCATGGTGTCGGCGACCTCCCGCCACGCCGCGATGGCGTCGCCTGCCGCCGCCGCGCGCATCCGCCGCATCCGGCGCAGCGCGCGAGCGATGCCCGGCAGCAGCAGCACCATCAGGATGCCGGCGACGATCAGCAGCACCGGCGTCGGGTCGAGCTGCCGCAGCGCACCGTCGGCGCCGGACCCGGGGTCTTCGTCGCTCCGGTCGGGCCCGCCCGTGGGGGCGACCGACGGCGCCGCCGTCGGTGCGGCGGACGCGGTCGGCACCTCCGCGTCGCCGTCACCGCCCGCTGCGGCCCCGGGGACGAAGTCGGTCGGCGTCCCGAGCGTCGCGGTCGGCTCGAACGGCACCCAGCCGATGCCGCGGAAGTGCACCTCGGGCCACGAGTGCAGCTTGTCGCTCGTGACGGAGTACACGCGCTGCTCGCCCCGTTTCTCATCGGTCGCTGTTCCCGGCAGGTAGCCGACGACGATGCGCACGGGCATGTCGAGCGTCTGCGCCATCAGGGCGAAGGCGCCGGCGAAGTGGATGCAGTACCCGCTGCGCACGTCGAGGAAGGTCGCCACGGCATCGGCGCCCGTGCCGTCGAAGCCGTCTTCGACGGGGGCGTCGAGGGAGTACTCGAACTCCGAGCGGAACCAGCTCTGCAGAGCGAGCAGCCGGTCGTAATCGGTGTCGGCGCCGCTCGTGACCTCTCGTGCGAGCTCGCCGATGCTCTCGGGGAGATCGTCGGCGGGCATCGAGACGAGCTCTGCGCCGCCGGCGGAACTCGCCCGGATCTGCTCGAGGCTCGGTGCGGGGGTGGCCATCTGCACGGTGTAGTCGGCGCCTGCGGCATCCTGCGTCGCGCTGATCACGGTGCGGTTCAGCGGCATCGCCTGCCATCCGCGCGGCAGTCCGCTGACCTCTTCGGCGGCGTACGGCACGGGCAGCCGGGAGCTCGAGATCCCGACGACCCGGATCGAGACCTCATGCTCGACCGTCTCGATGTCATCGGTCCACGGGCGCGCGCCGAAACCGTCTTCCACGGGGTTCCGGTCGGAGCGGTCAGGACGCCACACCTCGCCGTCGAACCTCGACAGGGTCGCCAGTCGCAGGTACGGCGGCGCCGCGGCCGAGGTCACGACCGTCAGCGCCCTGGTCTCATTCGGGCGACGCAGGTCGTCGCCCAGGCGCAGATCGGCGTTCACCGTCGACACCTGCCCGTTCCCGCCGGCGGCGACGCTCAGCGGCAGAGCGGGGGAGACGAGAAGGGTGGCTGCGATCGCCGCTGCGCCGATGAGCCCGGCGGCGACGAACGGCGAGTGGCGGGTCGCGCCGCGATCGTGACGGGCGCCGAAGCGCAGCACCACCAGGATCATGACCGCCTGCACCACGAACCACACCGGATCGACCGAGCCGAAGGTCACCAGCGAGGGCACCGTGCCGACGATCGATGTGAACAGCGCGGTGAGCACGACCAGCCGGTGCGCCAGCAGGTGGTCGACGAACAGGGCGACCAGGGCGAACGCCAGGCCCATCGCCGTGGTCATCGAGACCGTCGAGTCGATCGGGGCGACGCCGTTCGCTATCTCGTCCACCGCGCGCTGCAGGCGCAGCCCGGTCAGTTCGACGCTCGCGGCGGTGGGCACGATCCCGAATTCGGCCGCCTCGCTCGCCAGCAGGCTGGTGAGCACCAGGGCGAGCGCGATCAGCTGCAGCAGCAGAGCAGCCAGAGACCGGATGCCCTCGCGCAGTCGTCGGAACAGGAGTCTTCCCGCCATCCCAGACGCGGCGGTCGCGGCGATGGTCATCACGACCGCGAACGTCCACGCTCCCGGGGCGATCACCCCGGTATACGGCCACATCGCGACGAGGGTGGACACCGCGGCGAGCACGCCGGGCCCGGCGATCCCCGGCCGGGCGATCGCGGGTGCGGGCGGGGTGTCGGTGGGCTCAGCCACGGGGCGCCTTCACTCGGGGCATGGCGGCCTCCCACGCATCCGCCGGGTCCGCCGACGCGTGCAGCGCGGCGACGTTCCAGCCCCGGTCGGCGGCGACGGTCAAGGCCTCGGGACGCGCGCCCGCGGCTATCAGCATCGGCGCCGAGGCGCCCGCCGTGCTCAGGTGCGCCGCGTCCTCCGCATCGATGATCCCGGTGATCAGCACCAGAGGGCCCGGTGGCGTGCCGCCCACGATGGCGCGCAGATCCCGTGCCTCGCCCCGCGGCGTCACGGTCGCCAGCGCCACCATCAGACCGTCGCGGTCGTCCTCGTGGCCGCGCAGAGCGCCCAGCAGCGACCCCGCGCTGTCGAACACGTCGACGCTGTAGCCGTCCTGCACGAAGCGCAGCGCGACCGATGCGCACAGCGATACCGCCGCCTCGAAGTCGGGATCGACCGCATCGCCGCGGTGCGCCCAGCGCGACGCCGCGCGGTCGAGCACCACGACGGCATCCGGACTCGCCTCTTCCTCCTCCTGGCGCACCATCAGCGTTCCGCGGTGCGCGGTGGCACGCCAGTGGATGCGCCGCCGGGAATCGCCCGAGAGGTACGCGCGCGGAATCAGGTTGTCGGCTCCCTGCCCCAGCCGCGTCGAGCGGGTCTGCGCGGCGCCGCCCGCGGCTCCGACCTTGGTCGGCAGCGGGGCGAGCGCGAGCACCTGCGGCACGACCGTGATCATCCGCGTGTCGCCGAAAGCCTGCACGCGCTGCGCGAGACCGAACGGATCGACGGTGCGCAGCAGCAGCGGGCCGAGGGTCGCCGTGCCCCGGCGCACCCCCTCGAGGTCGTAGTGCAGCAGCCGCGTCTCGTCGGGATACTCGCCGGATGCGTCGCCGCGCACGGCCTCGGGGAGCGTGTCGGCCCAGCGCCCGTGCGGGATGCCGGGAGAGTACAGCTCGAAGCGCACGGTGACCTTCGACGTCTCGCCCACGGCGAGCAGATCGGTGGAGATCTGCCGCCACACCTCGCCGCGCCGCCGCGGTGCGCGCACGGCGAGCAGCGCGATGAGAGGCAGCACGATGAGCAGCACCCCGACGTACAGCAGGGCGCGGGCGGCGAGCACGCTCGCGGCGATGCACAGCATCACCCCCAGCAGCAGGCACGCTGCTCCTCGCGCGGTGAGCGGACGGGTGCGCATGGGGTGCTCAGACGCGTGCGGCGAACGGCACCGGCACCCGCGAGACGATCTGGCGCAGAGCCGCCTCGACCGGCTGCGCACCCGCGCGGTGCACTCCGCGCGCGGCCAGCAGGCGGTGCGCGAAGACGGGGATCACCAGATCGGCCAGATCGTCGGGCACGACGTATTCGCGGCCGTCGAGTGCGGCCACGACCTTGGCGGCACGCACCAGCTGCAGGGTCGCCCTGGGGCTCGCCCCCAGATGCAGACTCGGATCCTGCCGCGTGGCCTGCGCCAGCGCGACGGCGTACTCCTCGAGCGACTCGGCGACGTGCACGCGGCGCGCCCAGGCGATCAGCCCGCGCACCGTCGCGGCGTCCGCGACGGGGGCGATCGCCGAGAGCGGGTTGGCGGTGTCGCGCTGGCGCAGCATGAGCGTCTCGGCCGCGGCATCCGGATACCCCATCGAGATGCGCATCATGAACCGGTCGCGCTGCGCCTCGGGCAGCGGGTAGGTGCCCTCCATCTCGAGCGGGTTCTGCGTGGCCACCACGAGGAAAGGGTTCGGCAGCGGATGAGTGGCACCGTCGACGGTGACCTGATGCTCCTCCATCGCCTCGAGCAGCGCCGACTGGGTCTTCGGTGAGGCGCGGTTGATCTCGTCGGCGATGACGATGTGCGCGAAGATCGCCCCGCGCTTGAACTCGAACTCCCGCTCCACCGGGTCGTACACCGCCACGCCGGTGACGTCGCCGGGCAGCAGGTCGGGGGTGAACTGGATGCGGCGCACGGTCGCGTCCACGCTGGCGGCCAGTGCGCGCGCGAGCATCGTCTTGCCCACGCCCGGCACGTCCTCGATGAGCAGATGCCCCTCGGCCAGCAGGCAGACGAGAGCGTTGCGCACGGCATCCGCCTTGCCGTCGATGACCGACGAGACCGAGGCGACGATGCGCGATGTGTGCTGGGTGAACTGCTCAGCAGTCAGCGATGCGTTCTCGTGCATGCGGGCCCTCTCGTGCGCGGCGGTGCGTGTGATGATCGTAACGCCGTCCGAGGGTGCGGACGCAGCCTCGGAGCGCGCATGCCCGGTCACGCGACGATCGTGCATCGATGCGAGCCTAGGCATGCGGCCGTGCTGTCCGAGCATCGGCCGACGTTCGGGTAGACTGATGGACGGCTCTCCGCGTGACGGCATCCAGGCCAATTCCCCCAGGACGGAAACGTAGCAAGGGCAACCGGGCTCTGTCGGGTGCGCGGAGAGTCTTCTCTTTCCTCGAGCGATGCCCTGGGGGCGTCGGCTTCGGCCGGATCCTCGGCTCTCTCACCGGATGCCCTGCGAGGATCGACCTGTGACCGCTCCCGCCGCTCCCGCCCCGCGCCCCTCTTCAGCTGGTCGCTTTCTCGCGCCGGCGGCGCTGCTCGCGGTGATGTGGGCGATCCAGCTGCTCGATGCCGTGCTGCCGGGGTCGTTCACCGGATGGGGACTGCGCTCCTGGGATCCCGCGAGTCTTCCCGGGCTCGTGCTCGGCCCGCTGCTGCACGCCGGCTGGGCGCATCTGACCAGCAATTCGCTGCCGCTGCTCGTTCTCGGCTGTCTGGTGGCGGTGGAGGGCGCGAGACGCTTCTGGGCCGTGACGGGGATCATCGCCGTGGTGGGCGGGGCGGGCACCTGGCTGCTCAACGCCCCGGGCACGCTCACCGTCGGCGCATCCGTGCTCGTGTTCGGATACTTCGGATACACCGTGCTGCGCGTATTCGCCCCCGGCCGTGTGTCGCACCGCATCGCCTACGCCGCGATAGCACTCATCGTCATCGTGCTGTACGGCACCACGGTGCTCACCGGCATCTTCGGCGCCGGTGCAGGGGTGTCGTGGCAGGCGCACCTGTTCGGGGCTGTCGGCGGCGGCATCGCCGCGCTGGCCGCGCGACGCCCCGCGCGCGCCCCGCGCCCGCGCGTGCGATCGTGAGCGCTCGCCGCGGCCGCCGGGCGGCCGGGTCGAGGGCGCGGGCACGGCGTCGGCAGCGGATCAGGGTCGCCGCGGTCACCGCCGCAGTCGCGCTCGTGGCATCCGGGGTGCTGGCCCTGATCGCCCTCATCACCGCACCCCGCGCCGAGGGCTACTGCCTCGATCAGCCGGAGGCGTACCCCGCCTTCGGAGTGAACGGGTGGCGCGGCGAGCAGCTCGAGAACGCGGCGACCGTCGTGCGCACCGCGCGCGAACTCGGATTCGCCCGCGACGGTCAGATCATCGGCGTCATGGCGGCGATGGGCGAGAGCTCGTTGCGCAACCTCGAGCACGGCGACTGGGAGACCTCGGGGGTCGTCAATCCCGACGGCAGCCGCACGACGAGCATCGGGCTGTTCCAGCAGCAGGAATGGTGGGGCAGCACCGCCGAGCGGATGGATCCGGTCACGGCCTCGTCGATGTTCTTCACGCGCCTGAGACGCGTGCCCGACTGGCAGAGCCTCGAGCCGTCGAGGGCCATCAACCGGGTGCAGATCAACTCCGACCCCGAGCACTACGCCCGGTTCGCCGACGACGCTGCGGCGGTGGTGGATGCCCTGTCCGGGCCGTGCCCTTCGACAGGCCGCTGAGCCGGCAGGCCGGCGGCCGGCCGTCGCGCCCCCGCCCGATCACTAGGCTGGTCACGTGGCACGCAGCATCTACATCACGTCTGCCGAAGGACACACGGGCAAGTCGACGATCGCGCTCGGCGTGCTCGACGCGGTGATGCGCGTCTCGCCGCGCGTCGGCGTCTTCCGCCCGATCATCCGCTCAGCCGAGGAGCGCGACGCCGTGCTCGAGCTGCTGCTGGCGCATGACGGCGTGCACCTCGAGCACGACGACTGCGTCGGCGTCACCTACGACGATGTGCGCCACGACCCCGACGCCGCTCTCGGCACGATCGTCGCCCGCTTCAAGGCCGTCGAAGCGCAGTGCGACGCGGTCATCGTCGTCGGCAGCGACTACACCGACGTGGCAGGACCGGCCGAACTCGGCTACAACGCCAGGATCGCCGCCAACCTCGGCGTCCCGGTGATGCTCGTGCTCTCGGGGCGCGACAGCCAGAACCAGGCCGAGCAGCTGGGCACCACCACCGCCCGCACACCCGCTCAGGTGCAGCAGCTCGCCGCTCTCGCGATCGCCGAGCTCACCGCCGAGCGCGCCGAGCTGTTCGCCCTCGTCGTCAACCGCGCCGAACCCGACCAGCTCGCCGAGATCATCGAGCTGGTCGGCGACGGGCGCACCCCGGTCTGGGCCATCCCCGAGGAGCGCTCCCTCGTCGCCCCCTCGATGCGGGGGATCATGCGCGCCGTCGACGGGCGGCTCGTGCGCGGTGGCGAGGAGCTGCTCGAGCGCGAGGCGTACAGCATCGTGATCGCGGGCATGTCCATGGTCAACGTGCTGCCGCGCCTGACCGAAGGTGCGGTCGTCGTGATCGCAGCCGACCGCAGCGAGACGCTGCTCGCCACGGTGCTCGCCGCGGCCTCCGGCACGTTCCCCGACCTCGCCGGCATCGTGCTGAACGGGCCGTTCGAGCTGCCCGAGCAGATCCTGCAGCTCATCGACGGATTCGAGCTGCTCGTGCCGATCATCGCAACCGACCTCGGCACCTTCGACACGGCGGTGCGCATCATGGGCTCACGCGGCCGGATGAGCCCCGAGTCCGCGCAGCGCTACCAGACCGCGCTCGAGCTGTTCCAGAAGCACGTCGACATCTCCGAGCTGACCGAGCAGATGGGGCTCGCGGAGTCGACCGTCGTCACGCCGCTGATGTTCCAGTACGGGCTGATCGAGCGCGCGCGCAGCGAGCGCAAGCGGATCGTCCTGCCCGAGGGCTCCGACGACCGGATCCTGCGGGCTGCATCCCTCCTCCTCGCGCGTGAGGTGGCCGATCTCACCATCCTCGGTGATGAGGCTGGCATCCGCGCCCGCGCCGGCGCGCTCGGACTCGACATCTCGGCCGCGCAGGTGCTCAGCCCGACCGACCCGACGCTCGTGCAGCGCTTCGCCGAAGAGTACGCGCGCCTGCGCGCGCACAAGGGCGTCACGCAGCAGCAGGCCGCAGACACCGTCACCGATGTGTCGTACTTCGGAACCATGATGGTGCACCTCGGACTCGCCGACGGGATGGTCTCAGGAGCGGCTCACACGACGGCGCACACCATCCGTCCCTCCTTCGAGATCATCAAGACCAAGCCCGGTGTCGAGGTCGTCTCGAGCGTCTTCCTGATGGCGCTCGCCGACCGGGTGCTCGTGTACGGCGACTGCGCGGTGATCCCGGATCCCACGAGCGCCCAGCTGGCGGACATCGCGATCTCGTCCGCGGCGACCGCACGGCGCTTCGGCATAGATCCGCGTGTCGCGATGCTGTCGTACTCGACGGGCGAGTCCGGCTCGGGCGCCGACGTCGAGAAGGTGCGCGCGGCGACCGCGCTGGTGCGCGAGCGCGAGCCCTCGCTGCCGGTCGAGGGGCCGATCCAGTACGACGCCGCCGCCGATGCGGCCGTGGCCAAGGCCAAGCTGCCGGGCTCGGAGGTCGCCGGACGCGCCACGGTGTTCATCTTCCCCGACCTCAACACCGGCAACAACACGTACAAGGCTGTGCAGCGCTCAGCCGGCGCCGTCGCGATCGGCCCGGTGCTGCAGGGCCTCAACAAGCCGATCAACGATTTGTCGCGCGGCGCGCTCGTCGACGACATCGTGAACACGGTCGCGATCACGGCGATCCAGGCGCAGGGAGATCGGGCATGAGCACTGCCGCCGCACGCGCAGCACGGGACGGGGCGTCCCGGGGATCCGTGCTCGTCATCAACAGCGGCTCCTCGTCGCTGAAGTACAGCCTCATCGATCCGTCTCGCGAGGTCGAGCTGGGCAGTGGACTCATCGAGCGCATCGGTCAGGACGCGGGCATCGTCAGCCATACGGCGCGCGTCGTCGCCGAACCAGGTGAGCCGGTCCCGACGATCCTCGACGTGCGCCACTCGGAGGAGCGGCCCATCGCGGATCACCACGAGGCGTTCGCCGTCATGCTCGCCCAGTTCGCCGAGCACGGGCCAGACCTCGCAGACCACCCGCCGATGGCGGTCGGCCATCGTGTCGTGCACGGGGGAGCGCGGTTCTTCGAGCCGACAGTGATCACCTCGCTCGTCGAGATCAACATCGAAGACCTCAGCGTCCTCGCGCCGCTGCACAACCAGGCGAACCTGGCCGGTATCAGGGCCGCGCGCGCGGCGTTCCGCGACGTGCCCCACGTGGCGGTGTTCGACACCGCGTTCCACCAGACCCTCTCTCCCGCCGCGTACACCTACGCGCTCGATGCAGCCGTCGCGCGCGAGCACCGCATCCGCCGGTACGGGTTCCACGGCACCAGCCACAAGTACGTCTCCGAGGCCGCCGCGTCGTTCCTCGGGCGCGACCTCGCGCGGCTGCGTCAGATCGTGCTCCACCTCGGCAACGGGGCATCCATGACGGCCGTCGACGGCGGCCGCTCGGTCGAGACCTCGATGGGCTTCACCCCGCTCGAGGGCCTGGTGATGGGCACCCGCACGGGCGACATCGACCCGGCAGCGCTGTTCCACCTGTCCCGCCGGGCCGGACTCGACACGGACGAGCTGGACGAGCTGCTCAACAAGCGCAGCGGCCTGCTGGGTCTCGCCGGACGCAGCGACATGCGCGACATCCTCGCCGGACGCGCGGCAGGCGAGGAAGCGGCGACGCTGGCCTACGACGTGTACGTGCACCGCCTGCGCGCCTACCTGGGCGCGTACGTCGCGCAGCTGGGTGGGGTCGATGTCATCGTCTTCACCGCCGGCGTCGGCGAGAACGCCGTCGACGTGCGTGCCGACGCGCTGGCCACGTTCGGATTCCTCGGCGTGAAGCTCGACGCGGAGCGCAACGGGACCCGCGGACGCGGTATCCGTCGCATCTCGTCGGACGACTCGGCCGTGGAGGTGCTCGTCATCCCCACCGACGAGGAACTCGAGATCGCCCGCCAGACCCTGGCCGTCATCTGAGGCCGTGCTCTCGGGATCCGCTCTCTCACTAGGCTGGACGAGCCCGTCCGACCAAGGAGGTTCCATGTCTGACGCTCTCCCCGATCTGCATCGCACCACCGGCGTGCTCTTCGACCTCGACGGTGTGCTCACGCCGACCGCCGAGGTGCACATGCGCGCCTGGCAGAAGGTCTTCGACGAGGTGTTCGCCCGTTGGGGAATCGAGCCGGCCTACACCGACGACGACTACTTCGCGTACGTCGACGGCAAGAAGCGCTACGACGGGGTCGCCAGCCTGCTGCGCAGCCGCAACGTCGAGCTGCCCTGGGGAGAGGTGACCGACCCGCCCGCGGCCGAGACGGTGTGCGGCGTCGGCAACCGCAAGAACGACGCGTTCATCGCCGTGCTGCGCAGCGAGGGGATCGCCCCGTATCCGGGTTCGCTCGCGCTGCTCGAGAGCCTGCGCGACGCCGGTGTGCCGATGGGGGTCGTGTCGAGCTCGAAGAACGCGGAGGAGGTGCTCGCGAGCGCCGGCATCCGCGATTTCTTCCGCGTCGTCGTCGACGGGCTCGTCGCCGAGCGCGACCACCTCGCATCCAAGCCCGCGCCCGACATGTTCCTCGACGGCGCCCGGATGCTCGGGGTCGACCCCGCCGCGGCCATCGCCGTCGAGGATGCCGTGTCCGGCGTCTCCTCGGCGGCCGCCGCAGGATATGGCGACGTGGTCGGCGTCGACCGCGGCGCGGGCGCCGCGGCTCTGCGCGCGGCGGGTGCGACCTGTATCGTCGATGATCTTGCCCGTCTGCTCGACGACGCGCAGAACTGACCCCCTCACACGCTTTCGGAGAGAGCATGATCGATCGCGACCGCTACCCCGTCGACCCCTGGCGTCTCATCGAGACCCGATACGACGAGGAGGGGGTGTCGGAGACCGTGTTCACCGTCGGAAACGGCTACCTGGGGCTGCGCGGCAACCACATCGAGGGGCGCGGGGCGCACGAGCACGGCACCTTCATCAACGGCCTGCACGAGACCTGGCCGATCCGCCACGCCGAGCAGGCGTACGGGTTCGCGGAGGTCGGGCAGACGATCGTCAACGCGCCCGACGCCAAGATCATGCGCGTCTACATCGACGACGAGCCGCTCTCATTCGACGAGATGGAGGTGCACGAGTACTCGCGAGCGCTCGACATGCGCACCGGGGTGCTGCAGCGCGACGTCGTCTGGGTGACGCCGTCGGGCAAGCGCGTGCGCATGCGCGACGAGCGGATGGTCAGCTTCGAAGAGCGCCACCTCGCCGTGCTCCGTCTCGAGCTGACGGTCGAGAACGCCGATGCGCCGGTCACGGTCAGCTGCCAGATGATCAACCGGCAGGATGGCGCGGGGATCTACGCCGGCGATCCGATGGCGCCGAAGGGCGACGGCGGGGCCGGCTTCGACCCGCGCAAGAGCAACAGGATCACCGAGCGCGTGCTGCAGCCGGTGGAGTACTGGCAGGACGGGCTGCGCTCGGCTCTGTCGTACCGGGTCTCGGACTCGGGGATGACGGTCGCCGTCGTCGCCGATCACCTCATCGAGACCGAGAACGAGTACAGCGCGCGCACGCTCGTCGAGCCCGATATCGCGAAGAACGTGTTCCGGATCCAGGCGAAGGCCGGGGTGCCGATCCGGATCGACAAGATCGTCAGCTACCACAGCTCGCGCGGCGTCCCGCCCCGCGAGCTCGTGGACCGCTGCCGCCGTTCCCTCGACCGTGTCGGGGTGGAGGGGGTGGATGCCCTGTTCGCCGCGCAGCGCGCATGGCTCGACGCGTTCTGGGAGCGCTCCGACGTGCGCATCGCCGGCCATGACGACCTGCAGCAGGCCACCCGCTGGTGCCTGTTCCAGCTCGCGCAGGCCGCCTCGAGGGCCGATGGCAACGGCGTGGCTGCGAAGGGCCTGACCGGCTCTGGCTACAGCGGACACTACTTCTGGGACACCGAGATCTACGTGCTGCCCTTCCTCACCTACACCTCGCCGCAGTGGGCCAAGAACGCGCTGCGCTCGCGGGTCATGATGCTTCCGGCCGCCCGCCGGCGCGCCGCTCAGCTGAACGAGGCGGGTGCGCTGTTCCCGTGGCGCACGATCAACGGCGAAGAGGCTTCGGCGTATTACGCTGCCGGCACGGCGCAGTACCACATCAACGCCGACGTCAGCTTCGCGCTGGGCAAGTACGTGCGCGCCACCGGCGACCTCGACTTCCTGCGCCGGGAGGGCGCCGACATCGCCGTCGAGACCGCGCGCCTGTGGGCGACGCTCGGCTTCTGGCGCGGCACGAACGGCGACTCGACGTTCCACATCCACGGGGTGACCGGGCCGGACGAGTACACCACGGTCGTCAACGACAACCTGTTCACGAACGTGATGGCCCGCTACAACCTGCGCTTCGCGGCGCGCATCGTCGGCGAGATGGCCGCGAACGCCCCTGCCGCGTACGCGGCGCTGGTCGAGCGCACCGGTCTCGACGACGGTGAGCGGGATGCCTGGATGCGCGCGGCCGAGGCGATCCACATCCCGTACAGCGAGGCGCTGGGCATCCACCCGCAGGACGCGTTCTTCCTGGAGCGCGAGGTATGGGACCTCGAGGGGACGCCGGCCGAGATGCGCCCGCTGCTGCTGCACTACCACCCACTGGTGATCTACCGCTTCCAGGTGCTCAAGCAGGCCGATGTGGTGCTGGCGCTGTTCCTTCAGGGCAACCACTTCACCCAAGAGGAGAAGCTGGCCGACTTCGACTACTACGACCCGCTGACCACGGGCGATTCGACCCTGTCGGCGGTCGTCCAGTCGATCATGGCGGCCGAGGTGGGCTATCAGGATCTCGCCCGCGAGTACTTCGAGCAGGCGCTGTACGTCGACCTGGCTGACCTGCACAACAATGCCTCCGACGGGGTGCACGTCGCGTCGGCGGGCGGGATCTGGACCGCGCTCGTCAGCGGCTTCGGCGGCATGCGCGATCACGACGGCGAGCTGAGCTTCGACCCCCGTCTGCCGGTCGACTGGCCCGAGCTGTCGTACCCGCTGCAATGGCGTGGCTCGCAGCTGCAGGTCACCATCACGCGCAACCAGCTCGACCTCGAGGTGCGCGACGGCGATGCCGTCGAGTTCACCGTGCGCGGCGCGGCGCATCGCGCGGCGGTGGGGGAGCCCGCGTCGGTGCTGCTCGCGGGCCAGGGCCCGGTGCGGCCGGGGCGGCCGACGCTGCGCGGCATCGAGGATGCCCGCCGCGACGACGGCACCCGTCTGTCGGTCTCGCTCCCGGTGACCACGACGACCATCCCCATCATCGACGCGTTCGAGGCCTGACCTCCGTTCGGCGCCTTCGCGCCCTCCCGCCTCCGCGCCGCCCAGGGGGGATCGGACCGGGAGGGCTGATGTCGGCGGCACGCCGTAGGCTGGTCGAGTGACGACAGCCCTGTACCGCCGCTACCGGCCCGAGACCTTCGGCGAGATGATCGGGCAGTCCCAGGTGACCGATCCGCTCATGACCGCCCTGCGCGGCGACCGTGTCGGTCACGCGTATCTGTTCTCGGGTCCGCGCGGCTGCGGCAAGACCACCTCGGCGCGCATCCTCGCACGGTGCCTGAACTGCGCCGAGGGCCCGACCGACACGCCCTGCGGCGTATGCCCGAGCTGCGTCGAGCTGTCGCGCGCGGGCGGCGGCTCGCTCGACGTGGTCGAGATCGACGCCGCGAGCCACAACGGCGTCGATGACGCGCGCGATCTGCGCGAGCGCGCGACCTTCGCTCCCAGTCGCGACCGGTTCAAGATCTTCATCCTCGATGAGGCGCACATGGTCACCCCGCAGGGCTTCAACGCCCTGCTGAAGCTGGTCGAGGAGCCGCCCGCTCACGTGAAGTTCATCTTCGCGACCACCGAGCCCGAGAAGGTGCTCGGCACGATCCGCTCGCGCACGCACCACTACCCGTTCCGGCTGGTGCCGCCGGCGGCGATGCTGGAGTACGTCGAGAAGCTCTGCGGCGAGGAGGGTGTGCAGGTCGAGCCTGGCGTGCTCACGCTCGTCGTGCGGGCGGGCGGCGGATCGCCGCGCGACACGCTCTCGCTGCTCGATCAGCTGATCGCAGGGTCGGATGAGGGGAACGTGACCTACGAGCGCGCCGTCGCGCTGCTCGGCTACACGCACGCCGCGCTGCTCGATGAGATCGTCGACGCGCTCGCCGCCGGCGACGCGGCGGCGGCGTTCCCCGCGGTCGATCGCGTCGTGCAGACGGGGCAGGACCCGCGCCGTTTCGTGGATGACCTGCTCGAGCGCCTCCGCGACCTCATCGTGATCGAGGCGGTGGGAGACGGTGCGTCGGCGGTGCTGCGCGGCATCCCCGCCGACGAGATGGAGCGCATGCAGGGGCAGGCGGCCTCTTTCGGCGCGGCGCGCCTGTCTCGCACCGCTGACCTGGTCAGCCAGGCGCTCGACGACATGAGCGGCGCGACGTCGCCGCGGCTGCACCTCGAGCTGATGGTCGCGCGTGTGCTCGCCGGTTCGTCGCAGGATGTCGGCACCGTGGCGCCGCAGAGTGCGTCTGCGCAGGCGGCGCCTGCGCAGGGCGCGCCTGCGCAGACTCCCGCCCCGCAGAGCATGCCGGCGCGGCAGGCGTCGGTGCAGAACCCTGCCGCGCAGACTCACGTTGCGCAGAGCGCGCCCGCGCAGAAGCCGGTGGCAGGGGAGGCCGCGTCGTCCGCCGATGCGCCCAGCGTGTCGCCGGTGATCGTCGAGAACCTCACCGGGTCGGTCCCCGTCGAGCCCGACTCGACGCACGCCGCCCCCTCCGGCTCGGCTCCCATGACAGATCGTGCGGTCGCCGCACCGCAGCCCGCCCATGCGGCGGGTGATCCGGCATCCGGCACCGCGACGCCGAGGATCGAGAACGCGTCCGAGGGTGCGGCTGACACCGCTGCGGAGACGGCTGCTCCCGCGCCGAGTGGACCGGTGACATTCGAGCGCATCGCCGCAGCCTGGCCGGCCGTGCTCACCCGCCTCGAGTCCATCAGTCGGCCCTCATGGCTGATCGTGACGGGCATACAGCCTCTCGCGTTCGACGCGCGCAGCGAGGTGCTCACGCTCGGGTTCTCGAGCCCGAGCGATGTGCCTCGGTTCAAGGGCACCACACCCGGCAGGAGCACGTCCGACCACCTTCGCGCGGCCATCGAGCAGGAGCTGGGTGTGACGGTCAAGTACCGTCCGGCCCCGCTGCCGCCCGGCGGCGGGGGAGCAGCCGCGCCCACCGCGCCCGCAGGATCAGGCCCCGCAGGGTCAGGGGCGGCGTCGACCGGACCCGCCTCTTCCGGATCGGGCTCGGTCGCCGCACCCGCGCGAGATGATGACGCCCCGGCCTCCGGCTGGGCGAATCCGATGAGCGGCCCGCAGAATCTCGGCGGGGCAGGCGGCGCCGCGGTGCCGCCGCGACCGGGCACCGGGGGGCCAGCGTCGAACGCCACCCGCCCCGCGTCGGCGGCGGTCACCGACTGGGCAGTCGCTCCGATCCCATCATCTGCTCCGGTGGCCGTGGCCCCCGCCGCGGTCGAGGAGGCGGAGCATCGCTCGCCGAGCCCGAGCCCGAGCGCACCGGCGACCGCGTCGAGCGCTCCGCAGCCGCAGTTCCCGGTCGACGACGAACCGGCCGAGGTCGAGGCGGCCGGTTCCGCGCCGCGGCCCCCGCACGACGGCGACATCGACGCACCTCCGCCGCAGGACGATTACCCGCCGTTCGACGACGAGCCGCCGTACGACCCCGAATACGACGAACCACGTCGCCAGGCTGCGACGCCCGCGAGCCCTGCGGCACGCGCGGCGGATCCTGCGCAGGCGCCCGCTCGCCCGTCTCTTCGTGAGGTGCCCCCGCCCGCGAATCGTCCCCAGGCCTCCGACGGCGTCGAGCGTCGCGGCGAGGCTGTGATCAGGCAGGTGCTCGGGGCGAAGTTCCTGCGTGAAGAGCCCTACCAGCCGCCCTCGAGGTTCAACTGATGTACGACGGAATCGTCCAGGAGCTGATCGACGAGTTCGGCCGCCTCCCCGGCATCGGGCCGAAATCCGCGCAGCGCATCGCGTTCCACATCCTGCAGACGCCGTCGTTCGACGTCGCGCGGCTCTCCGAGCTGCTCACCGAAGTGCGTGCACGAGTGCGCTTCTGCGAGGTGTGCGGCAACGTCTCCGAGCAGGATCGCTGCGCCATCTGCCGCGACCCCCGCCGCAACCCGGAGCTGATCTGCGTCGTGGAGGACGCCAAGGACGTCGCCGCCATCGAGCGCACCCGCGAGTTCCGCGGTCTGTACCACGTGCTCGGCGGCGCGATCAGCCCGATAGCCGGCATCGGTCCCGACGACCTGCGGATCGCGCAGCTGATCGCGCGGCTGGCCGACGGCACCGTGCAGGAGGTGATCCTCGCCACGAATCCCAATCTCGAGGGCGAGGCGACCGCCAGCTACCTGAGCCGCCTGCTGACCAGCATGTCGATCACCGTGTCACGACTGGCATCCGGCTTGCCCGTCGGCGGTGACCTCGAATACGCCGACGAGGTGACGCTGGGGCGGGCCTTCGAGGGTCGTCGCCGGCTATGAGCGCGCAGCACGCAGGATTCACTCGCCGCGGCTGGATCCTGTTCGCGATCATGGCGCTCGTCTGGGGCATCACCTACCTCTTCATCAAAGAGGCGGTGCACTCGTTCTCGCCGCCGGCGGTGGTCGCCGGTCGCACGCTGCTCGGCGGCATCATCCTGTTGCCCTTCGCGCTGCGTGCCGGCGCGCTCGCCGCGGCCTGGCGGCACTGGCCCTGGGTGCTCGCCTTCGGTCTGGTCGAGATGGCGGGGCCCTTCCTGCTGCTCAGCCATGCCGAGACGCAGCTGCCGTCCGGTCTGACCGGCCTGCTCGTTTCGACCGTTCCGCTGTTCGCCGTCATCATCGCGCTGCTGCGAGGAGACCGATCCGCTCTCGCGCCGGCCCGGCTCGGCGGCCTGCTGCTCGGCTTCGCCGGCGTCGCGGTGGTCGTCGCCGGCCCCGGCCTCTTCCCGCACGGCCCGAGCAGCACGTTCGCGATCGGGGAGATCCTGCTGACCGCGGTGCTCTACGCGATCGCGCCGTTCATCATCGCCCTCAAGCTGAAGGACGTGCCGTCGCTCGGCACCATCACACTCGCGCTGTTCGCCATCGGGATCGGATACCTTCCAGCCGCGCTGCTCACGCAGCACGAGGTGCCCACCGTCCGCGCCACGGTGTCGCTGCTGCTGCTCGGCATCGTCTGCACGGCGCTCGCCTTCGTCGCTTTCTTCGCACTGATCCGCGAGGTCGGTCCGGTGCGCGCCCCGCTGTTCACCTACGTCAATCCGATCGTCGCCATCGTGCTCGGTGCGATCGTGCTCGCCGAGCCGCTCACGCCCGGCCTGCTGATCGGCTTCCCGGTCGTGCTGATCGGATGCTGGCTCGCGGCGACCGGCGGACGCCTTCGGCCGCGGGCATCCGCTCCCGATCTGACCACGGGACCGATCACCACGACCGAGACCGCGGAGGTGATTGTCTCGGAACCGCGCCCCGACTCCGGCGACCGGCCCGACCTCGCTGAACGGCCGGGCGCCGGCGACGGATCCGATTCCGGCGACCGGCCCGACTCCGGCGGCCGCAGCTGACGCCGACGTCCCGTGCACGCGTCACATGTGTGAGGCGGCATGAGGGTGATTTGTAGAATGTGCCTGGGCGGATCCGCCCTTCGTCCCCGGGAGTGATCGTGGCCCTGATCGTGCAGAAGTACGGCGGTTCGTCCGTCGCCGACGCGGAGAGCATCAAGCGCGTCGCCAAGCGCATCGTCGACACCCGTCGTGCCGGTCACGACGTCGTCGTCGCCGTCAGCGCCATGGGCGACACGACTGACGAGATGCTCGACCTCGCGCATGAGGTGGCGCCCATCCCGGCACCGCGGGAACTCGACATGCTGCTGTCGAGCGGTGAGCGCATCTCGATGGCGCTGCTCGCCATGGCGATCCACTCGATGGGCTTCGAGGCGCGATCGTTCACGGGCAGCCAGGCCGGCATGATCACCGACTCGCACCACGGCAAGGCGCGCATCGTGGATGTCACCCCCGTTCGCCTCCGTGAGGCGCTCGACGAGGGCGCGATCGTCATCGTCGCCGGCTTCCAGGGATTCAACCGCGACACCCGCGACATCACCACGCTAGGGCGCGGCGGATCCGACACCACCGCCGTCGCCCTGGCCGCCGCGCTCAACGCCGACGTCTGCGAGATCTATAGCGACGTCGACGGCATCTTCACCGCGGACCCGCGAGTCATTCCGCGCGCTCGCAAGCTCGAGCAGGTCTCCAGCGAGGAGATGCTCGAGCTCGCCGCCAACGGCGCGAAGGTGCTCTACATCCGCGCCGTCGAGTACGCCCGCCGTCACGGCGTGCTCATCCACGCCCGCTCGACCTTCTCGTCGTCGGAGGGCACGTACGTTCTGGGCGAGGGCATGAAGAACCCGCGCGCCATCGAGGGAGAAGCCATGGAAGAACCGATCGTCGCCGGAGTCGCCACCGACCTCAGCCAGGCCAAGATCACCGTCGCCGGTGTGCCCGATGTGCCGGGTAAGGCAGCCGAGATCTTCAAGATCGTCTCGAAGGCCGGGGCGAACGTCGACATGATCGTGCAGAACGTCTCCGCGGCATCCACCGGTCGCACCGACATCTCCTTCACGCTGCCCAAGGCAGATGCGGCGACGACGCTCAAGGCGCTCGCCGCCGAGCAGCGCGAGGTGGGCTTCGAGAACCTGCTGCACGACGATCAGATCGGCAAGCTCTCGGTCGTGGGCGCCGGGATGCGCACCCACTCCGGCGTCTCGGCGATCCTCTTCGAGGCGCTCAGCGCCGGCGGCATCAACATCGAGATGATCTCCACGTCGGAGATCCGCATCTCGGTGGTGCTCCGCGGCGACGACGTCGCCGCGGCGGCGCGCACGGTGCACAGCGCATACGGTCTCGACAGCGAGATCGAAGCTGTCGTGCACGCGGGCACCGGCCGCTGACCCTCTGAAATCCCGGACCCGCACTCGACGGCGACGGGATAGACTCACCGCAACCCTGACATCGGTGCCAGGCGCAGCGTCCGCACCCCGGGGCTGAGCCTGGCGCATCGCCTGCACGCCAAGGATCCCCCATGACCCGTATCTCCGATTCCGGATTCTCGATCGCCATCGTCGGCGCGACCGGCCAGGTCGGCACCGTGATGCGCGACATCCTCATCGAGCGCTCCTTCCCGGTCCGCGAGCTGCGCCTGTTCGCCTCCGCCCGGTCGGCCGGCACCGCCATCGACTTCGGCGGCGTCGACGTGATCGTCGAGGACGTCGAGACGGCGGATGCCTCGGGCATCGACATCGCCCTGTTCTCCGCGGGCGCGACCGCGAGCCGCGCGTATGCCGCGAAGTTCGCCGCAGCGGGAGCGGTGGTCGTCGACAACTCCAGCGCCTGGCGGATGGATCCCGAGGTTCCGCTCGTGGTGAGCGAGGTGAACCCGGATGCCATCGACGAGCGTCCCAAGGGCATCATCGCCAACCCGAACTGCACCACCATGGCGGCCATGCCCGTGCTGAAGGCGCTGCACGCCGAGGCCGGTCTCGAGCGGCTGATCGTAAGCACCTACCAGGCTGTGTCCGGCTCGGGCATCGCCGGTGCGGAGGAGCTGCTCGGCCAGGTCGAGGGAGTCCTCGCGCAGGGCGACACCCTGCGGCTCGTGCACGACGGATCGGCGGTCGACTTCCCCGCGCCGCAGAAGTACGTCGCGCCGATCGCGTTCGATGTCATCCCGCTCGCGGGCTCGGTCGTCGACGACGGCGACAACGAGACCGATGAGGAGAAGAAGCTCCGCAACGAGAGCCGCAAGATCCTCGGCCTTCCGGACCTGCGCGTCGCCGGCACCTGCGTGCGCGTGCCCGTCTTCACCGGGCACTCGCTGTCGATCCATGCCGAGTTCGCGCACGACATCACGCCGGATCGTGCGCGTGAAGTGCTGGCATCCGCCCCCGGCGTGGTGCTCGACGAGGTGCCGACGCCGCTGCAGGCCGCCGGCAAGGACCCGAGCTTCGTCGGTCGCATCCGCGCCGACCAGTCCGCCCCCGAGGGGAAGGGCCTGGTGCTGTTCATCAGCAACGACAATCTGCGCAAGGGCGCCGCGCTCAACGCCGTGCAGATCGCCGAAGAGCTCACCAGGCGCCTCGAGCCCGCGGCGGTCTGACGCACGCTCCGAGGCGCCCTGGTCGGTCTTCCTGGTGTGCCGGAGGGGATCGACGGGGTCGCCGGCGGCCGCGTCGGTGGCGCTCCGCGGCCGGAAAGCCGCACCGCCACGGACGACTAGACTGTTCTGGTGACCGAAACCGTCGATGTCGTTCTGATCGGTGGGGGCATCATGTCCGCCACGCTGGGTACCCTGCTGCACGAGCTGCAGCCGGACTGGAAGATCGTCGCCTACGAGCGACTCGGTGGCGTCGCGCAGGAGAGCTCGAACCCGTGGAACAACGCCGGCACCGGTCACGCCGCTCTGTGCGAACTGAACTACATGCCGCAGGGCAAGGACGGCTCGCTCGATCCCGCCAAGGCGATCTCGATCAACGAGCAGTTCCAGCAGAGCCGTGAGTTCTGGTCGACGCTGGTCGAGCGCGGCACCCTCGATGGTCCGTCGACGTTCATCAACTCGGTGCCGCACATGACCTTCGTGCGCGGCGAGAAGGATGTCGCGTTCCTCAAGGCGCGCTACGAGGTGCTGAAGGATCAGCCCCTCTTCGAGGGCATCGAGTACAGCGAGGATTCGCGCGTCATCAACAAGTGGGCCCCGTTGCTCATGCAGAAGCGTCGCAAGGGTGAGCCGTTCGCGGCGACCAAAGTGCCCTCGGGCACCGACGTCGACTTCGGCTCGCTCACCCACCAGCTCTTCGATCACCTGGCCAAGTCGGGCGTGCAGGTGCGCACCGACCACGAGGTGCGCAGCCTCAAGCGCCAGAGCGACGGCAGCTGGCTCGTCAAGTACCGTCACGTCATCGGCCGCACTCCGGGTCAGGTCAAGGCGCGCTTCGTCTTCGTCGGCGCCGGCGGCTGGGCGCTCAAGCTGCTGCAGAAGAGCGGTATCCCTGAGATCAAGGGATACGGCGTCTTCCCGATCGGCGGTCAGTGGCTGAAGACGACCGATCCGGCGCTCGTCTCGCAGCACCAGGCGAAGGTCTACTCGCAGGCCGCGATCGGTGCCCCGCCGATGTCGGTGCCCCACCTCGACACCCGCGTCGTCGACGGGGAGAAGTCGCTGATGTTCGGGCCCTTCGCGACCTTCAGTCCGAAGTTCCTCAAGCACGGCTCGATGCTCGACATCATCACCCAGGTGCGCCCGCACAATCTGTGGCCGATGCTCCGCGTCGCGTTCGCCAACCCCGATCTCATCACGTATCTGATCAGTGAGCTGGTCAAGAGCCACGGCAAGAAGGTCGACAACCTGCGCACGTTCGTGCCGACCGCACGCGATGAGGACTGGGAACTGATCCAGGCAGGGCAGCGCGCCCAGGTGATGAAGAAGGACCCGCAGAAGGGCGGCATCCTGCAGTTCGGCACCGAGGTCGTAGCGGCCGAGGACGGCACCATCGCGGGGCTGCTCGGTGCCTCGCCCGGTGCATCGACCGCGGTGCCGATCATGCTCGGACTGCTCAAGCGCTGCTTCCCCGAGCAGTACGTCGGCTGGGAGCCGAAGCTGAAGGATCTCATCCCGACGATGGGCCGCCGGCTCAACGACGACGCGGACGCCGCGGAGAAGTCGATGAGCGCGACCGCATCCGTTCTGTCCCTCTCGGCCTGACGACCCGACCGTGGCGAAGCTGTACTTCCGCTACGGCGCGATGAACTCGGGCAAGTCCACCGCCCTGTTGCAAGCCGCCTTCAACTACGAGGAGCGTGGTCATCGAGTGCTGCTGGCCAAGCCCGCGATCGACACGAAGGGCGCGTCGCAGATCGAGAGCAGACTCGGCATGACGCGCGACGTCGACTTCCTCATCGGACCGCACGACGAGGCCCGTGCGCTGTTCACCAGCGTGCGCGAGCGCGTGCTCGAAGAGGGCATGCACTCGGCCGAGCCGCATGACGTGGCGTGCCTGCTGGTCGACGAGGCGCAGTTCCTGACGCCAGAGCAGATCGACGACCTCTTCCGCATCGCCGTGCTCGACGGCATCCCGGTGATGGCGTACGGCATCCGCAACGACTTCCGCACCCACGCCTTCCCGGGCTCGGCTCGTCTGCTCGCGATCGCCCACTCGCTCGAGGAACTCAAGACCATCTGCCGGTGCGGCCGCAAAGCGGTCTTCAACGGCCGCATGGTCGACGGCCGCTTCGTGTTCGCCGGCGACCAGGTCGCGATCGACGGCGCCGAGGTGGCGTACGAGTCGCTGTGCGGAAACTGCTACCTCGACGAATCCGGCGGCGTCCTCGACTGACGATCGGCCGGTCGCCGCTCAGCGGGCGACCGGATCGGGCAGGGTGGCGATCAGGGCGTCGAGTTTGTCAGCGGTGTCCTGCCAGCCCTCGACCGCGATGGAACGCACGCCGATCGCCCGCACCGGATAGTCGTTGCCGCCCTCGTCGAGGCGGTCGCCGTAGAAGAGCATCTCATCGAGGCGGAGGCCGGTGTGCTCGACGAGCTTCTGCATGCCGTACGCCTTGTCGATGCCGGCGCGAGTGATGTCGATCGACGTCGAACCTCCCGAGCGCACCTCGAGACCGGGCAGGCGCGGTGCCACCGCGTCACGAAGCGCCGCTCGCCGCTCGCCGCTCGGGTCCCACGCGTGCTTGGCGTCGCGCGGAGCGCGCTGACCGAGCGCCGAGAAGGTGATCTGCGAGCCACGGTCCTCGAGGATGTCACCCCACGGCTCCGCCTCCCACAGGCCGAGCCGCTCGGCCTCCTCGCGCAGGGCGGTGAGAGCGGCGGTCTTCTCGTCGTCGCTCAGATCGTGCGCGTACACGGCCGTGAAGGTCGAGCCGTCGTGACGGAGGTAGCGCGTACCGCAGGTCGGCAGCAGGTGCAGACGCGAGTACTCGTCGGGATGCAGTTCGCTGAGGCGGGCGATCACCTGGGTGCGGAACTGCTGCTCGTTGCCGCCGGAGATGATCGCGACATCCACACGCCGCAGCAGCTCGCGAAGCAGGTGGGCGATGCGGTCATCGATCTCGCCCTTCGAGGGCGCGAGGGTGTCATCGAGGTCGAAGGCGACCAGGCGGGGGTGCGTCATGATGAACCAGCTTATTCGAGTCCCCTGTGCAACGGCGGGGCGCGGAGCCTCCTGCGCCGTGGGGCCCCACTGACACTCTCGAGCATGCAGAAAGGGACCCACCTTCGGCGGGTCCCTTTCTGCATGCTGTCGGGGTGACAGGATTTGAACCTGCGGCCTCTTCGTCCCGAACGAAGCGCGCTACCAAGCTGCGCCACACCCCGTGATTGCAACCGTTCAAGTCTACATGTCCGACGGTGCAACCACGAATCCGACGGTGCGTCCGGGCGCGTCAGAGCCGGGCGGTCAGCGTCAGCAGGGTCGCCTCGGGGCGACAGGCGAACCGCACCGGGGCGTAGATCGAATGACCGCACCCTGCCGAGACGTTCAGCGGCACCGTGCGACCGCGGTGCGACCAACTGCTCAGACCCTTCGCCTGCTTCAGCGGGATGTCGCAGTTCGCCACCAGCGCGCCGAAGCCGGGCAGACACACCTGCCCGCCGTGGGTGTGACCGGCGAACAGCGCGTCGGCGCCCAGATCGACGAACCTGTCGAGCACACGCCGGTACGGCGCGTGGGCGACGGCGATGCGTGAGGTGGCCGTGGTGGGGGCGGTGTCGGTCGATGAGGTCGCGGCGGTGAGCGCGCCGAAATCGTCCCACCCGCGGTGGGGGTCGTCGACGCCGAAGAGATCGATGCTGTTGCCGGCGACGTCCATCCGCGCGGCCGTGTTGTTCAGATCGACCCAGCCGAGCTCGTCGATGAAGAACGCATCCATCGCTGCGGTGTCGAGCGGCTGCGGCTTGTGATGCACACGGGAAGGGCCCCGGAAGTAGTTCAGCGGATTGCGCGGCGCGGGCGCCTGCACATCGTTCGACCCGTGCACGAAGACACCGGGGATGCCGGCGAACGGGGCGAACGCGCGACGGATTCCGGTCAGCCCTTCCGTGTGCCCGAGGTTGTCGCCCGTGTTCACGATCAGGTCGGGAGCGAGCTCGGCCAGCGACGCGAGCCACTGCTGCTTGCGGCGTTGCCAGGGCGCCATGTGCGCGTCGGAGATGTGCAGCACGCGAACAGGTGCGCTGCCCGGTGCCAGAGCGGCTGCACTGGCTTCACGCACGGTGAACAGATAGCGCTCGATGCCGATTCCCCAGACCGCGGCGCCGACGCCGACGGCCCCCATCGCGCCGAGCGCGACGAGGGCCGGATGCGCGGCAGTGCGACGGCTCACCCGTCACCCGCGCACGTGAGCGTGATGACGGTGCCGGCGGGCGCGGCCGTGTCGGCGGGAGGATTCTGGCCGTTCACGGTCGACCCGTTCTTGCATCCGTCTGCCGAGACGCCGAAACCGGCGCCTTCGAGCGCGGTCTTGGCCTGGTTGAACTTCGCGCCCGTCACCTTCGGCACCGTCGCCTGCGCCGCGGGCTGATTGCCCGTGCTCGGTCGCAGCGTCACCGTGGTGCCACTGGCCACCCGGCCGGCGCCGGGAGTCTGCTCTGCGACGAGGCCGGCACCGATCTGACTGTCGACGGGCTCTCCGACCTGCACGCTGAATCCTGCCGCGTCCAGAATCTGAGTGGCCTCCTCGACAGACTTGCCGACAACGTCGGGCAGATCCTTCGGGACCGTGCGGGTCAGACTGCGGTCGGGCTCGGGGAACCGGTCGCCGCCGTACACGGCGTTCGCGGCCCGCTGGATGTCTCTCGCGAGGGGGTAGCGGATGTCGTTGAGACGTGTTCCGTGAGCACGGAAGTTTCTCAGATCTTCGCGGCCGTTTACGTTTCCGACCCATACGGCCGTCGTGACCTTGGTGCTTGATTCGACAAGCATGGTGTGCGACTTCTCCGCAGTACCGGTCTTGCCGATGACCTGGATCCCGTCGTTGGGCTTGGCGCCGGAGCCGGTGCCGCCCTCCATCACGCCCCGCAGCGCGTATGCGGCGGTCGCCGCCACCTCAGGGGAAATCACCTGCGTGCAGCTGGTCTTCGGGAGGGGGATCTCCTTACCGTCCTGGGCGACGATCTTGTCGATCACGCGAGGTTCGCAGAAGATGCCCTTGTTGGCGACGGTGGCGTAGGCGCCCGCCATCTGAATCGGGGCGACGGACTTCGAGCCGAGCACGGTGGGGAACGGGTCGTTGACCGCGGCGCCGTCAGTGGTGACATCTCCCATGTTGCCGTAGTGCACGCCGAGCCGCTTCGCCATCTTGTTGATGTCGCACAGGTCGAGCTTCTGAGCCATGGCCAAGAAGCCGGTGTTCAGCGAGGCCGCGGTGAAGCTCCGCACGCTGCTGACCGATCCCCGTCCTCCTCCGAAGTTCTCCGACGAATTCTCTCGCGTGAGGGTGTAGGTGCCCCCGCACTGCGCGAACTTGCCCACGACCGGATAGCGCCCGTCGAGCACCTCGTTGACCGAATGCCCGCGCTCAAGCCACTCCAGCAGGGTGAAGAGCTTCCATGTCGATCCGGTCTCGAAACCGTTCGTGGAGCCGTTGTGCTTCTTATCGGCGGCGAACACCTGCGAGGACTGTCCGTTGGCGAGGCTCGCATTCGACGACTCGCTGAACTCCGTGTTCTGCGCGATCGCGAGAATGCGGCCGGTCGACGCTTCGATCGAGACGCCGGCGCCGCCGACGAGAATGCCCGGCATCGCGGCAGGGACCCTCTCGCGCACGGCCTGCACCGCGGGACCCTGCACCCGCATGTCGAGCGAGGTGTAGATCTGCATGCCGCCGCGTCGCATGTTCTCGACGCGCTTCTCCGGCGTGGCGCCGAATGCCTCGTCCGACTCGACGACCGACTTCACATACTGACAGAAATACGCATTGGCGCCCGCAGCCGCACAGCCTTGCGTGGTCTGCGTGAGATTCGGCTCGATCGGCGCCTCGACTGCGGCAGCGTGCTGCTCCTCGGTGATCTGTCCGTTCTTCAGCATCTGACCGAGAACGTAGTCACGGCGGTCGCGCGTCGTCGCGTAGCCGTCCGCAGCATTGTTGTGCGCGACGCCGTCCTTATCGGTCCACGTGCCCTCCTCCGGGCGGTCGATGCGCAGCAGGTTGGGCTCCTGAACCATGCCCGCCAGCGTTGCCGCCTGCACGAGCGTCACGTTCGCCGCGCTCGTGCCGAAATAACGGTTGGCCGCAGCCTCGATACCGTAGGTGGTGCCGCCGAAATTGGACACGTTCAGGTATCCCAGCAGGATCTCGTTCTTCGAGTAGTCCTTCTCGATCTGCACCGCGTAGCGCATCTCCTGCAGTTTGCGCTCGATGCCCTCGGCGCCCTTCGACTGCGCGGCACCTTCGAAGCACTGCCGGATCTTGCCGTCGTAGTCCTCGTCGCCCGGGCTGACGCCCTGCTCGCACTCCTGGATCAGAGCGTTCTTCACATACTGCTGGGTGATCGTCGACGCGCCTCGGGAAGACGAGCCCGTGAAGTTCTCGACCGCGGCCTTCATGGTCTGAAGGAGGTTGACGCCGCCGTGCTCGTAGAAGTTCTTGTCCTCGCTCGAGAGGATCGCGTCGTACAGCAACGGCGACACCTGCTCGAACGTCACGGGCACCCGGTTCTGGTCGAAGAACTTCGCCAGCTGGAAGGGCTGACCGTCCTCGCCGGTTCCGTAGAACTCCGTCGGCTCCATGGGAGGGTTGGGTGTCAGGCTGTTCGGCAGGTTGTCGAAGATCGTCAGTGCCTGCGACCCCGTCACTCCGGCGACGGCGATGGCGGGGGTGACGGCTGCGGTGACCAGCACCCCGGCGACCGCGCTCAGACCCACCAGGCCGAGCAGACCGCCGAGCACACCAGACAGCGTGCGTTTCTTTTGAGGCATACGCTGATGTTAAGGGAATTCCCTGAATAAGAGCCTCGACGCTTCGGCATCCCGTGCCGTACGTCGCCGACGCACAGGAGTGCCATGATCACGTGGGAGTATCTGACCACGCCGCTGCTGATCCACAACACGGCGGCGATCCTCAACAACTGGGGCAAGCAGGGCTGGGAGCTCGTGCAGGTCGTCCAGGGTCCGGAGGGCGGCCTGGTCGCCTACCTGAAGCGCCCGATCACGCAGGACTCGACTGCCAACGCCGGCCTCGCCGCCGCGGCCGAGGCATCCCGTCAGTTCGACGGAGCTCAGCAGTGAGCGTCTCCGCGCGTCTGACAGAGCTCGGCATCGAGCTGCCCGCCGTCGCCGCCCCCGTCGCCGCGTACGTCCCGGCGGTGGTGCACGGTGGTCTCGTCTACACATCGGGGCAGCTGCCCTTCGTCGACGGCGCGCTGCCGGCGACCGGGAAGGTCGGCGCAGAGATCGATGCGGCGGATGCACAGCGCTACGCGCGCACGTGCGCGCTGAACGCGCTGGCGGCCGCCGCTCAGGCAGCGGGAGGCGTCGACCGGATCGCCGGCGTGCTGCGGGTGGGGGGCTTCGTGGCATCCGACCCCGCCTTCACCGGTCAGCCGGCCGTCGTCAACGGCGCCAGCGACGTGCTCGGCGAGATCTTCGGCGACGCAGGGCAGCACGCCCGCGCGGCCGTCGGGGTGGCGAGCCTGCCGCTCGACACCCCCGTCGAGGTCGAGGTCACCTTCACCCTCGCTTGAGCCGGGCATCGCATACGGAGGCCGCCGGCGCCCCTGGCGCCGGCGGCCTCCGTACTTGTCGCCGGATCAGACGCGCGCGCGGCGCCGCGCCCGGAGAGATGAGCTGAGCAGCGCCCCCGCTCCAAGCACGAGCAGCGCTGACCCGGCCCAGAGCGCCGCACTCGAGTCGCCGCCGGTCGCGGCCAGTTCGTTGCGCTGCACGGTCACCGCGGCGATCACGGTGAGGCCGATCTTGTCGAAGCTGATGATGAGGTGATGCTCGCCGTCGGCGACCCTGGCGAGGTCGAAGTCGCCGGTGATGGCTGTGCTGTCCCACTGGACAGTGCCGATCGATACCGGAGTCGATCGCATACTGCCGGTGATCGATGACCGCGAGTTCTGCATCTTCTGGAGGAACGAGGACATCACGCCGACCGCTTCATTGCGCTTGTCGGTCAGGCCGGCCAGCCGCAGCATGTTCATCTGCTGAGCGTTGGTGAGGGTGTCGAGTTCGAGACGCAGCGATGCGATGAGCGCAGCCGCGGCCGTTCTCGCCTCGGCGGAGTCCGAGGTGGCTGAAAGGAGAGTGTGCGACTCCACGGCGATGTCTGCGGCTGCGATCGCGGCCGCCAGCGATTCATCAGTCGGCGCGGCGACGTACGCATGCAAGGCCGAGACTGCCGCATTGAGCACGGCTATGCGGCCGTTGCGTCCTTGCACATCCGTGACCTGAGAGCCCAGCTCCTGGTCGAGCAGCTGGGCACGCTGATCCTGGACAGCGAGCAGAGCCCCTTCGAGATCGAACGCAGTGAGCGAGAGCTGGTTCACGGTCACGCCCGGCAGGCTGGAGATCACCGGCGACAGCAACCGGGATGCGGCGGCCGCTCTGTCCGGAGTCGGCTGCTGCGCAAGACCGAGCGCCTGCCCCGAGTCGTTGTAAAGAGGGAACGTGCTGTTCGGTGCGCCTGCTGCTGCGTCGAGCAGAGTGGCAAGTTCGGACTCGGATATGCCGCTGAGAACGTCGGCGAGATCAGTGTCGTCAGGGCGCTGATAGAACGCGATGTGGACTTGCTGAACCGGATCGAAAGAGGGTTCGGTCGGAGTCGGAGTCGGAGTCGGAGTCGGAGTCGTCGGGGATGGGGTCGGGGACGGGGCGTCCGTCGGCGTCGGTGTCGGTGTCGGTGTCGGGGTAGGCGTCGGCGTCGCGCTGTCTGAAATGAGCGCGAACGAGCGGGTCACATCGGTGAGGCTGGGGCTCTCGTTGCCCCGAGGAAGCGCGAAGGCGGGGTTGGTCGACGGCTGGGCATCCGCGAGCGTGAGGCCCGGTGCCGGCTCGAACGAGATGCGGTAATCGTCGGTGGATGTCGTCGGCAGCGAGCCGGATCGGAAGGTGCCGTCGGCGGCGACGGCGACGCGCTGCACTTCCGTGCCCCCGCTGAGGATGGTGACGCTCGAGCCCGAGAGATCGGCGAGAGGGTAGGCATCCGCGGTTGCGGTTACCGCACCGCGGATCGCACCGAACGAACCCTCCAGCGCAATGGTGACCCGATCGCTCAGAGTGGGATTGAACTCCGTCCTCACAGTCGAGTCGACGAGGTCGCCGACACTGCCGGGCCAGGATGCCTCGGCGATGAAGCTGGTGTCCGTTGCGGGCACGCGGAGGGACACGGTCCCGTCTGCCGAGGTGGTGCCGGTGGCGATCAACTGGTCGAGGCCGTCGGTCGAGAGCACGGTCACAGCAGCGCCGCCGAGCGGTGAGGATGCCGTCCCGTGGGAGAGCGTCGTCGTGATGAGTATGTGTTCTGCTCCGAGCTCCGCGGCGCTTGCGGTCACAGGCAGCCCCATGAGGATGACTCCGGTGACAGTGGACAGCACTCCTGCAACGCGTAGCGGTGAGATCAGATCTCGACGTCGTTCCTTGGTGGCGCGTGGCATATCGACCCCTTCTGATCGCTTCAACGCTAACTATGGACTGAATCCAATCTTGGATGCAACCCAGGAAATATGGCGTAGTCTCGGAGGGACATCGAGGAGGTGGAGTTGGCGGAAGGACTCCGAGAGAAGAAGATGCGCGTCGCGCGTCGGGCCATGGAGGACGCTGCGGTCGGGCTCGCCTACGACGAAGGCGTTCAAGCAGTGACGGTCGACCGCATATGCGAGACGGCGATGGTCTCGCGCAGCACGTTCTTCAACTACTTTCCCTCGCTCGAGCACGCAATCTTCGGGCCCGCCCTGGTCTACGACCCGGTACTCACCGAGCGCATCCTGAGGGCGAACCGAGACGACCTTGTGATCGCCGCCTCGCGGATTGTGATGGAGTCCGTGCGCGGGCAGGGGGACGACGAAATCCTGCGCAAGCGGTTCGCGCTGTTCGCCCGGGAGCCGGGCACGACGACGACGGTGTCGTGGGGAGCGGAGGCGAGCCGCGCAGGTCTGCAGGACGTGATCGAGAACTGGCTTGATGCGCATCCGGCATCGGCTCGCCTGGTGGATGCCGATCACGCCACCGAGGCGCGGATGATCGTGAACTTCTCCATCACGCTCGGTGACGAGGTCATGCGGCTGGTGGCTGAGGACGGCGAGGACTTCCCGTTCGACCCCGCAGTGTTCCGGACGGTACGCGAGCGGATGCAGGCGCTGAGCGCACCCGCACGGTGAAGGCCCGCACCGAGGATCGCGGGACGGTGCCTTCGAGACCGCCGCTACTTCACCTGACTGGTGATCGTGCTCATCACCATGGTGTCGGCGAGCGTCGTCGTGTCGCCGACCTCGCGGCCCTCGGCGACGTCGCGCAGCAGACGACGCATGATCTTGCCCGAGCGGGTCTTCGGCAGCTCGTTCACGATGTAGACGTCGCGGGGGCGCGCGATCGGGCCGATCTGCTCGCCGACCCAGCCGCGCAGCAGCGTCGCGAGGCCCTCGGGGGAGTGCGCCTCGAAGTAGCTCTGCTTGATGATCACGAAGGCGACCACCGCCTGACCGGTGGTCTCATCCGAGGCGCCGACCACGGCTGCCTCGGCAGTCGCCTCGTGCGCGACGAGCGACGACTCGATCTCTGTCGTGGACAGGCGGTGACCCGACACGTTCATCACGTCGTCGACGCGACCCAGCAGCCACAGATCGCCGTCCTCGTCGAGACGCGCACCGTCGCCCGCGAAGTAGTAGCCCTTGTCCTGGAACTTCTCCCAGTACGTCTCCTTGAACCGTTCCGGGTCGCCCCAGATGCCGCGCAGCATCGACGGCCACGGCTCGGTGATGACCAGCAGCCCGCCGTTGCCGTTCCCGACCTCGATGCCCTCGTCGTCGACCACGTCGATGGAGATGCCGGGGATCGGAACCTGCGCGGAGCCCGGCTTGGTCGCGGTGATGCCTGGCAGCGGGGAGACCATGATCGCGCCCGTCTCGGTCTGCCACCAGGTGTCGACGATCGGGGCCGCGCCGCCGCCGATCACCTCCCGGTACCACATCCAGGCCTCGGGGTTGATGGGCTCGCCCACCGAGCCGAGCAGGCGCAGGCTCGACAGGTCGAACTTCTGCGGGATCTGGCGGCCGAGCTTCATGAACGAGCGGATCGCGGTCGGCGCCGTGTAGAAGATGGTCACGCCGTACTTCTCGATCAGCTCCCACCAGCGGCCGGGGTGCGGCGAGTCCGGTGTGCCCTCGAAGAGCACCTGGGTCGCGCCGTTGGCGAGCGGACCATAGGTGACGTAGCTGTGTCCGGTCACCCAGCCGATGTCGGCCGTGCACCAGAAGACGTCGGTCTCGGGATGCAGGTCGAAGACGTACTTGTGCGTGTAGGCGGCCTGCACGAGGTATCCGCCCGAGGTGTGCAGGATGCCCTTCGGCTTACCGGTCGTGCCCGACGTGTACAGGATGAAGAGCGGGTTCTCGGCGGGGAATGGCTGTGCCTCGTGATCGCCGGATGCCTGCGGCACCACGTCGTGCCACCAGATGTCGCGCTCGTCGGTCCAGTCGACCTCGTTCTCGCCGCGCTTCACGACGAGCACGTGCTCGACGGTCTGCTGCTCGCCTTCGCCGTTGCGGTCGCTGAGCGCCTGGTCGACGGCGGGCTTGAGAGCCGACACCTTGCCCTTGCGGTAGCCGCCGTCCGCGGTGATCACGAGCTTCGCGCCGGCGTCGTCGATGCGCGAGCGCAGACTGTCGGCGCTGAACCCGCCGAAGACGACCGAGTGGATCGCGCCGACGCGCGCGACCGCGAGCATCGAGACTACGGCCTCGGGGATCATCGGGAGGTAGATCGCCACCCGGTCGCCGTGGCCGACGCCGAGATCCTGCAGCACGTTCGCCGCGCGCTTGACCTCATCGGTGAGCTCGGCGTACGTGATGCGGCGCTCATCGCCCGGCTCGCCCTCCCACAGGATGGCGACGCGGTCGCCGTTGCCGGCCTCCACGTGCCGGTCGAGGCAGTTGTAGGCGACGTTGAGCTCGCCGTCGTCGAACCACTTCGCGAACGGCGGGTTCGACCAGTCGAGCACCTGCGTGAACGGCTTGTGCCAGTGCACGCTCTCCCGCGCCTGCTCGCCCCAGAAAGCCTCCCGGTCGGCGGCAGCCCGCTCGTACAGGGCGGGGTCGTCGATCGACTGGGCCACGAACTCCTCCGACGGCGGGAATCTGCGGGCCTCGTCGAGGAGGTGGTCGATCTGGCTGCTCATGCACTCGCTCCTTTGCGCGGTCGGGCGATCGTGCAGGGACACGACCGTGACAGGGCGAATCTAGTCCCGCCGCCGGAAGAGGCCTACTGTCGAAAGTCGGTAGTGAGAGCGGTTTGCCGTGGCGCCGGCCCACGCATACACTGACCTCAGCCGATTCGTATACGGCTTCAGCGCGCCCGGGTGCCCCCCTCGTTCCGGGCCAGCGCGTGGGCGGCACCTCATTCCCCCCGTGAGGTGCCGCCCGTCCGTCTACGGGGCGGCGCTCCTACTGCACAGGGCTCTCGTCGCGGCGGTTGTGCACATCGCCTGGGAATCGGGCCTGGCCGCGCGGCGCGACGAGCCTAACGTCGTCGCATGCCCGAACCGTTCGTCTTCCGACCACGGCCGTCCGACACGCACGACGGTGCTCACCGCGCCGTCGATGCGGATCCGGACCTCGGCGCGCTCGCCGAGTACGCGCGTGACGCCGAGGTGACGGACATCTTCGTCAACGGCGCCGACGGCCTCTACGTCGATCGCGGTCGCGGCGCCGAGCGGGTGCCGGCGTGGCGCGCGTCGGAGCGCGAGGTGCGCGACATCGCAGTCACCCTCGTCGCGGCGGGCGGACGGCACCTCGACGACCAGTCGCCCTGCGTCGACGTGCGGCTCGCCTCGGGCATCCGCGTGCATGCCGTCCTCGCCCCCGTCTCGGTGAGCGGCACCGCGCTGTCGGTGCGGATCCCGCGGGTGCTCGGCGCCGACCTCGCGGCGCTCGCCGCGACCGGCACCTTCAGCGACGCCCAGCAGGCGTGGCTGGCGCAGCTCGTACGCGACCGGGCCAACGTGCTGATCACCGGGGGGACGGGCACGGGCAAGACGACGCTGCTCGCTGCGCTGCTGTCGGAGGTGGGGGCGGGCGAGCGCATCGTGACCATCGAGGACGTCGCCGAGCTGCGACCCCGGCACCCGCATCACGTCTCGCTCGAGGCGCGCCAGGCGAATCTCGAGGGCGCCGGATGCATCACCCTCGCGATGCTCGTGCGGGAGTCGCTGCGCATGCGCCCCGACAGACTCGTCGTGGGCGAATGCCGCGGCGAGGAGGTGCGGGAACTGCTGACCGCGCTCAACACCGGTCACGACGGGGGCGCGGGCACGTTGCACGCCTCTGGTCTGGCGGACGTTCCGGCGCGTATGGAGGCGCTCGGCGCCCTCGCGGGGATGGATGCCACGGCGTTGGCGCGCCAGGTGGTCAGCGCGTTCACGATCGTGCTGCATCTGGAGCGCAACGCGGATGGGCGTCGGCGCATCGCGCACGCCGGACGATTCGTGCTGCGGAACGACCGCCTGGCGATGGAGGAGGTGCAGCCGTGGTGAGGTGGCGGCAGCGGCATCCGGACTCGAATGACCCGCCGCGGGCCGCGGCCGCCGTGCGCACCCTCGCCGTGCTGCTGCAGGCCGGTGCCCGACCGCACACGGCCTGGCGGCACCTCGCCGACACCGGCGACATCGTCGCGGGGCGCGTCGTCGCCCGAGCGGACGCCGGGGCAGAGCTCGTGGGCGCCATCGACGCGGAGGGCGGTGCATGGTCGGACGTCGCCGCCGCCTGGGAGATCGCGACGACCGTCGGCGCACCGCTCGCGGACGTGCTGCGGGCGCTGTCGGAATCGCTGCAGGACGCCGCTGCCGCCGCGGACGACGTGCGAGTCGCCCTGGCCGAGCCCACCGGCACCGCCCGCCTGCTGCTCTGGCTGCCGTTCGCCGGCTGCTGCTGGGATTCGCGCTGGGCTTCGACACCATCGGCGTACTGGTCAGCAATCCGTTCGGTGTCGCCTGCGTCGTGCTCGGTGTGGCCCTCGTGCTCGTCGCGCGCTGGTGGACCGCACGCATGGTGCGGGCCGCGCAGCCGGCGGCCGGCACCCCCGGCATGCACGCCGAGCTGGTCGCAGTGGCGCTCGCCGGCGGCATCGGCATCCCGCGGGCGCTGCGGCTCGTCGAGCACAGCCCCGCCGCACTGTCGGGCGATCGCGGCGCCACAGACGCCGTACTGGAGCTGTCGCGCTCAGCCGGGGTGCCGGCCGGCGAGCTGCTGCGCGCGACGGCCGCACAGCAGCGGCACGAGTCGAGGGTGCGAGGGCGCGTGCGGGCCGCGCGGCTCTCGTCGAAGCTGCTGCTGCCGCTCGGCGCCTGCACGCTGCCCGCATTCCTGCTGCTCGGGGTCGCACCGCTCATGCTCAGCGTGCTCGCCTCCACGCCACTGCCCATCTGAGACGTCCGGGGCGAGAGCCGCCCCGCATGAGAGAGAAGGAACACCATGACCGCGCTCCACACCGATCCGCTGCCCCCGCTGACCCGAAGCCGCGCAGCCGAGCTGTTCTCCGACGAGACCGGAGCGGCCACCGCCGAATACGCGATCACGACGATGGCCGCCGTGGCATTCGCGGGCCTGCTCGTCGTGATCATGCGCTCCGACGAGGTGAGGGGCATCCTCACCGACCTCGTCCGACGGGCGTTGACGGTCGCCTGATGCCGGGCTCTTCTCGCGTGCTCGGCGACGACCGCGGGTCGGTCGCCGCTGAGCTCGCCGTCGCGCTGCCGGCGGCGATGATCGCGGTCGCGTTCGGCGTCGGAGCACTCGGCGCCGCCGCGATGCAGGTCTCGCTGCAGGATGCCGCCGCCGATGCCGCTCGCCTGCTGGGACGGGGGGAGACGTCCGCTCGCGCAGCGGCGGTGGTGCGCGATGCTGTGGACGGGGCGTCATCGGCATCCCGCACGGCAGGAGACCTGGTGTGCGTGACGGCGTCGCTGGACATGCGCATCGGACGGCTGATCTCGGTGCCGCTGAGCGCGTCGAGCTGTGCCCTCGCGGGAGGGCTGTGATGGTCTGCGCAGGGGCGGTGCCCGGGAGGGGCGACCGATGAGCGGAACAGCGCTCGCCGCAGGGGTCGTCGCGGTCGCGGCCAGCCTCTCGCTCGGACTCGCGGCCGTCGGGGGCGCGGCCGTCACCGCGCAGCGCGCGGCGGGGGCGGCCGACGCGGCTGCTCTCGCGGCGGCAGACGCCGCGTCGGGAGCCGTCGCCACGGGGGAGGACGCCTGCGCTCTCGCCGCGCGCGTAGCCGAGGCATCCGGATCGGAGCTCGCCTCGTGCACCGTCGACGCTCTCACGGCAACGGTCGAGGTCAGATCCGCGTACTCTGGACTGGTCGCCGTCGCCCGAGCCCGAGCGGGGCCCCCGAAAAGCTGAACGTGCGACGCCCCTCGCACCGCCCGCGTGTCAGCCGATTCGCCGGAGGATCTCTCGGCTCACGCCAGGATCGCGGTGTGTATGGTGTGCTTCGAAGAAAGGACGCCCCTTGGCAGAAGGCAAGAAGCTCGTCATCGTCGAGTCCCCGACGAAGATGCGGTCGATCCAGGGATACCTCGGCGACGGGTACGAGGTGCTCAGTTCGGTCGGTCACATCCGCGACCTCGCCGACAAGAAGGACATCCCCGCCGACGACAAGAAGGCGTATGGAAAGTACTCGATCGACGTCGAGAACGACTTCGATCCCTATTACGTGGTGTCCGATCGCAAGACCAAGACGGTCGCAGAGCTGCGCCGCGCGCTGAAGAGCGCCGACGAGGTCCTGCTCGCCACAGATGAGGACCGCGAGGGCGAGGCCATCGCCTGGCACCTGCTCGAGACGCTCAAGCCCAAGGTGCCCGTCAAGCGCATGGTGTTCCACGAGATCACCAAGGACGCCATCCAGGCAGCCGTGGGCAACACGCGCGAGCTCGACCTCGCCCTCGTCGACGCCCAGGAGACCCGTCGCATCCTCGACCGCCTCTACGGCTGGGACGTCTCGCCGGTGCTCTGGTACAAGGTCAAGTCGGGTCTGTCCGCCGGCCGCGTGCAGTCGGCCGCCACCCGCATGGTCGTCGAGCGCGAGCGCGAGCGGATGGCCTTCGTCTCGGCCGAGTACTGGGACGTCGAGGCTCAGGCATCCGCTTCGGCGGGTTCAGCGACCCAGGGCGCCGCGTTCGGCGTGCGCCTCGTGCGCGTCGACGGCGGGCAGCTCGCCCGCGGAACCGACTTCGACGACGCAGGAAAGCTCAAGAAGGCCGTCGTCGTGCTGTCCGAGGCCGACGCTGAGGCGCTCGCCGCCGCGGTCGACGCGGCCGGCACCGCCACGGTCACGAAGGTCGAGGCGAAGCCGGGAACCCGCAGCCCCTACGCCCCGTTCACCACCTCCACCCTGCAGCAGGAGGCCGGACGCAAGCTCTCGATGAGCGCCAAGCAGGCGATGAGCGTCGCCCAGCGGCTCTACGAGAAGGGATACATCACCTATATGCGCACCGACTCGGTCGCGCTGAGCACGCAGGCGATCCAGGCCGCGCGCAGCCAGGCCGTGGCCCTGTACGGCGACTCGGCCGTGCCGCTGAAGCCGCGGGTGTACAAGTCGAAGAGCAAGAACGCCCAGGAGGCCCACGAGGCGATCCGCCCCTCGGGCGAGACCTTCCGCACTCCCGCGTCTGTCGCCTCCGGCCTCGACCGCGACGAGCAGCGCCTGTACGACCTGATCTGGAAGCGCACCGTCGCCAGCCAGATGTCGGATGCGAAGTACGAGACCACCACGGTCACGCTCGAGACGCAGGCCGCCGACAAGCGGGTCGAGTTCACGGCATCCGGAACCGTCTACACGTTCAAGGGCTTCCTCGAGGCGTACGAGGAGGGCCGCGACGAGAAGCGCAACGCGCAGGACTCCTCGGCCGACCAGTCGCTGCCGGCGGTCGCGGTCGGCGACGAACTCGCCATCGGCGAGTCCGTCGCTAAGGGGCACCGCACCACCCCGAAGCCCCGCTACACCGAGGCTTCACTGGTGAAGGCACTGGAAGAGCACGGCATCGGCCGGCCGTCGACCTTCGCGAGCATCATCGGCACCGTGATCGACCGTGGGTATGCGACCAAGCGCGGGCAGGCCCTCGTGCCCACGTGGCTGGCGTTCAGCGTCGTGCGCCTGCTCGAGCAGCATTTCGCCGACCTCATCGACTACGACTTCACCGCCGCCCTCGAAGACGATCTCGACGCGATCGCCCGCGGCGAGCAGAACCGCGTGGAGTGGCTGAAGTCGTTCTACTACGGCTCCGAGAATCAGGTGGGCCTGCGACAGGTCGTCGACAATCTCGGCGAGATCGACGCGCGAGCGCTGAACTCGACGCGCATCACCGACGACGCCACGCTCCGCTTCGGCAAGTACGGCCCGTACCTCGAAGTCATCGACCCGGCGAACCCCGAGGCCAAGCCGCGCATCGTCAACGTGCCCGAGGATCTCGCGCCCGATGAGCTCACCGCCGACAAGGCGCGCGAGCTGATCGACGCGCCGGTCGCCGGTGACCGCGTGCTGGGCGAGAACCCCGAGAACGGCAAGATCGTCGTCGTGAAGGACGGCCGCTTCGGCCCGTACGTGCAGGAGAACGACCCGGTCTCCGATGACGACGCCGTGGACGAGGCGACCGGCGAGGTCGTCGACAAGCCCAAGAAGAAGACCAAGAAGGATGCTGCGCCCAAGCCGCGCACCGCCTCGCTGTTCCGGTCGATGTCGGTCGACACGATCGACCTCGACACCGCGCTGCAGCTGCTCAGCCTGCCGCGTGTGGTCGGCGCCGATCCTGCCACGGGCGAGGAGATCACCGCGCAGAACGGGCGCTTCGGGCCGTACCTGAAGAAGGGCGCCGACTCGCGCTCGCTGGAGAGCGAGTCGCAGATCTTCGATGTGACCCTCGAGCAGGCGCTCGAGCTGTACGCGCAGCCGAAGTACGGCGGGCGCAAGGCATCCAGCGCGCTCAAGGAGTTCGAGGCCGACCCCGTCAGCGGCAAGCCGATCCGCATCCGCGACGGCCGCTTCGGCGCCTACGTGACCGACGGCGAGACGAACGTGACCATCCCGCGCGGCCAGACACCCGACGACGTGACCTTCGAGATCGCCGTGCAGATGCTCGCCGACAAGCGCGCCAAGGGACCCGCGCCCAAGCGCGGCGCGAAGAAGACGGCGGCGAAGAAGGCGCCGGCAAAGAAGGCTCCGGCCAAGAAGACCGCGGCGAAGAAGACCGCGGCGAAGAAGGCGCCGGCATCGGACGCCGACAAGGCGGCTGCACGCTCCGAGGCGGCGAAGAAGGCGGCGGCCACGCGCAAGGCGAACGCCATCGCGAAGGCCGATGCGGCGCGCGCCGCAGCTCGTGCGCAGTGAGCGGGCTGACTGGAAGTGAAGGCGGGATCGTGACGTCGGCGCCCGGGCTGTGGATCACGCTCGAGGGCGGTGACGGCTCCGGCAAGACCACCCAAGCCGGGCTGCTCGCGCAGTGGATGCAGCAGCGCGGCCGCACCGTGCTGCACACGCGCGAGCCCGGCGGATCCGAGGTCGGCACCCTCATCCGCGACATCGTGCTGCACCATCGCGGCGACATCGCCCCCCGGGCGGAGGCTCTGCTGTACGCCGCCGATCGAGCACACCACGTCGCCACGGTCGTGCGGCCCGCGCTGGCTCGCGGGGAGGTCGTCATCCAGGATCGCTACCTCGACTCGTCCGTCGCCTACCAGGGCGCCGGACGCGTGCTCGACGCCACCGAGGTGCGCGACCTCTCGCTGTGGGCAGCCGAGGGAGCGCTGCCCGACCTGACCGTGCTGCTCGATCTCGACCCGTCGACGGCGCGTCGCCGGCTCGACGCGGATGACAAGCCGTTCGATCGTCTCGAAGCCGAGAAGGAGGACTTCCACGCCCGCGTCCGATCGGCGTACCTCGCGCTCGCCGCCGACGAGCCGCAGCGGTTCCTCGTGGTCGACGCTTCGCTCGACCCCGACGACATCGCCGCGCTGATCCGAGCACGCCTGTCGGTACTCCTCTGAGCCGGATGGGGCGGAGCAGCCGATGTCGACCCCGCGGATAGGCTGGAGCGCATGACAGCCCTCGCCACCGCGCCGTTCCCCTGGACGGACGTGTGGGGACAAGACGCCGCGGTGCAGACCCTTCGCCAGGCCGCTGACGACCCGGCATCGCTCTCGCACGCCTGGCTGATCACCGGCCCACCCGGCTCGGGACGATCGACGCTCGCCTACGCGTTCGCAGCCGCGCTGATCGCTGACGGTCCGCACGACGAGGCCACGATGCGTCAGGTGCTCGCCCGCACGCATCCGGATGTGACGGCGCTGCGCACCGACAAGGTGATCATCACGATCGCCGAGGCGCGAGCCCTGGTCGAGCGATCGTACTTCGCCCCTTCCGCCGGACGCTACCGCGTGATCGTCGTCGAAGACGCCGACCGCATGGTCGAGCGCACGTCGAACGTGCTGCTGAAAGCGCTCGAAGAGCCACCCGAGAAGACCGTCTGGGTGCTGTGCGCGCCGAGCGAGGCCGATCTGCTGCCGACCATCCGTTCACGGGTGCGCCCGCTGCGGCTGCGCGAGCCCGACGTCGACGACGTGGCGCGACTCATCGCCGCGCGCACCGGCGTCGACGCCACCGTCGCCGAGCAGGCCGCCCGCCACGCGCAGCGGCACATCGGCATGGCGCAGCGGCTGGCCACCGATGACGACGCCCGTCGCCGGCGCGACGAGACGCTCCGCGCGGTGCTCGGGGTGCGCGGTGTCAGCACGGCGGTCGAGGTCGCGGGAAAGATCATCCAGGCCGCCACCGACGACGCGAAGGCGCTCACCGCCGCGCGGGACGCCGCCGAGCGAGCCGCCCTGCTGCGCACCGTCGGAATCGCTGAGGGACAGGCGGTGCCGCCCGCGCTGCGCGCGCAGATCAACGCGCTCGAAGACGATCAGCGCAAGCGCGCGACGCGCAGCCTGCGTGACGGCATCGACCGGGTGCTCACCGACCTGCAGTCGCTGTACCGCGACGTGGTCATGCTGCAGTTCGGCCGGGGCGACGAGCTGATCAACCGCGAACTGCGCGATGAGCTCGACCGCGTCGCCGCCGCATGGCCCGTCGAGCGCACCATCCTCGTGCTCGACGCCGTGGCCGCCACCCGCGAGTCGCTGGAGCGCAATGTCGCACCGCTGCTCGCCGTCGAGAGTCTTCTCGTGACCGTCTCCAGCGGAAGGACCCCGTGAACCGTCGAACCTCCGGGCCTCGATCCCTGCGCCCGCTGCGTCGAGCCGCCGCCGTGCTGGCCGGGCTCGTCGCGGCATCACTCGCGCTCTCCGGATGCCTGTACGCGCAGATCCCCGAGACTCCCACCTCGATCTCCCGAGATCCGGACGGATCCGGCGTCTCGGCGGAGCTGAAGCCGTACTACTCGCAGAAGCTCGAGTGGGAGGCGTGCGGTGCCCGGTTCGACTGCACGGAGGTCACGGCTCCGCGCGACTGGGAGGACCCGCCCGCGGGCGATCTGACCCTCGCGCTCATCCGGCACCAGGCGACCGGGCAGTTCCAGGGATCGCTGCTGATCAACCCGGGCGGCCCGGGATCGAGCGGCTACGACTTCGTCGCGCAGAGCCTGGAGTACGCGGTCGGGGCCGAACTCATCGAGCGCTTCGACGTGATCGGCTTCGACCCGCGCGGGGTCGGCCGATCGAGCGCAGTCGCCTGCCTCGACGCCGAGCAGATGGACGAGTACAACTACGGCGTGCTCGACGCCCCGCGCGACACCCCCGAGTGGGAGGCCGAGATCACCGCGCGCAACCAGCAGTACGCAGATGCGTGCGAGGCGAACAGCGACGGGCTGCTTCCGCACATCACCACCGTCAACTCGGCGCGCGACATGGATCTGATCCGGGCCGTGCTGGGCGACAAGACGCTGAACTACCTCGGCTACTCGTACGGGACGTTCCTCGGCGCCACGTATGCGAAGCTGTTCCCGCAGCGCGCGCAGCGGCTGGTGCTCGACGGGGCGATCGACCCGGCCGTCCCCGGGCTCGAGGTCGGCACGACGCAGGCGATCGGCTTCGAGTCGGCGCTGCGCGCGTATCTCTCCGGCTGCCTCTCCGGTGGTGACTGCCCGTTCAACGGCTCGACCGACGACGCCGTAGCCGACGTCCAAGCGCTGCTCGCCACTGTCGCCCGCACCCCGATCGAGAACGGCGACGGGCGGATGCTGACCGTCGACACCATGATCACGGGCATCATCACCGCGATGTACAGCGAGCAGAGCTGGCCGTATCTCACCCAGGGTTTCACGGCCGTGCTGCAGGGTGACCCGTCGGTGCTCTTCGCGCTCGCCGACAGCTACAACGGACGCGAGCCCGACGGCACCTACGCCGACAACTCCTCCGAGGCGTTCCGGGCGTACAACTGCATGGACTATCCCGTCGAGGACGACCCGGCCGCGGAAGCTGCGGCGATCGCGAAGATCGAGAAGCTCGCGCCCACGTTCGCCCCGTACTGGCAGGGGCCCGACCCGTGCGAGGTATGGCCCTACCCGCCGGTCGGCGTGCGCGAGCCGATCACCGCCTCGGGCTCTGGCCCGATCGTCGTCGTCGGCACGACCAACGACCCTGCCACGCCGTACGAGTGGTCGGAGTCCCTCGCGCAGCAGCTCGAGAACGGCGTGCTCGTGACCCGGGTGGGCGAGGGGCACACCGGCTACAACAAGGGCAGCGGCTGCGTCGACGATGCTGTCGAGAGCTTCCTCATCGACGGCACGGTTCCCGACGACGGGCTGCGATGCGAGTGATCCGAGGACGGGGCCGGCTCGGTTTCGCGCCCGCCCGATCGTCGTAGTAGGATCATTGCTTGTGCCGCAGTCCGCTGCGCACGCCACCTTAGCTCAGTGGTAGAGCATCCCACTCGTAATGGGAAGGCCGTCAGTTCGATCCTGACAGGTGGCTCAGCTCGGGCCCGGGATGCACAGCATCCCGGGCCCGAAGTGGTCTCAGCGGCCGCGGCGATCAGATGATCGAGCGGTCCTCGGCCTTGGCCTGCTTCGCCTCCTCGACGAAGGCGCGCACGATGACCGTGAGCGTTCCCGCCACGATCACGGGCCACACCAGTACATAGGCGGTCAGGGCGATGGTCGACATGTCCATCATTTCCTCTCGTTCTCAGCCGACAGCGGCTTTTCGGTCTCGGTGAGCTGGGCGAACTCGGTGTTCAGCTCATCGGTGTCGACGGAGTCGAAGTCGCCCGTGCGCTGCTTGATCAGATCGAAGTCGAAGTCCGCCTTCCTGCTCGGCAGCGTGAGGGCGACGCACACGATCGTCGACACGGCATACGCGATCAGCGATCCCGACAGCACCGGGTAGGTGTGCAGGAAGCCGATCGTGAACGGAGCCGATGCCAGCGTCGCCACCGTCGCGACGATCAGGGCGACGCGCTTGCCGAAGAAGCCGAAGGCCATCAGGCCCAGCACGACGCCGATGCCGATCGTCGAGAGCACGTCCGACACGATCCCGATCGGACCGTCGAGCTTGACCCATTCGAAGCGCACCGGCAGGAACGCCGCGAGGGCGACGATCACCGAGACGGAGAAGGCCAGGTTGGTGACGCGGTTCCAGTAGAAGCTGGCGATCACGGGGAACACGAGGGCGCCCCAGAGCGCGCCGACGAACACCAGCAGATCGAGGATGTTGAACTGGCTTCCCGCGAAGAACAGCCCGGCGACCATCGCCACGATCATCGTGATGCGTCCGATCAGCACCATGGTGCGGGGGTTCGCCTTCTTCTTGCCTGCGACGTTCTGGCCGTAGACGTCGGCCATCACGATCGACGAGAGCGCGGTCAGATCCGCGTCGGCCGTCGATGAGAGCGAGCCGATGATCATGACGAAGAACACGCACAGCAGCAGCGGCGACAGATAGGTGGCCGCCATCTGCGGGATGAGGTTGTTCACGTCGCCGTCCACCGGGGCGACCCCGGCGTACAGCGCGATGACGCCGAGCATGCCGATGCCGATGATCGTGGCACCGTATCCGAAGGTCGCCGTCACGAAGGTCTTCTTGATGAGATCCTCGCGCACCGCGAACAGACGCTGCGCGATGGTCTGGTTGCCGATGGCGTATGCGAGCACCGCCGCGATGTAGGGAGCGCCCTGGTTGAAGAATGCGTCGGACGAGAAGAAGTCCGCCTGCTGCGGGGTGAGATTCGACGCCCCCGTCTCGAACAGACTCGGGCCGCCGGCGGCGAAGAACACCACGGGGATGATGACGATCACGGCGCCCAGCATCGCGCAGACCTGCGCGAAATCGGTGAGCACCGACGCACGGAACCCCGACCACAGCGTGTACAGCAGCACTCCCGCGCCGATCGCGAGGATGCCCTGCGAGAACGTGAACGGCGAGAGCATGTCGATCAGCGCGCCGCCCGCGATGAGGTTCGAGGTGAGGCTGATGAGGCTGCCCAGCACGTTGGACCCGGCCAGCATGAGCTGGCTGGAGCGGCCGTGTCGGGCGAACATCACCTCGGCGATCGTGTGCGCGCGCGGTGCGACCTGACGGATGCGCCGCCCGAACGGGTAGATGAGCAGGATCATCAGCGCGCCCCACAGCCCGTAGTGGATGGGCCCGGAGATGCCGTAGGTGTAGCCGGAAGTGGCGGAGGCGTACATCGACGCCGCCCAGATCCAGGTGGCGGTCATGGACGCGGCTGAGATGCCGAATCCGATCTTCCCCCCGCCGGTCATGTACCCGTCGGCGTTCTCGGTGCGCTTGCGGATGCGCAGCGACATGTACAGGCTGCCGCCGAAGAACAGCAGCATGAGCAGGACCACGACGGGTCCGGCGAGTGTTTGCAGGTTTTCCACGTTTCTCTCTCTTGTCGAAGGGCCGGCGGCACTGCCGGTGGACGGGACGAGAGAGCGCTAACGCGAGGGGAGGGTGGCTTTGAGAGGGCCGGTGCGCAGAACGGCGGGGCTGGGGACGAAACGGGCACTGGCCGGCATACGGTTCCTTCTCTCGGCGAGCACGCGCGCGGATGTCGCCTCCGCCGAGAAGCGACGCGCACGTGCGCGGAGGCCGGAAGCCTCCGTGCGAGCCGGAGAGAACGGGCGCTGCTCACGACGCAGGCGGTTCGTCGTGGCGCACCCAGGGCCGGACCTCAGGTCCTCATCGGGGCGGGCGCTCGTGACCGGGCGGCAGCGCTGCGAGCATGTCCGGCCCGCCTCTCCACGGTAGCAACCGGCCGGGGCAAGTCAAATGCGGGGGGCGATCGCCCGGCGGGCGCACACCGCCTGCTCCTCTGCGCGTACGCTCAGTGGATGACCAGGGCTCTTCTCATCGTCGACGTGCAGAACGACTTCACCGAGGGCGGTGCGCTCGCCGTCGCAGGGGGTGACGCTGTGGCGTCCGCGGTGTCTGAGCTGCTGGCCGAGCATGCGGCCGACTACGACGTGATCGTCGCGTCGCGTGACTGGCATGATCCCGAGAGCGACAACGGCGGTCACATCGCGGCAGAGCCCGACTACGTCGACACTTGGCCTTCGCACTGCATCGCCGGGACGGAGGGTGCTGAGTACGACCCGCTGCTCGAGACGGCGGCGATCACCCACCATGTGCGCAAGGGGCAGGGTGTGCCGGCGTACTCGATGTTCGAGGGCGTGACCGAGAGCGGCGAGCGCACCGCTGAGATCCTCACGGCGCACGGGGTGACCGATGCCGATGTGGTCGGCATCGCCACCGACCACTGCGTGCGCGCGTCGGCGCTGGACGCCATCGCGCACGGCATCCGGGTGCGCGTGCTGACCGATCTCGTCGCAGGCGTGGCCGAGAAGCCGAGCGAGGCGGCACTCGCCGAGCTCGCGCATGCCGGCGCCGAGCTCGCTGTGGCACGCCCGTGACCGGGCGCTGCGCGCTGCTGCTGCGGGCGGTGAACGTGTCGGGCGCGAACCGGGTGCCGATGGCCGAGCTGAGGGCGCTGCTGTCGGACTGCGGCGGCCTGCAGAACGTGTCGACCTACATCGCGAGCGGCAACATCATCTGCGACACGCCCAAGGACCTCGCGCGCGCCCGCGCCGATGTGAGAGCGCTCGTCGCGGAGGAGTTCGGGGTCGACACCCCGGTCATCGCCAGGACGCACGCCGAGCTCGCGCGGGCCGAGCGCGAGGATCCGTTCCCGGATGCGGAGCTCGACAAGATGGTGCATGCGATGTTCCTCGAGGGTGAGGCCGCTGCGGGCGCGATGGAGCAGCTCACGGCGCGGCTGCAGCCGGGTGAGCGCGTCGCGCTCGTCGGCCGCGAGCTGTGGATCGACTACGGCCGGGGCGGGGTCGCCTCGACCAAGCTCACCCGAGCTGTGCTCGACCGCGCGCTGGGCACGGCGGGGACGGGCCGCAACCGAAACACCGTGCGCACGCTGGTGAGGCTGACCGCGCCTGCCTGACCGCGCCCGTCGTCGCAGAGCACGGCATGCCAGAGCCGGGGACGGCCCTGCCGTCCCCGGCTCTCGGATGTGCGGGGCTCAGCTGTCCATGTCGACCCGGACCACGCCGAGATCGGCATCGAGCTCGACCTCGACCTCGCTGCGGTCGCCGCCTCGCAACTCGATCTCGTAGACCGCGCCCGAGCCGCTCGTCGACAGGGCGTGGAACGCGCTCTCGGCCGCGCCTGCGTCGTCGGCTGCGGACTGGGCCGCCGCGAGGATGTCGCCCAGCCGGCCGAGGTCGATCAGCGGATCGGCCGCGTCGTCGTCATCCGCATCGTCGTCTCCGCGCTCGCGCACCTCGCCCTCCGCGGTGACGAACAGGTCGACCTCGGTGCCGTCGGCCAGGCGGGCGTCGATCTCGTAGCCTCCGCGCTCGACCTCGATCGAGGTGATGCCCTCGGCCGACGCGCTCTCGATCGCAGCCTCGGCGGCGGAGCGCAGCGAGGCTTCATCGACCGGCGCGGATGCCGCAGCGCCGTCACCGTCGCGGTCGTCCCGGTCATCGTCGCCGCGGCCCTGTCCCGGCTGGCCGTCATGGTCGCCGTCGTGAGAGCCGACCATGTGGATGCCCGGCCGCTCGTCTTCGTCGTCATCGGCCACGGCAGCGCCGATGGCGAATGCGCCGCCGCCGAAGGCGAGCAGCGCCGCGGCGGCACCGGCGCCGACCAGGATCCTGCGTTTGCGGCTCCGGCCACGGGCAGGGTTCTCCGTGTCGGCGACCGGGGCGCCGGAAGCGGGCGTCGAGGGCCCGTCGAAACGCTCGGTCGGGGCGTCGGAGTCGGTGCGGTCGTGGGGCGCCGCATCCCGACCGGCGCGGTCATCGGAGGATGCGGGGGTCTTCTCGTCGTTGTCCATGATTCCACTGTGCTCCGCAGGCGGTGAAGCGCTCCTGAAGATGCCTGAAGACCTCTTCAGGCATCGGCGGAGCGCCGCAGCGAGAGGGTCATCAGCGCCCCTCCCGAAGCTCCTTCGGATGCCGTGACGCTTCCGCCGTGGGCGATCGCGATCTCCCGCACGATGGCGAGTCCGAGGCCGCTGCCTCCGGCATCCCGAGCCCTCGCCTCGTCGAGCCGTACGAACCGGTCGAAGATGCGCTCGCGCTCCGCGATCGGGACGCCCGTGCCGTCGTCCTCCACCTGCACCAGCACTCTGTCTCCCTGCTCCATGACGCGGAGGATGACTCGTGCATGCGCATGGCGCGCGGCGTTGTCGGCGAGGTTGCGCACCGCCCGAGCGAGCAGCGCCGCGTTGCCCAGGACGCGGCCGGGGCCGATCCCGCTCGCATCGACGGCGATCCCCAGACCGCGCAGCCGGTGCGCCTCGGCGAGGGCGATGTCGTCGAGGTCCGTCGGCGCCATCGGCGCTTCGCGACCCTCGTCGAGCCGGGCCAGCAGCAGCAGACCCTCGACGAGCTCCTGCATCCGCTCGCCCTCATCGAGCACGACGCGGCTCAGAGCGGCCAGCGAACTCGCCTCGGGATGCGCTGTCGCCAGCTCGGCATGCTGCCGGATGGTGGCCAGGGGCGAGCGCAGCTCGTGCGACGCGTCGCTGACGAACCGGCGCTGCGTGATCTGCGACTGCTCGAGGCGGTCCAGCATCCGGTTCATCGTGCGCGCGAGCGCACCCAGCTCGTCATCGCCGGCGGAGTCCACCCGTCGATCGAGGCCCGTCGCGTCGATGGCATCCACCTGTCGGCGCAGCCGCTCGACAGGCGCGAGGGCGCGGGTCGCCACCACCCACATCACCAGCCCCACGAGGCCCAGCACGAGCGGCACGGCGACCGCCAGCAGGGTGGCCGATGCCGACACCGCCTCGTCGACTCCGGACAGGGATCGCGCCACGGTCAGCGTGCCCCGATCGGTCTCCTCGCTCGCGGCGAGGTAGGGATCGCCGTCGACCTCGATGCGCTGCGCCTGGTCGTCCGGTACGACGGGAAGAGCTCGGGCATCGTCGTCGTTCACCTGGTCGGAGTCAGCTGCAGCCCCGTCGTCATCGCGCTCGCCGTCGTGATCGTGTCCAGGGCCGTGCAGACGCACGAGGACGTCGTCGTCGATGGCATCCACCCGCCCCGGGCCGCGATCCAGCTGCGCCGAGATCGTGTCGACGTCCTGCTGCACGGCCGCGGCGACACCCTCGGTCAGCGTGGCCCGCAGCACCTGCACGGCGGCGAACGATCCGGCTATCAGGGCCGCGGCGACGATAAGCAGCGCACCGATCGTCAGACGCGAGCGGATGGAGCGCAGCGGGGTGGTCATGCCCTGCCATCCCGCCCCGCCAGGCGATAGCCGGCGCCGCGCACGGTCTGGATGCTCTCCCTGCCGAAGGGGCGGTCGACCTTCGCGCGCAGGTGCCCGATGTACACCTCGACGATGTTCGCGTCGCCGTCGAAGTCGGCGCCCCACACGTTCGCGATGATCTCGGACCTGGTGACCACCTCGTCACGGCGACGCATCAGGAAGTCGAGCACCGCCAGTTCCCGGGCGGTGAGCGAGACCTCGCTGTCGCCGCGGAAGACGCGTCGTGCTGCCGGGTCGAGACGCAGGTCGCCGGCCTCGAGCACAGCCGGGCGCTCGCGCGCACCGCGGCGCACCAGTGCCCGGAGCCGCGCGACGAGAACGGGGTACGAGAACGGCTTCGTGAGCCAGTCGTCGCCGCCGGTGTCGAGCCCCTCGACCTCGTCCCACTCGCCGTCCTTCGCGGTGAGGAAGAGCACGGGCGTCCAGTCGCCTTCGGCGCGCAGCGCCTGGCACACCCGGTATCCGCTCATGCCCGGCATCATGACGTCGAGCACGATCGCGTCGTAGTCGTCGTCGCGAGCCCGGGCGAGGCCGTCGACGCCGTTGTGCACGACGTCGACGACCATGCCCTCGGCCTCGAGCCCACGACGGATGCCGTCGGCGAGGCGCACTTCGTCATCGACGAGCAGGATCCGCATGCTCACAGTCTGGCGGCTGGACCCTGAAGCGCAGCTGAAGCTCGAAACAGCGGATCAGGCGTGCTGTTCGCGGTGCTTGCCCTCGCCGATCTCCTCGACCACCTTCGCGCAGAAGGCCGGCAGGTCATCGGGTGTGCGGCTGGAGACCAGGCCCGCGTCGACGACGACCTCCTCGTCGACCCAGTTCGCGCCCGCGTTGCGCAGATCGGTCGTGAGGCTGGGGTAGCTGGTGAGGGTGCGGCCGTCGACGACTCCCGCTTCGATCAGGATCCACGCGCCGTGGCAGATCACGCCGACAGGCTTGTGCTGCTCGAAGAATGCGCGGGCGAGATCGATGGAGTCGCGGTCCATGCGCAGGTGGTCGGAGTTGACGACGCCGCCGGGCAGCACCAGGGCGTCGAAGTCGTCGGCTGACGCGGAGGAGGCGGCGAGGTCCACGGCCTGGGCGTGTCCGTTCTTGCCCGTGATCTCGCCTGACTCCGGCGACACCATGGTCGCGGCGGCGCCTGCCTCGGTCACCGCCCGCCACGGCTCGGTCAGCTCGCTGTCTTCGAAGCCGTTCGTCGCGAGGAAGGCGACCTTCGCGTCGGAGATGCTCGTCATGTTGCGTCCTTTCGATCGGGATGGGTGATGCCACTCTGCGACGCTCGAGCGCATCCGGGCAGGGGATGGCGAGGTGCCGCGACGCGTGGTACGGCGGCGCGTGCCTACGCTGGAGGGATGTCCGTGTCGTCGCATCCGCTGCCCGCGACCATCGCCGGCCCCGTCGAGCACGAGCTGGTGATCCGCAAGTCGCGATTTCTGACGCTGGTGGCCCCGGTGGACGGGCCGGACGCGGCGGATGTCGTGCTCGCCGGCGTCAGGAAGCGGTACTGGGATGCCAGGCACAACTGCAGCGCGCAGGTGACCGGGCTGCACGGTGATCGCGCGCGGTCGTCCGACGACGGCGAGCCGTCGGGAACGGCGGGCATCCCGATGCTGGAGGTGCTGCGACGCCGGGAGCTGACCGACGTCGTCGCCGTGGTGACCCGCTACTTCGGCGGCATCAAGCTGGGCGCCGGCGGGCTCGTGCGCGCGTACTCGTCGGCCGTCTCCGAGACTCTGGACCTCGCCGCCCTGGTCGATCGGCGGGTGCTGGATCAGGTGCGCCTGGCTGCTGCGCACGCGGATGCCGGACGCTTCGACAACCTGCTGCGCGACTGGGCGACACGCAGCGGGGCGGTGCTCGGCGAGACCACGTACGCGGCCACGGCGGAGTTCGAGGTGTGGGCGCCGGCCGAGGCCGTGCCGGGTCTGCAGGCCGAGATCGCCGCGCTGTCGGCCGGAGCGGTGGCAGCCGTCGGCACGGGCGTGCAGCGGGTCATCGACGTGCCGCGCTGACTGGACGGCTCTGCGCGCTCGGTGGCAGGTCGGGCGCGCCGCGCACGTCGACGCGCCGCGCGCCACAGGTGGCGCAGCGTACGTACACCACCTCGCCCTGCGAGGTGGGATGCGCGGATTCTGTGGTCCAGCCGTGCTCGTGCACGGCGGCGAGGGTGGGGAGCGGAAGAGTGCGGGAAGCGGTCATGCCTTCACGATGATGTAATGCTGTTATGCATCTCAACCCTTACGGTGATTACGCGGTACTGCTGGCTGCGTCACTCGCTGACGACTGGCCCGCCGACCGCGCCGGCATCGAGCAGCGCACCCGGGACTTCGGCATGACCATGGCTTTCGAGAAGACGGCCGACGACCACCCGCGCGTGCGCGAGGTGGTCGACGCGTGGTTGAAGGTGGTGGATGCCGAGACACACGAGCATCGCGCGATGATCCTGAACGCGCAGATGGCGGCCGCGGCGGCGTTCCCGCAGCTGACCGATCACGACGGGGAGGGATGGCACCTGCACTATCGTGACGCCGGTCAGAGCCTCCCGGCCGTGCTCGAGGCCGTGATCAGCGTTGGGACAGCGCTGCATCTCGCTGGCCGCGGGATGCACCGGCTCGGTCGCTGCGCGGCATCCCCGTGCCGACGAGTGGTCGTCGACGTCACCCGCAACGGTCGGCAGCGGTACTGCTCGGTGCGCTGCGCCAACCGGGATGCCGTCCGGCGACACCGTGCCCGCAGCGCGTCGCCGTGACAGTGACTCAACCGCGGAGGGCCGCGAGCACGGTATCCGACAGTGGCGGCCACGCCTCCACCGCCCACGGGCCGAAGTCCCGGTCGGCGAGCGCGACGCAGGCCGCCTGCGCCTGCGGATCGACCCAGAGGAACGTGCCGCTCTGCCCGAAGTGGCCGAACGTCGCGGGGGAGTTGGCCGTCGACGTCCAGTGCGGCGACTTGCCGTCGCGCAGCTCGAAACCCAGCCCCCAATCATTCGGCCGCTGCGCGCCGTAGCCGGGCAGCACCCCGTCGAGGCCGGGGAACGCGACGGTCGTCGCGAGCGCCAAGGTCTGCGGCGCGAGCAGCGCGGGGCGCTGCAGCTCTGCGGCGAAGCGCGCGAGGTCGCCGGCGGTGGACTCTGCCCCGGCACCGGCCGATCCGATCAGCCTCGTCGACGCCATGCCGAGCGGCGCGAACACGGCCTCGTCGATGTACGTGGCGAAAGGGATCTCGGCGCGCTCCTCGAGCGTCTGCGCGAGCACGTCGAAGCCGCGGTTGGAGTAGATCCGGCGGGTGCCGGGCTCGGCGCCCACCTTGTCTTCCGAGAAGTCGAGCCCGGAGGTGTGGGCGAGCAGGTGCCGCACGGTGGAACCGGGAGGGCCGGCCGGGTCATCGAGGTCGAAGACGCCCTCCTCGACGGCGATGAGCACGGCGTAGGCGGTGAGGGGTTTGGTGACGGAAGCCAGGCGGTAGACCCGATCGAGCTCGCCGTGCGATCCGAGGACGGAGCCGTCGGCGCCGACGACCACGGCCGCGGCGTTGTCGACCGGCCAGCCGTCGATCAGATTCAGGGCGTCGTCGATGGCGGTCATGCGTCCTCCCGGATGTCGTGCACTGCGCGCGTCCCTCGCACGGAGAGCGCGATGGCATCCTCCCACACCGCTCCCGTTCGCCGCCGATGTGCGCATGCGATGATCTGCATATGAATGCGCGAGTGTCAGCGACGGCCGCGGTGCTCGCCGGCCTCGCCCTCATCTTCTTCCCGCTTCTCGCGCTGGCGGCGAAACTCGTCTTCCCCGGGTGGATGCTGGTGCTGGCTATCTGGAGCAGCTGGATGCTGCTGCCCGGCTACATCGTGCAGATCGTGGTGGCGGCGAACGGCCTGCTTCGCCGGAACGGCGTGCTGCGCAGGGCGGCCGGCGGGTGGCGGGCGATCATCGCCGCGTGGGTCACCTCGATCGGCATCCTCGGCGTCGGCTTCTTCCTCATCGACGGCGGCGACGACGGCCGTGCCGAATCGGCGATGACGGTCGTGCTCGGTCTGACCGGATCGGTGCAGGCGGGGGACGTGTCGATGATGCTCGCCCTGATCTCGGGCTTCCTCTGGCTCGCAGGCTGGGTCTGGCTCGTCGTCGAGTGGATCATTCAGCTGGTGCTCGCTCGTCAGGTGCGCACGCTCGCCTGACCGCGTCGCCTCGCCACGTGCGCGGCATCCGGTCATATGTGGCGATGGCGTGACAGTTCCGACAGCGCACGTCGCACTTCGCGATCTCCGCGGCGATAGTGGGGATGCTGAAACCGTTGCGCACGAGTTGCATCACACCGTCCCGCTTGGCCGAATCAGGTCGGTGATCGAAATCGAGCACGCGCAGATCAGCAACGCCGCAGTCGATGCACGGATGCTCCCGAAGGTAGTCGGCGACGAACGCCTGAGACGCGAGGCGGCGAGCATCAGTGCGCTGTCGAATCACGCGGATGTGACGTTCCCGGTTGTCTCGGTAGTATTTTCTGGACGACGCGCGGTTGCACTCTCGACAGACCTCCTGCAAGCCATCCGCCCGTGCCGACTTCCGGTTGAAATCGGTGAGTGGTTTAGACTCCTGGCAGGTGCCGCATCGTTTCACGGGCGGCATCTGCCCCCGTAGCTCAGAGGCAGAGCAACCGGCTTTTAACCGGTGGGTCGGGATGTCGGAATTCCCCGGGGGCACTTCTCGAGTCGTCATGCAGCAACCTTCCCTGCGAGTGAAGGTAGCCCTGGCATCCGACATCAGCGCGCTCATCGCGGCGAACGCCGCGCGCACGAAGAGGCGCCCGTCGATTCCTCGTCGACGGGCGCCCCTGATCAGCCTGCGGATCCCCACCGGGCTGATCTCACCGCGTCACTCCCGCGCGGTGTTCACTTGGTCACTGAGCCGGGGGCATCAGGACCGAGTCGATGAGGTACACGGTGGCGTTGGCGGTCTGGACGCCACCGCAGATGACGTTCGCGTCGTTGACCATCCACTCGTCGCCCGAGCCGGTCACCTCGAGGTCGGCGCCCTGGACGGTGGTGTGCATGCCCTCGATGTCGGCCGGCGCGATCTGACCGGGGACGACGTGGTACGTCAGGATCGACGTCAGAGTGTCGGCGTCGGTCTTCAGGCTCTCGATCGTCGCCGGGTCGATCTTCGCGAAGGCGTCATCGACCGGCGCGAAGACGGTGAACTCGTCGCCGTTCAGCGTGTCGACGAGGTTCACGTCGGGGTTCAGCTGCCCGCTGACCGCCGAGACGAGCGTGGTGAGCAGCGGGTTGTTCGATGCGGCCGTGGCCACCGGGTCCTGCGACATGCCCTCGACCGAGCCCGCGCCGTCCGGCACCTGCTCGGCGTAGGCCTCGCAGCCGGGGCCGACGAGGTTCGCAGCCGGGTCCATGGTCTCGGGAGCATCGGACATCTCCGACGTCTCGGCCGGCTTCGGCTCCGACGACTCCATGTCCGACTCGCCTCCCATCGTGCAGCCCGACAGGACGAGGGCGCCGACGAAACCGAGCGAGAGAGCGGCGGTGATCTTCTTCTTGGTGCTGAGCATTTCAACCTCCGGGGTTCCGTGCCGCGGACCTCCCGCGGCGTCGACGGTTGTTCGGAACCCCTCCGGGATCGGATGGGAAACAATCCGAATCGGTTTCTCGGCCCGAAGAGCGCGAAGAACGGTGGGTCGAATCCGCGCGCGAGAGGAGGGATGAGGCATGCTTGTCGAGATGGTTATCGATGGCGTCGAGGTGCTCGAGGACGGGTCGTCCGGCGATCTCGCCGCCGACCTTCTCATTCGCGTCGCCGACGGCGACCAGCGCGCCTTCGCCGAGCTCTACGACCTGCTCTCGTCTCGCGTGTTCGCCCTCATCCTCAAAGTCGTCGTGAATCGCTCGCAGAGCGAGGAAGTGCTGCAGGAGGTCTTCCTCGAGATATGGCAATCCGCTTCGAAGTTCGCTCCGAACAGAGGTCAGGGACGCTCGTGGATCTTCACGATCGCACATCGCCGGGCCGTCGACCGGGTGCGATCGTCGCAGTCCAGCACCGACCGCGACATGCGCGTCGGCGTTCGCGACCTCGGCGGTGAACGAGACGTGGTGCAGGAGGCGGTCGAATCGAAGCTGGAAGGCGAGCGCGTGGTCACCGCTCTCGCGGCCTTGCCAGAGGCCCAGCAGGAAGCGCTCATCCTGGCCTACTACGGCGGGTACAGCCAGAGCGAGATCGCGGCACTCACCGGAGTGGCGCTCGGAACGATCAAGACGAGAATGCGGGACGGATTGACGCGGTTGCGCGGGGAGATGGGGGTGTCAGCAGCATGAACGAGCAGGAGTTCGCAGAGCTTGCGGCCGCTCACGCCCTCGGCGCCCTCGCGGAAGCCGACGCGCGGCGGTTCGCCGCGGCGCTCGCCGAGCATCCCGAATGGCAGGCCATCGCCGACGACGACCACGACACGGTGGCCTTCCTCGCTGACGGACTCTCCCCGGTCGCGCCTCCGCCGGCGCTGCGATCGAGCCTGCTGCAGCAGATCGCGAGCCTGCCGCAGGATGGCGCAGCAGCACCCGAGGAACTGATCCCCTCGACAGTCGCAGACGACCGCGGGACCGATGCGCCGGCGCGCGCGGGAGCACCGTGGCGCCGCAGGTTCTTCGCGCTCGCCGCCGGCCTCGCGCTGATCGTCGGCGCCGGCGTGGCGACGACGACGGTGGTCTCGCAGCTGCAGCGGCCGGCATCCGTCGTGGCGCTCGACGAGATCCGCTCCGCCCCGGATGCCGAGCAGGCGGAGGTGCGGCTCGACTCCGGCGCCACGGCGACGGCGTACTGGTCGGGGGAGGTCGGCAAGGCCGTGCTTGTGGCATCCGGACTCGACGACCTCGGAGCTGACAAGAGCTACGAGCTGTGGTTCGTCCGTGGTGACGAGCCGATCGCCGCAGGTGTCTTCGACGCCGCCGACGGCACGACGACGGCGCTGCTCGACCAGCCCATGCGTGCGGGCGACGTGATCGCAGTGACGATCGAGCAGGCCGGCGGATCGCCGTCCGGCCTGCCGACGACCGACCCGATCATCGTCATCCCGACCGCCTGAACGGTCTCGACTCGGCGTACCCTTGACGGATGCCCGAGCAGTTCCATCGCCCTGTCCGCAGGCCGCCCACGGCATTCGACAACATCGTCGGCGAGGCCGATCCGGCCGAGCAGTCGCGCGTCGCCCACGCGACTGCATCCGCACTGCTCGAGCGAGCCCGCAGCGACGAGTCCGGCGTCATCACCGAGCGCCTTCTCGCCTTCGCCGCAGAGAACGGCATAGACGAGATCGCCGAGCTCTGGTCGCACGCGCCCGCGCGCTCACTGCCCGGTGCCCTGTGGCGGCTCTACCTGCTGCAGATCGCGATCCGCTCCGATGCGCCGCTGACCGCCCTGCTCTACGAGCGCGGACGCCTGGAGCTGCAGACCGCAGACGCGGCGATCGCGGGTGCCCCGGCCCCGGCCGACCCGGGCGAGCTGGTCGATCTCGTCGACGCGATCCTGCGGGGAGTGTTCCGAGGCGACTTCTCGGTGGCGCTCGAGCGGGCAGCCGCGTACTGCCGGGTGCAGGCATCCGGTGCCACCCACACGGCGGACGACTACGAGCCGATCGAGCCGCAGCGCGGAAGCGACCTGACCCGACGGGCGCTGCGGTTGACGACCTACGCCGAGGATCTCGCGGCCGCAGCGGCGGCGTGGCGCCGCGGCACTCTCACCTGACCGGCCCGCGCACCGTCGGGAATCTCGGGCGGTTCGGCCGCGGGGCGGCGCGGCGAGGGTCGACACGACGTCGCTGACGCGGATCGTCTGATGTCTCCAACGGCGGATGCCCGTGCCCGGAGGGCAGAAGAAAAGCCGGACCGCAAGAACGCCTCTCGGCGGAAGGCCGCTCGCAGCGGCGAATATTGGAGCCCGGGGTTATGCGGCCCGGCCAGTCAAGTGTAACGCGTCATCGACAGGGGTATTCCCGTCGCGTCTAGGCTGTGCATATGTCTCAGCGCTTCGCCCTGATGATCGCCCCCGCCGATGCTGCTGACGAGCGTGCGGACTTCCGCGACACGTTCACACCGATGGATGTCGCGGCACCGGCGCTCAGCGTGGGAGAGCTCAGCACGCAGCGAGGCGACGGCGTGTTCGAGTCGATCGGAGTCGTCGACGGGCACGCGAACGAGGTCGAGGCGCACGTGCAGCGACTCGCGCACTCGGCGCACCTGTGCGATCTGCCCGCTCCGAACCTCGCCCAGTGGCGTCAGGCGATCCAGGTCGTGGCCTCCCGGGCTCCCGCGGGCGAGGCTGTGATCAAGCTCATCCTCAGCCGCGGCGTCGAGCACGGGCCGGCTCCGACGGCGTGGGCGACTGTGGCGGCGGCCCCTGACTTCAGTGCCGTGCGGCGCGACGGGGTCAAGGTCGTCACGCTCGACCGCGGTTACGACCTCGGCGCGGGGGAGCGGTCACCATGGCTGCTGCTCGGCGCGAAGACCCTGTCGTACGCGGTGAACATGGCGGCGCTGCGCGAGGCCAAGCGGCGCGGCGCCGACGACGCGATCTTCGTCACCCGCGACGGGTACGTGCTCGAAGCGCCCACCGCGTCGCTGATCATCCGCGCGGGCGGCGAGTTCCTCACACCGGCGCCCGCTGGGGGCATCCTGCACGGCACCACTCAGCTCAGTGCGTTCGAGCACCTGGAGTCCCGCGGATTCAGGACCCGCTACGAGACCCTCTGCGCTTCCGCTCTGACCAAGGCCGATGCGGCCTGGCTGGTCTCCAGCATCCGCCTGGCTGCGCCGATCACAGCTGTCGACGGCGCGCCTCTGCCGTCCGACCCCGAGCTGACCGCCGAGCTGAACGCGTTCCTGCTCTCGCCGCGCTGATCCGGCGGCGGAAGTCTTAGGCCGTCCGGCGCTTCCGATCCGGGCTCTACCCGAAGCGACCCGACACGTAGTCCTCGGTGGCCTGCATCGCCGGGGTGGTGAAGATCGTGGCCGTGTCGTCGAACTCGATCAGCTTGCCGGGCTTGCCCGTGCCGGCGATGTTGAAGAACGCGGTCTTGTCCGACACGCGGCTCGCCTGCTGCATGTTGTGCGTGACGATGACGATCGTGTACTCGTTCTTGAGGTCCTGGATGAGCTCTTCGATCGCGAAGGTCGAGATGGGGTCCAAGGCCGAGCACGGCTCGTCCATCAGCAGCACCTCGGGCGACACGGCGATCGCACGGGCGATGCACAGTCGCTGCTGCTGACCGCCCGAGAGCCCCGAGCCGGGCTTGTCGAGGCGATCCTTGACCTCGTTCCAGAGGTTCGCGCCCATCAGCGACTTCTCGACCAGGGCATCCTGATCGCTCTTCGACATCTTGCCGTTGTTGAGCTTCACACCCGCGAGCACGTTCTCCTTGATCGACATCGTCGGGAACGGGTTCGGACGCTGGAACACCATGCCCACCTGCCGGCGCACGAGCACCGGGTCGACTCCCGCGCCGTACAGGTCTTTGCCGTCGAGCAGCACCTCGCCCTCCACGCGAGCGCCGGGGATCACCTCGTGCATGCGGTTCAGTGTGCGCAGGAACGTGGACTTGCCGCATCCCGACGGGCCGATGAACGCGGTCACGCTGCGCGGCTGGATCTCGAGGGAGACGCCCTCGACGGCGAGGAAGTCGCCGTAGTAGACGTTGAGGTCGTTGACTTCGATGCTCTTGGACATTTCGGGTTCCTTGGGGTTCGGGTGCGAATCGTTCGGGTGCGACTCAGCGGCCGGCGGTCTTCGGGGCGAACCATTTGGCGATCAGACGCGCGAGCAGGTTCAGCAGCATGACGATGAGGATCAGGGTGAGCGCGCCGGCCCAGGCGCGGGCGACCGAGGCGTCGGCCGCGGTGCCCTGGTTCATGTACGAGTTGTAGACGAACACCGGCAGGGTCATCATCTGGCCGCTCACCATGTTGGTGTTGAGGCTGGCGGTGAACCCCGCCGTGAGCAGCAGGGGAGCCGTCTCTCCGATGACGCGGGAGATGGCGAGCATCACCGAGGTCGTGATCCCGGCGATAGAGGTGGGCAGCACGATCTTCAGGATCGTCAGCCACTTGGGAACGCCGAGCGCGTACGCCGCCTCACGCAGCTCGTTCGGCACGATGCGCAGCAGCTCCTCGCTGCCGCGCACGACGACCGGCACCATGAGCACGGCCAGAGCCAGCGCGCCCATAAGGCCCATCGAGATGCCCGGGCGCACCAGCAGCGCGAAGACGGAGTAGATGAACAGTCCGGCGACGATCGACGGGATGCCCGTCATGACGTCGACGAGGAAAGTGATGCCCTTCGCGATGCGGCCGCGCCCGTACTCCACGAGGTAGATCGAGGTCATCAGGCCCACCGGCACGGCGATCAGTGTCGCAGTGAGCGTGACGAGCACGGTGCCCCAGATCGCGTGCACGATGCCGCCGCCCTCGCCGACGATGTTGCGCATCGAGTAGCTGAAGAACTCGGCGTCGAATCTGCTGACGCCGTTGGCGACGACTGTCCACAGCAGCGAGATCAGCGGCAGCAGGGCGACGACGAACGCGGCACTCACCAGTGCCGTCATCAGTCGGTCGATGGCCTTGCGGCGGCTCTCGGCGATCGACGAGACGACCGTGATGAGCACCATGTAGATCAGCACGCCGACGATGGTGGCGCCGGCGATGTTGAAGTCGGCCGGATCGGCACCGATGGCGCCGAGCGCGAAGACGGTGAACGACGTGGCCAGGGATGCCCCGAGCAGCGCCCACGGGGCCCATGGGGCCAGCCGGCCGGCCGTAAGGGAGGACGAGGCGCGTGCGGCGCCGAGCGTGGTCATGTCGGTTCGCTCCAGAGACGTCGTCATGTCAGTTCGCTCCGGAGAACTCGGCCCGGCGAGCCACGATCCAGCGTGCCAGCGCGTTGACCGCGAAGGTCACGACGAACAGCACCAGACCCGTGGCGATGAGCGTGTTCACACCCGTGTCGTGTGCCTCGGGGAAGGCGAGGGCGATGTTCGCGGGGATCGGCGTCGGGTTCGTGGCGGTGAGCACGAGGAAGCTGTACACCGCCGCGGGGGAGAGCACCATGGTCACGGCCATCGTCTCGCCGAGCGCGCGCCCCAGTGCGAGCATGATCGCCGAGACCATGCCGCCGCGGGCGAAGGGCAGCACGGCCATGCGCACCATCTCCCACCGCGTCGCGCCGAGGGCGAGGGCGGCCTCCTCGTGCAGCTTCGGAGTCTGCAGGAACACCTCGCGGCAGATGGCGGTCATGATCGGGATGACCATGACGGCCAGCACGACGGCCGCGGTCATGATCGTCTTGCCGGTCGATGAGACCTGGCCGCCGAAGATCGGGATCCATCCGGCGTTCTCGTTGAGCCAGGCGTACACGGGCTGCAGCAGCGGGGCGAGCACCAGCCCGCCCCAGAGGCCGAAGACGACCGAGGGCACGGCGGCGAGCAGATCGATGACGTACCCCAGCACACCGGCGAGACGGCGGGGGGCGTAGTGCGAGATGAACAGGGCGATGCCGATGGCGATCGGCGTCGCCATGAGCAGAGCGAGGAACGACGCCCACACCGTGCCGAAGGCGAGCGGCCCGACGTACTCCCAGAACGAGCGGCCTTCGAGGATGTGATTGTCGCTGGTGTCCGGTGCGAACGCCGGCAGGCTCTGGATGATGAGGAACGCGGCCACCGCGGCGAGTACGACGAGGATGATGATGCCGGCGCCGAGGGCGCTGCCCGAGAACACCCGGTCGCCGAGGCGCTGCTTGGCTCTGATCGGGGCAGGCCGCGCCTGCCTGGTCGTCGTGCTCATGGTCTCCGTTTCGGGTCGAAGTTCATCTGCGGGCTGACTCTCCGATGCCCCCGCGCCGGATCGGACGCGGGGGCATCGGTGTCAGCTGAGGGTGATGGGTCAGCCGACCTTGATCGTGTCGATGGCGGCCATGACCTTCTCACGCAGGCCGTCCGAGATCGGTGCGCTGCCGGCGTTGTCCGCCGCAGCCTTCTGGCCGTCCTCGCTCGCCACGTACTCGAAGTACGCCTTCACGAGCGCGGCGGTGTTCTCGTCCTCGTACTGCTCGCATGCGATCAGGTAGCTGACCAGGGCGATCGGGTAGGAGCCTGCGGGGGCGGCAGCCGGGTCGACGTCGAAGACGAGGTCGGCGTCTCCGCGACCCTCCTCGAGCGGCGAGGCCTCGACCAGCGCGGCGGCGGCCTCGGCCGAGTACGCGACGTACTCGCCCTCCACGCCGACCTTGACCTGGCCGAGGCCCTTGGTCTGCGAGGCGTCGGCGTAGCCGATCGCGCCGTTGCCGGCCTTGATCGCCTGGACGACACCCGAGGTGCCCTGAGCCGCTTCGCCGCCCTGGATCGGCCAGACTCCATCGGCCTCGTTGGTCCAGACGTCAGGAGCGGTCGCGTTCAGGTATGCGGTGAACGTCTCGGTGGTGCCCGAGTCGTCGGAGCGGTGCACCGGCGAGATGGCCAGGTCGGGCAGCTCGACGCCCTCGTTCTGCGAGGCGATGGCCTCGTCGTTCCAGTTGGTGATGGTGCCGGCGAAGATTCCCGCGATGGTCTTCGCATCGAGGTTGAGCTCGTCGACGCCCTCAAGGTTGAACGCGACGGCGACGGGCGAGATGTACAGCGGCACCTCGACGATGTTCTCCGACGAGCAGGTCTTGAAGCCGTCGGCGAACTCGTCGAGCTTGAATGCCCGGTCGGAGCCGATGAAATCGCTCGCCCCGGCGATGAAGTTCTCGCGTCCTGTGCCCGATCCGGTCGGCTCGTAGTTGATGGTGACACCGCTGTTCGCGGTCTGGAAGGCGGCGACCCAGGCCTCCTGCGCCGAGCCCTGCGACGACGCGCCGGTGGCCTTCAGCGTGCCCTCGAGGTCGGAGGCCGCGGCCGAGTCGCCGGCGGGGGCTTCGTTCGCGGCGCAGCCGGCGAGTGCGAGGGCGGCGACAGCGCCGACGGCGCTGATACGAGCGATGCGGGTGATCTTCACTGTGGGTCCGTTCGATCGGGGATTGTGTATGGCCCGGTGCAGGGCACACAGTGACGTTAGGAGCGCCGGTTAACGAGACTCTCCCCGAGAGGTGAACGGAAGGTGAACGAGGAGCGGCCAGTCCGACCGCTCCGAGCGGACGGCGTCAGATCTTGGGCTCGTGGGTCTCGATCGAGATGATCCCCGAGCCGGGATTGGTGGCTGACAGATGCACCACCGAGAACGCTGCGACGTTGAGCGCGCTGGCGCTGTCGATGTACGAGCCCGGCACGGTTCCGGTCGCGAGGGCGAGCTCGGACAGGATGCCGGGAAGCACCGGTCCGTGGCTGCACAGCACCGTCGCCTTGCGTGAGCGAACCCGCCGCCCGACCACGGAACGCACATCGGCCTCGCCCGCGTCCCACGCGTCCTGGCTGAGCTTCGGGGTCAGGCGGGCCAGCCGGCCCAGCTTGTGCTCGAGGGGAGCGACCGTCTGCGTGCAGCGCACCGCATCGCTGGTGACGATGCGGCGAACGCCGAATGCGCGCAGCGGGCCGACGATCGCCTTCGCCTGCAGCAGGCCCTTGTCGGTCAGCGGGCGAGCCGCGTCCGCCTCGTGCCAGTCCGATCGCGCGACCGCCTTGGCGTGCCGCAGGGCGATGATGGGGAAGGTGTGCAGCACGCCGTCGTCGACGAGCCGGATGAAGTTGTCGAGGATCTCGACATCGACCGGGTAGCTGAGGTGCTTGCGCGCCTTCTTCACGCTCACCCATTCGACGCCGGAGATCTCGCCGTTCGGCACGAACGACGATGCGCGGATCGCGTCGTCGGTCGCCTCGGCCGCCCAGTAGTGCACGACCTTCTGCCGCTTCGGGCGCATCCAGTACCTGCTGACCCCGACGGGCACTCCGAGCGACACCTGGATGCCGGTCTCCTCGCGCACCTCGCGCACGGCGGTCTCGGCGAGCATCTCGCCGGGATCGACCTTGCCCTTCGGCAGCGTGACGTCGCGGTACTTCGTGCGATGGATCAGCAGCACCTTCAGCTTGTCGTCGACCATCCGCCAGACGATCGCGCCGGCCGCGTAGACCGCCGAATCGCTCATCGGATCGCGCGCTTGCTGCGTCGCCGACGGCCCTGCACGCTCGCCATCGTCAGATCCTGCAGATCGACCAGGGGCTTGCCGTCGGCCTCGGCGACGCGCTTCCATTCACCGCCCGCGCCCAGATGCCAGGAGTTGGTCTGCGGATCCATCGCCAGGTCGAACAGGTCGTGCAGCTCCTGCAGGTGAGCGGGGTCGCGCAGTCGCACCAGCGCCTCGACACGGCGGTCGAGGTTGCGGTGCATCATGTCGGCGCTGCCGATGTAGACGATCGGGTCGCCGTCGTTCTCGAACATGAACAGCCGCGAGTGCTCCAGGTAGCGCCCGAGGATGCTGCGGACGGTGATGTTGTCGCTGACGCCCGGCAGGTCGACTCTCAGGCTGCAGATGCCGCGCACCCAGACCTCGACCTCCACGCCGGCCATGCTGGCGCGGTAGAGACCGTCGATGATCTCCTCGTCGACCATCGAGTTGACCTTGATCCGGATGCGGGCGGGCTTGCCGGCCTCGGCGTTCGCCCGCTCCGCATCGATGTGCCGCAGCAGTCCCTTGCGCAGATGGCGGGGTGCGACGAGCAGGTGCTTGAACTTCTTCTCGATCGCATAGCCGCTGAGCTCGTTGAACAGCCGGGTGAGGTCCTTGCCGACCTGGGGGTCTGCGGTGAACAGGCCGAAGTCCTCGTAGATCCGGCTGGTCTTCGGGTTGTAGTTTCCCGTGCCGATGTGGGAGTAGTGGCGCAGCACGCCCTCCTCCTCGCGAATGATCAGCGCGAGCTTGCAGTGCGTCTTCAGTCCGACCAGGCCGTACACGACGTGCACGCCGGCCTTCTCGAGCTTGCGCGCCCAGACGATGTTGTTCGCCTCGTCGAAGCGCGCCTTCACCTCGACGAGGGCGAGCACCTGCTTGCCGGATTCCGCCGCGTCGATCAGCGCCTGCACGATCGGGCTGTCGCCGGAGGTGCGGTACAGCGTCTGCTTGATGGCGAGCACATGCGGGTCGCGGGCCGCCTGCTCGAGGAACGCCTGCACGCTCGTCGCGAAGGATTCGTAGGGGTGGTGCACGAGCACGTCGGCCTTGCGGATGGCGCGGAAGATGTCGGAGCGCTCGTTGCTGTCACCCGGCTGGAAAGCCACGGCGGTGGTGGGCAGGTGCGGCGGATAGCGCAGATCAGGGCGATCCAGACGGCCCAGATCGAACAGCCCGCGAAGATCGAGCGGGCCGGGCAGCCGGTAGACCTCCTGGTCGGTGATGTCGAGCTCTCTGATCAGCAGCTCGAGGGTCACCTCGTCCATGTCGTCGGTGATCTCGAGGCGGATCGGGGGGCCGAACCGACGCCGCAGCAGCTCGGCCTCGAGCGCCTGGATGAGGTTCTCGCTCTCATCCTCCTCGATCTCGACGTCCTCGTTGCGGGTGAGTCGGAACGCGTGGTGGTCGAGCACCTCCATACCGGGGAAGAGATCGCCGAGGTGGTTCGCGATGAGCTCTTCGAGACGGATGAAGCGGGTGATCGGGCTGGTGCCGGGCACCTCCACGAAACGCGGGAGCATGGTCGGCACCTTGAGGCGGGCGAAGTCCTGCCGGCCCGTGCGGGCGTTGCGGATGCGGATCGCGAGGTTCAGCGACAGACCCGAGATGTAGGGGAACGGGTGCGCGGGATCGACGGCGAGAGGCATGAGCACCGGGAAGACCTGAGCCTGGAAGTACTCCCCGAGCGCACCGCGCTCGGCGTCGGTGAGGTCGTCCCACTCGGTGATCTCGATCCCGGCGTCCGCGAGAGCCGGGCGCACGAGATCGTTCCATGCGGCGGCGTGACGCAGCTGAAGAGCGTGCGCATCGTGCGAGATGTCGGCGAGCACGTCGCTCGGCGAACGGCCGACGTTGGTCGGCACGGCGAGGCCGGTGAGGATGCGGCGCTTGAGGCCGGCCACCCTGACCATGAAGAACTCGTCGAGATTGCTGGCGAAGATCGCGAGGAAGTTCGCCCGCTCGAGCTCCGGCAGCGACGGATCCTCGGCCAGTTCGAGCACGCGCTGGTTGAAGGCCAGCCAGCTCAGCTCGCGGTCGTGGTAGCGGTGGTCGGGCAGCACTGCGTCCGGAGCCTCGTGCGCATCGAAGTCGTCGTCTTCGGCATCCCCGAGACCGGTGTCGACAAGGGCGGGTTCCATCATGGGGTACATCCTTGCATCCACCGGTGACGGATGCGTGAACTCAGTCCGCCACCGCCGCAGGCTCGTCATGCAGATTGAACCGGTAGCCGACGTTGCGCACGGTCCCGATGACCTGCTCGGCGTCGCCGAGCTTGGCGCGCAGACGCCGCACGTGCACGTCGACGGTGCGCGTGCCGCCGAAGTAGTCGTATCCCCACACGTCGCTCAGCAGCTGCTCGCGCGTGAACACCCGAGACGGATGAGTCGCGAGGAAGTGCAGCAGCTGGAACTCCTTGTACGTCAGATCCAACGGCCTGCCGTGCAGCTTGGCGGAGTAGGACTGCTCGTCGATCGTGATGCCCGAGGCCTGAACGTGGGCGGGGGCCACGGCATCCGCCCGCGCCAGCGCGAGCCGCAGCCTGGCGTCGATCTCGGCAGGTCCCGCCGTGCACAGCAGCACGTCGTCGAATCCCCAGTCGGACGCGATAGCGCTGAGACCACCCTCGGTGACCACGAGCAGCACCGGCGTCTCACCTCCCGCGGTGCGCAGCAGCCGGCACGCCGCCCGGGCCGCGACGAGATCGCCTCGCGCGTCGACGACGACGACGTCGCTCTCGGGCAGGTCGAGAAGACGGGTGGTGTCGAGAGGGTGGCGGCGGATGCCGTGCGACAGCAGCTCGAGCGCGGGCAGTGCCGGATCCCCTTCGGGAGCGGAGGTGAGTGCCAGCACGAGGACCACGCGTCAATGCTAGTGGCGGGCGCAACCCGCATGACGGGAAGCCGCAGGCGGCATGCCGGCTGCCCGCAGGTGCGGCCGTTACGATGTCACCATGTCTGAACCGGCCTCCGCTCCGCGCAGCGACTTCCGTGGCATGGTCGCGGTCTGGATCGCCTCCCTGATGGTCGCGGTCACCCTCGGCATCGTGCTGCCCGAGGAGGACAGGGTCGGCTGGCTGCTGATCGCCTTCGGCGGGATCGTGCTCGTGTCGTTCGCGGTTCAGCTCGCCTCCGGTCGCGCACAGGGATTCATCGTGCGGGTGGCGGGAAGCGTGGTCGGCGCGTTGATGATCATGGGCGCGGTGTCGGCGGTCTTCGGCATCGCCGCGCTCGCCACTGCGCTCTGACGTCGACTCGGCCCGCGCCGGGGAGAGGGCCCGCTCCGCGGGCGAGGGGTAGAGTGGGTGCATGGACCTCGTCGCGCTCGAATTCTTCTTCCTCGGCCTGCTGGGGCTGGCGAGCCTCGCGATCGCCTTCGTCTCCGGCGTCGTGCTCGTCAACCTGTTCCGCGGCCAGCGCTGATCCGACGCCGTCGTGATCGAGCTGCCCACCGACCTGCCGGCTGATCTCGCGCCCCTGTCGTGGCTGCTCGGTGTCTGGGAGGGCACCGGAGTCATCGAGTACACCGCGGGCGAGCAGCGCTACCAGGGCGAGTTCTCGCACCGGGTGAGCTTCAGTCACGACGGCGGTCCGTTCCTGAACTACGCCGCATCCGCTTCCTTCCTCGGAGCCGAGGGTGCCGATGAGCCGATCGCCCTGCTCGCCGAGACGGGCTTCTGGCGCCTCGCGCAGCCGCGCACGGATGCCGATCCGGGGCCCGCTCTGCTTCCGCCCACCGCACAGTCGCAGCCGCGAACCGTCGACGACGTCGAGGCGCTGCGCACCGACGACGGCTTCCCGCTCGAGGTCTCGGTGACCCACTCCGACGGAACGCTCGAGCTCTACCTGGGCCGCATCGCCGGCCCGCGCATCGACATCGCCACGGATGCGGTGGTTCGTCCGGCCGGGTCGAAGCCGTACTCCGCCGCCACCCGCATGTACGGGCTGGTCGACGGTCACCTGCTCTGGGCCTGGGACATCACCGCCCTCGGCGAGAAGCTGAAGTCGCACGCGTCGGCTCGCCTGGCGAAGGTTTGACATGGCCGCGTTCGACGACCTCCCCGGCGCGGTGCGCGAGGGTGAGCTGATCGCGCACTTCGGCAACCCGCTCGTCGAGCAGCGGCGGCTGGCATCCGGTGAGGCGCTCGCACCTCTCACCGACCGGGTGCTCATCGAGGTCGCAGGCGTCGACCGGTTGACCTGGCTCGACTCGATCACCTCGCAGTCGGTGGCGCGGCTGCACGCGGGCGACAGCACCGAGCTGCTCGTGCTCGATCCGCAGGGCCGGGTCGAGCACGCCGCGGGCGTGCTCGACGACGGCTCGTCCGTCTGGCTGATCGCCGACGACGGGGATGCCGAGAAGCTGACCGCGTGGCTGAGCCGCATGGTCTTCCGCTCGCGTGTCGCCGTCACGCCACGACCGGACGCGCTGCTGGTCGGGTTCTTCGCCGGCGGCGCGGCCGAGGCTCGCGTCACAGCATCCGCTCCGCATGGCGTCCCGCTGATCTGGCGCGACCCGTGGGCGCGCGTGCAACCCGGCGGGCACCAGTACGCCGCCGAAGCCGGGCATCCCGCCGCGGACTACGCCTGGGGCATCGCGGTCGTCGATGACGCTCGCTCCCTCACCGGTCCGTTCGCGGGCGCGCTCGCCGCAGAGGCGCTGCGCGTCGCCGCCTGGCGGCCGCGCTGGGCGCGTGAGGTGGACGATCGCAGCATCCCGCACGAGGCCGACTGGATCCGCAGTGCCGTCCACCTGAACAAGGGCTGCTACCGCGGGCAGGAGACGGTCGCGAAGGTGCACAACCTGGGGCATCCGCCTCGCCGGCTGGCGGCGCTGCTGCTGGACGGCAGCGACGTCGTGATGCCCTCGCCGGGTGACACGGTGCTGGCAGGGGATGCCGAGGTCGGCCACATCACATCGGTCGCCATGCATCACGAGGACGGCCCGATCGCCCTGGCCATGCTGTCGCGCCGTGCGCCGGTGGGCGAGCTGGTCGTGCGCACGGGGGAGACGCTGATCGCGGCCGCTCAGCAGGTGATCGTCCCCGCCGACGCAGGTGCCACCGCCGATGTTCCGCGCCTGACGCGCCTGTCACGCCGCCCTGCCGGCGAGGATCCGCGCCACTCCCGCTGACGCGCCCCGACTCGCGCCCTCGCCACGAGACAGGCCCGATCAGGGGCGTGGGGCGACCGCGTGCCACGGCAGGGTGAGCTCACCCAGTCGCCAGCGTGACTTCGTGCCGTGAACCGGGACGCCTTGCGCTCTGAGCGCCGAGACGGCGGCGAGCCACCGCTGCACCGGACCGAACGTCGACAGCGGTGCTGCCCGCTCCCATTCGCGCTCCAGGGCGGTCAGCAGTGCGTGGATGCGCTCTCCCGGCACGTTGCGGTGGATGAGCGCCTTCGGCAGGCGCTCAGCGATGATGCCCGGACGCTCGAGCCCGGTCAGTCGCAGCGAGATCGTGAACGTCATCGGCTCTCCGTCGCTCGTCACATCCACCCAGCTGGCTACGCGACCGATCTCGTCGCACGTGCCCTCGAACAGCATCCCTCCCGGAGCGAGCCTGGCGGCCACGCGCCGCCACGCGTCCGCGACGTCCGCCTCGTCGTACTGGCGCAGCACGTTCATCGCCCTGATCACTGCGGGGCGTCGGCCGTCCGGCACGGGCACCTCGAAACCGCCGCGCGCGAACGAGACGGGCAGGTCGGCGGCGAACGGCGTGCGGCCCGCCCGCACCTCGTCGAGCTGGGCGCGGGCCGTTGCGACCCGGTCGGGATCCAGCTCGAGGCCCAGCACCTCGGCATCCGCCCTCTCCCGCCGCAGCCTGGTCGCGAGCTCGAACGCGGTGACACCGCTGGCCCCGTACCCGAGATCGATCACGAGCGGGTCGGATGCCCTGCGGAACGCCTCGGACGCGACGATCCACCGGTCGTTCCGCCGCAGCCGATTCGTTCCCGTCGTCCCCCTCGTCGGATTGCCCAGAGGTGCGCTCATCCTTCCATTCTCCCCACTTGTTCCACATCGCTCGCGTCCCACACGTGCAGTCGAGGGCGAAGGGAACGTCACGCAGCCCGCCACCCAAAGCCGGAAAAGATAGGCTGGGCCCATGACCCGCACTCTGATTCTTCTGCGTCACGGCCAGAGCGAATGGAACCAGCTCAACCTCTTCACGGGATGGGTGGACGTCCGCCTGACCGATCAGGGCAAGTCCGAGGCACGCCGCGGTGGCGAGCTGCTGGCCGAGTCGGGTCTGCTGCCCGACGTGCTGCACACCTCGCTGCTGAGCCGTGCGATCCAGACCGCGAACATCGCGCTCGACGCGGCCGACCGCCTGTGGATCCCGGTGAAGCGCTCGTGGCGCCTGAACGAGCGTCACTACGGTGCGCTTCAGGGCAAGGACAAGGCGCAGACGCTCGAGGAGTTCGGGCCCGAGCAGTTCCAGCTGTGGCGCCGCTCGTTCGACGTGCCGCCGCCCCCGCTCGACGACGACAGCGAGTTCAGCCAGGTGGGCGACGCGCGCTACGCGGGCATCGACGGCGAGGTGCCCCGCACCGAGTCGCTCAAGCTGGTCATCGACCGCCTGCTGCCGTACTGGAACGACGCGATCGTCCCCGACCTCGATGCGGGCAAGACGGTTCTCGTCACCGCGCACGGCAACTCGCTGCGCGGCCTGGTCAAGCACCTCGAGGGCATCAGTGACGATGACATCGCCGAGCTGAACATCCCCACGGGCATCCCGCTGGTGTACGAGCTCGACGATGACAACGTGCCCACCGGGGCGAGCCGCTACCTCGACCCCGAAGCTGCCGCAGCGGGTGCAGCCGCGGTCGCCGCGCAGGGCAAGAAGTGACGCCGTAGACACCCCCGCACGCCGTCGAGGCCCCCTCTGATCCGAGTGGATCGGAGGGGGCCTCGACCGTCACGGGCGCCGGTGACGGTCGAGCGTCAGGGCGCAGAGGCTCCGGGCGCGGAGGGAGCCGCGCTGGACTGCGCCTCGGCAGCCAGGGCGATGTCCTCCTCCTGCACGGCCCAATCGCCGGTCGCGAGGTACACGACCTTCTTCGCGACGGCGACCGCGTGGTCGGCGAAGCGCTCGTGGTAGCGGCTGGCGAGTGTGGCGTCGACCGTCGCGGTCGCCTCGCCCTTCCAGTTGTCGCTGAGCACCTTCTCGAAAACGCTCGCGTGCAGCTCGTCGACGTCGTCGTCGGCGTTGCGGATGTCGTCCGCGAACCGAAGGTCCTGCGTGCGCAGCAGGTCGGCGAGGGTCCCGGCGATCTGCACGTCGAGCTCTCCCATGCGGCGGAAGGTGCCCTTCAGCCCCTTCGGCACTGCGCGCTCGGGGAAGCGCAGCCGCGCCAGCTGCGCGATGTGCTCGGCCATGTCGCCCATCCGCTCCAGCGATGCGCTCACCCGCAGCGCGGTGATCACGATGCGCAGGTCGCGGGCGACCGGCTGCTGGCGCGCGAGGATCTCGATCGCCTGCTCGTCGAGCGCGACGGCCAGATCATCGATCTTCGCGTCGTCGGCGATGACCTCCTCGGCCAGCGCGACGTCGCTCTCGGCGAATGCAGTGGTCGCCTTCTGGATCGCGACCGTGACCAGATCGGCGATCTCGGCGAGCTGGGACTGCAGCTCTTCGAGGGACTGATGGAACACTTCGCGCATGTCGGCGCAACCTTTCGTCGGGGGTTCGGCTGGGCTCGCCGGGGCACGCGCTCGCGCGGCCGGAACGATTGTCCGGGTCGAAGGTTAACGAACGGTGCCGGGAACGTGAATACTAGTCGTTCCGCCGTGTGACGACGCGGTGCACGTCGGGTGAACGACATGCCGACCTCTACTGTGGAAGGCATGGATTCCGCTCAGCTGGCGCTGTTCGCCCTCGCCGTCGGCGCGCTGATCGGGGCTGGCGCCGTGCTGCTGGTGAGCTGGGCGTATCGCGTGCGAGCCCTCGCGCTGCAGGAGACCTCGTCGGCCGTGCCCGCAGGCGTCGCCGACGTGCTGGCGAGCATGGACGACGCCGCGTGCGTGCTGGACGCCTCAGGGCTGGTGGTCGCCACTTCGAACGCCGCCGCGCGCTTCGGGATCCGGGAGGGTGCGGTGCTCGAGAACGGCGAGCTGCGCCGGCTCGTGCGCGGCGTGCGCGACAGCGGCACCGGCGCGACCGAGACGCTGCGGCTCACCGGCGGTGCGTCGCTCGACCCGCGCCTGGTATCGGCGCGGGCCAGCTCGGTGGGTCCGCAGCTCACCCTGTTGATCATTCGCGATGTCACCGAGCGCGAGCGCCTCGATCAGATGCGCACCGACTTCGTGTCGAACACCAGCCACGAGCTGAAGACGCCGGTCGCGTCGGTCAGCCTGCTCGCCGAGGCGATCGAATCGGCCGCCGACGACGCCGAGCAGGTGCGCATCTTCGCCGCTCGCATCTCGGCTGAGGCGGCCCGCCTCGGTCAGCTCACCGGGCGCATCCTGAGCCTGTCGCGTCTGCAGGCGGCCGAGAGCCTGTCCCAGGTCGAGCCGGTCGCGATCGACGAGGTCGTGGCAGCGTCCATCGAGGCGCATTCCGTGCAGGCCGACTCGGCCGGTGTCGAGCTGAGCCGCGGCGGTGAGCGAGGAGCGTGGGTGCGCGGCGACGCGCAGGTGCTGATCGAGGCGGTCGGCAACCTCATCGCCAACGCGATCGTCTACTCGCCGCGCGGTTCGCGCGTCGGCGTCGGGGTGAAGGTCGACGGTGATGTCGTCGAGATCGCGGTGACGGACCAGGGCATCGGGATCTCGGATGCCGATCGCGAGCGCATCTTCGAGCGCTTCTACCGTGCCGATGAGGCCCGTTCCCGTCGCACCGGCGGCACGGGGCTGGGGCTGTCGATCGTCAAGCACGCCACCCAGCGGCACGGCGGTGACGTGCGCGTGTGGTCGCGTCCCGGCCGGGGATCGACGTTCACCGTGCGTCTGCCGGCCGCGAGCGCACCCGAGAGCGCCGACAAGAAGACCAAGAGGAAGACCAAGAAGAAGCGCGTGAGCGGGGATGCCCGTGCGCGCGACGCCCGGAACGGAGAGCTCGCATGACCCGCATCCTTCTCGTCGAGGATGAGCCCGACCTGGCCGACCCGCTCGCGTATCTGCTTCGACGCGAGGGGTACGAGGTCGAGATCGCCGAAGACGGACCCGGCGCGCTCGCGGCGTTCCGCGAGCGAGGCGCCGACATCATCCTGCTGGATCTCATGCTTCCCGGTATGGCGGGCACCGAGGTGTGCCGTCAGGTGCGGCAGACATCCGGCGTGCCGATCATCATGCTGACCGCGAAGGACTCCGAAGTCGACATCGTGGTGGGACTCGAGCTGGGCGCCGATGACTACATCACGAAGCCGTACTCCTCACGCGAGCTGCTGGCGCGCATGCGTGCCGTGCTGCGTCGTGTCGTGCAGGCCGATGCCGAGCTCGACGAGCGCGTGCTGGAGGGCGGCAGGGTGACGCTCGACATCGACAGGCACACGGTCGCCGTGGACGGTGCCGAGATCAACATGCCGCTGAAGGAGTTCGAGCTGCTCGAGGTGCTCATGCGCAACGCGGGCCGCGTGCTCACGCGCGGACAGCTGATCGATCGCGTGTGGGGCAGCGACTACTTCGGCGACACGAAGACGCTGGATGTGCACATCAAGCGCATCCGATCGCGCATCGAGCAGAATCCGGGCGACCCGGTGATGCTCGTCACCGTGCGCGGCCTCGGCTACCGCTTCGAAGGCTGATCCGTCGCCGGACGCAGAAGGAGGCCGGCTCCGAACGGAGCCGGCCTCCTTCTGCGTCGCGGCTGACGCCGCGGAAGTCAGGATGTCGCGTCGATGGGCTCTGCCGCGGGGACGAGGTCGGCGTACTGCGGAAGCGAGCCGTCGAGCACGGGCACCTGGGCGGGAGTGGCCTCTCCGTCGCCCGAGACGATGAGCACTTCGACGGTCGCTCCGGGCTTGACATCGAGGTTCTCGATGCGCAGCGGCATCTTGTCGGCGCCGAGGCTGACACGATCCTCGCCGGGCACACGCAGCGAGAGCTGCTCGCCCGCGACGTCGATGTCGACCGAGGCGGTCTTCGCGCCCTCGTTGATGAACGCGCCCACCAGGTTGCCCACTTCGCCGTCCTCGGTGGTGACGACGAAGACGTTGCGCGCGACGACGTCGCCGCCCGTCTCGTCGAAGGGCACGCCATCGGAAGCGGGGTAGGGGTTCGTGGTCGCCTGGTGCGTGATGAACGTGCACCCGGTCGTGCCGAGAGCGAGCGCAGAGCCCAGGGCGATGGCGGCGATGAGACGCGGAGCGATGGACGCAGCAGAGCGCGAGTTCACGGATCCTCCTGAGGTGCGACGGGTGTCCTGGATCAGTCTAGTGGGTCGGGCGCCCGCGGCGACGACGGATGCCGCTGCGGGCCCGACCGGCGCGAACCTTACTGCATAACGGCTGTGGTATGCTGGAGATTGCCGAAAGGACACGTTTTTATGCTTTTTGAGGTTGGCGAAACCGTCGTCTATCCGCACCACGGAGCCGCGACGATCATCGAGGTCAAGGACCGCGTGATCAAGGGGGAGACCAAGAAGTACCTGAAGCTCAACGTCACGCAGGGCGATCTCATCATCGAGGTTCCCGCCGAGAATGTCGACCTGGTCGGCGTCCGCGACGTGATCGGCAAGGAGGGTCTCGAGAACGTCTTCGAGGTGCTGCGCGCCCCGTTCACGGAAGAGCCCACCAACTGGTCGCGCCGCTACAAGGCGAACCTGGAGAAGCTCGCCTCTGGTGACGTGATCAAGGTGAGCGAGGTCGTGCGCGACCTGTGGCGCCGCGATCAGGACCGCGGTCTCTCCGCGGGCGAGAAGCGCATGCTCGCCAAGGCCCGCCAGATCCTCGTGTCGGAGCTCGCTCTGGCCGAGAAGATCGACGAGGACAAGGCCGGCGCTTTGCTCGACGAGGTGCTCGCCTCCTGACGAGCGCGTCGGCGACGGGAATTGCGAAGAGGGCGGATGCTGCGGCATCCGCCCTCTTCGCATTCCGCGACGCGCGATAGCGTGAGAAGGTGACTGCGCACCCGACTCCCACCACAGCGATCATCGTCGTCGCCGCCGGCTCCGGAACGAGGCTCGGCGCCGGAGCGCCGAAGGCGCTCGTCGACGTCGACGGCCGCACCGTGCTGCGTCACGCGCTGGATGGCGTGTTCGCCGCCGCGCCGATGCAGGTCGTCGTGGTGGCGCCCCCCGGGCGGGAAGAGCAGGTGGACGCCGAGGTCGCGGCGTCAGCAGGGGAACGCCGCCACCTGGCGAGCGTCGTGACCGGGGGAACGACCCGTCAGCAGTCGGTCGCTGCGGGGCTGGATGCCCTGCACGACGACGTGCGCATCGTGCTCGTGCACGACGCGGCGCGCGCTCTCACCCCGGCCTCGCAGATCGACGCGGTGGCGGATTCGGTGACCGATGCGGGCGTGATCCCCGCGCTCGCCGTCGTCGACACGCTCAAGAGGGTCGAAGGCGACGATATCGCCGGGCCGGTCGACCGCTCGGTGCTCGCGGCCGCGCAGACGCCCCAGGGATTCCCGCGAGCAGCCCTGCAGGACGCATACGCCGCGGCACAGGCCGCGGGCGATGAGCACACCGACGATGCGGCGCTGTTCGCCGCCGCCGGGGGCGCCGTGCGTCGCATCCCCGGATCCGAACGCGCCTTCAAGATCACGACCCCCGATGATCTCGAGCGGGCGCAGCTGCTGCTCGGTGCCCGTCCTGGCGGCTCATGCGCGCCGCGCATCGGCGTCGGCACGGACGTGCACGCGTTCGGCGGAGAGGGCAGCCTGTGGCTGGCCGGGCTCGAATGGCCGGGTGAGCCTGCGCTGTCGGGCCATTCGGACGGTGACGCCGTGGCGCATGCGATGGTCGACGCCCTGCTCGGCGCCGCGGGGCTCGGCGACATCGGGCAGCACTTCGGCACCGCGCACCCCGAGTACGCGGGAGCGCACGCAGATGTCTTCCTCGCGCGCACCGCTGCCATGCTCGCCGAAGCGGGCTTCGCCATCGGCAACGTGTCGGTGCAGTTCCAGGGCAACCGGCCGCGCTTCAGCGCACGCCGCGCCGAGGCCGAGGAGGTGCTCTCGACCGCGCTCGGCGGCGCCGTCGTCACCGTCTCGGCGACCACCACCGACGGGCTGGGGTTCCCCGGTCGCGGCGAGGGGATCGCCGTCACCGCGGTGGCGCTCATCCACCGGAGCTGACCGGAAGACCACGCCCAGGCAGTCCGTGCCCCGCCCCGGTAGTCTTGTGCAGTGACGATCCGCCTGTACGACACTCGCGCGCAGCAGCTGCGCGACTTCGCCCCGCTCGATGCCTCGAACGTGACGATGTACGTCTGCGGACCCACCGTGCAGTCCGGTCCGCACATCGGGCACGTGCGCGCCGCGCTGAGCTTCGACCTGCTGCGTCGCTGGCTCGCACGCCGCTACGGGCGGGTGACCTTCGTGCGCAACGTGACCGACATCGAAGACAAGGTGCTCGCCAACGCGACCGGGACCGAGCCGTGGTGGGCGCTCGCATACCGCATGGAGCAGGAGTTCTCGCAGGCGTACGCCGCTGTCGGCATCCTGGCACCGACCTACGAGCCGCGGGCGACCGGGTTCATCCCGCAGATGCACGACCTGATCGCGACCCTCATCGATCGCGGCCACGCCTATGCCGCCGCCGACGGCTCGGGCGACGTGTACTTCGACGTGCGCTCGTGGCCGCAATACGGCTCGCTCACGCATCAGTCGGTGGACGCGATGGAGGCGGCCGCGGACGCCGACCCTCGAGGCAAGCGGAACCCGCAGGACTTCGCGCTCTGGAAGGGCGCGAAGAGCGACGAGCAGCCGGATGCCGTATGGGATTCGCCGTGGGGCCCAGGCCGGCCCGGCTGGCACATCGAGTGCTCGGCGATGTCGAGGCGCTACCTCGGCGCGGAGTTCGACATCCATGGCGGGGGACTGGACCTGCGCTTCCCGCATCACGAGAACGAGCTCGCGCAGTCGACCGCCGCCGGCGACGCGTTCGCGCGGTACTGGGTGCACAACGGCCTCGTCACCGTGGGCGGGCAGAAGATGTCGAAGTCACTGGGCAACTTCACCCTCGCGGCCGACGTGCTCGCAGCTCATCACCCGCTCGTGGTGCGCTACGCGCTCGCCGCCGCGCACTATCGTTCGAGCCTGGATCTGACCGAGTCGTCGTTCGCTGAAGCCGAGGCCGCCCTCGGGCGCATCCGATCGTTCCTCGAGCGCGCCGGGCGCCTTCCGGCCGAGTTCTCGTCGGCGGCGGATCTGCCGGCCGCGTTCGCGGCTGCGATGGACGACGACCTCGGCGTTCCGCAGGCGCTCGCGGTGCTGCACGAGACGGTGCGGGCAGGAAACAGCATGCTCGACGCCGGGCGCAGCGCCGACGCGCAGCTCGCGGCGCTGCAGGTGCGCGACATGGCGGGCATCCTCGGGATCGATCCGCTCGCGCCGGAGTGGCGCGGCGACGTGACCGACGCGGCCGAGGCATCCGCCCTCGACGCGCTCGTGCAGACGATGATCACACAGCGTGCGCAGGCGCGCGCAGACAAGGACTGGGCCGCGGCCGATCGAATCCGAGACGCGATCGGCGCGGCAGGAATCACTCTGGAGGACACTCCGGACGGAACGCATTGGAGTATCGATGGCTAAGCCTGGCCGCCCCGGAGCGGGCAACAGCAAGAAGAAGGGTGCTTCCAAGGGCACCGGCGGCCTCGGCCGCAAGGCGCTCGAAGGTCGCGGCCCCACGCCGAAGGCCGAGGACCGCAGCTGGCACGTCGCCGGCAAGCGCAAGGCAGCACAGGAGCGGTTCGCGGCGGCCGGCGGCAAGGGACGCGTCGGTCAGAAGCCGCAGGGTCGCGACATGAACCGTCAGGCCCGCAGCAAGGCATCCGACGACACCGAGACCGTCACCGGGCGCAACTCGGTGCTCGAGGCGCTGCGCACCAAGATCCCCGCGACGACCTTCTACATCGCACAGCGCGTCGAGATGGACGACCGCGTCAAGGAGATGCTCGCGATCGCGCGGCACCGGGAGATCCCCGTGCTCGAGGTGACCCGTCAGGAGCTCGACCGCATGGCCGGCTTCGACGGCGTGCACCAGGGCGTCGCGCTGAAGGTGCCGCCGTACGAGTACGCGCACCCGCAGGACCTGCTCGAGCAGGTCATCGACCGTGGCGAGACGCCTCTGTTCGTCGCCCTCGACGGCATCACAGACCCGCGCAACCTCGGCGCCATCATCCGATCGACGGCAGCCTTCGGCGGGCACGGCATCATTCTTCCGCAGCGCCGCTCCGCGAGCGTGAACTCCGCCGCGTGGAAGACCAGCGCGGGCGCCGCGGCCCGCCTGCCCGTCGCGCTCGCGGCCAACCTCACCACGCTGCTGAAGGAGTTCAAGAAGCAGGGCGTGTTCGTGCTCGGCCTCGACGGCGGGGGAGACGTGGCGCTGCCTGCACTCGAGCTGGCCGACCGTCCCGTCGTCATCGTCGTCGGATCCGAGGGCAAGGGCCTCTCGCGCCTGGTCACCGAGACGTGCGACCAGATCGTGTCGATTCCGATCTCGTCGGCCACCGAGTCGCTGAACGCCGGCATCGCGGCATCCGTCGCGCTGTACCAGGTGTCGACCGTCCGAGCCGCCGGGGAATAGGACGCGCACCCGCGCGACTTGTAGTCGGTGAACCCGTTCGAGCATCGGAAGGAACACGGATGTCCCGCATCGTCGTCATCGGAGGAACCGGCTACGCCGGATCGCACATCGCCCGCGAGGCGGTGAGCCGAGGGCACGAGGTGACGGTGATCTCCCGTCAGGCGCCGGACGCCCCGCTCGACGGCGCGCAGTACGTGCAGGGCTCGGTGCTCGACCTCGACGCCCTCGGCGATGTCTTCGACGGGGCTGACGCCGTCATCTCTGCGCTCTCACCGCGCGGCGATATGGAGAACGAGGTCATCGGGGCGCTGCGGGGCCTGATCAAGAGGCTCGCCGGCACCCCGAGCCGCCTCGGCGTCGTCGGCGGAGCAGGCGGCAGCCTGGTCGCCCCGGGCGGACCGCGCCTGTTCGACCAGGGCTTCCCCGAGGAGTACAAGCACGAGGCGCAGGTGGGCATCGACTCGCTCGAGCTGCTTCAGGATGCCGACGGCCTCGAATGGTTCTTCATCCACCCGGCCGAGGTCTTCGGGCCCTGGGCCGAGGGCGAGCGCACCGGCCGGTACCACGACGGCGGCGACGTGCTGGTTCGGGATGCCGACGGGAACTCCACCATCTCCGGCGCGGACTTCGCGATCGCCGTCATCGACGAGATCGAGCAGCCGAAGCACCGCAACGGTCGCTTCACCGTCGGCTACCGCGACTAGACGAGGTCGCGCCAGTCGATCGCGGCGGTGTCGTCTGACACCTCGACCGAACCGGTCTCGACCGGAACGCCCAACGATTCGGTGGGCGGTCCCATGATGGTCGCCTCGTCGCGACGGTGCCGCAGCACGTCGTTGATGTAGCTCGTGAGCACCTCGGCGAGCGGCACCGACCGCGACTGCGCCTGCGACAGGTACCAGCGGTGCTCGAGCACCTGGTGATACACCTCGGCGGGCTCGAGCTTGGCGCGCAGGTCGTAGGGGATGGCGCGCACGACCGGCTCGAACACGCGGGTCAGCCATTCGTGCGCGTACATCTCCTCTTCGGTCCATGCCTTGGTCGAGCGCACCCGGAACTCGTCGAGGTCGTTGAGCAGTCGACGGGCCTGGTTCTCCTCCACGTCGAGACCGGTGAGGCGGATCAGCCGCCGCTGGTGGTGGCCGGCGTCGACAACCTTCGGCTGGATGCGCACGGTCGTGCCGTCGGCGGTGGTCTCCATCGACATCTCGTCGATGTCGAAACCGAGTGCATTGAGCTTCTCGACGCGCTCGGTGATGCGCCAGGTCTCCCCGGTAGAGAACGTCTCCTCGTCGGTGAGCGCCGCCCACAGCGACCGATACGACGAGACGATGCCGTCGGCGATCTCGAGAGCATCCACACCGCGCTCCAGACGGCCGCCGGCGGCGAGGTCCATGATCTCTCCGGCGATGTTCGTGCGCGCGAGGTCGAGGTCGTATGCGCGCTGACCGTCGGTCAGTCCCTCCTCGTGCAGTTCACCTGTCTCGGCATCCACCAGATATGCGGCGAACGCGCCGGCGTCGCGCCGGAACAGGGTGTTCGACAGCGACACATCGCCCCAGTAGAACCCGACGTTGTGCAGTCGCACAAGCAGCAGGGCGAGGGCGTCGACCAGACGAGTCGCCGTGTCGGGGCGCAGCACCCGCGTGAACAGCGCGCGATAGGGCATCGAGAAGCGCAGATGCGAAGTCACCAGCGCTGCCTGCAGCGCTTTGCCGTCGGCGTCCGTGCGTCCGGCGATCACCGCGACCCGGCTGACGCAGGGCACGTCCAGGCGGCCCAGGTTTCCGAGCATCTCGTACTCGCGCTGGGCCATCTCGGCCGTGGTCTCCTTGACCGCGACCACCCGCCCCGACAGGTCGGCGAAGCGCACGAGGTGGCGCGACAGGCCCTTCGGCAGCGACACGATGTGCTCCGAGGGCCACTTGCCGAGCGGGGTCGACCAGGGCAGGCTCAGCAGACCCGGGTCGATGGAGCTGGCGGTGATGCGCAGAGACTCCTGCATGGTTCCTCCGGAAACACCGCGGCGCGGGAGACCATGAGGTCCGCCCGCGCCGAGTGCTCGATTCGTCAGGCCGAGACGACCGGCTTGTCGTTGAGGCGCTCGCCCGACTCGAGGTCGAAGGCGTGCACGTGTCCGGGGTTGGCGGCCAGGGTGACCGTCTCGCCGGCGTTGGGGTGGCTGCGGCCGTCGACGCGGGCGACGATGTCGGTGCGCTTGCCGTTGATGTCGGTGTGACCGTAGAGGTAGCCGTCGGCGCCGAGCTCCTCGACCAGGTCGACGACGACCGCGAGACCCTTGCCGTCGGCGGGGCCGACCGTGATGTCCTCCGGGCGCACGCCCACGGTGACCTGGCTGCCGCTGGCGCGACCGACCGTGTCGCGGTCGAGGGGGACGATCTCGCTGCCGAAGCGCACGCCGCCCTCGGCGAGGTCTGCCGAGAACAGGTTCATCGCCGGCGAACCGATGAAGCCGGCCACGAAGACGTTGTTGGGTCGCTCGTACAGATCGCGCGGGGTGCCGACCTGCTGCAGGATGCCGTCCTTGAGCACCGCGATGCGGTCGCCCATCGTCAGCGCCTCGGTCTGGTCGTGGGTGACGTAGACGGTGGTGACGCCGAGGCGGCGCTGCAGCGAGGCGATCTGCGTGCGGGTCTGCACGCGCAGCTTGGCGTCGAGGTTCGACAGCGGCTCGTCCATGAGGAAGACCTGGGGCTGACGCACGATGGCGCGGCCCATGGCGACGCGCTGGCGCTGACCGCCCGAGAGGGCCTTCGGCTTGCGGTTGAGGTACTCCTCGAGGTCGAGCAGCTTGGCGGCCTCGAGCACGCGGCTCGCGCGCTCCTCCTTGCCGACGCCGGCGATCTTGAGGGCGAAGCCCATGTTCTCGGCGACCGTCATGTGCGGGTAGAGCGCGTAGTTCTGGAAGACCATCGCGATGTCGCGGTCCTTCGGCGGCACGTCGGTGACGTCGCGGTCGCCGATGAGGATGCGGCCGCTGTTGACCTCTTCGAGGCCGGCCAGCATGCGCAGCGAGGTGGACTTTCCGCAGCCGGACGGGCCGACGAGAACGAGGAACTCGCCATCGGCGATCTCGATGTTCAGCTTGTCGACAGCCGGACGCGTGCCGCCGGGGTACAGGCGGGTGGCGTCGTCGAACGTAACGGTGGCCATGGTTTCTCCTTCACCGGCAGGTACGTGCCGGACGATCCTTCGTGATGGAAGCGGCGGGCCCCGCCCGCCGTGACCCGCCATCGGGTCGGGATCAGTATGGCACGGCCGGGCGCGTCTGGGTATTTCCCAGACTGCCTCGTTAGCATCGAACCCGGCGCCGCGCTCTCTGCGGCCGCGGGATCACCCGGTCCCACCCGATGCCTCAGGGCCCACCCGATCTTCAAGAGGAACGATGTCGAGCGACGAAACGCCGAACGTCCCCGCCGCTCGCCATTCGCGTGAAGCGGTGCGGGAGAAGGCACAGTTGGTGCACGCCCAGCAGTCCCGGGCGCGGCTGGTGCGACGGCTCGTCATCGGTCTCGTAGCCATCCTCGCCGTCGGCTCGATCGGCGCTGCCGTGGCCTACGCGGTGGGCTCGTCGATCTCGAAGCCGCAGCTCAGCCCGAGCGGCATGTCGGGCGATGGCGTCACGGTGAGCCAGGTCACCGCCGCCCCGTCGGCGACGGCGGCCACCCCGGCGCCGTCGGAGGGTGCCTCCGAGGCGGGCGAGGCTGCGACCCCGACACCGGAGCCTTCGGCCTCGACGAGTGCGAAGCCCACCGAGATCCACATCTACGTCGACTACCTCTCGGCAGGAGCGGCGGAGTTCGAGCGCGCTAACGCGCGCCAGCTCGCCGGCTGGATCTCCGAGGGGGCCGTGACCGTGACGTATCACCCTGTCGCGCTGCTCACCGCCAGCTCCAACGGCACGAAGTACTCGCTGCGCGCCGCTGCCGCCGCCGCGTGCGTCGCCACGTACGCGCCGAACAGCTTCTACGACTACAACCACGAGCTGCTGGCCGGGCAGCCCCAACCCGACAGCGACGGGCGCAGCGACGCGGAGCTCGCCGACCTCGCGGTCGCCGTCGGGGTGTCGGATGCCAAGAAGGTGCGCTCGTGCATCGAGAAGCAGGACTTCGTGGCGTGGGCCAAGGACGCCACGGACCGCGCGCTCGAGGGTCCGCTGCCGGGTACCGACGGTCTCAAGCTGAACAACGAGGCGCTGATCCTCGTCGGCGGCAAGTCGTACGTCGGCGCCCTGAACGACCCCGCGGAGTTCTCGCAGTTCGTGCTCACCATCGCGAGCGACGAGTACTTCGGCGCGACGAAGCCCACCCCGACGCCCACGCCCTCGTCGACACCCGCATCCTGACCGGGCGGTCGGTGCGAGGGATCCGATGTCCGTCGCTATGCTGGATGACGGTCCGCCGACTTGGCGCAATTGGTAGCGCACCGTACTTGTAATACGGGGGTTACGGGTTCGAGTCCCGTAGTCGGCTCCACAGACGAGGCACGTGCTCCCGAGAAGGGCGCGTGCCTCGTTCATCTGTCAGAAGAGGGCCTGAGCGCCCTTGTCGTCGTCGCGCGGCACCGCGGCGACCCGCTCGTCGAGGCCGGCGGCGGCGAGCAGCGCCTCGTCGATGAGCTCACGGCCGGGATCGCCGTGCAGCCAGTCGTGCGCGAACGCGGTGGGTATCAGCACGGGCATCCGGTCGTGGATGTTCGCCAGGTGCGGGGGAGCGGGGCGCATCACGATCGAGTAGCACGTGACCCACTCGCCGTCGGGAGTGCGGCCGCGCTGGGTGACCGCGGCCATGCCGAACAGCACCCCTCGCGCGAGGCCGAACTCGTGCCACACACGGTCGGGCTTCTGCATCTCGTACCAGCCTGTCGCTGGCACCAGGCCGCGCGTGCGCAGCGCGCCAGGGCGGTCCTGCAGGCGCTCTGATCGGGTGTTGATCGACGGGAACTTCGCCGGCTGACCGTCGACGAGGAAACCCCACCAGGCGGGCTCGAGCGCGGCGGCATCGCCGTCTGCCGTCACCAGCGGGTTCAGGTTGCGCAGGTTCTTCCCGGTCGGACGCAGGGTCTCACCCGCATTGCGCTCGGCCCACGAGCGCAGCCCGTCGAGCACGGCGTCGTCGGCCTCGGCCAGCAGCTCGGCATCGGTGAAGCGGGGATCCAGTCCGTAGCTCGCGCACATGCCGACAGGCTATCCGCGGGGGCCGACATGGCGGTGACGACTTGGAGAAGCCCCGACGCGAGCAGGGTGGATGCCCGGCGCCGGCGCGGGGCGGAGCGCCGCGCGGGTACCCTGGAGCGAGTGACCTCCCCTCGCCCTCTGCCCGCCTGGATCGCCCTGGGTGGTGCTGTGTCGATCGGTGCGATGACGGCCGTGCAGGCCCGGATCAACGGCGTCCTCGGAGTCCGCATCGACGACGGCATCGTCGCCGGTCTGATCTCGTTCGCCGTCGGGCTCGTGCTCCTGGTCGTCGTGGTCCTCGCCCTGCCCTCCGGTCGGGCAGGTCTCGGGCGGCTGCTCACGGGCATCCGCTCCCGCACCATCCCGTTCTGGATGCTTCTCGGCGGCACCTGCGGCGCCCTCACCGTCACCACGCAGGGGCTCGTCGCCGGCGTCCTCGGGGTGTCGCTGTTCACCGTCGGCGTGGTCGCGGGCCAGACGCTGCACGGCCTGCTGCTGGACCGCATGGGCGTCGGGCCGTCCGGCATCGTCGCCGTCACTCCGGGGCGGGTGATCGGCGGTGCCCTCGCCCTCGCCGCCGTCGGCATCTCGCTGGGCGGCGACGTGCTCGCGACCGCGCCCCTGTGGCTGCTGCTGCTTCCGTTCGCGGCCGGCGCAGGCATCGCGTGGCAGGCGGCGGCGAACGGTCGCCTCGCGCGCCGGGTCGCATCGCCGCTCACGGCGACCCTGATGAGCTTCATCGCCGGCACCGTCGTGCTGCTCGCGGGCGCCGCGGTCAGCGTCGCGACCAGAGGGATGCCCGGCGCACTCCCTGCCGAGCCCTGGCTGTACCTGGGCGGCCTCCTCGGCTTCGCCTACATCCTGCTCGGAGCCTGGCTCGTGCCCTACACGGGTGTGCTGCTGCTCGGCCTCGGAAGCGTGCTCGGACAGCTCGCGACGTCGGTGACGATCGATCTCATCTGGCCAGTCGACAGCGGTCCTGCCCTGTGGCAGCTCGCCGCGATGATCTTCGTCGCGGCGGCCTCGGTGATCGTCGCCCTGCCGCGGCAGCGCTGACTCAGCGCTCGTCGCGCTTCTTCTTCTCGCGCTTCTTCTTCTCGCGCTTCTTCTTCTCGCGCTTCTTCGAGGTCTTGTCCTTCTTCGAGGTCTTGTCCTTCTTCGAGGTCTTGTCCCTCTTCGAGGTCTTGTCCTTCTTTCGGGACTCGTCCTTCTTCCGGGACTCGTCCTTCTTCGAGGGCTCGCCCTTCTTCGACGCCTCGCCACGCCGACCCAGTTCCTCGCCGGTCGCCGACGCTGCGGGCATCGCGGTGAGCAGCGCATCGGCAGCCACCGGCTTGCGACGGCCGGCGTCCTTGCCCTCGGGCTTCCCGCCGACGTAGAGCCAGCCCAGCAGCTCCTCGTCGTCGCGCAGGCCGTGCGCCTCGGCGACGGCCGTCGCGCGGGTGAGCCCGCCGGTGCGCCAGATGACGCCCCAGCCCGCCTCATCGAGCAGCAGGCTCAGGGTGTGCGCGACGCCGGAGACGACCGCCTCCTGCTCCCAGCGCGGCACCTTGTCGCTCCTGCGGTAGCAGGCGACGATGGCGATCAGCAGCGGGGCGCGCAGCGGTTTGGTCGAGGGTGCGTCGTCCCCGGCTGCCGCAGCCAGCGCGGCTCCCAGCGTCAGACGGTCATCGCCGCGCAGCTCGATCAGTCGCCACGGTCGCAGCGCCGAGTGATCCGCGACGCGCCCGGCCGCCTCCACCAGCGGCAGCAGCTGCTCGCGCGTCGGCGCGTCGTCGGTCACGCGCGACCAGGATGCTCGGCGCCGGACGGCGTCGAGCGCACTCACGACTCGTCGGGCGTGAACGACAGCGCCACCGAGTTCATGCAGTAGCGGTCGCCGGTCGGGGTGCCGAAGCCGTCGGGGAAGACGTGGCCGAGGTGCGAGCCGCACGCCGCGCAGCGCACCTCCGTGCGGACCATGCCGAGCGAGGTGTCCTCGATGAGCTCGACGGCCTCGGGGCGCACCGACTCGTAGAAGCTCGGCCAGCCGCATCCCGAATCGAACTTCGTGCCGCTGCGGAAGAGCTCCGCACCGCACGCGCCGCAGGTGTAGAGCCCGGCGCGCTCCTCATCGAGCAGCTCGCCCGTCCAGGGGCGCTCCGTCGCCGCGGTGCGCAGCACCGCGTACTGGTCGGCGCCCAGCTCGGCGCGCCACTCTGCATCCGTCTTGTTCACGCTGTAACCCATGCATCCATTCTCTCGCCTCCACGCCCCGCTCGGGTCGCTCGAGGGGCGTCCGCATCGTGCCCGACCCGCCGGCTGGGACAATGGCGGGATGACGGATGGTGTCGCCGAGCGCTACGAACGCTTCGCGCTCGACGAGGCGCCAGGGCGCAGCGAGGTGTACACCGAGTGGGCGACGGGTGTCGCGACGGATGCCGGCGTGCAGGCCGTGCTCGAGCGGCTCATGCCGCAGCACCGGCAGCCCCCGCTGGTGTTCGCGGTGTCCCGCCTGCTCGGCGCGCCGGTGGCCGGATACCGGTCGTGGCGGCAGTTCGTGATCGACCATGCCGATGATCTCGTCACGGAATGCGCGCGGCGCGGGGTGCAGATCAACGAACCCCTCCGCCTGGCGGCGCTGCTGCCCGCGCTGAGCCTGGTCGAGGGTCCGATCGCCCTTCTCGAGCTCGGAGCCGCCGCGGGTCTGTGCCTGTACCCCGATCGCTACTCGTTCCGCATCGACGGCGACGACGGCATCCTGCGGCGACGCATCGATCCCGACGACGGGCCCTCGACGGTGCTGCTGACCAGTGCGGTCACGGGCGAGCTGCCCGAGCTGCACGTGCCGGAGGTGATCTGGCGCGCCGGTGTCGATCTCGATCCGATCGACGTGCGGGTGCCAGCCGACCGGGCCTGGCTCGAGTCGCTCATCTGGCCCGGCGAGCACGAGCGCGCCGAGCGGATCGCCGCCGCGATCGCGGTCGCCTCCGCCGACCCGCCGCTGCTGCGCGCCGGAGACGCCATCGAGCAGCTGGAGGGCATGGCCGCGGCCGCCCCGGACGGGGCGACCCTCGTCGTCACCACCCCCGGCATGCTCGTCTACCTGCCCCGACCGAGACGCGCCGAGCTCATCGACCGCATCCGCGCTCTGGACGCGCGCTGGATCACGATCGACCCGCCGGCGCTGCACGACGCCTGGCGCCCGCGCATCGATCCGAGCGCGTTCCGCGGCTTCGCGGTCGCTGTCGACGGCCGGGTCGTGGCGGATGCCGACCCGCTCGGGCGCTGGTGGGAGTGGCGCGCGGGGATCGGGCCGGATGCCGCGTAGCCTGAGCGCATGCTCGGTGAACTCTCCGATCGCGATCGCGCGATCCTGACGCTCGAGGCGGCCTGGCCGCGTCACGGCGGCATGAAGGAGGAGACCATCCGTGCGCAGCTGGGCATGAGTCCGGCCCGCTACTACCAGCTGCTCGGCCGCCTGATCGAGACGGAGGCGGCGCTCGAGTTCGATCCGCTGCTGGTGCGCCGTCTGCGCCGTCTGCGCGACAGCAGGGCGGTGCAGCGCACCGCCCGCATGCGCGGATTCGTGGGCTGAGCGCGCCTCACCGCGAGCATCCGCCCGGCTCCGCTCCGTGCGGACTCACGGCGGCCGCCCGCTAGCATCGAGGGGTGCAGAAGCTCTCCCGTGATCGATTCGACGACGTTCCGCACGCCACCGGCCGCGTCGGTGCGCACCGCGCCGAGCAGCCCGGGATGAACGGTCTCGTCGTGCTGCTGTGGTCGGCGGCGGTGGCTCTCGTGCTCATCGTCGGCGGGATCTTCGTGTCGCTGGTCATGATGGATCGCATCTCGCTGTTCGGTGGGGAGGAGCCCGGCCCGGTGCCGACGCAGCCCGGCGTCGTGGCGCAGATCGATACGTCGTATCGCGTGCTGATCCTCAATGCGACGACCGAGAAGGGGCGCGTCGCCGAGGTGCGTGAGAAGCTGCTGGCCGAGGGATGGTCGACCGACGACGTGTTCGGCAGCGACGGCGCGTCGCAGGAGTTCTCGAAGACGACGGTGTTCTACGTCGCGGATGCCGACGAGGGCGCCGCCCTCGGGCTCGCCGACGTCCTCGGGGGCGTCGACGTGCAGCAGAGCGATTTCTACGCCGCGATGAACGACTCCGACAGGCCGCAGCTGACGGTCGTGATCGGCGTCGACAAGGCGACGTCGTCAGCCCCGGCCAGCGAGGCACCGGCCCCCTGACGGCCCGCGGTCCTTCCGGACGCGCGGCTTGCACTCCCATGGGTCGAGTGCCAGACTGTTATTAGCACTCGAACAGTCGGAGTGCTAATACCCCATCGCCTACGTCCGGGAGGGACGAAAGACTCATGGCAAAGATCATCGCTTTCGATGAGGAGGCCCGTCGTGGCCTCGAGCGCGGCCTGAACATCCTGGCCGACGCCGTCAAGGTGACCCTCGGCCCGCGCGGTCGCAACGTCGTGCTCGAGAAGAAGTGGGGCGCCCCCACGATCACGAACGACGGTGTGTCGATCGCCAAGGAGATCGAGCTCGACGACCCGTACGAGAAGATCGGTGCGGAGCTCGTCAAGGAGGTCGCCAAGAAGACCGACGACGTCGCCGGTGACGGAACCACCACTGCGACCGTCCTCGCTCAAGCACTGGTTCGCGAAGGCCTGCGCAACGTCGCAGCCGGCGCCGACCCCATCTCGCTCAAGCGCGGCATCGAGAAGGCCGTCGCGGCCATCACCGAGGACCTGCTGAGCAGCGCCAAGGAGATCGAGTCCAAGGAGCAGATCGCCGCCACCGCATCGATCTCGGCCGCCGACCCCGCCATCGGCGAGCTCATCGCCGAGGCCATTGACAAGGTCGGCAAGGAGGGCGTCGTCACCGTCGAGGAGTCGCAGACCTTCGGCACCGAGCTCGAGCTCACCGAGGGCATGCGCTTCGACAAGGGCTACCTGAACCCCTACTTCGTCACGGACCCGGAGCGCCAGGAGGCTGTCTTCGAGGACCCGTACATCCTCATCGCCAACCAGAAGATCGGCAACATCAAGGACCTGCTGCCGGTCGTCGACAAGGTGATCCAGGACGGCAAGGAGCTCGTCATCATCGCCGAGGACGTCGAGGGCGAGGCTCTCGCGACGCTCGTGCTCAACAAGATCCGCGGCATCTTCAAGTCGGTCGCCGTCAAGGCTCCCGGCTTCGGCGACCGTCGCAAGGCGCAGCTGCAGGACATCGCGATCCTGACCGGCGGCCAGGTCATCACCGAAGAGGTCGGCCTCAAGCTCGAGAACACCACGCTCGACCTGCTCGGCCGTGCACGCAAGGTCATCGTCACCAAGGACGAGACCACGATCGTCGAGGGCGCGGGCGAGCAGTCCGCCATCGAGGGTCGCGTCACTCAGATCCGTCGCGAGATCGAGAACACCGACAGCGACTACGACCGTGAGAAGCTGCAGGAGCGGCTCGCGAAGCTGGCCGGCGGCGTGGCCGTCATCAAGGCCGGGGCTGCGACCGAGGTCGAGCTCAAGGAGCGCAAGCACCGCATCGAAGACGCCGTCCGCAACGCGAAGGCAGCCGTCGAGGAGGGCATCGTCCCCGGTGGTGGCGTCGCGCTCATCCAGTCCGCGAAGGTGCTCGACACGCTCGCTCTCGAGGGTGACGAGGCGACCGGTGCGAACATCGTGCGCGTCGCGATCGAGGCTCCGCTGAAGCAGATCGCCATCAATGCGGGCCTCGAGGCCGGCGTCGTGGCGCACAAGGTCGCCGAGCTCCCCGCGGGCCAGGGCCTGAACGCCGCCACGGGCGAGTACGGCGACATGTTCGCACAGGGCATCATCGACCCGGCCAAGGTCACCCGCTCGGCGCTGCAGAACGCCGCGTCGATCGCCGGTCTGTTCCTGACCACCGAGGCCGTCGTCGCCGACAAGCCCGAGAAGGCTCCGGCCATGCCGGCCGACCCGTCGGGCGGCATGGACTTCTGATCCTGATGATCTGAAGTACCACGTCGAATGCCCCCTGCCGCATGGCAGGGGGCATTCTGCGTGTTCCGGCTCGTTCGGGTCAGCGGAACAGGCTCGCCGAGTACTGGTCGGCCTCGGCGTACTGCGACGCGGCTGAACCGAGCGCGCCGCTGATCGATCCCAGCACCTGTTCGACGTGCATCTGCGCTCCGCGCCACTGCTCGCTGCACTGCTGGAAGGCGACGGCCGCGGCGCCGGTCCACGAGGACTGCAGCTGATTCAGCTGGGCCATGAGCGCGGCCGACTCGCTCTGCAGCCGCTCCATGGTGGCGTAGGCGGCGCCGTTGGCGGCCTGGACGGCGTCGGTGTCGACGGTGAAGACGGACATGGGGTCTCCTCTCGGTGGACTTCCGAGGCTAGGAGGAGACACACGACGCCGGCTCCCGGATCCGCGGCGTCGGTGGATGGATCGCCGGACGCCGCCGTTGTGCAGGACAGATCGGGATCAGCGGTCGACGCGCTCGATCGGCTGCGTCTCCTCCAGCAGGTGCGCGGGAGTGGACTGCGCCGGTGCCAGCGGCAGCGCGACGGTGAAAGTGGCTCCTCCGCCGGGGGTCTCTGCGACCGAGACCTCGCCGCGCAGCGACTCGATGATCGACGCGACGATCGCGAGCCCCAGACCCGACCCGCCCGTCTCCCTCGCCCGCGACGTGTCGGCGCGCCAGAACCGCTCGAAGATCTGCTCCCGGATCTGCGGGGGGATGCCTTCGCCGTGGTCGACGATCGAGATGGTGCCCACGCCCCGCCGGCGATCCGCTCCCACGACCAGTTCGATAGGACTGTCGTCGGGCGAGAACCGGCGCGCGTTGCCGAGCAGGTTCGTGATGATCTGGCGCACCTTGTTGTCCTCGCCGAGGACGATCGGGGGCGTGCGCACCGGGGCATCCGTCGCCTCGGTGAAGTCGATCGCCGGGACGGGAGTCGCCGGCCTCGGCCGGCGCCGCAGACGCGCGAGCGGGTTCGAACCGCGAGCGACCGGAGAGCGCGGCGGTTCGGGTGTCGGCGCGCTGCTCGGCGCTCTGCCGTGCAGCAGAGGGGTGGTGGCCTCGTCGGCGGTGGTGTCGACGACGGTGATCGTGCGTCCCGGGGCGGCGACGCGCAGGTCCAGCGCGGCGTCCCGCGCGATGGGGCGCAGGTCGAGCGGCTCGATCTGCAGCTCGCGAGATCGCTCCTCGTCGAGGCGGGCGAGCGCGAGCAGGTCCTCGACGAGCACGCCCATGCGGATCGCCTCCTTCTCGATGCGCTCCATGGCGCGGGCGGTGTCCTCCTCGCCCGTGATCGCACCCATCCGGTACAGCTCGGCGTAGCCGCGCACACTCACCAGCGGTGTGCGCAGCTCGTGACTGGCGTCGCCGATGAAGCGCCGCATGTTCTGCACGGTGCGATCGCGCTGCGCGAGCGAGCGGTCGACGCGGTCGAGCATGGTGTTGATGGCCGAGTTGAGCCTGCCCACCTCGGTGGTCGGCTCGAGGTCGGTGAGGCGCTGGCTGAAATCGCCGGCCGCGATGGCCATGGCGGTGGACTCGACCTGGCCCAGCCGGCGGAACGTGAGCGTCACGAGCCCTCGGGTGAGCAGCGCCGCGAGCAGGATGGTGACCAGCGCCACCGTCGTGTACACCGCGACATAGGTGGCTACGATGCGGTCGGCCTCGTCAAGCGGCAGTGCGACGATCTGCACGTAGGTGAGACCCTGAGGATCCTGCGCCGACTGCGCCGATGCGACGGCGCTGTATGTCTCGCCGTCGTCGCCGTCGAGGGTCATCACCCGATCGCCCTGGCTGACGGTGTCCTGAAGGGTGAACTGCACGGGGAAGTCAGGGCGCGGACCGGATGCCTGCCCGCCCGCTTCGGCGATGAACTCGCCGTTCGCGGTGTAGAACGCGACCATGAACTCGGTGGGGCGAGGTGCGATCTCGGCCGGTTCGAAGTCGAGCCGGCCGCCCTCGGCCGAGACATCGAAGAAGCGCTCGGCCTGCCCCGTGGTGGCGAGGGCCGGCAGCTGGGCGTCGATGTTGTTGATCATCGCCCCGCGCAGGATCGGCACCGTGCCGATGCCGGCGATCATGAGGCCCAGGGCGAGCACGGCGACGGTGACGCCGGTGACCTTGGCGCGCAGGCTGATGCGCCGCCACCACCGGGTGACGGGATCGGGCTCGCCTGCCATGACCGCCTCGGACCGCGTCTCGCTATGCCGACTTGCCGACCTTCAGCATGTAGCCGAAGCCGCGCTTGGTCTGGATCACCGACTCCTCGGTGTGCGGATCGATCTTGCGGCGCAGGTACGAGATGTAGCTCTCGACGATCCCGGCGTCTCCGTTGAAGTCGTACTCCCACACGTGGTCGAGGATCTGCGCCTTCGACAGCACCCGGTTCGGGTTGAGCATCAGGTACTTCAGCAGCTTGAACTCGGTGGGGCTGAGCTCGATCGGCACCTTGCCGACGAAGACGTCGTGGGTGTCCTGATCCATCGACAGCTCGCCCGCCCGGATCAGCGACTCCTCATCGGTCTGCATCGTGCGTCGCAGGATCGCCTGGGCGCGGGCGACGATCTCGTCGAGGGCGAACGGCTTGGTCACGTAGTCGTCGCCGCCCGAGTTCAGGCCCTCGATCTTGTCCTGAGTGTCATCCTTCGCGGTGAGGAAGAGGATGGGGGCCGTGAAGCCCGCGCCGCGCAGACGCTTGGTGACGCTGAACCCGTTCATATCGGGGAGCATCACGTCGAGGATGATGAGGTCGGGCTCCTCCTCGAGCACGGCCGAGATCGTGGCCGCTCCGTTCGCCACGGTCCGCACCGTGAATCCCGCGAAGCTGAGACCCCGGGAGAGCAGGTCGCGGATGTTCGGCTCGTCGTCGACGACCAGGATTCGCGCATCAGTCATGACCCCATTATGGTGACTGCGGCCTTGCGCGCGCTGATTGCCTTCGGCGCGCGGGTCTCAGGGCGCCAGTGCCGCGTCGACCGCGCGAACGACGACGTCGGTGATGGGCGCCTCGGGGTCGACCGTGATCCGGTGCAGCAGCAGACCGTCGGCGGCGGCCATCAGGAAGGGTGCGCGAGCGGCCGCCTCGGCGCCGCCGAGTTCGAGCAGGATGCCACGGATCCACGCCTCCATGCCGTGCCGCTGCTCCCGCAGGGGCCTCGCGGCATCGGCATCCGCTTCGAGGAACAGCGCGTACCTCGCCCTGGTGCGACCGGCGAGGCTCCCCGACTGCAGCTGGATCATCCGGTTGAGGGCGGCCACGAGCTCGTCGCGGGAGTGGATCGCCGAAGCCCCCGCATCCTCCCGCTCGGCGGCGGCCATCCATTCGATGACGCCGGAAAGGAGGGCGGCCCTGGTGCGGAAGTGATTCGATGTCGAGCCCGGGGGCAGGGACGCCGCCGCATCGACCCTTCCGTGCGTGAGAGCGCGGATGCCCTCGGCGCCGATGAGGTCGACGGCCGCATCCAGCGCGCGTCGACGTGTGCTGCTCACGTGCCGAGCCTAATCGTTACTACTTCCATAGTGACAAACTACTATGAAAGTAGTAGCCTATGTGCAGGGCCGATGCTGACCCGCTGAAGCGACTGGGAGGCTCATCATGGACGAACCGGCATCGACGAAGACACCGCTCGAGCACGACTGGTCTCCTCCGCTTCCGGCCGCGCCGGGCTTCGAGCACATCGTCGTTGAGACCCCGGGTGCGCGCAGCCACGTCGCCGTCATGGGGGCGGGTGAGCCGGTGGTGATGCTGCACGGCTTCCCGCAGCACTGGTGGGAATGGCGGCCCGTCGCGCCGCGGCTCGTCGCGCACGGCTTCCGCGTGATCTGCCCTGATCTGCGCGGTTCGGGATGGACCGAGGTCGATGATCCCGTGATCCGCCGCACGTCGATGCTCGCCGACCTCGTGGCGATGATGGATGCCCTGGGCGTCGACAGCGCGCACATCGTGAGCCACGACCTCGGCGCCGTGGTCGCCGGTCAGCTCGCCTATGAGCATCCGGAACGGGTGCGCACGGCCGTGCAGCTCGCCGTCCCGCCCGGGTTCATGACCTTCAGCCCGAAGCTTCTCCCGGCCTTCAAGCACATGCCCCCGCTGCTGCTGCATCGGCCTGGGCAGTCGCTCGACTGGCTGTTCGGCCCCGACTACGCAGCTCAGCCGATGACGGACGACGTCATCGATGGATATCTGCGTGTGCAGCGGCGGCCCGGATTCGACGCCGCCGTCCGTGCGCTCTACCGCGGCATGATCATCCCCGAGGTGATCCGGCTGTCGACGGGGCACTACAAGCGGCGGCGGCTGCATCCGCCCACGTTGGCGGTGTTCGGTCGCCGAGACGGGCCGTTCGCCGAGCGGACGGTTCGCCGGATCTGCCGGGGACAGGATCGGTACGCCGATCGGTTCGATCTCGCCTTCGTCGACGGCGCCGCGCACTTCGTCGTCGACGACGCGCCCGAGGCGGTCGCCGACCTCTGCCTCGACTGGTTCGCTCGCCACGATGAGGATTCCGGGGCGGGGGAGTAGCGTCGACCGCATGAGCGACTCGGAGCATGGTGGCGACAGCGCATGCTGGCTGTCGCAGGTCTGCCCCGAGTGCGGAGCGCTGCTCGACGACCTCGCCGCTCCCTGCTGGCGGTGCGGCCTGAAGCCGGACGAGGAGGCGAGCTGAACAAGGCCCCCGATCTCAGGCGGCGCTGAGCTCGTCGGCATCCATGATCGTGTAGCTGTACCCCTGCTCGGCGAGGAAGCGCTGTCGGTTCTGGGCGTAGTCCTGGTCGACCGTGTCGCGGGCGATGAGGGTGTAGAAGCTCGCCGTGTGGTTCGACTGCTTGGGTCGCAGCAGGCGGCCCAGGCGCTGCGCCTCTTCCTGACGCGAGCCGAACGAGCCCGACACCTGAATGGCCACCGACGCCTCGGGCAGGTCGATCGAGAAGTTGGCGACCTTCGACACCACGAGGAGAGAGATCTCGCCCTCCCGGAACTGCCGGTAGAGCTCCTCGCGCTCGTCGACCGGCGTCGCACCGGTGATCTGCGGCGCGTTCAGCGCCTGAGACAGACTCTCGAGCTGGTCGAGGTACTGGCCGATGACGAGGATGCGCTCGCCGGGATGCTTCGCGATCAGCTCGCGCACCGCCGTGATCTTCGCGGGGGCGGATGCGGCCAGCCGGTAGCGCTCGTCGTCGGTCGCTGCGGCGTACTCGAGCCGGTCGCTCGGCGGCAGGTCGACGCGCACCTCGTAGCACGCGGCAGGGGAGATGAAGCCCTGCGCCTCGATCTGCTTCCACGGGGCGTCGAAGCGCTTGGGGCCGATCAGGCTGAACACATCGCCCTCGCGGCCGTCTTCGCGCACGAGCGTAGCGGTGAGGCCGATGCGTCGACGTGCCTGCAGGTCGGCGGTCAGCTTGAACACCGGCGCCGGCAGCAGGTGCACCTCGTCGTAGACGATCAGGCCCCAGTCCATCTCGTCGAGCAGCGAGAGATGCGCGTACTGTCCCTTCCGCTTGGCTGTGAGGATCTGGTACGTCGCGATCGTGACCGGCTTGACCTCCTTGGCCTGGCCGGAGTACTCGCCGATCTCTTCGGGGGTGAGCGAGGTGCGCTTGAGCAGTTCGTCTCGCCACTGCCGCGCCGAGACGGTGTTCGTCACCAGGATCAGGGTGGTCGTCCCGGTCGCGGCCATCGCGCCCGCGCCGACGATGGTCTTGCCCGCGCCGCACGGCAGCACGACCACTCCGGAGCCGTCCTTCGCGAAGGCGTCAACCGCCTGACGCTGATACGGCCGCATGCTCCAGCCGTCCTCGGCGAGGTCGATCTCGTGCGGTGTGCCCGGTGTGTACCCGGCGAGATCCTCCGCCGGCCAGCCGATCTTCAGCAGCTCCTGCTTGATCTGACCGCGTGCCCACGCGTCGACCACGTAGCTGTCGGGGGACGGATGCCCGATGAGCAGCGGCTGGATGCGCTTGTTGTTCGCGACCTGCGCGAGCACCGCGGGGTCGGTCGAGCGCAGCACGAGCGAGCCCTCCTCGTCGCGCTCGATCACGAGCCGCCCGTAGCGGCCCACCGTCTCGCGCAGGTCGACGGACACCGACGGGGGCACGGGGAAGCGTGACCAGCGGTCGAGGGTCTCGAGCATGTCCTCGGCGGTGTGCCCGGCCGCGCGTGCGTTCCACAGCCCCAGCCGCGTGATGCGATAGGTGTGGATGTGCTCGGGGGCGCGCTCCAGCTCGGCGAAGATCGCCAGCTCGTGCCGAGCGGATTCGGCGTCGGCATGCGCGACCTCGAGCAGCACGGTGCGGTCGCTCTGGACGATCAGGGGGCCATCAGACATAGCAGACCAGTCTACCGGGCACGGCGCCTGCGGGCTTGACCGGGGTCAGGTCGACGGTGACCGCACCGACACGATGCTCCGGACGGGAAGAGTGCGCTCGACGTCCGCCGCCCGGTCCCGTCCGCGCAGGCGCCCGCCGCCGAGGCCGGACGCCTCCAGAGTGAGCTCGCGTCGCGAGCCGTCTGGCATCGCGACCTCGACGATCACGACAGCCTTCGCCCGCACTGCGGCCTCGAGCTCGCGGTCGAGCCAGGCGGCGTCCGCGTCGGGGCCCTGGTGCGAGCGCAGCCTCTCGATCAGGGGCGCGTATCCGGTGTCTTCGTGGTCGTGCGCGCCGGCGATCCGGGCGCGTCCGGCCGCGACGCTGCGCCCCGTGCCGTCGACGAGGGTGGCTGGATAGCGGGCATCCGTCAGCGCCCAGGCGACCGCCTCCGGCCCGACCCGTGAGACGAGCCCGTCATCCTCCCGGATCAGGCCGAGCGGACGCAGGTTCCGATCGATCTCCATCGCCTCGAGAAGGTGCGCGTCGGCGCTCGTCACGACGGTGCCTCCGTCGGCATCCGGGCGCACCCGCACGAGACCGTGTCTGACAGCGGTCTGCCGGACGAGATACTCGAGCGGCTGCGGAACCCCGGTCAGCGAGATCTCCTGCAGGAAGGTCAGGATGCCCTCGGCGGTGCCCCCCTCGACGAACGCTCGCGACACGGACTCGGTGGTGAAGCGGTACGACGAGGCCTGCGCGGGATCGTGCTCTGTCATCGTGCGCAGGCGATTGTCGAGCGAGGGCTGCAGTGGACCGGGCGCGATGGCGCTGAGATCGTTCTGCAGGAAGATGCGGTCGACCTCGGTGGGCAGCAGCGCCTGCAGGGCCGCGCTGTCGAACGGCCTGTCGGCGTGCAGCGCCGTGGCCCACTCCGGTACCGTCCACGCGCCGGCGGGCGCGCCGGCCAGCAGCCCGATGCGCCATGCGAGAGCCCGCAGGTGCGCGGCGCGCGCGGGCCAGTGCGGATCCCAGGGGTGCAGTCGCGGCCAGTCGGCCGCCGCCGAGGTCCGGATGCCCGAGGGCAGCGTCTCCGCGAAGCGCGAGGCCACGTGCACCCACCGCTCGGGGAACGACGAGTCCAGCCATCGCTCGGCAGCCGGTGTCAGCCGGAGCTCGCGATCGATCTGTCGGGCGAGTCCGGCACGCTCGGCCAGATCGCGCAGCTCGTCGAGATCGCCGTCATCCATCAGCCGGCGCTTCTCGGTCGCGCTCAGCGCTCCGGTCGCCACCAGCGCCAGCGGTGCCGTGCGAGCGGCGAGCAGCAGCTCGGCCAGTCCGCCGACCGTCGCGAAGGCGCGCTCGGCCGCTCCGGCGGCGTCGGCGTCGGATGCCGGCGCGGGGCTCGCGCCCGGCGCATCCGGGACCTCGGGCATCCGCTGCACGAGCGCTCGCACCGGCGGCAGCATCCGACCCTCCGCGTCGAGGAGTCCGAGCGCGGCGTCTTCGAGAGCGATCGGCTCGTCCGGCCCAGCGGCGCGCACGGCGCCCGCCTCGGCCCTCGTCAGTCGCGCCAGCGCGCGCTCGATCGATGCCGGCTCGAGCAGCGCCTCGGCCGCGTCGAAGAAATCGGTCCAGCCGACGTCGGGCCGCACCGCGCGCTCGCGCAGCATCCGCTCGAGCTGCGCATCGCTCGCGGAAGCGAGCTGGTCAGCCAGCGGACGGGCGTGCGTGCTCATGGTCAGGATCCGGAGCCCGCGCGTCCCCTGCGAGCCCAGCTGAGCACGAGCAGCGTGATGATCATCAGGAAGGCGATCGGCAGGCCGAACAGCGGCAGCGCGGCGATGACGGGCCAGATCCCGTGCCCGAACGCCGACTGATCCATCCCGACGGCGGTGCCGATGATGATCGAGAAGAAGCAGATCACGGACACCGCGGCCAGGGCGAGCGCGGTGAAGGCCAGGAATCGCTCGAGTCGCCCGGTCTGCGGCGCGCTGAGGTCGTCGTGCTTGCTCATCGCTCTCAGCGTATCCCCTGGGGACATGAGGGGGCGGGTAGGCTGAGGGAGTCGCGCCGCCGCGCGACGTCTCCGTTCCGTGTTTCAGTGAGGTTCGCCCATGCCCACCGGCAAGGTCAGGTTCTACGACGACGAGAAGGGGTTCGGCTTCATCGCATCCGATGACGGCCAGGACGTCTTCCTGCACGCCTCTGCCCTTCCTGCAGGCGTCTCCGTGAAGAAGAACGCGCGCGTCGAGTTCGGCCTCGCCGACGGCCGCCGCGGCCCGCAGGCGCTCTCCGTCCGGGTGCTGGATGCCCCGCCCAGCCTGGCGAAGGCGGCTCGCAAGCCCGCCGACGACATGGCCGTCATCGTCGAGGATCTCGTGCGCATGCTCGACGAGATGGGCGGCGACCTGCGCCGCGGCCGTTATCCCTCGGCGACCAGGAGCCGCACCGTCGCCGCCGTCCTCCGCAAGGTCGCTGATGACCTCGACGCCTGACGAACTGGCCGAGACCACCCGCGACCTCGCGCTCGCCGCGCTGCACGAGATCACGCCTCTTGCGACCGTGGGGCCCGCAGCCGGGCACACAGTGGAGGAGAGCGGCGCTGTCTCGCTGCGCTTCGAGAACCGGCTGCCCGGTTACCCGGGGTGGTTCTGGACCGTCACGGTCGCGCAGGTCGACGACTCCGAGCCGACCGTGCTCGAGGTCGAGCTGATGCCAGGCGACGGCGCGCTGCTCGCGCCCGACTGGGTGCCGTGGGCCGAGCGCCTCGCGGAGTATCGCGCGCACCAGGCGGAGCTCGCCGCACAGGCTGCGGGAGCCCCCGCGGACGACCCGGCCGACTTCGGGGACGATGATTCCGATGACGACGACGACCCCGAAGTCCACGACTCCGAGGACGATGAGCCCGACGACGACGACTCCGACGAGGACGTATCGCCCCGTCTGCACGCCGGCGATGTCGACGGCGTCGACATCGACGAGCTCGATGAATCGGGCGATGACTCGGTGGACGACGACGACGACGACTCCGACGACTCCGACGACGGAGACGACTCCGCTGACGAAGAGGACTCCGAGGACGACGAAGGTTCTGACGACGATGAGGACTCCGATGACGACGAGTGACCGACGGGGACCCGTCCGCAGCGAACGCCGGCGCCCCTTCTGACAGATGACGCCCCCTCGGATCCTGACGGATCAGAGGGGGCGCCGTCGCGCCGGCGGGGCGAGCCTGCCGGGAGTGTCAGCCCTGGTGCGCGAGCACGTACTCGATCGAGCGGATGAGTTGGCGCACATCATCCGGGTCGATCGACACGAACGTCGCCACCCGCAGCTGATTGCGTCCGAGCTTGCGATACGGCTCCGTGTCGACGATGCCGTTCCCGCGCAGCGTCTTCGCCACGGCCGCTGCGTCGACGCTCTCGTCGAAGTCGATCGTGGCGACGACGGGAGACCGGTGTGCCGGATCCGCGACGAACGGGGTGGCCACGGCGGACGCGGCAGCCCAGTCGTAGAGCAGCCCGGATGATTCGGTCGTGCGGGCGGCCGCCCAGCTGAGCCCGCCGCCGTCGAGGATCCACTCGAGCTGGCTGTCGAGCAGGTGCAGCGTCGCGAGAGCCGGGGTGTTCAGGGTCTGGTTCAGACGCGAGTTGTCGACCGCGTTCTTCAGGCTGAGGAATTCCGGGATGTACCGTCCGGAGGCGGCGATGCGCTCGATCCGGTCGATCGCGGCAGGCGAGACCGCTGCGAACCACAGCCCGCCGTCCGAGCCGAGGTTCTTCTGCGGAGCGAAGTAGTAGACGTCGGCCTGGGCGACGTCGAAATCGATGCCGCCGGCCGCGCTGGTCGCATCGATGACGGTGAGCGCCCCTTCGGCGGCGACACGCTGCACCGGAGCCGCGACACCCGTCGAGGTCTCGTTGTGCGGCCAGGCGTACACGTCGACGCCGTCGACCATCTCGGGGACGGTGAGAGAGCCTGCGTCGGCCGTGCGCACGTCCGGCGCGTCAAGCCAGGGCGCGGCTGCGGCCTTGGCGAACTTCCCGCCGAATTCGCCGAAGACGAGATTCTGGCTGCGGCGCTCGATGAGACCGAACGCGGCGGCGTCCCAGAACGCCGTCGACCCGCCGTTGCCGAGGATGATCTCGTAGCCCTCCGGAAGGCGGAACAGTGCGGAGAGTCGCTCGCGCACGCTGCCGACGAGGTTCTTCACCGGCGCCTGGCGGTGCGATGTGCCGAGCAGGCTGACACCCGCAGCGGCGAGGGCGTCCACCTGGGCGGTGCGCACTTTCGAGGGGCCGCAGCCGAAACGTCCGTCGGCGGGCAGGAGTTCGCGGGGGATCTCGATCGACATGGCTCGATTGTAGAGGCGCGGACGGCTCGACCCATGCCCTGTGACGGGTCGGTCGCCGGCCGGGAAGGTAGGCTTGCCTAAGAGCTTCGGAGGGCATGAATGACCGACCTGATCGACACGACCGAGATGTACCTGCGCACCATCCTCGAACTCGAGGAGGAGAACATCGTGCCCCTTCGTGCGCGGATCTCCGAGCGCCTGGGCCACTCCGGTCCCACGGTGTCGCAGACCGTCGGACGCATGGAGCGCGACGGACTGGTCGTGGTGTCGGAGGACCGCCGTCTCGAGCTCACGGATGACGGCCGCCGGAAGGCCGTCGACGTGATGCGCAAGCACCGGCTGGCGGAGCGGCTGCTCTCGGACGTGATCGGCCTGGACTGGGCGTACGTGCACGAAGAGGCCTGCCGCTGGGAGCACGTCATGAGCGAGCAGGTCGAGCGTCGGCTCGTCGAACTGCTGGGGCATCCGACCGAGTCGCCCTACGGAAACCCCATCCCCGGACTCGATCAGCTCGGCGACATCGAGACGCCGGCTTTCGAATCCGGCGTGGTCGGGCTGGTGAAGAAGCTGGATGCCGCAGGCGGCCCCATCACGGGCACCGTACGCCGGCTCGCGGAGCCCGCGCAGGTCAGCCCCGAGCTGCTCGAGCAGCTGCGCGACGCGGGTGTCGTCCCCGGTGCCAGCGGCGACTACCGGTACAGCGAGGGATACGTGCTCATCCAGATGGAGGGCAGTGATGCGGGCCTGGAGCTGCCCGTCGAACTGGCGTCGCACATCTTCCTCGTCGCAGAGAATGCCTGATCTGAGCTCATTTCGCACCTGGTCGGGTCGATTGCCAGGTTCGCAGGGTGACAGAATCGTTATCTTCCGGTAGCCTCGGTGAAGTCGTCGGAGAAGAAGCCCGCCGATGACGAATCGCGAAGATCGCCTCCCTGGCTCGTCGTCTTCGCGAAGAGTTCGCACAACGTGCCGTGTGACATACGTGCCCGATAAACGACATTGCTGACGAGCCTGCGCTGCCCGAAGCGCGGAGGCGCAGGAGGAATCCCTTTTGGCCCAAGAAATCGTCCCGACCGAGCCTGCGGGCACCCCGAAGCTCTCACGCCGGCGAGCACCTCGCTCCGCCCGATCCAGCGTCAAGCCCATGCGCACCGTCGCCATCCTGGGCGCTGTGGGCGCACTGGTCGCCGGTGTCGCGCTTCCCGCCCTGGCATCCACCAAGCCCGCCCCGAGCGCAGCCACGACTCTGCAGCAGATGGCCTTCGACGATGCGCAGTCCCTCGTGGTCGCATCTGAGGCCACGAGCGCACCTCTTCAGCGCGGAACGTACTCCGCCACGACTCCCGATGAGATCGAGAAGAAGAAGGCGGAGGAGGCCGCGAAGGCACGTGCCGCCGCAGCGGCCCGCGTCGCCGCCAGCTCCGGCACTCGCGGCGGCACCATCAGCGATGCCGACCTTCAGCTGATCTCGGCCGGCTCCGGCGCGGTGCGATACCCGCTGCCGCAGGGCTCGTACTCGGTGAGCCGCACCCTGGGCGGCGCCCACAACGGCGCCGACATGGTCGCACCCGCCGGCACCCCGATCTTCGCCGCCACGGGCGGTGTGGTGCGTGTGTCGTCCGAGAGCCACTTCGGTTACGGCGTCGCCGTCGTCATCGACTCGGTCGTCGGCGGCCAGCGCGTGTCGACCCTCTACGCTCACATGACCAACGGCACCCGCGCAGTGCAGGCCGGCCAGACGGTCGAGCCCGGTCAGTTCATCGGCAAGGTCGGCAACACCGGCCGCTCGTACGGTGCTCATCTGCACTTCGAGGTGCAGGTCAACGGGTCGCTGGTCGAACCCATCGGCTGGCTGCGCGTCAACGCCGGCTGATACCGCGAGGACGCTCCCGGCTGTCGATCGGCACGCCGTTCAGATGCGCTGCATCCGCTGTTCATGCGGATGGGTTACCCTGAACCCGTCGTCGACGCACGGGAGGAAGCCGATGAGCTCGATACCGGGCATCCGCACCATGGATGCGCTCGGTCGTCCGGCACTTCGGCAATGCCCGCAGATCCACCTCGGTCCGACCGAGCGAGAGAGGCGCTGTCTGTAGACAGCGCCTCTTGCTGTATCCGCGTCCCTTCCGCTCGCCGGCGTCGTGTGAGTCGAGAGCGCCGGGAAGCCATCCCGGCGGATCGAGAGGATGACGATGATGCGCACACTGGTCCTGAACGCGGGGTACGAACCGCTGACGGTGGTCTCGTTCAAGAGAGCCATGGTGCTCGTGATGAACGACAAGGCCAGCGTGATAGAACGCGTCGAGAACGATCCCGTCATCGCCGGGCGGCGGCGTTTCGATCGCCCCGTGGTCATCCTGCTCACGCGGTACGTGCGCGTCCCGGCCGCGCGGCGGCAGCCGGTCACCCGTCGCGGGGTGCTGCGGCGAGACGACCACCGCTGCGGCTACTGCGGGAAGGCGGCATCGACGATCGACCACGTGATGCCGCGCTCTCGAGGGGGTGCCGACAGCTGGGAGAACCTCGTCGCGTGCTGCCTGCGCTGCAACAACGCCAAGAGCGATCGCACGCCCCAGGAGATGGGATGGGAACTGCATCGCCCGCCGCGTGCCCCACATGGCGGCACGTGGGTCGTGCGCGGCGCAGAGCGCGCGGATCCGGTGTGGGAACCGTACCTGGCGCTGGCGGCGTAGCCTCGGGCCGCCGACTAGACTTGTCTGGCGCCTTCGTAGCTCAGTCGGATAGAGCGGCCCTCTCCTAAAGGGCAGGTCGCAGGTTCGAATCCTGTCGAGGGCACATATGCGAAGAGCGGGCCACTCAAGCGTGGCCCGCTCTTCGCCTCGTCGTTCAGTGCGCGGCGTGGTACGCCTCGAGCACGTCGGCGGCGATCCGTCCGCGCTCCGAGACCTTCATGCCCTGCTTCTTCGCCCACTCGCGGATCTCGACCGTGTCGGAGTTTCCCGTCGAGCGGCGGCGTGGGGCCGACGAGCGCGTCGCGGTGGAACCTGCTGCGCGCCGGCCCGCCTCGATGTACGGGGCGAGTGCGTCGCGCAGCGCCTCCGCATGGGAATTCGTCAGATCGATCTCGTAGGCGACACCATTCAGTGCGAAATGAACAGTCTCTCCTTCGCCGACCTCGAGAAGCGTTCCGTCGATATCGTCGACCAGCTGGTGCACAATTCTTCGAGCCATGAGAATAAGGTATTTGAATTCATTGCGCCCGCGCAATCGGCGCGGGCATTCGTATCGCGAATGCGGCGCGTGAATTGTTTTCCTTATCAGGGAAGAAGGCCCGCGCGGCGCGCACGGGCGACTGCGGCGTGGCGCGTCGACGCGTCGAGTTTCGACATGGCGGCGCTCAGATACGCCTTCACGGTGCCTTCACGCAGTCCGAGCTGCGCGGCGATCTCCGCGTTGGTGGCCCCGAGCGCGGCGCATGCGAGCACGTCCGTCTCGCGGGGCGAGAGTCGGACGGTCGCGAGGGATTCCGTCGTCGCGGGCGGTTCGGATCCCGACGCACCGACCAGGCGCCGTTCGACGGCGGCGATGCGCCCCCTGATCTCCTCGTCGCCGACCGAGGCTGCGATGCTGCGCAGCTCGGCGAAGCTCTCCCTGAGTTCTTCGAGGTGCGAGCCGTGCACCGCGGCATCCCTGCGCATCGCGCGCATGCGGCGCTCCACCTCGTCCCGGATGCGCAGCTCGTCGGCGACACTCTGCGCCACACTCATGGCCGGTGCCGTCGTGAAGCCGCCCACGTGCGACTCCTCCCATGCGCCGGCGTAGAGGACGCCCCGGGGTCGGCCTTCGACGACGATCGGCAGCGCGAGCAGTGTGCGAAGTCCTTCGCCCAGCACGAACACGTCGTAGTCGTGTGTGATGTGCTGCGAGGTGCGGTAGTCGCTCGTCATCCGGGGGCGCAGCTCGATCATGGCGCGGCCGCCGAGCCCCCGCTCGGGGCGCACGGTGAGTCCGTCGAGGCTGTGCGTCCGGTTTCCGACGATGCTGGTCACCCGCACGACGCCGTCTTCGATGAGTCCGCCGAACGCGACCGGAAAGCGAGTGCGGCGAGCGAGTTCTCGCACGCCGACGGCGACGGGGTCGTCTGCGGCCCCGTGGTGCTTCTCCGATACCACTGCTACCAACTTTCGGGGGTGACGACAGGACCCGCCCGTTTCGTAGCGTCGACGATACCACCGCGTGATTGTCATCACGCGGCTTACGGACATGTGGCAAGGAGGCCCCATGACTCAACCGACGACGCCCGATTCCGCTGCGGGAATCGACTATCTCGCTGTCGAGGAATCAGACAGATTTCAGGGATTGAGACGACTGCAGCGCTCATTCATCTTCCCGATGGCCGGGTTCTTCCTGATCTGGTATTTCGCATACGTCCTGCTGGCCGCGTTCGCGACCGACTTCATGAGTCAGCGCGTCTGGGGTGACATCACCGTCGGACTGCTCATGGGACTCGGGCAGTTCGTCACGACTTTCGTCATCACGATGGCCTATGTGTCGTTCGCGAACCGTCGCCTCGATCCCATCGCGACCGAGATCCGTGAAGAGCTCGAGAAGGCGGAGACGAAGGCATGATGACGACACACCTGGCCGCCGAGGCGGTTCAGAACGACCCCGTGCTGAACATCGCGATCTTCGGGGCATTCGTCGCGGTGACGCTCTTCATCGTGATCCGCGCGAGCCGGAACAACAAGACGGCCGCCGACTATTACGCCGCGGGGCGGTCGTTCAGCGGCACGCAGAACGGCTTCGCCATCGCGGGGGACTACCTGTCGGCGGCCTCGTTCCTCGGCATCTGCGGGGCGATCGCGATCAACGGCTACGACGGATTCCTCTACTCGATCGGATTCCTGGTGGCCTGGCTCGTCGCCCTCCTGCTCGTCGCGGAGATGATGCGCAACACCGGCAAGTTCACCATGGCGGATGTGCTCTCGTTCCGTCTCAAGCAGCGGCCCGTGCGCATGGCAGCCGCCCTGACGACGCTGGCCGTCTGCTTCTTCTACCTGCTGGCGCAGATGTCGGGAGCGGGCGGGCTCGTCTCGCTGCTGCTCGGCATCGACGACAGGATCGGCCAGTCGCTGGTGATCGCGATCGTCGGCGTCCTCATGATCGTGTACGTGCTGATCGGCGGCATGAAGGGCACCACGTGGGTGCAGATCGTCAAGGCGGTGCTGCTCATCGCCGGCGCTCTCGCGATGACGATCTGGGTTCTCGCGCTGCACGGCTTCAGTCTGAACACGCTGCTCGAGAGCGCTGTCGACAACTCGCCCAACGGTCAGAAGGTCCTCGGTCCCGGCCTGCAGTACGGCGCGAACCCGCTCGACTTCCTCTCGCTGGGCATGGCGCTCGTGCTCGGCACCGCGGGCCTGCCGCACGTGCTGATGCGCTTCTACACCGTGCCCACGGCGAAGGAGGCGCGCCGCTCGGTCGTCTGGGCGATCTGGCTCATCGGCGGGTTCTACCTGCTCACCCTCGTGCTCGGCTACGGGGCCGGCGCGCTCGTCGGGCCCGAGCGCATCGCGGCCGCACCGGGCGGAGTGAACTCGGCGGCGCCGCTGCTCGCTCAGGCGCTTGGCGGTCCGCTGCTGATGGGGTTCATCTCGGCCGTCGCGTTCGCGACGATCCTCGCTGTGGTCGCGGGTCTGACGATCACCGCCGCGGCGTCGTTCGCGCACGACATCTATTCGAACGTGATCAAGCGCGGCAAGGACGGCACGGGCACGGTCGACCCCAACGGCGAAGTCAAGGTGGCTCGCCGCACGGTGATCGTGATCGGAGTGCTCGCGATCGTGGGCGGCATCGGAGCGCAGGGGCAGAACATCGCGTTCCTCGTGGCCCTCGCCTTCGCCATCGCCGCCTCTGCGAACCTGCCGACCATCCTCTATTCGCTGTTCTGGAAGCGCTTCAACACTCGTGGAGCGGTGTGGAGCATGTACGGCGGTCTGATCGCCGCCATCGGCCTGATCGTGATCTCGCGGGTGTTCTCGGGCAACGAGAAGGCGATGATCCCCGGCATCGACATCGCGATCTTCCCGCTGAACAACCCGGGCATCGTCTCGATCCCGCTGGGATTCCTGCTCGGCTGGATCGGCACGATCACGGCCAGAACGGCCGAATCGCGCGCGCTCGCCGCCGAGATGGAGGTGCGCTCGCTCACCGGCTTCGGGGCCGAGAAGGCGGTGGATCACTAGGTCTCTCCCCAGAGATACCCGAATGCCGCGTCCCCAGCGCGGCGGGAGCGGAGCCCGGCGGCCTACACGCCGGGCTCCGGTTCGTTCGGCGTCCCGTTCCCAGCAGGTCACCGCCGCGCCGGCCCCAGCAGGTCACCGCCGCGCCGGCCTCAGAAGGTCACGGCCACCTGTCCCCAGAAGGCCACCGCCGCCCCGTCCCCAGCAGGTCACCGGCGGCCCGTCCCCAACGCGCCCCGCCGGCGCTCACCGCGCCCCGGTCGACCTTCACGCCCGCGCCGCAGAGGCGTCACGCTCGAGATCGAGCAGAAACCGCTTGCGGTCGGGATGTGCTCCGTAGTGGCCGGGTGTGCCGTCGGAGCGGATCACCCGGTGCACGGGGACGATCACCGACAGGGGCGTGAGTCGGCACGCCGTGCCGACGGCGCGAGCCGCGCCGGGGCTTCCGGCGATGACCGCCACCTCGCCGTAGCTCATGGTCTAACCCCACGGGATGCCGCACACGGCCTGCAGCGCCGACCGGGTGAAGCCGTCGACGAGACGCCAGTCGAAGGTGAAGCGCTCGTCGAAGCGCACCGGCTCGCCCTCGAAGTACTCGCCGAGCGCCGCCGACAGCTCGTCGGCCACGCCGGGGGCCGGTTCCGGCGTCTCTCCGATCCGTCGGCTGACGCTCTCCAGAAGCCACGGCACCCGAGGATCCGCGGACTCCGAGAGGTCGAAGCTGACGATCCCGGCATCCGAGAAGACCGCCAGGGCGTCGCCGAACGGCGTAGGCGCGAAGTCGTAGCGATAGCTCATGCCACCATCCTGCTCCCGGCTGTCGCTGCGATCGGGCCGCGATCGCGGAGACTGTGGACGATCCACGTCGAGAGCCCACCTGTGCAGGAAGACGCGCGCAGGCACGCGGAATCGTCGCGAAACGGCCGGGAATACCGCCCGTCGCGCCGGTCGCGCCTAGGCTTGCCGTGTGTGGCGACGAGAGGCGAAGGATGCTGAGCGCGCGACCCAGCCGGTCGCGGTGACGCTCGGTGATCTCAGCGACGCCTCGAGCGGCGTCGCCATCGCACACGCGGCGGAGGAGCGTCGCACCAGTCTGCGTGCCCAGGCCGCCGATCTGGGCGGCGCCTCGCCGCTGATCAGCTTCGTCGATGCTCCGGAATCCGTCATCGACATCTCCCGTGCCCACCCCGGCAGCCTGCCGCAGTTCATCACCGGCCGCTCCACCCTCCTGTCGAACCTGTTCCGCGACGAGGTGGGGCTGCGCACGGCGCGGATGGCGGCCGAGCGCATCACCGCGCGCAACACCGAGCTGCGCACGGTGCGCGGCATCGACGCCGTGCGCCTCGCGGTCGGAATCGCCCGGTGGCGCATCGGCGGTGCGCAGTTCGCCGCCCCCGTGCTGCTGCGCCCCCTCGCGATCCGGCGCCACCACGCCGATTTCGAGCTGAAGCTGCACGGACGATTCGAGGTGAACCCGGAACTCGTGCGCATCGCACGCGAGCACTTCGGGCTCGACCTGGACCCGGTCGGCCTGGCATCTCTCGCCTACGACGGGGGGATCTTCAAGCCGCAGCCGGTGATCGATCAGCTGCGTGCTCTGACCCGCTCGATCGACACGTTCGCCGTGAACCCGCGTCTGGTCGTGTCGACATTCGCCGATGTCGCCGATGCGATGGTGCGCGACATGGTCGATCTCGACCATCCCGTGCTCAATGCGCTCGCCGGGCACGTGGGCGACCGTGAGCAGGTCACCGCGCCGCGCGAACTGCCCGCCGCGGCGGGACCGGACGATCGCGCCCCAGCTTCGGAGAGCCTGCTGCTCGACGCCGACTCCGAGCAGGAGGAGGTGCTCGCGCGCATCGCCGCGGGGCATTCCCTCGTCGTCTCGACGCTGCCTGGCACGGGAGGCACGCAGACCGTCATCAACGCGCTGGGCGGATTCGTGCGCTCGGGCCGACGCGTCCTCGTCGTGTCCGCCCGCCGATCGACGCTCGACGGCGTCCGCCATCGCCTCGCCGGCGTGGGCCTCGACGCGCTCGCCGTCTCACCCGCCCGCGCGCGTCGCGACCTCATCACCGCGATCGCCCGCAGCGAGAAGGCCACCCAGCCCAAGGCGGCCGAGCTCGACGAGGCGCTGGTGCGCCTGCGCACCGTGCTCCGCGACTACCGGGGAGCGCTCGGCGAGCCGGTCGGGCGCACCGGCGCATCCGTCCTCGACGCGACCAGAGAGCTCGCTCGGCTCGCAGCCCTCCCCGTCCCACCGTCGACCGGAGCCCGCCTCTCGATCGACACGCTCGAGAAGCTCGCCGGAGACCGCAGCGACGCCGCGCAGGCGCTCACTCGCGCGGCCAAGCTCGGCGAGTTCCGCTTCGGGCCCGACGACTCACCCTGGTACGGCGTCAGCTTCGACAGCGCTGAAGCCGCTCAGCAGGCTCACGAGCTCGCGGGACGGCTGCACGGCTCGGCCGTGCCGTCGCTCCTCGAGCGCGGATACGAGCTGATCGCGCAGACGAGCATGCGCCCGTTCGGCACGATCGACGAGCTCGGCGAGTACGTGCGGCTGCTGCAGGGCATCCGGGACTCACTCGATCGCTTCAGCCCGACCGTCTTCGAACGACCCCTCGGCGAGCTGATCCAGGCGCACGGCTCGCGCCGTGACGCGCCTGGCATGTCGTCCGCCAACCGGCGCCGGCTCAAGAAGCTCGCTCGCGAGTACGTCCGCCCCGGTGCGCACGTCTCGGAGATGCACGAGGCGCTGCTGCGCATCCAGCAGCAGCGCACGCAGTGGCAGCGCTATGTCGAGGCGGGCGTGGCGCCGCAGGTGCCGCTGGGGCTCTCGGACGTGCACGTCGCGTGGCAGCGGGTCTCCGCCGAGCTGGCCGACCTCGATCGCGCCCTGGGCCGTCGCGAGCCGCTCAGCTCGCTCCCGGTCGCCCGTCTCGTGCGCACGCTCTCGGGCCTCGCCGCGCGCTCGGCCGTGTTCGACAATCTCGTCGAGCGCACGCAGATCCGCGACGCGCTCGCGGGCCTCGGCCTGCGTCCGCTGCTCTCCGACCTGTCCGTGCGGCACGTGCCGGAGGAGCGGGTCTCCGCCGAGCTCGAATTCGCCTGGTGGCAGTCGCTTCTCGAGCGCGCTCTGCAGGACGACCGGTCGCTTCTCGGCGCCAACACCGCGGTGGTCGATCGTCTCGAGCGCGACTTCCGGCTCGTCGACGAGGCGCACACGGCGATGGCCGGCCCCCTGCTGGCGTGGAACCTGGCCAGCCAGTGGCGCATCGCGATCGTCGATGAGCCCGACCAGGCCGCCCATCTGCGCCGGGCGCTGAAGACGGGCGAGGCGACGACCGCCGAGATCGTCTCGGCTGCCCCCGATCTCACACGCGTGCTGGCGCCGGTGTGGATCGCTTCACCGTACGAGGTGCCGCTGATCCCCGAGTCGGTCGAGTTCGACGCCGTGCTGCTCGTGGATGCCGCAGCCGTGAACCTCGCCGAGACCGCGCCGGCGATCCGCCGTGCACGTCAGATCGTCGCCTTCGGCGACCCGGTGACCCAGCGACCCACGCCGTTCACCGTCGCCACCCTGCCCGACGCGGAGTGGGAGCCCGAGGTCGACTTCGACGACGTGTCGGTCTTCGAGCGTCTCGCCGAGCTCTTCCCCGTGATGACGCTCACCCGCAGTTATCGAGCCGGGGGAGAGGATCTCGCCGAACTCATCAACGACGCCTTCTACGGCGGAGAGATCGTGTCGCTTCCCTGGGCCGGGTCGTACCTCGGCCGCGGCAGCCTCACCGTCGACTACGTCGAGGGCGGAGTGGGCACGCCCGATCCCGATTCGGGCGCGGTCGAGAGTCCGGATGCCGAGGTGGCCCGCGTCGTGACCCTCGCCGTCGAGCACGCCATCCACCGCCCGACCGAATCGCTCATGGTGATCACGGCCAGCCGCAGGCACGCGGAACGGGTGCGCGCAGCCGTCGCATCCGCCTTCGCCGGCCGGTCCGATGTGGCCGACTTCGTCAGCCGCGACACCGCCGAGCCGTTCGCGGTGCTCACGCTCGAGGAGTCGGTGGCGGAGAGTCGCGACCGCGTCATCTTCTCGCTCGGCTTCGGCCTGACCAAGCACGGCCGTGTGCTGAGCGACTTCGGGGATCTCTCGCAGCAGGACGGCGAGCGACTGCTCACCGTCGGGATGACCAGGGCGCGCCGCTCGATGGTCATCGTGTCGTGCATCCGGCCGTCGGCCTTCGATGAAGGACGACTGGAGCACGGCGCCTCGACCCTGATGTCGATCCTCGGCGGCCTCGCCGCTCGGGGCCGCGATGCGCGTCTCGAAGACCTCGCCGATCCGCTGACCCTCGCCCTGGCCCGTGAGCTGAGGCGGCTCGGTGCCTCGGTCGATGTCGACTACCGGGGCCTGCTTCCGCTGGTCGCGCAGCACGATGGGCGCGCTGTCGTCATCGAATCCGACGCGGAGATGCGCGGGGAGTCGCTGCGCGAGAGCGTACGGCTGCGCCCGCAGGTGCTGCGCCGCCTGGGCTGGCACTACGTGCGAGTGCACGCGTTCGATCTCTACAGCGATCCCGCCACCGTCGCCCGGCGCATCGCCACCGTGCTCGGGATCGACGAGCACGCCGTGCGGGCCGAGAACGACACCCAGCCCTTCGACATCGATGGATGACGAGCGTCAGCGGATCGTGCGCGTCGCCGGATCGCGCCGCGCGAAGCTGACCCGCGTGGAGGGCACGACCTCAGAACCGCATGAGAGGGCCGAGCGCTCCGCACCCGCTGAGGGCGAGCGCGGACCGAACGATGAGCGGATGCTGCGCGAGGTCCCGCCGCATTACTGAGCGCTGCCGCGCCGCAGCGCACCCGCTGCCGCACCGAGCATCTGCTGCGGCATGCGAGAACGGCCCGCCTCCGAGGAGGCGGGCCGTTCTCGCGTGCCGGACGATCAGCGGGTGCCGGCGTCGCGACGCAGCAGGTCGCGGATCTCGATGAGCAGCTCCTGCTCGGTCGGCAGGGTCTCCTCGTCGACGGCCGGGTTCTTCGCGGCCTTGCGCTCCTTGTACGTGTTCATCGGGACGACGAACACGAAGTACACCACCACGGCCACGGCGAAGAAGGTGATCACGGCGGAGATCAGCTCTCCGACCGGGAAGGTCACCGGGTCGTTGTAGATGTTGCGGACGGTGAAGCCGAACTTGCCGGCCTCGTCCGCCTTGAAGACCATCGCGACGAGCGGATTGATGATGCTCGACACGACCGCGTTCACGATGGCGGTGAACGCCGTGCCGATCACGACCGCCACGGCGAGGTCGATGACGTTGCCCTTGGTGATGAATTCCTTGAATCCCTGGATCATCGGCTTCCCTCTCATAATGGGGACCTCAGCTCGAGGCCGGCGTCGCCGCGGGCGCCGGGGCGGCGGCCGTCGACTTCTCCGCCTTCGATGATGCCGATCCGGATGCCGGAGCACCCGCATTTGCGCGCGAGTCGGTGCGATAGAAGCCGGAGCCGTTGAAAGTCACTCCGACCGACCCGTACTGCTTGCGAAGCGCTCCGCCGCACTCCGGGCAGAGGGTGAGCGAGTCCTCCGAGAAGGACTGCACGGCGTCGAAGCGGTGGTCGCAGGCCGTGCACGCGTAGGCGTAGGTGGGCATGGGATGCTCCTGTCAGTTCCGCGCGGGCGACAGGGTGATGGTCTGCGTCGGGGTGACGATGCCATCGACCGGCTGGTCGTGCACTTCGCGCGGCAGCGAATCGAGTACCTCGGAATCATAGATCACCGCGTACACGGGCGGGCGGCGCTCCATCGAGCCGAGGGTCTTGTCGAAGTACCCGCGTCCCCACCCCAGTCGCGTGCCGTCGCGATCGACGGCGGCGGCGGGGATCAGCATCAGGTCCACATCGTTCACGGCGATCGGCCCCAGCACCTCGCCGGTCGGCTCGGGCAGGCCGAACAGCCCCTCGGCGACCGCGTCGGAGTCGTCGGCGACGGCCCAGTCGAGCAGCCCGTCGGCACGGCTGATCGGAAGCAGCACCCGGATGCCTCGTCGCACCGCCGCCTGGACGAAAGGCAGGGTCCCCGGCTCCGTGGTGGTGGAGAGGAAGCACGACACCGATCGCGCGCCCTGCGCGGTGAGCAGCGCGTCCAGCTGGGCGGCGAGACCGACGGCCGCCTCGTCGCGCTGCGCCTGCGACAGGATCTGACGGCGTTCACGCAGTTCGGCGCGCAGCGCACGTTTCTGCTGTTCTGCTTCGCTCCGCATGCCCCGATCATACGGGGGTCGATCGGCCATCCACGGTCGACCGAGGATACCCGCCACTATGCTGAACCGCATGCGCACCATGAAGGCGGTGATTCCCGCCGCGGGCCTGGGAACCCGGTTCCTGCCGGCTACCAAGGCGATGCCCAAGGAGATGCTCCCGGTCGTCGACAAGCCGGCCATTCAGTACGTGGTGGAGGAGGCGGTCGCCGCCGGCATCCACGACATCCTCGTGATCATCGGTCGCAACAAGAACGCGATCTCCGACCACTTCGACTCGGTGCCCGAACTGGAGGTCCGCCTGCAGGAGAAGGGCGACCACGGCCGCCTCGAGCGGGTGATGAAGTCGAGCGATCTGGCAGACATCCATTTCGTGCGCCAGGGCGAGCCGAAGGGGCTCGGGCACGCGGTGCTGCGTGCGCGGACCCACATCGGCGACAGCTCGTTCGCCGTGCTGCTGGGCGACGATCTGATCGACGAGCGCGACTCGCTGCTGACGCAGATGATCGCGACTCATGAGCGCACCGGTGCAGCGGTCATCGCGCTGATGGAGGTCGACCCCGCCCAGATCCATCTGTACGGTGCGGCCGACGCCGCCTCGACGGAGAGCGACGGGGTCGTGCGGGTGGATGCCCTCGTCGAGAAGCCCTCTGCCGAGGACGCCCCCTCGAACCTTGCGGTGATCGGTCGATACGTGCTGCCGCCGGCCATCTTCGACATCCTCGAGCGCACCGAGCCGGGCAAGGGCGGCGAGATCCAGCTGACCGATGCGCTGCAGGAGCTGGCCGCCGATGCGGACGGCCCCGGTGTCGTCGGTGTCGTCTTCGGCGGACGCCGCTACGACACGGGCGATCGCGCCGACTACATCAAGGCGATCGTGCAGCTCGCCGCGGATCGTGACGACCTCGGCGAGGAGCTGCGGCCGTGGCTCAAGCAGTTCGCGGCCGGTCTCTGACCGGAGGACGACGATGTCGAACGACATCCTGCCCGTGATGCGCTACGGGACCGTGACCCTGCGTCTGGTGAAGCCCCGCGATGCGAGGGTGCTGCAGCGCGAACTGCTCGAGAACCGCTCCTGGCTGCAGCCCTGGGAGGCGACGATCCCGGGTGGCACCGCCGGCTTCGACATGCGGGCGACCATCCGCAGGCTGCTGCAGCAGCACCGCGACGGCGCCGGCTACCCGTTCGTGATGGAGTACGAAGGCCAGGTGGCCGGGCAGCTCAACATCTGGGGTGTCGCCCGCGGTTCGCTCGCCTCGGCGACCATCGGGTACTGGGTCAGCGAGCGCTTCGCCGGCAAGGGCATCACCCCGACAGCGGTCGCGATGGCCACGGATGCCGCGTTCGACCAGCTCGGCCTGCACCGGGTGGAGATCTGCATCCGTCCCGAGAACCGGGCGAGTCTGAGAGTCGTGCAGAAGCTCGGCTTCCGCTACGAGGGGCTGCGTCGGCGCTACATCCACATCGGCGGGGACTGGCGCGACCACCACGCCTTCGCCCTCACGCAGGAGGAGGTGCCCCGCGGAGTGCTGTCCCGCTGGGTGAACGGCGACGTGCCCGTGGCTGCGGCGCTGCCCCCGCACGACGAGGTGCAGAGCTGACGGGCGCGACACACGCGCGGGATTGATCGGGTCTTGGCTCGGCCGGGCGCTACCGTGGTGAGCATGGATGGGCCGGTGCTGAGTGGAGGCGTGATCGTCGTCGTCGCCGTGCTGCTCTGGGTGCTCTACTTCGTGCCCAGCTGGCGCGGTCGACACCAGTACTACGCCGCCGAGCGCAACGCGGTGCGCCTCAACCAGGCGCTGCGTGTTCTGGCCGAGACCAGCGAGACTCCCGATGAGGTGCGCCTCGAGCTGACGGCGCGCACGGCTCTCGCCCAGCAGCGGCTGGCCAAGCGCCTGCAGGCCGAGAAGGAGAACGCCGAGCTCGAGCGACTTCGCGCCGAACTCGCCGCGACGCGCCGTGATCCCGCGGTGCGTCGGGCGCGGGCTCGCCGCCGCACGCGGCTGGCCGCAACGGCATCCGTCGTCACCGCGCTGGTGATGCTCGGACTCGGCGTCTGGCAGATCTTCGCGACCGGAGGGTGGATGCTCGCCGCCGGGGGAGCGGCCCTCGCCGCCCTCGGAACCGCAGCACTGGTTCGCATGGCGAATGGCGCCGCGCGCGGTGCGCGGCGCCTCGAGCGGCCCTCGGTCGCACCCGTCGCCGAGCGGGTGTCGCCGCCGCTGCACGATCAGGGGCCCGCCGTGTGGACGCCGCGTCCGCTGCCGCAGCAGATGGTGACGGTCGCCGGATCCCGCGCGCAGACCGCACAGGCCGAGATCGACGCTCGCGCCGAGCGCGAGCGCGCCGCCCGCCGTGCCGAGCTCCGCCGCCGCGCTGAGGAACTCGCCCCGCCCGCACCCACCGCACTGCCCGTCGCGCCGGCCGCAGTCGAGGCATCGCCGTATGCGCGGATGGGTGTCGTGGACGACGCGGAGATCGAGGCTCACGTGCGTCAGCTGCTCGCACGTCGAGCAGCCGGCTGAGCGCGTGATAACCTGAACTGTGTTCACGGGCCTATGGCGCAGTTGGTAGCGCGCCTCGTTCGCATCGAGGAGGTCAGGGGTTCGAATCCCCTTAGGTCCACACCGTGACAGAACCCCCGCACTGAGGTGCGGGGGTTCTGTCGTTTCTCCAGCCGCTCAGGTGGCGACATGCCCCTGTCGCAACCGCCGCCATCGGCTGGACGGATGCCTGCACTGTCGGGGTGTTGTCCTGGTGGTGGGGGTTTTCGGGTGGTGGGTGTGGGGGTGCGACACGCCCGGGGTGTGGTGGTGATTTGCGGGGTGTGGGGGATGGGCGTAACTTATTACTTGTTCGCCCCAAGCGGTTGAGCGGAAGGCCTGAAGGGCCTGGCTCCCCTCCAAGTAGCGAACCACCCACCTTCACTGCTGGAAGCTTCGGTTTCTGGTGCGGGTCTTTGGCCCGGGGAGTGTGGTCATCCCTGTCGGGGTTGTCGATTTGACAGTCTGGTCGGATGGGTTAGGCTGGAGAAGTTGCCTCGGAAGCGAGGCGCGGATCTGGTCCTGGTTCTCTCGGCGTGTCGGTTTGACAGTCGGGCCGGGATGGATAAGATTGTGAAGTTGCCCTGCGCTTCTCGCCCTGTTGGGGTGGGTGTGCGGGTGCGTCCGATCCTTGAGAACTCAACAGCGTGCACTTGTCAAATGCCAAATTATCCTCGTCCAACCCTTGTGGGGGTTGGTTGAGAATTCCTTTGGATCAATTTATATGAATGTCAGCAATGATGTTCGTCTCTTTTGGTCAGTTTCAAACTCGCTGCATGGTCGTTTTCCCGATTGTGTATGCATTTCTTTTTTACGGAGAGTTTGATCCTGGCTCAGGATGAACGCTGGCGGCGTGCTTAACACATGCAAGTCGAACGATGAAGCCCAGCTTGCTGGGTGGATTAGTGGCGAACGGGTGAGTAACACGTGAGCAACCTGCCCCTGACTCTGGGATAAGCGCTGGAAACGGCGTCTAATACTGGATATGTCCCGTCACCGCATGGTGTGCGGGTGGAAAGATTTTTCGGTTGGGGATGGGCTCGCGGCCTATCAGCTTGTTGGTGAGGTAATGGCTCACCAAGGCGTCGACGGGTAGCCGGCCTGAGAGGGTGACCGGCCACACTGGGACTGAGACACGGCCCAGACTCCTACGGGAGGCAGCAGTGGGGAATATTGCACAATGGGCGGAAGCCTGATGCAGCAACGCCGCGTGAGGGATGACGGCCTTCGGGTTGTAAACCTCTTTTAGCAGGGAAGAAGCGAGAGTGACGGTACCTGCAGAAAAAGCACCGGCTAACTACGTGCCAGCAGCCGCGGTAATACGTAGGGTGCAAGCGTTATCCGGAATTATTGGGCGTAAAGAGCTCGTAGGCGGTCTGTCGCGTCTGCTGTGAAATCCCGAGGCTCAACCTCGGGCTTGCAGTGGGTACGGGCAGACTAGAGTGCGGTAGGGGAGATTGGAATTCCTGGTGTAGCGGTGGAATGCGCAGATATCAGGAGGAACACCGATGGCGAAGGCAGATCTCTGGGCCGTAACTGACGCTGAGGAGCGAAAGGGTGGGGAGCAAACAGGCTTAGATACCCTGGTAGTCCACCCCGTAAACGTTGGGAACTAGTTGTGGGGTCCTTTCCACGGATTCCGTGACGCAGCTAACGCATTAAGTTCCCCGCCTGGGGAGTACGGCCGCAAGGCTAAAACTCAAAGGAATTGACGGGGACCCGCACAAGCGGCGGAGCATGCGGATTAATTCGATGCAACGCGAAGAACCTTACCAAGGCTTGACATACACGAGAACGGGCCAGAAATGGTCAACTCTTTGGACACTCGTGAACAGGTGGTGCATGGTTGTCGTCAGCTCGTGTCGTGAGATGTTGGGTTAAGTCCCGCAACGAGCGCAACCCTCGTTCTATGTTGCCAGCACGTAATGGTGGGAACTCATGGGATACTGCCGGGGTCAACTCGGAGGAAGGTGGGGATGACGTCAAATCATCATGCCCCTTATGTCTTGGGCTTCACGCATGCTACAATGGCCGGTACAATGGGCTGCGATACCGTAAGGTGGAGCGAATCCCAAAAAGCCGGTCCCAGTTCGGATTGAGGTCTGCAACTCGACCTCATGAAGTCGGAGTCGCTAGTAATCGCAGATCAGCAACGCTGCGGTGAATACGTTCCCGGGTCTTGTACACACCGCCCGTCAAGTCATGAAAGTCGGTAACACCTGAAGCCGGTGGCCTAACCCCTTGTGGGAGGGAGCTGTCGAAGGTGGGATCGGTAATTAGGACTAAGTCGTAACAAGGTAGCCGTACCGGAAGGTGCGGCTGGATCACCTCCTTTCTAAGGAGCACTGCAGGACTTCGGTTCTGACAGAGCCGGATTCACACCGAATGTGTGTGACCGGAGCTCATGGGTGGAACATTTGACATGCCGTCAGCGCAGCTGGCTTTGCTTAGTACGGTCTTTCGGGATCTGGAACGGTGGGGTCGGGGAGCGGGGCGGCTGCACGCTGTTGGGTCCTGAGGGACCGGGCCGGCCGTTTGGTCGAACCGACTCCTCGTGGCCCTTCTCGTCGTCTCTTTTGTGGAGATGCGAGGGGGGACCGCCCGTACTTTGAGAACTACACAGTGGACGCGAGCATCTTAAAGAAAACCGGGTCAGGCCTTTTCCTGGGTCTGACCTATCTCATGTGATTTCAAGTCTTTAAGAGCAAACGGTGGATGCCTTGGCATCTGGAGCCGAAGAAGGACGTAGCAATCTGCGATAAGCCTCGGGGAACTGATAAGCGAGTTTTGATCCGAGGGTGTCCGAATGGGGAAACCCCGCCAGGCGTTTGTGCGACCTGGTGACTCCCGCCTGAATATATAGGGCGGGTAGAGGGAACGTGGGGAAGTGAAACATCTCAGTACCCACAGGAAGAGAAAACAACAGTGATTCCGTGAGTAGTGGCGAGCGAAAGCGGATGAGGCTAAACCGGGTGTGTGTGATAGCCGGCAGGCGTTGCATGCCCGGGGTTGCGGGACTCTTTTGAACATTCTGCCGAGTGTTCGGCGTGATGTGACGATATAGACGAACCGTCTTGAAAGGCGGGCCATAGTGGGTGCCAGCCCCGTAGTCGAAATGTTGTGCGCAGCGTGAAGAGTATCCCAAGTAGCACGGGGCCCGAGAAATCCCGTGTGAATCTGTCAGGACCACCTGATAAGCCTAAATACTCCCAGATGACCGATAGCGGACAAGTACCGTGAGGGAAAGGTGAAAAGTACCCCGGGAGGGGAGTGAAATAGTACCTGAAACCGTTTGCTTACAAACCGTTGGAGCCTCCTTAGCAGGGGTGACAGCGTGCCTTTTGAAGAATGAGCCTGCGAGTTAGTGATATGTGGCGAGGTTAACCCGTGTGGGGTAGCCGTAGCGAAAGCGAGTCTGAATAGGGCGTTTTTAGTCGCATGTTCTAGACCCGAAGCGAAGTGATCTATCCATGGCCAGGTTGAAGCACGTGTAAGAGCGTGTGGAGGACCGAACCCACTTAGGTTGAAAACTGAGGGGATGAGCTGTGGATAGGGGTGAAAGGCCAATCAAACTTCGTGATAGCTGGTTCTCTCCGAAATGCATTTAGGTGCAGCGTTGCGTGTTTCTTGCCGGAGGTAGAGCTACTGGATGGCCGATGGGCCTCACCAGGTTACTGACGTCAGCCAAACTCCGAATGCCGGTAAGTGAGAGCGCAGCAGTGAGACTGTGGGGGATAAGCTTCATAGTCGAGAGGGAAACAACCCAGACCACCATCTAAGGTCCCAAAGCGCGTGCTAAGTGGAAAAGGATGTGGAGTTGCTTAGACAACCAGGAGGTTGGCTTAGAAGCAGCCACCCTTGAAAGAGTGCGTAATAGCTCACTGGTCAAGTGATTCCGCGCCGACAATGTAACGGGGCTCAAGCACGCCACCGAAGTTGTGGCATTGACATTTTTGGTAGGCCTTCGTGGTCCAGCCGTGTTGATGGGTAGGAGAGCGTCGTGTGGCGAGTGAAGCGGCGGTGGAAACCAGCCGTGGACGCCACACGAGTGAGAATGCAGGCATGAGTAGCGAAAGACGTGTGAGAAACACGTCCTCCGGAAGACCAAGGGTTCCAGGGTCAAGCTAATCTTCCCTGGGTAAGTCGGGACCTAAGGCGAGGCCGACAGGCGTAGTCGATGGACAACGGGTTGATATTCCCGTACCGGCGAAGAACCGCCCCAGTCAATCCAGTAATGCTAAGTGTCCAAAGCCGGACATCGAACCCTTCGGGGTTCACCGTCCGGTGGAGCACACGACCCTATGCTGGTGCGGCTAGCGTATTAACAGGTGTGACGCAGGAAGGTAGCCCAAGCCAGGCGATGGTTGTCCTGGTGCAAGTGCGTAGGCCGAGTCATAGGCAAATCCGTGACTCATACAGGCTGAGACACGATGCGGATAAAAAGTGGGTGATCCTATGCTGCCGAGAAAAGCATCGACGCGAGGTTCAAGCCGCCCGTACCCCAAACCGACTCAGGTGGTCAGGTAGAGAATACCAAGGAGATCGAGAGAATCGTGGTTAAGGAACTCGGCAAAATGCCCCCGTAACTTCGGGAGAAGGGGGGCCACCCGCTTATACGGATTCACTCCGAAAAGGGCGTGGTGGCCGCAGAGACTAGTGGGTAGCGACTGTTTACTAAAAACACAGGTCCGTGCGAAGACGCAAGTCGATGTATACGGACTGACGCCTGCCCGGTGCTGGAAGGTTAAGAGGACCGGTTAGCCGCAAGGCGAAGCTGAGAATTTAAGCCCCAGTAAACGGCGGTGGTAACTATAACCATCCTAAGGTAGCGAAATTCCTTGTCGGGTAAGTTCCGACCTGCACGAATGGCGTAACGACTTCCCAACTGTCTCAACCGCGAACTCGGCGAAATTGCACTACGAGTAAAGATGCTCGTTACGCGCAGCAGGACGGAAAGACCCCGTGACCTTTACTACAGCTTGGTATTGGTGTTCGGTGTGGCTTGTGTAGGATAGGTGGGAGACTGTGAAGCCGTGACGCCAGTTACGGTGGAGTCATTGTTGAAATACCACTCTGGTCATATTGGATATCTAACTTCGAACCGTGATCCGGTTCAGGGACAGTGCCTGGTGGGTAGTTTAACTGGGGCGGTTGCCTCCCAAAAAGTAACGGAGGCGCCCAAAGGTTCCCTCAACCTGGTTGGCAATCAGGTGGCGAGTGTAAGTGCACAAGGGAGCTTGACTGTGAGACTGACAGGTCGAGCAGGGACGAAAGTCGGGACTAGTGATCCGGCAGTGGCTTGTGGAAGCGCTGTCGCTCAACGGATAAAAGGTACCTCGGGGATAACAGGCTGATCTTGCCCAAGAGTCCATATCGACGGCATGGTTTGGCACCTCGATGTCGGCTCGTCGCATCCTGGGGCTGGAGTAGGTCCCAAGGGTTGGGCTGTTCGCCCATTAAAGCGGTACGCGAGCTGGGTTTAGAACGTCGTGAGACAGTTCGGTCCCTATCCGCTGCGCGCGTAGGAAGTTTGAGAGGATCTGACCCTAGTACGAGAGGACCGGGTTGGACGAACCTCTGGTGTGCCAGTTGTTCCGCCAGGAGCACCGCTGGTTAGCTACGTTCGGGATGGATAACCGCTGAAAGCATCTAAGCGGGAAGCCGGCCTCAAGATGAGACTTCCATACCCCTCGGGGTGAGAGGCTCCCAGCCAGACGACTGGGTTGATAGGCCAGATGTGGAAGCACGGCAACGTGTGCAGCTGACTGGTACTAATAAGCCGATGACTTGATAACACCTCTTTCTGCGAGATGAACGCGTCCACTTTGTGGTTCTCGACGTACGGTCGGAACCAAACAACACACTCCACGCGAGTGATGTTGCCGATGAACATGTCAATAGTGTTACGGCGGCCATAGCGTGAGGGAAACGCCCGGTCACATTCCGAACCCGGAAGCTAAGCCTCACAGCGCCGATGGTACTGCAGGGGGGACCCTGTGGGAGAGTAGGACACCGCCGGACTTCTTCTGTGAAAGAGCCACCCATAGTCGGGTGGCTCTTTTGCGTTAACGGTGCATGATTTGACTTCCCCTGGGGACGGGCTATGGTCGGTGGTTACCGAACCCGCCAGCCGAAAGAGGGGAAGCGAGTCCATGTCTGGAAAGACACCGCAATCACGAGCCGGGAAGAAGGCACCCCAGCTCTCACTCAAGGAGAAAAGAGCCGAGAAGCGCGCCAAGCGCGAACCGGAGTCCTTCATCAAACCGCGCAAGGGCGCGTCGGGCTGAGTCCCGCTCGTCGAGGGCGTCGTGGATGCTGCATCTGGCAGCCCACGGCGCCCTTCGTCGTTCATCGACGGTCGTAGCCGAGCCTGGTCTGCAGCGTGCCGGCGGCGTGCAGCACCTCGGCGGCCTCGGGTGCCTCCTGCCGGTCCTCCCACGTCACGGCTACCGCCGCGATCGGCCAGTCGGCGTGGTCGTGCACGGCCGCGGCCACAGATCGGAAACCCGGGGTCACCTCTCCGTCTTCCGTGGCCACTCGTGCTTGCCGTACCTGGCGCAGCACCTCGCGCAGCTCGGAGGGCCGGACGGGGCCGCGGCCCGTCCGATCGGTGAATGCCGCGGCATCCGGATACAGCGCCCGCACCTGAGCGGCGGGCAGCGCCGCCAGCATCGCGCGGCCGGTGGCCGTCAGATGCGCAGGCAGCCGCACCCCGACGTCGGTCACCAGGGCGGGACGCCGAGCGGCGCGCTCCTCGACGATGTAGAGCACGTCGCGCCCGCTCATCACCGCCAGATGTGCGCTCTCGCCCACGCGGTCTGCGAGGGCGGCGAGGATCGGCCTGCCGAGCCGTGCCAGCGGCTCCTGCCTGGCATAGCCTCCGGCGAGCTCGAACGCACTGGTGCCCAGCCCCCAGCGGCGCTCCTGCGGGAGGTGCACCACGAAGCCGTGCTGCTCGAGGGTCGCAAGGAGGTGATAGATCGTGGAGCGCGGGATCGCCAGCTCACGCGCCAGCGCTGTCGCCGCGATCGGCGCGGGGCGCCGGGCGAGGTGCTGCAGAATGCGCAGCGTCTGGTCTGCGGCCGGCACCTGCGGGCGGCGGATGCGGGCATCCGGACTGTCTGGGATCACAGACACAGTCTGGCACTGCGGCACCCGCCTGGAGCGGCGACGGTGTGGAATCGAGACATGCAGCATTCCTCTCCCGCGGTCGTCGGCGCGGCCACCCTGTCTCCCGCCGATGTCGTCGCCGTCGCCCGCCACCTCGCCCCCGTCGCGATCGCCGACTCTGCGCGGGCCCGCGTCGCAGCAGCCCGCGCCGTCGTCGACGGCATGGCTGCAGACCCCGAGCCGCACTACGGCGTCTCGACCGGCTTCGGCGCTCTCGCGACGACCTTCATCGCTCCTGAGCGCCGCCGGCAGCTCCAGGTCAGCCTGATCCGCTCGCATGCCGCCGGCACCGGGGCGGAGGTCGAGACCGAGGTCGTGCGCGCGCTTCAGCTGCTGCGGCTGCAGACCCTGGCATCCGGTCACACGGGTGTGCGACCCGTCGTCATCGACACGTACGCGGCCATGCTCAACGCACGCATCACGCCCGTCGTGCGCGAGTACGGATCCCTCGGCTGCTCGGGCGACCTCGCCCCGCTCGCCCACGTGGCACTGGCATCGATGGGGGAAGGCGACGTCCGCGACTCCGAAGGTACACTCATGCCCGCGGCCGACGCTCTCGCGGCCGCCGGAATCGAGCCGCTCGTGCTCGTCGAGAAGGAGGGGCTCGCGCTGATCAACGGCACCGACGGGATGCTCGGGATGCTGCTGCTCGCGCTCGACGACCTCGAGACCCTCGTCACGACCGCCGACCTCGCGGCCGCGATGTCGATCGAGTCGCAGCTGGGCACAGACGCCGTGTTCGCCGCCGACCTGATGGCGCTGCGCCCGCAGGCGGGTCAGCGCGCCTCTGCGGCGAACCTGCGGGCGTTCCTCGGCGAGTCGCCCATGGTGCACAGCCACAAGGGTCCGGAGGACGGGCGCGTGCAGGACGCGTATTCGCTGCGCTGCTCGCCGCAGGTACACGGTGCTGCGCGCGACACGATGGCGCACGCCGCTGTCATCGCGGAACGCGAGCTGGCATCCGTGGTCGACAACCCGGTCGTCACCGCCGACGGGCGCATCGAATCCAACGGCAACTTCCACGGGGCGCCCATCGCCGCGGTGCTCGACTTCCTCGCGATCTCTGTCGCGGACGTGGCATCCGTCTCCGAGCGGCGCACCGATCGCGCGCTCGATCCCGCGCGCAGTCACGGCCTCCCTCCCTTCCTCGCACACGAGGTGGGCGTCGACTCCGGCCTGATGATCGCGCAGTACGCCGCCGCCGGGATCGTCTCCGAGCTCAAGCGCCTGGCCGTGCCGTCGTCGGTCGACTCGATCCCCTCGTCCGCCATGCAGGAGGACCATGTGTCGATGGGCTGGTCGGGGGCGCGCAAGCTGCGTCGCGCCATCGACGGCCTCACGAGAGTGCTCGCGATCGAGATCCTCACCGGAGCCCGCGCGCTCGACCTGCGCGCCCCGCTTCAGGCCGGGCCCGCGACGGGCGCCGTCCGGGACCTGATCCGCACCGTGGCCGCCGGCCCCGGACCCGACCACTTCCTCTCACCCGACATGGAGGCCGTGACCGAGCTCGTCCGCTCGGGCGCGGTACTGCGCACCGCGAAGGAGCACGCGAATGTCTGACACCACCCGAACCGTCCGCGCCCCGCGCGGCAACACGCGCACGGCCAAGAGCTGGGGCGCGGAAGCCGCCAAGCGGATGCTGATGAACAACCTCGATCCCGAGGTCGCCGAGCACCCCGAAGACCTCGTCGTCTACGGCGGCACGGGGCGAGCAGCGCGCAGCTGGGAGGCATACGACGCGATCGTCCGCACCCTCGACGAACTCGAGCCCGACGAGACCCTGCTCGTGCAGTCCGGAAAGCCCGTCGGCGTGTTCCGCACGCATGAGTGGGCACCGCGCGTGCTCATCGCCAACTCCAACCTCGTCGGCGACTGGGCGACCTGGCCCGAGTTCCGCCGGCTCGAGTCGCTCGGCCTGATGATGTACGGCCAGATGACCGCCGGGTCGTGGATCTACATCGGCACCCAGGGCATCCTGCAGGGCACCTACGAGACCTTCGCCGCGGTGGCCCGCTCGCTGGGCAGGGACTCGCTCAAGGGCACTCTCACCCTCACCGGCGGCGCCGGCGGCATGGGCGGCGCCCAGCCGCTCGCGGTCACCCTCAACGAGGGCGTCGTGCTGATCGTCGACGTCGACGAGTCGCGCCTGTCGCGCCGCGTCGATCACGGCTACCTCGACGAGTACACCACCGATCTCGATGCCGCGGTCGCCCGGGTCGTCGCGGCGAAGCAGGCCGGTGAGGCGCTGTCGGTGGGCGTCGTCGGCAACGCGGCCGAGGTGTTCCCCGAGCTGAAGCGCCGTCAGGATGCCGGTGAGCTGGCGATCGACGTCGTCACCGACCAGACCAGCGCCCACGACCCGCTCGCCTACCTGCCGGTCGGTGTCCCGATCGAGACCTGGAAAGCCGAGGCGGCGCGCGACCCCGAGGAGTTCACCCGGCGCTCACGCGAGTCGATGGCCGCACACGTCGCCGCCATGGTCGCATTCCAGGACGCGGGGGCGGCCGTCTTCGACTACGGCAACTCGATCCGCGCTGAGGCGCAGCTGGGCGGGTTCGACCGCGCGTTCGACTTTCCCGGCTTCGTGCCGGCGTACATCCGCCCGCAGTTCGAAGAGGGCCGGGGGCCCTTCCGCTGGGCCGCTCTGTCGGGCGATCCCGAAGACATCTACAAGACCGACCGCGCGATCGCCGAGCTGTTCCCCGAAGACAGGGCCCTGCACCGCTGGCTCGACAAGGCGGGCGACACGGTGCACTTCGAAGGCCTCCCTGCGCGCATCTGCTGGCTCGGCTACAAGGAGCGCCACCTCGCCGGACTGAAGTTCAACGAGATGGTCGCGTCGGGCGAGCTCTCGGCGCCGATCGTGATCGGGCGCGACCACCTCGACTCGGGCTCGGTCGCATCGCCCTACCGGGAGACCGAGGCCATGAAGGACGGCTCCGACGCGATCGCCGACTGGCCACTGCTCAATGCGCTGCTGAACACGGCATCCGGCGCCAGCTGGGTGTCGCTGCACCACGGGGGCGGCGTCGGCATCGGTCGCTCGATCCACGCCGGCCAGGTATGCGTCGCCGACGGCTCGGAGCTCGCCGCGCAGAAGCTCGAGCGGGTGCTGACCAACGATCCCGGCACCGGTGTCATGCGCCATGTCGACGCCGGCTACGAGCACGCGCGAGACATAGCCCGGGAACGCGGACTCAAGGTGCCGATGCTGTGACCACCACGCTCATCACCGACATCGGGGAGCTCACGACGAATGTCGGTGCTTCGACAGGCTCAGCGGCCCAGGCAGGCACCGGCGCGCAGCCGATCGGGCCTCTGAACCTGTCGAAGGGGATGCGCGGCGCGGCCGTCCTCGTCGAGGACGACTCGATCTCGTGGGTCGGCCCCTCGTCCGAGGCGCCGTCAGCCGACGCGATCGTCGACGCCGGCGGCCGCGCCGTCATCCCCGGCTTCGTCGACAGCCACAGCCATCTCGTGTTCGGCGGCGATCGGGCGGCCGAGTTCGAGGCGCGCATGGCGGGGCAGAGGTACGCCGCAGGCGGCATCCGCTCCACGGTCGCCGCTACCCGCGACGCGAGCGACGGCGAGCTGCGGGCGCGAGTTCGCGGGTTCGTCGACGAGATGCTGGCCCAGGGCACCACGACCGTCGAGATAAAGAGCGGTTACGGTCTGGACGTCGAGACCGAGGAGCGTCTGGTGCGTCTCGCCGCCGAGGTCACCGACGAGGTCACGTACCTCGGCGCGCACGTCGTGCCGGCCGAGTACGCCGATCGTGGCGACGACTACGTCGACTTGGTGATCGGCGAGATGCTGGATGCCTGCGCCCCGCACGCGAAGTGGATCGACGTGTTCTGCGAGACGGGCGCGTTCACCGTCGCGCAGTCGCGGCGGGTGCTCGAGGCGGGCCTCGCCCGCGGGCTGAGGCCGCGGATGCACGCCGGCCAGCTCGGCCCCGGCGACGGTGTGCGGCTGGCGGTCGAGCTCGGAGCGGCGTCCGTGGACCACGGCACGTACCTGACCGACGACGACGTCGCCGCCCTCGCCGCATCCGACACCGTGCTCACCCTGCTGCCGGGAGTGGAGTTCTCGACCCGGCAGCCGTACCCCGACGCGCGTCGCCTGATCGATGCGGGTGTCACGGTCGCCATCGCCTGCGACACGAATCCCGGCTCGAGCTTCACCTCGTCGATGCCCTTCTGCATCGCGCTCGCCGTGCGCGAGATGGGGATGACGCCGGCCGAAGCAGTCTGGGCGGCGACCGCCGGGGGAGCAGCCGCGCTGCGGCGCTCGGACGTCGGCGTGATCACCCCCGGCGCACGCGCCGATCTCGTGCTGCTGGACGCACCGACCAGCGTGCACCTCGCGTACCGACCGGGGGTGCCGCTCGTGCGGCAGGTGTGGAAGGACGGCGTGTCCGTCTGGCGGAAGGGATGAGCATGGCACTCTCGCACGACGAGCTCTGGCCCCGCGCCGGGTCGTGGCCCGCGGCGAAGCCTGGGGAGAGGGCGGATGCCGCGCTGATCGGCATCCCGACCTGGCGCACCTCGCTGTCGCCGACCGGAGCCCACGCGACGCCCGCGGCGATCCGCGATGCGCTGCCACGCTACAGCGCGGCGGTGATGGGGCCGCCGGTGGTGGATCTGAATCAGGCGCTGCGAATCGTCGACGCCGGCGACGTGCGCGAGCCCGACGGCGACGATGGCGTGCAGCGCGCCGTCGAACGGGTGCACGAGCTCGCCGGGCAGGCGCGGCTGGTCATCGCGCTCGGCGGTGACAACTCGCTCACCTACCCGGTCGCCAGGGGCGCCGGAGCCGACGCCCTGATCACGCTGGACGCGCACTTCGACCTGCGCGAGGGCGTCTCGAACGGCTCCCCGGTGCGCCGCCTGATCGAGGACGCCCCGGTCGGCGAGCGCATCGACCCGGCCCGCATCGTGCAGATCGGCATCGCCGACTTCGCGAACTCGGCCGCATACGCGCATCGCGCGGCCGAGCTCGGCATCCGGGTGATCACGCTCGACGAGGTGCGCGCGAAGGGCATCCCCTCGGTGGTGGCCGACGCGCTCGCGACCGCGGGGGCGGGATCGCGCATCCATCTCGACATCGACGTCGACGTCGCCGACCGGGCCGTCGCACCGGGTTGCCCGGCCAGCGTGCCCGGCGGCCTCGCCGCATGGGAGCTGCGCGCTCTGGTGCGCGCGATCGCCTCGGACGCGAAGGTGGTCAGCGCCGACATCGCCGAGGTCGACGCCACAGCCGATGCCGACGACGCCCGCACTGTGCGGCTCGCCGCGCTGTGCGTGCTCGAACTGCTCGCGGGCCTCGCCGCGCGCTAGCCGGGCCCGTCGCGAGACTTCTCTTCCAGCACGAGGCTTGACGTCTGAGTGTCAGTCTCATACCGCAGCGGAAGTGTCGCTGAGCGGACCCCGCCCTCGCCGAAGCGGCGTACGGTGGAGGCATGGCTCGAATCGTGATCTTCGGCGGCCACGGAAAGGTCGCCCTGCTGCTCGCCCCTCTTCTCTCTGCCCGCGGTGACGAGGTGACCGCTGTGATCCGCAACCCCGACCACGTCGACGACGTGCGTGCGGCCGGTGCGGAGCCGGTCGTGTTCGACATCGAGCAGCAGGACCAGGCGGCGATCGCCGAGCTTCTCTCCGGTCACGACGCCGTGGTGTGGTCAGCGGGCGCCGGTGGCGGAGACGCCGCTCGCACCCGCGCGGTCGATCGCGACGCCGCGGTGCGGTCGATGGACGCAGCGGCGGATGCCGGTGTGCGCCGCTACGTGATGGTGTCGTACTTCGGCGCCTCGCGGGAGCACGGGGTTCCGGCCGACAACCCCTTCCACGCCTATGCCGAGGCGAAGGCCGCCGCAGACGAGCACCTGCGCTCGTCCGAGCTCGACTGGACGGTGCTGGGACCGAGCGCGCTCACCCTCGAAGAGGGCACCGGGCGCATCGATGTCACCTCGAGCGAATCCGATCAGGTCTCGCGCGCGAACGTGGCGGAGGTCATCGCACAGGTGCTCGTCGACGACTCGACGGTCGGCCGCACCATTCTCTTCAACGACGGCGAGACGCCGATCGCCGAGGCAGTCGCGGCCTGATCCGACGACGGCGAGACGCCGATCGCCGAGGCGGTCGCGGCCTGACGCTGCCCGGCGACGCGGGGCCATCGCCGCGGGAGCGGCTCAGCCGATCCCCCCGGGGATGAGGGCGTGCGCCACGGCGTAGATCGTCAGACCCGCGAGCGCCCCCACGACGGTGCCGTTCAGGCGGATGTACTGCAGGTCGCGCCCGACCATGAGCTCGATCTTCTCCGTGGTCTCGGCCGGATCCCACTTCTCGACGGTGTCGGTGATGATCGACGCGATGTCGTGGCGGTACCGGTCGACGAGGAACACGGCCGCGTCCGTCACCCAGCCGTCGACCCGCGCCTGCAGCGTCGGGTCGGTGGCCAGCCGCTGCCCGATCTCGGCGATCGTGGCGGCCGCCCTGCGGCGCAGCCCGCTCTCGGGGTCGGCGAGCGCGTCGAGCAGGCCCGCCTTGGCGGTGTTCCATGCCTGCGCGGCGAGCTCGCCCACCCGCGGGCTGTCGAACAGCGTCGTCTTCGCGCTCTCGAGCCGGTCGCGCATGGCTTCGTCGTGCTGCAGGCCGTCGGCGAGGCGGGCGAGGTAGCCGTCGAGGGCGAGGCGGGCCGGATGCCGGGGATCGGCGTGCACGGCGCGGACGAACTTGAGCGCCTCGCTGTAGGCGGTCTCGTCGACGAAGCGGTGGGCGAGACGGGGCACCCAGGACGGCAGTCGTCGTGAGATGAGCCCCTGGAAGGCCGCTGCGTTGTTCTCCAGCCACGCGCCGAGGCTGTCGACCGCGAGGTCGACGGCTCCGCGATGCGCGTCTGCCTCGACGATGCGCTGCAGCCAGGTGCCGGCCGACGGCGCCCAGTCCGGCTCGATGAGGTGCTCGCGCGCGAGGTCGGCGATCAGGCTCTGAACGTCGTCGTCGCTCAGAGCGCGCAGCACCGCCGACGCGGCCGTCGCCGCCTCCGAGCCCACACGCTCGGCGTGCGCCTCGTGCGTGAGCCATTCGCCCAGTCGCTGCGAAAGTGCGGTCGTCGACAGCTTGTCGCGCACGACGTCGCTCGCCAGGAAGTTGGTCTCGACGAACTCGCCGAGCGTGCGGCCGATCTCGTCCTTGCGGTTGGGAATGATCGCGGTGTGCGGGATCGGCAGCCCGAGCGGGCGCCGGAACAGGGCGGTCACCGCGAACCAGTCGGCCAGAGCGCCCACCATGCCGCCTTCCGCGGCCGCGCGGACGTATCCGAGCCAGGGATGCCGTGCTTCGAGCCAGAACGAGAGCACGAACACGACGGCCATGAAGATGAGCGCACCGAGGGCCACAGCCTTCATACGGCGCAGGCCGCGCAGTCGCTCCTGATCGGCGGGCGACAGCAGCGCCATCGGTGTTCGCGACATGTCGACATCCTTTCACGGTGACTACGCTTGAAGGGTGATCGACGACATCAAGAAGCGCGCGCTGCACCGCACCAGCATCCTCGAGGGTCAGCTGCGCGGGATCGCGCGGATGATCGAGAACGAGGAGTACTGCATGGACATCATCACGCAGTCGCGTGCCGTGCAGCGCTCGCTGGAGTCGCTCAACCGCCTGCTGCTCGAGAACCATCTGCGCACGCATGTCACGCACATGTTCGAGGAGGGCGGCGAACAGCGCGAGACGGCGGTCGGCGAGCTGCTCAAGGCCTTCGACTTCGACCGCAAGTAGACCATATCGGCAGGATGGCGCAGCTCTGACAACGGACTCGTTCTCGGAGCAGACACAGCAGCGTGCCGAGGATGCCGACCCACAGCGTGTTCTGGATAGCACCGCCCTGCAGGCGTACACCGCCGGGTCGGCGCGGGTGAACAGCCTGCCCGAGACGGGAATGATCCGGGTGGGCATGCTGGCCGATCTCGCGCTGCTCGACCGCGACCCCTTCGAGGGGCGAACCGGAGCAGATCGGCGAGACGCGCGTTCTCGGCACCTGGGTCGAGGGAGCGCGCGTCTTCGCAGCCTGATCAGGGCGGAGCCTCAGCCCTCGAGTGGGCCCAGCCAGGCCGAGGCGGCCGTCGAGTGCGCCGACTCCGGGTCGGACGGGTGGAACATGCCGGCGAGCACGTCACGGTACAGGCGCGACAGCTCGTTCGCGGAGAAGTACGAGCCGCCGCCGGCGACGAGCATCGCCTCGTCGACGACCTGCTTCGCCATCACGACGGCGCGGTGCTTCAGCCCCGACAGCAGCGTGAACCAGCGCGCACCGTGGCCGGCGCTGTCGTCGACGTCGCGCGCGAGCGCGGCGATCTGCGGCGGCAGGGCGTCGTACGCCAGCGCCATCTCGGCGATCCGCCACCGGATGTCGGGATCCTGGCTGTACGTCGTCCCGGTCTTCTTCGAGCGGCGCGCCTTCGCGGCGCCGACAGCGAGGTCGAGTCCGCGCCGGGCGATGCCGGTGTACACCGATGCCAGCAGGATCTCGAAGACGCTGAAGATGCCGAACACGATCGGGTCGGGGTTCGGGCCGGGATCGATGCGGCGCACCACGTGCTCGGGCGCCGCGACCGCACCGTTCAGGCGCGTGGTGCGACTCTGCGTGCCGCGCATGCCGAGGGTGTCCCAGTCGTCGCTCGTGGTCACGGCGTCGGTGCGGTCGATGAAGGCGAACACGAGCTTCGGGGCATCCGGACTCGTGGTGTCGAGGCCGTGCAGGCCGAGCTTGGTCCACACCGGGGCGAGGGAGGTGAAGATCTTCGTGCCCGTGAAGGCGTAGCCGCCGTCGCTCTGCGGCACGGCATCCGTGTCGCTGCCGAACAGCACCAGATCGTTGCCGCCCTCGCTGATGCCGAACGCGAAGACGTCACCGGCGACGGCGCCGTCCTGCACGAACTCCAGCCCCGGCACACCGCGGTCGCTGAACACCTTCGCCACACCCGTCCACACCAGGTGCATGTTGATCGCCAGTGCCGTGGCGGGTGCCGCGGAGGCGAGGCGCTGCTGCAGCACCGCCGCCTCGGCGAGACCGAGACCCGCGCCGCCGCGCTCGCGCGGCACGAGGATCGACAGGTAGCCGGGCTCGCGCAGCTCGTCGAGATCGTGCTGAGGGAAGGTGTTCTCGCGGTCGTGCACGGCTGCCCGCTCGCGGATGCGCTCGAGCACGTCGTCGGGCAGATGATCTGCGGGGTCGAATGCGCTCACGAGAGGGCCTCCAGGATCTGCCGGATCGTCTCTTCGGGACGATCGCGGTGGGGTGAGTGTCCGGCGCCGGCGACGACCGACATGGTGATGTGCGGGTTCTCGAGCACCGAATCGGCCAGCTCGCCGGTGAACAGGCTGTACACCTCGGGGTCGGCTCCCACGATGTGGGTCGGGATGTCGAGCTGCGCTGCCTGCGCGCGCACGTCCCAGGGCTGGTTCTGCACGCTGGTCTGCTCGACGGCCCATCGGCTGGCCCGAAGCACGGCATCCACCTTCAGCTCCACGTCCTGCGGATGCCAATCGGGATGCTCTGTGCGCACCGACTCGACATCGGGCGCCGCGAACGCGCGCTTCTGGCTGCGGCGGATGATCCCCTCGTCGCGCCCGGCGACGTGGATCGCCGGATCGATCAGCACCAGGCGCCTCGTCCATCCGGATGCCATGGTCGCGGCGACCACGGTCGAGGCGCCGCCCAGCGAGTGCCCGATCACGGCATCCCATTCGTCGTCGCCCTCCGGGCGAACGGCTGCGACGTCGGCGCCGTAGGCGGCGACCGAGTAATCGAGCGCGCGGGGCGCGTCGCCATGACCGCGCAGGTCGACCGCGGTGGCCTGCCACCCGGCATCCGCCAGTGCGGCGCCGATGCGCCACATCAGCGCTGCCGACGAACCCAGGCCGTGGACGAGCAGGGCGCGGCGGGGACCGTCGCCCCACACCAGACGAGGGAGAGTGATCGGTGCGGGCACGCGACCAGCCTAGATGCGGGCGGTCTGGATCGGCTCGGTGTCGGGATAAGGAGAGGGGTCGCGGTGGCGCAGGTCGGGGAAGGCGCGGACGAAAACGATCGAGACGACCAGGCCGACCAGGGCGAACAGGGCGGCCGCCAGATACGCGCCCGTCGGCCCGGACTGATCGATGAGGATGCCCGCCACCGCCGACCCCGCGGCGGCGCCGATCAGCTGCCCGGTGCCCGCCCAGCCGAACGCCTCGGCCGTCTCGCTGAACTTCACGCTGGCGGTGGTGATCGCGAAGAGCACGGCCAGAGCGGGTGCGATGCCGACACCGGCGAGCACCAGGGTGCCGCCGAGCCAGAAGATGTTCAGCGACACCATCGTCAGGCCGAGACCGATCGTCACGATGAGCAGGCGGCGGGCCATCGCCCACGGGCCGATGGGGATGTGCCCGAACGCCAGGCCGCCCACGAGGCTGCCGACCGAGAAGACCGCGAGCACGAGTCCGGCCTCGAGCCCGCCGTGCCCGAAGGTCGCGACGACGCCCACCTCGACCGCCGAGCAGGCGCCGATGAGCAGAAAGCCGATGACCGTCGCGAGCATCACCGGGGGCTTGAGCACCACGCGGCCGAACGCGCGACGGCTGCGCGGGATGCGGACGCGACCGACCTCAGGGGAGAGGATGAACCACGCCCCGCCCAGCACGAGGATCGCCGCGACCAGCAGCAGGCCCTGCACCGTGCCGACCTGGGTGGACACGACGGTGATGACCACCGGTGCGACGATCCAGATGATCTCCTGCAGCGACGCGTCGAGCGAGAACAGAGGAGTGAGCTGACCGGCGTTGACGAGCTTGGGGTAGATGGTGCGCACGGCCGCCTGCACGGGCGGGGTCGACAGCCCCGCGAGCAGGGCGAAGGCCATGTAGCCGGGCAGGCCGAGCGGAAGCAGCGCGAGACCGAGCACGGCGAGTACGCAGACGATGAGGGTGAGGGTGAGCACGCGGCGCATGCCCCAGGCGCCCATCCAGCGGCTCGTGACGGGACCGGCGACGGCCTGCCCGACCGAGGCCGCGGCGAGCACGATGCCGGCCGCGCCGTACGATCCGGTCTGCTGCTCGACGTGCAGCAGGATCGCCAGGCTCGTCATCCCGTTGGGGAAGCGCGCCACCAGCTGTGCGGCGATCATCCGCGCCACACCGGGCGTGCGAAGGAGGTCCCGATATCCCGCCATCAGAGCAGATTATCCGGCGCGCGCTCGGCGGCGCGAGACGGCTCGGTGGCGACGCGCCGCGACACGCCGGGGAAGCTTCTCCACAGGAAATCGGATGTCGGTGGCCGGGCGTACCGTCCTGCCTGTGGATGGATTCACCAGCCGGCCTTGCAAGCCGCGTGAATCCGCGGTCCGAGCGACCTCTCGGGTGCGCGAGGGCTGTGGAAGAAAGCGTGGACAAGCTGTGTTGTATCTGGGGAGAGCAGTGGAAAACTACACGGATGTAACTACTACCCCTTGTGGTCGCTTCCAATGTCCGTCCCCATATGTAGTATTGAAGTCCCGGCGGAGGTCTGCCGGAGAAACCACCTGGATCAGAGGGGAATCAGACATCACCATGTCGATCACGGTCTACACCAAGCCTTCCTGCGTGCAGTGCAACGCGACCTACCGCGCCCTCGACGCCAAGGGCATCGAGTACCAGATCACCGACCTCTCGGAAGACGCCTCGGCGCTCGAGCAGGTCAAAGCGCTCGGGTACATGCAGGCACCCGTCGTCGTCACCGATGACGGCCACTGGTCGGGCTTCCGTCCCGACAAGATCGACGAGCTCGCAGCCCGTCTCGCGTGATCCTTCGACGGCGCTCAGGAATCGTCCTTCGACGACGCTCAGGAACCGAGGTGAACTGTGAGCATGGTCGCGACTGCGGTGCCGCTCCTGGTCTACTTCTCGAGCGCGTCGGGTAACACCGCACGATTCATCGAGAAGCTCGGCCTTCCCGCCCGCCGCATCCCCCTGCTCCGCACCGAGGAGCCGCTCGTCGTAGACGAGCCGTTCGTCCTCGTCACCCCGACCTACGGGGGCGGGCAGGGGCGCGGTGAGGAGAAGGGCGCCGTGCCCAAGCAGGTCATCCGGTTCCTCAACGACGAGCGCAACCGGCGCCACATCCGCGGGGTCATCTCCGCGGGCAACACGAATTTCGGCGAGGCGTTCTGCCTCGCCGGAGAGATCATCAGCCGCAAGTGCGACGTGCCCCACTTGTATCGCTTCGAGGTATTCGGCACACAGGACGACGTCGATCGCGTGAGCGACGGATTGGAACGATGGTGGAAGCGACAGTGACAGACGCAGTCGAGTTCAAGGTGAACCCCGCGTACGAAGGGCTCGACTATCACGCCCTCAACGCGATGCTCAACCTGTACGACGCGAACGGCAAGATCCAGTTCGACGCCGACAAGCGCGCCGCGCGGGAGTACTTCCTGCAGCACGTCAACCAGAACACCGTGTTCTTCCACTCCCTCAAGGAGCGCCTCGACTACCTCGTCGAGAAGCAGTACTACGAGGGCGCCGTGATCGAGCAGTACTCGTTCGACTTCGTGCAGAAGCTCAACGACCTGGCGTACTCGAAGAAGTTCCGCTTCGAGACCTTCCTCGGCGCGTTCAAGTACTACACGAGCTACACGCTGAAGACCTTCGACGGCAAGCGCTACCTCGAGCGCTTCGAAGACCGCGTCGTGATGACCGCGCTCGCGCTCGCCGAGGGCGACGAGCAGGTCGCGATCGACCTCGTCGAGGAGATCATCTCCGGCCGCTTCCAGCCAGCCACCCCGACCTTCCTCAACGCCGGCAAGGCGCAGCGCGGTGAGCTCGTCAGCTGCTTCCTGCTGCGGATCGAAGACAACATGGAGTCGATCGCCCGCGGCATCAACTCGTCGCTGCAGCTGTCCAAGCGCGGCGGCGGCGTCGCGCTGCTGCTGTCGAACATCCGCGAGTCGGGTGCGCCGATCAAGCAGATCGAGAACCAGTCATCCGGCATCATCCCGGTGATGAAGCTGCTCGAAGACAGCTTCAGCTACGCCAACCAGCTCGGCGCCCGGCAGGGTGCGGGCGCGGTGTACCTCAACGCGCACCACCCCGACATCATGCGCTTCCTCGACACGAAGCGTGAGAACGCCGACGAGAAGATCCGCATCAAGACGCTTTCGCTGGGCGTCGTCGTGCCCGACATCACGTTCGAGCTCGCAAAGAAGGGCGAGGACATGTACCTGTTCTCGCCGTACGACGTCGAGCGCGTCTACGGCGTGCCCTTCGGCGACATCTCGGTGACCGAGAAGTACCACGAGATGGTCGACGACTCGCGCATCAAGAAGACGAAGATCAACGCACGCGAGTTCTTCCAGACTCTCGCCGAGATCCAGTTCGAGTCGGGTTACCCGTACATCATGTTCGAAGACACGGTGAACAAGGCGAACCCGATCAAGGGCCGCATCAACATGTCGAACCTGTGCAGCGAGATCCTGCAGGTGAACACGCCGACCACGTACAACGACGACCTGTCGTACGACCAGATCGGCAAGGACATCTCGTGCAACCTCGGCTCGATGAACATCGCCCTGGCGATGGATGCCGATGACCTGGGCAAGACCGTCGAGACCGCCATCCGCGCGCTGACCGCCGTCAGCACCCAGAGCCACATCAACTCGGTGCGCTCGATCGAGGACGGCAACGATCGCTCGCACGCCATCGGCCTCGGCCAGATGAACCTGCACGGCTATCTCGCCCGCGAGCGCGTCTTCTACGGTTCGGAAGAGGGCATCGACTTCACGAACATCTACTTTTACACCGTGCTGTTCCACGCGCTGAAGGCGTCGAACAAGCTCGCCATCGAGCGCGGCGAGACCTTCGATGGCTTCGCCGACTCCACCTACGCGTCGGGCGAGTTCTTCGACAAGTACATCGAACAGGCCTGGGTGCCCGCGACGGAGAAGGTCAAGGAGCTCTTCGCCGGCAAGTTCATCCCCGCGCAGCAGGACTGGATCGAGCTGCGCGAGAGCATCCAGCAGCACGGTCTGTTCAACCAGAACCTGCAGGCGGTGCCGCCGACCGGCTCGATCTCGTACATCAACAACTCGACGTCGTCGATCCACCCGATCGCGTCGAAGGTCGAGATCCGCAAGGAGGGCAAGCTCGGTCGCGTGTACTACCCGGCGCCGTTCATGACGAACGACAACCTGGAGTACTACCAGGACGCGTACGAGATCGGCTACGAGAAGGTCATCGACACGTACGCCGCCGCCACCCAGCACGTCGACCAGGGCCTGTCGCTGACGCTGTTCTTCAAGGACACCGCCACCACCCGCGATATCAACAAGGCGCAGATCTATGCATGGCGCAAGGGCATCAAGACGATCTACTACATCCGTCTTCGCCAGCTCGCCCTCGAGGGGACCGACATGTCCGAGTGCGTCAGCTGCATGTTGTAATTGCCTTCTGATCAGGCTTTTTTCTAGAACAGGATTGGTGGAATGACTCCGTCTCCCAAGCTCACGCTGATCGACCACGTGCAGGCGATCAACTGGAACCGCATCGAGGACGAGAAGGACCTCGAGGTGTGGAACCGCCTCGTGAACAACTTCTGGCTTCCCGAGAAGGTGCCGCTGTCGAACGACGTGCAGTCGTGGAACACACTGACCCACGACGAGCAGCTGCTCACCATGCGGGTGTTCACGGGGCTCACCCTGCTCGACACGATCCAGGGCACCGTGGGCGCGGTCTCGCTGATCCCCGACGCGATCACCCCGCACGAGGAGGCGGTGTACACCAACATCGCGTTCATGGAGTCGGTGCACGCGAAGAGCTACTCGTCGATCTTCTCGACCCTGTGCTCGACGAAGGAGATCGACGAGGCCTTCCGCTGGTCCGTCGAGAACCAGAACCTGCAGAAGAAGGCGCAGATCATCGTCGACTACTACCGTGGTGACGACCCGCTCAAGCGCAAGGTGGCCTCGACGCTGCTCGAGTCGTTCCTGTTCTACTCGGGCTTCTACCTGCCGATCTATTGGTCGTCGAAGGCGAAGCTGACGAACACGGCCGACCTCATCCGCCTCATCATCCGTGACGAGGCCGTGCACGGGTACTACATCGGCTATAAGTTCCAGAAGGGCCTCGAGAACGAGACCGAGGAGCGCCGTCAGGAGCTGAAGGACTACACCTTCAACCTGCTGTTCGAGCTCTACGAGAACGAGGTGCAGTACACCCAGGACCTCTACGACGGTGTCGGCCTGACCGAGGACGTCAAGAAGTTCCTGCACTACAACGCCAACAAGGCGCTGATGAACCTCGGCTACGAGCCGATGTTCCCCTCCACGGTCACCAACGTGAACCCGGCGATCCTGTCGGCACTGTCGCCCAACGCCGACGAGAACCACGACTTCTTCTCGGGGTCGGGCTCGTCGTACGTGATCGGCAAGGCCGAGGCCACGGAAGACGACGACTGGGACTTCTGATCTCATCCGTCCTCGCCTATGGAAGAAGGCGGATGCTGCTCAGCATCCGCCTTCTTCGTCGCTCAACGCTCCGGCGACGCCACTGATCCACGTTCCACCAGCTTCTGAGGCAGCACCGTCGTCTCGACGGGTCGCCCATCGCCCCTGATCCGGTGCAGCAGGATGCGTGTCGCCTGAGCGCCGATCTCGTGGATGGGCTGCTCGACCACGGTGACACCAGGGGTGGTCACGCTCATCCACGGAGCGTCATCGAAGCCCGCGAGCGAGAGCTGCTGGGGGATCAGCACGCCTCGCTCCTGTGCGGCCCTGAACACCGCCAGTGCGATGAGGCTGTCGGAGGCGATGATCGCGGTCACCGCGTCGTCGCCGTCGAGCAGCCGGGCAGCGAGCGCATCGACGCCGTCACGACGGGCGTTGAGGTGGACGAAGGTGGCCGGATGCGCCACTCCTGCGGCGGCCAGCGTCTCCATGAATCCGATGACGCGGTCGGCCACTGCCGATGACGAGAGCTCTTCTCCCGTGCGGAAGGCGCCGTCGTGAGCCAGCGTCGATATGAACGCGATCCGGCGGTGGCCGGCGTCGAGCATCAGCTCCGTGAGCTGCCGCGCACCCGCGCGGTTGTCGGTGATGACCGCGTCGACCTCGACGCCGGGCACCGTGCGGTCGAAGAGCACGAGGGGCCGACCCGCATCGAGCACGGGCTGCAGATTGCCGGGCTCGAGCGACGACGCCGGCGCGATGAGCAGGCCGTCGACCTGTTTCGCGAGCTGCACGGCGACCGCCTTCGCCTCGACGGCGGGCTCCTCGTCGGAGTTCGACAGGATGAGGTCATAGCCGGCCTCGGCGGCGACGTCCGCTGCCCCGCGAGTCGCCTTCGCGAAGAACGGGTTCTCAATGTCTCCGATGATGATGCCGAGGGTGTGCGATCGGCCCGTGCTCATGGTGCGCGCGAGAGCGTTCGGGCGGTAGCCGAGCTCGTCCGCCGCCTTCTGCACCCGGTCGCGCACCGCGTCGCTCACGGCACCGTAGTCGCCGAGCGCCCGCGCTGCCGTCGCTTTCGACACGCATGCAAGGCGAGCGACATCGCTGACGGTGGCCTCTCGGCGCCCGGTTCCCGTTTCGCTCATGTCGCCCCTTCGTCTCTCCGCGCCAGCGGCGGATCGCAGATCTCGAACCTATCGGTTGACGTCGCGCTCGAAGCCGTGTAGCGTCCACCGAAACGAATTGAGACCGGTCTCAATGTAACAGGTTGAGACCGGTCTCATCACAAGCCCCTCCACCCCATGGATCTGCAGTTCAGAGAGGAACACCCATGAGCATCCGCTCCACACTCCGCCGAACGGCCCTGGCCGCCGTCGCCGCGACCGCCGCGCTCGCGCTCGCCGCATGCTCGCCCTCCGCCTCGACCGGCGGCGGGGGAGACGCCGCCGAAGACAACCCCTACGGTCTGATCACGCCCGGCGAGATCCGAGTGGCAAGCCTCGGTGACTCCAAGCCCTACACGTTCACCGACGAGTCCGGCGAGTTCACCGGCTTCGACGTCGAGCTGTTCACCGACGTGGCGAACCGCATCGGCATCGAGAAGGTCGTCTTCACCGGTCAGGACTTCTCCGGTCTGCTCGCCGCCGTCGCGAACGGCCAGTTCGATGTCGGAGTGGCCGCGATCGGCATCACCGATGAGCGCAAGCAGACGGTCGACTTCTCCGACGGATACCTCGCCGGCTACCTCACGGTGATGGCGAGCCCCGACAGCGACATCACAGACGAGGAGAGTCTTGCCGGCAAGCGTCTCGGCGTGGTGCAGGGCACCCTGCAGGAGGCCTATGCGGTGAAGAACTTCACCGACACCGAGCTCGTCCGCTTCCCGGACAACAACTCGGCGATCTCCGCGGTCAACAGCGGCTCCATCGATGCGCACTTCCTCGACTACGAGGCCGCCAAGGAGTACGCCGAGCAGTACGGCCTCGAGAACGCGATCGACATCCCGTCGTTCGATGCGCCGGCCGGCTTCGCGATCGCGAAGGGCAAGGACGAGTTCAAGGAGGCGCTGAACGACGCTCTGCACGATGCGATGGAGGACGGCACCTGGAAGGAGCTCTACGAGAAGTGGTTCCCGGGCTCCCCGATGCCCGACCAGTACCTGCCCAGCGACGAGCAGGGCGAGGGCGACGGCGAGTAATCGCCTCGTCGGTGCGGGGCCTCGGCCGACGCGGCCCCGCACCTCGAACAGGAGATCCACATGGACTGGCTCGACAAGCTCATCAAGACGTTCCTCGATTTCGAGGCGATGTGGAAGGTTCTTCCGCAGCTGCTCGGCACGGGACTGGTGAACACCCTGATCATCTCGGTGGCCGCCACTGTGCTCGGCATCGTCATCGGCATGATCCTCGCGGTCATGGGCGTCGCCCGTACCGCGTGGCTGCGCGTTCCCGCGCGCATCTACACAGACATCTTCCGCGGGCTGCCCGCGATTCTGACGATTCTGCTGATCGGGCAGGGCTTCGCCTCGATCAGCCGGCAGATGTTCGGTCCTTCGCCGTACCCGCTCGGCATCCTGGCGCTGAGCCTGATCGCGGGCGCGTACATCGGCGAGATCTTCCGCGCCGGCATCCAGTCCGTCGAGCGGGGTCAGCTCGAGGCCTGCCGCGCACTGGGCATGAGCTACGGGTCGGCCATGCGCCTGGTCGTGGTCCCGCAAGGCATCCGCCGGGTCCTGCCCGCACTGGTGAACCAGTTCATCGCCATCGTGAAGGACTCCTCCCTGGTGTACTTCCTCGGGCTGCTGGTGTCGGAGCGAGAGCTGTTCCGCGTCGGCCAGGATGCCGCGGTGCTGACCGGCAACCTGTCGCCACTGGTGATGGCCGGCATCTTCTACCTCGTGATCACCGTGCCGCTGACCCACCTGGTCAACTACTTCGACAACAGATTCCGCACCGGTCGCCGCAAGCCCACGCCGCCCAAGAGCGGTCTGGAAGAGGTGGCCGAGCAGTCGCTCAGCCCGGTGTACACCCGAGGAGAGAACACATGACCTACACGTCACCCCAGCCCATCACCGAGGGCCGCTTCTTCGAGGGCTCGCGGCTGCAGATCGAGAACCTCCGCATGGCCTACGGCGACATCGACGTCATCAACGACGTCTCGCTCACCGTCGAGCCCGGCACCACGACGTGCATCATCGGGCCGTCGGGGTCCGGCAAGTCGACCCTCGTGCGCGGAGTGAACCGCCTCCACGAGCCCAAGGCCGGGCGAGTTCAGCTCGCAGACGACGACGCCCTCTCTCTCAAGCCCGACGTGCTCCGCCGCCGGGTCGGCCTCGTCTTCCAGCATTTCAACCTGTTCCCCGATCACACCGCGCAGCAGAATGTCGCTCTCGCGCTGCGCAATGTGAAGCGCATGGCGAAGGGTGAGGCTGAGCGCATCGCGCTGGCCAGGCTCACCGAGGTCGGACTGGCCGAGCGCGCCGATCATCGCCCTCGCGATCTGTCCGGGGGACAGCAGCAACGCGTCGCGATCGCGCGTGCCCTCGCCATGGAGCCTGAGGTCATGCTCTTCGACGAGGCGACCAGCGCCCTCGACCCCGAGCTGGTCAAGGGCGTGCTGAACCTCATGGCTGAGCTCGCGCAACGCGGCATGACGATGCTCGTCGTGACGCATGAGATGGGATTCGCGCGCAAGGTCGCCGATCAGGTCGTCTTCATGGATGAGGGCCGGGTCGTCGAGGCGGGCACACCCGAGCAGATCTTCGACGATCCGCAGAGCGATCGCCTGCGCCTCTTCCTCTCGGAGGTGCTGTGATGGCGACGACATCAGCCGAGCCGATCCGCACCGCCGTCATCGGATACGGGGTCTCTGGCCGCGTGTTCCATGCGCCGTTCCTCGACGCGGATCCGGCGTTCTCGCTGGATGTGATCGTGACCGGCGACGCAGGTCGCGCGGCGGACGCCGCGGCGCGGCATCCGGATGCCCGGGTGCTCGCGACGGTCGACGAGATGCTCGAGGCCGCGCATGACCTCGACCTCGTCGTGATCGGAACGCCACCGGCCACGCACGCCCGCATCGCGACGGCCGCGCTCGATGCAGGGCTGGACGTCGTCGTCGACAAGCCGTTCACGGCGACCTCGGATGAGGGCCGGGCGCTCATCGAGCATGCGCAGAGGCTCGGCCGGCGGATCACGGTGTTCCAGAACAGGCGCTGGGATGGCGACTTCCAGACCGTCCGGGCTCTCGTCGAGACCGGCCGTCTCGGTGCCGTGCGTCGTTTCGAGTCGCGGTTCGAGTGGTTCAAGCCCGAGATGCGAGCGAGCTGGAAGGCCGAGGCATCAGCGTCACAGGGCGGCGGCATCCTGTTCGATCTCGGCACGCACCTGATCGACCAGGCCGTGCAGCTGTTCGGCCCGGTCGCGGAGGCGAGGGCCGAGCTGGCGGTGAACCGGCCAGGCGGCCTCGCCGACGACGACGCCTTCGTCGCGCTGCGACACGAGTCGGGCACCATCTCGCACCTGTGGATGAACTCTCTCGCTCCGCAGTTCGGGCCTCGATTCCACGTGCTCGGCTCTCTGAGCGGGTACACGAGCCACGGCCTGGACGGGCAGGAGTCGGCACTGGATGCCGGTGCCTCGCCCGCCGACGAGGACTACGGCGTCACCCCGGCGTCGCGCTGGGGGCTCTTCGGCGTGGAAGGCGACCTGAAGCCGTTGCCGACGCACCGCGGCGACTACGGCGCGTTCTACCGCGCCCTCGCTGACGCACTTCGCGAAGACGCGGATCTCCCGGTCGATCCGAGAGACGCGGTCTCGGTGATCGAGATCATCGAGCGACTGCACGCCGAGACGCCACTGCGTCGCCCCGACCTCTCCGAACAGAACGAAGGATGAAGATGACCGAATCGCAGCCTCTGCACGTCGTCGTGATCGGCGCCGGGATCCTCGGCGCCTCGACCGCGGCCCACCTCGCGCGCTCCGGAACCCGGGTGACACTCGTCACCGCGGGCAAACCGGCCGATGGCGCATCTGGGCGTTCGATCGCATGGCTGAACTCATCGGGCGCACGGTCGACCGAGTACCGCTACCTGCGTCTGATCGGCCTCGACCGCTACCGCACCTGGCGCGAACGGCACCCTGACAGCGCGTCGTACCTGCGCTTCGACGGTGCGCTGAAGTGGGGTGGCGAGGACGAGAGCTTCCGTGGCACCTTCGACTACGAGCGCGCTGGCGGATACGACTCGCTGTGGCTCGACCGGGAGCAGGTCGCGGCGCTCACACCGGATGTGGATCCCGACGCGGTCTCGTCCGAAGGCGCGATCTTCAACCGGGGCGAGGGCTGGGTCAACCTCCCCGATCTCATCACCGCACTTCTTGACGAGGCGAGGGCGGACGGGGCGGAGCTGCTGGAGGACGCCGGGGACGTGCGGGTCGACGTGCGCGACGGTGCAGCCGCCGGCGTCCTCCTCGCCGACGGAACCGCACTCCCGGCCGATCGAGTGGTGCTGGCCACGGGCGGGGACGTGCCTGCTCACCTCGCTGCCCTCGGCGTGACGGTGCCGGACGCCACCCCCGCGGCCTTCGTCGTCGTCACCGAACCGGTCGAGCCCCGGGTGAGAACCGTGCTGAACACCCCGCGGGTGGCCGTGCGCCCCATGCCGGACGGTCGCCTCGTGCTCGACGCGGACTGGGCTGAGAAGTCCATCATCGTCGAGCCCGACGGGTCGCTCACCGTGCCGGATGAGTCGGTGCGCGGGCTGCTCGAGGAGGGATCGCGTGTGCTCGCGGGCCACCCGACGCTGGTGGCAGAGCGGGTGGCATCCGGCCTCAAGCCGATCCCGGGCGACGGCGAGCCCGTGGTCGGGGCGGTGCCGGGGATCGACGGCCTCTACACGCTGTTCACGCACTCGGGCGCCACTCTCGGGCTGATCCTGGGCGAGCTGGTCGCCGAGGAGATCACCACCGGCAAGCCGTCGCCGGTGCTCGATGCCTTCCGGCTGGGCCGATTCGCTGACGGCGTCGAGCTGGACGAGGTGGGGATCGGCGCCTGGTCGCCGGTCACGAGCACCTGATCGGGTGAGACGGGAGGGGCGGATGCCGTTCGGCATCCGCCCCTCCCGCGCCTCGACACATGCCTTCCCCTGCATATCGACCCGCGTAGCGTGGGCACCAGCGATCGGCATCCGCCCTTGGCTTCCACAGCTCAAGGGCATCTGATCGGCAGGAGAGCATCATCAGTTCCACTCACATCGACACCGGCGTCGAGACCAGCGCAGCCACCCTCGGACCGATCCGCCAGACCTACTCCGGCACGGCCGAGTTCCCTCCCATGGCGCACGCTTACAAGCAGGTGTCTCAGGTGGTGCGCGAGACCGGCCTGCTGCAGCGCACCTCGTGGTTCTACATCGCCGTCGCGGCCGGCATTGTGCTCGCCCTCGGGGGAGCGGTCACCGGATTCATCCTGCTCGGCGACAGCTGGTTCCAGCTTCTGATCGCGGCAGCGCTGGGCATCATCTTCACGCAGATCGCCTTCCTCTCGCATGAGGCGGCGCACCGGCAGATCCTGAGCTCAGGGCCGGCGAACTTCACGCTCGCCCGCATCCTCGCGGGCAGCATCGGCATGAGCTACTCGTGGTGGGACTCCAAGCACACCAGGCACCACGGCAACCCGAATCAGGTCGGCAAGGACCCCGACATCGAGGTCGACACGATCTCCTTCCTCGACGAGGACGCCGCGAAGTCGCGGGGCCTGATCCGCCTGATCACCCGCAAGCACGGCTGGCTGTTCTTCCCCCTGCTCACCCTCGAGGGCCTGAACCTGCACTACATCGGGCTGAAGCATCTCTTCACGAAGAAGAAGGTCAAGGGGCGCTGGACCGAGCTCGGCATCATCGCGCTCCGCTTCGCGATTCTCCTCATCCCCGTGTTCCTGATGCTGCCGCTGGGCATCGCGTTCGCGTTCCTGGGCGTGCAGCTGGCCGTGTTCGGCGTCTACATGGGAGCGTCGTTCGCACCCAACCACAAGGGGATGCCGATCATCGACCCGAACGCGCGTCTCGACTTCTTCTCGAAGCAGGTGCGCACCTCGCGCAACATCCGCGGCGGCTGGTGGGCGACGGCGCTCATGGGCGGTCTCAATTACCAGGTCGAGCACCACCTGTTCCCGAACATGCCGCGCCCGCACCTGTCCAAAGCACGCGAGATCGTGCGCGACTACTGTGCCTCGAACAACGTGCCGTACACCGAGACGAGCCTCGGCCGCTCCTACGCGATCGTGATCGAGTACCTGAACCGGGTCGGCCTCGCCGCCGGCGCCGACCCGTTCGACTGCCCGGCTGCCACGAGCTTCCGTCGCGCCTGACCGGCGACCGCGCCTGACCGGCGACCGCGCCTTGCGGCGGCAGCGCCTCGGGAGACCGCGCGTCGCGGCGCTCGCTTCGCGAACGGGCGCGTGACGAAACGGGGGCCGACACTCCAGATGTCGGACGCATCGTGACGAAGCGTCCGACATCTGGCGTGTCGGCCCCCGGAATGTACCGCCCGAGCATGCCGACGGAGCCGCGGCTCAGACCGCCGGGTACGCCGATGCCTTGAGCGCGCGAGCGAGGTGAGCGGCGTTCGCCGCGGCCGTCTTGATCGTCTGGGCGACCTTCTCGGGTGTCTCGGGCAGATCCTTGTAGTCGGTCGACCCCATGGCCTCGCCGTTCCAGTAGATCGAGCCCTGCGCCGGGATCGTGTAGCCCACGTCGCCGAGCGACTGGAACACGATGGCGGCGATGTGGTGTGCGCCGTCCTCATTGCCGACGACGACCGCGAGCGCGACCTTGTCGAACAGGATCGGCCGGCCCTGCTCGTCGGTCTCGCTCAGCTCGGCATCCAGCCGCTCGAGCACGCGCTGCGCGACGCTGGAGTGCTGGCCCATCCAGGTCGGCGTGGCGAACACGAGGATGTCGGCGGCGAGAACCTGCTCGCGCAGCGGGGGCCACTGGTCGCCGTCTCCCATGTCGGTCTGCACGCCGGGCCGGATGTCGTGATCGACGGCGCGGATGCTGTCGCCCGAGACTCCGTGTTCGGCGAGGGCGTCGAGCACCTGTCCGCCGAGCACGTCCGTGCTCGACTCGGCAGGAGAAGGCTTGAGGGTGCAGTTGATGAGAAGAGCGCTGAGCTGTTGATCCATGCGCGGCACGAAACCACGCATCCGCGCGGCGCGGGAGGGCCTTCCGTGCCGGACGGCTATGGGCTAGACGTCTCGCGCCTCGGCGAGGTCGGCCTCAGCGTCCGAACCGTCGTCCTCGCGCCGCGAGCCGGACCCCAGGCGAAGAGTCGCGAGGAGTCCCAGCGCGAGGAACCCGGCCGCGGCGAACGCCGACGCTCGGGTGCCGTCGCTGAACGCCTCGCGGGCGGCGTCGCCGACCGCCGGATCGCGGTCGGCGAGCGCGGGGATCGCACTTCCCGCGCTCACGACGACCGTGTCGACGATCTGCGTCCGGGCGGCGTCCGGCACGGCCGGCATGTCGGCGAGGCGTGTGTCGAGCGCCGCTCCGGTCGCCGTGAACAGCACGGTGCCGAGCACCGCGATGCCGAGCGCCGATCCGATCTGACGCGCCGTGCTCTGCGTACCCGAACCCTGCCCGCTGAGGCGCACCGGGACGTCCTTCAGCACCACCCCGGTGAGCTGGGCGGTCGCGAGGCCCAGACCGACGCCGTAGAGGAAGAGCCAGGGAACCACCTGCAGCCACGACGCCGTGGCGCTGATCGCCCAGCCGAGTCCGGCCGCCCCGATGATCTCTGCGGCGATGCCGACCCGCACGAGGGCGATCGGAGTCACCCTCGAGCCGACGGCGCCGGAGAAGCCGCTCGCCGCGAACGACCCGAGGGCGAGCGCGAGCAGCACGAAGCCGGTCTGCAGGGCGTCGTAGCCCAGCACGTTCTGCAGCCAGAGCGGCAGCGACAGCACGATGCCGAACTCCCCGAGCGAGATGATGAGCGCGGCGATGTTGCCGTTGCGGAACGACGGGATGGCGAACAGCGACAGGGCGAGCAGCGTCGACTGCCCTCGACGCGTGCGGCGGATGCCCCACCAGACGAACAGCGCGGTCGAGATCGCGGCCACGGCGAACGACACCGGCACGGGGGAGAGGTCGAACGGCCAGGTCCAGTCGCCGATCGTCAGCCGGCGGGTGCCGTCGCTGAGCCACCATCCGTACGTGCGGCCCTCGATGAGACCGAACACGAGCCCTGCGCTGGCGATGACCGAGAGCACGGCGCCCAGCACGTCGATGCGCCGGCCGTCGGGAGCATCCCGCGACTCGGAGACGGTGACGAGCACGCCGATCGCGACGATCAGACCGAGCGGGATGTTGATCCCGAACGCCCAGCGCCACGAGAAGTAGGTGGTGAGCCAGCCGCCCAGCAGCGGGCCGAGGGCGACCATGCCGCCGATCGTCGAACCCCACACGGCGAACGCGATGCCGCGTTCGCGCCCGCGGAAGCCCGCGTTGATGAGCGACAGCGTCGTCGGCAGCACCATCGCCCCGCCGACGCCCTGGATCACTCGCGCGCCGATGAGCAGATCGCCCGTGGGTGCCAGGGCGACGAGCACCGACGCGGCCATGAACACGGCGATGCCGACGAGCAGCATGAGGCGGCGGCCGTAACGGTCGGACAGGGTGCCGAAGACGAGCAGCAGCGCGGCGAACACGAGGGTGTAGCTCTCCTGCACCCACTGCACCTGCGTCGAGCTGATCCCGAGGTCGTCGACGATCGACGGGATGGCCACGTTGACGATCGTAGAGTCCACGATGATGAGCGACACGGCGACGCTGATGAAGACGAGACTGAGCCATCTTCTTCTGGCTGATGCGGCATTCACCGAACCAGCGTTTCACAAACTATCTCGCCTGGCAAGTAAATAGCCTGGCGTGCAGCCAACGCGGGGATATGCTGTGCGCATGCATACGCGCAGGAAGAGCGCTGCCGCGCGCGGACCGGCCATGATGGATCCGCGCGTGATCGACCCGGGACAGCAGCTCGTCACGTTCGACGGCATGGGCGACGCCGAGATCGAGCAGGTCGTGCGCGTGCTGATGGCCATGCGCGCGTGGCGCGAATCCGAGCAGCGCATCAGCCGGCGCTCGCGCACCGAGATGGAGCTCAACGAGACCGACATGGAGGCGCTGCGCTTCCTGGTGGCATCGCTGAACAACGGCGTCGTCGTCACCGCCGGCATGCTCGCCGATCATCTGCGCATCTCGACGAGCTCGACCACGAAGATGCTCGATCGGCTCGCCAAGGCCGGCCACATCGCGCGCACACCGCATCCGACCGATCGGCGGGCGGTGATGGTGAGCATCACCCCCGACACGCACCAGCGCGTGCGCGACAGTGTGGGCCGGGTGCACGCCGATCGGTTCACCGCGGTCGCCGAGCTGACCCCTGACGAGCGCGAGGTCGTGGTGCGCTTCCTCGAGCGACTCACGCGCGGCGCCGAGGAGACCTGCTGACGCTCGACGCCGGCGAACAGCCGCCGGTCAGCGCCGGTTGGCCTGGTAGTACGCCAGCAGTGCCTTCGTCGACGGGTCCTGGCTCGCCAGGGCATCCGCATCGCCCTCCAGCGCAGGGGCGATCTGCAGCGCGAGCTGCTTGCCCAGCTCGACGCCCCACTGATCGAAGGAGTTGATGCCCCAGATCACGCCCTGCGTGAAGGTGATGTGCTCGTACAGCGCGATGAGCTGACCGAGCACCGACGGCGTCAGCGACGGCGCGAAGATCGACGTGGTCGGGCGGTTGCCGGGGAAGGTGCGGGCGGCGACGAGCGCGCCGGTCGTGCCCTCCTCCTCGACCTCCTCCGCCGTCTTGCCGAAGGCGAGCGCCTTGGTCTGCGCGAGGAAGTTCGCGAGGAACAGCCCGTGCACATCACGTCCGTCGTCGGCGAGCGGGTAGGCGGGGTTCACGAAGGCGATGAAGTCGGCGGGGATCAGCCGAGTGCCCTGGTGGATCAGCTGGTAGAACGCGTGCTGGCCGTTGGTGCCGGGCTCGCCCCAGAACACCTCGCCGGTGTCGGTCGTGACCGGCGTGCCGTCCCATCGCACGGACTTGCCGTTGGACTCCATGGTCAGCTGTTGCAGATACGCCGGGAAGCGGTTCAGCTGCTGGGCGTAGGGCAGCACCGCGTGCGTCTGCGCGTCGAGGAAGTTCGTGTACCAGACGTTGAGCAGGCCCATCAGCACGGGCACGTTCTGTGCGAGCGGCGTGCTGCGCACGTGCTCGTCGACCGCGTGGAAGCCCGCGAGAAGCTCACGGAACACGGGCGGGCCGAACACGACGGCGAGCGAGAGTCCGATGGCGGAGTCGACCGAGTAGCGACCGCCCACCCAGTCCCAGAATCCGAAGGCGTTCTTCGGGTCGATGCCGAACGCCTCGACCTTGTCGAGTGCGGTCGAGACGGCGACGAAGTGGTGCGCGACGGCGTTCTTGCGGCTCGCGTCGTCGTCTTCCATCACGCCGGATGCCTGCAGGCCCGACCACAGCCAGTCGCGCGCGAGGCGCGCGTTCGTGAGCGTCTCGAGTGTGGTGAACGTCTTCGAGGCGACGATGAACAGCGTCGTCTCGGGGTCGAGATCCGCGGTCTTCTGCGCGATGTCGGTCGGGTCGATGTTCGACACGAAGCGCGCCTCGATCCCGGCATCCGCATACGGTTTGAGCGCCTCGTAGACCATCACCGGGCCCAGGTCGGACCCGCCGATGCCGATGTTCACGACGTGCGTCACCTTCTTGCCGGTGATGCCGAGCCAGTCGCCCGAGCGCACCCGGTCGGCGAACGCCGAGAGTGACGACAGCACCTCCTGCACATCGGCATCAACGTCCTGCCCGTCGACGACCAGCGCCGGCGACGCACCCTCCGGACGACGCAGAGCCGTGTGCAGCACCGCGCGGTCCTCGGTGGTGTTGATGTGCTGACCCTCGAGCATCGCGGCGTAGCGCTCGGCGACGCCGGTCTGCTCGGCCAGGCGCACCAGGGCGCCGACGATCTCATCGGTCACCAGGTTCTTCGACAGATCGACGTGCAGGTCGGCGAGGGGCAGCGACAGGCGCTCGACACGCGTCGCATCGTCGGCGAACCAGCCGCGCAGGTCGGGCGAGAACGAGTCCCGGATGGCCGACAGCTCAGCCCAGGCAGACGTGGAGGTGGGGTCGATCGGTGCGCTCATGAAAGCAACGTTAGCGCCGCGACCGCATCCGGGCGCCGCCGATGACGCTGCGCCCCCGGGCCGGTAGCGTGGTCACGGAACCCAGGAGGAACGATGAAGACGATCCCGTTCGGAACCGGCACCGCCCCGGCGGTGATCGCCGGCATGATGCGCATCCCCGACAAGACGGATGCCGAGGTGCGCGAGCTCTACGACACCGCGCGCTCATCGGGAATCGACTTCTTCGACCACGCCGACATCTACGGCGGCGCCATGCACGTCTGCGAAGACCGCTTCGCCGCGGCCCTGCAGCTCAGCTCAGCAGAGCGGGAGGAGATCGTGCTGCAGACCAAGTGCGGCATCGTGCCGTCGCAGCAGATGTTCGACTTCTCGTACGAGCACATCATGAACCAGGTCGACGGGTCGCTGAAGGCGCTGCGAACCTCCTACATCGATGTGCTGCTGCTGCACCGCCCGGACGCCCTGGTCGAACCCGATGAGGTCGCCCGTGCGTTCGACGAGCTGCAAACCGCAGGGAAGGTGCGTGCGTTCGGCGTCTCGAACCACACGCCGCGCCAGATCGACCTGCTGCGCACCGCGGTCACCCAGCCGCTCGTGGCGAACCAGCTGCAGCTGTCGATCACGCACTCGCCGATCATCGCCCAGGGCCTCGCGGCGAACATGGCGGGGGAGGAGCAGAGCGTCGTGCGCGACGGAGGCGGCATCGTCGAGTACTGCCGTATCAACGGCATCACCGTGCAGGCCTGGTCGCCGTATCAGGCCGGGTTCTTCGACGGCGTCTTCCTCGGCAACCCCGACTACGCCGAGCTCAACGCAGTGATCGACCGGCTCGCGGCGAAGTACGGTGCGACGCCGACAGCGATCGCCACCGCCTGGATCACCCGTCACCCTGCGCACATGCAGGTCGTGCTCGGCACGACCACGCCGCAGCGGGTCGCGGATGCCGCCGCCGGGGCCGACATCGAGCTGACCCGCGCCGAGTGGTACGAGCTGTTCCGCATCGGCGGACACATCGTCCCCTGACGAAGAAGGCCGCCATGCATCCGCTCATCTCCGCCGTCGAGCTGCGCGACCGGCTCGACGCCACTCACGTGCTCGATGTCCGCTGGTCGCTCGGGCGCACCGACGGTCACGAGCAGTACCGGGCCGGGCACATCCCCCGAGCCGTGTTCGTCGATGTCGAGCGCGACCTGACGCGACACGGTGACCCGCACGAGGGGCGCCACCCGCTGCCCGACGACGCGGCGCTCGCCGCGGCCGCCCGCCGCTGGGGAGTGCGGCGGGGCGTGCCCGTCGTCGTCTACGACGACGACCGGATGCTTCCGGCCTCACGCGCCTGGTGGGCGCTGCGGCGCGCGGGGCTCGACGTTCGGGTGCTCGACGGCGGCTGGCGGGCGTGGCTCGCCGCCGGCGGTGAGGCGGAGACCGGCGATGTGTCCCCTCTTGAGGGCGATGTCGAGCTGGGCTCGCCCGGGGATGCGGGCATCATCGACACCCGCTCCGCGGCGACCTGGCCCGATGCGGGGGTGCTGCTCGACGCACGCGCCGCCGAGCGCTATCGCGGCGAGACCGAGCCCATCGACCCCGTCGCAGGCCACATCCCCGGGGCGAAGAGCCTGCCGATATCGACCGTGCTCACCGAGGACGGCAGGTTCCGGCCCGCAGCCGACATCGCTGCCGCGTTCGAGGCCGTCGGCGCCGAGGAGGGCACGCCGATCGCCGCCTACTGCGGATCGGGTATCACGGCCGCGCAGCTCGCTCTCGCGGGCAGTCTCGTCGGCCGCGAGGTGAGCGTGTATCCCGGCTCGTGGAGTGCATGGTCGAACACCCCGGGCCGCCCGGTCGCCACTGGCGCGGAGTGACGGCGCCCGAGCTCGCCGGTCGTCTACTCTGAGACCATGCCGTTCCTGTTCACCCTGATCACCATCGCGCTGATGGTGTTCGCGCTCGTCGACATCATCCGTCGCGACGACAGCCAGGTGCGGTTCATGCCGAAGTTCGTCTGGCTGCTGCTGGTCGTGCTGCTGCCGCTGCTGGGGAGTGTGCTCTGGTTCGCGCTGGGGCGCGAGTACCCCGAGGGCGGCATCCGGCTCGGGCGGCCCGCGCGCCGTGATGCGGCGCCTGCGGCCCCGGTCGCCACGGCGCCACCTGCCGACATGCGCTCCACCGAGCAGCAGATCGCAGACCTCGATCGGGAGATCGAGGAATGGCGGCTGCGGCAGGAGATCGAGAAGCGCAAGAAGGATCGCGGCGACAGCGTCAGCGAGGACTGACCCAGGCGCTGCCGCCCGTGCAGGGCTGATTCGATTGCGTCGTTCCTCATGCAAAGGAAGTGTGCAAAGAACTCGTGCATTGCACGCGTCGGTGTGAAGCTGGTCGCATGAGCGACGATCACCTGCGCGGCGTCCGCCTCGACGAGCAGCAGATCCGCGTGCTCGCCCACCCGCTGCGAGCCCGCATCCCCGGTCTGCTGCGCATGCACGGCCCGGCGACGGCGACGGACCTCGCCCGGCTGCTCGACACGAATTCCGGGGCGACGAGCTACCACCTGCGGCAGCTGGCCGCCGTGGGGCTCGTGCGCGACACGGGGGAGGGCGTGGGGCGCCGTCGAGAGTGGCAGGCCACGAGCGATTTCCACTCCTGGGCTCCGTCCGACTTCGACGACCGACCGGATGCCGCAGCGGCGGCGAACTGGCTGCAGCGCGCGTATCTGCGCGACTTCGTAGAGCGCGCCGAGCGATGGGAGGAGGATGCCGCGGGATGGTCGCCCGAGTGGCGCGATCACCTCGGCCTCAGCGACACCGTCGTCGAGGTGACTCCGCCGCAGGCCGATGCGATGCTGACCGAGCTGGCCGAGGTGTTCGACCGCTACCGCGCCGCCGGCGCCGGCGATCCCGACGCGGTGCGTCTGCACGTCACCACGCACGCCGCGCCCCTCGGCCGCGCGGCGCCGCGCGCTCCGAGCGACGGGGCGGCGCGGACGTGAGCGGGTTGACCCGCAGGCAAGCCGAGCGGCGGTACGTGCTGCTGACCGCCCTGCGCTGGCTGCCCGCTGGCATCACCTTCGGGATGATCGTGCTGCTGCCGCTCGAGAGAGGGCTCGGCCTCGCCGAGATCGGCGTGCTGATGTCGCTGCAGGGCTTCGTCGTGCTCGGACTCGAACTGCCGACCGGCGGCCTGGCCGACGCGATAGGGCGCCGCCCGCTGCTGCTCGCCGCCGCGGCTCTCGCGGTCGCATCGACGTGGGTCTTCCTGATGTCCGAGACGTTCGCCGTCTTCGCGATCGCTCTCGTGCTGCAGGGCGTGTTCCGTGCTCTGGATTCCGGCCCGCTCGAGGCCTGGTTCGTCGACGCGGCGCTCGCCGACGATCCGCACGCCGAGCTCGACGCGCCCCTCGGTCGCGCAGCGGCCGCGCTCGGCACGACGATCGCCCTGGGCGCGGCCCTCGGCGGGGCGCTCGTCGCCTGGCATCCCGTGCCGGGACAGTCGGCCCTCGTGCTGCCCTACATCGTCTCGACGGCCGTCTACGCGATCTTCGGCGTGCTCGTCGGGATCCTCGTGCGCGAACCGCATCGCGAACGCGTCTCGCTCGTCTTCGCCGTACGCGAGACGCCGCTGGCCATGCGCGGCGGGCTGCGGCTGCTGCGCGGCTCGGGCGTGCTGCGTGGCCTGGTGCTCGTCGAGGTGTTCTGGAGCATGGCGATGATCGGGTTCGAGTCGCTGGCGCCGGTGCGGCTCACCGAGCAGCTGGGCTCCGAGAGCGCCGCGGCCGCGGTCTTCGGGCCGGCATCGGCAGTGGCCTGGGGCCTGTTCGCGATCGGCTCGTCATCGGTCGCCCTCGTGCGCCGCCGGCTGGGACCGGCGGGCGCGGCCATGGTGATGCGCATCCTCAACGGAGCCGTCGTCGTGCTGATGGGCATCGCCGTCGGGCCGGTGGGCCTGCTCATCGGATACGGCTTCGCCTACCTCACGCACGGCGCGGCGGGGCCCCTGCACAACGCGCTGCTGCACAGGCAGAGCGGTGCCGACACGCGCGCGATGGTGCTCTCTATCAACTCGATGATCGCGGGAGGCGCGTACAGCCTGGGACTGCTCGTTCTCATGCCGCTCGCTCAGACGACGAGCACGCTCATCGCGGTGGTCGTCGCGGGCGCGTTCAGCATGCTCGGCGCGATCGGGTACCTGCCGGCTCTGCGCGAGCAGCGCCGCGCCTCCGGCTGAAGGGCCCGGGCGGACAGGCCGGATCCGCCTGTGTCGTCATGCGGTGAGTGATGCGCGCAGAGCCTCGTCGAGGTCCGGATGCCGGAACCGATACCTCGCTGGTCATCCCCGCTCAGATCCGCGCCCGGGGGTCGTCGGCTCGCCGATTCATCAGCTCTCCCGCAGACGGACCAGACGCTCGTGGCCGCTCTCCTCGAGTGCGGCCACGTCATCCCGCGAGCGCAGGAAGTCGTTGAACGACCGGTAGCCGAGCGCCTTCTCGCTGAACGAGGGGTCCATTCTGCGCATCTGCGTCTTCACCGCGGACGCGTGCAGCCATTCGTCGGCGTCGGCCTTGTCATGCCCGAGCCGCAGTGCTCGTACGAGCAGCGCGGTCGCCTCGGCCTGGTCGTCCTGCTTGGGCCCCGCGGTGCGCGTGCGGCGCGTCTTGGCGGTGCTCTTCGGTTCGGCCTTGCCCTTCGCGGTCGTCGCGGCCGCGGCCTCGGCAGCCGGGCGCACGACGCCGGGAAGCGAGTCGTACGACTCGAACTCGTCGCATGCGGCGGCGAGCGACTTCGCCGTCGATCCCGCCACTCCCACGCCGATCACGTATCGGCCCAGGCGCTTGCAGCGCTGCGCCAGCGGCACGTAGTCGCTGTCTCCGGCGACGATCACCACGTGCGTGAGGTCGGGCAGGCGGAACATGTCTTCGACGGCGTCGACCGCCAGTCGGATGTCGGCGCCGTTCTTCGCGTAGGCCGCAGCGGGAAACAGCTGCACGAGGTCGACCGCGCGGGCGACCAGCTGCGAACGGTACTCGGCATTCACCGGAGACGACCAGTCGGCGTACGCCCTGGTGAGCACGAGGGTGCCGAAAGACGAGGCGTAGTCGATGATCGCGCCGACTTCGATCGTCGCCTGCTTGAGGCGCTCGGCGACCTCGGCGTCGTTCGGGTCGTCGGTGATGCGCTGGCGGTCCTTGCCGTAGGCGTTGCGGCCGTGAACCCGGTCGTACCAGGAGATGACGATGTTGTCGAAGTCGAGGTAGACCGCCACGCGGCCGGTGGTCTCTGCCATGTCAGCTCTCGCTCGGGTAGACGACGCCGATCTGGCGGCGGATCTCGTCGAGAGTGCCCATGATGGCCACCGACTCGGCGACGGGGAGGGCGAGCACGGAGCCGGCCGGATCACCGTGGGCGACGGCGCCCTCGGCGGCGAACGCCTGGTACTGCATGCCTCGGCCGTCGACCCGCGACTCGTACGTCTCGATCACCGTTCCGTCGGCAGCGATCACGCGGAACGAGGTGGGCGTGTACCAGACCCGGTCGATCTCGATCCGCGCGTCGGTGCCCAGCACGACGGCCGTGTTGGGCCCCACCGTGCGCGCGGAGGAGAGCGAGGTCGATATCGCGCCGCCCGCGTGGGTCATGATCGTCGCGACCTCGGCATCCGCCCCCGTCTCGCCCAGGCGGGCCCTCGCAGTGATGTCGGTGGGAGCACCCAGTACGTCCCAGATGAACGAGATCGGATAGATCCCGAGGTCGAGCAGCGCCCCGCCGCCGAGCGAGAGGGCGTTGATGCGGTGCTCGGGGGTCGTGGGCAGGCTCTGCGTGTGGTCGACCGACACCGAGCGGATCTCGCCGAGGGTCCCCTCGGCGACGATCTCGCGCAGCCGCACCATGTGCGGCAGGTACCTGGTCCACATCGCCTCCATCGCGAGCAGGCCCTTCTCGGCAGCGAGCTTCTGCAGGTCTTCCGCCTCGGCCCGGTTGAGAGTGAACGCCTTCTCGACGAGCACGTGCTTGCCGTTCTGGAGCGCGAGCCGGGCGTCTTCATGGTGCATCGGGTGCGGGGTGGCGACGTAGATGATGTCGACCTCGGGGTCTTCGGCGAGGTCGACGTACGATCCGTGTGCGCGCGGGATCTCGAAGCGCGCGGCGAACTCATCGGCTGACTCCTGCGTGCGCGAGCCCACCGCCACCACGTCGAGTCCTGAGGTTCTCAGGTCGGATGCGAAGGCGGTCGCGATGCCGCCGGTGGCGAGGATGCCCCATCGAAGTCCGGTCATGGCTTCAGCGTATCGGGGCGTCCGACATCGACGACCAGGAGATGCTCAGCTCAGCGGGCGCCGACCAGGGCGTCCTTCCGCAGGGGCGCGAGCACGCGGTCGAGGTCGGCGATGAGGTCGGCCGGGTCCTCCAGCCCGGCCGAGACCCGCACGGTGTTCAGCGAGATCCCCGCTGCGGCGCGCTGCTCGGCGGTGAGGTGCGAGTGGGTCATCGATGCCGGGTGCGCGACCATGCTGCGGGCATCACCGATGTTGGCGACGAGCCGGAACACCCGAAGCTCGTCGACGACGGCGGCGACACGCTCGAACGCCCCGTCGTCCTCGGCTCCGACGATGTCGAACGAGAACACCGAGGGGGCGCCGTTCGGAAGATAGCGCACGGCGGCGTCGCGCCAGGGATTGTCGTCGAGCGAAGGATGGTGCACGCGCGCGACTGCCGGATGCCCGGCCAGATGCTCGGCCACGAGACGCGCCGTGGTCGATTGGCGCGACACCCGCAGATCGAGCGTCTCGATTCCCTGCAGGATCTGCCACGCGTTGAACGGAGACAGCGACGGGCCGAGATCGTGCACGTACTTCGACTTCACCAGTGCGGCGAAGGCCTGCCCCCTCCCGAACCGCTCCCACAGCACGAGATCCCCGAATCGCGTGTAGGGCGCGGTGAACTGCGGCCACCGCGCGGGCTCGGCACCGAAATCGAAGCTGCCCTGATCGACCACCACGCCGCCCAGCGAGCTGCCGTGACCGGAGAGGAACTTCGTGGCGGAGTGCACGACGAAGTCCGCGCCGTGCTCGCCAGGGCGCACCAGGTACGGGGTGCCGACGGTGTTGTCGATGACGAGGGGCACGCCCGCCGCGTGCGCGACGTCGGCGACCGCATGGATGTCGAGCACCTGGGCGATGGGGTTCGCGACCGATTCCGCGAACAGCAGCCGTGTGCGCGGCGTGATGGCGTCGCGCCACGCGGCGATGTCGTCCTGGTCGACGAAGGTGACCGAGATGCCGAAGTCGTCGAGCGTCTCCTGCAGCAGGTCGATGGTGCCGCCGTAGAGCTGGTCGGCGGCGACGACGTGACCTCCGCGGTGCACGAGTGCGAGGACCGTGACAGCGACGGCGGCCTGACCGGAGGCGACGGCCACCGCGCTCACCCCGCCCTCGAGCAGTGCGACGCGCTCTTCGAGGATCTGCTGGGTGGGGTTCGCGTTCCGGCCGTAGATGATGCCCGGCCGCCGCAGCGCGAACAGGTCTGCCGCCTCTGCGAGCGATGCGAACTCGTACGCCGCGGTCTGGTGTATCGGCGGCACGGCGCTGATAACGCCGGTGGGCTGGTACCCGGCCTGCACCTGGGCGGTCGCGAAGCCCTGCCGAATCGCGCTACACGGGGAAGTCATGTGCTCATGATGCTCTGGTGCAGCGCATCGACGCCCCTCGTATGTCGTACTGTTGCGCGCGCAGGCACGCCCGCGCCGCGACAGTCGCGGTCAGGGGACGAGGATGATCTTGCCGTTCGCCGCGTGCCGCTCGATCAGCTCATGCGCCCTCGCCGCATCGGCGAGGGGGAGCTCGGGCCCGAGCTCGACCTGGAAATCGCCCGCCTCGATGAGGTTGATCGTCAGCGGGATGGCCTCCTGTCGCCACCCCTGCTCCTCCTCGGTGAGCGGGACGGGACTGCCGCCCGAGAAGGCGCGGATGCCGAAGTCGGCCGCATCCGGACCGCGGACGATCGTCGCGATGCGCTCGCGGTCCTCGACCAGCGCGAGGGAGGTCTGGATCGCCTCGTCGGTGCCGGCGCAGTCGAGCGCGACCGTGACACCCTCGGGAGCGAGATCGCGCACCCGCTCGGTGAGCCCGTCGCCGTACGCGACCGGCTCCGCGCCGAGAGAGCGCAGCTGATCGAAGCGCTCGGGGCTGGCCGTGGCGATCACCCGCGCACCCCAGATCACCGCGAACTGCACGGCGGCCTGGCCGACCGCGCCCGATCCCGCGTGCACGAGCAGCGTGTCGCCCTTCGCCACGCCGAGCGAGCGCAGGCACTGGTAAGCGGTGCCGACCGGGATGCCCAGGCTCGCGCCCTCCGCCATCGTGACGCCGTCGGAGAGGCGGAACAGCTTCGACACCGGCACGGCGAGTGCGCTCGCGTAGGTGCCGAGCACGTTGTCGATGACGACCCGGTCTCCGATCGCGAATCCGGTGACGCCCTCGCCGAGACTCGCCACCACCCCTGCGCCGTCGAAGCCCACGCGACGCGGCTCGACGATGGGCGCGGAGGGGCGCGCGCCGCGGCGCAGCTTGGCATCCAGCGGGTTCACCCCGGCGGCCTCGATGCGCACCACGACCTCGCCGGGGCCGGCGACCGGATCCGGGATCTCGGTCAGCCGCAGGACGTCAGGGGTGCCGATCTCGGTATAGACGATTGCGTGAGCCATGCGGCCCACGCTACCTGGACTCGTCAGGAGACGCTCGAGCCTGCGAGAGCCTTCATAATGCGCTGGGGCGAGACCGGCTGCGCGGTGCCCAGGCGCTGCGCGAAGACGCTGATCCGGTACTCCTCGAGCAGCCAGCGCACCTCGACGAGGTGCGTCGGGGCGTCGGGGGCGAGCGGGATGGCGCCGCCCGCGTCGTCGAATGCCTTCGCGACGCGCTCATACTCGGTCATGCGCGTGCGATCCCTGCCCGGCTCGTTCGCGAGGGTCTTCAACCGCTCGAGCATCCCGTCGAGGTAGCGGGGGAGGTGCGCGAGCCGATCGACGCCGGTGGCGGAGATGAAGCCGGGGTGGATCAGCGCGCTGAGCTGCGAACGTATGTCGTTCAGCGGCCCGAGCAGTGCGAGCGAGTTCTGCGACTTGATGCCGCGTTCGACGTCGCGGCTCTTCGTCAGGATCTTGGCCACCAACGAGACGCACGCGAACAGACGGTCGACGAGCTGCCCGTTCACCTCGTCGCGCACGCGCCGGAACTCCGCCTCGGTGCGGATCACCCCGCCCGGCACGCGCTCATCGATGAGGCCGCGCACGACCGCCGTGCGGGCATCTTCGATGAGGTTCGCGACATTCGGGTACGGCGAGGCCGCGAGCGCGAGCTTCTCGGGCGCCGTCAGGTGGTTCTGCACGTACGACGCGGGGGAGGGCACGTTCAGCAGCACGAGGCGCAGCACGCCGTCGCGGGTCGCCGCGGCCGCGGCATCCGCCGTCGCCTCGACCCGGATCGAGACTGACTTGCCGCGGTCGACGATCGCCGGATACCCGCGCACGGTGCCGCCGGCGACCTTCGTGTCGAGCAGCTCGGGCAGATCGCCGAAGGCCCAGTCGGTCAGGTCGTCGCGCTCGATCGGGCCGCGGGCGGATGCCTCGGCTACGCGCTCCGCGCTCCGACGGGACGGGCGCGGCTGCTCGGTGCGGCTGAGCGAGCGGGTCACACTCTGTCGCGACCGGTCGGACAGCCGCTGCTGCAGGGCGGTGAGGTGACGGTCGGATCCGACGACGCGGCCCCTCTCATCGACGGCCCTGAAGTTCATCAGCAGGTGCCCGGGCACGCGGGCATCGTCGAAGTCTGCGGCGGAGACCGGCTGATTGGCGAGCGGCTGGATGAGCCTCGCCAACGACTCCTTGAGCGATCGCTCCGGCACCCCGGAGTGATGCTCAGGCCCACCGCCGCTCACCTGCTCGCCGAACTTCTCGGCCCAGTCGGCAGCGGGCACGACGTGCCGGCGGATCGCCTTCGGCAGGGCGCGCAGCAGTGCCGTGATCAGCTCGGCACGCAGCCCGGGCACCTGCCAGTCGAAACCCGTGTCACGGATCTGCTGCAGCAGGGCGAGCGGCACGACGACGCTCACGCCGTCGTCGTCGGCGCCGGGCTCGAAGCGGTACGCGAGGCCGAGCACCTGGTCGTCCTGCTGCCAGCGGCTGGGGAACTCGCTCTGATCGGATCTGCTGTCGTCGTCGACGAGGTCGCTCTCGCGCATGACGAGCAGCTTCGGCGAGGTCTGCAGCGCGTCGCGCCACCACGTCTCGAACGAGCGCACGTCGAAGACCTCGCGGGGGATGCGCTCGTCGTAGAACGCGAACACGGCTTCGTCGCCCGCGAGGATGTCGCGGCGGCGCTCGCGCTCTTCGAGCTTCTGGAGGCGGCGACGCAGCTCGGCGTTCGCGCGCCAGAACGCGCTCACCCGCTTGTCGAGGCGCGACGGATCCCACTCGCCCTCGACGAGCGCATGCCGCAGGAACAGCTCGCGCGCGCCGGCGCGGTCGATGCGCGCGAACTGCACCCGCCGCTTCGGGATGATCTCGACGCCGAAGAGGGTCACCTTCTCGTAGGCGACAGCGGCGCCGGCATCCTTCGACCAGTGCGGCTCGGTGACCTGTCGCTTGGCGAGGTCTCCCGCGAGAGCCTCGGCCCACGCCGGGTCGATCGCCGCCACCGTGCGGGCGAAGGTGCGCGAGGTCTCCACGACCTCGGCGGCCATCACCGCCTGCGGAGCCTTCTTGCGCAGACCGGATCCGGGGAAGATCGAGAATCGGATGCCGCGGGCGCCGCGGTACTCCGCGATGCGGCGGCCCTTCTTCTCGGAACCGGTCGTCGAGCGAGCGGAGCGAGGCGAAACGGCGGCGGTGCGCTCGTCGAGGATGCCGATCTGCGAGAGCAGGCCGGCGAGGATCGCGCGGTGCACGGCATCCGGGTCCGACGCGACCTCGGTCCCTGCGGCCTGTCCTGAGCGTGTCGAAGAGCCCTTCGGCGTCTTCGCAAGCGATCGCAGCTGCCGGTGCACGTCGAACCACTCCCGCACGCGCACGTAGTTCAAGTGCTCGCTGCGGCACATCCGCCGGAACGCGCTGGAGCCGAGCTCCTTCTGCTGCTCACGCAGGTGGTTCCACAGGTTCAGCAGCGTGAGGAAGTCGCTGGTCGGATCGACGAAACGCGCGTGCATGCGTTCGGCCTCGTCGCGCACGGACTGCGGCGCGTCGGCGCTGGGACGCTCGCGCACATCTTGGATCGAGAGCCCGGCGACGATCGCCATGACATCGGCCAGCACGCCCCCGTCGGACGACGATGCGGCGACGAGCATCCGCGCGAACCGCGGATCCATGGGCATCCGCGAGATCTCACGCCCGATCCGCGTCAGCCTCGGCTGCTGACCTCTGACGGCATCGACTGCGCCGATCTCGGTGAGCAGATCGACGGCCGCTTTCACCCCGCGAGAGTCGGGAGGTGTGAGAAAGGGGAACTCGCTGATGTCTCCGAAGCCCAGAGACAGCATCTGCAGCACCACGGACGCGAGCGAGGTGCGCAGGATCTCCGGCTCGGTGAACTCGGGTCGCCGGTCGAAGTCGTCCTCGCCGTAGAGGCGGATGGCGATGCCGTCGCTGGTTCGGCCTGCGCGTCCGGAGCGCTGATTCGCGGATGCCTGAGACACCGCCTCGATGGGCAGGCGCTGCACCTTCGACCGCGCGCTGTAGCGCGAGATGCGGGCGGTGCCGGTGTCGATCACGTACTTGATGCCGGGAACGGTGAGGCTCGTCTCGGCCACGTTCGTGGCGAGCACGACGCGGCGGCGGACACCTGCGACCTTCGACGGCTCGAACACTCGGTGCTGCTCGGCGGCCGACAGTCGACCGTACAGCGGCAGCACCTCGACCGGGGAGGTCGCCGATCGGTACGCACCGCGCACGGCGTCGGCCGCATCGCGGATCTCGGCCTCGCCGGGGAGGAAGACGAGCACGTCGCCCGGCGCCTCGCGCTCGAGCTCGCGCAGGGCGGCGACGATCGCGGTCACCTCGTCCTCGGGCTCCGCGCCGGCGCGGTCAGAGCTCCCGAGACCCTTCGGCGAACCGCCCCGGTCGGGCCGTTTCGCGCTCGGTCCGCCGGATTCCTCGGCAGCCGGCGCGTCGTCCACGAGCGGCCGGTAGCGGATCTCGACCGGATAGGTGCGCCCGGACACCTCGATGATGGGCGCCGGCACCGCCTCGCCGTCAGGGTCTGCGGCAGGGGAGGCGAAGTGCGCCGCGAAGCTCTCGGGATCGATGGTGGCCGAGGTGATGATGACCTTCAGGTCGGGGCGCTCGGGCAGGATCCGCCGCAGATAGCCGAGCAGGAAGTCCACGTTGAGCGAGCGCTCGTGCGCCTCGTCGATGATGATCGTGTCGTAGCGGGTGAGCAGCCGGTCGCGGTGGATCTCATTCAGCAGGATGCCGTCGGTCATCAGTGCGATGCGGGTGGCATCCGACACCTGGTCGGTGAAGCGCACCTTGTAGCCGACCAGGCCGCCGAGCTCGACCCGAAGCTCTTCGGCCACGCGCTCGGCGATGGTGCGCGCGGCCAGTCGACGCGGCTGCGTGTGCGCGATGCGCTCGCGACCGAGCTCGAGGCAGATCTTCGGCAGCTGGGTGGTCTTGCCCGATCCGGTGGCGCCCGCGACGATCACCACCTGGTGGTCGCGGATCGCCGCGGCGATCTCATCGCGCGCGGCGCTGACCGGCAGCTCGGGCGGGTAGGAGATCACGGGCGAAGACATAGCCCTCCATCGTATCGCCGCGGGTGCACGCGCGTCGCGCGCGCGTGCATAGACTCAGCGGGTGACGACGATCCAGGGCGACATCGCCCCGCCGCGCCCGGTCTCGACGCTGCGCGCCTGGTGCACCGGCTTCGGGCGACCTCCGCGTCTGATGGGGCTCGACGTCGCGCGTGCGGTGGCTGTGCTGGGCATGATGGCTGCTCATCTGCTCACCACGCCCGAGCTGTCGCTCCTGGATCCGTCGACGTGGGGTGATCTCGTGCACGGCCGCTCGGCGATCCTCTTCGCCGTGCTGGCGGGCATATCGGTCGCGCTGATGACCGGACGCACCCGTCTGCCCGACGTGTCGGAGCTGCCCGCGATCAGACTCGCCCTCGTCGTCCGCGGCGCGGTGATCTTCGCCATAGGACTCGCGCTCGAACTGCTCGGCACGCCCATCGCGGTCATCCTCACCTTCTACGGAGCGCTCTACATCATCGCCGCCGCGTTCGTGCGCTGGCGCGTCTCGCGCCTGCTCGTGGCAGCCGTCGTGCTCGCGATCGCGGGGCCGCCCCTGCTCGCTCTGCTGCAGGCCCTGACCTTCCACTCCGACGGTCCCGGCGCGGCGCTCGTGCTGTTCGGCACCTATCCGCTGACCGTCTGGCTGGCGCTGCTGCTGGTGGGGATGGCGATCGGGCGCACACGACTCGACCGCACCGCTGATCGCCTGCGGCTGCTCGCGATCGGGGTGCTGCTCGCGGTCGTGGGATACGGCGTCGGCGCCCTGGGTGGTGTCGCCGGTACGGCCGCCGGATCGACATATCCGGATTCGGCGTCGTCGCTGAGCGACGACTCGGTGTGGCTCAGCGCGAGCGGGAGCGACACCGGCTCCGAGCCGCTGCTGGGCGTCGCCCCTGACGAGATCGACTTCGCGGGCACGGTCTGCGACGACTACGGCGACGCCTACATCAGCTGCTATCCGCTCGATGCCGGCCTGCAGAACGCTGAGCCGGACGCCCAGGTCGACACCTCCGGGTGGGAGTCGTACTTCGCCGAACTCGCCGATCAGGATCCGCTGGGCAGCGCGCTGCTCGCGCTGATCGCCGTAGAACCGCACTCCGGGGGCACGGCTGAGATCATCGGATCGGGCGGATTCGCTGTCGCCGTGATCGCCCTGTGCCTTCTGCTCAGCACACCGCTGCGCTGGGTGCTGCTGCCGCTCGCCGCGCTCGGATCGATGCCGCTCTCGGCCTACAGCGCGCACGTGCTGTCGTACGCGCTGATCGCCGGACCCGGCGTCTTCCTCGATTCGTTCGATGTCTGGCTGTGGTCGGCGGTGGTGCTGCTCATCGCCTCGACCCTGTGGTCGATCCTGCGCGGCCGCGGACCCCTCGAGACGCTCCTGTCGCGCCTCTCGGCGACCGTCTCGCGTCCGTCGGTCCCGCCCTCGCCCCGCTGAGCGGCCCTACGCTGGGACGATGACGATCCCCACTCTCGAACTGAACGACGGAAACAGCATTCCCCAGCTCGGCTACGGTGTCTTCCTCGTGCCTGCCGACGACGCCGAGCGTGCGGTCACCGAGGCGCTCGAGGCCGGTTACCGGCACATCGACACGGCGGCGATCTACAAGAACGAGGAGGGCGTCGGCGCAGCCATCGCCAAGAGCGGCATCCCGCGCGACGAGCTCTTCATCACGACGAAGCTGTGGAACGACCGCCACGACGGCGACGAGCCGGACCGGGCGATCGACGAGAGCCTCGAGAAGCTCGGACTCGACGCGGTGGACCTGTACCTCGTGCACTGGCCGACGCCCGCCAACGACAACTACGTCCACGCGTGGGAGAAGATGATCGGCATCCGCGAGCGCGGCCTCGCCCGTTCGATCGGCGTCTCGAATCATCTCGTGCCGCACCTCGAGCGCCTCGTCGCCGAGACGGGCGTCACCCCGGCGGTCGATCAGATCGAGCTGCACCCGGCGTACCAGCAGCGCGAGATCACCGGCTGGGCCGCCGAGCACGGCGTGCGCATCGAGTCGTGGGGTCCGCTGGGGCAGGGCAAGTACGACCTGTTCGGCACCCCTGCCGTCGCGGACGCGGCGTCGGCGACCGGCCGCACCCCGGCTCAGGTCGTGCTGCGCTGGCACCTGCAGAAGGGCTTCATCGTGTTCCCGAAGTCGGTGCGGCCCGAGCGGATGCGCGAGAACCTCGACGTGTTCGACTTCGAGCTCGACGACGCGCAGATGACCGTGATCGACGGGCTCGACCCGCTCGACGGCTCAGGCCGGGTCGGCACCCACCCGAACGACCTGAACTGACGCACCCCTGAGACCCCCTGCCGCCGGCGCACCGGCCCGCGGCAGGGGGTCTCGTCGTACCGTGGAGGCATGACCAACCGGCTCGCCGACACGCTCAGCCCCTACCTGCGGGCACACGCCGACAATCCCGTCGACTGGCACCCATGGGGCGAGGACGCGTTCACCGAGGCGCGCCGCCGCGACGTGCCGCTGCTCATCTCCATCGGCTACTCGACCTGCCACTGGTGCCACGTCATGGCGCGGGAATCGTTTGCCGACGACGTGACTGCGGCTCAGATCAACGCGCATTTCGTGCCGGTGAAGATCGACCGGGAAGAGCATCCCGACGTCGACACGGCCTTCATGGCCGCGGCCTCGGCCTTCACCAGGAGTCTCGGCTGGCCGCTGACCGTGTTCACCACGCCCGCGGGGCGCACCTTCTACGCGGGCACGTACTTCCCACCCGAGGCACGCGCCGGGATGCCGTCGTTCCGTGACGTGCTCACCGCGGTCAACGAGGCGTGGACGGACCGACGAGCCGAGGTGCTCCAGTCGGCGGATGCCGTTGCGGACGCTCTGCGTGAGGCGGCTGCCGCCGACGCCGGAGGGATGCCCGATGCCGGCGCGATCGCCGCAGCCTCCGCCGCGATCCTGCAGCGGGAGGATCACCGGCACGGGGGCTTCGGCGGGGCGCCGAAGTTCTCGATGGCGACGACGCTGCGCTTCCTGCAGCATCCGATCGCAGGCGGCGCGGATGCTGCCCGCCGCGCACTCGACGCCATGGCGGCGTCGCAGCTGCGCGATGCCGTCGACGGCGGCTTCTTCCGCTACGCGACCCAGGCCGACTGGACGGTGCCGCATTACGAGCGGATGCTCATCGACAACGCGCAGCTGATGGACGTCGCGCTCGCCGCGGGGCGCGACGACGTCGTCCGCGGCATCGCTGGGTTCCTGCTCGGCGTGCTGCGCCGCGAGGGCGGGGCGTTCGGCGCGGCCCAGGACTCCGAGTCGTGGATCGACGGGCGGCGCAACGAGGGCGGCTACTACCGCGCGGACGCCGAGGCGCGGGCATCCCTCGAGCCACCCGCGGTCGACGGCAAGGTGCTCACCGGCTGGAACGGTCTCGCGATCGGGGCGCTCGCCAGGGCCGGGGCGCGGCTGGGCGAGCGGGCGTGGGTGGAAGCGGCGGCCGCGGCGGCCGAGCATGTGCTGCACGTCAACCGGGGTGCGACCGGCGAGCTGGTGCGGTCGTCTCTCGACGGGACACCCGCGAGCGCCGTCGCGACTGCCGCCGACATCGGTCTGCTCGCCGATGGACTGCTCGCGCTGGCACTCGCCACCGGAGAGTCGGAATGGGCGACGCGAGCGCTGGCCGTGCTCGCTCAGCCGCTCGCCGACGACCCGGTGATGGCCGCACGCGGTCTCACGGCCGTGGGCGACGACAATGACGGCGACCTGCCATCGGGGCCGGCTGCCCGGGCATCCGCGCACCTCACCGCCTGGCTGCTGGGCGCGGGTGAGGAGCACCGCGAGCAGGCGGTCGCGCTGTGCGCACCGCTCGTCGAGCGGGCGCTGCAGCATCCGCTCGCGTACGGCGCCCTGCTGCGTCTGGCCGCCGTACTCGCCGGACCGTCGCGTCAGGTCGTCGTGGTCGCCGACAGCGGCGGGGCGCTCACGGACGCCGCCCGCAGAGCCGACGCCGACGTCGTCGCCGTCGTCACGCCATCCCAGGCTCGCGCCCTCGCGGATGCCGGCTTCTCGCTCTTCGCGGGCAAGGACGCAGCCGAGGGCGTGGCGTACGACTGCCGAGACTTCGTGTGCCGGCTGCCGACGAGGGACCCGTCCGCGCTGTCCGTATGATGGCACGGGCCGTACCCGGCCTGGACGAGGAGGTCTCACGATGACCGAGGTGCCGCTGACGACGACGACCACGAAGGGTCTGCATCCCGGGCTCACGCGCCGGCAGATCTCGATGATGGGCCTGGGCGGCGCCATCGGCGCAGGGCTCTTCGTCGGATCGGGGCAGGCCATCGGCATCGCCGGTCCCGCAGTGCTGATCTCATACCTCATCGCCGGCACGGTCGTCATCCTCGTCATGGCGATGCTCGCCGAGATGGTCGCCGCGCGCCCCAGCTCGGGAGCCTTCAGCTCGTTCGCGCAGCGCGCGATGGGTCGCAGCGCCGGAAGCGCGGTCGGCTGGCTGTACTGGATCCAGCTCGTCGTCGTGATCGCCGCCGAGGCCACCGGCGCCGCCGGGATCATCGAGGGGTGGGTGCCCGGCCTTCCGGCGTGGCTGTGGGTGCTGATCTTCGTCGCCACGCTCACCGCCGTGAACCTCTTCGGAGTGCGCAACTACGGACGCTTCGAGTTCTGGTTCGCCGCGATTAAGGTGTTCGCGATCATCGCGTTCCTCGTGGTGGGCGCCGGGGCGATCCTCGGCTTCATCCCCGGTGTACCGGCGACGGGCGTCGGCAATCTCGTCGCGCACGGCGGGTTCGCGCCACACGGCATCGGCGGGGTCGCCGCCGCGCTGCTGGTCGTCGTGTTCGCGTTCGGCGGCACCGAGGTCGTGGCGATCGCCGCCGCCGAGTCCGACGACCCCGCGCACAACATCAGGCGCATCGTGCGCGAGGTGATGGTGCGGATCCTCGTGTTCTATCTCGGTTCGATCTTCGTGATCGTCGCGGTGCTGCCGTGGAATTCGCCCGAGGTGCTCGAGGGCCCGTTCTCGGCCGTGCTCGCCACGCTGCGCGTGCCCGGAGTCGACCTGGTGATGTCGCTCATCGTGGTGCTGGCTCTGCTGTCGGCGATGAACGCGAACATCTACGGCGCGTCCCGCATGGCGTACTCCCTCGGTGAGCGCCGGCTCGCGCCGATCGCGGTCACGCGCACGAGCGGGCGCGGCGTGCCGTACGTCGCGGTGCTGGCCTCGGTCGCGTTCGGATTCGTCACGGTCGTGCTCAACTGGGCGTTCCCTGAGACCGTGCTCGGACTGCTGCTGAACATCGTGGGCTCGACCGTGCTCGTCATCTGGACGGCGACCGTGATCTCGCAGATCATCCTGCGTCGCCGGGCCGACCGCGACGGCGATCCGATGCCGATGCGGATGTGGGGATTCCCCTGGCTGTCGTGGGCGGCGCTTGTGCTGCTCGCAGTGATCATCGCCCTGGCGATGATCGATCCGACGGCGCGCGTCCAGCTGCTGCTGACCCTGGCGCTCACCGCGGCGCTGCTCGGCCTCGCTCGCCTGACCCGCGGCCGTGCCGCGCAGGGCGTGGTCTCGGGCGCTCGAGACGGGTCGTGACCGGCGCAGTCTCACCACGCCCGCTCGACGGGCACAGTAGTGTTGCAGGCCGGAGCGCGCACATCGCGTGCAAGGGAGGACTTCCATGTCGGTTGGTCTGCTGGCGGTCGTCGACGACATCCTGAGCGCCGCGATGAAGGCATCCGCGAAAGCTGCAGGCGTCGTGATCGATGACGCTGCCGTCACCCCGCAGTACGTCCAGGGGCTCACCCCCGCCCGCGAGCTGCCCGTGGTCGGCAAGATCGCGCTCGGCTCGATCGCGAACAAGTTCCTCATAATCATCCCCATCGCGATGCTGCTCACCGCGTTCGCGCCCTGGGTTCTGCCGTACCTGCTCATCATCGGCGGCACCTACCTGTGCTTCGAGGGGGCCGAGAAGATGCTCGAGTGGTTCGGCTTCGCGCACGGGCACGCCGACGAGGGGGCGCGAGACGAGAAGCGGCTGGTCTTGGGCGCGGTGCGCACCGACCTGATCCTGTCGACTGAGATCATGCTCATCTCGCTGGCGAGTCTCGACCCCAACCTCGGGATCTGGCAGACGCTCGGGGTGCTCGCCGTCATCGCGCTCGTCATGACCGGCGTCGTCTACGGTGCGGTGGCGCTGCTGGTCAAGATCGACGACATCGGTCTGAAGATGGCCAAGAACCCGGTGCGCAGGGTGCGTCACACCGGCACACGCATCGTGCGGTCGATGCCGCACGTGTTCCGCGTGATCAGCGTGGTCGGCACCGTGGCGATGCTGTGGGTGGGCGGTCACCTGGTCGTCGTCAACCTCGGCGAGGTCGGCCTGCACGCGCCCGCCGACCTGCTGCACGGCGTCGACGAGCTGCTCGCCTCATTCGGCGGTTTCGTCGTCTGGCTGGGCAACACGCTCATGTCCGCCGTCGCGGGCGTGCTGATCGGTCTGGTCGTGGTGGGCGTGGTTCTGCTGGTCGGACGGATGCTGGGCAAGCGCCCGACGTTCGACGAAGCGCACCGTGTTCACGGCGACGCACACGCGGCACCGGAGTCGGTCGGCTGATTCAGCCCGCGTCGAGCGGATACCGGCGAAGGCATGCCGGCGACGGAACACCGGCGACGACGGGTCAGCTCGTCTCGATCTCGCAGAGGATCATGCCGGTTCTCGTGGAGACGCGATCGTAGAGAGCGCGCGCCCGGCTGTTCGTCTCCGCCGTCAACCAGCAGACCTTGGCCGCGGGAATGGCTGCGGGCAGGGCGACGATGCGCTCGGGTCAGATCCAGCCCGGGAGCCAGTTGTGGATGAGCCAGAACGGATAGGGCACGCTCATGCCGGTCCACACCGGGTAGAAGAACGCCGAGACGAGAACGACCATCACGAGGTACACGGCCACCGTGCGCTGACCGGCAGTCCGGCGGTGCGTCGGAGCGCAGGGCCTGCCAGCGAGTTCTCGCAGCGCCACGACGAGCGCGAGGATGAGGAACGGCATCATGACGATCGTGTAGAACTGGAAGATCGTGCGGCTCGGCACGAGCAGCCACGGCACGTAGGTGGCGACGAGCCCGACCAGCGCGATCGTGTGCATCCGGCCGACGGGGCGGCGCTCGATGAGACCGCGCACGAAGCGATAGAGCAGGTAGAGCGCGGCCGCCACCCCGCCGTACCAGATCAAGGGGTTCGGCACCGACGAGATCACGGCGATGCAGTGGTCGGTGCCGCAGCCCGTCGGATCCGAGCCCACCCAGATCGCCGTCGGCCGCAGCAGCAGCGGCCACTGCCACGCCGGGCTGGCGTAGGCGTGCGCGCTGGACAGCCCGATGTGGAACCCGTACATCGACTCGTGGTACTTCCACAGCGCGACCAGCGGGTTGGCGTCCGCTGCGCGGTCGTAGCCGCCTGTCGTGATCAGCCACCCCGTCCACGAGACGAGATACGTGAACATGGCCGGCCCTACCATCAGCGCGAACGAGACGGGCCCCTGCCGCAGGACGGCATCGCTCGGCCACAGGGGGATGCCCGCCCGGCGGCGGGCGAGTGCGTCGGTGACGACCGCGTACAGACCGAAGATGGCCAGGGCGTACAGTCCCGACCACTTCACGGCAGACGCCGCTCCGAGGGTCGCTCCCGCTGCGATCAACCAGGGGCGGGACCACAGCACGGGTCCGATCAGTCGCAGCGGGCGGTCGTCCGGAGCGGATCGGCGCGCCGCGACGATCCGCGCGTCGAGCAGAGGCAGTGACCTGTCCCGGTCGAGCAGCACGAAAAAGAAGCCGAGCACGATGAAGAAGGTGAGGGCGCCGTCGAGCAGGGCGATCCGGCTCATCACGATGCCCAGACCGTCGATGGCGAGCAGGCCTGCCGCGATCGTCGCGAACACCCGCGAGCGGGTCAGGTGCAGCGCCAACAGGTACAGCACGAGCACCGTCAGAGATCCGAGGATGGCCGTCGTCAGTCGCCAGCCGGCGCTGGAGCCGGGACCCATCAGGGCCATGCCGAGGGCGATGATCCACTTCCCGAGCGGCGGGTGCACGACATACGACCCGGCGGTCTGCATGGCGGAGTCATCGCCGCGGGGCAGCTGCTCATCTGCGCCGTCGCCCCACTTGCCCTCGTAGCCGAGGTTCCACAGCGACCATGCGTCTTTGACGTAATAGGTCTCGTCGAACATGATCTCGTGCGGATGCCCGAGGTTCGTCAGCCTGAGTGCGGCAGCGAGCAGGGTGACGAAGAGCGGGGCGAGCCAGCCCAGCGCTCGGGTGCGAGCAATGCTCGAGACGCCCCATTCCGCGACGCGCTCCCAGCGCGTCGCGGACCGCGGCGGCGGCGTCGGGGGCGCGGACAGGGTCACCAGCTCAGCCTAGGCAATCGACCTCGGATCGGCCCGCGCGGGGCACCTAAGCTGGTGACCCTGTCCGCGACGCGCTCCCAGCGCGTCGCGGACCGCGGCGGCGGCGTCGGGGGCGCGGACAGGGTCACCAGCTCAGCCTAGGCAATCGACCTCGGATCGGCCCGCGCGGGGCACCTAAGCTGGTCGGATGATCATTCTCGCCGCGACCCCGATCGGCAATCTCGGCGACGCGTCCCGCCGTCTGATCGAGGTGCTCGAGAACGCCGAAGTCGTCGCCGCGGAGGACACGCGCACGACGCAGCGGCTGCTGCAGGCACTGAAGATCGAGAACCGTCCGCGCCTGATCGCGCTGCACGACCACAACGAGAAGCACAAGGCCGTCGAGCTCGCCGAGCTCGCCGAACAGCACGACCTCGTGGTCGTCAGCGATGCGGGAATGCCGGCCGTGAGCGACCCCGGCTACGGGGTGGTTGCGGCCGCCGTCGAGCGCGGAGTCACCGTCACGGCGATCCCCGGCCCGAGCGCCGTGCTCATGGCACTCGCCATATCGGGCCTGCCCACCGACCGGTTCACCTTCGAGGGCTTCCTGCCGCGCAAGCCGGGGGAGCGGCGCCAGGCACTCGCAGCCCTGGCATCCGAGCCGCGCACCATGGTGTTCTTCGAGTCGCCGTCCCGGCTCGCGTCGTCGCTCGCCGACATGGGCTCCGCCTTCGGCGCCCAGCGCCGGATCGCCGTGTGTCGCGAGCTCACCAAGCTGTACGAAGAGGTGCGTCGCGGCACCGCCATCGAGCTCATCGCGTGGGCCGAGCACGGCGTGAAGGGCGAGATCGTCGTGGTCGTCGAGGGCGCATCCCCGGTCTCCGTCTCGGCCGACGATGCGCTTGCTCAGGTGCAGGCGCTGGTGGCATCCGGAACCCGCCTGAAGGACGCCTGCGCCGAGGTCTCGGCCGCGACAGGGCTGAGTTCTCGCGACCTCTACCAGTCCGCGCTCGCCGCTCGATGAGTGTCGGCGCCGCGTACGACGCTCGAGCCTCGGAGTACATCGCGCTGCTCGGCGACATCGCGCAGACGGATGCCCGGGACCGGGCGCTCATCGCCGCCTGGCGCGACGCGACGCCGGGGCGCCTGCTGGATGCCGGGTGCGGGCCGGGCCTATGGACGCGCTTGCTGCACGACGGCGAGCCCAGCATCCGCCCCCACGCCTCCCTCACCGCCACCCGCCCCTGAGACCACCAAGCGCACCCACTGTGCGCGCGAAGGGAACGTCCTCCCGCCCGCCGCCCATCACAAGAACGAGAACCAGGTCACGAATCAGAACGCCGCACGGTTCCCGCCTAGAATCGTGAGCATGCCCGCAGGCGAGTCCTTCTACATCACCACGCCCATCTACTACCCCTCCGACGTGCCGCACATCGGTCACGGGTACACGACGGTGGCCGTCGACACGCTGTCGCGCTGGCACCGGCAGGCGGGTGACGACACCTGGATGCTCACGGGCACCGACGAGCACGGCCAGAAGATGCTGCGCGCCGCGGCCGCGAACAACGTCACCCCGCAGGAGTGGGTCGACAAGCTCGTCGGCGAGAGCTGGTTCCCGCTTCTGGAGACCCTCGACGTCGCGAACGACGACTTCATCCGCACCACGCAGCAGCGGCACGAGAAGAACGTGCAGGTCTTCTTCCAGAAGCTGTACGACGCGGGCTACATCTACGCGGGCGAGTACGAGGCGCTGTACTGCGTGGGCTGCGAGGAGTTCAAGCCCGAGTCCGAGATCGTCGACGGCACCGGCCCCTTCGAGGGGCTCAAGGTCTGCGCGATCCACTCCAAGCCGCTCGAGCTGCTGCAGGAGAAGAACTACTTCTTCAAGCTCAGCGAGTTCCAGGACCGGCTGCTCGAGCTGTACAAGACCGAGCCCGACTTCGTGCGCCCCGACTCCGCGCGAAACGAGGTCGTCTCGTTCGTGAGCCAGGGTCTGAAGGACCTGTCGATCTCACGGTCGACGTTCGACTGGGGCATCCCGCTGCCGTGGGACGAGTCGCACGTCATCTACGTGTGGGTCGACGCGCTGCTGAACTACGTCACGGCCGTCGGCTACGGCGAGGACGACTCTTCGGCAGGCGCAGAGACCCAGTTCGAGCGTCGGTGGCCCGGCTATCACGTGGTGGGCAAAGACATTCTGCGCTTCCACGCCGTGATCTGGCCGGCTCTGCTGATGGCCGCCGGGCTCGAGGTGCCCAAGGGGGTCTTCGCGCACGGCTGGCTGCTCGTCGGCGGCGAGAAGATGTCGAAGTCGAAGCTCACCGGCATCGCGCCGACCGAGATCACCGACGTGTTCGGCTCGGACGCGTACCGCTTCTACTTCCTCTCTGCGATCGCGTTCGGTCAGGACGGCTCGTTCTCGTGGGAGGACCTGTCCGCCCGCTATCAGGCCGAGCTCGCGAACGGCTTCGGCAACCTCGCCTCGCGAACGGTCGCGATGATCCAGAAGTACTTCGACGGCGTCGTGCCGGCGCCGGCCGATCACAGCGAGCGCGATCTCGTGGTGCAGAAGAAGGTGGCGGATGCCACGGCCGCCGCCGACGCGGCCATCGAGAGCTTCCGCATCGACGAGGCCATCGACGCGATCTGGACGATCGTCGACGACCTGAACCTGTACATCACCGAGAACGAGCCGTGGGCTCTCGCCAAGCAGGCGGACCCAGGAGACGAGAAGCAGCGCGAGCGTCTCGGCACCGTGCTGTACACCTGCGCGGAGGGCCTGCGCGCTCTGGCCGTGCTGCTGTCGCCGGTGATGCCGCAGTCGACCGCGAAGCTGTGGGATGCCCTCGGCGCCCAGGGCTCGCTCGGTGAGCTCACCGCGCAGCCGATCCGCGAGGCGGGTGCGTGGGGCGTGCTGCAGCCCGGCACGACCGTGTCGCCGCTCGCGCCGCTGTTCCCGCGCGTGGAGCAGACCGCCTAGTCGCCATGGCTGACACCTACGTGCGCGAGCGCTCGACAGAGGGCCGCAAGGATCTGCGCTACCCGGCGGCTCCCGAGCCGCTGACGGCGCCGGTGTACGACAACCACGCGCACCTCGAGATCACCGACGGCATCGAACCGCTGAGCCTGAAGGAGCAGCTCGATCGTGCGGCCGAGGTCGGCATCGCCGGCGTCGTGCAGGCGTCGGGCGACATCGAGTCGTCGCGCTGGGCGGTGGATGCCGCGGCATCGGACCCCCGCGTGCTCGCGGCCGTCGCCATCCATCCGAACGACGCGCCCGTCTACGCCGCCGGCGGGCGCCTCGACGAGGCGATCGCGGTGATCGACGAGCTCGCCGCCCACCCGCGCACCAGGGCGATCGGCGAGACCGGTCTCGACTACTTCCGCACCCCTGACGCCGCCGTCGCCGGCTCGCCCGACCGTGCCGCCCAGCACGAGTCGTTCGAGGCGCACATCGCGCTGGCCAAGAAGCACGGCATCGCCATGCAGATCCATGATCGCGACGCGCACGACGACGTCCTCGAGACCCTGACCCGCGTCGGCGCCCCCGAGAAGACGGTGTTCCACTGCTTCTCTGGCGACGAGGCGATGGCGCGCATCGCTGCGGATGCCGGGTACTGGCTGTCGTTCGCGGGCAACCTCACGTTCAAGAACGCGCAGAACCTGCGCGAGGCGCTCGCCGTCACCCCGCTGGACCGCATCCTCGTCGAGACCGATGCGCCGTTCCTCACCCCGGTGCCTCTGCGCGGACGCCCCAACGCGCCCTACCTCGTGCCGATCACCGTGCGGTTCATGGCCGCCGAGCTGGGCCTCGAGGTCGACGAGCTGTGCGCGCAGCTCGCGGCGAACACGCTCGCGGTGTACGGCGCGTTCCACTGACCGGCTAGCCTGCACTCGTGCGCTTTCTCGACGAGATCACCCTGCAGGACGAGTTCGTGCGGCTGGAGCCGCTCGGCCGGCAGCACGCCGACGATCTGCGTCGCGCCGCGGCGACACTGAGCCATGCGTGGTACACCTCCGTGCCCAGCGGCGACGAGGTGCCGGCCGAGATCGAGCGGCGCCTCGCTCTGCGCGACGCGGGCGGGATGAACCCGTTCGCCGTTCGCCGGCTGCAGACGGGTGAGGTCGTCGGCATGACGACGTTCTGCAACATCGATCAGCCGATGCGCCGGGTCGAGATCGGCCACACCTGGATCGGCACGGCGGCGCAGCGCACCGAGGTGAACGCCGCGATGAAGCGACTGATGCTCGCGCACGCGTTCGACACCTGCGACGCGATAGCGGTGTCGCTGCTCACGCACTTCCACAACCGGCAGTCACGCGCGGCGATCGAGAGGCTCGGAGCGAAGCTCGACGGCATCCTGCGCAACCACCGCATCATGTCGGACGGGTCGCTGCGCGACACGGTCGTCTACTCGATCCTGCCGCACGAGTGGCCGGCGGTGCGCAACGGGCTCGACGCGCGGCTCGCGCGGGCGTAGGCCGCGCGACTAGGCCGCGGTCTCGGGTGCGTCCTCGAGGGCCGGCTTCGCGGCGGCGATGTGCGAGATCTGCCGCCACATCAGCAGCAGCGTGAGCGCCGAGCCGGCGAACGCGAACCACCATGGCGCCGTCAGCCCCCACGTCTGGGCGATCAAGCCGCCGAGCGCCTGGCCGAGGACCATGCCGCCGAAGACGCCGACCATGTTGACCGAGCCGACGCGGCCCTGCAGGTCGTGCGGCACGAGGCGCTGGCGCACCGTCGTCGAGATCGTGCCCCAGACGAACGCGTACGCGCCGAAGCCGAACATGATCACGAGCGCGACGACACCGTTCGTGGTCAGAGCGAAAGCGAGGTGCATGAGCACCTCGAGCGTCAGACACACCTTCATGATCGTGGCGAACGAGACGTGCCGCTCCAGCCATCCGAAGCTCAGGGTGCCCAGCAGGCCGCCCACCGCCGATGCGGTGGTCAGCGCGCCGAAGCCGACCGGGCCCATCCCGAGGTGCTCGGTCGCGTACAGCACGAGGATGCCCCAGGGTGCTGCCCACGTGACGTTGAAGGCGAGGATGATCACGATCAGGGTGCGCACCGGCTTGTTGTGCCACGCCCAGCGCAGTCCCTGCCCGATGTCGTGCCGAACCCGGGTCGGCTCCGCACGCGCCGGCACCGGCTGACGGGCGATCCGCGAGACGAGGATCAACCCGAGAGTCACGGCGAGCACCTGAGCCAGAAACGGCCAGAACGCCCCCACCGCGAACAGGAAGGCGCCCAGAGGAGGGCCGGCCAGCTGATTGGCCACGAGGAAGCCGGCCTGCAGCCGCGCGTTGCCGACGCCGAGATCGGCCGGCTTCACCATCATCGGCAGCAGCGTGCTCGTGCTCGTGTCGGCGAACACCTCCGCCGTGCCGTACAGGAACGACACGACCAGCACGATCGCGATGTTCGCGGTGCCGGTCACGAGCAGCACCACGAGAGCGGCGACGATGACGGCCCGGATGCCATGGGCGAGCATCACGAGCATCCGCCGCTCGACGCGATCCGCGATCGCACCGGCATGCAGCCCGAACAGCAGCCACGGCAGGAACTGCAGCATGGCGCCCGACGCGACCAGCACGGGCGATGACGTCATCGAGGCGATCAGCAGCGGGGCCGCGGCCAGGGCGATGCCGTCGCCGATGTTGCTCGTCCAGGCTGCCGACATCAACCAGCGGAAGTCGCGGCCGAGCCGGCGCGGTGCGATGAGCTCTCCGAGTGCGGTCACCCGCTTGATCTTAGGGGTGGGGCGGGATGCGTGAGAATGGATCCATGACCGTCTCCCTGCTCGGCGCCACCGAGATCCGCCGTCTTGCCGCCGAGCTCGACGTCACCCCCACGAAGAAGCTGGGGCAGAACTTCGTCGTCGACGCCAACACCGTGCGCAAGATCGTGCACGCGGCAGGAGTGCAGGCAGGGGAGCGGGTCGTCGAGATCGGCCCGGGCCTGGGGTCGCTGACCCTCGCGATCCTCGAGGCGGGTGCCTCGGTCACCGCGGTGGAGATCGACCACCGTCTCGCCGAGCGACTGCCGCAGACGGCGCATGAGCGGGGCGTGGCGGACGGCGCTCTGACGGTGGTGGATGCCGATGCGATGCGCGTCACCGAGCTGCCGGGCGAGCCCACCGTGCTCGTCGCGAATCTGCCGTACAACGTCTCGGTGCCCGTGCTGCTGCACTTCCTCGAGACGTTCACGTACCTGCAGCGCGGCGTCGTCATGGTGCAGGCTGAGGTCGCCGAGCGGCTCGCGGCGAAGCCGGGATCGAAGATCTACGGCGCGCCGAGTGTGAAGGCCGCCTGGTACGGCCCATGGCGGCTGTGCGGCACGGTGTCACGACAGGTGTTCTGGCCCGTGCCGAACGTCGACAGCCTGCTGGTCGGCTTCGAGCGCGATCAGACCCCGCGGGGCGACGACGACGAGCGCCGGCGCACGTTCGAGATCGTCGACGCCGCGTTCAACCAGCGCCGCAAGATGCTGCGCCAGGCGCTGTCCGGCCTCTACGGCGGGTCTGCTGCGGCATCGGCCGTCCTGGAGGCCGCGGGCGTCGCGCCCACCGCGCGCGGCGAGGACCTCACCGTCGACGACTACCATCGCATCGCTCTGGTGCATCCCGAAGCGACATCGGTGCCGATAGCCTGACAGCGTGACCGAGAAGCGCTTCAACCCCGACGTCCCCGAGATCCACCGGCCGTATGTCGCGGCCGCCGAGCGCTATCAGCGCTTCACCTACCGTCAGGTCGGGGCGAGCGGCCTCTACCTTCCGCCGATCTCACTCGGCCTGTGGTGGAACTTCGGCGACAACATCCCCCTCGACGATCAGCGTGCGCTGCTGCGCCACGCGTTCGACAGCGGCATCACGCACTTCGACCTGGCGAACAACTACGGCCCTCCCTACGGCTCGGCCGAGAAGAACTTCGGCCGCATCCTGACTGAGGACCTCGCGCCGTACCGCGACGAGCTGATCATCTCGTCGAAGGCGGGGTGGGACATGTGGCCGGGACCTTACGGCGACCTCGGCAGCCGCAAGTACATCCTCGCCAGCGCCGAGCGGTCGCTCGCGAGCATGCGCGTCGACTACGTCGACATCTTCTACTCGCACCGTGTCGATCCCGTGACGCCGGTCGAGGAGACCATCGGGGCGCTCGACACGCTGGTGCGACAGGGCAAGGCGCTCTACGTCGGCATCTCGTCGTACAGCGCCGAGCGCACCGAGGCGGCTCTCGCCGTGGCGCACGATCTGGGCACCCCGCTGGTGATCCACCAGCCGTCGTACTCGATCCTCAACCGGTGGGTCGAGGACGGCCTGACCGACACCCTGCGGGCAGCGGGCATGGGCGCGATCGCCTTCACGCCGCTGGCGCAGGGGCTGCTCACCGGCAAGTACCTCGGCGACGGCACCGCGGATCGCGCGCAGAAGCGCCGGTCGCTGCCCGACCGCCCCGTCTCCGACGAGGGCCTGGCCGTGCTGCGCGGGCTGAACGACATCGCCGCCGACCGCGGGCAGACGCTCGCGCAGATGGCGCTGCAGTGGACTCTGCGCGATCCTGTCGTCGTCTCGGCGCTGATCGGCGCCTCGCGGCCCGAGCAGATCGACGAGAACATCGCGGCGGTCGACGGGCCGGCGTTCACCGACGAAGAGCTCACGGCGATCGATGCGATCGCGCACGGCATCGACGTCGATCTCTGGTCCGTGTCATCGGAGCTGTGATGGCGCCCCGACCGGATGCCGTGCACGTCAGGGCCCCCGGGAAGATCAACGTCTACCTGGGCGTCGGTCCACGGCACGACGACGGGTATCACTCCCTGGCCACCGTCTTCCAGGCCGTGTCGCTGTACGAGGACGTCTACGCGTCCCCCTCCGACGGGTTCACGCTGGACGTCGAGGGAGAGGTCGACGTCTCGGGCGTCCCGCTCGACGACCGTAATCTGGCGATGCGGGCCGCCAAGCTGCTCGCGCAGGCCGCGGGGGTGGACACCGGGGTGCACCTGCGCATTCGCAAGGGCGTGCCCGTCGCAGGCGGCATGGGGGGCGGCTCCGCGGATGCGGCCGCCGCGCTCGTCGCATGCGACGCCCTGTGGGGCACCGAGCTGGGCCCGCACCGCCTGCACGCCCTCGCGGCTCGTCTCGGCGCCGACGTGCCGTTCGCGCTGCACGGCGGCACGGCCATAGGTGCGGGGCGGGGCGACGAGCTCACTCCTGCGCTCGCGCGCGGACGGTTCGACTGGGTGCTCGTGCTGAGCGACGAGGGGCTCTCCACCCCGGAGGTGTACGGCCGCCTCGATGAGCTGCGCGCCCAGCAGGGGGCGGTCGCCGATGACCCGCCGATGTCGCTGGACGTGCCGCTTCCCGTGCTGCACGCACTGCGCTCCGGTGATGCCCGCGATCTCGCGCCTGCGCTGCTGAACGACCTCGAGGCCGCCGCGGTGATCGATCGCCCCGATCTCGGCGCCACGCTCATCGACGGGATCCGCTTCGGGGCGCTCGGCGGACTCGTCTCCGGCTCGGGGCCGACGACCGCGCTGCTGTGCGAAGACCCGGAGCATGCCCGGTCGGTGCAGGAGCAGCTGGTCGGCACCGGCAGGCACGCCCTGCACGTGCACGGGCCGGTGCCCGGCGCCCGGATCGTGGGGTGAGACACACAGAGGGATCCGACCGGGCGGTCGGATCCCTCTGAGCTGGGTGACGCTGGATCAGCGAGCGGTGCCCGCGCGACGCTTGTTGTAGATGTCGAAGGCGACGGCCAGCAGCAGCACGAGACCCTTGACGATCTGCTGAGCGGCCTGCGGCACACCCATCAGCTGCATTCCGTTCGACATGACGGCCATGACCAGGCCACCCACGAGCGCGCCGCCCACACGGCCGACGCCGCCCATGGTCGACGCGCCGCCGATGAAGCAGGCCGCGATGACGTCGAGCTCGAACATGTTCCCCATGCCCGGCTGTGCGCCGTTGGAGCGCGACGAGAACACCGCGGCGGCGATACCGGTGAGGAAGCCCATGTTCACGAAGATCCAGAAGTTCACGCTCTTGACGTTCACTCCCGACAGTCGGGCGGCAGAGAGGTTGCCGCCGACGGCGTAGACGTGACGACCGAACACCGTGCGGTTGGTGACGACCTGGTACACGAGGATCAGCACCGCGACGATGATGAGCACGATCGGGAATCCGCGGTTGTACGCGAGCGCCCAGGCGAAGGCGAGCAGCACCGCCGAGACGACGACGAGCTTCAGCACGAACAGGAACGTGGACTCGACCGGCTGGTTGTACCCCTGCCGTGCACGACGCGTGCGCAGCGAGCTGACGACGAGCCCGACCACGGCGATCACGCCGATGACGAGGGTGAAGATGTCGACGGTCTGCGGCAGCGCCTTCAGGCCCTGGCCCTGGCCGACGGTGATCGATCCGAAGAGACTGTCGAGGAAGCCGCTGGCGACGTTGCGGTAGTCCTGCGGGAACGGCGACAGCGAGACGTTGTTCAGCACCAGCCAGGTGAGACCTCGGAACAGCAGCATGCCCGCCAGGGTGACGATGAACGCGGGGATGCCGACGATCGCCACCCAGAACCCTTGCCAGACGCCCACGATGAGGCCGACGACGATGGCGGCGATGATGCCGACCCACCAGGGCATGCCGTTCTTGATGACCAGGACGGCGGAGACCGCGGATGCGAAGGCGAGCACGGAGCCGACCGACAGATCGATGTGGCCGCCGACGATCACGAGGATCATGCCGAGGGCCATGATCAGGATGTGCGCGTTCTGCAGGACGATGTTCGTCACGTTCTCGGGCGAGAGCAGCTTGCCGCCGGTGGTGATCGTGAAGATCGCGATGATCGCGATGAAGGCGATGTAGATGCCGGACGTGCGCAGATTCTGGGTCAGCAGGTCCTTCACCTCGGTGAAGACGTTGTTCACGCTGCTGCCTCCTTCGTGGAGTTCGGTTCGATGGTCATGAGAGACATGAGCTTCTCCTGGGTCGCCTCAGCGACAGGCAGCTCACCGGTGATGCGCCCGTAGGCGAGGGTGTACACGCGGTCCGAGAGGCCGAGCAGCTCGGGAAGCTCGCTCGAGACGACGATCACCGCCTTGCCGGCGGCGGCGAGCGCGTTGATGATCTCGTAGATCTCGTACTTCGCGCCCACGTCGATCCCGCGGGTGGGTTCGTCGAGGATCAGCACGTCCGGGTCGGTGTACAGCCACTTGGCGAGCACGACCTTCTGCTGATTGCCTCCGGACAGGTTGCCGACGATCTGGGCCACCGTCGGAGACTTGATGTTCAGGTCGCGGCGGTACTGCTCGGCGACCTTCGTCTCCTCGTTGCCGTCGACGAAGACGCCGCCGGTGACGAGCTTGCCCAGGGCAGAGGACGAGATGTTCGTCTTGATGTCGGTGATCAGGTTGAGGCCGTACTGCTTGCGGTCCTCCGACACGTAGGCGAGTCCGTTGTCGATCGCCTCGCGCACCGTGCGGGTGGAGATCTCCTTGCCTCGCAGGAACACCGTGCCCTTTGCGTCCCGGCCGTAGCTGCGACCGAAGACGCTCATCATGAACTCGGTGCGGCCTGCGCCCATGAGTCCGGCTATGCCGACGATCTCGCCGGCGCGCACCGAGAGGGATGCATCGTCGACGATGACGCGACCGGCCTGCGTGGGATGCATGACCGACCAGTTCTCGACGCGGAAGATCTCCTCGTGGATGTCGGGGGTGCGCTCCGGGAAGCGGCTGTCGAGCGACCGCCCGACCATGCCGCGGATGATGCGGTCCTGGGTGGCATCCGGTCCGTGCATGTCGATCGTCTCGATCGTCTCGCCGTCGCGGATGATGGTCGTCGAGTCCGCGATGTCGACGATCTCGCCCAGCTTGTGGCTGATGATGATGCTGGTGATCCCCTGTTCGCGCAGGTCGCGCAGCAGGCTCAGCAGGTGCTCGGAGTCGGTGTCGTTCAGCGCGGCCGTCGGCTCGTCGAGAATGAGCAGTCTGACGTCCTTGGTCAGCGCCTTGGCGATCTCGATGAGCTGCTGCTTGCCCACTCCCAGCTGTCCGACGATCGTCGTCGGATTCTCGTTCAGCCCGACGCGGGACAGCAGGGCGGCGGCGCGGGCGTTGACCTCGTGCCAGTCGATCAGGCCGCCGCGACCGAGGATCTCGTTGCCGAGGAAGATGTTCTCGGCCACCGAGAGATAGGGCACGAGGGCCAGCTCCTGGTGGATGATGACGATGCCGGCGCGCTCGGAGTCCTTGATGGCGCCGAATTCCTGCGTGGTCCCGTCGAAGATGATGTCGCCCTCGTACGTGCCGTGCGGGTACACACCCGACAGCACCTTCATGAGGGTGGACTTGCCGGCGCCGTTCTCGCCGCAGATGGCGTGGATGCGGCCCCGCTCGACGCTGAGGTTCACGTTCTTGAGAACCTTGACGCCCGGGAAGTTCTTGGTGATGTTGCGCATCTCGAGGATGACGTCTGACATCGGTGCTCCTGTCTGTCGAATCGCGGACCCACGGGATCCGCCGAGCCGCTCGTGGCGCGGCGGATCCCGTGGTGCTCGTGCGAGCGATCGATCAGTCGGCGACGCCGGCTGCGACCTCGGACTCGGTCCAGTAGCCCGAATCGATGAGCAGCGACTTGATGTTGTCGGAGACGACGATGTCGGATTCGAGCAGGAACGAAGGGACGACCTTCTCGCCGTTGTCGTAGGTCTCGGTGTCGTTCGCTTCGGGCTTGTCGCCGTCGGCGAAGGACTCCGCGGCCTTCACGGCCTGAGCGGCCAGCTTGCGGGTGTCCTTGAAGATCGTGGCGTACTGCACGCCGTCGGCGATCATCTTCACCGAGGCGATCTCGGCGTCCTGGCCGGAGACGACGGGCAGGCCCTCCTCGATGGTCGAGCCGTAGCCCGCGTTCTCGAGGGCGGTGATGATGCCGCGCGACAGTCCGTCGTAGGGGGAGAGCACGCCATCCAGCTGCTTCGAGCCGCCGTCGTAGTTGCTGGTCAGCAGGTCCTCCATGCGCTTCTGGGCCACGGCCGGGTCCCAGCGCAGCGTCGAGACGGTGTCGAAGTCCTTCTGGCCGGAGCCGATGGTCAGGCGGCCGTCCTCGAGGTACGGCTTCAGGGTGTCCATCGCCCCGTTGAAGAAGAACCCGGCGTTGTTGTCGTCGGGGGACCCGGCGAACACCTCGATGATCTTCTTGTCGGCGAGGTCGGTCTCCTTGCCGTCGGCGTCGAGGTAGCCGAGTCCCTGCAGGAGGCTCTGCGCCTGCTGCACGCCGACGTTGTAGTTGTCGAACGTGACGTAGAAGTCGACGTTCTTCGTGCCGTTGATCAGTCGGTCGTACGCGATCACCGGGATGCCCTTGCTGGCGGCGTTGTCGAGCTGGGTGGCCAGCGCCGTGCCGTCGATCGACGCGACGATGAGGATGTCGGCGCCGTTCGTGATCATCTGGTCGAGCTGCTGCTGCTGGCGGGGGATGTCGTCGTTGGCGAACTGGAGGTCGACCTCGTAGCCGAGTTCCTCGAGCTGGGACTTGACGGCGTCGCCGTCAGCGATCCAGCGCTCGGAGGTCTCGGTCGGCATGGCGACGCCGACGAGGATGTCGTCTCCGGCGCCGCCCTCGGAGCCGGAGCCCGATTCGGTGCTGCTCGAGCATGCGGCCAGGCCCAGGGCCAGGGCGAAGGCGCCGGTGGCCGCGAAGGCGCGCAGGACGGTCTTTCTCATTGCTATCTCTCTTCCTCGAAAGGTGGCTTGCTGCGGCGGACTCCAGTGTCGTCTCGGTGAGGCGCTGATGCGCGTCCGCTCTGGGAGCATTGCATATTGAGGTGCCTGCGGACAAATAAAACTGTTGCGCCTGCGGACAAATTAACCGATTCGATATCATTCCGGAAGCCCAGCAACGCAAGGTGATCTCGATGGCTGAACCGCTTCTGCGGATGACTGACGTGACGAAGCGGTTCCGCGATGTCGTCGCGCTCTCCGGCGTGTCCATCGACATCCACCGCGGTGAGGTGCATGCCATCTGCGGCGAGAACGGTGCGGGCAAGTCCACGCTGATGGAGATTCTCAGCGGCATCCATCCGCACGGCAGCTTCGAGGGGACGATCGCGCTCGACGGTCGTCAGGTCGCGTTCCGCTCGCTCTCGGACAGCGAGGCCGAGGGGATCGTGATCGTGCACCAGGAGCTGGCGGTCGTGCCGCAGCTGACGGTCGCCGAGAACATCTTCCTCGGCAACGAGATCACCCGCCGCGGGCTGCTCGACCAGGACGCCGCGAATCGGCGCGCCGCTGCGCTGATGGCGCGCGTGGGCCTGGATGAGAGCCCCATGGCGCGCGCCGGGGATCTGGGCATCGGCAAGCAGCAGCTCGTCGAGATAGCGAAGGCGCTCGCCAAGGACGTGCGCCTGCTGATCCTCGACGAGCCCACCGCGGCTCTCGGCCGTGACGACTCCGACCGGCTGCTGGCGCTCGTGCAGCAGCTTCGCACCCAGGGGATCACCTGCGTGCTGATCTCGCATCGGCTCGGCGAGGTGATGCGCGTCGCCGATCGGATCACCGTGATCCGCGACGGCGCGACCATCGAGACGATGCGCACCGACGATCCCGAGACGGACGAGCGGCGGATCATCCGCGCGATGGTGGGTCGGCCGCTGGACGACCTGTTCCCGCCTCGGGAACCCGACATCGGCGAAGAGCTTCTGCGGCTCGAGAACTGGACGGTTCGACATCCGACCGATCCCACCCGTCTCGTCATCGACGACGTGGGGCTGACCGTGCGGTCCGGAGAGATCGTCGGCATCGCCGGGCTCATGGGAGCGGGTCGCACGGAGCTGGCCATGAGCGTGTTCGGCGGGTCGTACGGCTCGGTCATAACCGGAGCGGCATACAAGCGCGGCGAGCGGATCGAGCTGCGCTCGGTGGGCGAGGCGATCCGCAACGGAATCGTCTACGCGCCCGAGGATCGTCGCCGCGACGGACTGAATCTGCTCGCCAGCGTGCAGTCGAACGTGTCGGCGGCAGCGCTGGGCAGACTCTCCGAGCACGGTCTCGTCGACGACGTGCGCGAGCGCAAGGTCGCCGAGGCGTACCGGTACAAGCTCAACATCAAGACACCGAGCGTCGCCTCGCGGACAGGGGTGCTCTCCGGCGGGAACCAGCAGAAGATCGTGCTGTCGAAGTGGATCTTCACCAACCCGGACGTCCTCATCCTCGACGAGCCGACCAGGGGGATCGATGTCGGAGCGAAGTACGAGATCTACGGGTTCATCAACGAGCTGGCGGCGCAGGGGAAGGCCATCATCGTCATCTCGTCCGAGCTGCCCGAGGTGATCGGGCTCTCCGACCGCATCTACACCCTCGCGCACGGGCGGATCACCGCCGAGATCCCGCGGCGTGACGCCACTCAGGAGCTGCTCATGTCTCACATGACGGTCGAGCGCGCATGAGCTCCGATCACCCCGCGGCCGGCCGCGGAGCGCCGCCGCCCGTCGCGATCACGCGCACGACGAACGAGGATGTGCGTGCCCAGAACCTCTCGGCCGTGCTGCGGCTCGTGCACGCGTCGGGCGCCCAGTCGCGATCCGAGATCGGCGCAGTCACGGGTCTGAACCGCTCGACGGTGACCGCTCTCGTGCAGGAGCTGCTCGACCTGCGCCTGGTGCGTGAGGAATCGGTCAAGCCCACCGGCCGCGTGGGGCGGCCCTCTCTGGGCGTGGCGGCGGACGATGACGTCGTGGCGCTGAGCATCGTGGCCGATCCGCGCGCAGTCTCCGTGGCGCTGGTCGGGTTGGGATCGGCTGTGCACTCCCGTGTGCGACACGATCTGGCGTCACCGCCGAGTCCGCGCCGGTTCGCGCAGGTCGTGTCATCTCTGGTCGACGGGATGCGAGCCGACATCGATCGTCATTACCGGCTCGTCGGCGCGGGCGTCGCGGTGCCGGGGCTGGTCGACTCGCGCGGCACCGTGCTGCTGTCGCCGCCCCTGGGCTGGCGGCGCGAGCAGCTCGCGCACCGCCTCGCCGACGTGCTGCGCATGCCGGTGGCGGTGGGCAACGACGCCAGCGTCGGCGCCATGGCCGAAACGCGCTTCGGCGTGGCCCGCGGTGTGTGCAACGTGCTGTATCTCAGCGGTTCGATGACCGGCATCGGCGGTGGTCTCGTCTTCGACGGGTCGCTGCTGCGCGGCACCTCCGGATTCGCCGGCGAGTTCGGCCACACCGTGGTCAACCCCTCCGGCGCCCTGTGCAGCTGCGGGCGCCGCGGGTGCCTGCAGATGGAGGTGAACCCCGCGACCGTTCTCGCCCTTCTCGGTCGTCGTGGACTCGACGAGGACGAGCTCGACATCGAGCTGGGTGTCGCGCGCGACCCGGTCGTGCTCGCCGAGGTGGCCAGGCAGGTCGACGTGCTGTCGGTCGCGCTGACGAACTTCGTCAACGCGTTCGCCCCCGAGATGGTCGTGCTCTCGGGGTACCTGGGCGTGCTGCTGGCGACCAGCCGCGAGCGGCTCTCCGCAGCGGTCCGGCTGCACCCCGTGGGGTCGGAGGGGCGCACCGTGCGACTGGAGCGTGCCCGCATGCGCTCGCACCTCATGCAGATCGCGCCGGCCGAGCTCGCGTTCGAGGCTGTGCTGAACGATCCGTCGGCCGCGATGTCGCAGCGCTGACCGCGGAACGCTGCGCGCATCGACGCGTGTGAGGATGGGGTGATGGCTGCACAGAAGAACTGGCGTGTGCGTCTGGTCGAGGCGATCCGCGTCGACGCCGCATCGCGACCGGAGACACAGGCGATCCTCTCGGTCGACGAGATGTATGCCCGACGCGTGATCGAGCTCGCGATGCGCATCGCCGAAGCCCTCATCGCCGTCGGTGCAGCGGCGAACGAGGTCGTGCTCTCGGCGACGCGCGTGGCTGCTGCGCTGGGCATCCGCCCGGTGCACGTCGACATCACGTTCAACTCCATCGCCGTGTCGTATCAGGGCGGCGAGTCCGATGCTCCGTTCACCGCGATCCGCGTCGTGCGGGCACCCGTTCCCGATCACGCGAAGCTGCAGCAGCTGCAGGCGCTCGTGGTCGACATCGAGGCGGGGCTCGCGCTGCCCGAGGCCAGGGTGCGCTTCCATGCCATCCGGCGCATGCCCTTCCGGTACCGGCCGACGGTGATCGTGCTCGCTCAGGCGCTGCTGGCCGTCGGCGTCTGCCTGCTCTACGGCGCCTCGTGGATCACGACGTTCATCGCGTTCCTCGCCGCGTGCGGCGCGGCGCTGACACAGCGCTTGATGGCGCGGATGCACGTGCCGTTCTTCTTCTCGCAGGCCGCGGGTGCGCTCGTGGTCACCGCGTTCGCCGCCGTCGCGAACGCGCTGCGCAGTCAGGGCGTGGCGCCCTTCGACCAGGCCGGCATCGCCGCGATCGTCGCCGCCGGGATCGTCCTGATGCTCGCCGGGATGTCTGTGGTGGGAGCCGCGCAGGACGCGATCGACGGCTTCGCACTCACCGCGGGCGGGCGCATCCTCGACCTCGCCCTGCTCACCCTCGGCGTCGTCGTCGGCATCGTGGGCGGAGTCGCCCTCGCGCAGCGTCTCGGGATCGGCTTCACGCTCTCGACCGAGCCGCCGACCCTCGGCCCCGGCCCGATGCAGGTCGCCGGCGTCGTGCTCATTGCGGTCACCGTGGCGGTGTGGAACGGGGCGACCTCGCGCACGATCCTCGTGTCGGCCGTGCTGGGTGCGATCGCGTGGGGCGGATTCAGCGCGGGCGCCGCAGGCGGCTTCGGCGTGCCGATCGCCAGTGCAGCGGGCGCGCTGATCGCGAGCTTCGTCGGCACGCTCATCGCGCACCGACTCCACGTCCCATCGATCGCCGTGACCACTGCGGCGATCGTGCCGATGGTGCCCGGATCGGTGGTGTACCGCGGTCTGCTGGGAATCGTCGAGGCCCAGGACGATCCGATATCGCTCATCCTCGGATTCGCCGACCTGCTGCAGGCTGGCGCGGTCGGACTCGCGCTGGCATCCGGGGCCTCCCTCGGCCTGGTGCTCGGCGCGCCGGTTCGCGACACGCTGCAGAGCGTCGTGCGCCGCCGTGGGCGCATCCGCTGATCGGCACGTCGCGGCGCCGATATGCTGGGCCGCAAGCAGTGCGGGGCGCGAGGAGGAACCAGTGAGCGAGGCAACCGAGCCCGTCGACGCCGTGGATTCCTTCGATTGCATCGCCGCCGATCTCCTCGCCCTCAAAGAGACGCACACGATCTCGTACGCCGAGCTCGGACGGCGCATCGGCGAGCAGCGCATCGGCCGCGGCGTCCCCGCCGCGGCTGCCTACCCGCCGCGCAGCACGGTCTACGACGCTTTCCGGGCCGGCCGCACTCGGATCGACCCCGTACTGCTGCGAGACATCGTGAACGCGCTCGGAGTCGAGGGCGACGCGGCGCAGAGCTGGGTGGAACGCGCGCAGCGGCTGCGGCGCACCGCAGAGCCGTCCGCTCGGCAGCGAGTCGCAGCGCCCCCGTCGTCGGTCGACGTGCCGGCGCCCTCGCCCGTCGTCATGCCGGCGCCAGCCGGGGCGGGCCGCTTCCCCCTCGCGCAGGCTCCGCGCTGGTGGAGCCCCTACCTCCTCGTGCTCGGCTGCATCGCCCTGAACCTCGCCGGGCTGGTGGTCGTGCAGGCGCTGCACCTGCCGATCTATCTCGACATGACCGGCACGGCCGCAGCCTCGATCATCCTCGGTCCGTGGCACGGTGCTTTCGTCGCCACGGCCGGCAACCTCCTCGGCTTCACCGTCGGCGCCCCCGGTGCGGCACCGTACGCGCTGGTGAACATCGCCGGCGCCCTCGTCTGGGGATTCGGCGTGCGGCGCTGGGGGATGGGCGACGACATCGGTCGCTTCTTCGTGCTGAACCTCCTCGCCGCTCTCGCGTGCTCCATCGTCGGCTCGTTCCTCAACGTGATCCTCTTCGGCGGCCTCAGCGGGCACGGCTCGGATTCCGTGACGACATCCATCGTGACGCTGGGGCTGCCGCTGATCGCCGCAGCGCTCTCGGCCAACATCCTCACCTCCGTCATCGACAAGGTGCTGACCGGCTTCATCGCCCTCACGCTCTTCGTCTGGCTGCACCGCGCCGCGCGCTTCCCGGCATCTCACATGCCCCTCGTCGAGCGACTGAGTGCGCCCGCGGGGCAGGCGCCGGCGTCTGCGCCGGTCTAGTCGGCGATGCGCCCGATGGTGGGCGCAGGCGCAGCAGGCAGCGCATAGCCTTGAGGTGATGGCACATCTACTGGGGGCCGAGGCCCTGCACCTGGAGTACCCGACCAAGATCGTCTTCGATTCGGTCACGATCGGGGTCGACGAGGGCGACCGCATCGGCATCGTCGGTCGCAACGGCGACGGCAAGTCGAGTCTGCTCGGAATGCTCGCCGGCCGCCGTGAACCGGATGCCGGGCGCGTGACCGTGCGAGGCGGAACGACCATCGGCGTGCTCGATCAGGCCGACACCCTCGACGACGACCTCACGGTCGGCCGCGCCGTGGTGGGCGACACCCCCGAGCACGAGTGGGCGGGGGATGCGAGGGTGCGCGACGTCATCGCCGGTCTCGTCGCCGACCTCGACTGGGACGCATCGGTCGCCTCGCTCAGCGGCGGGCAGCGTCGACGCGTGTCGTTGGCGAGGCTGCTGGTCGGCGACTGGGACATCATCGCGCTCGACGAGCCGACCAACCACCTCGACGTCGAGGCGATCACCTGGCTCGCCGCCCACCTCAAGGGCCGCTGGCAGAAGAATGCAGGCGCGCTCCTGGTCGTCACGCACGACCGCTGGTTCCTCGATGAGATCTGCACGGCGACCTGGGAGGTGCACGACCGCATCGTCGAGCCTTTCGAGGGCGGCTACGCCGCGTACATCCTGCAGCGCGTCGAGCGCGACCGGATGGCCGCCGCGTCCGAGGCGAAGCGGCAGAACCTCGCCCGCAAGGAACTCGCCTGGCTGCGCCGCGGAGCCCCCGCGCGCACCAGCAAGCCGAAGTTCCGCATCGACGCCGCGAACGCGCTGATCGCCGACGTGCCTCCGATCCGCGACACCGTCTCGCTGCAGTCCCTGGCCGTGTCGCGCCTGGGCAAGGACGTGGTCGACCTGCTCGACGCGGGGGTGACCTACGGCGAGAAGACCGTGCTGCACGATGTCGAATGGCGCATCGCGCCCGGCGAGCGCACGGGCATCCTCGGGGTGAACGGCGCGGGCAAGTCGACCCTGCTCGGGCTGGTCTCGGGCGACGTCGAACCCACCAGCGGGCGGGTCAAGCGCGGCAAGACCGTGCAGGTGCGCACCCTCACGCAGCGCACCTCCGAGCTCGAGCAGCACTGGAACGATCCGGTGCGCACGGTCATCGACGGTCTGCGCACCTCGTACACGTTCGGCGCCGGCTCGAAGGCCGCGGAGCTCACCCCCGGGCAGCTGCTCGAGCGGCTCGGCTTCACCTCGGCGCAGCTATCGACCCCGGTGAAGGATCTCTCCGGCGGTCAGCAGCGTCGGCTGCAGCTGCTGCTCGTGCTTCTCGACCAGCCGAACGTGCTCATCCTCGACGAGCCGACCAACGACATGGACACCGACATGCTCGCCGCCATCGAGGACCTCCTCGACTCATGGCCGGGCACCCTGCTCGTGGTCAGCCACGACCGGTACTTCCTCGAGCGGGTCACCGACCAGCAGTACGCCGTGCTGCGCGGGCGGCTGCGGCACCTGCCCGGCGGCATCGACGAGTACCTGCGGCTGCGCGATCTCGAGTCTCGCGAGCAGGCGGGAGTCGCCTCGGGGGCAGCCGCCGCTCCGGCTGCGTCGTCCAAGGCCTCGGCTCTGGATGGAGCCGCGCGGCGAGCGGCCGAGAAGGAGCTCGCCGCGCTCGAGCGGCGCATGCAGAAGCTGGGCGATCAGATCGACCGAGCCAAGCACGCTCTCGCCGATCACGACCAGTCCGATTACACCGGCCTGGGGGAGCGGATGCAGCAGATCCAGGCGCAGCAGGATGAGGTCGACGAGCTCGAGCTGCGCTGGTTCGAGCTCACCGAAGAGCTCGGCTGAGCGGGCGCCCCCTTGCGCGCGGTCAGCGCCCGAGCGCGTAGACGATCAGCAGCATCGTGACGACGAAGCCGCACGCGTAGTTGATCCACAGGAAGTGCCGCCAGCCGCGATTCGCCCTGCCCGACTCCGCGTCCGAGACCGAGCGGAAAGGCGCTGCCGCCCACAGGTAGGGCAACGCGAGTACAGCGGCCAGGGCACCGGGGAAGCCGGTGAAAAGCATGAGCAGCCCCGCCGCCGCCCAGCACGCCAGGGCAAGCCGCACCGTTCGAGCGGCGCCCAGGGCGGTCGCGATCGACGAGATGCCGCCTTCGCGGTCGGGCACGACATCCTGCACCGCGCCGAACGCGTGGCTGGCGACGCCCCAGAGGAAGAAGGCGCTCAGCAGCGCGACGAGTCCGGGGGTCACCGTGCCGCCCGCGAGCGCGAAGCCGTACACGGCGGGGCTCACGAAGTGGATGCTCGAGGTGACCGAATCGAGCCCCGGCACCTCTTTGAAGCGGAACGGCGGGGCCGAGTAGGCGACGACCGCGAACAGGCTGATCGCCATGATCAGCCACGACAGCGGCGAGCCGAGCACGACCAGCGCGACGACGAAGGGCGCGCTCAGCGCGATCGACGTCACGAGCACCGTGCGATGCCGCTGCGGCGACAGCAGCGCTCCTTCGACGCCGCCCTTGCGAGGATTCGCGAGATCGGACGCGTAGTCGAACACGTCGTTGATGCCGTACATCGCCAGGTTGTACGGCACGAGAAAGAACAGCGTGCCGATCACCCAGCGCGCGTCGACGCCGCCCGCGACGAGCAGATAGGCGGCTGCGAACGGGTAGGCCGTGTTGATCCAGCTGAGTGGTCGGGACGCCGTCACGAGGTCCCGGATCATCGCCGACCCCTTTCACCGCGTGCGTCGCGACGCAGTCGCGACCACAGGGCGGGCAGCAGGATCACCGCGACGAGCGGGTAGGTGAAGTCCTCGATCGGGGCCGCCCCGATCCGGATGCCGGAGATGTGCGCGTCGGCGTAGTCGATGAGTCCGACCGAGATCATCAGGGTGTCGAACACCGCGGTGAGCACGAGCAGGCACGCCGCGGCGATAGCCAGGGACGCGAAGGACGGCATCCGGTCGCGCCGCCGCGCGAACAGCGCGATCACGACGGCGGCGGCGACGAAGCCGGCGCACAACAGCAGGTAGGTCATCGAGCTCCGCCCTTCCGACGTTCGAGGAGTCGCTGCGATCCGCAGACGAGCACCATGGTGAGCTCGCACAGGAACAGCAGGAACACCGGCTCCTCGATCGGCAGCTCCGGTGCCAGCAGGATGCCGACGGCCAGCGCGTTGTCGCCTTCGAAGAAGACCCCCAGCGCGATTCCGGCGAGATCCCAGAGCAGGAAGAACGTCACACCGACGACCAGCACGATGACGGCGCGCACCGGGTCGTGTCCGAGGAACAGGCGGTGTCGCACATCCAGCAGCACCATTCCGCCGAGCGAGACGAGCAGCGCGATCAGGTAGGCCCCGGTCACAGCGCCGCCACGGAGGACGGCGCCGTCGGCGGCTCTGCAAGGGGACCGGGCGATACATCGCCGCGGAGGCGCTTGACGACCAGCTCCGCGCTGATCAGGCACATCGGCAGCCCGATGCCCGGGATGGTCGTCGCGCCGGCGTACAGCAGTCCGTCGACCTTCGACGACGTGTTCGCGCCGCGCAGGAACGCACTCTGCCGCAGGGTGTGCGCGGGGCCCAGCGCGCCGCCGCGCCAGGCGCCGAAATCGCGTTCGAAGTCTGCGGGGCCGATGGTCCGGCGCACGACGATGCGCTCACGCAGGTCGGGGACACCGCACCAGGCCGCGATCTGATCGATCGCGGCGTCTGCTGCGCGCTCCACCCGCTCGTCGCCTGCGCCGTCGACGCCGCCGGCGCCGATGGCCGTGTCGGCGGGCACCGGGATGAGCACGAACAGGTTCTCGTGACCCTCGGGGGCGACGTCGTCGGTCGCGCTGGGACGGCAGACGTAGATGGATGCCGGATCGGGGATGCGCTTGCCCGCGCCGCGGCGCCCTCTGCCGTAGATGGCGTCGAACCCCTCCTCCCACTGCTTCGTGAACAGCAGCGTGTGGTGCGCGAGCTGCGGCAGCTCGCCGCGCACGCCGAGCAGGGCGAGCACGGCACCGGGCCCGGGGTCGCGCTTGTCCCACCATCCGTCCGACCTCGTGCGGTGCTCGTCATCGAGCAGCTGCTGCTCGGTGACGTGCAGATCGGCGGTCGACACGACGACGTCGGCGGGCAGATGCTCGCGTGTGCCGTCGGCGAGCTCGACTTCGACGCCGGTGGCGGCGCCGCCCTCGACCGTGATGCGCGTGGCGCGGCATCCGGTGCGGATGTCGACGCCCTCCGCGCGCGCGACGCGCGCGATGGCCGCGATGACGGCGGTGAACCCGCCGCGCGGGTACAGCACGCCCTGGCCGATGTCGAGGTGGCTCATCAGGTGGTACATGCCGGGTGCCTTCGCAGGCGAGGTGCCGAGGAACACCGCCGGATACCCGAGGATCTGCTGCACCCGCGGTTCGCGGCTGTGCCGGCGGATGCGCCGGTCGAGCGGCTCGGCGAGCAGGCGGGTGAGAGTCGGCAGTCCCCGCAGCGTGCGCGGGGTCAGCAGCGGCCGCAGCGACTGGTATGTGCTGTACAGGAAGGTCGAGGTGGCGAGATCGTAGGTCTCGGCGGCGGATGCGAGGTAGCGGTCCAGAGCCTCCCCGGCGTCCGGATCGAGGGCCACCAGGGCATCCCTCGCCCCCTCGGCCGGCAGGTCGAACGGCTCCTCATCGTCTTCGAAGTAGACCCGGTAGGCGGGATCGAGTCGCACGAGGTCGAGCTGCTCGGCCGACGAGGTGCCCAGCAGCCGGAAGAAGTGATCGAACACCTCGGGCATCAGGTACCACGACGGGCCGGTGTCGAAGCGGAACCCGCCCGACTCCCAGTTGCCGGCACGGCCGCCGAGCTCGTCTCGCGCCTCGACGAGGGTCACGGACGCGCCCTCCCTGGCGAGCAGAGCAGCGGTGGCGAGGCCCGAGATGCCTCCGCCGATGACGACGGCGCGCCTCATACTGTTGTCCTTCCTGCTGCGGCGTTGGCCAGGATGCCGAGCTTGCGACTCAGCGGCACCGACACGCGGGTGGTGCGCAGCTGGGCCGCCGGAGTCGCGCGCAGCTGCTCGTTGAGTCGACCGAAGAGTGCCGCGGCCGCGGTCGTCGCCCGACGCGATCCGCGCGGCAGGCGTGCGATGGCCCCGCGCGCGACGGCGAGATCCTCGGCGATCTCATCGACGACAGCCTCCTTCTCTCGGTCAGTGAAGGTCTGCGGGTCGAGGCCAGGGATGTACGAGCGGCCCAGCCGCCCTGCGTCGTCGGCCAGGTCGCGCAAGAAGTTCACCTTCTGGAAGGCGGCGCCGAGGCGACGGGCGCCCTCCTCGAGCTGGTCGTCGAGCGCGAACCCCGGCTGCTCGAGCGCGAACACCCGCAGGCACATCGAGCCGACGACCTCGGCGGAGCCGTGGATGTAGCGGCGGTACTGCTCGCGATCGAAGTGCGGGTGCGCGGTGGCATCCATCCGCATCGATTCGAAGAACGGCTGCACGAGCTCGGCGCCGATGCCCGTGCGGCGCGCCGTGGCGGCGAAGGCGTGCACCACGAGGTTCGCGCTGAAACCGCAGCCGATCGCGCGGAGGGTGTCCTGCTCGAGCGCATCGAGGATGGCGAGCACCTCGGGTCGATCCAACCCCGCCTCCGCGGCCGGCCCGTCGACGATCTCGTCGGCGACGCGCACCAGCGCGTACACGTCGGCGATCCCGCCGCGCACGTCGTGTGGCAGCAGCCGACTCGCGTAGCCGAACGACGTCGAGTAACCGCTGATCACATGCGCGGAGGCGGCGTGGGCCGTCCGCGTGTAGAGGTCGAGTGCGCGCTCCGCCCTCACGACTGCCGCTCCGCGCAGCGCTCGGCGATCTGCGCGAGCTCTGCGCGCAGCCCGGTGGGCAGGGGAGCGATGGCGATCGCATGCAGTACGTCGTGAAGCACGCCGTCGATGACCCGCTGCATCCGCTCGACCGCGCCGGAGGACACCAGCGCGGCGCGCAGCCGATCGGCATCGGACGTCTCGAGTGGCGCCTGCCCGAAGAGGGGCCGCACCGCGTCCCACTCCGGGGTGCCCTCTGCGAAGGCGACGAGCAGCGTGCGCTTCCCCTCGCGCAGGTCGCCGATGACGCTCTTGCCCGTGCTGCTCTCCGCCCCGAAGACGCCAAGGGCGTCGTCGCGCAGCTGGTACAGCAGGCCCAGACGCGATCCGATCCACTCCAGCGCCTCGACGACCTGGTCGGTGGCGCCGGCGAGCAGCGCGCCCACCCGCAGCGGCGCAGCGAACGAGTACGCGGCGGTCTTCTGCTCGATCATCCGCAGGATGTCCTCCTGCTCGGCGTGCATCACCCCTTTCGCGTAGCCCACGTCGGCGTGCTCACCCGCCGCAGTCAGGATCAGGGCGTCGTCGATCACACGGTGCAGCGTGGCTGCGGCCGGATGCGCCACATCGGCGACGAGCACGTGCGCCCCGCTGATCAGCAGGTCGCCGGCGAGGAGCGCCGACGCCTCTCCCCACGCGGTCGCGGTGTGCGGGGCGTGGCCGTCGTCGAGGGCGGCGGCCGCGAAGCGGCCGGCGAGGTTGGGATTCCCGCGACGCACCAGATCCCGGTCGAGCACGTCGTCGTGCATGAGAAGAGCGGTGTGCAGCACTTCGAAGGCCGCCGCGGCGCACAGCGCCGAGTCGTCCTCGACGCCGCCCAGGCTCTCGTGAGCGAGCAGCAGCAGACGCGGCCGCAGGCGCTTGCCGCCCTGAGTGGCGTCTGCCGCGCGGCGCCACAGGTCGCCGTAGCGCCCGCCCATCGCGTCGGCTCGTTCGATGCGGTCGGCGAAGAACCGGTCGATGATCTCGTCCAGCCGCGGGTCCACCGCGGTTTCCAGCCTCATGCGACGCTCCGCCATGCGGTGGCGTGGATGGCGCCCGCGGTCGCAGAGAGCTGCTGGGCCTGCAGCACGAGCCAGGGGCTGAACGCCCACGGCGCGGCGGTGAGTGCGGCGGCGAGGTCTTCGGGGCTGACCCAGCGGGCATCCATCGCCTCGGCCGGGTTCAGCTGCGGCTCGCCCACCGCGCGAGCGGTGTAGACGGGGCAGATCTCGTTCTCCACGATCCCGGAGGCATCCACCGCGCGGTAGCGGAAGTCCGGCAGCTCGAGCTCGAGATCCGCGATCTCGAGACCGAGTTCCTCCCGAGCCCGGCGTCGCACCGCGTCCGGAATCGCCTCGAACGGGCCGGGGTGACCGCAGAACGCATTGGTCCACGTGCCCGGCCAGGCGCGCTTGGTCAGCGCCCGTCTGGTCAGCAGCAGCCGGCCTTCGCCGTCCCGCACGTGACAGGAGAACGCGAGGTGCAGGGGGGTCTCCTGATGGTGCACCTCGTCTTTGCGGGCGACACCGCGGGGGTTGCCTTCGTCGTCGAGAAGGATCACGCGCTCGGGGGAGTGGGTCACTTCGGCCTCCTGTGTATTCCCTCGACAGGCTAGCTTTCAACTGTTGAGATATCCACATCTGACGTAAAATCAACCGCATGCGGAAAATTGATCCGTCTTCCTCGGCGACCGTGGTCATGCACGATCCGCGCCTGAACGACCCCGAGCAGGAGCTCGTGCGCACCGGCGATCTCGCGCCGGCCGAGCTGGAGAGCGTCCTCGAAGTGCTGGAGGCGATGCGCCGCTGGCGCGAGGCGGAGCGGGAGCACAGCGAGGCGTCCCAGCGCTACATGCGCCTGGGAGCGAGTGACATGAGGGCGCTGCGGATGCTCATCGCCGCAGGGAACCAGAGCCTGGCGATCACGCCGAGCGCGATGGCCGGCCATCTCGGCATCTCGACCGCATCCACCACGAAGCTGCTCGACCGCCTGGAGCGCGGCGGTCACATCGTGCGCCGCGCGCATCCGGAGGACCGTCGCAGTCTGGTCATCGAGGTGACCGAGGAGACCCGTCACGCGGCGCGCGCAACGGTCGGTCGCGAGCACGCTCGGCGCTTCAACGTCGTCGCCGAACTCAGCAACGAGCAGCGCCGCACCGTCGCCGACTTCTTCGATGCGATGGCGGCCACCGCCGAGCGTGACGCTGTGTGACGGGCCGATTCTGAGCGAGTGCTCGACGCCGCGTACGTTTTCGGAGTCCCCACGAGAGGAAGAACCCGAAAATGTCCCGCCGCTTCACCACCCTCGCCGCTGCAGCCGCAGCGGTCGCCCTCGCCACCGGTCTCGCCGGCTGCGCCTCCGCCGACGCCGGAGCGACCGGATCCGACGGCGCCGATGACGTCGTCAAGATCGGGGTCGTGGGCAAGAGCGACCCGCAGTGGGCCGCTTTCGAGAAGGCCGCGAAGGACGAGGGCATCGAGATCGAACTCGTCGACTTCGGGTCGTACGAGCTGCCGAACCCCGCGCTGACCGAGGGCGAGATCGACCTCAACCAGTTCCAGCACGTGATCTACCTCGCCCAGTACAACGAGGCGGCCGGCGAAGACCTGGTGGCCATCGGATCCACGCAGACCTACCCGCTCGGCCTGTACTCGTCGAAGTACGACGACGTGAAGGACATAGCCGAGGGCGACACCGTCGCCGTCCCCGACGACGCATCCAACCAGGCCCGCGGACTGCTCGTGCTGCAGTCGGCCGGGCTCATCGAGCTCAAGGACGGCGGCTCGCCGTTCTCCGACCTCTCCGACATCGACGAGGCGAAGTCCAAGGTCAAGGTGACCGCTCTCGAGGCGGCGCTGACTCCCGAGGCGCTGCCCGATGTCGCGGCGGCCATCATCAACAACGACTTCGTCGAGGAGGCCGGTCTGAAGTTCGACGACGCGCTGTTCACCGACGACGCGTCCGACCCGGCCGCCGCGCCCTACGTGAACATCTTCGCCTCTCGCGCGGATGATGCCGACAACGAGACCTACCTGAAGCTCATCGAGATCTTCCAGACCGACGAGGCCGTGCAGAAGGGCCTCGCGGAGTCGTCCGGCGGAACAGGCGTGACCGTGCAGCTCTCCCAGGAAGACCTGGCGAACACGCTCAAGACCGTCCAGAAGGCCGTCGCTGACAACAGCTGACCTTCGCGGATCTGAGAGAATCGGGCGGCGCGATGTGCCTCGCCCGATTCTCCGTGTCAGGCGGCCGACGCCCGAGATCACCCCACCCACCCGAAGTCGGAGTGCACCCATGCCCATCGTCTCGCTCGAGAGCGTGTCCAAGCGATACCCGTCCCCGCAGCGTGCAGGCGAGCAGGTCACCGCGGTCGATGACGTCACCCTGCACATCGAGAAGGGTGATGTGTACGGCATCATCGGCTACTCGGGAGCCGGCAAGTCCACGCTTGTGCGCCTCATCAACGCCCTGGAGCCCGCCACCGAGGGCCGGATCACCGTCGACGACACCGAGGTCACCGCGCTCTCCGAGCGCGAGCTGCGCGCCGTGCGCACCGGCATCGGCATGATCTTCCAGCAGTTCAACCTGTTCTCGGCCAAGACCGTGCGTGCCAACATCGCCTACCCGCTGAAGCTCGCCGGCTGGTCGAAGGCCGACATCGATGCCCGCGTCACCGAGCTGCTGTCATTCGTCGGGCTCAGCGACAAGGCGCGCTCGTATCCCGAGCAGCTCTCGGGCGGGCAGAAGCAGCGAGTCGGGATCGCCCGCGCACTCGCGACCCGCCCCGCCATCCTGCTCGCCGACGAGGCCACCAGCGCACTCGACCCCGAGACCACCCACGAGGTCCTCGCGCTGCTCAAGCGGGTCAACGAGGAGCAGGGGGTGACCATCGTGGTCATCACCCACGAGATGGACGTGATCCAGACGATCGCGACGAAGGTCGCCGTCATGGACCGGGGACGGGTGATCGAGCAGGGCGACGTGTTCGAGGTCTTCTCCGCGCCCCGGCATCCGGCCTCCCAGCGCTTCGTCGGGACGGTGGTGAAGGGCATCCCCTCGCCCTCCGAGCGGGCGGTGCTGCGCGAGAGGCACAGCGGCCGACTCGTCACGTTCTCGTTCCGCGACGGCGGGCCCTCGCAGGCGCAGCTTTTCGTCGACCTGGGCGAGGCGGGCCTCGAGTTCGAGCTGGTGTTCGGCGGCATCAACGACATCCGCGGGCGCGCCTTCGGCCACCTGACCCTCGCGATCCGCGGCGACGAGAAGCGCATCGACGACGCGCTCGCCCGCATCGACCGCCAGGTCGAGGTGACCGACATCGATCGGGAGGAGGAGCGCTGATGGATCGTCTCATCGAACTCGCTCCGGAGTTCTGGCAGGCAGCCGTCGAGACGCTGTACATGGTCTCGCTGACCCTGCTGTTCGGCGGGATCCTCGGCGGCCTGATCGGCGTGGGCCTGTACCTGACCCGCCCCGGCGGGATGCTGCAGAACCGTGCGGTGTCGTTCGTGCTGAACCTGTTCATCAACTTCTTCCGGCCGATCCCGTTCGTGATCCTCATCACGGTGCTCATCCCGTTCTCGCGCTTCGTGGTGGGCAGCGGCATCGGCACCAACGCCGCGATCGTCGCCCTGGTGGTCGCGTCGATGTTCGCGATCGGCCGCATCGTCGAACAGCACCTGGTCGGCGTCTCGCCTGGGGTCATCGAGGCCGCGCGCGCGATGGGAGCCGGGCCCTGGCGCACGCTGTTCACCGTCGTGATCCCAGAGGCGCTGGGCCCGCTCGTGCTGGGTTACACCTTCGTGATCGTGGCGCTCATCGACATGACCGCGATGGCCGGGTACATCGGCGCTGGCGGTCTCGGCAACTTCGCCCTCACATACGGGCGTCGTCAGTTCGAGCCGGTCGTGATGTGGGCGGCGGTGCTGCTGATCGTCGTGTTCGTGCACTTCGCGCAGACACTGGGCACGTGGCTCGCGCGCCGGATCATGCGTCGCTGATTCGGCGGATCGGCTCGACCGGCCGCATGACTGAATGCGGCTGGGGCGTTCAGCCGCGCGGCGCGTCCTGCAGGGTGCGCCGGGTGCTGAACTCGCGAGGTGCGCCGCTGAGCGGGTCGTCGAAGCGCAGCTCGCGGGCGAGCAGCTGCAGCGGCCGGGTGAAGTCGTCGGGCGCCTCGGGCAGCAGGTCGGGGTAGAAGCCGTCGTGCAGGATGCCCGCGCCGAGCGACGCGAGGTGCACGCGCAGCTGGTGCATGCGTCCCGAATGCGGGCGAAGCAGCGTGTGCACGACGCGCTCGTCGAAGTCCAGCAGCTCGATGAGCGTCTCGGAGTTCGGCTCCCGCTCGTGATCGACCTTCACGCACACGTGGGCGCGCAGCTTCTCGATGTGGTTGCGGTACACGATCGGGAACGGCAGACCGGCCAGGGCGGGGGATGCGGGATCCCAGTCGGCTGGCAGCGCCGACACGGCCTCGTACACCTTCTCGACCTGCCGTCGCTCGAAGAGCAGCTGATACGCGCCGCGCGTCTCGGGTCGGGTCGAGAACATCAGCAGCCCCGCCGTCGCCCTGTCGAGGCGGTGGATGGGGGTGAGCTCGGGGATGCCGAGCAGGTTGCGCAGCCGCACCAGCGCGGAGTTCTGCAGGTACTTGCCGCCGGGGGTGGTGGGCAGGAAGTGCGGCTTGTCGGCCACGACGAGGTCGCGGTCCTGGTGCAGCACCTCGATCTCGAACGGGATGTCGCGCTCGACGGGCGGCTCACGGTAATACCAGACGAACTCGTGCGCGCCCAGGGGGGTCTTGCGGGTGAGGGGCGTGCCGTCCCGAGCGACGATCTCGCCGCGGTCGAAGCGCGACAGCAGGCGCTCGGGATCGAGGTGGAAGAAGCGCTCGGCCATGTACTCGCCGATCGTCGGCCACGGGCCGATCAGCGGCAGGTGCAGCCGCGTCGCCCCGACGCCGTCGCGCACGGGGAGCGGAGAGAGCATGCCCATCAGCGCCCTCGCTCCGAACCGCGGATGCTCACGAGTCGAAGCTCAGACTGAGTTTGCGCAGCAGCCCCGCCAGCCGATCGCGGTCGGTGCGGGGGAGCGCCTGCAGCAGCACGGCCTCGGCGTCGACGAGGCGGGTGATCGCGGCATCCACCCGCACCCGTCCCTCGTCGGTGAGGGTGACCAGCACGCTGCGCCCGTCCTGCGGATCCGACTCGCGGCGCACGAACCGGCGCCCCACCAGACGGTCGATGCGGTTCGTCATCGTGCCGCTCGAGACGAGCGTCTGCTGCAGCAGCTGCTTGGGTGAGAGCTGGAACGGCGCACCGGCGCGGCGAAGCGCCGAGAGCACGTCCCACTCCCACGGTTCGATGTCGCTGCGTCGGAACACCTCGCGTCGTGCTCGGTCGAGGTGGCGCGAGAGACGGTCCATGCGCGAGAGCACCTCGAGCGGCGAGAAGTCCAGATCGGGACGTTGGGTGTTCCAGGCGCCGACGATCCGGTCGACCTCATCCGCCTCGCTCATCCGTTCATTATCCCGTGCCGGTCGGGTCCTGCGGACGGGCGGGCGGGCGGCGCCGTGGCGGAGCCGGTCGGGTCCTGCGGACGGGCGGGCGGGCGGCGCCGTGGCAGAATTGACCCGCGGTCGCCGCCTCGCGAGGAAGACGGCCGTGGTCCGCCGTGGTGTAACGGCAGCACGACAGCCTTTGGAGCTGTGAGGTTCAGGTTCGAATCCTGGCGGCGGAGCATGACGCAGAACAATCTCGCCATCATCGTGCTCGCCGCAGGCCAGGGCACCCGCATGAAGTCCCGCCGACCCAAGGTGCTGCACGAGATCGCCGGTCGCCCACTCGTGGGTCACGTGCTCACGACGGCGCGTTCGCTGGGCGCCTCGCACATCGAGGTGGTCGTGCGGCACGAGCGCGAGCAGGTGGTCAGCGCGCTCGCCGGCGACTACCCCGATGCAGTCTTCGTCGACCAGGACGACGTTCCGGGCACCGGCCGCGCCGTGCAGGTCGCCATCGACGCACTGCCCGACGACTTCGACGGCGACGTGCTCGTGCTCTCCGGCGACTGCCCGCTCGCCGACGCCGACACCCTGTCGTCCTTCCTCGACGAGCACCGCGCATCCGGTGCGCCCGCGACGCTGATGACTGCCGTCGTCGACGATCCGACCGGCTACGGGCGCGTCATCCGCGACGCCGACGGCGGGGTCGATCGCATCGTCGAGCAGAAGGATGCCAGCGACGACGAGGCGTCGGTCCGTGAGATCAATGCCGGGATGTACGCGTTCCGCTCCGAGACGCTGCGCCGCTACCTGCCCGAGATCGGCGTCGACAATGCGCAGGGCGAGATGTACCTCACCGACGTGCCCGGCCTGCTGCGCCGCGACGGCGACCGCGTGGCGGCATCCGTCGTCTCCGACGTCACGGTGACCTTTGGCGTCAACGACCGTGCGCAGCTCGCGCTCGTGGGCCGCCTGCTCAACCAGCGCATCGTGCGCCGCTGGCAGCGTGAGGGCGTCACGATCGTCGACCCCGAGACCACGTGGATCGACGACGACGCGAAGCTCGCACCCGACGTCACCATCCTGCCCAACACGCAGATCCTCGGTGCCACGGTCATAGCCGAGGGCGCCACCGTCGGGCCCGACACCACGCTGGTGGACTGCGAGGTCGGCGAGGATGCCGTGATCAAGCGCACCGACGCGAACCTCGCGGTCATCGGCGCACGTGCCACCGTCGGCCCGTTCTCGTTCCTGCGGCCGGGCACTGTGCTGGGCGCGGGCGGCAAGATCGGCGCCTACGTCGAGACGAAGAACGCCGAGATCGGCGAGAACAGCAAGGTGCCGCACCTGTCGTACGTGGGAGACGCGACGATCGGCCGCGGCGTCAACCTCGGCGCCAGCACGATCACCGCGAACTACGACGACGTCAACAAGCACCGCACGGTGGTCGGCGATGAGGTGCACACCGGGTCGCACACCGTGCTCGTCGCGCCCGTTAGGCTGGGAGCCGGTGCGAAGACCGGTGCCGGTGCTGTCGTCCGCAAGGACGTGCCCGCGGGCGCCCTGGCCATGAGCGTCGCCCCCCAGCGCAACATCGACGGGTGGGTCGAGAAGAACAGAGCAGGCACGGGTGCAGCCGACGCGGCGGCCCGCGAACGATCGGCGGAATAGGTCGCATGGGCAACAAGAAGAAGAAGGTCGCACTCGAGCGCGAGAACGGGGTCGCACCCGGTCTGATCGCGAAGACGAAGAAGCGCCTCGTCGTCGCCGGCGGGCGCTCGCACCCCGAGCTGACGGCGGCGGTCGCTGCGGCCCTCGGCCAGGAGGCGGCCCCCGTCGAGCACCGCACCTTCGCCTCCGGTGAGATCTACGCCCGCTTCGAGGTCTCGATCCGCGGCTGCGACCTGTTCATCGTGCAGTCCTTCGGCGAGCCGGTGAACGAGTGGCTCATGGAGACCCTGATCATGCTCGACGCCGCCAAGCGCGCTTCGGCCAAGCGCATCACGGTCGTCGCCCCGTACTACCCGTACTCCCGGCAGGACAAGAAGGGTCGCGGGCGCGAGCCGATCTCGGCGCGGCTCGTGGCCGACATGCTCAAGACCGCCGGCGCCGACCGCGTGATGAGCGTCGACCTGCACGCCGCGCAGATCCAGGGCTTCTTCGACGGCCCGGTCGACCACCTGTTCGCCAAGCCCGTGCTGCTCGAGCACTTCGAGGGCACGCTGACCGCCGAGGACCGCGAGACTCTCACGATCGTCTCTCCCGACATGGGCCGCGTGCGCGTGGCCGACACCTGGTCGGACAGCCTCGGCGCACCACTCGCGATCATCCACAAGCGCCGCGACCCCAAGGTCGCAAACCAGGTCTCGGTGCACGAGATCGTCGGCGCGGTCGAGGGCCGCACCTGCCTGCTCGTCGACGACATGATCGACACCGGCGGCACGATCGTCAAGGCGGCGCAGGCGCTGAAGGCGAACGGCGCCCGCAAGGTGATCGTCGCGGCCACGCACGCCGTCTTCAGCGACCCGGCATCCGAGCGACTGCAGGACGCGTCGATCGATCAGGTGGTCATCACCGACACGATCCCGCTCACCGAGTCGCGACGGTGGGACGGGCTCACCATCCTTCCGATCGCGCCTCTGCTCGCCACCGCGATCAAGCAGGTCTTCGAAGACGGCTCGGTCACGAGCATGTTCGGCGGAGACGCCTGACCGCCGCCCGCCGAGATGACGAGGGCATGCGGAGATCTCATAGCCGGATGCCCGAAGCTGGAGGCATGAACGTGCATCCCGCCGCCCGCACCGGAACCGCTCTGCTCGGCGTCGCCGGCGCGCTCGTGCTCGCCGGATGCTCGGGTGCGGCGGACGCGGACACGACGAAGCCCGATCCGTCCCCTTTGAGCACCGACGCGACCGCACCCTATGCCGACGGCACCTATACGGCAGCGGGCTCGTACCGCACGCCCGAGACGGTCGAGACGATCGAGGTGACCCTGACCATCGCCGACGACACGGTCACCGGCGTCGAGGTGTCCGGCGATCCGCTGGCACCGGAGTCGAAGAACTACCAGGGGCAGTTCATCGCCGGTATATCGGACGTCGTGGTGGGCAAGAAGCTCGACGACCTGCAGGTCGACCGGGTGGCCGGATCCTCCCTCACCAGCGGCGGATTCGACCAGGCCGTGGTCAGGATCAAGGACGAGGCCGCCGCAGCGGCCGAGTGATCCGGCATGCACTCCTGGCGCTTCGACGCCATCGGCACGCGCTGGGAGATCGAGACGGCCCTGCCGCTGGAGGGCGCGACTCGAGAGTCCGTCGGCGGCATCGTCGCGGCGTTCGATGCGACCTGGTCGCGCTTCCGTGACGACTCCGTCGTCTCCTCGCTGCGCGCCGAAGGGGGCAGGGCGACGCTGACCCCGGCCGCAGCGGATGACGCCGCGGCGCTGTTCCGGGTGTATCGCGACCTCGGTCGAGCGACCGACGGCGGCGTGAACCCGCTGATCGGATCGGCGCTCGATGCGCTCGGCTACGACGCCGCCCTGTCCCTGCGCCCCGGGGCACCGCAGTCGGCTCTGCACGAGTGGGAGGGGGTGCTGCGCTGGGATGACACGTCTCTGGAGCTCGATGAGCCGGCCGTCATCGACGTCGGCGCGGCGGGGAAGGGAAGACTGGTCGACCTCGTCAGCGCGGCCCTGGCGCACCTGCCGGGACGCGTGACGGTCGACGGCAGCGGCGACCTGCGCGTGCGCGGGGGAACAGCCAGGGTCGCGCTCGAGCACCCGTACGATCCGACCTTCGCGATCGGAGTGGTCGAGGTGACGGATGCCGCGCTGTGCGCCTCTGCCGTCACGCGCCGCGCGTGGGGTGACGGGCTGCACCACGTGCTGGACGGGCGCACGGGTCTGCCGGTGCGCACCTGGGTGGCGACCTGGGCACTCGCCGACGATGCCCTGCACGCCGACGCGGCGGCGACGGGGCTGTTCTTCGACGGCGGCCCCGGCCTCGCCGACCGCTGGGGCGTGCAGTGGGTGCGGATGTCGAGCGAGGGGCGCGTCGAGCGCTCACCCGGCTTTCCGGGTGAGCTGTTCACCGCGCCCGGCCCCTGAGGATGCGGAAGAGTAGAACGGTGATCTCTGCGTTCCTCGCCCTGCGGCAGCGTGTGCTGGCCGTCCTCGGCGGCATCTCGATGTATCGGCTCGTGCTCTTCGCCCTCGCGGGACTGGCGGTGATCGCGCTCGGGCTCTCGCTGGCGGGACTGGTGGGACCGACGGCGGGCGAGATCCTGGTGTCCTTCGCCGCACTCGCCGTGTCGATCTCGGCGGTCGACGCGGTCGCGCAGCGCGTCCTGCGGCTGCCGTGGCGCATCGAGTCGTCACTGGTCACCGCGCTCATCCTGCTGTTCGTGCTGCAGCCCTCCCTCACCCCGGCGGGCCTGGCGGGAACGGCGCTCGCCGGCGTGCTTGCGAGCCTGTCGAAGTATCTGATCGCCTGGCGCGGGCGCCACATCCTCAACCCCGCGGCGTTCGGCGCCGCTGTCGTGACCATCCTCGGCGTCGGCACGTTCTCGGCCTGGTGGGTGGGCACGCCGTGGCTCGCGCCGTTCGTCGCTCTGAGCGGTCTGCTCGTGCTGTGGCGCACCGAGAAGGTGCGGCTGGTGGTGCTCTTCCTCGTCGCAGCGATCGTCGTCTCGGTGCTGCGCCAGGCGGTGCAGGCGCAGCTGTTCGGCTTCGGGCTCGATCTCGATCTGGGGGGTGCCCTCGTCTTCGCCCTCACACAGACGCCCTACCTCTTCCTCGGCGCGTTCATGCTCTCCGAGCCCCTCACCCTGCCGCCGCGGCGCTGGCAGCAGTACAGCGTCGCGGCTCTGGTGGGCGTGCTCGCCGGCTGGCCGATCCCGGTCGGCTCGCTGTTCACACTCGGTCAGGAGCGCGCCCTGCTGATCGGCAACCTTCTCGCGTTCGCCTTCGCGCTGCGCAGCTCGGTGCGGCTCGTGCTGACCGGGCGGACCTTCGTCACCCCGACCGCCCAGGAGCTCACGTTCCGCACCAAGGGGCGACTGCGCTTCATCGCCGGGCAGTACCTCGAGCTCGAGGTGCCGCATCGAAATCCGGATGCCAGGGGCACCCGTCGCGAGTTCAGCATCGTGTCGGCGCCCGCCGACCTGCCCACCCTTCGCATCGCGTACAAGGACGGCGATCAGAAGCATCCTTCGAGCTACAAGCGTGCGCTGAAGGCCGCCGAGCCCGGTGCGGTGCTGGCCGTGACCGGCACCTGGGGCGACTTCGTGCTGCCCCGCGGGCGCACGCCGGTGCTCATGGTTGCCGCGGGCATCGGGGTGACCCCATTCGTCTCGCAGCTGCGCCAGCTGCGGGCCACGGGGGCCGAGCGTGACGTCGTGCTCGTCTACGTGGCCTCGGAGTCCGCCGAGCTCGCCTTCCGCGACGAGCTCGCCGCGACCGGGGTCCGCACGATCGTCTTCACCCGCGACGAGCCGACCGATCTGCCGCCGCACTGGACGTGGGCGCAGGGCATCCGACTCGACGCCCCTGGCCTGCAGCGCGTGGTTCCCGACCTCGCCGCCCGGCACGCGTACATCTCCGGACCGCCGCGCCTCATCGCCGATCTTGCACCGGCGCTGCAGAAGGCGCGCGCCGTCACGACCGACGCGTTCGCCGGCTACTGATCCGGATGCCTGTGCGGTGGCGCCGTCTGCGCCGGGGCCGACGGCTCCGGTGCGGACTGCCCGGTTGCCGACGGCGCGGATGGCGACGTCTGCTCACCGCGCGGCAGCCGGACGGTGAACGACGTGTCGCCCGGCGTGCTCTCGACAGTGATGGTGCCGCCATGGCCTTCCACGATCGCCTTCGCGATCGCGAGTCCGAGGCCTGTGCCGCCGGTCTGCCGCGCCCTGGAGACATCGCCCCGTGCGAAGCGCGCGAACAGCTCCTCGCGCACCGCCGGATCGATGCCTGGCCCGTCGTCGTGCACCCGCAGCTCGGCGCCGGCGGGGGTGGCCGCCACCGAGAGCGTGATGGTCGTGCCCTCGGGCGTGTGCGTTCGGGCGTTGGCGAGCAGATTGCCGACCACCTGATGCAGGCGGCCGACATCGCCGGCCACGATCACGGGCTCGCCGGGGGTCTCCAGCTGCCAGTGGTGGCCAGGCCCCGTGGGCTGCGCGTCGGCGAGGGCCTCCACGGCGAGCTGCGACAGGTCGACCTCGCCGTGCACGAGCTCGGCGCCCTCATCGAGTCTGGCGAGCAGAAGCAGATCCTCGACGAGCCGCGTCATCCGCAGCGACTGCGCCTGGATGCGCTCGAGCGCAGACGTGGTGTCCTCGACGGTCGGTGCATCCTGCGACTGCCGCAGCGCCCGCAGCGACAGCTCGGAGTACCCGCGGATCGACGCGAGCGGCGTGCGCAGCTCGTGACTGGCATCCGCCACGAACCGCCGCATGCGCTCCTCGTTGCGCTGGCGCGCCGAGAGCGACGAGTCGACGTGGTCGAGCAGGGTGTTCAGCGCCTCTCCCACCCGGCCCACCTCCGTGCGCGGATCGGCTTCGTAGTCGGGCACGCGCTCGGTGATGCGCACCTCTCCGCGATCGAGCGGCTGTCCGGCGACGCGCGATGCGGTCGCTGCGACTGCGCGCAGCGGGCGCAGCCCCATGCTGATGGTGAGCGCGGTCGTGATGGCGAGCAGGATCAGCCCGCCCAGGGTCGCCAGGGCGATGACCGTGAACAGCGATGTCATGGTGTGCTGCACCTCGGCGCGGGGAAGGCCGGTGATCACCACCACATCGTTGTCGGTGCGGTCGGCCGTCACCCGGAACGAGCCGACGTCGTGCAGCGTCACCGTCGCGGACTTGGCGCTCTGCAGTGCGGCGGTGATCGTGAGCAGGTCGCGGGCCGGCAGCGTGCGGCGGGACTCGGGGGTGACGATCACTCCCGACGCGGGAGCGCTCGGGGGCAGCACGGCCAGCATCAGGCTTCCGGTCTGCACGATGCCGCCGCTGACGGCATCTTCGGCGGTGAGCGGCTCGCCGCGCCGCTCCGCCGCGTCGGCCCGGCTGGTGACCAGCGCCGTCGTCACGTTCGAGGTCGCGTCGAGCTTTCTCTGCAGGTCGTCCTCGAGGGTCTTGCCCAGAGTCGCGCTGGTGATGATCGCGACGATGACGAGGATGAGCGAGACGAACCCGATCACCGCGGCCATCAGCCGCGCCTGCAGGCTGAGCGGGTGGGGGAGCATGGGCTACTGCGGTGACTTGATCATGTAGCCGACGCCGCGCACGGTGTGCAGCAGCGGGGTGCGGCCGGCGTCGATCTTCTTGCGCAGGTACGAGATGTACAGCTCGACCACCGACGACTTGCCGCCGAAGTCGTAGCTCCACACCCGATCGAGGATCTGCGCCTTCGACAGCACGCGGCGCTCGTTACGCATCAGAAAGCGCAGCAGCTCGAACTCGGTGGCGGTGAGCTCGATCTCGTCGCCTGCGCGGAGGACCTCGTGGCTGTCCTCGTTGAGCGACAGGTCGGCGACACGCAGGATCGACTGCTCGTCGTCGGTCTGACCTTGGCCCGAGCGGCGGATCACCGCCCGCAGGCGGGCGATCACCTCCTCGAGGCTGAACGGCTTGGTGACGTAGTCGTCGCCGCCCGCCGTGAGCCCGGCGATGCGGTCGGCGACGGCGTCCTTCGCGGTGAGGAAGACCACGGGCACGAGGTTGCCCGATTCCCTCAGCCGGCGCAGCACGCTCATGCCGTCGAGATCGGGCATCATCACATCGAGCACCAGGGCATCCGGTTCGAAATCGCGGGCGACCTGCAGAGCCTCCAGGCCCGAGGCGGCGGTGCGCACCTCCCAGCCCTCCATGCGCAGCGCCATCGAGAGCAGATCGGTGAGCATCGGCTCGTCGTCGACGGCGAGGATGCGCAGCGGTGTTCCGTCAGGACGGCGGAGGTCTGGGTGCTCGGTGCTCATGGCTTCTATTGTGCGCCCGGCGTCACCGAGATTCTTTTGAATTCCCTATGCGCAACCTGTAGGGGCGCGGCTGGGCAAGGGGCACCCGCCCCGAACGCTGAGGGCGGCGCATCAGCGCCGCCCTCAGCGGAGGAATCCGATCAGTGGGTGTCGACCGCGGGGACCTCGGTGCGGTCACCCGACCACAGGGTGTGGAAGGTGCCGTCCTTGTCGATGCGGCGGTAGGTGTGCGCGCCGAAGAAGTCGCGCTGACCCTGGATGAGGGCGGCGGGCAGGCGTTCGGCGCGGATGCCGTCGTAGTACGACAGCGACGACGAGAACGCCGGAGCCGGGATGCCCGACTGGGCGGCGGCGATGACGACGCGGCGCCACGCGGCCTGGCCGCGGGAGAGCGCCTCGGCGAAGTAAGGCGCGGTGAGCAGGGCCGGCAGGTCGGGTTCACCGGCATACGCCTCGGCGATGCGGTTCAGGAACTGCGCGCGGATGATGCAGCCGGCCCGCCAGATCTTCGCCACGGCGCCCAGGTCGATGCTCCAGCCGTACTCGGCGGCACCGGCGCGGATCTCGTCGAAGCCCTGCGAGTACGCGACGATCTTCGATGCGTACAGCGCCAGGCGCACGTCCTCGATGAAGGCCTCGGCGTCGTCGACGGTGAACTCGCCCTCGGGGCCGGGCAGGTGAGCGGCCACGGCGCGCTGCTCGGGGTGCGATGAGAGCGAGCGGGCGAAGGTCGCCTCGGCGATGCCGGAGACGGGCACGCCGAGCGCGAGCGCGGTCTGCACCGTCCATGCGCCGGTGCCCTTGGCGCCCGCCTGGTCGACGATCACGTCGACGAGGGGCTTGCCGGTCTCGGCGTCGATCTGGCGCAGCACCTCGGCGGTGATCTCGATGAGGTACGACTCCAGCTCGCCGGTGTTCCACTCGGCGAAGATGTCGGCGATCTCGGCGGGGGTCTTGCCGGTGCCGCGACGGATCAGGTCGTACGCCTCGGCGATGAGCTGCATGTCGGCGTACTCGATGCCGTTGTGCACCATCTTCACGAAGTGCCCGGCGCCGCCGTGGCCGACGTGCGTCACGCACGGCTCGCCCTCGGCGACCGCCGCGATCGACTCCAGGATCGGGCCGAGGGTCACCCACGACTCGTCCGAGCCTCCCGGCATGATCGACGGACCGTTCAGAGCGCCCTCCTCGCCACCCGAGATGCCCGCGCCGACGAAGTTGATGCCCGTCTCGCGCACCGCCTTCTCGCGGCGGATGGTGTCGGGGAAGTATGCGTTGCCGCCGTCGACGATGATGTCGCCCGGCTCGAACACCCGCACCAGCTCGTCGATCACCGCGTCGGTGCCCAGGCCCGCCTTGACCATGATGATCGCCGTACGCGGCTTCTGCAGCGACGCGGCGAACTCCTCGTACGAGAAGGTGGGCACGAACCCGGCTTCGGCATGCAGCGCGACCAGCTCGTCGGTCTTCGCCCGCGAGCGGTTCAGCACCGCGACCGTGTTGCCCTCGCGGCTGGCGAGGTTGCGGGCCAGGTTCGAACCCATGACGGCGAGTCCGACGACTCCGATATTGGCTGCGGCTGTGGGCACGGGGATCTCCTCGGTGATGAAGGGCGTGATCTCAGGGTATCGGTGCGCGACGGTCGCCCGTCCCTTCGTTTCACCCCGGCGGATGCCCGAGCGGAGCCCCCGGGGTGTCCCCAGCGGGAGGCCGTCTGTTAGCGTGTGGCCACCGATCGGTCGCGCGCGGTGGCCGACGAAGCATCAGGGGAGATGTCACATGGACGACTGGACCCAGACCCTCACCGCAGGGCCCCTGCTGCTCATCGCCGGCGGCGCGATCGCCCTGATCCTCGTGCTGATCATCGGCTTCAAGCTGCACGCATTCCTCACTCTCGTGATCGTCTCGCTGCTCACCGCCATCGTGGCGGGCATCCCGATCGATCAGGTGGTGCCGGTCGCGCTCGGCGGGTTCGGCAGCACCCTTGCGAGTGTGGCGCTGCTCGTCGGACTCGGGGCCATGCTCGGCAGACTGATCGAGCACTCCGGTGGCGCGCACGCGCTCGCCGACAGGTTCGTGCGGGTCTTCGGCGAGAAGCGCGCGCCGTTCGCCCTCGGTGTGACGTCGCTGATCCTCGGGTTCCCGATGTTCTTCGATGCCGGTCTGATCATGATGCTGCCGATCATCTTCGCCGTGGCGCGACGCGTGTCGGGAAACAACGTGCTGCTCTACGGCTTCCCCGCCGCCGCCGCCTTCTCGGTGATGCACGTCTTCCTGCCTCCGCACCCGGGCCCGGTCACCGCGTCGGCGGCCTACGAGGCGAACATCGGCCTGGTGCTGCTGGTCGGCCTCGTCGTGGCGCTTCCGGTCTGGTACCTCTCGGGCTACCTGTGGGGCAAGTTCGTCGGCAGTCGGTGGATCCTGCCGGTGCCGTCGCTGTTCGGCAACGAGGACAGGGATCAGCCCTCGACCCCGCCGAAGGTGTCGATGATCATCATGCTGCTGCTGCTGCCGATGCTTCTCATCTTCCTCAACACGGGGCTCACCACGCTCGGCAGCGCGGGCGTGATCGACTCCACCGAGCTCTGGGCGCAGTCATTGATCTTCATCGGTCAGTCGCCCGTCGCGCTGACCATCACCGTGCTCGTCGCGCTCGTGGCGCTCGGCTGGCGACGCGGCGAACACGGCACCGCCCTGGAGAAGATCGTCGACTCGTCGCTCGGGCCCATCTGCTCCGTGGTGCTGATCACCGGAGCCGGCGGGATGTTCGGCGGGGTGCTGCGCTCATCAGGCATCGGCGAGGCGCTCTCCGACACGCTGAGCGGCGTGGGCCTGCCCGTCATCGTCGCGGCGTACCTCATCGCCGTCGTGCTGCGCGTCGCGCAGGGCTCGGCAACCGTCGCCCTGGTCACCGCGGCGGGCCTCATCGCTCCCGCCGTGCTCGGCGGTGACTTCAACCCTCTCGAGGTGGTCGCCATCACCCTGGCCACGGCTGCCGGCTCGGTGTTCGCCAGCCACGTGAACGACTCCGGGTTCTGGCTGGTGGGACGCCTGATGGGGATGGACGTCAAGACGACGCTGAAGACGTGGACGGTGCAGCAGACCATCCAGTCGGTTCTCGGGTTCGCAGTCGTGCTGGTGGTCTACCTGCTCGCGTCGCTCTTCTGAGCGATTCTCGGGTCAGTCCTCGCGGTAGCCCGAGCGTCCCATCGAGAACATCGCGGCGAACGACGACACGACGCCGCAGACGGCGATCGCGCCGATGACCCAGAGGACGACGTGCGAGAAGAAGGCGGCATCGAGCATGCCCACAGCCTATCGAGCTTTCGGGTAGCATGGAGGAGTTCCTCGGCGAGGGAGCGCGTGCATGCGCGCATCCGTGATCGACGCGGTGACGTGAGCCCGGTGGTCGTCTGAATTCTCAGCGGCACATCGTCTCGCCTCTTCGTGTCCGCACTGAGGCTTCCGAGACCATGACCATCGCGCGGCCCCGTCCCGCGTGCCTGAAGGAGAACAACATGTCTGACGAGAACAAGGTCGTCGCCGAGACGCGCACCAACTTCGGCAAGGGCTTCGCCCGCCGCCTGCGCGCCGCCGGCAAGATCCCCGCCGTGATCTACGGTCACGGCACCGACCCCGTGCACGTCGCGCTGCCTGGCCACCAGGTGTCGCTCATCATTCGCCGTGCCAACGCCCTGCTCGATCTCGACATCGACGGCACCTCGCAGCTCGCCCTGGTCAAGGACGTGCAGAAGGACCCGGTGCACCAGATCATCGAGCACATCGACCTGCTCGTCGTGAAGAAGGGTGAGAAGGTCGCCATCGACCTCCCCGTCGTCCTGACCGGCGAGTCGTTCTCGGGCACCATCGCCACCCTCGACGCCGCGACCCTGGCGGTTGAGGCCGAGGCGACGCACATCCCCGAGAACGTCGAGGTCTCGATCGAGGGCCTCGAGGAGGGCGCGCACATCACCGCCGCCGACGTGAAGCTGCCCAAGGGCGTCACGCTGGTCGCCGACCCCGAGACCCTCGTGGTCGCCATCTCCGTCCCGGCCGCTCCGGTCGAGGACGAGGCGTCCGAGGCTCCTGCCGAGGGCGACGCCGAGGCTCCGGCCGAGGAGGCCGCCGCGGAGTGATCCGCTGACGATCCGGATGGAGGGGGCGCGAGCTGATCGCGTCCCCTCCGTCATATCCGCGCGAGAGGGACACGAATGACCACCACCTGGCTGATCGTCGGCCTCGGCAACCCCGGACCCCGCTATGCCGCGACGCGCCACAACATCGGGCAGATGGTCGTCGACGAGCTCGCCGACCGCCGCGGCGAACGATTCCGCGAGCACAAGGCCGGCGCGCGAGTGGTCGAGACCCGCGTGCGCCCCGGCGGCGATCGCATGGTCTTGGCGAAGCCCAATTCGTTCATGAACACCTCCGGGACGCCGGTCGCCGCTCTGGCTCGGTTCTACTCGGTGGCGCCGGAGAACGTCATCGTCGTGCACGACGAACTCGACATCCCCTTCGACAGCATCCGCATGAAGATCGGCGGCGGCCACGGGGGGCACAACGGGGTCCGCGACATCGCTCGCACCCTCACGACGCCCGACTTCCTGCGCGTTCGAGCCGGCATCGGTCGTCCGCCGGGACGGCAGGACCCCGCGGACTGGGTGCTCGCGCCGTTCGGCGCGGTCGAGCAGAAGACGCTGTCGATCTTCATCTCCGACGCGGCGGATGCCGTGGAGCAGCTCGTTGACGAGGGTCTGCTGGCCGCGCAGCAGCGCCATCACTCGCGCTGATCCGCGTGGTCACATCAGCGGGTCGAAGGCGATGCCGTTGCCGATGCCGTACATGAGCGTGACGGCGAGGAAGAAGATCCCCGGTCCCAGGGCCGCGATCACGATCGCGGCGATGCCCATCCCTCGTCCGCGTCTGCGGGCGACGGCGATGATCCCGGCGATCAACCCGAACAGCCCGAGCGCGGTGCCCAGCCAGAACATGATCTCCGCCCAGAGCGTCTGGATCCGCGCGGGGGAGAGCGCGGCGATGACGAACTCACCGCTGCCGCTCACCAGGTCGTCCACCGACACGGCGAGCCCGATCTGGAGCGCGAGCACGCCGGCCACGACGGGCGTGACCAAGGCGGCGATCAGAGCGGCGGCGAGCGAGACCGCACCCGTCGCCCGAGAGGGTGCCGGAGCGGTGGGCGCGACATACCCGCCGACAGCCGCCTGATACCCGCCCACCGGCACGCGATACGCGCCGGGCGGTGGCACCTGCCAGGGCGCAGAGCCCTGCGGAACAGGTGAGCCCTGCGGCAAGGGTGAGCCCTGCGGAACAGCGGAGCCCTGGGGAGGCAGCCCCGGGGGAACGAACGGGTCTGTCATCTCGCTCCTCAGACTCGCCGCAGCAGGCCGACGCGGTCGTACACGTCGGTGAGAGTGGCATCCGCGACCTCATCGGCCTTCGCGGCGTTCACAGCCAGCAGACGGTCGAGCTCGGCCGGGTCGTCGAGCAGGGCGTTCGCCCGCTCTCGCACAGGACCGAACTCGTCGACGACGACCTCGGCCAGTCCCTTCTTGAAGTCGCCGTAGCCACGACCGGCGTACTCGTCCTCGATCGAGCCCACCTGGCGGCCGGTGAGCGCGGCGTAGATGGTGAGCAGGTTCGAGACGCCCGGCTTGTTCTCGCGGTCGAAGCGCACCGAGCCCTCGTTGTCGGTCACGGCGCGCATGATCTTCTTCGCCGATTTCGACGGGTCGTCGAGCAGCCACAGCACACCCGCGTCGCTCTCGGCCGACTTCGACATCTTCGACGTCGGGTTCTGCAGGTCGTAGATGCGCGCGGTCTCCTTCTGGATCACCGGGGTGGGCACGGTGAACGTCGTGCCGAAGCGGCTGTTGAACCGCTCGGCCAGGTCGCGCGTCAGCTCGACGTGCTGCTTCTGGTCGTCGCCGACCGGCACCAGCTCGCTCTGGTAGAGCAGGATGTCAGCGGCCATCAGCACGGGGTAGGTGAACAGCCCGACAGAGGTGGAATCCTGGCCGTACCGCTGCGACTTGTCCTTGAACTGGGTCATCCGGCCCGCCTCACCGAAGCCGGTGATGGTGCTGAGGATCCAGGCGAGCTCAGCGTGGGCTCGCACGTGAGACTGCACGTACAGAGTCGACTTCGACGGCTCGATGCCGGCGGCGATGTACTGCGCCGCGGTGCGACGGGTCTTCTCGCGCAGCTCGTCGGGGTTCTGCGGCACGGTGATCGCGTGCAGATCGACCACCGAGAAGAACGCGTCGTACGAGCTCTGCATGTCACGCCACTGCAGAAGCGCCCCGATGTAGTTGCCGGCCTGGAGGGAGTCGGCGGAGGGCTGCATTCCGGAGTAGAGGCGCTGTCGAGTCACCGTTCAATCCTATGCGGCTCACGCGGGACGCCTCACCCTGAGCCTGCCGCGTGGGCCCTGAGCCTGCCGTCTGGGGCCCTGAGCCTGTCGTCTGGGGCCCTGAGCCTTCCGTCTGGGGCCCTGAGCCTGTCGAAGGGTCAGCAGGTGTAGTCGACGACCACGGGCGCGTGATCGCTCCAGCGCTCCGCGTAGGTCGCGGCCCTGGCGACGGCGTACCCGGTCGCTCGCGCCGCCAGGGGCGGCGTGGCGAGGTGGTAGTCGATGCGCCATCCGCTGTCGTTGTCGAAAGCCTTGCCGCGCATCGACCACCAGGTGTACGGCCCCGGAACCTCGCCGTGATGCGCGCGGCCCACGTCGACCCAGCCGAGCCCGAGCCCGCCGGCCTCCGACGCGAACGAGCGGGTGTCGCTGAGCTGCCCCACCATGCCGCGACCGACGCCCTCCTGGCCCACGACGGTCTCGCCGGCGGCGCCGAGAAAGCGATCGAAGTAGGCGCGCTCGCGCGCGAGGAAGCCCGACTTCTTCACGTTGCCCTTCCAGTTCAGGATGTCGAGTGGCCGGTGGCCGACGTTGAGATCGCCCGTGACGAGCGCGTGGGCCTCGTCGGCGCCCAGCTGCGCCATGCGCACGCTCATCGCGTCGAGGAACTTCCACTTCTCGTCCTGCTTCGGGCTGTCGGCCTCGCCGGAATGCACATACGCGCTGACGACCGTGAGCGGCACGCCGCCGATCTGGAAGTCGGCCTCGATCCAGCGACCGGCCGAATCGAAGTCGTCGGCGCCGAGCGCCGTGCGGGACGCGAGCGCGGGAGTGCGGCTGAGGACGGCCACGCCTGCCCGACCCTTCGCCGTCGCCTTATCATGCACGATCTGCCAATCGGGGAAGGCCGCCGCCAGGTGCTCGTCGTCGGCACGCACCTCTTGCAGGGTCAGGATGTCGACCTCGGCCTGGTCGAGCCACGCGCGCATGCCGTTGCGGACGGCGGCGCGGACACCGTTGACATTGACAGAGGCGATACGCAGGTGGGGCATGACATCCAGCCTAACGACGGGGTCGGACACCCCGCCGCCGCTCCGCTGCGGCCGTCGCCCGCAGCGGGCGCAGCGGTCCACTGTCGCGCAGCGGCTCGTTGCGGTCGTGCGCGCTCAGCGCGATCCAGGACGCGGCGAGCAGGATCACCGCGGCGATCACGCGGCACCACAGCAGAAGCCCGACCATCACCGCGAACGTCGCCAGCAGCGGGTTGCCGGGCGTGTGCGCGGCCAGCAGGCCCGCACCGAGCTGCAGCACCGCCACAGCGACGCCGCCGAGCACGGAGCCGGGAAGGATCCGCCGCCACCGGATGACCGTGCCGGTGAGGAAGCGCACCAGCGCGGCAATCGCCGCGATGTCGATCACGATCACGACGAGCACAGACGAGATCGACACCAGGGCGCGGCCCATGGCGCTGGGGATCTCCTGCCCGAGCATCTCGAGAAGCGTGCGCAGCGCCCAGACCCCGCCGATGCTGATCGCGGCGCCGAGCAGCAGGCTCATTCCGAAGACGAGAGCCGCTGCCGCGTCGCGAAGCTTCAGCAGCACGTAGCTGCGGGTGTCGAAGGGCAGCCCGAAGATGCCGCGCACCGCGCGACGGGTGAATGTGACCGCACCGATCCCGGTCCACACGACGACGATCGCGGCGATCACCCCGGTCAGGGTGAACGCTCCGGTGGCGGAGTTGGCGACCTCGCGCACAGCTTCGGGGGCGACGATGCCGTCGGCGCCGATGAAGCCGGGGATGTAGCTGTTCACGATGCGGATCATCGCGTCGACCGCCGCGTCGCTGCCGCCCACCCAGACCCCGGCGCCGGCGAAGGCGACGTACAGCAGCGCGAACAGCGCGAACAGGGCCTGGTACGCCATGCCCGCCGACAGCAGGAACCCGTTGCGGCGCAGGAAGTGCCGCCACACGCGCACGGGGAACACTGCGGCGATCCGCCGACCCCACACAGCAGCGCGCCCGGCTGAACGAGTCAGTCGGGCGCGCATGGCTCTGGGTGCGTTCAGCGAGCGCCGCCGCGCAGGACGGCCTGCTTGACCTCGGCGATCGCCTTGGTGACCTCAATGCCACGGGGGCACGCCTCGGTGCAGTTGAAGGTCGTGCGGCAGCGCCACACGCCCTCCTTGTCGTTGAGGATGTCGAGGCGCACGTCGCTTGCGTCATCACGCGAGTCGAAGATGAAACGGTGCGCGTTCACGATCGCGGCCGGGCCGAAGTACTGCCCGTCGGTCCAGAAGATCGGGCACGACGAGGTGCACGCCGCGCACAGGATGCACTTGGTGGTGTCGTCGAAGATCGCCCGGTCGGTGATCGACTGCACGCGCTCCTTGCCCTTCTCGGGAGTGGAGTTCGCGATGAGGAAGGGCTGCACCTCGCGGTAGGACGCGAAGAACGGCTCCATGTCGACGATGAGGTCCTTCTCGAGCGGCAGACCCTTGATGGCCTCGACGTAGATCGGCTTCGAGATGTCGAGGTCCTTGATCAGCGTCTTGCAGGCGAGTCGGTTGCGCCCGTTGATGCGCATGGCATCCGAGCCGCAGATGCCATGGGCGCACGAACGGCGGAACGACAGCGAGCCGTCGACCTCCCACTTGATCTTGTGCAGCGCGTCGAGCACGCGGTCGGTCGCGTACAGCTCGACGTCGTAATCGACCCAGCGCGGCTCCTCGTCGACCTCGGGATCGAAGCGGCGGATGTTGAAGGTGACCAGGAAGGACTGCACTCCCGAGTCGTTCGCGGCGTCAGCGGGTGCCTCTACGACATCGGTCATGATCAGTACTTCCTCTCCATGGGCTGGTAGTTCGTGACGACCACGGGCTTCCAGTCCAGTCTGATGTGGTCGGAGGCGTCGGACGAGTGCGCATCGCCGACCAGGTAGGCCATCGTGTGCTTCATGAAGTTCTCGTCATCGCGCTTCGGGAAGTCGTCGCGCATGTGACCGCCACGGCTCTCCTTGCGGTTGCGTGCGGCGTAGACGACGACCTCGGCGATGTCGAGCAGGAAGCCCAGCTCGACGGCCTCGAGCAGATCGGTGTTGAACCTCTTGCCCTTGTCGTCGACGTGGATGTTCTTGTAGCGCTCGCGCAGCTCCTCGATCACGCCGAGCACGTGGGTCAGCGACTCCTCGGTGCGGAACACCTGGGCGCCCTTGTCCATCTCGTCCTGCAGCTTCTTGCGCAGCACGGCGATGCGCTCGGTGCCCTGGTTGTTGCGCAGACCCTCGACCATGTCCTTCACGAACCCGGCCGGGTTCTCGGGCAGCGGCACGAAGTCGGCCGTCTTGACGTACTCGACGGCGTTGCGTCCGGCGCGCTTGCCGAACACGTTGATGTCGAGCAGCGAGTTCGTGCCAAGACGGTTCGAGCCGTGCACCGAGACGCACGCGCACTCGCCGGCGGCGTAGAGCCCCGGCACGACGGTCGAGTTGTCGGCGAGCACCTCGGCGTCGTTGTTGGTCGGGATGCCGCCCATCGCGTAGTGCGCGGTCGGCATCACGGGCACCGGCTCGACGACGGGGTCGACACCCAGGTAGGTGCGCGCGAACTCGGTGATGTCGGGCAGCTTGGTCTCGAGCACCTCGGCACCCAGGTGCGTGCAGTCCAGCAGCACGTAGTCCTTGTGCGGACCGGCACCGCGGCCGTCGAGAACCTCCTGCACCATGCTGCGTGCGACGATGTCGCGGGGAGCGAGGTCCTTGATGGTGGGGGCGTAGCGCTCCATGAAGCGCTCACCCGAGGCGTTGCGCAGGATGGCGCCCTCGCCGCGGGCGCCCTCGGTGAGGAGGATGCCGAGACCGGCCAGACCCGTCGGGTGGAACTGGAAGAACTCGAGGTCCTCCAGAGGCAGCCCCTTGCGCCAGACGATGCCGACGCCGTCGCCGGTCAGGGTGTGCGCGTTCGAGGTGGTCTTGAAGATCTTTCCGAAGCCGCCGGTAGCGAAGATGACGGCCTTGGACTGGAAGACGTGCAGGTCGCCGGTGGCGAGGTCGTACGCGACGACGCCCGCGACCTGCGTGGCGCCGGCCGCGTCCTTCACGGTGATCAGGTCGAGCACGTAGAACTCGTTGAAGAAGTCGATGCCGAGCTTGACGCAGTTCTGGAACAGCGTCTGCAGGATCATGTGACCGGTGCGGTCGGCCGCGTAGCAAGCGCGGCGGACGGGGGTCTTCCCATGCTCGGCGGTGTGGCCGCCGAAGCGCCGCTGATCGATCTTGCCGTCCGGCGTGCGGTTGAACGGCAGACCCATGTTCTCGAGGTCGATGACCGCGTCGATGGCCTCCTTGGCGAGGATCTCCGCCGCATCCTGATCGACGAGGTAGTCACCGCCCTTGACCGTGTCGTAGGTGTGCCACTCCCAGTTGTCGTCCTCGACGTTCGCGAGGGCCGCTGCCATGCCGCCCTGCGCCGCACCGGTGTGCGATCGCGTGGGGTACAGCTTCGTTATCACCGCGGTCTTCGCACCGGGCCCGGCCTCGATGGCCGCGCGCATCCCGGCGCCGCCGGCGCCCACGATGACGATGTCGAACTGGTGGTAGTGCACGCCGTCGCGCACGACGGAGTCAGAGGTCTGCGTAGTCAATGATCTGCCTTCTTCGCTTACTTGCCCAGTGCCTGGCAGGTCTCCCACATCGCGCCGTCTTCGAAGACGCCCGCGCAGGGGTCGAACGTGAACACCACGAGGGTGCCGAGGATGATGAGGAGCGCCGCCGCCAGGCCCAGCGCCCAGACGAGAGCCTTGCGGACCTTCTCGTGGGTGACGTAGTCGTTGACGATCGTGCGCATGCCGTTGGAGCCGTGGATCAGTGCGAGCCACAGCATCAGCACGTCCCACCACTGCCAGAACGGGGTGGCGTACTTGCCGGCGACGAAGCCGAAGTCCACCGCGTGGATGCCGTCGCCGACCATCAGGTTCACGAACAGGTGGCCGAAGATCAGCACGATGAGCACCACGCCCGAGCCGCGCATGAACAGCCAGCCCCACTTCTCGAGGTTGACGCCCCGCTGGCGGCGGGCAGGTGCGATGGTCTGCGCGGACATCAGTTGCCCCCTCCGAATCCGGCGAACGCGAGGGCGAGGTGACGGGGCACGAAGCCCGCCATGACCACGGCCCACAGCCCGATGACGATCCAGAACAGCTGGCGCTGGTACTTCGCGCCCTTCGACCAGAAGTCGACGACGATGATGCGCAGGCCGTTGAACGCGTGGAATGCGATGCCGGCGACCAGCACCACCTCGCCGAAAGCCATGATCGGGTTCTTGTACGTGCCGATGACCGCGTCGTACGCCTCGGGCGAGACGCGGATGAGCGACGTGTCGAGGACGTGCACCAGAAGGAAGAAGAAGATCGCGACGCCGGTGATGCGGTGCAGCACCCACGACCACATGCCTTCGCGGCCCCGATACAGTGTGCCGCGCGGAGACCTCGACGTGGTCTCCGAAACCGACGGTGTCAAGCGTGTGCTCGTGGACACGTCGTCCTCCCTGATCGATGAGACGTCGTGCATGCATCCGGGCACGCCCGACCGTATCCATCCTATTCCCGTCCGGACGGGCGGGGCGACGAAGGCGACCCTTATCCGCTCGGCGCGTCCGCGCTTGCGGATAGGTTTGTGCCATGGCGCGAATCGACGACTTCTACGCTGTGATCCCGGCCGGCGGCATCGGCAGCAGGCTGTGGCCGCTGTCGCGGGCGGACGCCCCGAAGTTCCTGCACGATCTCACCGGCTCCGGGCACTCGCTGCTGCGCGACACCTGGGATCGTCTCGAGCCGCTCGCCGGAGCCGACCGCATCGCCGTGGTCACCGGGCGCGCGCACCGCGCCGCCGTGGAGGCGCAGCTGCCCGGCATCCCCGACGCCAACGTCTTCCTCGAATCCGAGCCCCGCGAGTCGGCGGCGGCGATCGGACTCGCCGCCGCGATCCTGCACCGTCGCGACCCCGACGTGATCATCGGATCGTTCAGCGCCGATCACGTGATCCGCGGCACGCGGGTCTTCGAGTTCGCCGTGCGCGATGCCGTCGAGGTCGCGCGCGAGGGCTACATCTGCACGATCGGGATCAGCCCCACCGAGCCCGCCATCGGCTTCGGATACATCAGGAAGGGCGAGGAGCTCGTCGTCGAGGGCGCCCGCGAGGCGGCCCTCGTCGAGCGCTTCGTCGAGAAGCCCGACCTCGAGACGGCGAAGGCCTACGTCGCCGACCGCGAGCACCTCTGGAACGCCGGAATGTTCATCGCCAAGGCGAGCGTGCTGCTCGACGAGCTGCGCCTCAACGAACCCGAGCTGCACGCCGGGCTGATGGAGCTCGCCGAGGCATGGGACGACCGCGATCGCCGTGGTCCCGCGGTCGACCGCATCTGGCCGAAGCTGAAGAAGATCGCCATCGACTACGCCGTGGCGGAGCCCGCCGCCGAGCGCGGACGCCTCGCGGTCGTGCCCGGTCACTTCGACTGGGACGACGTGGGCGACTTCGCATCCTTGACGAAGCTCATCACCAACGGCCGCAAGAACGATCTCGCCGTGCTCGGCCCGAAGGCCCGCGTGCTCTCGGATGCCGCCAGTGGCATCCTCGTGTCGCAGACCTCGAGGGTGATCAGCCTGGTCGGAGTGCAGGACATCGTGGTCGTCGACACCGACGATGCGCTGCTGGTGACCACGGTCGAGCACGCCCAGCGGGTCAAGGGCGTCGTCGAGTCGCTGAAGCTCACCGGCCGCGGCGACGTGCTCTGAGGCCAGCTGTCGGGCATGTCCAACCCCGCATGGCGGCCATCATTGCGGATTTGTAACCTTTCGCCGGCACGTCCGGGGCGCGCGTGCGGGAAGCACGTAACACTGGGTAACCTCGATCGATCCGCGATGTCCGCGGAGATCACCCGGGAGGCATGAGTGTCCATCTCCATCACCAAGAAGCTGCTCGGCGCCACCGTCGCCGCCGGCGTCGTCCTGAGCCTCGCCGCGTGCGGCCAGGCTCCCGCAGACAAGCCGGGAGCGAGCGGCGGCAACGGCGACAAGTCCGACTTCTCCGCGTGCATCGTCTCGGATGCCGGCGGGTTCGACGACAAGTCCTTCAACCAGCTGTCCTACGAGGGCACCAAGAAGGCCGCCGACGAGCTCGGCGCCACGTTCCGCGAGGCCGAGTCGAACGCCGAGACCGAGTACGCGCCGAACATCGACAACATGGTCTCCGAGGGCTGCAACGCCATCGTCGCCGTGGGCTTCGCGCTGTCGCAGGCCACGGTCGACGCCGCCGAGGCGAACGCCGAGACGGACTTCATCCTCGTCGACGACGCCGGCGGCGACAACAAGCCCGACAACGTCAAGCCGCTGCTGTACAACACGGCCGAGGCGGCCTTCCTCGCCGGCTACATGTCGGCCGGCTACTCCAAGACCGGCAAGGTGGGCACGTTCGGCGGCATGGAGTTCCCGACCGTGACGATCTTCATGGACGGCTTCAAGCAGGGCGTCGACCACTACAACGAGCAGAACGGCGCATCGGTCGCCGTGGTCGGCTGGGACGGCAAGACCGGATCGTTCACCGGTGGCTTCGAGGCCAACCAGAGCGCCAAGACGGTCGCGAAGAACATCATCGACCAGGGCGTCGACGTGCTCTTCCCGGTCGGCGGTCCGATCTACCAGTCGGGCCTGCAGGCGATCAAGGACTCGGGCAAGGACATCGCGCTGATCGGCGCGGACGCCGACCTGTTCGAGACCGACCCGACCACCGCCGACTTCGTGCTCACCTCGGTGCTCAAGGCGATGGACCTGTCGACCTACGAGGCCGTGATGTCCAGCGCAGAGGGCGACTTCGACGGCGAGGCGTACATCGGCACCCTCGAGAACGAGGGCGTCGGCATCGCGCCGCTGCACGAGTTCGAGAGCAAGGTCGACGCCGAGCTGGTGAAGAAGGTCGACGAGATCAAGCAGGAGATCATCGACGGCTCCATCACCGTCACCTCCTACCTCGACAACTAAGAGGAATCGAATCGGGGAGGCCGGTCGTGCCGGCCTCCCCGATGTCGTCTGCCCGGGCGATCCCCGGCGCGATGACACGTCACGAATAGGATCGACACATGAAGCTCGAGCTGCGCGGCATAACGAAGAGGTTCGGCGCACTGACGGCCAACGACCACATCGATCTCGAGGTGCAGGCGGGCGAGATCCACTGCCTCCTCGGCGAGAACGGCGCCGGCAAGTCCACTCTGATGAACGTGCTGTACGGCCTGTACCAGGCCGACGAGGGGCAGATCCTCCTCGACGGGCGCGTGCAGCGGTTCTCCGGGCCCGGAGACGCGATGGCCGCGGGGATCGGCATGGTGCACCAGCACTTCATGCTCATCCCCGTCTTCACCGTCGCCGAGAATGTCATGCTCGGTCATGAGCAGACGACGTTCGGCGGCCGTCTCGATCTCGCGGCCGCCCGCGCGAGGGTGCGTGAGATCTCCGACCGCTTCGGCTTCGACGTCGACCCCGACGCGCTCGTCGACGACCTGCCGGTCGGCGTCCAGCAGCGCGTGGAGATCATCAAGGCGCTCTCGCGCGAGGCCCGCGTGCTCGTCTTCGACGAGCCGACCGCCGTGCTCACTCCGCAGGAGACCGACGAGCTGATGGCCACCATGCGCCAGCTCAAGGAGCGCGGCACGTCTATCGTCTTCATCACCCACAAGCTCCGCGAGGTGCGCGAGGTCGCCGACCGCATCACCGTCATCCGCCTCGGCAAGGTGGTCGGCGAGGCGTCGCCGACCGCGTCCAACGCGGAGCTCGCCTCGCTGATGGTCGGCCGTGCGGTCGAGCTCACCGTGCACAAGGACGCCCCGAAGCACACCGATCACGCACTGGTCGTCGAGAACCTCACCGTCAACGATGCCCTGGGCGCCGTGCTCGTCGACGACGTCTCCTTCACGGTCCGCGGCGGCGAGGTGCTCGCCATCGCCGGCGTGCAGGGCAACGGCCAGACCGAGCTCACCGAGGCTCTGCTCGGTCTGCAGGAGCGCGTGCAGGGCAGCATCCGTCTGAACGGCGAGCAGCTGCGCGGGCGCAGTGTGCGGCACATCCTGGATGCCGGCGTCGGGTTCGTTCCCGAGGACCGGGGCGTCGACGGGCTCGTGAAGGAGTTCTCGATCGCGGAGAACCTCATGCTCGACCGATCCAACGGCGCACCCTTCGTCAGGAACGGCGCACTCCAGCTGCGCCGTCTGACGGAATTCGCCAAGGAGAAGATCGCGGAGTTCGACATCCGCACGCAGGGCCCCGCGCAGGCGGCCGGCCGGCTCTCCGGCGGCAACCAGCAGAAGGTGGTGCTCGCGCGCGAGCTCAGCCGCGACCTGTCGCTGTTCGTCGCAGCCCAGCCCACCCGAGGCGTCGACGTGGGCTCGATCGAGTTCATCCACAAGCGCATCATCGAGACGCGCGACTCCGGCGTTCCGGTGATCGTCATCTCCACGGAGCTCGACGAGGTCGCGGCCCTCGCCGATCGCATCCTCGTCATGTACCGGGGGCGCGTGGTCGGCATCGTCCCCGGTGACACCCCCCGCGACCAGCTGGGACTGATGATGGCCGGCGCCAGCGCGGAGGACGCCGCTCGCGAGGTCACCGTCGGCGCCACCCCGAGCGAAGGAGCGCAGGCATGACCGCCGCGCAGACGCAGATCCCCGACTCCGACAAGGCGATCCAGCCGCAGAAGCCGCAACGTCCGCAGCGCTGGCGCGCCGCGCTCATGCAGATCGCGACCGGCAGCGCCCTGACGACGGTGTTCGCGGTGGTCGCGGCCGTCATCGTCGGCTCGCTGATGATCGCCCTGACCGACCCTGACGTGCAGGCCGCGGCAGGCTATTTCTTCGCTGCGCCCGGCGACACGCTGACGGCGATCGGCCAGGCGGTCGGTGGCGCGTACTCGGCGCTGTTCCGCGGCTCCATCTACAACTTCAACGCCGATTCCTTCGCGATCGGCATCCGCCCGCTCACCGAGACGCTGAAGTTCGCCACGCCGCTGATCGCCGCAGGCCTCGGCGTGGGACTGGCGTTCCGCGCAGGTCTGTTCAACATCGGCGGTCAGGGCCAGATGCTGATGGCGGCCGCGGCCGCCGGGTACGTGGCGACCGCGTGGGACCTGCCCTTCCCACTGCACCTGATCGTGGCTCTCGTGGCCGGCATCGTCGCCGGCGCGCTGTGGGCCGGAATCGCCGGGATCCTCAAGGCGCGCACAGGCGCGCACGAGGTGATCACGACGATCATGCTGAACAACATCGCCGTCTACCTGCTCGCGTGGATGCTCGCCACCCAGGGGGTGCTGCAGGCTCCGGGCTCGAGCAACCCGAAGACCGCGCCGATGGCGGAGACCGCGGTCATGCCGTTGCTGCTCGGGCCCACGTACAAGCTGCACATCGGATTCCTGCTGGCGCTCGCGGCGGTCGCGGTCACCTGGTGGCTGCTGGAGCGCTCCGGCCTCGGGTTCCGGTTCCGTGCGGTGGGGGAGAACCCGGATGCCGCGCGCACGGCCGGCATCTCCGTCGGTCGCACCTACCTCAGCGTCATGCTCATCGCGGGCGCGCTGGTCGGCCTCGCCGGGGTCAGCCAGGTGCTCGGAACCGAGCCGAAGGGCTTCAGCGGCGGCATCGACGCGGGCATCGGCTTCGACGCGATCACGGTCGCCCTGCTGGGGCGCTCGCGTCCGCTCGGCATCCTGTTCGCCGGCCTGCTGTTCGGCGCCTTCAAGACAGGCGGCTTCACCATGCAGGCGTCGCAGGGCGTGCCGATCGAGATCGTGCTCGTCGTGCAGTCGCTGATCGTGCTGTTCATCGCGGCGCCGCCGCTGGTTCGCGCCATGTTCGGCCTGCCGCAGCCGGGCCGCCCGAGTCGGCGTGAGCGGCGCGCCGCAGAGCGACGAGCGAAGCGCTCCGAGGGCAAGGAGGTGGCGGGATGAGTACTCAGACCGCACAGGCAGGACAGAGCCCGCAGAGCGTGCAGGCCGAACTGCGTCACGTGACCGTGGTGTCGTGGAAGACCCCGATCATCCTGAGCGTGCTGACGGTTCTCGTGGCGCTGCTGCCGCTGCTGATCCCGCGGCCGGGCGACGCGACGTTCCGCTTCACCGCCGGCAGCGAGATCATCGAGCTCCCGTCGCTGGTCGTGCCCGGGACGGCCACCGCGTGGGTGTGCGTCGTCATCGGCGCGGCGATCAGCGTCGCGGCGGTGCTGCTCACCCGCGCGCATCGCCGCGTGCCGATGTGGCTGATCGCCCTGTACGTCGTCGTGCTGATCTTCGGCTTCCTCGCCTGGGCGGCCGCGGGCAGCTCGGGCACCCTGCCCATGATCGGACTGCTCAGCGGCGGTCTCGCGCTGGCCACCCCACTGATCTTCGGCGCCCTCGGCGGTGTGATCGGCGAGCGGGCCGGCGTGGTCAACATCGCGATCGAGGCGCAGCTGCTGGCAGGTGCGTTCACGGCAGCCATCGTCGCCTCGGCCGTGGGCACTCCCTGGGCCGGACTCATCGCCGCCATGCTGGCGGGTGTGCTGGTCGCGGTGATCCTCGGCGTGTTCGCCATCACGTACTACGTCGATCAGGTGATCGTCGGTGTGGTGCTCAACGTCCTGGTGATCGGCGTGACGACCTTCCTGTTCCGTCAGGTGCTCGCGCCCAATCAGGCTGCGCTGAACACCGTCGAGCCATTCCGTGATCTGCCGATCCCGCTGCTCAGCGACATCCCCGTGCTCGGGCCGATCCTGTTCCGCCAGACGATCGTGGTGTACCTGATGTACATCATCGTGTTCGTCGTCTGGTACGGGATGTACCGCACCCGCTGGGGTCTGCGGCTGCGGGCGGTAGGCGAGCACCCGCAGGCCGCCGACACGGTCGGCATCAACGTCGCGCGCACGCGGTACATGAACGTGCTCATCGCGGGCGCGGTCGCCGGCATGGGCGGCGCGTTCTTCACGCTGGTCTCGGTGCCGCGCTTCAACCCCGAGATGACCGCCGGTGCCGGATTCATCGCCCTGGCCGCGGTGATCTTCGGCAAGTGGGACCCCATCCGCGCGACGCTGGCGGCGCTGCTGTTCGGCTTCGCCAGCAACCTGCAGAGCGTGCTCAGCGTCATCGGCTCGCCGGTGCCGAGCCAGTTCATGCTCATGCTGCCGTACATCGTGACGATCTTCGCCGTGGCCGGTCTCGTCGGGCGCTCGCGCCCGCCGGCAGCCGACGGCGAGCCGTACATCAAGTCTTAGGAGGCCACGTGACCGACATCGATTGGGACGAGCTGAGACAGGTCGCCACCGACGCGATGCAGAAGGCGTACGCGCCTTACTCGCGCTACCGCGTGGGGGCCGCGGCCCTCGTCGACGACGGACGCATCGTCGCGGGATGCAACGTCGAGAACGCGTCGTACGGCGTCGGCCTGTGCGCCGAGTGCGCTCTGGTCGGCGACCTGCACATGTCGGGAGGCGGGAGGCTCGTCGCGTTCGTCTGCGTGAACAACGACGGGCAGACGATCATGCCGTGCGGCCGCTGCCGTCAGCTGCTGTTCGAGCACTCCAGCCCGGAGATGCTGCTCGAGACCGTCTCGGGCATCCGCACCATCGACGAGGTGCTGCCCGATGCGTTCGGTCCGCGAGATCTGGAGGACGCCCGATGACCCCTCGACAAGCTCAGGGAGCCAGGGAGGCGTTCGATGCGATCGACGTCATCCGCGCCAAGCGCGACGGCGGAGCCGTGCCGGAGGCGCAGCTGCGCTGGATGGTGGACGCGTACACGCGCGGCTACGTGTCGGATGCGCAGATGGCCTCGTTCGCCATGGCCATCTTCCAGCGGGGCATGCAGCGCGACGAGATCCGCGTGCTCACCGACGCGATGATCGCCTCGGGTGAGCGAATGAGCTTCGCCAGCCTCGGCAAGCGCACGGTCGACAAGCACTCCACGGGCGGCGTGGGAGACAAGATCACCCTGCCTCTGGCTCCGCTGGTGGCCGTGTTCGGCGTCGCGGTGCCGCAGCTCAGCGGACGCGGGCTCGGTCACACCGGGGGCACGCTCGACAAGCTCGAGTCGATCCCCGGGTGGAGAGCGGCGCTCAGCAACGACGAGATGTTCTCCCAGATGCAGTCGGACGTCGGTGCGGTGATCTGCGCCGCGGGCTCCGGCCTCGCTCCCGCCGACAAGAAGCTCTACGCCCTCCGCGACGTGACGGGTACGGTCGAGGCGATCCCGCTGATCGCGTCGAGCATCATGTCGAAGAAGATCGCCGAGGGCACCGACGCCCTCGTGCTGGACGTGAAGTTCGGCAACGGTGCCTTCATGCAGGACATCGATCGCGCCCGTGAGCTGGCGCGCACGATGGTCGAGCTCGGCACCGACTCGGGTGTGGCGACCACGGCCCTGCTGACCGACATGAACGTTCCGCTCGGACGCGCGATCGGCAACGCCAACGAAGTGCGCGAGTCGGTCGAGATCCTCGCCGGCGGCGGCCCCGCCGACGTGCGCGAGCTGACCCTCGCCCTCGCCAGGGAGATGCTCGCGTTGGCAGGCCAGCCCGACGCCGATGTCGAGGCCGCCCTCGATGACGGCCGCGCCATGGACGGCTGGAAGGCGATGATCCGCGCCCAGGACGGCGACCCGGATGCCCCGCTGCCGACCGCCCGGGAGACGCACGTCGTCACCGCCGAACGCGACGGCGTCGTGACCCGCATGGACGCGCTCCCGTTCGGCATCGCGGCTTGGCGTCTCGGCGCCGGGCGCGCGCGCGCCGAGGACCCGGTGATCTTCGCCGCCGGCATCGACCTCGCCGTCAAGCCCGGCGATCCGATCACCGCCGGGCAGCCGCTGTTCACGCTTTCGGCCGACGACGACGCCCGCTTCTCCCGCGCCCTCGAGGCGCTGGACGACGCCTACGAGATCGGCGACAGTGCGGACGCCCCCGCCGCGCGGCCCATAGTGCGCGAGCGCATCACCGCCTGAGTACCGGAGGATCATCCATGAAGATCGACGAGCTGCGCGCTCTGCCCAAGATCTCGCTGCACGACCACCTCGACGGCGGAGTGCGCCCCGCGACGATCCTCGAGCTCGCCGATGCGAGCGGCATCGCGACGCCGGCGCAGGACGCCAAGGGCCTGAGCCGCTGGATCGCTCGGCAGAGCGACGCGGGTTCGCTGGTGGAGTACCTGAAGACGTTCGACCTGGTCACCTCGGTGATGCAGTCCGAACACGCGCTCACCCGCATCGCCCGCGAGTTCGTCGCCGATCTGGCCGCCGACGGCGTGATCTACGGCGAGGTGCGCTGGGCACCGGAGCAGCACCTCGCAGGCGGTCTGAGCCTCGACGACGCCGTGCGCGCCGTGCAGCGCGGCATCGAAGAGGGCGAGGACGAGGCGGATGCCGCCGGTCGCAGCATCCGCGTCGGACAGGTCGTCTCGGCCATGCGTCAGGGATCGCGAGTGCGGGAGATCGCCGAGCTCGCCGTGCGGCATCGCGAGAGCGGCGTCGTCGGCTTCGACATCGCCGGCCCTGAGGACGGATTCCCCGCGTCGCAGCACCGCGCCGCCTTCGACTACCTCGCCACCGAGTTCATGCCCGTGACGGTGCATGCCGGAGAGGCCGCCGGCCCCGCATCCATCCGCTCCGCGCTGATCGACGGACGCGCGCTGCGACTCGGTCACGGCGTGCGCATCGCCGAGGACCTGCAGATCATCGAGCGCGAGGGGGACGAGGTGCAGGTTCAGTTCGGCGACCTGTCGCGCTGGGTGCGCGACCGCGAGATCCCGCTCGAGCTCTCGCCGTCTTCGAACCTGCAGACCGGCGCGATCGCGCAGTGGGGCGACGAGCTCTCCGACCACCCGTTCGACCTTCTCTACCAGCTCGGCTTCTCGGTGACCGTGAACGTCGACAACCGCACCATGAGCGGGACGTCGCTGACGCGCGAGCTCTCGCTGCTGGTCAGCGCGTTCGACTACGACCTCGACGATCTCGAGGCATTCCAGTTCAACGCGGCGTCCGCGGCGTTCCTGCCGGTGGAGGAGCGCGAAGAGCTGGTCGAGATGATCGCCGAGGGCTTCGAGCGCTGAAGCCCCCGGCGCCGGGCGGGGGAGACCGCAGGCGCGGCTGGGCTCAGGCCGCTTCCGGGTTCTGAGCCCACAGGTCGGGGCCGAACACCTCGTAATGGATGCGGTCGGCGGGCACTCCGCGCCCGATCAGGGTGCGGCGCATGGCCTGCATGAACGGCAGCGGACCGCACATGAACACCGAGGCGCGCTCTGGCAGGTCGACCTCGCTGAGGTCCATGAAGCCCTCGCGTGCTGGGTGCAGAGTGGGAGCGCCGACGGCGTCCTGCTCGTACCAGTTCTGCGCCCTGGCATCCGTCATCGCGAGCACCTGACGGCGCAGCGACGAATACAGCGCGTGCGTGTCGTGGGCGCGATCGGCGTGGAAGAGCCGTACCGTGCGTTCCGGCTGGCGGCGGGAGAGATCCTCCATGATCGCCGCCACCGGGGTGATGCCGATGCCGGCCGAGACGAGCACGAGCGGGTGCTCCTCGTCATCGAGCACGACGTCGCCGGCCGGCTGCGACACGTCGAGCACGGTGCCGGGCTGCGCGTGCTGCCACAGCCAGGTGGAGACCTGACCGTCGGGCGCCCCTCCGACGCCGCGCACGCGTTTGATCGTCACCCGGATCGAGTCGCCCCGCGGACCCGACGAGATCGTGTACTGGCGCGGCTGCCGGCTGCCGTCAGGCAGGTCGACCGCGATGGCGACGTACTGTCCGGTGCTGTGCGCGGGGATGAGACCGACGAGAGGTGCGAGCAGCAGCGAGAAGATGTCCTCCGATTCCTCGAACCGCTCCACGACGCGGTAAGCACGCCACGGGTTCTCCGGGTCGGTGCCAGACAGGGCGTACAGCCGCGCCTCCTCGGCGATCAGCGCGGTGGCGAACAGCCAGTACACCTCGTCCCACGCCGCCCGCACCTCGGCGGTGACAGCCTCGCCCAGCACGGTGCCCACCGCGTCGAGCAGGTGCCGGCCGACGATGGTGTACTCGCCGGCCCTGATGCCCAGCGAGACGTGCTTGTGAGCGATCCGGCGCATGACGGGAGTGAAGTCGGGGGCGGCGGGATCGATGAGCTGCACGGCGAAGGCGACCACCGACGCGGCGAGCGCCTTCGGCTGCTCGCCGATGGCCTGGTTGGCGCGGTTGAAGACGCGCAGCAGTTCGGGGTGCGCGGCGAACATAGCGGGGTAGAACACCTTCGTGATCTGCTCAGCGTGCTCAGCGACGACGCCAGCCGTGGCTGCGACGATTGCTTCGGACTCGGGCGAGAGCTTCATGACGTTCCTTTCGTGGGGTCTGCGTCACCTCGAGTCTGCGCGCGGGCTTCGCGGGAGCGGCGGGGTTTTCACCGGTTCTATCCGCTGCGCAGCGGACCGGACCGGCGTAGCGTGAGGGTGTGCCACGCCGGGTCGATGATTATCGCGGTCTGACTCAGCCGAGTCGGCTGCGGCTGCTGCGTGCCGTGCAGAGCGATCCGGGACTGCGCGTCGCCGAACTCGCGGAACGGTGCGGGATGCCGCTCAACACGGCGCGGGATCACCTGCGCGTGCTCGTGCAGGAGGGCCTGGTCCGCGAAGAGAGACTGCAGGTGGGCAGCAGGGGCCGTCCGCCCATCGCCTACCACCCGGTGCGCGAGGCCGACTCGAACCCCGCGGCGCGGCGCCGTGTCGACGGCGCGCGTCGGCGCGGCGCCCTGTTGCGCGCGGTGACATCCCCGACAGCCGGCGACGCCGTGCGGCCCGCGGATTCGGAAGCCGAGGCGCAGCTGGACGTGCTGTACGAGCACCTCGACGACGCCGGCCTCAGTCCCGTCCTCGATGAGCCGGCGCTGCGTTTCGAGATGGTCCCGTGCCGCTACCAGGGCATGATCGCGCAGGATCAGGCCATGGTCTGCGGCACGCACGCTCGTCTGGTGCGCGACACGCTCGCGCAGGTCGACGGTCCGCTCGAGGTCGAGCGGCTCGAGCCGTTCCTCACCGAGGACTCCTGCGCCCTGCTGCTGCGTCACGCCCGGCACGACGGCCGAATCGCATCCGACCCGGTCAGCCCACCTCCGCCGCCAGAGTCCCCATCAGCTCCGTGATCCGAGCGCGCACCGCATCGTCGGTGGTGGTGGGCGTGCCGTCGCCGGCCTGCGGTCCGTGCCAGCGCCACCAGCCACGAATCCACGTCGGGCGCGGCCGAGGTGAACGCGTCGAGGCCTCGCGGATCAGCATGATCAGCGCCACAAGCGTCCACAGGACGCGGACGTCGATCCGCCTGCGCCGAGCGCGTGGCATCGCTGTGCTCCCGTGCTCTGCCCGGGCTCAGCGACGCTCGGCGAGAAGATCCCGCACGGCTGCTTCGAGCTCGGTGACAGCGCTCGCCGCGTCGGCCGGGCTGTCACCTCGCGCATCGATGTACACCTTCAGCTTCGGCTCCGTGCCGCTCGGGCGCACGATCACGCGCGAGCCGTCGTCGAGGCGGTAGCGCAGCACGTCTCCGGCGGGCACGCCCGCATCACCCGCGGCCAGATCCTCCGCCGATGCGACCGCTCTGGTGCCGAACCCCGTCGGCGGCTGGGCGCGCAGAGACGCCATCGTGGCGCCGATCAGCGTCAGGTCGTCGACGCGTACCGACACCTGGCCGCTCGCGAAGTGGCCGATCTCCGACCCGAGCTCGTCGAGCAGACCGGCGATGCTCGTCTCGCGCACCCGCGCCTCGGCGGCGAGGCCGAGCAGCGCGACGGCGGCGGAGATGCCGTCCTTGTCGCGCACCGTGTCGGGGTTCACCAGGTAGCCGAGAGCCTCCTCGAAGCCGAAGACCATACCCGGTGCGCGGGAGATCCACTTGAAGCCGGTCAGCGTCTCGTGGAAGTCGAGTCCGTATCGCGCGGCGACCGCGCCGAGGCCGGGGGAGGAGACCAGCGAACAGGCGAGGGATGCCCCCGGCGTGCCCTGCGCGGCGCGCGCGGCGCGCCAGCCCAGAAGCAGACCGACCTCGTTGCCGGTCAGGCGGCGCCATCCGCCCTCGGCCGTGGCATCCGGGATGGCGACCGCGAGGCGATCCGCGTCGGGGTCGTTCGCGATGATGAACTCGGCATCCGCCTCGCGCGCCCGTGCGAATGCGAGATCCATGGCACCCGGCTCTTCGGGGTTGGGGAACGAGACGGTGCGGAACGTCGGATCCGGGTCGCGCTGGGCGTCGACGATGCGCGGTGCCGGGTAGCCGGCGGCCTTCACGACGCGCGAGAACGTCTCCCAGCCCACGCCGTGCATGGCCGTGTACACCCAGCGCATCTCCTGCACACCGAACGGCGCAGGTGCGACAGCCGCGGTCGCGGCGATGTAGGCGTCGACGACGTCTTCGCCGGCGATCTCGTAGGCATTCGAACGCGGCAGCAGGCTCACATCGCCCGCATCGGCGACGCGCTGGATGTGCCTGGCGATCTGCCCATCCGCCGGTGCGACGATCTGCGAACCGCCGTCCTCGCCGCCGAGGTACACCTTGTAGCCGTTGTCGTTCGGCGGGTTGTGGCTGGCGGTGACCATGATCCCGGCATCCGCATGCAGGTGACGCACGGCGAAGGCGAGCACAGGCGTCGGCAGCAGGCGCGGCAGCAGGATCGCGTGCAGGCCGGCCCCGGCGAGGATCTCGGCCGAGTCGAGCGCGAAGCGGCGGGAGTTGCGTCGGCCGTCGAAGCCGATGACCACCGTCGGGCGGGTCGTGCCGCGCTGCAGCAGGTAGCCCGCGAAGCCGGCCGCCGCCTGGGTGACGAGCACGCGGTTCATCCTGTTGCTGCCCGCTCCGAGCTCGCCGCGCAGCCCCGCCGTGCCGAAGGCGAGCCGCTGCCCGAAGCGGTCCTCGAGGTCGGCGAGAGCGGCGGGGTCGCCGCCGGCGGCGCGGGTGATGATGCCCGCGAGCTCGTCGCGGGTCTCGGCATCCGGATCCTGTCGCAGCCAGGCGCGCGCCTGGGACAGCCGCTCGCTCACAGCGCCTCGATCACTCGGGCCAGCAGCGCCGAGATCACCGGCTCGGCCTCGCGGCCGGCCTCGATGACCTCCTCGTGGCTGAGCGGGGTCTTCTGGATGCCTGCGGCGAGGTTCGTGATGAGCGAGAAGCCGAGGATCTCCATGCCCGCCTGGCGGGCCGCGATGGCCTCGAGGGCGGTCGACATGCCCACGATGTGGCCGCCGATCGCCTTAGCCATCTGCACCTCTGCGGGGGTCTCGTAGTGCGGGCCGCGGAACTGGGTGTACACGCCCTCGTCGAGGGTGGGATCGACCGTGCGGGCGATGTCGCGCAGCCTGGTCGAGTACAGATCGGTGAGGTCGACGAAGGTCGCGCCCTCGAGCGGCGAGTCGGCCGTGAGGTTGATGTGGTCGCTGATCAGCACCGGCTGACCCGGCCTCCAGGTCTCGCGGATCCCGCCGGCGCCGTTGGTGAGCACCATGATCTTCGCCCCCGTGGCTGCTGCGGTGCGCACCGAGTGCACCACCCGGCGCACGCCGTGGGCCTCGTAGTAGTGGGTGCGCGCGCCGATCACCAGCACGTTCCGGCCGCCGGGGGTGCGGATGCTGCGCAGCGTGCCGACATGGCCCTCGAGTGCGGGCTTGGAGAAGCCGGTCACCTCGGTGGCGGGGACGGTGGCAACGGTCTCGCCGATCAGCTCGGCGGCCTTGCCCCAGCCGGAGCCGAGCGTCAGAGCGATGTCGTGGTGGTCGACCCCTGTGAGACGAGCGATGTCGGCGGCCGCGTCGGCGGCGACGGCGAACGGATCGGCCGTCGGGTCGTCCAGGGGGTTCAGGGAGTTGTCACGCATGCCTCCACTCTAGGAAGGTGGCGGGGCCGCTGCCAGGATTGCGGAAGAATGGAGTTCATGTCTCAGACTTCCTTCGCGAACAGGCAGAGCGTCGCCGTCCTCGGCGGCGGCCCCGGTGGGTACGAGGCGGCACTCGCCGCCGCGCAGCTGGGGGCGGACGTGACGCTCGTCGAGCGGGTGGGCGTGGGCGGGTCGGCCGTGCTCACCGATGTGGTGCCGTCGAAGAGCCTGATCGCCACCGCCGACGCGGCGGTCGCCATCGCCGGGGCGACCGACCTCGGCGTGCAGTTCTACGCGCGCGGAGCGGATGACCGGCCGCTCAAGCCGGAGATCGCCATCAACCTGGCCGCGGTCAACAAGCGGCTGCTCGCGCTCGCCGGTCAGCAGTCCGAGGACATGCGAGCGACGCTGCTCGAGGCCGGCGTGCGCATCCTCTCGGGCCACGGCCGTCTCGAGGGCCCCAACGCGATCGTCGTCGCCACCGGCCCCGGCGGCACGGACTTCGACCGCATCGAGGCCGATACGGTCGTCGTGTCGGTCGGCGCCTCGCCGCGCGAGCTGCCCTCGGCGAAGCCCGACGGCGAGCGCATCCTCACCTGGACCCAGCTGTACGACATGAAGTCGCTCCCCGAGCACCTGATCGTCGTGGGGTCGGGTGTGACCGGCGCGGAGTTCGCGTCGGCGTACATGAACCTCGGGGCGAAGGTCACGCTCATCTCCAGCCGCGACCAGGTGCTGCCCGGTGAAGACGAGGACGCCGCGAAGGTGCTCGAGAAGGTGTTCACGCGCGGCGGGATGCAGGTGCTGTCCAAGTCCCGCGCCGACAGCGTGACGCGCACCGACGACGGCGTGCTGGTGACCCTCTCCGACGGTCGCACCGTGGAGGGCAGCCACTGTCTGATGGCAGTCGGCTCGATCCCGAACACGGCCGGCATCGGCCTCGAGGAGGCGGGCGTCGAGCTCACCGAGTCCGGTCACGTGCGCGTCAACCGCGTGGCGCGCACGTCGGTGCCCAACGTCTATGCGGTCGGCGACTGCACGAACTTCTTCCCGCTGGCATCGGTCGCGTCCATGCAGGGGCGCACGGCCGTGTTCCATGCGCTCGGCGACATCGTCATCCCGCTCGAGGTGCGCAAGATCACCGCGAACATCTTCACGGCGCCCGAGATCGCGACGGTCGGCTACTCCGAGCAGGACATCGCGAACGGCCAGGCCGACGGCATCGCGCACAAGCTGCCGCTGGCGGCCAACCCGCGCGCGAAGATGCTGGGCATCAAGGACGGATTCGTGAAGATCATCGCGCTGCGCGGCTCGGGAACGGTGGTGGGGGGCGTGATCGTCGCGCCGCGGGCATCCGAGCTGATCTACCCGATCGCGATGGCGATCGAGCGGCGTCTCACCGTCGATCAGGTCGCACGCGTGTTCGCCGCCTACCCGTCGCTGACCACCAGCATCACCGATGCGACCCGTGCGATGCACGCGGTCGGCGTCGTCTGACTCCACACTCCGCAGACGCGGAAGGCGCGCCCCGGGCTCGGGGCGCGCCTTCCGCGTCTGCGTGGCCGATGCCGGTCAGCTGATGGTGAGCAGCTGATGACCGGCCGACACCGTGGTTCCGGGAGTGGCGTCGATGCTGCCGACCACGCCGTCCTTGTGCGCCTGCAGCGGCTGCTCCATCTTCATCGCCTCGAGCACGACCACCAGGTCGCCCTTGACGACCTGCTGGCCCTCTTCGACTGCCAGCTTGACGACGGTGGCCTGCATGGGCGACTTGACGGCGTCGCCCGACGCGCCGGCGTTCGCGGTGGCGGTGTGGCTGCGGCGCGACGGCGGGACCGCCGCAGGGCGCCCTGCCGTGCCGGCGACGGGTGCGACCACGCGGTCGGGCAGGCTCACCTCGAGGCGCTTGCCGGCGACCTCGACGACGACCGTGTGCCGGCCGGGCGCCGGGGTCGGCTCATCGAGCTCGCCGTCCCACGCGGGGATGTCGTTGTCGAACTCGGTCTCGATCCAGCGCGTGTACACGCCGAACTCGCCGTCGGCGGCGACGAATGCCGGGTCTCGCACGACCTTGCGGTGGAACGGGAGCACGGTCGGCATGCCGGCCACCTCGAACTCGTCGAGCGCCCTGCGCGAGCGCTCGAGCGCCTCGGCGCGGTCGCGACCGGTGACGATGATCTTCGCCAGCAGCGAGTCGAAGGCCCCCGAGACGGTGTCACCGGCGGTGACGCCGGAGTCGAGGCGGATGCCGGGGCCGCCGAAGGTCTTGAAGACGTTGATCGGCCCGGGCTGGGGGAGGAATCCGCGGCCGGGATCCTCGCCGTTGATGCGGAACTCGATCGAGTGGCCCTGCGGCGCGGGGTCGTCGTAGTCGATGGTGCCGCCCGCGGCGATGCGGAACTGCTCGCGCACGAGGTCGATGCCGGTGACCTCCTCGGACACCGGATGCTCGACCTGAAGGCGCGTGTTGACCTCGAGGAACGACACGGTGCCGTCGGCGCCGATGAGGAACTCGCAGGTGCCGGCGCCGACGTAGCCGACCTCCTTGAGGATGGCCTTCGACGCCGAGTACAGCAGCTCGTTCTGCTCGTCGGTGAGGAACGGTGCGGGCGCCTCCTCGACCAGCTTCTGGTGCCGGCGCTGCAGCGAGCAGTCGCGCGTGGAGATGACGACGACGTTGCCCTCGGCATCCGCCAGGCACTGCGTCTCGACGTGACGGGGCCTGTCGAGGTACTTCTCGACGAAGCACTCGCCGCGCCCGAAGGCCGCGACGGCCTCGCGGGTGGCGGACTCGAACAGCTCGGCGACCTCGTCGAGCTCGCGTGCGACCTTGAGTCCGCGTCCACCGCCGCCGTACGCCGCCTTGATGGCGATCGGCAGTCCGTGCTCCTTCGCGAAGGCGATGACCTCGTCGGCGCCGTCGACCGGGCCCGGCGTGCCGGGCGCGAGCGGGGCGCCGACCTTCTCGGCGACGTGACGGGCGGTCACCTTGTCGCCGAGCGCCTCGATGGCCTCGGGGGAGGGGCCGATCCAGGTCATGCCCGCGCCGATGACGGCGCGCGCGAACTCGGCATTCTCTGCGAGGAATCCGTAACCCGGGTGCACGGCGTCGGCGCCGGCGCGGCGCGCCACAGACAAGATCTTGTCGATCTGCAGGTAGGTCGCGGCGCTGGTCTCCCCGTCGAGGCTGTAGGCCTCGTCGGCGAGACGCGCGTGCATGGCGTCGCGGTCCTGGTCGGCGTACACGGCGACGGAGGAGATTCCGGAGTCACGGGCGGCGCGGATGATGCGAACGGCGATCTCGCCGCGGTTCGCGATGAGCACCTTGGCGATATCAGGCATGGGCTTCAGCCTAGCGAGGTCGGCGCCGATCGTTTTGACGACTCTCCACAAGAAATACGGCGATCCGTTAGGACTGCGACCACAAATCGGTCCAGACGACGCCGAGTTCCGCCGCGAGCCTGCGCAACGTCGACAGCGACATCCCCACCACTGTCGAGGGATCGCCCTCGACCCGGGTGATGAACGGCCCGCCGAGACTGTCGACCGTGAACGCGCCGGCGACGTGCAGCGGCTCGCCGCTGTCGATGTACGCCTCGAGCTCGGCATCCGTCACATCCGCCGCGAACGTGACAGCGGCCTCGGCGACCGCCGTCGCCTCGACCGGCTCGAGGTCGGGTCCGACGCGGAAGACGGAGTGCCCGGAGTGCAGGATGCCGGTGGCGCCGCGCATCTGCTGCCAGCGCTCGCGCACCGCCTCCGGCGTGTACGGCTTGCCGTGCACCTGCCCGCCGATGGCGAACATCGAGTCGCCGCCGATCACGATCCCGTCGAAGCGCGGATGCTCGCTGTGGATGCGATGCGCGACATCAGCGGCCTTCGCGCGGGCGAGCAGGAGCACCAGCTCGTCCGGCGCGAGCGGGGCGCCGCGATGCGCGGTCGCGTCGTCGGCTACTGCGTCCTCGTCGACCGCGGGCGCGACGATGAGCGGCTCGATGCCCGCCTGCCGCAGCAGCATCAGACGGGCGGGGGAGGTGGATGCCAGGCACACGCGCATGCCTCCACGCTAACCCGTGGACTCTCAGCGCGGTGTGGGATCCTGAAGGGATGACCTCTTCTGCCCGCACGCTCGACCTCGACATCACCGGTATCGCGCACGGCGGCACCTTCATCGCCCGCCACGAGGGGCGTGTCGTGTTCGTGCCCGACGCGATCCCCGGGGAGCGCGTGCGCGCCGAGGTGACCGAGGCAGGCGACGGCAAGCGGTTCTGGCGCGCCGAGGCCCGAGAGGTGCTCGACGCGTCGCCGCATCGACGCGAGCATGTCTGGACCGAGGCCGACATCTCCCGCGTGCCGGCGGACCGGGTGGGCGGCGCCGACCTCGGGCACATCGACCTGGAGCATCAGCGCGTGCTGAAGCGGCGGGTGCTGCAGGAGGCCCTCGACAAGTTCGCGGGCGGCGGGATCGACGCGCCCGCCGTGGAGCCCGTCGATCAGGGCGACGGCACGGGATGGCGCACCCGGGTATCGCTGCACGTCGACGCAGACGGCCGGGTCGGTCCGTACGCGGCGCGCAGTCACCGGGTGATCGATGTCGCCACCCTGCCCCTGGCGCGACCCGCCGTCGAGGCGGCGGCCTTCGGCCTGCGCTCCCAGAAGCCGGGCCGGGTCGATCTGGTGGAGGCCGGCGACGGACGCGTGCGCGTGCTGCCGCGACCGGAGGGCGCACGTCGCGGACGCTCCGAGGTGGTGTTCGAGCAGGTGGGCGGCCGTCGCTTCCAGTTGGATGCCGGCGGGTTCTGGCAGGTGCACCCGCGCGCCGCCGAGACGCTGCACGACGCGGTCGGTCAGGCGCTGGCCGGGCTGGTCGACCCGGATGCCACGCACTTCGACCTCTACGGAGGCGTCGGGCTGTTCGCCGCGACCCTCGCCGGGCAGGGCGCGAGCGACATCGTCACGGTCGAGTCCGACCGCCGCGCGACCGAGCATGCGGCCGCGAACCTCGCCGACGTCGACGTGCACGCGGTCACCGCCCGGGTCGACCGCTTCCTGACCGGCATCCCGGACGGCACCCGGGCGGGGGCCGTCGTGCTCGACCCGCCGCGCGCGGGAGCGGGGCGTGGTGTCGTCGAGGCGATCAGCGCACTCCATCCCGAGGCCGTGGTGTACGTCGCCTGCGACCCTGTCGCGCTCGCCCGCGATCTCGGCACGTTCCGAGAGCTGGGGTGGGACACGTCGTCGCTGCGCGCCTTCGACCTGTTCCCGCATTCGCACCACTTCGAGGCGGTCGCGCTGCTCACCCGGTGACCGGCCGGCTCGGGCACGGCGCGCCCCCGGGCACTCGCTAGGCTGGCGGCATGAGCACCGTCGCCCTCATCGACGACCACGAGTCCGTTCGCCTCGGCCTGGAGGCGGCGTGCCTGCGTGAGGGCGACCAGCGCGTCGTGTTCTCCGGCGGGACGGTCAAGGAGTACCTGACATGGCGGTCGACGTCCGCCGAGCCGCCCGTCGACGTGGTCGTGCTGGACCTCACCCTCGGCGACGGCACGACCGTGACCGAGAACGTCGCGACCCTGGTCGCCGACGGGGCCAGCGTGGTCATCCACAGCGTCGCCGATCGGCCCGCCTCGGTCCGCGAGGCGCTCGCGGCAGGAGCCGCAGGAGTGGTCAGCAAGTCGTCGGCGCTCGGCGACGTGCTCGACGCCATCCGCACGGTCGCGCGCGGCGAGGCGCTGAACAACGTCGAATGGGCCAGCGCCGTCGACGGCGACCGTGAGTTCGCCGACGCGCAGCTGTCGACCCGCGAGCGCGAGGTGCTGCGGCTGTACGCCGCCGGGCTGCCGCTGAAGGCCGTCGCCGAGCGCCTCGGGGTGGCGTACTCGACGGCGAAGGAGAACATCACTCGCATCCGGGTGAAGTACGTCGAGGTCGGCCGCCCCGCTCCGACGAAGGTCGATCTGCTGCGCCGCGCCATGGAGGACGGGATCGTCGAATCGGACGGTGCACCCGAGTGACGACTGAGAAGATCGCCGACAGCGACGCGATCAGCGAAGCGTGGACGAGCCTGCCCTCTCCCGGCGAAGTCGGCGTGGGCCTGGAGCGCTTCACCGGGCGCAGGATGGAGCGCATCCTCGCGATCGTCGGTGGAATCGGGTCGACCGCTCTCGGCGCGCAGGCGCTCCTGGGCGCCCTGAGCCGCATCGATCTGCTGGACGGACCCCATCTGGCTGTCATGGTCATGGTGTTCGGTCCGCTGCTGTGGATGATCGTCGCCTGTTTCTCGGGTCGGTGGATCAGCCAGGCATCCGGCTCGTTCGCAGTTCTGTACCCGGTCGCTCTGGCGATCTGGCCGGTCGTCGTGGATCCCGAGCTGATCGAAGCCGACAGCCAGCCCTGGATCTTCTTCCTCGTCAACATCGGCGTGGTGGCGGCGCTGCTGGCCTTCTCGCCCCGCCTGCAGTTCGTGTGGGCGATCGGTCTGCCGTTCGTGTACGGATACGTCCGTCTCGTGCAGGGCGGCTTCGAGCAGAGCTACTGGATCACGACAGCGTTCGATGTGTCGTTCACGCTCATCCTGGGGTCGGTGATCGTCTCGCTGGGGTGGATGTTCCGGCAGGTCGCCGCCGGGGTGGACGATGCGCGGGCTCGAGCGGTCGAGACCTATGCGGAGGCCGCGGCCTCGTCAGCCGCCGAGGAGGAGCGGATGGCCATGTCGGCTCTCATGCACGACAGCGTGCTCGCCGCGCTGATCAGTGCGGAGCGCGCAGAGAGCCCGCGGGAACGAGCGCTCGCCGTCGCCATGGCCCGGGAAGCGCTCACTCGACTCGCCAACACCGAGGCCGCCATCGCGCAGGAGGGCAGCGACGCACCGGTCGCCCGGTCGCGGATCGTCGCCGAACTGCGCCGGGCTCTGTCGGAGCAGGGCGCGGACGCGGTGGTCGAGGAACGCGGTATCCCGGTGACGGCCCCCGGCCGAGTCGCCCGCGCCATGGTTCTCGCCGCCCGACAGGCGATCAACAATGCCGTACTGCACGCGAAAGGGCGGGGCCTGCACGTGATCGTGGAGTCACCGCACGAAGGGCGGCTGACCATCACCGTCTCCGACACCGGTCCGGGATTCGATCCTGCCGCGATCGGTGAGGATCGTCTCGGCATCCGCGCGTCGATCGTCGCGCGCATGGCGGCTGTCGCGGGCACCTCCGACATCATCACGGACAGCACGGGCACGACCGTCGAGCTGGGTTGGCAGGAGTCATGACTCGCACAGTCCGGAGTATGACGACGGCTCTCGCGCTCGGGTTCGCGATCTATTTCGCAGCCCGCGGCATCTGGTGGCTCGTTCAGCCCGAGAATCCGTGGCTGATGATCGGTGGGATTCTGCTCTTCGTCGCGGCGATGCTCGTCGCAGTGCTCTCGGGCGCTTCCCAGACGGTGCGCATGCCCCTGTGGGCGGCGCTGTTCACCGTGGGCGCTGCTGCCGCCGTGCCGACGCTGGTCAGCCTGTCGCTGGAGCCGTCGATGCGCGGTGCTCCGTTCGCCACCTGGTACATCGGTGCGACCGGCCTGCTCGGTGTGGTGTGCGTGGTGCGGCGACGCTCCGTCTACGGATGGACGGCCCTCGCGATACTGGTGCTCTCCGCCGGTCTGTACATGGGGTTCGAGAAGGCGCTGTCGCTGGGGCTGGTGGGGTCGATCACCTGGGTGGTCATCGCGCAGGTGCTCGTGCTGTTCTGGGGTAGGGCGGTTCGCGACACCGAGCGGCTCACAGATGTTCAGCGGGGAGTGTCCGCATGGCACGCATCGCAGCTGGTCCGTCAGCGCGAACGGAGAGTGCGCACTCAGCGGGCCCTCGTCATCGCCGGCCCGGTGCTGTCGCGTACCGTGGCCGCTCGGGGCGAGCTCACCGAACAGGAGAGGCTGGAAGCCCGTCTCGCCGAGGGCACCCTTCGGGACGAGCTTCGCGGTGCGATCCTGATAAACGACGCCGTCAGGACGATGATCAAGGATGCGCGACGGCGCGGCTCCATCGTCACCGTCTTCGATGAGGGCGGCCTGGACGGGATCGACGACGAACGGGTCGGCGAGATCCGAGACGAACTGGCATCCGTGCTCGCCAACGCTCGCTCCGACCGGGTCATCATCCGGGCAGGCAGGGACGACACGAACGCGGTGACCGTGGTGGGGCGCAGCGCGAACGGCGAGAGCGAAGAAGCCGTCGACCTCTGGCATGAGATCCGCCGCGTGGCGGAATGAGAGAGGCGAGGGGCGGCATGTGTGCCGGCCCCTCGCCAGGTGCGGAACAGCTACCCGAAAACTGTCCGCTGGTGGGCGGTGCTGCGCCTGTCTACCCTGGGGACAGAGCAGCCGCCTAACGCGAAGCGTCCCTATCAGTGTCTCGAGACGCAAGCGGCCTGTCTGTAGGTATTTCGGGGGACAAACTATACGGAATTCCGAGGTGCCGGTCAGACCGATCGCGTCTCAGCCGGAGAAGCGCCCCCACGGGATGTCGCGCCGCAGCGGACGGCGGATCCCGCGCTGCGTGCGCTGCCACACCGAGACGCTCGGCACATCGGCGACCGCCTCAGCGGACTCGTGGGTGTACGCCTCGGCGACGACCGCGATGAGCGCCGCCAGCTCCTCCTCGGTCGGGTCGCCGCGCACGATCTCCATGCGGGGGGTGTCGTCCGGCTCGGTCACAGCGGAATGTTCCCGTGCTTCTTGGGCGGCAGGTCGGCGCGCTTGCCGCGCAGCGCGCGCAGCGACTTCGCGATGGCGACGCGTGTGGCGGACGGCTCGATGATCCCGTCGATCTCGCCGCGCTCCGCAGCCAGGAAGGGACTGGTCACGCTGTAGGTGTACTCGTTGGCGAGGCGGGTGCGCACGGCGGCGACGTCTTCGCCTGCCTCCTCCGCCTTGCGGATCTCACCGCGGTAGAGGATGTTGACGGCGCCCTGGCCGCCCATCACCGCGATCTCCGCGGTCGGCCACGCGAGGTTCACATCGGCGCCGAGCTGCTTCGAGCCCATCACGATGTAGGCGCCGCCGTATGCCTTGCGCAGGATGACGGTCACCATCGGCACCGTCGCCTCGGCGTACGCGTAGATGAGCTTCGCGCCGCGGCGGATGACGCCGGTCCACTCCTGGTCGGTGCCGGGCAGGTAGCCCGGCACGTCTACGAGGGTGACGATCGGGATGGAGAACGAGTCGCAGAAGCGCACGAAACGGCTGGCCTTCTCGCCGGCCTCGATGTTCAGGGTGCCTGCCATCTGCGAGGGCTGATTGGCGATGATGCCCACCGAGCGACCCTCGACTCGGCCGAAGCCGATCACGATGTTCGGCGCGAACAGCGGCTGCACCTCGAGGAACTCGCCCGCGTCGACCACGTGCTGGATGACGGTGTGGATGTCGTAGGGCTGATTCGGGGAGTCGGGGATGATCCTGTTCAGCGCCTGATCGGCATCCGTCGTCTCCCACTCGAAGAGCGAGTCGTACGCAGGGATCTCGGCCATGTTGTTGTCGGGCAGGTAGCTGAGCAGGGTGCGCGCGTAGTCGAGCGCGTCGTCCTCGTCCTCGGCGAGGTAGTGCGCCACGCCGGAGCGGGTGTTGTGCGTGAGCGCACCGCCGAGCTCCTCCATGCCGACGTCCTCACCGGTGACGGTCTTGATGACGTCGGGGCCGGTGACGAACATCTGGCTGGTCTTGTCGACCATGATGACGAAGTCGGTGAGGGCAGGACCGTACACCGCTCCGCCGGCGGCCGGGCCCATGATGATCGAGATCTGCGGGATGACTCCGGACGAGCGGGTGTTGTGCCGGAAGATCTCGCCGTACTTGCTGAGCGCGAGCACGCCCTCCTGGATGCGGGCTCCGCCCGAGTCGAGGATGCCGATGATCGGCATCCCGCCCTTCAGGGCGAACTCCATGATCTTGATGATCTTGTCGCCGGCGACCTCGCCCAGCGAGCCGCCGAAGGTGGTGAAGTCCTGCGAGTACACCGCGACGGTGCGGCCGTGGATGGTGGCGACGCCGGTGACGACGGAGTCGCCGTACGGGCGGTTGCGGTCCATCCCGAATGACGTCGTGCGGTGACGCACGTACTCGTCGAACTCGACGAAGCTGCCGGTGTCGACCAACAGCTCGATGCGCTCACGGGCTGTCATCTTGCCCTTGGCGTGCTGCTTCTGCTGGGCGATCTTCTCGGGCTCGAGAACCGCGTCGGTGAAGCGCGAGCGGAGGTCCGCGATCTTGGCGGCCGTGGTCGAGAGGTCTGGCGTGTCCGTCACGGACTCCACACTAGCGCTGGCGCCGATGCCGCTGTTGGATGCTCGGCACAACGGAACCGGGATTCCTTTGGCCTCTCCATGCGTATGCTCGTGGGCATGCCCGTTCCCGTGATCATGGATGTCGACACCGGCATCGACGACGCGCTGGCCTTGCTCTTCGCTGTGGCGCATCCCGAGATCGACGTGCTCGGCGTGACCTGCGTGGCGGGCAACGCAGGGCTCGAGCAGGTGATCGACAACACACTGCGCGTGCTCGACCTCGCCGGCGCTCGCGACGTGCCCGTCGCGGGCGGTGCGTCGCGCCCGCTGCTCGCACCGGCGCGAGCGGCCTCGCATGTGCACGGTGCGGACGGCCTGGGCGGCGTCGCGCTTCCCGCGAGCGATCGCGACGCAGTCGAGGAGTCGGCCGTCGCGCTGATGCGCCGGCTGGTCATGCAGCACCCGACGCCCGTGACGCTCGTCGCCCTGGCGCCCCAGACGAACCTGGCACTGCTGCTGCGGACGCACCCGGAGGTCGCGGAGCGGATCGAGCGGATCGTGTTCATGGGTGGCTCGGCGAGCGCCGGCAACGCGACCGCGGTCGCCGAGTTCAACGTCTGGCACGATCCTGAGGCAGCGGCGATCGTGCTGGATGCCGGGGTGCCGACAGTCATGTACGGACTGGACGTGTTCAACCGCGTTGCGGTGCCGCAGGTGCGCGCCGATCAGCTCGCGAGCGGTTCGCACCACATCGGGCAGGTCGTCGGGCAGCTGCTCGGTCATCGGGTGGCGCTGAGCGAAGACGAGTCGCTGATGTACACCGGGCTGATCGGCGACGCGGGCGCGGTGTGCGCGATCGTTGCGCCCGAGCTGGTGCGCTTCGAAGCGCTGCCGGTGCGCGTCGAGCTCAGCGGTTACAGCCGTGGGCAGACCGTGGTCGACCGGCGGGCGTTCGCCGGCGAGGACAGACTGCACGGCCTCGACGACGAGTGGTCGCACTCGCAGGTGGCTCTGGACATCGACTCGGATGCCGTCGCCGACTTCTTCGTGCGCACCGTGCTGACCCTGCCGGGGGAGTGAGCCGGAGCGGCGTCGATCCGGTCGCCGCCGGCGGCGTCAGTTTATGAATCGCCAAACGTACTCCAGCCCGTCCAGCTGCCGGAACCACGCGATCGACACGACCGCCTCGTCGGGGTCGGACGCGCACAGGCACAGCTCGACCGTCTCGCCCGGCAGCACCTGGCCCCAGTTCAGACCTCGTCAGACGGCCGCCGACGGCGAATCCCGGTCAGTAGATGACTCGAGCTCATTCGCTGTCTGTGGAGGATGACCCGGTGAGGATCCGACCTCCCGCGGCGTGCGGCGGAACCTCGAGCCGATGAGCCGTGCGCCGTTGAGCATCCGCATCTCGAGTCGCTCGCTGCCCGGCGAAGGCTCCAGCTCGTCCGGAAGGTTCGCGGGAGCGGCGCCGAACGCCCGTCGTGACGTGGTGAGCACGCGACGTCCGAGAAGGTGGTTGCCCGCGCCGCCGACGACCGCGCCGACGCCGAACGGCAGTGCCTTGCCGAGGACGGATGCCCCGCCGCGCTTGGCGAACTGCCGGATGAACGCTGACTTGAGCCGGTCGACGACAGGCCCCATCGCCGCCCGGGGCAGCGACTTGGTGACCATCTCGCCCCAGTACGACGAGCGCGTGCCGCCGGTGCCCGTCGCCTGCCGCGCGAGCTGGGAGACGAGGTCGACGCCCTCCTTGCCGAGCATCAGCGTCATGACCAGCGCGCGGGCGCGTTCGGGGTTGTCGACGGTGATGCCGTGCACCTCCGCGACCGACTGCGCGAACAGCGCCGTCGACTCCATGAATCCGATGGTCTCGACGCCTGACAGCGCGAGCGTGACGCCGGTGCCGATGCCGGGCACGACGGCGGTGGCGCCGACCGCGGCGCCGCCGGCCGTGACGGCGGCGAGGTAGCGCGCCTCGAGGGCCCGGACGATCTGGTCAGGGTTCGCATCGGGATGCCGTCGGCGGATGCTGCGGATGTGCGCTACGACGAGCGGTCGCTGCACGGCCATTACCCGGTCGAGACTGCGCACGCTGAGCGGATGCTCGGTCGAGCCCACCGGGGGGACGGGCCTGTCCCAGGGGGAGTCCTCCGGGAGCGAGTGGATCTTGTGGACCTTCTCACGCATGTCGCGATCCTATGCACCGCTTCCGCGAGAAAGCCGAAAGCCCCGACCCCCTTGACAGGGCGGGGCTTTCGGCATGCGCGACTCGGCTCACACGAAGAGGTTCGCGCGCTCCAGGTCCTCCGCGAAGTCGACCTCGACCGCGTACAGGTCGGAGACGTCCATCGGCTCGAGCAGCAGCCCGTCCTCGACGATGGCGAGCTCGAGACCGCGCTCGAAATAGTCCTGATCCTCGACACGCTGCAGCTGACGCATGAACGCCTTCTTGTCGCGCGAGGAGATGTAGTTGATGCCGACCGCCTCACCGAGGCCGCCCTTGACCGTCTTCGACAGCTCGTTGATGTAGCCCTCGGCGGTGACGGTGTACTTCACCTCTTCGTCGCTCACCTTGGAGGTGTTGACGGTGACGAACGACTGGTCGCGCTCGATGAACTCGATGGCGCGGCCGAGGATGCGCGGGTCGAACACCACGTCGCCGTTCATCCAGAGCACGCCGCCCTTGCCGGTGGCGTTCAGCGCGCGCAGCAGGCTCTTGGAGGTGTTGGTCACGTCGTAGCGCTCGTTGTGAACGTAGTTCGCGGTGGGGAAGGCCTCGACGATCGTCTCGGCGCGGTAACCCACGACGGTGGTGATGCGGGCGCTCTTGCCGAAGGCCGCACGGATGTTGTCGTGCTGCTGGCCCATGATCGTGCGGCCGTCGCTCAGCTCGGTGAGCGGCTTCGGCAGGGCGCGGCCGAGGCGCGAGCCCATGCCGGCTGCGAGGATGACGGTCTGAAGAGTCACGGAATCTCCTAAGAAAGAACGGTGTTCACTGTCGGTTCACCGACGGGACACCTCTTCGTGCCTCCGCAATGCTACCGATAGCTGCTGGGAGACGCCGGGGGGAGGCCGTCCCGTTGTCCTTTCGTGACCGATTGCACACTCTTCTCCCAGAGTCGCACAAGGGGGTTGCGTTGCGGATGTCGCGGGGTGTCGGCGCCCAGGGCGTCGTCGGCGGTCGTTGGTACCGTAGACGAGTGACTGCTCCGCTTGATCCTGAGGATGCCCGCATCGACGAGACGAGTTCGAGCGAGCCCGCCTCCGTGCCATCGGCCGAGCAGGGTGCGCCGACGCCGCGGAAGGCGGGGTCCGGCGCAGCGAAGACATCCACAGCCAAGAGCACTGCCGCGAAGACGACCGCGACCAAGGCTGCAGCGACGAAGACTGCCGCGACCAAGCCCGCTGCGTCGAAGACTGCTGCGACCAAGACCGCTGCGTCGAAGACTGCTGCGACCAAGGCGGCCTCTGCGAAGACAGCGGCGGCCAAGACGGCTGCCGTGAAGAAGGCGGCGACCACGTCGGCCGCGTCGAAGGCGGCGGCGGCGAAGAGAGCGGCAGAGGCGGATGCCGGGCGCGCGGCGGCTGTGAAGAAGGCGTCCACCGCAGGCGCCGCCGCGAAGACCGCGAGCCGCACCACCGCTGCGAACACCACGGCGGCGAAGACGACGGCGGCAAAACGGGCCGAGACGGTCAAGAGGGCTCAGACCGCCGCGGCGAAGAAGGCGGCATCGGAGGAGCAGCAGGGGACGTCGCCCGCTGATCCGGCGAGGGAACCAACTGTGGCGCTCGAAGGCGGCAGCGCGACCTCGGCGCAGGAGCCCGCTGCGGACTCGATCCCTGCTGCCTCGAAGCAGTCGGCGGCATCCGCCGCTGCGAAGAAGAGCTCCGCCGGGTCGACCGCGCGGAAGACGACCGCAGCGAAGCCCCCCGCAACGAGCACCGCGGCGGCGAAGACACCTGCCAGGAAGACCGCTGCCACGAAGACCACTGGCGCGAGCGCCGCTGCGAAGACGGCTGCTGCGAAGTCGGCCGGTGCGAGCACCGCTGAGGCGAAGACAGCCGCTGCGAAGACCAGCACGGCCAAGACCAGCACGGCGAAGTCGAGCACGGCGAAGTCGAGCACGGCCAAGACCAGCGCGGCGAAGGCGAGCACGGCCAAGACCAGCACGGCGAAGTCGAGCACGGCCAAGACCAGCGCGGCGAAGGCGAGCACGGCCAAGACCAGCACGGCGAAGTCGAGCACGGCGAACACGAACACGAGCACGACGAAGGCGGCATCTGCGAAGTCCCCGGCTGTGGAGGCCGCGAACGCCGCCTCCACCGCGCCGTCTGACGCGTCGACCGCCGAGAGCCGGGCGTCCGCACCCGCAGCCGAGGCCGAGGCCCGTTCATCGAAGCCGGCGGCGAAGTCGGCAGCGTCCGCTTCCGATCGCACGGTCGCAGACGTGACCTCGCTCATGCCCGAGGTCACCACCGACGCAGTCATCGCGATCGACTCGGAGCCGGTGCGTCGCATGGTCGCCGCGTCGAACAGCGCGGATCTGGCGGAGGCGCGTCCGCCGCGCCGGGACGCCGCGGGCTCAGCCGTCGTGGTCGAGCCCGGCGTGGTCGAGCCCGGCGTGGCGGCATCCGGCACTCCGGTGCCCGATGCCGCGTCACCCGATGCTGCGACGACGAGCGCGCCGGCATCCGACGCCGCCGCGTCGGCTGCTGCAGTGCCCGACGCGTCGCCGGCGCGCGAGGCGGACGCCGCAGCGCCGGCACTCGACCTGCTCGAGCCGGCTGAGCAGATCGACGAGAGCGTGACCGACAGCATCGACCCGGACGAGCCGGCGCCGGCCCGGGACGCCATCCGCATCCGGGGTCTGGTCAAGCGCTTCGGCGACACCAACGCCGTCGACGACGTCGACATCACCGTTCCCGCCGGTTCGTTCTACGGCCTGGTGGGACCGAACGGTGCCGGCAAGACCACGACCCTGTCGATCATCGCGGGCCTTCTGCGGCCGGACGCGGGCACCGTGCACATCAGCGGGATAGATCAGCGCGAGAAGCCGCTCGAGGCGAAGCGGGTCATGGGCGTGCTGCCCGACAGGCTGCGCACTTTCGACCGCCTCACCGGACGCCAGCTGCTGCACTATTACGGGCAGCTGCGCGGACTCGATCGCTCCGTCATCGAGAAGCGCACCGCCGACCTCGCGCGCGCGTTCGACCTCAACGAGGCGCTGAGCCGAGTCGTGTCGGACTACTCGGCGGGAATGACCAAGAAGGTGATGCTCGCGGGGGCGCTGATCCACTCGCCGCGCGTCCTCGTGCTCGACGAGCCGTTCGAGGCGGTCGACCCGGTCTCATCGGGTGTGATCCTCGACATCCTGCGCTCGTATGTCGCCCACGGGGGAACGGTGATCCTCTCCAGCCACGGCATGGATCTGGTGGAGCGGGTGTGCTCGCGCGTGGCCGTGATCGTGGGCGGCGAGGTGCTCGCCGAGGGGACGATCGACGAGGTCCGCGCAGGGCAGACGCTGACCCAGCGGTTCATCGAGCTCTCCGGCACTGGCGGCGAAGTGGAGGGACTGGAGTGGCTGCACACGTTCTCCGACTGAGGGTCGCGCTGCTCGTCGGTGCGCTGCGCGGGGAACGTGCGGTTCGCGCGGCGATCGCGTTGGCTGCATCCGTCGTCGCGACCGTCGCCGTCTGCGTCGCCATTCTCGGTCTCGGCGAGGCGCCGTTGGCCACCGCGCAGACGGTCATCGTGCTGGGCGCTGCCGCGCTGATGCTCGCGTTCTTCGTCGGTCCCATGCTCACGGGCACGCCCGATCAGCTCGACCCGCGGCGCTTCTGGCCCTTCGGCGTCGACGAGGGCCGGCTCGCGTGGACGCTCGTGCTCGCGTCGCTGGTCAGCGCGCCCAGTCTCGCGCTGATTGCGGTCACAGCCTGCGTCGTGACCGTCGTCATCCAGGCCGGGGTGCCGTGGGCGGCCGCGGTGCTCTTCGGCGTCATCGGCGTGCTGTCGGTCTCCCTCGCCGCCCGGATCGGGATGGCGATCAGCGCGATCCTGCTGCCGGAGCGGCGCTCGCGCGAGCTGACGATCCTGTTCGCGCTGCCGGTCATCGTCATCGCGTTCCCGGTAGCGGCCTACTTCGCCTCGCTGCGCTGGGACGGGCAGGTTCCTCCGGCGGTGCACACCGCCACCACGATCGTCGGGTTCTCGCCGCTGGCGGCGCCGCAGGCGTTCCTCTTCCACATCGCGTCCGGCGAGACGGGCGCGGCGTGGGCGAGCGGGCTGGTGGCGGCGGGGACGATCGGCGGGATGCTGCTGCTGTGGCACCTGCTGGTCAGGCGGCTTCTCACCGCATCCGAGCGCCCTTACGCGACCCGCGAGCGGTCGGGACTGGGCTGGTTCGGCTCGCTGCCGGCCAACGCATTCGGCGCCATCGCCGCGCGCAGCCTGGTGTACTGGCTGCGCGACCGGCGCTACATCGTGAACCTGCTCGTCGTGCCGATCGCCGGCGTGCTGACGGTCTTCCCGCTGCTCGTGGCGGGAGTGCCGCTGTGGCTGGCCGCGCTGGTTCCCGTCCCGCTCATGGCTCTGTTCTTCGGATGGCTGCCGCACAACGATGCCGCCTACGATTCGACGGCACTGTGGATGCACATCGCCAGCGGCGTGCGCGGGCTGCCCGATCGGCTCGGTCGCCTCATGCCGGTCATGCTCGTCTCGCTGCCGGTGCTTGCGATCGGCATCTCGGTCACCCTCGCCGTCATCTCGGACTGGCACCTCATGCTGCCGCTGATCGGCGTGACGGCGGCGCTGCTGCTCACCGGGCTGGGCATGTCGAGCATCGCATCGGTCGTCGCGCCGTACGCCGTCTCGCGGCCGGGTGACAGTCCGTTCCAGCAGCCGCAGCGTTCGGCGGCGCACGGCTCGTACGGCGCCGCGCTGACGTTCGTGGGCGCGCTGCTGGCGAGCACGCCCACGATCTGGCTGTTCGCGCTGACTCTCATCGAGGGCGATCAGCATGCCCCGACGACGTTCTGGGTCGGCGTGATCAGCGGCGTCGTCGTGCTGTTCGGCGGGGCGGCGGTGGGCGCGGTGATCTTCGAGCGCAGCGGGGAGCGGCTGATGGAGTTCGTCGAGACCACCTGACCCCGGCGCCGCCGACGCGGATAGAATCTCGACATGAGTACTCCGCTGGACAGCCCCGATCAGGGTGGCGTGGCAACGCTCGATCGCGAACTCGAAGAGCTGCTGCAGGAAGAGCATCTCGAGCCGGGTGACCACGAGCGCTTCTCGCACTACGTCAAGAAGGACAAGATCCTCGAGTCGGCGATCACCGGCAAGCCGGTGCGCGCGCTGTGCGGCAAGAAGTGGACGCCGGGCCGCGACCCGGAGAAGTTCCCGATCTGCCCCACCTGCAAGGAGATCTACGAGAGCATGGTCTCCTGACGCGACGTCGCGTCAGAGCGTGTCAGTCAGCGTCGACGACCCTTCGGCGCGTCGCTGCGCTCCTTGCTCAGGGACCGGATGGCCGCTAGAGCGCGTCGACGAAAAGGGTCGGGATCGCAGGATCCGACTTGCTGAGCGCCAGTGCCCGCACCGGCAGCTCCTCGCGGACTCGCAGGTGGTGCTCCCGAGCGGATGCCGTTCCCGCGGCGCCCTCGTGCGCGGCATCGATCTCACCGGCGTCGACCAGCACGACCTGCAGCGCGCGGGCCTCGGGGTGCGCGGCGGCGGTGTCGACCTGCTCGAAGCCGTCGGCGACCGACACGGTCTCGGCGACCGCGACGCCGTTGTCGAGAGTGCGGAAGGCGGCTTTGCGCCCGCCCTTGGAGCCTTTGTCGGTGGATGCCTTCGCCACGGCGACCCAGCTGCCCGCAGAGTCCTGACGAGCGACGAGCTTGTAGACCATGCTCGCGGTCGGATAGCCCGAACCGGTGACCACAGAGGTGCCGACCCCGTAGAAGTCGACGGGGGACGCCGCGAGAGCGGCGATCGCGTACTCGTCGAGGTCGCTCGTCACAGTGATCTTCGTCTCGGTCGCCCCGAGCTCGTCGAGCTGCTGGCGGACGGCCGCCGCGACCAGCGGCAGGTCGCCCGAGTCGAGGCGCACACCGCCGAGACCGGTGCCGGCGACGCGGATCGCGGTCTCGACGCCCTTCCGGATGTCGTAGGTGTCGACGAGGAGAGTGGTGCCCGTGCCCAGGCTCGCGATCTGCGAGCGGAACGCGTCCTCCTCCGAGTCGTGCAGCAGCGTCCACGAGTGCGCCGCCGTGCCCATGGTGGGAATGCCCCACTGCCGGCCGGCCTCGAGGTTGCTCGTCGACGCGAATCCGGCGATGTACGCGGCGCGCGCCGCCGCGACGGCCGACTGCTCGGCGGCGCGACGCGAGCCCATCTCCGCGAGTGGACGCTCGCCGGCGGCGATGCTCATGCGGGATGCGGCCGTGGCGACCGCGGAGTCATGGTTGAGCACGCTCAGCGCGAGCGTCTCGAGCACGACGGCGTCGGCGAAGGTGCCCTCGACGCTGAGGATCGGGGAGCCGGGGAAGTAGAGCTCGCCCTCGCGGTAGCCGCGGATCGTCCCCGTGAAGCGGTAGTTCTCGAGGTAGGTCAGCGCATCGGCATCCACCACGTCGTTGTCTCGCAGGTACCGCAGCTCGTCGTCGCCGAACCGGAAGTCGCGCAGCAGCGTCAGCAGGCGTCCGGTGCCGGCGACGACGCCGAAGCGGCGGCCGCCGGAGAGGCGCCGCGAGAACAGCTCGAACACGCTGGGCCTGGTCGCGGTGCCATCGCGCAGAGACGCGGCGAGCATGGTCAGTTCATAGCGGTCGGTGAGGAACGCGGAGCTCATCCGGCCAGTGTATCCAGGCGCCGGGTCGGGAATACTGAGCAGCGGATCCCGCCCCCACGACCGATGACGGAGCACCCGCGCATGGCAGACGAGCTGACCCGACTCGTGAATGGAGTGCTGTGGCCCGGATTCCTCGGATCCGAGATGCCCGCATGGCTCGGCACGGCGCTCGATGAGGGTCTGGCCGGAGTGGTCTACTTCGCGCAGAACCTCGTCGGCGAGACCGCTGCGCTGAGCGCCGACATCCATCGTCGCGCCCCGCGCGCGCTGATCGGGATCGACGAGGAGGGCGGCAGCGTCACGCGCCTGGAGGCCGGAACCGGGTCGACGGTTCCCGGGGCAGCGCAGCTGGGCGTCGTGGATGACGTGGTCGCCACCGAGGCGACCGGCTACGAGATCGGCCGCCGTGTCGACGCGGTCGGAGGCGACGTCGTCATCGGGCCCGTGGCGGATGTGAACACCGACCCGCGCAACCCCGTGATCGGCGTGCGCTCCTTCGGCGCGAGCACCGATCTCGTCTCCAGGCACACGGCCGCGGCGGTGCGCGGCATCCAGCGCACCGGACTCGCCGCATGTGCCAAGCACTACCCCGGGCACGGAGACACGCACATCGACTCGCACCACGACCTTCCGACGCTGACCCTCTCTCAGCACGAGATCGACGCGCAGCACATCCCTCCGTTCATCGCGGCCGTTCGCGCAGGCGTGTTCTCGATCATGACGGCGCACATCAGCGCCCCGCACTGGGGCGACGCTCCTGCCACGCTCAATCCGAACGTGCTCGGCCGGCTGCGTCGCGCTGGGTTCGACGGAGTGATCATCACCGACGCGCTCGACATGGCCGCGATCCGCGAACAGGTCGGCATCGGCGGGGGAGCCGTGCGCGCGCTCGCCGCTGGCGCCGACCTGCTGTGCATCGGCAATCCGACCAACCCCGGCGCGGCCATGCTGCCCGACCAGGACGAACGGGACTACCTGGCCGCCCGCGACGCGATCATCGCGGCGGTCCGCAGCGGCGAGCTCTCCCGTGCGCGAATCGAGGACGCGGCGCATCGCGTGGCGGCGATGGCGGATGCCGTGCGGCAGCGGTCCGCAGTACCTGCGGTGTCCTTCGATGGGGACGGCATCGCTGATCGCGCGGTGCGCGTGCAGGGCGAGCTTCCCTCGTTCGCCGACGCGCCGACCACCGTGATCGACCTGCGACGGGCATCGAGTCTGGCGGTCGACAGCGCAGCTTCGCACGTCGCACTCGCGCTCGCGGCCGGAGGGGAAATCGTCCGGATCGACGCGATATCCGCCAGCCGAGAGCAGATCACCGACGCCGCCGGCCGCGCGAGCGCCGGGCAGAGCATCGTGCTCGTCGACAGCATCGAAGCCGACTCCCCGCAGAGGACCGTGCTCGACAGCATCCGCTCCCTGTCGCCGGCCATCGCCGCGGTGAACGTCGGTCTGCCCGCCGAGGCGGAAGGCGCCGTGATCTCGTCACCGGCCGCAAGCATGCTCGCCGCCCGAGCCGCCCGCCGCGCCATGCTGAGCCGCTGACCGCACGAGACTAGGCTTGAGCACCATGAACGACGCACCGATCGGCATCTTCGACTCCGGCGTCGGCGGGCTCACGGTGGCCAGGGCGATCCGCGCGCAGCTGCCGCAGGAATCGCTCGTGTACATCGGCGACACGGCCCACTCGCCCTACGGGCCGAAGCCGATCGCGGACGTCAGGCGCTACAGCATCGAGGTGCTCGACGCGCTCGTCGAGCAGGGTGTGAAGATGCTCGTGATCGCGTGCAACACGGCATCCGCCGCGGTGCTGCGCGACGCCCGCGAACGGTACGACGTTCCCGTGGTCGAGGTGATCGGCCCGGCGGTGCGCCGCGCGGTCTCAACGACGCGCAACGGCCGCGTCGGCGTGATCGGCACGGTCGGCACGATCGGCTCGCGCGCCTACCAGGACATGCTCGAGGTGAACGAGCGCCTGGAAGTGTTCACCGCCGCCTGCCCTCGCTTCGTCGAATTCGTCGAAGCCGGCATCACCGGCTCGCCGGAGGTGCTGGCCGTGGCCGAGGAGTATCTCGCGCCGCTGCGGGATGCCCAGGTCGACACCCTCGTGCTGGGATGCACGCACTACCCTTTCCTGCGCGGCGCGATCAGCTATGTGATGGGCCAGGGGGTCTCGCTCGTGTCCAGCGACGACGAGACCGCCGCCGATGTCTATCGTCAGCTCGTGAAGCGCGACCAACTCGCCTCGCAGGGCGCCGTCGCCAGCTACGTGTACGAGGCGACCGGGGACTCGGCGGAGGACTTCACCGCGCTCGCCAACCGCCTGATGGGTCACGAGGTGCGCGACGTGCAGCTCGTGCAGACCGGCGTGATCGACCTGCCCTACCTGCTCGACGCCGATACCCGGCCCTGAACCCGAATGCTCCGAGAGGACACCATGACCGACATCGTCCGCGCCGACGGGCGCAGCACCGACCAGCTCCGCGAGATCACGATCGAGCGCGGCTGGTCTGCGCACGCCGAGGGCTCGGCACTGATCAGCTTCGGCGGCACGAAGGTGCTGTGCACCGCATCGTTCACCAACGGCGTGCCCCGATGGCTGACGGGCAAGGGCAAGGGGTGGGTGACCGCCGAATACGCGATGCTGCCCCGCGCCACCAACAGCCGTAATGACCGAGAGAGCGTGAAGGGTCGCATCGGCGGTCGCACGCACGAGATCTCTCGGCTCATCGGCCGTGCGCTGCGCGCCGTGGTCGACACGAAGGCGCTCGGCGAGAACACCATCGTCATCGACTGCGACGTGCTGCAGGCCGACGGCGGCACCCGCACCGCCGCTATCACCGGCGCCTACGTCGCGCTCGCCGACGCCATCGAATGGGGCCGCGAGAAGAAGTTCATCGGCAGGAACGCCAAGCCGCTGCTCGACACGGTCGCCGCCGTGTCGGTGGGCATCGTCGACGGCGAGCCGATGCTCGATCTCGCCTACGTCGAGGACGTGCGCGCCGAGACCGACATGAACGTCGTCGTCACCGGCCGCGGTCTCTTCGTCGAGGTGCAGGGCACCGCAGAGGGAGCGCCGTTCGACAAGCGCGAGCTCGACGCGCTGCTCGACCTCGGTGTGAACGGATGCGCTTCTCTGAAGGAGCATCAGCTCGCGGCGCTGGGCGAGGGGGGCGCCGAGTGAAGGTCGTTCTCGCCACCCACAACCCGCACAAGGTCACCGAGTTTCAGCAGATCACCGCCTCGACCCGCCCCGACCTCGAGGTGATCGGCTATGACGGCCCCGAGCCGGTCGAAGACGGGGTGACCTTCGCGCAGAACGCCCTGATCAAGGCGCGTGCGGCGTTCGCGCACACCGGTCTGCCGTCGCTCGCCGATGACTCCGGTATCTGCGTCGACGTGCTCGGCGGATCCCCGGGAGTGTTCTCGGCGTACTGGGCAGGGCAGAAGAAGGATGCCGCCGCGAACCTGGAGCTGCTGCTCGATCAGCTCCGCGACGTCGCCGACCCGCACCGCAGCGCGCAGTTCCACTCGACCATAGCGCTGGTGACGGCAGACGGGCAGGAGCGCGTCGTGGAGGGAATCTGGCCGGGCCGGCTGGCGCACCGGGCATCCGGTACCGGCGGATTCGGCTACGACCCGATCTTCATCCCCGACGGTCAGGACCCGGCATCCGAGCGCTCGGTCGGCGAGTTCACCGACGCCGAGAAGCAGGCGCAGTCGCATCGGGCCCGCGCGTTCCAGGCCCTCATCCCGCTGCTCGCCGCGCTGTAGCGTCGCCTCGCGCGGTTGTTGAGAAGCGTTACCGTTCCCGACTAGGCGGAACGGGCCTTCGGCGGTGACGACCCGGCCTAGCCTGGAGTCATGCACGACCACGCACCCGCCGCCGGGGGGATCCGCGACGCCGGTCACCGGCGCCTGCTGGCGATCTCGCTGACGCTGACCGCCACCGTGATGGTGGTGCAGGTGGTCGGCGCCATCCTGTCGGGTTCGCTGGCGCTGCTCGCCGATGCCGCGCACATGTTCACCGACTCATCGGCGCTGGTGGTCGCCCTGGTCGCGACCGCGGTCGCCGCGCGGCCTGCCGACGACCGACGCACGTTCGGCTATCAGCGCGCCGAGGTGTTCGGTGCGCTGATCAACGCGATCATCCTCATCGCGCTCATGGTCGTGGTAGCCGTGCAGGGCATCCAGCGGCTGCTCGTCCCGGGTGAGACAGAGGTGGCGGGCCCGCTGATGCTCACCGTCGCGGTCATCGGCATGGTCGCCAACGCCATCGCGATGTGGGTGCTCGGTCGCGCGCAGAAGACGAGCATCAACGTGCGCGGCGCGTACCTCGAGGTGATGGGCGACCTGATCGGCTCGGCGCTGGTCATCGTCGCTGCGGTCGTGATCGTGACCACCGGGTGGATGCCCGCCGACGCGATCGCGTCGCTGCTGATCGCGGTGCTCATCCTGCCGCGCGCCGTCTCGCTGCTGCGGGAGGTGTTCTCTGTGCTCGCCGAGTCGGCGCCACAGGGCATGGCGATCAGCGAGATCCGCGAGCATCTCAAGGTGTATCCGGGTGTGGTCGACGTGCACGATGTGCACGTGTGGCAGCTCACGCGCGGCGCGCCCGTGTTCACCGCGCACGTGAAGGTCGAGCCTGCCGTGCTCGCATCGGGTGAGGCGTCGCGGCTGCTGCAGGATCTGCAGGGCTGCCTGGCTCACCACTTCGACGTCGCGCACTCGACCTTCCAGCTCGAGCCCGCCGATCACGACGACTGCGAGGCCGCGCACGCCTGAGCGCCGGCGATCCCCGCTGCAGAGGCCGCGAGGGCGTCGACTGGATCGGTGCAGCGTTCAGCCCTCGACGCGCACCTCGTCGGGCGACTTGTCGGGCCGGAGCCCCCGCCAGCGGGAGTGACGAAGGATGCCGCCCGGCGACCAGTTCGCGAACTCGACCTCGCCGACCAGCTCGGGCCGCACCCACAGGGCGTCGGACGCATCCGCGGCGGGGACCCGCAGCGGCGCCGTCTTCATGCGCAGCGGTTCGAGCTGCGCGGAGAGATCGCGCAGCATCCGGTCGGTGAATCCGGTGCCCACCCGGCCGACGTAGCGCAGCCCGCCCTGCGATTCGGAGGAGGGGACGGCGAGCAGCAGCGAGCCGATGCCGCTGCGGCGGCTGCCCTGTCCTGGCCGGATGCCGACGATGACGACCTCCTGCGCGTGCGTCTGCTTGAGTTTCAGCCACGATCCCGACCGCCGGCCGGGCCGGTACCGAGAGTCGGGGTCTTTCGCGACGACACCCTCGAGACCGAACTCGCGGCTCGCGTCGAGCGCCGCCTCGAGATCGTCGAAGACCGGTGGCACCTGCACGGGGGCGTCCAGGTCGGCGGCGAGCTGCTCGAGCAGCTCACGCCGCCGGCGCAGCGGCATGCCGGTGAGGTCGTGCCCGTCGAGGCGCAGCAGATCGAAGAGCATGTAGACGACCGGCGTGCGCACGACCTCGCGCTCGATCTCGCGGCCCTTGGTGAGGTGCATCCGGTTCTGCAGGCGGGCGAAGCTGGGGCGTCCGTCGCGGTCGAAGGCGACGATCTCGCCGTCGACCACAGCGTCGTCGGCCGGCAGATGCGGGGCTCCGTCGGCAGTGAGCTCGGGGTAGCGTGCCGTGATGTCGGTGCCGCTGCGGGCGCGCAGACTGAACCGGCCTGGCCCGTCGTCGCCGCGCCGCCAGGTGCCGACCGCGCGGATGCCGTCCCACTTGATCTCGGCCCACGACGGGTCGCTGAGCGAACGGGCGAGCCCCGGCGTGCCGGACTCGGACAGCATCGGCGGGATGAACGAGGGGAGCGGGGCCGCTTCGGCGCTGCTCTCCGGCGCGGGGCGAGTGGGCTCCTCGGGGCGGGGCGGCTTTGCGGGGCGGGACGGCTTCGCGGTGCGGGACGGCTTCGCGGGGCGGGACGGCTTCTCGGGGCGGGCGGGCTTCTCCGTGCGACGCACGGAGCGGGGCTCGGAATCCGGATGCGAGTGCGCATCCTTCATACGGTGCAGCAGCCACTGCGACTTCTCGCCCTCGCCGCTCGTGCGGATCAGGGCGAGGCGAGCTGAGCCGAGCCGGCCGCCGGTCTGGCCGGTGAAGGTTCCGATCACCTCATCGTCGCGCCATTTCTCCAGCGAGACCGTGCCCGTGTCCCATACCGTCATCGACCCCGCGCCGTACTCGCCGGTCGGTATCTCGCCCTCGAAGGTGAGGTACTCGAGCGGATGCGGCTCGGTCATCACCGCCAGGTGGTTGCGGTCCGCGGTCTCGGGCACGCCTTTCGGCACCGCCCAGCTGATCAGCACGCCGTCGCGTTCGATGCGCAGGTCGTAGTGCAGCCGGCTGGCGTGGTGCTCCTGGATCACGAACCGCGGCGCGCCGCTCGAGCTCGCATATGCCGTCTTCGGCATGGGTTCGGGCGTCTTCGCGGCGTCGCGCTTGGCGAGATACGAGGTGAGCGCCGTGCTGGCCGGGGCCAGAGCGGCGAGCGGGTCGACGCCGGCCTCCATCCGCTCGAGGACCTCGTGCAGTTCGAGGTGCCGCAGGTCGGGGTCGTCGAGTTCGCCCCAGGTGCGCGGTGCGGCGACCCAGGGACGCGCGCGTCCGCGCAGCGAGTAGGGGGCGATGGTCGTCTTCGAGGCGCTGTTCTGGCTCCAGTCGATGAACACCCGTCCGCCGCGCTGCGATTTGGCCATGACGTGGGTGGCGAGGTCGGGATGGTCGGCTTCGATCAGCCGCGCGAGCTCCTTCGCCACGGCCGAGACGTCGTCGCTCGACTGCAGCCCGGTGCCGTCCTCGGTGGTGGGCAGGCGCGCGTAGAGGTGGATGCCCTTGCTGCCGCTGGTGACCGGCATGGGCTCGAGCCCCATCCCGCTCAGGATGCCCCGGGCGATCCGCGCGATCTCCGCGCATTGTGCGAGCCCCACACCGGGACCCGGGTCGAGGTCGAGCACGAGCCGGTCGGGCATGCCGCGCCCGCCGGAGTGCGTGAAGCGCCACTGCGGCACGTGCAGCTCGAGCGCGGCGATCTGCGCGAACCACACCATCGATGCGACGTCGTCGGCGAGCGGATACTCCTTCGGCCCGTCGGAGTGCTCGATGGGCATCCGCCTGATCCAGTCCGGAGCGCCGCGCTCGAGCTGCTTGGTGAAGAAGCTCTCGCCCGGGGCATCCGCCGTGCCGACGCCGTCGACCCATCTCTTGCGGGTGACCGGACGCCCGCGCATGTGCGGCAGCATGAGCGGGGCGATCTGCGAGTAATAGGCGATCACCTCGCCCTTGGTCGTGCCCGTCTCGGGATAGACGACCTTGTCGAGATTGGTGATGCGCAGGCGGCGGCCGTCGATCTGAACGACCTGCTCGCCGGATGCCATGGGGCCAGGTTAGTGGGCATCCGCAACCCCCTCGCCCCGGACGGCCGGCCTGGTGTTCACTGTCAGCATGAGAAGCATCTGGAAGGGCGCCCTGACGTTCGGTCTCGTGAACGTCCCGGTGAAGGTGTACTCCGCGACCGAGGATCACGACGTGCCGCTGCATCAGGTGCACCACGAGGACGGCGGGCGCATCCGCTACCAGCGCGTGTGCGAGATCGACGGGCAGCCGGTCGAGTACGCCGACATCGACCGCGCCTACGTCGACGACGGGCAGACCATCGTGCTCACCAAGGACGACCTGGCCTCCCTTCCCGCCGAGAAGAGCCGTGAGATCGACGTGGTCGAGTTCGTGCCCAGCGAGCAGGTCGACCTGCTGACGCTCGATCGGGCCTACTACCTCGAACCGGACTCGAAGTCGCCGAAGGCGTACGTGCTGCTGCGCAAGACCCTCGAGCAGACCGACCGCACGGCGATCGTGCGCTTCACCCTGCGGCAGAAGACCCGCCTCGCGGCTCTGCGTGTGCGCGGTGACGTGCTCGTGCTGCAGACGCTGCTGTGGTCGGACGAGGTGCGCGAGGCCGCTTTCCCGGCACTCGATGAGGACGTGAGGATCAGCAAGAAGGAGCTCGAGATGTCGGCAGCTCTCGTCGAGAGCTATTCGAGCGATTTCGACCCTGAGGAGTTCGTCGACGAATACCAGAAGGAGCTGCGCACCCTCATCGACGCGAAGATCGAAGCGGGCGAGGGCTTCGACGTCGCAGAGACCTTCGGCGACGAGGACAAGGCCGAGAAGGGCGGCGAGGTCATCGACCTCATGGAGGCGCTGCGCGCCAGCGTCGAGCGCACCAAAGCGGCCAGGAAGGGTGGCGGCGCGGCGGCAAAGGACGCCGATGAAGAGGACGCCGATGATGAGGACGCCGACGAGGTCGGTGACGACGAGAAGCCCTCGTCGACGAAGGGCAAGAAGGCAACGTCGAAGCAGGCCGCGCCCAAGAAGTCAGCGCCCAAGAAGTCGACGCCTAAGAAGTCGACGCCCAAGAAGAAGGCCGGCTGACGGGCGGAACCTCGCCGGTCGCCGCGGTTCAGTGCTTGCCGTCTCCGTCGAGGTCGGGCGCGCGATCGAAGACCTCGGGCTCGAGTCGCAGTGCTGCGGCTTCGTCGGCGTCTGTGACGACGTCGGCGCCCGCCGACGCGGCCTTCTTCGCCTTATAGCGTTCGCTGAGGTAGTGCCAGAGGGTGATGACGGCCGTACCGCCGACGACGGCCAGCAGGATCAGGTCGATGTAGCTCTGCACGAAGTCCGCGACGGGCGGGATGAACCCGATCAGGTATCCGAACATGGTCAAGCCGAAGCCCCATAGCACGGCGCCGATCAGGTTGTAGAGCGAATAGCGCTTCCACGGCATGTGCCCGACGCCCGCGGCCACCGGCGCGAACGTGCGCACGATCGGCACGAACCGGGCGAGGATCACCGTGATCCCGCCGAAGCGCTCGAAGAACGCGTTGGTGCGCTCGACGTTCTTCACGCTGAACAGGCCGGACTCCTTGCGCTCGAAGACGGCGGGCCCGCCCTTATGGCCGATCATGTAGCCGACCTCGCCTCCGACGAAGGCGGCGAGCCCGATCAGCAGAGCGACCACCCACACATTGAGCCCGAACACGCCGTTCTCGGATGCGCCGATCGGGTGCGACAGCAGTCCCGCGATCACGAGCAGCGTGTCGCCGGGCAGGAGGAACCCGACGAGCAGGCCGGTCTCGGCGAAGACGATGAAGCAGACGACGGCGAGCGCCCACGGGCCGGCCGCGCTGATGATGGTCTCCGGATCGAGCCACGGGATCAGCGCAGTCGGAGCCTGGAGCATGGTGTGGAGCAAAGGAGTTCCCGTCGTTCGATTTCGGCGGAGGCTGTGCGGAAGATGGGACTTGAACCCACACGCCCGGGGGCACAGGAACCTAAATCCTGCGTGTCTACCGATTCCACCACTTCCGCGCGGTCTCGAGTCTAGCGATCGAGTCGGTCGGGTTTTCCGTAGATCTGCCGACAGCCGCAGCGGGCGCTGTGGATAACTTCCGCGCCGCCGGGACGATCTCTGTCAGGATGCCGGGCGTGAGTCATCCGTCCGTCGCCGTCGCCGAGAGAGTGCGCCGGCGTCTGCGCTTGGAGAACACCGACCCGGCGGCGCATCCTGACGAGGCGCGGCGGATCGCGCAGCTCGAGGTGCGGCGGCACAACGACCTCGCCCTGCAGCGCGGCGGGGCGATGATCGACGACGAGGCGGCTCTCGTGCGCGACGTGCTGGCATCCGTCTCGGGATTCGGCGCGTTGCAGCCGCTTCTCGACGACCCCGAGATCGAGGAGATCTGGCTCAACGGCCCCGATCGGGTCTTCATCGCCAAGGACGGCGCGACGCACCGCGTCGATCTGCCGCTGACGGATGCCCTGATCCGCGATCTCGTCGAGCGGATGCTGCAGACCACGGGGCGCCGGGTCGACGTCAGCCAGCCGTTCGTCGATGCCTCCCTGCCCGACGGGTCGCGGCTGCACGTCGCCATCGCCGATGTGGTGCGCGGCTCATGGGCGGTGAACATCCGCAAGTTCCTGAAGCGGCACCGCACCCTCGACGCGCTGATCGCGCAGGGCTCGGTGCCCGAGCACGTCGCCTCCGTGCTGCTCGCCGGCCTGCGCGAGGGGCGCAGCATCATCGTCTCGGGCGCCACGCACGCGGGCAAGACCACGCTGCTCGGCGCCCTGCTCGCGGCCTGCGCGGCGGAGCAGCGCATCATCACCGTCGAGGAGACCTTCGAGCTCGCCGTCGACGGACCCGATGTCGTGGCGCTGCAGGGGCGACAGGCGAGCCTGGAGGGCACGGGCGAGATCACGCTGCGGCGGCTGGTGAAAGAGGCTCTGCGCATGCGTCCCGACCGGCTCGTCGTCGGCGAGGTCCGCGACGCCGAGGCGCTCGATCTCGTGCTCGCGCTCAACACCGGCGTTCCCGGCGCGGGCACGGTGCACGCCAACTCCGCGGCCGAAGCCCTCGAGAAGCTCGCGCTGCTGCCCCTGCTCGCCGGGCGCAACATCGACCGCGCGTTCATCGCGCCGGCGCTGGCGTCCTCGATCTCATTCGTCGTGCACTGCCGGCGCGAGGCCGACGGATCCCGTCGCGTGGCCGAACTGATCGCGCCGACGGGCGAGGTCGTCGACGGACGCATCATGAGCACACCGGTCTACCGGGCGGAGGGAGGGGGATGACTCTGCTCGTCGGCGCACTGCTCGGCGCCGGTCTGCTGCTGTGCGCGTCGCCCTGGCTGTGGCCGGCGCGGGATCGCCCCCCGCGCGAACCGCGCAGTTCGCGCCTGCGGCGGCTTCTCGACGAGGCTGGGCATTCGCGCACGCCGGTGCGCACGATCGCGGCCGTCATGATCGTGCTCGCCGCGGTGGCCGCCGCCTTCGCCTGGCTGCTCACGGGCATACCCGTGCTGGCTGCTCTCGCGGCGCTCGCCGGAGTCGCGGCACCGGTCATGTTCCTGCGCGGACGGCGCCTCCGGCTGCGCAAAGCGCGGCGACAGATGTGGCCGGACGTCTGCGACCTGCTGGTCGCGGCGATCCGGGTAGGGCTCTCGCTGCCCGATGCGGTGGCGAGTCTCGCCGAGTCAGCGCCCCCGGCCGTGCGCCCGGCGTTCGGCGTCTTCGCCCGCGACCTGCAGTCCACCGGGCGCTTCGAGTCGAGTCTCGACCGGCTCAAGGCGACGCTGGCCGATCCGATCGCCGACCGCATCGTCGAGACCCTGCGGATGGCCCGCCAGGTCGGCGGGACCGAGCTCACCGGCGTGCTGCGGGCGCTGTCGTCGTCGGTGCGCGCCGATGCGGCGCTGCGCGGCGAGGTCGAGGCGCGACAGTCGTGGATCCGGGGCGCGGCCGTGCTCGGCGCCGTCGCGCCCTGGGTGGTCCTGGCGCTGCTGGCGATGCGCCCGGAAGGCCGTGATGCGTACGGCAGCACCGAGGGCGTCGTGGTGATCCTCGTCGGGGCGGTCGTGTCAGTGGTGGCATTCCGGATCATGCTGCGCATCGGGCGGCTGCCCGAGCCGGAGCGGTGGTTCGGATGAGCGCGGTGACGGATGCCGCGGTCTCGGTGCTGCTGGGCGGGGCGCTCGCGCTCGGGCTGCTCGGCGTGCTCTCCGCACTGCCTCGCTGGGGTGCGCCGCGTCTCGAGCAGCGGATCGCACCCTACGTGCGCGACGTGGTCGACGACCAGGCGCTGCCGGCGGGCATCCTGCCCACGGTCGGCGTCATGCCCGTGCACGGCCGGCGGCTCTGGGACAGCTGTCGCGGCATGTTCGAGCGAGTGATCGGAGGTGGCGACGCGCTGCGACTGCGCCTCGCGCAGGCCGGGCTGGCGCGGACTCCCGCGACGTTCCGGGGGCGTCAGCTGGCGTGGGGCGTAGCCGGGCTCGTGGCGGGTGCGGTCGTGGTGGTCGGCATCGCCGTGTCGGGTCGGATGACTGCGCCGGCGGCTCTGCTGCCGATCATCGCCGCAGCCGGCGCCGCGATCGCTTACGACATGCAGCTCACGGGTCGTGCCCGCGCCCGTCGGGCCCGCCTCGCAGACGAACTGCCCACCACGCTCGAGTTCCTCGCCCTGTGCCTCTCGGCGGGCGAGTCGCTGCTCGACGCGCTGCGGCGGGTGTCGTCGATCGGCACGGGGGAGCTGACCGGTGAGCTGCGGCAGACCGTGATCGCCGTGCACACCGGCTCGCCGCTCGCCGACGCGCTCGGCGAGACCGCCACGAGGCTGCAGCTGTCCGGTCTGTCGCGCGCGACCGATCAGATCATCGCCGCACTCGAGCACGGCGCGCCGCTCGCCGCGGTGCTGCACTCCCAGGCCGCCGACGCGCGCGACGAGGCGAAGCGGGTGCTCATCGAGCAGGCGGGGCAGAAGGAGATCCTCATGCTGCTGCCGCTCGTATTCCTGATCCTGCCGCTGAGTGTGCTCTTCGCGGTGTACCCGGGCCTGTTCATCCTGCGACTGGGGCTCGGCTGAGACGAGATCGACGATCCGGAGGGAAGAGAGAATGAAGAAGCTGCAGAGATGGTTCGCGGCCGGCCGTGAGCTGGCCGAGGACGACCGGGGCGATGTGCCCGGATGGGTGCTGGTGACGCTGATGACTGCGGCGCTGGTCGTGGTGATATGGGCGGTCGCCGGTCCCGCGCTGGTCGATCTGTTCGAGCAGGCGATCTCGCGCGTCTCGGGCATCTGATGGTCGCCTGTGATGCGTGCGCGGTCGCTGCTCGTCAATGAGCGCGGGTCGAGTCCCGTCGAGTTCGTGCTCGTCGGCGCGCTGCTGACCGCGCTCACTCTCGCTGTGCTGCAGATCGCCTTCTCCGTGTATGTCCGCAACGTCGTGCACGACGCCGCTGTCGAGGGCGCGCACCACGCCGCCCTGGCCGACACGACACTCGACGAGGGTGCCGCGCGCACCGAGGCTGTGATCACCCGGGCCGTCGGAGCCGAGTACGCAGGGGACGTGGCGATCGGCGAGGACATGGCCCTGGGGCATCCGAGCGTGGTCGTGCGCGTCCGCACCACCTTGCCCGTGCTGGGCCTGCTCGGCGTTCCGTTCGGACTGGAGGTGGATGCTCGTGCGCCCGTCGAATCGTTCGGCGACGAGTGAGTCGCTCATCGGCGACGAGTCCGGCTCCGCAGCCCTGGAGTTCATCGTCGCCGGAGTGCTGCTGCTCGTCCCGCTCGTGTACCTGGTGCTCGTGCTGGGCGCGGTGCAGGAGCAGACGCTCGGCGCCGAGGCCGCCGCGCGCCACACCGCGCGGGTGATCGGTCAGGCGCCGGATGCCCGCACCGCCGCCGAACGGGGCGAGGCCGTGCTCGCCGGTGTGATCCGCGAGTACGGCATGGACGAGGGCGCGGTCGATGTGGGGATCGCCTGCCGCCCGGCGGGCGCCGAGTGCCCCGGCGCGGGGGCGACGGTGATCGTCACCGTGCGGTCACGAGTCACGCTGCCGCTGATGCCGTCGATCTTCGGTCTGGATGCTCTGGCGGCGATCCCGATCGAGGCGCAGGCCGCGCAGAAGGTGTCGAGACTGTGGGGGAGCGGATGAGGGTGCGAGCCCGCCTCCGCGCCGCGCTCGCCGATGACGACGGCAGCGTGCTGCCGCTCGTGCTCGGGTACGTGCTGCTCGCGATCGCGGTGATCTTCGTCTGCGTGTGCGCGACCGATCTCTACATCGCGCAGAAGCGCCTCGACTCGCTCGCCGATGCCGCGGCGCTCGCCGGGTCGGACGGGTTCACCCTGCAGACCGAGGGCGACGCGGTGCGCGCCGAACTCTCCGACGGGGGCGTCCGTGAGCAGGCATCCGCTGTCGTCGACGCCGTGGACTCCGACGCGGAGCTCGTCTCGGCGGGAACGCCGGACGGGGTGTCGGCGCGGGTCACGGTGGCCGCGGCCTGGCATCCGCCGCTCTTCTCGCCCTTCGTGCCCGATGGCGTGCCCCTCGAGGCCACGGCGACCAGCCGCACTGCCTTGCGCTGAGCCGGCCTTCAGCGCTCGCGTCGCGGCAGGAACTTCGGCGTCCACACGGCGAACCCCGCAGCCCCCAGCAGCGCCACCCCGCCCATTAGCCCGGCCGCGACGGGCAGCGATGCCAGTGCGACGACGGACGCGATCACGACTGGAGCGGCCGCGCCACCGGCATCCGTCAGCGTCCGCCACGCACCCAGGAAGGTCGCCGGATCCGTCTCGGGGGCGAGGTCGGCCCCGTAGGTGAGCAGGATGCCGCTCGAGAGACCGTTTCCGAGGCCGAGCACGGCGGCCATCAGCACGAACCACATCGTCGCCTGATCGAAGTCGTGCGTGACGGAGAGGATGATGAGCCCCGTGCCCATGAGCAGCATGGCCGGCAGCGCCGCCCAGATCCGCCCGAACCGGTCCATCACCTGGCCGCTCGCGTAGAACAGGGTGAAGTCGATGGCGCCCGAGACGCCGACGACGATCGCGATCGTGCTGGCATCGAGGCCGAGCGAGACACCCCACAGCGGCAGGATCACCTGCCGGGCCGAGCGCACCGCCGACAGCGCAGCGGCCGACAGGCCCAGGCGCATCAGCACGGCCCGGTGATACGAGATCGTCTCGAGCACCCCGTACCGGTCGCGGGTCGGGATCGATCCGGTCACGACCTCGCCCGAGTCCTCGGCGACCGCGGCGCCGGTGGGCTTCAGCAGCACCGGGCTGGTCTTCTCGGGGTCGGGTCCGAACAGCACGAGCGGCACGATCGCCGCACAGCACACGATCAGCGCCCAGATCGTCGACTGCTCCGACCCGGTCAGCTGGATCAGGGCGGCCGCGACGAAGGGGCCGATGAAGACGCCGAAGCGGAAGCTGCCGCCCAGCAGCGACAGCGCCCTGGCGCGGAACCTCGGCGGCACGCGGGTCGTCATGAACGCGTGTCTTGCGAGCCCGAACGCCGCCGCGCAGAAGCCGAGCACGAACACCGAGACGGCGAACAGCGTGAGGTCGTCGGCGAGCAGCATCCCCACCCCGGCGGCGATCGAGAGCACGCCCGCGACGACCATCGTGAACCGCTCGCCGACCTTCGCGACCAGCGCTCCCGCCGGCAGATTGCCGCACAGCTGTCCGATCACCAGAGCCGCGGCCACGAGCGCGGCCAGCGACACGTCGGCGCCGAGCCGGGTGGCGATGACGGGTATCAGGGGGATGACGGCACCCTCGCCCAGCGAGAAGAGCACGGTCGGCGCGTAGACCATCGGCCCGAACCGCCTGAGGACACCCGCCGCGCTGTCGACCACACCGCCACGCTAGTCCTGCCTGCCTCGCAGTCGGAGCAGGGACATACCGCGGTCAGGGAAGCGGGCCCCCGGCGCGATAAGGTGGACTGCCATGTTCGAACTCGATCTCTCCGCCGACATACAGGCCCTGCGACACACCTTCGGCGACATCCGCGAGGTCGTCGACGTCACCGCCCTGCGCGAGGACATCGCGCGACTCAGCGAGGAGGCGGGCGCACCCGATCTCTGGGACGATCCGGAGAAGGCGCAGAAGGTGACCAGCGCGCTCAGCCACAAGCAGGCCGACCTCAAGCGCGTCACCGAGGTCGAGCGCCGGCTCGACGACCTCGACGTGCTCATCGAGCTGGCCAACGAGATGCAGGACGAGGACTCCGCCGCCGAGGCGCGCGCCGAGCTCGAATCGCTCACGCAGACCATCAACCAGCTCGAGGTGCAGACGCTCCTCGACGGCGAGTACGACGACCGCAATGCGATCATCACCATCCGGTCGGGCGCCGGCGGTGACGATGCCACCGACTTCGCCGAGATGCTCATGCGAATGTACCTGCGCTGGGCCGAGCAGCACGGCTACCCGGTGAAGGTGATGGACACCTCGTACGCCGAGGGTGCGGGCATCAAGTCGGCCACGTTCGAGATCACCGCCCCCTACGCGTTCGGCACGCTGTCGGTCGAGGCGGGCACCCACCGCCTGGCCCGCATCAGCCCGTTCGGCTCGGCCGACAAGCGTCAGACCTCGTTCGCCGCGGTCGAGGTCATCCCGCTGATGGAGGAGGCCACCGAGGTCGAGATCCCCGAGAACGACCTGCGCGTCGACGTGTTCCGCTCGTCGGGCCCCGGTGGGCAGTCGGTGAACACCACCGACTCGGCTGTGCGCCTGACCCACCTTCCCACCGGCATCGTCATCTCGATGCAGAACGAGAAGTCGCAGATCCAGAACCGCGCCGCCGCCATGCGTCTGCTGCAGACGCGCCTGCTGCTGCTGCAGAAGGAGCAGGAGGCGGCGAAGAAGAAGGAGCTCGCGGGCAACATCACCGCCAGCTGGGGCGACCAGATGCGCTCCTACTTCCTCTACGGCCAGCAGCTCGTCAAGGACCTGCGCACCGGCCACGAGTCGGGCAACCCGGCCAGCGTCTTCGACGGCGACCTGGACGACTTCATCTCGGCGGGCATCCGCTGGCGAAAGCGCAAGGAAGAGGACTGATCCTCACCGCACACGAAGAACGGCCCCGAGCTCGAGCTCGGGGCCGTTCTTCGTCCGTGCCGATCTCAGCGGCGTCGGGTCACTGCGTCGCGCAGGTGGAGGCCGCGTCGGTGAGCGTCGAGCCGAACTCCATCGCGTCGTCGGGGTCGGTCAGCGCGATGTCGCCGTCGGCGATCTGCTGCAGCGAGGCATCGCTCATGTCGGAGGCGACGAGCTCCTCGCCGAGGCACAGCAGCATGCCCTCCGGATACTCCATCTCCTGCTCCTGGAGCATGATCTGCTCCAGGCCGACCGCGACCTCATCGGCGGTGGGCCGCTCGCCTGTCGCGTCTGGCGCGGTCGACTCCTCGGTGTACGGCTCCTCCGACGAATACGGCTCATCCGAGGGGTACGGGTCGTACGACGAATCCCAGGATTCGCTGGCGATCGACGCGAAGAGGGTGACGCTGAGCACGACCGTGGCGACGACGCCCATCACGATCGACAGGATCAGGCCGACGATGCCCGGCCACTTCGCGGTGTTCTTGATGAACAGCGCGATGATCGACACGACGAACGCACCGAAGAGCAGGAACGAGCCGATCAAGAAGGTGACCAGGTTCGGGATGCACGCGACGATGCCGCCGACCACGGCGAGTCCGAGTCCGATGTATCCGAGCACCGGGGTCTTGCGGGGGCCGGCGTCCGGTGCCGCATGAGCGCTGCCATAGGGTGCCGGCGCGGCGTAGGAATTCTGCGGATCGCCGGCGGCTCCGGGATACCCCTGCTGACCATACGCCGCCTGACCGTAGGGGGCCTGCCCGTAGGGCGCCTCGCCGTATGCGCTCTGCGGGTAGCCCTCCGGGGTGACCGACGGGTACGCCTCGGTCGGCTGGGTGGACTCCGCTGCCCCCGGTGCGACGGGAGGGGCGTACTCGCCATGCGCGTCCGCGGATGCTCCGGCATCCGGCGTCGACGCGGATCCCGCAGCCGACTCCGTGCCCGGCTGCGCGTGCTCGGCGGAGGGGCTCTCGGGCGCGTAGTGCTCGGTCCACTGCTCACCGTCCCACCAGCGCTGGCGTCCCGATCCGTCGTCGTACCATCCTGCGGGAACGCTCATGGCCTTCTCCTCGTCTCCGTCTGCGCCGTCGGCTCGTGCCGCACGACCTGCCATAGCGGCGCATGCGCGCCCCTATGTGTATATCAGTCACGGTCAACGGGTACGCCCCGGGTGAGTGTCGCTGGCGGCCCTGAGCCGGCTCACGCTTAGGCTCGTATGGCCATGATCCGGTTCGAGAACGTCACCAAGCGCTATCGCGGCACGAAACGCCCCGCACTGTCAGAAGTCGACTTCAACGTCGAGGCGGGGGAGTTCGTCTTCCTCGTCGGAGCCTCGGGTTCCGGCAAATCGACGTGCCTGCGTCTCATCCTCCGCGAGGATGTCCCCACCACCGGCCGCGTCGCCGTGCTCGGCCGCGATCTGCGCTCGCTGGCGAACCGCAAGGTGCCCTACTTCCGGCGCCACATCGGCTCGGTGTTCCAGGACTTCCGCCTGCTGCCGTCGAAGACCGTCGCGCAGAACGTGGCCTTCTCGCTGCAGGTCATCGGGTCGTCGCGCGGCTTCATCCAGCAGGCGGTGCCCGAGGCGCTCGCGCTGGTCGGCCTCGACGGTAAGGCGAAGCGGATGCCGCACGAGCTCTCGGGCGGTGAGCAGCAGCGCGTCGCGATCGCGCGCGCCATCGTCAACCGGCCGAAGGTGCTGCTCGCCGACGAGCCCACCGGAAACCTCGACCCGGCGACGTCGGTGGGCATCATGCAGCTGCTGACGCGCATCAACGCGGGCGGTACGACGGTCGTCATGGCCACGCACGAAGCGGCTTTCGTCGACCAGATGCAGCGCCGTGTCATCGAGCTCAAGGGCGGCGAGATGGTGCGCGACGAGGTCGGCGGCGGCTACGGAGACACCTCCAGCATCCCGCGCCTCCTGCCCGAGACCGTGCCGGGGGCGGCCGCCGCCGCGGCACTCACCGCCGTGCAGGAGATCCAGCGCGAGACGATCACCGGCGTCGTGCCGACGCCGCCCATCGAGCAGCCCGCCGTGCCGCAGGCGGCATCCCGGCCGACGTCGGATCCGCACGCCCATCCGCCGACCGACCCGCGCCCGCCCGCCGTGGCCACCCCGCCCGAGGAGCGTCCGGCGGCCGTCGGTCCGCGAACCAACCCGATCGTGATCCCGGAGGTGGAGGTCGCCGAGCTGGGCATGGCCGACAGACTCGGCCTCTCGCGTGACGACGACGAGGAAGTGGGCCCGACCTCATGAACTTCGGACTCATCGTCGGCGAGGCGCTGATCGGCCTTCGCCGCAACATCTCGATGGTCATCTCGGTGGTGCTGGTCACCTTCGTCTCGCTGACTTTCGTCGGCGCCGCGATCCTCATGCAGACGCAGATCCAGACTATGCGCGGCTACTGGGGCGAGAAGGCCGAGGTCACCATCTACATGTGCTCGCCGCTGTCGACGTCGCAGAACTGCACGTCAGACGAGGCGACCGAAGAGCAGATCACGACGGTCGAGGACGAGCTGGCCGGTCCCGCGCTCAAGCCCCTGATCAGCGACGTCGCCTTCGATGACAAGGAGACGACCTACCAGAACTGGATCGAGCGCTTCGGCGAGGAGCAGGCGAACGCCTTCGGCGTCGAGAACATGGGCGTCGCATTCCGCGTCACCATGAAGGATCCGCAGCAGTCGCGCGTGCTCACCGAGGCGTTCTCGGGAGTGGCGGGCGTCGACGAGGTGCAGGACCAGCGCCGCCTGCTCGATCCGCTGTTCTCCGCGCTCACCGTCGCGACCTACGTCGCGGTCGGCGTCGCAGCGCTCATGCTCATCGCCGCCGTGCTGCTGATCGCCACGACCATCCGACTGTCGGCCTACGCGCGTCGCAAGGAGATCGGCATCATGCGCCTGGTGGGGGCGTCGAACCGGTCGATCCAGACTCCGTTCGTGCTGGAAGGCGTCTTCGCCGCCTTCCTCGGATCGGTGTTCGCCAGCGCGGCCGTGCTGACCGGCGTGAAGTTCGGCGTCGAGGGGTATCTGGCCGAGCGCGTGCCGTTCATGCGGCCGCTCGTCGACATGCGGGATGCGGCGTTCGTGGTGCCCGTGCTGATCGGCATCGGCGTGCTGCTCGCGGCTCTGTCTGCCGGATTCGCGATCCGGCGCTGGCTGCGCACCTGATCCTTAGAGAGGCTCAGGAACCCCTCGTCAGGCTCAGCAACCCTTCGACAGGCTCAGGAACCGATAGGGTGGAGGGCTGTCTGTCGTCAGGAGAAGAACATGCCCAGGGAACGCGGGGAGAAGGTCGTCGCGACCAACCGTCGCGCGCGTCACGACTACAACCTCGAGAAGTCGTACGAGGCGGGTCTCGTGCTCACCGGCACCGAGGTCAAGTCGCTGCGTCAAGGGCGCGCCAACCTCAGCGACGGCTATGCGTACGTCAAGGGCGGCGAGGCGTACCTCGACGCCGTGCATATCCCGGAGTACTCCCAGGGGCACTGGACCAATCACTCCGCCAAGCGCATCCGCAAGCTGCTGCTGCACAAGGATGAGATCCGCAAGCTCGAGCACGCCGTCTCGGCCGGCGGCTACACGCTCATCCCGTTGAAGCTGTACTTCTCCGACGGTCGAGCCAAGGTCGAGATCGCCCTGGCGAAGGGCAAGAAGGAGTACGACAAGCGTCAGACGCTGCGCGAGCGTCAGGACACCCGCGAAGCCGAGCGGGCGATGCGCCTGCGCAATCGCGTGGGCGAATAGCCCACAGACACGCTCGCGCCGGCCCCTTCGACGGGCTCAGGGACCCAGCCGGGGCTCAGGCACCCAGCCGGGGCTCGAATCCGAAGGTGCGGCCAAGGAAACGCAGCTCCGCCTCGAGCGAGGCGACGATCGTCTCCGCGGCGCGGAAGCCGTGCCCCTCGCCCTCGAAGAGCAGGTACTCGTGCGGCACGCCGCGCGCGGCCAGCGCGTCGCGGATCGCTTCCGACTGCGACGGGGGCACGACTCGGTCGTCCGAACCCTGCTGCAGCAGCACCGGCACGTCGATCCGGTCGGCGTGCGAGAGCGGCGACCGCTCGATGTACACGCTCTCGGCCTCGGGCAGGGGACCCACCAGGCCGTCGAGGTAATGCGCCTCGAAGTCGTGGGTCTCGGCGGCCAGCATCCGCAGATCTGCTACTCCGTAGCGGGAGATGCCCGCTGCGAAGGTGCCGCCTCGCACCAGGGCGCACAGCACCGTCCACCCGCCGGCTGATCCGCCGCGGATGGCGATGCGGGCAGGGTCGGCGAGCCCGGCATCGGCCATGCCCTGCGCGGCGGCGATGACGTCGTCGACATCGACGACGCCCCACTGCCCGTCCAGACGCTCGCGGTAGGCGCGGCCGTAGCCGGTCGATCCGCCGTAGTTCACGTCGAGCACGCCGATGCCGCGGCTGGTCCAGTACGCGTACGCGGTGGATGCCGCCCCCGAGACGTGCGCGGTGGGGCCGCCGTGCACCATGACGATGTACGGCGGCAGCTCGCCGTCGGGCGTGGAGGCGTCGGGGCTGGTGGGCCGGTAGTCGAACGCGTGCACCGGTCCGTGCGGGCCGTCGAAGGTCACCGGGCGGGCACGGGGAACCCAGACGGGATCCGCCTCGGCACCGCCGGTCACCGTCGTGATCGTGCCGTCGTCGAGGTCGACGCACCACAGCCCCGCCCCGACCGTCCGGCCCGCGCCCGAGATGAGCACCCGCGATCCCTGCGCGTCGTCGATGCTCGCGCCGGCCGTGATCGGCAGGGTGAGCAGCTCGACGACCTCGCCGTCGGGCGAGATGAGCACGATTTCGTCGGATCCGTTCGTGCGCACGGCGACGACGCGGCCGTCGTCGAGAGGCTGGTACCAGCGGTTGCCGAGCACCCACAGCCCGCCGCCGGTGTCGGCGTCGGCCAGGCAGAACGGCTCGGTCGTCGCCGGCGGGGTGGGCGCGGGCGGCGGCGCGACGTCCACGACGTGTGCGAGGTGCAGGTTCCAGCGTCCGGTGGCGTCGTCGGCGTACAGCAGCCGGTCGTCCGAGAGCCATTCCGGCTGCACGGGCGCCCGGCTCGGGACTCCGGCATCCCAGCCCGACTCGAGATGCATGACCGAGACGATCGCCCGCTCCCACGGCATGTGCTCGGCGTTCCACTGCACGTACGCCAGCTGCTTCCCGTCGGGCGAGAGCGCCGGATGTGCGACGAAGCCGTTCACCGAGACGAGCGTCCGCACGGCGGACTCGTCGTCGGCCGCCGTGCCGTCGAGCGGGATCTCGACGATCGCGCGCACATGCGGATCGGGTCGCAGGTCCTCGCGCACCGCGAGCAGCCGGCCGTGCTGCAGCCGCAGGCCGCCGTACGCGGGGCCGGCCGCGGTCAGCGGCTCGGGGGCGCCGCCGCGCGGCATCCGGTGGATGCGCTGGTCGCCGCCGTGCACGAAGTACAGCGTGCCCTCGGCGTCGGCCGTCCACGCTCCGCCGCCGTACTCGTGCACGCGCGAACGCGCGTTCCACGGCGCGGGCAGGATCTCGTCGCCGCTCGAACTGCGCACCGTCACCCTGCCGCCCTCGGCGGGAACGGATTCGCCCCACCACACCTCGTCGCCGACGAAGCGGGCTCCGTCGATGCGGGGGGATGCCTGCGCGATCATCTGCGCGGTGAACGGTGAGGGCCACGAGCCGTACGGTGCGGTCATGGATCCGAGCCTAGCCAGACTCGCAGGTGACACACGGCGTCACACAGTGTGCGCCGCGCCGAGCCGCTGTCCTACCGTCTGAGGACGCCCCGCCGCACCGGTCCCGAAGGAGAATCGCCATGACCAGCGTCCCGTTCTCCTTCGAGCTGTACCCGCCGCGCACCGCCGAGAGCACGCGCGCCCTGCACGACACGATCGACCGCCTCGCCGAGGCGGGGCCTGACTTCATCTCGGTCACCTACGGCGCAGGAGGGTCGACCGGCGGCCGCTCGCTCGACGTGCTGCGATACATCCGCACGCACACCGACACCGAACCGCTCGCGCATCTCACCTGTGTGGGCAACACCTATGCGGGCGCCACCCGTCTGATCCGCGAGTTCCTCGATGCCGGCGTGCTGAGCTTCCTCGCGCTGCGCGGCGACCCGCCGGCTGGCCAGAGCGAAGACGACGTGTTCCTCGGCGACCTCGAGAGCTCGGCGCAGCTCGTGCAGCTGATCGACCGCGTACAGGCCGAGCGCGCGCCGTACGAGGAGTCGCCGGTGCGCGGCAACCCCGGAGCCGTACGGGTCGCACCGCGCCGCAAGGTGAACATCGCCGTCGCCGCCTTCCCCAACGGCCACCCGCGCTCGGCCTACAGCAGCCAGCACGTCGACGCGCTGCTGGCCAAGCAGGCCGCCGGGGCGACCGTCGCGATCACGCAGCTGTTCTTCCACCCCGACCATTACCTCGCGTTCGTCGAGCGTGCGCGCCGCGCCGGCGTGACGATCCCGATCCTCCCGGGCATCATGCCGATCACCTCGCCCGCGCGCCTGGCGCGCGTGCTCGAACTGACCGGCGAGGAGCTTCCGAGCGAGCTCGCAATCGAGCTCGAGATCGAGCCGACCACCGAGGGACGCCGCCGGGTCGGCATCCGCTGGGCGGCCGACCTCATCCGCGCCGTCGTCGACGGCGGCGCACCCGGTGTGCACCTGTACGCGTTCAACCAGCACGAGACCGTGCTCGACGTCCTCCACTCCGCCGGGGTCATCCCCGCGCTCTCCGCAGCATCGAAAGGAACCTCATGACCGCTTTCCCCGCAGGGACGATCCTCGGCTACCCGCGCATCGGGCGTCGTCGCGAGCTGAAGAAGGCCGTCGAGTCCTTCTGGGCCGGCCGCTCCGATCAGGCGGAACTCGAGCGCACCGCCGCCGAGCTGCGCGCGACGACGCGTGCCCGCCTCGCGGAGCTGGGCCTCGGCCGCGATGACTCGTCGATCCCCGAGTCGTTCTCGTTCTACGACCAGGTGCTCGATACCGCCGTCACGGTCGGCGCCATCCCCACGCGCTTCGACGACCTCCGCGACGAGGACGGCACGATCGGACTCTCCGCCTACTTCACCGTCGCACGCGGCGAGGGCGAGCGCGCACCGCTCGAGATGACCAAGTGGTTCGACTCGAACTACCACTACCTCGTCCCCGAGATCGGCCCCGAGACGACCTTCTCGCTCGCCAGCGAGCACCTCGTCCAGCAGGTCGCCGAAGCCGCCGCCGCCGGATACGTCACCCGCCCGGTGATCGTCGGTCCGGTCACCCTCCTCGCGCTGGCGAAGGCGTCGGACGACGCGCCGGAGGGCTTCGAGCCGCTCAGCCGACTCGCCGACGTGCTGCCGGTCTACACCGAGCTTCTGGCGAAGCTCAAGGCCGCCGGCGCCCAATGGGTGCAGCTCGACGAGCCGGCGCTGGTCAGCGAATCGCTGCCGGTCGACACCGCGACCCTCGCTGACGCGGCAGCCCGCGCGCTCGCGGTGCTGGGCGGTGCGAGCGAGCGCCCGCAGATCTTCGTCGCCGCCCCGTACGCGGCGCTCGGCGCGACACTCGACGTGCTGGCCGCCGCACCTGTCGAGGCGATCGGCATCGACCTGGTGCGTGGCGAGGTGCCGGCAGCGCTCCCCGCGCTCGAGGGCAAGACGCTCGTCGGCGGAGTGATCGACGGGCACAACATCTGGCGCGGCGACCTCGATGCCGCGTTCGCGAAGCTGGAGGCGCTGCGCGACCTCGGAGCGGCTGCGCTGTCGGCATCCACCTCGACCTCGCTGCTGCACGTCCCCCACGACGTCGACGACGAGACGGCCCTGGACGCCCGTCTGGTCTCCTGGCTCGCCTTCGCCGACCAGAAGGTCGGACAGGTCGTCACCCTCGCGCAGGGTCTCGAGCGCGGGCGGGATGCCATCGCTGCCGCGCTCGAGGCGGCGTCGGCCGCCCTCGCCGACCGGCGCGACGCCCCCGGCGTGCGCGACGGCGCTGTGCGCGGGCATGAGGTCGCCGAGACCGAGTTCTCACGCGTGTCGTACGCCGAGCGCGAGAGCGCGCAGCAGGCGCTGAACCTGCCCGCCCTTCCACTCACCACGATCGGGTCGTTCCCGCAGACCGGCGACATCCGCCGCGCTCGCGCCCAGTTCCTGCGGGGGGAGCTTCCCGCAGAGGACTACGACGACTTCCTGCGTCGCGAGATCGATCAGGTCGTCGCGCTGCAGGAGGAGCTGGGCCTCGACGTGCTCGTGCACGGTGAGCCCGAGCGCAACGACATGGTGCAGTACTTCGCAGAGCACCTCGACGGATTCGCCGTGACCGAGCACGGCTGGGTGCAGTCGTACGGTTCGCGCGCCACCAGGCCCTCGATCCTGTGGGGCGATGTGTCGCGCCCCGCGCCGATCACGGTGTCGTGGGCGTCGTACGCGCAGTCCCTGAGCGTCAAGCCGGTCAAGGGCATGCTGACCGGCCCGGTCACGATCCTCGCGTGGTCGTTCGTGCGCGACGACCAGCCGCTCGGCCAGACCGCCAACCAGGTCGCGCTCGCACTGCGTGACGAGATCACCGATCTCGAGGCCGCTGGGATCGCCATCATCCAGGTCGACGAGCCGGCGCTGCGCGAGCTGCTTCCGCTGAAGGCGGCGGACCAGGCGGACTACCTCGACTGGTCGGTGCGCTCGTTCCGGCTGGCGACCGGCGGCGCCGCAGCGGGTACGCAGATCCACACCCACCTCTGCTACTCGGAGTTCGGCGTCGTGATCGACGCGATTCGCGCGCTCGATGCCGACGTGACCTCGATCGAGGCGGCCCGCAGCCGCATGGAGGTCGTCGCCGACATCGCCCGCTTCGGATTCGACCATGGGGTGGGCCCTGGGGTCTACGACATCCACTCGCCGCGCGTGCCCAGCGTCGAGGAGATCGAGGCGCTGCTGCGCCGCGCCGTCGACGAGCTGCCGCTGCGGCAGCTGTGGGTCAACCCCGACTGCGGTTTGAAGACCCGCGCGTACGAGGAGACCGTGCAGTCTCTGCGCAACATCGTCGAGGCCACCCGACGCGTCCGGGAGGACGTTTCGGCCGCCGTCTGAGACGCGTTCACGACGAAGAGGCGCCCCTTCCCATCGGAAGGGGCGCCTCTTCGTCGTGTGCGCGATCAGACCGCGCGAAGCACCGCGACGACCTTGCCGAGCACGACGGCCTCGTCGCCGAGGATGGGTTCGAACGCCGAGTTGCGGGGGAGGAGCCAGGTGTGACCGTCGCGGCGGCGGAACGTCTTCACCGTCGCCTCACCATCGATCATGGCCGCGACGATCTCGCCGTTCTCGGCGTTGTTCTGCGTGCGCACGACGACCCAGTCCCCGTCGCAGATCGCCGCGTCGATCATCGACTCGCCGTTGACCTTGAGCATGAACAGGTCGCCCTTGCCGACCAGCTGCCTGGGAAGCGGGAAGATCTCCTCCACCTGCTGGTCGGCGGTGATCGGCACTCCGGCGGCGATCTGCCCGACGAGCGGCACGAGTGCCGCGTCGCCCACCGCGGGAGCGGTGTCGGCCGGGTTCTCGGCACCGCTGCCGGGGAGATCGATCAGAACCTCCATGGCGCGGGTCTTGCCGGGATCACGGCGCAGGTAGCCGCTGAGCTCGAGCTGCCCGAGCTGGTGCGTCACGCTGGAGAGCGACTTGAGACCGACGGCGTCGCCGATCTCGCGCATGCTCGGCGGGTAGCCGTGGCGCGCGATCGAGCTCTGGATCACCTCGAGGATGGCCATCTGCTTCGGGCTGAGGCTCTTGCGCCGACGCGTGCGGGGAGCCTCGGCTGCGGTCTCAGGGGTGTCGCTCATGGGTGCTCCTTCATGCCCTCACACGGTGCGGATCCGCGTCATCGCGGGGATCCGATTCGAATGTCGGTGGCCCATGGTGGGCTGACTTCATCGAAACCGTATCCGAGTTCTCTCGCGAAACGGAAGATCTGTTCGAGCGTGTCGCGCATCCAGCGGCCTTCGATTCGAAGAATCCTTGACAGATGTTCGATATCGAAGATAGATTCGGAACGTAGCTTCGCATCCGGCGTCCCCGGCCGGATGCCGGATGCGAAAGCTGCACCACCTCCGCCTGACGGCGGTGAGAGTGAAGAGGAGCATCACATGAGCACGATCAGCATCCAGGCCCCCCTGACCGTCCCGGTCGCGGCCGCTGCGCGGCGTTCTGTCCCGACCCGGCTGCGTCTCACCGCGCGCGGTCGCCGTCTGCTCGCCACCCTCGCCGCAGCGCCCGTCATCGCCGGCATCACCGTCTCGCTGCTGGCGGGCGGCTCGGCCCTCGCCTCCGGTGAGAGCGACCCCGTCGCCTTCGAGACCGTGACGGTGCTGCCCGGCGACACGCTGTGGTCGATCGCGGCTGAGGCCGCCCCCGCCTCCGACCCCCGCGAGGTCATCGACGACATCAGGCGTCTCAACAACCTGAGCTCGGGCATGATCCAGGTCGGCGCGTCGATCGCGATCCCGACCGAGTACGCCGACTGATCGCGCCGACTGAGGGCGCACTTCGCCCGAGGCCACTCGGCCTGGGCGGACGGGCGAGGGTGCACCGTCATCCGCGGCGGCGTCCGTCGTGCGCGGCCTACGATGGAGCATGTGACATCCCTCGATGAGCTGCCCCTCCGCGCCGACCTGCGCGGGCTCACGCCGTACGGTGCCCCGCAGGTGCCGCTTCCTGTCGCTCTGAACGTCAACGAGAACACGCATCCGGTTCCCGACGAGGTCGCCAGCGACATCCTCGACGACATCGCGCTTGCACTGCGAGACGTCAATCGCTACCCCGACCGTGAGTTCACCTCGCTGCGCGAGGCGTTCGCGGAGTACCTCGGCCACGGGCTCGCCGCCGAGCAGATCTGGGCGGGCAACGGCTCGAACGAGGTGCTGCAGCACATCATGCAGGCGTTCGCCGGCCCAGGCCGGACGGCGTTCGGATTCGCGCCCACCTACTCGATGTACCCGCTGATCACGCAGGGCACCGGTGCGCACTGGATCGCCGGCACGCGGCACGACGACTTCACCATCGACCCGGATGACGCCGCACGGCAGGTCGCCGACGTCGACCCCGACGTCGTCATCCTCTGCACGCCGAACAACCCGACGGGAACGCCGCTCGGGCTCGAGGTCATCGAGGCGGTGTACGAGGCGGCACGCGGCGTCGTCATCGTCGATGAGGCCTACCAGGAGTTCGCCCCGCACGACGCGCCGTCCGCGCTCACGCTGCTCGACGGGCGTCCTCGGCTCGCGGTATCGCGCACGATGAGCAAAGCCTTCGCGTTCGCCGGTGCGAGGGTCGGCTATCTCGCCGCCGACCCTGCATTCATCGACGCGCTGCGTCTGGTGCGTCTGCCCTACCACCTCAGCGCCCTCACGCAGGCTGCCGCCGTCGCGGCACTGCGCAACGCGTCGACCATGCTGCGCATGGTCGACGAGATCGTCGAGCAGCGCGAGCGGATCTCCGCCACCCTGGAGGCGCTGGGCTACACGCCGCACGTCTCCTGGTCGAACTTCGTGCTGTTCGGCGGGGTCGACGACCCGAAGGCGACCTGGCGCGCGCTGTACGAGCGCGGGGTGCTGATTCGCGACGTCGGCATCCCGCATCACCTGCGCGTCTCGGCGGGCACCGAAGCCGAGACCACTGCATTCCTGGAAGCCCTCGCGTCGATTGGATCGTCGTCATGACCGACCGCACCGCCCGCCGAACCCGCAGCACGTCCGAGTCGACCGTCGAGGTCGTCGTCGATCTCGACGGCACCGGCCGCAGCGAGATCGACACCACCGTGCCGTTCTTCGACCACATGCTCACCGCGTTCGCGAAGCACTCCCTCACCGACCTCACCGTGCGCGCGACGGGCGACACCCATATCGACGCGCACCACACGGTCGAGGACATCTCGATCGTGCTCGGCCAGGCGATCCGCGAGGCGCTCGGCGACAAGGCGGGCATCTCCCGCTACGGCGACGCCCTCGTCCCCCTCGACGAAGCGCTCGCCCAGGCCGTCGTCGACATCTCGGGTCGCCCGTTCCTCGTGCACGACGGCGAGCCGGCGGGATTCGAGTTCCACCTCATCGGCGGCCACTTCACCGGCTCGCTGGTGCGCCACGTGTTCGAGGCCATCACCTTCAACGCCGGACTGACCGTGCACGTGCGCGTCATCGGCGGGCGCGACCCGCACCACATCGCAGAGGCGGAGTTCAAGGCGTTCGCCCGCGCGTTCCGTCAGGCCAAGGCGCTCGACCCGCTGGTCGAGGGCATCCCGTCCACGAAGGGTGCGCTGTGACCGCGCGACGCGTCGTCGTCTTCGACTACGAGTCGGGCAACGTGCACTCGGCGGTGAAGGCTCTGGCCGCGGCGGGAGCCGAGGTCGAGCTCACCCGCGACCGCAGTCGCGCACTCGAGGCCGACGGTCTGCTCGTCCCCGGGGTGGGGGCGTTCGCCGCTGTTCGCGATGCGCTGCTCGCGCACGGCGGTGACGAGATCATCGATCGTCGCCTCGCCGGCGGGCGCCCGGTGCTCGGCATCTGCGTCGGCATGCAGGTGATGTTCGCGCGAGGCGTCGAGCGGGGTCAGCCCGCCGACGGGTTGGGGGAGTGGCCGGGCACCGTCACCGAGCTGGATGCCCCGGTGCTGCCCCACATGGGCTGGAACACGGTGGAACCCGGTGAGGGCAGCGTGCTGTTCCGCGGCATCGAGAACGAGCGCTTCTATTTCGTGCACTCGTACGCCGCCACGACGTGGGATCTCGATGTCATCCCGCCGTTCCCGCAGCCAGCGGTGACGTGGGCGACGCACGGTGAGCGCTTCATCGCGGCAGTCGAGAACGGACCGCTCGCAGCGACGCAGTTCCACCCCGAGAAGTCGGGCGATGCGGGCATCCGGCTGCTGCGCAACTGGATCGGCTCGCTCTGAACGCCGCACGGGCGCGCTGAGCGCGGTTCCCGGCCGGCTGAGGGCCGAGAACCGCGCCAGAGCGGGTCGTCGGAGTCAGAGACCGCGTGCGACGGCGGCTCCCGCGGCCAGCCAGGCGGTCTGCGTCGTGGGCGCGAGAGCGCCGAGTCGCAGGTGGCCGTCGACCATCTCGTGATCGAACGGGATGGCGACCACCTCTCGCGCCAGATCGCGGTATCCGTCGACCACCTGCGCGACATCGGCGGGAGTCGCCTTGGGGTCGGCCTGAGTGACGACGACCACCGAACGTCGCGCGAGCCGCGCCGATCGCTCGTCGCGGTCCTCGAGCGCCTCGAGCAGCAGCGCGCCGGCCTCCGCGTGGTCGTCGCGCGTCGTGGTCGCCACGACGATCTGATCGGCGTGGTCGATCATGCGCAGCCACATGGGATCGGACTCGTCGTTTCCGGAGTCGATGAGGATCAGACGGTAGTACTTCGCCGCCACGGCATGGATCGCGTCGATGTCTGCAGAGCGCAGCCGGTTCTCCTGCGCGAGTCGCATCGGCTTCGAGCGCAGCACGTCGTACTTCTCCCGCGCCTGGTGGTGCACGAAATGGGCGAGGTCGGCCGACTGCGCTCCCGCGCCCAGCAGCCGGTCTGCCTCGGGGAGCAGCTCGAACAGGGTCCTGTCGTGCGGGCCCGTATCGGTGCGCCAGCCCAGCGTCCCGCGGGTCTGGTTGTTGTCCCACGCGAGCACACCTGCGCCGCCGAAGCGGGCGAAGACAGCGGAGAGCAGGACGGTGGTCGGGGTCTTGCCCGCCCCGCCCTTGCCGTTCACGACGGCGATGGTGCGCGGGCCCGGCCAGTGCTGGCTGACGAGCAGCTCGTTGTCGCGCACGGCCCGCTCGGCGGCGCCCGGGGCGAGCGAGAACCCGATGCGGTTCAGCATCCCGCGCGCGCCGGTCCGTGCCGGCTCCTCCCGCGGCTCGTGCTGCAGGAACGACGGCCGCTCACGCTGTTCGCGTCGTGACGCCGGCGCGGCCGGCCGAGTGGACGTCGCGGGCGCGGATGGCGCGATGGACACCGGGGCGGATTCGGACGCGGCCTGCGCCCCAGGCGCAGATGCCGGTGCAGTGGAGATCGAGCGCGCGGCGGGCGCGGCAGCCGAAGCGACAGGCGCGGCGACCCGAGCTGTAGGCGCGGCAGCCGGAGCGGTCGGCGCGGCAGCGGCTGCCGGAGCTGCCGGAGCTGCCGGAGCGGTCGGCGCGGCAGCGGCAGCCGGCGCGGGGGTGATCGGCGAGGCGGCGGGCCGGGCATTCGTCCCACGGTGATAGCGCGGCGCCTCCACGGGGCCGTCGGACGAGGTCAGAGGCACCTCCGAGACCAGCGACTCCGACTCGGCCGATGACCGGCGTGCAGCGCTCGTCCGTCGGCGCAGCGGACCTGCATCGCTGCCGTTGTGCGCGTCGGCCATGCCTCACGTCCCTTCGTGTGATGAGCGCACAGGCGAGCATCCCCCGCTCGTGCGCATCCGATCGTACCGCCGGGGCCTGCGAGAACCCCAGCCGCCTGCCGCCTCGAGCGTCATCTCATTTGAGACGGCCCCCCTGCCCGGCTACTCTGATCTCTCGTGCCCGCTCGGGCCGCACCCACCCCCTTCGAAGGACGACATGAACGACTTCGCACAGTCCCCCTCGCTGATCCTGCTGCCCGCGGTCGATGTCGCCGGCGGCAAGGCGGTGCGCCTGACGCAGGGCGAGGCCGGCACCGAGACGAACTACGGCGATCCCGTCGACGCGGCCGGTGAATTCGTCGACGCAGGCGCCCAGTGGATCCACCTGGTCGACCTCGACGCGGCCTTCGGGCGCGGCAGCAACACGGCGATCCTGCGCAAGGTCATCAAGCAGTACCGCGGCGTGAGCATCGAGCTCTCCGGGGGCATCCGCGACGATGCGAGCCTCGACGCCGCGCTCGAGGCCGGCGCGACGCGCATCAACCTCGGCACCGCCGCGCTCGAGAACCCGGAGTGGTCGGCCGACGTCATCAGCCGCTACGGCGACGCGATCGCGGTCGGACTCGACGTGCGCGGCACCACGCTCGCCGCCCGAGGCTGGACGAAGGAGGGCGGCGACATCTGGGACGTCCTCGAGCGCCTGGAAGAAGCGGGCTGCAGCCGCTACGTCGTCACCGACGTCACCAAGGACGGCACGCTGCGCGGACCGAACCTCGAGCTGCTGCGCGAGATCACCTCTCGCACCCCCAAGCCCGTGATCGCCTCCGGCGGCGTCGCGACGCTCGACGACATCGCCGCGCTGCGCGAGCTCGTTCCGCTCGGCGTCGAAGGCGCCATCGTCGGCAAGGCGCTCTACGCCGGCCAGTTCACCCTCGCCGAGGCGCTGGATGTCGCCGGCGACTGACCACGCCTGCGACCACGGGCACGGTGCCGCGAACAGCGGCGACTCCGCCGGCGTCCCCTGGGAGGGGCGCAGCTTCGAGGCGAACCCGCACGCCGCCGACGACGGCTCCGCCGATCCCGCGCTGCTGACGGCCCTGCTGCGCTTCCGCTCGGGTGAGGGGTCCCAGGCGGAGGTCGTCGACGCCTTCCGGGCAGCCCGCGTGCTCGTGCCGCTCATCGCCGAGAAGGGCGAGGAGGGCACCGGCCCGACGGGGCTGAAGGTCGACAAGACGCAGGAGCTGTCGATCGTCACCGTCGCCGCCCCCGACGGCCGTCGCGTGCAGCCCGTCTTCTCCTCCGTCGACGCGATGCGGCGGTGGGATGCCTCGGCCCGCCCGATCCCCGTCGAGGCGATCCGCGTGGCGCTGTCCGCCTCCAGCGAGCAGACCGACCTGATCGTGCTCGATCCGGCATCCGAGACCGAGTTCGTCTTCCGCCGCCCGGCCGTCTGGGCGATCGCCCAGCAGCAGCGCTGGGAGCCGAGCCACCTCTCTCCGGAGGTGTTCACGGCCCTGCGCGAGAGCATCGCCCACGAGCTCGCGGTCATCGACGTGTCGGTCGCCGCAGGGGATCCGGATGCGCGGATGCGCGGACCGGAGCTCATCGTCACGCTCGAGCTGGTCGACGGTCTCGAGCGCGACACGCTGGACGCCGTGCTGGCCAGGCTCGCGCAGCGCTGGGCTGCCGATGATCGGATGGCCGTGCTCGTCGACTCGCTGACCGTGAAGCTCACCCGCTCGGGCGGCTGACGATCCGACCGGGCTGCGCCGGGTTTCACGGACCGTCAGCCTGATGCTTCCCCGGCTCCCGGCGGACGGGGAAGGATCACCTCGCTGCGGTGGCCGCCTGACGATCCGCAGCCGACGGGGAAGGTCGTCGCCACCACCAGTACGCCGAGATCGCCGCACCGATCAGCAGCCACACCGCGCCCAGGATCTGCGCATGCGGGTTGGCGTTCGCCAGCGCGTAAGCGAGCACGGCCGTTCCGACGACGGGCGAGATCCAGTGCAGGAAGAACCGTCTGCTCCGACCACGAACGCCGAAGTGCACGATGACGGCGACGTTGAGCAGGATGTACGCGGTCAGTGCGCCGAACGTGACGAGCGTCGTCAACAGCTCCTGCTGCGCCGTGCCGGTGATGCCGACGACCAGGGAGAGCGCGGCGATCAGCGCCGCTGCTGCGGCGGAACGTCATACCGCGACCGACGCCCGAATCCTCTCGGAGCGTCTGGAGGAGTATCGCACCGCTGCATCCGGCGCGCCAGCGCGGTATGCCGACGGACGGCTGCACCTCGCCATCGCGGCGGCCGCGCACACATCCACCCTCTCCGACGTGCTGCTGTCGCTCGAACGGAAGATGCACATCACGGCGCCGGCGCACCCCTGGGGCCACTCCGCTGGGTGGGCGGACCTCGAGTCGAGGTCTCTGCAGGACCACGAACGACTCATCGGTGCGATCCTCGCCCGCGACGTCGCCGAGGCGCACGAGGTCGGTCGCCGACACGCGCGGATCAATTTGGAGCTGCTGGAGAACGCGCGGCGGAGAGCGCGGGATGAACCTCAGCGCTGACCCCGCGCCTGCCGGTTCGTGCGACCCGTACGAGCCGGCCCGGCTTCAGTTGACCGGGCCGGTCCACTTCTCGCCTGGGCCCTTGCCGATCGGGTCGGGGATGACGGATGCCTCGCGGAACGCCAGCTGAAGCGAGCGCAGTCCGTCGCGCAGCGATCGGGCATGCATGTCGCTGATCTCGGGTGCTCCCGCGGTGATGAGGCCTGCGAGGGCGTTGATGAGCTTGCGGGCCTCGTCGAGGTCGGTCTGCTCCTCGGGGGAGTCGGCCAGCCCCACCTTCACGGCGGCGGCGCTCATCAGATGCACGGCGGTCGTCGTGATCACCTCGACGGCGGGAACGTCCGCGATGTCGCGCGTCGCGGAGCTCGCCGCCTGCTCCTGCTGCTCCCAGCGATCGTGGCGGTCATCGTGGTGCTCGGCAGGAATCGTCACTTCGGGATGCTTTCTGGTAGACTTCTGCGGGCTTCGGAGTGTCATGCTCCGATACGAAAGAGGATTCTCATCCCACCCGCGCTTGCCGTTCCAGGCTACCGGGTTCAGCACCCCGCCGGTCACGGTGGAAAGGGTGTCACAAGCCGGTGCGTCTGATCGCGCCGGCGGGTGGGGAGAACTCCGATTTCGCCCGAGATGCGGCCCGCATCCCGGTGGCCGAGAACCCACGTCTTAGGAGCTCCGCATCAGCGATCCCCGTACCAATGAGCGCATCCGCGTCCCCGAGGTCCGCCTCGTCGGTCCCGCGGGTGAGCAGATCGGTGTCGTCCGCATCGAGGCCGCACTGCGTCTGGCCCAGGAGGCCGACCTCGATCTCGTCGAGGTGGCCCCCAACTCCAAGCCGCCCGTGGTCAAGATCATGGACTACGGCAAGTTCAAGTACGAGGCCGCGCAGAAGGCCAAGGAAGCGCGTCGCAATCAGGCGAACACGATCCTCAAGGAGGTTCGCTTCCGTCTGAAGATCGAGGCTCACGACTACACGACCAAGCTCAAGCGCGCCGAGGGCTTCCTCAAGGCCGGTGACAAGGTCAAGGCGATGATCCTGTTCCGTGGCCGTGAGCAGTCGCGTCCCGAGCAGGGCGTGCGTCTGCTGCGGAAGTTCGCCGAGGATGTCGCCGAGTTCGGCACCGTCGAGTCGAACCCGACGATCGACGGTCGCAACATGGTCATGGTCGTGGCTCCGCTGAAGAACAAGTCCGAGGCGAAGGCAGAGCAGAACGCGGTCCGCACCGCGAACAAGCAGGCCGCGCGCGAGGCGAAGAACGGCACGGACGCAGGTCCCACCGACGAGTCCGCGGCGTAAGCCGCCCCACCGACTCCCGCTTCCGAGCGGGTACCCACCGTCGCCCGCCAGGGCGCCACACGAAGGAAGAGAAGATGCCGAAGCAGAAGACCCACTCGGGTGCGAAGAAGCGCTTCAAGATCACCGGCAGCGGAAAGCTGAAGAAGCAGCAGGCCGGCATGCGCCACAACCTCGAGGTCAAGTCGAGCCGGCGCACCCGTCGCCTGAACCAGGACCAGGTCCTCTCCAAGGCCGACACCAAGGTCGCGAAGAAGCTTCTCGGTCGCTGAGCGCCGAACGTACGAATAGGAACACACGAAAATGGCAAGAGTCAAGCGCGCAGTCAACGCGCAGAAGAAGCGTCGCGTCATCCTCGAGCGCGCGTCCGGTTACCGTGGCCAGCGTTCGCGCCTGTACCGCAAGGCGAAGGAGCAGGTCACCCACTCGCTCGTCTACGCGTACCGTGACCGTCGCAAGCGCAAGGGCGACTTCCGTCGTCTGTGGATCCAGCGCATCAACGCCGCTGCCCGCCAGAACGGCATCACCTACAACCGCTTCATCCAGGGCCTCGGCCTCGCGGGTGTGCAGGTCGACCGCCGCATGCTGGCCGACCTGGCCGTGACCGACGCCGGCGCGTTCACCGCCCTGGTCGAGGTCGCCAAGAACGCTCTGCCCTCGGACGTCAACGCGCCGAAGGCCGCTGCCTGATCCTCGCGATCTGACGGGCGTCTCCCCTCGGGGAGGCGCCCGTTTCGCGTTCGCTCGCCCGGATAGACTGGGCCCGTGCTCGAGAACCCCCGCTCTCCCCGCGTCCGTGCCGTCGCCAAGCTGACCAAGCGCAGCGCCAGGGTCGAGACGGGACTGTTCCTGCTCGAGGGCCCCCAGTCGGTGCGAGAGGCGTTGCAGTATCTGCCCGACGCGATCGTCGAGCTGTTCGCGACCCCCACTGCGTGGGAGAAGCACGCCGACGTGCGCGCTCTCGCCGACGAGCACGGCGTCGAGGTCGAGTACGTCACCGAGGCGGTGCTGGCCGCCATGGCCGACACCGTGACGCCGCAGGGGCTCGTTGCGGTCACGCGCCAGACCCCGACTTCGGTGAAGGACATCTTCGCCGCCGAGCCCAAGCTGATCGCGATCTGCGAAGAGGTGCGCGACCCGGGCAACCTCGGCACCATCATCCGCGCCGCGGATGCGGCAGGAGCGGATGCCGTGGTGCTCACCGGACGCACGGTCGACCCCTACAACCCCAAGGTCGTGCGATCGACGACCGGCTCCCTCTTCCATCTGCCGGTCTCCGTCGGCGGCGACCTCGACGATGTGATCCGCCGGGCGCACGCCGCCGGCATGAACGTCGTGGCCGCGGACGTGAAGGGCGACGACCTGCTCGTCGCTCGCGCCGATGGCGTGCTCGCCCAGCCCACCGCCTGGCTGTTCGGCAATGAGGCGCGCGGGCTCGACGAGGATGCGCTCTCCCAGGCCGACCGGGCTCTGCGCCTGCCGATCTTCGGGCGCGCCGAGTCCCTCAACCTCGCGACGGCGGCGAGCGTCTGCCTCTACGAGTCGGCCTTCGCGCAGCGCGCGACGCACTGAGACCGCGCCCAGGCATCCGGAACCGCGCCGAGGCACCGGTCACGAATCGGTAAACCCGCGTGGGGTCGCGGCGGCGCGTCGCGGCTCTGTTCTAGTCTGTAGCTCATGGCAGCGCGCAATGACGCCCTCGTGGTGGTCGAGAACGTCCAGAAGCACTACGGCGAGTTCCAAGCCCTCAAGGACATCGATCTGACGGTCGACCGGGGCGAGGTGGTCGTCGTCATCGGTCCGTCCGGCTCGGGGAAGTCGACGCTGTGCCGCACGATCAACCGTCTCGAGACCATCACGAGCGGCGAGATCCGGATCGACGGCAAGACCCTCCCCGCCGAGGGGAAGGGGCTCGCGAAGCTGCGTGCCGAGGTCGGCATGGTCTTCCAGTCGTTCAACCTCTTCGCGCACCTGACGATCCTCGAGAACGTGACCCTCGGCCCCATCAAGGTGCTCGGCAAGAGCAAGGCCGAGGCCGAGAAGGAGGCCATGGCGCTGCTGGAGCGCGTCGGCGTCGCGCAGCAGGCGTCCAAGCTGCCGGCGCAGCTCTCCGGCGGCCAGCAGCAGCGCGTCGCGATCGCACGCGCGCTCGCGATGCACCCCAAGGTGATGCTCTTCGACGAGCCGACCAGCGCGCTCGACCCCGAGATGATCAACGAGGTCCTCGACGTGATGGTCGAGCTCGCCAAGGAGGGCATGACGATGATCGTCGTCACCCACGAGATGGGCTTCGCGCGCAAGGCGGCCAACCGAGTCGTCTTCATGGCCGACGGCCAGATCGTCGAGGAGGCGGCTCCCGAGGAGTTCTTCACCAACCCGAAGAGCCCCCGTGCGAAGGACTTCCTCTCCAAGCTCCTCACCCACTGACCCCGCATCGAAACGCACCACAGCACAGAAGGAGAAGCACATGCGACGCACACGAGCTCTCGCAGGCATCGGAATCGCGACGGCGGCGCTGCTCGCCCTCACCGGCTGCAACAGCGGCAGCCCGAGCAACCCGGGCGGCGGAGACGCCGGAGACGGTGGCGACAAGCCGCTGTTCGAGGTGGCGAAGGACGTCACGCTCGACGGCAGCCCGACGTTCGACAAGATCGAGAAGGCCGGCAAGGTCACCATCGGCGTCAAGGAGGACCAGCCTGGTCTGGGCTACCTCGACGCGACGACCGGTGAGCGCACCGGTTTCGACGTCGACATCGCCCGCTGGATCGCAGCCTCGCTCGGCTACGGCGAGGACAAGATCGAGTTCAAGCCGATCGCCTCGGCCAACCGCGAGCAGGCGATCGTGAACGGCGACATCGACTACTACGTCGGCACCTACTCGATCAACGACAAGCGCAAGGAGCAGATCGACTTCGCCGGCCCGTACTTCATCACCGGCCAGGGTCTGCTCGTCGCGAAGGACGCCCCGGAAGCCGACAAGCTCGAGGACTTCAACGGCAAGACCGTGTGCTCGGCGACCGGTTCGACCCCGATCCAGAACATCAAGGCGAACTTCCCCGAGATCAAGACGCAGGAGTACGACCTGTACTCCGCGTGCGTCCAGGACCTCATCGACGGCAAGGTCGACGCGGTGACCACCGACCAGGCCATCCTGATCGGCTACGCGGCCCAGTACCCGGACGAAGTCAAGGTGACCGGCGGTCTTTTCACCGAAGAGCGCTACGGCGTCGGTCTGACCAAGGGCGATGACGTGCTGCGCACGCACATCAACGACCTGTTCACCGAGAACAACGACATCTGGCAGGCCATCTTCGACAAGAACCTCGGCGACTCGGGGATCAAGGTCGAGCAGCCCGAGGTCGACGCGTACTGATCACCATCGGGGCGGCCCTGACGGGGCCGCCCCGATCCCATCCTGAGAAGGGAAGACGGCGTGGACGTCATCTTCGGAAACCTCGACCTGTGGGGTGAGGCGATCGCGAACACGCTGCTGGTGTTCTTCGTGGGCGGACTGATCGCCCTCGTGCTCGGCATCGTCGTCGGCGCGATGCGCGTCTCGCCCGTGCCGATCGCCCGCGGCGTGGGCACCGCGTACGTGAACATCATCCGCAACACCCCGCTGACGCTCGTCTTCTTCTTCTTCGTGTTCGGCTATCCGCAGCTCGGGCTCCCCGACCTGTCGAACACCGTGCTCGGCATCCTCGCCATCGGCATCTACACCGCCACCTACGTCGCCGAGGTGCTGCGCGCGGGCATCAACACCGTGCCGGTCGGCCAGGCGGAGGCCGCGCGTGCGATCGGCCTGCCGTTCGGCCAGGTCATGACCCTGGTCGTGCTTCCGCAGGCGTTCCGCTCGGTGGTCCCGCCCATGATGAGCGTCTTCATCGCTCTGCTGAAGAACACCACCGTCGCCGCCGGCTTCTCGATCGCCGAGCTCGCGGCGCTGCGGGCCACCATCAACGACGCGCCGGGGCGCCCCGGCAACCCGATGGAGGTCCTGCTCTGGGTCGCCGTGGTGTTCGTGGTGCTGGTGCTCGCGATGAGCGCGGTGCAGCGCCACCTCGAGAACAAGTGGAGGATCGCACGATGACCTCAGTGCTCTACGACGTCCCCGGCCCCCGGGCGATCGTCCGCAACCGCATCCTCGCGGTCGTCACCATCCTCGTCGTGCTGGCCGCGATCGGCTTCGTCCTCTACCGGATGTACGTCACCGGCCAGTTCGAGCCGCAGAAGTGGTATGTCTTCACCTTCGCGAACGTCTGGAAGGGCATCTTCGGCGCGCTCGGCAAGACCCTCGGCGCCTTCGCCCTCGCCGCTGTGCTGAGCCTCGTGCTCGGCTTCGTGCTCGCCATCGGCCGCCTCTCCGATCACGCCTGGGTGCGCATCCCGGTCGGCGTGATCATCGAGCTGTTCCGCGCCGTTCCCGTTCTCGTCTTCATGATGCTGCTGTACTACGGCCTCCCCGTCGTCGGCGTCGACATGGACCCGTACTGGGCCGTGGTCATCGGACTGATGGTCTACAACGGCTCGGTGCTCGCCGAGGCACTGCGCGCCGGCATCGAGTCGCTGCCGAAGGGCCAGAAGGAGGCCGGGTACGCGATCGGCCTGCGCAAGAGCGGCGTGATGCGCCTCATCCTGCTGCCGCAGGCGGTGCGGGCCATGCTGCCCGTGATCGTCGCGCAGCTGGTGGTGACCCTCAAGGACACCGCGCTGGGGTTCATCATCACCTACCCCGAGCTGCTCTACTACGCGAAGCTGCTCAGCTCGCAGCAGGGCCGTCCCATCCTGCAGTCGGCGTTCGTCATCGGCGGCATCTACATCCTGCTCTGCCTGATCCTCGCCGGCGTGGCGAAGTGGATCGAGGTGCGCACGCGTCACTCCGCGAAGCTCAAGGGCTACACCCCGGATGCCGACGGCGACCCACGCATCCACGGCGAGTCCACGGTGACCGAGGTCATCGCCATGCAGCGCGGGGCCGGGAAATTCGATCCCGGTTCGGGCATTCCGCCCGCCCAGTTCTGACGCGGCCGAGAAGGCGCTCCCAGATCCCGGGAGCGCCTTCTTCCGTTCCGCCGCTCAGCCGGCGATGATCGCCGCGTACGCCTCGTCGAAGCGCCGCCGCAGATCGTCGTAGTACGTCCGCTGCCCGGCATCCGGTCGGGTGAGAGCGGTCTGCGGGATGATGGCGAGGGGATGATCGGGCTGCAGCACCGACAGCGCGATCGCCGCGGCGCCGCGCATCGTGACGCGCTTGACCTCGACCACCTGCACGGGGAACCCGAGCGCCTGGGCGACCACAGCCATCATCGACGGGAACGCGCCGGTGACCCCTCCCGAGGCGATCACCCGCTCGATTCGGGGGTTCACGTCGCGCAGCTGCTCGAACACTCGCTGGTACGAGATGGCGATGCCCTCGGCGGCCGCGCGCCACAGCTCGCGCGGCCCCGAGGCCGACGACACCCCGGTCAGCGCGGCGCGGGCGCTGCCGGCCCATCCTGTCGCACGCTCACCGGTGAGGAACGGCAGCATGAGCGGGGTGCCGTCTACGGGCCCCGCACGCAGCAGCTCGTCGATCTCGGCGTACGAGAGGGGAGCGAGCGTCGCCTGCAGCCACAGCGTCACGCGTCCGACGTCGTTGAGCGCTCCGCCGACGATCGACTGCGTGCGCGAGATACGGTACGCCCACAGGCCCGACGGCAGAACATCGGGAGTTCCGTCGACGATCACCCGGATCGCGCCGGAGGTCGCCGCTGACATCGCGGCCGTGTCCGGCGACGAGGCGCCCACACCGACGTTCGAGGCGTACCCGTCGGGGACGGCGGGGAACCATGCGGCCCCCTCGAGGGCCGGCCACCGCCGTGCGACGTCGGGGGAGACCGCGGTGATCGGCTCGTCGGGGTCGACGATCGGGGCGAAGCGCGACCGGTCGACGCCGACCACGGCGAGCAGCTCCTCGTCGAGCTCGCAGGTGTGCCGGTTCAGGATGCCCGCCCATGCCATCGTCGAGGTCGCCGCACCCTCGATGCCGGCGAGCCTGGCGTAGACGTACTCGCCGAGTGAGAGGAACTTCGCGGTGCGCGCGAAGACATCGGGAAGCTCGTCCTTGAGCCACAGCAGTCGCGGCGGGTGGTAGCTGGTGTGCAGGCGCGCCCCGACGCGCTGGTGCACCTCGGTCTCGTCCAGACGGGAGCGCAGCTCGGCCAGACGCCGGGCCGAGCGCGAATCCGCGTACGTGTAGCAGGGGGTCAGCGCCTCGCCCTGCGCATCGACGCACACCAGGGACGACGCGAAGGTGTCCATCACCACCGCGCGGATGAGCCCGGGCTCGATGCCCTCGACCACGCGACCGATCACCTCGGCGACCTCGGCGACGATCAGATCGGCGTCGATCTCGGCGGTGCCGTCGGCCTCTTCGATGAACAGATGCTCCGCCTTGGCGATGCGCTTCTTGATCGGCCTGGCGTACGCGTCGTACAGGCTGCAGCGCGTGGACCCCGAGCCGATGTCTATCGCCAGCACATACGGTGCGGGCGCCGAGACCAGGGTGATCGCCTGCGTGGTGGGCAGCTCTTTCGCGGTCATCGTCCATCCCGTCGCACTCGTCGGTCGTCGTCGCTGGCGATCCTATCGGCGGGCGGGTCGGCAGTCGGGGCGCCGTTAGACTCTTCTCTCGTGTCAGACTCGCCCGAAACACCCCAGATCACACCCGAGGCGGTGCAGACCGCCGTCGACGCCGCGCTCGCCGCGATCGACGCCGCAGCCGACACGGCGGAGCTGAAGACGGCCCGCGCGTCGCACGTCGCCGAGGGCTCTCCGCTCGCCGTGCTGAACGCCTCGATGCGTCAGGTCGCCCCCGAGCACAAGGCCGCCTTCGGCAAGCTGATCGGGCAGGGCAGGGGTCGTGTGACGCAGGCGCTCGCCGCGAAGGAGGCAGAGCTCGCCGAGGCCGAGACGGCGGCGCGTCTGGAAGCGGAGCGCGTCGACATCACCGCGATCGCGTCGCGCTCGCGCGTCGGTGCCCGGCACCCGCTGCCGCTCATGCAGGAGCAGATCAGTGACATCTTCGTCGGCATGGGGTGGGAGGTCGCCGAGGGGCCCGAGCTCGAGCACGAATGGTTCAACTTCGACGCGCTCAACTTCGACGAGGACCACCCGGCTCGCCAGGAGCAGGACACGTTCTACGTCGACCCGACCTCGCGGCACCTGGTGATGCGCACGCACACCAGTCCCGTGCAGGTGCGCTCGATGCTCGAGCGCGATCTGCCGATCTACGTGCTCTGCCCCGGACGCGTGTACCGCACTGACGAGTTCGACGCGACCCACCTGCCGGTGTTCACTCAGGTGGAGGGGCTCGTCGTCGACAAGGGCATCACGATGGCGCACCTGAAGGGCACCCTCGACCATCTCGCCCGGCAGCTGTTCGGAGCCGAGGCGAAGACGCGGCTGCGCACCAACTACTTCCCCTTCACCGAGCCGTCCGCCGAGTTCGACCTGTGGCACCCGACGTTCGCCGGCGGTGCGCGCTGGATCGAATGGGGCGGCTGCGGCATGGTCAACCCGAACGTGCTGCGCGCGGCGGGCATCGACCCTGAGGTGTACAGCGGGTTCGCGTTCGGAATCGGCGTCGAGCGCGCCCTGATGTTCCGCAGCGATGTGAAGGACATGCGCGACATGGCAGAGGGCGATGTGCGCTTCAGCGAGCAGTTCGGGATGGTGGTGTGATGCGCGTTCCGATCTCGTGGCTGCGCGAGTACGTCGACGTGGCGCCGGATGCCACTGCGGAGGACGTTCTGGCCTCGTTCGTGTCGGTCGGCTTCGAAGAGGAGGACATCCACCGCTTCGAGATCTCAGGCCCCGTCGTCGTGGGGCAGGTGCTGTCGATCGAGCCCGAGCCGCAGAAGAACGGCAAGACGATCAACTGGTGCCAGGTCGATGTCGGCCCCGAGAACGGCGGCGTGCGCGGCATCGTGTGCGGCGCACATAACTTCGTCGTCGGCGACAAGGTCGTGGTGAGCCTGCCGGGCGCCGTGCTGCCAGGGCCCTTCCCGATCTCGGCGCGCAAGACCTACGGTCACGTCTCCGACGGCATGATCGCGTCGGCTCGCGAGCTGGGTCTCGGCGACGAGCACGACGGCATCATCGTGCTCTCGACCCTCGGCCTCGACCCCGAGGTCGGCGCGGATGCCATCGCTCTGCTGCATCTCGACGACTTCGCCGTCGATGTGAACGTCACGCCCGACCGCGGCTACGCGTTCTCGCTGCGGGGACTCGCTCGTGAGTACTCCCACGCCACCGGGGGGGCGTTCCGCGACCCGGCCGAGCGCGACTTCTCGCAGGTGCAGCCCGGATCCGGATTCGAGGTCCGTGTCGACGATCAGGCGCCCATCCGCGGGGCGGTCGGCGCGAGCGAGTTCGTCGTGCGCGTCGTGCGCGACGTCGACCCTTCGCGGCCCACTCCGCCGTGGATGATCGCACGGCTGAGCCTGGCGGGAATGCGCCCGCTCGGCGTGCTGATCGACATCACGAACTACGTGATGCTCGAGCTCGGCAATCCGATCCACGGCTACGATCTCGACCGGCTGCAGGGCGGCATCGTCGTGCGTCGCGCGGCCGAGGGGGAGCGGATGACGACGCTCGACGGCCAGGAGCGCGCTCTGCACGTCGAGGATCTGCTGATCACCGACGGCTCGGGACCGATCGGCCTCGCCGGCGTCATGGGCGGCGGCACCACCGAGATGAGCGACTCGACCCGCAACGTGCTCATCGAAGCGGCGACCTTCGACCCGGTCACCATCGCCCGCACGGCTCGCCGGCACAAGCTGCCCAGCGAGGCATCGAAGCGCTTCGAGCGAGGCGTCGACCCGCTCATCCCGTTCGTCGCGGCCCGCCGCGTGGCCGACCTCATGGTCGAACTCGCCGGGGGAAGGCTGACCGATGAGGGCGGCGCCCTCTACACCGAGGTCGAGATCCCCGGCATCGATCTGCCCCGCGGCTTCACGCAGGGCGTCGTCGGGGTCGACTACACCGACGCCGAGATCGTCAGCGCGCTCGAGATGATCGGCGCGGAGCTGGCCGAATCCGACGGCGGCTGGTTCGTCATCCCGCCGAGCTGGCGACGCGATCTGACCGACAAGTGGACGCTGGTCGAGGAGGTCGCGCGGATCCACGGGCTCGACCGCATCCCGTCGATCCTGCCGACACCGCCCTCCGGCCGCGGATACACCGCGCTGCAGGTCGGGCGCACACGCGTGGCGGATGCGCTCGCCGCGGCCGGCTTCGTCGAGACGCCGTCGTTCCCGTTCACCACGGAGGAGCAGAACGATCTGCACGGCTCGGCGAGCGGGTCGCACCTGCCGAGCATCCGTCTCGCCAACGCCCTCGATGGTCAGGCGCCGTTCCTTCGCCGCTCGCTCGTGCCCGGCCTCCTGCAGACCGCGCACCGCAACATCTCGCGCGGACTCGTCGACCTGGCGCTGTTCGAGGTCGGATCGGTGTTCACCCCTGCGGAGGGCGTCGCATACGGCACGGATGCCGTGCCGCCGCTGGGCCGGCGTCCGTCGGACGAGACGCTCGCCGAGCTCGACGCGTCGATCCCACCGCAGCCGCGCCTCGTCTCGGCGCTGCTCACCGGGAATATCACTCCTCGGCAGCCGGGTCGCGCCGCCGAGCACGTCGACCTCTCCGATGCTCTGGACGCCGTCCGGGTGATCGGCGTCGCCGCCGGCGTCGAGATCGACGTCGAGCAGACGCAGCGTGCGGCGCTGCACCCGGGCCGCGCGGGCGCGCTGAGCGTGCACGGCGAACAGGTCGGGTACGTCGGCGAGCTGCACCCGCGGGTGTCGGCCGACGCCGATCTTCCCGGGCGCGCATACGTGCTCGAGCTGGATCTCGATCGCGTGCTGACCCTCGCCGGTCACCGGGTCGTGGCCGAGTCGCTGTCGACGTTCCCCGCCGCGACGCAGGACGTCTCGCTGGTGGTGAGCGTCGCCGTGCCGGCATCCGAGGTACGCGCCGCGCTCGTCGAGGGCGCCGGAGAACTGCTCGAGTCGGCGCGGCTCGTCGACGACTACCGCGGTGAGGGGTTGGGCGAGGGGCTGAAGAGCCTCAGTTTCGCGCTGCGTTTCCGGGCATCCGACCGCACGCTCACCGCGGCCGAGGCGACCGAGGCGAAGCTCGCCGGAGTCGCCGTCGCCGCCGAGCGCTTCGACGCGACCATCCGCGACTGACCGCACGCGGTGCAGCCCTCCTGAGCCGACGGGATCAGGAGGGCTGCGCCGCGTTCCGCTCTGCTCTGAGCGGAATCGCTTCCGCTCGGAGCACGCCGGTGATGTCATGGCCGCATGACTCAGGTGCTCGTGCTCGGCGGAACAGGATGGCTTTCCGGACGGATCGCCCGGCGGTGGCGGGATGCCGGCGCCGAAGTGATCTGTCTGGCACGGGGTGAGCGCCCCGCGCCGGACGGCACGGTGCTGCTCCGCGGTGATCGGGACGACCCCCGGGTATACGAGCAGCTCGCCGAGCAGAGCTGGGACGAGGTCGTCGACGTGTCATCGCGCGCCGACCACGTCGCTGCGGCCGTCGAGGCGCTCGGCGACCGCGCCCATCACTGGACGTATGTGTCGTCGATGTCGGTCTACTCCGATGACGTCGCCGACGGCCTCGACGAGTCGGGGGTCAGGCTCGCGCCGGCGCAGCCCGGCGACGAGTACGACTACGGGGCGCAGAAGGTCGCGGCCGAGGACGCCGTGGTGACGCTCGGAGACCGGGCGCTGATCGTGCGCCCCGGCCTCATCGTGGGTGCAGGCGACCCGAGCGACCGCTTCGGATACTGGGCGGCGGCTTTCGCGCGGGCGGGGATCGGACCCGTGCTGGTGCCAGAGCTGGCCGGACGCGTCGCCCAGGTGATCGACGTCGACGACCTCGCCGACTTCCTCGCCGCTGCGCGGCGGAGCGGGATCATGAACGCCATCGGAGAGGTGCATCCGCTCGCCGAGCTGCTCAGCCGCGTTCGCGCGGCAGCCGGGCACAGCGGAGAGCTGCTCGAGGCTGGCGATGAGTGGCTCGAGGCGCACGACGTGCAGTACTGGATGGGGGAGAGGTCGCTGCCGCTCTGGCTGCCGGCCGACATGCCCGGTTTCATGCGTCGCGACAATTCCGCGTACCGCGCGGCCGGCGGGTCGTTCCGCCCGCTCGACGAGACGATCCGCGTCGTCCTCGACGACGAGCGCGCCCGCGGTCTGGATCGCGAGCGCCGAGCAGGAATCAGCCGCGACGACGAAGTCGCGCTCATCGACCAGCTGACATCGCCCTGACACGAGGCGTCATACCGGCGGCACGCGACGATGGCCTCGCTAGACTCGTGTGCAGTGACACGGGGTGCCGCATCCGCGGCTGAGATCACACCCGTCGAACCTGATCTAGTTCGTACTAGCGAAGGGATGTCGTCCATGAGCGATCTTCTGCGTCCATCCATCCGTATTCCGGCGGTCTGCGCCGAGCTCCTCACCCACGTGAGGCAGGCGCCGCCCCTCACGCACTGCATCACCAACGCGGTCGTCACCGGCTTCACCGCTAACGTCCTCCTCGCCGTCGGCGCCTCGCCCGCGATGGTCGACATTGTCGGGGAGGCCGGGGTGTTCGCGCGCATCGCGTCCGGACTGCTGATCAACCTCGGCACGCCCTCGCCCGAGCAGCGCGCGGCGAGCCTCGAAGCAGCCGCCGGAGCGAACGCGGCGGCAACGCCGTGGGTTCTCGATCCGGTCGCCGTGGGCGCCCTCCCGGTGCGCACCGCTCTGGCAGCCGACCTGGTGGGCATGCGGCCGACGGCAGTGCGCGGCAACGCCAGTGAGATCCTTGCGCTTGCCGGGTCAGGCGCGGGCGGACGGGGGGTCGATGCCCTGGACGACTCCGACGCCGCGCTCGGCGCGGCGCGGTCGCTCGCCACTCGCTTCGGCGCCGTGGTCGCCGTCTCCGGAGCGGTCGACCTGATCACCGACGGAACGCGTGTGATCCGCATTGCGAACGGAGACCCCCTGCTCACCCGCGTCACCGGCGGCGGCTGCGCCCTCGGGGCGCTCATGGCCGCCTTCCTCGGCGCTGCACGCGATCACGACGCGGATGCCTTGGAGGCGGTGTCCGCAGCGACGCTCGTGTACACCCTGGCGGCCGAGCACGCGGCCCGTGTCGCCGACGGGCCGGGCAGCTTCGCGGTGGGCCTGCTCGACGCGCTCGCCGGCATAGACCCCGCCGATGTGACCGCCGAGGCGCGAGTCGACGAGAATCTCGGGCACGTCGAGGAGGAGGCGAAGTGATCGGCGACCTGTCGGTGCACCTGGTCACCGATCCCGAGCTGTGCGGCGACCGCGGGGTCGTCGACACGGTGCGCGATGCCGTCGCGGGCGGCGTGAGCGTGGTCCAGCTGCGTGACAAGAGCGCGTCCGACCGATCGGTCGTCGAGCAGCTCGTCGCCCTCAGCGAGGTGATCGCCGGTCGGGCGCTGCTCGTCGTCGATGACCGCGTCGACGCGGCCCTCGAGGCCCGACGGCGTGGAGCGCGGGTCGACGGTGTGCACGTCGGGCAGTCGGACATGCCTGTCGCCGAGGCGCGGCGTCTGCTCGGACCGGATGCGCTGATCGGGCTCACCGCGAACACGTCGGCGCACCTCGACGCCGTCCGCACCCTGCCCGCCGGGACCGTCGACTACGTCGGCATCGGAGTGATCCGCCCCACGAGCACCAAGGCGAATCATCCGCCCGCCCTCGGCGTGGACGGATTCCGTGCGCTCGCCGCGGAGAGCCCCGTACCGGCAGTGGCGATCGGCGGCATTGGAATCGACGACGCCGCGGCGCTGCGCGAGGCGGGTGCGGCGGGGATCGCCGTCGTCTCCGCCATCTGCGCGGCACCGGATGCCCGCCAAGCCGCAGGCGAGTTCCGGCGTCGCTGGACAGGACGCACCGCTGCCCGCGTGCTGAGCATCGCCGGCAGCGACCCGTCCGGCGGTGCCGGCATCCAGGCCGACCTCAAGGCGATCGCCGCGCACGGCGGATACGGGATGGCGGCGATCACCGCGCTCACGGCGCAGAACACCTGCGGCGTCCGCGGCGTGCACGTGCCGCCGGCGACGTTCCTGCGTGCGCAGCTGGATGCCCTGTCTGACGACATCGCGATCGACGCGGTGAAGATCGGGATGCTGGCCGACGCCGAGATCATCGGCACCGTCGCCGACTGGCTGCGCACGCACCGTCCGGCGACGGTCGTGCTCGACCCGGTGATGGTCGCCACCAGCGGCGACCGCCTGCTCGATGCGCAGGCGGAGGAGGCACTGCGCGCGCTCGCCGCCCTCGCAGACGTGATCACGCCCAATCTCGACGAGCTGGCCGTGCTGACGGGGCGCGCGATCGGCGGATGGGACGATGCGCTGGGCGCCGCGCAGCAGCTGGCGAGGGACACGGGGGCTCTCGTGCTCGCGAAAGGCGGCCACCTCGGCGGTCCTTCAGCACCGGATGCCCTGGTCGGACCGGACGGGGCGCTCGCCTCATTCGACGGCCCCCGCATCGACACGACCAGCACGCACGGCACAGGATGCTCGCTCTCGTCGGGGCTCGCCGCCCTGCGCGCGGCGGGACGGGACTGGCCGGATGCCGTGCGCGAGGCGCGTGCCTGGCTGCGGGAGTCGCTGCGGGCGGCCGGCACCCTGGACGTCGGGCGCGGGCACGGACCGGTGAGCCACTTCGCCGGGCTGTGGCAGCGCGGCGGTCTGGGCACACGTCCGACGGCTGACGAGATCCGGGACGAGTGGTGGCGCAGCGTCACCGCGATCCGGCGCGACATCGACGAGCTGTCCTTCATCCGCGGACTCGCCGACGGGTCCCTCGATCGACGGGACTTTCTGTTCTACCTCGCGCAGGACGCGCTGTATCTGCGCGAGTACGCCCGAGTGCTCGCAGAGGCGGCGCGGCTCGCGCCGACGGCAGCCGAACAGGCGTTCTGGGCGGACTCTGCGAAGGGCTGCATAGCCGGAGAGCTCGAGCTGCACGCCTCGTGGTTGACGCCCGAGACGGGAATCACCGCAGAGACCTTCGACGCCGAGCCCAGCGCGGTCACCACCGCGTACCTCGACCATCTGCGCGCGGCCGCGTTCTCGGGTGAGTACGCGACGCTGATCGCCGCCGTGCTTCCGTGCTTCTGGCTGTACGCCGATCTCGGCGAGCGGCTGCATGCCGGGGAGTTCGGCGCGCGAGCGCTCGATCCGCGCCACCCCTACGCGTCCTGGCTGCAGACCTACGCCGACCCCGAGTTCGCCGAGGCGAACGAGCGCGCCATCGGCTTCGTCACCGCCGTGGCGGCCGCGTCCGACGAGCAGCTCCGCAGGCGCATGCACCGCGCGTTCATCGGCGCAGCGGAGCACGAGCGGGCGTTCTTCGACATCCGCTGATGGCACGGCGCCGAGGCCGCGGATTTGCGGATGCCGCGGCCTCGGCGCTACTGTCGCCGCATGCCCTCGGCCGCACAGCCCTCTCAGACGCTCATCCTCAGCGTCACTGCTGTGCGCCGACGCCGCGGCGGCCGCCGACTCTAGGCGACGCCGCGCCCCTCGACGAGCTCAGCCCATAGACGGCTCAGGGATCCGAATCGAAGGGAACCGGTGTCGCCGCCCCGGCCCCGCTCATCGCTCGCATCCCGCGTCATCCTCGGGGTCGATCGAGCCCCGACCGTTAAGGTAGAAGAATGACGTACTCCGTCGCCGTCTCCGGCGCATCCGGCTATGCGGGAGGCGAGATCCTGCGGCTTCTCGCCGCCCATCCCGACATCGAGATCCGTACCGTGACCGCGCACTCCAACGCCGGTCAGCCCCTCGTCGAGCACCAGCCGCACCTGCGCTCCCTCGCGCATCTGACGCTGCGGGACACCACCGCCGAGACCCTGTCGGGGCACGACATCGTCTTCCTCGCCCTGCCGCACGGCCAGTCGGGTCAGTACACGGATGCGCTGGGCGACGCGCCTCTGATCATCGATGCCGGCGCCGACCACCGGCTCACCTCCCCGGATGCATGGGAGGCCTTCTACGGCGGCGCGTTCCACGAACCGTGGGCGTACGGGGTTCCCGAGCTGCTCACCGCGGCCGGCAAGCAGCGCGAGAACCTGCGCGGCGCCTCGCGAATCGCCGCTCCCGGCTGCAACGCCTCCACCGTCAGCCTGAGTCTCGCCCCCGGAGTCGCCGCCGGAGTGATAGACCCGTCCGACATCGTCAGCGTGCTCGCCGTCGGCCCCTCGGGCGCAGGCAAGAGCCTGAAGACCAACCTGCTCGGCAGCGAGATCCTCGGCACGGCCAACCCGTATGCGGTCGGCGGCACGCACCGCCACATCCCCGAGATCCGCCAGGCGCTGGCCGCGGCATCAGCCCACGCGCCCGACGACATCCGCATCTCGTTCACGCCCGTCATCGTCCCGATGGCCAGGGGCATCCTCGCCACCTCGACTGCGCCGATCGTCCCCGGCACGACCGACGCCCAGATCCGAGACGCGTGGCAGAGCGCCTACGGCGACGAGACCTTCGTGCAGCTGCTCCCCGCGGGGCACTTCCCCCGTACCGCCGACGTGCTCGGCGCGAACACCGCGCTGATGGGTCTCGCCATCGACCGGGCCGCGAACCGGGTGGTCGTCGTGACCACCGTCGACAACCTCGTCAAGGGCACGGCCGGCGCCGCCGTGCAGTCCATGAACATCGCGCTCGGTCTGCCCGAAGGCCGCGCCCTCACCGTGAACGGAGTCGCGCCGTGAGTGTCACCGCACCCCAGGGATTCGAAGCATCCGGAGTCGCCGCAGGGCTCAAGAGCACGGGCAAGCCCGACGTCGCCGTGGTCGTCAACCGCGGCCCGCGCCGGATCGGCGCCGCCGTATTCACGACCAATCGTGCCAAGGCCAACCCGATCATCTGGTCGCAGCAGGTCATCGCCGATCGAGTGGTCGAGGCCGTCGTGCTCAACTCCGGCGGAGCCAACTGCTTCACCGGCGCCTTCGGCTTTCAGACCACACACCTCACCGCCGAGAAGGCAGCCGAGCTGCTCGGTGTGAGCGCGGGTGACGTGCTGGTGTGCTCGACCGGCCTCATCGGCACCGGCGACGAGGTGTTCCGCGGCAAGGTGCTCGACGGTGTCGAGCGCGGCATCGCCGCGCTCAGCCCCGGCGGCGGCGACGACGCGGCCCTCGCGATCATGACGACCGACAGCGTGGCGAAGACCTCCGTCGTCAGCCGGGAGGGCTGGACGATCGGCGGAATGGCGAAGGGTGCCGGCATGCTCGCGCCGGGACTCGCGACCATGCTCGTGGTGATCACCACCGATGCCGACCTCGAGGCGTCCGAGGCCGATGCGGCGCTGCGCAGGGCGACCGCCGTCAGCTTCGACCGGCTCGACTCCGACGGATGCATGTCGACCAACGATCAGGTCACTCTGCTCGCGAACGCCGCAAGCGGCATCCGTCCCGATCTCGACGACTTCGCCGCCGCGCTCACCCAGCTGTGCCGTGATCTCGCCGAGCAGCTGCAGGCCGATGCCGAGGGCGCCAGCCACAGCATCGCGGTCGAGGTGAAGAATGCGGTCACCGAGACCGAGGCCGTCGAGGTCGGCCGGTCGGTCGCCCGCAACAACCTCTTCAAAGCGGCCATCTTCGGAAACGACCCGAACTGGGGTCGTGTGCTCGCCGCCATCGGCACGACCTCGGCCCAGTTCGACCCCTACGACGTCGACGTGTCGATGAACGGCGTGCGCGTGTGCACCGCGGGAGGGCCGGACCGGCCGCGCGAGGAGGTCGACCTCACACCGCGTGCGGTGCACATCGAGATCGACCTGAAGATGGGTGACGCCACCGCGACCATCCTCACCAACGACCTGACACACGACTACGTGCACGAGAACAGCGCCTACGCCTCATGACCGACATCCAGGACACCGCGCCCGAAGAGGCCGCCGTCAAGGCCGCGACCCTCATCGAATCCCTGCCGTGGCTGAAGAGGTTCCGCGATCAGATCGTGGTCGTGAAGTACGGCGGCAATGCGATGGTCTCGGATGAGCTGCAGGAGGCGTTCGCGCAGGACATCGCCTATCTGCGCTACGTCGGCGTGCAGCCGGTCGTCGTGCACGGCGGAGGGCCGCAGATCTCGGACATGCTCGACCGACTCGCCATCCCGAGCGAGTTCAAGGGCGGTTACCGCGTCACGAACACCGAGGCGATCAGCGTGGTGCGCATGGTGCTGACCGGTCAGGTGAACCCGCAGCTGGTCGCGAAGATCAACTCGCACGGGCCCATCGCCACCGGGCTCAGCGGTGAGGACGCCGGGTTGTTCGGCGGGCGTCGTCGAGGCGTCGTGATCGATGGCGAAGAGGTCGACCTCGGTCGCGTCGGCGACGTCGTGCAGGTCGATCCCACGCCTGTGCTCGACCACCTGGCCGCCGGGCGCATCCCGGTCGTCTCGTCGATCGCCCCCGACCTCGATCACCCGGGTCAGTCGCTCAACGTGAACGCGGATGCCGCGGCATCCGCCCTCGCCGTCGCACTCGACGCACGCAAGCTGGTGATCCTCACCGACGTGCCGGGACTGTACGCCGACTGGCCGAACCGCGACTCGCTCGTCTCGCACATCACCTCGAGCGCTCTCGTCGAGATGCTCCCGACCCTCGAGTCGGGGATGATCCCGAAGATGCGGGCCTGCCTCGACGCCGTCGAGGGAGGCGTCGACGCCGCCGCGATCATCGACGGACGCGTGCCGCACTCGGTGCTGGTCGAGCTGTTCACGAGCAAGGGGATCGGCACGGAGGTGGTCAAGGATGTCTGACTGGAACGACGATGTGGCACGCGATCTGATGAGCCTGGGCGGGCGGCTGGCGCTGCTCACCCGTGGTGAGGGGTCGTGGGTGTGGGACGCCGACGAGAACCGCTACCTCGACTTCCTCGGGGGCATCGCGGTGAATTGCCTCGGGCACGCCCACCCCGTCTTCGTCGACGCCGTCTCGCGACAGGCCGCGACGCTGTCGCACGTGTCGAACTACTTCGCCTCGCCCGCACAGCTCGAGATCGCCGCGCGGCTGAAGCGCCTCGCCGGCACGGGCGAGCAGGGCCGCGTGTACCTGGCGAACTCCGGTGCCGAGGCGAACGAGAGCGCCATCAAGCTGTCGCGTCTGCACGGCGCGCGCTTCACCGAGACCGAGGGCAGGGCCCGCACGACGATCCTCGTGGTCGAGGGCGCCTTCCACGGGCGCACGATGGGCACGCTGTCGCTGACGCCGAAGGCCGCGTACCGCGACCCGTTCGAGCCCGCCATTCCGGACGTGGTGACCGTCGAGCGCTCGGTCGAGAGCCTCGAGGCGGCCTTCGCGTCGCACGCCGTCACGGCGATGATCGTCGAGCCCATCCAGGGCGAGGCGGGCGTCGTCGAGCTGCCGGCCGGCTTCCTCTCCCGTGCTCGCGAGCTCGCCACCGAGAACGACGCACTGCTCATCCTCGACGAGGTGCAGACCGGCTCGGGGCGCACGGGGGAGTGGTTCGCCTTCCAGCGCGAAGGCATCACGCCGGATGCCGTGACCGTGGCCAAGAGCATCGGGGCCGGCTTCCCGCTCGGCGCGCTGATCACCTTCGGCGCGGCCAGCGACCTGTTCTACCCCGGCACTCACAACTCGACCTTCGGTGGCAATCCGCTCGCGAGCGCCGTGGCCAACGCCGTGCTCGGGCACATCGAGAGCGAGAACCTGCTCGAGAACGTCACCGCGCGCGGCGCCCAGCTGCGCGGCGCCGTGACCTCCCTGCCCCTGGTGGACGGCACGTCCGGGGCGGGGCTGCTGATCGGCATCCACCTCAGCGCGCCGGTCGCCGCGGAGGTCCGCGCGGCGGCGCACGAGCGCGGCCTCATCGTCAACGCGCCCACGGCCGACACCATCCGCATCGCCCCCGCCTACACGATCGGCGACGACGAGGTCGAGGAGTTCGTCGTCCGCTTCGGCGCCGCGCTCGCGGCCATCGCCGAGACCGTCCAGGCACCCACCGCAACCACCCTCACGGAGGCTTCCGCATGACCCGCCACCTGCTGCGCGATGACGACCTCACCCCTGCCGAGCAGGCCGAGATCCTCGACCTCGCGCTCGAGCTGAAGAAGGATCGCTGGGCGAGCAAGGCTCTCTCAGGTCCTCAGACCGTCGCCGTGATCTTCGACAAGTCCTCGACCCGCACCCGAGTCTCGTTCGCGGTGGGCATCGCGGATCTGGGCGGATCGCCGCTGATCATCTCGACGGCGAACAGCCAGCTCGGTGGCAAGGAGACCCCCTCCGACACCGCGCGAGTGCTCGAGCGTCAGGTGGCTGCCATCGTGTGGCGCACCTACGCGCAGTCGGGTCTCGAGGAGATGGCACGGGGTACCCGGGTTCCCGTCGTCAATGCGCTCTCCGACGACTTCCACCCCTGCCAGCTGCTGGCCGACCTGCTCACGATCCGTGAGCACAAGGGCGACCTGAAGGGGCTGACCCTGTCGTTCTTCGGCGACGGGCGCAGCAACATGGCGCACTCCTACGTGCTCGCCGGAGTGACCGCGGGGATGCACGTGCGCATCGCCTCGCCCGAGGCCTACGCCCCGCGCGCCGACGTGGTCGCCGCCGCCGAGGCCAGGGCCGCGGAGACAGGCGGCTCGCTCACCCTGACGACCGATGCCCACGAGGCTGTCGTCGGCGCCGACGTGGTCGTCACCGACACCTGGGTGTCGATGGGCAAGGAGGAGGAGAAGATCGAGCGGCTGCGCGACCTCGGCGGGTACAAGGTCACCACCGGGATCATGTCGCAGGCGGCTGCGGACGCCATCTTCATCCACTGCCTCCCGGCCGATCGCGGCTACGAGGTCGACTCCGAGGTCATCGACGGCCCGCAGAGCGTCGTCTGGGACGAAGCCGAGAACCGTCTGCACGCGCAGAAGGCACTGCTGGTGTGGCTGCTCGGCAAGCAGGAGACGACGGCGTGAGCGGCAACGGCACGAATGACGGGGCGCTCTGGGGTGCGCGCTTCGCAGGGGGACCCTCGCCCGAGCTCGCCGAGCTGAGCCGGTCGACGCACTTCGACTGGATCCTCGCCCCGTACGACATCGCCGGCTCGCACGCCCACGCCACCGCTCTGGAGGCCGCGGGATACCTCGAGGCCGACGAGGCGCGAATCATGCACGAGGGACTGGATGCCCTCGCCGCCCGCATCGCAGACGGCACGCTGCTGCCCGATCCGGGCGACGAGGACGTGCACGGCGCCCTCGAGAAGGCGCTCATCGCTGAGGTCGGCGCCGAGGTCGGCGGCCGGCTGCGCGCCGGTCGCAGCCGCAACGATCAGATCGCCACCCTCGTGCGCATGTATCTCATCGACCACGCCGGGATCATCGCGAAGCACCTGCTTCGTGTGATCGACGCCCTGGTCGCGCAGGCCGAAGCGCATCCCGGTGCCATCCTGCCTGGCCGCACACACCTGCAGCACGCGCAGCCGGTGCTGCTCGCCCATCACCTGCAGGCGCACGCCTGGCCCCTCGTGCGCGAACTCGAGCGTCTCGTCGACTGGCGGCGCCGCGCCGGCGCCTCGCCCTACGGCGGGGGAGCGCTCGCCGGGTCGACCCTGGGCCTGGATCCCGCTCTCGTGGCTCGCGAGCTGGGGCTCGACCGTCCGGCCGAGAACTCGCTCGACGGCACCTCCGCACGCGACGTGGTGGCGGAGTTCGCCTTCATCGCCGCGATGACCGGCATCGACCTGTCTCGTCTGAGCGAGGAGATCATCCTCTGGAACACCCGCGAGTTCGGCTTCGTCACGCTGGATGACGCGTACTCGACCGGGTCGAGCATCATGCCGCAGAAGAAGAACCCCGACATCGCCGAGCTCGCGCGCGGGAAATCCGGTCGACTGATCGGCAACCTGTCCGGACTGCTCGCGACGCTCAAAGGTCTTCCGCTGGCCTACAACCGCGATCTGCAGGAGGACAAGGAGCCCGTCTTCGACTCTGTGCAGACGCTCGAAGTGGTGCTTCCGGCGTTCGCCGGCATGATCGCGACTCTGCGGTTCGACACCGAGCGGATGGCGGCGCTCGCACCGCAGGGCTTCTCGCTCGCGACGGATGTCGCCGAGTGGCTGGTCAAGCGCCGCGTGCCGTTCCGTGATGCCCACGAGATCTCGGGCGCGCTGGTGCGCGCCTGCGAGGAGCGGGGCATCGGTCTGGAGGATGCGGATGAGGCGCTGCTGCGTTCGGTGTCGGAGCATCTGACGCCCGAGGTGCGCGATGTGCTGTCGATCGAGGGCTCGGTGGCGTCGCGCTCGGGTGCCGGCGGCACGGCGCCGGAGCGGGTGGCGGAGCAGCGGGCCGAGCTCGTGGCCCGGGCACAGGCCGCCGCGCATTCGCTGGGCCTCTGACCGAGGGCATCCCTTCGGGCTGCAGTGAACATGAGTGAATCACTTATTTCTTGAGAATATCAGTGATACCCTGATGTCATGGTCATCGCAGTCACAGCCGACATCATCGGGTCCCGGCAGCTCGATGATCGCGTCGCGGCGCAGCGGCACTTCGATACGGCGATCGTGCGGGCAGAGCAGGATCTCCCCCTCGCCACGCAACCTCTCCGGCCGACAGTCGGCGATGAGCAGCAGGGTGTCTATCCCACGCTCGACGCTGCACTTGCCTCTGTGCTGCTGATCCGTCTCGCACTGCCGGACGGAGTGGAGTTCCGCTTCGGCGTCGGGGTCGGAGATGTGGGGGTCATCCCCTCGGCCGCGTCGCGGGAGGGCATACCCGAGGGGCCGGGCTGGTGGGCCGCGCGCAGCGCCATCGAGCATGTCCAGACGCTGCAGAGGCGCGCCGCGCCCGAGGCTCGAAGCTGGATCGCCGTGGATGAGAGCGCGCAGATGCCTGCGGAGCAGGTGCGATGGGCGAATGCCTACCTGCTGGCACGGGACGAACTCGTCGGCGGGATGCGGGAGCGCCTGCGGCGTCTGACCTACGGTCGCTGCCTCGGCCGTACCCAGCGGGAGCTCGCGGAGCAGGAGGGGATCACGCAGTCGGCGGTGTCGCAGGCGCTGACGGCCGCGGGCTCGGCGGCAGTGGTCGAGGGATTCCGGCTGCTCGACATCTGACGAGGAACAGTCTCAGCCCAGGATGAGGCGCAGGATCAGGCCGATCACCCCTGCCCACAGCAGGCTGGCGAGGGTGCCGATGATGAAGCGCTCCCTGGCCTCGGCCTCGGCGAGCTCCGGAAAGCGTCCGATGCCCTTCACGGCGATGATCGCCGCGATCACCTCGGGGAACCCCACTGCGATCGCCAGCACGGTGCAGATCCGCTCGAGATATCCGATCACCGTGCCCCCGCGCATGAGGGTGCGGGCGTGAGAGGGGTCGGCGTGCTGCGCCGCGACGATGAGGATGCCGCCGTCCTCGGTCTCCCGCACTCGCCTGCCCGTGGCGATGTCCAGCGTCCGCCGGGTGAACGGGTTGCCCCCGATCGTCGCGGCGCCGATGCCGATCACGGTCAACGGAATGGCGATCGCCGGGATCGCGATCGGTCGGACGACGATGACGATCGTCACCGCCGCGACGAGGAGGACGGCGCATATCGCCATGGTCGTCGTCGAAGGTCTGCGCACCCCCAGCAGCGAGAACACGAGCACGACGACCAGCGCGATCAGGATGATCGCGGAGAGAACGGCGGAGGTGAGCGGATCGACCGGCTGCATGCCGTCAGCATCCCACGGGGATCAGACGCCGGCCGGGGACGGGACGCGTGTCACGCGCTGATAGCCTGGAAAGCGTGTCGAATTCCGCTCTGACGACCGCCCCGGTGGCGCTCGATCCCACGTTCGAGAACGTGTGGGACGAGCTGCTGTGGCGCGGACTCGTCCACGTGTCCACCGATCAGGAGGCGCTGCGCGCCCTTCTCGCCGGGGACCCGATCACCTATTACTGCGGATTCGACCCGACCGCGCCGAGCCTGCACCTCGGAAACCTCGTTCAGCTGCTCACCCTGCGCCGCATCCAGCTCGCCGGCCACAAGCCGCTCGGCCTCGTCGGCGGCTCCACGGGCCTGATCGGCGACCCGCGGCCCACGGCCGAGCGCACGCTCAACACGCGCGAGACGGTCGAGGAGTGGGTGCAGCGGCTGCGCGCGCAGGTCGAGCGCTTCCTCAGCTTCGAGGGCGAGAACGCCGCGCGCATCGTGAACAACCTCGACTGGACGGCGCCGATGAGCGCCATCGACTTCCTGCGCGAGATCGGCAAGCACTACCGCGTGGGCACGATGCTGAAGAAGGATGCCGTCGCGGCGCGCCTGAACTCGGACGCAGGCATCAGCTACACCGAGTTCAGCTACCAGATCCTGCAGGGCATGGACTTCCTCGAGCTGTTCCGCTCGTACGACTGCGTGCTGCAGACGGGCGGCAGCGATCAGTGGGGGAACCTCACCAGCGGCACCGACCTCATCCACCGTGTGGAGGGCGTCTCGGCGCACGCCATCGGCACCCCGCTGATCACCAACAGCGACGGCACGAAGTTCGGCAAGAGCGAGGGCAACGCCATCTGGCTCGACGCCGAGATGTGCAGCCCGTACCGCATGTACCAGTTCTGGTTGAGCACCGCCGACGCCGATGTGATCGACCGGCTGAAGGTCTTCACCTTCCTCACCCGTGCCGAGATCGAGGAGTACGCGACGCTCGTCGAGAGCGAGCCCTTCCGTCGTGCGGCGCAGAAGCGCCTCGCGCTCGAGGTGTGCACGACCGTGCACGGCGTCGAAGCGACCGCCGCGGTGATCGCCGCATCGGAGGCGCTCTTCGGTCAGGGCGACCTGGGCGAGCTCGACGCGGCGACCCTGCGCACCGCGCTGGACGAGCTGCCGAACGCGACGCTTCCGGCGGGATCATCCGTGGTCGAGGCACTGGTGGCGACCGGACTGGTCGCCAGCGCTTCCGAGGCGCGCCGAGCCATCTCGCAGGGCGGCGTCACCCTCGACGGGGCGAAGGTGAGCGACCCGGATGCCGTGGTTCGTGGCACGCTGCCCGGCGGGGTCTCGGTGCTGCGCCGCGGCAAGAAGACGCTCGCGGGAGTGCTCCCGCAGTGAGGCCGCTCGGCGTGGCTACCCGGCTTCCCCTCCGGGGACTGCAGTAGCATCGGACAGCTGACGCTGTCCGCAAGCACTCGAGGAGCTGGTCCCCTTGCCCAAGGAAGCACATGTCCGCCGTACCGCCCCGCGCCGCGTCACACGCCGGCTGCAGGTCGATGACGTTCTGGTCGTCCGCAAGAGCCGTCTGAGGACGGCGATCTCGGGCACCGTCGTCGGCAACTTCATGGAGTGGTTCGACTTCGGGGTCTACGGCTACCTCGCCGTGACACTCGCCGTCGTCTTCACCGGCGACCTGCCGGGTGCGTGGGGTCTGCTGATCACCCTGCTCGGCTTCGCCATCTCGTTTCTCGTGCGCCCGCTGGGCGGGCTCGTGCTCGGGCCGCTGGGCGATCGCATCGGGCGGCAGCGCGTGCTGTTCCTCACGATGGCGATGATGGCGGCGGCGACCGGCCTGATCGGCGTGCTGCCCACCTCGGCGCAGATCGGCCTGTGGGCCATCATCCCGCTGTACCTGCTGAAGATGGTGCAGGGCTTCTCGACCGGCGGCGAGTACGCCGGCGCGACGACGTACGTCTCGGAATTCTCGCCCGACCGCAGCCGCGGCTACTGGTCGTCGTTCCTCGACGTCGGCTCCTACGTCGGCTTCGCCGCCGGCGCCAGCGTCGTGGCACTGACCACCTGGATCACCGAGAACCTGTCCGGCCCCGACGCCATGACCGAGTACGGCTGGCGCATCCCGTTCCTCATCGCCATCCCGCTCGGCGCGGTCGCGATCTGGTTCCGCCTGCGCATCCCCGAGACCCCCGCCTACGAGGCCGAGGAGAGCGCGGGACTCAACCGCGCCGACGCCGCCGATCCCATGGCGCGCCAGGGAGTCGCCGGGATCTTCCGCCACTACTGGCGGCAGATCCTCATCGGCGTCGCCCTCGTCTCGGCGACGAACACCGCCGGGTACGCCCTCACCAGCTACATGCCGACCTATCTCGAGACCGAGGTCGGGGTGTCGAACCTCATGGCGGCGCTGGCCACCGTCCCGGTGCTCATCGTGATGAGCGCGTGCCTGCCCCTGATCGGGAAGCTGTCGGACCGCATCGGCCGGCGACCGGTGTACGGCATCGCCGTCGGATCGACGATCGTGCTCATGCTGCCCGCCTTCGCGGTGATGCAGATCGGCGAGGAGTGGGCGGTCATGATCGCGCTGGCCATGGTCGCCATCCCGGTGGCGTTCTACGTGGCGATCTCGGCTTCGGCCCTGCCCGCGCTGTTTCCCACGGCGTCGCGGTTCGGCGCGATGGCCATCGCCTACAACCTCGCCGTGTCGCTGTTCGGCGGCACCACGCCGCTGTTCAGCCAGGCGTTGATCGAGCTGACCGGGAACATCTACATGCCCGCGTTCTACATCATGTTCTTCGCCGCGCTGGGCGGTGTCGCTCTGCTGAGCATGCGCGAGACCGCGCAGCGTCCGCTGCTGGGCTCGGTGCCGACGGTCGAGAGCGAGGCCGAGGCCGAGGAGCTCGTGGCGGGGCAGGACGAGAACCCGTTCATCGACACCAGCACGATGCCGCTCACCGTGGTCGGCGCGGAGACGGACGGCTCGGGCGGTACCGCGCGCGAAGAGCCGGCCGGCGCCTGAGCCGACCGCTGAACTCACCGACAGCTGAGACCGCATGCCGTTCACGCCCAGTCACGCCGTCGTCGCGCTGCCGTTCGTGCGCACCCCGCTGGTGCCGGCGGCGCTCGCGATCGGGGCGATGACGCCCGACCTGCCGTTGTTCATGCGAGGCCTCGGCCTCGACTACCTGTTCACCCACGCGCCGGCGAACGTCGTGTACACGGCGCTCGTCGCGTTCGTGCTGCTGCTGGTGTGGAGAGTCGTGCTGCGACCGGGCCTCGTCGCCCTCGCGCCGGACGCCCTCGCGCGGCGTCTTCCCTCGGAGTGGTCGGTCTCCGGGTGGTCGGCAGCACGGGATGCCGTGCGCGGGCGCGGTGGGCGCCGCGGACCGTGGCTGCTCGCGCTGTCACTCGTCCTCGGTGTGCTCTCGCACATCGGCTGGGATCTGTTCACCCACGAGGGGCGCTGGGGCGTCGAGACGTTGACCGCGTTGCAGCAGATGTGGGGCCCGATGCCCGGATACAAGTGGCTGCAGCACGGCTCGAGCATCGTCGGCCTGCTGGCGCTCGCCTGGTTCGCGCTGCGGTGGGTGCGGCAGCGCCCGGCGCAACCGCGCTCGCAGGGCATCCCCGGGTGGCTGCGGTGGCTGTGGATGCTGTCGCTGCCCGCACTGCTCGGCGTCTCGTGGCTGCTCGGTCTGGCCTCTTCCGCCCCCGGCATCACTGTGCAGCAGCTCGCCTACCGCACGCTGCCGGCGGCATCCGGCCTGTGGGGAGCGCTGACACTCGCCCTGTGCCTGCTCATCGTCACCATTCGGCGCGATCCTCGCCCCATGGCCGAGGCGGCGGGAACCACTCCGGCGAACCGGGCCAGCGCACCGCCGGAGCGACAGTGGTGACGACGTGGCCGGCCACATCGAACTGCTGCGTGCGAACCGCATAGGGTGCGGTCACCGCGGGGCGCTCGCCCCGTGGCATCCCGAGCAGTTCAGCGGCCACGCGACGCAGTGAGGTGCGCACCAGGCGGCTGCCGCCGCTGCGCGCACGTCGACGCAGGGCGTCGATGATCGCCGCGGCGAGCAGATAACCGGCGGAATGATCCAGAGCCTGAGCGGGCAGGGCGCCGGGAGCGGATCCGTCGGTGGATTCGAGCCATGAGATGCCGGACTCCGCCTGCACCAGGCTGTCGAAGCCGCGGGGGGAATCCTCGCCCGGCCACGCGCTGAGCTGCGCGACGACCAGGTGCGGATGCCGTTCGGCGAGCACCTCGGGTGAGAGCCCGAGCCGGCGCAGCGCAGCCGGACGATAGCCGAGGACGACGACGTCCGCGTCGGTCAGGAGCCGGTGCAGACGAGGAGCTTCGGTCGCTGCGTCGAGCAGCGCGGAACGCTTGCCGTGTCCGGTGTCGAGGTGCTGCCATGGCGGCTCGGGGAGCTCGGGCGGATCGAGTCGCAGCACATCGGCGCCCGCGAGGGCGAGCGTCCGTGTCGCGACGGGCCCGGCGATCACGCGGGTGAGGTCGAGCACGCGAACCCCCGCGAGGGGAGCGGCCCGGGAATCCGACGGCATTGACCGTGCGGGGGAGTCGGCGAGGCGGCGCGTCTCGACGAGAGGGCGGCGCCGGAGCGCCGCGTCGTATCGCGGATCCTCCCGACGCACTGCTGCGCAGAGTCCTCCTGCGGCAGTGATGTCGCGGCAGGCGGCGGCAGCCGTCATTGTCGCCAACCGACCGGAGACCTGCTCGACAGAGGCGTCTGACGGCAGGGCGAGACCTCTCTTGAGCGCCGCCGCATGATGCGGATAGTTGCCGTGCGTGCGCACGCACCCATCGGCTGTCTGCCAGAACCGCGATAGGGGTGACCACACGTCGGGCGGTACGGCGTCGATGAGCAGGTGGCGGTCGCTGCGGTAGGCGGCGGCGATCTGATCCGGGTCCGGTGGCTGTAGTTCGTCGGGGCGCACTGCGGCGCCCACGGCGCAGACACTTGCCCAGGCGAGTTCACCCACCGCCAGGGATGATGCAAGAGGTACGGGCTCTGCGGCCGCGGTCTGTCGCATGAGCAGACACTACGCCCGCAGAGCCGCGCGCTCACCCCTGCCGGCGGCTCTGGGTGTTGTCCTGGTGGTGGGGGGTTTTCGGGTGGTGGGTGTGGGGGTGCGACACGCCCGGGGTGTGGTGGTGATTTGCGGGGTGTGGGGGATGGGCGTAACTTATTACTTGTTCGCCCCAAGCGGTTGAGCGGAAGGCCTGAAGGGCCTGGCTCCCCTCCAAGTAGCGAACCACCCACCTCTACTTCGGATCACTTGCTGGTCTGGAGGGGCTGTTAGGCCCGGGGAGTGTGGTCATCCCAGTCGGGGTTGTCGATTTGACAGTCTGGTCGGATGGGTTAGGCTGGAGAAGTTGCCTCGGAGACGGGGTGCGGATCTGGTCCTGGTCCTCTCGGCGTGTCGGTTTGACAGTCGGGCCGGGATGGATAAGATTGTGAAGTTGCCCTGCGCTTCTCGCCCTGTTGGGGTGGGTGTGCGGGTGCGTCCGATCCTTGAGAACTCAACAGCGTGCACTTGTCAAATGCCAAATTATCCTCGTCCAACCCTTGTGGGGGTTGGTTGAGAATTCCTTTGGATCAATTTATATGAATGTCAGCAATGATGTTCGTCTCTTTTGGTCAGTTTCAAACTCGCTGCATGGTCGTTTTCCCGATTGTGTATGCATTTCTTTTTTACGGAGAGTTTGATCCTGGCTCAGGATGAACGCTGGCGGCGTGCTTAACACATGCAAGTCGAACGATGAAGCCCAGCTTGCTGGGTGGATTAGTGGCGAACGGGTGAGTAACACGTGAGCAACCTGCCCCTGACTCTGGGATAAGCGCTGGAAACGGCGTCTAATACTGGATATGTCCCGTCACCGCATGGTGTGCGGGTGGAAAGATTTTTCGGTTGGGGATGGGCTCGCGGCCTATCAGCTTGTTGGTGAGGTAATGGCTCACCAAGGCGTCGACGGGTAGCCGGCCTGAGAGGGTGACCGGCCACACTGGGACTGAGACACGGCCCAGACTCCTACGGGAGGCAGCAGTGGGGAATATTGCACAATGGGCGGAAGCCTGATGCAGCAACGCCGCGTGAGGGATGACGGCCTTCGGGTTGTAAACCTCTTTTAGCAGGGAAGAAGCGAGAGTGACGGTACCTGCAGAAAAAGCACCGGCTAACTACGTGCCAGCAGCCGCGGTAATACGTAGGGTGCAAGCGTTATCCGGAATTATTGGGCGTAAAGAGCTCGTAGGCGGTCTGTCGCGTCTGCTGTGAAATCCCGAGGCTCAACCTCGGGCTTGCAGTGGGTACGGGCAGACTAGAGTGCGGTAGGGGAGATTGGAATTCCTGGTGTAGCGGTGGAATGCGCAGATATCAGGAGGAACACCGATGGCGAAGGCAGATCTCTGGGCCGTAACTGACGCTGAGGAGCGAAAGGGTGGGGAGCAAACAGGCTTAGATACCCTGGTAGTCCACCCCGTAAACGTTGGGAACTAGTTGTGGGGTCCTTTCCACGGATTCCGTGACGCAGCTAACGCATTAAGTTCCCCGCCTGGGGAGTACGGCCGCAAGGCTAAAACTCAAAGGAATTGACGGGGACCCGCACAAGCGGCGGAGCATGCGGATTAATTCGATGCAACGCGAAGAACCTTACCAAGGCTTGACATACACGAGAACGGGCCAGAAATGGTCAACTCTTTGGACACTCGTGAACAGGTGGTGCATGGTTGTCGTCAGCTCGTGTCGTGAGATGTTGGGTTAAGTCCCGCAACGAGCGCAACCCTCGTTCTATGTTGCCAGCACGTAATGGTGGGAACTCATGGGATACTGCCGGGGTCAACTCGGAGGAAGGTGGGGATGACGTCAAATCATCATGCCCCTTATGTCTTGGGCTTCACGCATGCTACAATGGCCGGTACAATGGGCTGCGATACCGTAAGGTGGAGCGAATCCCAAAAAGCCGGTCCCAGTTCGGATTGAGGTCTGCAACTCGACCTCATGAAGTCGGAGTCGCTAGTAATCGCAGATCAGCAACGCTGCGGTGAATACGTTCCCGGGTCTTGTACACACCGCCCGTCAAGTCATGAAAGTCGGTAACACCTGAAGCCGGTGGCCTAACCCCTTGTGGGAGGGAGCTGTCGAAGGTGGGATCGGTAATTAGGACTAAGTCGTAACAAGGTAGCCGTACCGGAAGGTGCGGCTGGATCACCTCCTTTCTAAGGAGCACTGCAGGACTTCGGTTCTGACAGAGCCGGATTCACACCGAATGTGTGTGACCGGAGCTCATGGGTGGAACATTTGACATGCCGTCAGCGCAGCTGGCTTTGCTTAGTACGGTCTTTCGGGATCTGGAACGGTGGGGTCGGGGAGCGGGGCGGCTGCACGCTGTTGGGTCCTGAGGGACCGGGCCGGCCGTTTGGTCGAACCGACTCCTCGTGGCCCTTCTCGTCGTCTCTTTTGTGGAGATGCGAGGGGGGACCGCCCGTACTTTGAGAACTACACAGTGGACGCGAGCATCTTAAAGAAAACCGGGTCAGGCCTTTTCCTGGGTCTGACCTATCTCATGTGATTTCAAGTCTTTAAGAGCAAACGGTGGATGCCTTGGCATCTGGAGCCGAAGAAGGACGTAGCAATCTGCGATAAGCCTCGGGGAACTGATAAGCGAGTTTTGATCCGAGGGTGTCCGAATGGGGAAACCCCGCCAGGCGTTTGTGCGACCTGGTGACTCCCGCCTGAATATATAGGGCGGGTAGAGGGAACGTGGGGAAGTGAAACATCTCAGTACCCACAGGAAGAGAAAACAACAGTGATTCCGTGAGTAGTGGCGAGCGAAAGCGGATGAGGCTAAACCGGGTGTGTGTGATAGCCGGCAGGCGTTGCATGCCCGGGGTTGCGGGACTCTTTTGAACATTCTGCCGAGTGTTCGGCGTGATGTGACGATATAGACGAACCGTCTTGAAAGGCGGGCCATAGTGGGTGCCAGCCCCGTAGTCGAAATGTTGTGCGCAGCGTGAAGAGTATCCCAAGTAGCACGGGGCCCGAGAAATCCCGTGTGAATCTGTCAGGACCACCTGATAAGCCTAAATACTCCCAGATGACCGATAGCGGACAAGTACCGTGAGGGAAAGGTGAAAAGTACCCCGGGAGGGGAGTGAAATAGTACCTGAAACCGTTTGCTTACAAACCGTTGGAGCCTCCTTAGCAGGGGTGACAGCGTGCCTTTTGAAGAATGAGCCTGCGAGTTAGTGATATGTGGCGAGGTTAACCCGTGTGGGGTAGCCGTAGCGAAAGCGAGTCTGAATAGGGCGTTTTTAGTCGCATGTTCTAGACCCGAAGCGAAGTGATCTATCCATGGCCAGGTTGAAGCACGTGTAAGAGCGTGTGGAGGACCGAACCCACTTAGGTTGAAAACTGAGGGGATGAGCTGTGGATAGGGGTGAAAGGCCAATCAAACTTCGTGATAGCTGGTTCTCTCCGAAATGCATTTAGGTGCAGCGTTGCGTGTTTCTTGCCGGAGGTAGAGCTACTGGATGGCCGATGGGCCTCACCAGGTTACTGACGTCAGCCAAACTCCGAATGCCGGTAAGTGAGAGCGCAGCAGTGAGACTGTGGGGGATAAGCTTCATAGTCGAGAGGGAAACAACCCAGACCACCATCTAAGGTCCCAAAGCGCGTGCTAAGTGGAAAAGGATGTGGAGTTGCTTAGACAACCAGGAGGTTGGCTTAGAAGCAGCCACCCTTGAAAGAGTGCGTAATAGCTCACTGGTCAAGTGATTCCGCGCCGACAATGTAACGGGGCTCAAGCACGCCACCGAAGTTGTGGCATTGACATTTTTGGTAGGCCTTCGTGGTCCAGCCGTGTTGATGGGTAGGAGAGCGTCGTGTGGCGAGTGAAGCGGCGGTGGAAACCAGCCGTGGACGCCACACGAGTGAGAATGCAGGCATGAGTAGCGAAAGACGTGTGAGAAACACGTCCTCCGGAAGACCAAGGGTTCCAGGGTCAAGCTAATCTTCCCTGGGTAAGTCGGGACCTAAGGCGAGGCCGACAGGCGTAGTCGATGGACAACGGGTTGATATTCCCGTACCGGCGAAGAACCGCCCCAGTCAATCCAGTAATGCTAAGTGTCCAAAGCCGGACATCGAACCCTTCGGGGTTCACCGTCCGGTGGAGCACACGACCCTATGCTGGTGCGGCTAGCGTATTAACAGGTGTGACGCAGGAAGGTAGCCCAAGCCAGGCGATGGTTGTCCTGGTGCAAGTGCGTAGGCCGAGTCATAGGCAAATCCGTGACTCATACAGGCTGAGACACGATGCGGATAAAAAGTGGGTGATCCTATGCTGCCGAGAAAAGCATCGACGCGAGGTTCAAGCCGCCCGTACCCCAAACCGACTCAGGTGGTCAGGTAGAGAATACCAAGGAGATCGAGAGAATCGTGGTTAAGGAACTCGGCAAAATGCCCCCGTAACTTCGGGAGAAGGGGGGCCACCCGCTTATACGGATTCACTCCGAAAAGGGCGTGGTGGCCGCAGAGACTAGTGGGTAGCGACTGTTTACTAAAAACACAGGTCCGTGCGAAGACGCAAGTCGATGTATACGGACTGACGCCTGCCCGGTGCTGGAAGGTTAAGAGGACCGGTTAGCCGCAAGGCGAAGCTGAGAATTTAAGCCCCAGTAAACGGCGGTGGTAACTATAACCATCCTAAGGTAGCGAAATTCCTTGTCGGGTAAGTTCCGACCTGCACGAATGGCGTAACGACTTCCCAACTGTCTCAACCGCGAACTCGGCGAAATTGCACTACGAGTAAAGATGCTCGTTACGCGCAGCAGGACGGAAAGACCCCGTGACCTTTACTACAGCTTGGTATTGGTGTTCGGTGTGGCTTGTGTAGGATAGGTGGGAGACTGTGAAGCCGTGACGCCAGTTACGGTGGAGTCATTGTTGAAATACCACTCTGGTCATATTGGATATCTAACTTCGAACCGTGATCCGGTTCAGGGACAGTGCCTGGTGGGTAGTTTAACTGGGGCGGTTGCCTCCCAAAAAGTAACGGAGGCGCCCAAAGGTTCCCTCAACCTGGTTGGCAATCAGGTGGCGAGTGTAAGTGCACAAGGGAGCTTGACTGTGAGACTGACAGGTCGAGCAGGGACGAAAGTCGGGACTAGTGATCCGGCAGTGGCTTGTGGAAGCGCTGTCGCTCAACGGATAAAAGGTACCTCGGGGATAACAGGCTGATCTTGCCCAAGAGTCCATATCGACGGCATGGTTTGGCACCTCGATGTCGGCTCGTCGCATCCTGGGGCTGGAGTAGGTCCCAAGGGTTGGGCTGTTCGCCCATTAAAGCGGTACGCGAGCTGGGTTTAGAACGTCGTGAGACAGTTCGGTCCCTATCCGCTGCGCGCGTAGGAAGTTTGAGAGGATCTGACCCTAGTACGAGAGGACCGGGTTGGACGAACCTCTGGTGTGCCAGTTGTTCCGCCAGGAGCACCGCTGGTTAGCTACGTTCGGGATGGATAACCGCTGAAAGCATCTAAGCGGGAAGCCGGCCTCAAGATGAGACTTCCATACCCCTCGGGGTGAGAGGCTCCCAGCCAGACGACTGGGTTGATAGGCCAGATGTGGAAGCACGGCAACGTGTGCAGCTGACTGGTACTAATAAGCCGATGACTTGATAACACCTCTTTCTGCGAGATGAACGCGTCCACTTTGTGGTTCTCGACGTACGGTCGGAACCAAACAACACACTCCACGCGAGTGATGTTGCCGATGAACATGTCAATAGTGTTACGGCGGCCATAGCGTGAGGGAAACGCCCGGTCACATTCCGAACCCGGAAGCTAAGCCTCACAGCGCCGATGGTACTGCAGGGGGGACCCTGTGGGAGAGTAGGACACCGCCGGACTTCTCTTAAGTAAAATGGCCACCCAGAGCTGGGTGGCCATTTTGCGTTTTGCAGCAGAACAGGGAGTCAGAATGTCAGATGAGCAGCGGGATCGCCGTAACGAGGGCGAAGACGCGCAGAACAGACGTTCCGGCTCCGACCGCAAGCCTCGCTACAGCGACTCCTCGTCTCGAGGACCGCGCCGCGATGGTGAGCGCCGTCTGTACGGCGACCGCAGCCAGTCGAGTGAGCGTCGCCCGTATCGTGACCGTGACCAGGGTGAGCGTCGTCCCTATGGTGACCGGAACCAGTCCGGCGAGCGTCGCCCGTATGGTGACCGGAACCAGCCCGGCGAACGTCGCCCGTACGGTGACCGGAACCAGGGTGAGCGCCGTCCGTACGGTGACCGCAACCAGTCGGGCGAGCGCCGTCCGTCGGGTGAGAGTCGCCCGTACGGCGACCGGAACGAGTCGGGTGAGCGTCGCCCGTATGGTGACCGGAACCAGTCCGGTGAGCGTCGCCCGTATGGTGACCGGAACCAGGGTGAGCGTCGCCCGTACGGTGACCGCAATCGGTCCGGTGAGCGTCGCCAGTATGGTGACCGGAACCAGTCGGGTGAGCGTCGTCCGTATGGTGACCGGAACCAGGGTGAGCGTCGCCCGTATGGTGACCGGAACCAGTCGGGTGAGCGTCGTCCGTATGGTGACCGGAACCAGGGTGAGCGTCGCCCGTATGGTGACCGGAACCAGTCCGGTGAGCGTCGCCCGTACGCTGACCGGAACCAGTCGGGTGAGCGTCGCCCGTATGGTGACCGGAACCAGTCGGGTGAGCGTCGCCCGTACGGTGACCGGAACCAGGGTGAGCGTCGTCCGTACGGTGACCGGAACCAGTCGGGTGAGCGTCGTCCCTATGGTGACCGGAACCAGGGCGAGCGTCGCCCCTACGGTGACCGCCCGCGGCGGGACCGCGATCAGGGCGAGCGCGCGTCGTACCGCGACCGTCCCCGTGGTGGCGTCGACCGACCTGTCAACGAGTACGCCCCGGTTCGCGAGCGCGTTCCCGAGCCTCCGCTGCCCGACGAGATCACCGCGCGCGACCTGCATCCTGCTGCGCGCAACGAGCTGAAGACCCTCAGCAAAGAGAACGCCGAGCAGGTCGCACGACACCTTGCAATGGTCGCGCAGCTGATCGACGACGACCCCGCCCGTGCGCACGAGCACGCCCTGGCCGCATCGCGCCGCGCCGGGCGCGTCGCCGTCGTGCGCGAGACCCTCGCGATCACCGCCTACGGCATCGGTGACTTCGCCCTCGCGCTGCGGGAGCTGCGCACCTACCGTCGCATCTCCGGAAACGACGATCAGATCGCCCTCATCGTCGACAGCGAGCGCGGTGTCGGCCGGCCGGATCGCGCACTCGAGGAGGGACGGGCGGTCGATCGTGCCGCCCTTGCTCCCGCCGTGCGCGTGGCTCTGGCCATCGCGATGTCAGGCGCCCGCCTCGATCGCGGGGAGACCGAACTCGCGCTCGGAGAACTCGAGATACCCGAGCTCGACCCCGACCGCGCCTTCGAGTGGAGTCCCGCTCTCTTCTCGGCCCGGGCAGCCGTGCTCGAAGACCTCGGTCGCACCGAAGAGGCGACCTTCTGGACGCAGCGCGCTGAAGTGGCCGCCTCCGCCCTCGGGCACGACGGCGAGTTCGACGAGATCATCGTCGAAGACGGCATGATCGAGGACTTCGACGACAACGACGGTGCGCATACCGCCGATGACTCCGCCGACGCCGCCGAGCCGCAGCCTGCGTCGGATGCGGATGCGGATGCGGATGCGGATGCAGATGCGGATGTCGCCGAGCCGCAGCTCCTGGCGGATGCGGATACTTCGGATGCGGATGCTCCGAACGCAGCCGTTCCGAACGCCGCCGTCCTTGACGCTTCGGACGCCGGCGGTGGGGATGACACATCCCCCGACGAGGCCTCCTCCGCGTCCGACGTCGCGGAGTCCGATCGCTGATGGCCCTGTTCCGCCGCGCCAAGACGGCCGCCAAGCCGACCGCCACCCCGCTCGCCGGCCGCGACGCGATCCTCGCCGATCTCGACGGGGTCGTCTACGCCGGGCCGAACGCGCTGCCGCATGCGATCGACAGCCTGAACAGGGCTGCACAGACCGCTCGTCTCGGGTACATCACCAACAACGCGGCGCGTACCGACGCGTCGGTCGCCGAGCATCTCACCGGTCTCGGATTGACCGTCGCGGCCGACGACGTGGTCACCAGCCCGCAGGCCGCGATGCGACTGCTCGCGACGATGGTCCCGGCCCCGGCCACGATCCTGATCGTCGGAGGAGAAGGGCTCGTCGTCGAGGCCGAGAAGGCCGGGTACACCGTCACTCGCAGCGCGGAGGACGCGCCCGCCGCCGTCGTGCAGGGCTTCAGCCCGGACGTCGCGTGGACCGACCTGGCCGAAGCCGCGTTCGCTCTCAAGGTGCCGGAAGATGAGGGCGGAATCCCGTGGATCTCCACCAACACCGACTGGACCATCCCGCGCGAGCGGGGCGTGGCGCCCGGCAACGGCACGCTTGTGTCTGCGGTGCACACCGCGATCGGCCGGCTGTCGACAGTGGCGGGCAAGCCCGAGACGCCCATCTTCGAAGAGGCCATCGCGCGCTTCGACGCCCAGCGTCCGCTCTTCCTCGGCGATCGCCTAGACACCGACATCATGGGGGCGGTGCGGGCGGGCATCGACTCGGCGCTGGTGCTCACCGGCATCGACCGGCCCAAGCACGTGCTCGCCGCCCCGCAGGGTTCTCAGCCCGACTACATCCTCGCCGATCTGCGCGACCTGCACGAGCCGTACCCCGAGACGACCGCAAAGGACGGTGTCTTCACTGTGAACGGCGCATCGGTGCGCATCGTGAACGGCGATGTGCAGATCCTGTCGGAGGGCTCGGCGCAGATCGACCTGCTGCGCGCGGGAGCCGCTGCGATCTGGGCCACGGGCCTGGCGATCTACGCCTTCCGGGTGCCCGAGAAGCTGTACGCCGATCCTTTCCACAGGCCCTGAGAGTCGCGGCTGCCGCACCGGTGGCCCGGGCTACAGTTGACGGATGGAGCACACGCGAGACGAGCCGACCGATGCGCTCTGGAGCAGACTGCGCCTGATCGAAAGTCAGCCGCTCGCCGACCGGGCCGAGGCCTACGGCGCGATGCACGACGAGCTGATGAAGCGTCTCGAGAGCACCCCGCGCACCGGCGACTCGGCGCACGGCACCCGATGACCCGCCTCGACGCCGCCCTCGCCGCCCGGGGCCTCGCGCGTTCGCGCACCCATGCGGCATCGCTCATCGCCGACGGACTGGTGAGCGTCGACGGCCGCACGATCATCAAGGCCTCCACCTCTGTCGCCGATGAGGCCGACCTGCAGGTCGACGGCGGCGACCACTACGTCAGCCGGGCCGCACACAAGCTGATCGCCGCGCTCGACGGATTCCAGATCCGCGTCGAGGGGCGCCTGGCGCTCGACATGGGTGCCTCGACCGGGGGGTTCACGCAGGTGCTGCGCGAGCGCGGTGCACGCCGCGTGCTCGCCGTCGACGTCGGCCACGGTCAGCTCGCGCCGCAGATCGCCGTCGACCCGGGTGTCACGAGCGTCGAGGGATTCAACGTCCGCCACATGACCGCCCGATCGCTCGCAGACGCCACCGGCGAGCCGCAGCGACCGAATCTCGCCGTCGGCGATCTATCGTTCATCTCTCTGGATCTCGTGCTGCCGGCGATCGCCGAGACGGTCGCGCCCGCGGCCGACGTCGTTCTGCTCGTCAAACCGCAGTTCGAGGTGGGCCGCACCGCTGTGAAGGGCGGGCTCGTGACCAGCGTCGACGCCAGACTCGATGCCGTCGAGCGCACCCTGTGGAGCGCCCACGACGCGGGGCTCGGGATGCTCGGCATCCTGCCCTCGCCGATCCTCGGCACCCACGGCAACGCCGAGTATCTCGCGCACCTCGCGCCCGGTCGCGGAACGGATCCGTCAGAATGGTCGGAGCAGATCGCACACGTGGCAGGAGGACGATGAACGCGCGCCCCATCCTGGTCGTCGCCCACGCCAAACGGGAGGACACGGTCGTCGCTGCGCTGCGCGTCGTCGAGGCGCTGCGAGGCGCCGGCGCGACCCCCGTGCTGCCGGCCGACGAGCACCACGAGTTCGTCGCACTCGACCAGCGCTTCGCCGACGTCGCGCTGCTGGGAGCGGATGTCTCGGCCGACGACCTCGAGCTGGCCATCGTCCTCGGCGGCGACGGCACCATCCTGCGTGCGGCCGAGCTCGTCCGCGGGTCAGGCGCGCCTGTCCTGGGCATCAACATGGGCCACGTCGGATTCCTCGCCGAGATCGATCGCGACGACATGGACGACGCTGTGGCCCGCGTGATCGAGCGCGACTACGACGTCGAAGAGCGCCTCGCGCTCTCGGTGCGTGTGAAGGATGCCCACGGCACCGTCGTGTACGAGACGTGGGCGCTCAACGAGGCGACAGTCGAGAAGGCCAGCCGTGAGCGCATGATCGAGGTCGTGATCGAGATCGACGGTCGTCCGCTGTCGAGCTTCGGCTGCGACGGCATGGTCGTCTCGACGCCGACGGGGTCGACGGCATACAACTTCTCCGCCGGCGGACCGGTCATCTGGCCGACGGTCGAGGCCATCGCGGTGGTGCCGCTCTCGGCGCACGCGCTCTTCGCCAAGCCTCTGGTGGTGGGCCCCGAGGCATCGGTCGCCATCGAGATGCTCGAGCGCACCGACGGCAGCGGCATCCTCTGGTGCGACGGTCGCCGCTCGCACGAGCTGCCCCCGGGGGCGAGGGTGGTCGTTCGCCGCTCGTCGCGCCCGGTGCGGCTCGCCCGCCTGCATCCGACCGCCTTCACCGACCGCCTGGTGCGCAAGTTCCAGCTCCCGGTCGCAGGATGGCGAGGCGCGTCATGATCGATGAGATGCGCATCCGCGGTCTCGGCGTGATCGACGACGCCGTGCTGCCGCTCGGCGCGGGCTTCACCGCGGTGACCGGCGAGACCGGCGCGGGCAAGACCATGGTCGTCACCGGGCTCGGTCTGCTGCTGGGGGCACGAGCCGATTCCTCGGCGATCCGTGCCGGTGCGGCGCAGGCATCCGTCGCGGGCGTCTGGATGGTTCCCCCGACAGGACCCGTCGCCGACATCGTCACCGACGCCGGGGGAGACCTGGAACCCGCCGGCGACGTGGCAGAGCTCTACGTGTCGCGCACGCTCAGCGCCGAGGGACGCAGCCGCGCCAGCGTCGGCGGACGCCCGGCGCCGGCCGGTGTGCTGTCGTCGCTCGCCGAGGAGCTCGTGGTCGTGCACGGGCAGTCCGATCAGCTGCGTCTGCGCTCGGCCGCCGCCCAGCGGGACGCGCTCGACCGCTTCGGCGGCGAGCGGATCGCCGCCGCCCTGGCGGGGTATCGCGAATGCTTCACCCGGTGGCGTGAGCTGGATGCCGAGATCACCGAGCTCACCGAGAACCGCGACCGGCGCGCCGCCGAGGCCGCGCTGCTGCGCGACCAGCTCGCCGAGATCGAGCAGCTCGACCCGCAGCCGGGCGAAGACGTCGAGCTGAACGAGCGCGCAGAGCGTCTCGCGAACGCCGAGGAGCTGCGCCTGTCGGCATCCGTCGCCCGCTCGGCGCTGTCGAGTGAGGAGGGCGACCCCGACGTCGCGGCCCTGCTCGCCGAGGCCCGCCGCTCACTCGAGCGCAGCGCCGATCCGAAGCTCACCGAGATCTCCGAGACGCTCGCCGACCTCGGCTATCGCGCGGCCGATCTCGCGCAGCAGCTCTCGGGGTATCTCGCCGACCTCGACGAGTCGGGGCCGCACGAACTCGCCGCCGTCGAGGAGCGCCGCGCGGCCCTCGGCGGACTGATCCGTCAGCACGGCTCGCTCGACGACGCCCTGCAGATCTGGCAGACCGGATCGCTGCGTCTTGCCGAGCTCGACGACGACGGCGACCGCATCGAGCGTCTGACAGCCGAGGCCGACAGCGCCCGCGACGCCCTCGACGCTGCGGCCGCAGCCCTCACCGAGGTGCGCACGGCAGCGGCGGTGCGGCTCTCCGCCGCCGTGACCGATGAGCTGCACGCCCTCGCGATGCCGGATGCCACCCTCGAGGTGCGCGTCTCACCCGGCGCCGAGTCCGCGCACGGGCGCGACGACGTCGCCATCCTGCTCGCACCGCACCCCGGCGCGGAGCCGCGGTCGGTGTCGAAAGGCGCCTCAGGCGGTGAGCTCTCGCGGGTGATGCTCGCGATCGAGGTCGTCATCGCCGAGACCGATCCGGTGCCGACCTTCGTCTTCGACGAGGTGGACGCCGGGATCGGCGGCGCGGCGGCCATCGAGGTCGGCCGCAGGCTCGCGCAGCTCGCCCGGAACTCCCAGGTCATCGCCGTCACGCACCTTGCGCAGGTGGCGGCCTTCGCGAACAACCACCTCTCGGTGGTCAAGTCGAACGACGGCGCCGTGACCGCGTCGAGCGTCACCAGGCTCGAGGGCGCCGAACGCGAGGCCGAGATGGCCCGGCTGCTCTCCGGACTCGCCGATTCCGACGCCGCTCTCACCCATGCCCGCGAACTGCTGAGCCTCGGCGCCGGCGATCAACTGATAGGATAAAAGCCCGTGATGAACTCTTCTGTTGCGGCGCCAGACAACGACACCAGCTCCTTCACCACGAAGCACATCTTCGTGACGGGCGGTGTCGTTTCCTCGTTGGGCAAGGGGCTCACCGCAGCCAGCCTGGGCAACCTGCTCACCGCGCGCGGACTGCGCGTCGTGATGCAGAAGCTCGACCCGTACCTCAATGTCGACCCGGGCACCATGAACCCGTTCGAGCACGGCGAGGTCTTCGTCACCGACGACGGCGCCGAGACCGACCTCGACATCGGACACTACGAGCGCTTCCTGGGCATCAACCTGTCCCGCGCGGCGAACGTCACCACCGGGCAGGTCTACTCCGAGGTGATCGCGAACGAGCGCCGCGGCGACTACCTGGGCGCGACCGTGCAGGTCATCCCGCACATCACCGACGAGATCAAGCGCCGTATGCGCCTGCAGGCCACCGAGGAGCCGCAGCCCGACATCATCATCACCGAGGTCGGCGGCACGGTCGGCGACATCGAGTCGCAGCCCTTCCTCGAGGCGGCTCGCCAGCTGCGTCACGAGCTCGGACGCGACGCCGTCTTCTTCGTGCACGTCTCGCTGGTGCCGTTCATGGGCGCCTCGGGAGAGCAGAAGACCAAGCCCACCCAGCACTCCGTCGCAGCCCTGCGTCAGGTCGGCATCCAGCCCGATGCGCTCGTGCTGCGCAGCGACCGTCCGGTCAGCGCCGGCAACCGCAACAAGATCGCCCTGATGTGCGACGTCGACGTCGAGGGCGTGGTCAACACCGTCGACCTGCCGAGCATCTACGACATCCCGTCGACCCTGAACGACCAGGGCCTGGACGCCTACATCATCCGCAGGCTCGGTCTCGGCCGTGCGGGCGAGGTCGACTGGACCCGCTGGAACACCGTGCTGCACGCCGTGCACAACCCGAAGCACGAGGTCACGATCGGCCTCGTCGGCAAGTACATCGACCTGCCCGACGCCTACCTGTCGGTCACCGAGGCGCTCAAGGCCGGCGGCTTCGCGCAGGAGACCAAGGTCAACATCCGCTGGATCGCCTCCGACACCTGTGAGACGCCGGAGGGGGCTGCCAAGGCGCTCGGCGACCTCGACGGCATCTGCGTGCCCGGCGGCTTCGGCATCCGCGGCATCGAGGGCAAGCTCGGCGCGCTGAAGTTCGCGCGTGAGCAGGGCATCCCCACCCTCGGCCTGTGCCTCGGGCTGCAGTGCATGGTGATCGAGTACGCGCGAGACGTCGCCGGGATCGAGGGCGCCTCGTCGACCGAGTTCGATCCCGACACCGCCGAGCCGGTCATCGCGACCATGGCCGAGCAGATCGAGATACTCGAGGGGGGCGATCTGGGCGGCACCATGCGCCTCGGCCTGTATGAGGCGGCCCTCGCCGAGGGCTCGCTCGCCCGCGACCTGTACGGCGCGCCGACCGCCTCCGAGCGGCACCGTCACCGCTACGAGGTGAACAACGCCTACCGGCCGCGTCTCGCCGACGCCGGGCTGGTGTTCTCGGGTCTGAACCCCGACCTCGACCTTGTCGAGTACGTCGAGCTGCCCCGCGACGTGCACCCGTTCTACATCGCCACCCAGGCGCACCCCGAGCTCAGCTCGCGTCCGACGGCACCGCACCCGCTGTTCCGCGGTCTGGTCGGCGCGGCCATCGAGCGCCACCGCGCCAGCGAGCTGTTCACCGAGGACGCCTGATCCCCGTGCCCCTGGAAGACGAGCCGTTCGAGCCCGAGGTCATCTCCAGCGACCTGGCCTTCCATGGTGCCGTCTGGGACGTGCGCGACGACCGGGTGCGCTACGGCGACGGCGAGATCCGCCGGCAGTACGTCGCGCACACCGGCGCCGTGGCGGTCGTCGCACTCGACGAGCAGGAGCGGGTGCTGCTGATCCAGCAGTACCGGCACCCGATCCGCCACCGCGACTGGGAACTGCCCGCGGGTCTGCTCGACGTCGCCGGCGAGGAGCCGGCGCACGCCGCCAGGCGCGAACTCGCCGAGGAGGCGGACATCGTCGCCGAGCATTGGGAGCACCTCGTATCGGCGTGGACGACCCCCGGCGGCAACGACGAGATGATCCACGTGTACCTGGCGACCGGGCTGTCGGACGCCGACGCCCATGACCGCCAGGACGAGGAGGCCGACATCCGCGTGGAGTGGGTGCCGCTGGCCGATGCGGCGGACGGCGTGATGGCCGGGCGGCTGCACAACGGCATCCTGAGCATCGGCGTGCTCGCCGCCGAGCGGCGCCTGCGCGCGCAGCGACGCGACGAGCGCTGAGGTGCGGCTCGACCGGGCGCTGGACGCGTACGTGCGTCACGTCACGATCGAGCGCGGGCTCTCCGCGCACACCGTCGCCGCCTACCAGCGCGACCTGGCCGGATACGTCGCGTGGCTGGGGGAGCAGGGCATCGTGACGACGGACGCGATCGACCCTCGCACCGTGACGGCGTTCATCGCCGATCGTGCGAGCGCCGACCCGCCACCGGCGGCGACGAGCCTTGCGCGGCTGCAGTCGGCCGTTCGCGGATGGCACCGCTTCCTCGTCAGGGAGGGGATCGAGAGCGCCGATCCGACCGGTCGGCTGCGGCCGCCGAAGACGCCGCAGCGCCTGCCCAAGGCACTCACCATCGAGCAGGTCGAGCGACTGCTCGCGGCCCCGTCGGCGGACGAGCCGATCGGGATGCGCGATCGCGCGCTGCTCGAACTGCTGTACGCGACGGGGGCCCGGGTCTCGGAAGCCGTCTCGCTCGACGTCGACGACCTGGCCTACGGTGACGTGCTGCGCCTGCGCGGCAAGGGCGACAAGGAGCGCATGGTGCCCGTGGGGTCGTTTGCGCGGGACGCCGTCGACGCCTACTTGACGCGCGTGCGTCCTGGACTTGCGGCCAGGGGCCGCGCGACCGCTCGGCTGTTCCTCGGAGCGCGAGGGGCGCCGCTGTCGCGGCAGAGCGTGTGGCTGGTCATCCGCGCCGCCGCCGAGCGCGCCCAGATCGACGCCGACGTGTCTCCGCACACCCTGCGGCACAGTTTCGCGACGCATCTGCTGCAGGGCGGCGCCGATGTGCGCGTCGTGCAGGAGCTGCTCGGCCACGCGTCGGTGGCGACCACCCAGATCTACACGCACGTGTCGGTGGATGCCCTGCGCGACGTCTATGCGACGTCCCACCCCCGGGCGCGCTGAGCGCGGCGGATCCGGGCTGGAGCGCGCGCCGCGTGCCGCCCGGTGCCATGCGGCGGCCTGCGGCTAGAATCGAGCGAGCACGAAGGAGAAGGATGGCGGACAAGGTGACGAAGAGCAGGTCGAAGGCGACGAAGGGTGACGACACCCCCATCGGCCCGACCGGTCGTCCCTATCAGGGGTTCCCCACGCCCGCGCCGCTCGCCTCGCACGGCCCGGCGCGCATCATCGCGCTGTGCAACCAGAAGGGCGGAGTCGGCAAGACGACGACCTCCATCAACCTCGCCGCATCTCTCGCCGAGTACGGCCGGCGTGTGCTCGCCGTGGACTTCGACCCGCAGGGCGCGCTGTCGGCGGGCCTGGGCATCCAGACCCACGACGTGCCCACCGTGTACGACCTGCTGCTGGACACCAAGCGCGACCCGCGCGAGGCGATCGTGCAGTCGTCGGTCCCCAACCTCGACGTCCTGCCGGCGAACATCGACCTCTCGGCAGCCGAGGTGCACCTCGTCAACGAGGTGGCCCGCGAGACGATCCTCTCCCGGGTGCTGCGGCACGTGTCGGGCGAGTACGACGTCATCCTCATCGACTGCCAGCCGTCGCTCGGCCTGCTCACGGTGAACGCGCTGACGGCGGCGCACGGCGTGCTCATCCCTCTGGAATGCGAGTTCTTCGCCCTGCGCGGTGTGGCGCTGCTGATCGAGACCATCGACAAGGTGCGCGACCGGCTCAACCCCGCCATCGAGCTCGACGGCCTGCTCGCCACCATGTACGACCCGCGCACGCTGCATTCGCGCGAGGTGCTGGAGCGCGTCGTGGAGGCCTTCGGTGACGACGTCCTCGAAACCGTGATCGGTCGCACCGTGAAGTTCCCCGACGCGTCTGTGTCGGGCGTTCCCATCACCGAGTTCGCGCCCGAGCACGCCGCAGCACAGGCGTATCTGCGACTGGCGCGGGAGCTGGTCGCCCGTGGCGCCGTCGCCTGAGTCGGTCGAGCGCGCTTCGACAGGCTCAGCGACCCAGCCAGACGAGCCCGGCCGCCGCGCCGAGCCGCCTGACGCCTTCCGGGTCTCCCTGTCGAATTTCGACGGACCGTTCGACCTGCTGCTCACCCTCATCTCCAAGCACGAGCTCGACATCACCGAGGTCTCGCTGAGCCGGGTCACCGATGAGTTCATCTCGTACCTGAAAGAGCTCGACGGCGACGCCGAGCTCGACCAGGCGTCGGAATTCCTCGTCGTGGCGGCCACCCTGCTCGACATGAAGATCGCGGGACTCCTGCCGCAGGGCGAGCTGGTGGATGCCGAATCCGTCGCCCTGCTCGAGGCGCGCGACCTGCTGTTCGCGCGGCTGCTGCAGTACCGCGCGTTCAAGGAGGTCTCGGCGTGGTTCGCGCGGTGCCTGCAGCGGGAGGAGCGCCGGCATGTGCGCGCCGTGCCGCTCGACGAGAAGCACCGAAGTCGGACGCCCGAGCTGGTGTGGACGCTGACGCCCGCCGACTTCGCCGCGCTCGCGCTGATGGCGCTCACGCCGAAGGAGCTGCCGAGCGTCGGACTCGATCACCTGCACGCGCCTCTGGTGAGCATCCGCGAGCAGGCCGCGATCGTCGTGACGCTGCTGCGCAGCACCGAATCGCTGACCTTCCGCGAGCTCGTCGCGGGAATCAGCGAGCCGGGCATCGTGGTGGCGCGCTTCATCTCGGTGCTCGAACTGTACCGCCACGCCGCGCTGTCGTTCGAGCAGCTCGAGCCGCTCGGCGAGCTGACCCTGCGCTGGTCGGCCGAGAGCTGGTCGGACGAGCAGCTGGCCACGTTGGGAGCAGACTATGACCGATGAGATTGATGCCCGCACAGCGGCGCGGCCTGCTGACACGGACACCGCCGACGCAGACATCTCCGACGCAGACACCGCCGACGCAGACACCGCCGACGCAGACATCGCTGATGCCGCCATCTCCGACGCGGACATCTCCGACGCGGACATCGCCGACGCGGACACCGCCGACGCAGACGACGCCGACGCCGACGACGCCGACGCCGCCGGCGCCGCCGCGACAGCCGTGTCGCCGCTGGCCGAGCGCGTCGAGGCGATCCTGCTGATCGTCGACGAGCCGATCGGTGTCGTCGCCCTGGCCGCCGCCGTGCACGCGCCCGTTCCGGCAGTACGGCAGGTGCTCGGGCAGCTGGCAGACGACTACGACGGGCGCGGCGCCGGGCCGCGCCGCGGCTTCGAGCTGCGCGAGGTCGGGGGTGGCTGGCGGCTGTACGTGCGCGATGACCACGACGATCTCGTCGCGGACTTCATCGGCGGGCAGGCGCCGGCTCGGCTCTCCCAGGCCGCGCTCGAGACCCTCGCCGTCATCGCGTACAAGCAGCCCGTGACGCGCGGCCAGGTGGCGTCCATCCGCGCCGTCAACGTCGACTCGGTGGTGCGCACCCTGCTCGCGCGCGGGCTCATCACCGAGCTGTTCGCCGACTCCGAGACCGGCGCGATCAACTACGGCACCACCGACCAGCTGCTGCAGCACCTCGGCATCAACTCGATCGACGATCTGCCGCCCATCTCGCCGCTGCTCGACGACGGCGCCGACGGATTCGAAGAGGGAATCATCCGATGAGCACAGACCGGCCCCCCATGGACCAGCCAGAGGGCATCCGGCTGCAGAAGGCGCTCGCGAACGCCGGGGTGGCGTCGCGCCGCGTCGTCGAGCAGTACATCGTCGAGGGGCGCATCCGTGTCAACGGCAGGACGATCACCGAGCTCGGCACCCGCATCGACCCCGAGACCGACCTCGTCGACGTCGACGGCACCGCCGTCCAGCTCGACGTCTCGAAGCGCTACGTCATGCTGAACAAGCCCACGGGCGTGGTCAGCACCATGCGCGACGAGAACGGCCGACCCGACCTGCGCCGCTTCACGAAGGAGTGGCCCGAGCGGCTGTACAACGTCGGGCGACTGGATGCCGAGACGAGCGGCCTGCTGATCCTCACCAACGACGGCGAGCTCGCCCACGTGCTCGCGCACCCGTCGTTCGGAGTCACGAAGGTGTACATCGCGAAGGTGTCCGGGGCGGTCACCGCGCAGACCATCGCCACGCTCACCCGGGGGATCGAGCTCGACGACGGACCGATCAAGGCCGACAAAGCCCGGCTCCTCGACGTGTCGCGCGGGTCGAGCCTGGTCGAGCTCACGCTGCACTCTGGACGCAACCGGATCGTCCGGCGCATGATGGCGGCGGTGGGGCATCCGGTCGACGAGCTCGTGCGCCGCCAGTTCGGCCCGCTGCACCTGGGAACTCTCCCGGTCGGCAAGGCGCGCGAGCTGACTAAAATCGAACGAGGCGCACTTCTGACCCTGTCGCGCCAGGATTCCCCGGCGCCCGCTGCCGCTGAGCAGCGCCGAGCGCACGACAGCCCTCAGGAGAACGAGTGAGCGATTCCCACAGCGTGCGCGCGTCGCAGAACGCCGCGCGGCTCTCGGGGACGGTGCGCGTCGTCGGGGCGGGCCTTCTCGGCTCCAGCATCGGGCATGCCCTCAGCGCCAAGGGCGTCGACGTCGTGCTCGCCGACGCCTCGCCGTCGCAGCTGCGTCTCGCGATCGACTACGGCGCCGGCCGAGCCGCGCGCGACGACGACGCGCCGCGACTGATCGTCGTCGCCGTGCCGCCGGATGTCACCGCCGATGTCATCGAGGCCGAGCTCCGCGCGCATCCGGACGCCGTCGTCACCGACGTCGCCAGCGTGAAGCTCGAGCCTTTCGAAGAGCTGCGCCGTCGCGGCATCGACCTCACCCGCTACATCGGCTCGCACCCGCTCGCCGGTCGCGAGCGCGGGGGAGCGATCTCCGCGCGCGCCGACCTGTTCATCGGACGCCCGTGGGTGGTCTGCCGCGATGACGAGACCCGCGCCGCCGATCTCGCCCTCGTCGAGGCTCTCGCCCTCGACGTCGGCGCGATGCCGCTGGAGATGACCCCCGAGGAGCACGACCGCTCGGTCGCGCTCACCTCGCACGTGCCGCAGGTGGTCGCGAGCCTGCTCGCCGGCCGTCTGGCCGAGGCCGAGGAGGGCTCGCTGCGCCTGGCCGGCCAGGGGGTGCGCGACACGACACGCATCGCCGCGTCGGCCCCCGAGCTGTGGGTGCAGATCCTGGGCGCGAACGCCGCGCCCGTCGTCGAGCTGCTCGACGCGCTGGCCGTCGACCTCAAGGAGGTCGCCGACGCGCTTCGCGAGCCGGATGCGCCGGGGGCCCGGCGCACGGTGGCGGATGCCATCCGCCAGGGCAACGAGGGTGTCGAGCGCCTGCCGGGCAAGCACGGCCAGAACCGGCACTTCGAGACCATGGTCGTCATGGTCGACGACACCCCCGGTCAGCTGGGACGCCTGTTCGGCGAGCTGGGCGAGCTGGGCGTGAACGTGGAGGACCTGCGCCTGGAGCACTCTCCGGGCGCGCAGTTCGGTCTCGCCGAGATCAGCGTGGCACCGGCCGCGCTGCGGGGCGCGATCGAGGGGCTGGAAAAGCGCGGCTGGCGGATTGCGGGGAACACCAATGACTGACGCTTCGAAGTTCATCGCGATCGACGGACCGGCCGGCTCCGGCAAGTCCAGCGTCTCGAAGGAGATCGCGCGTCGCGAGGGCTATGGCTACCTCGACACCGGTGCCGCATACCGCGCGCTGGCGTGGTACGTGCTCGACCGTGGCGACGACACGGCCGATGCCGACGCGGTCCGCGCCGCGGCATCCGACTTCCCCTTCTCGCAGGGACTCGACCCCGACGACCGGATCGTGCGCGTCGGCGACGCCGACGTGACCGCGGCCATCCGCGAGCCGCGGGTGTCGAGCGCGGTCAGCGGTGTCGCCCGGGTGCCCGAGATCCGGGTGCAGGTGAACGAGATGTTCCGCCGCATCGTCGCCGAGTCCGACTACCCGGCCGTGATCGTCGAAGGACGAGACATCACCACCGTCGTGGCGCCGGACGCGCCTGTGCGGATCCTGCTCACCGCGGCGCCGGAGGTACGCGCCGCCCGGCGCGCCGGCGAGCTCGCGGGCGAGAATGCCGCCGCTGTCGCGGACGCGCTGCACAAGCGCGACGCGTCCGACAGCGCCGTCGTCGACTTCCTCAACGCCGCGGAGGGCGTTGACGTGGTCGACTCCACCGAACTTGATTTCGCGCAGACCATCGACGCCGTGCTCGCGGTGATCGCCCAGCGGCGCGACGCTGACAGAGGAGCTTGAACATGGCCGATGAAGAGTACACCGGCGCCCCCGACGATCTCGCCGAGAAGATGGCCTCGCTCGACGAGGACTTCGCCGAGCAGCGCGCCACCGCGATGCGCGCATCGCTCAGCGACTACGAGCTCGAAGAAGACGACGCCGCGCTGCTGGAGGGCGTCGCCCTCGGCGAGGACGGCATCGAGTACTCGCCCGCCCTGCCCGTGGTGGCGATCGTGGGCCGCCCGAACGTCGGCAAGTCGGCGCTGGTGAACCGCATCCTCGGCCGCCGTGAAGCGGTCGTCGAAGACACCCCCGGCGTCACGCGTGATCGCGTGACCTACAAGGCCGAGTGGAGCGATCGTCGATTCTCGCTCGTCGACACGGGCGGCTGGGAGCCGGATGCCAAGGGCATCGACCGCTCGGTCGCAGCGCAGGCAGAGGTCGCGATCGACCTCGCCGACATGGTGCTGTTCGTCGTCGACGCGAAGGTCGGCGCCACCTCTACCGACGAGCACGTGGTCAAGCTGCTGCGCAAGAGCGGCAAGCCGGTCTTCCTCGTCGCGAACAAGATCGACGACGCACGCCAGGAGCCCGAGGCGGCGCCGTTGTGGAACCTGGGTCTCGGCGAGCCGCATCCCGTCTCGGCCATCCACGGCCGCGGCGTGGCCGACCTGCTCGACCTCGTCATCGCGAAGCTGCCCGAGGTGTCGGCCGTCGCGAAGGCGGAGATCGGCGGTCCGCGCCGCGTCGCGATCATCGGCCGTCCGAACGTTGGCAAGTCGTCGCTGCTGAACAAGGCGGCCGGCGAGGAGCGCGTGGTCGTGAACGACCTGGCGGGCACCACCCGCGACCCGGTCGACGAGATCGTCGAGCTGGGCGGCAAGATGTGGCGTCTGGTCGACACCGCGGGCATCCGTCGCCGTGTGCACCTGCAGCAGGGTGCCGACTTCTATGCGTCGCTGCGCACGTCGGCCGCGCTCGAGAAGGCCGAGGTCGCCGTCGTCGTGCTCGACGTGTCGCAGCCGATCAGCGTGCAGGACCTGAACATCATCGACATGGTGCTGGAATCGGGCCGTGCGCTCGTGCTGGCGTTCAACAAGTGGGACCGTCTGTCGGACGACGACATGGAGAACGCCGACCGGCGCCGCTACCTCGAGCGCGAGATCGAGCAGGACCTCGCGCACGTGGCCTGGGCTCCGCGGGTGAACATCTCGGCGAAGACCGGTCGTCACCTCGACAAGCTCGTGCCCGCCCTGGAGCAGGCGCTCGAGAACTGGGACCGCCGCATCCCGACCGGCAAGTTCAACGCGTTCATCACCGAGCTCGTCGCCGCCCATCCGCACCCGCTGCGCGGAGGCAAGCAGCCGCGCATCCTGTTCGGCACCCAGGCGTCGACGCGTCCGCCGACGTTCGTGCTCTTCACGACCGGATTCCTCGACCCCGGCTACCGCCGCTTCGTGCAGCGGCGCCTGCGCGAGCTGTACGAGTTCGAGGGCACGCCGATCGTCATCAACATGCGCGTGCGGGAGCGTCGCCAGCGCTGACCGATTGGCTCTCCGCGCGTCTGCGGCGGGATAATGGCGTCGGATGCCGCAACACCGCGGCGTCCGATGCACCGCCCACGAGGCCCGCGCGATGGAGACTGCGATGACGCACACCCTGCCCCTGCCCGATTTCACCCACGAGCGCGTGGAGGTGATCACCGGTCAGCGCAGCGGGCTGTTCATCGCCGTGGCGCTGCACTCGTCTGTGCTCGGCTCCGCCCTGGGCGGCGCGCGGCTGTGGACCTATCCGCACTGGAGCGATGCGCTCGGCGACGCGCTGCGACTGTCGGCGGCGATGACGCTGAAGAACGCGGCGGCGGGTCTGGATGCCGGGGGCGGCAAGTCCGTGATCGGGCTCGCGCCCGGTGACACGCTCGACGCCGACCGTCGTCGTGACGCCTTCCTCGACCTCGGCGACGCCGTCGAGGTGATGGGCGGGCTGTACCGCACGGCGGAGGATGTCGGCTCGACCACCGACGACATGCTCACCGTCAGCGAGCGCACGCAGCACGTGGTCGGGCTGCCGTCGACCGTGGGCGGCTCGGGTGAGCCGGCGGGCCCCACCAGCCTCGGCGTGTACGCGTCTCTGCAGGCCGTGCTCGAGCGGGTCACCGGCTCGGCGGAGGCCGCGGGCCGTCGCATCACGATCTCGGGTCTCGGACAGGTCGGTGGTCGACTGGCCTCCCGCCTCGCCGAGCAGGGAGCGCAGCTGACGGTGACCGACATCAACCCCGCCCGCCGGGCGCTCGCCGAGGAGATCGGGGCCACCTGGGTCGAGCCCGGCACCGAGCACCTGATCGCCGGCGACGTGTTCGTGCCGGCAGGCATCGGCGGTGTGCTCACCGACGAGGTCATCGACGCGCTCCAGGTGAAGGCCGTGTGCGGTCCCGCGAACAACCCGCTCGCCGATCGGTCGGGTGCCGACCGTCTCGCGCAGCGCGGTGTGCTGTACGCGCCGGACTTCGTCGTGAACGCCGGTGGCGTCATCTACCTCGACCTCGAGGCGAAGCGCATCGGATCGAGCGAGGAGATCATGCAGCGCGTGGCCGGGATCGGGGACACCGTGCGCCGGATCCTCGACGACGCCGAGGCCCGGGGTGTGACGCCGCTGCTCGCCGCCGAGGAGCTCGCCGCGTCACGGCTGCGGGCAGGGGCCGCGGTCGCCGCACGCTGATCTTCTCGGCGTCCGTCGTGCCGGTGGCGTCGCGGCATGAAAAGCTGGGGGAGTGACGATCGTTCCCCCGGCCCCCGATGAGCCGCGTCGCCCGCACGGGCCGCAGGACCCGGGAGACGCGTGGGTCGTCGCCGAGACGGGGGAGAAGTACTGGGGCCGCTACGGCGCGGCTGGGGTTCTCGCCGTCGACCCGTCGCGCGGCGTGCTGCTGCAGCACCGGGTGGGATGGAGTCACTTCGGCGGCACCTGGGGGATCCCCGGTGGGGCGCTGCACCGGGACGAGACGGCGCTCGACGGTGCTCTGCGGGAAGCGCAGGAGGAGGCCGGCATCCCCGACGGCGCACTGCACGCACGGTTCGCGCGGGTGCTCGACCTGCGGATCTGGTCGTACACCACGGTCGTCGCCGATGTGCTCGCTCCGTTCGATCCGGTCATCAGCGATCCCGAGAGCCTCGCCCTGGAGTGGGTTGCGGTCGACGAGGTCGATCAGCGGCCGCTGCACCCGGGGTTCGCGGCATCGTGGCCGCTGCTGCGCTCGCTGCTGACCGTGCATCCGGCGGTGGTGGTCGACGCGGCGAACGTCGTCGGCTCGGTGCCGGACGGCTGGTGGAAGGATCGCGCGGGTGCCGCCTCGCGGCTGCACGCGCGGCTGTCGGCCTGGGCCGCCGCCGGGGTGGAGGCCGACGAGCTAAGCCTCGAAGCCGATCGCTGGTTCCCCCCGGTGTCGATGGTCGTGGAGGGCGCCGCCCGCGACATCCCGGATGCCCGCCACCAGACGCACGGCGCCCGCGTCGCCATCGTCCGCGCCGAGGGTGCCGGTGACGATGCGATCGTCGCGGAGGCCCGCCGCCTCGGCGTCGATGGAGCCGAGGTGATCGCGGTGACCAGCGACCGAGGACTCGCCGCGCGGCTCGACGATGTCGGCGCGCGGGTCGAGCCGGCCGGCTGGCTGCTGCGCCAGATGGATGCCCGCCCCTGACCCGACGACAGCTGATCAGAACGGCGGCTGCTGCGCCAGATGGATGCGCGCCCCCACCCGACCGCAGCTGATCAGAACGGCGCCTGCTCCGGAGGACCGCCCGGTCCGGGTGAGTCCGACGGATCGCCCCGCTCGCGTGAGTCCGGCGGACCCGGTGGCTCGACCGAGGGCACGAACATCACCCGACGGTTCGGCCTGTCGCGATAGCGCCGCCCGTTCGGGCTGACCCATTCGACCGAGCGGTCGGGAAGCTGGCGGGCGTACCACCGATGACTGTCGGGGATGTCAGGGTGCTTGAGCGGGTGATGTCTGGCGCAGAAGTGCGCGAGGTTGTCGATGTGGGTCTTTCCGCCCAGCGCCCAGTCGTCGTTGTGATCGATCTCGCACCGGTGGATCGGAGCACGGCATCCGGGGAATCGGCAGTGCTGATCCCGCGCCCGCAGGAACCGGCGCATCTGCTCGGTTGGCGTGTAGGTGTCGGTCTCGACGACCATGCCGGCGGGGTCGAGGAACAGCCTCGTCCAACCCGTGCCGAGACCGCAGAGCGAGCGGGCGACGGCCGGGTCCAGCGGCCCGCATCCGTCGAGTTCGGCGGGGAGATCGTCCTCTCCGACGAGGGTCGTGGCGGCGACCGTGACCTGGATCGTGGCGTGGATGCTCTCGAGCCCCGTTCCGTGTGCCTCGGTGGGGATCGACGCGAGCAGCAGGTCGGTGAACAGGTCGGTGCGCAGCTGATCCATCGTCCTCGTGTCGGCAGGGACGTGGGTGATGCAGGGGCTGTCATCGTGAAGCCTCGGGTCGAGGGGCGGCTCGAACGGATCGGCCGTGAAGGTGTGCGATCCGAAGATCGCGCCCTCTGTCAGGTCGCCGTCGGCATCCGGTCTGCGGCCGTCCAGCGGCATCAGGGTCTCGGGGTCGAGCCCGACGTCCTCCGGCTCCGACGGGCCGAGGTCAGGGTCGCGGTCCTCAGGGTGCTTCTGCATGTGCCGGGCCATCCTGGTGAGCCGGTCGAGAATGGCGACTCCCAGATGCTCGGGGAGGACAGCCTGAAGCAGCACGAGCCCGTCGCCGATCGAGCGCACCGTGACCGTGCGCTCGGCCGCAGCGCGCTCATGCTGCTCGACGATCGTCGACCCTGCCAGCGCTGCGGCGATGCGGCGCGCCTGTGCCCGGGTGCGCGCCGCGGTGTCGTTCTCGGCTGTCTCGAGGGCGGCAGCCTCGTAGAGCAGCAGGGTGCCGGCCTCGACCGCACCGGTCTCGATCGCCTCGCGCACCGGCCCGGCTTCGCGCAGGATCTCGCGCACGTGGTGAGGGGTGATGCGCCCTGCGGCGAACGATGCACGCACCGTCTCGAACTCCGTCGCCAGCAGATGAGCGTCGGTGAACGCGAACGTCATCGAACCCTGCGCGACACGGCCTGCGGCGGCGTACTCGGCCATCATCGACCGCTCGATGGCATCCCGGTGCTGCGGTGCGGCCGACACCTCTTCCTGCCACAGCTCCCACCGACGAGCGAGCAGGTCCGACGCCTCGGCCTGCAGCGCCGCGATCTCACGCTGCTTCACCGCCCACTCGTCGAGCAGCGCGATGCGCCGTTCGATGAGAGCCTGCATCTCGTTCGCCATGAGTTCAGAGTAGAACATACGTACGACATTCGGGCGGCGTGCAGCCCGCCTGTGGACAACTCGGCGAGTCAGTCGTCGTGCGGATCGCGACCGCGCAGCCGGTCGATCTCACGCCGCTCGCGCTTGGTCGGCCGGCCCGCTCCGCGGTCGCGCACGGCGAGCATGGCCGACGGCTCACGCGGGGGAGTGCGGTCTTCGTACGCCGTCACCGCGACCGGAGCGCCGACGCGCTTCGACAGGGTCTGCTTGACGATGAGTATGCGGTCGAATCCCGACATCCGCACTCTCACCTCGTCGCCGGGCTTGACGGTCTGCGCGGCCTTGGTGCGCTCGCCGCCGACGCGCACGTGTCCGGCACGGCAGGCGGTGGTGGCGGCGGAGCGGGTCTTGTAGATGCGGATCGCCCACAGCCAGCTGTCGACCCGTACGGGCTTCATGGCATCCATCATCCGTCCTTCTCCGATCGCAGGGTGCGGATCACACCGGCGATGATCAGCCCCTGCCCGAGGGTGTAAGTGAGCATCACGGCGGGGCTGGTCCAGGCCGGCATCGCGTCGGGGAGGAAGAGGCGGAAGGCGAGGATCGAATCGCTGGCGAGGAAGAGCGCGCCACCTGTGGTGATGACCGCGTTGCCGCGGGCGGAGGTCGCGGCCGTGCCGGCGAGCACCAGGCCGTACGCCGCCGCGGCGATGAACAGGCCGCCGACGTGCGGACCGACGACGGCCAGCATCCCGATCCACCAGGCGGCGTAGAGCAGCGCCCACCGCGGCAGTCGGCGGATCGAGGCGAATCGCAGGAAGACGACGATGTAGACGACGTGCGCGAGGCCGAAGAAGAGCAGCATGAGCGGCAGCTCGGGGCCTCCGGGGAAGAACGCGCCAGCGCCGTCGCCGAGCCACGAGAGCAGCAGCGCGGTCAGCAGAAGCGCGACGGTGACGCGCGGACGCAGCCGCGGGGCTGCGGCGGCCACGGGCAGCGCGAGCAGCGGCATGAGCGTCAGCTTCGTCGGTGCCGCGAGTGGACTCTGTGTCGCCAGTGCGATGACGTGGATGATAGCCAGAACGACGTACGGCGTCCAGACGGCGATGTCGAGCGGACGGATGCTGCGAGGCATCCAACCATCGTATTCAGCGGTCAGCCCTCGACGGTGACCTCGCCGATGGTGCCGTCGAGCCCGAGATGCACGGCCGGCCAGTAACCATCGGGAAAGTGCCGCCCGCAGGAGTCGGTGAAGTGCAGCACGGTCGCGTCATCGGTGATCTCGAGGGTGTCGAGCACGAGATCGTCGGATCCCGTCTCCAGCTCGTCCGGCGAGGGCTCGCCGTCGCTGAAGTGAGTGATGATCGCATCGGATGCCCGGCGGCGGATGCCCTCGAGGTCGGCCACGACCGCGTGGACGCGAGGGATGAGGCTGCCCACCTGGTCGACGTCGGCCCCGTCGATCATCAGCTCGAGTTCGCGGCCGTCGATCGTCAGCGCGCCCGAATACCAGTCGTGCGTGACGACGTCGCCATCGTCGAGCGTCGTCTCGGCGCGGGAGAGGGTGCCGAGTTGCGGGTCTTCGATGGCCGCGTGCTGGGTGCTCATGCGGTTACCGTAGCGCCGAAGTGGCCGGCGATCAGTCGGCCAGACCGCGCGTCACGAGTACTCGTCCTGCGGTCAGCGTCGGACCGAGCTCGAATCCGGCCGCGAGGAAGGTGGAGACGGTGCCGTGGTAGAGGTCGTTCGACCAGTGCGAGCCGGTGGAGGTGTCGACCGGGTACGCCTCGAGCAGGCGTGCGCCGGACTCGTGCGCGTAGTCGAGAGCGGATGCCAGGAGTCGGCCGTTCAGACCATTCCCGCGGTGCTCACTGCGGGCCACGAAGCAGGTCACCGCCCAGACGGAGTCGTCGTCGAGGGGTTCGGCGGTCGCCGCGGCGATGGCCCGGGTGTGCAGGATGCGCTGCTGCAGGGTGCGTGGTCCGACGCGGATCCATCCGGCAGCCTCATCGTCGACGTAGGCGATGAGGCCAGGGGGAGGGCCGGCCGCGACCTCGGCATGGAGCATGTCGCGTCGCTCTTCGAGTGTCGTCGTCTGCCAGACGCTGTTGCGCACGACGGGCCAGATGCACTGGCAGCTGCGCCCGTCGCCGCCGCCCGAGAATGCACGCTGAACGTCATCCCAGCGGGGGATCGTCGCAGGTTCGATGGTGATCGTCGCCATGTCGGCACGCTACGCGGGGGCGCGGACATCGGCAACGCCTCGCGTCGGCGCGCGGTGCGCCACGCCCGGCGGTGCCGGTTCGCGGTGGCCGAATCCGTCGGCTACGATAGTGGAGTTGCCCGCGCGAAAGCGCGGACTGCCACGGGCTGTGGCGCAGCTTGGTAGCGCACTTGACTGGGGGTCAAGGGGTCGCAGGTTCAAATCCTGTCAGCCCGACGTAAACGTAAACGTAGCGAAGAGGGCCGGATCCGCCAGGATCCGGCCCTCTCGTCACGCCTGCTCGCGCACGTGGAGCGGTGCTCACGTTGCTCTACTATGGCCCGATGCGAATGCTCTTCACGTCGAACGGCATAGCCAACGACGCCATTCACGAAGCGCTCGTCGATCTGCTCGACAAGCCCCTGGCCGAGTCCCGCGTCATCGTCGTGATCGACGGCATCCTCGGCTTTCCGGGTGACAACTCCACGCTCGTCGAGCACCTCGCGAGCCTGCGCTCGCTGGGGTGGGCCGAGTTCGATGTGGCATCGCTCTTCGCCGGTCCGCCGGCCCTCGTCGAATCGCGCCTGCGCTCGGCGGATGCGATCATCGGGTACGGCGGCAGCAATCTGTGGGCGGCACACGCCTGGCAGGCGACGGGGTTGGCGCCGGTGCTCGCGGAGCTGCTGCACGAGAAGGTGTACATCGGGTGGAGCGCCGGGTCGATGATCTTCGCCCGCCGACTGCATCGCTGGCCCGCCGACTTCGATGATCAAGAGGAACTCGAGCTGTTCGGGCTCAAGACGGTCGCACCTGCCGTTGCGCTGTTCGACTGGTTCTTCGCCGGGCACCTGGGCGCGGACTGGACGCCCGACGATGCAGAGGAGCGGTTCGCGCGAGGCGCTGACCGCTCGAACCAGGAGGTCTGGTTCGTCGACGATGACACCGCGCTCCTCATTCGCGATCCGGCACAGGAGCCGACCGTCATCTCGTCTGGCCGGTGGCGGCGATACGGCGTCGATGGTTCACTCGTCGCGGCCCGGTGACCTCAGATCGACCGAGCCACCGGGCCCGGTCGCGCGCGGGATGCGGACGACGCCGTGAGAGGCGGCGTTATCCCATGGCGGCGTCACGCACTGCGGCCCGCTCGCGTCGCGGCAGAGCCTCGCGAGCTCGTGCGTTCACCTCCCCGCTCAGCTCACGCAGGAGCGCTCGATGCTCGGGCGACGTCTCGGCGAGCGCGGCGAGGCACTTCTGAAGACGGATGAGGACTTCGACGAACCCGGCGCCGTCTCGGGCGAGAGGCCGGAAGGCGTCGGTGAGGAGGTCGCGCGCCCGCGCGCGTGGCATCCAGACGCGATCGTGGTCGATCTGCGAGGCCTCATCAGTGTCGGTCGTGAACGCCGTGCTGAAGACTCGCTGCAGGGCGGCAGTCACCTCGATCGCGGTGCCGGGGTCGTTGGTTCCCGGTGACAGAGCGCGGCTGCCGATCTCGGCGAGGGCGATGACGCCCAGGCGAGGGTCCTGGTCGTAGTCGCGGTGGCGTCCGAGAGTGAACGCGGCCGGAAGCTGTTCGCGCAGCGACTGCGTGGGTGGCACGCTCACATGCACCAGGGGATGCAGCGTGTCGGCGATCGTGCCGGGTGTCGCTGCGACGTAGATTTCGCAGTCGTGCTCCTGCGCGAGCGCGTCGAGTCGTGCGACGTCGATCGCGAGCACGTAACGAGCGTCGGTGACGGCGACGGGGAAACCGGCTGCAGGCATGCGAGTGAGCTCGCGGGCGCCGAGCGTCGGGCGGCGCATGTGCGAGGTCAGCGCGGAGGTCGCAGCATCCTCCACCCGATCGATGACGTCGGCCATCCGCCCGAATCGGGCGAGGTGACCGATCCAGCGCAACAGGGTGATCACGATGACGCCGATGACCACCAGCGTGCCGAAGAACAGGATGGTGCGACCCTGTTCGGTGTAGTACCCCGTGGACAGGGCGATGATGCCGACGAGAGCGAACACGAACGCGCCAGTGAACGTCGAGAGCGCCGTCTGCGAGGTCGGATCGGCGATGAGCAGCTTGGTTGACCGGGGTGTGGCGATCGTCGTCGCCGACGAGTACGCCGTCACCATCGCGGTGATGGAGAAGGTCGTCGCGGTGAGCATGGCGGTCGCGATGATCTGCAGAATCGAGTCGACCGAGTTCTGGCCGAGCTGCACCGTCACTTCGAACGGGATCCAGGCGCCGACGACTCCGGCCGCCAACGCGAACAGCACTGCGACGACGGTGAACCCGATCGCCCTGGCCCAGACGGTGCGCAGCGCGCGCTGCAGGTGAACCAGAAGACTCCCGCCAGAGGTGCTCGTCATGCGCCTCATTCAACACGGTCGGACGCACCGTTGTGACCGCGCCGCACCGCGGTGTCGTCAGCTGACCAGCAGCGCGTCCCTACAACGAGACAGAAGCTCGTGAAGACGCGCGCGCTCCACCGGCTCGACATCCGCGGTCATCAGCTGAACAACCGAGGAGACTTCCTCATGCGCGCGGGCGAGAAGCGGCTCCGCGGCGGCGTTCAGAACCACGCTCCGCTCTCGCCGGGGTCCTGGATCGGTCGAACGCGTCACCAGCCCGCGCTTCTCCAGACCCTGCAGAAGCACGTTCATCGACTGGCGGGAGACGAACGCCCGTCGGGCGAGCTCGGAACCGGTGATGCCCGGAGTGGTCTGCAGTGCGGTCAAGCACGCGTACTGCGGCACGCTTAGCGAGAGCGGGCGAAGCCGGTCATCCATCCGCTGATTCAACAGCGACTGCGTCTCCTTGATCAGCACGCCCAGCGCCTCCGGGCTTCGGTCAGATGCATCCATGTCAACAGTTTGACACACGACTGCTCAAAGTGTCAGCATATTGACACCCAAGCATCGAGCAGAACAGGAGCTCACTCATGGAAGCCACCACCGCCGGACCCGATTTCGTCTCGTTCCAGGTACGAGATCGAGCGACCTCCGCGAAGTTCTACCAGGACCTCGTCGGACTCACCCCGCTCCCGGGTTCGAACCCCGCCGCGACCGTGTTCTCCGCGGGAGATGTCGCGTTCGCTGTCCGTGACCCGTTCCCGGGTGTGGATCTCGATGCGATCCCCGAACTCGGCGCAGGCATCGGCGTCTGGTTCTACAGTGCCGACGCGGCGGGCGTGCACGCACGACTGGTCGATGCGGGAGTCGAGGTCGTGCAGGAGCCGATCGAGGGGCCGTTCGGCCTGCAGTTCTCCTTTCGTGATCCCGACGGCTATGTCATCACCGTTCACGCCGGCGGCTGAGTACGGTGAGGTGAGCACCCGTCAGGGCGTCACCAGCACCGAGATCACGTTGCCGGCGGGGTCCTTGAACCATGCGATCTCCGGGCCCGACGCGCCGTCCGGTCCCATCCGTGCGATTCCCTTCTCGTCGGTGCCGAAGTCGGGGTCGGTATAGATCTTGGTGACCACATCGCGGGCGTTCAGAGCATCGACGGCGGCATCGATGTCGGCCACCTCGAAGTTCAGAACGGTGTACGTCGCCGGCACATGGTCCGGCTTGTCGTACACGAGGATCGAGCCGCCCTGCGGCAGACCGATCTCGAGGAAGCCCATCGGGTTGCTCGAGACCGGCATGCCGAGCGTCTCGCCGTAGAACGTGCGGGCGACGTCGAGATCATCGACGCTGAAGCCGCTGAAGACCCGCTCCGGGTCGAATGCGCTCATGAGGCAATGGTGCGCTCGCCGCCGGCGCATTTCCACTGCTTCTGCGACCGTTCCGCGCCGCCGACGGCATCAGACCCGATCCACCGCCGACCGGTCGTCGACCCGCGTCTTCCGGAGGCTCGCGACCGTCGCCACCGCGATCGTGCCCGCGATGAACAGCAGCGACAGCCAGATCGGGATCTCGGGGATCACCGTGATCGGCTCGCCGCCGTTGATGAAGGGCAGCTCGTTCTTGTGCAGCGCGTGGATCAGCAGCTTCACTCCGATGAACGCGAGGATCACGGCCAGGCCCTGGGCGAGGTACACGAGTCGCTCGAGCAGGCCGCCGATCAGGAAGAAGAGCTGTCGCAGCCCCATCAGGGCGAACACGTTGGCGGTGAAGACGAGGTACGCCTCCTCGGTCAGCCCGTAGATCGCGGGGATGGAGTCGACGGCGAAGATGAGGTCGACGAAGCCGATGGCGACGATGGTCAGCAGCATCGGCGTCACCCACCGGCGGCCGTCCTTGCGCACGGTCAGCTTGTCTTCGTGGTACTCGTCCGTCACCGGCAGATGCTTGCGGACGAAGCGCATGAACCTGCCGTCGACGACGTTCGAGTCGCCGTGCGAGAACGCCTGGTGCCAGGCGAGCACGAGCAGCAGTGCTCCGAAGAGGTAGAAGACCCAGGTGAAGTTCTCGATCAGCGCGGCGCCGATCGCGATGAACACGCCGCGCAGGATGAGCGCGATCACGATGCCGATCATCAGCACCTTCTGCTGATAGATCTTCGGCACGGCGAAGCTCGACATCACGATGAGGAACACGAAGAGGTTGTCGATGGACAGCGCCTTCTCGGTCAGGTAGCCGGCGAAGTACTCACCGCCGAAAGTCCAGCCCGAGACCACTCCGACTCCGACGCCGAACAACAGCGCGAGAGCGATGTAGAACGCCGACCACCGGGCCGACTCGGCGATGGTCGGCTCGTGCGGCTTTCGCACATGCGTGAAGAACTCGTAGACGAAGAACGCGACGGTCACCGCGACCGTGACGATCCAGACGAGGGGCGTGACTTCCAAAGGGGTCTCCTGACCTGAGGCGAACGGATGACGCCAAGGTCTTCTCCGTGCCCGAATCGGGAACCGGTGGACCGGGATGCGACGTGCATCCGTGGTGACGAGCCACCGCGCGGGAGTACTCCCCTTGTGATGACAAGTGTAATCGCTGTCGCAATGCATCTTGAATGCGCTCCTCACACGCTGGGATCGTCGCCTCCGAGACGACAGCGAAGTTCGACAAGAGGAGTGTCAATGCAGATCTCACGACGCGGGTTCGCGGCGAGCGCGGCAAGGTCGGCGCGCACAGCCTGAAGTGGCAGCACGCGCCCGGCGGCGTGCTCACCATCAAAGAGCCGCTGCGGTATCAGGCCAGCCGCTACACCGCGGGCATGGACCAGGCGATGAACCGGGTGCGCTTCATCGCGCCGCGGCGTTCGGGCACCCTGTTCATCGACCAGGTGGTGCTGAACACCGAGATACGCCCCGATCACCCGACTCCCGACCGCCAGGCCCCCTTCGTGCAGCCCGAGATCGTCGAGGCCGACAACCGCCACTGGCTCGACCTGATGCGCTTCGACGACGACCTCGCCGCGGCATCCTTCCCGCCTGCCGAAGGGCTCGGCGATCTCGCCGGCATCCGCGCTGCGCTGCTGAAGTCGGCGACGGTCGCCGCCGACGTGACCGCCGCCGGGCTGGCGAAGGCGAAGGAACAGGTCGACGAGCTCGGCGTCCCGGCACGGGCTTCGGATGCCCCTGTCGGTCCGGGCTCGTACATCAACGGCTACCAGTCGGCGATCCTCCCTGCTGAGATCCGCGCCGACGTGATGACCCTCGCATCGGCGGTGGCGCTGCGCGCGTACGGCACGCGGATGCGCGCGATCGCCGCCGCCTCGGCGAAGGCGCGCAGCGCCGGGGCCGCGGCGTCGGCAGAGTTCGACGAGCTCTACCTGCGCATGTACGCCCACCTCGAAGACCAGGGATTCGCGAAGGGCAGCGCGCAGGGCACGATCCATCACATCGGCTACCAGTACCGCGAGGCAGCCGACTCGTTCCTTGTCGTGCAGCCGCTGCTCGCCGAAGCCGGGCTGTGGCGGCGCGCCATGGACAACCTCGCCTGGTTCGTCGGGCTGGGCCGGCTCACGCACGACTTCAGCGACCCGGCCGAGTACGGCGGCATCATTGATGTGCAGAACACCCTGCTGAAGCCGATGGCGATCTGCGCCGTCGGCGCCGAGACCGACGACGAGAAGTGCCGGCTGCTGGCCGCCCTCACCCGCTTCACCGAGCGCTCGCTGCGCACCTCGGGGCGGTGGTCGTGCGACGCAGACGACGTTACGGTGACGCTCGCGGGCGACACGACGAGGGTCGCCGTGACCTGCCGCGACGGCGCCTCGCGCGATCTCACCATGACCGCCATCGGGTGAGAGCCGGCGCAGGTACTTCGTAGGGATGCGGTGAACCGCGGCGACGCGCTCGGGCCGGCGTCGGTGGGATACTGGCGGCACCATGACGACGACGATGCTGCTGCTCGCCGACACGCACATCCCGGCGCGTGCGAGACGACTGCCGCGCGCTGTGCTCGACGCGATCGACGTCGCGGATGTCGTGGTGCACGCGGGGGACTGGGTCGACATCGCCACCCTCGATCTCATCGAATCGCGATCCCGAGAGTTCCACGGCGTCTACGGCAACAACGACGGGCCCGAACATCGCGAGCGGCTCCCCGAGATCGCGCGCTTCACCGTCGAAAACGCTCGTTTCGCCGTCATCCACGAGACGGGCCCGGCGGCGAAGCGCGAGCAGCGCATGGATCAGGCGTTCGCCGACACCGACGTGCTGGTCTTCGGGCACTCGCACATCCCGTGGGACACCGTCACGGCAGGCGGCCTGCGTCTGCTCAACCCCGGGTCGCCGACCGATCGGCGCCGTCAGCCGGCGTGCACGATGATGAGCGTGCGCATCGACGGGGGAGCGCTCGACGTCACGCTGATCCCGGTGAACCGCGACGAGTGAACCGCTGCCGGTGAACCGCTGCCGGTGAACCGAGGTGGACCACCGCGAGCGATTCTCTGAAAGCGCGGCGAACCATATCACCGCCAGTTATTCCGTGATAATGGTCGCCGGAACTCGGCATCGCCCAATAGGCTCCAAGAAGCGGAGTATTCTCGAGTGGCTCCGCATGTGTATCGCGCTTCCGGGGGGACTCTCTACCCGCGTCTCTCCTGCGCGGGTGATGGGCGGACGGATGAGTGGGCAAGCTCTGCTGACGGTACCGGCGATCGGCGTGCGCGCCGCAGAATTCCCCGCTCCGCCGTCCCCGCTGGGGCGGGCGGTGCCCCGGCTCACGTGGGTGCTGTGCGCCGCGCTGCTGCTCTGCGGGTGCATCCTCGTGTCGGCGGCGACCACGACCGACCCGGACTGGTGGCGACTGTACTTCAGCAGGCTCGGCATGATGGGCGACTTCTCCAGCTTCGCGTTCAACGGAGGGCTCGTCGCGAGCGGGGCGATCATCGCCGGCTCGTCGTGGATGCTGCGGATCCGCCTGACCGGAGTGATGCCGCACTCGCGGCGTTCACAGGTCGCGATGCGTGTGATGCCCCCGGCGATCGCCGGCCTCGGCATCAGCCTGCTCGCGATCGGCGCCTACCCGCTGTCGGTCGACCCGATCGCCCACGAGCGGGCCACCAACGGCGCGGTGCTCTCGTTCGCTTCTCTGCTGCTCTCGCACCGTGTTCTGCTCTGGCAGCTCGAAGGAGCGCTCCGCCGAGCCACGATCATCAGCGGCGTCACGATGGTCATCGCGCTCGCCGCGTTGAAGGCCGAGGTCATCTCGCTGACGATCTTCGAGGCGATCGCCTTCGCGATCATCCTGTGGTGGGTGCACCTGCTCGAGCAGATCGCGCACCGTCACGCGTCGGACGCACCGCGGACCACCTCCGCCTGGTGGCCGCGCCGACGGCGAATCGAGGCGAATGCTTGGAGCGCGACGTCTCAGCCGCACGCGGGCGAGGCGAGCATCCGTCAGGAAGATGCAGAGCGTCTCGCCCGTGCGACGACGATGCCGCGCCGCGACGTCTCGAACCCGTCGAGCATCTCGCGCAGCTCATCAGCGCCGACGTCGGCGCCGAAGGCGTCGGCTCCCGGCTCGAGCATGATGCCGGATGCCAGTGGGCCGGCGATCACCGGATCGAAACCCAGGTCGTCGACCAGCCTCGACACGACATCCAGGTCCTCGGCCGAATCACCGGCGATCGCGATGGCCTTGCGATCGGGTGCCCCGGCTGGGCGAGCCTCGTCCTCCATGTCGTGGTACCCCATGTGCCCCAGCCCCTTGACTACGCGGGCGCCCGCGAGGTGCCGCTGAACCAGCTCGCTCGTGGAGGTGCGCGGGTCGTCGAGGTCGGGACGGTCTCCGTCGGCGCCCCACCAGTAGTTCATGGCGTCGATGACGAGCATCCCGCTCATCTGCTCAGCCGGCAGCGTGCGGTACTCGCCGAGCGGCAGCGCCAGCACGATGGCATCCGACATCGCCACCAGGTCGCCGACCGTCGCGGCCTCGGCTCCGATCGCGGCGATCGCCCGAGCGATAGGCGCGGGGTCGCCTGATCGCGCGACGACGACCCGGTAGCCGGCACTCACCGCGAGAGCGGCCAGCACCCGACCCAGCCGGCCGGCGCCGATGATGCCCAGCGTCTCGATCGGCGAGATGACAGTCACCCCGTCATCGTACGGGTGCTCATCGGGGCGCCGGCGCGGCGTGCTCAGTGGTCGCGCAGCATCGTGATGAGCTCGGCCTTGCGCTTGTCGGAGTAGCCCTCGATGCCGAGCTCCTTCGCGCGCTTCTTCAGCTCCTCGACCGTCCAGTCGTCGTAGTCGCCGGACTTGCCTCCCCGGCGTCCGACCGCCGAGCGGCCGTCGCGGGCGGCCGCGTTCGAGATGCGCGCCGCCTTCTCCTTCGATGCGCCCTCGTCGCGCAGCTTCTCGTACAGCTCTTCGTCCTTGAGCTCTGGCTGGTTCGGCATGGCCGCCTCCTCGGATCGTCGGACGTCGCGGTCAGCGACTGGGGACGACCCTACGCACGGCACTGCGGCAGTCGAACGGCCTTGACACGCCGACGGAGGCGGCCTATCCGCGCACCTTCGAAAACCGCCGGCCGCTCAACCCCAGGCGGCTTCGTCGATGCCCGGCGGATGCTCGCCCGCGGTCTGCGGACGCTCGCGGATGTCGCCCACCTCGCGCGAGTCACGGGCCGCGTCGAAGAGCTTGATCAGATGGCCCGCTCCCACAGCTCCACCTGCCCGGGCACGACGGTGAACAGCGGATGCGGGGCGGGAGTCGAGGCGCGCCAGCGCACGGCATCCACCGGGCTGCGCTGATCGAGCTTCGCACCGAGGTGCTGCCACTCCAGCGCCAGCTGGCCATCGGTCACCGGGATGAGGGCGACCGGCGATGTCGGCGCGAGGATCCGCGTTCGATCGAAGCGGTAGCGCCGGGCATCCGCCTCATCCGCGACCGACGACAGGTACGCGCCGACCGACGCGAGCGGGTCCGCCTGCGCGCGGAACCGCTCGAGTTGCGGATGCCTGGTGTACCCCTTCGTGCGCCCGGCGAGCACCGCCTGCGCGAGCAGCGTCTCCCGCCAGCAGGCGACCAGAGCCGCCCTGTCGAGGTGCGCGGGATGCAGTGACCAGATCCTCACCTGCGGCTCGGCTCCTCCGGGTTCGTGGCCGCCGGCTCGACGCCCTGCTCGGCATCGGACGCCACAGCCGGCTCGGCATCGCGGCGGCTGAGCTTCGACGGCCACCAGATCGCCCTGCCGATGTCGTAGCTGAGCGCCGGCACGAGCAGCGAGCGCACGACGAACGTGTCGAGCAGCACGCCGAAGGCGACGATGAACGCCAGCTGCACGAGGAACAGGATGGGGATCACCGACAGCGCCGCGAACGTCGCCGCCAGCACGAGCCCGGCGGAGGTGATCACACCGCCCGTCACCGCGAGCCCGCGCAGGATGCCCTCGCGTGTGCCGTGACGCGTCGACTCCTCGCGCACCCGGGTCATCAGGAAGATGTTGTAGTCGATGCCCAGCGCGACCAGGAAAACGAAGCCGAACAGCGGCACCGCCGGGTCGGCCCCCGGGAACTGGAAGACCCCGTTGAACAGCAGCGCAGCCACGCCCATCGCCGAACCGAACGACAGCACGGTGGTGAGGATCAGCAGCACGGGTGCGAGCACCGCGCGCAGCAGCAGCATGAGGATCACCAGGATCACGCCGAGGATGACGGGGATGATCAGGTTGCGATCGTGGATCGAGGCGGTGTTCGTGTCGACGGCCGTCGCGGTGACGCCGCCGACCTTGGCGCCGGTCTCGTCGAGCTCGGCGCGCAGCCGGTCGACCGTCGCCTCGGCATCCGCCGAGTCGGCAGCGTCGGTGAGGGTGCCCTGCAGCAGCACACGCCCGTCGATGACCGTCGGCTCCGGCGCGGGAGTTCCCGGAGGGCCGAGGGCGGTGATGCCGTCCTCGGTGACCGGGGCGCTGCCCGACGGCGAGTCCTCCGCGGTCACGGTGACACCGTCGACGCCGTCGTCGGAGAGCAGCACGTCGGCAGCATCCTGCAGCCGGTCCTCGTCGACGAGCACGTACGCGGGGCTGCCGGATCCGCCCGGGAAGTGCTCGCCGAGCACCTTCTGACCGTCGCGGGCCTCGGAGGCGCCGAGCACGAGATCGGACTGCGGCACGCCCTTGGCGTCCAGCTGCACGACGCCCACCGCGGCGATCGCCAGCACGATCGCCGTCGAGATCCAGATGAGGCGCGGGCGAGTGCGGATGCCGCGCGCGAGCCTCGGCCACAGTCCGCGCCCCTGCAGCGGGCTCGCGTCGGCCACCCGCTCGGGCTCGTACTTCGGGCGCTTGGGCCAGAACGCGGCCCGGCCGAACAGGCCGAGCAGGGCGGGAAGCAGCGTGAGCGCGGCCAGCATCGCGAAGACGATGCCGATCGCGGCCACCGGACCGAGCGTGCTGTTCGACTTCAGGTCGCTCAGCAGCAGGCACAGCAGGCCGGCGATCACGGTGCCGCCGGAGGCGAGGATCGGCTCGAACGAGCCGCGCCAGGCCGCCGCGACCGCCGTCCACCTGTTCTCGGTGATGTGCAGCTCTTCGCGGAAGCGCGCGACCATCAGCAGCGAGTAGTCGGTCGCGGCGCCGATGACGAGGATGAAGAGGATGCCCTGCGTCTGACCGCTCAGCAGCAGGATGCCGAACTTCGCCGCCCACCACACGACCAGCAGAGCCACGCACAGCGCGAACAGGCTGGTGCTGAGCACGACGAGGGGAAGCAGCAGTGAGCGGTACACGATCACGAGGATGACGAGCACGGCGGCGAGAGCGACGAGCAGCAGGATGCCGTCGATGCCGGCGAATCCGGCGACGAGGTCGGCGGTGAAGCCGGCAGGTCCCGTGATGTACACGTCGACGCCGTCGGGCACGCTCTCGCGCAGGTCGGCTGAGAGCGCCGCGGAGATCTCGCCGATATCGGCGTCGGCGTCGATGGGCACGAACGCCTGGGCGGCGAGTGCGTCGTCGGAGACGATCACGGGGGAGGAGCCGTCGTTGACGCCCTCGGCGGTCGTCGCCTTCTCGAGCGCGGATGCCAGGTCGTCCCGCAGCGCGTCGTCGATCTCGTCGTCGGAGTCGAAGACCACCACCGCCGGGATCGAATCGGAGCCGAGGAAATCGTCGAGAGCGGACTGCACCTCGGTCGCGTCGGCCGATTCGGGCAGGTAGGCCGTGCGGTCGTTCGAGGAGACCTCGTCGATCTTGCCGAACAGCGGTCCGCCGAGCCCCGCGCCGGTGAGCCAGAGGAGGATGAGCGCGGCCGAGATCAGTACGCGCAACAGCGTCTTCGGCTTCTTCTTCTGCTGCTGCTGGCGGAGCTGCGCTCGCGTGTTCATCGGGGTCCTCTCGTCAGAGCAACGGTACCGGGCAGGAGAAAGGTCGCCGGAGGACTTGACAGGCCTAGCATGAGGGCATGCAGAGAACACTCGTCATCGCGGCATCCGCGCCGGTGCCGAGGGGGAATCGCGTCGAGATCGCGCAGGCGGTCGACGGGACGGTGATCGCCGTGCGCGACCTCGACCGGGGCATCCAGTACGAGGTGCGCGACGTCGCGCAGGAGCGGGTCGATGTCTGGCGGGCCGTCGTGCGCGACTGCCGGGTCACCGAGTCGATCCGCCACCCGCGCACGACTCTCGTCGTCGGATTCTCGGACGCGGTCTCGGCCGCAGAGGAGGCGCTCAGCGAGGCGGATGCCGCGGCCGCGGCGGCCAAGGCGGAGTCGGACCGCTGGGGCGGCGCCGACAAGCCGCCCGCCGAGGTGCCGGAGCGGTTCTGGTGATCGCGGGCTCGGCGCGGATCGTGGACTGATGCTCAGCGGAAGTCGCGGGAGCGGTGCGCGAGGCCGGTGCGCAGGTCTTCGAACGCGTCGGCGAGCACGTTCGTGACACCCTCCGGGGAGCGCTCCAGAAGCCCTCGGACGATGAGCGCGGGGGAGTCGCGGGCCACCCGGCGATAGCGGGCCCAGACTCCCGTCGAGCAGATGACGTTCACCAGCCCGTGCTCGTCCTCCAGGTTCAGGAAGGTGACGCCGCTGGCCGTCGCCGGACGCTGCCGGTGTGTGACCACTCCAGCGACCTCGATGCGCCGCCCGGTCTCGTGAGTGCGCAGCCGGGCGGAGGTGAGCACGCCCCGCTCGTCGAGCGCGGCCCGCAGGTGCGACATCGGATGATCGTCGATCGAGACGCCCGTCGCCCACAGGTCGGCCGCCAGACGCTCGTACCCCGACTGGTCGGAGAACAGCGGCGGCTGCACCGACAGGGCGGTGCCGGGCAGGAAGCGCGCCCGGTCTTCGGCGGCGGCACCGGCGAGCCAGATGGCCTCACGTCTGCTGAGCCCCAGGCACTCGAAGGCTCCGGCTGTGGCCAGCGCCTCGATCTGCGCTGTCGTGGCGTCGGTGCGGCGCACCAGGTCATGCAGGTCGCGGAACGGCCCGTGCTCGTCACGTGCCGCCACGATCCGCTCGGCGAGCTTCACGCCGATCCCGCGCACCCCCGACAGGCCGAGTCGCACGGCGAACCGGCCGTCGCGTCGGTGCGCGGCCGACTCGTCCGGGGCGGAGATGTCGAACCGCAGGGGAGCCGGCTGGTCGAATGACGCACAGGAATCCCGCCCGGTGGGCCCCGGCCCGCCGCCCGGTCCTGAACTGCCGTCCGGCCCGGTTCCTGCGTCCGGCCCGGTTCCGGCATCCGGACCCGCGTCGATCGGCTCCAGGCCGTCCATCACGCCGGACGCGTGCAGGTCGGGCCTGCGTACCTGCACGCCGTGATGGCGGGCGTCCGCCGTGAGGGAGGCCGCCGAGTAGAACCCCATCGGCTGCGCCCGCAGCAGCCCTGCCAGGAACGCCGCCGGATAGTGCAGCTTGATCCATGAGCTGGCGTAGACGAGCAGCGCGAACGACAGCGAATGCGACTCGGCGAAGCCGAAGTTCGAGAAGGCCTGGATCTGCGCATAGATCCGATCCGAGACCTCCGCGCTCAGACCCCGCCGGCCCATCCCGGCGTACAGCTTCGCCCTGACCTTCTCGATCTTCTCCAGACCGCGCTTCGAACCCATCGCCCTGCGCAGCAGATCCGCCTCGTCGGCGGTGCAGTCGCCGATCGCGGTGGCCATCTGAATCAGCTGCTCCTGGAAGATCGGCACGCCCAGCGTGCGCTTCAGGATCGGCTCCAGGTCGCGGTGCGGGTAGGGGATGTCGAAGGGCACAGGCTGTTCGCCCCGGCGCACGCGCTCGCGGTTCTCGGCATCCACCCTGTCCTTCTCGAGCTTGCGACGCACGAACGGATGCACCGCACCGCCCTGGATGGGCCCTGGCCGGATGAGGGCGATCTGGATGGCGAGGTCGTAGAAGCAGCGCGGCTGCAGCCGGGGCAGCAGACCCATCTGCGCCCGAGACTCGACCTGGAACACCCCGATCGAGTCGGCTCGGCAGAGCATGTCGTAGACCCCCGGCTCCTCCTTGGGGATCGTCTCGAGCGTCCAGCGCTCGCCGGTGGACGCCAGGATGAGGTCGAAGCAGTGCTGGAGGGCTGCGAGCATCCCGAGCCCCAGCAGGTCGAACTTCACCAGCCCCATCGAGGCCGCGTCGTCCTTGTCCCACTGGATCACCGTGCGCTTCTCCATGCGGGCGTGTTCGACCGGCACCACCTCGCCCACCGGACGGTCGGTGAGCACCATCCCGCCGGAATGGATGCCGAGATGCCGCGGCGCTCGCAGCAGGTCATCGGCATAGCCCAGCACGTCATCGGGGATGTCGTGACCCTCCACCGGCTGCAGCCCCGAGCTCCACCCGTCGACCTGCTTCGACCAGGCATCCTGCTGACCGGGGGAGTATCCCAGTGCCCGCGCCATGTCGCGCACGGCGTTCTTCGGGCGGTACTGGATCACGTTCGCGACCTGGGCGGCGCGCTCGCGGCCGTAGGTCTCGTACACCCACTGGATGATCTCCTCACGGCGGTCGGAATCGAAATCCACGTCGATGTCGGGCTCCTCGGTGCGGGTGGTGGCGAGGAAGCGCTCGAACGGCAGTCCGTACAGGATCGGATCGACCGCGGTGATGCCCAGCAGATAGCAGACCGCGCTCGCCGCGGCCGACCCCCGGCCCTGGCACAGGATGCCGCGCCGTCTGGCCTCCTGCACGATGCCGTGCACGATGAGGAAGTACCCGGGGAAGTCCTTCTCTTCGATGACGTCGAGCTCGCGCTCGATCCGCGCCCACCCCGCTGCGTCGATACGCGGGTACCGCTCGGGCACCGCCTGCCGGACGAGGTGGCGCAGCCAGGTCATCGGCGTGTGCCCGTTCGGCACCTCCTGCTTCGGCAGCGCAGGGCGTGCGGATCGCAGCGGGAAGGCGCACTCGGCGGCGAGCCGCAGCCCGTGCTCGATCGCCCCCGGATAGCGGCGGAACCGGGCGGACATCTCGGCGCCGCTGCGCAGATGCGCCCCGCCGTGCGCGGGCAGCCAGCCGTCGAGGTCGTCCATGCTGCGCACCGCCCGCACCGCGGCCACCGCCTCGGCCAGCCGCGCCGTCTCGGGTGAGGCGTAGTGCGCATTGCTCGTCGCCACCACGGGCAGCCGCAGGCGCGCGGCGAGCTCGGCGAGGGCATCGTTGCGGCGGGTGTCGAGCGGGTCGCCGTGATCGAACAGCTCGACCGCCACCCGATCGTGCCCGAACAGATCGACGAGCCGCCGCAGCGGCGTCTCCGCATTGCCGAGCTCCAGCCCGCGGCGCACGGCTCCCTTGCGGCATCCGGTCAGCACCGTCCAGTGCCCGTCCGCCCGCGCGGCGAGCTCTTCGAGATCGTAGACCGGACGGCCCTTCTCGCCGCCGCGCAGCTGGGCGGCCGAGATGGCGCCGGAGAGGCGGTGATAGCCCTCGGTGCCGCGAGCCAGCACGAGCAGGTGATCGCCCTCCGGGTCGGGAGTGCCGGCCCGCACCCGCGAGCGGGTGCGAGCCGGGTTCTCGGCGATGCCGAGCGAGAGCTCGGCGCCGTACACGGTCTGCACCCCGGCATCCATCGCCTCGGCCACCTCTGCGAAGCGGGACGCCCCGTAGAAGCCGTCGTGATCGGTGATCGCGAGGGCGCTGAGGCCGAGGCGCTCGGCCTCAGCGAGCAGGTCCTCAGGAGAGGAGGCGCCGTCGAGGAACGAGTACCACGAGTGCGCATGCAGCTCGGCGTAGGGCACGGCATCAGCCGGCCGCTGCACCTCGAGGTGAGCCGTCGTTCGGCGACGCCGGCTCACCGGACCCGGATCGGCTCGAGGGCGCACCGGTTCGCTCTGCACCGGAGCAGGACGCTGCAGATCGAGGGTGCGCTCGAGCTGATGCCACGTCTGGCCGGGATTGTTGTGCCAGTTCATCAGCGGTACCGGCCCTCCGCCCACCAGCCGTCCGCCGAGTGGAACACCAGCCAGGCGCGGTGCCCGGCATCGAGCAGCTGGAAGCGGTGCCCGGAGCGGGCGCGCTCGGCATCCCACCGGTGCTCGTGCACCGGCCACGGACCCGCCCAGCCCACCACCTCGCTGTCTTCGATCAACGCTGGCGGTGTCGACAGGGCGCCGCGCTCGTCGATGCGGATCTCGGCGCCCTCCGCGCCGCTCACCCGCACCGGGCGCATCGGCGTGTACACCTCGGTCGGCAGCGGATCAGGCAGGCGGCCGGGCCAGGGCTGCGTGGGATCGCGCTGCACGAGCGGTCGCTCGCCCCACGGCGTGAGCACCTGACGGTCGGCCAGCATGCGCCCGCCCGACATCGCGGCCGTGCTCACCCCGCGATGTCCGAGCAGCGTCTGCACGCGCGAGACGGCATGGTGCAGCCGCTCGTCGGTGCCCGAGCCGAACAGGCCGGGCTGATGATGGGCGGCGTCATCGACTGCGACCGGGGCGAGCCGCACCCCGACGATGCCGCGGAAGGCGTGGGCGGCATCGTCGGGCGCGTCATCGACGATCGTCTCGAGCTGCCAGCGCACCCGATCGACCAGGTCGCCGGCATCGAAGCAGGTCGGATGCAGCCAGGTGCGCGAGAACACCGCGCCGTCGTCGTCGGTGAGGTCGATGCGCACCTCAGTGCACACGGCCGAGACGTCGGCGAGCGCGAGCAGCACGGCATCCGCCGTCTGCCGCACGGCGAAGGCGATCTGATCGGACTGCCCGAGCGGCGTCTCGAACTGCACCTCGCGTGCCAGCTGCGGGTCGGGCGGCCGCGGGGTGATCGGTCGGGAGTCGGCTCCGGATGCCAGGTCGTGCAGACGCGCGCCGTGCTCGCCGAAGCGCGAACGCACCGAGAGGGCATCGAGGGCCGCGAACTCGCCGAGCGTCGACACTCCCAGTCGCCGCAGCAGGTCGGCGAGCTCGGACTCGCCGAGCGCGTGCAGAGGAAGTGGGGCGAGGAATCGGCGGGACGCCCCCGGCGGGATCACCGCCCAGGGGTCGATCCCGTCACCACCGGGGGGAGCGGCCCGAGCGGCGAGCTCGGCGGTGAACATGCCGTCGCCCACGCCGATGCGCACTTCGCCGAATCCGGCATCCGAGAGCATCCGCACCAGCGCGGCCGCAGCCCCCTCCTCCCCGTCGTGGTAGCGCGAGATGCCCCGCGAGCGCAGCGCGGCGAGCCCGGGGCGCAGCAGGTGCGCGCCGGGTGCGTGCGCCTCGATCAACCGCAGCACGGGCAGGAAGGCGCGCTCGTCTGCGGTCTCGTCGTGCGGCAGCATGCGCAGCGACGGCAGGCTGCTCTGCGCCTGCCGCTTGCGCTGCCCGACCCGCACACCGTGCGCTCTGGCGGAGTCGGTGCAGGCCGAGACGACGCCGGCGCGCACGAGGGCGGTGGGCGGATGCGGGGGTGCGGTGCCCAGCGCGGCGCGCAGCGGCCAGTCGGGAAACCACAGCACGTGCACGCGCATCGTCTCGCTCGGCGTGGAGGCGTCGATGCTCATGACGCCACCGCCCAGCTCGGGTGCGTCGGCAGCGCCTCGCGCGGATCGAGCGCGGGCTCGGCCGCGGTGTCGATGCGGCCCAGGTCATCGGGCAGGCGCACGCGCAGGCTCTTCGGCACCGGCGTGGAGCGGGTCTGCGCGGTGACGGTGACCGTGCGATCCGACAGCAGCCCCCACCCCTCGCCGAGCCCCTCCCAGTGCGGGTCGTGCAGCGTGATCAGACCCTCGCCCTGCGGCCAGGGGGATGTGGTGAGCAACGTGCAGCCGCGGTCGCGCAGTCGCGCAGCGAGGCGAGCGGCATCGGCATCCCGCACGCGAGAGCCGGGATTCATCGCGATCAGCGGCACCACCTCGGCCAGCGCCGAGACGACGGCGAGCCAGCGCTCGCCCGGCTCGGGTACGAGGATCAGCCGTGACAGATCGATGCCGAAGGCGGTCGCCGCCTCGAGGCCGAGCGTGGGCATGCCGACCGCAGCGCACCAGCCGCCTCGCTGGGAGAGCGCGCTCATCAGCGCGAAGATCAGGCTCGGCGAGGGCGACACCGAGTACACGGTGCCCGTCTGCAGCCCACCCTGGGGCAGCAGGTCCTGCAGCGCTGCAGGCATCGGCAGATGCGCGTCGTCGCTGCGACGGCGCTGCATGCGTCCGATCTCGCGTCGCAGGCGCAGAATGTCCCCTGCCCGTTCGTCGGCGGGGGAGAGTGCCGCGGTCGTTCTGATCCCCATGCATCCATCCTCGAATAGATCTTCGAACACTTCAAGTCGTCCTGCGAGGCTAATTCGGACATCCGACATCGTCACGCACGCCGTCATCCCGCAGCCCCGCCGACGTTCTCCACAGGCCCTCGACGACGTCTGCCGCTTCTCGCCTAGCCTGCGAGCGTGACTGCTCACTCCGTCGCCGTGCTGATCGTGCACCTCGGGCTCGCCGCAGTCGGCGCCTGGCTCATCGCGATCGATGCGCGCACGCACCGGCTGCCGAACCGCATCGTGCTGCCCGCGCTGGGCGCCCTGATCCTGCTCGTCGTCGTCGAGGGGCTGGCGACGGGCGACGGACAGCGGCTGACGCGATCCCTGCTCGGCGCTTTCGCACTCGGCGCGTTCTTCGCCGTGCTGCGCCTCGCGTCGCGACGGGGCATGGGCGGGGGAGATGTGAAGCTGGCCGCCGTGATCGGGCTGGTGCTGGCCTGGCACGGCTGGCAGATCCTCGTGCTCGGCGCAGCCGCGGCATTCCTGCTCGGCGCTCTGCACGCGCTGGTCCTGATGGGGCTGCGGCGGGCCACCCGGCACACGCAGATCGCGTTCGGGCCGTGGATGATCATCGGCGCAGCCCTCGCGATCGGGCTCTCGTGAGCGCATCGGACGTGTGTCGGCGCAGGGGGATAGGGTGAGCACATGGCTATCGCACGACTTCACGGCGGCCCGCTCGACGGGCAGATCATCCTGCTCGACGATGCAGATCAGGATTCCCTGATCCTGCCCTACAGCGAGACCCAGCTCACCTACCGGCGCGAGGGCGAGGCGTCCAACACCGGCGAGCACGACGGTCCCACCGAGACCGTCTTCTGGTTCGTCGAGGCGGGCGACGACATCACCCCCGGCGACGACTGACCGCGCGACGCACGTGAGTGCAGAGCCGCAGCGCTCGTTCGAGGTCGAGCGCAAGTACGACGCGGATGCCGACACGCGACTGCCGGACTGGTCGGACGTCCCCGGCGTCGTCGCAGTGACGGACGGCGAGCCGAGAGAGCTCGACGCCCGGTACTTCGACACGGCGGACGCCGCGCTCGCACGTCTCGGCGTCGCCGTGCGCAGGCGCACCGGAGGGCCGGACGCCGGCTGGCACATCAAAGGGCCGCGGCAGGGCGACGGCCGGCTCGAACTCGGCTGGCCGCTCGGTGAGACCGATCGGCTGCCCGATGCGGTCGCCGAGACCGTCGCGCAGTGGACGGATGCCGAGCTGCAGCCGCTCGCGCGCATCGAGAACTCCCGTACCGCCTTCCACCTGCTGGGCGCGGACGGCGTGATCGCCGAGTTCGTCGACGACCACGTGCGGGCGACGGATCTGCGCACCGGGACGCGCCGCGAATGGCGCGAGTGGGAGATGGAGCTCGGTCCCGCCGCTCCCGGTGATCCGGCTCGACGGGAGGCGTTCTTCGCGGCGGTCGAGACGGCCGTGAGGAAGGCGGGCGGTCGCGAGCCGTCGTCCGGATCGAAGCTCGCCAGGGCGCTCGGTCACTGACCGAACACCACCGGCTGCGCAACCCCTTTCATCGGTCTCGCCCGACGTGCTTGAGTCGCATCATGAATCATGCTGTGCAGCTGCGCTCCATCCGAACGCTCGTACCCGATGTGACGCTCGAACAGCACACGATCCGCGACATGTTCGCCGCGCAGCCCGGCTTGTCTCGGCTCGCGCAGCGACTGATCGCGACCTCTTTCGACGGCGCCGGGGTCGAAACGCGACACACCGTGCTCGCAGAGCTCGACCCCGCGGCCGAGATCGACGCACCGCAGTTCCTCGAACGCACCACCGGTGAGCTGCTCGAACCCGGCACCGCGGTGCGCAACGACATCTACGCGCGCGAGGCCGACCGGCTCTTCATCGAGGCCGCCGGGCACACCCTCGCGGCCGACCCGGACCTCTCGGCATCCGACGTCACGCACGTCGTCACCGTCTCGTGCACCGGCTTCCACGCGCCCGGACCCGATTACGCCATCGTCCGCGCCCTGGGGCTCTCCGCCGCCGTGCAGCGCTACCACCTCGGGTTCATGGGCTGCTACGCCGCCCTACCGGCGCTGCGCGCCGCCGCCCAGTTCTGCCGGGCCGACCCCGATGCGGTCGTGCTGGTGGCCAGCGTCGAGCTGTGCACCCTGCATCTGCGCTCGTCGGACGACCCCGATGCGATCATCGCCTCGTCGCTGTTCGCCGATGGGGCCGCTGCCGCCCTCGTCACCGCTCGTCCTCTGCCGACCGACGCCCCGGGATTCGTCATCGACGCATTCCACACCGCGCTCATTCCGGACGGAGAGGCGGACATGGCGTGGACGGTGGGTGACACGGGGTTCGAGATGGTGCTCTCGACGCGGGTGCCGCAGCTGATCGGCACGCACATCGACGACGCGCTGGACGCTCTGTGGCAGGGGGACGAGGGCACCGCGGGCGGGCTCGGCCGGCATCCGATCGGCGAGCTCGTGCGGCACTGGGCGATCCATCCGGGCGGGCGCAGCATCCTCGATCGCGTGCAGGAGCGACTTGGGCTCGACGACGGTCAGCTGGCGCCGGCGCGCGAGGTGCTGCGCACGCGCGGCAACATGTCGAGCGCGACGGTGCTGTTCGTGCTGCAGCGCATTCTCGAGCACAAGTCGCCGCAGCCGGGCGAGCGCGTCGCCGCGATGGCGTTCGGGCCGGGTCTCACCGCCGAGAGCGCGCTTCTGACCATCGCCGGTCGTGACGCGGTCGCCGGTCGCGACGCCGTGTCCGGTCGCGACGCCATCGCCGGTCGTGACGCGGTCGCCGGTCTCGGCGATGAGCGCTGAGCGCGGCTCCGCCATCGATCTGCGCCGGCGCGCGATCGATCTGCCCGAGCGGATGGATGCCGACGACGCCGATCCCGAGATGCTCGCGCGAACCTACGCGCGCTTCCCGTACGTCAACGCGATCCTGGCGGGCAGGCGCGGCCTGCACAGCCGCGAGATCGACCCGCGCGCGCGGCACGGCCGGATCCGCGTGCTCGACATCGGCTGCGGGGGAGGCGACATCGCCAGGTACGTCGCTCGCCGGCTGCGCAGAGACGGCATCCGCGCCGAGGTGATCGGCGCCGACATCGACGCGCGGGCGGTGCGCTGGGCGTCGGATGCCGACGACGAGGGGCTCGTGCGCTGGCGCTGCGTGTCGAGCGCGCAGCTCGTCGCGGAGGGGGAGCCGTTCGACGTCGTGCTCTCCAACCACGTGCTGCACCATCTCAGCGCGCCGCAACTGGCTGACCTGCTCGACGACTCCACGCGCCTGACCGCCCCGGGCGGCATCGCCGTCCACAGCGACATCGCCCGAAGCCGGACGGCCTACGCGCTCTTCGACGCACTCACCCGGCCGATCGCCGGCACCCTGCTGAAGAACTCGTTCATCCGCGAAGACGGGCTGCTCAGCATCCGCCGCTCGTACACCGCGGCGGAGCTCGCCGCCGTCGCGCCGCCGGGATGGCGCGTCCAGCGGCGGTTCCCGTCGCGGCTCCTGCTGGTGCACGCCGGCCACCTCTACTGAAACGGGCCCACAATGCGGAAGGAGGCCCGGTCCGAGCGGACCGGGCCTCCTTCTCGAGACGGGATGTCACATGTTGATCATGTGACCGGCGAGACCGTGGAAGGCCTCCTGCAGCGCCTCCGACAACGTCGGGTGGGTGTGCACGTTGCGTGCGGCCTCGAGCGCGGTGAGGTCCCACTTCTGCGCGAGGGTCAGCTCGGGCAGAAGCTCGGACACATCGGGTCCGATGAGGTGGCCGCCGATGAGCTCGAGGTGCTCGGCGTCGGCGATCAGCTTGACGAAGCCGACCGGCTCGCCCAGGCCGTTGGCCTTGCCGTTCGCGCTGAACGGGAACTTGGCGACCTTGATCTCGCGACCCTCGGCCTTCGCCTGCTCCTCGGTGAGGCCGAAGCTGGCGACCTGCGGCTGGCAGAACGTGGCGCGCGGCATCATGCGGTAGTCGCCCAGCGTCTGGGTCTCGGCCTTGCCGATGGTCTCGGCGGCGACGACAGCCTGCGCCTCGGCCACGTGGGCCAGCTGCAGCTTCGCCGTGACGTCGCCGATCGCGTAGATGCCCTCGACGTTGGTGCGCATGTGGTCGTCGATGTCGATCGCGCCGCGCTCGGTGAGCTTCACACCGGTCTTGTCGAGGCCGAAGCCCTCGATGTTCGGCGCGAAGCCGACCGACATGAGCACCTTGCCCGCTGTGATCTCGCCCGGCTGGCCGTCGCGGGTCTCGTAGGTCACGACGACCTCGGAGCCCTTGTCGGTGACGGTCTTCACCGCGGTGGAGGTGAGGATGTCGACGCCGAGCTTCTTGTACTGACGCTGGATCTCCTTCGAGACCTCGGGGTCCTCGTTGGGGAGTGCACGGTCGAGGAACTCGATGATCGTGACCTTGACGCCGTAGTTCGTCATCACGTAGCCGAACTCCATGCCGATGGCGCCGGCACCGACGATGACGATCGACTCGGGAAGCTCGCGCGAGAGGATCTGCTCCTCGTAGGTGACGACGTTGTCGCTGAGCTCGACGCCGGGCAGCAGTCGCACGGTCGAGCCGGTGGCGATGATCGCGTTGTCGAAGGTGATCTCCTCCGATGACCCGTCGCTCTTCGCGACGGAGATCGCCTTCGGGCCGGTGAAGGTGCCGCGACCCTCGTACTCGGTCACCTTGTTCTTCTTCATCAGGAAGTGGATGCCCTTGACGTGCGTCTCCGCCACCTTGCGGCTGCGGTCGAACGCCGCGCCGAAGTCGAAGCTCACATTCCCCGAGATGCCGAAGAAGTCGGCCTTGTGGGTGAAGGTGTGGGCCACCTCGGCGTTCTTCAGGAGCGACTTCGAGGGGATGCATCCGACGTTCAGACACACACCGCCCCAGTACTTCTCCTCGATGATCGCGGTGGACAGGCCGAGCTGGGAGCTGCGGACGGCGGCGACGTATCCGCCAGGGCCCGCGCCGAGGATGACGACATCGTAGTGTGGCATGCCCTCAGCCTAATCCCTGGCCGAAGGTGCGAGCGGGCGCGGGACCCGACAGAAAGTGACGAGTCGGCCTGTATCGGGCCTCCTCCCTGGTCCGCGCATCAGATAGTCTGGAGTGCCGGAGGAGGGAGAACCGTGACAGACGACAGCATCGGCGCCGGAGGCGCTATCCACCGCAGCGGCGGCGAGAAGCGCCACGACGTGACACAGACGTTCGGGCACGACTCCGATCTCTCCTTCGTGCCCTTCGGCGCCGACCTCACCGAACCCGAGGCGGCCGCGATATCCGCACTGCCGTCCGGGTCCGCGCTGCTGCTCGTGCGAGCCGGTGCCCTGGCGGGTGCCCGCTACCTGCTCGACTCCGATGTCACCACTGTGGGGCGCCACCCCGAGGCGGACATCTTCTTCGACGACGTCACCGTCTCGCGTCGTCACGCCGAGATCACCCGCTCGGGAACGGCGTTCGAGATCGTCGACCAGCGCTCGCTGAACGGCACCTACGTCAACGGAGAGCGCGTCGACCGCAGCGAGCTCGCCAACGGCTACGAGCTGCGCATCGGCAAGTTCCGGATGAACTTCTTCGCGTCGCCGATCGACCTCGCGACGGCGATCGACTGATGGCGGCGGCCGGCGCCGCCAGGGACCGCTCCGCATCCGCGGGTCTTCTGAGCATCGGTCAGGTCCTTGCTCGGCTCACCCCCGAGTTCCCCCAGCTCACCTCCAGCAAGCTGCGCTTCCTCGAGGTGCAGGGCATCGTCACTCCGTCGCGCACCGAGTCCGGCTACCGGAAGTTCTCCGCCTCGGACCTCGAGCGTCTGCGTGCGGGCCTCACCCTGCAGCGCGATCACTACCTCCCGCTCAGCGTGATCCGCGAGCAGCTCGATGAAGCCGAGGCGAAGGGCGAGGGATGGGGCAGCATCGCTCCTCCGTCGATCTCGCCGCCGGCCCGACGCCGTCGACGCGACGAGCTGCTGCTGCACACGGGTGCGACTCCGCAGCTGCTCAACGACGCGATCAGTGCCGGGCTGATCGTGGCGGCCGAGCACTACACCGATCAGGCGGCCACGATGCTGTCGGGGCTGGTGACGCTCGCCCGCCACGGCATCGAACCTCGCCACCTGCGCAGCATGCGTCAGAACGCCGAGCGCGAGGCGGCGCTGATCGAGTCGGCGCTGTCGACGCTGCTGCGTCGCACCGACGCGGCATCCCGGGGGAGGGCGGCGGAACTCGCCCCCGAGCTCGCCACGCACATCGACGAGGTGCGCCGCCAGCTCGTGGCCCAATCGCTCGAGCGCGTGCTTTCGTAACGAACGGATTGCGACACACCTTCCCCGCGGGTCGGATGTCGTTGCCGGGGCAGGGGTCCTGCTCTACCGTGGGGGATAAGCCGTTCAGGAGGGACAGAGTATGAGTGCGGATGGGCTTGCAGGCAACCCGCGGTTCGTGACCGAACTCCTGTTCACCGACGGTCTGCCGGCGATGGACGACGAGGTCGGATACCGCGGTGCCGTCGCCGCTCGTGCTGCGGGCATCACGTACCGCCAGCTCGACTACTGGGCGCGTACCGAACTGGTCGTCCCGACCGTGCGCGGCGCCTCCGGATCCGGCTCCCAGCGCCTGTACGGCTTCCGTGACATCCTCGTCCTCAAGCTCGTGAAGCGATTGCTCGACACCGGTATCTCGCTGCAGCAGATCCGCACCGCGGTCGAGCAGCTCCGCGCAGCGGGCATCCGTGATCTCGCCGGAACCACGCTGATGAGCGACGGCGCGTCGGTCTACCTGTGCACCTCGAACGACGAGGTGATCGACCTCGTCAGCCGCGGACAGGGCGTCTTCGGCATCGCCGTCGGCAAGGTGCTGCGCGAGGTGGAGTCCACGCTCGTCGAGTTCGACCCCACCGCGCCCGACCCGGTCGACGAACTCGCCGCGCGTCGCTCCAAGCGCACCGCCTGATCCTCCACGTCGACTCGCTGCGCTCGTTCAGTGCACGCGGCGAGCTCAGGAACCCAGCGTAGGCTCAGGTACCTATCTGGTGTAGACGAAGAAAGCCGCCCCGAGGGGCGGCTTCTCTCTTCTGTGCGCTGGGGCACTCAGGCCGTCGCGCCGCTCTCAGGAACGGGCACACGGCCGGTGCGGATGATGCGATCGAGCAGCGCGTCGAAGTCGGCCGCGAGCTCCTGGGCGGAGTCGCCCGGCCAGATGTGCAGCGGCTTCGCGGCGCCCTGCGCCTGCTGCAGCGACGTGCGCTCGGGCAGCTGAGGCGACAGCACGAGGGGGCCGAACATGTCGCGCAGCTCTTTGATGCGGAACTGGTGCTCGATCGACTGCGGACGCACGCGGTTCACGACGATGCCCAGCGGCTGGAGGCGAGGGGAGAGACCGCGGCGGATCTCCTCGATGGCGCGCAGTGCGCGGTCGGCGGCGGCGACCGAGAAGAGGCCGGGCTCGGTGACGACCATCACGCGGTCGCTGGCAGCCCAGGCGGTGCGCGTGAGGGCGTTGAGTGACGGGGCGCAGTCGATCAGCACGAGGTCGTACTCGCTCTCGACGGTCGCCAGAGCCTCTTCCAGCTTCCAGACGTCGCGCACGCTGGGATGCGGTCCGTCGAAGTTGATCGCCGACGGGCTTCCGATCAGCACATCGATCGTGCCGGGGTGCACCTTCGCCCACCCGCTGGTGGTGATCGCCTGGCGCACCACCTTCTCCTTGGGATTGCCGAGGACGTCGGCGATGTTCAGCCGTCCGGCGATCTGAAGGTCCATGCCGGTGGACACGTCGGACTGCGGATCGAGGTCGACGACCAGGGTCCGGATGCCACGGGCGAAGGCGGCGGAGGCGAGACCGAGAGTCACGGTCGTCTTTCCGACGCCTCCCTTTAGGGAGCTGACGCTGAGTACGTGCACGACCTACACGTTACCGTGCGCTCCTTCGGGCGGCGCTCAGCGTCGGGCGGTGCGTCCGGGCCGGACAGTGCTTTTGCCGGGGATCAGGCGGGCGCACTAACCTTGTCGGGCGCCCACCAGGGTGCGAGCTGGGAGTGAACCGTGAACCCGAACAACAACGTCGGTCCCGAGGATGACGATTCGCTGGGTGTCCTCGATGACACCCCGTCCTCCGACACGACGGGAATCGGCCTGGTCGGCGGCACCGCGCACGTCGAGGTCGTGCTGCCCACGGGTGAGTACGACGACGCCGATGACGACGCGGTCGACGACGAGGTCGTCGGCGGCGAGGTCGCGGCGCTGGTCACCGACCTCATCATCGACACGTCGGCCGTCGCCGACCCCCACGTGCTCGCCCGAATCCAGCAGGAGGCGCCGGACATCGTCATCGAGCTTCCGGCCGAAGACCTGCCGGTCGCCGCGCCGGAGGCGCTGAGCGGCGCAGAGGAGCCCGGGGGCCCGGCAGCGGATGAGGTGACCGTCGACGCGGAGATCGTCGATGACGTCGACGACTTCAGCGGATCGGCACTGGATGGCGTCGACGAGCACATCTCTGAAACCGAGCCTGAGCCTGAGCCTGAGCCTGAGCCTGAGCCTGAGCCTGAGCCTGAGCCTGAGCCGGAGCCTGAGCCTGAGCCTGATGTCGACGAGACTCCCGCTTCGGCCGTCGATGACGACGACGATGACGATGACGACGATGACGATGACGATGACGATGACGACGATGACGACGACGACCACGTCCACGACGATGACGATGACGATGACGATGACGACGACGATGACGTCGTAGAGGTCGACCACGTCCACGACGATGACGATGACGGCGATGCCGATGTCGACGAGGCCGACCACGTCGACGACTCTGACGACGCTGGCGACGGTGACGGGCTCGTCGACGTGCCCGGCGATGTCGACGACGAGCAGGATCGTCCCGAGCCCGCCGACGTCGCCCGGACGCCCGAGCATGCAGCCGTGCGGATCGATCCGCCCCGACCGGCCGAGTCCGCAGAGGAGACCGCGCCCATGGCATCCCCCGACCGTGCACCCGCGCCCCGGCCCGTGGCACCTCAGCCCGCCGAGATCGCGCTGACGTCGAAGCGACTCGACGACCTCGGGTCCGCTGCGACCAGCGAGACCGCCGACCTGCTGACCGCCGACCGGCTGCTCGACCCCGCCCGCGTGGCGAAGCCCGAGCCGGAGGGCACCTGGAGCCACCTGCTCTACTCGATCTCGGGCGGCCGGATCAACGTCGGTGACAGCCGCAAGGCCCGCGAGCGCAAGCAGCTCAGCGCGCGCATCGCCGCGCCCCTCACCGGCACTGCGCGCTTCATTCCCGTGCTCTCGCGCAAGGGCGGTGTGGGCAAGACGACGGTCACCGCACTGCTCGGCATGGCACTGGCGGATGCACGCGACGACCGCGTCATCGCCGTCGATGCGAACCCCGACCGGGGCACCCTGGCCGAGCGCGTGGTCGGCTCGCACACCAGGTCGGTCCGTGACCTGGTGCGCGCGCAGCGCGACATCCGCGGCTTCCACGACGTCTCGGCGCTCGTCGCCCGCGACGAGACGCGCCTCGACGTGCTCGCCTCCGATGCAGACCCGCGGGTGTCCGAGGCGTTCGGAGACGCGGACTACCGCGATGTGGCCACCGTCGCCGCGCAGTACTACTCGCTCGTCCTCACCGACTCCGGCACGGGCATCGTCCACTCCGTGATGGGCGCCACCCTCGGCCTCGCCGACCAGCTCGTCATCGTCTCGGGTCTGAGCGTCGACGAGGCGCGCCTGGCATCCGAGACGATCACCTGGCTCGAGTCGAACGGATACGCTTCTCTCGCCCGCGAGGCGATCGTCGTGCTGAACCAGTCGAATCCCGGCGCGCCGCTGGTGCGGCTGGGCGAGCTCGAGGCGCACTTCTCGACCCGCGCCAAGCATGTGCTGCGCATTCCGTACGACCCGCAGATCGCTGGCGGAGGCGCCATCGACTTCGGCAGCCTGCAGCCGGCCACTCGCCAGGCTGCTCGAGAGGTCGCCGCCGCTCTCATCGAGGGCCTGAGAGCGAAGGCTGCCTGATGACCGTCCGCGAGATCCGCCTCTACGGCGACCCGGTGCTGCGCACCGTCTGCGAACCGATCGGCGAGATCGACGACGGTGTGCGCGCCCTCATCGCCGACCTCATCGACACCGTCGAGCTGCCCGGTCGCGCCGGAGTGGCGGCGAACCAGATCGGCTTCGCTCTGCGTGCCTTCAGCTACAACGTCGACGGAGAGATCGGCTACGTCATCAACCCCGTGCTCACCGAGGTGCGCGGCGAGGCCGTGCCGACGGGGGAGGGATGCCTGTCGGTGCCCGGCCTGTGGCACGACACCCCTCGGCATCCGTGGGCTCGTGTCGAGGGCATCGACCTCGACGGCCAACCGGTCGTGCTCGAGGGTGACGGTCTGCTCGCGCAGGCGCTGCAGCACGAGACCGACCATCTCGACGGACGTGTCTACCTGAGCCGGCTGGAGGGCGAGACCCGCAAACTCGCCATGCGGCAGGTGCGCGAGAGCGACTGGTTCTGACGTCGAGTCTCTGAACGTCGACGCCCCCTCTGGGGCCCGTCGCCCGAGGGGGCGCGGACGCTCCGAGGGGGCGTCGACGTGTGAAGGTCAGCCCAGGGGCGTCGTGGTCGTCTGGACGGGGGTGTCGTAGATATCGGCCACCGCGTCGGCGAAGTCTTCGAGGATGACGTTGCGCTTGATCGACATCTTCGGTGTCAGGTGACCGCTCGCCTCGGTCCACTCCACCGGCAGGATGGTGAACTTGCGGATCGACTCGGCGCGGGAGACCGTCTTGTTCGCGCGGTCGATCGCACGCTGCACCTCTTCGCGCACCGCCGCGTTGCGGCTGGCCTCGCTCAGCGACATGTCGGCGGGAAGACCGTTGTTCGCCAGCCACGTCGGCAGCATCTCGCTGTCAAGGGTGACCAGGGCCGAGATGAACGGCTTCTGATCGCCCAGCACGACGACCTGGCTCACGATGGGGTTCGAGCGGATCGGATCCTCGAGCATCGCCGGGGCGACGTTCTTGCCGCCCGCCGTGACGATGATCTCCTTCTTGCGACCGGTGATCGTGAGGAAGCCCTCCGAGTCGAAGCTGCCCAGGTCGCCGGTGCGGAACCAGCCGTCGTCGAAGGCGGCCTCGGTGGCCTCGGGATTGTTCCAGTACTCCTTGAAGACGTTGATGCCCCTGACCTCGATCTCGCCGTCGTCGGCCAGCCGCACGCCCACGCCGGGCAGTGCGGGGCCGACCGTGCCGATCTTCGACTTGTGGGCGAGGTTGACCGTCGCAGGGGCGGTCGTCTCGGTCAGGCCGTAGCCCTCGAGGATCACCACGCCGAGACTGTGGAAGAAGTGTCCGAGGCGGGCGCCGAGGGGCGCCGAGCCCGACACGGCGTAGGACACGTTGCCGCCCATGGCCTCACGCAGCTTGCTGTAGACGAGCTTGTTGAAGAGCGCGAACTTCATCCGCAGGCCGAACGGGATCGGCTTGCCCTCCTCGAGCAGGGTGGAGTGCTCGATCGCCGCCGCGGCCGCTGCGCGGAAGATCTTGCCCTTGCCGCCTGCCTCCGCCTTCTGCTCGGCGGAGTTGTAGACCTTCTCGAACACCCGGGGCACAGCGAGCAGGAACGTCGGCTTGAACGAGCCGAGCGCGGGAAGCAGCTGCTTCGTGTCGGGCTGGTGCCCGGTGCGCACACCCGAGTGCACGGCGAGGATCGAGATGAACCGTGCGAACACGTGCGCGGTCGTGATGAACAGCAGGGTCGAGGCGCCGGGCGCCGAGACGACCTCGTCGAGGGCCTTCGCGGAGTTGCGCGAGAGCTCGACGAAGTTGCTGTGCGTGAGCACGCAGCCCTTCGGGCGACCGGTCGAGCCTGACGTGTAGATCAGGGTGGCGATGTCGGAGCCGACGGCGATGCCGCGACGGCGCTCGATCTCAGCGTCGTCCACTTCAGCCCCGCGTGCGGTGAGGGTGTCGATCGCGCCGAGGTGCAGCTGCCATATCTCGCGCACGAGCGGCAGGTCACCGCGTACCTCGTCGGCGCGGGTGAAGTGCTCGGCCGACTCGACGATCAGGGCTGTCGCCCCGGAGTCCTCCATGATCCACTGGATCTGAGCGGGGGAGCTGGTCTCGTAGATGGGCACCATCACCGCGCCCGCGTAGAACAGCGCGAAGTCGATGAGCGTCCAGTCGTAGGTGGTCTTCGCGATGAAGCCGACCTTCTCACCGGGCTGGATGCCGGCGGCGACGAATCCCTTGGCGAGAGCGATGACCGCGGTCTCGAAGTCCTTCGCCGAGATATCGCGCCATCCGCTGCCTTCCGGCACGCTGAACAGGGCGAGGTCAGGGGTCTTCCTGACCCGCTCGGCGAGCAGGTCGCTGACATTTCCCTCGGGGTCGGCAGGGACGATTGCGGGGACTTCGAACTGGACCACGGCAGCTCCTTCGGCACCGATCGGACGGGTGTGCAAGAAGTCTATGGCATGAGACCCAGTCGCATCCTTCAAGAAACTCGGTCGCCGATGTCGCCTCGGCGGTAGACTTCCCTCGATGTTCTACTGGCTGATGAAGTACGTCGCGATCGGTCCGCTGGTCAAGGCGATCTTCCGACCCTGGATCGTGGGGCGTGACAACGTCCCCACCAGCGGCGCGGCCATTCTGGCGAGCAATCATCTGTCCTTCGCCGACTCGATCTTCCTGCCGCTGCTCATCGACCGACCGATGTCGTTCCTCGCCAAGAGCGACTACTTCACCGGGCGGGGTCTGAAGGGGTGGGCGACGCGGGTCTTCATGAAGGGCACCGGGCAGATCCCGATCGACCGCTCCGGAGGAAAGGCATCCGAGGCCTCTCTGAACACCGGCCTGCAGATCCTCGGCCGCGGTGATCTGCTGGGCATCTACCCTGAGGGCACGCGAAGCCCCGACGGACGGCTCTACCGCGGGCGCACGGGCATCGCACGCATGGCGCTGGAGGCGAAGGTCCCGGTCATCCCGGTGGTCATGGTCGACACCGACACGGCGATGCCGATCGGCCAGCGCATCCCGAACATCATGCGCGTCGGCATCGTGATCGGCGAGCCGCTCGACTTCTCACGCTACGAGGGCATGGAGAACGACCGATACATCCTCAGAGCGGTCACCGACGAGATCATGATCGCGCTGCAGCGACTCGGCGCCCAGCGCTACGACGACGTGTACGCGTCCACCGTGAAGGACCGTCTGCCGGCCGGCGCGCCGGGGCGCCCCTGACCGACCGCGCTGCTTCTCCGCGTCGCCCGTCACAGGGCCGATCCGCATGGTCAGCGGACACTAAGCTTGAGCACATGCTTCCCTCGCACCCCGAACTCGACGCGTGGCGATCCCTTCCCATCAAGCAGCAGCCGCAGTGGCCCGATGCAGAGCGTGTCGCCGAGGTGTCGACCCAGCTGGCCGCCCTCCCGCCGCTCGTCTTCGCGGGAGAGGTCGACAACCTCCGCGCGCGGCTCGCCCGTGCGGCGTCCGGTAACGCGTTCCTCCTGCAGGGCGGCGACTGCGCCGAGACCTTCGCGGGGGCGACAGCCGACCAGATCCGCAACCGGATCAAGACGGTGCTGCAGATGGCGGTCGTGCTCACGTACGGGGCGTCGATGCCCGTGGTGAAGATGGGTCGCATGGCCGGCCAGTTCGCCAAGCCGCGCTCCAGCGACACCGAGACCCGCGGTGAAGTGACGCTGCCCGCCTACCGCGGAGACATCGTCAACGGGTACGACTTCACCGAGAACTCGCGTCAGGCCGACCCCGGTCGCCTGCTGCAGGGCTACCACATGGCGGCGTCGACCCTGAATCTGATCCGCGCGTTCACCCAGGGTGGCTTCGCCGACCTGCGCGAGGTGCATTCGTGGAACAAGGGCTTCGCTCAGAACCCTGCCAACCAGCGCTACGAGCGCATGGCGGCCGAGATCGACCGGGCGATCAAGTTCATGGAGGCGGCCGGCGCCGACTTCGAAGAGCTCAAGCGCGTCGAGTTCTTCACCGGCCACGAGGGTCTGCTCATGGACTACGAGAGCCCGATGACCCGCATCGACTCGCGCACGGGAACCCCGTACAACACATCGGCGCACTTCCTGTGGGTGGGCGAGCGCACGCGTGAGCTCGACGGTGCGCATGTCGACTACTTCTCGCGCATCCGCAACCCCATCGGCGTCAAGCTCGGCCCGACGACGACTCCCGAGACCGCGCTCGCGCTGATCGACAAGCTCGACCCGAACCGCGAACCGGGGCGGCTCACCTTCATCACCCGCATGGGTGCGGGGAAGATCAGAGATGCTCTTCCTCCGCTGCTCGAGGCGGTCAAGGACTCCGGCGCCACGCCCCTGTGGGTCACCGACCCCATGCACGGCAACGGGATCACCACGCCCAGCGGTTACAAGACGAGGCGCTTCGACGACGTGGTCGACGAGGTGCGCGGCTTCTTCGAGGCGCACCGTGCCGTGGGCACGTTCCCGGGCGGCATCCACGTCGAGCTCACCGGCGACGACGTCACGGAGTGCCTGGGCGGCTCGGAGCAGATCGACGAGGCCGGCCTGGCGACCCGTTACGAGAGCCTGTGCGACCCGCGTCTCAACCACATGCAGAGCCTCGAGCTCGCGTTCCTCGTAGCCGAGGAGCTCGAGAAGCGCTGAGTCCCTGCCTGAAGAGCGGCCGTCCGGATCACCGGGCGGCCGCTCTCACTGCGTGCCGGCCGGTGTGCGAGCAGACGAAGCCGCTCAGCGGAGCGTCCTCCAGCCGACGAATGCGCTCAGCAGAAGAGAGCTGTCAGCAGAAGAACCCCGGGGTGAGCGTGACCGTCGTGCCGCGGGCGGCGCTGCCGCTCGGGTCGTAGCTGCACACCTTGTAGACGTCCCAGTACTTGCCGCCGAGGGGCAGCCCGATGTCTTCGATGGTGGGGTTCACCTTGAAGCCGGCGCCCTTCAAGGCATCGACAGCCTGGCGCACGGTCTTGCCCTTGACGTCGGGGATGGGCAGCGGCTGCGGACCCTTCGACACCGTCAGCGTCACCGTGTCGCCGGGGCGCCAGGGGCCGCCGTCCGGCCGCTCGGCACTCTGCGAGATGACCGATCCCTTGGCAACCGAATCGCTCCAGTCCTCGGGACGCTGATCAGAGACCTGCAGACGGGCGTCCTCGAGCAGGCGCACCGCCTCGTCGAGCGGGCGGCCGGTGACGTCGGGCACGGCGCCGAGCGAGAGCTGGATGAGCGCCGTGTCGTCTTCGAACACCTCGCAGCCGTCGGCGCAGCCGTATGCGTCGCCCTCGTCGCGCGGCGTGACGCGCACGTTCAGCACCAGCCCCGCGTCGAGCTCGTCGAAGTACTCCTCGACGTCGTCCGACACGTTCACGCGGTTGTCGGCGAGGATGCTGCGCACCTCGTCCGCGCTCTTGCCGCGCAGCGCCGGCAGCTGGTGTCTGGCAGGCCCCGTGGATACGACGAGCGAGACGGTGCTGTCCTTCTCGACGCGATGGCCTTCGCCGGGAGTCGACTCGATCACGAGTCCCGCGTCGACGTCGATCGATGACTGCTCGGCCCTCTCGGGAACCAGGCCCTCCGACGTGACCGCGGCGGCGGCATCCTCGTAGGTCATCCCCGCGACCGCCGGAACGGCGATGAGCGAACCGGGGCCCGACCCGAACCACCATCCGACGCCGCCCGAGAGCACCGCGAGCAGAAGCACCACGGTGAGCAGCGCCGCACCGGTCGAGCGACGGCGCGCCGTGCGCCGACGAAGGCGAGTAGCGTTGTCGACCGGTTCGCCGACCTCCTCGACGGGCGTCGGCAGCAGCGCAGTGCCCGGCAGTATCTTGGTGACCGAACCGGAGTCGTATTCGCGAGCGGGTGCATCGGTCGCGGTCGGTGCGGGCGCGACGCCGATCTCGCGTTCGATCTCCCGCAGACGCGTGAGCATGGCCTTCGCGTCGAGCGGACGGTCGTCGGGTGACTTCTCGGTGGCCCAGAGCACCAGTTCGTCGAGCGGCTCGGGAACTGAGGGGTTGCGCGCGCTCGGCCGCGGCACCTGCTCGGTGGCGTGCTGGAAGGCGATCTGCATCGGCTGCTCGCCCTTGTACGGCTGCTCGCCGACGAGCATCTCGTACAGCATGATGCCGAGGGCGTAGATGTCGCTGCGGGCGTCGGCCGTGCCGCGGGTGACCAGCTCGGGGGCGAGGTAGGCGATGGTGCCGAGCAGCTGGGCGCCGGTGGCGGTGTTCGCCGTCGTCGCCCTCGCCAGTCCGAAGTCGCCGATCTTGATCCGGCCGTCCTCGGCGAGCAGCACGTTCTCGGGCTTCACATCGCGGTGCACGATGCCGGCCGCGTGGGCGGCGGCGAGACCCGACAGGATCGCATCCATGATCGTGATCGTCTGCGTGATCGTGAGCCGCTTCTGCTCTCGCATCAACTCGCGCAGGGTGATTCCGGGGAGGTACTCCATCACCAGGTAGGCGAGCTCGCCGTCCTGGCCCTGGTCGAAGACGTTCACAACGTGCGGATCCGCAAGCCGCGCAGCGGCTCTCGCCTCCTGGATGAAGCGGCTCTGAAACGCCGAGTCGTCGCTGAGATGCGCGTGCATCACCTTGAGCGCGATGCGGCGTTCCAGGCGCATGTCCGTCGCGACGTAGACGGTGGCCATGCCGCCGCGTGCGATCCGTGCGCGAACGCGGTACCTGCCGTCGACAAGCCGCCCGATGAGCGGGTCGGCCTGCGGAGTGTTCACAGGTCGAGTCTATGAAGAACAGGCTGGGTGAACGGGCAACGGCGCACCGCAGACGGGTTTCGATCCGGTGACGATGGGCGCGTCATCGCAGTGCGGCGAGCCACTGGTTCGCCTGCTGCTCCCACATGCCGTAGCGGTCGGGGTACGCCGAGACCTGCACCGCCTGCGCAGCGACCGTGAACGGCATGTCCTGCCAGCCGGGGATGTCGAGCAGTCCTCGGGTCGTGCCGCCGTTGGGGTTCGCTGCCCCGCCGTAGAACGCGCGGATGCTGCGGTCGGCGTCCATGGCCTGCTCAGGTGTGCCCCAGCCCTGGCTCGGGCGCTGCTGGAACAGACCCAGCGAGTCCCGGTCGCCGTGGTCGAGGTTGCGCATCGAGGACTCGACCATCGCGGTGGCCAGCGCGATCGCGATCCCGCGATCGGGAACGCCGAGTTCGCGTCCGATTCGGACGATGTGCGCGGCATGAGCGGTCTGGGTGGCATCCAGCGCTGCCGAGCGCTGCCCGGTCGCCGCCGCCGGTGCAGGCATCGGGGCGGTCAGCCGGAGAGTCTGACCCGGATAGATGATGCTGCCCTCGCCCATGCCGTTCGCCTGCAGCAGGGCGGAGACACTCGTGCCGTGCTTCTCTGCGATCCCGAAGAGGGTGTCACCGGCTGCCACGGTGTGCGAGGCGGGTGCCGCGGCCGGTGGGGCGGTGGGCGCGACGGCGGAGACGGGCGCAGCCACCGGGGCCGCGGTGACGCGCAGCGTCTGCCCGGGGGTGATCATGGCCGAGCCGCCGAGGCCGTTGGTGGTCATGATCGCCGAGACCGTCGTGCCGTACCTCTTCGCGATGGCGAACACGGTGTCGCCGGGGACGACCGTGTGGACGGCGGCCGGGGTGGGAGCCGCCGGAGCCGCCGGGCTCGCCGGTGCGGCCGAGGGTGCGGATGCGGGGGAGAGTCGAAGGGTCTGACCTGGGAAGATCACCGATCGCCAGCCAAGGCCGTTCCACGACAGCAGGTCGGTCGTGGTGACACCGTGACGCGCGGCTATGGACGAGACGGTGTCGCCGGGTCGGATCGTGTACTCGGCGGGCGCAGCGACGGTCGACCCCACGGCGGCGTGCGGGCTGGCGTGCAGGGCGGGACCGCCGCCGGGGAGCGAACGCATGCTCGGCGCGTGAGTCGCGGCGGTCGTCGCGCGGGTCTCCTCCGCGCCGGCCGCGGTCGCAGTCAGCGCTGCCGCCAGAGTGCCGACGACGGCGGCCGGGGCGGTCAGGCGCATCGCCGCACTGCGCTTAGTGGTGGTGTGCATGTCGTCTCTCCCGTTGTCCCCAGGGCGCTCGGTTCCCAGGAGCGCGTCGGTTCACACAAGAAGCTGACACGCGAGTAAACGAATGTCAACAGACGGGAATGATGTGACTGCTGTGATCGATGTGATCGCACCGGCGGTGCCGCGACGCCGACAGGTGCGCGGATGAGATAGTGGAAGGGTGTCTGAGAACGCTGCTGATCCCACTGCCTGGCTGACGATCCCGGAGCTCGCCGAGGCGCTCCACGAGACGCCGGGCCGCGTACGGCGACTGCTCGACGAGCACTACCTGATCGGCTCGCGTCGAAACGGCGCCTTCGCGGTGCCCGCGGTGTTCATCGTCGACGCCCGCCCGCTGCCGTCGCTGCGGGGCACGATCATGGCTCTGCAGGATGCGTCGTTCTCTGACGACGAGATCATCGACTGGCTGCTCGCGGAGGAGGAGACGCTGGGCCGCACGCCGATCGCGGCGCTTCTCGCCGGGCACAAGAGCGAGGTCCGTCGCGTCGCGAGGACACTCGCCTGACGGTCTGACGCGACCGGGCCCGCCGCGGTGCGGATTCAGGCCGAGCGTGCGATCGCGGCCTCGGCCAGCGCCTGCAGCGCCTGAGCCGCCATCTGGTTCAGCTCGGCGTCACGAAGGGCTCGGGCCGCAGTGCCGCTGTAGTCGGCGATCATCTGCTCGACACGCGTCGCGGCCCCGCTCTCGCGGATCAGTCCCTGAAGCTCTGCAACCTCTGCTGCGCTGAGATCGGGGTCGCCGATGCGCTCGTCGAGCAGGGCGCGGGCGTCCGGTGCGAGCGACTCCCGTGCGATCGCGATGAGGGCCGTGCGCTTGCCCTCGCGCAGGTCGTCGCCTGCCGGCTTGCCCGTGACCACGGGGTCGCCGAAGACGCCGAGCATGTCATCGCGCAGCTGGAAGGCCATGCCCACCGGATGCCCGAAGGCCCGCAGCCGTCCGAGCAGCCGTTCGTCAGCACCGCCGAGAGTCGCCCCGAGGAGGATCGGCTGCTCGACGCTGTATCTGGCGGACTTCAGAGCGGCCACGCGCAGCGCGCGTTCGAGAAGGGAGGAGGGCTCGTTGACGCTCCACGCCGACTCCTCGGTCACATCCAGCATCTGACCGACGGTGACATCGCGCCGCATCCGGGCGTACTCGGCGCGCGCGGCGCCGGCGTGCGCGTGCCCGACGAGGCTCTCCTCGAGCAGGTCATCGCTCCAGGCGACGAGAAGGTCGCCGAGAAGCACAGCGGTCGAACGGCCGAAGGCGGCGGCATCGCCGTGCCAGCCGGCATGGCGATGGGCGGCTTCGAGGGCGCGGTGCGATGCCGGGCGGCCACGACGCGTATCGGAGTTGTCGATCAGATCGTCGTGCACGAGCGCCGCCGACTGGAAGATCTCCAGTGCGGCGCCGAGGCCCCAGAGCGCCGGTTCCACCGGCATGCGGTCGCCGGCGGCTGCGAGCCAGCCCGCGTGGGCGAACCGAGCGCGCAGGCGCTTCCCGCCCTGCAGGGTGGCGGCCGCAGCGTTCAGAAACAGCTCGGCATCCGGACCGTACTCCGCGCTTCGCAGGCGCATGCTCTGCACGAAGAGGTCGAGTCTCTCTGCGACGGCGTCGATGACGAGGGAGGATGACACGATTCCCAGCCTAGATGCAGACAATCGGGCGACGCTCGGCTAGCCGACCGCGCCGCGCGCGGGTAGACTTGAGTAACCGAACCGAGGGGGTTGGACATGCCTCTTTCCGAACAAGAGCAGCGCATGCTCGATGAGATGGAACGCCATCTTCTCCAGCACGACGCGGATGTCGTCACGGCGCCGTCCGGCGACCGGGCTCTCAGCTACCGCAATCTGGTCTACGGCGCTCTTCTGCTGCTCGCCGGCATCGGCGGTCTCATCGCCGCCGTCGCAGCGGGGGACAGGCTCGGGGCCGTCGGCAGCATCATCCTCGGTGTCGTCGCCTTCCTGGCGATGCTGGGCGGTGCGATCCTCGCGTTCACACCGGTGCGTCGCACAGCCGCTCCCCACGCACCGTCGAGCCCTCGCAGCGCGAAGACGCGGGACTCCTCCTTCATGGACCGGATGAACGACCGCTGGGATCGGCGCCAGGACGAGCGCTGATCGCCCTCCTCTGAACCACTGAGAGACCCGGATGCCGAGCATCCGGGTTTTTTCATGCCCGCTGGGGCCTCGGGAAGCCGCGGCCCCTCCACCCGTCCTCCACTTCTCCTCCACCCCGCTCCACCCGCGACGTTTCGCGCCATTTCAATGGCTGAGGCCTGAGAACCGTGACGCCTGTTCGGGATCGACCCCGATCTGGCATAGGAAAGTGGAGTGAAGTGGAGTAAAGTGGTGCGCACCTCGAGTTGGCCGGACGCAGAGGGGGTGATGGCCAGTGCTGCTGGGTACCCACACGCCGAAGCTCGACGACAAGGGCCGCGTGATCCTTCCTGCGAAGTTCCGCGAGGACCTCGCCGGCGGCATCGTGGTCACCCGCGGGCAGGAGCGCTGCCTGTACGTCTTCAGCACGGCCGAGTTCGAGGCGAAGCACGAGCGGATCCGCGAAGCGCCCCTCACCGACAAGCAGGCCCGCAGCTTTCTGCGCATGTTCCTCTCCGGCGCCAGCGCCGAGATGCCCGACAGCCAGAACCGCATCACCATCCCCGCCCACCTCAGGCAGTACGCGGGGCTGGAGAAGGAGCTGGTCGTCACCGGCGTCGGCGCCCACGCCGAGATCTGGGACGCCGCAGCCTGGAACGACTACCTCGAGAGCAATGAAGAGTCCTACGCCGATCTGGAACAGGAGGTGATTCCCGGCTTGTTCTGACCACGGCTGTGATGCCTCGCCGCTCCGCCCCGACACACTTCCCCGGTGCCGGGTCGAGCGGAGAGGAATCAGAGCCGGAGGTCACGGGAGAAGATCATGAGCATCCGCGACATCCACACACCCGTGCTGCTGGAGCGCTGCATCGAGCTGCTCGCGCCCGCTCTGCAGCAGGATGGCGCGGTGCTCGTCGACGCCACGCTCGGCATGGGCGGGCACTCCGAGGCGTTCCTCGAGCGCTTCCCCGGCATACGTCTGATCGGACTAGACCGCGACACCGACGCCCTTCGGATCGCGGGCGAGCGGCTGGCGCGCTTCGAAGATCGGGTCACGCTCGTGCACACCGTCTACGACGAGATCGGCCTGCACGCACAGGGCGCCTCGGCGATCCTGTTCGACCTCGGCGTCTCGTCGCTTCAGCTCGATGAGGCCGACCGCGGCTTCGCGTACTCGAAGGATGCGCCGCTCGACATGCGCATGGACCAGACGAGGGGACGCACCGCCGCGACCATCCTCGCCGAGTACAGCGAGGGTCAGCTTCGACGGATCTTCGAGCGGTTCGGCGAGGAGAAGCTCGCCGGACGTTACGCCCGCTTCATCGTCGAGGCGCGCAACGAGCATCCCCTCACCCGATCGGGCGAGCTGGTCGACCTGCTCGTCGCCGCCACGCCGGCCGCGGCGCAGCGCGCCGGCCACCCCGCCAAGCGCGTCTTCCAGGCGCTGCGCATCGAGGTCAACTCCGAGCTGAGCGTGCTCGCCGACGCCATCCCGGCGGCGATGGACGCGCTCACCGTCGGAGGGCGCATCGCGGTCATGGCATACCAGTCGCTCGAGGACCGCCTCGTCAAGCAGGCGTTCTCGGCAGCATCCTCCTCGACCGCGCCCGCCGGTCTTCCCGTCGAGCTTCCCGAGCACGCCCCTCGCTTCCGCACACTCACCAAGGGTGCGGAACTCGCGAGCGACGAAGAGAAGGCGCGCAACCCGCGCGCGATACCCGTGCGGCTGCGCGCCGCTGAGAAGCTGAGGGAGTCGGCATGAGCCTCCAGACCGCGCGCGCCCTGCCGCGCCCCGCACCGGCCCCCCAGGCCGAGCCTCCGCGCCGGCTCGCACCCGTCATCGCACCCGCCCGCAGACGCCGGCCGCGACTCGCGTACGCCGCCCTCGCCGTCGGCGGCGCCCTGGCGATCGGCGCCGCGCAGATGGGCATCTCGCTCGCCACCACGCAGGACGCCTTCGTGCTCGCAGGCCTGAACACCCAGCAGCACGAGCTCGGTCTGCAGAAGCAGGCGCTGCACGAGCAGCTCGTCGGCATCAGCTCGCCTCAGTCGCTGGCGAAGAAGGCGGATGCCTTGGGCCTCGTCGTCGCCGGATCGGCTTCGTACCTGCGCCTGAGCGACGGGCAGGTGCTCGGTGCCGGAGACAGCGCGAGCTGGGCATCCACCGTCAACCCCAACGGGGGGACCGCGGTCGGCAACGCCCTGCTCGCACCCCCGCCGGCACCGCCCGGCTCCGACACCGTGCCGGTGCTGGATGACGGCGCCGACGCCGCAGCCGCCGTTCCGCCCGAGCCCGCCGCCCCTCCGGTCGTCACAGACGGCCTTCCCACCCCCGTCACCCGATAACACACCGCACGGAGACGCGCATGACGACTCGAGCCACTCGTTCACAGCGGCGACGCACAGTCGTCGCCCTCGCGGTGATCCTCACGGTGCTCGGCGCCTTCGTGTTCCGTCTCGTCGACATCCAGGTGGTGCACGCCGACGACCACGTCGCCGACGGCGTGAACACGGGGAACCTCGGCTCGACCCAGGTGATCGCCGGCGCGCGAGGCGACATCACCGACGCCGACGGCACCGTGCTCGCCTCGAGCGTGACGGTGTACGACGCCGAGCTCTCTCCTCAGCTGATCCGGCAGTTCGAAGAGCAGACCGACAAGCGCAAGAAGCCGAAGCTCGCGTGGGACGAGGCCAGTGAGCGCATCGCCCGCATCGCCGGTGTCAGCGCCGATGGTCTGCGCACCAGCCTCGCCGACAAGCTCGCCGAGGATCCGGATTCGCAGTATCTCCCGCTCGCCAGCGGGCTGAGCACCGAGCAGTATCTCGAGCTGCGCTCGCTCAAGGCCGATCAGGGGCTCGCGTACATCGCGATGAAGCCGCGTTCGGTGCGGGTGTACCCGAACGGCGCGGTGGCGGGCAGCGCGCTCGGCTTCCTCGACGGATCGGGTACCGCGCAGTACGGCGTGGAGCGCATCGCAGACCAGTGCCTCACGCCCGAGAACGGCGAGATGACTTACCTCAGCGGTCAGGGCGGCGTGAAGATCCCGGGCAGCGAGCAGATCACCCCCGCCGTCGACGGCGGGACGGTGGAGCTGACCATCGACAGCGACCTGAACTGGTATCTGCAGCAGATGCTCGCCGAAGAGGTGCAGAAGCAGGGCGCGCAGAGCGGCACCGTCACCGTCGTGGAGGTGAAGACCGGCAAGATCCGCGCGATGGCCGAGGCGCCCACCGTGGACCCCAACGACGTCGACGGCGTGCCGTCGAACCTGTGGAAGTCGCAGATCTTCACCCACACCTACGAGCCGGGTTCGACGTTCAAGCCGATCACCGCAGCGACGCTGCTGGAGGAGAAGGCGGTCACGCCCGAGACCACCGTCTCGGCGGAGAGCCGGGAGCGCTTCCCCAACGGCGCCAACGTCGGCGACGCGTTCTCGCACCCGCGATACGACTACACGCTCGCCGGCGCCCTCATCGACTCATCGAACGTGGCGCTGTCGAAGTTCGGCACGATGGTCTCGCCCGAGACGCGCTACGAGTACCTGAAGAAGTTCGGCGTAGGCGAGAAGACCGACATGCGCTGGCCCGCGGAGGAGCCGGGCGGGGTCGCGCCGCCCGAGAACTGGGACAACCAGACCCTGTACACGACGACGTTCGGTCAGGCGTTCACCGTGACGCCGGCCCAGGTGGTGAGCGCATACCAGACCCTCGCGAACAACGGGGAGCGGATCGGCCTGAGCCTGATCGAGTCCTGCACCGACAGCGACGGCACGGTGCACAAGACCCGCACCGAGCGCGAACAGGTCGTCTCGGCCGACACCTCCTCGCAGGTGCGACGCATGCTCGAGAACGTGGCCGTGCAGGGCGGTCTGGCCGATGCGATCGCCGTTCCCGGCTACCGGATCGGCTCCAAGACGGGCACCGCGCAGACTCCGGATGGACACGGCGGGTACAAGGCCGGCGTATACGAGACGAGCATCATCGGAGTGGCTCCGATCGAGGATCCGCAGTACGTCGTGATGGTCACCCTCGACGAGCCGACTAGGATTACATCATCCGCGGCCACCGCGCCTGCTCTGCAGAAGGCGCTCACCCAGGTGCTCAAGACCTACCGCGTCGCTCCCTCTTCGCAGCCCATGGACGAGCTGCTCCCGAAATTCGACTAGCCGGCGTTCCGCCGCGCAAGGAGATGCCACATGATCGCCCTTCCGCTCGGCGAGATCGCCGAGATCCTCCGAGGCGAGCTGCGCCTGCACGCCGACGACACGGCTGACACCGTCGTCGACGGAATCGTCGACACCGACTCCAGGGAGATGGTCCCCGGGGCCGTCTTCGTCGCCAAGCCCGGCGAGACCACCGACGGCCATCGCTTCGTGCCGGCCGCCGCGGATGCCGGCGCCGTGCTCGCCATCGTGGAGCGGCCCGTCGATGCCCCGATCTCGCAGATCGTCGTCGCCGACGCGGTCACCGCCCTCGCCGACCTCGCGCGGGAGGTGGTCGCGCGCGTGCGCGCCGCGGGACGCCTGCGCATCGTGGGCATCACCGGGTCGAACGGCAAGACGACGACGAAGAACTTCCTCGCGCGCATCCTCTCCGACGAGGGCGAGACGGTCGCTCCCGTGCGCTCGTACAACAACGAGGTCGGCGCGCCGCTGACGATGCTGCGAGTGACGCCGGCGACCCGGTACCTGGTCAGCGAGTTCGGCGCCGCAGGCCGCGGCAGCATCGCCCGCCTCGCCGGTCTCGTCGAGCCGGACGTGTCCGTCGTGCTGATGGTCGGCCTCGCCCACGCCGGAGGCTTCGGCGGCATCGAGCAGACCGCGCTCGCGAAGTCGGAGCTGGTGTCCGCGGCGCGCGCCGACGGCACCGCCGTGCTCAACGTCGACGACCCGCGGGTCTGGGCGATGCGCCGCATCGCCGAGGAGCGGGGCATGTCGGTGGTCGGGTTCGGTCAGCATCCGGATGCCGAGGTGCGCGCCGACCGCATCGAGGTGACGCCCGACGGCACGACGGCAGTCATCATCGCCCACGGCGAGGAGACCCCGCTGCGGCTGCAGGTGCTCGGGGCCCACCATGTGCACAACGCGCTGGCCGCGATCTCCGCGGCCAGGGTGCTCGGCGTGCCGGTCAGCGCATCGATCAGCCGTCTGGAGACCGTGCAGATCGCCGAGCGCTGGCGCATGCAGCCGATGGGCTCGGACCGCGTGCGCATCATCAACGACGCCTACAACGCGAGCCCCGATTCGATGGCCGCGGCTCTGCGAACCCTCGCCCAGATCTCCGGCCCCGGCGAGCGGACCGTCGCCGTGCTCGGCGCGATGAGCGAACTCGGCGAGACGGCGGGGGAGGAGCACGATCGCATCGGGCTGCTCGCCGTGCGGCTGAACATCCAGCGCATCGTCGTCGTCGGGCCTGATGCGAGGCGTCTGTATCTCGCCGCAGTCGGCGAGGGCTCGTGGGACGGCGAGGCCGTGCACCTGCCCGATCAGGACGCTGCTTTCGAGTATCTCAAGGGCGAGCTGCGCGACGGGGACCGGGTGCTCGTCAAGTCGTCCAACTCCGCAGGGCTCCGGCACCTCGGCGATCGTCTGGGAGAATCGTTCTCGTGAGGTCTTTGCTGATGGCGACCGCGATATCGCTCGCCTTCTCTCTCTTCCTGACCCCGGTCTTCCTCAAGGTGTTCCGCCGGATCGGCTGGGGCCAGGTCATCCGCACCCCTGAGGACATCGCCAACCCCAGCCACGAGGCCAAGCGGGGCACGCCCACGATGGGCGGCGTGATCTTCATCGTCGGCACGATCGTCGGATACTTCGCCGGCAGCTACTTCGGCGGCACGACGCCCGCTCTGTCGGCCATCCTCGTGCTGTGGCTCATGGTCGGCTTCGGCATCGTCGGCTTCATCGACGACTACATGAAGGTCCGCAGCCAGCGCAGCCTCGGGCTCTCCGGCTGGCGCAAGGTCGTCGGACAGCTGCTCGTGCTCGTGCCGTTCGGCATCGTGGCCCTGAACTTCCCGAACCGCCTGGGCCAGTACCCGGCGAGCGGGTACGTGTCGCTGTTCCGCGACATCCCGTGGCTCAATCTCTTCGCCTTCGGCGCGGTGCTCGGCTGGATCCTCTATCTGATCTGGGTCGCGGTGATCGGAGTCGCCACCTCGAACAGCGTCAACCTCACCGACGGGCTCGACGGCCTGGCGGCCGGTGCCGGCGTCTTCGTCGTGGGCGCGTACAGTCTCATCGCCTTCTGGCAGTTCAAGCAGTCGTGCGTGGGATCCCTGTTGGCCCAGGCCGGATGCTATGAGGTGCGCGAGCCGCTCAACCTGGCGACGGTCGCCGCCGCGTTCGCGGGCGGTCTGGTCGGTTTCCTGTGGTGGAACGCTCCCAAGGCGAAGGTGTTCATGGGCGATGTCGGATCGATGGCCATCGGCGGCGTCGTCACCGCGATGGCGATCCTCACCCGCACCGAACTGCTGCTGTTCATCATCGCCGGCATCTTCGTGCTCTCGTCGGGCTCGGTCATCCTGCAGCGGCTGTACTTCAAGCTCACCCGGGGCAAGCGGCTGTTCCTGATGAGTCCGTTCCACCACCATCTCGAGATGCGCGGCTGGGCGGAGGTGACGATCGTCGTGCGCCTGTGGATCATCGCGGGGCTCCTGGCGGTGTCGGCGGTCGGGCTCTTCTACGTCGACTGGCTGATCCAGGCATGAGCGCCAGACTCGACTCCCTCACCAGCTGGCGCGCCGATTGGTCAGGGCTCCGCGTCGCGGTGCTCGGTCTGTCGATGACCGGTTTCTCGGCCGCCGACACCCTCACGGAGCTCGGCGCCGACGTCCTCGTGCTCTCCGAGAGCGCATCGGAGGAGTACGCCCGGCTCGTGCCCGTGATCGGCGCGCGCCTCGAGCTCGACCCGCTCTCCGAGGTGCCCACGGCGCTCAGCGATTTCGCTCCCGACGTCGTCGTCGCGTCCCCCGGCTTCCCGCCTTCGCATCCGGTCATCCGCTGGGCGCAGCAGAACGACATCGCGCTCTGGGGCGATGTCGAGCTCGCCTGGAGGGTGCGCGACAAGGTGTTGCGAGCAGACGGGACGCCCGCCGAGTGGGTGCTGATCACCGGCACGAACGGCAAGACCACGACCACGCAGCTCACCGCGACGCTGCTGCAGGCCGGCGGGCTGCGTGCTGCGCCCTGCGGCAACATCGGGATTCCCGTGCTCGACGCCGTGCGCGATCCCGGCGGCTTCGACGTGCTGGTCGTCGAGCTGTCCAGCCACCAGCTGTGGTACATCGGTCAGTCCGCAGCAGCCGGACAGCTCGTGCCGCACGCCGCCGTCTGCCTGAACCTCGCCGACGATCACCTCGTCTGGCACGGCAGCGCCGACGCTTATCGCGAGGCGAAGTCGTTCGTCTACCGGCACACGAAAGTGGCCTGCGTCTACAACAAGGCGGATGCCGCGACCATGCGCATGGTCGAGGAGGCGGACGTCACCGAAGGGGCCAGGGCGATCGGCTTCGATCTGGGGACTCCAGGACCGAGCGACCTCGGCATCGTCGACGGGATCCTCGTCGATCGGGCGTTCCATGACGACCGTCGCCACAGCGCCCTCGAGCTGACGACCGTGGCCGAGCTGCGAGCGGTCGGCCTCGACGCGCCGCACATCGTGCAGAACATCCTCGCGGCGGCCGCTCTGGCCCGATCGCTCGGAGTCGCCCCCGCCGACATCCACGACGCCCTGCAGGGCTTCGCGCTCGACGCGCACCGCATTCAGATGGTCGCCGAGCACCGTGGCATCCGCTGGATAGACGACTCGAAGGCGACCAATCCACACGCCGCGGCGTCTTCGCTGCGCGCCTATCCGGGGGCGGTCTGGATCGTCGGCGGCGATCTGAAGGGCGTCGACCTGGCTGACCTCGTCGCCGGCGCAGGCCGCACGGCCGCCGCGGCGATCGTCATCGGCGTCGAGCGCACACCCGTTCTCGCGGCATTCGAGCGACACGCATCCGAGGTGCCCGTCTTCGAGGTCCTCCCCGGCGAGACTGGTGAGGTCATGGATCGCGTCGTGGAACTGGCGACCGGGATCATCGATGGCGAGGGGACGGTGCTGCTGGCCCCCGCCGCGGCGTCCTTCGATCAGTTCTCCAGCTATGCGGACCGAGGAGAGCGCTTCGCACAGGCGGTGCGCGCATGGATCGAGCGATCCGGATCGTAGACGGAGAGGGCGGATGACGCAGACCACCAGCCCTCCGCGCGCAGGCGATCGCGGTCTCGCCGCCCGAGTCTCTCTCGGCAGGCTCTTCACCCCGCCGACGACCGAGTTCGTCCTCATAGCCTCGACGGCGCTCGTGCTGACCGTCTTCGGGTGGGTCATGGTCCTCTCGGCCACCAGCGCGAGGGCCGACCCCTGGGAGGGCGCGTTCAAGCAGGGTGTCTTCGCAGCCCTCGGCATCCCGCTGATGCTGCTCGTCAGCCGGATCCCGGTCGCCTTCCTCGGCCGGATCGCCTGGCCCGCGCTGATCGGCGCCACCGCCCTTCAGCTGCTCGTGTTCGTTCCGGGGCTGCGCGTGTCTTCCTACGGCAACACGAACTGGGTGAACATCGCGGGGTTCCAGCTGCAGCCCTCCGAGTTCCTCAAGCTCGCCCTCGCCCTGTGGATCGCGTTCGTGCTGCTGCGCAAGCGCGCGCGTCTGGGCATCTGGCACCACGTGTTCATCCCGGTGGTGCCCGTGTCGATCATGGCCATCGGCACGGTGATCGGAGGTGAGGACCTCGGCACCGCCATGGTGCTTGTGCTGATCGTGCTCGGCGCCCTGTTCTTCGCCGGGGTCAAGCTGCGGCTGTTCATCCTCCCGCTCGTCGGCGGCATCGTGGCCGTGCTCGGCTACGCCCTCACGAGCGACAACCGGATGAAGCGCATCCTCTCGGCATTCAACCCCGAGTCCTGCGACCCCACCAGGGAGTGCTATCAGGCGGTGCACGGCATGTGGGGGATGGCCAACGGCGGCATCTTCGGCGTGGGCCTCGGCAACTCGCAGGAGAAGTACGGCTGGCTTCCCGCCGCCGAGAACGACTACATCTTCGCGATCGTCGGCGAAGAGCTCGGGCTGATCGGCTGCGTCCTCGTGCTCGCCCTGCTCGCCGTCTTCGCGGTCGGCGTCTTCCGCATCGTGCGCCGCACCACCGATCCCTTCGCGCGAGTCGCCGCAGGCGGGATCGGCGTGTGGATCCTGGGGCAGGCCCTCATCAACATCGGCGTCGTGCTGCGCGTGTTCCCGGTGATGGGCGTGCCGCTGCCGTTCATGTCACAGGGCGGCAGTGCGCTCATCTCGGTGCTCGCGGCGTGCGGTGTGCTGCTGGCCTTCGCCCGAACGCTGCCGCCCACCGTCGCCGGCGACGCCGCTCAGCCTGCTCGCGGAGGTATCGCGACCACTCGGGGTAGGGTCGCGAGGTGACTTCGTACCTCCTCGCCGGCGGCGGCACCGCCGGCCATGTCAATCCGCTGCTCGCCGTCGCCGACATGCTGCGCGATCGCAGAGACGGCGACGTGCTGGTGCTCGGCACGAAGGAGGGACTCGAGGCGCGTCTCGTCCCGGAGCGCGGCTACGAGCTGCTCATCGTCGACAAGGTTCCGTTCCCACGCCGACCCGACGGCGCGGCTGTCGTGTTCCCCGCCCGCTTCCAGCGAGCGGTGTCGCAGGTGCGCCGGCACATCCGCAGCCGCGGCGTGGACGTCGTCGTCGGCTTCGGCGGCTATGCGTCGGCGCCGGCCTACGTCGCCGCCCGGCGCGAGCGGGTCCCCTTCGTGGTGCACGAGGCGAACGCCAGGCCCGGACTGGCGAACGTGCTCGGCGCCCGCACCGCGGCAGCGGTCGGCGTCGCCTTCGAGGGCACGCCGCTGAAGCGCGGCGAAGTGGTCGGGATGCCTCTGCGGCGCGAGATCGTCGACCTCGACCGCCAGGCCACGCGTGCCGAGGCCGCGGCCCACTTCGGTCTCGACGCCGATCGGCCGGTTCTGCTCGTCTTCGGCGGCTCGCTCGGAGCGCTGCGACTGAACGAGGCGATCGCCGGATCGTGGGCGGATGTGCTCGCCACCGGCTGGCAGCTGCTGCACGCGACCGGCGAGCGCAGTGATCTGGTCGACCCGCAGGTGCCCGGCTACACGATGCTCCGGTACATCGACCGGATGGACCTCGCCTTCGCGCTGGCCGACCTGATCGTCTCGCGCTCGGGCTCCGCCACCGTCAGCGAGGTCAGCGCCTTGGGCATCCCCGCGCTGTACGTGCCGTATGCAGTCGGCAACGGCGAGCAGCGACTCAACGCCGCATCCGCCGTCGATGCGGGAGCCGCCGTCCTGCTCGACGACGCGACCTTCGACGGCGACGCCGTGCGCGAGAAGATCATCCCGCTGCTCGGCGACCTCTCGCGCATCGACGCGATGGCGGCGGCAGCCGAGCGCATCGGCTCCCGCACCGGCACTGAAGACCTCATCGCGCTGATCGATCGCGCCCTCGCCGAAAAGTAGACTGGGACCGACATGATCAGACCCGACCTCTCCCTCCCGATCCCCGAGACCATCACCTCCGCCCACTTCATCGGCATCGGCGGTTCCGGTATGAGCGGGCTCGCGAAGATGTTCCTCGACGCGGAGATCCGCGTCTCGGGCAGCGACCGAGCCGACAGCGACAACCTGCGCGCTCTCGCGGCAGCGGGAGCGACCGTGCACGTCGGCCACGACGCCGAGCATCTCGGTGACGCCGACACGGTGATCCACACCGGGGCGATCTGGCCCGAGAATCCTGAGTTCGTCACGGCGAAGCATCGCGGCCTGCACGTGATCCACCGATCGCAGGCGCTGCACTGGCTGATCGGCCGTCGGCGTCTCGTCTCCGTCGCCGGAGCGCACGGCAAGACCAGCTCGACCGGCATGCTGGTCACGGCGCTGCAGGCGCTGGGCGCCGACCCGAGCTTCGTCAACGGCGGCGTGATCGAGCAGCTCGGCGTCTCCAGCGGCACCGGCGCGGACGAGATGTTCGTGATCGAGGCCGACGAGTCGGACGGCACATTCCTGCTGTACGACACGGCGATCGCGCTGATCACCAACGTCGATCCCGATCACCTCGACTTCTTCGGCTCGGAGCAGGCGTTCTACGACGCCTTCGTCCGCTTCGGCGACGAAGCCCGCGAGGCCGTGGTCATCTCGAGCGACGATCCGGGAGCCCAGCGCGTGAGGGCCGGCCTCAGCCACGGCACCGTGGTCAGCTTCGGACGCGCAGCGGACGCCGACCTGCGCATCGAGGACATCGACACGACCGGAGGTGCGTCTGCGACCCTCGTGCACGGTGGCGAGACCGTGCGCATGCAGCTGGCCGTTCCCGGTGCGCACAATGCGATCAACGCCGGCGGCATCGTCGCCGTGCTGCTCACGCTCGGCTACGGCCTGGCCGAGGCGGCACGAGCGGTCGAGGGCTTCGCGGGCACCGTGCGCAGGCTCGAGCTGCACGGCGAGGCGCGCGGCGTGCGGGTGTACGACGACTACTCGCACCATCCGACTGAGGTGCGCGCTGCTCTCGAGGCCATGCGCGGTGTCGCAGGATCGGGCCGCCTGATCGCGATCCAGCAGCCGCACACGTACTCGCGCACGCAGCACATGTTCCGGGAGTTCGCAGCCGTGCTCGAGGAGCTCGCCGATCACACGGTCATGCTCGACGTCTACGGCGCGCGCGAGGACCCCGTGCCCGGCGTCACCGGCGAGCTGGTCAGCGGTGCCTTCGCCGATCAGACCAACGTGCACTACGTGCCGGACTGGCAGGAGGCGGCCGACTACACCGCCCGCATCGCCCGCGACGGCGACTGCGTCGTGACCCTCGGCTGCGGAAACGTCTACCAGATCATCCCGCAGGTGCTCGACGCGCTGCGCCGCCCCGTCGAGGACTGAGATGAGGCGCCCGGCACCGCTTCCCGCATCGCCCGAGGAGCCGACCTCGGGCGACGTCGCGGAGGGCTCCCCGTCCGCGCCTCGCCGTCGCCTGCAGCGCTTCGGCGACGCGGGGAAGCGGTATGCCGGAGGCAGGGACGCCGGGGCGCCGGATGCCGAGGTCGCGGATGCCGGGCATCCGGAGGTGGACGCCGGTCTCGGCGCACACGCGGGCGCCGAGCCGGACGGATACTCCGTCACCGCGGTGATCGCGGAGGAGGATCAGGATGCCGTGCGCTCCGCGATGCGCAGCAGCGAGGTGTGGCGCGCCGCGCGCGCCCGCCGGAAGGCGCTGCGCGCCGAGATCCGGCGCTTCACTCAGCGCTCCCGCCGGAGACGTCTCGTCGTGTGGGGGTCGACGGGTGCTCTCGTCGCTCTCGTGCTCGGCAGCGTGATCGCCGCGTACAGTCCGCTCTTCGCGGTGGAGAAGATCACCGTCGCGGGTGCGACGAGCATCGACCCGGCCGTCGTGCAGCAGTCGCTGGCCGACCAGATCGGCGCACCGCTCGCGCTGGTCGACGCCGGTCGCGTCAAGTCGGCGCTGGCCGAGTTCCCGATCATCGAGTCCTACGCTCTGGAGGTGCGACCACCGCGCGAGCTGCTCGTGCGCATCGTCGAGCGCACGCCGGTGGGAGCGATCCGGGACGGCGACGTGTACTCGGTGGTCGACGCCGCCGGTGTGGTGCTCTCATCGAGCCGGGAGCGACCAGCGGGCGCACCCGAGCTCGACATCACGGATGGTCTCGGCTCGACCGCGTTCCACAGCGCGGGGCTCGTGATGCGCTCGCTTCCGGCCGACCTGCGCGCGACGGTGACGCAGGTGCGGGCGACCTCCGGCGATGATGTGACGCTGATCCTCGCCGATGGCAAGACGGTGGTGTGGGGGAGCGAGAAGGACTCCTCCCGCAAGGCCGCAGTGCTGGTGCGGCTGATCGCCGCAGCGCCGCAGTCGAGCACCTTCGACGTGTCGTCTCCGACCGTTCCGGTCGTGGGCTGAGAGCAGATCACGGCGACACGCCGTGTCGGTGCGCGCGCACGCCGGTGTTGCGCATACCGTCGTTGACGAGAACGCAATACCGGGAAATAGTTTAACCCTCTCGTTGAGGTTTAAGGTTTATCCCTCGTCAGGCTCGAATAACGGAGGCCGGCCATGAGCCAGAACCAGAACTACCTCGCCGTGATCAAGGTCGTCGGCGTCGGCGGTGGCGGCGTCAACGCCGTGAACCGCATGATCGAGCTCGGACTCCGCGGAGTCGAGTTCATCGCCGTCAACACCGACGCGCAGGCGCTGCTGATGAGCGACGCCGACGTCAAGCTCGACGTGGGCCGCGAGCTCACCCGAGGACTCGGCGCCGGGGCCGACCCCGAGGTCGGTCGTCGGGCTGCCGAAGACCACGCCGAAGAGATCGAGCAGGCGCTCACCGGCGCAGACATGGTCTTCGTCACCGCCGGTGAGGGCGGCGGCACCGGAACGGGCGGCGCGCCCGTGGTCGCGCGGATCGCGAAGTCGATCGGCGCGCTGACCATCGGTGTGGTGACCAAGCCGTTCTCGTTCGAGGGCCGTCGCCGCCAGAGCCAGGCCGAGGCAGGCGTCGCGAAGCTGAAGGAAGAGGTCGACACCCTCATCGTGGTGCCGAACGACCGACTCCTCGAGATCAGCGATCGCGGCATCTCCATGATCGAGGCCTTCGCGACGGCCGACCAGGTGCTCCTCGCCGGTGTGCAGGGCATCACCGACCTGATCACCACCCCCGGCCTCATCAACCTCGACTTCGCCGACGTGAAGTCGGTCATGCAGGGGGCTGGCTCCGCGCTCATGGGAATCGGATCGGCCCGCGGCGCCGACCGCGCCATCAAGGCCGCCGAGCTGGCCGTCGAGTCACCGCTGCTCGAGGCGTCCATCGAGGGTGCGCACGGCGTGCTGCTCTCGATCCAGGGTGGCTCGAACCTCGGCATCTTCGAGATCCATGACGCCGCCGACCTCGTCAAGGAGGCCGCGCACCCCGAAGCGAACATCATCTTCGGAACGGTCATCGACGACACCCTCGGCGACGAGGTGCGCGTCACCGTGATCGCCGCGGGCTTCGACGGCGGCGAGCCCGCACCGCGACTGGAGCCGATGATCGTCGAGCGCCCTGCGGCGAACCCTCTGCCGGAGGTGCGCCTGGACGAGAAGGCCGCCGAGGAGCGCCCCGAGCCGGCCAAGCCGGCTGCGGCGCCGGCGCCCGTGGCATCCAGCATCGAGCCGGCCTTCTCGGACGACGACATCGACATCCCCGAGTTCCTCAAGTGACGCTCCGCGCGCGGCTGTCGGCGATAGACGAGCGCATCGCCGACGCCGCGCGCCGGGCGGGCCGGGATCCGGGTGAGATCACCCGGATCGTGGTGACGAAGTTCCACCCGGCCTCCCTGGTGCGCGAGCTGCACGAGCTCGGTGTGACGGATGTCGGTGAGAACCGACAGCAGGAGATGACCGCCAAGCGCGACGCCCTCGACGGGCTCGATGTGCGGTGGCACTTCATCGGCCAGGCCCAGACGAACAAGGCCGCCGCCATCCGGCGGGATGCGGACGTGGTGCACTCCGTCGACCGCGTGAAGCTCGCCGATGCGCTGCATCGGTCAGGTGCCGACGGAGACCGCCTGGATGTGCTCGTGCAGGTCAACCTCACCGAGGACGCCGGGCGCGGCGGCAGCGCTCTCGGCGACGCCGAGGCGCTGACCGAGCACGTGCTCGGCCTCCCGTCCCTCCGGCTGCGCGGCGTCATGGCGGTCGCCCCGCTCGATGAGGAGCCTTCTCGAGCCTTCGCTCGGCTGCGCGACGTCGCCGATCGCGTGCGTGCGCTCGCGCCCGGAGCCGACTGGATCTCAGCCGGGATGACCGGAGACTTCGAAGCAGCGATCGACGCAGGCGCGACACACCTGCGGATCGGTTCCGCAATCACAGGACCGCGCCCCGACCGGGGTTAGCCTTTCAACCAGACCAGCCCGAACGTTCGAACCGGAGGACACGATGGGTAACCCGCTGAAGAAGACCATGGTGTATCTCGGCCTCGCCGACGAGGAAGAGGTCTACGAGGAGGAAGCCACGCCGACGCCGGCGCGAGCCTCCCGCGACAAGCATGAGACGCTCGAGCGCGACGAGACCGCGCCCGCGCCCGTCACGCCCCTGCGTCGTCCGACGGCTGTGCGTCAGCCGGCGGCGGGCACGGTCAACGAGATCCTCACCGTGCACCCCAAGCAGTATCGCGACGCGCAGATCATCGCCGAGAACTTCCGCGAGGGCGTGCCGGTGATCATCAACCTTTCGCAGATGAGCGACGCCGACGCGCGCCGTCTCATCGACTTCGCCAGCGGGCTCTCGCTCGGGCTGTATGGTCGCATCGAGCGGGTCACGAGCAAGGTCTTCCTGCTCTCGCCCGAGAACATCGCCGTGTCCGGTCAGGGTGGCCTCGCGCAGGCGGACTCCGCCTCGTTCGACTCCTGATCCGTGGGAGCGATCCTCAGCATCATCGGCGGCATCGCCGAACTGGTGCTGACGCTGTACGTGCTCGTCCTCATCGTGAGGCTCGTGCTCGAGTACATCCCCATGTTCAACAGGTCGTGGCGGCCGAAGGGTGCCGGCCTGGTCGTCGCCGAGCTCGTCTACACCGTCACCGATCCGCCGATCCGCTTCTTCCGCAGGCTGGTCCCGCCGCTGCGCATCGGCTCGATCGCGCTCGATTTCGGGTTCATGCTGACGATGTTCAGCGTGTTCATCCTGATGGCGATCATCCGTGCGCTGACCTGATCGTCTGAGCGACCGCGCATCGCGTCGCCCAGACTGGGGGACTATGCTTGGCTCCCAGACGCGCGCCCCGGGTACGCGTCGAATGAACCACATCGCCGGCTCTCAGCGACTGGCAACCGAACTCATCGAAAGAGGAGCCACCCATGGCACTTACCCCGGATGACGTCGTCCACAAGGAGTTCCAGCACGTCCGATTCAAGGACGGCTTCGACCCCGAAGAGGTCGACGACTACCTCGACGAGATCGTCGTTGAATGGCGCAAGACCATCGAGGAGAACAACGAGCTGAAGGCCAAGCTCGCCGCGTTCGAGTCCGGCGAGAACGCTCCGGCTCCCGCCGCCGCACCGACCCCGGCTCCGGCCGGTGAGGGCTCGCCCGTCGGCACCTCCGCCGGCATCATCGAGCTCGCACAGCGTCTGCACGACGAGCACGTCGCCGAGGGCGAGGCCAAGCGCAAGCAGCTCATCGAAGAGGCCGAGACCGAGGTCGCGCGCATCCGCACCGAAGCCGAGGCGAAGCAGCGCGAGGAGTCGGCACGACTCGAGCGTGAGCGCAACATGCTCGAGGGTCGCATCACCGAACTGCGCGAGTTCGAGCGCGACTACCGCGGCAAGCTCCGCGCGATGATCGAGGGCCAGCTGCGCGACCTCGACCAGAAGTCCTCGACGGATTCGACGCCCGTCTCCGCCATCGGCCTGTAGGTCACTCTTGGCAGGACGTCGTCCCCTTCGTCGGTCGGCGGCCGGCATGATCGTCGCATCTCTCGCGGCGATCGTGCTGGCCGCCGATCAGTTTGTGAAGCACCTCACCATCGAGAACCTGCCCAAGGCGGAGGCGGTTCCGGTGCTGGGGGAGTTCCTTCAGCTGTACTACATCCGCAATTCCGGAGCCGCGTTCTCGATCGGCTCGAGCATGACGTGGATCTTCACCATCGCCATGGCCGTGGTGGTCGGCGTGATCGTCTGGAAGACGTTCGAGGTGCGCTCACGGCTGTGGGCCGTCGTCCTCGGATGTCTGCTCGGCGGCGTTCTCGGCAACCTCGCAGATCGGCTGCTTCGCGAGCCCGGCTTCGCGGTCGGCCACGTCGTCGACATGATCTCGATGCCGTGGATGCTGCCGGCGATCTTCAACGTGGCCGACATCTTCATCGTCTCTGGCATGATCTCCGTCGCGCTGCTCGTCGTCCTCGGCATGCGCCTCGACGGCACGCGAGAGCGGGATCACGCGAAGAGCGCGCAGGACTCGGCTGCGGACGGCCATGAGGACGCGGCGGCGTCCGCGGGGATCTGACCGTGCAGTCCCGCAGCCTTCCCGTCCCCGACGGGCTCGACGGCCAGCGCGTCGACGCGGCGCTGGCCAAGATGCTCGGGTTCTCGCGCACCTTCGCGGCCGAGGTCGCCGAAGCGGGGGGCGTCAGCCTCGACGGCGTCGCCCTGGGCAAGTCCGACCGACTGCGCGCAGGCGGCTGGCTCGACGTGAGCTGGTCGCCCAAGGAGGAGCCGAGGATAGAGCCGATCCCCGTGCCCGAGCTGGGGATCGTCCACGACGACGACGACATCGTCGTGGTCGACAAGCCGACCGGCGTCGCAGCTCACCCGTCGCTCGGCTGGGAGGGACCGACGGTCGTCGGCGCTCTCGCCGCGGCGGGCTTCCGGGTCGCGACCAGCGGAGCGCCCGAGCGGCAGGGCGTCGTGCACAGGCTGGATGTGGGCACCAGTGGCCTGATGGTCGTGGCGAAGACAGAGAGCGCATACACCGCTCTGAAACGGGCCTTCAAGGAGCGCACGGTCGAGAAGATCTACCACGCCGTCGTGCAGGGCCATCCTGATCCCCTCGCCGGCACGATCGATGCGCCGATCGGACGCCACCCGAATCACAGCTGGAAGTTCGCCGTCGTGCCGGACGGCAAGCCCTCGGTCACCCACTACGAGACCCTCGAGGCGTTCCCGGGCGCCTCCCTGCTCGAGATCCATCTCGAGACGGGCCGCACGCATCAGATCCGCGTGCACATGGCGGCGCACCGGCATCCCTGCGTCGGCGATCCGCTCTACGGCGCCGACCCGACCCTCTCGGCGCGTCTCGGACTGACCAGGCAGTGGCTTCACGCGCATCGACTCGCCTTCTCGCACCCGGCGACCGGTGAGTGGGTGCAGTTCGAGTCGCCCTACCCCGCCGACTTCCGTCATGCCCTCGACGTGCTCGACCCGGGACGCGAATCGGACTGATGCGACTCGGGCTCAGCGCCTGACGCGGCCCCCGCGGAAGGTCGCAGGGTCGTCCTCCGCCATGGCCAGAGCGATCTTGCGCACGTGCGCATCGTCCACATCGCCCATCGCCGCCAGATCGTAGAAGCCCACCTCGGTCAGCTCCCCGTCGGCGGGGTGCGGATCGCCGGACACCCAGGTGCAGCGGAAGACGAGGTCGAGGTAGTCGACCTGGTCGCCGTTGTCGTAGGTCACGCGGGGCATCTGCTGCACGAGCGCGAGCCGGTCGACCGACACCACGACACCCGCCTCCTCCAGGCACTCGCGCGCCGCGGCATCCGCCGGTTCCTCGCCCGGCTCGACGATGCCCGAGACCGCCTGCCACGCGCCGTTGTCGGCGCGCTTTCCCAGCAGCACCTTCTCGTCGCGAAAGACGATCGCCGTGGCGCCGACCAGAGACAGCGGTGCGGTGCCGATGTGCTCGCGCAGAGCGAGGACGAACTCGGGAGTGGCCATACCTCAGCGTACCGAGGGGGCGTCGACGCGGGCGTCCGAGGGGCCTCGTAGACTCGATGCATGGCCTCCGATTCCTTCGTGCACCTGCATGTCCACAGCGAGTACTCCATGCTGGACGGTGCGGCGAAGATCACCTCGATGACGCAGGCGGCGGCCGACTACGGGATGCCGGCGATCGCCGTCACCGACCACGGGAACACCTTCGCCGCGTTCGAGTTCTACAACGCAGCGAACGCCGCCGGAGTCAAGCCGATCATCGGTCTCGAGGCGTACGTGACCCCCGGCACGCACCGAAGCGACAAGTCGCGCGTGGCGTGGGGAACCGCGGATCAGAAGAGCGACGACGTCTCCGGTTCGGGTGCCTACACCCACACCACGCTGTGGAGCGAGACCACCGCCGGCATGCACAATCTGTTCCGGTTGAGCTCGCTCTCGAGCATCGAGGGCTACTACTTCAAGCCCCGCATGGATCGTGAGCTGCTGCAGACCTACGGCAAGGGCCTGATCGCCACCACGGGATGCCCGTCGGGCGAGATCCAGACCCGGCTGCGGCTCGGGCAGTACGACGCGGCGCGCGCTGCGGCCGCGGAGTTCCAGGACATCTTCGGCAAGGAGAACTACTTCGCCGAGATCATGGATCACGGTCTCTCCATCGAGCGGCGCGTGATCAGCGATCTGCTGCGGCTGTCGAAAGACCTGAACATCCCGCTCGTGGCGACGAACGACTCGCACTACACCCATCAGCACGAGGCGGACGCCCACGAAGCGCTGCTCTGCGTGCAGTCCGGGTCGACGATGGACGACCCGAACAGGTTCAAGTTCGACGGCGACGGCTATTACATCAAGACGGCGCAGGAGATGCGCCAGATGTTCCGCGACCACCCCGAGGCGTGCGACAACACGCTGCTGATCGCCGAGCGCTGCCAGGTCGAGTTCGACACCAAGGCGAACTACATGCCACGGTTCCCTGTGCCTGACGGCGAGACCGAGGACAGCTGGCTGGTCAAGGAGGTCGAGAAGGGGCTGCACTACCGCTACCCGAACGGCATCCCGGATCGCGTGCGCAAGCAGGCCGAGTACGAGACCGGCATCATCCTGCAGATGGGGTTCCCCGGCTACTTCCTCGTCGTCGCCGACTTCATCAACTGGGCCAAGGACCACGGCATCCGCGTCGGACCCGGTCGCGGCTCGGGAGCGGGGTCGATGGTCGCGTACGCGATGAAGATCACCGACCTCGACCCGCTCGAGCACGGACTCATCTTCGAGCGCTTCCTCAACCCCGACCGCGTCTCGATGCCCGACTTCGACGTCGACTTCGACGACCGTCGCCGCGGCGAGGTCATCGAGTACGTGACGCAGAAGTACGGCTCGGAGCGAGTGGCGCAGATCGTCACCTACGGCACGATCAAGTCCAAGCAGGCGCTGAAGGACGCCGGGCGCGTGCTCGGCTACCCGTTCAGCATGGGCGACCGTCTCACCAAGGCGATGCCGCCGGCGGTGATGGGCAAGGACATGCCGCTCAGCGGCATGTACGACAGCGCCCACCCGCGCTACAAGGAAGCGAGCGAATTCCGCGCGCTGATCGACACCGACACGGATGCCAAGCGCGTCTTCGACCGCGCGCTGGGGCTGGAGGGGCTGAAGCGGCAGTGGGGCGTGCACGCCGCCGGTGTGATCATGTCGTCGCACCCGCTGCTCGACATCATCCCGATCATGAAGCGCGAGCAGGACGGCCAGATCGTCACGCAGTTCGACTACCCGTCGTGCGAGTCGCTGGGCCTGATCAAGATGGACTTCCTGGGGCTGCGCAACCTCACGATCATCTCGGACGCGCTCGACAACATCCGGATGAACAGGGGAGAGGAGCTCGATCTCGAGCACCTCGGACTCGACGATCGCGCGGTCTACGACCTGCTGGCCCGCGGTGACACGCTCGGCGTCTTCCAGCTCGACAGCCCGCCGCTGCGCTCGCTGATGCGGCTCATGAAGCCCGACAACTTCGGCGACATCTCGGCGCTCATCGCGCTGTACCGCCCGGGCCCGATGGGTGCGAACTCGCACACCAACTACGCTCTGCGCAAGAACGGTCTGCAGGAGATCACGCCGATCCACCCCGAGCTGGAAGAGCCCCTGGCCGACATCCTGCAGGAGTCGTACGGTCTGATCATCTATCAGGAGCAGGTCATGGCCATCGCGCAGAAGGTCGCGGGGTTCAGCCTCGGACAGGCCGACATCCTGCGTCGCGCGATGGGAAAGAAGAAGAAGTCCGAGCTCGACAAGCAGTACGAGGGCTTCTCGGGCGGGATGAAGGAGCGCGGCTTCGGCGAGGGCGCGGTGAAGGCGCTGTGGGACATCCTCCTGCCGTTCTCGGACTACGCCTTCAACAAAGCCCACTCCGCCGCGTACGGGCTGGTCTCCTACTGGACCGCGTACCTCAAGGCTCACTACCCGGCCGAGTACATGGCGGCCCTGCTCACCAGCGTCGGCGACTCCAAAGACAAGATGGCGCTGTACCTCAACGAGTGCCGGCGCATGGGCATCCGGGTGCTGCCGCCGGACGTGTCGGAGTCGATCAACTTCTTCGCGGCCGTCGGCGAAGACATCCGCTTCGGCCTCGGCGCCGTGCGCAACGTCGGCGGCAACGTCGTCGACGGGATCGTCGCATCGCGCACGGAGGGGCCGTTCACCTCGTTCCACGACTTCCTCGGCAAGGTGCCGCTGCACGTGTCGAACAAGCGCACCGTCGAGTCGCTGATCAAGGCCGGTGCGTTCGACTCGATGGGCGACACCCGACGCGCGCTCATGGAGATCCATGAAGACGCCGTCGAGGCCGCCGTCGACCGCAAGCGGAACGAGGCGCAGGGCGCGATCGGCTTCGACTTCGACAGCCTCTACGACGACATGGAGGAGGCCGCTCCCGCGAAGGTCCCCGACCGCCCCGAGTGGGTGAAGAAGGACAAGCTGGCCTTCGAGCGTGAGATGCTCGGTCTGTACGTCTCGGATCACCCGCTCGCCGGACTCGAGGTGCCGCTCGCGAAGCACGCGTCGATCTCGATCAACGACCTGCTCACTTCGGAGGACCTTCAGGACGGCGATCAGGTCACCGTGGCCGGGCTCGTGACGAGTGTGCAGCACCGGGTGGCCAAAGCCAGCGGCAACCCGTACGGAATGATCACCGTCGAGGACTTCAACGGCGAGGTGACGGTCATGTTCATGGGCAAGACCTACACCGAGTTCCAGCACACGCTGCAGCAGGACGCCATCCTCGCCGTGCGCGGACGCGTCTCCCGACGCGACGACGGGCTCAACCTGCACGCGCAGTCGGCGTTCGCCCCCGATGTCGGATCCTTCGACGCCGCGGGACCGCTCTCGCTGCTGGTCGCCGAGCAGCGGGCGACCGAACGCGTCATGAACGACCTGGCCGACGTGCTGCGCCGCCACGCCGGCGAGACCGAGGTGCTGCTGCGCGTGCATCGCGGCGGCGCCGCGAAGGTCTTCGAGGTGCCGATGCCGGTGAAGGTGTCCGCCGACCTGTTCGGCGACCTCAAGTCGCTGCTCGGCCCCGCCTGTCTGGGCTGAGCCCGCAGCCGCGAGACGACGCACCGAACTCCCTGGTGCGGTGAGTATCATCATGACTCGCGTGGCCACCCACCACGAACGAAAGGACCCTCGATGAGCTTCGACAGGCCCAGCAGCGCCCACGACGCGTCGGCGGACGAGCCTCGCCTGCGCGCAGATGCGCGCTCGGAGGTGGGCGTCGACCCCGACGACATCGATTCGGACGACGACGGAGTGCTCTACGAAGACCAGGTGCAGCCCGAGTACGGCATCCTCGGCTTCACGCTCCGCGAGCTCATCATCGTCGGCGCCTGGCTGGTCGGCTTCGTCGCCTCGTTCTTCCCGGTCGGCCCGATCGGAGACACGGTGTGGACGTCGGGCATCCACTGGATCCTGATGATGGGCGTGCCGACCGCGGCGGTGTTCCTCGTCGTGCTTCGACGGCTCTCGCCGGACGGGATCCGCCGCGTCGGATCGCTGGGCATCGACCAGTTCGCCTCCGTCGCAGCGACCGTCGCGGCGGTGTCATGGGCTCAGGTGCTGTGGCAGCAGATCGCCGCCACCGTCGAGACCGGTGTCGTGCTGATCGGCTGGGTGGCCGTGGTGGGGCAGCTGGCGATGCTCGTACTCGTGGCGGCGACGGTGTTCGCCCCCGTGCTGCCGCGGCTGCGTGAGGACTTCCACGGTCGACTGGAGACCCTCGCGCACCGCAATGCGAACCCGGTCCGTCCCGTGATCCCGCGTCCGCGGGCTGAGCGCGAGTCCGTCACGCCGCCGGCGGGTGCAGGCGACATCGCGTCGCAGGCCGAGCCGCGTGACGGAGCGCGTGCCGCGACGGCAGAGCCGCGCGTCGACACCGCGCTGACGACGGTCATCCCGGACGCGGGCGCGGCACCGGATGTCCGGAACCGGGCATCCGCACCGGAGCACCGCTCCGCTCCGGATGTCTGGGATGCCGACCTCGCCCCGACCGAGTCGGCTCCGGGAGAGCAGGCTCTCATCGAGCCGGTCGCGGACGAGTCGCAGCCTGATGCGTCGGAGCCGAACGCATCGAGCGCCGACACGACAGCGTCGGTGCAGTCCGAGCTCGTCTCGCCCGAGCGCGGCGCATCCGTGCCGGTGCCCGAGTCCGAGTCGACCGAGCCCGAGGTCACTCCGCCCGCGCCTGAGTTCTCGTTCGAGTCGGAGCCCGAGCCTGCGCCCGAGTTCTCGTTCGAGTCCGAGCCCGAGCCCGAATCCTCGCCCGCGCCGGAGTTCATCTCGCCCGAGCCCGAGCCCGAGCCCGAGCCCGAGCCCGAGCTCGTTCCCGAGCCCGCACCGGAATCGGGATCTGCGGTGTACGAACCAGCGCCGCACTCTCTGCCCGAACAGGCCGCACCCGAGCCGGAGCCCGTCCCTGACGACCGCGACGACCACCGCGATGACGACACCGTCGACGACACCGAGGTGCTCTACAACACCGCGGCGGTCGAGGCGCTGCAGAGCATCTTCGCCGACGACGCCGCCGACTCGAACCGATCGGTCGAGCACAACACGGCGCCCGACGGTCTGCCCGGCGCCGCCGGGGCCGCCGTCGTCGAAGCCGAGGAGCAGCCGCTGCGGCGCACCCGCGCCGAGCAGGCGGCCGAGACCGATTCCTTCAACCAGCCCGAGCCGTTCTGGATCCTCGCTCCCACCGAGCGCGATGTGCTCGACGAGCGCGGCGAGCCGCTGTTCCGGATCGGCCCGACGGCGTGGGCGCTGGCCATCGAGGACCGCGGCGGCGCGTTCGTCGTGCGACATGAGGACGGCCGCATCGGCTACCTCCACGACATCTTCGACATCACGAAAGGCTGAGCGCGTGCGCACGATCGATCTTCGGGGCAAGACCCTCTCACCCTCCGACATGCTCGCGGCCGTGCCGCGAGCGACGCAGGCGCGTGCCGAAGCGCTCGAAGCCGCCGCAGTGATCGTCGACGCGGTGCGCACGTCGGGCGAGGCCGCGCTGCGCGAGCAGGCTGAGCGCTTCGACCGGGTGAGCGGTCACCCCATCCGCGTTCCCGCCGAGCACGTCGCCGAAGCCGCGGCATCCATCGACCCGGACGTCCGCTCCGCTCTCGAGGCCGCCATCGACCGCGTCCGCCGGGGCTCGGCAGCTCAGGTCCCCAGCGCGCAGACCACCCAGATCGGACCGGGCGCGAAGATCACCCAGCGGTGGCAGCCGGTGACGCGCGCGGGGGTGTACATCCCCGGTGGCAAGGCGCCGCTGGCATCCAGCGTGGTGATGAACGTCGTGCCCGCGCAGGTGGGTGGAGTCACCTCGATCGCTCTGGCGTCCCCGCCGCAGGCCGCGCACGGCGGACGGGTGCACCCGACGATCCTCGCCGCCGCCGACCTGCTCGGGATCGACGAGATCTACGCGATCGGCGGCGCCGGCGCCATCGGCGCCCTCGCTCACGGAGTCGCCGAACTCGGACTCGACCCGGTCGACGTCGTCTCGGGCCCGGGCAACAACTACGTCGCCTCCGCGAAGCGCGTCGTCGCGGGCGTCGTCGGCACGGATTCCGAGGCCGGTGCGACCGAGATCCTCATCGTCGCGGATGCCGAGGCCGACGCCGACCTCATCGCCGCCGACCTGATCAGCCAGGCCGAGCACGACGAGCAGGCGTCCGCTGTGCTGGTGACCGACTCCGTCGAGCTCGCCGAACGCGTCGCCTCGGCGGTGGCGCAGCTCGCATCGGCGACCACCCACGCCGCGCGGGTCGCCGAGGCGCTCGGCGGACCGCAGTCCGCCATCGTCCTCGTGGACGACCGCGCGATGGCCGAGGCGTTCAGCAACGCCTACGCCCCTGAGCACCTCGAACTGCACCTCGCCGACGCCTCTGCCGCAGCCGAGCGCTTCACGAGCGCGGGCGCGGTGTTCGTCGGAGATCAGACGCCGGTCAGCCTCGGGGACTACATGGCCGGCAGCAACCACGTGCTGCCCACCGGCGGTCAGGCCCGTTACGCCGCCGGGCTCGGCGCGTACACGTTCCTGCGTCCGCAGCAGGTCATCGAATACGATCACGCGGCACTCGCCGAGGTGAGGGCGGGAGTCGTCGCTCTCGCGAACGCCGAGATCCTGCCCGCCCACGGAGACGCCGTCGAGGCGCGCTTCGCCCCCGCCTCCCGGTGAGCAGGTGAGCGAGCGAGTAGGCTGACCGATCATGCACTGCCCCTTCTGCCGGCATCCGGACTCCCGCGTCATCGACTCCCGCACCAGCGACGACGGCCTGTCGATCCGCCGCCGTCGACAGTGCCCGGAGTGCGGTGGACGGTTCTCGACGACCGAGACGGCGAGCCTGATGGTCATCAAGCGCTCGGGGGTGATGGAGGCGTTCAGCCGCGACAAGGTGATCTCGGGCGTGCGCAAGGCCTGTCAGGGCCGGCCCGTCACCGAGGCGAATCTGGCGCTGCTCGCGCAGAAGGTCGAGGAGGCGGTGCGGCAGACCGGCGTCTCGCAGCTCGACACTAACGAGATCGGGCTCGCCATCCTCGGCCCCCTTCGTGAACTCGACGAGGTGGCCTACCTGCGCTTCGCGAGCGTGTACCAGGCGTTCGACTCGCTCGACGACTTCGAACGCGCGATCGGCGACCTGCGTGCCGACCACGCGACGGCAGAAGCGGAATCCGACGACCGGTAACCTTGGGCAGTGATGTACTCACTGCTCTTCCGCCACGTCCTCGCGCGCTTCGACCCGGAGTCCGCGCACCACGCCGCGATGGCCGTCATCCGCGTGCTCGGCGTGCGGCCCTTCTCGTGGGTCGCGCGGGCGCTGACGGCGCCGCGCCCCGAGCAGGAGGTGCGCGCGCTCGGCCTCGTGTTCCCCTCGCCGTTCGGGGTCGCCGCGGGGTTCGACAAGAACGCCGTGGGTGTGCGGGGTCTGGACGCGCTCGGCTTCGGGCACGTCGAGATCGGCACGATCACCGCCATCCCGCAGGAGGGCAACCCGAAGCCCCGGTTGTTCCGTCTCATCGCGGACCGCGCAGTGATCAACCGGATGGGCTTCAACAACGAGGGGGCGGATGCCGCGGCGCGCCGGCTCGCCGCGTTGCGCAGGCGCGCGCCGCACGCGGTGATCGGCGCGAACATCGGCAAGAGCCGCGTGGTCGCTGTGGAAGACGCCGTCGGCGACTACGTCACCTCCGCCACCCGGCTCGCGCCGCTCGCCGACTACCTCGCCGTGAACGTCTCGTCGCCGAACACGCCCGGCCTGCGCGGCCTGCAGGCCGTGGAGACGCTCGCCCCGCTGCTGCGCGCGGTGAAGCAGGCGGCGGGACGGACGCCGCTGCTGGTGAAGATCGCGCCGGATCTGCCCGATGACGAGATCGAGGCCATCGCCCGGATGGCGGTGGCGGAGGGGCTGGCCGGGATCATCGCCCACAACACGACCATCTCGCGAGACGGTCTGATCACCGATCCGGAGATCGTCGAGGCGGCGGGCGCCGGCGGGCTCTCCGGCGCGCCGCTGAAGGAGCGCTCGCTCGAGGTCCTCGCCGTCGTGCGGCGCGTGGTGCCGGATGACTTCTGCGTGATCGCGGTCGGGGGAGTGGAGACCGCTGACGACGTGCAGCGCCGCCTCGACGCCGGTGCGACTCTCGTGCAGGGCTACACCGCGTTCCTGTACCGGGGTCCGCTGTGGGCCAGGCAGATCAACAGAGGCCTGCGCCGCTGAGCGGCACAGGCCTCGGAACAGAACCTGGGTCCCTGAGCTCGTCGAAGGGTCAATCGGGGTACTGACCGCGGCTGACCTGCGGCTTCGGCAGACGCATGAAGCGCATCTGCAGCGATCGCATCGCCGCATACCAGCCCAGTCCGCGTTCGCGACGTTCGAGGCCGAACTTGGCGGCGACCTTCTTCTTCACCCGCATGCTCAGCAGCACCATGTCGCCGACGGCGAGCAGCATGTAGCCCCACAGTCCGACCATGGCCCACAGCTGGATCGCGGGGATGTCGATGAGGCTGAGCACGATGACCAGCAGCATCGCGGCCATCAGCCATTCGGAGATGTGCCATCCGGCGTCGACGTAGTCGCGCACCCAGCGCCGCTGCGGACCGCGGTCGCGCGCGGGGAGGTACTTGTCCTCGCCGTTCTCCATGCCGATGCGGGCTCGCTGACGGCGCGCCTGCAGATCGGCCTTCGCCGCCGCGCGAGCCTCCTTCGTGTTCGCGACCAGGGGGCGTCGGTTGGCCGCCTCGCGCTCTGCGCGGGTGGGCGTAGCGCGACCCTTGCCCACGGCGGGCGTCTCGGGGGCGTCGTCGGCGGCGGGGGTGGGGTTGGGCACGTTCGACCTCAGTTCGGAATCGGGTTCGTCTTAAGATTACTCGCATGACATCCCCTGCATCGCCTGCCTCGTCCGCCGCGGAGACCGCGCTGCTCGAGGCGGTGGCCCTCGGCATCCCATCCGCTCTGGCCGACCTGGGTGCGCTGGTGCGCATCCCCGGCATCGCCTGGCCCGCGTTCGACCAGACGCAGCTGGAGCGCTCGGCGGAAGCCGTCGCCGAGCTCGCCAGGGGAACCGGCGTGTTCGACGACGTGCGGGTGCTGCGCGCGCACGTCGACGACACCGACGAACTCGGTCAGCCCGCTGTGCTCGCGACCAGGGCCGCGCGCAACGGTCGTCCGACGATCCTCCTCTACGCGCACCACGACGTGCAGCCGCCGGGGGCCGATGAACTGTGGGATACGCCGCCCTTCGAGCCGACTGTTCGCAACGGACGTCTGTACGGCCGCGGCGCCGCGGATGACAAGGCGGGGATCATGGCGCACATCGCCGCGCTGCGGGCTGTCGCAGAGGTGCTCGGCGACGACCTCGACCTCGGCGTCTCGCTCTTCATCGAAGGCGAGGAGGAGTACGGCTCGCGCTCCTTCGCCCGCTTCCTGCGCGACAACGCCGACGCGCTCCGTGCCGACGCGATCGTCGTGGCGGATTCGGGGAATCTCGATTCCCGCACGCCGGGGCTCACCGTCTCGCTGCGCGGCAACGCCCGGTTCACCCTCACCGTCCGCACTCTCGAGCACGCCTCGCACTCGGGCATGTTCGGGGGAGCGGTTCCGGATGCCATGATGGCCGCCGTCACGCTGCTCGCGACGCTCTGGGATGCCGACGGCGCGGTCGCGGTCGAGGGGATGGCCAGCAGGCGGGCGGAGACGCCCGAGTACGCCGAGCAGACCCTGCGCGACGAGGCTGGCCTCCTCGACGGCGTCAGTCCGATCGGACGCGACGACATCTACGGCCGGATCTGGAACAAGCCGTCGATCACGATCACCGGGATGGACGTCACGAGCGTGGCCGCGGCGTCCAACACTCTGTTGCCCGAGGTGAGTCTCGTGATCAGCGCGCGGGTCGCCCCCGGCCAGAGCGCGACCGACGCCTACGCGGCGCTCGAGCGGCACCTGCGCGAGCACGCGCCGTTCGGTGCGGAGCTGACCTTCTCCGACGTCGACCTCGGCGACGGCTTCCTCGTCGACACCTCGGGATGGGCCGTCGAGCTCACCCGCGCCGCGATGGGTGACGGCTACGGCGTCGACGCCGTGGACCTCGGCGTCGGCGGATCGATCCCGTTCGTGGCAGACCTCGTCCGGGAGTTCCCGGGCGCGCAGATCCTCGTCACCGGCGTCGAGGATCCGCACTCGCGTGCGCACAGCCCGAACGAGTCGCTGCACCTCGACACGTTCCGCAACGCGGTGCGCACCGAGGCGCTGCTGCTCGCCAGGATGAACGAGCGCGCCGCCGGCTCCTGAGCCGCCGCATCGGTGCCCGACGAGGATCGGCCCTGCGGGCACCGGCGGCGGTAGAATCATGCACGAGCAGCGAGACCGCGCTGCCCGTTGCAAGGAGTTGAGATGAGCGACACCACCCTGACCTCAGAGCCCACCGCCGCCCCCGCCCACGGCGTCTCGCTGACCGATGCCGCAGCGCTCAAGGTGAAGAGCCTGCTCGAGCAGGAGGGCCGTGACGACCTGCGCCTGCGCGTGGCCGTGCAGCCCGGCGGATGCTCGGGGCTGATCTACCAGCTGTACTTCGACGAGCGCTACCTGGAAGGTGACGAGACCGTCGACTTCGACGGCGTCGAGGTCATCATCGACAACATGAGCGTGCCCTACCTGGACGGCGCGTCGATCGACTTCAAGGACACCATCTCCGAGCAGGGCTTCACGATCGACAACCCCAACGCCGCCGGCAGCTGCGCCTGCGGTGACAGCTTCCACTGAGGCCGCTACCTGCGTGGTTGGCATGAATCGCGTGTGAGGTTGCCCTAGACTTGAGTCTGCTCCTGTCCGAGATCTGAAAGGTGCATCGTGCCCTCGAAACGCCGCCTTCGTTGGGCCGCGCTCCCGCTGGGAGCAGCGGCAGCTGTGGCCCTGGCGGGATGTACTCCCACCGAACTCAATGGATTCCTTCCGGGCTTCGTCGAAGACGGCACCCCCGCGACCAACCAGACCGAGACGGTCTCCGGTCTGTGGGTCACCTCGTGGGTCGTTCTGCTGGCCGTCGGTGTGATCACGTGGGCCCTGATGGGATGGGCTCTCGTCATGTACCGCCGGCGCACCGGTCAGACCGGTCTTCCGGTCCAGCTGCGCTACAACATGCCGATCGAGATCCTCTACACGGTGATCCCGCTGATCCTCGTGCTCGGAATGTTCTTCTTCACCGCGCGCGACCAGGCCGACATCGAGACGCAGTGGGATGAGCCCGACGTCGAGATCACGGCGATCGCCAAGCAGTGGGCATGGGACTTCCAGTACGGCGGCGAAGACGAAGACGACGCTGTGTGGACCATGGGCGTGCAGGCCGATCCCGACGAGAACGGCGACATCGAGCGCGAGAAGCTCCCGACGCTCGTGCTGCCCGTCGACAAGAAGGTCACGATCGACCTGCAGTCGCGTGATGTGATCCACTCCTTCTGGATCATCGACTTCCTGTACAAGAAGGACATGTACATCGGCAAGGACAACTCCTGGTCCTTCGTCCCCACGCGCGTCGGCGAGTACGACGGCAAGTGCGCCGAGCTCTGCGGTGAGTACCACTCGATGATGCTCTTCAACGTGAAGGTCGTCGAGCAGGACGAGTACGACGCATACCTCGAGACCCTGCGCGAGCAGGGCAACACGGGCGACATCACCGACGCCTACGACCGACTCAGCAATCTCCCCGGCAGCGGCGCGAGCACGCAGTCCGAGGAAGAGGAGTAAGCCATGACCACCACAGCTGAACCCACGACAGCGCCGGGCGCCCGCCCGACCACGCTGCCGCCGCGTCAGGCAGCCCTGCTCACCTCCTCCCGCGTGGAGCAGAAGGGCAACATCATCGTCAAGTGGATGACGTCCACCGACCACAAGACGATCGGGTACATGTACCTGATCGCCTCGGTGCTCTTCTTCCTCCTCGGCGGTGTGATGGCGCTGATCATCCGCGCCGAGCTCTTCGCTCCCGGCATGCAGATCGTGCCCACCAAGGAGCAGTACAACCAGCTGTTCACGATGCACGGCACGATCATGCTGCTGATGTTCGCGACGCCGCTGTTCGCCGGCTTCGCCAACGCGATCCTGCCGCTGCAGATCGGCGCGCCCGACGTGGCGTTCCCGCGTCTGAACGCGTTCGCCTTCTGGCTGTTCACCTTCGGCTCGATCATCGCCATCGCCGGCTTCCTCACCCCGCAGGGCGCGGCCTCGTTCGGATGGTTCGCGTACCAGCCGCTCGCCAACTCGTCGTTCTCGCCGGGCGTGGGCGGCAACCTCTGGATGCTCGGCCTCGGCATGTCCGGTTTCGGCACCATCCTCGGCGCGGTGAACTTCATCACCACGGTCATCACCATGCGCGCACCCGGCATGACCATGTGGCGCATGCCGATCTTCTCGTGGAACACGCTGATCACCAGCCTCCTGATCCTGATGGCGTTCCCGGTGCTCGCCGCGGCGATCCTCGCCGCAGCGGCCGACCGCGTGCTCGGTTCGCACATCTACGACGTCGCGAACGGTGGCGTGCTGCTGTGGCAGCACCTGTTCTGGTTCTTCGGTCACCCCGAGGTGTACATCATCGCGCTGCCGTTCTTCGGCATCGTGTCCGAGATCTTCCCCGTGTTCAGCCGCAAGCCGATCTTCGGCTACAAGACGCTGGTGTACGCGACCATCGCGATCGCCGCCCTCTCGGTGGCCGTGTGGGCTCACCACATGTACGTGACCGGCGGCGTGCTGCTTCCGTTCTTCTCGCTGATGACCATGCTCATCGCGGTGCCGACGGGTGTGAAGATCTTCAACTGGATCGGCACGATGTGGCGAGGCTCGATCACCTTCGAGACGCCGATGGTGTTCGCCCTCGGCTTCCTCGTGTCCTTCGTCTTCGGTGGACTCACCGGCGTGATCCTCGCGGCTCCGCCGCTGGACTTCGCCCTGAGCGACTCGTACTTCGTCGTCGCCCACTTCCACTACGTGGTGTTCGGCACCGTCGTGTTCGCGATGTTCGCCGGCTTCTACTTCTGGTGGCCGAAGTGGACCGGCCGCATGCTCAACGAGCGCCTGGGCTACATCCACTTCTGGATGCTGTTCATCGGCTTCCACATGACCTTCCTCGTGCAGCACTGGCTGGGCGTGGACGGCATGCCCCGTCGTTACGCGGACTACTCCACCTATGACAACTGGGAGTGGGGCAACCAGGTCTCCACGATCGGTGCGATCATTCTCGGCGCCTCGATGCTGCCCTTCTTCCTCAACGTGTGGATCACCGCCCGCAAGGCGCCGAAGGTCACCGTCGACGACCCGTGGGGCTACGGTGCATCGCTGGAGTGGGCCACCTCGTGCCCGCCGCCGCGTCACAACTTCACGTCGATCCCGCGCATCCGCAGTGAGCGTCCGGCGTTCGATCTGAACCACCCCGAGGCCGCAGAGCACCCGGTGGGCGTCGCAGCGGGAGAGGTCAAGTAAGTCATGCGCAGCAATGTCATCCTCTGGTGGATCATCGCGGTCTTCTTCACGATCGCGTCCATCGTCTACACGATCTGGAACCTGGTCGACCCCTTCCACGGCTACGTGGAATGGGTGGGCACGGTGGCGCTCCTGTTCGTCGCCTTCATGGGTGCCATGATCGCCGTCTACCTGCAGCGCACGTACAAGGCGCAGGGTGGAGAGCTTCCCGAAGACGTCCTGACGGCGGACATCGACGACGGTGACCCCGAGCTCGGCGAGTTCTCGCCGTGGTCGTGGTGGCCGCTGGTCCTCGCCGCCTCCGCAGGTGTCTTCTTGCTCGGCCTCGCGGTCGGTCAGTTCCTGCTGCCGATCGGTGTGGCGATCTTCCTCGTCGCGATCGTCGGCTGGGTGTACGAGTACTACCGCGGGCACTTCGCGCGCTGACACTCTCGTCAAGGCCCCCTGGATCCGTCCAGGGGGCCTTCGTCGTCGGCGGGGAGGGGCTTCAGCGGTCAGCGGGAGGCGTCGTCAGGGGAGGCGTGCGCGCACCACTGCACCGGGGTGCGCACGAATCACTGCGGCGAGGTGTGCGTCTGCGCCGCGCGGCATCACGGCCGGGTTCGGATGCGGGGGACGCCGGTCAGGGCGTCGATCGGACGGCGGTGGATGCCGTCGTGGTCCTCGACGGGATATCCCTCGCGAACCCAGTACTCGAAACCGCCGATCATCTCGCGCACCGAGTAGCCCAGAGCCGCGAACTCCAGAGCGCCCTTGGCGCCGGCGTTGCACCCGGGGCTCCAGCAGTAGACGACGACGGAGGCGTCGGACGGGATCTCCACCGGCGCTCGCTCGGCGATCTCCCTGTAATGCATGTGCACGGCCCCGGGAACGCGACCCTGTGCCCACGCCTCGTCGGAGCGCACATCGACGACCACGAGGTGTGTCCCCGCCTTCCGCGCCGCGTGCACGTCGCTCGCATCGGTCTCGTACTGCAGCTTGGCGGCGAAGAACTCGTGTCGGTCGATCATGGTCACAGGGTAGCGCGCCGGTATCGTGCCTGCGCGCTCATGACATCCTGCCGAGGAGCGTGCGAACTCGTCTCGTCGCTTGCCGCACCTGCTCGGACCGCACGGACGGACGCCGAGGGCGACGGAAGGACGCCGAGGGCGACGGACGGACGCCGAGGGCGACGGAGAGCCGTGGAGACGACAGAGGGCCCGTCCGGATTCGGACGGGCCCTCTGTCGTGGGGGAGTGCGGCTTACTCGCCGTCCTCCGACTTCTTCTTCCTGCGCGGCTTGGCCGGGTCCTTCGCGATCACCGAGCTGGGGGTGTTCGGCGTCTCGTCGACGTGCAGATCGGTTGCGGCGATCTGGTCTTCGGAGGTGACACCCGCGCGAGCGTGTGCCCCGGCGATCTCGGCCGCCTCGATCTCCGCGTCGTGCGCCAGCGTGTGCTGCTGATGCGCGTCGGCTGCCGCGATCTCGGCCTGGGTGAGCGGCTGCAGGCGGTCTTCGTAGAACCACCGCGAGATCGAGCTGCGAAGGTTCTCGTGCCACGGGATGCGGCCCTTCGCGTTCGGGCGCACGACGAGAGGCTCGTAGGTGGCGTAGTCGATGAGCTTCCAGCGGTCGTACACGTCGACGGGCTGGTGCACCTCGATGAACTCGCCACCGGGCAGGCGCACGATGCGGCCCGACTCGTAGCCGTGCAGAACGATCTCACGATCCTTCTTCTGCAGCGCGATGCAGATGCGCTTCGTCACGAAGTACCCGAGGATCGGGCCGACGAAGAGCAGGGCCTGCAGGGCGTGAATGACACCCTCCATGGTCAGCATGAAGTGCGTGGCCATGAGGTCGGACGAGGCCGCAGCCCAGAGCACCGCGTAGAAGATCATCCCGGCGACACCGATGGCGGTGCGGGTCGGGGCGTTGCGGGGACGGTCGGCGATGTGGTGCTCGCGCTTGTCGCCCGTGATCCACGCCTCGAGGAACGGGTAGATCGCCACGGCGACGATGAACAGTCCGAGCACCAGCACCGGGATGACGATGCCGAGCGACAGCGTGAAGTTGCCGAGCATGACGTCGAGGTGCGGGGGAGCGAGACGCAGGGCGCCGTCGGCGAAGCCGATGTACCAGTCAGGCTGAGTGCCGGCCGAGATCGGGGACGGGTCGTAGGGACCGTAATCCCAGAACGGCAGGATCTGGAAGAACGAGGCGATCAGGACGATCACACCGAAGACGATGAAGAAGAAGCCGCCCATCTTCGACATGTACACCGGCATCATCGGGTAGCCGACGACGTTGTCGTTCGTGCGGCCGGGGCCGGCGAACTGGGTGTGCTTGTTGATCACCATCAGCATCAGGTGCAGCACGATGAACGCGATCACCAGCAGCGGCAGCAGCAGGATGTGCATCGTGTACAGGCGGCCGACGATGTCGTCGCCGGGGAACTCGCCGCCGAAGATGAGGAACGAGGTCCAGGTGCCGATCAGCGGCAGACCCTTGATCATGCCGTCGATGATGCGCAGACCGTTGCCCGAGAGCAGGTCGTCGGGCAGCGAGTAGCCGGTGAATCCCTCGGCCAGGGCGAGGATGAAGAGCACGAAGCCGATCACCCAGTTGAGCTCGCGCGGCTTGCGGAACGCGCCGGTGAAGAACACGCGCAGCATGTGGATGCCTATGCCGGCGATGAACACGAGTGCCGCCCAGTGGTGGATCTGGCGAACCAGAAGGCCACCGCGGATGTCCCACGAGATGCGCAGCGCCGACTCGAAGGCCGCCGTCATCTCCACGCCGCGCAAGGGCGCGTACGCGCCGGTGTAGTGCGTGGGGGCCATCGAGGCCTGGAAGAAGAACGTCAGGAACGTTCCCGACAGGAACACGGCCACGAACGCCCAGAGCGCGATCTCGCCGAGCATGAACGACCAGTGGTCGGGGAAGATCTTGCGACCGAGCTCCTTGACGAGCCCCGACAGGCTGGTGCGCTCGTCGAGGTAGTTCGCCGTCGCGCCGATGAAGCGTCCGCCCAGGGGCTTCTGCTTGGTGTCCTCTTTAAGAGTTGCGGTGCTCAATGACGCTCCCAGAAGCTCGGACCGACGGGTTCGGTGAAGTCGCTCTGCGCGATGAGGTAGCCCTCATCGTCGACGGCGATGGGCAGCTGCGGCAGCGGTCGCGCTGCCGGGCCGAAGATGACCTTGGCGTGGTCCGTGACGTCGAACTGCGACTGATGGCACGGGCACAGCAGGTGGTGGGTCTGCTGCTCGTACAGCGCGACGGGGCAGCCCACGTGCGTGCAGACCTTGGAGTAGGCGACGATGCCGTCGTAGGACCAGTCCTTGCGGTCCTCGGCCTCGATCAGCTGCTCGGGTCGCAGACGCATGAGGAGCACGATGGCCTTGGCCTTCTCCTCCATGTATCCCTCGCTGTGGCCGAGCTCGGCGAGCGGCTCGGGGATGACGTGGAAGGCCGAACCGAGAGTGACGTCCGCGGCGCGGATCGGGGTGCCCTCGGGGTCACGCGCCAGGCGCATGCCCTCTTCCCACATGGTGTGCTTGAGAAGTGCGACCGGGTCACCGGCGATGGGGTTGCCGTGCGAGTTGTTGTGCGGTGCGAGACCCCGGAACAGCGTGAGGCCGGGCAGGATCGAGGCCACGACCGCGGCGATGAGCGAGTTGCGGATGATCGCGCGGCGCCCGAAGCCCGAGTCCTCGTTGGCCGCGGCGAACGCCTCGACGGCGCCGGCGCGAGTGGCGTCCTTGCCGCGGGTCGGGTGGCGGTGCTCGATGTACTCCTTGTCGGACATCAGCGCCTTCGACCAGTGGATCGCGCCGATGCCGAGCGCCAGCAGCGCGAACGCGATGCCGATGCCGATGTACATGTTGTTGTGGCGGATGTCGATCGCCATGCCGCTCTCGATCGGGAACAGCATGTATGCGGCGACCGCCCAGATGCTGCCGGCGAGCGACAGGTAGAACAGGGTGTAGACCGTGCGGACCGCAGCCTTCTCGGCGCGCGGGTCCTTGTCGGTCATCCGCTCACGGTGTGGCGGCAGTCCCGGGTTCTCCGCAGGATCGCTGACTGCGACGCCCAGCCCCCGCGAGGGCTCGTAGGCCCTGTCGAGAGCCTGCGTGTCGTCGTCGTGTGCCATGGTGCTCCTCGTACGTAACTCTTCGATGAAAGTGCGTCAGTTGGACTTCGCCGTGATCCACACGGTGAGGGCGACCAGCGCGCCGATTCCGAAGATCCAGATGAACAGGCCCTCCGACACGGGACCGAGCGATCCGAGCGTGAAGCCGCCGATCTGCACGGCCTCCTGCTGGTAGACGAGGGCGGCGATGATGTCGCGCTTGTCCTCGGTGCTCAGGTTCATGTCGCCGAAGACCGGCATGTTCTGCGGGCCCGTGACCATGGCCGCGTAGATGTGCAGCGGGCTGGTGGAGGTCAGCGCGGGGGCGTACTTGCCCTCCGTCAGAGCGCCACCGGCGGCGGCGACGTTGTGGCACATCGCGCAGTTGATGCGGAACAGCTCCGCGCCGTTTGCGATGTCGACCTCGTCGCTCGCGTTGTCGGGGTTCTCCTCGCCTGCGGTCACCCACTTGTCGGGGTAGCTCGGGCCGGGAGCGACACTCTGCACGTAGGCGGCCATCGCGCGAATCTGCGCGTCGGTGAACTGCACGGGCTTCTGCGGCGCCTGCGGGCCCTGCATCTGCAGCGGCATGCGGCCGGTCGCCACCTGGAACTCGACGGACAGCTCGCCGACGCCGATGAGGCTCGGTCCTTCGCTCGTGCCCTGCATGTCGATGCCGTGGCAGGTCGCGCAGTTCGCGGTGAACAGCTTCTGGCCGTCCTCGACGGTCAGCTCTGCCGCAGCACTGGTCTGCGTGTCAGCGGTGGATGCCATAGCAGCGGACGCACCGGCGTACACGCCGCCGGTGAGCAGCAGGCCGGCGCCGATCAGCGCGGCAGCGGCGAGGGGACTGCGGCGACCGCGGGAGCGGTGCTTCTTCACTCGTGCCATTTCGGGAAATCGCTCCGCTCTTATTTCAGGAAGTAGATGACGGCGAACAGGGCGACCCAGACGACGTCGACGAAGTGCCAGTAGTACGACACGACGATCGAGGAGGTCGCCTCCTTGTGGCCGAAGTTCTTGACCGCGTATGCGCGGCCGATGACCAGCACGAAGGCGATGAGACCGCCGGTGACGTGCAGAGCGTGGAAGCCGGTCGTGATGTAGAACGCCGAGGCGTACGAGTCGGCGGTGATCGGAAGGCCCTCGGCGACGAGCTGCGCGTACTCCCACACCTGGCCGCTGACGAAGATCGCGCCGAGGATGAAGGTGAGCCAGAACCACTCGACCATGCCCCAGCCGAACAGGCGACGACGGCCGAAGGCGTTCACCTTGCCCTTGTCGATGCGATAGGGCTGCAGGTCTTCGGCGGCGAACACGCCCATCTGGCAGGTGAACGACGACGCCACCAGGATGACGGTGTTGACGAAGGCGTACACCACGTTGAGCAGCTCGGTGCGGTCCGCCCAGAGCTCGGGGGAGGTGCTGCGCAGCGTGAAGTAGATCGCGAAGAGTCCCGCGAAGAACATGACTTCGCTGCCGAGCCACACGATGGTGCCGACAGCGACCGGATTGGGGCGCTTGATGGTTCTTGCCGCCGGGGCATACGTCGCTGAGGTGGTCACCAGACCATTATGGCCGATTCCGCGCGGGGATTCTCGCACCGACGTGGCCTGTCTCGCTGTCCTGCGACTAAGGAAGACCTAAGAAGAGCCTGCGAATATGCTGCTTTTCCGCGCTCAGCGCGGTATGGCATCCGTCCGACGGGCTCCGTCATCTCGAAACGGCATCATCCGCTGCGCGATTAGGATCGCAGTCATGGCTGACACCCTCACCTGGCCCGATTTGCTCTCGACGCTGCTGGATCGTCGTGATCTCAGCGTGTGGGAATCGACCTGGGCGATGCGGCAGGTCATGCGCGGCAAGGTGACGGATGCCCAGCTCGCGGGGTTCCTCGTGGCGCTGCGCGCCAAGGGAGAGACGATCGACGAGATCGTCGGCTTCCGCGACGCGATCCTGGAGGCGGCCGTCCCGCTTCCGGTCTCCTCGGACGTGCTCGACATCGTCGGCACGGGCGGCGACCGCATCGGCACCGTGAACATCTCGACCACTGCGGCGATCGTCATCGGCGCGTCCGGCATCCCGGTGGTCAAGCACGGCAACCGTGCGGCGAGCTCGTCATCCGGATCGTCCGACGTGCTGGCCGCGCTCGGCCTGGACATCTCGCTCGATCCCGACCGCGTGGCCGCGGCTCTCGAGCGCACCGGCATCACGTTCGCGTGGGCGGCGGCGTTCCACCCCGGGTTCAAGCACGCCGGTGTCGCGAGGTCCGAGCTCGCGGTGCCGACGGTGTTCAACATGCTCGGCCCGTTGTGCAACCCCGCGCGCGCCGAGGCGAACGCGGTCGGCGTCGCACAGCTCGACCGCGTGCCGCTGATCACAGGCGTGTTCCGCACCCGGGGTGCGACCGCGCTCGTCTTCCGCGGCGACGACGGACTCGACGAGCTCACCACCACGGGGCACAGCCGCATCTGGGAGGTCACCCGCGGAGACATCCACGAGCACGACCTCGACCCGCGCGACCTCGGCATCCCCCTCGCCGACCTCGACGACCTCGTCGGCGGCTCACCCGAGCACAACGCGTCGGTGCTGCGACGCATCCTGGGGGGCGAGAAGGGGGCGGTGCGCGACATCGTGCTGCTGAACGCCGCCGCCGGCATCGTCTCGTACGAGCTCTCGCACGACTCGACTCTGACCCAGGTTCCCATCGTCGAGCGGCTGCGCGACGCGTACCTGCGCGCCGCCGCAGTGATCGACGACGGCCGCGCAGCCGCGAAGCTCGACCAGTGGGTGCAGGTCACCAGGGAGCCGCTGCCCGCCTGAGCGGAGCGGATGGATCGTGGACGCCGCCGACGCCCTCCTCGAGATCGCCTCGCTGCTCGAGCGCGAGCGCGCCTCCCGCTATCGCGCGAAGGCGTTCCGTCAGGCGGCGGCGGTGGTGGCATCCCTCCCGCCGGACGTGCTGAGCGACCCCACCATGCTGAAAGCGCAGAAGGGCATCGGCGATTCGACTTTCGCGGTGATCCGGCAGGCGCAGGAGGGGCGGGTGCCCGACTACCTCGTCGAACTGCGCGGTGAGGTCGATCCCGAGCGCCGCTCCGCGCTGCGCGGGCGTCTGAAGGGCGACCTGCACAGCCACACCGATTGGTCCGACGGCACCACCCCGATCGAGACCATGACTGCGGCCGCACGCGCGCTCGGCCACGAGTACCTCGCCATCACCGACCACTCGCCCAGGCTGAAGGTCGCGCGCGGTCTGTCGGCGGAGCGGCTGCGCGAGCAGATCCCGCTGGTGCGAGCGCAGTCCGGCGACGGGCTCGCAGTGCTCGCCGGCATCGAGGTGGACATCCTCGAGGACGGTGCGCTGGATCAGGCACCCGAGCTGCTGGACGAGCTCGACATCGTCGTCGCTTCGGTCCATTCGAAACTCCGGATGGATTCCGCCCCGATGACCCGTCGGATGCTGGCCGCGGTGGCCGATCCGCGCGTCAACGTGCTCGGACACTGCACGGGGCGCCTCGTCGAAGGGTCGAGGGGCACGCGTCCGCCCTCGCAGTTCGACGCGAGGGCGGTGTTCGCGGCGTGCGCCGAGAACGGGGTGGCGGTGGAGATCAACTCGCGGCCCGAGCGTCAGGATCCGCCGGACGACCTGATAGCGATCGCGCTCGACGAGGGATGCCTGTTCTCGATCGACTCCGATGCGCATGCGCCCGGACAGCTCTCGCTGCTCGACCACGGTGCCGCGCGCGCCGAGGCGGCAGGGGTGCCGGCGGAGCGCATCGTCACGACGTGGGGGCTCGAGCGCCTGCGCGCCTGGGCGCGCGGCTGAATCAGCCGGCTTCTCGGGCGGATGTCAGGGCGCTGAGCGCCCTCGACATCGATGAGCCCAGGTTCCATCTCTCCGCCAGAGCGCCGGCCGCATCGCGAGCCGCCTCGTCGAGGTCGCCCAGTGCGACGCCGGGCGCGGAGACGTCGAGACCGGTCGCGACCTGCACGACGGTGGGCGCCACGTCGAGGTACTCCGCGGCCTCGGCGAACCGCGCCGCCGCGCTCGCGGTGAGCAGGCCGTCGGCGGCTGCGGCACGGATGCCCGCCAGGTCGCCGTGTGCGCGCAGCAGCGTCGCCGCGGTCTTCTCGCCGATGCCCTTCACGCCGGGGAGGCCGTCGGACGCATCGCCTCGCAGCGTGGCGAAGTCGGCGTACTGCGAGGGGAGCACTCCGTACTTGGCGACGACGGTCTCGTCGGTGACGACCTCCAGGTTGCTCATGCCCCGCGCCGTGTAGATCACGCGCACGTCGCGGCTGTCGTCGACGAGCTGGAACAGGTCGCGGTCGCCCGTCACGATGTCGACGGGCAGAGCCGCTCCGGTGGCGAGCGTGCCGATGACGTCGTCGGCCTCGTGCTCCGCCGCGCCGATGACGGGGATGCCGAGGATGCCGAGCGCCTCGCGGATCAGCGGGATCTGCTGCTGCAGGGCATCCGGAACCTCCTCGACGTCGGGAGCCGCGGCAACCTCCTCGACGACTCGATGCGCCTTGTAGCTCGGGATCAGGTCGACCCGCCACTGCGGACGCCAGTCGTCGTCCCAGCAGGCGATGAGCTGCGACGGCTGATAGAGGGTCACGAGCTTGGCGATGATGTCGAGCAGTCCGCGGGTCGCGTTCACCGACGACCCGCCGGGTGCCTTGACCTTGTCCGGCACGCCGAAGAAGGCCCGGAAGTACAGGCTGGCGGTGTCGAGAAGCATCAGTCGTTCGGTCACGGCTTCAGCTTAGAAGGAGGCGAGCGGCGCGGCGGCGGATCTGATAATCTGAAGCGTCACTCGTGGCAGGCCTGTGCCTGCCCTCGTGGCATCGCAATCAACATCCAACCGCTTCGAGGATCCAACCCGGCGTGCGCGCCGGCCGTCGAAGCCCGATCATCCATTCACAAGGACAACCCACTACATGACTAGCGCAACGACCGCCCCGGCCACCAAGCAGGTCGCGATCAACGACATCGGCTCTGCTGAGGACTTCCTGGCCGCGGTCGAGAAGACCCTGAAGTTCTTCAACGACGGCGACATCATCGAAGGCACGATCGTCAAGATCGACCGCGATGAGGTTCTGCTCGACGTCGGCTACAAGACCGAGGGTGTCATCCCCTCGCGCGAGCTCTCCATCAAGCACGACGTCGACCCCAACGAGGTCGTCGCCGTCGGCGACCAGGTCGAGGCCCTCGTTCTCCAGAAGGAGGACAAGGAAGGCCGTCTGATCCTCTCCAAGAAGCGCGCCCAGTACGAGCGCGCCTGGGGCGACGTCGAGAAGATCAAGGAGAACGACGGGGTCGTCACCGGCACCGTCATCGAGGTCGTCAAGGGTGGCCTCATCGTCGACATCGGCCTGCGTGGCTTCCTGCCCGCGTCGCTCATCGAGCTGCGCCGCGTCCGCGACCTCACCCCGTACCTCGGTCAGGAGCTCGAGGCGAAGATCCTCGAACTCGACAAGAACCGCAACAACGTGGTGCTCAGCCGCCGCGCCCTGCTCGAGCAGACCCAGTCGGAGTCGCGCACCACGTTCCTGAACAACCTGCACAAGGGACAGGTCCGCAAGGGTGTCGTGTCGTCGATCGTCAACTTCGGTGCGTTCGTCGACCTGGGCGGCGTGGACGGTCTCGTGCACGTCTCCGAGCTGTCGTGGAAGCACATCGAGCACGCCTCCGAGGTCGTCGAGGTGGGCCAGGAGGTCACCGTCGAGATCCTCGAGGTCGACCTCGACCGCGAGCGCGTCTCGCTGTCGCTGAAGGCGACCCAGGAGGACCCGTGGCAGGTCTTCGCCCGCACCCACGCGATCGGCCAGATCGCACCGGGCAAGGTCACCAAGCTCGTTCCGTTCGGTGCGTTCGTGCGCGTCGCAGACGGCATCGAGGGCCTCGTGCACATCTCGGAGCTCTCCAGCAAGCACGTCGAGCTGGCTGAGCAGGTCGTCTCGGTCGGCGAAGAGGTCTTCGTCAAGGTCATCGACATCGACCTCGAGCGTCGCCGCATCTCGCTGTCGCTGAAGCAGGCCAACGAGTCTGTCGACCCCAACGGCACCGAGTTCGACCCGGCTCTGTACGGCATGCTCGCCGAGTACGACGAGAACGGCGAGTACAAGTACCCGGAGGGCTTCGACGCCGAGACCGGTGCCTGGAAGGAAGGCTTCGACGCTCAGCGCGAGGCCTGGGAGCAGGAGTACGCCGCCGCGCAGGCTCGCTGGGAGGCGCACAAGGCTCAGGTCGTCAAGGCCGCCGAGGCCGAGGCCGCCGCGGGCGACGACTTCGGCGCTCAGACGTTCTCGACCGACTCGACCGGTGCCGGCACGCTGGCCGACGACGAGGCTCTCGCCGCGCTGCGCGAGAAGCTCTCGGGTGGCAACAGCTGATCACCGATCACCTCTGATGCGGGCCGTCACCTTCGGGTGGCGGCCCGCTTCGCGTCCGCAGCGGGGCGCGAGACGCGTGCCAGGATGGGGGGATGCCGCTCATCGCACTCACCGGGGGCATCGCCTCGGGCAAGTCGACCATCGCCGCGCGTCTCGCCGAGCACGGCGCGACAGTGATCGACGCGGACGCCATCGTGCGGGAGGTCCAGCAGCCGGGCAGCCCGGTGCTCGAGGCGATCGCCGAGGCGTTCGGCGAGAACATGATCGCCGCGGACGGATCCCTCGACCGCGCGTCGCTCGGCGCCCGGGTCTTCGGCGACGACGAGGCGCTGCAGCGGCTGAACGCCATCGTGCATCCGGCGGTGCGAGTCGAGTCGCAGCGCCGTTTCGACGCCGCCTTCTCCGCAGACCCCGCCGCGGTGGTCGTCTACGACGTGCCGCTGCTCGTGGAGGCGCGGGTCGAGGACCCGTGGGATCTCGTGGTGGTGGCGGATGCCCCTGCCGACGTGCGCGTGCAGCGCATGATGCGGCTGCGCGGCATGTCGGAGGACGATGCTCGGCGTCGGATCGGCGCGCAGGTCTCGGATGAGGAGCGTCGAGCGATCGCCGACGTCGTCGTCGACACGTCCGAAACCGTCGAGCACACGCTCGAGCAGGTCGATGCGCTGTGGCGTTCGCTCACCGCGTGAGCCTGATCGTCTGCTGAGGCCCTCGTTCGAGCCCGGTGTCGGAGGGGGCTCGTAGGCTGGACGGATGCAACCCACGCGCAGCGTTCGCCCTTTCGAGGTCGTCAGCGAGTACATGCCGGCCGGCGATCAGCCGCAGGCCATCGCCGAACTCGCGGCGAGGATCAACGCCGGCGAGACGGATGTCGTGCTGCTCGGCGCCACGGGAACCGGCAAGTCGGCGACCACCGCGTGGCTCATCGAGCAGGTGCAGCGGCCGACCCTTGTGATGGCGCACAACAAGACGCTGGCAGCGCAGCTCGCGAACGAGTTCCGCGAGCTCATGCCCAACAACGCGATCGAGTACTTCGTCTCGTACTACGACTACTACCAGCCCGAGGCGTACGTGCCCCAGACGGACACCTTCATCGAGAAGGACTCGTCCGTCAACGCCGAGGTCGAGCGGCTGCGTCACTCGACGACCAACTCCCTGCTCAGCAGGCGTGACGTGGTCGTGGTCTCGACGGTGTCGTGCATCTACGGTCTGGGGGCTCCCGAGGAGTACCTGCGCGCCATGGTCGCCCTGCAGGTGGGGGAGCGCTACGATCGCGACGCGCTGATCCGTCAGTTCATCGCGATGCAGTACAACCGCAACGACGTCGACTTCTCGCGCGGCAACTTCCGTGTGCGCGGTGACACGATCGAGATCATCCCGGTATACGAAGAGCACGCGATCCGCATCGAGCTGTTCGGTGATGAGATCGAGGCGCTGTACTCGCTGCATCCGCTCACAGGCGAGGTCATCGCCAGACTCGACTCCGTGCCGATCTTCCCCGCGTCGCACTATGTCGCGGGCACGGATGTCGTGCAGCGCGCGATCGGCACGATCGAGCACGAACTCGAGGAGCGGCTGGCGGAGCTCGAGCGTCAGGGCAAGCTGCTCGAGGCGCAGCGGCTGCGCATGCGCACGACCTTCGACATCGAGATGCTGCAGCAGCTCGGCTTCTGCTCGGGCATCGAGAACTACTCGCGGCACATGGACGGCCGCATGCCGGGCGAACCGCCGCACACCCTGCTCGACTTCTTCCCCGACGACTTCCTGCTCGTCATCGACGAGTCGCACGTGACCGTGCCGCAGATCGGCGCGATGTACGAGGGTGACGCATCGCGCAAGCGCACGCTCGTCGAGCACGGCTTCCGCCTGCCCAGCGCGATGGACAACCGTCCGCTGCGCTGGGACGAGTTCAAGAACCGGATCGGTCAGACGGTGTATCTCTCGGCGACGCCAGGCAAATACGAGATGGGCATCGCCGACGGCGTGGTCGAGCAGATCATCCGTCCGACCGGCCTCGTCGATCCCGAGATCATCGTGAAGCCGTCGAAGGGTCAGATCGACGATCTCCTCGAGGAGATCCGTCTGCGAGTCGAGCGCGACGAGCGCGTGCTGGTCACGACGCTGACGAAGAAGATGGCGGAAGAGCTCACGGACTTCCTCGGCGAGCACGGCGTGCGCGTGCGATACCTGCACTCCGACGTCGACACGCTGCGACGCGTCGAGCTGCTCAGCGAGCTGCGCGCCGGAGTCTACGACGTGCTCGTCGGCATCAACCTGCTGCGAGAGGGGCTCGATCTGCCCGAGGTGTCTCTGGTCGCCATCCTCGACGCCGACAAGGAGGGCTTCCTGCGCTCGGGGACATCGCTCATCCAGACGATCGGCCGCGCCGCGCGCAACGTCTCGGGCGAGGTGCACATGTACGCCGACAACATGACCGACTCGATGGCCAAGGCCATCGAGGAGACCGAGCGCCGCCGTGAGAAGCAGATCGCGTACAACAAGGAGCACGGCATCGACCCGCAGCCGCTGCGCAAGCGGATCGCCGACATCACCGAGGTGCTCGCTCGCGAGGCGGCCGACACGGCCGACATGCGCTCGGCGCGCAACAAGAGCGGCAAGGGCAAATCGCCGACCCCGAACCTGCGCCGAACGGGCATCGCCGCCGAGGGCGCCGCGCAGCTCGAGGCGACGATCGCCGATCTGTCGGATCAGATGCTCGCCGCCGCCAGCGAGCTCAAGTTCGAGCTGGCCGCGCGCCTTCGCGACGAGGTGCAGGACCTCAAGAAGGAACTGCGCGCGATGGAGCGGGCCGGGCACGCCTGAACCCGGGGCAGCGGCGGACGAGCGGCGTCAGGGGCAGTGCATCAGCGGCTTCGGTCCGCTGCGATCGATGCTGTGCTGATTCATCGGCGCTCCGCACAGCGGGCATGCGCGCTCGGCGCGCTCTGCGGCGCTCGGGGGAAGAGTCGGCTCGTACGGTCCCACCGAAGCCGGTCCGGCGATGCGGATCAGGTTCGTGTTGAACCAGGCGTACAGGCCGCCCGCCTCCCGGATCCGGGTGCGCAGCGGAACGTGGGCGGGGTTGTCGGCCATATCTTTAGTGTACTCAACATCTGTGCACATAGAATCGGGGCATGACGACCGACGATGAGCTGCTGCGGCTCGAGAATCAACTCTGCTTCGCCATGGTCACCGCCGCGCGCAACGTCGTGGCCGTCTATCGGCCGATCCTCGAGCCGCTGGGCCTGACGCACCCGCAGTACCTCGTGATGCTCGCGCTGTGGGAGCGCTCGCCGCGTTCGCTGACCGATCTCTCGGCCGAGCTCGCGCTGGAGCCGGCCAGCGCCTCGCCCCTGGTCAGACGGCTGGAGAAGGACGGCCTGGTCGAGCGGGCCCGCAGCGCCGCAGACGAGCGTCGTCTCGACATCACCCTCACCGAGGCCGGTCGCGCTCTCCGAGAGCGGGCCGTCGACGTGCCGCGGGCCGTCATGGCAGCCGTGGGCACCGGCATCGACGAGGTCGCGTCGCTGCGCGATGCGCTGAAGCCGTTCGCGGGCCGGGCCGCCCCGGATCGGTGAGCGTTACCCGCTCGCGCCCGCACCCGCAGACGATGACCACCGCTCCGTCACCGCCACCGACCGAGCATGTGGAGCCGAACCCGGTCATCATCATCCTGGGCATCGCGCTGCTCGTCTTCATGGTGGGCATGCTCGTCCTCATCCTCGTGCGCGTGGCCCGAGCGGTCTACGCTGCGCTGCGCGATCGATCGCGTGCGCTTCCCGAACCGGCGGGCGCGGCAGTGGAGGCGGCCGTCGAACCAGCCCGGGACGATGGGGTGCACGCGCCGACCAGCCGCCTCATCGCGTTCTCCGCGGCGGCCGGCCGTTCGCCCTCGGCTGATGCGGAGCCCGGTGTCGGTGGCCGCTTCTACACTTGAACGGTGCCCATCGTTCCTGTCGCCTCCCCCGCAAAACTCAGTGTCCGCGGTGCCCGCGTCCACAATCTGAAGAACGTCGACATCGACATCCCGCGCGACTCGCTGGTCGTCTTCACCGGGCTCTCCGGCTCGGGCAAGTCCAGCCTCGCGTTCGACACGATCTTCGCCGAGGGGCAGCGACGCTACGTCGAATCGCTCAGCGCGTACGCGCGCCAGTTCCTCGGTCAAGTCGATCGTCCCGACGTCGACTTCATCGAGGGACTCAGCCCCGCCGTCTCCATCGACCAGAAGTCGACCAACCGCAACCCGCGGTCGACGGTGGGCACCATCACCGAGATCCACGACTACATGCGCCTCCTGTGGGCGCGAATCGGCGTCCCGCACTGTCCGGAGTGCGGCGAGCGGATCCAGCGTCAGACGGTGCAGCAGATCGCCGATCAGCTCGTCGAGCTGCCCGAGCGCACCCGCTACCAGATCGTGGCGCCGGTCGTGACGCAGAAGAAGGGCGAGTTCGTCGACCTCTTCAAGGAGCTCGGTGCGAAGGGCTACTCGCGCGCGATCGTCGACGGAGAGCTGGTGCAGCTCGCCGAGCCGCCGACGCTGAAGAAGAGCTACAAGCACGACATCGCCGTCGTGGTCGACCGGCTCGTGGCATCCGACGACATCCTCAGCCGCGTCACCGACTCGGTCGAGACCGCGCTGGGCCTGGCCGGCGGCATCATGCAGGTGAACTTCGTCGACGAGGAGGGCGACGCCGCCTGGCAGTCGTTCTCCGAGAAGCTCGCCTGCCCGAACGGCCACCCGATCGCGCTGACCGAGATCGAGCCGCGCACGTTCTCGTTCAACGCGCCGTTCGGCGCGTGCCCCGCGTGCGCCGGCCTCGGCACGCGGATGTCGGTCGACGTCGACCTCATGCTGGGCGACGAGGACCTCTCGATCCGCGAGGGCGTCATCCTGCCGTGGACCACTCAGGGCAAGGGCCTGTTCCAGTACTACGAGCGCCTGCTCGAGGGTCTGGCGCGCGACCTCGACTTCTCGCTCGACACGCCCTGGAACCAGCTGCACTCCGACGTGCGCGAAGCGGTGCTGCGCGGTGACAACTACAAGGTCAGCGTCAAGTGGAAGAACCGCTACGGGCGCGAGATGCGCTACACCTCGGGTTTCGAGGGAGTGGTGCCGTACATCGAACGGCAGTACCTGCAGGCCGAGTCCGACACGCAGCGCAGCCGCTGGGGGGAGTACCTGCGCGAAGTGCCGTGCCCGGTGTGCGACGGCGCCCGTCTCAAGCCCGAGGTGCTCGCCGTCAAGGTGCACGGTCACTCGATCGCGGAGGTCTCTAACCTCAGTCTCGCCGACGCGAGCACCTTCATGCACGACCTCGAGCTCACCGAGCGTGAGGCGAAGATCGCCGCGCAGGTGCTGCGTGAGATCCGACTGCGCCTCGAGTTCCTGCTGCAAGTGGGCCTGTCGTACCTGAACCTCGGTCGCTCGGCCGGCTCGCTCTCCGGAGGGGAAGCGCAGCGCATCCGGCTCGCGACCCAGATCGGCTCCGGTCTGACGGGCGTTCTCTACGTGCTGGACGAGCCATCGATCGGGCTGCACCAGCGCGACAACCGCCGCCTCATCGAGACTCTGGTGCGTCTGCGCGATCTCGGCAACACCCTGATCGTGGTCGAGCACGACGAGGAGACCATCGAGGCCGCCGACTGGGTGGTCGACATCGGGCCCGGCGCCGGCGTCGGCGGCGGCGAGGTCGTGCACTCCGGGCCCTACTCGGCGCTGCTGGCCGAGACCGGATCGATGACCGGCGACTATCTCGCCGGCCGCCGCGAGATCGCCGTGCCAGACGAGCGCCGCAAGATCGACCGGAAGCGGATGCTGAGCGTCGTGGGCGCCAAGGCGAACAACCTCAAGAACGTCACCGCCGACTTCCCGCTGGGTGTGCTCACCGCCGTCACCGGCGTGAGCGGATCGGGCAAGTCGTCGCTGGTCAACGACATCCTCTACCAGGTGCTCGCGGGCCGCCTCAACGGCGCCCGCACGGTGCCTGGCAAGCACACGAGGGTGACGGGCCTCGACAACCTCGACAAGGTCGTGCACGTGGATCAGGCGCCGATCGGGCGCACGCCCCGGTCGAATCCCGCAACCTACACGGGTGTGTTCGACCGCATCCGCACCCTGTTCAGCGAGACGCCCGAGGCGAAGGTGCGCGGGTATCAGCCCGGCCGCTTCAGCTTCAACGTCAAGGGCGGCCGGTGCGACGCGTGCTCGGGCGACGGCACGATCAAGATCGAGATGAACTTCCTGCCCGACGTGTACGTCGACTGCGAGGTCTGCCACGGCAAGCGGTACAACCGCGACACGCTCGCCGTGCACTACAAGGGCAAGAACATCGCCGAGGTGCTCGAGATGCCCATCGCCGAGGCGGCGGAGTTCTTCGAACCGATCCAGGCGATCCACCGCTACATGAAGACGCTCGTCGACGTCGGGCTGGGCTACGTGCGACTGGGCCAGGCCGCGACGACGCTCTCGGGCGGTGAGGCACAGCGCGTCAAGCTCGCCACCGAGCTCCAGCGCCGCAGCAACGGACGCAGCATCTACGTGCTCGACGAGCCGACCACCGGTCTGCACTTCGAGGATGTGCGAAAGCTGCTCGAGGTGCTCAACGGACTCGTCGACAAGGGCAACACCGTCATCGTCATCGAGCACAACCTCGACGTCATCAAGTCGGCCGACTGGGTGATCGATCTCGGTCCCGAAGGCGGATCGGGCGGCGGGCAGATCCTCGCGACGGGCACTCCGGAGCGGATCGCCGAGGTGGCGGAGAGCCACACGGGCGCGTTCCTCGCCGAGGTCCTCGGGCAGGAGCGCGACTCACGCAAGGCCGGCTGATGGCGGACGTCCTCCCGTACAAGCCGCGCGCGGGGGAGATCCCCACCGATCCCGGTGTCTATCGCTTCCGCGACGCCGACGGCCGGGTGCTGTACGTGGGCAAGGCGAAGAATCTCCGCCAGCGCCTGTCGAACTACTTCGCTCCGCTGCGCACCCTGCACGAGCGCACGCGACGGATGGTCACGACCGCGTCCTCGGTGGAATGGACCGTCGTCGCGACCGACGTGGACTCGCTGCAGCTCGAGTACATGTGGATCAAGGAGTTCGATCCGCCGTTCAACGTGCGCTATCGCGACGACAAGTCCTATCCGTTCATGGCGATCACCCTCGCGGACGAGGCGCCGCGGGTCATGGTGACACGCAACCGGCGCATCCCCGGTGCCCGGTACTTCGGCCCCTACCCGAAGGTCTGGGCGGTGCACGAGACGATCGACCTGATGGTCAGGGCGTTCCCCATCCGCACGTGCAGCGACTCCAGCTACCGACGTGCCATGCAGACGGGAAGACCGTGCTTCCCCGGGCAGATCGGCAAGTGCGGCGGCCCGTGCTCGATGAAGGTCACGATCGAAGAGCACCGCGCGATGGTCGATGACTTCGTCGCCTTCATGGCCGGCGGTGATGAGCGCTTCACCCGCGACCTCACCAAGCGCATGCAGGCGGCATCGGCCGCGATGGACTACGAGGCCGCTGCGCGGTTCCGTGACAAGCTCACGGCGATCGACGCCGTGCTCGGCAAGAGCGCGCTCGTGCTGCCGTCTGACGAGGACGCCGACCTGTTCGGCGTCGCCGAGGACGAGCTGTCGGCGGCGGTGCATCACTTCGTGATCCGCGGCGGCCGCGTGCGCGGCGTGCGATCGCTCACCGTCGACAAAGAGCTCGACATCAGCCGCGGAGAGCTCGTCGACCAGATCCTGCAGCGCGTCTACGGCGACTCGTCCGACATCCCGCGTCGCGTGCTCGTGCCCACGCTGCCCGACGACGCGGCAGAGCTCGAGGAGTGGCTGCGCGACCGCCGCGGGCGCCGGGTCGAGATCTCCGTCGCCCAGCGCGGGCAGCGCGCCGACCTCATGCGCACCGCCACGCTCAACGCCCAGCAGACGCTGCTGCGGCACAAGACGCGCCGAACCAGCGACTACGTCGCGCGCACGCAGGCTCTGACCGACCTGCAGGAGGCTCTGGGCATGGACGAGGCGCCGTTGCGCATCGAGTGCTTCGACATCTCCCACCTCGGCGGCACGAACGTCGTGGCATCCATGGTCGTCTTCGAAGACGGTCTGCCGCGCAAAGACCAGTACCGCTCGTTCAACATCGCCGAGACCACCGACGACACCGACTCGATGTATCAGGTTCTGATGCGTCGTCTCGCCCGGGTGGATGCGAGTCCTGAGCAGGTCGAGGAGGACGAGGGGGAGGGCAGACGGCGTCCGCGCTTCGCCTACCGGCCGCAGCTGCTGGTCGTCGACGGCGGACAGCCCCAGGTGCAGGCGGCCGCGAGAGCGCTGCGCGACAGCGGGCACACCGAGATCGCGCTGTGCGGCATTGCCAAGCGACTCGAGGAGATCTGGGTGCCGGACGACGACTTCCCGGTCATCCTGCCGCGCACCAGCGAGGCGCTGTACCTGGTGCAGCGACTGCGAGACGAGGCGCACCGCTTCGCGATCACTCACCAGCGCAAGCGGCGTCGTCGCGACATCCAGACCGTGCTGCGGGAGATTCCCGGCCTCGGCGACGCCCGCATCAAGGCGCTGCTCACCCACTTCGGCTCGGTCACGGCGCTGCGCGCCTCGAGTCCCGAGCAGATCAGCGAGGTGGCGGGCATCGGACCGGTGCTCGCGTCCACCATCCACGCCCATCTCGCGGGCGGACAGGCGCCCGCGACTCGGTAGGCTTGTCTCAGCGAAGGGAGCAACGGATGGCGGCCGCAGAAGAGGGCGAGTTCCTCATCGTCACCGGGATGTCGGGAGCAGGTCGCACCACGGCGGCGAACGCTCTCGAGGATCTCGGCTGGTACGTCGTCGACAACCTGCCCCCGCAGATCCTCCGGCCGCTTCTCGAGCTCACCGACATGGGCGCCGGCAACCTTCCGAAGATCGCCGCGGTCGTCGATGTCCGCGGGCGCGGTCTGTTCGACGAGCTGCCGGACGTGTACCGGGCGCTGCGCTCCCGCGGCGGGGTGAAGGTGCTCTACCTCGACGCCTCCGACGACGTCCTCGTGCGGCGTTTCGAGTCGGTGCGCCGTCCGCATCCGCTTCAGGGCGACGGCACCCTGCTCGACGGCATCCGCACCGAGCGCTCGCGGCTCGCCACGATCCGCGAATCGGCCGACCTGCTCATCGACACGTCGACGCTGAACATCCACCAGCTCGCCATGCAGGTCTCGGAGATGTTCTCGGAGGAGGGCGCAGCGCGCCATCGCCTGACCATCCTGAGCTTCGGGTTCAAGTACGGACTGCCGACGGACGTCGACCTGGTCGCAGACATGCGGTTCCTCCCGAACCCGTTCTGGAACGAGGAGCTGCGCGACTTCACCGGACGCGATGAGCCGGTGCGCGACTACGTGCTCGGCCTGCCGGGCTCCGAGCAGTTCCTCGACGCCTACGCCGCGGCGCTGCGCCCCGTGCTGGAGGGGTACCAGCGCGAGAACAAGAGCCACTCGACCGTCGCCATCGGCTGCACCGGCGGCAAGCACCGCTCTGTTGCGATGAGCGAGGAGCTGGCTCGGCGCCTGGCGGACGTGCCCGGCGTCGCGATCAACGTGCGTCACCGCGACCTCGGGCGGGAGTGACCGATCGCCCGGCCGGCATCCGACCGCCGGAGACGACCGATCGGGTCGGTGCGCCGGCCCCGGGCCTTGTAGGCTAGTCCCTTGCGTCGCGATCCGACGCCTGGATCGTGAGGAGTCCCGTGGCACTAACCACCGACGTCAAGGCCGAGCTCGTCAGCGTGCGCAACGCACCCCCGACGGTGCGCGTGGCTGAGGTGACGACCATCCTGCGTTTCGCGGGAGGTCTGCACTCCATCGCCGGTCGTGTCGCGGTTGAGGCCGAGGTGGATGCCGAGCTGCTGGCCCGTCGCGTCAGCCGCGATCTCGCCGAGATCTACGGAGTGCGGCCCGAGATCGCTCAGGTCAAGGCCAGCGCGGCGAACTCGAGCGGCACCGCCGGTGGCGCCCGCTGGGCGGTCCGCGTGATCGCGGCGGGGGAGACCCTGGCCCGCCAGACCGGCCTGCTCGACGCGCGGCGACGCCCGGTGCGGGGCCTGCCCAACCGCCTCACCACCGGCTCTCCTGAGGAGCTCGCCGGTATCTGGCGTGGAGCGTTCCTGGCATCCGGCTCCCTCAGCGAGCCCGGTCGATCGGCCATGCTCGAGATCTCCTGCCCGTCCGGCGAGGCCGCCATGGCGCTCGTCGGCGCCGCGCATCGCCTCGGTGTCGCGGCCAAGGCCCGCGAGGTGCGCGGCCTGCCGCGCGTGGTCGTGCGCGAGGGCGAGGCGATCCGCGCCATCCTCACCGCGATGGGCGCCCGCCGCACGGCGGTCGCCTGGGAGGAGATGCGCCAGCGCCGCGAGGTGCGCGCCGGAGTGAACCGACTGGTCAACTTCGACGACGCCAACCTGCGTCGGTCGGCGCAGGCCGCCGTGGCCGCATGCGCCCGCGTCGAGCGCGCGCTCGAGATCCTGGGTGACGATGTGCCCGAGCACCTGCGCACCGCGGGCAGCCTTCGGCTCGCGCACCGCGACGCGAGCCTCGACGAGCTCGGACACCACGCCGACCCGCCGCTCACGAAGGACGCCGTCGCCGGCCGCATCCGACGTCTGCTCGCGATGGCCGACAAGCGCGCTCAGCAGGAGGGCATCCCCGGCACCGAGGCCGCCGTCCCCGCCGGTCTCGACGGCTGAAGTCGCGCAGGCGAGCGGGATTCGAGCCCGCCGCAGCGCGCATTCGGAACATCCGGTCGCGTGGGGCGTTGTCGTCAGTAGGATGAAAAACGTCTGCTCTGCGAGGCACTTCGGCGTCGCAGAGGATCGGCAAGCGCCGTGGCGCGGCGCGGATTGGATGAAATCGACATGGCGACCTACACGCTCCCCGACCTTCCCTACGATTTCGCGGCACTGGAACCGCACATCAGCGGCAAGATCATGGAACTGCACCATGACAAGCACCACGCCGCATACGTTTCCGGCGCCAACGCGGCACTGGACGGCCTGGCCGAGGCCCGCGAGAGCGGCAACCTCGCCAATGTGAACAAGCTCGAGAAGGACCTCGCGTTCAACCTGGGCGGTCACGTCAACCACTCGATCTTCTGGACCAACCTCTCGCCCGAGGGCGGCGGACAGCCGGAAGGCGAGCTCAAGGCCGCGATCGACGAGTTCTTCGGCTCGTTCGAGAAGTTCCAGGCGCACTTCGCCGCAGCCGCCGCCGGCATCCAGGGCTCCGGCTGGGCTGTGCTCAGCTGGGATCCGATCGGCGCCCGACTGATCATCCAGCAGCTGTTCGACCAGCAGGGCAACACCGCCCAGGGCACCATCCCGCTGTTCCAGCTCGACATGTGGGAGCACGCCTTCTACCTCGACTACCTCAACGTGAAGGCCGACTACATCAAGGCCGCGTGGAACATCGCGAACTGGGAGAACGTGGCGTCACGCTTGGAGATCGCGCGTGAGAAGACCTCCGGTCTGCTGGTACTGTCGTAAAAGACCGGCGTCCTGATGGGCGTTCGGTCCATCAGGACGCCGTTGTCCGCGCATTCCGTAAGAATTACGCATTTCCCCGAGTAAGAACCAGGAGACTTTCGTGTCTGTTAAGATCGGTATCAACGGCTTCGGTCGTATCGGACGTAACTTCCTTCGTGCGGCGCTCGCACAGAACGCTGACATCGAGATCGTCGCGGTCAACGACCTCACCGACAACGCCGCGCTGGCTCATCTCCTCAAGTACGACTCGGTGGGCGGCCCGCTCGGCGTCGAGGTCACCCACCAGGGCGACGTCATCACCGTCGGCGGCAAGGACATCAAGGTGTTCGAGGAGCGCGACCCGGCGGCTCTGCCCTGGGGCGAGCTCGGCGTGGACATCGTCATCGAGTCCACCGGCCGCTTCACCAAGGCGGCCGACGCCTCGAAGCACATCGCCGGCGGTGCGAAGAAGGTCATCATCTCGGCGCCCGGCACCGACGTCGACGGCACCTTCGTCATGGGCGTGAACGAGGACACCTACGACTCGGCCACGATGAACGTCATCTCGAACGCCTCGTGCACCACCAACTGCCTGGCGCCGCTCGCCAAGGTCTTCAACGACAAGTTCGGCATCGAGCGCGGCTTCATGATGACCGCGCACGCCTACACCGCAGACCAGAACCTGCAGGACGGCCCGCACAGCGACCTGCGCCGTGCCCGCGCAGCGGCGATCAACATCGTCCCCGCCTCGACCGGTGCCGCCAAGGCCATCGGCCTCGTGCTTCCCGAGCTCAACGGCAAGCTCAGCGGCTCGTCGTACCGCGTGCCCGTCCCCACCGGCTCGATCGTCGACCTCACCATCATCGCCGAGCGCGACGGCCTGACCGTAGACGAGATCAACGCCGCGTACCGTGAGGCGGCAGCCGAGGGTCGTCTGCAGGGCATCCTGGAGTACACCGAGGACCCGATCGTCTCGAGCGACATCCAGCTCAACCCGCACTCGTCGATCTTCGACTCGGAGCTGACCAACGTCAGCGGCAACCTCGTCAAGGTCTCGAGCTGGTACGACAACGAGTGGGGCTACTCCAACCGTCTCGTCGACCTCACCGAGTACGTCGCCGAGCGTCTCTGAGCCATGGCGCTGCGCACTCTCGAGTCACTGGGTTCCCTGTCGGGCAAGCGGGTCATCGTCCGCTGCGATCTGAACGTCCCGCTGAAGGACGGCGTCATCACCGACGACGGTCGCGTCCGGGCGTCGCTGCCCACGCTCAAGGCCCTCACCGATGCCGGCGCACGCGTGATCGTGTGCTCGCATCTGGGGCGCCCTGACGGCGCTCCCGACCCCCGGTACAGTCTCGAGCCGGTCGCGCAGCGACTGTCCGAGCTGCTCGACGCGTCCGTCGCCTTCGCGACGGACACCGTGGGCGATTCGGCGCACCAGGTCGTGGCCGGTCTCGAGGACGGCGGCATCGCCGTCCTCGAGAACCTGCGGTTCAACCCCGGCGAGACCTCGAAGGACGACGCCACCCGCGCGACGTTCGCCGGTCAGCTCGCCGAGCTGGGCGACGCGCTCGTCTCCGACGGGTTCGGCGTCGTGCACCGCAAGCAGGCCAGCGTCTACGACCTGGCCGAGCTGCTGCCCTCCGCCGGGGGACTGCTGATCGCGGCCGAGCTGGACGTGCTCGATCGTCTGACCGAGAATCCCGAGCGTCCGTACACGGTGGTGCTCGGCGGGTCGAAGGTCAGCGACAAGCTCGGCGTGATCTCGCACCTGCTGCCGCGTGTCGATCGGCTGCTCATCGGCGGCGGGATGCTCTTCACCTTCCTCGCGGCCGAAGGCCACGCCGTTGCCTCCAGCCTGCTCGAGAAGGATCAGCTCGAGACCGTCCGCGGCTACATCGCCGAGGCGAAGGAGCGCGGCGTCGAGCTCGTGCTGCCCACCGACGTCGTCGTCGCCTCCGGATTCGCCGCGGACGCGGATCACGAGACCGTCGCGGCGGATGCCATCGAGCAGAGCTCGTTCGGGGCATCCGGAATCGGCCTCGACATCGGTCCTGACACCGCGAAGGCATTCGCCGACGCCGTGCGCTCGTCTTCGACCGTCTTCTGGAACGGGCCAATGGGCGTGTTCGAGTTCCCGGCCTTCGCGGCGGGGACGAAGGCCGTCGCGCAGGCGCTCACCGAGGTCGACGGACTCGGCGTGGTCGGCGGAGGGGACTCGGCTGCGGCGGTGCGTCAGCTCGGATTCTCGGACGACCAGTTCGGACACATCTCGACGGGCGGAGGCGCCAGCCTCGAGTTCCTCGAGGGCAAGAAGCTACCGGGCCTCACGGCCCTCGGATGGGAGTGAACCCTGTGACCAGCGCGCAGAACCGCCGCACACCGCTCATCGCGGGCAACTGGAAGATGAACCTCGATCACCTCCAGGCCGTCGCGACCGTGCAGAAGCTGCACTGGACGCTGAAGGACGCGGGGCACGAAGGAGACTCCGTCGAGGTGGCGGTGTTCCCGCCGTTCACCGACATCCGCAGCGTGCAGACGCTGATCGACGCCGATAAGATCCCGTTCGCCCTGGGCGCCCAGGATCTGTCGGCACACGACTCCGGCGCGTACACCGGCGAGGTGTCGGGCGCGTTCCTGTCGAAGCTGAACGTCGGCTACGTGATCATCGGTCACTCCGAGCGCCGCGAATACCACCGCGAGGACGACTCGCTCGTGAACGCCAAGGTCAAGGCCGCGCTGAGGCACGGCCTCATCCCGGTGATCTGCGTCGGCGAGACCGCCGAGGATCTCGAGAAGTACGGCGCCAGCGCCGTGCCGGCCGGCCAGCTCGAGAAGGCGCTCGAGGGCGTTCCCGCATCGGCGGACATCGTCGTGGCGTACGAGCCGGTCTGGGCGATCGGCTCGGGTCAGGCGGCGACTCCCGCTCAGGCGCAGGACGTCTGCGCCGCGCTGCGCGGCGTGCTCGCTGAGGTGCTCGACGAGGAAGCGGCTGCTCGCACCCGAGTGCTGTACGGGGGATCGGTCAAGTCGGGCAACATCGCCAGCTTCATGCGCGAGCCGGATGTGGACGGCGCGCTGGTGGGCGGCGCGAGCCTCGTCGTCGACGAGTTCGCGGCGATCGTACGGTTCCAGAAGCACGTCGGCGTGTGAGTCGGGACGGGGCGCGAGAGCGCCTCGTCCTATAATTGACCGCTAGACGGGCATTCCGGCCCCGGCGAAAGGCTTTCCTCGTGCAGGTTCTCGAGTTCGTTCTGCAGGTGCTCACTGGCATCACCAGTGTGCTGCTGACGCTCCTCATTCTTCTTCACAAGGGTCGCGGTGGCGGCCTGTCCGACATGTTCGGCGGTGGGATGTCGGCTGCTGTCGGCTCTTCCGGCCTCGCCGAACGCAACCTCAACCGATTCACGATCGTGCTCGCCCTGATCTGGTTCATCTCGATCGTCGCGCTCGGTCTCATCACGAAGTTCCAGGTGATCTGATGGCTACCGGAGGAAACGCGATCCGCGGCACACGTGTCGGCTCGGGTCCCATGGGCGAGCAGGACCACGGCTACCACGCCGACCGCATCCCCGTGTCGTACTGGGACGGCCTCGGCAACGAGACCGTCCGCTACTTCGCGGCAGGGCTGCCCGAGGAGGAGATCCCCGAGACGATCGACCATCCGCAGAGCGGGCTGCCCGCGGGGCGCGACCGGCAGAACCCGCCGACGCTCGCCAAGCCCGAACCGTACAAGACACATCTCGCGTACGTGAAGGAGCGCCGCACCGACGAAGAGGCCAAGCAGCTTCTCGAGGACGCCCTCACGCAGCTGCGCGAGCGTCGCGGCGGCAACTGAGAGACCACGTGCGGAACCCCTGGAGTCATCGGCTTCGGGGGTTCTTCGCATCCCGCGAGCACCTTCGCATCCGGCGGGCAGACCGGCATCCGGCGAGCAGAGTGCCGGATGGATGCGAAGAAGGCCCCCACCTCGCGGTGGGGGCCTTCTTCATCAGAGGGGATGACGGGAATCGAACCCGCGTCATTAGTTTGGAAGACTAAGGCTTTACCATTAAGCTACATCCCCGGAATTCCGGCGGTGTCTCGCCCTCTCAGGCGCCCGCTGAGCGGAGCACCTCGTAAAGCATAGCGGACGGAGCGACGTGTTCCGTCCGTTAGACTCGTCAGGGCCGTTCCCGTGTGCGGGTTCAAGCCGGGGCGTAGCTCAGCTTGGTAGAGCGCCCGCTTTGGGAGCGGGAGGTCGCAGGTTCAAATCCTGTCGCCCCGACCACGGTCGAAGACTTCACGACCGCGTCGTCAACGCGGAAACCACAAGGAGACACACCAGCATGGCCAACAGCACCGTCGAGAAGCTGTCCCCGACCCGGGTCAAGCTCACCATCACGGTCACCCCTGAGGACCTCAAGCCCAGCATCGCCCACGCCTACGAGCACATCGCCCAGGACGTGCAGATCCCCGGCTTCCGCAAGGGCAAGGTCCCGGCTCCGATCATCGACCAGCGCGTCGGCCGCGGCGCCGTCATCGAGCACGCCGTGAACGAGGCCCTCGACGGCTTCTTCCGGGAGGCTGCCGCCGAGCACAACGTCCGCATGGTCGGCCGTCCCGCTGCCGACATCACGCAGTGGCCGAACGAGAAGGACTTCTCGGGTGACCTGCTCGTCGACATCGAGGTCGACGTGCGCCCCGAGATCGAGCTCCCCGAGCTCTCGGACATCACCCTCACGGTCGATGCCGTCGAGGCCGACGAGGCGGCGATCGACGCCGAGCTCGACAACCTGCGCGCGCGCTTCGGCACCCTGATCCCCGTCGACCGTCCGGCTGCGACCGGTGACTTCGTCGAGCTCGACCTCGTCGCCACCATCGACGGCGCCGAGATCGACCGCGCCGAGGGCGTGTCGTACGAGATCGGCTCGGGCGAGCTGCTCGAGGGCATCGACGAGGCGCTGGACTCGCTCACCGCCGGTGAGGAGACGACGTTCCGCTCGGCTCTCGTGGGCGGCGACCACGCCGGCGAGGAGGCCGAGGTCTCGGTGACGCTCAAGGCCGTCAAGGAGCGCGAGCTGCCCGAGGCCGACGACGACTTCGCTCAGATGGCGTCGGAGTTCGACACCGTCGCAGAGCTGCGCGACAGCCTCGCCGAGCGCGTCGCCCAGCAGGGCGTCTTCACCCAGGGCGCCGCCGCCCGCGACCAGCTCATCGAGAAGCTGCTCGAGCAGGTCGAGATCCCCGTTCCCGCTCAGCTCATCGAGGACGAGGTGCACGCGCACCTCGAGAACGAGAACCGCCTCGAGGACGACGAGCACCGTGCAGAGGTGGCCGAGGCCAGCGAGAAGCAGTTCCGCACGCAGGTGCTGCTCGACACGATCGCCGAGAACGCGAACGTCCAGGTGTCGCAGGAGGAGCTCAGCCAGTACCTCATCCAGTCGGCCGCGCAGTACGGCATGGCGCCGCAGGAGTTCGTCGAGGCGCTGCAGGGTGCCGGCCAGCTGCCCGCCCTCGTCGGCGAAGTCGCCCGCAACAAGGCCCTCGCCGCGACCCTCGGCAAGGTGAACATCGTCGACAGCAACGGCAAGAAGGTCGACCTGTCGGAGTTCATCGGCGATGCCGAGGACGAGGACGCCGCTGACGCCGAGGAGGCTCCTGCCGCTGAGGAGAAGCCCGCCCCGAAGAAGAAGGCTCCGGCGAAGAAGAAGGCCGCAGCCGACGACGACGCCGAGAAGCCCGCCAAGAAGCCTGCCGCGAAGAAGGCTCCGGCCAAGAAGGCAGCTGCGAAGAAGGACGAGGCCGAGAAGGCCGAGTGATCATCGCGTGATCGTACGAGGAAGGCGGATGCTGCACGGCATCCGCCTTCCTCCGTCTGCGGCGCCGCCACGCTGATATGCCGACGGCGAACACGGCCGGGCGCGCGTGCCGCCGCCGGTAGATTCGAACCACCGACACACGGAAACAGGAGCTGACATGGCTGAACCCCTGATGGCGACGAGCGTCTTCGACAGACTGCTCAAGGACCGCATCATCTGGCTGGGCTCTGAGGTGCGCGACGAGAACGCGAACGAGATCTGCGCGAAGATCCTCCTTCTCGCCGCCGAGGACTCGGAGAAGGACATCTACCTCTACATCAACTCTCCCGGCGGGTCGATCACCGCGGGCATGGCGATCTACGACACCATGCAGTTCGTGCCCAACGACATCGTCACCGTGGGCATCGGAATGGCCGCCTCGATGGGTCAGCTGCTGCTGACCAGCGGCACCAAGGGCAAGCGCTACATCACCCCGAACGCCCGCGTTCTTCTGCACCAGCCGCACGGCGGCTTCGGCGGAACGGCCAGCGACATCCAGACCCAGGCTCAGCTGATCCTGTCGATGAAGCGTCGCCTCGCCGAGATCACGGCCGGCCAGACCGGCAAGACGGTCGAGCAGATCAACGCCGACGGCGACCGCGACCGCTGGTTCACCGCCGACGAGGCCCTCGAGTACGGCTTCGTCGACCACATCCGCGAGCACGCCAGCGACGTCACCGGCGGCGGCGGCACCGGCGCAGACCAGTAAGGAAGGAACACACACATGCACACCCCCACCTTCCGCGCTGCCGGAAACCTGCCCTCGAGCCGCTACGTGCTGCCCCAGTTCGAAGAGCGCACGGCCTACGGCTTCAAGCGCCAGGACCCGTACAACAAGCTCTTCGAGGATCGCGTGATCTTCCTCGGCGTGCAGGTCGACGACGCATCGGCCGATGACGTCATGGCGCAGCTGCTCGTGCTCGAGAGCCAGGACGCCGAGCGCGACATCACCATGTACATCAACTCGCCTGGTGGATCGTTCACCGCGATGACGGCGATCTACGACACCATGCAGTACGTCGCGCCGCACATCCAGACGGTCGTGCTCGGACAGGCCGCCTCGGCGGCATCCGTCCTGCTCGCCGCCGGAACCCCGGGCAAGCGACTGGCACTGCCCAACGCCCGCGTGCTCATGCACCAGCCGGCGATGGGCGAAGCAGGTCACGGCCAGGCATCCGACATCGAGATCCAGGCCGCTGAGATCCTGCGCATGCGCACCTGGCTCGAGGAGACGATGGCGCGCCACACCGGCAAGCCCGTGGAGCAGGTGAACCGCGATATCGACCGCGACAAGATCCTGTCGGCGGCCGAGGCGCTCGAGTACGGCATCGTCGATCAGGTGCTCACCTCGCGCAAGCGCGGCTGACCCGCCGAACATGAAAGAGCGGCCCGGACACGCGTCCGGGCCGCTCTTTCGTGCGCGGAAGGCTCATCGAGCCCCGCACGCTGCTCGCGGCGCAATCGGCCCCGAGTACGCTGGAGTTCCCACCCTTTCCGACCTGGAGGCCCACGTGTCCGCATCCCTCGCCCGGCACATCGATCACACGCTGCTCAAGCCCGAGGCGACGCGCGCAGACGTCGCCGCGGCGATCGCGGAGGCCGCCGACCTCGGAACCTACAGCGTGTGCCTGTCGCCGTCCGCTTTGCCCCTCGACCTGCCGGAAGGGCTGAAGCTCGCCGTCGTGATCGGCTTCCCCAGTGGCAAGCACCATTCGTCGATCAAGGCTGCCGAGGCCTCTCTCGCCGTGGCCGAGGGCGCAGACGAACTCGACATGGTCATCGACATCGGCGCGGCCGTCGAAGGGCGCTACGCCGACGTCGAAGCCGACATCCGCGCAGTGCGCGACGCCGCCCCGCGACCCGTCGTCCTCAAGGTGATCATCGAGTCCGCCGCGCTGACCGACGATGCCATCGTCGCCGTCTGCCGCGCTGCCGAGAGCGCCGGGGCCGACTTCGTGAAGACGTCCACCGGCTTCCACCCGGCCGGCGGCGCCAGCGTGCACGCCGTGTCGCTCATGAAGAAGACGGTGGGCGACCGCCTCGAGGTCAAGGCATCCGGCGGCATCCGCACCGCTGCCGACGCGGAGACGATGATCGAGGCGGGCGCGACTCGCCTCGGATTGTCGTCGTCGCGCGCGATCCTCGAGGGCGCGAAGGCGGCCGAGGGGTACTGAACACCACCTGACCGGCTCCAATGCCGTCCTGTGTCGGTGCGTGCGGTTAGGCTCGATTGACGGCATCAGGACCCTGCCTGACCGAATGCTCGAGGAGGACGCGCATGGCACGCATCGGTGAAAGCGCTGACCTGTTCAAATGCTCTTTCTGCGGAAAGAGCCAGAAGCAGGTCCAGCAGCTGATCGCCGGTCCCGGTGTGTACATCTGCGACGAATGCGTCGAGCTGTGCAACGAGATCATCGAGGAGCGCATGGCCGAGGCCGGCGGCGGTCCCGTCGCCGATTTCGAGCTGCCGAAGCCCCGCGAGATCTTCTCGTTCCTCGAGGAGTACGTGGTCGGTCAGGATTCCGCGAAGCGCTCTCTGGCCGTGGCGGTCTACAACCACTACAAGCGTGTGCGTGCCCGCGGCACGATCCAGTCCGCCGAGCAGAAGGCGGAGGAGGTCGAGGTCGCGAAGAGCAACATCCTGATGCTCGGGCCGACCGGCTGCGGCAAGACCTATCTCGCGCAGACCCTCGCCAAGCGGTTGAACGTGCCGTTCGCGGTCGCCGATGCGACGGCTCTCACCGAGGCGGGCTACGTCGGCGAGGACGTCGAGAACATCCTGCTCAAGCTCCTGCAGGCCGCCGACTACGACACGAAGCGCGCCGAGACGGGCATCATCTACATCGACGAGATCGACAAGATCGCCCGCAAGGCCGAGAACCCGTCGATCACGCGCGACGTGTCCGGTGAGGGCGTGCAGCAGGCGCTGCTGAAGATCCTCGAGGGGACGGTCGCCTCGGTACCGCCGCAGGGCGGACGCAAGCACCCGCACCAGGAGTTCCTGCAGATCGACACGACGAACGTGCTGTTCATCGTCGCTGGGGCCTTCGCGGGCCTGGAGGAGATCATCTCGGCCCGCGTCGGCAAGCACGGCGTCGGGTTCGGCGCTCCGCTGCACGACAAGGGCAAGGACCTCGACCTGTTCAGCGAGGTGCTGCCTGAGGATCTGCACAAGTTCGGGCTCATCCCCGAGTTCATCGGCCGACTCCCCGTCGTCACCTCGGTGTCGCCGCTCGATCAGGATGCCCTGATCGACATCCTCACGGGTCCCCGCAACGCCCTGGTCAAGCAGTATCAGCGCATGTTCGAGATCGACGGGGTGCAGCTGGAGTTCGAGGACGACGCACTGCGTTCCATCGCCGACCTCGCCGTGCTGCGCAAGACAGGCGCGCGCGGCCTTCGTGCGATCCTCGAGGACGTGCTGGGGCCGATCATGTTCGAGATCCCGTCGGCCGAGGATGTGTCGAAGGTCGTGGTCACGAAGGCCGCGGTCGAAGAGGGTGCTGCACCCACCGTGGTTCTCGCGCGCAAGCGCAAGAGCGCCTGAGCGGTGTGACAGACGAGCACCCGCAGGCCTGGCGCGTCGCAGACAGCACGCAGATCGTCAAAGATCGCTGGATCGACCTGCGCGCCGACACGTGCGTCGACGGTCGAGGCCGCACCATCGCGCCCTACTACGTCCTGAAACCGGCCGACTGGATCACCGTTCTCGCCGTCGACGAGTCCGATCAGGCGATCGTCGTCGAGGAGTACCGACACGGTGCCGGCATCGTCGCGATCGGACTGGTCGGAGGCGCGGTCGACGAGGGGGAGAGCCCCGGGGATGCCGCGCTGCGCGAACTGCGGGAAGAGACGGGCTACGTCGCCGGCGAGATCATCGACCTCGGCTCGACCTGGGCGAACTGGGGAAACCACGCCAACCGGTCGCACCATTTCCTCGCGCGGGCTGCGGCCGGTTCGCCGCGCAGTCGCTCGACGACAGCGAGATCATCACCGTGCACCTGGAGTCGGTCGACTCCCTCGGCGATCGACTCGAGCAGAGCTACCACCTGCTCACCTGGATGAAGGCGATGCCGCGGCTGCACGCGGCCGCAGCCGACTGAGCAGGGCATCGCCGGGGTCGTGCATGCTTCCGAAGTGCGCCGGAGCCTGAGCCCCAGCCTGAGCCGGCGCCGGGCCCTCAGCCCTCGAGTCCGCGGCGCTTCAGCAGCGGGGCGATCTCGGCATCCCGACCGCGGAAGTCGCGGTAAGCCTCCAGCGGATCCTTCGAGCCGCCCACGCCGAGCAGGCGCGAGCGGAACCGGTCACCGTTCTCGCGCGTGAGTCCGCCGTTCTCGCGGAACCACTCCACGGTGTCTGCATCGAGCACCTCGCTCCAGATGTAGGAGTAGTACCCGGCGCTGTAACCGCCCGAGAAGACGTGCGCGAAGTACGCCGACGAGTAGCGGGTGGGCACGACGGGGTTGAGTAGCCCCACATCGGCCAGCGCCGCGCGTTCGAACTCCGCGACGTCAGCCACTGCTGAGCCGGCACCGACCCGGTGCCAGGCCTGGTCGAGCCAGGCTGCCGCCAGGTACTCGCTGGTCGCGTGGCCCTGGTCGAACGTCTCCGAGGCACGCAGCCGCTCGACGATGCCGGCGTCGAGCGGCTCGCCGGTCTCGTGGTGACGTGCATAGCTGCTCAGCACCTCGTGCCACAGGATCCACATCTCGTTGACCTGACTGGGGAACTCGACGAAGTCGCGGAACACGTTCGTCCCCGAGAAGTGCGGGTAGGTGACGCGAGCGAACAGCCCGTGCAGCGCATGGCCGAACTCGTGGAACAGCGTGGTGACCTCGTCGAGGGTCAGCAGCGTGGGCATCCCGTCGGCGGGGCGTGAGACGTTGAGGTTGTTCGCGACCACCGGCAGGGTGCCGCGCAGAGCCGACTCGCTGACGATCGGGTTCATCCACGCACCGCCGCGCTTGGTGTCGCGGGTGTACAGGTCGAGCACGTAGAGACCGACCGTCGAACCGTCCTCATCGTGCACCTCGAAGACCCGCGCATCCGGATGGTACGACGACAGATCCGAGCGCTCGGTGAAGGTGATGCCGTACAGCTTCGTCGCGGCGAAGAAGACTCCGTCGCTCAGCACCCGCTCGGCCTCGAAGTACTCGCGCAGCTCGGCCGTGTCGACGTCGAAGCGGGCCTGACGCACCTTCTCGGTGTAGAAGGCCCAATCGTGGGCCGCGAGGGGGTACGGCTCGGCCTCGTTCTCGTCGATGATCTGCTGCAGCGCCGCGCCCTCGCGCTGCGCGTTGCGAGCCGCCGGAACGGCCAGCTCCCGCAGCATCCGCTCCACCGCCTCCGGGGTGCCTGCCGTCTCGTCTGCCGTGATGTACGCGGCGTGCGATGGGTATCCCAGCAGCGCGGCCCGCTCGGCGCGGAGCGCGACAATCTCGGTGAGCACCGCGCGGTTGTCGCTCTCGTTCCCCCGCGCGGCACGGGCGAGCGACGCCTGCATGATGCGGCGGCGGCTCTCGCGCACGGTGAGGGATGCCAGGTACGGATGCCCGCTGAACAGCGGCAGCGAGACGAGGTATCTGCCCTCGGATCCGCGCTCGGCAGCGGCGCGGGCGGTGGCGCTGAGCTCACCAGCAGAGAGGCCGTCGAGCTCTGCGGCGTCGTCGAAGATCACCGCGAGATCGTTCGTGTCGCTCAGCAGGTTCTTCTCGAACGTCGTGCTGAGGGTCGACAGGCGCTGGTTCAGCGCGGTCAGCCGCGCCTTCGACTCGGCGTCGAGCGCCGCACCCGCATGCGTCATCTCGCGGAAGTGCCGCTGCACGAGGTAACGCTGCTCGTCGGTGAGGTCGAGCCGGTCGAGCATCGCATGCAGCTGCGCCACCCGCCCGTACAGCGCGCCGTCGAGGCGGATCGCGTCGTCGTGCGCGGCCATCAGCGGGGCGAGCTGCTCATCGATCTGCTGGATCTCGGGCGTCGCATCCGCTGAGCTGACGGTGTAGAAGGCGTGGGCGACCCGATCCAGCGTCTCGCCGCTGCGCTCCAGCGCCTCGATGGTGTTCTCGAAGGTCGGCATCGAGCGCAACACGGTGATGGCCCGCACCTCGGTGAGGTGCTCGTCGAACGCCGCCGCGAATGCCGGCAGGTAGTGCTCGGGCCGGATGGCCGCGTAGTCCGGCATCCCGTAGGGGAGCGTCGACGGGGACAGCAGCGGATTCGAGGCCTGGGTCATGAGGCGAGTCTATGATCACACCATCAGCGGCTGAGCCGGCCCATCACTCGCTGCAGTCCTTCGACGACCAGCCGGACGCTGCGTCGGCGCAGGGTCTCGGGGCGGGACAGCACGTCGATCAGCCGATGCGTGCTCACACCCAGCAGGGGGATCCGCACGATCTCGCTGTCGTCGACGCTGCGGGAGGTGAACCGGGGCAGCAGCCCGACCACGCCGCCCGCGGCGACGGCGGCGGTGACCGCGCCGTAGTCGTTGATGCGGTGCTGCACTCGGGGGGCGATGTTCGCGACGGCGGCGATCGCGCCCAGCACGTCGTCGGGGGAGTAGCCGATCCGGCTCGTCACCCATCGTTCCGCCGCGATGTCCTTCGGCGTGACCGACGAGCGGGCGGCGAGCGGGTGTGTCGTCGCGACCGCGACGTCGAGCGGCTCGCGAACGAGGGTGAGGCTGCGCACACCCTGCGACGGCCACGGCTCGGAGTGCTCCATGCGGTGCGCGAGCACGAGGTCGTAGCGGGCGGTGAGTGCGGGGAATTCGCTCTGCGCGACATCCTCATCGGTCAGCTGCACTGTCGGCGAGGCTTCGCCACGGGCGAGATCGCGCAGCAGCGCGCCGAACAGCGCCTGGCCCGCGCTGTGGAAGCCGCTCACGGTGACCACGCCGGCGGGATCCTGCTCGAACGCGTCCAGCGCACCGCGGGCAGCGGCCATGGCATCCAGCGCCTCGCCTCCCGCCTCGGCGAGCACCCGACCGGCGGCCGTCAGCGTGAGGGTGCGGCCCTGGCGACGAGTGAGCGGCGTGCGCACTCCGCGCTGCAGGGCGGCGAGCTGCTGCGAGACGGCCGACGGGGTGACGTGCAGCGCATCGGCCACCGCTGTGACGCTGCCCAGCGCCCCGAGCTCGCGCAGGATCTGCAGCTGATGGAGTTCCACCAGGTGATCTTACCTTTCAGCGCTACTTAACAGAGGATGCAGAACGACAGCGTTGCTCTACATCATGAAGTGCAGTGAGATCGAAGTATGAAGGCACTGTTCAAGAGCGAACCGCGCGCCGGGTTCGCGCTCGTGGAGCGCCCCGATCCGGTGGCAGGTACCGGCGAGGTCGTCATTCGGGTGCTGCGCACCGGGATCTGCGGCACGGATCTGCATATCCACCGCTGGGACGACTGGGCCGCCTCCGCCATCCGCACACCACTGATCCCAGGGCACGAGTTCTACGGCGAGGTCGTCGAGGTCGGCGACATGGTGCACGACATCTCGATCGGCGACCGTGTGTCGGGCGAGGGGCACATCGTGTGCGGAACGTGTCGCAACTGCCGCGCGGGGCGCCGGCAGATGTGCATCCGCACCGTTGGCCTCGGCCTGCAGCGCGACGGCGCCTTCGCCGAGTACCTCTCCCTTCCCGCCACGAACGTGTGGGTGCACCACGACGACGTGACGCCTGAGCTCGGCGCGATCTTCGATCCGCTCGGCAACGCCGTGCACACAGCACTGATGTACCGCGTGATCGGCGAAGACGTGCTGATCACCGGCTGCGGCCCCATCGGCCTCATGTCGATCGCCGTCGCCCGTCACGCCGGCGCGAGGTTCATCGTCGCGACCGACCTCAGTGCACCTCGACTGGAGATGGCCACGCGGATGGGCGCCGACGCGGTCGTCGACGTCGCGAAGCAGGACATCCGCGACGCCCAGCGCGCTCTCGGCATGCGCGAGGGCTTCGACATCGGCTTCGAGATGAGCGGTGCGCCCTCGGCGCTGCCGGCGATGATCGACAACATGAACCACGGTGGGCAGATCGCCATGCTCGGGCTGCCCACTGCCGGGTTCGACATCGACTGGGGCAAGCTCGTCACACACATGCTCACGATCAAGGGCGTCTACGGCCGCGAGATGTTCGAGACCTGGAACGCCATGGGGGCCATGCTGCAGACCAGCGCTACCTTGCGCGAATCGATCGCTCGCGTGATCGCCGACGTGATCCCCGCGCGCGACTGGGAGCGGGGCTTTGCCGCCGCAGAGTCGGCAGGCACGGGCAAGATCATCCTCGACTGGACCGAGCTGTGAGAACCGAGCTGTAAGGAGCCGTCATGTACGCGACATTCAAGGATCACCTGCGGGCCGAGCTCGCCGGCATCGAAGAGGCGGGACTCACCAAACGCGAGCGCGGCATCAGCGGGCCGCAGAAGGCGGAGATCAGCACGGGTGGGCACGACGTGCTCAACTTCTGCGCCAACAACTACCTGGGCCTCGCCGACGACCCGCGCATCCTCGACGCCGCTCACCGTGGGCTCGACGAGTGGGGCTACGGGCTGGCCAGTGTGCGCTTCATCTGCGGCACGCAGGAGCAGCATCTGGAACTCGAGCGCCGTCTGGCCACCTTCCTCGGCACCGACGACGCGATCCTCTTCTCCTCGTGCTTCGACGCGAACGGCGGCGTCTTCGAGACGCTGTTCACCGCCGCCGACGCGATCATCTCGGACGAGCTGAACCACGCATCCATCATCGACGGCATCCGCCTGTCCAAGGCGCGCCGCCTGCGCTACCGCAATCGCGACATGTCCGATCTCGAGGAGCAGCTGAAGGCGGCGGTGGATGCCCGCTTCCGCGTCATCGTCACCGACGGCGTCTTCTCGATGGACGGCTACATCGCACCTCTCCAGGAGATCTGCGATCTCGCTGAGCGATACGACGCGCTGGTGTTCGTCGACGATTCTCACGCGGTCGGCTTCGTGGGCGAGAACGGCCGGGGGACCCCCGAGCTGTGCGGTGTCGCCGATCGTGTCGACATCTACACCGGCACGTTCGGCAAGGCGCTCGGCGGCGCCTCCGGCGGCTATGTCGCAGCGCACCGCGACATCGTGGCGCTGCTGCGCCAGCGCTCGCGACCGTATCTGTTCTCGAACACCCTCGCCCCGTCGATCGTGGCGGGCACGCTGACCGCGCTCGACCTCGTCGAGGGATCCGCGGACCTGCGTGCGCGACTGACGCGGAACGCCGAGCTGTTCCGCCGGCGCATGACCGAGGAGGGCTTCGAGCTGCTGCCGGGCGAGCATCCGATCGTCCCGGTGATGTTCCACGACGCCGCGCTCACCGCGCGAGTCGCCGACGAGATGCAGCGACAGGGCGTGTACGTGACCGCGTTCAGCTTCCCCGTCGTGCCGCGTGGCGAGGCGCGCATCCGCGTGCAGCTCTCCGCTGCGCACACGAGCGAGCAGGTCGAGCGCTGCGTGGTGGCGTTCGTCGCGGCGCGGGAGGCCGTCAGCTGACGGGCCCCGGCCAGTGCCGGCGCCCGGATGAGCGCCCAGTCATCGCCAGGCAGGTGCGGATACAGCAGCGACGCGCCATGGCAGTACTTGCTGATCGCGTGCGGCCGCACTCCGCGCCACGCCCCCAGGCTCCCGCACCGCACCGGACGCCGCCGCTCGATGAGAGAGTTCTCACCTGCGCGAGACGATGCGCGAAGGTGCAAAGAAATGCTTGCAAATAGTTCTTTGCAAGAGTATCTTTGCGTTTATGGTCACCAACGATTCACAGGGTCGCACGCTCGACGCCGGGGCGCTGAAGGCACTCGCTCATCCGCTGCGCGTGCGCATCTACGACCTGCTCAGCGAGCGGGGGCCGCAGACGGCGAGCAGTCTCGCGTCGCTGATCGGTGAGACATCGGGGGCGACCAGCTACCACCTTCGGGCCCTCGCCGCGCAGGATCTCATCCGCGAGGTGCCGGATCGCGGCACGGCGCGCGAGCGGTGGTGGGAGCGACCCAAGGGTCGCATCAACATGCCGGGTCCGGCGGAGGCGATGTCGCCGTCGAACCGCGCCGCGGCGCAGATCGTGACCACCGAGTTCCTGCGGCTGCGTCATCAGACGCTGATGGATTACATCAATCGCCCCGAATCCGAGCAGCCGGAGGGCTGGGAGGATGCTGGCCTCATCATGACGACGATGCTCGACGTCACCGCCGAGCAGATGGCCGAGCTCAAGCAGGAGCTGACCGCGGTGGTCGACGCCGCGGTCGAGCGCTACCGCGGGCAGGAATCCCTGCCCGGCACTCGGCGCGTGTCGCTGCGCGCCGAGGTCTTCGACCTTCCCGTGGCGAACAGCCGCGGCACGATGAACCAGGAGTGATCATGGTCACTGCAACTCTTCATCTCGTCTCACCCACCCCGTTCGAGCGCGTTCTGCAGCAGATCGCGGCCGCCCTCACCAGTCACGTCGAGCGACGAATCCTCGCCAGGGCGGAGCGCCGCGAACTCGCACTCGACCTGCTTCGCGAGCAGCAGACCAGGCGGCACGACCCGCGCCAGGTCGATCACCTCCTCGCGACCGTCGGACTCCCGCGTCGCTGATCCCGCCGGCGATGGGCGCGGAGGGGCTCAGTCCTCGAAGGGGCGGGCGACGACCTCGCCGGATGCCGTGAGGAAGACCTCCCACCCGGCATCCAGCTCTGCGATCGGGCGGCCCTCCAACCAGGTGAGCGTCCAGTGACCCTTCGACGGGCTCAGGGGCCCGTTCGACAGGCTCAGGGATCCGTCCGGCAGGGATCCGGACAATCGCGACTCGACCTCGGCGATCGCCGGGCGCAGTGCCGCGGGAACGGAGGCCGGCGGCTCCGCGCCGGCCTCCCACCGCGTGCCGAGCTGCATGATCAGCCCTCCGCCGGCGCCAGCTCGATGGCCGTGACCGCGAGCTGGTCTGCTTCGGCGAACGTCAGCTCGGCGATGCGGCCGACCGCACGCAGGTCGTCGGCGGCGGCGCGCAACGCGTCGATCCTCGCGGCAGGAGCGGCGATGGTCGCCGATGCGACCGGGGTCTTCTGCGATGCCTTCGCCTCGGTCTTCGCCCGGCGGATGCCGATCAGGGCCTCGCTGGCGGCGGAAAGCACCGCCGTGTCCCCGTCGATCCCGAGCGGCTCCGGCCAGGCCGCCGTGTGGATCGATCCCTCCTCGAACCATGACCAGGCCTCCTCGGTCGCGAACGACACGATCGGCGCGAGCAGGCGCAGCAGCGTCGACAGCGCGAGGCGCAGAGCGAGGGCGGCCGAGGCCTGGTTCACGTCGGTCTGGTCGTAGGCGCGCTCCTTGACGAGCTCGAGGTAGTCGTCGCAGAACGTCCAGAAGAACGCCTCGGTGATCTCGAGGGCCTTCGCCTGGTCGTAGTTCTCGTATGCCGTGGTCGCCTCGCGCACCACGTGGTCGAGAGCCGTGAGCATCGACGCGTCGAGCGCATGCGTGACGCGCGCGCCCTCCGGCACGGGGAACGACAGCACGAACTTCGCAGCATTGAGGATCTTGATGGCCAGGCGGCGTCCGATCTTCACCTGCGTCGGGTTCTGCGGGTCGAATGCGGCGTCCATGCCCAAGCGGCTGGACGCCGACCAGTAGCGCACCGCATCAGAGCCGTGCGTGGACAGGATGTCGGCCGGGGTGACGACGTTGCCCTTCGACTTCGACATCTTCTTGCGGTCGGGGTCGACGATGAAGCCCGAGATGGCGGCGTTGCGCCACGGCGAGCGCTGGTCCTCGAGCGTCGAGCGCAGCATGGTCGAGAACAGCCAGGTGCGGATGATGTCCTGACCCTGCGGGCGCAGGTCGAACGGCGCCACGGTGTTCCACAGCTCCTCGTCGCGCTGCCAGCCGCCGGCCAGCTGCGGGGTGAGCGAGGAGGTCGCCCAGGTGTCGAAGATGTCCTGCTCGGCGTCGAATCCGCCGGGCACGCCGCGCTGGTCCTCGGTGTAGCCCTCCGGCACGTCCGTGGTCGGATCGATGGGCAGGCTCGCGAGCGAGGGCGTCAGCACGCGGTCGTAGTCGCGCTCGCCGTTCTCGTCGAGGGCGTACCAGACGGGGATCGGCACGCCGAAGAACCGCTGGCGCGAGATGAGCCAGTCGCCGGTGAGCCCGCCGACCCAGTTCTCGTAGCGCACGCGCATGAAATCGGGATGCCAGCTCAGCTCGCGTCCGTTCTCGAGCAGCTGCTCGCGCAGCTGCGGGTCGCGGGCGCCGTTGCGGATGTACCACTGCCGCGTCGAGACGATCTCGAGCGGGCGGTCGCCCTTCTCGAAGAACTTCACGGCGTGGCTGAAGGGCTTGCCGACCTCGAGCAGATCGCCGGACGCCCGCAGCTGCTCGACGATAGCCTTGCGGGCGCTGAAGACGGTCTTGCCGGCGAGCTCGGCGTACGCGGTGCGGCCCGCCTCCGACGTGATCGCCTCGGGGACATCGGCGAGCACGCGGCCGTCCTTGCCGAGGATGGTGCGGTTGGGCAGGTCGAGCTCGCGCCACCAGATGATGTCGGTCACATCGCCGAAGGTGCAGATCATGGCGATGCCCGAGCCCTTGTCCGGCTGGGCGAGGTGGTGGGCGAGCACGGGCACCTCGACGTCGAAGATCGGGGTGCGCACGGTCTTGCCGAAGTAGGGCTGATATCGCTCGTCGTCGGGGTGCGCGACCAGCGCCACGCACGCGGGCAGCAGCTCGGGGCGGGTCGTCTGGATCTCGATGTCGCCCGAGCCGTCGGTCTTGTGGAAGGCGACGCGATGGTAGGCGGCCTGCTGGTCGCGGTCCTCGAGCTCTGCCTGGGCGATCGCCGAACGGAAGTCGATGTCCCACAGGGTCGGCGCCAGCGACTGGTACGCCTCGCCGCGCTCGAGTCCGCGCAGGAACGCCAGCTGGCTCTGCCGGATCGTGTCGTCGGAGATGGTGCGGTACGTCTGGGTCCAGTCGACGCTGAGCCCGAGTTGGCGGAACAGCGCCTCGAACTGCTTCTCGTCCTCGACGGTCAGCTTCTCGCACAGCTCGATGAAGTTGCGGCGGCTGATGGGCTGCTGGTCGGCAGCGCGGGACGACTTGTTGTCACCGCCTTCGAACGGCGGCGTGAAGTCGGGGTCGTAGGGCAGCGTCGGGTCGCAGCGCACGCCGTAGAAGTTCTGCACGCGGCGTTCGGTTGGCAGACCGTTGTCGTCCCAGCCCATCGGGTAGAACACGTGCTTGCCGCGCATGCGCTCGAAGCGCGCCTTGATGTCGGTGTGGGTGTACGAGAACACATGCCCGATGTGCAGGCTGCCGGACGCCGTCGGCGGGGGAGTGTCGATCGAGTAGACGCTGTCGCGTCCGGATGCCGTGGCCTGGGCGCGATCGAAGAGGAAGGTGCCCTGGTCCGACCAGCGCTCACCCCACTTCGCTTCGAGGCCTTCGAGCGCGGGCTTGTCGGGAATGCGTGACATGGAGGACTCCTCGAGCGATGTGTGCGGCACTGTGTGAGCGTGCCTGAGTGTGGTTGTCCGGCGAGTCTACCGGTCGCCGCATGACCGGCCGTAGATCGACTGCGTCCAACAACCGCCGGTAAGATGGAGTGTTCCCCTTCTCCGCATGCATCGAGGTTCCCGAATGCCTTCCTTCCCTGTGCGTCGTCTTCTGCCGCTGGCCGCCCTGGCCGCAGCATCCGCCCTTCTGCTCAGCGCCTGCGCAGGACCGGCCAGCGACGCCGGCGGTTCCGAGGCCGAGCTCGTCTGGGCGATCGAGGGCGCCAACCTCTCGGCCGGACACATGGATCCACAGACCAGCCAGCTCGACGTGTCGGGGATGGTGCAGCGTCAGGTGCTCGACTCCCTGGTCTTCCAGGAGGCCGACGGGTCGTTCTCGCCGTGGCTCGCGAAGAGCTGGCAGGTCTCCGACGACGGGAGAACCTACACCTTCGAACTGCGCGACGACGTCACCTTCTCGGACGGCACCGCTTTCGACGCGGCCGCGGTGAAGGCGAACTTTGACCGGATCGTCGACCCGGCCACCAAGTCGGCGCAGGCGGCGAGCATGCTCGGCGGCGAGCTGTACGCGGGAACCGAGGTCACCGGCGAGCACACCGTCGAAGTCAGCTTCACGCAGCCGTACGCGCCTTTCCTGCAGGCGGCGAGCACCGCGCAGCTGGGTTTCTGGTCGCCGAAGGTGCTCGAGGAGTCCGCCGACCGCCTCGCCGCGGGCGGGCCGGACGTCACCGTCGGCACCGGACCGTTCGTGCTGAGCGAGTACACCGCTGATCAGGAGATCGTCTACACCCGCAACGACGACTACCGCTGGGGACCCGGCGGGGCGAAGGCACCGGCGATCGAGACCCTCCGGGTGGAGCTGCTGCCCGAGGCGTCCGTGCGCGCCGGTGTGCTCGCATCCGGCGAGGCGGACGTCGCGACCCAGCTGCCGCCGAACGTCGTCGCCGACCTCGGCGACGACGTCACGGTCACCGCCAAGGAGTACCCGGGCCTGCCGTACTCGCTGTTCCTCAACGAGAAGCACGGCGTCTTCGCCGACCAGAAGGTGCGTCGGGCGTTCTCACGGGCGATCGACATCGATGCGGCCGTCGACGAGATCTTCTTCGGCGAGTTCCCCCGCGCGTGGAGCATCCTCGGTCCCACGACTCCCGGCTACGACAAGCGACTCGAGGGCAGCTGGGCGTTCGACGCCGATGAGGCGAACGCGCTGCTGGATGAGGCCGGCTGGACAGAGCGCGGCGCCGACGGCATCCGGACGAAGGACGGCAAGCGCCTCTCGGCCCGCTGGATCGCCTGGACCCCGATCTCGGACGACCGCACCGCGCTCGCCAACGCCATTCAGTCCGACCTGAAGGACGTCGGCTTCGAGATCGTCCGGGAGAAGCTCGAACCCGCCGCCTACAACGAGCAGTACGGCCCGAAGACGTACGACATCACCGACTGGGACTTCTCGGGCGTGGATGCCGACCTGCTGCGCAGCCACCTCGGCACCGACGGGTTCCAGAACGCCTCGCAGGTGAGCGACCCCGCCGTCGACGAACTGCTCGAGCGCGGGCTCTCGACGTCGGACACGTCGGAGCGGGCGGAGATCTACACCGAGCTGCAGCAGTGGAACGCCGAGCACGTCGCGATCGTGCCGCTGTACGTGTCATCGCTGATCACCGGATCCGTGAAGGGCGTCGAGGGCCTGGAGTACGACCTGTACGGCCGGCCGCTGTTCTACAGCGCGAGCGTCAGCCGCTGACGTGCGGCGCGCCCTGGTCCGGATCGCCGGGACCGCCGCCTCCGCCGTGCTCGTCCTCTGGGGCGCGGCGACGCTGGCCTTCCTGGCGCTGCGGATCATCCCCGGCGATGCCGTCTCGGTCATGCTTGGCCCGCAGGCGAAGGTGAGCGAGGCGGTGAAGGCGGCGGTCAGGGCCGATCTCGGCCTCGACCGCCCTCCGCTCGAGCAGTACCTCTCGTACATCGGGGGACTCCTGCGTGGTGATCTGGGGACGTCGTATCAGCTCCGGATGCCCGTGACCGAGGTCATAGGCCGTCAGCTCGGGCCCACCGTGCAGCTCACGGCGCTGGCGCTGCTGACCGCGGTTCTCGTCGCGCTCGCCGTGGCGCTGTTCGCGCGACGCGGGCTCGCGAGAACCGTGGTGGTCGCGGGGGAGCTGATCGTGCTCTCGTCGCCGGTGTTCTGGATCGGCATCGTCCTGCTGGCGGTCTTCGCCTTCGGGCTGGGCTGGTTCCCCGTGGCGGGCACGCGCAGCGCTGCCACGGTGGTGCTGCCCGCGCTCACGCTCGCACTTCCGGTCGCGGCGCTGATCGGTCAGGTGCTGCGCGACGGCATCGAGGAGGCCGAGCGACAGCCGTTCGCCGAGACCGTCCGCTCGCGCGGCGCCGGATCGTCCCGCCTCGTGCTGCGGCACTCGCTGCGCCACGGCGCGGCGAGCGCGCTCACCCTCACCGCCTATCTCATCGGCTCGCTGCTCGGCGGTGCGGTGCTCGTCGAGACCGTGTTCGCGCGACCCGGGCTCGGGCGGGTGACGCTGACCGCCATCGTCGACCGCGATCTGCCCGTCGTCGCGGGCGTGATCATGCTCAGCGCCCTCGTGTTCGTCATCGTGAACGTGATCGTCGAGCTGCTGCATCCGATCATCGACCCGCGACTGCGCGCGCGGTCCGCCGCGTTCGAGGCGCCCGCCATCGAGGAGCGCCGATGATGGCCCGACGGGTGGGGCTGGGGTGCTCCGCGGCCTTCCTCGTCGTCGTCGCGCTCGCCGCGGCATTTCCCGACCTGCTCGCCACCCATGACCCGCTGCGCACCGACGTGCGCTCGGCGCTCGAGGCGCCGGGGCCGGCCCACCTGTTCGGCACCGACCAGTCGGGCCGCGACGTGTTCTCGCGGGTCGTGCACGGAGCCGCACGCTCCGTCGGGATCGGACTGCTGGCGACGACGCTCGCGGTGATCGCCGGTCTCGTGCTCGGCTCGCTCTCGGGCGTCGCACCCCGAGCGGTGGATGCCGCGGCGATGCGCGTCACCGACATCCTGCTCGCTTTCCCCGAATTCCTCATCGCGCTGATCGTCGTGGCGGTGCTCGGCCCCGGCGCGCTCAACGTCGCCATCGCGGTGACGATCGCGGCGGTGCCGGTGTACATCCGGCTCGCCCGCACGCAGACCCGCACGCTGCGCATCGCAGAGCACGTGGAGGCGGCCCGCATCCTGGGCGTCGGCGCCGTGCGCACCTTCACCCGGCACGTCGCGCCCGGGGTCCTCGGGACGCTGAGCGTCCTCGCCACCATCGGCATCGGGTCGAGCATCCTCGCCGCCGCCGGCCTCAGCTTCCTCGGCCTCGGCCCCTCGGAGCCGGCTCCGGAATGGGGACTCATGCTCTCGGGCGGACGCAATGTGCTCGGCCGCGCCTGGTGGATCTCGGTCTTCCCGGGTCTTGCCATCACGCTGACCGTGGTCTGCGCCACGGTGCTCGGCCGAGCCCTGCGCGCGCGAGCCGAGGGGAGGCGCTCATGAGCGCGGTGCACGTGCGGGGACTGCGCATCCGCATCGGCGCGCAGGCGGTCGTCGACGGGGTCGATCTCGACATCGCTCCGGGCGAGTGCGTGGCGATCGTCGGCGAATCCGGGGCCGGCAAGTCGCTCACCGCACGTGCGCTGCTCGGGATGCTGCCGGACGGCGCCCGCATGACAGCGGACGAGCTGCGGATCGACGGCATCGACGCCGCCGGGCTCGGCGAGGCCTCGTGGCGTGCCCTGCGCGGCCGGCGCGTCGCGCTCGTCTCGCAGGACGCGCTGGCCGCGCTCGATCCGCTGCGCCGGATCGGCCGCGAGGTCGCCGAGCCGATGGAGATCCACCGCCTGCACCGCAGTGACCGGCAGGCACAGGTCGTGCGGCTGCTGGCTTCCGTATCGCTGCCCGAACCGGAGAGGCGCGCGCGCAGCCGCCCGCACGAGCTGTCGGGCGGGATGCGTCAGCGAGCGCTGATCGCGTCGGCACTCGCCGCCGATCCCGCGGTGCTGGTCGCCGACGAGGCGACGACGGCGCTGGACGCCACGGTCCAGGCGCGCATTCTTGCCCTGTTGCGCTCGATCGCCGACGACGGACGAGCTGTACTGTTCATCAGCCACGACTTCGCGGCGGTCCGGCGGGTGGCCGATCGGGTGCTGGTGATGCGCGCGGGGCGCATCGTGGAGCACGGTGGCGTGGCGGAGGTCATGGCGTCGCCGCGCGAGGAGTACACCCGCGCCCTCGTCGAGGCGAGCGTCCTGCGCCCACGCACCCCGACGCGACCGGCGGGTGAGCTGCTGCTGCAGGTGCGCGACGTGTCGAAGCGGTTCGAGCGGCCCGCGGTCATCGGCGCCTCATTCGCTCTCGTGTCCGGCCGCACGCTCGGCGTCGTCGGGGAGTCCGGGTCAGGCAAGACGACCCTCGCCCGGATGCTGATCGGCGTGGAGCGGCCCGACAGCGGAGTGATCGAGTGGGCGTCGGCGCAGCGGGTGCAGCTGGTGCACCAGAATCCGCTCGGCGCGTTCGACCCGCGGTGGACGATCGGCCGGTCGATCGCCGAGGCGCTGCAGGCCGCCGGCGCCCGTCGTGGCGATCGCTCCGCTGCCGTGGCGGCTCTGCTCGCGGAGGTGGGACTGGATGCGGAGCTCGGACGTCGGCGCCCTCGTCAGCTGTCCGGCGGGCAGCTGCAGCGCGCCGCCATCGCACGGGCGCTCGCCGCCGACCCGCAGGTGCTCGTGCTCGATGAGCCGGTGTCCGCTCTGGACCCCACCGTGCGCGCTCGGGTGCTCGACCTGCTCGCGCGCCTGCAGATCGAACGCGGGCTGACGATGGTCTTCGTCTCGCACGACCTCGCCGTCGTCGCGGCGGTCTGCGACGACGTGCTGGTGATGCGCGACGGTGTGATCGTCGAGCGCGGCCCTGTGGCCGACGTGTTCGCCGCGCCGACGCATCCGTTCACGAGGGAGCTTCTCGCCGCCGGCAGATGAGCGGCGGAGTGGGCACCAGGGCGCGTCGGCTCCCAGCGAAATCCCAGGTTCGCTATGGTGGGGCGCAGCAGCGACGACGAAGCCCTGCCGAAAGGAAGCGCCGCAATGACTCCCGTTCTTCTCATGCTCATCGGATTGGCGATCTTCGCCGTCGGATACCTGTTCTACTCGCGGTACCTGGCCAATCGGGTCTACCGCCTCGACGCGTCGTTCGCGACCCCCGCTCACGAGCTCAACGACGGCGTGGATTACGTGCCGACGAACAAGTTCATCCTCTGGGGGCACCACTTCACCTCGGTCGCCGGCGCGGCGCCCATCGTGGGGCCCGCCATCGCTGTGATCTGGGGATGGGTTCCGGCCTTCCTCTGGGTCACGCTCGGCACGGTGTTCTTCGCCGGCATGCACGACCTCGGAGCGCTGTGGGCCTCGACCCGCAACAAGGGCCGATCGATCGGCGCCCTGTCGGCGCGCTACATCGGCAAGCGCGGCGCGGGCCTGTTCCTCGTCGTGATCTTCCTGCTGCTGCTCATGGTGATCGCCGCCTTCGCGGTCGTCATCAAGAACCTGCTGATCTCCACACCCAGTGCGGTGATCCCCACCTGGGGAGCGATCGGCGTCGCCCTGCTCGTCGGCATCGCCGTGTATCGCCTGCGCTGGCCGCTGCTGCCCGTGACCGTCGTCGGCGTCGCCACACTGTATGGGCTGATCGTGCTCGGCGACCAGATGCCGGTCGTGCTGCCGGACGACTTCCTCGGCATGGGGCCTGCGACCTTCTGGATCCTCGCGCTGTTCGTCTACGGAGCGATCGCCTCGCTGCTGCCGGTGTGGGTGCTGCTTCAGCCGCGCGACTACATCAACGGCGTGCAGCTGTTCGTGGGTCTGATCCTGCTGTTCGGATCGGTGCTCACCGCGACCCTCTTCTCTGGCGCCGCTCCCGAGATCGTCGCGCCGGCGATCAACACGGCCGTTCCCGAGGGGACGCCGAGCATGGTTCCCCTGCTGTTCGTCACCATCGCGTGCGGTGCGATCTCGGGCTTCCACGGCATGGTCTCGTCCGGCACGAGCTCGAAGCAGCTCGACAAGGAGACCGACGCCCGGTTCGTCGGCTACTTCGGCGCGGTCGGCGAGGGGCTGCTGTCGCTCGGCACGATCCTCGCGGTGATCGCGGGCTTCCGCACGGTCGCGGAGTGGAATGAGGTGTACAGCGCGTTCGGTGCGGGCGGCGTCGGAGCCTTCGTGACCGGTGGCGGTGCGCTGATGCAGGCGGGCATCGGTCTGCCGGCCTCGCTCAGCGCCACGGTTCTCGCCACCATGGCGGTGCTGTTCGCGGCGACGACCATGGATACCGGCATGCGCCTGCTGCGCTTCGTCGTGCAGGAGATCGGTGACTCGATGAAGCTGCGGATCACGAAGGTGCCCGCGACGATCGTCGTCGTCGTGGTCGGTCTCGGGCTCACCTTCTCGCAGGGCCTCGGCGGCGACGGCGGGCTGCGGATCTGGCCCCTGTTCGGAACGACGAACCAGCTGATGGCCTCGCTGACGTTGTCGATCATCGCGGTCATGCTCATCCGCAAGCGCCGCAACCCTCTGCCGGCGCTGATCCCGCTGGTGATCGTCTTCGTGCTGTCGTTCTGGGCGGCGATCGAGCAGCTCGCCTCGTTCGCCGATCCCGCGAAGGCGGACTGGCTGCTGTTCGCGCTGGATGTCATCATCATCGCCTCGAGCGTCTGGGTCGCCGTGGAGGCTGTGCTCGCGATGCGTCGGGCCGCGCGGGAGGAACCCGAGCACGAGGATGAGGACGCCCGGCTCGAGGCGGTTCGCGAGGAGGTCTGATCGATGAGTCGCACCGAGGCGGCCCGGCGCCTGCGCCGGCACTGGGCCGCCTTCCGGCGGGGGCTGGCGGAGTACTACGCCGGCCCCTATCGGCAGATGCTCGCCCGCGAGCAGCGCGATGAGGACGACCTGTTCACCCTGATCGTGCTCGGCGAGGCGCTCGGGGTTCCCGACCCGGCGGCGTACTACAGCGTCGAGCTCATGCCCCTCGTCGCCGATGACTTCCACCGCTGGCACCGACGGATGGGCATGCCGCGATCACCCCTGGATCACGTCTCGTGCTGCTAGAGGTGCTGCGGCGCGAACTGCTGTTCGTGGGCGGCAAGGGCGGCGTCGGCAAGACGTCGCTCTCGAGCGCGCTGGCGCTCGCGCGTGCGCGCACCGGGGCACGGGTGCTCGTGGTCTCCACCGATCCGGCGCACAGCCTGGGGCATCTCTGGCGGCGTGCGATAGGTGATCAGACGGTGGAGCTGGCGCGCTTCGACGGCGGTGGCACGCTCGACGGCGTGGAGCTCGATCCCGCGGCGACGGTGGATCGTCACCTCGCGGCGGTGCAGCAGACCATGCTGCGGATGCTGCCCGAATCGCAACACGGCTCGGCGCGCACGCACCTCGAGCGCGCGCGCATCGCACCGGGCAGTCATGAGGCCGCCGTTCTGGAACGGATCGCCGAACTGGCCGAGCTCGGACGCCGTGAGTACGACCTCGTCGTGTTCGACACCGCGCCCTCAGGGCACACCCTGCGACTGCTCGCCCTGCCCGGGCAGCTGGCGGGGTGGACCGACGCTCTGCTGCGCAACCGCGACCGTTCGGAGCGGTACGCGGCCGCGATGCGCGGGCTGACCGGTCGTGGTGACGCGCAGGCCGAATCCGAGGCGGCGCTGCGGCGCACCCTGGAGCTCCGCCGCGCGCGGTTCGAAGCGCTCCGGACCGCGCTCGCCGATCCGGCGCGCACCGGATTCGTCGTCGCGTTCGTCGCCGAGGCGCTGCCGGTCGCTGAGACTCTCGACGTGGTCGGGGTGCTGCACGCCCTGCAGGTCGACGTCGCCGCGCTGATCGCCAATCGACGCTCCCCGGCGGACGCGGGCTCGCTGCTGGGTGCTCGCCGCGCGGTCGAGGACGAGCAGCTTCGGCGGGTGCGCGAGCAGGTGCCGGACGTGCCGATCGTCGAGGTGCCGCTGATCCCGGGCGAGCTCACCGGCCGAGACGCGCTGGAGAGGCTGGCCGATCTGCTGCTGGCGCCCTCGACCTGATCGCGCGCTTCGAACGCACGGGGCAGCGGGCGGCTGATTGAGGCGAGATGAGCATAGTGCTACATTGCTAGCATGCAAGCAAACGAACCCAAGGTGCAGTTCAACGTGTACCTGCCGCGGGACCTGGTGCGTGCGGTGAAACATCGTGCCGTGGATGACGGCTCGAGCCTGTCGGCCCTCGTCGAGCGCGCCCTGCGGGCACATCTGGACGGAGGAGAGTCGTGATGAGTGCAGAGCAGGCCAGTGCAGAGCAGGCCGGTGCTGAGCAGGCCGGCCCGACGGCGAAAGGCACAGCGGTGAGCAGCACCGTGCAGCAGATCGTGTACACCCGCGATGAGCCTCGCTGGCACGCGCTCGCCGCGGCGCTGGGGCTGGCGGCGCCATTCCCGCCCGAAGCCGGCTGGGCCGAGTTCGACGGTGGGGGAGCGCTCGCTGTGCACGCCGAGACGCCCGACCATGCCGACGGCACGTGCGATCTGCACCTGCTCGTCGACGACCTCGATGCTGCCGAGCGGGCACTCGCGGGGCGCGAGGTCGAGCGAACGCATCTGGACGGAGTCGGCGACCTGCTCGTCATCCGCGCAGCATCCGGTGTCGTCATCAGCGCTTCGGCGGGGACGCGCGCGACGGCCGGGGCGGTCTCGGTGCAGCCGATCTGGTTTCAGGACGACGTCGACGAGGCGTGCGAGATCCTCACCGCGCTAGGACTGCGCGCCGACATCGCCGCAGACCGCGGCGGGTGGGTCGAGATGCGTGCCGCCGGCGGCGGCACCGTCGGCGTGCACTCGGCCTCGGGTCGCAGCGAGGGATCCGGCGCGGGCATCGGGCTGAGCTTCCTCGCCGAGGGTGATCTCGACGCGCTCGCCGCGAGGCTGACGGATGCCGGTTTCCCGGCATCCGTCGTCGATGAGTCATACGCGCGAACGATCCGCATCGCGGAGCCGGACGTGTGGATCAACGGCGCGCAGGACGACCTGTATGGATATCACCGGGTGAGCTGACGGCTCTGGCGTAGACTGTACGTACACGCGTTGATCCGGCCATCACCGGGGAGCTCTCGGAAGAACGCTTCGACAGGCTCAGTGACCCAGGGGGTTGCTGAGCAGGGGAGGCTACTAGAACCGAGCGGGGCAGGCCCGTCATCGCCGCAGTGAGAGTGGTTCTCGGCCGAGCGGTCGGGAGCACGTGAGGTGGTACCGCGGTCCGCGCGTCAGCACGGGTCGTCCTCGCAGCAGCATCCGACACGATCACTGCGAGACGAACATGACCTACCCGCGCCCGTCGACAAGCTCAGGGACCCAGTCCGCCTTCGGTCCTGCCGCCGTCACCCCGAGCCCGCGCTTTCCCGAGATCGAGCGCGAGGTGCTCGACTTCTGGAAGACAGACGACACCTTCCGCGCCTCGATCGCGCAGCGGGACGGCGCCGATGAATGGGTCTTCTACGACGGTCCGCCCTTCGCTAACGGCCTGCCACACTACGGTCACCTGCTCACCGGCTACGCGAAAGACGTCTTCCCGCGCTTCCAGACGATGCTCGGCAAGAAGGTCGATCGCGTCTTCGGCTGGGACACGCACGGTCTTCCCGCCGAGCTCGAGGCGATGAAGCAGCTCGGCATCACTGAGAAGAGCGAGATCGAGCAGATGGGCATCGACGTCTTCAACGCGAAGGCGCGCGACTCGGTGCTCACCTACACCCGCGAGTGGCAGGACTACGTGACCCGCCAGGCCCGCTGGGTCGACTTCGAGCGCGGCTACAAGACGCTCGACCTCGGCTACATGGAGAGCGTGCTCTGGGCGTTCAAGACGCTCTACGACAAGGGGCTGGCCTACGAGGGCTACCGCGTGCTGCCGTACTGCTGGCGCGACGAGACCCCGCTGTCGGCGCATGAGCTGCGCATGGACGACGACGTCTACAAAGACCGCCAGGACCCGTCGGTCACCGTGACCTTCCCCCTGGTGGGCGCCAAGGCCGAGACGCTCGGCCTCACCGCCGTCCGCGCCCTCGCGTGGACCACCACCCCGTGGACCCTGCCCACCAACCTCGCCCTCGTCGTCGGCCCCGACATCGAGTACGTGGTGCTGCCGGGCGGGCCGAACGGCGCCGCCGACATCGTGCCCGGCGACGACCCGGCCGAGAGCGACGCGCACCGCTACCTGCTTGCCCGCGATCTGCTCGGCGGCTACGCCAAGGACCTCGGGTACGAGTCCGCAGACGACGCGCTCGCCGCAGTGCAGCAGACCGTGGTCGGCAAGGAGCTCGAGGATGTCGCGTACGACCGGCTGTTCGACTACTACGCGGATGTCGAGACCTGGGGCACCGAGAACGCCTGGCGCATCCTCGTCGACGACTACGTGACCACCACCGACGGCACCGGCATCGTGCACCAGGCGCCGGCCTACGGTGAGGACGACCAGCGGGTGACGAACGCCGCCGGCATCCCGACGATCATCTCGCTCGACGACGGCGGGCGGTTCCTGCCGTCGGTCACCGACGTCGCCGGACAGCTGTGGATGGACGCGAACACGCCGCTCATCCGCCTGCTGCGCGCGGCGGGACGGATGCTGCGCGAGCAGAGCTACGTGCACTCCTACCCGCACTGCTGGCGCTGCCGGAACCCCCTGATCTACAAGGCCGTCTCGAGCTGGTTCATCCGCGTCACCGAGATCAAGGACGATCTGCTCGCGAACAACGAGCAGATCACCTGGGTGCCCGAGAACGTCAAGCACGGCCAGTTCGGCAAGTGGCTCGAGGGCGCCCGCGACTGGTCGATCAGCCGCAACCGCTACTGGGGCTCACCCATCCCGATCTGGAAGAGCGACGACCCCGAGCACCCGCGCGTCGATGCCTACGGATCTCTCGAAGAGCTCGAGCGCGACTTCGGCACGCTGCCGCGAAACCCCGAGGGCGAGGTAGACCTGCACCGCCCGTACATCGACGACCTCACGCGTCCCAACCCGGACGACCCGACCGGGCGCAGCACGATGCGCCGCATCGAGGACGTCTTCGACGTGTGGTTCGACTCGGGATCGATGCCGTACGCGCAGGTGCACTACCCGTTCGAGAACCAGGAGTGGTTCGACTCGCACTCGCCGGCCGACTTCATCGTCGAGTACATCGGGCAGACCCGCGGCTGGTTCTACGTGATGCACGTGCTCTCGACCGCGCTGTTCAACCGCCCGGCGTTCACCGGCGTGAGCTGCCACGGCATCGTGCTCGGCAGCGACGGCTACAAGATGTCGAAGTCGCTGCGCAACTACCCGGACGTCAGCGAGGTGCTCGATCGCGACGGGTCGGATGCCATGCGCTGGTTCCTCATGTCGAGCTCGGTGCTGCGCGGCGGCAACCTCGCCGTCACCGAGGAGGGCATCCGCGCCGGGGTGCGCGAGTTCATCCTGCCGCTGTGGAACTCGTGGTACTTCTTCGCGACCTACGCCAATGCTTCGGGTGACGGTGGATACGAGGCGTCGTGGCGCACCGACTCGACCGACGTGCTCGACCGGTACATCCTCGCCCGTCTCGGCGACCTCGTACGCGAGGTGCGCGCCGACCTCGAGGGGCTCGACTCCACGACGGCATCGGCACGCCTGCGCGACTTCGCCGAGGTGCTCACCAACTGGTACATCCGGCGCTCCCGCGATCGCTTCTGGGAGGGCGCCGGCGACGACCCGAAGAGCCGTGAGGCCTTCGACACGCTCTACACCGTGCTCGAGACGCTGACGCGCGTCGCGGCTCCCCTCGTGCCGCTGATCTGCGAGCGCGTGTGGCAGGGCCTGACCGGCGGGCGCAGCGTGCACCTGACCGACTGGCCGGATGCGGACGCGTTCCCCGCTGCGGATGAGGTGCGTGACGCCATGGACGCGGTCCGCGAGCTCTCCAGTGTCGGCAACGCGCTGCGCAAGAAGGAGAAGCTGCGCGTGCGACTGCCGCTCGCCCGCCTCACGGTCGTGTCGCCGCTCGCGGCGGACCTCGCCCAGTTCGAGGACATCCTGCGAGAAGAGCTGAACGTGAAGTCGGTGGAGCTGGTGCAGCTCGCCGAGACGACGGCATCCGAGTACGGCATCACGCACCGTCTCAGCGTCAACGCCCGCGCCGCGGGACCGCGCCTGGGCAAGGAGGTGCAGAGGGTCATCCGCGCGGCGAAGGACGGCTTCTGGACCGAGGAGGGCGGGGTGGTGACCGTCGACGGCATCGCTCTCGAGCCGCACGAGTACGACCTGGTGCTCGAGACCGCAGGGCGCCCGGAAGGCGAGGCCCTCGCCCTGGTGCCCGGCGGCGGGTTCATGCTGCTCGACACCGTGACCACGCCGGAGCTCGAGGCCGAGGGGATGGCGCGGGATGCGATCCGCGTCGTGCAGGAGGCTCGCAAGAACGCCGGTCTCGACGTGAGCGACCGCATCGTGCTCGCTCTGAACGTCTCCGCGGCGGACGCGGAGGCTCTCCGTCAGCACGCCGACCTGATCGCCGGCGAGACGCTCGCGGTCGGATTCGCGGTGCAGCCCACCGACGAGATCGAGCAGGTGGCCGAGAGCCTGGGCAGTCCCGGTGACGGCGTGTTCCGCACCAGCGCCAAGGCGCTGGGATCGCAGAAGGCGACGATCATCGTCACGATCGATTCGAACGTCGCTCAGGAGGCAGCGCGATGAGCGACGTGCAGAGAGCCGACGTCGTCTACGAGAAGCTGCTCGAGCGGGCGGGGGAGCGGTGGGTTCAGCCGCGCAAGGAGCGGGTCGCCCGCATCCTGACCCTGCTCGACGATCCGCAGCGCACCTACCGCGTCGTGCACATCACCGGCACGAACGGCAAGACCTCGACTGCGCGCATGATCGAGAGCCTGCTGCGCTCGCACGGGCTGCGAACCGGCCTGTTCACCAGCCCGCACCTCAAGCGCTTCACCGAGCGGATCATGATCGACGGCGAGCCGATCGCCGACGGGGCTGTGGCGGACGCCTGGGATGAGATCGAGCCGTTCGTCGACATCGTCGACGCCGAGCTCGAGGCTGCGGGAGACGCGCCGTTGACGTTCTTCGAGCTGCTCACGGTGCTCGCCTTCGTCGCCGCGTCGGACGCGCCGGTCGATGTGCTCGTGCTGGAAGTGGGAATGGGCGGGTCGTGGGACTCGACCAACACCGCCGACGGCGACGTCGCGGTCTTCGCGCCGATCGACATGGATCACGCAGACCGTCTCGGCGCCACGATCGAGGCCATCGCCGAGGTGAAGGCCGGGATCATCAAAGACGGCGCCGCCGTCGTCTCGGCGGAGCAGAAGCCCGAGGTCGCGGCGGTGCTGCGACGCGTCGCAGACGAGAAGGATGCGACGATCGCGTTCGAGGGCGAGGACTTCGGACTCAGCGATCAGAAGCTCGCCGTCGGTGGTCAGCTGATCGGCATCCGCGGACTGGCCGGCGAGTACGTCGACGAGTACCTCCCGCTGTACGGCGCGCACCAGGGGCACAACGCCGCCCTCGCCGTCGCCGCGGTCGAGTCGCTGATCGGCGGAGCATCGCAGCGCATCGTCGGCGACATCCTCGCCGACGGGCTGCAGAACGCGACATCTCCGGGGCGCCTGCAGCTGGTCGGCATCGCGCCGACCGTGGTCGTGGATGCCGCGCACAACCCGCACGGCGCCGCAGCCCTCGCGCGCTCACTCGATGACAGCTTCGACTTCGACGAATGGGGGCTCGTGCTCGGCGTCTTCGCCGATAAGGACGCCGCCGGCATCGTCGATCAGCTGCTCCCGCAGGTCGCCGAGGTGTTCGCGACAGCCCCCGATTCCGATCGCGCCGCGGATGCGGATGCCATCGCCGACCTCGTCGAGGAGCGCGGCCGCCGTGCGAGCGTGCATCCGACCCTCGTCGACGCCGTCGACGCAGCCCGGGAGTGGGCGGCCTCGGCCGAGCGTCGCGCCGTGGTGATCGCAGGCTCGATCGTGCTGGCGGGCGAGGCCCTGCTGCTCTCGGAGGAGGAGGACTGGAAGTCGGGGTGGCGCGCATGAACGCCCGCGCCGGACGACCCGCCCGCGCCGCACGACCCGTCCGCGCGCCCCGCACCCTAGTGCAGAAGCTCGGGGCGATCGTTCTCGGATTCGAGGCGATCGGCGCCCTGCTCGCGGGACTCGTGATCTTCGGGCTCAAGGCCCTGCCCGCGGGCATCCCGCCTTGGTGGGGGATCGTGGCAGGTGCGGTCGTCGCGATCGCGCTCGTCGCGGTCGCCGGCGCCATCGCGAAGCCGTGGGCCGTTCCCGCCGGGTGGGCGCTGCAGGTCGTCATCGCGCTCGGCGCGCTGCTCGTGCCCGCGATCGCGTTCGTCGTGCTGATTTTCGGCGGCATGTGGGCGTATGCGACGATCGGTGGGGCCCGCATCGACCGACAGCGGCCGGCGGGCCCGCCGGCAGCACCTCACACAGAGAGCGAATGACATGGCCACTGAAGAAACCCTCGTCCTCGTCAAGCCCGATGGCGTCGCCCGCGGCCTGACCGGCAGCATCCTCGCCCGCATCGAGGCGAAGGGCTACGCGCTCGTCGACCTGCGCCTGGTCGAGCCCGACCGAGACCGGCTCGCCGCGCACTACGCCGAGCACGAGGGCAAGCCGTTCTACGAGCCCCTTCTCGAGTTCATGATGTCGGGCCCGTCGGTGGCGATCCGCCTCGCCGGGAACCGCGTCATCGAGGGGTTCCGCTCGCTCGCGGGAACCACCGATCCGACCACCGCAGCCCCGGGCACCATCCGCGGCGACTTCGGCCGCGACTGGGGCCTGAAGGTGCAGCAGAACCTCGTGCACGGCTCCGACAGCCCGGAGTCCGCGGCACGCGAGCTCGGCATCTGGTTCGACTGACGTCGACACGGATGAAGGGAGGGGCGCCGGCCGGTGCCCCTCCCTTCATCCGTCGTCAGCGAATCAGGTGGGGTCAGAAGACCATGTCGATGACCTCGCCCAGCAGGTCGAGCCCGGCGAGCTGCGCCATCGCGATGACGATCGCGTAGGCGAGGATCGTCGCCAGCGGCACCCACACCATGAGTCGCCCGGCGCGCTCACGCGCCGCCGCGGATCGACCGAGGGTGCCGTTGCGCACGAGATGCAGCGCGGTCGCGAAGAAGGTCGGGATGGTCACCGCCCAGGTCGCCATGCACCATGGGCACAGGGTGTGCAGGTTGTAGATGCTCTGACCGATCAGCCAGCACACGAAGATGAAGGCGCCGAGCACGCCGACCCCGAACAGACCCCAGAACCAGCGGGGGAACCGCACTCCGGCGAGCACGGCGACACCCATCACGAGCACCGCCATCCATGCGGTGACTCCGATCAGCGGATTGGGGAAGCCGAAGACCGACCCCTGCCACGATCCGAGGTTCTTGTCGCACTGCAGCATGACGCTCACGTAGCAGCTCGTCGTCTCGCCCGGGTTCTCGAGCACGTAGAACTTCTCGATCGTGAGCTGGAAAGCGGCCCACCAGCCGAGTATCGCGGCGACGACGAGCCAGATTCCGTAGCCGACATGGCGGGTGCGCGCGGTGGTCATAGCGCTGATTATCCCAGCGGCGGCTATGCCGCTCGGGTGAATCGCGGCGCGCGAGCCGAATGCGGTTCCGCCGTCGGGGCGCGGTAGTGCGATAATGACTGAGGAAGACGTCGCGCTCACGTGCGACCGAATCGACAAGACTTCGGGGTCATGTGCCCCAGGCGGTCGCGCCGCAGAGCCGACCTCCAGCCGATCGAGTTCGCGGCCGCTGTTTCGCCGCACGAGTTTTCGCGGCGCACGCAGTGCCCGCGCAGGGAGCTAGCCAGAGATGGCCGATGAAAACGATGACAAGAACACCCCCACCCTCGACGAAACGCCGGCGCAGCCGGTAGTCGAGAGCGTCGCGCCCGCGGAGACGGCTCCGTCCGTCGCGGCTGACCAGCCCGGTGCGGCTGAGCAGGACGCCGCCGAGGAGCAGGACGCCGCCGTGGATCGGGATGCCGTGCAGCAGCCGCCCGCTGACCAGCCGAGCGCTGAGCAGCCGAGCGCCGGTTCAGCGAGTGCCGAGTCCGCGAGTGCCGAGTCCGCGAGTGCCGAGTCCGCGAGTGCCGAGCAGCCCGCAGCACCGGCATCCGCGTCCGCCGAGGCCGACGAGCCCGCCGACGCGGACGAGCCGGCCGACGCGGCCGAGCGCGCCCAGCCGGCCGAGCCGGAGGAGCCGAAGCCGGTCACCGCGGTGAGCCTGGGCCTCCTGCCCGAAGTGTTCGTCTCGAAGGTCTCCACCCAGCTGCACTTCTATGCACCCGCGATCGTGCCGCTGCCCGCACGCAGCAGCCGTGACGACGACGAGGGCGACGATCGCGAGAGCGCGTTCCGTCGGGGACGCGGCCGCCGCCGCGGCGACGGCGACGAGAGCCGTGACGAGCCGCGCCAGCGGCAGCGGCACGTCGAGTACATCACCGAGCCGAAGGCGATCAAGGGCTCTACGCGCCTCGAGGCCAAGAAGCAGCGTCGCCGCGACGGCCGCGATGCAGGCCGTCGCCGCCCGGTGGTGACCGAGGCCGAGTTCCTCGCGCGCCGCGAGTCCGTCGACCGCATGATGGTCGTGCGGTCCAAGAACGGCCGCACGCAGATCGGCGTGCTGGAAGACGACGTGCTCGTCGAGCACTACGTGGCCCGCAACCAGGATGCCTCGCTGATCGGCAACGTCTACCTCGGTCGCGTGCAGAACGTGCTGCCCAGCATGGAGGCCGCGTTCGTCGACATCGGCCGCGGCCGCAACGCCGTGCTGTACTCCGGAGAGGTCGACTGGGACGGCGTCGAGACCGGGAATCAGCCCCGTCGCATCGAACTGGCGCTCAAGGCCGGCGACCGGGTGCTCGTGCAGGTCACCAAAGACCCCGTGGGGCACAAGGGCGCCCGTCTGACCAGCCAGATCTCGCTCCCCGGCCGCTACCTCGTGTACGTGCCCGGCGGGTCGATGAACGGCATATCGCGCAAGCTCCCCGACAACGAGCGCGCCCGCCTCAAGCGCATCCTCAAAGAGGTGCTGCCCGAGTCCTCGGGCGTCATCGTCCGCACCGCGGCCGAGGGGGCCACCGAAGAGCAGCTGACCCGCGACGTGCAGCGTCTCACCTCGCAGTGGGAGCACATTCAGAAGCAGGTGCAGACGCAGCAGGCCCCGGCGCTGCTGCACGCCGAGCCCGACCTCCTGGTCAAGATCGTGCGCGACGTCTTCAACGAGGACTTCACCCGCATGACTATCCAGGGCGACGACGCCCAGCGCACCATCCGCGCGTACCTCGAGAGCGTCGCACCCGACCTGCTCGAGCGGGTCGAGACGTACACCGACGATGTCGATCCGTTCGACGCGTACCGGATCACCGAGCAGATCGAGAAGGCGCTCGACCGCAAGGTGTGGCTGCCCTCCGGCGGCTCGCTGGTGATCGACCGCACCGAGGCGATGACGGTCGTCGACGTCAACACCGGCAAGTTCGTCGGCTCGGGCGGCAACCTCGAAGAGACCGTCACCAAGAACAACCTCGAGGCCGCCGAGGAGATCGTCCGGCAGCTGCGTCTGCGCGACATCGGCGGCATCATCGTGGTCGACTTCATCGACATGGTGCTCGAGTCCAACCGCGACCTCGTGCTGCGCCGCCTGGTGGAGTGCCTGAGCCGCGACCGCACGAAGCACCAGGTCGCCGAGGTGACCTCGCTCGGACTCGTCCAGATGACCCGCAAGAAGCTCGGACTGGGCCTGCTCGAGACCTTCAGCGAGGCGTGCGACGTCTGTGCGGGTCGAGGTGTGATCGTGCACCACGATCCCGTCGTCAAGCACCGCAGCAGCAGCAGTGGGTCGAACGGCGGTGGACAGAACCGCCGGTCGCGCGGCGGACAGCAGCAGCACTCCGCTCCCTCGGGGGAGAAGCAGGCGTCCAGCAACGGCGGCACCCACAGCATCACCGAGGTCGCGAAGTCGGCCCTGGCGGCCATCGCCGCGTCGACGATCGTCGTCAACGGCGAAACCGCGCCGGACCAGCCGACGACCGACGAGCAGTCGGCACCGGAGACGCCCGCGCAGAACGAGCGCCCCAAGAAGCGCAAGAAGCGCGGAGGCGAGCGCAAGGGCGGACCGAAGACGCAGACCGAGCAGCTGCTCGACTCCGTGCTCGACGCTCTCCCCGAGCCGAAGGCGCCCGGTCAGGGCCGCAACCGGCGACGTGTCACCACCGCCATGCTGACGCCGAACTCGTCTTCCGAGGGATCAGCGCCGGTCGCGGGCTCGGACCCGCAGTCCTGATCGGATCAGCCGTCTGGTGAGCTCCTTGCCGCCCACGTGCACCGCACCGGCGGCGAGGAGTCTCGGCAGCGCGTCCTCGGGCACGTCGTAGTGGTCGCGGTCGAAGGCACGGGCCGGGATGCCGTGCTGCGCCGCGAACGCGTGCAGCTCTGCGAGGTCCGAGTCGCTGACGAGATGCGCCCACATCCTGCCGTGAGCAGGCCAGATGGCGTCGTCGACGAGAACGGTCATGACGAGATCCTAGACGTGACACGCGACCGGTCCCGCTTTGCGGCATCGGCGATGATCCGGTAAAGTTGTCCTTTGGTGCGAGACCCCTGACGGCTTTGCCGATCGCAGGAGAAGTCTTGCGTCCGCATCCGTCGCCCCGGGCGATGTACGCAAGCAACAGTCTTCCCGTGAGATTCCCGGAGCGATCCGCTCCCCAACGAAACAGGTATGAAGTGGTTTACGCAGTAGTGCGCGCCGGTGGCCGGCAGGAGAAGGTCGAGGTCGGCACGATCGTTCAGCTCGACCGTGTTCAGGCTGCCCAGGGCGAGAACATCGAGCTTCCCGCCGTGCTTCTCGTCGATGGTGCCTCTGTGACCACCGACGCCGACAAGCTGGCGCAGGTCAAGGTCACGGCTGAGGTTCTCGGCAACCTCCGCGGACCGAAGATCGTCATCCAGAAGTACAAGAACAAGACCGGCTACAAGAAGCGCCAGGGCCACCGTCAGGAGCTCACGCGCGTCAAGATCACCGGCATCAAGTAAGCACGGAAGAGGCTCAGGACATGGCACATAAGAAGGGCGCGAGCTCGACCCGCAACGGTCGTGACTCCAACGCACAGCGACTCGGCGTGAAGCGCTTCGGCGGTCAGACCGTCAACGCCGGCGAGATCCTCGTCCGTCAGCGCGGCACGCACTTCCACCCCGGCGCAGGCGTCGGCCGTGGCGGCGACGACACGCTGTTCGCTCTCGAGGCGGGCGCTGTCGAATTCGGCACCAAGGGCGGCCGCAAGGTCGTCAACATCGTCGCAGCCGCTCAGTAAGAGCAGCAGACTTCCTGGACGGGGCGGGCTTCGGCTCGCCCCGTCTTCGTATCCCAGCCCTTCATGGGCTCAGGGACCCAGTTCAAGGAGTGACATGGTCACCTTCGTCGACACCGTCACGCTGCATCTGCGAGCCGGCAGGGGCGGCAACGGCTGCGTCTCGGTGCATCGCGAGAAGTTCAAGCCGCTCGGCGGCCCGGACGGCGGCAAGGGCGGCGACGGAGGCGACATCATCCTCGTCGCCGACCCGCAGGTGACGACGCTGCTGTCGTACCACCATTCGCCGCACCGCACGGGCGGCAACGGCGGCTTCGGCATGGGCGATCACCGCTCCGGGTATGACGGGGAATCCCTCGAACTTCCGGTGCCCGTCGGCACCGTGGTGAAGAGCGTCGACGGCGATGTGCTGCACGACATGATCATCCCCGGCGAGAAGTACGTGGTCGCCGAGGGCGGCCGCGGCGGGCTCGGCAACGCGGCACTCGCCTCGCCCAAGCGCAAGGCGCCCGGTTTCGCGCTGCTCGGCACGCCCGGCCAGGAGTGCTCGGTCGTGCTCGAGCTGAAGACCGTCGCCGATGTGGCGCTCGTCGGCTACCCTTCCGCGGGGAAGTCGAGCCTGATCGCGGCGCTGTCGGCGGCCCGGCCGAAGATCGCCGACTACCCGTTCACCACCCTGCATCCGAACCTCGGCGTCGTGCAGGCCGGCGACAGCCGGTACACGGTCGCCGACGTGCCAGGCCTGATCGAGGGCGCAAGCGAGGGCAAGGGACTGGGACTCGAGTTCCTCCGCCATGTCGAACGGTGCAGCGCGCTGCTGCACGTGCTCGACTGCGCGACGCTCGAGCCGGGACGCGATCCTCTCTCCGACCTCGACGTGATCCTCGCCGAGCTGGCGGCCTACGAGGTGCCGGAGGGCCAGACGCCGCTGCTCGAGCGCCCGCAGCTGGTGGCGCTGAACAAGGTCGACGTGCCCGAGGCGCGTGAGCTCGCCGAGATGGTCCGACCCGACATCGAGGCGCGCGGGTTCCGCGTCTTCGAGATCTCGACGGTGGCCCGTGAGGGGCTGCGCGCGCTGAGCTTCGCCCTGGCCGAGCTCGTCGACCAGCACCGCGCGGAGGTCGCCGTCGAGGTTCCGCGCGAACGTGTCGTCATCCGTCCGAAGGGCGCCAGGGAGGAGTTCTCGATCCGCGTCGAGGGCGGCACCTACGGCAACGTCTACCGGGTGCTCGGCGAGAAGCCCGTGCGCTGGGTGCAGCAGACCGACTTCCAGAACGAGGAGGCGGTCGGCTATCTCGGCGATCGTCTCGAGCGGCTCGGCGTCGAGGACGCCCTGTTCAAGGCCGGCGCCGTCGCCGGCGCGACCGTCATGATCGGCACCGGCGACAACAGCGTCGTGTTCGACTGGGAGCCGTCGATCGCCTCGACCGCCGAGCTGATGTCGCCGCGCGGCACCGACATCCGCATCGGCGGCTCGAACCGGCGCACCACCGCCGAGCGCCGCGAGCAGTACCACGAGATGATGGATGCCAGGGCGGCCGCCCGCGCCGAGCTCGAGGAGCAGCGCCTCGCCTCCCGCGAGGACGAGGAATGACCGCGCGCAGCCGTGACGAGCTCGCGACCGCGAGCCGCATCGTAGTCAAAGTCGGCTCCTCGTCGATCAGCGGCGAATCGTCGTGGCGCATCCCGATGATCGTCCAGGCGCTGTCGTCGGCGCACCGTCGCGGTGCGGAGATCATCCTCGTCTCGTCCGGGGCGATCGCCACGGGCATCCCGTACCTCGCCCTCGACTCGCGCCCGACCGACCTGGCCACGCAGCAGGCTGCTGCGGCCGTGGGGCAGAACGTGCTCGTCTTCCGCTATCAGGAGGCGCTGCGGCCGTTCGGCATCGTCGCCGGCCAGGTGCTGCTGACGACCGGAGACCTCGAGAACCCGACGTCGCGCAGCAACGCGAGCCGGGCGATGGACCGGCTGCTGTCGCTGCGGATCCTGCCGATCGTCAACGAGAACGACACCGTCGCCACGCAGGAGATCCGCTTCGGCGACAACGACCGGCTCGCGGCGCTGGTCGCGCAGCTCGTCGGCGCCGATGCGCTGGTGCTGCTCAGCGACGTGGAGTCGCTGTACACCAAGCCGCCGACGGATCCCCGTGCGGTGCCGATCGAGGAGATCCCGGCGGATGCCGACCTGAGCGGTCTCGAGTTCGGCGCCTCGGTCGTGAACAGCGTCGGCACCGGGGGAGCGGCCACCAAGGTCTCGGCCGCGCGCATGGCCGCGGCCTCGGGGATCGGCGTGCTGGTGACCAGCGCCGATCTGGTCGGCAAGGCTCTGGAGGGCGAGCGGATCGGCACGTGGTTCGCCCCCTCGATCGCCGACTGACGCACCGGTGTCACGGCGGCGCGGGTCGCACCCGGCCGTCGATACACTGACCGGATGAGCACATCCCTCGTCTCCGATGCCCCGGCGGACACCGCACAGGATCGTCTGGTGCGCGCCAAGGAGGCCTCCCGTTCGATCGCGCGGCTGACCAGTGCCGACAAGGCGCGTCTGCTCGAGGCGATCGCCGAGGCCATCGGGTCGAGCACCGCACGGGTCATCGAGGCCAACGCCCTCGACATCGAGCGAGGTCGGGCGGATGCCATCGGCGATGCGCTCATCGACAGGCTGCGCCTGGATGAGCGGCGCGTGGCGGCACTGGCATCGGCGGTCCGCGATGTCGCGACACTGCCCGACCCGATCGGGCAGGTCATCGGCGGTCACCGGATGCCGAACGGCGTCGCGCTCGAGCAGGTGCGGGTTCCCTTCGGGGTCGTCGGCGCGATCTACGAGGCCAGGCCCAACGTCACGGTCGACATCGCGGCACTCGCGCTGCGCGCGGGCAACGCGGTGGTGCTCCGCGGCGGCAGCGCCGCGCGCGAGTCGAACACGGTTCTGGTCGCGGTGATGCGACAGGCCCTGGCGGATCTGGGGCACGATCCCGAGGCGATCCAGAGCGTCGACGACTTCGGTCGCGAGGGCGCGAAGGCGATGATGCATGCCCGCGGCCTGATCGACGTGCTCGTGCCGCGCGGCAGCGCGTCGCTCATCGAGACCGTCGTCACCGAGTCCACGGTGCCGGTGATCGAGACCGGCGCGGGCGTGGTGCACATCGTGATCGACGAGTCGGCGCCGATGGACTGGGCGCGCGACATCGTGCTGAACGCCAAGGTGCAGCGCCCCAGCGTGTGCAACGCCGTCGAGACGGTGCTGGTGCACCGGCAGGCGGCGCCTCAGCTGATCCCCGTCATCGCGAGCGCGCTGCTCAGCGAGGGCGTGGCGATCCACGGAGACGACATGGTCGCAGGGCTCGTGGCGGGAACCATCCCCGCCACCGAGGAGGACTGGGCCGCCGAGTACCTGGGGCTGGAGATCGCGATCAAGGTCGTCGACGACTTCGATGAGGCGCTGGCGCACATCCGCCGGTACAGCACGGGGCACACCGAGTCGATCATCACCACCGATTCGCGCAACGCCGAGCGGTTCCTCGCCGAAGTCGATTCCGCAGTCGTGATGGTGAACGCCTCGACGCGCTTCACCGACGGGGCGGAGTTCGGGTTCGGCGCCGAGGTCGGCATCTCCACCCAGAAGTTGCATGCCCGCGGGCCGATGGGGCTGGGGGAGCTGACGAGCACGAAGTGGCTCGCGCGCGGGTCCGGCCAGACGCGCGGGTGAGGACTAGAATGGACAGGCGTTTGCTTGCCATGTCAGGAACGGAGTCAGGATGAACCTCGTCGCACAGATCGCGATGGCCGCAGCCGAGACGGAGCACCACGGCAACGTGGCGGCTGAGACCTTCATCTTCGGCGTCATCGCCGCGATCGTCTTCGCCGCGATGGGCCTGGTGACCCTGTCGTTCCGCAACGTCGCGAATCGCCACGCGGCCAAGGCCGAGGCGTACGCCCTGAAGCACGGCAAGGACGGCCACGGCCACTAGGACCGCATGCACGATTCCAGCGCTCGGGCACCGCGCATCGGCGTGATGGGTGGCACGTTCGACCCCATCCATCACGGTCACCTGGTCGCGGCGAGCGAGGTGGCGCACTCGTTCGGTCTCGACGAGGTCGTCTTCGTGCCGACGGGGAAGCCCTGGCAGAAGCAGCATGTCTCGCCCAGCGAGCACCGCTATCTGATGACCGTGATCGCGACGGCTTCGAACCCCGATTTCACCGTGAGCCGCGTCGACATCGATCGAGACGGCCCTACTTACACGATCGACACGCTGCGAGACCTGAAGGCGCAGCGGCCCGACGCCGAGCTGTTCTTCATCACGGGCGCCGATGCCGTGGCGCAGATTCTCAGCTGGAGAGACCATCATGAACTGTGGGATCTCGCGCACTTCGTGGCCGTATCGCGGCCGGGGCACGTGCTGAGCACGGACGGACTGCCCACCGACGACGTGAGTCAGCTCGAAGTGCCGGCGCTGTCCATCTCATCGACGAACTGTCGTGAGCGAGTCGCCGACGGCCAGCCGGTCTGGTACCTCGTGCCGGATGGCGTGGTCCAGTACATCGCGAAGCATCATCTGTATCGGAGCAAGGCATGAGCACTGAAGAGGACGGGCACATCCTCACGCGCAAGCAGCTGCGTGAGCTCCGCCTGACCGGCTCGACACCGGTCGTCGGCGGTGAGGAGGCGAACGCCGCTCAGGCGGCGCAGACCGCGAAGTCGCATGGCGGACGCATCGATGCCGCCTCGGCCGACGACGTCGACCGATCCACCGACTCCGCTGCCGATCGATCCGTCGGCGCCGACTCCGCTGAGTCGAACGAGGCAGCGCCGGTCTCTTCGGATGCGACGCCCTCGGCCGCGCCCCTCACGCGCCGCGCGGCTCGCGCACAGGAGCGCGCTCGCACCGGGCCTGTGCCCGTCACCCCGCCTCAGCAGCAGAGCCCCGAGGACGTGCCGGTCGCAGCACCGCAGGCCGTCGAAGAGCCGGTCGTGGACGCGATCGTCGTCGAGGAGCCGGTCGTGGAAGAGCCTGTCGTGGACGCGATCGTCGTCGAGGAGCCCATCTCAGAAGAGCCTGTCGTGGACGCGATCGTCGTCGAGGAGCCGGTCGTGGAAGAGCCGGTCGTCGAGAAGCTGATCGTCGACGTGCCCGTCGCCGATGTACCTGCCGTGGCGGCGCGCGAGGGCGAGGCCGGCTCGGTGTTCGCGCCGCAGGCGGCCCAGACTGATGCCTCGGGTCTCTCCACCCCGTCGCACGCCGACGAGGACGCCGCCGGAGAAGACGCCGCAGCGGCGGATTCCGAGCCCGAGCGCCCGATGGTGGGCGCCGCTTTCGGCATCGGGGTCAAGAGATCTCCCTCCGGCCCTGGCATCCCCACGGCATTCGACGATCTGCTCGAGACCGGCTCGGCCGGCTCGCACAAGACGGCGAGCACACTGATCTTCACGCCGTCACCGGGTGCCGGTTCGCTCTCCGGTCCCGTCGCCGCGACCGGCGAGCTGCTGATCACCGGCACCTACGCGCTGCCGGACGGCATGGGCTCCCAGGGTCACGCGCTCGGCACCACCGACGGCAAGGACATCGACGCCGTGCTCATCGACGGCGAGCTCGCGCCGGCGTCGTCGCCGACGCCGATCGCCGCCAGCTCGGCGATCAGCACCTCCAAGCCCGCCGGAGAGGTCATCCGGCCCCCCGTGCCAGACAAGGGCGGCAAGCTCACTCTCACCCTCGCGATCGTCGCGGGAGGTCTCGCGCTCGCGCTGGCCGCAGCGCTGATCATCGCCTTCACCACAGGAGTCCTCGGTTGATGCAATCCCCTGACACCGCCGCAGAGATGCTGCAGATCGCCGCTCGCGCGGCGGAAGCCAAGGGCGGCGAGGATCTCATCGCCCTGAACGTCTCCGAGCCGCTGCCGCTCGTCGACATCTTCCTTCTGGTGACCGGAAACAGCGAGCGCAACGTGGCCGCCATCGCCGACGAGATCGAGGATCAGCTTCTCGAAGCGGGGCACCGCCGCGTGCGTCGTGAGGGCCGCGCCGAGTCGCGTTGGGTGCTGCTCGACTTCGGAGACCTCGTCGTGCACGTGTTCCACTCCGAGGAGCGGGTCTACTACGGTCTCGAGCGACTCTGGAAGGACTGCCCGGTCGTTCCGATCGACGCGCCGGCGCCCGCCGCGGGGGAGTGACCCCCGCGCCGGCATTCGGCGACTGATCCTCAGTCGACGCGCTCGTCGCCCGCCCAGGCATCGTCCGCGCCTTCCGCGCCGGATGCCAGGCGGTCGGCGTCGATGCTGTCGATCCGGTCCGGATCGGCGTCCGGGTCCAATTCGACCTCGCCGTCGACCTCTCTGGTCGGTGTGCCCTCTTCGTCCTCGAGGTCGGGGTCTTCCGGAAGCATGTTCGGGGTGGGGTTCGACATGATCGCTCCTCTTCGTGATGATGTGGTGTGCGTCGTGTCCGGCGAATGTAGCGTGACCGGGTCGGACGTCGGATCCGGTTGACGGAGCACTCCGAAGAGGCTAGCCCGCCGACACACCCGAGCCGGCGGCGCGATTTGGTGCTGTCCGGGCGGTGCGTAGTATGCTGATCAGGTTGCCGAGTTCGGCAGCGAAGATGGGCCTGTGGCGCAGCTGGTAGCGCACCTGCATGGCATGCAGGGGGTCAGGGGTTCGAGTCCCCTCAGGTCCACCGAAGACGCCAGCCGTGATCGCCGTCGTCCCAGATGACGGCGATCTCTGTTTCGGCATCCCTGCCGGCGCCATGTCTCCGGGCGGGCCGTCACGAACTGCGAGCACCCGCGAAGCCCGCTTCCGCCCACCGGGTACCCCGTGCGATACCGTTGACGGTCCACGCAGGTGATTGGAGCCCCCGTGACAGACGACATGAGCAACCCGAACTCCGCCCGCAAAGTGCGGTTCTTCACTGAGAGCGGCGCCGAACAGGTCGGCGACCAGCAGGGGCAGGACTCCGCGAACGCCTTCTGGGACTTCGTCGCGGCGCAGGAGAAGCGCGGCGATCAGGTCTTCACCTTCGAAGACGTGGTCGACGGGTCGGGCCTGCGGTTCGATCACGATCGCGGCCTCATCGTGCGCTTCAAGCGCTTCCTCGACGATGACGGTTACACCCAGAGTCACGTCTCCGAACAGTTCACTTTCGTCGAAGACGACGAGCGCTCTCGCGCGCTCGTGCTCGCCCAGCTGCACGACGGCTTCAAAGGGACCTACCCGCTCGCCGCGTGGTCAGACGGAGTACCCACCCGGATTCCGGACTACGCCGATGACGATCCGGAGACCCGCGAGTACGTGCTGAGCTGCGACTGCGGTGCGGCACAGCGTCTGCGCATTCGCCACCCTAACGAGACGACCTACGCGCTTCGGGCATTTCTCGTGAGGCACGACGGACACGACGTCTTCATCGAGGATCCGGAGAGCGGCGAGCGTCTCGCACTCATGCGCGGCGACAGCCTCATCGCACGTACTGCGGGCCGTGCTGCTGGTGACAGCGCCACGGGCTCGAGCGGGCGGACGGAGTTCATGAAGGTCGATCTCCCCAACAGGTACGCTCCCGCCGCCAGTCTCTTCTTCGCAGGAGGCTTCGCGGGGCTCGATCGCTTCGGCCGATGGCTCACAGACATCCGAGAGCTTGATCTTTCGGCGGCCGCGCAGGGGCAGCTCCGTGCAGCGTCGCTCGGTTCGACAGCCGAGGTCCTCTCGCAGATCGGACGCATGTGGGCGGACTCCGGTGCGGTCGATCCGTCGGATCGCTACTGGGTGTTCTTCGATTCGAGTTCGCTTGACGAGGACGAGACTGAACGCGCCGAACTGCTCGCGCTGCTCGACAGGCTCGGCCTGAAACCGGCTGAGCGCCCCGCTGAAGCAACCGACGGCGAGGTGTGGGTGCTGCGGGAGGCCCGCCTCGACGCCGAGCTCGACAGATGGTTCTGAACGGCGGCGATCCTGCGGCGAATACCGATGCCGACGCGAAGAGAAGTCCCGCGAGAGTCTCGCGGGACTTCTTCGTTCGAGGGCTCAGCCCGCCAACGCCGCGCAGTCGCCCGTGGCGTTCCTGCCGATCATGTTGCCGTACCCGAAACGTGCCGGACGGCACCGTTCCCTCCGTGCATGTGTGATCCGCGGCCGCGGGTGTCGCGGCCATCGCCGGTGCTGCGCCCCAGAGCAGTGCGCCGGCGAGCACAACCGCGCCCAGGGGGCGCCATCCAGATCTCATCTCCGAACCTCTCCGTTCTTGCGGCCCAGGTGACCGCGGCGAGAGACCATCCCCTCATGTGGTCGGGCATCGTCGTCGACGCCGTACCACGCACGGTATGCCACGACGCCGGCGGCGCGCATCGGGGGTGGACCCCCTTCTCAGAGGAAGGTCGACAGGGCGTAGAGCGCGAAGAGCAGCAGATGCGCGGCGCCCAGCAGCGGGTAGGTCCGCCGTGCGGCGAACGTCGCGAGCGTCAGCAGCAGCGTCAGACCCAGCAGCACGAGGTTCGGTGCGCTCTCCGCGAGCACGACGGACTGCCCGGTGATCAGACCGATGGTCAGCACCGCCGGGATGGTGAGACCGGCCGTCGACACGAGGGCGCCGTGGCACAGGTTGCTGACCCGCTGCATCTCACCCCCGTGAGCCGCGCGCACGGTGGTGATCGTCTCGGGAAGGAACACGATCATCGCGATGAGCAGACCCGAGAGCGCGACCGGGGCACCCAGACGCTCGAGCCCCTCATCGAGCAGCGTGGCCATATCGTGCGAGAGCAGCACGATGGGAAGGGCGAGCGCGAGCAGCACGAGCGTGCGGCCGATGATCTCCGGCCGATGCTCGGCCACGATCCGGCCGATCGGCAGCCGGCGCGCCGCGTCAGCGGCATCCGCCCTGGTGTCCACTTCCTGGAAGTCCGCCTTGCGCGAGCCCAGCTGCCGCAGCAGGAAGACCACGTACAGCAGCACGACGACGACGATCATCGCGATCGCGGCCGACGGCGGGTACGCGCCTCCGTTGCGCAGTGAGGCGGGGAGCGCGAACGCGACGGCGAGCAGCACGACCAGCATGCCGAGGTAGGCGAGCACGCCGGCGCGGTTCGCGCGCCGATCCGGATGCCGGAGGCCTCCGACGATCAGCGCGACGCCGATCACGAGATTCATGATGATCATCGACACGGCCATCACCGAGTCGCGCGCGATGGTGTGGTGCTCTCCGGGCCCGAGCATGACGGCAGAGATCAGAATCACCTCGATCGCGGCGATCGACAGGGTCAGCACGAGCGTGCCGTACGGGTCGCCGAGCCGAAGCGCGAGATGCTCCGCCTCGGTGACGACGCCGAAGGCGCACACGACGATGATCGCGACGATCGCAGCGAGGACGAGCCACAGCACGGGGGCCGGCAGGTCGCCGCCGAGCAGAGGGGCGAGCGCGATGAGCGCGACGAACGAGCCCCAGCCGAGCACGAGGCGAACGATGACGGTGCGCGTCAGAACCGAGCGCAGGAGGGTCGAGCGGGGCACGGTGCGAGCCGAATCTGCGGGGCCGTCCCCACCTGAGATCTCGCCGTCGGGTCGTCCCGCCGGGCGCGTGAGCACCAGGATAGCAACCGGCCTCGAAGCTAGACGCCCGCCCGCACGGCGAGACCGTTCGCACAGCTGACGGTCGGACGCGGGGCGTAGCCTCGACGTCATGCGTGCTCGAGTGATGCGCGGCGCCCTGACTGCCGCCCTGGCGGCGTGCCTTCTCACCGCCTGCGCTCTCAGCGCTCCCAGCAGCTCGCCGTCGGCGACACGCCAGCCCACCTCCAGCGCGTCGTCGCCGACGCCGACCCCGCCACCGGATCCCGCCGTCGACGCGGTCGCCGCGATGAGCGTGACAGAGCAGGCCGCCAGCGTCGTGATGGGGCATATCCCCGGCACCGATCCCGCGACTCTGCGCGCCTACATGCAGTCGGCGCCGCAGGGGGCCCCGCTGGGTGGATTCATCCTGATGGGCGGGAACATCGGTGCCGATGCGGCTCAGGTCAGGGCGCTCAGCGATGCGCTCACCCTCGACCCCGCGCTGCCGCCGCTCATCGCGATCGACGAAGAAGGCGGAGTCGTCCGACGCCTGCCGTGGGACACCCTGCCCGGCGGACAGGGCCTGCACGCCTTCGACCTGACGCAGACCGAGCAGGTGTTCGCGCAGCGGGCCGCGCTCATCGCCGAGACCGGTGCGAACGTCAACTTCGGGATCGTCGCCGACGTGCCCGCCGACGCATCATCCTTCATCTACTCCCGCGCGCTGGGCGCCGACCCCGACTCCGCCTCGTCGCGCGTGACGGCGGCCGTCGACGGAGAGGAGGGCGTCGTGCTCTCGACCCTGAAGCACTTCCCGGGGCACGGCGCAGCGCCGGGCGACTCCCATCACAGCATCCCGACGACGGCGATGACGCTGCAGCAGTGGCAGGCGGGCGATGCGAGGCCGTTCGTCGCGGGCATCGACGCCGGTGCGGAGCTGCTCATGTTCGGTCACCTGGCGTACACGGCCGTCGATGCGGCTCCTGCGTCGCTGTCGGCCCGCTGGCATGAGATCGCACGGGACGAGCTCGGCTTCGACGGCGTGACGATCACCGATGATCTCGGCATGCTGACCGCGTCCGGCGTCCCCGAGCACCAGGACCCCGTGTCGAACGCGGTGGCGGCGCTGCGGGCGGGCAGCGACATGGTGCCGATGGTCGCCGGCTCCACGGCAGAGACCGCACCGCAGATGGTGGCGGGGATCGTCAGCGCCGTCGACGACGGCCGGCTCGGCGCCGATCGACTGCGGGACGCCGCGGAGCGCGTCATGCGCTTGCGGATGCAGGCGGCAGCCGGCCGCTAGTCACGACCGAGCCACGCTGTCAGCAGAGCCTCACGCAGCGCGTTGCCGCGCTCGGCGAACGCTCGCTGCCGGCGCACGTACTCGGCTTTGCCCTCGGCGGTCTCGATCCGCACCGGCCGGACGCCCCACTCCGACAGGTCGTAGGGCGCCGCCTCCATGTCGAGCAGGCGGATGTCGGACGCGAGCTCGAAGGCATCCAGCAGCAGCTCACCCGGCACGAGCGGGCCGAGCTTGAGCGCCCACTTGTAGACGTCCATGCCGGCGTGCAGGCATCCGGGCTGCTCGAGCTCGGGCTGAGTGTCGCGGGTGAGCGGCAGCCGATTGCGCGGCACGGCATCGTCGGTGAAGAAGCGGAACGCGTCGAAGTGCGTGCAACGCAGCTCGGCGGCCTCGACGACGGCATCCGTCCCTGCCGCGCCCAGGCGCAGCGGCACGGCGTGCCGGTGCTCCGCGGTGCGGTACACCATCGCCCACTCGTGCAGACCGAAGCATCCGAACTGCCCGGGCCGGGCGGCCGTGAGCCGCAGCATCCGCTCCACGAGAGAAGCGAGCTGAGGCTTGTCGGCACGGAACGCCTCGGCGTCGGGCGCGTACTCGCCCGGCCCGGGGCCGGGGGAGTACCAGCGCCACCCGGCGCGCTCCCCGGCGTCGTGGAGCGTCACACTCGCACCCGGATGCCACTTGCGCAGCTGCGCGGGCTTGTACGAGTAGTAGGTGAAGAGGAAGTCCTCGACCGGATGCTTCTCACCGCGCTGCTGCCGGGCGCGGTGCGCGGCGGTCAGGGCATCGGCTCGCTCGGCGTGCGCCTGCGCGCGGGACGTCCACTCGGCGCGCGTCAGGGAAGCGCGCGTCGAGGTCGTCATGACCGATCGGCGAGGATGCCGACCTCGGTGAGTCGTTCGCGCAGCCCCGCGCCGTCTTCGGCACTCACCCACGGCACGCTGCCCTCGGCGTGCTCACCCGACGCGCGACCACCGGCGAGGACCGCCTCGGCGGGCAGCAGGCGACGGATCGCGACGGCCGCGACGGAAGACGGATGCTCTTCGAGAAACTGCGAGTAGATCGCCTCGTCGTGCTGGCCGTCGTCGCCGATCAGCAGCCAGCGCACGTTGGGGAACTCCTCGGCGAGCCGCCGCAGGTTGCCGGTCTTGTGCGCCTGACCGCTGCGGAACCAGCGATCGTGCGTCGGACCCCAGTCGGTGAGCAGCATCGAGCCCGCAGGGAAGAGGTGGCGGCTGAGGAAGCGCGTCAGCGTCGGGGCGACGTTCCACGCCCCCGTGGAGAGGTAGATCATGGGCGAGCCCGGGTTGTCACGGCGCAGCTGCTCGAGCAGCACGGCCATGCCCGGCACCGGCGTGCGCGCGTGCTCGTCGACCACGAACGAGTTCCAGGCCGCGATGAACGGCCGCGGCAGCGCGGTGACCATGACGGTGTCGTCGACATCGGAGACCACACCGAAGTCCACGCTCTCATCGACGACGAACGCGGTGGCCTCGACCGGCTTCTGCCCCTCGACCGACATCGAGAAGGTCTGCCAGCCCGGCGGCAGCTCGGCCTCGATGACCGAGTCGATCACCCCGCCGCGATCGGCGACGACGGTGTGAGTGCGCCCGCCGATCTCGACGACGACCGAGGCGAAGCTGACGGGGATGCTGACGAACGAGCGCCAGCCGCGCACACTGCCCTCTCCGCGGGTCTTCTTCAGCGGCGCGGGGACGATGAGGGCGCGACCGACCACGCGCACCCAGCCGGCCGTGCTGCCGTATCCGGGAAACGGGACGGCGGTCGCCGAACGTCCCCGTCGGCGGGCGCGGCGCTCGCGCCAGACGTGGACGCGGTGTTCGAGGCGGGCGAACCAGTGGATCTTGGCCGGTGAGGCAGGAGACATCCGCTCCAGTCTTTCACGCTTCGCCCGCGGCGGTCACTGCCCCGCCTGCCGGCCGCCCTCATCGGATTCGCCGGACCGGCGCATGTGCCGCTCCTCGCGGCGGGCGAGCAGCTTCTTGCCGACGAACAGCACCACGAGCAGCACGACGATGACCCCGACGAACACGTACCCCGCATAGTGCACCCGCTCGGACAGCTCGGGATAGCTGCCCGCAGCGGTGGCGGCCACGCCCACGTACAGCCCCGCCCACAGCACACAGGCCGGCAGCGTCCAGGCGATGAACCGGCGGTAGGCGTACCCGCTCATGCCCACCGTCAGCGGAACGAGGGAATGCAGCACGGGCAGGAAGCGGGAGAGGAAGATCGCCACACCGCCGCGGCGGCGCAGGTACCGTTCCGAGCGTCTCCACTGCTCTTCGCCGATCCGCCGCCCCAGCCACGACGCGCGGATGTAGGGACCCGCCCATGTTCCCAGCCAGAAGCCGATCGACTCGCCGAGCAGCGCGCCGATCACGACGGTCGCCCCGAGCGCGACGCCCTCCGCCCACCCTTCGACGCCGATGGCTGCGACGAGCACGACCGTGTCGCCCGGCACGACGAGACCGATCAGGATGCTCGTCTCGAGCATGATCGCCACACCGGCCAGTACGGTGCGCAGCACCGGATCGACGGACTGAACAGCCTCGATGACCCAGAGCACGAAGTCGTTCACCCCATGAGCGTAAAGCCTGCGGCGGAGCCATACGCTGTGAAGGTGCCCGCACCCGCCACGTTGACCGCCCGTACGGTGATGCCCCGCGCGGATTCGGCGCGCGCCGAGACGGAGTCGCTCTTCGCGCGGCTGTTCGCCGCAGCGGACCACGCCTTCTGGCTGGATGCCGGGATCGACCCGCACGACGGGTGGAGCGTGATCGGCACGGGCGCCCTCGAGCAGGATGTCGACGCGGTGCGCCGCGTCGACCTGACCGCGCCTGCCGAGGCATCCGGGATCCCGTTCCTCGGCGGCTGGGTGGGGTGGCTGCCGTACGAGCACGGCGCCGCGGCGAACGGCGCTCCTGTCGCAGGGAGCGAGGCGATGCCGTCCTGGATCGCCGTCGATCGGGCCGTCGCGCTCGACCACGCCACGGGCGCCGTGCACGCCCTCGCCCCGCAGGCCGACGTCGACGCATGGGCGGCGGAGGTGAACGACGCGCTCGCCGCACCCCCGCTCGATCCTGTGGCCCCGACCGCGTACGCCCAGACCGCCTCGTCACGGCACGACGTCGGCGAGTACACCGCCCTCGTCGAGGAGTGCCGCGCGGCCATCCGGCGCGGAGACGCCTATCAGCTGTGCCTCACCACGCGCTTCACGGCCACACGGCCCGCCGATCCCTTCGCCGTCTACCGGCGTCTGCGCCGGGCGACGCCCGCACATCACGGCGGCTACCTGAGAGTGGGGGAGCAGCATCTGCTCAGCGCCAGTCCCGAGCAGTTCCTCAGCACGGCCGGGGGGCGCGCCTCGACGAGTCCGATCAAGGGCACCCGGCCGCGGGGAACCACGCCGGAGGAAGATGCGCGGCTCGCTGAAGAGCTGCGGACGGATGCCAAGGAGCGCGCCGAGAACGTCATGATCGTCGACCTCATGCGCAACGACCTCTCGCATGTCGGCGTACCCGGCACGGTGCGGGTCGAACGGCTCTGGAAGGTGGAGACGTATCCTGCGGTGCACCAGCTGGTGAGCACGGTCAGTGTGAGGCTGCGCGACGGAGTCACCTTCGGCGATCTGTGCGACGCCGCATTCCCGGCGGGGAGCATGACCGGTGCGCCGAAGCTGTCGGCGATGACGATCCTGCACGGCCTCGAGCGCGCCCCGCGCGGGGTGTACTCCGGATGCTTCGGACACGTCGGCATCGACGGCAGGGTCGACCTCGCGATGGTCATCCGCACGATCATGATCGACGCGGATTCGGCATCCGTCGGCGCCGGCGGCGGGATCACCTGGCTGTCGCAGCCGGACGCCGAGGCTGCGGAGGTCGCGACGAAGGCGCGTGCCCCGCTCGCCGCGCTCGGCGCGGTGCTGCCCGAGCCCTGGCGCGGCCTGCTGCCGGTTTCCTGAGCGCACACCGCTCGCGATACCCTGGAAGGGCCCGATTTCCGGGCCGTTCCGCATCGTCAGATTGGCCGTTCCTTGACCGAGCACGCGTCCCACGCCGAGTCCCCTGAAGTGATGTCCGCACACGACATCCAGCTCAAGTGGCAGGAGTACTGGGCCGAGAACGACACGTTCGCGGCGGGCGGCGACGACGACGATCGGCCGCGCAAGTACATCCTCGGCATGTTCCCGTACCCGTCGGGCGACCTGCACATGGGGCACGCCATCAACTACCTGTATCCCGACATCGTCGCCCGGTACTGGCGGCACCGCGGTCACAACGTGCTGAACCCGATCGGGTGGGACTCGTTCGGCCTTCCCGCCGAGAACGCCGCCATCAAGCGCGGCGCCGACCCGCGCGAGTGGACTTACAAGAACATCGACCAGCACAAGGCCGGCTTCCGCGGTTACGGCATGTCGTACGACTGGTCGCGTGTGCTGCACACCTCCGACCCGGAGTACTACCGGTGGAACCAGTGGCTGTTCCTGAAGCTGTACGAGCGCGGGCTGGCGTACCGCAAGAAGAGCGCAGTCAACTGGTGCCCCAACGACCAGACCGTGCTGGCGAACGAGCAGGTCGTCGACGGCCGCTGCGAGCGCTGCGGCGCCGAGGTCGTGAAGAAGAAGCTCACGCAGTGGTACTTCAAGATCACCGACTACGCCGACCGGCTGCTCGACGACCTCGACACGCTCGAGGGCCACTGGCCGCACAAGGTGCTGCAGATGCAGCGCAACTGGATCGGCCGCTCCACCGGCGCCGACGTCGACTTCGTCATCGAGGGTCGAGACGAGCCCGTCACCGTGTTCACCACGCGCCCCGACACGCTGCACGGAGCGACGTTCTTCGTGATCGCCCCCGACTCCGATCTGGCCGCGGAGCTGGCATCCGGTTCGTCGTCCGAGGTGCGCATGCGCTTCCAGGACTACCTCGAGACGGTGCAGAAGCAGACCGAGATCGAGCGCCAGTCGACCGACCGTCCGAAGACCGGCGTCTTCCTCGAGCGCTATGCGGTCAACCCGGTGAACGGCGAGCGGATGCCCGTCTGGGCCGCAGACTACGTGCTGGCCGACTACGGCCACGGCGCGGTCATGGCCGTGCCCGCGCACGACCAGCGCGACCTCGACTTCGCTCGCGAATTCGACCTTCCGGTGAAGACCGTCGTCGACACGACGGTCGAGGGTGGCGCGAACGAGGGCGGCGACCTGACCGAACTCGACCCCGCTGTGACCGGCATCGCACTGATCGGCAACGGTCGCCTGGTGAACTCGGGCGACCTGAACGGTGTCGACAAGGCCGACGCGATCGCCCGCACCATCGCCCAGCTGGGTGAGGCGGGCACCGGCCGTGCGGCGAAGAACTATCGTCTGCGCGACTGGCTGATCTCACGTCAGCGCTTCTGGGGCACTCCGATCCCCATGCTGCACCTCGACGACGGCAGCGTCGTGCCCGTGCCCGAAGATCGTCTGCCCGTGCGGCTGCCGAGCGTCGACGGGCTCGACCTGCGTCCGAAGGGCTCGTCGCCGCTGGGTGCGGCCGAGTCGTGGGTGCGCACGGTCGATCCCGCGTCGGGCGAGCCGGCGCTCCGCGACGCCGACACCATGGACACGTTCGTCGACAGCTCGTGGTACTTCCTGCGCTTCCTGTCGCCTAACAGCGACCAGTTCGCGTTCGACCCCGAGCAGGCCAGGCGCTGGGCGCCGGTCGACGGGTACTTCGGCGGTGTCGAGCACGCGATTCTGCACCTGCTGTACGCGCGCTTCATCACCAAGGTGCTGTTCGACCTGGGTCTGATCGACTTCGAGGAGCCGTTCTCGAACCTGGTGAACCAGGGCATGGTCATCATGGACGGCGCGAAGATGTCGAAGAGCAAGGGCAACCTCGTCGAGCTGTCCGACCTGCTCGGCCAGTACGGCGCCGACGCTCTGCGCCTGGGCCTCGCATTCGCCGGACCGGTGGAAGACGACAAGGAGTGGAACGGCGTCTCGCTGTCGGGGGCGCAGAAGTTCCTCTCCCGCGCGCTGCGCGTCGCCGACGAGGTGACGAGCGAGCCGGGAATCGCTCCGGATGCCGGTGACGCGGCCCTGCGCCGCATCACCCACCGCCTGCTGGCCGACGCGCCGGCGCTCGTCGAGCAGACGAAGTTCAACGTCGTCGTCGCGCGTCTCATGGAGCTGGTGAACGGCATCCGCAAGACGATCGACACCGGCGCAGGTGCCGGCGACCCCGCCGTGCGAGAGGCGGCCGAGACCGTCGCGATGATCCTCGAGCTCATCTCGCCGCACACGGGTGAGGAGATGTGGGCCCGGCTCGGGCACGAGCCGTCGGTCAGCGCCGTGCAGTGGCCGGATGCCGATCCCGCACTGCTCGTGCAGGACACGGCGACCGTCGCCGTGCAGGTGAACGGCAAGGTGCGCGCGACCCTCGAGGTCGCCGCCGACATCTCCGACGCCGACCTGGAGGCAGCCGCGCGGGCCGACGAGAAAGTGCAGCGGGCGCTGGAGGGCAAGGAGATCGTTCGCGTGATCGTGCGCGCACCGAAGATCGTCAACTTCGCCGTCAAGGGCTGATCGACCGCTCTCGGCGGATGTGCACAGGCCGCGTTCCCGCGCGAGTTGTGCACAGTCGCCGGGATCTGCGGCCGGCGGCCCGTGGCGACGGCCTAGCGTGACAGGGTGTCAGCCGACGAGCCTGCAGAGCCGGATGCACGCGCACGCCCGCGTCTGAGGCTGGGCATCGGCGCCGCGGTGACGCTGGGACTGGTGGTGCTGTCGGCGGCGGTCGGCTGGGGCATCCTGCGCGGTCAGGCGGGTCCCGTCGAGAGCATCGCGCTCGACGGCGCCTCGACGGCGTCGGCCGACACCGTCGATGGTGCCGGGCACGGGTCTGCCGTCGCGCCGGCCGAGGGGCTGTACGTGCACGTGCTGGGCGAGGTCGTCACGCCCGGCCTGTACATCGTCGATCCGGATGCCCGGCTGGTCGACGCCCTGGCGGCCGCGGGCGGCACGCTCGAGTCCGCCGATCTGCAGGCGGTGAACCTCGCCCGCCCGCTGAGCGACGGCGAGCAGATCGTGGTGCCGAAGATCGGCGCGGAGCCGCCGCCCGGTGCAGCGGAGGGCGGCGGAGGCGGCGGCAGCGGCGGCGGAGGCGCCGGGACCGACGGCGTCGTGAACCTCAACACCGCCGACCAGACCGCGCTCGAGACGCTGCCGCGCATCGGCCCGGCGCTGGCGCAGCGGATCATCGAGTGGCGCGACGAGAACGGGCGCTTCCGCTCGGTCGACGATCTGCTGGCCGTGCCCGGAATCGGGGAGAAGCTGCTCGCCGGTGTGCGCGAGAAGGTGCGAGTGTGAAGGATCTGCGCACGACCGTGGTCGCGGTGGTGCTCTGGGGGACGGGCCTGCTGCTCATCCACATGCCGGGACTCGTCGCCGTGGCGATCCCGGTCGTGCTCACCGTGGCGGCGCTGCTCGTGGTCACCCGTCGCCGCCGAGCGGGGCTCATCGTGCTCGTTCTGCTGTGCGGGGCGGGTCTCGCCGCGACCGTCACGGCCGCGCAGCCGGCGCGCGACACCCTCGCGGCGCAGGACGGGCACGTCATCGAGGCGCTCGTCGAAGTCAGCTCCTCGGCATCCGTCGGCAGCGACGGGCGCCTGTGGTTCGATGCGCAGACCGTCGCGATCGGTCCGCCCGGGCACCCGCAGCGCGTCTCCGGCCCGGTGCGGGTCGGCGTCGCGCCGATCGACGGAGCAGACCTCGGTGCCGTGCTCCAGGTGACCGGGCAGGGCAAGCGCACGGATGCCGGCGAGCGGGCCGCCCTTGTGCTCTTCGGCACTCGCGCAGAGGTGACGACGCCGGCATCCGGGATCTTCGCCGTCGCCGCGACCACGCGCGCCGAGTTCATCGAGCGGGCGAGCGGATTGCCCGAGCCGGGTGCCGGGCTGCTCCCGGGACTCGCGGTGGGCGACACGAGAGCGGTGTCGGAAGACGTCAGCGCCGCGATGCTGGCATCCGGACTCAGCCACCTCACGGCCGTCAGCGGGGCCAACTGCGCGATCGTGGTCGCGGCCGTGTTCTGGCTCGTCTCGCTGCTCGGCGGCGGTCGCGGCCTGCGCATCGCATTCTCGCTGCTCGCCCTGGGAGCTTTCGTCGTGCTGGTCACGCCCGAGCCCAGCGTCATCCGCGCCTCGGTGATGGCCGCGCTCGCGATGCTCACCCTGCTGCTCGGCAGGCCGAGCGCGGGACTGGCGATGCTCTCGCTCGCTGTCTGCGGGCTGCTCATCGCCGATCCCTGGCTGGCGGCGACACCGGGCTTCGCGCTGTCGGCAGCTGCGACCGCGGCGCTGCTGGTGCTGTCCCGTCCGCTGCTGCGCGGGCTGGGGCGCTGGATGCCCGTGCCGCTCGCCCTCGCCCTGTCGGTGCCGCTGGCGGCGCAGCTGGTGTGCGGGCCGATCGTCGCGCTGTTCTCTGATACGCAGTCGGTGATCGGAGTCGTCGCCAACCTCCTCGCCGCACCCGCCGCGCCCATCGCGACCGTGATCGGGCTGCTGGCGTGTCTCACCTCTCCCGTGCCCGCGCTGGCGGACCTGCTCGCGGCGACGGCGTGGCTGCCCGCAGCGTGGATCCAGACGACCGCGACCGTGTCGGCGGCGCTGCCCGGAGCCACCGCCGCGGTGCCGGCGGGGCCCGCTGCGGCGGTCGTCGTCGCCGTGCTCAGCGCTGCGGTCACGCTCGTGCTCGTCCGCCCACGTTCGCGTCGGCTGCGGCTGGCGGCCGCGGCCGTCGTCGTCATCGCGCTGGCCGCCTCGATCGCACGGATGCTGTTGAGCGGGCCGCTCGCTTCGATGACGACTCCCGCGTCCTGGTCGATCGCCGCCTGCGACATCGGGCAGGGCGATGCGGTGCTCGTCCGCTCGGGAGAGCAGACCGCCCTCGTCGACGCCGGGCCGGATCCGGACGCCCTCGCCAGGTGTCTGGCGCAGACCGGCACCGACCGCATCGACCTGCTCGTGCTCACGCACTTCGACGTCGACCACGTCGGTGCGGCGACCTCGCTCGCCGGTCGCGTCGGCACGGTGCTGCACGGACCGGTGGCCGAGCCCGCCGATCAGCGAATCCTCGATGAGCTGACGGCGGGCGGCGCCACCCTGCGGCGCGGAGCGGTGGGCACCGGCGGGACGCTCGGATCGGCCCAGTGGCGGGTCGTCTGGCCGCCGCCGGACTCGGCGGCGTTCCCCAGCGGCAACGATGCCAGCGTCGTCGTCGACATCGCCGGCGGCGGAGTGCCCCGGATGCTCATGCTCGGCGATCTCTCGGCTGCTCCGCAGCGTCAGCTGCTCTCGAGCGGCCGGGTGCGTGGCGAGTACGCGGTGGTCAAGGTCGCACACCACGGCAGCCGCGACCAGGAGCCGGCGCTGTACGCGCAGCTCGCCGCGCCGGCGGCGCTGATCAGCGTGGGCGCGGAGAACGACTACGGGCATCCGCGCGAGGAGGCGCTGGCACTTCTCGAGGCGGCGGGCTCGCGCGCGCTGCGCACCGATCGGCGTGGGCTCGTGCTGCTCGGCGAGGCGGAGGGGCGGCTGGTCGTGTGGACCGAGCGCGAGGAGTAGGCGTCACGGGTGAAGGTCGGCACCCGCCGGTAGGCTGTGAGCATGGCAGCTCCCCGTTCTTCGGCACGCAGCACGGCCGCGAAGGGCGCCAAGATCCCGCAGGTGTCATGGCGTGAACCGCGCCCGGCGCCGATCGTTCTCGTCTCCGGGCCCGAAGAGGTACTCGCCGAGCGCGCGATCGCCGGCGTCCGCGACTACCTGCGCGCCGAGGATCCGGCGCTCGAGGTCAGCGACATCCGCGCCGACGACTACGCGGCCGGCACGCTGCTCGCGCTCACCTCGCCCTCGCTGTTCGGCGAACCACGGCTGGTACGCGTGGCTGGCGTCGAGAAATGCACCGATGCCTTCCTGCAGGAGGCTGTGCGCTACGTCGAGGCGCCGCAGGAAGGCGCGACCGTGATCCTCCGCCACACCGGAGCGACGGTGCGCGGAAAGAAGCTGCTCGATGCCGTCCGTGCCGGCATCGGCGGCGGCATCGAGATCCCGTGTGCCGCGGTGAAGCGGGACTCGGACCGCGTCGACTTCGCGGCGGGCGAGTTCAAGGCGGTGAAGAAGCGCATCCAGCCGACCGCGCTGCGCGCGCTCGTCTCGGCCTTCGCCGACGACCTCACCGAGCTCGCAGCCGCCTGTCAGCAGCTCATCGGCGACGTCGAGGGAGACATCACCGACGACGTCATCACCAAGTACTACGGCGGCCGCGTAGAGGTGTCGGCGTTCGTCGTCGCCGACACCGCGATCGCCGGCCGCTACGGCGAGGCCCTCGTCGCGCTGCGCCACGCCCTGGCATCCGGCGCCGATACCGTGCCCATGGTCGCGGCTTTCGCCATGAAGCTGCGCACGATGGCGCGCGTCGCCGGCCGCCGTGAGCCCAGCCGTCAGCTCGCGCAGCAGCTGGGGATGAAGGACTGGCAGGTCGATCGCGCGCGCAAAGACCTCGCCGGGTGGAACGAGCGCTCCCTCGGCATGGCGATCCAAGCGGCGGCCCGCGCCGACGCCGAGGTGAAGGGCGCCGCACGCGACCCGATCTTCGCGCTCGAGCGCATGGTCACGGTCGTCGCCACGCGCGACGCGTTCGCGTCGACTCGCTGACGCGTGCCACCTCGCTGACGCGTTCCGCCCGCACAGCAGAAAGCCCGCCCCGCGAACGGGACGGGCCTTCGAAGCATCCGGGCCTATTCGGACCCTGAGCCTGTCGAAGAGCTCAGAGAGCGGCGACCTTCTTGGCGATGGCCGACTTGCGGTTCTTCGCCTGGTTCTTGTGCACGACGCCCTTGCTGACGGCCTTGTCGAGCTTCACCGACGCGAGCTTGAGGGCGCCCTCTGCGGCCTCCTTGTCGCCGGAGGCGATGGCCTCGCGGGTCTTGCGGACCAGCGTCTTCAGCTCGCTCTTGACGGCGCGGTTGCGCTCCTGAGCCTTCAGGTTGGTCTTGTTGCGCTTGATCTGCGACTTGATGTTTGCCACGTGTGGACACTTTCTGTCTGGATGGGAATCGGATGCTGCCGACGGTAGAGGGACGCCGCACAGCGGTCGTGAGGGACGAACCCACACGCAAGCCAAGAACCAATACTACCAGCAGTGAAGGGCAGGTGCTGAACGGGTCGGTGCCGCGCCTGATCGACAGCGTCCTCAGCTCCCGGCATCCAGCGTGGCCAACGCGAGTCGCAGCACCGCGTTGAATACCGACGGGCGCATCGCCGTGACCAGGTGCGTGGCGCGGGGCACCACGATCAGCTCCGCGTGCGGGGCGAGACGCTGGAAGAGCGCTTCGTTCACCCGCAGCTGGTCGAACTGCCCGTTCACGAACCACAGCGGCTCTCGGATGCGCGCGAGCGCGGTCTCGAGATCGAGCGTCGCGAGGCTGCTCAACGCGGCATCCTGGGCGTCGAACGCGTATCCGCCGGCCGCGAAGTCGCCGCGCGTGTCGACAGGCAGGGTCGCCGCGAGCACCCGATCGGTGAGCCACTGGCCGCGGCCCGGCAGCGAGTTCATCGCACCGGCCAGCACCCGGTACGCCCGCAGCGCCGCGCCGCGTGGGAGCGCGGTGCACGACACCGCGACGGTGCCCGCGAGCGGCGGCGGGTCCTCTCCGCCGGCATAGGCGAGCGAGAGCAGTCCGCCCATCGAATGCCCGACGAGCAGCACGTGCCCGTGCTCGGCCGCAGCCCGCACCGCGGCGTCGATCGTGTGCAGCGCCTCGTGCAGGGTGAAGTCCTCGTGCATCCGCGTGCCGTGCGCGGGAAGGTCGACCGCCGTCGCCGGGATGCCGTTCTCGGCGAGCCAGGAGAGCTGCGAGCGCCACATCGTGGCCGACGTGCGGATGCCGTGCACGAGGACGACCTGAACGCTCACCCTCTCAGCATACGAAGAAAGCGGGGCCGGTGGATGAACCACCGGCCCCGCTCAGATCGTGCTGTGCCTACTTCTCCCAGCCGACGTTCTCAACCGGCTGCACGCCGAAGAGGTCCAGACCCACGTAGGGCTCCGGGGTCAGGTTGGCGAGGCCCGTCTTGGCCGCCGAGATGGACGGTCCGTTGTACAGCGGGATGAGGCCCCAGTCCTGGAAGATCTCGGCCTCGAGCTTCATGGCCGCGGCCGTCTGCTTCTCGGGGTCGTTGATCGACTCGACCTCTTCGTGGATGCGCTCATCCATTTCAGGCGTCTGCACGCCAGAGAGGTTCAGGCCCATGTCCTGGCAGTACAGCTGGCAGAACCATGCCGCGCCGAACGGGTCGGACGAGGTGAAGCGCAGGCTGAAGATGTCCCAGTTCTTGGTGTTGTAGTCCTCGGCGAACTTGTTCGACGGGCGGACGTCCACCTTGACCTCGATGCCGATGGCCTTCTCCTGGGCCTGGATCGACTGCGCGAGGGCCTTCTGCGTCGGGTCGTCGTTGTGGATCGGGTAGGTGACCGAGAGCTTGACGCCGTCCTTCTCGCGGATGCCGTCCGAGCCCTCCTTCCAGCCCGCCTCGTCGAGGAGCTTCTTGGCGCCTTCGACGTCGAACTTGTAGCCGGCTTCCTCGAGCGCGTTGGTGTAGCCCGGCTGGAACGAGAAGAGGGTCAGCGAACCGGCCGGCTCCTCCTCGTATCCGAGGCCGTTCCAGGCGATCTTCTTCTGCTGGTCGATGTCGATGGCCTTGAAGAACGCCTCGCGCACCTTGACGTCCGCGAACTGCGGCTTCTCGGCGTCGACCTCGAGCAGCGTGTTGGCCGTCTGCTGCGCGCGGTAGATCTCGATGTCCTTCATGTCCTTGACCTGCGCGAGGCGGTCCTTGGTGCCCACGCCGACCATGTCGATCTCGCCGTTTTTGAACGCGTTGATCGAGGCCTGCGAGTCCATGCCCTTGAAGGTGACCTCGTCCAGCAGCGGCTTGTCGCCCCACCACTTCTCGTTCGGCTTGAACGAGATGAAGTCCTTGTTCGCGTCGAACTCGTCGACGGTGTAGGGACCGGCGCCCCACTCGGCGTGCGGGTCGTCGATCATCGCGGTGTTGAAGGTGTCGGGGTCGGCCAGGGCCGGGTGGATGATGCCCGTGAGGAACGGCATCTGCGGCCACGCGAACTCGCCCTTGAAGGTGACGATCGCGGTCTTGGGCGTGTCGCCCTGCTCGACCTTCTCGATCTCCTTGTAGCCGTCGGTGGCGTTCGGGACGAAGCCCTCCTCGGTCGAGCGGCTGGCCTTCCAGGTCGCGTCGATCGCGGTCCAGTCCATCGGCGTGCCGTCGTTCCAGGTCGCCTCGTCGGTGAACGTGAAGGTGATCTGGGTCTTGCCGTCGACCGTGTCGATCTTCCACTCGTCGAGGTACGCGTCGTGCTTGTACGGCGTGCCGTCCGGCTTCTGCAGCAGGATCTGGGGCATGTACCACGCGGCGACGCGAGCGGTGTCAGCGCTGCCGTCGCCGTGGAAGGAGTTCAGCTGCTCGGGGATCTCGTTGATCGGGAAGTTGACCGTGCCGCCCTCCTTGAGGTTCTCGCGGGGCTGCGGGTTGTAGTCCGCGGCCGAGGTCTCGGCTGCGCTGCCGTCGTCGCCGCTGCCACCCTTGTTGCCGGTGTCAGAGGCGCACCCGGTGAGGACGAGTGCGAAAGCGCCGGTGAGTGCCAGCGCTCCCATCAGCTTCTGCTGCTTCATGGTGCTCCTTTCGCCTTGCGGCGTGTCATATGGGGAGAATAGTTCGCGCTCGGGGCATGCGGCGGACGCGACAGTGAATGAGGACTAACTGTTATCGGACGGTGATCAGACCGTGGCCGGACGTGTCGACATGGTCTCCGGATCGAACACGACCCTCTGGCGGGTGCGCTCGATGTCGGGGTCGGGCACGGGGATCGCCGACAGCAGCGCCTGCGTGTAGGGGTGCTGGGGGTTGTCGAAGACCTCGTCGACGTCGCCGTGCTCGACGAACTCGCCGAGGTACATGACCGCGACCCGATCCGCGATGTGGCGGATGACGGAGAGGTCGTGGGCGACGAACAGGTACGACAGTCCCAGCTTGACCTTGAGCTCGTCGAGCAGGTTGATCACGCCGGCCTGGATCGATACGTCGAGCGCCGAGACCGGCTCGTCGAGCACGATGATCTTCGGATTGGTCGACAGCGCCCGAGCGATGCCGATGCGCTGGCGCTGGCCGCCCGAGAACGCGCCGGGGAAGCGGTCGCGGTGCGCGGGGTTCAGCCCCACCAGGTCCATCAGCTCGTGCACCCGGCTGTTGACCTCGTCCTTGGCCATTCCGATGGCGCGCATGGGCTCGGCGATGATGTCGGTGACCGTCATGCGCGGGTCGAGCGCGCCCATCGGGTCCTGGAAGACGATCTGGATGTCGCGGCGCAGCCGGCGCTCGAGCTTGCGATCGTGCAGCTCGTTCACACTTGTGCCGGCGATGATGATGTCGCCGTCGGCCTGCTTCTCGAAGTCCATGATCTGCAGCAGGGTCGTGGTCTTGCCCGAACCGGACTCGCCGACGATGGCCATGGTCTCGCCCTCGCGCACATCGAAGCTCACGCCCTTGACCGCGTGCACCTCGCCCACCTTGCGCTTGAGGAACGCGCCCTTGGTCAGCGGGAACGTCTTGACCATGTTGCGCACCTCGAGCGTCACCGGACGCTGCTCGCGGGGCGTGCGGGTGAGGTCGCTCTCGGGGATCGGGGCGACCGGGTACACCGGCAGCCCGCCGATGCGCGCGTCGTCGTCGATCTCGTCGGCACGGATGCACGCCGCCAGGTGCGACTGGCCGCCGCCGGTGACGACCGGCAGCAGCGCAGGCTCGCCCTGCACGCACGCCGGGAGCGCGATCGGGCAGCGCGCGGCGAACGGGCACGCGTCGGGCAAGTCGATCAGCAGCGGCGGGTTGCCCTTGATGGGTGTCAGCGGCTCCTTCTCGACCTTGTCGACGCGGGGGATCGCGCCGAGCAGGCCGATCGAGTACGGCATCCGGGTGCGGTGGAACAACTCGTGCGCCGGGGCGTGCTCGACGGGCTTGCCCGCGTACATCACCATGACGTCATCGGCGGTGCGCGCCACCACGCCCATGTCGTGAGTGATCATGATCACCGCGGCGCCGGTCTCGTCCTGTGCCTTCTCGATGAGGTCGAGGATCTGCGCCTGGATGGTCACATCGAGGGCCGTCGTCGGCTCGTCGCAGATGATCAGGCGCGGGTTGTTCGCCATCGCGATGGCGATGACCACGCGCTGGCGCATCCCGCCGGAGAACTCGTGCGGGAACGACTTCATCCGCTTCTCGGGCTCGGGGATGCCGACCAGGCGCAGCAGCTCGAGCGAGCGCTCCCATGCCTGGGCGCGCGACAGGCTGCGATGCACCGTGAGCGCCTCGATCAGCTGATCGCCGATCGTGAACACCGGCGTGAGCGAGGTGAGCGGGTCCTGGAAGACCATCGCCATGCCGTTGCCGCGGATCACCGACATCTCCTTGTCGGTCTTGCCGAGCAGCTCCTCGCCCTCGAACTGGATGGAGCCGGTGACTCGCGCGTTCTCGTCGAGCAGCCCCATGATGGCCAGCGAGGTGACCGACTTGCCCGAGCCGGACTCGCCGACGATGCCGAGTGTCTTGCCTGCCTCGAGGTCGAACGAGACCCCGCGCACGGCGTCGACGCGGCCGGCCTCCGAGGCGAAACTGACCTTGAGGTCACGGACGGAGAGTACGTTGCTCATGCACGGCCTCCCGCCGCAGAGGTGGGGTCGAGGGCATCGCGAAGTCCGTCGGCGACGAGCGCCATAGACACGGTCAGCAGGGTGAGGGCGAGGGCCGGGAAGTAGAACAGCCATGGTGCGCTGGTGACGCTGGCCGCCCCCTCGCCGATGAGCGAGCCGAGCGAGACGTCGGGGATCTTCACACCGAAGCCGATGAACGACAGGCCGGTCTCGGTCATGACCGCGGCGACCACGCCCAGGGTGAAGTTGATCACCAGCAGCGAGCCGACGTTCGGCAGCAGGTGCCGCAGCACCACGCGCATGCCGGGCACGCCCATGTAGCGCGCCGCGTGCACGTACTCGCGCTCGCGCAGCGAGAGCGCCATGGTCCAGATCACGCGGGCGGGGAAGAACCAGCCTGTGAAGATCAGAGCGAGCGAGATGACCCGCCAGTCGCCGCCGGCGTCGTTCGAGACGAGGGCGAGGATGAGGAAGGTCGGGACCACCATGAAGAAGTGGATGACCAGCAGGGTGACCCGCTCCACCATGCCACCGAAGTAGGCTGCCGCGGTGCCGACGATCGCCGAGATCACCGTCACACCGATGGAGACGACGAGGGCGATCATCAGCGAGCGCTGCAGACCCACGAAGGTCTGCATGAACGTGTCGTTGCCCGAGGCGTTCGTGCCGAACCAGTGGTCGGACGAGGGGCCGGTGGAAAGGTTCAGGAAGTCCATCTCGTTGACCTCCCAGCGCGCGAACAGCGGCACGATGACGGAGGCCAGGGCCAGCAGGACGAAGATCACGATGCCGAACACGGCCGGCTTGTTGCGCATGAAGCGGCGCGTGTACAGCGTCCATTTCGACAGCTGCTTGCTGGGGATCCGCTCGGCGGTGGTGTCGGGGCCGACCGGCGGCTGGACCCCGGAGTCGATCATCTGGTTCGTCATGTCAGCTCACCCTCACTCGCGGGTCGAGGACCACGACGGCGATGTCGGCGAGCACGGCGCCGATCGCGGTCAGCACGGCACCGAAGGCTGCCACGGCGACCACGCCGTGCACATCGTTGCCGTTGATCGTGGTCAGGAAGTAGCGCCCCATGCCCTGCCAGGCGAAGATCGTCTCGGTCAGGATGGCGCCGGTGAAGATCGCCGGGATCGAGAACGCGACCTGCGTGGCCACGGGGATCAGCGATGTGCGCAGGGCGTGGCGCCGGATGGCCTGGGACTTGGTGAGCCCCTTGGCGCGTGCCGTGCGGACGTAGTCGGCGCTGATGTTGTCGAGCAGCAGCGAGCGCTGCAGGAAGTGCGTGCCCGCGTACCCGGTCACGACGAGCGCGATGGTCGGCAGGATCAGATGCTGCAGTGCGTCGACGAGCACCGGGAAGAATCCGGTGACCCCCTCGCTGGACGACCCGGTGACGTAGAAGACGCGCGTGTCGACCCAGTTGTTGAAGTTGATGGCGAGGATCACCACGGCGAGGGCGGCGACGATGATGTTGATGTTCATCGTGATGATCGACACGGCCTGCCAGATGCGATCGCCGAGCTTGTACTGGTGGGATGCCGTGTACACGCCGATCCAGATGCCCAGGACGGTCATGATGATGGTCGCCCCGAGCACCAGCTCGGCGCTGACCCACATGCGGTAGCCGATCTCGTTGTTCACCGAGCCGCCGGTGGGGCTGAGGCCCCAGTCCCACCGGAGCAGGATGCCCGTGAGCCAGGTCCACCACCGCTCGATCAGCGGAGTGCTCTCACTGAGATTTCGCGGTCCGAGCAGACCTTCGATCTGCTCAGGACTCAGGGGCGGTTTGCGGCCGACGTAGTTACTTCGCGGATCGAGGAATGACCAGGCAAGGAAGTAGGTGACATTCGTCGCGACCACGATCATGAGCAGCCAGCCGAGTGTCCGGCGCACGAGATACTTGATCAAGGTGGAGGGTCTTTCTCTTTTACAGCCGTGCGCGGGATCTCCGACGCGACGCTGAGTCGGGATGACGTTATAGGTCATTCCGCTTCCAGCCTACGCCGACACCCGCGGGGAGGCTGTGACGGAGTCGTATAGCCGATGGGACCCAGTCTCGCCGGATCGCCTCGGGCAACTTCGCGAGACTATCACCGGTGCAGCGGAATGGGGATTGCGCCGGGCTGAACGTAGACTTGTCTGAACCCTCTCGGACGCCCCAAGGACCACATGTCACCCCGCGCTCTCACCCCGCTGTCACCGGCAGCGACGCCCGCCACGCAGATCCGCAACTTCTGCATCATCGCCCACATCGATCACGGCAAATCGACCCTGGCCGATCGGATGCTGCAGGTCACCGGCTCGGTGGCGGATCGCGACATGCGCGCTCAGTACCTCGACCGCATGGACATCGAGCGCGAGCGCGGCATCACCATCAAGAGCCAGGCCGTGCGGATGCCCTGGTCGGCCGGCGGCGAGACCTTCGCCCTGAACATGATCGACACGCCCGGTCACGTGGACTTCACTTACGAGGTCTCCCGTTCGCTGGCGGCGTGCGAGGGCGCCATCCTGCTGGTCGACGCGGCGCAGGGCATCGAGGCGCAGACCCTCGCGAACCTGTACCTGGCGCTCGAGAACGACCTGCACATCATCCCCGTGCTGAACAAGATCGATCTTCCTGCGGCCGATCCCGAGAAGTTCGCCAAGGAGCTCGCCGATCTCATCGGCGGCAGGCCCGAGGACGTGCTGCGCGTGTCGGGCAAGACCGGCGTCGGCGTTGAGGAGCTGCTCGACCGCATCGTGCAGGACATCCCGGCCCCGGTCGGCGACCCGGATGCCCCGGCGCGAGCCATGATCTTCGACTCGGTGTACGACTCGTACCGCGGTGTCGTGACCTACGTGCGCATGGTCGACGGCAAGCTGAACCCGCGCGAGCGGATCCAGATGATGTCGACCAAGGCGATGCACGATCTGCTCGAGATCGGGGTCTCCAGCCCCGAGCCGATCCCGTCGAAGGGGCTCGGCGTCGGCGAGGTCGGCTACCTGATCACCGGTGTGAAGGACGTGCGCCAGTCGAAGGTGGGCGACACGGTCACCACCGCCAGGGGAGCCGCCACCGAGGCGCTCGCCGGCTACACCGACCCGAAGCCCATGGTTTTCTCGGGCATATACCCGATCGACGGCAGTGACTACGCCGAGCTGCGCGAGGCGCTCGACAAGCTCAAGCTGTCGGACGCATCTCTGCAGTACGAGCCCGAGACGTCGGTCGCGCTCGGCTTCGGCTTCCGCTGCGGCTTCCTCGGCCTGCTGCACCTCGAGATCATCACCGAGCGACTCTCGCGCGAATTCGGGCTCGACCTCATCACCACCGCGCCGAGTGTGATCTACGAGGTCATCACCGACACCGGCGAGACGGTGATCGTCACCAACCCGAGCGAGTACCCTGACGGGCGCGTCGCCTCCGTCTCCGAGCCGATGGTGAAGACCGCGATCCTGCTGCCCAAGGACTACGTCGGCACGGTCATGGAGCTCTGCCAGTCGCGGCGGGGTGCGCTGCTGGGCATGGAGTACTTCTCGGAGGAGCGGGTCGAGCTGCGTTACCGGATGCCGCTCGGCGAGATCGTGTTCGACTTCTTCGACCAGCTGAAGTCCAAGACGCAGGGCTACGCCAGCCTCGACTACGAGCCCGACGGGCAGCAGGAGGGAGACCTCGTCAAGGTCGACGTACTGCTGCAGGGCGACAAGGTCGACGCGTTCAGCGCGATCGTGCACCGCGACAAGGCGTACGCCTACGGCACGCTGATGACCGAACGGTTGCGCAAGCTCATCCCTCGGCAGAACTTCGAGGTGCCCATCCAGGCCGCCATCGGCGCCCGCATCATCGCCCGCGAGACCATCCGCGCGCTGCGCAAGGACGTGCTCGCCAAGTGCTACGGCGGTGACATCAGCCGCAAGCGCAAGCTGCTCGAGAAGCAGAAGGAGGGCAAGAAGCGCATGAAGATGGTCGGCCGCGTCGAGGTGCCCCAGGAGGCGTTCATCGCCGCGCTGTCGGGTGACGTCGAGGGCAAGGACAAGAAGTAGGACGCTCGGGACGCGGTGTCGTTCGGAGACTGTTCAGACAGGTCGCTTAGGCTGGAGATCATGCGTCGGGGGACTTTCCGTGAAGGCACGGTCGACTATGCCGCAGTGGGTGCGACCCACGCACCGGACCTGATGCAGTATCCGCCCGAACGCAGTATTCCCGCGGAGGCATCGTGGCGTCTCGGCAGCGGTGAGGACCGCTTCCGCACCGCCGGCGAATCGCTTCTGTCGTGGACCGCGCAGCGCGCGGCCGGCCTCGAGCTGCGCGATGTGCGCCCGGCCGCGGGTTCGGCGTACACGGGCGTGAGCTTCGACGCCGAGGGCGCGCCCATCGCGCCGAACCGCACCCAGGTCGAGCAGCGCTTCGCCACCGACGGCACGCCCTTCGTCGCGCCGGGCACGACCCTCAAGCTGCACGGCCGCGTCAAGGGCATGAGAGCGGATGCCGAGCTGCGGGTGATCTCGGTGACCGAGGAGCGGCGCCGCATCGGCTTCGTGCTCGGCACGGTCGGCGGCTCGGTGGTGAGCGGCGAGGAGTCGTTCGACATCGACTGGCGCGAAGACACCGACGAGGTGTGGTTCACGGTGCGGGCGTTCGACGCTCCCGTCGCCCTGCTGTACCGCCTTCCCGGGATGGTGCGGCGGCGTCGTCGCGAGCTGTTCGCCCTCTACCTGCGCGCGATCTCGCCGCTGTACGCCACCCCGATCTGATGGTGCGCGCTCGCTGATGGCACAGGCATTCTGATGGCGCGGACGCTCTGATGGCCGGGCCGCTTCCGCTGGGCGACCCGGCGCCGGCCGACGGCCGTCTGCCCGACGACCTCGCCGTCGACCGCGCGGTGCCGTTCTCGGCCTACCTGCACGTGCCGTTCTGCCGGGTGCGCTGCGGATACTGCGACTTCAACACCTACACCGCGACCGAGCTGCGCGGAGCGAAGCAGGACGAGTACGCCGACACGCTCATCCGGGAGATCGCGCTGGCGGGCGCGGTGCTCGGCGAAGCCGACGGCATCCGCCCGCTCGACACCGTCTTCTTCGGCGGAGGCACTCCGACGCTGCTGCCCGCCGGCGATCTGGCGCGGATGCTCACCGCGGCGACCTCGGCGTTCGGCATCCGCGACGGCGCCGAGGTGACGGTCGAGGCCAACCCCGACACCGTGACGCCCGAGGTGGTGCGGACGCTGCTGGATGCCGGGGTCACCCGCCTCTCGATCGGGATGCAGTCGGCCGTGCCGCACGTGCTGGCGGCACTCGACCGCACGCATCGGCCCGAGAACGTGCGCACGGCCGTCGACGCGGCACGCGATGGCGGGCTCGACGTGAGCGTTGACCTGATCTACGGCGCCCCTGGCGAGTCGCTGGCGGACTGGGAGAGGTCCCTCGATGCGGCCCTCGACCTCGAGCCCGACCACATCTCGGCGTACGCGCTGATCATCGAGGACGGCACCAAGCTCGCCAGGCAGATCAGGCGGGGCGAGGTGCCGGCGCCCGACGACGACCTGCAGGCCGACATGTACGAGGTCGCCGACGAGCGCCTCGGTGCGGCGGGATACGAATGGTACGAGGTCAGCAACTGGGCGCGTCGTTCGTCGGGCGCGGGAACCCCCGAGGGGAGGGACCACCGGTCGCGGCACAACATGGCGTACTGGCGCGGCGCGGACTGGTGGGGCTTCGGGCCCGGCGCCCACAGCCATGTCGCCGGTCTGCGGTGGTGGAATGTCAAGCATCCGGCGGCGTACGCGCAGCGTCTCGCCCTCGACGAGTCGCCCGCCGCAGGCCGCGAGCGGCCCGACCTCGAGGCGCGCACCCTCGAGCGGGTGCTGCTGCAGAGTCGCCTCGCGGAGGGCCTGCCGATCGACGACATCGCCGAAGGCCGCCGCGATCGGGTCGCCGAGCTGATCTCGGACGGACTGGTCGATGCCGCCACGGCTCTGCGGCAGCGTCGCGTGCGCTTGACCCTGCGGGGCCGGCTGCTGGCGGATGCCGTGGTGCGCGCGCTCACCGATTAGCGCGACCCGCACAGCCGACGCGACCCCCACGGCCAGTGCGACCCGCACAGCCGGCGCGAGCCTGAGGGGGAGCCCGAGCAGGTAGGATTGGCACTCGGAACGTTCGAGTGCCAGCGGGAGGGATGATGGTCACACAGCGAGGCCTTGAGGTCCTCCGTGCGATCGTGCAGGACTACGTCGCCACGCACGAACCGGTCGGCAGCAGATCGATCGTCGAACGCCATGCGTTCGGCGTCTCGGCCGCGACGATCCGAAACGACATGGCCCAGCTGGAAGATGAAGAGCTGATCACCGCTCCGCACACCTCCTCGGGGCGGGTGCCGACCGACAAGGGATACCGGGTCTTCGTCAACCACCTCGCCCAGGTGCGCCCGCTGTCGGCGCCGCAGCGCACCGCGATCGAGTCGTTCCTCGCCGCGCCCAGCGACCTCGACGACCTGATGGCCCGCACGGTGCGGGTGCTCACCCAGCTCACCGGTCAGGTCGCTCTCGCCCAGTACCCGTCGTTCGCGCGCGCGAGCATCACCCACGTCGAACTCGTCGCCCTGGCGCCCAACCGCGTGCTGGTGGTGCTGGTCACCGACGCGGGCGGGGTGTCGCAGCGGATCTCGCCGCTGCCGATCGACATCGACGACGCAGACCTCGCAGTGCTGCGCGCCCAGCTCGCGGCGCTCATCACCGGCCGTGCCGTCGGTGAGGCGTCCGAGCGCATCGCATCGGCGCGCGAACCGCAGACCGGCTCGCGCCTCGCGCCCGCGCTGTCGTCGCTGGCGGCGGTGATCGCCGAGGAGCTGGCCGAATTCCGTCAGGAGCGGCTGGTGATGGCGGGGGCTGCCACGCTTGCGCGGCGCGAGCAGGACTTCCGCGGCAGCATCCATCCTCTGCTCGAGGCGATCGAGGAGCAGGTGACCCTGCTGCGGCTGATGAGCGAGATGGTGACCGACGAGCACGGTCTCGCCACGAGCATCGGCACCGAGAACGCCCCGTTCGGCCTCGGTGAGGCGTCGATCGTGGCGAGCAACTACGCCGCGCCAGGCAGCACGGCGCGCGTCGGCGTGATGGGGCCGACCCGCATGGACTACCCGAGCAACCTCGCCGCAGCACGGGCCGTCGCCCGCTATCTGTCGCGGATGCTCGAAGAAGACGAGGCCGCCCGCTGATCCGGGCGACCGAATACACGAACGCACACGAAGAAAGGTGACCGTGGCGGATCACTACGAGGTCCTCGGGGTGTCGAAGGACGCTTCCCAGGACGAGATCAAGAAGGCCTATCGCAAGCTCGCCAGGCAGCTGCACCCGGACGTGAATCCGGGGGAGGACGCGGCTGAGCGGTTCAAGCTCGTCACGCACGCCTACGACGTGCTCAGCGACGAGGACTCCCGGCGCCGCTATGACATGGGCGGCGACCAGAACGGCGGATTCGGCGGCGGGTTCGGCGGATTCGGCGACATCTTCGAGACGTTCTTCGGTGCCGCGGGCGGCGCCCGTTCCGCGCGTCCGCGGTCGCGTCGCGAACGGGGTCAGGATGCGCTCGTGCGCATCAACCTCGAGCTCGGCGACGTCGTGTTCGGCGTGCACCGGGACATCGAGGTCGACACCGCGGTGCTCTGCGAGACCTGCCACGGCAGCTGCTGCCAGCCCGGCACGTCTCCGGTCACCTGCGACGTCTGCGGCGGCAGCGGCCACGTGCAGCGCCAGGTGCGCAGCCTGCTCGGCAACGTCGTGACCACCCAGCAGTGCGGCACCTGCGAGGGCTACGGCACCGTCATCCCCAACCCCTGCGGGTCGTGCGCCGGTCAGGGCCGCGTGCGCTCGCGGCGCACGGTCGCCCTCGACATCCCGGCCGGCGTCGAGACCGGTCTGCGCCTGCAGCTGCCAGGCTCGGGCGAGGTCGGTCGCGCGGGAGGCCCGAACGGCGACCTGTACGTCGAGGTCGCCGTCGCACCGCATCCGGTCTTCAGCCGGGACGGCGACGATCTGCTCGCCACGCTCGAGGTGTCGATGACGGATGCCATCCTCGGCACCTCCGCGACCATCGAGGGCCTCGACGGCACGGTCGATCTGGAGCTGCGGGCCGGCGTCCAGTCGGGTGACGTGCTCACGATCGACGGCAGGGGCATCACTCCGTTGCGCGGATCTCAGCGCGGCGACCTGCGCGTGGGCGTGCAGGTTCTCACGCCGACGCGGCTCGACGGGGCGCAGCGCAAGCTCATCGAGGACTTCGCCAAGAAGGCGAAGGCTCCGGAGCCCAAGCTCGCCCAGTTCCAGCAGGGGCTGTTCTCGAAGCTGCGCGACCGCTTCCGCAGCCACTGACCGACTTCCGCACCACAGCCGATCGGAGCCCCATGGCCCTGCACTTCGTCGTACCCGACTGCACCGACGCCACCATCGGCGAACTCGTCCGGCTCACCGGATCAGAGGCGAAGCACGCCTCGGTGGTGCGCCGGGTGCGCGTCGGCGAGACCGTGACGATCGGCGACGGCAGGGGTGTCTGGCTCGAGGGCGCGGCGGAAGACGTCACCGCATCTCAGGTGAGTGTGCGAATCACCGGCCGCCGCGTGCAGGACGGACCCGAGACGCGCATCGTGCTCGCGCAGGCGCTCGCGAAGGGCGACCGAGACGAGCTGGCCGTGCAGGCCGCATGCGAGCTCGGCGTCGACGAGATCGTGCCGTGGCAGGCAGCGCGCAGCGTCTCACGCTGGGAGGGCCCGAAGGCGGCGAAGGGTCGCGAGCGCTGGGCGACGATCGTCCGCGAGGCGGCCAAGCAGGCGCACCGGGCCTGGGTCCCCGAGGTGACCGCCGTGCAGTCCACCGCGCAGCTGGCCGAGCGGGCGGCGGATGCCAGGCTTCTCGTGCTCGACCCGTGGACGCAGACGCCGCTCACCAGCGTCCGTCCCGACGGTCGTGACCTCGTGCTCGTGGTCGGGCCGGAGGGTGGCATCGCGCCCGACGAGCTGGAGCGGCTCGAGGCGGCAGGCGCCGAGCGCGTCCGCCTCGGCGACACGGTGCTGCGCACCTCGACTGCAGGCCCCGCGGCGATCGCGGTACTCTCGGCCACCCTGGGCCGCTGGTGACCCTTCACTTCGTCTCGCCGGCGCTCGCTCCGACAGGCGACAGGCGACAGGCTCAGGCGACAGGCGACAAGCTCAGGGACCCAGATGTACTCAGGGATCCAGGGCGACACGCCTAGGGACCCGGATAAGCTGAAAGCATGAGCGAACCCTCGATCTTCACCCGCATCCTGAACGGGGAGATCCCCGGCGAGATCCTCGCCGAAACCGACCGCGTGTTCGCGATCCGCGACATCAATCCGCAGGCGCCGCTGCACGCACTCGTGATCCCCAAGACCGAGCAGTACCGCGACGTCACCGAACTGGCCGCCGGCGACCCAGGCCTGATGGCCGCCATGGTGGCCGTGGCCAAGCAGATCGCCTCCGAGCACGCCAACGGCGAGTACCGCCTGATCTTCAACAACGGCGCCAGCGCTGCGCAGTCGGTCTTCCACGTCCACGCGCACGTGCTCGGAGACATCGAGGAGGGCAAGCTCGTTGGCTTCTGACGACAGCGCACACAACGACAGCGCACCCCCGCGTTTCCCTGCCCAGCCCGAGCGCACCGAGCGCATCTTCGCCGACGGCATCGCCATGGTGCAGCTGCTCGGCCCGCAGGACCGGCTGCTGCGGATGCTCGAGAAGCAGCATCCGAACGTGCAGGTGATGGTGCGCGGCAACGAGATCACCCTGGGCGGATCGTCTGAGGACGTCGCCGCGGCGAAGCGACTCGTCGACGAGCTGATCGAGATGACCCGCTCGGGGCACGATCTCGCGCCGAGCGACGTCGAGCACTCCGCACGGATCCTGCGGCGCGACGACGGACCCCGCCCCAGTGAGGTGCTCGGCGAGGCGATCCTGTCGACCCGGGGACGGGTGATCCGCCCGAAGACACTGGGACAGAAGGAGTACGTCGACGCGATCGAGCAGAACACCATCGTGTTCGGCATCGGTCCCGCGGGTACGGGCAAGACCTATCTCGCGATGGCGAAGGCCGTGCAGGCCCTGCAGCGCAAAGAGGTGCAGCGCATCATCCTCACCCGGCCGGCCGTGGAAGCAGGGGAGAGGCTCGGGTTCCTGCCCGGATCGCTGACCGACAAGATCGACCCCTACCTGCGCCCGCTGTACGATGCGCTCAACGAGATGATGGACCCCGAGGTCGTGCCGCGCCTGATGGCGACCGGCACCATCGAGGTCGCCCCGCTCGCCTACATGCGAGGTCGCACGCTGAATGATTCGTTCGTCGTGCTCGATGAGGCGCAGAACACCACGCCCGAGCAGATGAAGATGTTCCTCACCCGCCTGGGCTTCGGCACGAAGATGGTCGTCACCGGCGACATCACGCAGATCGACCTGCCGCAGGGCGCCTCGGGACTGCGCCTGGTCACCCGGGTGCTCGGCGACATCGACGACATCCACTTCTCGCGGCTGACCAGCGACGACGTGGTGCGGCACTCCCTGGTGGGCCGCATCGTCGACGCGTACAGCGAGTACGACGAGCAGCGCACGGCGGCGCGCGTCGAGCGCGAGCAGGCGCACCAGTTCGCGAACCGTGCGGAGCGTCGCGGCGGAGCACCGCAGAAACCCCGAGACCGCATGCCGAAGCGAGGCCTGAAGTGATCGAGATCAACAACGAGTCGGCCATCGCGGTCGACGAGACCGTGCTGCAGCGACTCACCGACTTCAACCTCGCGCAGCTGCACGTCAGCCCGGACGCCGAGGTCGCGATCGTGCTCGTCGACGAGGGCGCCATGGAGTCGCTGCACGTGCAGTGGATGGACGAGCCCGGGCCCACCGACGTGCTGAGCTTCCCGATGGACGAACTGCGCCCCGGCAGCCCGGAGAACCCGACGGCGCCCGGTCTGCTGGGCGACATCGTGCTCTGCCCGCAGGTCGCCGAGGCGCAGGCGCAGACCGCCGGTCACTCGCTGATGGACGAGCTGATCTTGCTGACCACGCACGGCCTGCTGCACCTGCTCGGCTTCGACCACGCGGAACCCGACGAGGAGCGTGAGATGTTCGGGCTGCAGAAGTCGCTGATCGAGGGCTTCGCGCGCGTCGAACGCGGTCGATGACCCCCGCGATACTCCTCGCAGCCGCGGTGCTGATGGTCGCCTTCGGCGGCCTGATGGCCGCCGTCGACGCGGCCTTCTCGGTCAGCTCGAACACCGACCTCGAGAACATGTCGGCCGACGGTCGCAACGCCGAGGCGCTCGCGCGCATCGCCGCTGATCCTGCGCCGCACGTGAACGCCGTCGCCTTCATGCGCGTGCTCTCGGAGACCACCGCCGCGGTGTTCGTGACCGTGGCTCTCGACGCCCTGCTGCCGAGCATCTGGTGGGCGATGCTGGCGGCCGCCGTGCTGATGACGGGCATCACGTTCGTGCTCGTCGGATCGAGCCCGCGCTCGTTCGGCCGGCTGCATGCGACCTCGATGCTGCGCACCTGGGCGCCGGTCGTGCGCGGCGTGCGCATCCTGCTCGGTCCGCTCGCGCAGGCGCTCGTCTCGGCGGGTCAGCGGGTGACGCCCGGAACGGGACGCAGCAGCTTCGCCTCTGAGGAGCAGCTGCTCAGCATGGTCGACGAAGCGGCGTCGAACCTGCTCATCGAAGAGGACGACCGCGATCTGATCCATTCGGTGTTCGACTTCACCGATCAGTTCGTGCGCGCCGTGATGGTGCCGCGCACCGAGATGATGACGGTGGGGGCTGAGGCGACCACCACCGAGGCGATGGAGCTGTTCCTGCGCACCGGAGTCTCGCGCATGCCGGTGGTCGACGACGACGCGGACGACGTCGTCGGCGTTCTCTACCTGAAGGATCTCGTGCAGTTCGCGTACCGCGACGAGAGCGCGTGGCGCGGGCGGCCCGTGCGGCCGATCGCGCGACCGGCGGTGTACGTGCCCGAGTCGATGCGCGCCGAGACTCTGCTGCAGCAGATGAAGCGCGACGCCGTGCACGTGTGCATCGTCATCGACGAGCACGGCGGCATCTCGGGGCTGGTGACGCTCGAGGATCTCATCGAGGAGCTGGTGGGCGAGATCGCCGACGAGTACGACAGGGGACCCGCCGAGGTCGTGGAGCTGGCCGACGGCCGATACCGCGTCAACTCGCGTCTCGGCCTCGAGGACGTGGGCGATCTGTTCGGGGTCGAGCTCGAAGACGAGGACGTCGACTCGATCGGCGGCCTGCTGGCCAAGGAGCTGGGCCGGATCCCGCAGCCGGGCGCGACCGTGACCGTGCACGGCCTCGTCCTCACCGGCGGGGCATCGCGCGGCCGGGGGCGCGGGATCGCCACGGTGTTCGTCGAGCGGGCGCCGCAGGGCTGGGACGAGGAACGCGAGGGAGGACAGGGCGATGACTGAGCAGAGCGGACAGCCTGGGCAGGCCGGACAGGCCGGGCAGGCAGAGCAGACCGGACAGGCCGGGCAGGCAGGGCACGCCGGACAGGCCGGGCAGGCCGGACAGGCAGGGCAGGCAGAGCAGATCGGACAGGCAGGGCCAGCAGGGCAGTCTGGACGACCAGGGTCGGATGAGACCCGCAGCGGATTCGTGACCTTCGTCGGGCGGCCGAACGTCGGCAAGTCGACGCTGACGAACGCGCTGGTGGGCGAGAAGATCGCGATCACGAGCGAGAAGCCGCAGACCACCCGGCGGGCCATCCGCGGCATCCTGAACCGTCCTGACGGACAGCTCGTGATCGTCGACACCCCCGGCATCCACAAGCCGCGCACGCTGCTCGGCGAGCGGCTCAACGATCTCGTCGAGCAGGTGCTCGGCGACGTCGACGTGATCGGCTTCTGCGTCCCCGCCACCGAGAAGACCGGCCCGGGTGACCGTCGCATCGCCGCATCGCTCGACGGCTATCCGCGTGCGAAGAAGGTCGCGATCGTGACCAAGACCGACGCCGCCGACCGCGACGACATCGTGGAGCGACTCATGGAGGTCGACTCGCTGCGCGAGGACTGGGCCGCCGTCATCCCGCTCTCGGCGCTCACCCGAGAGCAGCTCGACGTGCTGGCCGACGAGATGCTGCAGCTGATGCCCCTCGGCCCGCGCCTGTACGAGGACGGCATCGTCACCGATGAGTCGGATGAGGACCGCATCGCCGAGATCATCCGCGAGGCGTCCCTCGAGGGGGTGCGCGACGAGCTGCCGCACTCGATCGCAGTCGTCGTCGACGATGTCGCGCCCCGGGAAGACAGCGATCTCACCGACGTGTACGCGTCGATCGTCGTGGAGCGCGACAGCCAGAAGGCGATCATCATCGGCCGCAAGGGTGCGCGGCTGCGCGACGTCGGCGCGGTGGCCCGCGAGGGGATCGAGGAGCTGCTCGGAACGCGCGTGTTCCTGAAGCTGCACGTGAAGGTCGCCAAGGAGTGGCAGCGCGATCCGAAGCAGCTCGGACGACTCGGGTTCTGAGATGGCCGAGCACTGGGTCGCCCGCGAATGGGGCTCGCCGGACGGATGGCGTCTCGAGCAGTACGAGGTGGCCGCACCGGATGCCGGTCAGGTGACGATCCGCGTGCACGCCGCCGGCGTGAATCCGGCCGACGCCAAGCACGTGGCATCCGCCAGGAGGTGTGGAGCTGCCAGTGCCGATCGGCTACGAGGTCTCCGGCGTCGTGACGGCTGTCGGCCCCGGCACCGAGATCGTGTCCGGTCCTGTCGCCGTGGGCGACGAGGTGATCGCATTCCGCATTCACGGCGGCTACGCGACCGAGGTGACCGTGCCCGCGCAGAAGGTGCTGCGAAAGCCCGCGACGCTCACCCACTCCGAGGCTGCCAATCTGCTGCTCGCCGGCAGCACGGCGTCCGCCATGCTGCACGCGGTCGACGCGCAGCCCGGCGAGACCCTTCTGCTGCACGCCGCGTCCGGAGCGGTCGGGGTGAGCGTTCTGCAGCAGGCGGCGCAGCGCGGCATCCGGATCATCGGCACCGCCGGCCGAGCGCGACTCGAAGAGGTGCGCCGCTTCGGCGGCATCCCGGTCGAGTACGGTGACGGCCTGCTGTCGCGCATCCGCGCCGCCATGGCGGATGCCGGGGTCAGCGCTCTCGATGCGGCGCTGGACGCCGCCGGCACGACCGAGGCGACGCAGACGTCGCTCGCGCTCGTACCCGATCGCCGGCGGATCGTCACGATCGTCGACCCGCGCGCCGCTGCCGAGCACGGCTTCCTGATGAGCGCCGGCTCGGATCCCGAGACTGCGCGGTACCGCGATGCGGTGCGCATCGGCCTCGTCGAGGCGGCCGAGAGGGGCGATCTCGTCGTGCCCGTCTCGCGGGAGTTTCCGCTCGATCAGGCGCCGCAGGCGCTCGCTTTTCTGGCCGACGGGCATCCGGGCGGAAAGCTGGCGTTGATCCCCTGAATCGCGTCGCGGGTGAGCATCCTGCCAAGCGGGGTGTTAGCATCGATGCATGCCTCTGGGCGGTCTGCTTCTTCTTAGCTGCCGCGGCGAGTCCTGACAATCGGGCCTTCCTCGTCGCGGCGCTTGTGTTGGCCTGAGCACGTTATCTGACGAAGAGAAGCAGCCCCATCATGAAGAACAACCAGAAGCCCACCTCGATGCCGGTGCACAAGTACCGTCCGTTCCACGAGCAGATCCGCATCGATCTCGAAGATCGCACCTGGCCGTCCAAGCGCATCACCGAGGCTCCCCGCTGGTGTGCCGTCGACCTCCGCGACGGCAACCAGGCTCTGATCGATCCGATGTCTCCCGAGCGCAAGCGCGTGATGTTCGAGCTGCTCGTGAGCATGGGATACAAGGAGATCGAGGTCGGCTTCCCGTCGGCCAGCCAGACCGACTTCGACTTCGTGCGTCAGCTGATCGAAGAGGACCTCATTCCCGACGACGTCACCATCCAGGTGCTGACGCAGTGCCGTGAGCACCTGATCGAGCGCACCTATGAGTCGATCGTGGGCGCCAAGCAGGCGATCGTGCACTTCTACAACTCGACCAGTGTGCTGCAGCGCGAGGTCGTGTTCCGCTCCGACCGCGAGGGCGTCAAGCAGATCGCGCTGGAGGGTGCGCGCCTGTGCCGCCAGTTCGAGAAGCGCATCCCCGACACGCAGGTGTACTACGAGTACTCGCCCGAGAGCTACACCGGCACCGAGCTGGAGTACGCCGTCGAGGTGTGCAACGCCGTGCTCGACGTGCTCGAGCCGACGCCCGACCGCAAGGTGATCATCAACCTGCCGGCGACGGTCGAGATGGCGTCGCCCAACGTGTACGCCGATTCGATCGAGTGGATGAACCGCCACCTGGCGCACCGCGAGAACGTGATCCTCTCGCTGCACCCGCACAACGACCGGGGCACGGCGATCGCCGCCGCCGAGCTGGGTTATCTGGCCGGCGCAGACCGCATCGAGGGATGCCTGTTCGGCAACGGCGAGCGCACGGGCAATGTCGATCTGGTGGCGCTGGGCATCAACCTGTTCACGCAGGGCATCGACCCGCAGATCGACTTCAGTGACATCGACCAGGTCAAGCGCACCGTGGAGTACTGCAACCAGCTGCCGGTGCCCGAGCGCAGCCCTTGGGCCGGGGATCTGGTCTTCACGGCGTTCAGCGGATCGCACCAGGACGCGATCAAAAAGGGCTTCGAGGCGATGGCCGCGAAGGCTGCGGAGCAGGGTGTCTCGGTCGACGAGATCGAATGGGGCGTGCCCTATCTGCCGGTCGACCCGAAGGACCTCGGCCGTTCGTACGAGGCCGTGATCCGGGTCAACTCCCAGTCGGGCAAGGGGGGAGTGGCGTACCTGCTGAAGACGGACCACTCCCTCGACCTGCCGCGCAAGCTGCAGATCGAGTTCTCGGGTGTGGTGCAGGCGAAGACGGATGCCGAGGGCGGCGAGGTCACCAGCGAGCAGATCTGGTCGATCTTCCACGACGAGTACCTGCCGGCCGATGACGACACCGCCAAGTGGGGCCGGTTCGAGCTGCTCGGCACGCAGACCCGAAGCGATATGTCGGGCGAGGTCTCCCTCGACGTCGTGCTGCGCGACGGCGAGAGCAGCGAGAAGGCATCCGGACGCGGGAACGGACCCATCGCGGCGTTCATCGAGGTGCTGCGCGAACGCGGCTTCGACATCTCGCTGTACGACTACGTCGAGCACACGCTCTCGACCGGGGGCGACGCGCAGGCGGCCGCGTACGTCGAGCTGCAGGTCGACGATCAGCGCCTGTGGGGCGTCGGCATCGACGGGGACATCTCGACGGCGTCGCTGAAGGCGATCGTGTCGTGCGTGAACCGCTCGATCCGCACGCGCGAGGCCCAGCTCGTCGCTGTTTGAGCGCGGATGATCCCGATCAGGGCTTGATGATCGGGATCATGCCCGTCTCGGTGGCGACCTTGCGGCGGTAGAGGCGGCGCTGCTCGGGCAGTGACACGTCGAACACCACGGCCAGCACCCGGATGACGGCCGTCACGACGATGCCGAGCACTGCGGCGAAGGTGATGGACACGTCGAACGCATGCAGGACGACGATCGCCGTGCATCCCGCCCCGGCGGCGACCGCGTAGAGCGAGCCGACGTGCATGATCGCGACGGGCAGGCCCATCAGCACATCGCGCAGCACGCCGCCGCCGACGGCGGCGCATACGCCGATGAAGACGGCGGGCACGGGCGGGATGCCGAACGCGATCGCCTTGCTCACGCCGAACGCGCCGAACATGCCGATGACAGCGGCGTCGAGCACGACGATGAGGGTGTTTATCCGATTGAAGACGCCGGCGAGCAGCATCCCTGACAGCGCCGCGCCGGCGGCGGTGATGAGATACCAGTCGTTCTGCAGCGTTGCCGGCGGCTGTCCGATGAGCAGGTCGCGGATGAGGCCGCCACCCATGCCGATCATGATCCCGATGATCGCGACGCCGAGCCAATCGAGCCGGCGCTGACCCTGGAAGCCGGAGGCGAACATCGCCCCCTGGATGCCGCCGAGGCCGACGCCGAGCAGATCCGCCCAGAGCGGGATGGTGAAGAGCGGTTCGGTCACCCGTCCATTCTCTCGCGCGCGGGAGATAATCGATGGATGCCCACCTACCGAGACGAAGCGGTGATCCTGCGCACCCACAAGCTGGGTGAAGCCGATCGCATCGTCACGATGCTGTCGCGGCGCAACGGCAAGATCCGGGCCGTCGCCAAGGGCGTGCGGCGCACATCGTCGAAGTTCGGCTCGCGACTCGAGCCGTTCATGGTCGCCGACGTGCAGATGTACAAGGGCCGCTCACTCGACATCGTGCAGCAGGCCGACTCGCTCGGTGCCTACGGCGCCGACATCGCCGTCGACTACGAGCGCTTCACGGCGGCCAGTGCCATGGTCGAGACCGCCGATCGGCTCAACGAGGCCGAGGCGACCGCCGAGCAGTACCTGCTGCTCGTGGGCGGGCTGCGCTCTCTCTCCCGCGGCGAGCATGCCGCCCGAAGCATCCTCGATTCCTACCTGCTTCGTGTCATGGCGCTTTCGGGGTGGGCGCCGGCCCTCGACGACTGCGCCCGGTGCGGAGCACCCGGGCCGCACCGCCATTTCGGTGCACAGCTGGGCGGGGCGGTGTGCGACGCGTGCGCCCCTGCGGGCAGCCCGCGGATCTCGTCGTCTTCCCTGGCGCTGCTGCGGGCGCTGATGGGCGGCGACTGGACGATGGTGGATGCCGCATCACCGCCGGACATGGCGGCGGCCTCCGGCACGATCGCGGCCTACGCCCAATGGCATCTCGAGCGCGGTATCCGCTCGCTCGAGCACGTCACAAATCCGTCGAGCATGGGAGCCCTGTGACACCGAAGCCGTACACGCACAAGGACGCGGTGCCGTTCCGCCCGCTCGACTGGACAGGTGAGCACCCGCCGGCGTTCCCCGCCGTGCCGGAGCACGTCGCGATCGTGATGGACGGCAACGGACGCTGGGCGAACCGTCGCGGCCTGAACCGGGTCGAGGGTCACAAGGCTGGCGAGGAGGTGCTGCTGGATGTCGTCGCGGGCGCGATTCAGGCGGGGGTCAAGCACCTTTCGGTCTACGCGTTCTCCACCGAGAACTGGGCGCGTTCGCCGGAGGAGGTGCGCTTCCTCATGGGCTACAACCGCGACGTGCTGCATCGTCGACGCGATCAGCTCAACGAGTGGGGAGTGCGCGTGCGGTGGGCCGGACGCAAGCCTCGGCTGTGGGGATCGGTCATCAAAGAGCTGCAATTCGCCGAGCAGCTCACCAGGGACAACGACGTGCTCACCCTGACCATGTGCGTGAACTACGGCGGCCGAGTCGAACTCGTCGACGCCATGCGGGCGATGGCGGAGGAGGTCAAAGCGGGCAGAATGCGCCCCAGCGCAATCACCGAGAAACAGATCCGCAAGCACCTGTACGTTCCGGACATGCCCGACGTCGATCTCTTCCTGCGCAGCTCGGGGGAGCAGCGCACGTCGAACTTCCTGCTCTGGCAGGCCGCCTACGCCGAGATGGTCTTCCTCGACACGCTCTGGCCCGACTTCTCCCGTGCCGAGCTCTGGCGAGCCATCGAGATCTACCTGTCGCGCGATCGTCGCTTCGGCGGTGCGGTCGACACGCCCGACGCCTCGATCTGAGGGTCCTGTCTGGCACCTCCCTCTAGCGCTTCCGTCGGCGTTCGCTTGTGGCGTTCCCGTCGGCGCTCGAGGGTGGCGATCCTCTCAGCGCTCGCTTCTGGTGATTCCGTCAGAGTTCGCTTGTGCCGTCAGCGCTCGCTTCTGGTGATTCCGTCAGAGTTCGCTTGTGCCGTCAGCGCTCGCTCCTGGCCATCCCGTCAGCGCTCCGTCTGAAGCGGGTGCCCTCAGGACGGCCGCTTCACGTGTCAGTCGCCTCCCAGGGCGGGGTGTCGTTCTGCACGGGCCACTCGCTGTGCGCGCCCGAACGGCCGGGCGGGCCAGGGGCGCGTTGCGCGTCTTCGCCGGCCTGCTCGTGCTCCGCTTCGGGTGGCCAAGGCCCGCTGGGCACGAACATGACGCGACGCGGCGGGGTATCGCGGTGCGTGCGTCCGGCGGGGCTGGTCCACTCGAGCGACCAGTCGGGCAGCTGCCGGGCGGTCCAGCGGAACTGCGCCGGTATGTCCGGGTGCTTCAGCGCATGGTGAGTGAGGCAGAGATGGGCGAGGTTGTCGGTGCGAGTGGGGCCGCCGAGGGCCCAGTCGATGGTGTGGTCGGATTCGCAGCGATGGACGGGCATGCGACAGCCGGGGAAACGGCAGTGCTGATCGCGGGCGCGCAGGAACCGACGCATCGGCTCGGTCGGGGTGTAGGTGTCGGTCTCGGTGACGAGTCCGGTCGGGTCGAGGAACAACCGCGTCCATCCGGTGGAGCTTCCGGCGAGTCGGCGGGCGATGTCGGGGTGCAGGCTGCCGTGCCCGTCGAGTTGGGCGGGGCGATCGTCTGCGCCGGTGAGGGTGGTCGCAGCGACTGTGACCTGAATGCGGGCGTGGATGTTGTCGAGCCCCGTGCCCATGATCTCGCTCGGGGTGGCACTGAGCAGCAGGTCGCAGAGCAGTTCGGTGCGGATCTCGTCCAACCCTCGGCCGTCGATCGGGATCTGGATCACGACCGGGCCTGCGGCGATGATGCGCTCCATCGCGTCGTCGTACGCCTCCCACGCTCCGGGAACATCGAACGGGTCGAACGGGTCGAACGGGTCGAACGGGTCGAACGGGTCGAACGGGTCGAACGGGTCTGCCGATCCGGCCGTGCAGATGTCGCCGGTGGTGGAGATCGCCCGGGCGGGAACAGAGGCCCTCGCGGCCTCGGCTTCGGCTTCGGCTTCGGCGCGAGCGGCTTCGAACTCGAGGTCGGCGTCGAGGTCGGCGGGGAGGGTGGGGATGCGGTTCTCGGGGTGCTGTCTCTGCGCGCGGGCCATCGTGGTGAGACGGTCGAGGATGGCGACGGCCTTGTAGGTGGGCATGATGGCCTGCAGCAGCGACATCTCGTCATCCAGCTCGCGCACGCTGACGACCTGATCCGCAGTCGTCGCGCGGTGCCGCTCGGTGACCGTCTGCGGCACCAGCGCCGCGACAAGCTCGCGCACGTGAGCCCGGGTTCGGGCGGGTGCCTCGGTCTCGGCGAACTCCAGAGCTGCCGCCTCGTACAGCGGCCACTGCGCCTCAGCCATCGCGCCGGCGCTGCGCGCCTGGATCAGTGGGCCTGCCGCACGAAGGATCTCCCGCACGTGCGCGGCGCCGATCCGCCCTGCGGCGTACGAGGCGCGCAGGTTCGGGAAGTCATCGCACAGGGCGCGGGCATCCGTGAATGCCTGCTCGACGGTGCCCTTCGCCATCCGCCCGGCCGCGGAGTACTCCGCCACCATGGATCGGCGGATCGCCTCTCGATGCATCGGGGCCGCCGCGACATCGGCATCCATCACCTCCACGCGCTGCGCCAGCAGCGTCGCCGCCCGGGCTTCGAGACGATTGATCTCCGCGCGCACGTCGAGCCACTCGTCCAGCAGCTCGCGCTGCCGGACGAACGGATCAACAGGTGCGGTGGCCATACAAGAACATTAGAACGTATCTCCGACATTCCCTCCGGGCGCATCGCATCCATTGAGGAAAGGCGGTGCTGACCGGTCGCATCGGCGATCGATGCGACCGATCTCGCGAACCCGCGCTCAGGAACCGGCTGCGGCGACCCGCGCGAGCCAGCGCTGGGTCTCACGGGGATGCCCGAAACGCACGACGGTCAGATGCGGATGCCGCACCTCGACGTCCGGCATCCGCTCCGCCCACTTGTGCAGGGTTCTCGTCTGCCACAGCAGGATGTTGTCCGTCGCATCGCGGCGGAACATGTTCGTGATTCCGCGCTCGCGGTTGCCGTTCCACAGCTCGGTCCGCAGCAGCTGACGAGCGACCGTGCGACGCACGAGGCGCGCACGGACGACCCGGTAGGGGTAGTCGAGCCAGAGCACGAGTTCTGCACGCGGGGCGAGGATCGCCTCGGTGCCCCTGCTCGTGTACTGCGACTCGGTGACCCAGCGCTGCTCCGCGGCGAAGGCGCGCACGTCGCCTGTGAACTCCGGGCGGGGTGTCCAGCCGGGCCCGTGGAAGAGGGCGTCGATCTCTACGTGACGCAGGTTCCAGATCTCGGCGAGGCGCTTGGCGAGAGTGGTCTTTCCCGCACCCGTCACGCCGGCGATCAGCACCCGCGAGCGGTGCAGAGCAGGGGCATCGTCGGCGGTGAACACCAGTGAAGGCTATCCGATCGGGAATATGCGTACAGGGGCATGCGGTTGTCCACTCATGTGAGCGAACCCATCTCCATCGACATCTGGTCCGACATCGCGTGCCCGTGGTGCTATATCGGCAAGCGCAATCTCGAGAAGGGGCTCGCCGCAACAGCAGGCGATGACGACGCACCGCAGGTGCGAGTCACCTTCCACTCTTTCGAGCTCTCGCCCGACACCCCTGTCGACTTCGACGGCGACGAGATCGACTTCCTCGCCGGACACAAGGGCATGCCCCGCGAGCAGGTCGAGCAGATGCTCGGACATGTGACGACCGTGGCCGCGGGAGCGGGGCTCGAGTACCGCTTCGACCTGCTGCAGCACACGAACACCGTCAAGGCGCACGAGCTGCTGCACTTCGCGAAGGAGAAGGGCCTGCAGCACGAGATGGAGGAGAGGCTCATGTCGGCCTACTTCACCGAAGGCAGGCATGTGGGCCGGATCGACGATCTGGCCGCCCTTGCCGAGGAGGTGGGGCTGGATGCCGGAGAGGCGCGCTCAGCGCTGGAATCGGATGCCTACCTCGACGCCGTCCGCGCCGATCAGGCACAGGCTCGCGCCTACGGCATCAACGGCGTGCCCTTTTTCGTCATCGACGGACAGTACGGCGTGAGCGGCGCTCAGCCGCCCGAGGCGTTCGAGAACGTCATCCGCGACGTGTGGGCGCAGAAGAGCGCCGCGAGCTGATCGCGCGTCGGACTCCCGAGGCGTGATCAGCGCCGCGCCGAGTCGAGAGCGTTCTCGATCGCCGCGACGATCTCCGGCGAATCGGGCGTCTGACGCGGACGGAAACGCTGAACGCTGCCGTCGGCTCCGACGAGGAACTTCTCGAAGTTCCACTCCACCCGGCCGGCCCTGCCGCCGGCATCCGGAGTGTCCTTGAGCACCTTATAGAGGTCGTGCGCGTTGCGTCCGTTGACCTTGACCTTGTCGTTGATCGGGAAGGTGACCCCGTAGCTCGTCGAGCAGAACTCGAGGATCTTCTCGATCGACCCCGGCTCCTGGCCGAAGAACTGGTTGCACGGGAAGCCGACCACGCTGAAGCCACGATCGGCGAAGCGTCGCTGCAGCTCTTCGAGCTGCGTGTACTGCGGCGTCAGCCCGCACTTCGAGGCGACGTTGACCACCAGCAGCACGTCGGCGCCGATGTCGTCGAGGGTCTTCTCGGCACCCCCGGCGTCGGTGAACGGGATCTGTCGAAGGGTCGTATCGGCCATCTCCACAGCCTAAGCGCGCTGTGCCCGCACCAGGCCGTCGTCTGGGAGAATGGAGAGGACATGACTATCGCCGCTGACCTTCGACCCGCTCAGGGACCCACTGTCGCTTCGGCCCCCGCAACCGCTTCGGCTCCGGCGCTGCGCATCGGCCCGATCGCGCTCGACACCCCGGTGGTGCTGGCGCCAATGGCGGGGATCACCAACACCGCCTTTCGCCGCCTCTGCCGCGAGTACGGGGCGGGTCTGTACGTCAGCGAGATGATCACCTCGCGCGCGCTCGTCGAGCGCAACGCCATCACGATGCGGCTCATCCAGCACCACGAGAGCGAGACGCCGCGATCGATCCAGCTGTACGGCGTCGATCCGGCGACGATCGCCGAGGCGGTGCGGATCATCGTCGCCGAAGACCGGGCGGACCACATCGACCTGAACTTCGGCTGCCCGGTGCCGAAGGTCACCCGAAAGGGCGGCGGCGCCGCCCTGCCGTGGAAGATCGGGCTCTTCTCCGACATTGTGCAGCGGGCCGTGAAGGCGGCGGGCGACGTGCCGCTCACCGTCAAGATGCGCAAGGGCATCAACAAGGATCACCTGACCTTCCTCGACGCCGGCCGCGCGGCGGAGGATGCCGGTGCCGCCGCCGTCGCCCTGCACGCGCGCACCGCGTCGGAGTACTACTCGGGCCACGCCGATTGGAGCGCCATCGGAGAGCTCAAGCAGGCGGTGACCAGCATTCCCGTGCTGGGCAACGGCGACATCTGGTCGGCCGCCGACGCGGTGCGGATGATGGACGAGACCGGCTGTGACGGCGTGGTCGTGGGACGAGGATGCCTGGGCCGGCCGTGGCTGTTCGGCGAGCTCGCGGCGGCGCTCGGCCCTTCGGCGGGCTCAGGGGCCCAGGAGGCAGGCTCAGGGACCCAGGCGACGGGCTCACGACGCGAGCAGGCTCCGGTCGTCGATGCGACGCTGGGCTTCGTCAAAGACGCCTTCCGCCGGCACGCCGAACTGCTGGTGGAGTTCTTCGAGGACGAGGATCGCGGCTGCAAGGACATCCGCAAGCACGTCGCTTGGTACTTCAAGGGGTATCCCGTGGGCGGCGAGCTGCGCGCCGCGCTGGCACGGGCATCCACCCTGCAGGAGATCGACGACCTGCTCGGCACGATCGGCGACGCCCCCTACCCCGGCATCGGCGCGGAGGGGCAGCGGGGCCGCGCCGGGTCGCCGAAGCGCACCGCCCTGCCCGAGGGGTGGCTCGACTCGCGCGAGATCGGCGAGGGCGTCGGCGACATGATGCGCGGAGCGGAGACCGAGAACGATGGCGGCTGACGTCGTACGCGGCTACGGCGCGCACGACGCCGAGCGCTTCTACTCGGAGACCCATCGGTCTGAGCGCGACGACTTCTCCCGCGATCGCGCACGCGTGCTGCACTCCGCGGCGCTGCGGCGTCTTGCGGCGAAGACTCAGGTGCTCAGCCCCGCCAGCACCGCCGACTTCGCCCGCAACCGGCTCACGCACTCCCTCGAGGTCGCGCAGGTCGGCCGCGAGCTGGCGAGCGCCCTGGGCGTCTCCGCCGACGTGGTCGACACGGCCTGCCTGAGCCACGACCTCGGGCATCCGCCTTTCGGACACAACGGCGAGCGGGCCCTGAACGAGTGGGCGGAGGACATCGGCGGGTTCGAGGGCAACGCCCAGTCGCTGCGCATCCTGACACGCCTCGAGGCGAAGGTGCTCGACGACGGCGATCACTCCGTCGGACTCAACCTCACCCGAGCCAGCCTCGACGCGACCTGCAAGTACCCGTGGACCGTCGACGAGCCCGTTCCCGACCCGGGTGGCCGGCTCAAGTTCGGCGTGTACCCCGAGGACGAGCCGGTCTTCCGCTGGATGCGCGAGGGCGCCACAGGGCGGGAACGCTGCATCGAAGCCGAGATCATGGACCTCTCCGATGACATCGCCTACTCGGTGCACGACTTCGAAGATGCGATCGTGAACGGCTATGTCGACGTGGCGCAGCTGTCGGATCCGATCGAGCATCACCCGCTCATCGGCCGCATCCAGCAGTGGGTCGGGTACGACTACACCCGCGACGAGCTGGCCGACGCCCTGTACCGGCTCACCCGGGAGACGATGTGGATGCGGTCGTTCGATCGCTCGCGTCGCGATCTCGCTCGGTTGAAGAACCTCACCAGCGACATGATCGGCCGCTTCGCGCGTGGCTCGGTGGCGGCGACGAGGGCCGCCTACTCCGGCGAGACCCTCGCGCGGTACAGCGCGCACGTCGTGATCCCCCGCGAGGTCGAGACCGAGATCGCGGTGCTCAAGGGCATCATGGGCCAGGCGATCGTCACCATCGATGCCCGAAAGGGCGTGTACAAAGAACAGCGTCGCGTGCTGCATCGCCTCGCGGATGCACTGTGGTCGACGGATGCGCTGTGGTCGGCGGGCGCCGATGTGCTGGAGCCTGCGTTCTCGGCCGACTTCCTCGCCGCCGACACCGATGCGCAGCGCGCACGCGTGGTGGTCGACCAGATCGCGAGCCTGACCGACCAGACCGCCGTCGACTGGCACAACCGCCTGGTCGGCGAGATCGATCCCGGCGAGGTGGGGATCTGGTCGCCGCGGCACGCACGCCCCGGCGTGCACCGTCGCGCCGAATCCCGGGTGGTCGTCGAAGGGGCCGTCTGATGCCGCGCATCCTGCAGGCCGACGTCGAGGAGGTGAAGACCCGCACGAACATCGCCGACATCGTCGGCGAGCGGGTCGCCCTCAAATCGGCAGGCGTGGGTTCGCTCAAGGGGCTCTGCCCGTTCCACGACGAGAAGAGTCCGAGCTTCCACGTGCGCCCGCAGGTCGGGTACTACCACTGCTTCGGCTGCGGCGCCTCGGGCGATGTGTACTCGTTCCTGCGCGAGATGGATCACGTCAGCTTCACAGAGGCCGTCGAGCGGCTCGCCGCCCGGGTCGGCTACTCGCTGCACTACGAAGACGGCGGTGCGGCGCCGGAGACCAGCGGGCGCAGCCGGCTGTACGCCGCCAACACGGCCGCGGGGGAGTACTTCCGCTCGCAGCTGCTGAGCCCCGAGGCCGAGAGCGCCCGGCGCTTTCTCGGCGAGCGGGGGTTCGATGCGGGCGCTGCAGCCCATTTCGGGGTCGGCTACGCGCCCCGCGGCTGGGACAACATGCTGAAGGCGCTGAGTGCGAAGGGCTTCACCCGCGACGAGCTCACCTCCGCCGGGCTCGTCTCGGCCGGGCAGCGCGGCGTCTACGACCGCTTCAGGGGTCGGGTCGTCTGGCCGATTCGAGACGTCACCGGACAGACCATCGGGTTCGGCGCACGCAAGCTCTACGACGACGACCAGGGGCCGAAGTACCTGAACACCCCCGAGACGCCGATCTACAAGAAGGCGCAGGTGCTCTACGGGCTCGACCTGGCCAAACGCGACATCAGCAGGGGGGACCCGCGCCGCGTGGTCGTCGTCGAGGGCTACACCGACGTCATGGCCTGCCACCTCGCAGGCGTCACGACCGCGATCGCGACCTGTGGCACCGCGTTCGGCGCGGAGCACATCAAGGTGCTGCGCCGGGTGATGGGCGACGATTCGGCGGCGGGCGAGGTCGTGTTCACATTCGATGGCGATGAGGCGGGCCAGAAGGCGGCGCTGCGCGCCTTCAGCGAGGACTCGCGTTTCACGGCGCAGACCTTCGTCGCCGTCGCGCCCGACGGTCTCGATCCCTGCGACATGCGTCTGCAGCGGGGGGATGCCGCGGTGCGCGGGCTGATGGACGCCAAGGTTCCCATGTTCGAGTTCGCGATCGATCGCAAGCTCGCCGGATACGATCTCGCCACCGTCGAGGGGCAGGTCGGCGCGCTGCGGGCAGCGGCCCCGATCGTCGCCGAGATCCGCGATGAGCTGCTGCGCCCCGGATACGAGCGGGTGCTGGCTCGCCGACTCGGGATGGATCCCACGGCTGTGCACCAGCAGGTGCAGCGGGCCGCGCGCGGGGAACGCGAGCAGCCGGTCCCGCGACAGCAGGCGCCGGGCGGTGACAGTGCCGAGGGCGTTACGCGCGTTCGATTGGTCGATCTGCCGCGCACGCCGGAGGTCGCGCTCGAGCGCGATGCGCTCATGGGCGTGCTGCAGTACGGTCACCGGCTCGACCAGCAGACTCTCGCCCGCGCGCTGAGCGAGCCCTTCCGGCATCCGGCGCTGGAAGCGGTGCGCGACGCCGTGGCATCCGTCGCCGACCGCACCAGGGTCGGCTGGGCGACGGCAGCGGCGGATGCCGTGCGCGAGCCGTACCGCAGCCTCGCAGGCGAGCTGCTGATGATGCCGTTCCCCGCCCGCGACGACGAGGGAGCACTGGCGTCTTCGGCCGACCTGTGCCGGCGGCTGATCCTGCGCGCCATCGAGCGCGAGAAGCAGGAGCTGCTGGGTGCGGTGCAGCGGGTGCCCGCCGACTCGGACGGGGGACGCGCGCTTCGCATGCGACTTCGCGACGTGGATGCCGAGCGACTGAGGTTCGCCGAGTCCTGAGCGCTTTCGGCCGCTGAACCCGGCAGGATGGACGGTATGCCTGCCGACAGCGAGTTCGCGATCGACTGCCACGATCTGGTCATCGACCGAATCGGGCACGGTGGAACGACGCGTGCCGTCGACGGCGTGACCTTCTCGCTCAGACCCGGTGAGCTGATGTGCATCGGCGGTGCGACCGGCGCGGGGAAGTCGAGCCTGGTGACCGCGCTCGCGGGGGTGGGTGATGCATCGCTGAAGGTCGCCGGCGGTCGCGCCACGGTCTGCGGCGTGGACATTCGGGGGCGCGGGCGCAGACGCCGTACCCTCACCGCTCTCAGCGGCCACCTCGCTCAGGCGGCGGGCGCGTCGCTGCCGCCCCGGCTGACCGTCGGCGAGGCGATCTCCGAGCCGATCACCTCGCGCGAGAAGAAGGTCAACGGCAGAGCGCTGGCGATACGGGTGGCATCGCTGCTCGACGAGCTGCACCTGCCGCTCGGCCTCGCCTCGAAGTTCCCCTATGAGCTCAGCGCCGGCATGCGTCAGCGCGTCGCCATCGCCCGCGCGCTGATGCTCGAACCGCATGTGCTCATCGCCGACGAGCCGCTCGCGAATCTCGACCTCGAGGTGCGACCGGTCGTCTTCGATGCGATCACCCGCCGCCGGGCCGAGCGGGCCATGGCTGCTCTGCTGGTGACGAACGACGCAGCATTCATCCGTGAGCTGGGTGCCGAGGCGCTGCTGCTCAGAGCGGGCCATGTCGTCGCGAGGGGCGTCGGGTCGAACCTCATCTGGGCTCCGAACGCCGAGGCCGACGTCGGTCAGTGATCCCGCCACGCCCGGGGTGTCGCCCGTGTTCAGCGGGGCCTGCGGAGTTTGCTAAGCTGGGGGAGTTGCCCGCCCAGCGGGTGACAACCGAATGATCCTCGGTAGCTCAATTGGCAGAGCAGCCGGCTGTTAACCGGCAGGTTCTTGGTTCGAGTCCAAGCCGGGGAGCCATAGAAGCCCCGATCCAGTGTCCCTGGGTCGGGGCTTCTCCCGTCTCGGCAGCACTTCTGCGACGCGTGATCAGAGGCCGAGGGTGGGGAATCACAGAGCGGATGCCGGGCATCCGGCGTGTCGGCGCGGATCTGCGCGCAGACCCGCGCACTGCGCACCAGATCATCTGAGACTGCCGACACCCCGGGTCGGCTCAGAGCCGCCCCGAGGGGCGTCAGAGCAGCTCGGCGCGGAGCCGCTCGGGTGACTTGGGTGAGAGCAGACCGGGTGCGATGTCGAACGGCGTCTTCGCGCCGTGATCCCCGGATACGGAGAGCCGCGCAGCGGCGCGCGCGTAGGCCACCAGCACACTCGCGGTGAACTCGGGGTTCGACTCCAGCGCCAGCTGGAACTCCACGGTCTGCGCGACGCCCTCCGAGGTGGTCGCGCTGCGGATGACGAAACCGCCGTGCGGCACGCCCGCGTGATCACGTGCGAGCTCCTCGGCCGACACGATGTGCACCGTCGTGTCGTACGGCTCGAAGTAGTCGGGCATCGTCACGATCGCCTCACGCACGGCATCCTGATCCGCGCCGTCCTCCAGCACCACGAAGCACTCCCGCGTGTGCTTGTCGCGGGTGCTCAGCGCGGGGCGGTCGCCGGCGCGCACGCGGGCCATGGCGTCGTCGGAGGGGATCGTGTACTGCACCCCGGCGGCGACGCCGGGCACCCGACGGATGGCGTCCGAGTGGCCCTGGCTGAGCCCGCGCCCCCAGAACGTGTAGGTCTCGCCCTGCGGCAGGATCGCCTCGCCGTACAGGCGCTGCAGAGAGAACAGGCCGGGGTCCCACCCGGTCGAGATCACCGCGGTCGTTTCCGCAGCTCGCGCGGCGGCGTCGACGGCGGCGAAGTGCTCGGGGATGCGGGTGTGCGTGTCGAAGCTGTCGACGACCGAGAAGCGCGCTGCCAGCGCGGGAGTCTGCTCGGGCAGATCGCTCTTCGAGCCGCCGCACAGGATGAGCACGTCGATCTCGTCCTGCAGCGTGTCGAGCTCCTCGATGCGTCGAACCGACACTGTCGGGTCGATTGTGCTGACCGATCCGGGGTCGCGGCGGGTGAAGACGCCGACCAGGGTCATGTCGGGGTTCATGGCCAGTGATCGCTCGACGCCTTGGCCGAGATTGCCGTAGCCGACGATTCCGATGCGCAGCTGTGCGTCCATGTTGCTCTTTCCTGTGCGGAGAAGGTGTGGTCCGGCGTTCGTACCGCCTCAGCCTTCGAGGTCGTCGACCCCGGGCATCCAGCTGTGCGAACCTCGGCTCCAGCCGCGCTTGCGCGCGATCTTCTGCACGGTCTTCCGATCGGAGTCGTCGAGGCGGTCGACGTACAGGATGCCGTCGAGGTGATCGAACTCGTGCTGCATGATGCGCGCCCGCCAGCCGTCGACTTCGATGCGCACGTCGCGGCCCTTGAGGTCGGTGCCCGTCACGAGCACGCGGTCCGAGCGGCGCAGTGCGAAGCGCTCGCCCGGGAACGACAAGCATCCCTCGGACTCCTCGTCGGGGTCGGGGGAGCCGGGCTCCGGAGGCGTCATCAAGAGCACCGGGTTGATGATCTCGCCGCGCCACGGGTTCTCGTCGTCGTCGACGTACGAGTAGACGTAGATCCGCAGGCCCACGCCCACCTGGGGAGCCGCCAGTCCCACGCCGGGAGCGGCATCCATGGTCTCGTACATGTCGGCGACGAGCGTGCGGATCTCGTCGGTCACCTGGCCGACCTCGCTCGCGGGTGCGTGCAGAACAGGATCGCCCATGATGCGAATCGGAAGAACAGCCACGCCACAACCCTAACGGGCGGGAAGCGGCAGGTAGGGTGAGACGGTGCATCATGGGGCGGACTTCGCAGGGAACGTGAGCGATCAGCTTGTCGGGGTGTTTCAGAACCCCGCTCTGCTGCTCGGCATTCCTCTGGCCCTGGCCGGAGCCGTCTTCATGTCGCTCGGCGCGCAGTATCAGCATCGCGGAGTCGAGAAGGTCGAGCGGCTCAGCGGCACGCAGGGAGCGACCGGCCTCAGCGGCGCACAGCTCAGGGCGCTGCTGACGCGCCCGTCGTGGATCATCGGCACCCTGATGCTCGGACTCGCGATCGCCTGCCAGCTCAGCGCCATCGCCATCGCGCCGCTCATCGTCGTGCAGCCGCTCGGCGCGATCGCGCTGGTCGTGACCACGCTGCTGAACGCCCGGATCTCAGGACACACGCCCACCAGGCAGTCGCTGATCGCGATCAGCGCGTGTCTGGGCGGCATCTTCCTGTTCGTCGTCTTCGCCGCGCTGTATGCGACCGAGCGCCCGATCAGCAACGACGACCTGTTCATGATCCTCACGATCCTGCTGGTGGTGATCATCGCGCTCGGCGCATGCTGGCTGATCCTGCGGCGCCGCATGCGCGCGCTGTTCTACGTCACCGGCGCTGGGATCCTCTACGGCTTCGTCGCCACCCTCGCCAAGGCGGTCATCAGCCGCATCCAGGCGGGGAACTTCGAGTGGCTCACGGTGGTGTGCGTGATCGCGCTCATCGCCGCCGCAGCGGTCGGCGCGTACTTCGTGCAGACCGCGTACAGCTCGGGGCCGCCCGACCTGGTCATCGCGGGCCTCACGGTGATCGACCCGATCGTCGCAGTGCTCATCGGCGCGCTCGTTCTCGGCGAGGCCGCGGCGGCGCCGCTGTGGGTCGTCGTGCTGTTCGTCGTCGCCGGGGCGATCGCCATCTGGGGTGTGTTCAGCCTCGCCCGGTACCACCCGCAGGTGCTCAGCGACAGCCAGGAGCTGGGCCTTCGCCGCGGCAGCGACCCTTCGGAGGGCTCAGGGCCCCAGCAGGGCTGAGCCGGCTCAGTAGTCGCGATCGATGAGCTCGGGGGATACCTCGGCGGCCGCGGCCTCGTCGACGAAGAACACCGTGCGGCGGCGTCCCTTCGCTCCCGCGGCGGGCACACTGGCATAGCTCGCGCCCGCGAGCGCGAGACCGAGAGCGGACGCCTTGTCGGCACCGGTCAACACCAGCCAGACGCGCTTGGCGGAGTTCAGCACCGGACGGGTCAGCGTGACACGCTCGGGCGGGGGCTTGGGGGAGTCGCGCACGGGCAGTGCCGCGGCATCCGTCACCGTCACCTCGGGGCGATCCGGGAAGAGCGATGCGATGTGCCCGTCGGGCCCGACGCCGAGGAAGCACACGGCGAACGACGGCCACTCACCGTGCGCGCTCGGGAACCTGGCGAGCTCGGCGGCGTACGCCGCCGCCGCCTGATCCAGGGTCAGACCGTCGCTCGGAGCCGCCACCTCGTGCACGTTCTCGACGGGCACGGGGATGCGATCGATCAGCGCCCGCCGCGACTGCAGCGAGTTGCGGTCGGGGTCGTCGCGCTCGACGAAGCGCTCGTCCCCCCACCAGAAATGCACCAGCGACCAGTCGATGTCCGCCGAGCGGGGGTCGTCGGCCGCGGCCGCGAGCACGGCCCCGCCCATCGAACCGCCCGTCAGACACACGTGCGCGATGCGACCGTTACGGGTGCGGGCCTGCAGACGGGTGAGGAAGCGATCAGCCACGCGCGCCGCGAGATCGGCGGGAGTGGGCTCGACGACCACAGACTTCGTCGTTCCCTGGACCTTCATCCGATCATGCCTCCTGCTCGGGCGGGCCGAGGTGCGACCAGCCCTCGGTGATGACCCGACCATAGAGCAGATCCGCATCCAGCCGGCGCAGCTCCTCGGCGAGGCACTCCCGCAGCGTGCGCCGCGGCAGGTGCAGCTCGTGGTCGGGCTGGCCGGGCTGGGTCAGCACGGCGACGCTCGGTGAGGGGCGCTCGAGCAGGATGTCGCCGCTGGCGCGGGTGAGGCGCACCGACTTGATGCCCTCCTCCCACTCGCTCGGATCCTCGTACGACCAGGTCACCGGCACCTCGAGCGCCATCTGCAGCCATGCGGCGAGCAGGGCGGTCGACGGCGACGCCGCAGCGCCGCGCACCTCGGCGCTGGTCACGTCTTCGAACGGCGGCTGGTCGAGCACGGCGGCGAGCTGCTCACGCCAGTGCGTCAGACGGGTCCAGGCGAGGTCCGTGTCTCCGGGGGCGTGCGTGCGGCCCAGCAGGCTGAGGCGATCGCGCACGTCCGAGCTCGTGGCAGCGTCCGTGATGCGCCGCTGCGCGATCCGGCCCAGGGGCGAGTCGGCCGCATCCAGAGGTGCCTCGTCCGGCCACCACGCGACGACCGGGGCATCCGGAAGCAGCAGCCCGGTGACCAGGCTCTCGGCGTTGCTCGCGGCATCGCCGAAGGCGCGCAGCACCACCACCTCGCTCGCGCCGGCGTCGCCGCCCACGCGGATCTGCGCGTCGAGACGGGCGTCGCCGTCGCCGACCGTGAGCACGATGACGCGCATCGGGTGCTCGCGGGATGCGTCGTTGGCCGCCTCGATCGCCTCTTCGGCCACGCCGTTGCGGGCGGCGATGATCAGGGTCAGCACGCGGCCGAGGGCGACCGCGCCGCCCTCCTCGCGCACCTTGACGAGCTGTTTGGCGACCTGGCTGATCGTGGTGTCGGGGATGTCGATGATCACGGGCGTCTCCAGACTCGTCCGTCGCGGGCAAGGAGGTCGTCGGCCGAGGCGGGGCCCCACGATCCGGGAGCGTACTGCTCGGGCTGCTCATCGAGCGAAGCCCAGTACTGCTCGATCGGGTCGAGGATCTTCCACGACAGCTCGACCTCCTCGTGCCGCGGGAAGAGCGGGGGGTCTCCCAGCAGCACGTCGAGGATGAGGCGCTCGTACGCCTCGGGGCTCGCCTCGGTGAAGGCGTGTCCGTAGCCGAAGTCCATCGTCACGTCGCGCACCTGGGTGCCGGCGCCTGGGACCTTCGAGCCGAAGCGGATCGTGACGCCCTCGTTCGGCTGCACGCGGATGACCAGGGCGTTCTGACCGATCTCGGAGGCGCGGCCCATCAGGTGGTGCGGTGCGCGCTTGAAGACGACGGCGATCTCGGTGACCCGGCGACCGAGGCGCTTCCCGGTGCGGAGGTAGAAGGGCACGCCTGCCCAGCGGCGGGTCGCGATCTCGAGCTTGAGGGCTGCGTAGGTCTCGGTGGTCGACTGCGGGTTCATCCCCTCCTCTTCGAGGAAGCCGTTGACCTTCTCGCCGCCCTGCCAGCCGCCGGCGTACTGGCCGCGGGCGGCAGCCAGCGACAGGTCGTCGGGCAGCTGCACCGCCGCGAGGACCTTCTCCTTCTCGGCGCGCAGGTGCTCGGCCGACAGACTGATCGGCTCCTCCATCGCTGTGAGGGCGAGAAGCTGCAGCAGGTGGTTCTGGATGACGTCGCGCGCGGCGCCGATGCCGTCGTAGTATCCCGCACGTCCGCCCACGCCGATGTCCTCGGCCATGGTGATCTGCACGTGGTCGATGTGGTTGCGGTTCCAGATCGGCTCGTACAGCTCGTTCGCGAAGCGCAGCGCGAGGATGTTCTGCACCGTCTCCTTGCCGAGGTAGTGGTCGATGCGGAAGATCGAGTCGGCGGGGAATGCGACCTCGAGCGCGCTGTTCAGCGCGCGAGCGGACTCGAGGTCATCGCCGAACGGCTTCTCGATCACGACGCGGCGCCAGCAGGTGTCGTCGTCGCTGTGCTCGCCGACCAGCCCCGATTCCTTCAGCTGGCGTGCCACCGTGGGGAAGTCCTTCGGCGGGATCGACAGATAGAAGGCGTGGTTGCCCATGGTGCCGCGCTCGACGTCGAGCGTCTCGACGGTCTCGCGCAGGCGTGCGAACGACTGCGGGTCGTCGAACGTGCCCTGCACGAACCGGATGCCCTGCAGCAGCTGCTGCCACGTCTCCTCGCGGAACTCGGTGCGGGAGTGCTCCTTCACGGCGTCGTACACGACCTTCGCGAAGTCCTGGTCCTCCCAATCGCGCCGGGCGAAGCCGACGAGGGCGAAGCCGGGCGGGAGCAGGCCGCGGTTGGCGAGGTCGTAGACCGCGGGCATGAGCTTCTTGCGCGACAGGTCGCCGGTCACGCCGAAGATCACCAGGGCGCTCGGGCCTGCGATGCGGTTCAGGCGCCGATCATCGGGATCGCGGAGGGGATTGTGTCCGCGGGAGACGGTGGCAGTCATCGGTGGGGGATATCTCCAAGTCGTGAGGATGGTCTCACTGGGCGGCTTCGAAGAGCGCCAGCACGTCATCCACGGCGTCTGTGATGGTCAGGGTGACGACGGGGCGACCGAGTCCGTCGAGCACGGCCGCGTCGCCGGCGGCCTGGGCTTCGATCAGCTGTCCGAAGGTGAACGGGCGCCCGGGGATCTCGAGATCGACGTCGGTGCGCTCGGTGATCTGCAGGAACACGCCCTGGGCGGGGCCGCCCTTGTGATACTGGCCGGTCGAGTGCAGGAAGCGCGGCCCCCACCCGAACGTCGTCGGGCGTCCGGAGTCGGCGGCCACCATCTCGCGCAGCCCCTGGAGCTGCGGCATGTCGGTGCGGTCGACGTACGCCTGGATCGCCACGTACCCGTCAGACCCGAGGCGAGCCCACAGGGCATCGAGCACGCCGGCGAGCGTGCCGGAGCCGAGCAGCGCCGGGTCGGAAGCGCGAACCTCGATCCCGCTCTCGATGAATGCGGCCGCGGTCGCTTCCGGCCTGGCCTCCAGGAGTCCGCGCGCGGCGCTCTTGGCGGCTTCGACGTCGGGCTGATCGAACGGATCGATGCCGAGCAGTCGACCGGCGATCGCGGTCGCGTACTCCCAGAGCAGGAACTGGGCTCCGAGCGTTCCGCTGACGAGGATCTCGCCCTGGTGCCGCAGATGCAGCTCGCCTGCGTCGTCGACGAGCCGCACGATCTGCAGATCGTGCGGGAAGGACTCGACCTCGGGGGAGACGGGCAGCAGCACCACCGGGAGGATGCCGGTACCGCCCTTCCCGGTGGACTCGGCGATCAGCTGCTCGATCCAGTCGGGCAGCCCCTCGATGTGGGTGCCGTCGCTGATCAGCCCGAGCTTGTCGCGACGCGGCTCGGTGCCCACGATCGCGGCAGCCAGGCGGAGCGCCGGATTCTCTGGCGAGTCGACGGCGAACTGCAGCAGTGAGGCCTCGGCCTCGTCGAGCAGCTCGGCGATGTCGGCGCCCGCGAGCCCTGAGGGGACCAGGCCGAACGCCGTGAGTGCGGAGTACCTCCCGCCGACGTTCGGATCGGCGGTGAAGACGCGGTATCCGGCATCCCGTGCCGACGCCTCCAGCGGCGATCCCGGGTCGGTGACGACGATGATCCGCTCGGCGGGATCGATTCCGAGGTCGCTGAAGGCGGCCTCGAAGGCGCGCCGCTGCGAGTCGGTCTCGATCGTCGAGCCGGACTTCGACGAGACGACCAGCGCCGTGCGCGCCAGGCCGTCGTCGATCGCCCGCAGCACCTGGGCGGGTGCCGTGCTGTCGAGGATGGTCAGCGGCACGCCGGCGGTGTTCGCGATGACCTCGGGGGCGAGCGACGAGCCGCCCATGCCCGCCAGCACGACGCGGTCGATGCCGCGTGCGCGGAGATCGTCGCGCAGGGCGACGATCTCCGCGACGAGCGGACGGGAATTCGAGACGGCGTCGACCCAGCCCAGGCGCACGGATGCCTCGGCGGAGGCATCCGCACCCCACAGATCGCTGTCGGCCGCGGTGACACGTGACGCGACGAGGTCGTCGACCAGCACGCGCACGAGCTGGTCGACAGCGGCCTCAGCCGCTTGCGACACGTGCACCGAGACGGTCATCGTGCCGCTTCCAGGACCTTCGCGACGCTGTCGAGCAGGCCGTGCCAGGAGTCGATGAACTTCGCCACGCCCTCCTCCTCGAGCACCCGGGTGACGTCGTCGAAGTCGACGCCGACGGCCTCGAGGCTGGCCATCACCTCGTGCGACTCGGCGTAGGTCGAGGTGATGGTGTCACCGGTGACCTCGCCGTGGTCGAAGGTCGCCTCGAGGGTCTTCTCGGGCATGGTGTTCACCACGCCGGGGGCGACGAGCTGGGTAACGTACAGGGTGTCGGGCAGGTTTGGGTCCTTCACGCCGGTGGACGCCCACAGCGGACGCTGCAGGTTGGCTCCGGCCTCGATGAGATCCTGTGCGCGCTTCTCGGCGAACTTCTTCTCGAAGAGCTCGTAGGCCAGGCGCGCGTTGGCGAGCCCCGCCTTGCTCTTCAGCGCCAGCGCCTCGTCGGTGCCGATCTGCTCGAGACGCTTGTCGGTCTCCGTGTCGACGCGCGAGACGAAGAACGACGCGACCGAGTGGATGCTCGACAGGTCGAGGCCCGCAGCCTTCGCGCCTTCCAGACCCGCGAGGTAGGCGTCGATGACATCGTTGTAGCGCTCCAGGCTGAAGATCAGGGTGACGTTCACGCTGATGCCCGCGGCGATGGCCTCGGTGATCGCGGGAAGGCCGGCCTTGGTGGCGGGGATCTTCACCAGCAGGTTGGGGCGGTCGATCTTCTGCCACAGCTCCTTGGCTGAAGCGACCGTGCCCTCGGTGTCGTGGGCGAGATCGGGGGAGACCTCGATCGAGACGCGGCCGTCGACGTGGTTCGTCGCCTCCCACACCGGGCGGAACACGTCGAGCGCATCGGCCACGTCCTGCGTGGTGGCGGCGAAGACCGCCTCGGATGCACTGGCTCCCGCGACGGCGAGCTGGTGGGTCTGCTCGTCGTAGGACGTGTCGTTCTCATCCATCAGCGCCGTCGCGAAGATCGTCGGGTTCGTGGTGACGCCGACGACGTTGCGGGTGTCGATCAGGTGCTTGAGGTTTCCGGAGCTGATGCGCGTGCGCGACAGGTCGTCGAGCCAGATGCTGACGCCGGCCTGGGAGAGATTGTGCGTGGGGGTGCTCATGTCTGTCGTCCTCCTTCTGCGGCGCTCAGCGCGCCGCGTCGGCGATGGTCTCGCGTGCGGCCGCGACGACCGCCTCGGCGGTGACGCCGAACTTCTCGAACAGGGTCTTGTAGTCGGCGGATGCGCCGAAGTGGTCGATGCCGATCGAGCGACCGCGGTCGCCGACGATGCCGCGCCAGCTGGCGACGGAACCGGCCTCGACCGAGACGCGTGCGGTGACGGATGCCGGCAGCACCGACTCGCGGTAGGCCTCGTCCTGCTCGGCGAACCATTCCAGAGACGGCGCGGACACCACGCGGGCGTTCACGCCCTCGGCTGCGAGCGTCTCGCGTGCGGCGACCGCCAGCTGCACCTCGGAGCCGGTGGCGATGAGGATCACATCGGGCGTGCCGCTCGGCGCCTCGGCGAGGACGTAGGCGCCCTTGGCGGTAGCGGCCGCCGAGGCGAACGTGTCGCCCGAGGCGTCGCCGTCGCCGCGCTCGAACACGGCGATGTTCTGCCGCGTCAGCGCGATGCCGGCCGGTCCGCCGTGACGGCGCAGCAGCTCGAGCCACGCGGCGGCGGTCTCGTTGGCGTCGGCGGGGCGCACGACGGTGAAGTTGGGGATCAGGCGCAGCGACGCGAGCTGCTCGATCGGCTGGTGCGTCGGGCCGTCCTCGCCCAGTGCCACCGAGTCGTGGGTCCAGACGAAGATGCTCGGAACGTTCATCAGCGCGGCCAGACGCACCGCGGGGCGCATGTAGTCGCTGAAGATGAGGAAGGTGCCGCCGAACGCGCGCGTCGGGCCGTGCAGCACGATGCCGTTGATGATCGCGCCCATCGCGTGCTCGCGGATGCCGAAGTGCAGCACCCGGCCGTAGGGGTTGCCCTTCCACTCGTGGGTCGACCACTCGGTCGGGATGAACGACGGGGCATCCTTGATGGTCGTGAGGTTCGACTCGGCCAGGTCGGCCGAGCCGCCCCACAGCTCGGGCAGCTGCGCCGCCAGCGCGTTGATGACCTGACCGGATGCTGCGCGGGTCGAGACGTCCTTGCCTGCTTCGAAGACCGGCAGAGCGTCGACGATGCCCTCGGGCAGCTCGGGCGCCTCGAGGCGGTCGAGCAGGGCCTTGCGCTCGGGGTTCGCCTCTGCCCACGCGTCGAACGACTTCTGCCACTCCGCACGCGCGTCAGCGGCCCGCTGCCCGAGGGCGCGGGTGTGTGCGATGACGTCGTCGGCGACGACGAAGTGCTGCTCGGGGTCGAAGCCGAGCACCTTCTTCGTGGCGGCGAGCTCGTCGGCGCCCAGCGCCGATCCGTGGATCTTGCCGGTGTTCTGCTTGCCGGGCGAGGGCCAGCCGATGATGGTCTTCAGGATGATCAGCGAGGGCTTGGACTGCTCGCCCTGTGCGGCGGTGATCGCGGCGTGCAGCTCGGCGACGTCCTCGACGTACTCGCCCGTCTTCTTCCAGTCGACCGTCTGCACGTGCCAGCCGTAGGCTTCGTAGCGTGCGGCGACGTCTTCGGTGAATGCGACGTCGGTGTCGTCCTCGATGGAGATCTGGTTCGAGTCGTAGATCGCGATGAGGTTGCCCAGCTGCTGGTGGCCCGCGAGCGACGACGCCTCGCTGGTCACGCCCTCCTGCAGGTCGCCGTCGCCCGCGACCACGTAGACGAAGTGGTCGAACGGGCTGGTGCCGGCGGCGGCATCCGGGTCGAACAGTCCCCGCTCGTACCGGGCGGCGTATGCGAAGCCGACCGCCGACGCGAGGCCCTGGCCGAGCGGGCCGGTGGTGATCTCGACGCCCTTGGTGTGCCCGTACTCGGGATGGCCGGGTGTCTTGGATCCCCAGGTGCGCAGCGACTCGAGGTCTTCGAGCTCGAGGCCGAAGCCGCCGAGGTACAGCTGCACGTACTGCGTCAGCGAGGAGTGGCCGACCGAGAGGACGAAGCGGTCGCGGCCGAGCCAGTCGGTGTCGGTTGGATCGTGACGCATCACGCGCTGGTAGAGGAGGTACGCCGCGGGAGCGAGGCTCATCGCCGTGCCGGGGTGACCGTTGCCCACCTTCTCGACGGCGTCCGCCGCAAGCACTCGGGCGGTGTCCACCGCACGTCGATCGATCTCATCCCAGTGCAGTTCTGCCACAGCCATACTCCTTAAGACGCTTGGGGACGCTCCCGCATTCCTGCGCCTTCCGCGTCTTCACGGAGTGGATCTGCACAGCAGCGGGTGCGCGAGTGGGTTTCAGCATAGCGGGGGGCACAGGACGGTCCGGAGAGTGTTGCATCCGGCTTCTAGAGGGCGGATAATCGCCCGCTCGCGACTTCGCGCAGCGCCTCGCGCCGTCCGTGCGCCGGCCGGGCACGACACGCCGGGTGGCGTAGGATGGAAGGACGTTCGCCATGTATAAGGAGGGGATCGCGATCTCGACGACATCGCAGGCCGCCGCGACTCATCACTCGGTCGGCCAGAGGATCCGCGGATACATCGCCCTCACCAAGCCTCGTGTGCTCGAGCTTCTGCTCGTCTCCACCGTTCCGGTGATGTTCCTCGCCGAGCGGGGGATGCCCGACATCTGGCTCGTCGTCGCGACGGTCATCGGCGGAGCGATGAGCGCATCGTCGGCGGCATCGTTCAACATGTACCTCGATCGCGACATCGACGTGCACATGAAGCGCACCGAGAACCGACCTCTGGTCACGGGCGAGGTCTCGCCGCGCGGCGCCCTGGTGTTCTCGTGGGTGCTCGCCGTGGCATCCACCGTCTGGCTGCTGCTGACGACCAACTGGCTGACCGCGACGCTCTCCGTCGTCGCCATCTTCTTCTACGTCGTGATCTACACGATGATCCTGAAGCGTCGCACCGAACAGAACATCGTCTGGGGCGGCATCGCAGGATGCTTCCCGGTGCTCATCGGGTGGAGCGCTGTCACCGGCTCGCTGGACTGGCCGCCGTTCGTGCTGTTCACGCTCGTCTTCCTGTGGACGCCGCCGCACTACTGGCCGCTGTCGATGAAGTACAAGGACGACTACGACGACGTCGACGTGCCGATGCTCGGCGTCACGCGCTCAGCGTCGCAGGTCGGCCTGCAGGTCATCCTTTACGCGTGGGCGACGGTGGCCTGCTCCCTGCTGCTCGTGCCCGTCGCGCACATGGGGCTCGTCTACACCGTCTCCGCGCTCGTCTTCGGCGGCTGGTTCATCTACGAGTCGCACCGCCTCTACAACCGCGCCGTGCACGGCGGTGAGGCGCGCCCGATGCGGGTGTTCCACGCGTCGATCACCTACCTCACGCTGATCTTCCTCGCGGTCGCGGTCGACCCGCTGCTGCCGTTCTGACCGCCGGTCGACCGCGCAGCCAGAGGCCCCCACCGGAATAGATCCGGTGGGGGCCTCTGGCGTTGCGCGATCAGTCGACGGGTCTCTTCAGCTTGGTGACCACCACCATGTAGATGGCGGCCGACAGCGCGGCGAGAACCATGTGCGCGCCGACGAGGATCGGCGGCAGCCCCGTGCGGGCCTGCAGCACGCCGACACCCACCTGCACGGCGATCGCCGCGGTCAGCGCGAGCAGCCAGGTGCGCGGACGCAGGCGCATCGTCCAGCTCGCGATGAGCAGCGTGAGCACGAGCGCGGCGAGGATGTAGCCGGGCCACGAATGCACGTGGGCGAGCACGGTCGCGTCGAAGCCCTGCCGCTTGATCGCTTCGTCGCCCGAGTGCGGCCCCGATCCGGTCGTCAGCACGCCGACGACGATCGTGGTGGCCAGAGCGAGGCCGGTGACGTGGGTCAGCACCGAGAACCACGTCGGCACCGCCGCCACGCGCGGAGCGTCGGGGGTGCCGAGTCGGACGAGGAAGAGCGCCGTCACGCAGACGAGGGCGAGCGAGACCGTGTAGTGGAAGCCGACGATGAAGGCGTTCAGACTGCTGATCACCGCGAACCCGCCGACCACGGCCTGGGCCATGACACCGATGAGCACGACCCAGGCGAGCACCGCGAGGTCTTTGCGCGGCATCGGCTGGCGAAGCGAATCGCTGGCGCCGACGAGCACCGCCAGCAGCAGCGCCGCCGACATGAACGCCGCCGCGATCACCGCCGTCGTCCGCTCGTCTGCTCCGGGCAGGCCCACCAGAACGGTGCCGATGTAGACCAGGACGCCGAGCACGATGCCGCCGAGAGCGAACCAGAGCGCGCGCACCACCAGGCGGCGGCCGCTGAGGACGTGCAGGGTGAGCATCAGCACGGCGAGCGCGAGCAGGCCGACGACGCCGGTCATGACGCGGTTGCCGAACTCGATCGCGCCGTGCAGGCCCTGCACCTCGAGGATCGGCACGAGCGACTCAGGGGTGCACAGCGGCCACTCCGAGCACCCGAGCCCGGAGCCGGTCAGACGCACCGCCCCGCCGGTGCCGATGATGATCACCTCGGCGAGGAACGACAGCCAGGCGAACACCCGCAGTCGTCGGCCGATCGTCGTCGGCAGCCACCCGAAGGAATCGCTGCGGGCGCGCCTGCGCGGGAGGGTGTCCGGAGCGGCGTTGTGGTTCATGGTGCCTCCGGTTCGCGGAATCGACAGGCGGGCGCGGCCCGCTCGCGAGGCGGAACCTGTAGAATCGGGATTGTGATGAGGGGCGCTTCCAGCGCGGATTCCCTCACCGACAGTTTAGGCGCGAGTCCTGCGCCGAAGATGAGGGCCTATGAGCGGCATCCTTTCCCCGAAGACTCGACGGGGAACCGGTGTGCCGGGGCGGATGACACCGTCTGGGCCGGATTGAGGAGAGTGTGTCATGTCGGATGTGCTGATCGACCGCCCGGAACTCGATGGGCTGGGGGTGTACGAGTTCGGCTGGCACGACGCTGACGCAGCCGGAGCCAGCGCGCGCCGCGGCCTCTCCGAGGATGTCGTGCGCGACATCTCGGCTCTCAAGAGCGAACCGGAGTGGATGCTCAAGACCCGCCTCAAGGGGCTGTCGCTGTTCGACCGCAAGCCGATGCCCACCTGGGGAGCGGATCTCAGCGAGATCGACTTCGACAACATCAAGTACTTCGTCCGCTCCACCGAGAAGCAGGCGCAGAGCTGGGAAGACCTTCCCGACGACATCAAGAACACCTACGAGCGGCTCGGCATCCCCGAGGCGGAGCGCCAGCGGCTCGTGGCCGGCGTCGCCGCGCAGTACGAGTCCGAGGTCGTGTACCACCAGATCCGCGAGGATCTGGAGGCGCAGGGCGTCATCTTCATGGACACCGACACGGCGCTGCGCGAGCACCCCGAGTTCTTCGAGGAGTACTTCGGCACCGTCATCCCCACCGGCGACAACAAGTTCGCCGCGCTGAACACGGCCGTGTGGTCGGGCGGTTCGTTCGTGTACGTGCCCAAGGGCGTGCACGTCGAGATCCCGCTGCAGGCGTACTTCCGCATCAACACCGAGAACATGGGTCAGTTCGAGCGCACCCTGATCATCGCCGACGAAGACAGCTACGTCCACTACATCGAGGGCTGCACCGCTCCGATCTACAAGTCGGACTCGCTGCACTCGGCGGTCGTCGAGATCATCGTGAAGAAGAACGCCCGCGTGCGTTACACGACGATCCAGAACTGGTCGAGCAACGTGTACAACCTCGTCACCAAGCGCGCGGTCGCCCACGAGGGCGCCACCATGGAATGGGTCGACGGCAACATCGGCTCCAAGGTGACGATGAAGTACCCGTCGATCTACCTGATGGGCGAGCATGCCAAGGGCGAGACCCTCTCGGTCGCCTTCGCCGGTCCCGGCCAGCACCAGGACGCCGGCGCGAAGATGGTGCACATGGCGCCGTACACGCAGTCGTCGATCGTCTCGAAGTCGATCGCTCGCGGCGGCGGACGCGCCGGCTACCGCGGTGAGGTCCGCGTCGACGCCGCCGCACACCACTCCGCCAACTCGGTGGTCTGCGACGCCCTGCTCGTCGACACGCAGTCGCGCTCCGACACCTACCCGGCGATCGACATCCGCGTCGACGACGTGCAGCTCGGGCACGAGGCCACGGTCTCGAAGGTCAGCGAGGAGCAGCTGTTCTACCTGCAGTCGCGCGGCATCGAGGAGACCGAGGCCATGGCGATGATCGTGCGCGGGTTCATCGAGCCCATCGCACGAGAGCTGCCCATGGAGTACGCGATGGAACTGAACAAGCTCATCGAGATGGGCATGGAAGGATCGGTCGGCTGATGACGGCCCCCACCCAGGCGCCCGAGCTGGCGCCGCAGACGAACGCGCACATCGACCCGGCCGCCCAGGTCGCGAACGCAGGCTTCGTGCCGGTGCAGACCCGCTCCGAGCGGCCCCGGTCGTTCGACCCCGCGGACTTCGGCGTGCCCACCGGGCGCGAGGTCAACTGGAAGCACACGCCCGTCGCGCAGCTGAAGACGCTGTTCGATGCGGCAGGCGCGAGCGACGCCGTCACGTACACCTTCAGCCACGAGCAGTACGTGAGCGCCCCGCTCGCGCACGGAGCGTCCCCGCGCGGCGAGTTCTTCGTGCCGGAGGACGTCGTCTCGGCCGTGGCGTGGCAGGGTGCGACTGAGGCCCTGCACCTCAGCATCCCCGCCGACGAAGAGGTGGCCGAGCCGATCATCGTCACGATCGACGGCCGCGGCGGCCGTGCCGACTCGCACATCGTGGTCGAGGCCGGGCGCCACAGCGCCGCGACCGTGGTGCTGCAGCACCGCGGCACAGCCGAGTACGCGCAGAACGTCGAGATCGTCGTGCGCGACGGCGCGAAGCTGAAGCTGGTCACCGTGCAGCGCTGGGAGGACGACGCGGTGCACGCGGCCGCCCACCAGGCGCGCGTCGACCGCGACGCAGAGCTCACGCACATCGTCGTCAGCCTCGGCGGCGGCGTCGTTCGGGTGAACCCCAACGTCGAGCTGGCCGGCACCGGATCGCATGGATACCTGTACGGTCTGTCGTTCGCCGACTCGGGGCAGCATCTCGAGAGCCAGGTGTACCTGCATCACAAGGGTGCGCACACGACCGGCGATGTGCTCTACAAGGGGGCCCTGCACGGCGAGAGCGCGCACAGTGTGTGGATCGGCGATGTGCTGATCGGACCCGACGCGACCGGCACCGACTCCTACGAGGCGAACCGCAACCTGGTGCTCACCGAGGGCGCCCGCGCCGACTCGATCCCGAACCTCGAGATCCAGACCGGCGACATCGCCGGCGCCGGCCACGCCAGCGCCACGGGTCGCTTCGACGACGAGCAGCTGTTCTACCTGCAGGCGCGCGGCATCTCGGAGGAGGAGGCCCGTCGCCTCGTCGTGTTCGGCTTCCTCACCGAGGTCGTGCAGCGCATCGGCATCCCGTCGCTGCAGGACGAGCTGACCGCAGCCCTCGAGGCCGAGCTCGAGGCGGTGAGCAAGTGAGCGCACAGCGCGCCTGCAGCGTCAGCGAGCTCGAGCAGGACACGCCCCTGCGCGTCGAGCTCGACGGCATCGCGATCTCGATCGTGAAGGACGGCGACGACCAGATCCACGCGATCGGCGACCGCTGCACGCACGGCGACATCTCGCTGTCCGAGGGGTTCGTGGAAGGCAAGACGCTGGAGTGCTGGGCCCACGGCTCGGCGTTCTCGCTCGAGACCGGCCGCCCCCTCAACCTCCCCGCTTACGAGCCCGTCCCCGTCTTCGTCGTAGAGATCGACGGCGACGACGTGCTCATCGACCCCTCTGTCACTAAGGAAGTCTGAATGTCTGTTCTCGAGATCCGCGACCTGCACGTAACGGTCGAGACCGACCAGGGCGAGACGCCGATCCTCAACGGGATCGACCTCACCATCAAGACCGGTGAGACGCACGCCATCATGGGCCCCAACGGCTCGGGCAAGTCGACCCTCGCCTACACGATCGCCGGTCACCCCAAGTACACCGTCACCCAGGGCACCATCACGTTCGACGGGGAGGATGTGCTCGAGATGAGCGTCGACGAGCGCGCCCGCGCCGGACTGTTCCTCGCGATGCAGTACCCGGTCGAGATCCCCGGTGTCACCGTGACGAACTTCCTGCGCACCGCCAAGACCGCGATCGATGGCGAGGCGCCTTCGATCCGCCAGTGGACGAAAGACGTCAAGGAGGCCATGGGCAACCTGCGCATGGACCCCAAGTTCGCGCAGCGCAACGTCAACGAGGGCTTCTCGGGCGGCGAGAAGAAGCGTCACGAGATCATGCAGCTCGAGGTGCTCAAGCCGAAGTTCGCCGTGCTGGACGAGACCGACTCCGGTCTGGACGTCGACGCGCTGAAGATCGTCTCGGAGGGCGTCAATCGCGCCAAGGAGGCGACCAACCTCGGTGTGCTGCTGATCACGCACTACACGCGCATCCTGCGCTACATCCGGCCGGACTTCGTGCACGTCATCGTCAAGGGCCGGATCGTCGAAGAGGGCGGCTCCGAGCTCGCCGACCGTCTCGAGGAAGAGGGCTACGACCGCTTCCTCGACCCCGCCGAGCCCATCGAAGCGTAGGCTGAGAGCATGACCGCGACGCTCACTCCCGAGAAGTTCGACGAGGTCACCGAGGCTCTGAAGGACGTCATGGACCCGGAGCTCGGGATCAACGTCGTCGACCTCGGCTTGATCTACGATCTGTCCTGGGACGACGAGAACGACGCGCTGGTCATCCACATGACGCTGACCAGCGCCGGATGCCCGCTGACCGACGTTCTCGAGGAGCAGACCGCCCAGGCGCTGGACTCGGTGGTCGACCAGTTCCGGATCAACTGGGTCTGGATGCCGCCGTGGGGTCCGGAGCGGATCACCGACGACGGCCGCGACATGATGCGTGCCCTCGGGTTCGCGATCTGACATGACGGCGGACGTCGTCGCTCTTCCCCTGGCGGAGCTGCGGCAGCGCACGAGCGAGAAGTGGCGGGAGTACCCGGAAGGGGTGCTCCCGCTCTTCGTCGCCGAGACCGACTTCGCGCTCGCCCCCGAGATCACCAAGGCGCTCGAACGCGCCGTGCGGGTGGGGGACACCGGCTACATCGCCTCCAGGACGCCGCTCGCGACGGCCTACTCGGCGTTCGCCGAGCGACGCTTCGGCTGGGCACCCGATCCGGCAGGCATGCGCAGCACCGCCGACGTGAGCATGGGCATCGTCGAGATCCTCCGTCGGACCATCGCTCCCGGCGAGAGGGTGATCGTCAACCCGCCGGTGTACCCGCCGTTCTTCGAGCTCGTCGAAGAGGCCGGTGGCGTCGTCGAGCGCGTGCCTCTGCGCGACACCGGCGAGGCATGGCAGATCGATCTCGACGCGATCGAAGGGGCGCTGGCAGCCGGGGCGAAGGCGGTGCTGCTGTGCAACCCGCACAACCCGACCGGGACGGTGCACTCCGCCACGACCCTGCGCGCCCTCGCCGAGATCGCGGCCGCGCACGGCGCGACGGTGGTGTCGGACGAGATCCATGCGCCACTCGCACAGCCTGATGCCGGATACATGCCGTTCCTCGCCGCAGGAGACGCGGCGAGGGAAGTAGGGTACGCCGTGGTCAGTGCCAGCAAGGCGTTCAATCTGGCCGGATTGAAGTGCGCGCTGATGGTCGCCGCGAGTGACAGGACCCGACGCGTGCTCCGGGAGATGCCGGTCGAGGTCGAGTGGCGCACCGGTCAGTTCGGTCTGATAGCGGCCGTCGCCGCATTCGCCCCCGAGAGCGACGCCTGGCTTGACGCGCTGCTGCGCACGCTCGACGAGAACCGACGTCTGCTCGGCGCGCTGCTGGCCGAGCAGCTGCCCGGCGCGCGCTACCGGATGCCGGATGCCGGCTACCTCGCCTGGATCGACCTCACCGACCTGGGGTGGGGGCCGAACCCCGCTCGACGCATCCTGCGCGAGGCGGAGGTCGCGCTGCACTTCGGACCGGCGTTCGGTGCGGAGGGGGCAGGGCACGTCCGGCTCAACTTCGGCACGAGCCCGGAGATCATCACCGAGGCCGTCGCGCGGATGGGCGCGCTCCGCGTCGGCTCGCTGACGGGGCATCCCACCTCAGAGGCGGAGGCGTGACCGAGAGAGCTCCGGCCGCGACGATCTGGGATGCCACCCGCCTCGGGATCACGATCGGCTCGGTCGTGCTCATCTTCCTCGCCGCGATCGAGGCACTCGCCGTCACCACGGTGATGCCGGTGGTGAGCGTCGACCTGCACGGCGAGGCGCTCTACGCGGTCGCGTTCTCGGGCACGCTCGCCACGAGCGTCATCGGCATGGTGGCCGCCGGAACCTGGAGTGACCGCGCGGGGCCACGCGGCGCGCTATACACGGCGGTCGCGCTGTTCCTGGCCGGGCTGATCGTCTCCGGCATCGCCCCCGACATGCACACCTTCCTCGTCGGCCGTCTCATCCAGGGGCTCGGCGCGGGCGGTCAGACGGTCGCGCTGTACGTCGTGGTCGCGCGGGTGTATCCACCGCACCTGCATGGGCGGATCTTCGCCGCCTATGCCGCAGCCTGGGTCGTCCCATCGATGATCGGGCCGTTCCTGGCTGGGCTCGTCACCGAGCTGCTGCACTGGCGCTGGACCTTCCTCGGGGTCGCGGTGCTCACCGCAGCGGCATTCGTGCTCGTCGCGCGGCGCCTGCGCGACGTATCGCTGGAGGCCGACGCGGTGGAGACGGGCGACCCTGACGCGGTGCCGGATGCCCGTGTGGCCGAGACCGCGAACGCGGCACCCGCGCCGGGTTCGTTCGCAGCGCGCATGCTGCTGGCCGTCGTCGTGGCGGTGTGCGCGGTGGGGGTCGGGTTCACCGTGGAGCTGCCGTTCCCGATCGGAGGGCCACTGGCCCTGGTCGGCATCATCGTGATCGGCATCGCCCTGCTGCCGCTGCTGCCAGGGCGCACTCTGCGTGCGGCACCGGGCCTGCCGAGCGTCGTGCTGACCCGCGGACTCATCGCTGGGGCGTTCTTCGCGGCCGAGGCGTACATCCCGAAGCTGCTGATGGATGAGCATGACTTCTCGCCGTCCATCGCCGGCCTGGCACTGACACTGGCGGCTCTCGGCTGGTCAGGCGCATCCGCGGTGCAGGGCCGGTGGGGAGACCGGCTCGGCAGCCGGCGCATCATGCTCATCACGTTCACCCTCCTCATCTCGGCACTCGTCGGCATCCTGTCCGTCGTGCTCGTCTGGCCTGCGCCCTGGATCGTCGTGGTCGGGTGGGGCCTCGCGGGGGCGGGGATGGGCCTGCTCTATCCCCGGCTGACGGTGCTCACCCTGGCCCACTCGACGACTCGCGACGAGGGGTTCAATTCGTCGGCGCTGTCGATCTCGGATGCCACCGGATCCGCCCTCGCGGTGGCCGTCGCCGGTCTTGGCTTCGTCGCCCTTCCGCTGTTCGGCAGCGGCTTCGCGAGCGTGTACGCGTTCGCTGCTGCCTGCACCGTGGCCGCTCTGCTGCCCGGTCTGCGAATGGGCGATCCGGTGCGCTGACGGTCGTCTGTCCGACAAGATCCGCGCCCGCACACTGTAGGTGTCGTCCAGGGCCGACAGCGATGTGCTCAATACTGTGGGAATCGACAACACGAATGCTGTTTCGTGCACATAATCCACGACCATCGGAGGATCGATGACTCCTGACCGCCGTCCACTCAGCGCTGATCTCGCGCGTATCGCCGTCTTCGCCGCTCTGGTGATCGTGCTCGGCACGGTCATGGTGCCGCTGCCGAGCGGAGTTCCGATCACAGGCCAGACGCTGGGTGTCATGCTCGCCGGACTCGTGCTGGGCGCGCGACGCGCCCCGCTCTCGATCCTGCTCGTGCTGGCGCTCGCGGCGATCGGACTGCCGGTGCTCGCCGGGGGCCGCGGAGGCCTGGGCGCCTTCGTAGGACCGACCGCCGGGTACATGCTGGGCTGGGTGGCGGGGGCGATGCTGATCGGCCTGATCGCGCACAGCGGGCGCTTCACCTGGTGGCGTGCGGCCGGCGGCGCCCTCATCGGCGGCATCCTCGTCGTCTACCTTTTCGGCGTTCCGGTGCAGGCCGCGGTCACCGGGGTGCCGCTGGATGTGACGGCACTGTCGACCATCGCCTTCCTGCCCGGCGATCTGCTCAAGGCGGCGCTCGCGACTGTGCTCGCCGTCGCCCTGCACCGCGCCTATCCGCGCGCCTTTCCGGTCAGCGCGGGCGCGCACGGCCGCGCGGTCCGGACCGGTGCCGTGCCGGCGCAGTGACCCGCGCCCACGTCGCGTTCGACGACGTGTCCTACGAGGTCGACGGTGTTCCGATCCTGACGGGTGTCACGACGGCACTGGCCGCCCGGCGCACAGCGGTGATCGGCGCGAACGGCTCAGGCAAGTCGACCTTCGCCCGCATGATCAACGGACTGCGTCAGCCCACGTCGGGGGCCGTGCGCGTTCTGGGGCTCGACCCTGCCGCCGAGGCGACGCGCGTGCGCTCGCGCGTCGGCTTCGTGTTCACCAACCCCGAGGCGCAGATCCTCATGCCGACGCCCGCCGAGGATCTGGCGCTCTCCCTCGCGTCCGTGCCGCGTGCGATGCGCGCGGCACGGGTCGAGCGGATCCTCGACGAGTACGGGCTCGCGGGTCGCGGCGATCAGCCGGTGTCCGAGCTCTCCGGCGGCCAGCGACAGCTGTTGGCGCTGGCGGCGGTGCTGTGCACAGAGCCGCAGCTCGTCGTCGCCGATGAGCCGACGACGCTGCTCGATCTGCGCAACGCCCGCCGGATCGCCGATCTGCTTCTGACCCTCGCGGTGCCCGTCGTGATCGTCACGCACGACCTCGAGCTGGCAGCGCGCTGTGACGAAGCAGTGCTCTTCGACGGAGGGCGGCTCGTCGCCGAGGGGGAGCCCAGGGGCGTGATCGAGACCTACCGCCGGGTCAGCTCGTGATCTCGCTGTACCGGCCCGGCGACAGCATCCTGCATCGGGTCTCTGCCGGGTGGAAGCTGCTGGGTCTTGCGACCAGCGCTCTGGCCATCTCGATCGCGCGCCCGGGGACGACCTGCACGCTGGTGCTGCTCGGGGCAGCCTCGCTGGTGCTGCTCGCCGCCGGTGCGAAGGTGCCGGATCTGCTCCTCGTGTGGTGGCGTCTGCGCTGGCTCATCATCGTGCTGGGCGGCGCACTCGTCGTCTTCGTCAGCGTCGCCGCGGCCGTGCAGAACACCGGACGCGTGGTGGCGCTGCTGCTGCTCGCCGAGGCTCTGACGAGAACCACGAAGACGAGCGATCTGCTCGACGTGCTGCGCACGCTGTTCCGGCCGCTGCGTGTGTTCGGCATCGATCCCGACACACCGGCCCTGGCGGTCTCGCTGACGATCGCGATGGTGCCGGTGCTCGCGGGCCTTCTCGAGCAGGTGCGTGACGCGCAGCGCGCCAGGGGAGTGCGGCTCGCAGCGCGAGCAGCCGTGCCGCTGCTCGTGCTCGCGATGAAGCACGCGGATGACGTCGGCGATGCGCTCACGGCTCGGGGGCTCGGCCGCTGACATCGCCGACGCCGCCGTCGACGTCGTGCTCACCCTGAAAGGGCCCCGAGCCGCCCGCGAACTATACTGGGAGGCTGGCCCTTCGGCCGCCTCCCCCCAACGAACGGATACCGCTGTGCTCGCCGTGCATGACCTCGAGATCCGCGTCGGAGCACGCGTGCTCATGTCGGACGTGTCGTTCCGGGTCGCCGCGGGCGACAAGATCGGCCTCGTCGGACGCAACGGCGCCGGCAAGACCACGCTCACCAAGGTGCTCGCCGGTGACGTCCTCGCCTCCGAGGGCAAGGTCACGCGCTCGGGTGAGATCGGCTACCTCCCGCAGGATCCGCGCATCGGCGACCCCGAGATGCTCGCCAGGACGCGCATCCTGGATGCGCGTGGGCTCGGGACCATCCAATTGGGCATCGCCACGGCCTCGCACGACATGGCATCCGACGACCCCAAGATCGCCGAGCGCGCCATGCGGAAGTTCGCCAATCTGACCGAGCGCTTCGAGGCGCTGGGTGGTTACGCGGCCGAGGCCGAGGCGGCATCCATCGCGAACAACCTCTCGCTGCCCGACCGCATCCTCGACCAGCCGCTGAGCACCCTCTCGGGTGGGCAGCGGCGCCGGATCGAGCTCGCGCGCATCCTGTTCTCCGACGCCGACACCATGATCCTCGACGAGCCGACCAACCACCTCGACGCCGACAGCGTCGTCTGGCTGCGCGAGTTCCTGAAGAACTACAAGGGCGGGCTCATCGTGATCAGTCACGACGTGGAGCTCGTCGGCGAGACGGTCAACCGGGTGTTCTACCTCGACGCGAACCGTCAGGTCATCGACATCTACAACATGAACTGGAAGAACTACCTGCGCCAGCGGGTGGCCGATGAGGAGCGCCGGAAGAAGGAGCGCGCGAACGCCGAGAAGAAGGCGACCCAGCTGCAGCTTCAGGCGGCGCGATTCGGCGCCAAGGCGTCGAAGGCGGCCGCCGCGCACCAGATGGTGGCGCGAGCCGAGAAGCTGCTGTCCGGCCTCGACGAGGTGCGCCAGGTCGATCGAGTCGCCAAGCTGCGATTCCCCAAGCCCGCACCGTGCGGGAAGACCCCGCTGATGGCATCCGGCCTGTCTAAGTCGTACGGCTCGCTCGAGATCTTCACCGACGTCGATCTCGCGATCGACCGGGGCTCGAAGGTCGTCGTGCTCGGGCTCAACGGCGCGGGCAAGACGACGCTGCTGCGTCTGCTCGCCGGGGTCGACCAGCCCGACACCGGTCAGCTCGAGCCCGGCCACGGACTGAAGATCGGCTACTACGCCCAGGAGCACGAGAACCTCGACGTGAAGCGGTCGGTGCTCGAGAACATGATCTCCGCCGCTCCTGATCTGAACGAGACCGAGGCGCGCAAGGTGCTTGGTTCGTTCCTCTTCACCGGCGATGACGTGCACAAGCCCGCCGGCGTTCTCTCCGGCGGCGAGAAGACGCGTCTGTCGCTGGCGACGCTCGTCGTCTCGGCGGCCAACATGCTGCTTCTCGACGAGCCGACGAACAACCTCGACCCCGCCTCCCGCGAGGAGATCCTGGGGGCCCTGGCTCACTACGAGGGTGCTGTCGTGCTCGTCTCGCACGACCCGGGAGCGGTCGCATCGCTCAACCCCGAGCGGGTGCTGATCCTGCCCGACGGCGTCGAGGACATCTGGAGCAAGGAGTATCAGGACCTCATCGAGCTCGCCTGAGCCCTGATGATCACCGGTCTCAGCGCGCCGCGGAGTCCAGCAGTGCGTCCTCGTCGGCGGCGTCCCGATCGCGGCGGCGAGGCCGGCGGGACGGCAGTTCGCCGGCATCCTCCTTCGCCTTCACGATCTCGATGCGGATGACGTAGCCGATGAACGCGAACCCCATCACGGCGAACAGGATCCACTGGATCGCGTACGACAGGTGCGGGCCCGGATCGTCGGTGGGGGAGGCGAATCCACCCAAGGCGGAAGCCGCGGCAGGATCCTCCGAGACGAGCTGCCCGTAGGCGCTCGTAACCAGCGACGCATCCACTCGGTCGGCGATCGTCGGCAGGTGGATCGTGGGCACCTGTCCTTCCGGTGCGCTGCGACCCGACGACGGAAGCCGCTCACCGGCGCGCAGGCGCACCACCACAGTGCTCTCTCCCTCGGGGGGCGCGGGCACCGTCTTGGGCACAGTGTCCTCGCCGGGCGAGATCCAGCCGCGATCCACCAGCAGCACCACACCGCTCTCGTCACGGAAGGGCACGAGCACCTCGAACGCGCTCGTGCCGCCGTGCGGTCGGTTCCTCACGAGCAGCTGCTCGTCGGCGAGGTACTCACCGACGAGCAGCACCGGATGCCATTCGTCGGCCGGCGCGAGCGCCCGCCCGTCGCCGAGCAGGTCCGCGACGGGCACGGGCTGCGCGTCGTAGTTCCGCTCGACCAGTGCGATCTGCGCGGCGCGCGACTCGTTGCGGTCGAACTGCCACTGCGACAGGAAAGCGCACGCGATCGCGAAGCCGATCGCGACGAGCAGGTACACGCCCCAGCGCATCAGTCGGCTCACGCCGGAACCCCCTCGTGCACCGTGACGGGGAAGTCCCGTGCCCTGAGGTAGTCGCTCAGGAACCCCACGTGCGCATCGCAGGCAAGCCAGATCTTGCGCCGATCCTCGGCGTGGATGCGGGGATTGCGCCAGACGATGTGATGCGTGGCGGGTTGACGGCACGCGGCGCGCGCGCATTCCAGCTCAGCTCTCATCGGTCGTCCGCCCCGCCGTCGTCGCGGCGCTCGATGATCGTGATCACGTCCGGCTCCGCCCCGGTCGGGGACGGTGCGGAACCGCGGGGCGCTTCGAGCTGCGCGACCGGCGACTCCACGCTGCGTGGAGTGCTGTCGCTGCCCGCGTTGGCATAGACCACGGCGATGTACGGAAGGAAGATCGCGGCGACGGCGAACGCCCATGTCCACCAGCCGAGCGGCTGCACCACCACCATGAGCAGGAAGCACACCGTGCGGATGATCATCGTCAGCGCGTAACGGCGCACGCGGTGATCGGCCTCGACCTGCGGCGACTGCGGCAGGGAGGTGACGGCGGCGGCGGGGCGCTTCTCTTTCACGGTGCTTCAAGCCTACGCCGCGCCCGGCCCACGGGACGCCGTCCCGCGAGGCCGCGCTCGGTAGGATGGCGTGCGATCCGATCCCCAGTCAGGAGCCCCACATGAGCGCTGAGCGCGTCGTCCTCGTCACCGGCGGAAACCGCGGCATCGGCCGCGCCATCGCCGAACGCTTCGTCCGCGACGGATACCGCGTGGCGGTCACGGCACGCAGCGGCGAAGGACCCGAGGGCACGCTGACCGTCCGTGCCGACGTCACCGACGCCGCGGCGATCGACGCGGCGTTCACCGAGGTCGAGCAGCAGCTCGGGCCGGTGGAGATCGTGGTCGCCAACGCCGGGATCACCAAGGACACCCTTCTGATGCGCATGAGCGAGGACGACTTCGACAGCGTCGTCGCGACGAATCTCGGCGGCACCTTCCGCGTCGTCAAGCGCGCGTCGAAGGGCATGCTGCGGGCGCGCTTCGGCCGCGTCATCCTCATCTCCAGCGTCGTCGGCCTGTACGGCTCTGCAGGGCAGGTCAACTACTCCGCGTCGAAGAGCGCCCTGGTCGGCTTCGCCCGCTCGCTCACCCGCGAGCTGGGCGGGCGCGGGATCACCGCCAACGTGGTGGCTCCCGGCTTCATCGAGACCGACATGACCGCTCAGCTGCCCGAGGAGACGCAGAAGCAGTACAAGGCGAGTATTCCCGCCAGCCGCTTCGCCACCCCGGACGAGGTCGCCGGAGCCGTCGTGTGGCTGGCCGGTGATGATGCCGCCTACATCTCGGGTGCCGTCATCCCCGTCGACGGCGGCCTCGGGATGGGGCACTGACACCGATTCCGTCCGGCGACGACGTCAGCGGTCGACGGCGGCCACCAGCAGTTCGGACAGCCGGTCCGGCACGGTGAACTGCGGCCAGTGGCCGGAGCCGATCCTGACGACCTCGGCGTTCGCGATGGCGCGATATTCCTCGCCGTACGCGCCCCATTCGCCGGATTCGGCATCGACCTTCGCCTGGTCGTACGAGCCCATCAGCATCGTCACGGGCACGCCGTGCCGGCTGTCGCGGGTCAGCTGTATGGCATCGCCGGGCACGCGAGCGGGGACGGTGCGCGTGAGGGGGAGCGTTCGCGCGCGTGTCTCGTCGTCGATGTCGTACACATCCTCTTCTGGGAAGAAGTCCCAGCCCGGGAACGGCACGACGCCGTCGACGAGCGGGAAGTCGCTGATCTCCCGGCCCGGCGCTGGTGGGATCGTGTCGACGAACACGACCCGTCGCACGCGTTCGGGCCTGGCATCCGCCGCGCCCCACACGACGTTGCCGCCGCCGGAGTGCCCGACGAGCACGACCGGCTGCTCGGCCTCGTCGATCCGCCGCACGACCGCGTCGATCCAGTCCGCCATGCCGATGTCGGACGAGGCCGCAGCGGGCTCGCCGACACCCGGCATCGTCAGAGCGAGCGGTCGATGGCCGGCCACGCGGAGCGCATGCACCACCGGATCCCACGAAGAGGCGTCGAGCCAGAGACCGGGAACGAGGATGATGTCCATGCGCAGACGCTACGCGCAGGCACCGTCATCGTCCAGCGTCGGTCGACCCGGAGCATCACGAGTCAGGGCAGCAGCGGGATGATCTCGGAGAGATCCTGCGGCCCGACGACCAGCGACGCCGCGGCGCGCACGGCCGGCTTGGCGTTGAAGGCGATGCCCAGTCCGGCGACGGCCATCATCGTCAGGTCGTTCGCGCCGTCGCCGATCGCGATGGTCGCGTGCGGTGCCACACCCAGGTCGGCAGCCCAGGTCTGCAGCGATGCCGCTTTCGCGTCGGCATCGACGATCTCGCCGTCGACCGACCCGGCGAGCGAGTCTCCGTCGAGCAGCAGCCGGTTCGCGCGCCAGCGATCGACGCCCAGCTGCGGCGCGATGTGGTCGAGGATCTCGTGGAATCCGCCCGAGACGACGCCGACGATCCCGCCGCGCTCATGCACCGCGGCGGTGAGCTCGTGCACGCCCGGAGTCGGCTCGATGCGCTCGCGCACGCGCTCGAAGGCGGCCGTCGGCACCCCGCGCAGCGCGGCCACGCGTGAGCGAAGGCTGGTCGCGAAGTCGACCTCGCCTCGCATCGCCGCCTCGGTCGCCGCCTGCACCTCGGCACGGCGACCCGCCTCGTCGGCGAGCAGCTCGATCACCTCATCGCGGATGAGGGTGGAATCGGCATCGAGGACGACGAGGAAACGCGCGGCGGTCACCCGTCGAGCGTAGCGGTCAGCGCGTGATCCGAACGCCCTTGCCCACGACGGTGATGCCCGAGTCGGTCACGGTGAAGCCACGCTCCAGGTCGCGCTCGCGATCCACCCCGACCGTCGCGCCGTCCTCGAGGACGACGTTCTTGTCGAGCACCGCGCGGCGCACCCGAGATCCGAGACCCATCTGCACGTTGTCGAGCAGCACCGAGTCGGTGATCGTGGATCCGCCCAGCGCCACACCGCCGAGCCCGATGACGCTGCGCTCGATGTGCGTGCCCGACAGCACCGACCCGGCCGCGACGACCGAATCGATCGCGTTGCCGATCCGGCCCACCGCATCGCGGACGAACTTCGCCGGCGGCATATTGACGTTCTGCGTGCGGATCGGCCAGTCGGTGTTGTACAGGTTGAAGATCGGCAGCGTCGAGATCAGATCCATGTGCGCGTCGAAATACGAGTCGATGGTGCCGACGTCCCGCCAGTACGACCGGTCGCGCGGCGACGACCCCGGAACGTCGTTCTGCTTCATGTCGTAATACCCCGCCTCGCCGCGCTGGACGAAGTAGGGGATGATGTCGCCGCCCATGTCGTGTCCGGATGAGGCGGATTCGCCGTCCGCCTCGACCGCGGCGACGAGAGCATCGGCGTCGAAGACGTAGTTGCCCATCGAGACGAGCACCTCGTCGGGGGAGTCGGCAAGGCCCACCGGGTCGGCGGGCTTCTCGAGGAAGTCCCGGATGCGTCCCGTGTCGGGATCGGCGTCGATCACCCCGAACTGAGAGGCCAGAGCGATCGGCTGACGGATGCCGGCGACCGTCGCCGGTGCGCCGGAGGCGATGTGCGCGTCGATCATCTGCTGGAAGTCCATCCGGTAGACGTGATCGGCTCCGATCACGACGACGATGTCGGGCTTCTCGTCGTTGATGAGGTTGAGGCTCTGCAGGATGGCGTCGGCCGACCCCGAGAACCAGCGCTTACCGAGCCGCTGCTGGGCCGGGACCGAGGTGACGTAGGAGTCGAGCAGCGCCGACATACGCCAGTTCTGCGAGACGTGCCGGTCGAGGCTGTGCGACTTGTACTGGGTAAGCACGACGACCTGTCTGAGCCCTGAGTTGATCAGGTTCGATATCGCGAAGTCGATCAGCCGGTACTGGCCGCCGAAGGGCACCGCCGGTTTGGCTCTGTCTGCGGTGAGGGGCATGAGGCGCTTGCCCTCACCGCCGGCGAGGATGATCCCGAAAACCTTCTTTGGAGCCGACATGCGTCCACCATAGAGCGCCCGGCGACCGATGTACTACCGTGCAGACATGCGAGTCGACATCATCACGAAGGAATATCCGCCGGAGATCTACGGCGGTGCCGGCGTGCATGTCGCAGAGCTCGTGGCGGCGCTGCGCGGCAGCATCGATGTGCAGGTGCGCGCCTTCGGCGCCGAGCGCGCCGAACCGGGAACCACGGCATACCGCACACCCTCCGAGCTGGCGGGAGCGAACCCGGCCCTGCAGACCCTCGGCACCGATCTGGTCATGGTGGGCGACGTCGCCGGTGCCGACCTCGTGCACAGCCACACCTGGTACGCGAACTTCGCCGGGCATCTGGCATCCCAGCTGCACGGCATCCCGCACGTCCTCACCGCCCACAGCCTCGAGCCGCTGCGGCCGTGGAAGGCCGAGCAGCTCGGCGGCGGCTACGCCGTCTCCAGCGGGATCGAGCGGCTCGCGTACGAGAACGCGGCCGCCATCGTCGCCGTCAGCGACGGGATGCGCCAGGACATCCTGCGCAGCTACCCCCAGGTCGACCCGCAGCGCGTGCGGGTCATCCACAACGGCATCGACGTCGAGCGCTGGCGCCCGGTCGAGAACCCCGCTCTGCTGGCGAGCATCGGCATGGACCCCTCGCGTCCGTCGGTGGTCTTCGTCGGACGCATCACCCGGCAGAAGGGCCTGCCGTACCTGCTGAGGGCCGCGCAGCGGCTGCCGAAGGACGTGCAGCTCGTGCTCTGCGCCGGTGCCCCCGATACGCCGGAGATCATGGCGGAGGTGCAGGAGGGCGTCCGTCTGCTGCAGCAGACGCGGGACGGGGTGATCTGGATCGAGCGGATGCTGCCTCGTGACGAGCTCTCGGCGATTCTCGCCGCCGCGACGACGTTCGTATGCCCCTCGGTGTACGAGCCTCTCGGCATCGTGAACCTCGAGGCCATGGCGTGCGGCGCGGCGGTCGTCGGCACCGCCACCGGCGGCATCCCCGAGGTCGTCGACGACGGCGTGACCGGCCGGCTGGTGCCGATCGAGCAGCTGCAGGACGGTACTGGCACGCCTGTCGATCCCGACCGATACGTGTCAGACCTCGCGGCCGTGCTCACCGAGGTCACCGGCGATCCGGCGCTTTCACGGCAGTACGGCGAAGCGGGACGGGAGCGCGCGCGCAGTCAGTTCAGCTGGGGTGCGATCGCCGACACCACGCGCGCGCTCTACGAGGAGCTGACCGCCTGAGCCGATAGGCTGGCGTCATGTCGAGCGCTCTGGATCTCACCGATGTCGTCGTGCGTCGCGAAGGCCGCAACATCGTCGATCGGGTGACCTGGTCGGTGTCCGAGGATCAGCGCTGGGTGGTGCTCGGGCCGAACGGCGCCGGCAAGACGACGCTGCTGCAGCTCGCGGACACGCTCATGCACCCGACGTCGGGAACGGTGAGCGTGCTCGGCGAGACCCTGGGGCGCACGGATGTGTTCGAGCTGCGCCCGCGGATCGGCTTCGCCTCGTCGGCGATGGCTCGCCGCATCCCGCGCGATGAGACCGTGCTGAACACGGTCATGACCGCGGCGTACTCGGTGACGGGCCGATGGCGCGAGGACTACGAGACCATCGATGAGCGTCGCGCCAGGCGAGTGCTCGCCGACTGGCACCTGGAGCACCTCGCCGAACGCCTGTTCGGCACGCTCAGTGACGGGGAGCAGAAGCGCGTGCAAATCGCGCGAGCGGTCATGACCGACCCCGAGCTGCTGCTGCTCGACGAGCCGACCGCGAGTCTCGATCTCGGCGCACGAGAAGAACTGCTGCAGCTGCTCGGCGGGTACGCCGCGTCGCCGACCACGCCGGCGATGGTCATGGTCACGCATCACGTCGAGGAGATCCCGCTCGGCTTCACCCACGTGCTGCTGCTGCGCGACGGCGGTGTCGTGGCGGCGGGTCCCATCGCCGAGACACTGACCGCGCAGACTCTCACCGAAGCGTTCGGCATGCCGATCACCCTCACGCAGGATGCCGGTCGGTACGCGGCACGCGCCGCCTGAGTGGTGTAAAGTAGACCCTCGGTGCGATCGCACCGCAGACTTCCCTCGTCTCTGGCAGAATCCAGGGCACCACGTAAGGAATCCCATGAAGACTGACATCCACCCCGAGTACCAGGCCGTCGTGTTCCGCGACCTCGGCTCGGGCGAGACCTTCCTCACCCGCTCCACCGTCACGAGCGACAAGACGATCGAGCTGGACGGTGTGGAGTACCCCGTCATCGACGTCGAGATCTCGTCGGCCTCGCACCCGTTCTACACGGGCAAGCAGCGCATCATGGACTCGGCCGGTCGCGTCGAGAAGTTCAACCAGCGCTTCAAGAACTTCGGCGGCTCCAAGTAAGCAGCCCCAGCGAAGGCCCCGCTCCGGCGGGGCCTTCGTCATATCCGGAAGACGTTCGCCGAGCGCCCGATCTCACCGGGAACGCCGTCAGCCGCGGACGACTCGTCCGCGGCCGGCGTCACCCGCGGACGGGCCATGTCCCGTCTAGAGGCTGCTCCGGCGTGATCCGGCCGATTCCGATGAAGTACTCGGTCAGGCTCGCGGCCTGATCCCGCGCCCAGCCGATCTGTCTCGTGTGCAGCTCCGCCGCCGAGCGTGGCAGTGCGAACTCGCGGGCGAGCGCGAGCGCCACTCGACCTGCGGCCACGGCATCCGCCGACGCCTGGTGCGCGTCGTCCAGCGGAACCGCGTAGTGGTCGGCGACGACGGTCAGCGTGCGCTTGCCGGGGCGGTACCTGTCGACCGCCTTGTCGATCACGAGCGGGTCGATCACGGGCGACGGGGTGGCCAGCTCGGCAATCCCGTGCCGGCGCGCCTCGTGCGCGAGGAGCGAGAAGTCGTACGAGGCGTTGTACGCGACGATCGGCAGCCCCTGGGCGAAGAGCACGCGGAGTGCGTGCACGATCTCGGCGACCACCTCGCACGCGGGTCGACCGTGCGCCCTGGCGTGCTCGGTGCTGATCCCGTGCACGGCCGCCGCGCCGTCGGGGATGGGCACTCCGGGGTCGGCCAGCCAGTCGCGCGCGGCGAGCTCTCTGCCGTGCCGATCGAGCACGCCGACGTGCGCGGTGACGATGCGATCCTGCGCCACATCGACGCCGGTCGTCTCGAGGTCGAACACGCCCACACGGGTGAGCCAGGCCGGGGCATCAGGCGGGAAGGTCATGGCCACACCGTAGGTGCGGGTGCCGACATCGCGCGATTGGGTGCCGCACGCGCCCGATCACTACGCTGTGCTGGTGACCTGGACCGTGTGGCTCTCGCTTCTCGCGGCGTGCGTGGTGATCAGCTTCACGCCCGGTGCCGGCGCGATCAACACCATGAGCAACGCGCTCGTGCAGGGCTGGCGTCGCTCACTGTGGGGAGTGCTCGGACAGCAGGCCGCGCTCATCGTGCACGTGGTCATCGTCGCCGCCGGCGTCGGTCTGATCGTCTCCCGTTCGCCGGTGCTGTTCGAGATCATCCGCTACGCGGGCGCCGCGTACCTGGTGTACCTCGGGGTCCGGCTGATCCTCGCCGCCCCCGAGGTGCAGAGCCTCGATCAGTCCGCTCGCGTGCGCGAGGGCGCTTGGTCGATCTTCCGACGCGGATTCTGGGTAAACCTCCTCAACCCCAAGGCGATCGTGTTCTTCCTGGCCTTCGTGCCGCAGTTCGTCCGGCTGGACCGCGATCCGCTGCCCCAGTACCTCGTGCTGGTCGGGACCGTGATCGTCGTCGACATCCTGGTGATGTGGTTCTTCTTCGCCGCGGCGGCGAAGTCGTTCCGGCGCTTCACCAGGAATGCTCGGGGTCAGCGCGTCCTGAACGCCGTGTTCGGCGCGCTGTTCATCGCCGTGGCCGCTCTTCTGCTGTTCCTGCACTGACGACCGCTCCGGACAACCGGTGTTCCTGCACTGATCGCGGCGCCGTCGACTTGTCCACCGTCGTCGGGAAATCGGCTCCGCACGTCCGACGCCGGCGTGCACTCTGGTCGGACCCGGGCTGGTCCCGGCAACGAAGGAGCACGCTATGAGCATCACCAACGACGTCCTGACCATCGCCGGGAACATCGGCAACGACCCCATCTCCAACGAGACCCGCAGCGGCAAGGCGGTGATCAACTTCCGCGTGGCCACGTCGTCGGGCTACTTCGACCAGCGCACGGGTGCGTGGGTCGACGGAGTGACGAACTGGTACGCGGTGTCGGCGTTCGGCAGGCTCGCCGAGCACGCCAGGGCATCGCTTCATCGCGGCGACCCCGTCATCGTCGTCGGGCGCCTCCGTCAGAAGGAATGGGAGGCGAACGGCAAGAAGGGCATCGATGTCGAGCTCACCGCCGACTCGATCGGCCACGACCTGCGTCGGGGCACGAGCGCGTTCGCGCGTCGGCCGCGCACCGAGCAGTCCGGCGCCGCGCCCGCAGAAGACGCCGCACCGGTCTTCGACCGGCCCAGTGCCGCCGATCAGGATGCGTGGAGCGGTGCAGGTCTGCACCTGACGGGGGAGGCGGACGGCGGTGACGTGTCGGGCGAACCTCGGGATGACGCTCTGACCGTCGTGTGAGAGCCGGCGCGTCGGGGACGGGTATCCGAGCGCCTAGACTCGAGGCGTGCGCCACAGGTTCCCCGTCTCCGTCAGGCGGCGCGCGCGCTGCTCTCGGCTGCTGGTGGGAGCGGGCGCGATCATGCTCGCGCTGACGGCCTGCAGCCCGGCGGCGACTCCTGACGCGCCGTCCGCCACGCCATCACCGGGGCCCGCGGCGCCCGAGGCCTCTGACGCAGCGGACGAGTCGGACGCCGCGCTCGCGTCGTTCACCGAGATCACCGCTCGCGTGTGGGCGTCCGACTCGCGCGGGCAGGGTCGCGCCTACGTCGACGCGCTCGTCGAGGCCGGGTTCCAGAAGGACGCGATGCAGGTCACGGCCGACCGGAGCACGGTCGGCAACGCCGCGGAGAGCCTGCAGTTCTCGGTCGCCGTGAACGACACGCAGTGCCTGGTGGGTCAGGTCGGTCCGTCGACCGGCGAGCCGGTCACCGCGCGGCTTCCGCGACTCGCGGACGGGGCGTGCCTCGTGGGCGGCACCCGGCCCATCGACTGGTGAGCCGGCGTCGCAACGGCCTCCACGGCGCCTGAGCGCTGTTGCACGCGCCGACCGGTAGGCTAGGGAGCCGGGCCGACAGAAGGGGGCAGCACCCCGCGATCGGCCGCACACACTTCGCGCATCCGGTCCCCGGCATGCGCTGCGCCGGATCACGGGCGCTGAGACAGGTCTTCCAGAGGAGCGGTGAAGGTATGGCTGAGTACATCTATTCCATGGTGCGAGCCCGCAAGGCGGTCGGCGACAAGCTCATCCTCGACGACGTGACGATGGCGTTCCTGCCGGGCGCCAAGATCGGCATGGTCGGCCCGAACGGCGCCGGAAAGTCGACGATCCTGAAGATCATGGCGGGTCTGGACACCCCGTCGAACGGCGAGGCGAAGCTCACCCCGGGTTTCAGCGTCGGCATCCTGATGCAGGAGCCCGAGCTCGACGAGACCAAGACCGTTCTCGAGAACATCCAGGACGGTGTGGCCATCAAGCCGAAGCTGGACCGGTTCAACGAGATCTCGGCGCTGATGGCCGATCCCGACGCCGACTTCGACTCGCTGCTCGCCGAGATGGGCGTGCTGCAGGAGGAGATCGACGCGGCCGACGGCTGGGATCTCGACTCGCAGCTGGAGCAGGCGATGGATGCCCTTCGCACGCCGCCGGCCGATGCCGAGATCGGCCCTCTCTCGGGCGGTGAGAAGCGCCGCGTCGCTCTCGCCAAGCTGCTGCTGCAGAAGCCCGACCTGCTGCTGCTCGACGAGCCCACCAACCACCTCGACGCCGAGAGCGTGCTCTGGCTCGAGCAGCACCTCAAGGACTACAAGGGCGCCGTCATCGCGATCACGCACGACCGGTACTTCCTCGACAACGTCGCGGAATGGATCGCCGAGGTCGACCGCGGTCGCCTGATCGGCTACGAGGGCAACTACTCGACCTATCTCGAGAAGAAGGCCGAGCGACTCGACATCCAGGGCAAGAAGGATGCCAAGCTCGCCAAGCGACTGAAGGATGAGCTCGACTGGGTGCGATCCAGCGCCAAGGGCCGCCAGACGAAGTCCAAGGCGCGTCTGGCGCGCTACGAGGAGATGGCTGCCGAGGCCGAGCGCACCCGCAAGCTCGACTTCGAGGAGATCCAGATCCCCGCCGGTCCGCGCCTGGGCAATGTCGTCATCGAGGCGAAGAAGCTGCACAAGGCGTTCGGCGACCGGGTGCTGATCGACGGCCTGAGCTTCAGCCTGCCCCCGAACGGCATCGTCGGCGTCATCGGCCCGAACGGCGTGGGCAAGACCACCCTGTTCAAGACCATCGTCGGCCTCGAACCGCTCGACGGCGGCGAGCTGAAGATCGGCGAGACCGTCAAGATCAGCTACGTCGACCAGTCCCGCGCGAACATCGACCCGAACAAGACGCTGTGGGAGGTCGTCTCGGACGGACTCGACTTCATCACGGTCGGCAAGACCGAGATCCCCTCACGCGCATACGTCTCCAAGTTCGGGTTCAAGGGACCCGACCAGCAGAAGAAGGCCGGCGTGCTCTCCGGTGGTGAGCGCAACCGTCTCAACCTCGCGCTGACGCTCAAGGAGGGCGGCAACCTGCTGCTCCTCGACGAGCCGACGAACGACCTCGACGTCGAGACGCTGAGCTCGCTCGAGAACGCGCTGCTCGAGTTCCCCGGCTGCGCGGTGGTCATCACGCACGACCGTTGGTTCCTCGACCGCATCGCGACCCACATCCTCGCCTACGAGGGCACAGACGAGAATCCGGCGCAGTGGCACTGGTTCGAGGGCAACTTCGAGGCGTACGAGAAGAACAAGATCGAGCGCATGGGGCCGGAGGCGGCGCGTCCGCACCGCACCACGCACCGCAAGCTCACCCGCGACTGATCCCCACGCCCCACTCCGAACATCGCTTCGCGCTGTCCGGCGCCTCCGGGGCGGGGCCGCATGTCGATAGGAACCTGACGGAAGTCATGACCAGCAACACTCCCCGCCTGCACATCCCCATCCACCTGCGGTGGGGCGACCTCGACGCGTTCAACCACGTCAACAACACCTCGATGCTCAAACTGCTCGAGGAGGCCCGCGTGCGCGCCTTCTGGAAGCCCGAGGCGGGGGAGCAGGCGCCCGACACGGCGATCCTCGAGTCGGGCATCGATCAGGGAGTACTCACCCTGATCGCCCGGCAGGAGATCGAGTACCTGGCGCCGGTGCCGTACCAGCGTCGTCCCCTCGAGGTGCAGATGTGGTTCGGCAAGCTCGGCGGGTCGAGCCTCGAGGTCTGCTACGAGGTGCACAACGACCCGGCGAGCACCGACCGCATCCTGTACGCGCGCTCGACCGCCGTGATTGTTCTCGTCGATGCGGCCACCGGTCGGCCCGTGCGGATCAGTCCCGAGATGCGCGAGGCGTGGGAGCCGTACGTGGGCGAGCCGATCAGCTACGCGCGCCGCTGACGATCAGGCTTCGGGCTGCGGCACCCGCACCATGACCTCCTGCGCCACGCTGGCGAGCAGCGTGCCCGCACGATCGTAGATGCGGCCCGTCGAGAGTCCGCGGCCGCCGCGCGCATTGGGCGACTCCTGCACGTACACCACCCACTCGTCCGCGCGGCCGAAGCGGTGCCACCACATGGCGTGATCGAGGCTGGCGACCTTGAGCCCCGGCGTGCTCCACGTCACGCCGTGACGGCGCAGAATCGGCTCCTGGATGGTCATGTCGCTGAGGTACGCGAGGGCCGCCCGGTGCAGGCGCGGATCGTCGGGCAGCGCCGCGCGCATCCGCATCCACACCGCCTGGTGGGCGACCTGCTCACCCGCGACGTCGACGAACAGCGGGCCCTCGACGTGACGCACGTCGGCGGGACGCTCGGCGAGCATCTTCCTCGTCAGCGGATGCACGTCGCCCACGAGCTCCTCGTCGGGGCGCAGCCGCTCGGGGTCGGGGATGCCGTCGGGCATCGGCTGTGCGTGATCGGCGCCCGGATCCTCGTCCTGGAACGACGCGATCATCGAGAAGATCGGCACACCGCCCTGGAAGGCCTGGCAGCGGCGCGTCGAGAACGAGCGGCCGTCGTGGATGCGGTCGACCGAGAAGGTGATCCTGCTCGTGGTGTCTCCCGGGCGTAGGAAGTAGCCGTGCATCGAGTGCACCACCCGGTCTTCGGGCAGCGTCCGCTCGGCGGCCACCAGCGACTGCGCCAGCACCTGCCCGCCGTACACCCGGCCGGTGGGCATGAAGTGCGAGCGACCGGTGAAGATGTCCTCGGTGGTCCTCGCCTCCGACTCCGCCAGATCCAGGACGTCGAGAAGGGCGTCGACGGATCGGCGGGCATCGTGCTCAGCGGTCATCCGACCAGTCTAGGTCGACCGACCGGTCGCGCTCGGCCCGGGGTCGTCGGGCTAACGTAGAGGAGTGACCCGACCGCTCGTGCTCGCCGACGCCCAGACCGCACGCGACGTGCTGACCTTCGCCGGACGTGCCGCGCAGGCCGGCGCCGACGGGGTGCGACTGCAGGCGGCCGACGGCGTGCTCGCCCTCACCTCCGCGGCGCTCGCGCCGCAGAGCCTGTTCGATCAGACGCCCACGGTGCTCGCGATGCGCATCGTGCGCGCCGACCGCGAGCTGCGCTGCGACATCGTCGTCGACGAGCTCGCCGAAGGCGAGAACCCTCACGAGCTCACCCTTCCCGACACCGGACGCGCACCGGCGTGGGCCGGTGTCGCGCCCCCGCGCGGGGAATGGATGCACGTGGGCGATCTCACCGCGCAGACCGTCGCGGAGCGCGCGCAGTGGGGCATCTCGGCGGTCGCGCACGGCACCGCACCGGGCTCGGGGGAGGAGGCCGTGCGTGCGCTGCGCGCACGCATCTGGGGTGAGCCGGACGACGCCCTGTCCGGTCTGCCGCGCGGCATGGCGTTCGCCGCGCACGCCTTCGGATTCATCAGCGGCGCCGAGGATGTGCGGGTGACCCGTTCGGGGCGCTGGACACGGCTCGCCTTCGCCCGCGGGCACGTGCTCAGCCGAGGACCCGCCGTGACCGGACTCACTGCGGTGCGGGGGACGGGCCCATCGGCAGGCTCAGGGGCGCAGTAGCAGGACAGGGGATCCGGTCAGCGGGCCGCCGCCTGCCCCGCCTGACGGCCGGAGAACAGGCATCCGCCGAGGAAGGTGCCCTCCAGCGCACGATAGCCGTGCATCCCGCCGCCGCCGAAGCCGCTCGCCTCGCCAGCCGCGAAGAGTCCGGGGATCGCGTTGCCCGCGACGTCGAGTGCGCGGCCGTTCAGGTCGGTGTGGATGCCGCCGAGCGACTTGCGCGTGAGGACGTGCAGCTTGACGGCGACCAGAGGACCGGCAGCCGGATCCTGCAGACGGTGCGGTGCTGCGGTGCGGATCAGTCGGTCGCCTCGATAGTTGCGCATCGAGCGCAGCATCGCGATCTGCGCATCCTTCGTGAACTCGTTGTCGATCTCGCGGTCACGCGCCACCACCTCCTCGCGGACTCGGTCCGTGTCCAGGACGTCGCCGCCGGGCATGGAGCGCATGCCGGCGAGCAGCGATTCCAGGTCGTCCTCCACGACGAAGTCCGCGCCCTCGTCCAGGAACGCGCGCACCGGCCCGGTCGGCCCCTTCGCGAGGCGCGATCGCAGCAGCAGTCCCACGTCGCGCCCCGTCAGGTCGGGGTTCTGCTCGCTGCCAGATAGGGCGAACTCCTTCTCGACGATCTTCAGCGTCGTCACGAACCAGGAGTGGTCGTGTCCGGTGCCGCGCAGATGCGCCAGCGTGCCCAGCGTGTCGAAACCCGGATACAGCGGCACGGGCAGGCGAGTGCCGGTGGCATCCAGCCACAGCGACGAGGGCCCGGGCAGGATCCGGATGCCGTGCCCCGGCCACACCGGGTCCCAGTTCTCGATGCCCTCCACGTAGTGCCACATGCGGTCGGTGTTGATCAGATCGGCTCCCGCCGCGCGGGCCACCGCGTGCATGGAGCCGTCGACGTACGCCGGAACTCCCGTCAGCATGTGCTCGGGTGCCGTGCCCAGGCGCTCCGGCCAGAAGGCGCGGACGAGCTCGTGGTCGCCGCCGATGCCGCCGGAGGCGACGATCACGGCATCCGCTCTGATCTCGAAGTCGGCCACCGACTCGCGCGACGTCGGCACGCCACGGGGCGCGAGCGTGTCAGCGAGGACAGTGCCACGAGCTCCGACGACGGCACCGGACTCGACGACGAGGTTCGCGACGCGGTGGCGCGAGAGGATGACGGCGCGGCCGTCGGCCTCGGCCTGCTCGACGGCGGCGACGAAGGGCGTCAGGATGCCAGGTCCCGTGCCCCAGGTGATATGGAAGCGGGGCACGGAGTTGCCCGGTCCGATCGCGCCCGCGCCGCCGCGCTCCGCCCAGCCGACGACGGGGAAGAAGCCGACACCGCGTTCACGCAGCCACACCCTCTTCTCACCCGCGGCGAACTGCAGATACTCCTCAGCCCACCGCTTCGGCCAGGAGTCCTCCGGTCGGTCGAAACCGGCACCGCCGAACCAGTCCTGCCGAGCGAGCTCGAGCGAGTCGCGGATGCCCATCCTGCGCTGCTCGGGGGAGTCGACGAGGAACAGCCCGCCGAACGACCACCACGCCTGCCCGCCGAGGTTCTGCCGGGGCTCCTGGTCGATGATCGTGACCCGCCGACCGGCGGCGAGCGCTTCAGCGGCGGCCACCAGCCCCGCCAGCCCCCAGCCGATCACGAGGACATCGGTCGCGGGCGTGCGGGGCAGGGCTGTCATGTGGTCTCCGTCGACTCCGGGGCTGCGCGGTGCTCGAGCGTCGGGCGCCCCTGGGGGCCGGCGCCGATGCCCGAGGGCTCGAATGTGTTCACCATGGCATATGCGGCGCGTTCGAGGTAGTCCCACAGGGTCGCCTCGTGCAGGGGCGAGAGCTGCACCTCGTCGAGCGCGGTGCGCATGTGACGCAGCCAGCGGTCGCGCGCGTCGGGGTCGATGTGGAAGGGCACGTGCCGCATCCGCAGTCTCGGGTGACCGCGCTGCTCGCCGTACGTGCTCGGTCCGCCCCAGTACTGGGCGAGGAACCACGTGAGACGCTCGGCGGCGGGTCCCAGATCCTCTTCGGGGTACATCGGCTTGAGCACCGGGTCGAGCGCGACCTCGCGATAGAACACCGCCACCAGGCGCTCGAAGGTGGGCTGTCCGCCGACCTCGTCGTAGAACGTCACTGTGTGCCGCCTTCCTCATCGGTCGTCTTCTTGCGTCGCCAGATGCCGCGATCGACGATGCGCGGCACGCCCGTCACCGGGTTCGGCTTGGTGACGGGCGGGTTGGCGCCGCGCACCCGCCGCGCGCCCTCCAGGCCGGTCAGCGTCACTGCGGCAAGGCGCGGCACGTCGATCTCCTTCTCGGCCAGCGCGGCGCGCAGCCGGCGACGCAGCTCCTGCGAGACGTCGTCCATCGCGTTGGCACGCGTCTTCATGACCACCCGCACCACGAGCGCGTCGCCGTCGATGCTCTCCAGCCCCCAGATCTCGGGCTTCGCGATGATCCGCGTGCGCCACTTCGGGTCCTTCGCCAGGGTCTGCGCGGTCTCCATCATCGACTTCTCGACGAGTTCGAGATCGGCATCCGGCGCGACCCCGAGGTCGACGATGGCGCGCGCCCAGCCCTGCGACATGTTCCCGATGCGGGTGACCTCGCCGTTGCGCACGTACCAGAGCGTGCCGTTCACATCGCGCACCTGCGTGATGCGCACGCTGACGTACTCGACGACACCGGATGCCAGGCCGAGATCGACCACGTCGCCGATCCCGATCTGATCCTCGGCCACGAGGAAGATGCCGTTCAGCACGTCCTTCACGATGTTCTGCGCACCGAAGCCGAGCCCGGCGCCGACCGCGGCGGTGAGCAGGGTCAGCGAGCCGAGCAGGCTGGGGAGGACGGCGTTCACGATGAGGACCAGCGCGATCACCACGAGCATCACGTTGACGATGTTCTGCAGGATCGAGCCGAGCGTGCGGGTGCGCTGGACGAGGCGCATGTCGGCGAGCGGTGATCGCTCGAGGGCCTGGGTGTCGTCGACGCGCGCCTTCGACTTCGCGCTGTTCACGATGCGCTGCACGACGCGGCGGATGACCAGGCGCAGGATGAACCCGATCAGCACGCAGCTCGCGATGATGATGACGACAGCGAGCGCCCGGCCGCCGATCGTCACCAGGATGTCGAGCATGCCGCTCCACCACCCCGGATCGGCGGGATCGGGGGCGGGCGTCTCGGCGGCGAAGCGGATGTCCATCACCTCGATTTTACCGATCAGGCCTCAGCGCATTCTGCGTGCGCTGAGGCCCTCCGGCTCAAGGCGTCGCGTCCCGATCCGCGCCGGGAAACGAGTGGGCCGTGACTGTCAGTCCTCCGCGTCGCGGGACTGCGCCGCGAGAGCCCGTTCCACGTCGGCGAGGTTCTCGTGCACCAGCCGGCGCAGCGCAGGAGCGGCGTCCTGGTTCTCGGCGAGCCAGGTGCGCGTCGCATCGCGCAGCTCGACGCTCGCGAGCGAGCGCGGGTAGAGCCCGACGACCAGGTAATCCGCGATCTGGTAGGTGCGCTCCTCCCAGATCGGCAGCAGCATCTCGAAGTACTTCGGGATGAACGCCCCGAGCACGTCGACACCGGACGGGTGCACGAAGCCGAGGGCGGCCGAGCGCACGATCGTGTTCGGCAGGTCGCTGTTGTCGATCAGCGACGACCAGGCGGCCTGCTTGGCTTCCGCTGTCGGGAGCGCGGCGCGCGCCTGAGCGGCGAACTCCGCACCCTTGGACGTGTTGTCGGCGGCGAGCGCGGCGTCGATGGCGGCGGCGTCGGTCGCACCCGCAGCGGCGAGACCGGCGAGGAGCAGCCACGACAGGTCGGCGTCGATCTCGAGTCCGGGCAGCGTCTCCTCGCCCGCGCGCAGCCGGCCGACGATGCCCGCCTGCTCGGGCGTGGCGATCGAGTTGGCGAACGCGGTCACCAGCTGCAGCTGGCTGTCGCTTCCCGGCTCGGCCTGGTGAGCGAGGGCCCACAGGCCGTCGGCGATCTTCTCGCGCGCGGCAGCGCGGGTCTCGGGTGCGACGTAGATGTTCGCCGCGAGCTGCAGCTGCGCGAGCGTCGTGCGCACCGTGGTCGACTCGGTCTCTTGGCCGATGTTGCCGAGCACGAGGTCGATGTAGTCGGATGCGGCGGTCTCGGCATCCCGGGTCTGGTCCCACGCCGCGCCCCACACGAGCGACCGCGCGAGCGGGTCGGAGATGTCGGACAGGTGCTCGATGGCCGTGGCGAGAGAGCGCTCGTCGAGGCGGATCTTCGCGTAGGCGAGGTCGTTGTCGTTGAGCAGCACCATGTCGGGACGCTCGAGACCCTGCAGCTCCGGGATCTCGGTGCGGTCGCCGTCGACATCGACCTCGACGTAGTGCGTGCGCACGAGCTCGGAACGCCCGGCGCTCGAATCGGCGAGGTTGTAGAAGCCGATGCCGAGCCGATGCGGACGGATGGTCGGGTAATCGGCCGGAGCCGTCTGGGTGACCGCGAAGCGGGTGATGACGCCGGCTGCATCGTCGACGATGACCGGGGCGAGCGTGTTCACCCCGGCGGTTTCGAGCCACTTCTTCGCCCAGGTGGTGAGGTCGCGCCCGCTGGTCGCCTCGAGCTCGGTGAGCAGGTCGCTCAGCTCGGTGTTGCCCCAGGCGTGCTTCTGGAAGTACTGGCCGACGCCGGCGAAGAAGGCGTCGATGCCGACCCAGGCGGTCAGCTGCTTGAGCACAGACCCGCCCTTGGCGTATGTGATGCCGTCGAAGTTGACCATGACGTCTTCGAGGTCGTTGATCTCGGCGACGATCGGGTGCGTCGAGGGCAGCTGGTCCTGGCGGTAGGCCCAGGTCTTCTCCATTGCGTTGAAGGTCGTCCAGGCGGCCTTCCACTCGGTCGCCTCAGCTGTGGCGATGGTGGATGCCCACTCCGCGAACGACTCGTTCAGCCACAGGTCGTTCCACCACTTCATGGTGACGAGGTCGCCGAACCACATGTGCGCGAGCTCGTGCAGGATCGTGACGACCCGGCGCTCCTTGACGGCGTCGGTCACCTTGCTGCGGAACACGTACGTCTCGGTGAAGGTCACCGCTCCTGCGTTCTCCATGGCGCCCGCGTTGAACTCGGGCACGAACAGCTGGTCGTACTTCTCGAACGGGTACGGCACGCCGAACTTCGCCTCGAAGTACTCGAAGCCCTGTCGGGTCTTGTCGAAGATGTAGTCGGCGTCGAGGTGCTGCCACAGGCTCTTGCGACCGTAGACGCCGAGGGGGACGACCTTGCCCGACGCGCTGGTGAGCTCGGAGAAGGTGGCCTCGTACGGACCTGCGACGAGTGCGGTGATGTACGAGGAGATCCGCGGTGTGGGCGCGAAGCCCCAGGTGGCCACGCCCTCGGAGCCCGACGACGAGTCGTGCACGATCGGCTCGGGCGTGGGGGAGTTCGAGACGACCTTCCACGCCGAGGGCGCGGTGACGGTGAACTGGAACGTCGCCTTGAGATCGGGCTGCTCGAACACCGCGAACACGCGGCGGGAATCGGGCACCTCGAACTGCGAATACAGGTAGACCTCGCCGTCGACGGGGTCGACGAATCGGTGCAGGCCCTCGCCGGTGTTGGTGTAGAGGCAGTCGGCGTCGACGATGAGCACGTTCTCGGCCTGCAGGTCCTCGAGGGCGATGCGCGAGTCGCCGAAGGCGGCACTCGGGTCGACCTGCTCGCCGTTGAGGGTGATCTCGCGCACCTCGCGTGCGATGAGGTCTATGAACGTCGACGCCCCTGGCGTCGCGGTGAAGCGGACCACGCTGCGCGAGCCGAACACCTCCGCACCCTTGGTCAGGTCGAGTGAGATCGCGTACGACTGCGTGTCGATGACGGCACGGCGCTCCTGCGCTTCGATACGTGTGAGGTTTTCTCCAGGCACAGCTGATTTCTCCCGTTGGTGAAGGGGATGTCTAGGTGCGTCGACGCTGCTGGCGCCGACGGCAACCATGACAGCCTACGCCAGGCCCGCGCGCAGGTGCAGACGTCATGCCGGCTCGTTCCTGTCAGGGTGGGCTGGCTCATAGAGAGTCGGTGCCAGGATGTATCCCGTGAGCTACTCAGAGAAGATCGTCGTCCCGCACGCCTCGCCGGCCGCATCGACCGGCTCGGCACACGTCGAGGTCCCCGTCGCCTACGACGGCCTGCTGCTCGCCGGATTCGGCGGCCCTGAAGGCCAGGACGACGTGATCCCGTTCCTCCGCAACGTCACGCGCGGTCGCGGCATCCCCGACGAGCGTCTCGAAGACGTCTCGCATCATTACCGTCACTTCGGCGGGGTCAGCCCGATCAACGCCCAGAACCGCGCGCTGAAGGCGGCGCTGGAGGCCGAGCTCGCCGCGCGATCGATCGACCTGCCCGTGTACTGGGGCAACCGTAACTGGGCTCCCTACCTCGAGGACGCCGTGGCCGAGGCGGTCGCCGATGACCACACCACCCTGCTCGCCTTCGCCACCAGCGCGTACAGCTCGTTCTCGAGCTGCCGGCAGTACCGCGAGGACTTCGCGCGCGTCCTCGACGGCACCGAGTACGACGGTCTCGTCACCATCGACAAGATCCGTCCGTTCTTCGATCACCCCGGCTTCGTGCAGGCGTTCGTCGAAGGAGTGCACGACGCCGTGCGCCAGCGTCTCGAGGAGGGGTTCACCGCGGATGAGATCCAGGTGCTCTTCTCGACCCACAGCATTCCGATGGACGACGCCGTGCGCTCGGGCCCGCGCGACATCGACTGGGGCGAGGGCGGGGCGTACGCCGTGCAGCACGAGGCGGTCAGCGCGTGGGTGATGGCCCGCGTCGCCGAACTGACACCGGCCGCCGCAGACGTGCCCTGGGAGCTCGTGTACCAGTCGCGGTCAGGCCCGGCGTCGCAGCCGTGGCTCGAGCCCGACGTCTGCGACGTCATCGGCGAGCTGCCGGAGCGCGGTCGCCGCGCGGTCATCGTCGTCCCGGTCGGGTTCATGAGCGACCACATGGAGGTGCTCTGGGACCTCGACACCGAGGCGAAGGAAGCGGCGGAGGAGGCCGGCCTCGCCTTCACCCGCACACCCACCCCTGGTGTCTCGCCGGCGTTCGTCTCGGGCATCGTCGACCTGGTGCAGGAGCGTCTCGAAGGCCGCCCCGCCGCCGATCGTGCTCACGTGACCGACCTCGGCCCGTGGTACGACGTCTGCCGTCCGGGCTGCTGCGAGAACATCCGCGCCGGCTTCAAGCCGGCCGCGGCGGGCATCGCTCCCTGATCCCCACGCTCCACTCAAGACATCGCTTCGTGCTGTCTTGAGCCTCGGGGCGCGTGGCTCCCTCGCCACGTGCCCTTCACGTCGAAATAGGATGGCGGTATGCGCATCCACATCGCCACCGACCACGCCGGACTCGACTTCTCGACCCGCCTGCAGCAGCATCTGAGCGACGCGGGCCATGAAGTCGTCGATCACGGCCCCGTGGAGTACGACGCGCTCGACGACTATCCCGCGTTCTGCATCCGTGCGGCGCAGGCGGTCGTCGCCGACCAGCGCGCCGGCGTGGAGGCGCTCGGCGTCGTCTTCGGGGGATCGGGCAACGGCGAGCAGATCGCAGCGAACAAGGTCGAGGGGATCCGCGCGGCTCTGGTGTGGAACCTGTCGACGGCAGAGCTCGCCCGCGAGCACAACGACGCGAACGTGATCTCGATCGGCGCGCGCCAGCACGGCTTCGCCGAGGTGATCTCGTTCATCGATCGCTTCATCGCGACCCCGTTCTCGAATGAAGAGCGGCACGTGCGCCGGATCGCGCAGATCGCCGACTTCGAGCGGGACGGCTCACTGCTTCCCGACCCGCGTCAGGAGGGTGTCGGCACCGCCGACGGGCGCGCCTGAGATGCCCGAGGGTCACTCCGTCCACCGCATCGCCCGACAGTTCGCGCGGAACTTCGTCGGCCGGCCGGTCAGCGCGTCGAGTCCGCAGGGGCGCTTCGCCGAGGGGGCGGCAGTGCTCGACGGGCGCGAGATGCTGCAGGCGATGGCGGTCGGCAAGCAGATGTTCCTCGAGTTCGAGGAGGCCGTCTGGCTGCGCGTGCACCTCGGTCTGTACGGTGCGTGGGACTTCGCGGGAGAGATCGTGGCGGACGCGACCATCGCATCCGCCAACGGCCGCATGGGGCAGACCAACCAGCGCGGCACCCATCTCGATGACGCGGACGAGGAGGCGATCTTCGACGACGCCGGGGAGAACTCGCTGACCTCGATCGGCGCACCGCGCAGGTCACGGGTGCACGTGCGGATGTCGGAGCAGACCAGCGGCCTAGCCGACGAGGGCGACGAATGGCCCCCGCCGGTGGTGGGCCAGGTGCGCCTGAGGCTGCTGAACGACACCACCTGCGCCGACCTGCGCGGTCCGACGGCCTGCGCGCTGCAGAGCACCGACGAGATGCTCGCCACGGTCGCCAAGCTGGGCCCCGACCCCCTCGTCGGCGACCTCGCCGAAGGCGAGGAGCGCTTCGTGAGCATCGTGCGCCGCAAGCCCACGCCGATCGCACTGCTGCTGATGGATCAGTCGGTGGTGAGCGGCATCGGCAACGTCTACCGCGCAGAGATGCTGTTCCGGGCGCGGCTCGAGCCGCACACGCCCGGACGCGATGTTCCTGAGGAGGTCGTGCGCGAACTCTGGCGCGACTGGGTGCGCCTGCTGTCGATCGGTGTCGAGACCGGGCAGATGATGACGATGGATGGCCTCACGGGCGATGCGTACCGCGCCGCCATAGCCAGCCGCGACGATCGTCACTGGGTGTACCACCGCGCGGGGCTGCCGTGCCGGGTCTGCGGCACGGAGATCGCCCTGGAGGAGATCGGCGCCCGCAAGCTGTACTGGTGCCCGTTCTGCCAGCGCTGATCCCGACCCGCGGCGGATGAGCGAACCTGAGTGCGCGCTGTGAATAGGATGGCGGAGTCCGTCCGCAACGTCGCACGACAGGAGATTCCATGGACCTTTCCGGCCTGCAGGCCGTGCTCGAGAACATCAGCTCGTGGATCTGGGGGCCGTGGGTCCTGATCCCGCTGCTGCTCGGCACCGGCCTCTACCTCACCATCCGCCTGGGCGGAATCCAGTTCCTCCGACTCGGCGCAGCGCTGCGCCTCGGCCTGTTCACCCGCAAGGATCCCGGCTCCGACGGAGATATCTCGCAGTTCCAGGCGCTGACCACCGCTCTCGCAGCCACGGTGGGAACCGGCAACATCGTCGGCGTCGCCACGGCCATCGGCATCGGCGGCCCCGGTGCGCTGTTCTGGATGTGGGTGACCGGGCTGCTCGGCATGGCGTCGAAGTACTCGGAGGCGTTCCTCGGCGTGCGCTTCCGCACCACCGACGCAGCGGGCGAGAAGTCCGGTGGGCCGCAGTACTACCTCGAGCGGGGCATCCCGGGCGGGTTCGGCAGGTTCCTCGCCATCTTCTTCGCGATCGCCGCCGTCATCGCCTGCTTCGGAATCGGCAACATGACGCAGGGCAACTCGATCTCGGCCAACCTCGAGAACAGCTTCAACGTGCCCACCTGGGTCACCGGCATCGTGCTCACGGTGTTCGCGCTGCTCGTGCTCGTCGGCGGGATCAAGTCGATCGGTCGCGTCACTGCCGGTCTCGTACCCGTGATGATCATCTTTTACGTGCTCGGCGCCATCTACATCCTCATCGCGAACATCGGCGGCGTCCCGGCCGCGTTCGCGCAGATCTTCACCGAGGCCTTCACCGGCACGAGCGCGATCGGCGGCTTCGCCGGCTCCGCCATCATCATCGCCGTGCAGATGGGTGTCGCCCGAGGCATCTTCTCGAACGAGTCGGGAATGGGCTCCGCGGCGATCGCGGCCGCGGCCGCCAAGACCAGCCACCCGGTGCGACAGGGCCTGGTGTCGATGACGCAGACCTTCATCGACACGATCATCGTGGTCACCTGCACGGGACTGGTGATCATCACCACCGGCGTGTGGAACATGACCGATCCCGAGACGGGCGAGCAGATCAGCGCGGCGCTGATGACGGGCGAGGCGTTCTCGCACGGCCTGCCCGGCGAATGGGGCCACTACATCGTGACGATCGGCCTGGTGCTGTTCGCCGGCTCCACCATCCTCGGCTGGTCGTACTACGGCGAGCGCAGCATCGAGCGGCTGATCGGCCGCAAGGCCGTGATGCCGTTCCGCATCCTGTTCTCGCTCGTCGTCTTCATCGGCTGCACGGTGCAGCTGGGCGTGGTGTGGGCGTTCTCGGACGTGATGAACGGCCTCATGGCGCTGCCGAACCTCATCGGTCTGCTCATCCTCTCCGGCCTCGTCGCGCGCGAGACGAAGAAGTACCTCGACAACGACCCGAAGCTGAGGGCGACCCCCGCCGAGGTCCACGCGTTCATGTCGGGTGACCAGGCGTTCGAGGACTGGAAGACCCAGGCGATCCCGGTGGTCAAGACCTCCCGGTGAGGCGTGGTGCGGCCGGGTCGGCCATAGGCTTGCAGGGTGCGTCAGAACCCCAGCTTCGCCATGGCAGACCCGGCCGAACTGCGCCGGATCATCGAGCTCAACCCGTGGGCCACCCTCATCAGCGACGCGGATGACGGGCTCGTCGCCTCGCACTACGTCGTGCTGCTCGACGAGGAGCGCGACGATCTCACGGTGGTGGGTCATGTGGGGCGTCCGGACGATCTCATCCACGGCCTGGGCGAGCGCGAAGTTCTCATCGCCTTCCAGGGTCCGCACGGCTACATCTCGCCCGGATGGTACGGCGATGTGCCGGCGGTGCCTACATGGAACCACGTGTCGGTGCACCTCAGCGGCGTCCCCGAGATCCTCTCCGAGGCCGAGAACCTGCGAGTGCTCGAGCGGATGGTCGACGTCTTCGAGAACCGGATGCCGAGTCCTCGCGGCATGTGGCAGCTGCCCAACGACGAGACGTTCGTGCATCGCCTCGCCGCGGGGACGGTCGGCTTCCGGCTCACGCCGGCGAAGGTCGTCGCGAAGCGCAAGCTGAGCCAGAACAAGCCATCCGAGACCATCGACAAGGTGGTCGCGGCGCTCGAGGGCGACGGCCCTCAGTCCAACCGGGCATTGGCCGCCGAGATGCGCCGCGCCCGCGACGCGCGCCGAGGGGATCGATCGTGACCGCGCGCGGCGATCATGTCGACCTCGTGCGCGCGGTGCGGCTGAGCGGACCGCTGGCGCTCACCTTCGGCGATGAGCCCGTCGACCTCGTGATCCGTGACGGACGCCTCGCCGACGCGGCACCGACGGGTGTGCTGCCGCCGAGCGGGCTGGTGCTCGACGGCGAGGGGCGCCGGGTGGTCGCGGGACTGTGGGACCACCATGTGCACACCGTGCAGTGGGCGCTGAACGCCGACCGCGTGCAGCTGGGCGAGGTGCACAGCGCCGCGGAGGCGGCACGGGTCATGGGCGATGCTGACGCTCTCGCGGATGGTCGACGCGTGGGCGCCGGGATGCGGGACGCTCTCTGGGCGGATGCGCCGTCCCTCACCCTGCTCGATGAGCGCACCGGGGGCCGACCGACGTACCTGATCAACGCCGACGTGCACAGTGTGTGGCTGAACTCGGCTGCGTTCCAGCGCGAGGGGTTCGCTCCGACTGAGGACGGGATGCTCAGGGAGGAGGACGCCTTCGAGATCTCGCGGCGCCTGAACGCGGCGGACGATCTCACGGCCGACGCGGCGGTCCTGCGCGCGGGCGAGCGGGCCGCCGCTCGCGGGATCACCGGCCTCGTCGATTTCGACATGGCGTGGAACGCGCAGGCGTGGCGGCGCCGTGCGGATGCCGGGTTCGCCGCGCACCGGGTCGAGTTCGCCTTCTATGCGGCGGACCTGCCGCGGGCGATCGCGGAGGGGCTCCGCACGGGCGAGGAGCTGCCCGGCACGAACGGGCTCGTGCACGTCGGCCCCCTCAAGCTCATCACCGATGGCTCGCTCGGCACGCGCACAGCCGCGTGCTCGCACGCGTACGACGATGACGTGACCAACTTCGGCGTGCTCACGATCGACCCCGACCGCCTCCGCGATCTGCTCACGCAGGCGACAGCGTCAGGGATCGATGCGGCCGTGCACGCCATCGGCGACCGCGCCGTGGCATCAGCCCTTGACGCGTTCACCTATACCCAGGCGCGGGGCACGATCGAGCACGCACAGCTGGTGCGGCACGCCGACCTCGCCCGCTTCGCCCGCCTGGGCGTCGTGGCCAGCGTGCAGCCCGAGCACGCCGTCGACGATCGCGACATGGTCGGCAGCCTGTGGCAGCACCAGCGGGCACTGAGTCACCCGCTCGCATCGCTGTTCGCGGCCGGCATCCCGGTGCGGTTCGGATCGGACGCCCCGGTGGCGCCCCTCGACCCGTGGACGACGATCGCGGCGGCCGTGCACCGCACCGCAGACGAACGCGAGCCGTGGCAGCCGGCGGAACGGGTGGGAGTCGCATCCGCGCTGCGAGCGAGCAGCCGTCACGGCGACACCGATCTCGAGATCGGCGGCGCCGCGGACCTCGTGCTGTGCGGCGCCGATCCGCTGACCGCCGATCGCGCCGAGCTGAGCCGGATGCCCGTCGCGGCGACGCTTCTGCGCGGCAGCCTCACGCACGTGGAGTGAGCGCACCGGACGCGGAGCGCGAGAAGGGCGCCGCAGCGATGCTGCAGCGCCCCTCCCGGTCACGCGGGGTCAGGTCCCGCGGTCAGGCTCCGCCATGTGTCAGGCCGCGATGTGCGAGATGAGGAACCAGCGGTCCTTCTCCAGCCCTCGCTGGATCTCGATGGCCACGTCCTGACTGGTCAGGTCGACCTCGTCGAGACCGTCGACGGCGGCCTTCACGTCGACGAGGATCGCGTCGATGTCGCCGATCACCGCGCGGATGAGCTCATCCGACTGCTCGAAGCCGGCGGGGACGGCGGTGCGGCCGGCGCGCTCTGCGACGGTCTGCACGCGGGCGTCGATCGGCAGGCCGAGGGCGACGATGCGCTCTGCGGCCGTGTCGGCGAAGTCGCCGGCGTGCTCGACGATCGTGTCGAGCAGCTCGTGGACGCCGACGAAGTTCGCACCGCGCACGTGCCAGTGCGCCTGCTTGCCGTTGACGGTGAGAGCCTGCAGGCCGAGCACCACGGGCGAGAGGAACTGCGCGGCGGCGGCGGCCACGGTCGGGTCGACGGCGATGCTGGGAACGGTCTGGGCCTTGCTCATGTGAACCTCCGAGTGTGTTCTGCCACGTCTTCTGAGTACAACGCTACTCAGCGCCGACCATTCCGCAAGCAAGCGTAGGCAACGCTTACCGGCCCTGATTTCCGCGGAATCACGCGGAAGTGAGGGTAGTCTCACCTTCATGAGCATCGCCGAGAACGCTTCTGTCATCGCCCTCGGATCGCGGGTTCCCCGGATCGGCGCCGAAGCCTTCGTCGCCGACGGCGCACGCATCATCGGAGACGTCGTGCTGGGTGAGTCCGCGAGCGTGTGGTACAACGCGGTGCTGCGCGCGGACTCGGCGGCCATCGCCGTCGGTGCGCGCAGCAACGTACAGGACAACGTCTCGGTGCATGTCGACAGCGCGCATCCGGTCGTCATCGGAGAGGACGTCTCGATCGGGCACAACGCCGTCGTGCACGGGTGCACGATCGGCGACGGCTCGCTCGTCGGCATGGGGGCCGTAGTGCTGAGCGGTGCGGTGCTCGGCGCCGGATGCCTGATCGCCGGTGGCGCCGTGGTGCTGGGCGGCACGCAGGTGCCGGACGGCTCGCTGGTCGCGGGCGTTCCCGCGAAGGTGCGCAGGCCGCTCACCGATGACGAGCGCCGCGGACTCATCGAGAACGCCGCGATCTACCTCGAGCACACCCGCACGCACGCGGCCGCGCAGACACGATAGCCGGCCGAGCGGGCGGTAGGCTGGTGCTCTACGGGGCGGTGGCCAAGCTGGTTAAGGCAGTGGGCTCATAACCCAACGATCGTCGGTTCAAGTCCGACCCGCCCTACTCTCATGGTCTCGCGCGTTCGGTCTTGCGCGCTCAGTCGTCGGTGCGGAAGCCTGATGTCTTGTGCGCGCCGTCGCAGAACGGCTTGATCGACGACAGCCCGCACCGGCACAGCGCGATCGTCCGGCGGTGACGTTCAATCGGCCGCCCCGCCGCGGACTGCAGGTCGACGTCGCCCCGAACGAGCAGCGGCCCGTCCGTACACGCGGTGATCGTCGGCGCCTCGGTTCTCGCTGTCATGTGCCCTCCTCGTCGCGGTGGAATGCGAGTCTTCCGTCCGCGGGGCTCCCTGGGCAGGGTCTTGACTGCAGGCCGTGGGGGTGTCAAGGGCTGTCATCGTGTCGCCGGGCCCGCCTAGGGTGGGCGCACACGGACGGATCCGGTCGGATCCCCGCCTGACAAAGGAGCCCCATGACGCTCAGCCTCTCCTCCGACGCGACGGCCGTCGCCCTCACACCGCGCGGCCCTCTCAGCGCCGAGCTGCTCGAGGTGCTCGCCGATCGCGCGCCCGAGCAGGCGGAACATCTGCCGCAGCTGGCCCGCGACGCCGTCCTGGTCGAAGATCCGATCACCGACGACGACGTGCAGCTCTCGCTCTTCCTGCTGTATTCCGTTGCATACGGGTCGCTGCCGCAGTTCGGCGCCCACTGGGAATGGGATGTCTCACTTCTCACCACTCGTGCCGTTCTCGAGCGTGCTTTCGAGGATGCCGTGCGCGCCGCGGTGCCGCTGCCCGAGCCGCCGGAGCCCACCCGCGAGGCCGTCGCCGCGGCACTCTTCGCCCTGGCCGCTCCGCAGCCCGGGCCGAGCCTGTCGCACTTCGTGAGCCGCAGGGCCGACGTCGAGCAGGCGCGCGAGCTGCTGATGCAGCGCAGCATCTACACGCTCCGCGAGGCCGACGCGCATTCGTGGGCGATCCCTCGACTGACCGGCCGAGCCAAGGCGGCGCTGATCGAGATCCAGGCCGACGAGTACGGCGGGGGTCGGGTGGAGCGCATGCACCAGGTGATGTTCGCCGACGCGATGCGCGGCGCCGGACTCGACGACACCTACGGCGGGTACATCGACGCCGTGCCGGCGATCACATTCGCCTCGTTCAATCTGATGACGATGTTCGCGCTGAACCGCCGACTGCAGGGCGCCGTGGTGGGTCACCTGGCAGCCTTCGAGATGACCTCCTCGCTGCCGAGTCGGGCGATAGCCGAGGGGCTGAGGCGGCTCGGCTTCGGGGACGACGTGGCGGCGTACTACGACGAGCACGTCGAGGCCGATGCGGTGCACGAGCAGATCGCGGCGCGCGACCTGGCCGGCTCGTTGGCCGAGGACTCGCCGGAGCTCCTCGACGACATCCTCTTCGGAGCCGCGGCCTGCCTCACCGTCGACGGATGGGCGGGCGAGCACATCCTGCATGCGTGGGAGGCAGGCCGCAGCTCGCTGCGCGACGAGCGTCAGCCCGCCTGATCTCCGTCCGAGGCAGGTGCGGACCGCTGATCGGCGGTGTCGCTCTGGGGTCCGCCGATGACGCCGATCCCCACCGCGTCGTGGTCGGGTTCGGGGTCTTCGGGATGCTCGACCTTGGGCTCCTCGCCCGGCTCCTTCTCGGTGCTCGGCTCGTCGAGCTCCTCCGTGGAGGGCTCCTCGTCGGGCTGCTCGTGGATGTTCGACATGTCTGCTCCTTTCCGCTTCCACCGTGGCCGGAGTGAGCCGGGCAGGCAACGGGGTTGACCGGCGCGCGCCGCGCGGTAGCATCGCGGTCGGACCGGACGCAAGGCGGATGCCCGGGTCGCCGGAATCCGGCATCCTGAACCCATGGCGTCAGATGCGCGGGATCCCGAAGTGCAGCGTGACGGCGAGCGTCGGCAGGCGATGGCGCTGATCGTCCGGCGCGTGGCGCGAGGATTCTTCCGCACCTACTGCCCGGATGCGGCGGCCGGGCTGACGTTCTACGCGATCCTCGCGATGTTCCCCGCCCTGATCGCCGCGTTCTCGGTCATCGGCGTGTTCGGTGAGAAGCGCGGCGCGGCCGATGCCGTGCTCGACCTGCTGCGCGAGGTCGCCCCGAAGGACATCGTGCAGGCGCTGCGGCAGCCGCTGGAGCAGGTCGCCTCCACCGCGGGGGCGGGGTGGCTGATCGTGCTGGCGCTCGTGTTCGCGCTGTGGTCGGTCGCCAGATACGTCACGGCACTCGGCCGCGCCATGAACCGCATCTACGGCGTGCCGGAGGGGCGGATGTTCTGGCGGGCGAAGCCGGCCCATCTGCTCGTCACGTTCGCCGTGTTCGTGCTCGTCACCATCGCCTGCGCCTTTGCTGCTCTCAGCTGGCCCCTCGCGCAGGCGCTCGGGCGATCGCTGGGCGCCGGCGAGGTCGCCTTGACGCTCTGGCGCATCGCCCGCTGGCCGGCCGTCGCCCTTGTCGTCTGCCTGATCGTGGCGATCCTGTACTATTTCGCGCCGAACGTCGATCACCCGAAGTTCCGGCTGATGAGTGTGGGGGCACTGGTCGCGATCGCCGCGTTCGCATTGGCATCCCTCGGATTCGGGTTCTACGTCAGCCATCTCGCCGATTACGACCGGATCTACGGGTCGTTCGCCGGTGTGGTGATATTCCTGCTCTGGCTGTGGATCGGCAACATCGCGCTGCTCGTCGGCGCGCTTTTCGACGCCGAACTGGAGCGGGTGCGCGAGCTGCGTCGTGGCGAGCCGGCCGAGCGCGAGCTGCAGCTGTCGCTGCGCGATACGACACGGCTCGAGAAGACCGCCGAGAACGACGTGGCCGACGAGCGGCTGGCACGTCGGCTGCGCCGCACGCGACGCTGACCGATCAGCGCCCGGCCGGCTGCTCGCCGACCAGCCGCGCGAGCGCCACCGCGTCATGCGGCGCATGCCCGCGCGCGTCGTTGTCGAAGTAGACGAAGACGTCGCGGCCCTCGCCCTGTGCCGCCCAGCCGGTGCACCGCTCGGCCCACTCGTGCAGCTCCCGATCGGTGTATCCGCTCGCGTACAGCTCGGACGCGCCGTGCAGTCGCACGTAGACCAGACCCGCGTCACCGGGGTCGAACCGCGGCCATCTGCCGGCGGTGTCCGCGACGGTGAGGGCCACGCCGTGGCGATTCAGGATGTCCGCCGCGCGAGGATCGTCGAAGGTGTCGGAGCGCGGCTCGAGTGCGTAGCGCAGCGGACGATCCTCGACATCCTCCAACCAGGTGCGTCCGTTCATGCGCTCGTCGTGCTGCCGCCCGAGCGCCCTCGCTTCGGCCGTGGTGCGCGGCAGCGCGGCGAGGAACGCTTCGAGGACGCCGGATTCGAACTCCTGCCGCTCCGGCAGCTGCCACAGGATCGGGCCGAGGGTCGGACCGAGCGCGAGCACGCCCGACGCGAAGAAGTTGGCCAGTGCCGCGGTGGTGTCGCGCAGTCGCAGCATGTGCGAGATGTACCGCGATCCCTTGACGGCGAATGTGAAGCCCTCGGGCACCGCGTCGCGCCAGCGCAGGTAGCTCTGCGGGCGCTGCAGCGAGTAGAACGATCCGTTCAGCTCCACGGTCGAGAGGTGCTCGCCGATGTACGCCAGCTCGGCCCGCTGCACCAGGCCCGCCGGGTAGAAGTCGCCGCGCCATGAGCGGTAGCGCCAGCCGGACGTCCCGACGCGGATGCGCGGCACGGCGGCGGGGGAGGGAGGGAGCGAGGTCATCCCGAGCACCATAGGCGTTCGCACCGTCGGCCGCCACGGCCTTGACGTGCGACGAGAGCGCGGTCACGCTGGGAGCCACCGAGGAGGAGGAAGACGAGATGAGTGGTCAGCACGACGGTCGGAGCCCTGACGATCGGAGCACGGAGATTCCCGAGGCGGATGCACTGGAGCAGGGGCGCGATGCCGTCGAGCAGCCGGAGGACCCGGAGCGGACGATCACCGAGCCCCTGCCGGAGGGCGTCGAGGCCGATCCGGCAGACGTCATCGATCAGAGCATCGACGTGCCGGTCGACGACGACGATCGGGAAGAAGAGGCCTGACCGGCGCCCGGTCAGCGCACGCGACGGTCGTGCGCGAGATCGATCAGACGGGGAAGCACAGCGCCGGCGCGCAGCCCGTTGTGCTCGTGCTCACTGGTCACCCAGGTGCGCACACCGGGCAGCAGGCGCGCGGTCTCCATCGAGAACTCGAAGGGCACGTACACGTCGTTCACGTAGACGGCGGCAGCGCCGACCGCTCCGGACGCCTGCACGGCGGCCGCATCGTAGATCCTCGGCCACTCGTGCTCGGCAAGGGCGAGCGCGACATCTCGCCAGGGGCGGAAGGCGGGAACGGTGTCCACCCAGTCACGACGGATGTGCTCGCCGGTGAAGAGCGTCGGATCGGCGGCGAAGTCCGCAGGCTCGACACGCTCCGCCGACCAGCGGGTGGCGTGGCCGGAGGCGTAGCTCGACTCGTGGAACACGAAGTACAGCGGGTTGCGCCCGCCGTACGGCATCGCCGCCGCGAGGTCGTGCCGGAACGCGTTCGAGGCGGGATCGAGCTCGAGCAGCGACCAGAGCGTCTGCCAGCCGTCGTCGGTGCCCAGCGCGGAGCCTGCCGAGCGCAGCCGCGACAGCGAGACCACCTCGCCGTCGGGAAGCGTGAGATCGCCGGCGAGCGCGAGGTCGGCGAGCCGGCGCATCCGATCGCGGTGCGCGGGGAAGCGGTGGTAGTACCGCTCGGACGCGTCGCGCATCTTGTCGTAGCAGAGCGCGTACACCTCGTCGGGCGAGCGGTAGAGCGTGCTCAGACCGCCGGTGATGTAGACCCGGTCGAGCGACGACGCATCGGTGGACAGATAGGCCAGGGTCGTGAATCCGCCGAACGACTGCCCGAGCACATTCCAGCGCTCGGCGCCGAGGTGCTCGCGCAGCGCCTCGCAGTCGCGCACGATGGCATCCGCGCGCAGATGCGAGAGGTGCTCGGCGACCGCCTCAGCGCCTCGGCTCAGGTCGCCGTCGCCCACCGGCGTCGAGCGGCCGGTGCCGCGCTGGTCGAGCAGCACGACGCGGTACTCGGTGAGGGCCGCATCCAGCCACGACGGGGCGGAGGGGGAGCGGAACGGGCGAGGCGCCTCGTGGCCGGGGCCGCCCTGCAGGAACACCAGGTAGGGCAGGTTCTCGCCGCCGGAACGGCTGACGACGGCCGCGAACACGTCGATCGTGCGGGTGTCGGCGTCGTCGCCCCAGACGAGCGGGAGGGTGAGCGTGTGCTCTTCGACCGTGATGTCCTGCATGTGGCGAACAGCGGTCCTGGCGGCGCCGATGGTGGCGGTCATCACATCACGTTCCCTATGTAGGAGTACTTCACGAACACCTCGGAGGCGATGCCGGACTGCTCCAGCACACCCTGCAGCGCCGTCATCATGTAGTGCGAGTCCCATCCCATGTAGAGGAAGTGCGACTCGTCGAACTCGTCCCACTGGCCCTTCCAGGCCATCTCGTCGTAGAGCGGACCGCCGTGCTCAGCGCTGTAGGCGAGGGCGGCGGCGCGGTCATCTGTCCATGCACGACGGAAGATGCGGTTGAACAGAGCGCGGACGTCCTTGATCTCCCAGTGCTCGCCGCGGTACTCGCAGTAGTCGAACTCGCGCTCCCACCCGGCGGGCCACCCGCGGCGGCGCACGGCGTCGAGCACGGGCGTGAGCCCGTCGTCATCGATCTCCCCGACGTCCGGTCGGGGCCAGATCCTCAACAGCTGCGCGGTCAGACGCACGGTTCGGGCGGCGATCGCCGCCGTGTTCCACGCCGGGACGTCCGCCAGTTCTCGGGTGGCCGAGATCGAGCTGCGCGCATACGCGCGATCGCGCTTCTCGGGGAACGAGGCACCGAACACGCGCAGGGTGAGCGAGTCCTCGAGCAGGGTGAGGTTGCCGAGAGTCGGCGTCAGCGCCCGGTGCGCATTCTGCTCGTCTTCGGTGTACTCGTTCCACGGTCGTGAGCCATCGCCGCTCCACGACGTGGCGGGAACGGGCGGGACGATGGTCTCGACGTCGTAGTCCGACAGGTCCTCGACGCCCTCGATCCGCCCGAGCACGTACGCGGGGTGGGGGAGTTCGCCGTACTTGAGCACCGCGCTGATCCGCTCATCCGACGGAGTGATGCGGCCGATGGCGCGCATCAGCGCATCATGCCCCTCGGTGCGGGCGCGGCACAGCCGGGCGATGAGACGATCGGTCGGCAGGCCGACGATCGCGCGGCGCAGGAACAGCGCCTGCACCCACTCCAGCACGTCGATCAGCTGCTCTCGCGGAATGCTGCCGCGACGGTGATCGGCGTAGGCGCTCATCACCAGCGGATACGAGGTGCGCCCGAAGGTGTTCAGCAGGTTCAGCTGAAGGCGGAGTCCCGCGTCCGACTCGCGGGACGGGTCGAGGAGGATGCCGTAGATCTCGGCGTACTCACGCCATACCGACGCATCCGATCGCAGGTGCTCGACGTCGAGTCGGGGGAACGACCCGCGGAACGCCGCGTAGACGCCGTGCTCCCCGGCCGCGTCGATCTCGCGCCCGGTCGTCATGACGAGGTAGTGCCGCCAGAACGCGCCGATCGTCTCGCCGGTGTGCTGTTCGATCGGCAGCCAGAAATCCCGCTCGATGCGCTGCTGCTCGGCGTGGGAGAGACCCATCAGGATGTAGTTGTGAATGAGCTCGTGGTCGCGCAGCGGCTGCCCGGTCGAGTTCAGGCTCTCAAAGATCTGCTGAGCGCTGGCCTGTGGTCCCAGAGTGATCGACACATGCTCGAGGCGCTGCAGACCGCGCCAGATGGCGGGCGCCTCGTCGGCGTGCACCTGACTGCGGAAGAAGGCGTAGTTGTCGTCGAAGCGCGATTCGCGATCGCCGTCGTCGCGCCGGTCGAGCACCACCGATTCGTACAGGCCGGCCCACGCATCGTGAGGGCGCAGCTTCGTGCGCGCGGGATCGTCTGCGCGCACCAGCACCCGCTGCAGCTCAGCTGCGAGCGCCGGGTCGCTGTCCCGGACGGTGTGGTGCAGCGCGGCGATGAGCAGCATGATCGTGGTGATCCGCTGCTGCCCGTCGATGAGGATCAGATCGTCGTGCTCCGCACCCCCGCTTGCATGACCCGATGCGGAATCGCGGCCCGACAGGATCGAGCCGATGAAATGGCGGTGACCGTCGTCCTCACCGGCGACCGCACGGATGTCGGAGAGCAGCTTCTCGCACCCCCCGATGTCCCATCGGTACTGGCGCTGATAGACCGGGACGACGATGTTGGTCGCGGGAGCGGAGAGCCACTCGATCGTTCCCGTCGCGTGTGCCTCGACATTGGTCGCCGTTGCCATGACTGCGTGATTCCTCCGGACGGCGGGGTGACGAGCCGCCGGATCGAGTCTAGTCCGGGGCGATTTTCCCCGGCCGAGCCGCCGGGGCGCGTCCAGGAGCCCGAGGTAGGCTTGCCTAAGTAGGGCCTGTTAAAACGTGCTGGCCCATTACGAAAGGACATGACTCAGATCATGGGATACATCAAGTCCGCAGCCCTCGAAGACAAGGGATTCGTCATCCTCGACAGCTACGGCGGGGAGATGGACCCGAAGGAATGGCTCGACATCGAGTATGTCGACTGGAAGTCTTCGGGCGACACCCGCTTCTCACCTCTCGCCAGCGCGAAGGGCGAGATCGAGTGCAACGGCTTCTGGAACCACAAGCCGCCGCGCACCGACAAGGACGGCGTCTGGATCGACTCGCAGACCGCGATCGCTCCGACCCTGACCGCTCGCGCCAAGGAGCCGGGTGCCAACGTCGGTCGCTGCCGTGTCATCGAGCTGCAGCCCACGCCGTACGGCGAGTGCCTCTACAACCTGCACCAGGACGACAACAACCGTCTCAACCCCGACGGCACCGGCTGGGTCGTGCGCGGGTTCTTCAACCTCACCGACGACAAGGACAGCTACTTCGTCCTGCGTGAGAACCGCACCGACCCGAGCATCGAGTACCGCATCGCGCTTCCCGCCGGCGCTCAGCTCATCGTCGACACCCAGCGTCTGTGGCACGCCACCACCCACAACGGCACCGAGCCGCGCTACTGCCTGATCACCTCGTGGGAGTCGGGCCCCGAGCTCGATGCCTACATCGAGAAGTACCACGGCACCGACCAGCACGAGCAGGTCGAGGTGCCGCAGGACGTGCTCGAGGCCGGCTACGCGGAGCAGGCTCGTCGCGATGCCGCTCGCGCCGCCTACTACGCAGCCAAAGGGCAGCAGGCCAAGCTCGCGATGAGCGAGGCGTAACCCTTCTGTCTACTACGATGGCGGCCTCGGTCATCACGACCGGGGCCGCCGTCGCATGCGGAATGACAATCTTGTGATTCGCGCTGTTCTGGGCGATAATCGCCGTACAACCGCATAGTTCGCCGCATCTTCGGATCAGGTCGTAGGGGAAGACGTACCTGATGAAACGGAGAGATCATGGCGACGGGATACGCACGCGGAGTGGTGTTCGTCCACTCCGCTCCACGCGCGCTCTGCCCGCACCTCGAATGGGCGGTAGGACGCGCCATCGGTCGTGCCGTCAACTTTGAGTGGAGCGATCAGCCGGTGCAGCAGGGCACCCGCCGCGCGGAATTCTACTGGGACGCGCCCGCCGGGACGGGCGCTGCCCTCGCGACGGCGATCCGCGGCTGGGAGCACCTGCGCTTCGAGGTCTCGGAGGATCCGACGCCGGGCAGCGAGGGCGGCCGCTGGCTGCACACGCCCGATCTCGGCATCCACTACGCCCAGACCGACTCCGCGGGCAACATCGTGATCGGCGAGGACCGGATCCGCTATGCGATGGAGATCGCGGCGGGCAATGCGTCCGAGCTGCAGCGCGAGCTGGATGTCGCGCTCGGCTCGGCATGGGACGAGGAGCTCGAGCCGTTCCGGCACGCGGGCGACGACACGCACGTCGTCTGGCTGCACAAGGTGGGTTGACTCGGGCGCAGACGTGCGGGAGAGGCGCGAGTAGCGGGATCCGGTGGGGGCACCCGGAGACCGGGGAAGCGAATCTCCCGCATCAGACGAAGCCCCCGCCGGAAAGGCGGGGGCTTCGTGATGTCCGCAGCGAGTCGCCCGGCGTCAGGCGCTGCGGAAGGCGACGACGGCGTTGTGTCCGCCGAAGCCGAACGAGTTGCTGATCGCGAGCAGGTCGCCGTCGCCGAGCGGCTGCGGCTCGGTGGAGAGCTTGAAGGGCACGGCGGGGTCGGGCTCGGTCATGTTGATCGTCGGGGGAGCGATGCGGTCGCGCAGCGCGAGGATGGTGAACACGGCCTCGAGCGCCCCCGTGCCGCCGAGCAGGTGGCCCGTCGACGCCTTGGTCGCCGAGACGGGGATCTCGTCGATGCGGTCTCCGAAGACGCGCTTGAGGGCCTCGTACTCGTTCGGGTCGCCGACCGGGGTGGAGGTGGCGTGAGCGTTGATGTGCGCGACCTCGTCCGGCGACGCGCCCGCCTGCGCGAGAGCCGCCTCGACCGCGCGTGCAGCGCCGGCGCCCTCCGGGTCGTTCCCGGTGATGTGGTACGAGTCGGCGGTTACTCCGCCGCCCACCACGTATGCGTAGATCTTCGCGCCCCGGGCCTTGGCGTGCTCCTCGGTCTCGAGGACGAGTGCGGCTCCGCCTTCACCCATCACGAAGCCGTCGCGGTCGATCGCGCCGGGGCGGGATGCCGTCGCCGGGTCGTCGTTGCGCCGGGAAAGCGCCTGGGCGGAAGCGAACGACGCCATGGTGATCGGGTGGATCGCCGACTCGGCGCCACCGGCGATCACGACATCGGCGAGGCCGTCCTGCAGGTGCTCGTACGCGTTCGCGATCGACTCGGTGCTCGACGCGCAGGCGCTGACGACAGTGCGGGCGAAGGCCTTCGCATTGAAGTGGAGGGAGAGGTTGCCGGCGCCGGCGTTCGGCATGAGCATGGGGACGGTCAGCGGCATGACGCGCCGCGGTCCCTTCTCGCGAAGAGTGTCCCAGGCGTCGAGTAGCGTCCAGACACCGCCGATGCCGGTCGCCCAGTCGACGCCCAGTCGCTCGGGGGCGACGTCGGGTGCACCGGCGTCCTCCCACGCCTCGCGGGCCGCGATCATCGCGAACTGGGTCGACGGGTCGAGGCGCTTCGCCTCATGCCGGGGCAGCACCTCCTCGGGACGGACGATGGCCTCCGCGGCGAAGTGCACGGGGATCTGATACTTCTCGATCCAGTCGTGCGGCAGCGTGCGGGTGCCGGACCGGCCGGCGAGCAGGTTCGCCCAGTTCTCGGGAGCCGTGCCGCCCAGAGCGGACGTGGCGCCGATGCCGGTGACGACGATGCGCTTGGTCATGGGGGTCCTTCGTGAGGAGGAGGGATCGGTGCAGGAGGATGCCACGCCCCGCGGTCCGCGGGGGTGGCATCCGCGGGTGTTACTCCTGGCCGGCGACGATGAAGTTGACGGCGTCGGCGACGGTCTTGAGGTTCTTGACCTCGTCGTCGGGGATCGTGACGCCGAACTTCTCCTCGGCGTTGACGACGATCGTCATCATCGAGATCGAGTCGATGTCGAGGTCGTCGGTGAACGACTTCTCCATCGTGACCTCGGACGCGTCGATGCCCGTCTCGTCGGTGACCAGCTCAGCAAGGCCGGCGAGGACCTCGTCGTTGGTGAGAGCCATGGTGTTTCCTACTTTCTCGGAATGGGTTGAACCGGTGAACAGTCTAGGGAAGGCGCGCACCCGATCAGGGGAGCACGACAACCTGCGCGCCGAAGACCAGGCCGGCGCCGAATCCGATCTGCAGCGCCAGGCCGCCGCTCAGCTCCGGGTGCTCCTCGAGCAGACGGTGCGTCGCAAGCGGGATCGAGGCGGCCGAGGTGTTGCCGGTGGTCTCGATGTCGCGCGCGATGACGGTGCTCTCGGGCAGCTTCAGCTGCTTGGCGAACTCCTCGATGATTCGCATGTTCGCCTGGTGGGGGATGAATGCGGCGAGGTCGGATGCCTCGATGCCGGCTCGCTCGAGCGCTTCGCGAGCGACCTTGGCCATCTCCCACACGGCCCAGCGGAACACGCTCGGTCCCTCCTGGCGGAGAGTCGGCCAGGGTGCCTTCCCGTCGCGGAAGTCGGTGAGGGTGTGGTTCATGCCCACGAGGTCGGACTTCGAGCCGTCCGAGCCCCAGATGGTCGCGGAGATGCCCGGTGTCTCGCTCGGACCGATCACCACGGCTCCGGCTCCGTCACCGAGCAGGAAGGAGATGCTGCGGTCGGTGGGGTCGACGACGTCGGAGAGCTTCTCGGCGCCGATGACGACGGCGTGTCGGGCGGCTCCGGCGCGGATGAGCGCGTCCGCCTGCGCGATGGCGTAGGCGTACCCGGCGCAGGCGGCGTTCATGTCGTACGCCGCCGCGGGGGTCGCACCGATGCGGTCGGCCACGATGGCGGCCACCGAGGGGGTCTGCTTCGGGTTGCTGATCGTCGCGACGATCACGAGGTCGATCTCGGCCGGATCGACGCCCGAGCGCTCGACGGCCTCCTTCGCCGCGGCGGTGGACAGCTCGATCACGCTCGTCTCGGGGACGGCGCGGGTGCGGGTGATGATGCCCGTGCGCTGCCGGATCCATTCGTCGCTGGAGTCGATCGGCCCGACCAGGTCGTCGTTGGGCACGGCGTTCTCGCCGCGCGCTGCGCCGACCGAGTAGATGCGCGTGTGGGCGGGGCCGGTGGCCTGCTTGAGAGTGCTCACGAGACTGCTCCGTTCTGCGATGCCCCGGCGAGCAGCTCAGCCGCCGCGTCGAGGTCGTCGGGGGTCTTCACTGCGACATTCGGCACGCCTCGCAGGCCGCGCTTGGCCAGGCCGGAGAGCGCGCCGGCCGGCGCGACCTCGATGAAGCCGGTGATGCCCGCGTCGGTGAACGACGCCATGCACAGGTCCCAGCGCACCGGGGACGACACCTGGGTCACGATGCGTTCGAGTGCGTCGCGCCCTGAGTCGACGACGGCGCCGTCTCGATTCGACCACAGGGTGAGGGTCGGCTCGCCCGCCGGGACGTCCGACACGGCGGCGCGCAGCGTGTCGACGGCGGAGGACATGTACGAGGTGTGGAATGCGCCCGCGACCTGCAGCGGCATCACACGCACGCCGCGCGGAGCCCGTTCGGCCAGCTGTGCGAGCGCGGGCAGCGCGCCTGCGGCGACGATCTGGCCGGCCACGTTGTAGTTCGCGGGAGTGAGCTCGAGCTCTTCGAGCAGCGCGAGGACGTCGTCGGCGTCTCCGCCGAGCACGGCGCTCATCCCGGTCGGGGTCTGCGCCGCGGCATCCGCCATCGCGCGTCCGCGGATGCCGACCAGCCGCATCGCGTCGTCGGCGGTCAGCACCTCGGCGCCGGCCAGGGCGGCGAGCTCGCCCACCGAGTGACCGGCCACTCCGTCCGGCCGACGGCCGGCGCGCCGGGACAGCTGGTCTGCCGCGACCAGCGAGGCCGCGACGATGAGCGGCTGTGCGATGCGGGTGTCGCGGATGGTCTCGGCGTCTGATTCGGTGCCGTGCGCGATCAGGTCGACCTCGGCGGCCTCCGAGTAAGCGGCCAGCTGGTCGGCGACTCCGTCGAGCTCGAGCCAGGGGGCGAGGAAGCCAGGGGTCTGAGAGCCCTGTCCGGGCGATGCGACGACGATCACCAGTCCAGTCTGCCAACGATCAGGCGCGGGTGGTGGATGAAACATCACAACAATCGGCAGATCGATTGTGCGTGGCGCACATGTCCCGCGCTGCGGGGAACGTTCGGATCAGCGGCGTCGCGCCACGGCGCGCCGTCGTGACGGCTCGGCGCTGCCGATCGACCCGAGGATCAGCGCCGTCTGCAGGATCAGCGCCTCGCGCGGACCGGTTGCGTCCCAGCCGATCACCTCGGTGACGCGCTTGAGTCGATAGCGCACCGTGTTCGGGTGCACGAACAGCTCGCGCGCCGTCGCCTCGAGCGATCGGCCGTTGTCGAGGTAGCTCCACAGCGTCGTGACCAGATCGGTGGAATGCGCCTGCAGGGGCCGGAAGATCCGCTCGATGAGCGTCTGCTTCGCCAGCGTGTCGCCGGCCAGCGCGCGCTCGGGCAGCAGGTCGTCGGCCTCGACCGGGCGGGGTGCTCCGCGCCAGGCGCGTGCGACGGCGAAGCCGGCGAGGGCGGCACGGGCGCTCTGCCCGGCGTCGACGAGGGCGCTCACCGGGGGGCCGAGCACCACATACCCGGGGCCGAACGAAGGCTCCAGGCGCTGCGCGATCTCGCTGAACGGCAGCTCCTCGCCCTCGTCCTCCTTGCCGGCGACACGGGCGCGACCGATGACGAGCACGAGGCGCGAACCCTGCACGCCGATCAGCACATCGACCGACATGCGCCGCGCGGTGCGCCGCACGAGGTCGACGTCGAACTGCGGGGGAGTCGTGCCGACGATGACGCTGACCTCGCCATGGCCGTGCCAGCCGAGGGCGGCGATGCGGCTGGGCAGCTCCTCGTCGGCCTCGCCGGTGAGGATCGAGTCGACTACGAGGGCCTCGAGCCGCGCATCCCACAGCCCCCGGGCCTCGGCGGCGCGGGCGTACACGTCAGCCGAGGCGAACGCGACGTCGCGCGAGTACAGCAGGATCGCCTCGCGCAGATCCTCCCCGCGTCCCGCGACTCGCTCCTCAGTGACCTCGACCGTGACGCGGATCAGCTGCAGGGTCTGCTGCAGGCTGACGCTGCGCAGCAGCTCACGGGGAGCCGCGGCGAAGATGTCGGCGGCAATCCAGGGCGTGGACGTCGGATCCTCGTACCACTGGATGAACGAGGTGATGCCGGCCTGTGCCACCAGCCCGACGGCGGAGCGTCGGGCCGGTGGCATGTCGGCGTACCACGGCAGGGTGTCCTCGAGCCGCTTGATCGTCACCGTGGCGATGTCGCCGGAGATCCGGCGCAGCCAGGCGAGAGTCGCGGCCTTGTCCATGGCCTGCTGGGAGGTACTGCTCACAGGTTCAGCTCTCGCCGCCCGCGTTCCCGCTGGTGCCGGCGTTCACATCGAACAGGCGGTACTTCTCGATCGCCTGACCGATGACCGAGCGGTCGACCTTGCCCTCGTCGGCCAGCGCCTGCAGGGTGCGGACCACCATGGACGGGCCGTCGATCTTGAAGAAGCGACGAGCCGCGGCACGGGTGTCCGAGAAGCCGAAGCCGTCTGCGCCCAGTGTGTAGTACGGGTTGGGCACCCACGGACGGATCTGGTCCTGCACGGCGTGCATGAAGTCGCTGACCGCGACGACCGGGCCCTCTGCGCCCTGCAGCTTCTGGGTGAGGTACGCCGTCTGGGGCTCCTCCTCCGGGTGCAGGAAGTTATGTTCGTCGACGGCGAGACCGTCGTGGCGCAGTTCGCTCCATGAGGTGACCGACCACACATCTGCGCTGACGCCCCAGTCCTGCTGCAGCAGCTCCTGGGCCTCCAGTGCCCACGGCACGCCGACGCCCGAGGCGAACAGCTGGGCCTTGTGGCCCTCGCCCGTACCCGGCTTGACGCGGTGGATGCCGCGGATGATGCCGTCGATGTCCGCATCCTCCGGCTCAGCGGGCTGCACGAGCGGCTCGTTGTACACCGTGATGTAGTACATGACGTCGGGGTCGGGGTGCGAGCCGCCGTACATCCGCTCGAGGCCCGAGCGCACGATGTGCGCGATCTCGTAGCCGTATGCGGGGTCGTACGAGACGGTGGCCGGGTTGGTGGATGCCAGCAGCGGGGAGTGCCCGTCGGCGTGCTGCAGGCCCTCGCCGGTCAGCGTCGTGCGCCCTGCCGTGGCGCCGATGATGAAGCCACGCGCCATCTGGTCGCCGGCCGCCCACATCGCATCTCCGGTGCGCTGGTAGCCGAACATCGAGTAGAAGATGTAGATCGGGATCAGCGGCTCGCCCTGCGTGGAGTACGACGTGCCGGCGGCGGTGAAGGCCGCCATGGCGCCGGCCTCGTTGATGCCGACGTGCACGATCTGACCCTGCGGGCTCTCCTTGTACGCGAGCAGCAGCTGCCGGTCGACGGACGTGTAGTGCTGACCGTTCGGGTTGTAGATCTTCGCGGTCGGGAAGTACGCGTCGATGCCGAAGGTGCGCGCCTCGTCGGGGATGATCGGCACGATGCGGTTGCCGAAGTCCTTCGCCCGCAGCAGATCCTTCAGCAGACGGACGAACGCCATGGTCGTGGCGATCTCCTGCGTGCCGGAACCCTTGCGCGGAAGGGCGTAGGTCGACTCCTCGGGCAGCGTGATCGACGTGTGCGCGGTGCGGCGCTCGGGGATCATGCCGCCGAGGCTGCGGCGACGCTCGAGCATGTACTGGATCGTCTCGTCGTCCTTGCCCGGGTGGTAGTACGGGGGCAGGTACGGGTTCTCTTCCAGCTGCGCGTCCGTGATCGGGACCTGCATGGTGTCGCGGAACGTCTTGAGGTTGTCCAGCGTCATCTTCTTCATCTGGTGGGTCGCGTTGCGGCCCTCGAAGTGCGGTCCGAGGCCGTAGCCCTTGACGGTCTTGGCGAGGATGACGGTGGGCTGGCCCTTGTGCTCCATCGCCGACTTGTAGGCCGCGTACACCTTGCGGTAGTCGTGACCACCGCGGCGGAGGTGCCAGATCTCGTCGTCGGAGAGGTCCTTGACCAGGGCGGCGGCGCGCTCGTCACGACCGAAGAAGTTCTCGCGGATGTACGCGCCCGACTCTGCCTTGTACGTCTGGTAGTCGCCGTCGGGGGTGGCGTTCATGATGTTCAGCAGAGCGCCGTCGGTGTCCCGGGCGAGCAGGTCGTCCCACTCGCGGCCCCAGATGACCTTGATGACGTTCCAGCCGGCGCCCCGGAAGAACGACTCGAGCTCCTGGATGATCTTGCCGTTGCCTCGCACGGGACCGTCGAGACGCTGCAGGTTGCAGTTGATCACGAAGGTGAGGTTGTCGAGGCCCTCGTTCGCCGCCACCTGCAGCTGACCGCGGCTCTCGACCTCGTCCATCTCGCCGTCGCCGAGGAAGGCCCAGACGTGCTGGTCGCCGGTGTCCTTGATGCCGCGGTTGGTGAGGTACTTGTTCGCCTGCGCCTGGTAGATCGCGTTGATCGGACCCAGACCCATCGACACGGTGGGGAACTGCCAGTACTCGGGCATCGACCGCGGGTGCGGGTACGAGGGGAGAGCGTGACCGGCGTGCGACTTCTCCTGACGGAAGCCGTCCATGTCGGCCTCGCTCAGGCGTCCCTCGAGGAACGAGCGGGCGTAGATGCCGGGGGACGCGTGACCCTGGATGAAGATCTGGTCGCCACCGCTGGGGTGGTCCTGGCCGCGGAAGAAGTGGTTGAAGCCGACCTCGTACAGCGAGGCAGCACCGGCGTAGGTGGAGATGTGCCCGCCGACGCCGATGCCGGGGCGCTGCGCGCGGTGCACCGTGATGGCCGCGTTCCAGCGGATCCAGTGGCGGTAGCGGCGCTCGATCTCCTCGTCGCCCGGGAACTCCGGCTCGTTCGACGCGGCGATCGTGTTGATGTAGTCGGTGGTCGGCACCATCGGCACGCCGAGATGACGCTCCTTCGAGCGCTTCAGGAGGCTGAGCATGATCTCCCGGCCGCGGCCGGGACCCTTCGCATCCACCAGCTCGTCGAGCGACTGCTGCCACTCGCCGGTCTCCTCTGGGTCGCTGTCCAGAGGTGCCTGGGAGTACGGATCCTGATCGTGGACGGTCACGTGGAGCCTTTCGTCAAGCTGGCAGGTCGTGCCAAGGAAACGGGATGAGCCGCGGCCGGGCCTTGTCGGCACCGCACAACGCGCGCTGTGCTCAGCCTATATCCGTTCGCAAGGACCGGTTCCGCGAATTCCGCACCGTAGAATGGGGGTACCAGGGCCTTTAGCTCAGCTGGTAGAGCGCCACGTTTACACCGTGGATGTCGTCGGTTCGATCCCGGCAGGGCCCACCGTACTCCAGCCGACCGGCGTCACATCTCCTCGTGCGTGGCCGGATCGGCGTCGAACAGGCGACCGTCCGCACGACCCAGCCCGGTGATCGCCTCGACCTCGGCGGCGTCGAGCACGACGGACGCCGCCTCGAGGTTGGTGCGCTGATGCTCGGGTGAAGAGGCCTTCGGAATCGACACGGTGCCCCGGGCGACATGCCAGGCGATGATCGCCTGCACGGGGGAGATGCCATGCCGCTCGGCGATCTCGACGACGACCGGCTCATCGAGCACCTGCGCCGCGCGGCCGAGCGGAGACCAGGCCTCGGTGAGGATGCCGCGCTCGGCATGGAAGGCGAGTGCCTCCTCCTGCGGGAAGTAGGGGTGCACCTCGATCTGGTTCACGACGGGCCGCACTCCCGTTGCCGCCTCGATGCGCTCGAGGTGCTCGGGAAGGAAGTTGGACACGCCGATCTGGCGGACGGTGCCGCGCTGCTGCGCGTCGACGAGACCCTGCCAGGCCTGCTCGTACCGCCCGGTGGTCGGGTTGGGCCAGTGGATGAGGTGCAGGTCGATGGCATCCAGTCCGAGACGGAATCGGCTCTCCTCGATGCTGGTCCGCGCCTTGGTGGTCTCGTGGTGCCGGCCCGGCAGCTTCGTGGTGACGATGATCTCGGAGCGGTCGACTCCGGATGCGCGCACTCCGGCGCCCACGGCGCCCTCGTTCTCGTAGTTGAAGGCCGAGTCGATCAGACGGTAGCCGAGGCCGATCGCCGAGGCGACCGACTGCGCACCGGCCTCGCCGTTCAACCGGTACGTGCCCAGCCCCACTGAGGGCAGCTGGAATCCGTTGTGGGCGGTGAAGACGGGAACAGTGGTCATAGTGGTGGTCCTCCGGGGCGTCGGTCACGCCCAGCCTAGGCGGGGCCAGGGCGTGCCCGCGTGTCAGCATGGAGGCATGTCGATGCCCGCGAGCGATCAGCGATGCCCCTGCACCAGCGGAGACGTGTTCGGCTCGTGCTGCGGCCCGGTGCTGGCATCCGGGTCCGCGCCGACCGCCGTGCGGCTCATGCGCTCCCGGTTCACGGCGTTCGCGATCGGCGACGCCGGGCATCTGCTGCGCACCTGGCACCCTTCGACGCGTCCTGACCTGCTCGATCTCGACCCCGGCATCCGCTGGCAGCGCCTGGACATCCTCGATCGGGAGGACGGCGGTCCGTTCGACGACCGAGGCGTCGTCGAGTTCGAGGCCTTCTACCGTGACCATCAAGGGCGGGGCACGCTGCACGAACGCAGCCGCTTCGTGCGCGAGAACAAGGTCTGGCTGTACGTCGACGGTGTCACCCGCAGCGGCCGGGATGCCTGAGGACCGGCTCGGGCTCTACGTCGACGGTGTCACCCGCAGCGGATAGATTTGAGGGGTGAAAGCCAGCCCCGAGCATCAGCGCCGCCTCCTCGACATCGCCGACCTGGATCGCAGGATCGCGCAGGCCGAGCGCGCCCGCACCTCACCCGCGCAGGGTGCCCGCATCAACGAGCTGGCCGCTCTGCGCCAGCAGCAGCTGGGCGAGCTGACCGCACTCACCGGTGTGCTCGACGACGCGAAGGCCGAGCTGACGCGGCTGGAGTCGGACGTCGCCCTCGCCGCGCAGCGGCGTGACAAGGATGCCGAGCGGCTGGCCGTCGCCACCGACCCGAAGCAGGCCCAGGCGCTCGAGAACGAGATCGAGAGCCTCGGGCGGCGCATCACCATGCTCGAGGACTCCGAGCTCGACGTGATGGCGCGCGTGGAGGAGGCGCAGGCGGCCGTCGACGCGCAGCAGGCGCTGATCGACCAGACCCAGGCCGAGGGCGCTCAGCTGACCGCAGCGGCGAAGGCCGACATGGCAGCGGCTGCCGCCGAGGGGGAGCACCTCGTCCGCGATCGTGCTGCCCTCGCCGAGAGCGTGCCGGCCGAGCTGCTCGCCGAGTACACCCGACGAGCCGCACGCGGCGGCATCGGCGTGGGCCTGCTGCGCCGGCGGATCTGCGAGGGGTGCCAGATGGTGCTCGCCGGCAGCGAGCTGGGCGCCGTGCGCGCCGCAGCGGACGACGACGTGGTGTCGTGCCCGGAGTGCGGCGGGATCCTCGTGCGCACCGACGAGTCGGGTCTGTGACGACCGACCGTCGCTCCGGCGGCGGTGTCGGACGCGACTGATGGACCGGATGCTGTGACCCCCGCCGCTGAGCCGTCGCATGCCGTGGTGGCGCGGTCGACGAGCGGCGGGTGGGTCATCGCTCTGCACGCCGGTGTCGATGCCGTCCCCGAGATCATCGACGTGCCGCACGACGAGCTCGTCTCGCGGGTGCACGAGCTCGAGCAGCGACGATCACCGCGGTGGACGGTGCGGAGCCTGCGCACGTTCTACCCGCCGCTGCTGGCAGCCGGGGTGCGTCTGCGCCGGGCGCACGATCTGCTGCTCTGCCACGCGATCCTGCGCGACACCGCGTCGCTGGCGCGTCCGCTCGCGCCATCGCGCCGCTGGCTGCGCGTCGACGACGACGTCGACGGTGCACCCGGGCAGCCGGGGCTGTTCGATGTCGGCGATGCGGCGGCCGAACGAGACGATGGCGTCGACGAGGTGCGCGAGCAGTGGCGCGCGCAGCTGGCGGCACTGGCCTCGGCACCCGATTCGCGCCTCGCGCTGCTGTGCGCGGCGGAGTCGGCCGGCGCCCTCATCGCGGAGGAGATGACTGCGGCCGGTCTGCCGTGGAGCACGCGCGTGCATCAGGGCATCCTCGAGCAGCAGCTGGGTGCGCGCCCCCTGCGCGGCGCACGGCCGGCCCGGATGGCGGCTCTCGCCGATCAGATCGGCCGGTGCCTTGACGATCCGGGCCTGAACCCCGACAGTCCACCCCGTCTGCTGCGCGCGCTGCACCGGGCGGGCGTGTTCGTCGACTCGACGTCGCGATGGGAGCTCTCGCGCGTCGAGCATCCGGTGGTCGGTCCGCTGCTGGAGTACAAGAAGCTCGCCAGGCTGTTCGCCGCGAACGGCTGGGCGTGGCTCGACGACTGGGTGCACGAGGAGCGGTTCCGTCCGGTCTATCTCACCGGGGGCGTGGTGACCGGACGCTGGGCGTCGTCCGGCGGCGGGGCGCTGCAGATACCCCGTCAGCTGCGCACCGCCGTGCGGGCCGACCCCGGGTGGACCCTCGTCGACGCGGATGTCGCCCAGCTCGAGCCGCGTGTGCTGGCTGCCATGTCGCGCGACAGCGCGATGGTCGACGCCGCGCGCGGGCGCGATCTGTACGAGGGCGTGGTCCGCTCGGGCGCGGTCACGACGCGCGACGAGGCGAAGTACGCGGTGCTCGGAGCCATGTACGGCGCCACCACGGGCAAGAGCGGGCAGCTCGTGCCGAGGCTGCGCAGCGTGTATCCCCGAGCCATGGCGCTCGTCGACGCCGCCGCGCGCACGGGTGAGCAGGGCGGCGTCGTGAGCACGCTGCTCGGTCGCAGCTCGCCCAGGCCCGACGACGCGTGGCGCCTCGCCCAATCGCAGGCGGGCGGGCCCGACGCCGCGGGCGCCGACGAGAGCCGGGCGCGCAGCAGCGCGCGAGATCGCGGACGCTTCACCCGCAACTTCATCGTGCAGGGCACTGCCGCCGAGTGGGCGCTGCTGTGGCTCGCCGAGATCCGCCACCGCCTGATGGCGCTGCCGCCGACATCGATGCCGGCACCGGCGTCGGGTCCGGTCTTCCGCGACCGAGCGCATCTGGCCTTCTTCCTGCACGACGAGGTGATCGTGCACGCCCCGGCTGAGCAGGCCGATGCCGTCGCGGGCATCCTGCGGGAGGCCGCGGATGCGGCCACCGCACGCCTGTTCCCCGGTTTCGCGATCGACGTCCCACTGGACGTGCACATCGCGGAGGACGCCGCGAAGGGCGCGTAGAATCGACGGGCGAGTGGGTCGGCCGGACGGCCGCGTGGCGCATGAGCGCACCGAGGAACGTCCGGGCTCCACAGGGCAGGGCGGTGGGTAACACCCACCCGGAGTGATCCGCGAGACAGTGCCACAGAGAGAAGACCGCCCGTTCGACCCGGAAGGGCCGGAGGGGTAAGGGTGAAAGGGTGGTGTAAGAGACCACCGGGGAGCGCGGTGACGCGCTCCGCCAGGTAAACCTCGCCCGGAGCAAGACCAGACAGAGGACGTTGACGCGGCTCGCCGAGTCCTCGGGTAGGTCGCTGGAACGACACGGCAACGTGTCGTCGAGAGAGATGGCCGTCAAGGGAGCGAAGAACTCCTGAACAGAACCCGGCGTACAGGCCGGCCCACTCGCCCCGAACATACAGGAAGGCCCGGTCGATGACCGGGCCTTCCTGCTGTACGCCGATCAGTCGGCGGCGAGAGCCGCCGCGCCGATGATGCCGGAGGCGTTGCGGTGCACGGCCGACACGATCGGCGTCCGCAGGTCGAGCAGCGGCAGGAACTTCTCGGGGTGCTTGGAGACGCCGCCGCCGACGACGAACAGATCGGGGCTGAAGAGGAACTCGACGTGCGAGTAGAACTCCTGCAGCCGGGCCGACCACTCCTCCCACGACAGGCTCTCGCGCTCCATCGCCGAGTACGCCGTCCACCGCTCGATCGACTCGCCGTCACGCTTGAGGTGCCCGAGCTCGGTGTTCGGCACGAGCACGCCGTTGTACATGAAGGCCGAGCCGATGCCCGTGCCGAGCGTCGTCATGATGGTCAGGCCCCGTGCGTCGCGTGCCGCACCGTGGCGGGCCTCTGCGACGCCAGCCGCGTCGGCGTCGTTGACGAACGTGATGCTGCGGTTCAGGCCGCTCTCGAAGAATTTCTCGGCCTCGAAGTCGATCCACTCCTTCGAGATGTTCGCCGCGGAGAGCGTGCGCCCGTACTTGACGATCGCGGGGAACGCCACGCCCAGCGGCAGCGTGGACTCGGCGACTCCCAGGGTGTCGAGAACCTCGCGCACGGTGTCGACCACGTCCGCGGGGTGGGCGCCCTCGGGCGTGGGCACGCGCACGCGATCCGAATCCAGAGTGCCAGTGGAGAGGTCGACGATGCCCGCTTTGATGCCCGTTCCGCCGATGTCGACGCCGATTGCTTGTGCCATGGCGAATAGCCTAGCGATGCACGAGCCAGCGATTAGGATCGTGACGAGATCCCGACGAAGGAGCTGACATGTCCGACGGCGACGAGAAGTACTGGTACAACCTCAGCACCGGGGAGGTCGAGTTCGGCATGCAGTCCGCATCGGTCGACCGGGTCGGTCCGTTCGACACCCGCGAGGATGCCGCCCGCGCCCCCGAGACCCTGCGTGAGCGCTCTCGCGCGTGGGCCGAGGAGGACGCGGCCGACGACTCGTGGGGCTCCAGCTCTCTCGAGTCCGGGCAGTGAGGGTGGACAAGCAGCGCGACTTCGTGCTGCGCACCATCGAGGAGCGCGGCGTCAAGTTCGTCCGGCTCTGGTTCACCGACGTCATCGGCACCTTGAAGTCGGTCGCCATCGCCCCCGCTGAGGTCGAGGGCGCGTTCGCGGAGGGGATCGGCTTCGACGGCTCGGCGATCGAGGGTCTGACGCGCACCTACGAGTCCGATCTGCTCGCACAGCCCGACCCCACGACGTTCCAGATCCTGCCCTGGCGCGGCGAGATCGACCCGACCGCGCGCATGTTCTGCGACCTGACCACGCCCGACGGCCGCCCGGCGGTCTCCGACCCGCGCAACGTGCTGCGGCGGGCACTGGCGAAGGCGGCGGATGCCGGATTCACCTTCTACACGCATCCGGAGATCGAGTTCTACCTGCTGAAGTCCTCGCAGCTGGGCCCCGAGGGCCCCGTCCCCGCCGACAGCGCGGGCTACTTCGACAACGTTCCCGGCGGCACCGCGCACGACTTCCGCCGCAGCGCCGTGCGGATGCTCGAGGACCTGGGCATCTCGGTGGAGTACAGCCACCACGAGGGCGGCCCGGGGCAGAACGAGATCGATCTGCGCTACGCCGACGCGCTCACGACGGCCGACAACATCATGACCTTCCGCACGGTGGTCAAGGAGGTCGCGATCGAGCAGGGCGTATACGCGACGTTCATGCCGAAGCCGCTGAACGACCACCCCGGCAGCGGCATGCACACGCACATGTCGCTGTTCGAGGGCGACGTGAACGCGTTCTACGAGGCCGGGGCCGAGTACCAGCTCTCGCTCACCGGACGCCGGTTCATCGCGGGCCTGCTGCGGCACGCCAACGAGATCGCCGCAGTCACGAACCAGTTCGTCAACTCCTACAAGCGCCTCTGGGGCGGCGACGAGGCGCCGAGCTTCGTCACCTGGGGGCATGCGAACCGCTCTGCGCTGATCCGCGTGCCGATGTACAAGCCCAACAAGGGGCAGTCGACCCGGATCGAGTACCGCGCGCTGGATTCGGCGGCGAACCCGTATCTCTCGTACGCGCTGATGCTCGCCGCCGGACTCAAGGGCATCGAGGAGGAGTACGAGCTGCCGCCCGAGGCCGAGGACAACGTGTGGTCGCTCAGCGATTCCGAGCGCCGCGCGCTCGGCTACGCGCCGCTGCCGGCGAGTCTCGACCACGCCCTCGAGTACATGCGCGACTCGGAACTCGTCGCGGAGACGCTCGGTGAGCAGGTCTTCAACTACGTGCTGCTGAACAAGCAGAAGGAGTGGGAGGCATACCGCGGCCAGGTGACGCCGTTCGAGCTCAAGAACAACCTCGGGCTGCTCTGAGGCGGCGATGGCGCGTCCTGATGCGTCCATTTCCCTGTCCGCGCTGGCACGGCTCGGCTTCGTCGAGCTGACCTCGGCGTCAGCCGACCTCACCGAGCTGTCGGAGCTGAGCGGTCTCGACCGCGTGCAGCTCGCCGACGGGATGGTCGCCGCCGACCCGGATGCCGCTGTGCGGGGGCTCGTCGCCGTCGCACGCCGTGATGCCGCCCAGGTCACGGCTGTGCTCACCGACCCCGCGGCGAGGGAAGCCGCATGGCGGCTGTTCGGGGCGTCCCGTGCACTCGGGTCGTTCTTCGAGCGGCATCCCTCGCGCCTGCGCGCCGATGCGCTGCTGCGCGCAGACCTGCCCGACGCCGCCGAGCTGACCGACCGGATGCTCGCAGCGGTCGACGCCGATGAGGGCTTCGCACGTGCCGCGGACGCGATCACGGCCCTGCGAGTCGAGTACCGCAGCTGCCTGAGTGAGATCGCGGCTGCCGACCTGTCGTCGGAATCCGCGACGGTCGCGATCGCCGGCGTCTCTGCCGCCCTCGCCGATGCTGCGGCCGCGGCTCTGGAAGCCGGGCTCGCCATCGCCCGCACAGCGGTCGCGGGATCGGGTCGCGTCGGCACGCGCGACGAGATCGCCGCGACGAGGCTAGCGATCATCGGCATGGGAAAGGCGGGCGCTCGCGAGCTGAACTATCTGAGCGACGTCGACGTGATCTTCGTCGCAGGAACGGCCGACGACGGCGTCGTCAGCGAGGCCAGAGCGATCGACATCGCCACGCGCCTGGCGCGCGAGACCATGACCGCTCTCAGCGGGGTGGAGATCGAGCCGCCGCTGTGGGAGGTCGATGCCGCCCTGCGTCCGGAGGGCAAGCAGGGCGCGCTGGTGCGCTCGCTGGCATCTCATCTCGCCTACTACGACCGCTGGGCGAAGAGCTGGGAATTCCAGGCGCTGCTCAAGGCGCGCCCGCTGGCGGGCGACGCCGACCTCGGCGCCGACTACATCGACGCCGTGCAGCCCAAGGTGTGGACGAGCGCCGAGCGGTCGGACTTCGTCGAGAGCGTGCAGCGGATGCGCGAGCGGGTCACCGACCACATCCCGGCCGACGACGTGCCGTACCAGATCAAGCTCGGTCCGGGTGGTCTGCGCGACATCGAGTTCACCGTGCAGCTGCTGCAGCTCGTGCACGGGCTCAGCGACGAGGGGATCCGCACCCGGGGCACACTGGAGTCGCTCGACGCGCTCGTCGAGGGCGGCTACATCGGGCGGGCCGAGGCGAGCGCCTTCGGCGAGCAGTACCGCATCCTGCGCCTGCTCGAGCATCGGCTGCAGCTGCACGACCTCACCCGCACGCACCTCATGCCGAGAGACGACGAGGGCATGCGGCGCCTTGCGAGAGCGACTGCGCTGGCCGACAGCGCAACGGGCCTGCAGGAGATCTGGGACGACGTGCGCCGTGCGGTGCGCGACCAGCACACGCGCCTGTTCTACCGTCCGCTGCTTTCGGCCGTCGCGGCGCTGCCGGCCGAGGAGCGCACACTTTCCACCGCACAGGCCGGCTCGCGTCTCGCCGCGATCGGGTTCCGCGACCCGGCAGGAGCACTGCGCCACATCGCGGCGCTCACGTCGGGTCTGAGTCGCAAGGCCACCATCCAGAAGCACCTCATGCCGGTGATGCTGCGCTGGTTCGCCGACGGCACAGACCCCGACTACGGGCTCATCGCCTTCCGGCGGATCAGCGAGCGACTCGGCGACACGCACTGGTTCCTGCGGATGCTGCGCGACTCGTCCGGGGCGGCGGAGAGGTTGACGCGTCTGCTCTCGAGCTCCCGCTACGTAGGCGAGCTGATGGAGTGGATCCCCGAGTCGGTCGCCTGGCTCGACACACCTGCCGCACTGCGGCCGCGCGGGGGTGCCGCCCTCGACGAGGAGGCCAGGGCCATCCAGACCCGGCACTCGACCATCAAGGATGCGCTGCGGGCGGTGCGCGCGCTGCGCCGGCGTGAGCTGCTGCGCACGGCGATGGGTGCGGTGCTCGACCAGGTCGGCGTCGACGAGATGGCGAGGGCACTGACCGAGATCACCGAGGTGACGATCCAGGCGGCGCTGCGTGCGGTGCGACGCGAGATCGTGCCGCCCGAAGACGATGCGATGGATTTCTCGATCATCGCCATGGGCCGCTTCGGCGGCGCCGAACTCGGCTTCGGCTCGGACGCCGATGTGCTGTTCATCTACGACCCGAACGGCATCGATCCGCAGCGCGCACAGCAGCACGCCGCGAAGATCGTCGCGGGCCTGCGCGAGCACCTGACCGATCAGCGTGTGCCGCTGGAACTCGACGCCGACCTGCGCCCGGAGGGCAGGAACGGACCGATCGTGCGCACCATCGAGGCGTACACGCAGTACTACCGCCGCTGGTCGCTGTCGTGGGAGGCGCAGGCGCTGCTGCGCGCGCGCGGGATCGCGGGCAGCGTCAAACTGATCGCCCGGTTCACCGAGCTCGCCGACAGCATCCGCTACCCGGAGAGTGTGTCTCTGCAGGGCGTGCGCGAGATCAAGCGGATCAAGGCGAGGGTCGAAGGCGAGCGGCTGCCGCAGGGAGTCGATCCTCGACGGCACCTGAAGCTCGGCCCCGGAACCTTGAGCGACGTCGAGTGGATGGTGCAGGTGCTGCAGCTTCAGCACGGTCACCGCGTGCCCGACCTGCGCACGACGTCCACCCTGCAGGCGCTCGACGCGGCGGTCCTCGCCGATCTCATGCCCGCCGACGACGCCGAGCGCCTGCGAGAGGCGTGGGTGCTCGCCAGCCGGCTGCGCTCGGCGATGACGCTGCTGACCGGCCAGACGAAGGACGTGCTGCCGAGCGAGATCCGCGAGCTCGACGGGGTCGGGCGTCTTCTGGGATATCCTGACCGCGCCGCCACCGTGCTCGAAGAGGATTACCTCCGTGTCACGCGCCGGGCGCGGCGAGTCTTCGAGAAGCAGTTCTACGGCTGAGATCCAGCCGTGATGAAGGGGGAGCAGATGGCGCAGCGCTTCGGGATCATCTGGAATCCGACCAAGATCGACGGCGAGGAGCTTCGGGGTGTCGTGACGACGGCCGTCCCGGCCGACACCGAGCTCATGTGGTGGGAGACCTCTGCCGACGATCCCGGTCGGGCGATGACAGCCGAAGCGGTGCACGCGGACTGTGACGTGGTCATCGCGGTGGGCGGTGACGGCACGGTGCGCACGGTCGCCGAGGTGCTCGCGTCGGCGGGGGAGAAGGCGCCGGCGTTAGGCATCGTCCCGCAGGGCACCGGCAACCTGCTCGCGCGCAACCTCGGAATCCCGATCGGCAGCATCCCCAAGGCGCTGGATGTCATCGTCGCAGGCGAGGAGCGTCGCATCGACATGGGCTGGACCCGCACCGACGATGCGGAGGTCGAGACCGGATTCCTGGTCATGGTCGGATTCGGTCTCGACGCGCACATGCTCGCCGAGACCGACGACGATCTGAAGGGCAAGGCGGGATGGCTCGCCTACGTCGCGGCGATGGGGCGTGCGGTCACCGCTTCCGAGACGGTCGACTTCCACATCACTCTCGACGACGGAGAACAGCAGACCTTCAGCGGCCACACGCTGCTGATCGGCAACTGCGGTGACATCCAGGGCGGGTTCACGCTGCTGCCCGACGCCGTGGTCGATGACGGGCGTCTGGATCTGCTGCTGATCAGCGCCGAGAACGTCACGCAGTGGCTGCAGACCCTGCGCACGGTGGTCTGGGACAACGGCATCCGCCGCCTTCTCGGAGGGGACGACGAGACGGTCAGCAACGATTTCACGCAGCACCTGACAGGCGAGGCTATCGCCGTCGCCCTGCCGGGTCCGGTGCCCTTCGAGATCGACGGCGAAGAGGCGGGCGACATCTCCAAGCTCGCCGTGCGCGTGCAGCCGGGTGCGCTGCGGGTGCGCTGCTGAGTGCGAGGTCATGCCGTCTTCCGTCGTCCCCTAAACTCAGTGGGAAAGGACGGTGCATGACCACCCTCGACTCAACGCTTCCCCCCGCACGGATCGTGATTCCCTGGCGCCCTGCGCCGTCGCGGATCGACGCCTTCGAACGCGTGGTCGCCTGGTACCGCGAGACGCTGCCGCAGATCCCCCTGCAGACCGTCGACACCGGCGATACGCCGTTCGTCCTCGCTGCATGCCGCAACGCCGCGATGCGCAACGCCGCCGCGGACGAGGTCGTCGTCGTGGGCGATGCCGACACCATTCCGGAGCGCGAGCCGCTGATCGCGGCGATCCGCGCCGCCGCCGACAGCCCGTTCGTGCACCTGCCGTACGACGAGTACCGCTGGCTCGGGCGCACCGGCTCCGCCGATCACGCCGCGGGGGTGCCCCTCGCGGACTGCACCGTCGAGCAGTACGTCGACGGTGCCTGCTCGGGCGTGTACGTGGCGACGCCGCGCGCCTGGGACAGTCACGGCGGTCAGGACGAGGGATTCCGTGGGTGGGGCTTCGAAGACGCGGCATGGTTCCTCGCGCACTCGACGATCCTCGGGGCACCGCCTGTGCGCCACCCCGGCCGCGTGTACGCACTGCACCACGTCGGCGAGGTGCGCGCGGGTGCCGCGTACGACGCGAACGCCGCGCGCATGGAGAGCTATCGTGCGGCGGCGGGCGACCCTGCGGCGATGGCGGCGCTGGTGGGGGCCGTGCGCCTGCCCGACGCGGTCGTCTGACCGCCCCGCTCACCCCGCCGGGGAGACGCGCGTCGGCGCAGCAGAGCCCGACACCGTCGCGTAAGCGATCGACGGACCCGGGCGCACCGCCTGCGCGGCAGCCGCCTCATCCAGCAGCGAGCGTCCGGAGAAGGCGGGATCGACGATGTCACGAAGGGCCGCGGCGAGCTCGTCGACCGACGCCGCGTTCGGATCGAGCGCGCGACCCGTCCCCGTGCGCTCGATCGCGGCAGCGCCCGTGAACTGGTCGGTGGAGAAGGGCAGCACGAGCAGCGGAACTGCGTGCCCCACGGCTTCGGTGACGGAGTTGTTGCCCCCGTGCGTCACGGCAGCGGTCGCTGAGGCGAGCAGGCGCACCTGCGGCAGGTACTCCGCGACCAGCCAGTCGTCGGGGATCGGTCCGAGAGCTGCGGCGTCCGTCGTGCCCGTGGCGATCGCCGCGCGCAGCCCGGCCTGGCGCAGCGCCGCCGCGACGCGGGCGAGCACATCGCCGCGCACCGACAGGAAGCTGCCGAAGCTCACGTACACGTAGGGGGTCCCCTCGGCGATCCATCCCTCGACGTCGGATGCGGCGGGCTCGTCGCGCAGCGTCGATCCGAGAAAGCGGTGCGGCGGCAGCTCTCTCCCGTCGCCGGAGGCGAGCTCCGCAGGGTAGTTGTAGAGGACGGTGTCGCCGTGCAACGCGAACGCATCGGCGACGTGTCGGGCATGCGGGTCGAGAACCACGGCCGCGTCGTTCCACTGGGCCGTGAAGCGCCGCGACACCTCCTCGCACAGCGTGCGCAGATCGCTCAGCTCGCCTTCCCCGGGCGTGAAGGCCGTCGGCCACGCGGGCGGGTAGCCGTAGACCTCGCCCGCGATCGGCAGCGCGCTCGGGTGGCCGAGAACGACGTCGCCGTAAGGGATTCCGCGGGTGTGCAGAGCCAGGCGCGCGCTGTAGGCCAGGTGATCGACGAGAATAGCATCGGGTGCGACCTCGTCGATCACCTGCAGGGTCGCTCGCGCCCGGTCGACCGGCTGCCACATGAGGTCGGTGAGGCGCTCGCGCGCCTGATAGGCGAGCGTGGGGACCATGCCCACGCGGGTCGCCGCGAAGAATCCCTCGAGTGACGCCGCCTCCTCGGCCTGCTGCTCCGAACTGCGGATGACGCCGGCATTCGCACCGCGACCGAGGGGCAGATCGACGCGGCGGTACCCGAAGTCGGCGACGATGCCCGCCGTCGCCGGTCCCGTCGCCACCACCACGTCCTCGCCCGCATCCCGCCAGGCTGTGCCGAGCGCGGCGAGCGGCAGCAGGTGCGAGGCGTAGTCGGGACTGATGATCAGCAGAGTCATACCAGCAGCTCCGCGGCTCGCTGCAGTTCGGCTTCGCTGCGGGCGACGGATTCGTACACCGGCGCGAGCTTCGCGGCCATGCCCTGGATCGTGAAGCGCTCCGCCACGAGATCGCGAGCGCGGGAAGCCGCTCGTGCATCTCCGCGCGCCGCGCGCTCGAGCGCGCGCTCGGCGGTCGCGATGAGCTCGGCGGGGTTCGCCGTCTCGGTGAGGAAGCCGGTCACATCGTCTTCGACATAGGTGGCCGGTCCGCCGCTGTCGGGTGCGACCACGAGCAGACCGGTGGCCATCGCCTCGAGGATCGCCAGACCGAACTCCTCCTTGAGGCTCGCGCAGACGTACACCCCACCGGGTGCGGCTCGATCGGGGAGCCCGAAGCGCGCCGCGGCGAGCCAGTCCGCCGCGACGTCGTTGGAGCGGTGGCCGGTCAGCAGCAGGCCGCGGGCCGCGCGCTCGGCCGCAGGGACAGCGGTGTCGATGCGGTCGAGCTGCTCGCGCTCGTCGACAGAGGGATGCTCGAGATCGCCGCCGACCACGAGCAGGTTGGCGGCGTCGGCGAGCGGTCCCTCCGCCCAGGCGCGCACGAGGGTGGCCATGCCCTTGATGCGGTGCATCCGCCCGACGGTGACGAGCAGGGGCAGGCGCCGACGCTGTTCCGGCAGCTCGTCGAGCAGTGCGCCGAGCTCGGCGAGCGCTGCGTCGGGCTCGGCACCCTCCGCGACCCGACGGGCGTGCGCGACGGCGCGATCGACGACCTCGAGGTCGACTCCCTCTGCGACTACCGTGTGGCGTTCGGGGTGCGAGGACATGTCGATGCCGATCAGCGCATGCATGTCGCGCTCGAGCTCGGGCCGTGGGAAGAACACCGAATGCGCGGCCGACGCGGCGAGACTCTGCACCAGGTGCGTGCGGAACCAGAAGTGCTCCGCCAGGTCGGCACGACCGAAGTCCTTCCTGGTGAGTGTGCCGGAGCGCTCGAGCGACGCGATGACGCTGTGCGGGTCGGGTGCGACCGTGAACACGGTGGGAATCCCCAGTTCGCGCGCCACATCGGCGGCCGCCAGGCTGCCGACGTCCGCCATCCGCAGATGCAGCACGTCCACCCGTCCCGCAGCACGCAGCAGGCGCCGGATGCCTCGTCGCACGCTCACCCGCAGCGGCCATGCCGCGGCCGAGCTGACCGGCGGGGGACTGAGCGGGATGTGTCCGTAGACATGACCGGTCTCGCCGCCCGCGACGCGCAGCAGATCGGGCCCGGCCTGGGCGGCCGTGCCCCGCGACAGGGTCAGTACACGATGCACGGCGGCCGGCTCGGCGACGAGAGCGTCGCCAAGGCGCACGAGAAGTGTGGCGATGCCGCCGTTGTCACCGGATCCGGCCGAAGACAGCGAGGGATCGATGTCCGCGTGCAGGAACAGCTGGGCGACGGTGAGTCCTTCGCCATCGGCGCGGTCGCTCGGAACGGGCTCCGCGTCGATCAGGGCGAGGCGGGCGAGGTCTCCGATCACACCGCCCTCGACGACGATGTCCTCCAGCGCGGCGATCGCGGCCGGCTCGCGGCGCTGACCGAGCGCGGCGACGGCGGCCTCCCGAACCGCGGACGCGGCCGCCGCGTCGGTCGCCCAGGCCCGCAGCGGTCGGACGGCGAGCGGATGGCGCACGAGCCCCATCGTCTCGACGAGCCGGGCGCGGGCGTCGTCGGAGAGAGCGCCGGTGCACGCGGTCTCCAGCGCCACAGCCATCAGCTCGGCCGCGCCCGTCGACCACTTCTCGAGCGTGTGCTGAGCGAGCATGCCGGCGAACCCGCCGTCGGCGACGAGCCGCACGAGACGACCGACGGCTTCCGGCCGCGCCGGTCTGCGTCCGAGCGCGTCAGCAGCGTGCTCGACGATGTACGGCCGTGGCGACGACAGCAGACTCGAGAGCAGCCGTGCGGCCTCTTCGTCGTTCATCTCCGCCAGAGCGTGCACGGCCGCGATCGCGGCGAGATCGTCATCGGCCGACAGAGCGGCCGACAGCACGCGCAGTGTGCGCACTCCGGGGTCGCGTCCTGCTTCGAACGCGAGGTCGTCGGCGGCGCGCATAGCCTCGATGATCGATGCGGATTCGGTGATGCGGTCCATCGCCGTCTGAATACCCATGCTGCCCTCCGGACGGGCGCCGACTGAGGCACCGATTCGAATCGTACTGCGGCGAGCGGATCGGGGTTTACGGTTGACAAGGCGCCGATCGTCGGCTCCGGATTCCCAGCGAAGGACAGGCGTGAGCGTTCTCACCATCGGCGACATCGGCGTGCTCTCCGACATGATCCACATCGGCGACGAGGCCATGTTCGAAGCCGCGCGCGACGAGCTCGCCGCCCGCGGTCTCGACGTCGTCGGCATCTCATCGGCGCCGGGGGAGTCCGCTGCCCGCTACGGCGTGCCCAGCGTGCCTCGCCTCGGGTTCGTCGGGCTCGACCGCGCTGCCGCCGCGCGCCGCTCGTCGCTTCTCGTGCACGTCGCGGAGGGACGCGCCGCGCTCGAGGCGGGCGATCCGGCCACGGCGGCTCTCGACGCCCTCGGCGAGGCGTCGGGCGTGCTCATCGCCGGAGGCGGCAACCTCGCCTCACGCTGGCCGGTGCATGTCTACGAGCGCACGACGCTCGCCGCGATGGCGCGGGCGCGCGATCTGCCTGTCGTGGTGTCCGGGCAGACCTTCGGGCCCGATCTCGATGACACCGACGCGGAGCGGGTCGCCGCCATGGCGCGTGCTGCCGCGCTGACCGGCGTGCGCGAGCACGCGTCGGCGCAGCTGGCCCGCCGATGGGGCGCACAGGTGCATGCCGGTGTCGACGACGCGTCGTTCCTCGGCGGTGGACCGACCGAGCTCGACGGGCCGCGTGCATCCGACCGCGTGCTGGTGAGCCTGTCGGGGTGGTTCGCCGGCCGTCCCGTCGACGAGGTCGAGCAGGGGATCGCGGCGCTGCTCGATCACGCCGCCGACACCGTGGGATCCGTCGTCTTCCATGCCCACTTCGGCCCCGAGTCGGCGGGCGCAGCGCCTGCCGGCGATGCTGCGCTGCACGAGCGGGTGCGCGCCCGGATGCGGCGCCCGAGCGAGGTCGTCCCGAGCGGCGACTCGCCGACCGCCGCGCGACTGGCCCGCACGGCGCGACTGCTCGTCACCAGTCGCTACCACCCGGCCGTGTTCGCCGCGCCGGCGGGGGTGCCGATCCTCGCTCTCGCCGCCGACGAGTACACGCGCATCAAGCTCACGGGCGCGCTCGCCCACTGGGGACAGGACGGCGTCCTCGACCTCGATGATCTGACGGATGCTCCCCGGCGACTCTCCGCGATCGCCGCAACCGCGGCGTCCACGACGGGCTCGGCTGCCGAGCGCATTCATCGGCACCGCACTGACGCCGCCCGGTGGTGGGACACGGTCGCAGACGCGCTGCGCTGACCAGCCCACGCGCTGCATCGCCCCGGAACGCGAGAAACCACTTCCGGCGTGAGCCACTCGCTCACGCGTTGTGCCTCAGGCAGGAAGTGGTTTCTCGGTGGGTGGGTACTCAGCAGCCGTAGTAGAGCTCGGCTTGAGGATCTGAGATTCGGAGGGTGTTCCACAGGATCGGACTCCCTTGCAAACTCAAGGAAGTGCGATGTTGAGCAGGGGGTGGGTCGCTGATGCGGCCGTCCGAGAACCTGTCCGTTTTGCCGGAGCTTGGCCGCCCTACGGGGCTTCCTGGGGGTCTACGGGAGGTGCCGCCTACCTCCTTGGTATGAGCGCCGACCGTGCTCGTCTCTGGACTCCCCAGGAGCTCGCCGACTATACGGGCATCCCCATCAGGACACTCGCTGACTGGCGGACGGAGCGCGCGCGCTGCCGAGGTCTCGGATTGCCGTTCGTCGCACTCTCGGCGCACAACGTCCGCTACCGCGATGAGGATATCGAAGCGTTCATCGCAGGGCGGATCGTCGCCCCGATGGACGGGGCGGTCGACTGATGGCGCGGCCGAAGCGCGCGCTCGGCGAACTCGGCAAGGTGACCTACACCCTCGAGCCGAGCGGTCTCGTCATCGCGCGAGGACGGGTCTACGACGGCAACGGGCGCGAGCGTCGTCCGAGCGGCAGGGGCGCGACCGAAGCTGAGGCGCTGGCCGCATTGCAGGAAGCGGCCGATGTTGCCGTCGGTCGAGTCTCGACACGACGCACGCAGTTCATGACCGTCGCGGAGTTGGCGACGGCGTGGCTCAAGACGGCGTATCACGACGACGACCCGCGGGTGCTGCGCCAACGCCGCGAACAGACCGTCGATGGTTACGCATCGGTGGTCCGAGCGCATGTCACCCCTCGCGCCGGAGCCATCCCTATAGCCGACATCACCTCTGATCGCGCTGACGGGCTGATCATGGACATCGCACGGGAGAAGTCGGTGACGACCGCGAACAAGGTTCGTAACGTGATGTCGCTCATGTTCGATTGGGCGATCCAGCAGGGACACTTCTCGGCTGCCGGGTCGATCCAGCAGACACGGTATGGAGCGGTCGTCGTGGCGAACCCCATCCGTGCGACCCGGCGAGCGGATGAGCCGGACACGATGTACTTCGAACTCGACGCGGTGCAGGTCAAGTACATCCTCCACCTCATCCGCAACGTGTGGCCGGAGCGACACCGAGTTCGGTATCCCGTGGGCCGGCGGCCCAACTACAAGCTGCTCGCCGATTACATCCTCATCACGCTCGGCACCTCCCAGAGGACCGCGGAGCCGATTGCGATCCGATTCCAGGACGTGCGGTTCGAGGCGGTGGAGCAGCCGGACGGAAGCCTCACGATGGAGGCGCTCGTCTGGGTCGGGGGACGATGGTTCGTACGAAGTCCCGCGGCCTGTTCCGTCAGGACTCGCCCAAGGCGGAGCGGCAGAAGCGTTGGGTTCCCGTTCCGAAGTTCGCGGCCAAGGTGCTGAGCGAACTCGTGGCCAGCCACGTTCCTGATCCCGAACGGAATCCCGACGACGCGGTGTTCATCACCGAGCGCGGCCGTCCGCGCGACCCCAGCGCAGTCGGCGAGCTGCTACGGATGTTCCGCCGCGAGTTCGACCCGGAGCTCTCGGCTATCGGCGTCGACGCAGAGCACCTCACCTTCCGCAGCCTTCGCAAGGCCGTCGCCGCGGCGGTATTGGACACGGCCGGCGTCGAAGTCGCACGCGATCTGCTCGGACACAGTGACGCGGCGATCACCGAAAGCCACTACGCGAAGCGCCCCGACCTCATTGTCGAAGTCGCGGCCGACGCGCTCGACGAGGTGTTCGCGAGCATTGACGCAGGAAAGGCCGCGAAGAGGGAGACCTGACAACGCACGATTGTGAGCAACTACGAGCCCCTGCTGCGCACGTTCGTCGCCGACAACGCTGCGGCGCTCACCGCCTGGGATGTCGATGTGGACGACTTCACGACACTCGTGTATCGACGCACGACGGCGACATTCGTCGAGCGCCCCGCTGGAATCACACTCGCTTCGCGACTGCTCGGCCACGCGAACGAGCAGATCACGCGCGCGAGCTACGTCGTCTGCGCCGTCGAGGTCGACCTGAGCAGCATCGACATCCTCGACGAAGTTCTCGGATCCTGACAGGCAGGGAAGGTGCAACATGCGAACAGGGCGACCGCCGCTCGTACTCGGCACACACGGCACGATCACCACCCGCTCCGTCGGCAATGGGCGCACACGCGCCATCGCACGATTGCGGCTGTGGGATGGAGAACTCCATCGAGTCACAGCCACCGCAGACACCGCGACAGACGCCCGCGCACGGCTGGAACTCCGAATCGCGGAGCGACTCCGGCTGTCGGAGCTGGATGCCTGGCGTTATCTCACGCCCGACGACCCCTTCGACGAACTCGCCTACGTGTGGCTCGGCGACCTCGCCTGGCTCTCCGATGTGAGCGAGGCTACGTACCCGCGGTGTGAACGCGTGGTTCGAACGCAGCTCACGCCGGCGTTCGGCGACTTGACGATCGGCGAGATCACCGCGGACCGGATCGAACATCACCTGGCTGCTCAACTGGCCGCATCAGAGGACGCCGCCTCCTCACGCGACGCGATCCAGTTGCTCCTCGGCTTTGCGGTCGGCGAGGGCGTGATCCTCTCGAACCCGATGGAGGTTGCGGCGGCATGGAGCGCCTAGACGTCGCGGCGATCTGAGCGTCTACAGGGAGCTTGTTCGTGGACGCATAGGACTGCGCCGCGACGAGCGTCGGCGCGATGTGGGACATGACCGCTGACGGAGCTCGTCGCGGAAGGAGCGGCTTCTTCAATTCGGGCGCGCGCCGACCTCGGCGATGAAGCGCCAGCCGCTCCTTTAGCGCAGCACGAGATTCGAACCGGCATCAAGGGGTCGCAGGTTCAAATCCTGCCCGCCCGACCGGAGACCGTTAGAATCTCACGGGTTCGCGGAGCCTGACTCGCCCCGGCATGTTCGGAGAGCCGTTTGCTGGTGTCAGCCGGCTCTCTCAACCGGTTCGTTGCGAGCGTAGTCGAGTTGCTCGACCTCGAGGGGTGTGAGGTCGTCGATGGAGCCATGGGTGCGTTCGGTGTTGAACCAGAGCACCCGGGATGCGGTCGCCGCCTCGACCTGATCGACGTCTCAGTCGCCGGGCGGCTGATCGTGGTGTTCAGGACGATGCGGGACAGCGTTCTCGCGGGCGGCGACGTCGAGCAACGAAGGTCATGCGGAAGGGGATCAGTTCGCGCAAATAAACGCTCGTCTGCGTTCTACTGATTCCCGGGCACAACCGGACCGCTTCCGTCACGCGATAGAGGTCGTCTGCGTCAACGGCGACCACCCTCATCAGAAGATCCTTCTCGCCCGCCGGTGCATAGCAGTCGAGTACTTCTGGCACCTTTTCGAGCGCAGCGATCGCATCCATCAGACGACGCTGGTCAACTTCTGCCTCAAGGAGTGCGATGACGCTGCGGCCGAGGGCTGCCGGTCGTAGCCGGGCGCTGTTCGGGAGTAACGCGTCCGTGCGCTCCAGCTTGGCGAGCCGGGCGTAGACCGTCCCGCGGGCCAGGCCCAAACGCTGCGCGAGCAGCGCGACCGGCAGTCGCGGATCGGTGTCGAGCTCCCGCAGGATCCGGCGATCGGTCTCGTCGATGTTGTGAGACATGGTCACCGTCCTGTCAGGTCGACGGAGAGACGAGGCAATTTTAGTACCCACAGGTGCGAAGCTGTGTACTATTTGTCCCACCAAGTGTTCTGCCAGGCGCACAGGCATCCGATCGCGAGAGGCCATCAGTGGAAGTCATCATCGTCCCCACGCCGACCGATGTGGGCCGAGTCGCCGCCGCCAAGATCGCGGATGTCGTCGCCAGACGCGCGAGCCCAGTCATCGGGTTCGCGACCGGGTCGAGCCCGCAGCACCTCTACGCGGATCTTCACCGCCGCGTCGAGGCCGGGGTGATCTCGTTCGCGACTGCGCGCGGGTTCGCGCTGGATGAGTACGCCGGCATCCCACCGGCCCACCCGCAGTCGTACGCGAGCGTCATCGCCAGAGACGTCGTGAGCCCCCTCGGCTTCGACCCGGCGCGTGTTCACGTTCCCGACGGGCGCGCAACCGACCTCCGGGGCGCCGCCGCGGACTACGAGGCGGCGATCGACGCCGCAGGCGGCATCGACATCCAGATCCTGGGAATCGGATCGAACGGGCACATCGGCTTCAACGAGCCGACCTCATCGCTCGCGTCACGAACCCGCATCAAGACCCTCGCGCAGCGCACCCGCGAGGACAACGCGCGCTTCTTCGATTCACCGGCCGACGTTCCTCGCCACTGCATCACCCAAGGCTTGGGCACCATCCTCGACGCCCGGGAGCTGCTCCTCGTCGCGCAGGGCGAGGCAAAGGCCGACGCGATCGCCGCGACGGTTGAAGGCCCGTTGGGCGCGATGGTTCCTGGGACGGCGCTACAACTTCACCCGCACGCCACGGTCGTCGTGGACGAGGCGGCAGCGTCGAAGCTCCGACTGTCGGACTACTACCGGTACACCTACTCCCACAAGCCCGCGTGGCAGCGTTTCGAGTGACGCGGACCCCGAGACCAGACTCGACTGTTGGCTGATCGAAGAAGACCATGACCGCAACGCATTCTGCCCACACCATCCCGTCGACGATCGCTGACGCCGTCGCCGAGGCATCCCGCATCCGCACCCGCGCGATCGATCGCGCCGCGTACGCCGGCGACGCCTCGCATTACCTGCTGACCCCCGAAGCAGTCGTGATCGCCGACACCGCCGAGGAGGTGGCGCGCATCCTTGCGGCGGCGTCCCGCAGCGGCTCGGCCCTTACCTTCCGTTCCGGGGGGACGAGCCTGTCCGGTCAGGCGTCGGGGGCGGGCATCCTCGTCGACGTCCGCCAACGCTTCCGCCGCATCGATGTGCTCGACGACGGGAGACGGGTGCGTGTGCAGCCCGGAGCGACCGTCGCACAGGTGAACGCCCGCCTCATGAAGCTGGGATACCGGCTCGGTCCCGACCCGGCGAGCGAGACCGCCTGCACAATCGGCGGCGTGGTGGCGAACAACTCAAGCGGCATGGCGTGCGGCATCGACGAGAACACGTATCGCACCCTCGAGTCGATGGTGTTCGTCCTGCCGTCAGGTACGACGATCGACACCGCGGCGCCCGATGCCGATCATCGCCTCCGTGCGCAGGAACCGGACCTGTTCGACGGGCTGGAACGGCTGCGCCGTCGGGTGACCGAGAATCCGACGTCGGTCGCCGCGATCCGGCGACAGTTCTCCCTCAAGAACACGATGGGCTACGGGGTCAACGCCTTCGTCGACTTCACCTCACCCGTCGACGTGCTGCAGCATCTCATCATCGGGTCGGAAGGAACGCTGGCTTTCGTCGCCGAGGCGACATTCCGCACCGTGCCGGTCCTGCGGATGGTCTCAACCGCACTCGCCGTGTTCCCGACCCTCGACAGTGCGACACGCGCCCTGCCGGCACTCGTCTCGTCCGGCGCGGCCACGCTCGAGCTCATGGATTCCACTTCGATCGCCGTCGGGCAGCGGTTGCCGGGCGCGCCCGACGAGATCCAGGGATTTACCCCGGGCGATCATGCCGCGCTGCTCGTGGAGTACCGCTCGAACGATGCCGACGAACTCGCGGCTGCTGCATCGGCGGGGGAGCGGCTGCTGGCGGGGCTCGAACTCCATGCCCCGGCGGCGTTCGGGACGGATGCCGCGGTCCGTGCTCGGGCGTGGGCGCTGCGCAAGGGGCTCTACGCCACCGTCGCGGGCGCGCGGCCCAGCGGCACCACTGCGCTGCTCGAAGACATCGTCGTGCCCACACCCGCGCTCGCCGACACCTGCGCCGGGCTTCAGCGACTGTTCGAGCAACATAGCTACCGCGACTCCGTGATCTTTGGGCACGCCAAAGACGGCAACATCCACTTCATGCTCACCGACCGGTTCGAGGGCGAGGATGCGCTCGCGCGATACCTCGACTTCACCGAAAACATGGTCGATCTCGTCCTCGACGCCGGCGGAGCCCTCAAGGCGGAACACGGCACCGGGCGCGCCATGGCGCCCTACGTGCGCCGCCAGTACGGCGATGAACTGTACGACGTGATGCGGGAATTAAAGCGGCTGTGCGATCCCGCCGGCATCATGAACCCAGGTGTGCTGCTCGACGAGGATCCCGACGCTCACATCCGCGACATCAAACTGCAGCCGACCGTTGAAGAAGAGGTCGACCGGTGCGTGGAATGCGGCTACTGCGAGCCGGTGTGCCCCAGCCGCGACCTCACCCTCACCCCGCGTCAGCGCATCGTGCTGCGGCGGGCGTCCGAGACCGCGCGGGCCCGGGGCGATGTCGAGCTGGCCGCCGAGCTGGACGACGACTACGAGTACGCCGGCGTGCAGACGTGCGCCGTCGACGGCATGTGCCAGACGGCGTGCCCGGTGTTAATCGACACCGGCAGCCTCGTCAAGCGACTGCGGCGCGAGGACGCGAATCCTGTCGCCGCCACCGGGTGGCGCGCGGCCGCCGGAGCGTGGGGACCGGTCACCCGCATCGGCTCGGTGGCGCTGACCGCCGCGAACGCGATGCCGGTCCCGATCGTGCGGGCCGCGACAGACGTCGGCCGAGCCGTGCTGGGTGCGGAGACCGTGCCGCGCTACTCGGCGGAGCTGCCAAGAGGCGGCCCGTCACGCGGGCGGTGGGGACGGATCGTGGGATCCGGCGACGCGGAACCGATCGGCGTGTACGTGCCCGCCTGCGTGAACAGCATGTTCGGGGCGGCGGGGACGGGAGACGGGGTGACGAGCGCCTTCGTCCGGCTCCTTGAACGGGCCAGGGTGCGGATGATCGTGCCGGACGGCGTCGAGAGCATCTGCTGCGGCACCCCGTGGGCGTCCAAGGGATTCGCCGCGGGCGCGCGTGTCAACGAGGAGCGCACGATCGCACGTATCCGTGCTGCCGTCGCGGACTCCGCCCTCCCCGTGGTGAGCGACGCGTCGAGCTGCACGGAGGGCTTCGCCAAGATGCTCGAAACGGCTGGGGTGGTCGTGGAGGACGCCGTTGCCTTCGCAGCGCGGGAGATCCTTCCCCGGGTCGAGGTGGGCGAGCGCATCGGTGACCTCGTATTGCACCCCACTTGCTCGTCTCGACAGATGGGGCTGGATCCGGACCTGCTGCGGGTCGGTGAGGCCGTGGCAGATCGCGTGCACGTCCCCGACGACTGGGGGTGCTGCGCATTCGCCGGCGACCGCGGGATGCTGCATCCCGAGCTCACGGCATCGGCCACCGCAGCGGAGGCGGCGCAGGTGCGTGCGCTCGGCGCGGACGCGCATGCCTCATGCAACCGGACGTGTGAGCTCGGAATGACCCGCGCGACCGGCGCCGCCTACCGTCATGTGCTGGAGTTGCTGGCGCACGCCGCGGGACCGCGCGACTGACCCGTCAGGCGCGTCGCGCCCGATCCGGAACGCGTAGCGCCACCAGAACCGCGGCCAGCCACCCGGCACAAAGGACGGCTCCGATCACGAAGGTGGACGGGTCGCCAGGCACGGATCCGGTCGCGAGGACCGCCAGTGGGACGAGTGCTCCGCCGGCGGCACCGCATGCCACCAGCGAACCGGTGACCGCGACCGCCCGCGCAGCGCCGGTCCGTTCAAGAGCGAGCCCGAGCACCTGCCCGTAGGTCGGGGCGAGGAGTACGACCGTCGCCGCGACCGCCGAGACCGACAGGACGGGGTACGCGGCGGCCGTCAACGCTGCGATGACCAGCATTGCTGCGGACCCGGCTCCCGCGACGGTGAGAATGTCGCGGGAGGAGGCACCACGGCGCGCGGCCGTCAACGCTCCCGCGCGTCCCAGCGCCATGCACGCCCAGAACGCGCTTGTGCCCAGCGCCGCCCATGCCGGGTCGGCTGACAGCAGCGCGAACGGGATCGCCGACGACCAGCCGGCCAGCAGAGACTCGATACCGACATACAGCGCGAGTGCGATCGCGAAACCGGCCCATGCGGCGCCGAAGCGCGCGTGCGTGGCAGTTCCACGCCTTGCAGGTTGCTCGTCGAAGGCGCGGCCTGCGGTGGCCGCAGCGACGCAGGCTGCGGCGTTCACGGTCGCGAACACCACGAGCACGGCACCCGTCGCCCCGACCTGCGCTCCGCCCAGCACGAGCAGCGGAGCCAGCGCGGCGGCGGCGGCGACCGACGTCGTCAAGCCGGTCAGTGCGTGCGCGGCGTTGCGGCTGACGGTGCGTGCACTCGCGCTCCCGGCCGCCTCGGTGATCCCGAACCCCACGCCGCTGATCGCGGCCGCGGCGACGAAGAGGCCTGCGGTCGCCGCCGCGGTTGCGGCGAGCAGTCCCGCGGCCTGCAGCGCGGCGCCGAGCGCCAGCGTCCGCGCGAGTCGTCCCGACCGTGCCAGCAGCCCGGACAGCAGCACACCGACGAGCAGGCCGGCGAACAGCGTGCCCGGTGCGGCGAGGGCCGCGTCGCCATGGGCGACCACCGCGGTCGGCAGGATCGCCGGGAACGCAGCCGCGGTGACCCCGAGACCAGCGAAGGCGAGGTGGAGGCGCAGCGCCGGCTTCACGAAGACTGCTGGGCGCGCCGTGAGTGCACGGCGGAGTAGGTGTCCCGCAGCGCCGCCATCGACTCGTCGTAGGTCGACTTCGCGACGGCGATGAACAAGCAGTCCACGACCATGAGTTGTGCGATACGGCTTCCCAGCGCGCCGGAGCGGAAGCCGGTCTCTCGCGCGGCCGTGGTGAGGACGATGTCGGACACTTCGGCGATCTGTGATCCGGCGTGATTGGTGATCGCGATGGTTGTGGCACCAGCAGAGCGGGCGATCGACAAGAAATCGACCGTGTCGATGGTGTTGCCGGAATGGGAGATAGCAATCGCGACGTTCCCGGGTCGCAGCGTTGCCGCCGAGGTCCAGGCTGCATGCGGGTCCGACCAGCTGAGCGCGACCCGACCGATGCGGGTCAGCTTCTGCTGCAGATCCAATCCCACGAACGCGCTCGCGCCGACACCGAAGATGTCGACGCGGGGGGCCTCGCCGACAGCGTCTGCCGCGCGGGCAAGCTCCGCGATGGGCAGTGCCTTCGCCGTGTCGGCGATGGACAGCGTCTCGGCGAGCGACACCTTCGCCACGACATGCTCGAGCGAATCGTCGCGTGCGATGTCGCCTGACACATCGGGGAGCGCTGCAGTCTCGTAGCTCTCACGGGCGACATCATGCAGCACCTCGATACGCAGATCCTTCAGGTGCGCGAACCCCATCCGTTTGCAGAACCGGATCACCGTGGTCGTCGACGTGTCGCCGCGCTCGGCTAACTCCGCAACGCCGAGTGCCGCGGTCTCTCCGGGCGCGTCGAGGAAGAGCTGGGCGATGCGCTGCTCGCTTGGCCGCAACTCGGGGTAGATCGAGCGCATGCGGATCAAGGCAGGCAAGTTGACGGTGTCCGTCCCAGGTTCTGAGTCCACGGCGGGATCCTCTCGTGTTAGCACGACAATACGAAATGTAACGGTCTGGGAAACTCTTGTACATAGCTCATCGATGTGCTGTACTTTTCTGACAACCCGATCCGTCGGCATCCACAGCTGTTTCGCCTACGGAGTCGACCATTCGCAAAGGAGCCTCATGAAGGTTGTATCCCGCGGCCGCCGTGCCGCACTCGCCGCCACGGGCCTCGCGGCCGCGGCGGCGCTGCTGATCACCGGCTGCTCGGCCGGTGGCGCGTCTCCCGAGACCACCAGTACCGCAGCCGCCGGCGGAGACCTCGTCGTCGGCATCACCGCGGATCCCGACAACCTGTTTCCCTGGAAGGCGACCCAGTTCCAGTCCGTGAACGTGCTGCAGAACATCTACGGCACGCTCACCGAGTTCGACGCCGACCTCAACGTGGTGCCCGGGCTCGCCGAGTCGTGGGATGTCTCCGAGGATGGACTGACCGTCACCTTCACGCTGCGCGAGGGTGTCACCTTCGCCGACGGCAGCGCGTTCGACTCGGCTGACGTGAAGTACTCGCTCGATGCGATCAAGGACGAGGCCACCGCCGCCGTCTCCCGCACCTCGCTCGCCTCGGTGACCGACGTCGCCGCCCCTGACGCGAGCACCGTCGTGCTCACCCTGAGCGCTCCCGACGCGGCTCTGCCGTCGAACCTCGCCGTCATCAACATGGCGATGCTGTCGTCAGATGACACCGAGCAGGAGCTGACCACCACGCCCAACGGTACCGGCCCGTTCACGTTCGACGAGCGCGTTGCGAACCAGTCGATCACCCTCGTCCGCAACGACGACTACTGGGGTGACGCCGCGCTGCTGGACTCGGTGGAGTTCCGAATCATCCCCGACGAGTCGTCCATCGTGTCCGCGATGCAGTCCGGCAACGTCCAGTTCGCTGTCCTGAACGACCCCATCGTCGCTCAGACCGCCGAGTCCGCCACGATCACGGTCGAATCGACCCCTCAGCTCAGCTACCACGCGCTGCAGCTCAACGCGCAGCGGGGGGATCTCGCCGACGTCAACGTGCGCCTGGCCATCCAGTGCGCGATCGACCGCCAGGAGGTCCTCGACACCGCAGCGTTCAGCGAGGGTGAGGTGACCGGGCCCATCACCTCGCCGGCGTTCAAGTCCGACCCCGACGCACGCCCGTGCCCCGAGCGCGACCTCGACAAGGCTGAGGAGTACCTCAAGAAGTCGGGCAAGAGCGATGTCACGATCAACGCGATCGTGAACCAGGGTGGCTACTCCACATCGGTCGCCGAAGCGCAGAACCTGAAGTCGCAGCTGGCCGACGCCGGCATCACGCTCGAGCTCGAGGTCCTCGAGTCCGGTGCGTACGTCGATCGCTGGGTGGCCGGCGACTTCGACGCCGCGGTAGCCCTCAACGGTGGCCGTCCCGACCCGGACGGCATGTACGGCCGCTACTTCACCAGCACCGGCAACCTCAACAAGGTCGCCGGGTACAGCTCTCCTGAACTGGACGCGCTGTTCGCGGAGGGTCGCGCTACCAGCGACCAGGACGAGCGCAAAACGATCTACGACGAGATCTCGCAGAACCTCGAGGACAACGCCCCGTGGATCTGGCTCTTCACGAGCTACACCTACACCGCGACCGACGGCGTCGAGGGCTTCGTCCCGATGGCGAACGGCTCCCTGCAGTACCTGCGCACCGCTTCGCTGCAGTGACGCTGAGCGACGGTGCGGGCGCGTCCTGCCCGCACCGTCGCCCCCTTCGACCCTGAGAGACCCATGCTTCGACAATTGACCAGAAACCGTCCGTTGCGCCGCGTCCTCGCCGCGCTCGCGACCCTCTTCGGCGTCGCGGTGGTCGTGTTCATCATGCTTCGCGCGATCCCCGGCGACCAGATCACCGCGGGACTCGGCACCGAGGCCGCCGCGCTCACGCCCGCGCAGCGGGCGGCGCTGGAGGCGTACTACGGCCTCGACCAGCCGCTCATCGTCCAATTCTTCACCTGGCTCGGCAACGTGCTGACCGGCAACCTCGGATACTCCTCACGCTCCCAGGAGAGCGTGCTCGCACTCACGGCAGCGTCGCTGCCCGTGACCCTCGAGCTGGCGGTGCTGTCGATCGCGCTCGCACTCGTGATCGGCGTGCCCCTCGGCCTGCTCGCCGCGTCCAAGCCGGATGCGCCGCGGGACGGCTTCGCGCAGACCGTGGGTCTGGCCGGGCTCTCCATCCCCGCGTTCCTGCTGGCGACCTCGCTGCTCACGCTGATGTCGGCGTCGTTCGGCTTCAACCCCAACGGCGAGGCATACGCGTACTTCTTCCAGGACCCGTGGTTGAACCTGCAGCAGATGCTGCTGCCATCGATCGTCCTCGGATTCGGAATCGCGGCACCGATCATGCGCACAACACGCACCGCGGTGCTCGAGGTCCGCTCCAACGACTTCATCCGGACCGCCCGCGCCAAAGGCGTCCCGCCACGTCGCCTGCAGGTCAAGCACGTACTGCGCAACGCGCTGCTTCCCATCGTCACGATGACCGGTCTGCAGTTCGGCTACCTGCTGGGCGGCGCGGTCGTGGTCGAGCAGATATTCTCGCTGCCCGGGATCGGCCGTCAGGTCCTGCTCGGCATCCAGCAGAAGGAGTACGCACTGGTGCAGAGCACGGTGCTGATCATCGCGCTGCTGTTCGTCCTCGTGAATCTCCTCACCGATGCGCTCTACCGCATCATCGATCCCCGGGTGCGTGCCGCATGACCGACATCACACAGACCGCCGAAGTCGCACCCGCCGGAGGACGCACCTTCGAGCGCGTGAGGCTCCTTCTCAGCAGCCGCAGCGGCCTCATCGGCCTGATCATCGTCGTGGCCATGACCCTGCTCAGCCTGGCCTCGGCGTTCGGACTGCTCCCGTACGACCCGATCGCGCAGGATCCGCCCGCGCGTCTGCTGCCGCCGTCGACCGAGCACTGGTTCGGCACCGACCAGTTCGGTCGCGACGTGTTCTCGCGCGTGGCTGCCGGCCTGGCCAACTCGCTGCTGATCTCCGTCGTGGCCGTCGCCTTCGCGACCGTCATCGGCACCTTCGCCGGCAGCGTCGCGGGCTTCTACCGCGGCGTGTCCGACGGTGTGATTTCGGGCGTCACCAACGTGCTGTTCGCGTTCCCGCCGCTGCTGCTCGCGCTCTCACTTGCATCGGTGTTTCAGCGCAACTGGTTCACGATCGCGATCGCGATCGCGATCGTCTACGTCCCGATCTTCATCCGCGTCACCCGCGGACCGGTGCTCTCGCTCCGCGAGATCGAGTTCGTGAAGGCCGCGACCAGCTCCGGTCAGCGCCGCTCGGCGATCCTCACCCGGCACGTATTGCCGAACATCACGTCGATCATCATCGTGCAGATCACACTCTCGCTCTCATGGGCGGTGCTCACCGAGGCATCCCTGAGCTTCCTCGGTCTCGGCACACCGCCGCCGGCGCCGTCGCTCGGCTCGATGATCTACGACGCCCGCACGCTCGTGACCATCGCCCCCTGGACGATGATCGCCCCCGGTGTGGTGATGGTGCTTCTCGTCGTCGGGCTGAACCTGTTCGGCGACGGGCTCCGCGACGCGCTCGACCCCAAGAACAGAGGCAAGAAGAAGTGACCGATCCAGACACGCTCGGAACCCTGGCGACCGAGGGCAGCGACCCTCGATTCGCGCGCAACGACGAGCTGCCCGTCGCGGAGCTCGCGGCCATGATGAACGAGGTCGACCACACCGTCCCGGCCGCCGTCGGCGCGGCGCTGCCACAGATCGTCTCGGCGATCGAGGCCACCGCGGAGCGGATGGCCCAGGGCGGCCGGCTCATCTATATCGGCGCCGGCACACCGGGCCGCATCGGCGTGCTGGACGCGTCAGAGTGCCCTCCCACCTTCGGCACCCCACCGGAGCTGGTGTTCGCGATCATGGCCGGCGGCGCGGACGCGCTCGTCACCCCGACCGAGGGTGCCGAGGACGACGGTCCGGCGGGCGCTGACGCGATCGATGCGGCTCGAATCGGACCGCTCGACAGTGTGATCGGGATCGCCTCCAGCGGTCGCACGCCGTACGTGGTCGCCGCGATCCAGCGGGCACGTGCCCGCGGGGCGCTGACGGTCGGGCTGTCGTGCAACCGTGACACCGCACTCAGCGCCGCGGCCGAACACGCGATCGAAGTCGAGGTCGGCCCGGAGTTCGTCACGGGATCGACGAGACTCAAAGCCGGCACCGCCCAGAAGCTCGTGCTCAACATGTTCTCCACGATCTCGATGATCCGGCTGGGCAAGACGTACGGCAGCCTCATGGTCGACCTCAAGGCGACCAACCACAAGCTGCGCGAGCGTGCGATCCGCATGGTTTCCGAGATCGCCCGCACCGACCGCGACGGAGCGACAGCCGCGCTGGAGGCCGCCGACTTCGACGTGAAGACGGCGTCCGTGATGGTCGAGTGCGGCGTGGATCGAGAGGCGGCGGAGACGCGGCTTACTGCTGCGAACGGCCGCCTGCGGGTCGCGCTGGGGCGGCAGCCGTGAAGGTCGCCGGCCTGATCTCGGGAACCTCCCACGACGGCATCGACGTCGCGGTGGTCGAGTTCGCCCACACCGACGGGGTCCTGCGCGGCACCGTCGTCTACGGCGACAGCGTGCCGTACGCGCCGGAGCTGCGTGCCCGCCTGGTAGCCGCGCTCCCGCCGCAGCAGACCACGATCGACGAGGTGTGCGCCCTTGACACCCTTATCGGCCAGGCGTTCGCGGACGTGGCGGCCGGGGCAGCCGACGCGGCCGGGGGAGTGGACGCGGTCGCCTCGCACGGGCAGACGGTGTTCCACTGGGTCGACGGTGGCCATGCCCTCGGCACACTGCAGATCGGCCAGCCAGCGTGGATCGCCGAACGTGTGGGAGCGCCGGTCGTCTCCGACATCCGCGTCCGGGACATCACCGTAGGCGGACACGGCGCACCGCTGGTGTCCTACCTCGATGACCTCCTCTTGCGCGGACGCGAGGGTGTCGCCGCCGCGCTGAATCTCGGCGGCATCTCCAACATCACTGTTGTTGGCAGCGGTCTCAGCGCCTACGACATCGGCCCGGCGAACGCCCTGATCGATGCGGTGATCGTGGAGCGCCAGCTGAACCCGCTCGGCTACGACGACGACGCGCGCATCGCGCGATCCGGCGTCGTCGACCTAGGGCTGCTCGAAAGCCTGCTGGCCGATCCGTACTATGCGCTGCCGGCGCCCAAGAGCACCGGCAAGGAGCACTTCCACCTTGCCTACGTCGAGCGGCATCTCGCCGCCCTGGGCTGCGATGTCCGTCCCGCTGATCTGGTCGCCACGCTCACCGAGCTGACGGTGCGGACGGTCGCCGACGCGGTCCGCCGCGAGCGGGTTGCCTTCCTCGCCGTGTCGGGCGGAGGATGCCGCAACCCGCTGATCATGTCGGGGCTGCGCGCCGCGCTTCCCGGCGTCGAGATCGTCCTCACCGACGACCTGGGCGCACCCGCGGACACGAAGGAGGCGATCCTCGTCGCCCTCATCGGCTGGTGCACGCTGCATGGCGTCCCGGCGATCGTGCCGGGCGGCACCGGCGCGCGGGAGCCCCGGATCCTCGGGACGATCACACCCGGGCGTGGCCCGCTCCGCCTGCCGGAGCCGGTGGGCGGCGTCGAGTCGCTGCGCCTGATCGACGGGACCGCGAGATGACCTGGCTCGAGGATCCGATGGGCGCGGCTCTGGCCGCGCCGGTCGCCGAACTGCGCGTGCACCGTGTGCCCGCGCGGCTGGTGCGCCCGTTCGTGACCGCGGTCCGACGCGCGGACACCATCGACCTCACCCTCATCGAGGTGATCGATGCCAACGGGCGATCGGGGTGGGGTGAGGCGGCAGTCAGCTGGCGGGTCACCGGCGAGAGCCCGGAGAGCGTGACCGCGGTGGTCGCCGGGCCGATTGCTAACGCCGTGATCGGCCGCCCGCCCCACGAGATCGTGGGCACCGGGACACTCGCGGGCAGCGTCTGGGGCAACGCCGCCGCCCGGTCCGCGGTGGACTGGGCTCTCGCCGACCTCGCCGCCGGCCAGCACGGCGCCCCGCTCGTCGACGCGCTAGCGCGTGAGCTGAGCATCCCCGCGCCGAGGCGCAGGGTCCGCACCGACATGACCCTGTCGGCCGGCGAACCCGTTGCTGTGGCCGACGCCGCCGCCGAACACGCCGCCGCAGGATTCGGCACCCTCAAGATCAAGGCGCAGGCGGGCACCCGGCTGCGCGACGTGCTCGTCGCCGTGCGCGCCGCGGTCGGTGGCGAGGTCGTGCTGCGAATAGACGCGAACCAGGCGTGGACTGTGGCGGACGCGATCCGCGAGATCCGGGCCTGCGAGGACGCCGGCGTGGGGATCGAGCTCGTCGAGCAGCCCGTCCAGGCGGACGACCTCGAAGGGATGGCCGCCGTGCGCGCCGCCGTCACCGCCCCGATCCTCGCCGACGAGTCCGCCCGCACCGCCCGAGACGTGCAGCGCATCGCCGAGCTCGGGGCCGCGGACTTCGTCAATGTGAAGCTCGCCAAGACCGGCGGCGTAGGCGAGACGCTGGCCACCGTCGACGCTGCGCGCACGGCCGGACTCGGTGTGATCGTCGGCTGCATGCTGGAGGGCCCCGTCGGGGTCTCGTCGGCAGCCACGCTGGCGGCAGCGATCGCGCCCGACCTCGTGCACGACCTCGACGGCGGCCTGTGGCTGCGCGACGCGGTCGTCGCTGGCGGCGCCGCCTACGAGCAGGACAACATCGTGCTTCCGGAGTCCGCCGGGCTCGGCATCCGTCATCTCGTGGGGATTGCCGCATGAACGCCGCCCGCGCCGCAGAGGCCCTGATCACCCGCGATGACGCGCCACGCGGCGCCGTCGTCGGCATCTCGCGCGGCGGGGCGAACGACATCGCTGCAGCGGGGGTCGCGAACTCGTCGGGTCGACCGCTGACGAGCGAGACCCTGTTCGACCTGGCTTCGGTGACGAAGGTGGCCGGCACGACGAGCGCGCTGCACCGGCTCGCCGCGCGCGGCGAGCTGTCGTTCGACGATCCCGTGAGCCGCTACCTCGACACGTCGCCGTGCACCCCCGACACCACGGTGCGGACGCTGCTGCAGCACCGCGCCGGGCTGTGGGAGTGGCAGCCGCTGTACTTCACCGCGGAGCCCGCGGGCGCGATCGACGAGCTCCCGCTGCGCTACCCGGCCCACACTGCCCGGCGGTACTCCGATCTGGGCTTCATGCTGCTCGGGCGCATCGTGAGCGTCGCCGCCGGACTTCCGCTCGAGGAAGCCGTCCGCGAACTCGTCCACGTGCCGCTCGGGATGACCCGCACCGGCTACCGTCCGGACCCGGCCGAAGATGTCGCCGCGTCGTCCCACGGCGACGCCGCCGAGCGGCGCATGGTGCGGACCGGCGAGCCGTATCCCATCCTGTTCGCCGACCCCGGCTTCGCATGGCGCGAGCACGAACTGGTCGGCGAAGCCAACGACGGCAACTGCCACCACGCGTTCGGCGGGGTGTCCGGACACGCCGGGCTCTTCTCGACCGCGGCCGATCTCCTCGCCCTCGGCGCCTCGCTCGCCACCGCGGAACACCACGAGTTTTGGGGCACGGAGGTATCCGCCGACGTATTTCGCGACGGCCCCGACACCGGACAGGCGCTCGGCTGGCGGAGCCTGCCGGTGCAGATCGATGGACGCCTCGAACGGATGCTGTGGCACGGCGGCTACGTGGGCACCGGTCTGGGTTTCATCCCCGGCCGCGAGATCGCCGTCGTGATGCTCACCAACCGCCTCTTCGCCGACCCGGTCCCCGCCGTCGAGGACTTGTGGGCCACGACTCTCGCGGCCCTTCCCGAATTCTCCCCATCCACCGTCACAGAGGATCACGCATGATCACCACCGACGTCGCCCCCGTGCTGCGCATCAGCGGGCTGTCCATCTCGTTCCGCAGCGGAGGCAGCCTCGTCTCCGCCGTCAACGACGTCTCCATCGAGGTCGCCGCGGGCGAGACTGTCGCCGTCGTCGGCGAGTCCGGCTCCGGCAAGTCGACCACCGCAGCAGCCATCAACCGGCTGCTGCCCGAGAACGGCGTCATCACCGCCGGGACCGTCTCGTTCGACGGCCGGGAGCTCACCGCCGTCTCCGAGACCGAGATGATCCGGCTCCGCGGCGCGGGCATCGGCCTCGTTCCTCAGGACCCGATGTCGAACCTCAACCCGCTGATGCGGGTCGGCGACCAGATCGGGGAGGCGCTCGAGGTCCACGGCCGCACACAAGGAAAGGAGACCGAGCAGCGCGTCATCGAACTGCTCGAGGTGGTCGGCATCCCCAACGCCCCGCAGCGTGCGCGGCAGTACCCGCACGAGTTCTCCGGTGGCATGCGTCAGCGCGCCCTCATCGCCATGGGTCTCGCGTGCCGGCCTCGGCTGCTGATCGCCGACGAGCCGACCTCGGCGCTGGATGTCACCGTGCAGCGGCGCATCCTCGACCAGCTCGACGAGCTGACCGACGAGCTGGGCACGGCGGTGTTCCTGATCACGCATGACCTCGGCCTCGCTGCCGAGCGCGCAGACCGGATCGTGGTGATGTTCCGTGGCTCGATCGTCGAGCAGGGGCCGGCGATGGAGGTGCTGCGCAACCCGCAGCACGAGTACACCCGACGACTCATCGCTGCGGCGCCGAGCCTGTCGTCACGACGCGAGGACGAACAGCTGCATCGTGCCGCGGACGCGGCACACGCGACCCCGCTGGTCGAGGTAACCGACCTGCGCAAGGTTTTCCCGCTGCGTAACGCGAAGGCGGGGGAGCCCGACTCGTTCACGGCGGTGGACGGCGTGAGCTTCACGATCGGCCGAGGCACAACCGTGTCAATCGTGGGCGAGTCGGGGTCCGGCAAGTCGACGACCGCGAACCTCATCCTCGGGCTCGAGGACATCACCTCCGGGACCATCTCGTTCGACGGCGTGGACATGGCAGGGCTCAAGAGCCGCGACCTGTTCGCGTTCCGGCGTCGCGTGCAGCCGGTGTTCCAGAACCCGTACGCATCGCTGGACCCGCGGTACACCATCGAGGAATCCATCGTCGAGCCGATGCGGGTACACCGCATCGGCTCAAAGGCGAGTCGCCGGCAGCGGGCCGCGCACCTTCTCGACCAGGTCGCCCTGCCGCAGGCGATGGCCCAGCGGCTGCCCCACGAGCTGTCCGGCGGTCAGCGGCAACGTGTCGCGATCGCCCGTGCGCTCGCGCTGGAGCCGGAGCTGGTCGTCCTCGACGAGGCGGTGTCGGCGCTCGACGTGCTCGTGCAGGCACAGATCCTCGAGTTGCTCGCGGGTCTGCAGGACGAACTCGGCCTCAGCTATCTGTTCATCAGCCACGACCTCGCCGTGGTACGGATGATCTCCGATCAGGTGCACGTGATGCAGCGCGGCCGCATCGTCGAGAGCGGCACGCCCGAGCGCATCTTCGATGATCCGCAGGACCCGTACACGCGCGAGCTGCTCGCAGCGATCCCTGGAGGAGAACTGCAACTCTGACCCGCCGTTCCACAGCAGCCGGGGTGCCATCGTGCACCCCGGCTGCTTCGCATTTCCGGCAAGTAAAGGCGCCCCGGCTTCCCGGACGGTCGGGTCGGGTGGTTGTGATGTCGCTGCGTTCTCGTCGAGAGGGTCAGCAGACTCGATCAGGGTCGATTGGGATGAGACGCGAAGGCGGTCAGGTCAGGGCGGCCGAAGCCGGCCGGCGGGGTAGGGTCGGACACGTCGAGGTCTTTCGGATGGATGGCTTAGGAACCTCCATCGTCGGGAGATCTCGACGTCTATCTGCGGACCGACGCGCCCGGCCAACCCACACCCTCATCTGGGAAGAGCCAGGAAAGAGGCCGACGTGTCTACAAGCATCGATGTCTATCCGTCGTCGACGCGAGTGCCGACGTTTGGTGAGCTTGCCGATGCCGTCCAGCAGGTCCTTGTTTCTCGGGGCTCTGATCGGTACTTCGCACGTCACGTGGGCGACTTGTCCGTTGACGATGCACCCCTTCATCGAACGCGTGATTGTAACGCCAGATCGTCTCGGCGTGCGACGGTTCGATGCTGCGCCACCGGCAACGATCGTGACGTTCTGGTGCGTCGGTCGCCCGCGAGCTCTTCGGTCACGTGCTGGCCGTGCCCAGTCGCGGCACGCGCCCCGCTGAACGTCGCGAGGCGCTGTGGCTCAAGCTCGAGGAGACGGGGGAGTAGTCCCTACCTGACGGCTCGGCAGCGTCGCGATTCGTCCCGTCCGAAAACCCGTCCGTTCACTGCCCGAAAACGTCCGTAAACGTCCGTAATCACTGAGCCCCAGACGGCGACTGCCGTCTGGGGCTCAGTGATTCACTGGGCTCGCAGGCTGGGAGAGAGTTTCTCAGAGCCCCACGAAATCAGACTCCGTAGTACAGCTCGAACTCGTACGGGTGCGGGCGCTGGGCCATCGGCAGGATCTCGTTGTCGTACTTGTACGAGATCCAGGTGTCGATGAGCTCCTGTGTGAACACGCCGCCCTCGAGGAGGAAGTCGTGGTCACGGCGCAGCGCCTCGAGCGAGTCGAGCAGCGAGTTCGGCACCTGCGGGATGTTCGCCGCCTCCTCGGGGGGAAGCTCGTACAGGTCCTTGTCGATGGGCTCCATCGGCTCGATGCGGTTCTTGATGCCGTCCAGGCCCGCCATCAGCTGCGCGGCGAAGGCGAGGTAGGGGTTCGACGAGGCATCCGGAACGCGGAACTCGATGCGCTTCGCCTTCGGGTTGGAACCGGTGAGGGGGATGCGGATCGCCGCCGAGCGGTTGCCGGCGGAGTAGGCGAGGTTCACGGGTGCTTCGAAGTGCTTCACCAGGCGGTGGTAGCTGTTCAGCGTCGGGTTGGTGAACGCGAGCACGGCGTGGGCGTGCTTGAGCAGACCGCCGATGTACCAGCGTGCGATGTCGCTGAGCTGGCCGTAGCCGGCTTCGTCGAAGAACAGCGGCTTGCCGTCGAGCCAGAGCGACTGGTGCGTGTGCATGCCGGAGCCGTTGTCGCCGAAGAGCGGCTTGGGCATGAACGTGACCGTCTTGCCCCATTCCTCGGCGGTGTTCTTGACGATGTACTTGAACTTCAGGATGTCGTCGGCCGCGCTGACCATCGTGTCGAAGCGGTAGTTGATCTCCTGCTGGCCGGCCGTGCCGACCTCGTGGTGCGAGCGCTCGAGATGGAAGCCCGAGTCGATCAGGCGCAGGGTTATGTCATCGCGCAGATCGGCGGTCTTGTCGACCGGGGCGACGGGGAAGTAGCCGCCCTTGAACGGCGTCTTGTTGGCGAGATTGCCGCCCTCCTCCTCACGACCCGAATTCCACGCGGCCTCCTCGGAGTCGATCTTGTAGAAGCTGTCGCCGGCGGTCACCGAGTAGCGCACGTCGTCGAAGATGTAGAACTCCGCCTCGGGGGCGAAGAACGCGGTGTCGGCGATGCCGGTCGATGCGAGATACTTCTCAGCCTTCTTGGCGACCTGGCGCGGGTCCTTGCTGTAGATCTCGCCTGTGCGCGGGTTGTAGATGTCGAAGATCATCACCAGGGTCTTCGCCGCACGGAACGGGTCGATGTACGCGGTGGTGACGTCGGGGATCAGCTGCATGTCCGACTCGTGGATGCTCGCGAAGCCGCGGATCGACGAGCCGTCGAAGAGCTGCCCGTCGCGGAAGAAGTCGTCATCGACCGTCGACGCGGGGATGTTGAAGTGCTGCTGGACCCCGGGAAGGTCGGTGAATCGGATGTCGAGGAACTTGACGTCGTTCTCCTCGATGTAGCGGACGACCTCGGCGGGCTCTGTGAACATGTACGACTCCTGATCGGGTATCGGTTGCATCAACCTTACGCAGGTTATGCGCATGGAGTTTCTCAGTCGTGTCCGCTGTGTTTCAGGCATGTTACAGCCGCTCGGTAGGCTGAGAGAGTGAGTGACTACCCCGGCGAACGCCTCGGAATGCCCATCTCCGGACCGGGGAGCATCGCCCGACCCGGCCGCCGGATCGCCGCCCTGGCGATCGACTACTTCGCGGCCACGATCATCGCGATCGGCTTCCTCGGCTACGACCCGCTCGAGCTGCCGGCCGAGGCCGGGTGGCGCCAGTTCGCGCCGATGATGGTCTTCGCCCTGCTGCAGATCGTGTTCCTGCCGACGGCCAACGGCAGCCCCGGTCACCGAATGCTCGGCATGCGCGTGCTGCGTCTGGACGGCGCGTGGGTGGGGCTGTGGCGTCCGATCGTGCGGACGCTGCTGCTGGTGTTCGTCATCCCCGCGGTGATCTGGGATGCCGATCAGCGCGGCCTGCACGACAAGCTCGCCGGCACGTTGCTGACCCGCGGCTGACATGCGGGACCGCGTCCTGCAACTGGGTCGCTGAGCCTGTCGAAGCGTCAGCGGCCGCGGTTGCGGTTGCGCATCTCGCGCGGGGCACGACCGCCGAGGTACGAGCGGGCGGGGTCGACGAGGAACCCCTGACGCAGCGCCTCGCGGCCGATCAGCATCCGGAAGCCCATCTCGTCCCGGTTGGTGAGGGTGACCTCGGCATCCACCTCCCTGCCCACCAGCCGCAGCCGCATGGTGACGACGATGCGGTGCTCGGTGTGCCCCGATGAACTGCGCACGGCCCGTCGGTCATGCACGCGCGTCTCGTGCACCACCGCATCGGCGGTGCTCTCCTGCCAGGGGTGCACGGTGAAGCGCACCCAGTCCTCGCCGTCGCGCTCGAACTCGCTCACGTCGAAGGCGTGCAGTGACGATGTGCGAGCGCCCGTGTCGATCTTGGCCTTGAGCCAGTCGATGCCCAGGTCCGGCAGTCCGACCCACTCCCGCCAACCCGTGGACGTGTTTGAATGAGAGGACCGTGTCACCTCTACATCCTGGCAGGAAACCTCTGTGAAGATCGCTGTTCTCTCGCGCGCCCCGCACTCGTACTCGACGCAGCGTCTTCGGGCCGCCGCGCAGCAGCGCGGGCACAACGTGAAGGTGCTGAACACGCTGCGGTTCGCGATCGATCTCACCGCCGACGCGCCCGATCTCTTCTTCCGCGGCAAGCAACTCAGCGAGTACGACGCGATCCTGCCTCGCATCGGCAATTCGATCACCTACTTCGGCACCGCCGTGGTGCGTCAGTTCGAGCAGATGGACGTCTATACGCCGAACACGGCCAACGGCATCTCGAGCGCGCGCGACAAGCTCCGCGCCAACCAGATCCTGTCCCGGCACAACATCGCGATGCCGCCGACCGCGTTCGTGCGCAACCGTGCGGATGTCCGCCCGGCGATCGAACGGGTGGGCGGTGCTCCCGTCGTGATCAAGCTGCTGGAGGGCACTCAGGGGATCGGCGTGATCCTCGCCCCGCAGGTCAAGGTCGCGGAGGCGATCATCGAGACGCTGCACTCGACGAAGCAGAACGTGCTCATCCAGAAGTTCATCGCCGAGAGCCGCGGGCGCGACATCCGGGCTCTCGTGGTCGGCGATCGCGTCGTCGCCGCGATGCGCCGCGTCGCCGACGGCGACGAGTTCCGCTCGAACGTGCATCGCGGCGGACGCGTGGAGCCGGTGACCCTCGACCCGGTGTACGAGCAGACGGCGGTGCGCTCGGCCCAGATCATGGGTCTGCGCGTCGCGGGGGTCGACATGCTCGAGAGCGACGACGGCCCGCTGGTCATGGAGGTCAACTCGTCTCCGGGGCTGCAGGGCATCGAGACGGCGACGAAGCTCGACGTCGCCGGCGCCATCATCGACTACATCGCGAACCAGGTCGCGTTCCCCGACATCGACGTGCGTCAGCGGCTGAGCGTCTCGACGGGTTACGGGGTGGCGGAGCTGCTCATCCATTCCGGCGCCGAGCAGGTGGGCATGAAGCTCGGCGATCTCGGCCTGTGGGATCGTGACATCACGGTCCTGACGCTGCACCGCGGCGTGAGCGTGATTCCCAACCCGCGTAAGCACGTCGAGCTCGAGGCCGAGGACCGGCTGCTGTGCTTCGGCAAGCTCGAGGAGATGCGCTCGATGATTCCCGAGAAGCGACGCCGCCGTCCGCGCGTGCGGCGACTGCCGAAGGAGCCCCTGGGCGAGTGAGACATGCGGAACGGCCCCTCTCGAGCGAGAGGGGCCGTTCTGCATGTCTCGGGGCCGGCGGGCTCAGCGCGGACGCTGCGAGCGCACGCGCGTCGGGTCGATGCCCTTCGGGATCGGCAGCGACGACAGCGACTGCGAAACCGACTCGATGCGGCGGATCACCGCGGCCATGGTGGCCTTGTCGATCGCCTTCGGCAGCTTCTTGATCGTCTTGGACAGGTCGGCGATGGCGACATCGTCATCGCCGTGTCCGACGTAGAGAACCGTGACCGGCACACCGTGCGCGACGCGCTGCGCCTTCTGACGCTCTTCGTTGATCAGCCGGGTGAGACGACCGCGAGCGCCTTCGCCGACGATCACGATGCCACCGCGGCCGACCACGCGGTACACCGCCTCCTGGGTCTTCGGGTTGATGCCGACGGGGATGTCGGAGGCCGACCAGCTTCGACCCAGGCTGGTGCTGAGCACGTGGCCGCTCGCGCCGGGCATCCCGTCGATCTTGGCGTACATCGCTGTGGTGGACAGGCGTGTCATGAGGAACATCGCGCCCAGGACTCCGAACAGCAGGCCGGTGAAGCCCCACAGGATCAGCCCGAGCACAGAGGTGCCGCTGATGAGGAATCCGATGATCAGACCGATCAGCACACCCGCGATGAGGATGGCGATCTGTGCCCACGGCAGCCAGCCGTACACGTCCCGCGTGAAACGGAACAGGGAACGGATCTGCGAGAAGAAGCCGGGCCGCTTCTCGGTGACGGGAGCACTCTTTGCCATGCGTACAGCCTACCGATTCCGCGATGTCCGTTCCTCCTGCACAGCCGGCGAGATCGGCTCGATCGTCCCCAGGTCGGCTCCTTCCGGCGCGCACGGACGATGACGCGCGCTGAGATGGTCGGATGGATGAGAGGGCAGTGCTGACGTCGGAGGCGCACCGCGCGATCCGGATGCTGGATGCGCACGAATCCGCGTACGCCGGCGAGCTGATCACCGACGGCGAGCGACGTGCTGTGCGGGTGGACGCCGAAGCCGTGGCCGAGCAGCTGTGGGAGCTGGCCGGTGCCGAGCACGTCGCCGGCGTGCGCGATGTGCTGCGCAGGGCGGACGGTCACGACGCGGTGCTGCCGTGGTGTGCGGAACGGGTGGAGGTGTTCGTCGGGCGCCGTGCTGCGGCGCAGAGCGCTCTCTCGGCGGGCGAGACGGTGACGCTGGTCGGCAGCCTGCTGCGCGGGATCGTCGAGGTCGCCGATCGCGGAGTCACAGGGCAGTGGTGGCTGACCGACGAGGCGCGCCCCGTGTTCGCGCCGGGCGAGGGGATGGGGTGCGCCGCGTCCGCGGTCGCGCTCATCGTACGGCTGCGGGAGGGCTGCACGGATCGCGCGCTGACCAGGGTGCTCGACGAGATCGGTGCGGCGGCAGGAGATCAGCGCATCGTCCGCCGGGAGATCGAGCGATTCGAGCGCGAGCTGACGGAGCTGGCGGCACCTCGCGCGCTGGTTCGTGACGTCCTCGCCCCCGAACGCGTGGTGACGATCGGCGTGCACAGGGCGCATCTGCGCGAGGAGTCGGACCTGCTGGCCGCGGAGCCGAGCGCACTGCACCGCGTGCGGGACCGGCTGGCGGCGACAGCACAGCACGTGGGGCATCTGCTGCGGTCCGCAGTCGGACGCCACGGAAGACGCGCCGTGCGAGAAGCCGGGCGCCGCCGGGAGCCGGTCGCGTCGGAGGTCGGGGCGGCCCGGCGGACAGCTCGCGCCCCGCGAGCGCGCGTGCTGGTCGTCGGCGGTGCGGCGGCCGCGCTGGTTCTGGTCGGCGGCTTGATGTGGCCGACGGCGGATGAGGACTCTGCGGCGATCGAAGGGGCTGCTGAGGCGACAGGTGCGCTGGCGCCGACGGGCGCGGCCGATCACGCCGCGGAGCCACCGGCGGGGTCGGCGCCGGCGCCGGATCCCGGTGATGCGGCACGGGCGCCCACCGATGCGGCGGACGAGCGGCAGCCGGCGACCGTGCCCGCGCCGGATGCCGTGCTGGACGGCTCTGCGCAGCAGCATGCTGCTGCGCTGCTGACAGCCGTGCTGGCGTGCGCGGACAGGGGGGACCGGGAGTGCGCCGACGCGATCGTCGATGGCGCAGGCGGCGCGGTGCTGGAGAGGCTGACCGGAACGGACGCGACGCGCACGATCTCGGCTGTGGAGGACTACGGCGATGTGAGCGTGCTGCGCCTCGGCTCGTCAGGTGAGCTCGGTGAGCAGATGCTGGTGCTCGTCATGCAGAAAGACCGATGGCTGGTCCGAGACGTCTACGACGTCGCGGACCAGCCATCAGGTCAGGGCTGAGCGCGCTCAGATCCCGAGGTTCGCGGTGAACTCCGCCGACTCGAGGCGGGTCTTGATCGCGCCGAGGAAGCGGGCAGCGTCGGCGCCGTCGATCGTGCGGTGATCGTAGGAGATCGCCAGGTAGACGTACGAGCGGACGGCGATGGCGTCCACGCCGTCGACCGTGACCACGCCGGGGCGCTTGAACACGACGCCGGTGCCCAGAATCGCCGACTGGGGCAGGAACACCAGGGGCGTGTCGAACAGCGCGCCGCGCGAGCCCGTGTTGGTCACCGTGAAGGTGCCGCCGGCGAGCTCGTCGGGCTTCAGCTTGTTGTCACGCGTGCGGGCCGCCAGGTCGGCGATCTCCTGCGCGAGCTGGGCGATGTTCTTCGTTCCCGCATCACGGACGACCGGGGTGAGCAGGCCGCGCTCGGTGTCGACCGCGATCGAGATGTTCTCGCTCGCCGGGTACACGATCGAGTCGCCGTCGACGGTCGAGTTGATGATCGGGAAGGCCTGCAGCGCTTCCGCGGCGGCGAGCGTGAAGAACGGCAGGAACGAGAGCTTCGCGCCGGTCTTCTGGTTGAACTCGTCCTTCTTCGCGTTGCGGAAAGCCGCGAGCTTGGTGACATCGACCTCGACGAAGGTGGTCAGCTGCGCGGTCTGCTGCATCGACGCCACAGCACGCTCGGCCACGACCTTGCGCAGACGCGACATCTTCTGCGTCGTGCCGCGCAGCGGGGAGACCTCGAGTGCGGGAGCTGCCGGAGCGGCCGCCTCGGCGGCCGGTGCCTGCGTGGCCGTCTCGGCGGCCTTGAGGACGTCCTCCTTGCGGATGCGTCCTCCGACGCCGGTGCCGGTGACCTTCGTCAGGTCGACGCCCTGCTGGCTGGCCAGGCGGCGCACCAGCGGAGTCACGTAGAGCGAGTCGGAGTCGGAGTCGCTGGAAGCGGGTGCCTGCTGAGCCGGTGCCTGCTGCTGGGCCGGTGCCTGCTGCTGGGCCGGTGCCTGCTGCTGGGCCGGTGCCTGCTGCTGAGCCGGTGCCTGCTGCTGGGCCGGTGCCTGCTGCTGGGCCGGTGCCTGCTGCTGGGCCGGTGCCTGCTGCTGGGCCGGTGCCTCCTGCTGAGCGGGCGCCTGCTGGGCCGGTGCCTCCTGGGCCGCGGGTGCGCCGGAGCCGATGCGGGCGAGGACCGCGCCGACCTCGACGGTCTCGTCTTCACCGGCCAGGATCTCCTGGAGGGTTCCGGCGACGGGCGACGGGATCTCGGTGTCGACCTTGTCGGTCGAGATCTCGAGCAGTGCCTCGTCGACCGCGACGTCGTCGCCCACCTGCTTCAGCCAGCGTGTGACGGTGCCCTCGGTGACGCTTTCGCCGAGTTCCGGCAGAACCACGTCCGTGGCGTCGCCCGATGCCACAGGCGCGGACGGTCCGCTCTGGGCGGACTGCTGAGCGGCCTCGACCTCATTCTCTGCCGGGGCTGCCGGCGACTGGGCCTGCTCGGCGGGTGCCTGCTGCTGCTCGGCCGGTGCTTCGGCGGCCGGGGCGTCGCCGCCCGACGATGCACCGCTGCCGTCGCCGATGCGCGCGAGAAGCGCGCCGACCTCGACGGTCTCATCCTCTGCGACGAGGATCTCCTCGATCACACCGCTGACGGGGGACGGGATCTCGGTGTCGACCTTGTCGGTCGAGATCTCCAGCAGGCCTTCATCAGCCTGAACGGTGTCGCCGACCTGCTTCAGCCAGCGAGTGACCGTGCCCTCGGTGACGCTCTCCCCGAGTGCGGGAAGGACCACGGCTGTGCTCATGTCGAGTCTCCTTCGGAAAATTGTGATGCCCCAAGCTTAGTGACCTGGGAGTCTATGGATATTGGTGCGTTCCTACAGCGCGTGCAGCGGTTTTCCGGCGAGTGCGAGGAAAGCCTCGCCGAGCGCTTCGCTCTGCGTGGGGTGCGCGTGGATGAGCGGCGCGATGTCTTCGGGATGCGCCTCCCAGGCCACGGCGAGCTGGCCTTCGGTGATGAGCTCCCCCACGCGGTCACCGAGCAGGTGCACACCGAGAACCGGGCCGTCCTTGCGGCGTACGACCTTGACCGTGCCGCTCGTGCCGATGATCTCGCTCTTGCCGTTGCCGGCGAGGTTGTACTCGTACGACACGATGCCATCGGCACCGTGCGCGGCGACGGCGGCCTCCTCAGTGATGCCGACCGACGCCACTTCGGGACTGCTGTAGGTCACGCGAGGGATCTGCGACTCGGGGGGAGTCGGCACGTCCATTCCCGCGATCCGCTCGGCCACCGCGATTCCCTGCTGGAAGCTCCGGTGTGCGAGCTGCAGACCCGGCACGATGTCGCCGACCGCCCAGACGCCGGGTACGGCGGTGCGCAGCTGCTCGTCGACCGTCACGAAGCCGCGCTCGAGGCTCACGCCCGCCTCCTCGAACCCGAGGCCTTCGGTCACCGGTCCGCGACCGACCGCGACGAGGAGGTAGTCGGCGGTGAAGCTCTTGCCGTCCTCGAGCGTCACGGTCACCTGCGCGTCGTCCTGCTCTGCCTTCGCGAAGCGCGTGCCGAGCGAGTAGCGGATGCCGCGGCGCCGGAAGGCACGCTCGAGCCCCTTGCTCATCGCGATGTCCTCGTTGGGGACGAGATGCGGCAGCGCTTCGACGATCGTGACCTCTGCGCCGAACGACTTCCAGACACTGGCGAACTCGACGCCGATGACGCCGCCACCCAGGATGATCACGCTGCCGGGCACCTCGTCGAGCGCCAGGGCGTGCTCGCTGGTGAGGATGCGCCCGCCGATCTCGAGACCGGGCAGCGACCGGCTGTACGAGCCGGTGGCGAGGACGACGTCCGTGCCCACGTAGCGGTCGTCGCCCACGACGACCGAGCGGTCGGCGTCGAGCCGGCCCTCTCCGGAGACCGTGGTGATGCCGCGCGCCTTGATGAGTCCCTCGAGGCCCTTGAACTTCTTGGCGACGATGCCCTCGCGGTACGAGCGAACTCCGACCACGTCGACCGTCTCGAGGGTCGCCGTCACGCCGACGGATGCCGCCGAGCGGACGTGGTCGGCCACCTCGGCGGCGTGCAGCAGGGCCTTGGTGGGTATGCAGCCCCGGTGCAGGCAGGTTCCGCCGACCTTGTCCTTCTCGATCAGGGCGACCTTCTTGCCCAGCTCGCTGGCGCGCAGCGCGGCCGCATAGCCGCCGCTGCCACCGCCGAGGACGACGAGATCGAACTCGTGCGTTGCCATCAGGACTCCTTCGCCGATGCCAGGGCGAAGGCGATGAGCGAGCGAACCGCGGCGCCGGTGGGGCCCTTCTCCGTGAACCCGTATGGCGCGCCCTTGTGCTCACCCGAGCCGGCGATGTCGAGGTGCACCCACGGGATGCGCGGCGCGTCCTCGGCATCCGATGTGCGGCCGATGAAGCGGCGCAGGAACAGACCGGCGAAGAGCGACCCGCCCGAGCGGTCGGCCATGTTCGCGTTCACCATGTCGGCGATCTGCGAGTCGAGGCTCTCCTCCATGAAATCGGGAAGCGGAAGCGGCCAGGCGTCCTCACCGACGGACTCGGCGGCGGCGAGGTACTCCGCGACCGCGTCGTCGTCTCCCATCACGCCCGTGTGGCGCATCCCGAGCGCCACGATGATCGCGCCGGTGAGCGTCGCGACGTCGATGATCACGTCGGGGTTCTCCCTGCTGGCGGCGACGAGCCCGTCGGCCATGACCAGGCGACCCTCGGCGTCGGTGTTCATCACCTCGACGGTCTGCCCGTCGAGCATCCGCAGCACGTCGCCGGGACGGGTGGCGCGGCCGGACGGCATGTTGTCGGCGATGCACAGGAACGCGGTGACCCGCACCGGCAGTCCGAGGGCGGCCACGGCTCGGACGGCGGCCAGCGAGGTGGCAGCGCCCGCCATGTCGAACTTCATCCCGACCATGCTGGCGGCGGGCTTGAGCGAGAGGCCACCGGTGTCGAAGGTGATGCCCTTGCCGACCAGCGCGATGTGGCGCGTCGCATCGGCAGGAGAGTACGACAGGCGCACCAGACGCGGGGGACGGTCCGATCCGCGCCCCACGCCGAGGATGCCGCCGTAGCCCTGCTCCTCGAGCTGACTCTCGTCGAGCACCTCGACCTCGATCGGCAGATCGGCGACCGCCTTCACAGCCTCGTCGGCGAGCTGAGCAGGGCTCTGCCACTCCGCGGGCACCGAGACGAGGTCCTTGACCAGGGCGACGGCCTCCGCGGCGGCGCGAGCATGCTCGAGCGCGCCCTCGCCGATCGTGGCGGCGTGCAGCACGATGGTATCGGCGCGCGAGGGCTTCTTCTCGGAGCGGTAGTCGTCGAAGCGGTAACCGCCGAGCAGCGCGCCCTCCGCCGCCGCATCGGCGTACTGCTCGAGGTCGCCGGCGAAGCCCAGCGACACCGTCGCGAAGCCCGTCAGCGAGCGCACCGCGGTCGCGACGGCGTCGCGCACGGCCGCGGCATCCGGGGTCTTCCCCGCGCTGACGACGGCAAGCGGCAGCGACGTCACTGTCGGCAGGTGCACGCGGGCGTAAGCGGAGGCCGTTCCCTTGAATCCGATGCCTGCCAGGGTGTCGGCAAGCCCCTCGTATCCGCTCAGCGCGTCGGCGGCGGAGGAGGGATCGGGGATGACGAGCACAGCGGCGTCTGCGGTGCCTCCGGGGAACGGATCGGTCGTGTGGGTGATCACGGGAAGCGTCATGCCCCCATCCTATGGACGGCCTCCCACGGCCGGGCCGAGGCGCCCCGGCCGTGTTCGCTGTGAGCATGCACGGCGCCGCCCGAGCCGGGGACGCGACTCGTAGCATGGAGATATGCCGTCACCTGCTGACCTCTTCGAGTCGGTTCCCGGGGCACCCGATGTGCCGACCGGCCTGCCCCTGGTCATCCTGCTCACCGGCTTCACCGACGCCGGCAGCGCCGTCGCCGGCCTCATCGAGCACCTCGACGCGACGACCGACCCGAAGCCGCTCGCCGTGTTCGACAACGACGACCTGCTCGACTATCGCGCACGCCGCCCGATCGTGGTCTTCGACCAGGACCACCTGACCGAGTACCGCCCGGCGCGGCTCGAGCTCTCGCTGGCGCACGACGCGCTCGGCCAGTCGTTCCTCCTCCTCTCCGGTTACGAGCCCGACTTCGCGTGGAACGCGTTCGCGCGAGCCGTCGTCGACTTCGTGGAGGCGTTCCAGGTCTCGACCGTCACGTGGGTGCACTCGATCGCCATGCCCGTTCCGCACACCCGCCCGCTGGGCGTCACTGTCAGCGGCAACCGACGCGACCTCACCGCCGTGCACTCGGTGTGGCGCCCGCGCACCCAGGTTCCGGCGACCGCCGCGCACCTGCTCGAGTTCCGCCTGGCGGAGAACGACGTGCGCGTGGCCGGCTTCGTCCTGCTCGTGCCGCACTACCTCGCCGACACCGAGTATCCCGACACGGTCGTGGCCGCGGCCGACAAGCTCATGGCGGGCACCGGGCTGGTCCTGAGGATGGATGCCGTCCACGAGCGCAGCGAGGAGTTCCACGCCCGCGTCGCGGAGCAGGTGCAGGGCAGCGAGGAGCTGGTGCAGATGCTGCGCGGGCTCGAGCAGCGCTACGACGCGTACATGGCAGGCAGGGACGACACCGGTGACGAGGGCGGTTTCGACGAGCGCGACCTGCCCAGCGCCGACGAGCTGGCCGCGGAACTCGAGCGGTATCTGGCCACGCGTCGTCCGGGAGACGACGACAAGCAGCGCTGAGACGCGCGCGGATTCGGCGAATCGGAGAAAGCGGACGCGGTCGTGTGTGATAATGGATGCTCGACCCGTTGTCAACAGATTCCTCGCGGATGGACTTGACAAGGGTCTTACTAGTGTCCGAAACGGCTCGGAGCGCGCGCACCGCTCCGTGAAAGGCGAAACGTGACTCCTGCCACGAGCAAGAACCCCCGGACGAAGAAGACCGCTGCCGAGACCGAGGCCGTCGAGGCGGAGGTGACCGACGTCGCCGAGGCGACGCCCAAGAAGGCGACGAAGACCGCTGCGAAGGCTCCGGCCAAGAAGACCCCCGCCCGTCGCACGGCGAAGAAGAAGGACGACGAGACCCCGGTCGATGACGAGGGCGTCGAGACCGAGGACGGCGACGACGAGGAGGGCGACAAGAAGCCCGCCTTCACCGAGCCGCTGCCCACCGGCGCGATCGTCCTGACATCCAAGGACGAGGACGACGTTCCCGTCTACTCGACGCAGATCACCGGTGCGACCGCCGACCCGGTGAAGGACTACCTGAAGCAGATCGGAAAGGTCGCCCTGCTGAACGCGGCCGAAGAGGTCGAGCTCGCGATGCGGATCGAGGCCGGTCTGTTCGCCGAGGAGAAGCTGTCGACGATGTCGGCTGCCGAGAAGTCGAGCCAGCTCGGGCTCGACCTGCAGTGGGTGGCGCGCGACGGTCAGCGGGCCAAGAGCCACCTGCTCGGCGCGAACCTGCGCCTCGTCGTCTCGCTCGCCAAGCGCTACACCGGTCGCGGCATGCAGTTCCTGGATCTGATCCAGGAGGGCAACCTCGGACTCATCCGCGCGGTCGAGAAGTTCGACTACACCAAGGGCTTCAAGTTCTCGACGTACGCGACGTGGTGGATTCGTCAGGCGATCACCCGCGCCATGGCCGACCAGGCCCGCACCATCCGCATTCCGGTGCACATGGTCGAGGTCATCAACAAGCTCGCCCGCGTGCAGCGTCAGATGCTGCAGGACCTGGGCCGCGAGCCCACGCCCGAAGAGCTCTCGCGTGAGCTCGACATGACCCCCGAGAAGGTCGTGGAGGTGCAGAAGTACGGTCGTGAGCCGATCTCGCTGCACACCCCGCTCGGCGAGGACGGCGACAGCGAGTTCGGCGACCTCATCGAGGACACCGAGGCGGTCGTGCCGGCGGATGCCGTCGGGTTCACGATGCTCCAGCGTCAGCTCGAGCAGCTGCTGGACTCGCTGTCCGAGCGCGAGGCCGGTGTGATCCGGATGCGCTTCGGCCTCGGCGACGGACAGCCCAAGACCCTCGACCAGATCGGTGACACCTTCGGCGTGACGCGCGAGCGCATCCGTCAGATCGAGTCGAAGACGATGGCCAAGCTGCGTCACCCGAGCCGGTCGCAGTCGCTGCGGGACTACCTCGAATGATGCAGGCGACACCTCAGGCGCGCTCAGCCGGCCTGCGGTACGTCTTCCCCGTGCTGGCGGGCAAGCTCGCGCGTTTCGCGACCCGTCTGCGCGGGGGAGGGTCCGCATTCCCCGGCTACCTCACCAACCGTCTCGCCCCGACGCTGCTGCCGACGCTGGCCGACCAGTTCCGCTACGGCGTCGTCTTCGTGCTGGGCTCGAACGGCAAGACCACGACGACGCACATGATCAGCGAGGTGCTGCGCGCGCACGGGCTGAGGGTGTTCACCAACCCGACGGGGGCCAACCTGCCGCAGGGGGTCACCAGCGCGCTGCTCGCCGACGCGACCCTCACCGGTCGCATCCGCGCCGACGTCGCTGTGCTCGAGATCGATGAGGGCTTCGCCGCCGACCTCGCCGATCGCCTCTCGCCGTCGGTGATCCTGTCACTGAACGTGCAGGTCGATCAGCTGTACCGGTTCTACGAGACCGAGCGGGTCGCGGACATGATGCTGGAGGCCTCGAAGCGCGCCTCCGCGCACGTCGTCGTCAACCGCGACGACCCCTACCTGTCGAAGATCGACGTCGACGCGATGCGCGCACCCGTGACCTTCTTCGGAGTCGCGTCCGACATCGTCGCGTCCTCCGCGCACGGTCTGGCCAACGCGGTCGACACCCGCAGCGGCACGGCCGGCATCATCGACCGCGAGGCGTTCTCGGAGGTCCGCGAAGTCTCCGGTCGTGAGGTGGTCGTGAATGTCGGGGGAGCGGATGCCCGCATCACCCTGCCCGCACGAGGACTGCACTACGCGGCCGACGCTGCGGCCGCCCTGGCGGTCGCATCCGGCGTGCTCGGCGCCGATTTCGACGCATCGCGCGCCGCCGCCGGTTTCGCGAACATGGCTCCCGCCTACGGCCGCGGCGAGGTCATCCCGCTGCGTCGCGACCGCAACGGCGAGCAGGTCGAGTTCGTCATGTTCAAGAACGCTCCCAGCATTCAGATGAACCTGGACGCGCTCGACGGAACGCCCGAGCGCGCCTTGATCGCGATCGACGAGGGGACCCCCGACGTCTCTTGGCTGTACGACGTCGACTTCGCGGCGCTGCCGCGTGTGGACGTGGTCACCGGAGACAAGGCACATCAGCTGGCTCTGGCACTGGCTTACGCCGGCGTCGAGATCGGCGCCGTCGAGCCCGATATGGAGAAGGCGGTCGAGATCATGCGCTCGTTCCCCGAGACCGCGGCCGGCAAGCAGACATGGTTCGTCAACTACGAGCTGATGATGATCGGTCGCCGCATCCTCGGGTACGGCGATCAGGAGGTGGCGCGCCGATGACGCAGATCAGCATCGTCCAGCTGTATCCCGCCGAGCTGGGCATCACCGGCGACCGCGGCAACGTGCGCACCCTCGAGGAGCGGCTTCGCGCGCGGGGCATCGAGTCGACCACCACCCTCGTCGGCGTCGGCGAGCGGCTGCCGGACGATGTGGACATCGTCGTCATCGGCAACGGACCGCTCTCGGCGCTGCGAGGCGTGCACGCGGACTTCCTCGCGCGCGCGGATGAGCTGCGCGCGCTGATCGCCGATGACCGCGCGCTGTTCGCGGTCGGCGGCTCGGCCGAGATGCTCGGCGAGCGCATCGACCTCACCGACGGCGACAGCGTGACGGGCCTGGGCGTCATGCCGTACCGCGTCGCACGCACCCGCGACCGCCGCGTCGGGTACATCACCGTCCGCACGCAGGATGCCGCGGTCGTCGGCTTCGAGGACCACGCCTCCGAGTGGACGCTGACCGATGAGGCCGCCGCGTACGGCACGGTGGTCGCCGGGCGCGGAAGCTACGCGCGCGGGACTGCCCGCGGAGAGTTCGTGCGCCATCGCAACGCCGTCACCGGCAACGTGCAGGGCCCGGTGCTGCCGCTCAACCCCGCCCTGGCCGATGTGCTCGTCGGCGCAGTGGCCACCCGTCGCGGCCTGGAGCTTCCGGCCGCGGCCGCGAGCTCGTTCGACGAGTACGCGAAGGGCGCACGCGATGCCATCGAGCGCTTCATCCACGACAAGGGCTTCAAGACCATCCAGCTCTGAGAGCGGGAGATCGTCATGACTGTCAGCAGTGCGCTGCCACGGGTGCTCCTCTCCCGAGGGGCGCTCGATCGAGCGGCGCGCGCTCTGGTCGCGCCGGGCGCGCGTGTCGACCTCCGGCACGACGGCTTCGGGCACGGAGCAGCTGACGTGCTCGCGGTGCTCGCCGAGGCGGGGGTCACGGATGTGATCGTCGACCCGGCCGACGTCGCTGCGGCATCCGCCCATGCCGATCTGAACGTGCAGACAGACGGAGAGGCCGATGTCGACCCGGCCGCGCTCTTCGGGATCCCGGATGCCTCAGTCCAGGCGCCTCGCGAACCGGTGATGAGCCTGCAGGGCAGAGTGCTCTCGACCAAGTCGCTTCGCGCCGGCGAGGCGGTCTCGTACGGCTACACCCACCGGGCTGCCGATGACACGCGCGTCGCGCTGGTGACCGGCGGCTACGCCCAGGGCATCCCTCGGATCCTCGGCAATCGGGTGCGCGTCGGGATCGGCGATCGGATGCTCCCCATCGTGGGACGGATCGCCATGGACGTGTGCGTGGTCGACCTGGAGGGCGGCGAGGTCGACGACGGCGCGCCCGTCGTGTACTTCGGCGGTCGCGGGGGCGCTCGAGACGGGCTGGCAGGTTGGTCGACGGTGAGCGGACTCACCCCGCTCGAGATGGCCGTGGTGATAGGGCTGCACGGACAGAAGGAGTGGACCGCATGAGCGGACCTCTGCTCGAGATCTCGCGGAGCGCGTTCCGACACAACGTCACGGCGGTGCGACGACGCCTGGCGCCGTCCGAGCTGCTGCTCGTCATGAAGGACGACGCGTACGGTCTCGGCATAGACTGGGCTGTCGCCGAGGCGTCCGCGGTCGGGGTGCACTGGTTCGGGGGCTATGACATCCCGACGGCGCTGCGCATTCGCGCTCTGACCGACCGGCGGGTGTACGCCTGGGCCACATCACCGCGTACGGAGATCGCGCAGGCGATCGCCGCGGACATCGACCTCGGTGTGGGATCGGCCGCCTATCTCGACGATGTGATCGCGGAGGCCGAAGCCGCGGGCGCACGGGTGCGCGTGCATCTCAAGATCGACACGGGCCTGCATCGCAACGGCTTCCGTCCCGAGCAGTGGCACGACGCGGTCTGCACCGCACGAACCGCCGAGCGACGCGGCAGCATCAGCATCTCGGGTGTGTGGAGCCACCTCTCCGAGGCAAGCGACGCCGACGACGACGCATCCCAGCGGGTGTTCCTCGATGCGGTGGAGCAGCTCGTCGCCGCCGGTGGCGAGCCCGAGGTGCTGCACCTCACCGCGTCCGCTGCTGCGTGGTGGCGCCCCGAGCTGCGAGGCTCGCTGAGTCGCGTCGGCGCGTTCTGCTACGGCATCCGATCGGCGGACGGACCGCCGCTGGACGGTCTCAGGCTGATCGCCCGGCTCAGCGCCCCGGTGGAAGAGATCGCAGCCGATGCCGTCCGCGTCGGGATCGGAGCCTTTCACGGCCTGCCGTCCATCCTGCGCGGAGCGGAGGTCGCGACGCCCGGCGGATCGCGTCGCATCATCGACATCGGCGGCGACGCCCTCACGGTCGAGCCGTGGGAAGGCGCGAGCGCGGGTCAGCGTGTTGTGCTGTTCGGCCCCGGCACGCAGGGCGAGCCGGATGCGACAGCCCTCGCCGAGCGTGTGGACACGGTCGGCGAGGAGATCATCACCAGGCTCACCCCCGCGGTGCGACGACTCGTGGTCGACTGAGCCGCTCAGGCCTCGATGAGGCGGGCGGTCTCGTCGTGCCACGAGGTGGCGACGGCGCGCAGCTTCTCTTCGTACTTGCGTCCGTGGTGCGCGCAGAACAGCATCTCGGTGCCGTTCACCTCGGCGGCGATGTACGCCTGCGCCCCACAGGAGTCGCAGCGGTCCATCGCGGTGAGGCGGTACTCGACGGTCTCGCGCTCAGTCGTGGCGTTCATCTCGGTGCCTCCTCAGCGGTTCAGATCCTTGCGATCGTGCTCAATACAACCACGCGCGTGCTGTGTGCATGCCCGGATCGACGCGTGTTTCGCTCTGCGCGTACGCGCGGCCGACTGCCTTGCCGCGCGGGGAGTGTCGCGGTCCTGCCCGTGCCCGCGCGGAAATAGAATCGATGACTGTGACTGCCGAGTACTCCGCCCACCATCTTCAGGTTCTCGAGGGCCTCGAGGCCGTGCGCAAGCGTCCCGGCATGTACATCGGCTCGAACGGGTCGCCGGGTCTCATGCACTGCCTGTGGGAGATCATCGACAACTCGGTCGACGAGGCCGTCGCCGGTAACGGCACGAAGATCGAGATCACGCTGCACGACGACGGAAGTGTCGAGGTGGCCGATCGTGGCCGCGGCGTCCCTGTCGACGTCGAACCGCGCACCGGACTCACCGGCGTCGAGGTCGTCTACACCAAGCTGCATGCGGGTGGGAAGTTCGGCGGCGGCTCGTACGCCGCGTCGGGCGGCCTGCACGGTGTCGGTGCGTCGGTCGTGAACGCTCTCTCGGAGCGCCTCGACGTCGAGGTCGACCGCGGGGGCAAGACCTATGCGATGTCGTTCCATCGCGGCGAGCCTGGTATCTTCGCCGATGACGGCGAGCCTCGCCCCGACGCGCCGTTCACGCCGTTCGAGCAGCAGAGCGAGCTGCGCGTGATCGGCAAGGTCGCCAAGGGCGTCACCGGCACCAGGGTGAGGTACTGGGCCGACCGGCAGATCTTCACGAAGGACGCCGCCTTCCAGCTTCCCGAGCTCGAGACCCGGGCGCGTCAGACGGCCTTCCTCGTGCCGGGCCTCGAGATCGAGATCCGCGACGCCCGCCCGCTTGCCACCCCGGCGGCGGAAGGGAATGCGTCTGCGGAGCCGCGCGTGACCTCGTACCTGTACGAGGGCGGCATATCCGAGTTCGTCGAATTCCTCGCATCCGACGCGCCTGTGACCGACACGTGGCGCATCCAGGGCAGCGGGCGCTTCACCGAGACCGTGCCGGTGCTGCAGTCCGACGGGCACATGAAGGCCACCGAGGTCGAGCGCGAGTGCGAGGTCGATCTCGCGTTGCGCTGGGGCACCGGGTACGACACCACGATCCGCTCGTTCGTGAACATCATCGCCACGCCCAAGGGCGGCACGCATCAGCAGGGCTTCGAGCAGGAGCTGCTGAAGACCCTGCGCGGGCAGGTGGAGCAGAACGCCCGACGCCTCAAGGTCGGTAACGACAAGCTCGAGAAGGACGACGTGCTGGCCGGCCTCACGGCGGTGCTCACCGTCACCGTCCCCGAGCCGCAGTTCGAGGGGCAGACGAAAGAGGTGCTCGGCACGCCCGCCGTGCGCACGATCGTCGCGCAGGTGGTGCGCAAGCAGCTCGCCGAGCGCTTCGCCTCGACCAAGCGCGACGACAAGAGCCAGGCGTCGATGCTGCTCGACAAGATCGTCTCGGAGATGAAGGCTCGTCTGTCGGCCCGCGCTCACAAGGAGACGCAGCGGCGCAAGACGGCGCTGGAGTCGTCGTCGCTGCCCGCGAAGCTCGTCGACTGCCGCTCGAAGGACTTCGAGCAGAGCGAGCTGTTCATCGTCGAGGGAGACTCCGCGCTCGGCACCGCCCGGCACGCACGCAACAGCGAGTTCCAGGCGCTGCTGCCGATCCGCGGCAAGATCCTCAATGTGCAGAAGGCGTCGATCAGCGACATGCTCGGCAACGCCGAGTGCGCGGCGATCATCACGACGATCGGCGCAGGCTCCGGCCGCTCCTTCGACCTCAGCGCCGCTCGCTACGGCAAGGTGATCCTGATGAGCGACGCCGACGTCGACGGCGCGCACATCCGCACGCTGCTGCTCACCCTCTTCTTCCGCTACATGCGACCGCTCGTCGAGGCGGGTCGCGTGTACTCGGCCGTTCCGCCGCTGCATCGGGTGATCGTCATGAACCCGGGCTCGAAGCCGAACGAGACCATCTACACGTATTCCGAGGCCGAGTTGCACGCGCTGCTCACGAAGCTGCAGAAGGCCGGCAAGCGCTGGCAGGATCCGATCCAGCGCTACAAGGGCCTGGGCGAGATGGATGCCGATCAGCTGGCCAATACGACCATGGAGAAGTCCGGTCGTCTGCTGCGGCGCGTGACGATCGACGACGCCGAGTCGGCTGACGCCGCGGTGCGCACCTTCGAGCTGCTGATGGGCAGCGAGGTCGCCCCGCGCCGGGAGTTCATCATGACCTCGAGCGACCGTCTCAGCCGCGAGGCCATCGACGCCTGAGCCCCCGCAGCTCCCAGCCCCATTGGGTCCCTGAGCCCAGTGGGGTCCCTGACCTGCCGAAGGGGCCTCAGTGAACTGGGTCCCTGAGCCCGCCGAAGGGCCTCAGCCAACTGGGCCCTGACCGCGCCGAAGGGTCAGCCGATCGCGGTGCCGACCGACCCGATCACGGCGTCCAGCGGCTGGCCCGAGCCATCGCGCTTCGCGCCGGAGGCGGGCAGGACGCGAGCTGCGCCGTCGGTCCCCACTGCGCGCGGGTCGACGCCGGCCCAGGCCAGGCGGAGCCCGTCCTCGCCCTTGAGGAGCGCGTGCGCCCGCACCCCTCCGGTGGCCCGGCCCTTGGCGGGGAACTCGGCGAACGACGAGACCTTGGCGCGGCCGGCGTCAGCGCCGGCGAGCGTGCCCTCGGAACCCGAGACCGTCACCACCACGGCCTCATCGGCCGAGTCGATCACCGTGAACGAGATGACCTGACTCTTCGGCCCGAGCTTCATGCCGGCCATTCCGCCGGCGGGTGCCCCCTGCGGGCGCACGTTCGACGCCGAGAAGTGCAGCAGCTGAGCATCCGAGGTGATGAAGACGAGCTCTGCGTGGTCGGGGGCGGGTGCCGCACCCACGACGACGTCCTTCGGCTTCAGCCCGATGACCTCCAGCTCGGGGCGCACCGCCAGGGTCGACGGCACGACGCGCTTCACGACGCCGTCCCTGGTGCCGAGAGCGAGGGGCGTGTCGTCGTCGAACCGGATGAGAGCGATGACCCGCTCACTGCGATCGGTCAGTCCGAGATAGTCGGAGATGCGCACACCGGCGCCCAGACCGACCGACGAGGCGGGGACGGCGGGGATGTCGACAGGGGTGAATCGCACGACGCGCCCGGCCGTCGTGACCGCGCCGATCTCGCTGCGCGTGGTCGTCTCAAGTCGCGCCTGGATGGCATCGTGCTTGCTGCGACGCGGGGGCGTCGTGATGACACCGCCGGGCTCGAGGTCGATGCGCACGGCGCGGCCCGTGGTCGACAGCAGCAACGTGGTCGGCGCGTCGGCGATCTGCAGCTCCGCCGCCGACTTCGTCGTGCGCGCCTTGGGTGGGGCAGCGTTCAGCAGCAGGGTGCGCCGGTGCGTGCCGAACTGCTCGGCCACGGCATCCAGCTCGCGTGCGACCTGCGCCCGCAGCAGCGCGGGATCGGCGAGCAGGGTCTCGAGCTCGGCGATCTCGGCGAGCAGCTTGTCGCGCTCGGCCTCGAGCTCGAGACGCGAGAACTTGGTGAGGCGGCGCAGCCGCAGCTCGAGGATGTACTCGGCCTGCACCTCGTCGAGCTCGAACACCTGCTGCAGGCGCGAGCGAGCAGCCTCCGAGTCGTCGGACGAGCGGATGACCTGGATGACCTCCTCGATGTCGAGGATGGCCACCAGCAGGCCGCGCACGAGATGCAGTCGCTCGTTGCGTCGCGCCAGACGGTAGCGGCTGCGCCGGGTCACGACCTCGATGCGGTGCTGCAGGTAGACCCGCAGCAGCTCTTTCAGGCCCAGCGTGCGCGGCTGGCCGTCGACGAGCGCGACGTTGTTGATCGAGAAGGACTCCTCGAGGGGCGTGAAGCGGAACAGCTGCTCGAGCACCGCCGCCGGGTCGAATCCGGTCTTGACGGTGATCACCAGACGGAGGCCGTTCTTGCGGTCGGTCAGATCCTGCACATCGCTGATGCCCTGCAGCTTCTTGGCGGTGACCGCATCCTTGAGCTTCTCGATGACGCGCTCGGGCCCGACCTGGTACGGCAGCTCGGTGATGACGATGCCGGTCTTGCGCGGCCCGAGCGGTTCGATCGAGGTCTTCGCCCGCAGGCGGAAGGCGCCGCGTCCCGTTTCGTACGCGTCTCTGACCCCGTCGAGACCCATGAGGATGCCGCCGGAGGGGAAGTCGGGACCCGGCACGAACTCCATCAGCTCGGCGGTGGTCGCCTCGGGGTTCTCGAGCAGGTGGGTGGCGGCCGCGACCACCTCGATGAGGTTGTGCGGCGCCATGTTCGTGGCCATGCCGACGGCGATGCCGCTGGCGCCGTTGACGAGCAGGTTGGGGAATGCGGCCGAGAGCACGGCCGGCTGCTGGAACTGCCCGTCGTAGTTGGGCACGAAGTCGACGACGTCCTCGTCGAGGCTCTCGGTCATCGCCAGAGCGGATGCCGCAAGACGCGCCTCGGTGTACCTCGACGCCGCCGGGCCGTCATCCAGCGAGCCGAAGTTGCCGTGCCCGTCGACCAGGGGCACGCGCAGCGCGAAGTCCTGCGCGAGCCGCACGAGGGCGTCGTAGATGGCGGAGTCGCCGTGCGGATGCAGCTTGCCCATCACCTCGCCGACGACGCGCGCGCTCTTGACGTGGCCGCGATCGGGGCGCAGGCCCATCTCGGCCATCTGGTACAGGATGCGCCGCTGCACCGGCTTCAGCCCGTCGCGCGCGTCGGGCAGCGCGCGCGAGTAGATCACCGAGTAGGCGTACTCGAGGAACGAGCCCTGCATCTCCTGCGAGAGGTCGATGTCCTGGATGCGCTCATGAACGGGCTCGGATGACGAGGGCTTTGGCATGGACTTCCTGCTGGTCGCTCGGTGCGGACTCGCAACAACGCTCGGGCGCGGTGCGTCGGGCCACCTGTGCGAGACTGACCCGGATGCCTCTCATCCTACCGACCAGCCTTGATTCGACGCGGAACATCAGCGGGGTGGCGCCGCAGCTGCTCGCCTCGCTGCGCGGCGGATCCGCCGACCTCCCCGCCGTGCGGTCGACCGTGCTGGTGGTCGTGGACGGGCTGGGCGCCCTGTCGCTGCGCGCGCACGCGGGGCACGCACGCACGCTGTCATCGGCGATGGCGAAGAAGGACGTCGCGGGGGCCGTGTTCCCGACGACGACGGCAGCCGCACTGACCAGTCTGCTCACGGGAGCGGCTCCCGGTGCGCACGGTCTGGTCGGCTACCGCGTGCGCGAGCCGGAGTCCGACGCGCTGGTGAACCTGCTCAGCGGGTGGGAGGCGGGAGGCATCGACCCGCTGCAGTGGCAGACCACTCCGACCGTGTTCGAGCAGGCCGCAGCGGCCGGGCATCCGGTCTTCGCTCTCGGGATCCCGGCCTACGCCGGCAGCGGATTCTCGGCCGCGACGCTGCGCGGCGCGGAATTCCGCTCGGCGCGCAGTGCGGCCGAGCGAGTGGAGCTGGCCTGGCAGCTGGCGGATGCCCACGACGGGGCCCTCGTGTACTGCTACCTGCCGGAGGTCGACAAGGCGGGTCATCGGCACGGCGTCGATTCAGCCGAGTGGGTCGCCGCTCTCGAGGACATCGACGCCGCGCTGGCGCGGCCGGTGCCCGACGGGGTGGGCGTGCTGGTCACCGCCGATCACGGGATGATCGATGTGCCGCAGCACCGTCATCTCGTTCTGGATGCCGCAGGCGGCTGGCATGACGGCATCCGGCACATCGGAGGCGAGCCGCGGATGCTGCACGTCTACGCCGAGCCGGATGTCGACCACGCGGCCCTGCTGGCGCGCTGGCGACGCGATCTGGAGGGGACGGCGGACGTGGTGGGGCGCGTCGAGGCGATCGACGCCGGCCTGTTCGGCCCGGTGGTCTCGGATGCCGTGCGCCAGCGCATCGGCGACCTGCTCGTCATCGCCCGTGGCAATGTCGCCCTCTACGACGCCGAGGCCGAGGACCAGCGCGGGCGCGGCATGGTCGGGCAGCACGGTGCGCTGACGCCGGAGGAATGGCGTGTGCCGTTCATCAGGCTCGGCGCCTTCGGGCGCTGACGCGGTTGAGTCCCTGAGCCTGTCGAGGGGTCACTCGTCTGTGCGCGCTCCGAACACGATCTCGTCCCAGGAGGGCATGGCGTTGCGCCGCTTGCGGCGCCCGCTCGGCTGCTCGGCGGCGGGCTCTGCAGCCGGCTTCGCCGCGGTCGATTCCTCTTCGGACTCGTCCAGCGCGTCGAAGAGCGCCAGCGGCGACGCGTCCTCCTCCTCGCTCTCTTCGAACAGCGGGGCGGACTCGCGCTGTCCACGGCGGCGACGCAGCGCCTCGAGCAGGTCCGCGGTCTCGGAGCTCGTGCGGTGCTCGTCCGGGGCGCGGCGGGCCGCGGCATCCTGAACGGCCGCGCTCGAGTGCTCTGCGGCAGGGGAGTCCTCACCCTCCTCAGGCGGCGGAAGCAGGCGCGGTCCGAATGCCCCCGAGTCGAAGCGGCTGTCGTCCTTGTAGGGCGAAACGCGCTCCGCCTCGACGGCCCGGAGGCGGGGGATGAGCCCTTCGGGAAGGGAGCCCTGCCGGGAGAGCTGCGCGGCATCGGCGTTGATCGGCGACAGCGTGCTGCGGCGGGGGTCGAACGTCCATCGCGCGTCGTGTGCGACCTCGTTCGCCGTGAACTCGAGCTTGACCGTCCAGCCGGCCTCGTCCTTCCAGCTCGCCCAGCGCTCGTCCGATGCCGCCAGGTCAGCCAGCTTCTCGCGCACGGCCGAGCCGAAGGTCGGCTGCGCATCGGGCTCGACCTCGCTGCCGATCAGCACCGGCACAGCGAGCGCCTGGTTGACGATGTGCTCTCGCTCGGCGAGGACGGGGCCCTCGAAGCGCGCCACATCCGCCTCGCTCACGCCGAGCAGCGCCGCGACCTCGGCGGCGGTCAGACCTGCGCGGATCTGCGCCTGGATGTCGCGCGGGCTCGCGGCCAGACGAGCCGGAGCGGGCTCCGACTCGCGGGTCGCTCGACGCACCTCGCGATGCAGGACGTCGTCGATGGGCAGCGCGAAGCGCTGACCGGACTCGGTGGCGAGGACGAGGACTCCCGCTTCCGTTCCGACGATGGTGACGTTTTCCATGCTGATGCCCCTCTGGTGGGTGTGCGTTCATGGTGTCACGCGCACCGTGATCGGGCGGGGAATACCGTGGGCGTGCCGCGAGTTTCCCCGACCGGGCCTGAAGGCATTTGCTAATTGGTGCTCAGTCGTGCAAACTATGGCCCGCCGATCACCCGAAATCGGATCCCCCCACCCCCACGATCACCGCACCACGGAAGTGGAGAATCACCGCATGGCAACCGATTACGACGCCCCTCGCAAGAGCGAAGACGACTCAGAGTCGATCGAAGCCCTCAAGGAGCGCGTGCCGAGCACCCAGTCCGGTGCCGGCGATGTCGAGGACTCCGACAACCCCACCGGGTTCGAGCTCCCCGGCGCCGACCTCTCCGACATGGAGCTCGATGTCGTCGTGCTGCCCGCGCAGCAGGACGAGTTCACCTGCATGAGCTGCTTCCTCGTGAAGCACCGCTCGCAGCTCGACCACGACGGCGCCGACGGCCCGATCTGCAAGGAATGCGCCGCCTGATCACCGACACGCACGCGCCCCGGCCTGTTGGCTCGGGGCGCGTTCTGTGTCTCGGGTCCGGCCGTGGTCAGCGGCATCAGCCGCGCTGAGCTCGTGCCGCCCTGATCGCGGCGGCCAGGCGGTCGGGTGTCCGCGAGGAGATCGTCCAGCTGTTCACGGGGTCGTCGGGATCGGTGACGGGCACGACGACCACGCCGTCGATCCCGCCGCGGAGGAGGTTCCACCCGTCCCTGGCGATCTGATGCGTGCGCCGCGCCCTGGCATCCTCACCGGAGAAGTCGGCGGGCTCGCCCAGCCAGACGGCATCGATGTGCGCGCGGCCCGCGTGCAGCACGCCGTCGATCACTCGGACAGTGGGAGAGAGCACGATGCTCAGCGTCACCAGCACGAGCGAGACGCCCCCGCCGACCAGCAGCGCCAGGCTCGCATCCAGCGGCGTCAGCACGAGCGAGACCATCGGTCCCGCGAGGGCGATGGTGACCAGCAGCCACAGGCCGGGGGACAGTCGTTCGCGGTAGGTCTCACGCGTGTCGGGGTGGGTGTTCTGCATTAGCCTCATGGGGTGACTCATTCCGTTGCCGTCCCCATTATCTCGGCGAACGCGCCGTTCTACGCGCACCCCGGAGACGCCGGGGCGGATCTGGTGTCGGCCGAGGCCGTCCGGCTCGAGCCGGGCGAGCGCGCGCTGATCGGCACCGGCGTGCGCATCGCGCTACCCGAGGGCTACGCGGCATTCGTCGTGCCGCGCAGCGGCCTCGCCGCCAAGCACGGCATCACCGTGGTGAACTCGCCCGGCACCGTCGATGCGGGCTACCGGGGCGAGATCAGAGTCAGCCTGCTCAACACCGACAGCAGGGAAGCGTACGATGTGGCGGTCGGCGACCGCATCGCGCAGCTCATCGTGATGCCCGTCGTGCAGGCGCATTTCGAGCCCGTCGACGAGCTGCCCGAGAGTGCGCGCGGTGACGGCGGATTCGGGTCGACCGGCTATACCCAGGGAAAGAGCGAATGACTGAAGAGATCGAACCCACGCTGAAGTCCACACCGGCCGATCGCGCGACCGCCGGCCCGTTCGACGACAGCGAGGCGAACCCCGTTCGTCCGTACATCGACCTCGGCGGCATCAAGGTGCTGCCCCGCGAGGGCCTGAACCTGCGCCTCGAGGTCGAGGAGCAGAGCAAGAGGATCGTGGCAGTGGGGCTCGACTATGCCGGCTCGTCGCTGCAGGTGCAGCCTTTCGCCGCGCCGCGCTCGCGCGGCCTGTGGGATGAGACGCGGGTGCAGCTGCGCGAACAGATCCGCACGCAGGGCGGGCGGGTCGAGGAGCGCGAGGGCACCCTGGGCAGGGAGCTTCTCGCCGAGGTGCCCGCGACGGCCGCGGAGGGGTCAGGCATGCGGCTGGCGCGCTTCGTCGGCGTAGACGGTCCGCGGTGGTTCCTGCGCGGAGTCATCGGCGGCGATGCGGCCTCCGATCCGTCCGCCGCCGAGCAGGTCGAGGACCTGTTCCGCTCGATCGTCGTCGTGCGAGGCGCGACGCCGATGCCGCCGCGCGATCTGATCCCCCTGAAGATGCCCTCCACGCCGGGATCGGCGTGACGCAGGCGGACGACCGGGGCGAGTCGCGCGCTCCCGCGCGTCCCTCGCCCGTGCCCGCGGGATCGCCCGAGCCCGCCGGATCACCCGAGCCCGCCGGATCACCCGAGCCGTCGGCGGCCGACGTCATCGGCGCCGCTCTCGGCGGCGCCGCCCGCCGTGCCGGGTTGAGCTCGGAGACCGACGAGAGCGCCCACCGGGTCGTGTGGAGTGCGATGGGCGGATGGCGCGGGATCGTGGAGTCGGTGCTGCCCAGTCTCGCGTTCGTGATCCTGTTCACCCTCCGGCCCGACCCGCTGCTGCTGTCGCTCGGCGTGTCGGTCGGGATCGCCGCCGTGTTCACGATCGTCCGGCTCGTGCAGAAGTCACCACCGGCTGCGGCGTTCGGCGGTCTGGTCGCCGCAGCTGCGGCTGCCGGGCTGGCGCTGTGGACGGGACGCGGCGCCGACAACTTCATCCCCGGTCTGATCACGAACGCGCTCTACGGCACGGTGATGGTCGTCGCCGCCCTGATCGGCTGGTCGATCATCGGCCTCGCCGTCGGATTCCTGATGGGGGAGGGCACCGCGTGGCGCGACGACCGGCGCAAGCGCCGCGCCTTCTTCTGGCTCGGACTCGCCTGGGGCGCGCTGTTCCTGTTGCGCCTGGCGGTGCAGCTGCCGCTGTACCTCACGGATCAGGTCACCCTGCTCGGCACCCTCAAGCTGGTCATGGGTCTGCCGCTGTTCGCACCCATGGTCGCCGTGACGTGGCTGGTCGTCCGAGCGCTCTACCGGCGCGTCGAGTAGCCGCCGAGCGGCGTCTCTTCTGCTAGATTTATCTCGACGTCAAGATAAATTGCTCATTCCGCCGAGCGGTCGTCCGGCGCAGACTGGTAAGGCAGGCCTTGCTAGCCCTGGTGCTCACTCGGCGAGCAAGATGGAAGCGCCTGTCGCTCCCATCCGATCAGAAGGAGACGGATTCGTGTCCACGGTGAACAGCTTCGGTGCCAAGAGCACCCTGACAGTCGGCAGCACCGACTACGAGATCTTCCGCATCGATTCGGTCCCCGGCAGCGAGAAGCTCCCCTTCGCTCTGAAGGTGCTCCTCGAGAACCAGCTGCGCACCGAGGACGGCGCGAACGTGACGAAGGCGCAGATCGAGGCGCTCGGATCGTGGGACCCCACTGCGGAGCCTGACACCGAGATCCAGTTCACGCCGGCGCGCGTGGTCATGCAGGACTTCACCGGCGTGCCCTGCATCGTCGACCTCGCCACCATGCGCGAGGCCGTCACGGCGCTCGGCGGCGACCCGAACCGCATCAACCCGCTCTCTCCCGCCGAGATGGTGATCGACCATTCCGTCATCGCCGACCTGTTCGGTCGACCTGACGCGATCGAGCGCAACGTCGAGATCGAGTACCAGCGCAACGGCGAGCGCTACCAGTTCCTGCGCTGGGGCCAGACCGCGTTCGACGACTTCAAGGTCGTGCCCCCCGGCACCGGCATCGTGCACCAGGTGAACATCGAGCACCTCGCCAAGGTCATCTACGACCGCACCGTCGACGGCGTGCTGCGCGCATACCCCGACACGTGCGTCGGCACCGACTCGCACACCACGATGGTCAACGGACTCGGCGTGCTCGGCTGGGGCGTCGGCGGCATCGAGGCCGAGGCGGCGATGCTCGGTCAGCCGGTGTCGATGCTCATCCCGCGCGTGGTCGGCTTCAAGCTCACCGGCGAGATCCCCGCAGGCGTCACCGCCACCGACGTCGTGCTCACAATCACCGACATGCTGCGTCAGCACGGCGTGGTCGGAAAGTTCGTCGAGTTCTACGGCGCCGGTGTGGCATCCGTCCCCCTCGCGAACCGCGCGACCATCGGCAACATGTCGCCGGAGTTCGGGTCGACTGCGGCGATGTTCCCCATCGACGACGTGACCATCGACTACCTGCGCCTCACCGGCCGTGACGAGCACGCTGTCGAGCTCGTCGAGCAGTACGCCAAGGCGCAGGGCCTCTGGCACGACGCCGACAAGGAGCCCTCGTACTCCGAGTACATGGAGCTCGACCTGTCGACGGTCGTCCCCTCGATCGCCGGACCCAAGCGCCCGCAGGACCGCATCCTGCTCGCCGAGGCGAAGAGTCAGTTCGAGAAGGACATCCTGAACTACACCTCCGCGAACGAGGCCTCGGTCGAGGTCGAGGGCACGTTCCCGGCATCCGACCCCGGCAACGCGCCGGGTGTCGAGCGCGAGCACGTGTCGGAGGAGGGCGTCTCGTACCAGCACGAGAGCGCGCACCAGCACTCCATGCTCGCCTCGAGCGGCGACCACGGCGCATCCAACCCGGTCAAGGTGACGACCCCCGAGGGTCAGGACTACATCCTCGACAACGGCGCGGTGACCCTGGCCGCCATCACCTCGTGCACCAACACGTCGAACCCGTCTGTGATGATCGCAGCCGGCCTTCTCGCCCGCAAGGCGCGTGAGAAGGGCCTCAAGCAGAAGCCGTGGGTGAAGACCACGCTCGGCCCCGGCTCGAAGGTCGTAACCGACTACTACGAGAAGTCCGGCCTCGACAAGGATCTCGAGGGTCTCGGCTTCTACACGGTCGGCTACGGCTGCACGATCTGCATCGGCAACTCCGGCCCGCTGATCGAAGAGGTCTCGGCGGCGATCAACGAGCACGACCTCGCGGTCACGGCGGTGCTCTCGGGCAACCGCAACTTCGAGGGACGCATCAGCCCCGATGTGAAGATGAACTACCTGGCCAGCCCGCCGCTCGTGGTCGCGTACGCCCTCGCCGGCTCGATGCACTTCGACTTCGAGACCGACCCGCTCGGTCAGGACGAGGCCGGCAACGATGTCTTCCTGAAGGACATCTGGCCCGCCGCCGACGAGGTGCAGGAGATCATCGACTCGTCGATCTCGCGCGACCAGTTCATCAAGCAGTACGCCACCGTCTTCGACGGCGACGAGCGCTGGAAGAACCTGCCCACGCCGACCGGTCCGATCTTCGAGTGGGACGAAGCCTCGACGTACGTGCGCAAGGCGCCCTACTTCGACGGCATGGAGCTCACCCCCGCGCCCGTCACCGACATCACCGGTGCTCGCGTGCTGGCCACGCTGGGCGACTCGGTCACCACCGACCACATCTCGCCCGCCGGCAACATCAAGGCCGGCACGCCGGCCGCGCAGTACCTCACCGAGCACGGCGTCGAGCAGCGCGACTTCAACTCCTACGGATCGCGTCGAGGCAACCACGAGGTGATGATCCGCGGCACGTTCGCGAACATCCGCCTGAAGAACGCCCTGGTCAAGGCCGTCAACGACGGTCAGCAGATCGAGGGCGGCTTCACCCGCGACTTCACCCAGGAGGGCGGTCCGCAGGCGTACATCTACGACGCGTCGCAGAACTACCAGGATCAGGGCATCCCGCTGGTGATCTTCGGCGGCAAGGAGTACGGCTCTGGCTCGTCGCGCGACTGGGCGGCCAAGGGCACCAACCTGCTCGGCGTCAAGGCGGTCATCACCGAGAGCTTCGAGCGCATCCACCGCTCCAACCTCATCGGCATGGGCGTCGTCCCGCTGCAGTTCCCCGCGGGAGAGACCTGGGAGTCGCTCGGCCTCGACGGTACCGAGGTCATCTCGATCGAGGGTCTGACCGCCCTCAACGAGGGCACCACGCCGAAGACGGTCAAGGTCACGGCCACCCCGAGCGAGTTCTCGGCAGAGGGTCGCGAGCCCATCACCTTCGATGCGGTCGTCCGCATCGACACCCCCGGTGAGGCGGACTACTACCGCAACGGCGGCATCCTGCAGTACGTGCTGCGTTCGCTGGTCTGACGCGAGCAGACGAGGGCCCGGATGCCTCGGCATCCGGGCCCTCGTCGTATCGCGCGGTAGAATATCCGGATGCGCGCGCCGTCTCCGGCGTGCGGTCAACGTCGCGGAAGGACGTCCATGCCGATCCTGCCGAGCATCACCGGCCCCCGAGATCTCGATCGACTCTCCAACGGGGAAATGGTCGAGCTGGCGGCTGAGATCCGAGCATTCCTGGTCGAGAACGTCGCTCGCACCGGCGGGCACCTCGGGCCGAACCTCGGCGTCGTCGAGCTCACGATCGCCCTGCATCGGGTGTTCTCCTCACCCGACGATCCGATCATCTTCGACACCGGGCACCAGTCGTACGTGCACAAGCTGCTCACCGGTCGCCAGGACTTCTCGAACCTCCGCTCGCGGGGCGGGCTCGCCGGCTACCCGCAGCGCTCCGAGAGCGTGCACGACGTCGTCGAGTCGTCGCACGCGTCGAGCTCGCTGAGCTGGGCCGACGGCATCTCACGGGCGCTGACCGCGACCGGTCGCGCTGATCGGCACGTCGTCGCGGTCGTCGGCGACGGCGCGCTGACCGGAGGGATGACCTGGGAGGCGCTGAACAACATCAGCGACGACAACGAGCGCAATCTGGTCATCGTCGTCAACGACAACGGCCGCTCCTACGCTCCGACGATCGGCGGCATGTCGCGCTATCTCAATCGCGTGCGCACCGCGGGCATGTACCGCGAGATGCACCGGAAGTCCGATCGTCTGTTCCGCGCGTTCGGCCCGCTCGGCCGCGCGGTGTTCCGCGGCGTGCGCGGTGGCACGCACGGATTCCTCTCGCGCTTCGCGAACAACGTCGCGCTGTACTCCAACCTCGACATCAAGTACCTCGGCCCGGTCGACGGCCACGACGTCGAGGCGCTCATCGAGACGCTGCGATACGCGAAGGACTACGGCGCCCCTGTCATCGTGCACGCCATCACCGAGAAGGGGCGCGGCTACCAGCCGGCGCTCGACGATGTGGCCGACCAGTTCCACGCCGTGGGTCGCATCGATCCGAAGACGGGCGGCGCTCTGTCGTCGTCGTCCGGCACGTCGTGGACCTCGGTCTTCTCCGACGCGCTCGTCGAGATAGGCAGCCGTGATGACAAGGTCATCGCGATGACCGCCGCGATGCTGCGCCCGACCGGCCTCGCCGCCTTCGCCGAGCGCTTCCCCGACCGGGTGTACGACGTCGGGATCGCCGAGCAGCACGCCGTCGCGTCCGCCGCCGGGCTCGCCTTCGGCGGTCTGCATCCCGTCGTGGCGATCTACGCCACTTTCATGAACCGTGCGTTCGATCAGGTGCTGATGGATGTCGCGCTGCACCGCGCCGGCGTGACGTTCGTGCTCGATCGGGCCGGCGTGACCGGTCCGGACGGGCCGAGCCACAACGGGGTGTGGGATCTCGCGATGCTGCAGATGGTGCCCGGCGTCCGCATCGCCGCCCCACGAGACGCCGTGCGGCTGAGCGAGTGCCTCTCCGAAGCCGTCGCGGTCGACGACGCGCCGACCGTGGTCCGCTACCCGAAGGGCGACGTGCCCGACCCGATCACCGCCGTCGAGCGCCTCGCCGACGGCACCGACGTGCTGGCACGCGGAGACGAGGAGGACGTGCTGATCGTCGCGATCGGCTCGTTCGCCGAGGTGGCCGTCGACATCGCCGCGCGACTGGATGCGCGTGGCATCGGCGCGACGGTGATCGATCCGAGGTGGGCGGTTCCCGTGCAGCCGTCGGTCGTATCCCTGGCGGCGCGGCATCGTCTCGTGATCACGCTGGAGGACGGCATCCGCGCGGGCGGCATCGGCACGCGCGTGCGTCAGGTGCTCCGCGAGGCGGGGATCGACACCGGCGTCGATGAGCTGGGCGTGCAGGACGAGTTCCTGCAGCACGCCTCGCGCGAGCAGATCCTCGAGGACGCCGGGCTCACGGCCGAGAAGATCACGGCCGACATCGTCGCACAGGTGGGAGGCACCAGGATCCCGGTGGCGAAGGCGGCCGGACAGACCGGCGCCATCGACCTCTCACTCACTCAGAAGCACTGAGCTCGTCGAGCGTCCGGTCGACGAGCCGGGTGACCGGCGCGAGCAGAGCTGCGCGCCGCGCGGGCACCACGTCCGCTCGCAGCCGACGATCCAGCACGTCATCGACATCGAGAGCGCCCTCCTGGCGCACGGCGTTCACGACGTCCTGCTCGGTCGCCGCAGCACCGTCGACGAGCGGCGCCTGCGGGATCCGCTCGGGCAGCGCCACCAGCCGCAGGGAGGCCGTGGTGCACGCAGCCGCCTCGAGTCGGCCGAGTTCGACGGCGACGTCGACGGCGTCCTGCGCCATGCGACGGTACGTCGTGAGCTTTCCCCCCAGCACGCCCACGACACCGGCGTCGGACACCGTCACGAGGTGACGACGCGACACGTCGGCCGAGGTGGCATCGCCGCTGTCGACCAGCGGACGAAGGCCGGCGAACGCCCCGAGCACCCGCTCCCGCGGCAGGGGACGAGCGAGCACCCGATTCAGCGAGTCGAGCAGGAACACGATCTCGCCTTCGGTCGGCTCGGCGACATCGGGCACCGGGCCGGGCGCGTCCTCATCGGTCAGTCCCACGTAGACGAGCCCGTCGGGCTGCGGGAGGGCGAAGACGTAGCGGCTGATCGAGCCGGAGTGCGGGATGGTGAGCGCGGCGGTGGGATGCCCGAGGTCGGCGCCGTCGAGCACGATGTGCGTGCCGCGGCTGGGTCGAACCCGGATCGCTCCGTCGAGTGATCCCGCCCAGACGCCGGTGGCGTTGATGACGGTGCGAGCGCGCAGCTGCAGTCTCTCGCCGCTGAGCTCGTCCTCGGCGTCCACCGCATTCGCATGCAGGGCGCGGGCGCGCACGCGAGTGAGGATCTTCGCGCCGAGCGCCGCCGCGGTGCGCGCGACCGTGACGACGAGACGCGCGTCGTCGTCGAGCTGGCCGTCGTACGCGACCATGCCGCCGTGCAGCCCCTCGCGTGCCAGCGCGGGCACGAGACGGCGCGCGCGGCGGCCTGACACCGGGTGCGGCGCCGGCAGCACGCGACGCGGCGTGCGCGCCTGCCAGCGCAGCGCATCTCCGATCACCATGCCCGCAGCGCCCGCGCCGCGTTGGCGGACGTCGATGCCGGGAGAGAACGGCAGCAGCTGGGCAAGTGGATGGGTGAGGTGCGGGGCGATGGCGGTCATCAGCAGATGGCGCTCCCTGGCACTCTCCCTGGCGGTCGCGACATCACCGGTGGCCAGGTACCGCAGCCCGCCGTGCACGAGCTTCGAGCTGAACCGGCTGGTGCCGAACGCGAGATCGTGCGCTTCGATCAGCACGACGCTCAATCCTCGGGCGGCGGCATCGAGCGCCGCGCCCGTTCCGGTGATGCCTCCGCCGACGATCAGGACGTCGGCGACGGTCTCCGCAGCCCGTGCGAGCTCGATCCCGCGCCGCGATGCGTTCAGGGCCGCAGAGCTGTTCCTGGACGCAGAGCCCTTCCTGGACGCAGAGCCCTTCCTGGACGCAGAGCTGTTCATGGCCGCAGCATCCCGTCGACGGCGGCATGCAGCTCGTGCTCCCAGGCGTCGTCGCTGATCAGATCCGACACGGTGCCGTGGGACAGGATCGCGGACTGGGTCATGATCAGCAGCATCACGGCGATGTGCGCGGGGTCTCCGGTGCGCACCGATCCGCCCGTCTGTCCGGCGGCGACGGATGCCGAGAGCCAGCGCAGGATGGCGCGCTGGCTGGCGCCGAACCTGTGCAGGGTGTAGCGCGTGAAGATCTCGGGCTCACGCTTGAGCAGCGCCGCGTAGAGCGGATCCGCCTGGAAGGCGCGGGTGAAATCGTGCACCGCGGTGACCAGGGCGGGGCGATCCGCCGCCACCGGGATCCCGTCGAGCAGTCGCAGCATGCGCCGCAGCAGAGTGGTGCGCACCACCTCGTCGGCGCTCGCCCAGCTGCGATACACGGTAGGGCGGCTGACCTCGGCGGTGCGAGCGAGCTCGGCGATCGCGAGTCCGCGCACGCCGCGCTGCGCGATGAGCAGCTCGGCGGCGTCGAGGATGCGATGCTGCATGGCCTCCCAGCGCCCGGGGAGCGCGCCGTCGAAGGCCATGGCATCGGTCAGCGGTTGACGATCTTCCATGATCTGTCACACTGTAATGCATGACGTCCTCGAGCGACACCGCCGTCGAGCCGCCGGAGATGCGATGGAACGGCTGGGGAGATCCGGACCGCGCCGTCGAGCTGCCCCGCGCGGTCCGGGCGCTGCTGCCGCTGCTGCTGGGCAGAGTGCCGCGGCCGGCGCCCTCGGTGCATCTGGACGACGTGCAGGTCGCGCCGTCCCGACTCTCCGGCGCCGACATCGACGCTCTGCGGGCCGTCGTCGGCGACAGTGAGGTCCGCATCGACGTCGAGTCCAGAGTGCGGCGGTCCGGCGGCAGATCCACCCCCGATCTGCTTCGCCGACGCGAACCACGACAGCGAGCCGCCGACGCGGTGGTGCGTCCATCGACCCATGACGAGGTCGCGGCGGTGCTGGCGGTCGCCGGCGAGCACGGGATCGCGGTCGTGCCGGTCGGCGGCGGCACGAGCGTGGTGGGCGGAGTCGCCCCCGACGCCGGCCGTCACCGAGCGGTGATCGCTCTCGACCTCGCCCGGCTGAGCGGGCTGGTCGGACTCGACGCGGTCAGCGGCGAGGCGGTGCTGCTCGCCGGCACGCGCGGTCCGGAGGCGGAGCGCCTGCTCGCCGAGCACGGCTTCGAGCTCGGGCACTATCCGCAGAGCTTCCGGTATGCCAGCATCGGCGGGTTCGCGGCCGCGCGCTCCTCCGGCCAGAATTCCGCCGGCTACGGGCGGTTCGATGCGATGGTCACCGGGCTGCGCGCGGCGACGCCGACCGGTGATCTCGATCTCGGCGGTGCCCCCGGATCGGCGGCGGGTCCGGACCTCACCCGACTGCTGCTCGGTTCGGAGGGGATCTTCGGGGTGATCACCGAAGTGCGCGTTCGCGTCCATCGGATGCCGCAGACCCGCATCGTCGAATCATGGAGCTTCCCGGATTTCACCACCGGAGCCGACGCCTTGCGCGAGGTCGTCCAGCGTGGCGGCACACCCACCGTCATCCGTCTCTCCGACGAGGCCGAGACCGGTGTGAGCCTGGCGCAGGTCGGCCGCATCGGCAAGGTGCTCGCGAAGGGCGCCAGCGCGGTGACCGTCTTCGAGGGCGAGGATGCCGAGCAGAGGCGTTCACGCACGGCGGAGCTGATCGCCGCCGCCGGCGGGACCAGCACCGGGCAGGGCGCAGCCGAGGATTGGGCCAGAACGCGGTTCGACGGACCGTACCTTCGTGACGCGCTGCTCGATGCGGGCGTCTTCTGCGAGACGCTGGAGACCGCGACCACCTGGTCGAACCTGCAGCGGTTGCGGGCCGCGGTGACCTCCGCGCTCAAGGACGGGTTCGCCGCGGCCGGCGCGCGGAGCTTCGTGATGTGCCACATCTCGCATCTCTACCCCACGGGCGCCTCGCTGTACTTCACCGTCCTCGCCGGGGTCAGGAACGATCAGCTGCAGACGTGGGACGCCGTGAAGAGCCGGGTGGGGGATGCGATCGTGGCATCCGGCGGCACCATCACCCACCATCACGCGATCGGCCGCGACCACGCGCAGTGGCTGCCTCAGGAGGTCGGCGAGACGGGCATCCGCATCCTCCGTGCGGTCAAGCGCGAACTCGACCCGCGGGGGATCATGAACCCGAACGCGCTGGTCGGCGGAGAACCGCACCGTGAATGAGGTCGTGCGCCTCGCCCTCATCGTCAACCCGCAGGCGGGCAGGGGGCACGCCGCTCGCGCCGGAGCCGAGGCGGACAGCGCGCTGCGAACGGCCGGCGCGGTGGTGACGCTGCTGGAGGGAAGCTCGGCCGAGCAGACCCGATCGCTCGCTCAGCGGGCGGTGCGCGACGAACCCGACGGGATCGTCGTCGTGGGCGGAGACGGGACGCTCACCGGGATCGTCGACCTGCTGGCGGAGAGCGGGCTTCCCATCACCCTCGTTCCGGCGGGCACCGGGAACGATCTCGCGAGAGCGCTCGGCATCCCGACGGCAGACCCGCAGCGGGCCGCCCTCGCCGCCCTGGGCGGTTCCGCACGGACGATCGACCTCGGCACGATCTCGTCGCAGGGGTCGGAACGGGTCTTCCTCACCGTGGCCGCCCTCGGCTTCGACGCGAAGGTGAGCGAGCGCACGAACACGCTGCGGCACCCGAGCGGTCGGCTGCGCTACTACCTCGCGCTCGTCGTCGAGCTCGCCCGACTTCGTCCGACGGCGTTCCGGATCTCGGTCGACGGCGAAGTCGAACACGAGCAGCCGGGCACGCTGCTGGCCGTGGGCAACACCGGCAGCTACGGTGGCGGCATGCCGATCTGCCCCGACGCCCGAGCCGACGACGGGCGGCTCGACGTTGTGCACGTCGCACCGCTCACCCGACTGCGGCTGCTCCGGCTGTTCCCGCTGCTGCTGCGCGGAACCCACCTGCGTCGTCCGGAGGTGCAGCGCCGGCGGGCCGGCTCGGTGCGGGTGTCGGCACCTGACCTGGTCGTGTACGCCGACGGCGAGCGCGTCGGCGCGGGGGAGTGCTCGATCGGGGTCCGCCCGGCCGCCGTGACGATGATGATCCCGAGGGAGTGAGCGCATGCCTTACGACGAGGACGTCGTGATCGTGGGATCGGGCTTCGGCGGATCCGTCGCCGCGCTGCGCCTGTCCGAGAAGGGGTACCGCGTCCGCGTGTTCGAGGCGGGTCGGCGCTTCGAGGACCACGACTTCGCGAAGACGTCATGGGACGTGCGTCGCTACCTGTGGGCACCGAGACTCGGGTGCTTCGGTGTGCAGCGCATCCACCGCCTGCCGCATGTCATGATCCTCGCCGGTGCGGGCGTGGGCGGCGGATCTCTGAACTACGCGAACACCCTCTACGAGCCGCCGCCGACGTTCTTCGCCGATCGCAACTGGCCTGCCGGCGTGGACTGGCAGGGCGAGCTCGCCCCGCACTACGCCACGGCGACGCGCATGCTCGGTGTCGTCGGCGAGTACCCGCACACCGGCCCTGTCGAGCGGATCATGGCCGGCGCCGCACAGGACCTCGGCGTGGGAGACACCTTCCGACGCGCTCCGGTCGGGGTCTTCCTGGGCATGCCGGCGGTGCGGGTGCCGGATCCGTTCTTCGACGGGGAGGGACCGGATCGCACCGGATGCACCCTGTGCGGCAACTGCATGATCGGCTGCCGGGTCGGAGCGAAGAACACGCTCGTGAAGAACTACCTCGCCCTCGCCGAGCGACGCGGTGCGCGGATCGAAGAGATGCGCACCGTCGTCGACGTCCGTGAGGATCCGCGGGGCGGATTCCTCGTCACGACCGAGCGCTCGGGCGCCTGGCTGCGCCGCAGAAGGCAGACTGTCCGGGCCGAGCAGGTGGTCCTGGCGGCAGGCACATGGGGTACGCAGCAGCTGCTGCACCGCATGCGTGCATCGGGCGCGCTGCCGCGCATCTCGGATGCCGTGGGCCGGATCACCCGCACCAACTCGGAGGCGCTGGACGGTGCTGTGGCGACGAGGGTGCCGGATGCCGCGGGCTACGCGCACGGTGTGGCCATCACCACCTCGTTCCACGTCGACGAGCGCACGCACGTCGAGAACGTGCGCTACGGCCCCGGCTCGAATCTGATGGGCGCCCTCGCCACCGTCCTCGTCCCCGGAGACCGGTCGCTGGCCGGACGGCTCGTCTCGCTGGTCGGCGCGCTCGCCAGGCATCCGCTCCGCCAGCTGCGCCTCGCCGGGCTGCACCGCTGGAGCGAGCGCAGCATCATCGCACTGGTGATGCAGACCTCGGACAACTCGCTCACGCTCTCGCTGCGCCGGCGGTTCGGCCGTGACGTGCTCACGAGCCGGCAGGGGCACGGCGAGCCCAACCCCTCGCACCTGCCCGAGGCGCATCGAGCAGTCGCGGCGATCGCACGCCGGATGCAGCAGGAGACCGGTGTGCGCACCGAACCCCGCGGATCGTGGCCCGAGGTTTTCGGCATCCCGCTGACCGCGCACTTCCTGGGCGGTGCGGTGATCAGCGAGTCACCCGACCGCGGTGTCGTCGACCCGTGGAACCGGGTGTGGGGGCATCCCGGGATCCACGTCGTCGACGGAGCGGCCGTGCCGGCGAACCCGGGGGTGAACCCCTCGCTCACCATCACCGCTCTCGCAGAGCGCGCCTTCGCCCACTGGCCGCGCCGCGGCCACGAGGACCGCCGGCCCCCTCAGATGGGGTGAGCACGGGCCTGGAACGGCAGACAGGGGCCGCACCCGCAGGTGCGACCCCTGTCTGAGCCGGCATCGGCTCGCGAGAGTCAGCTGTTCGCGATCCCGCGGATCGGCGGGCTGTGGAACGTGCTGCCGAACACGCGCTCCGAGGCGCCCTCGCGATCGAGGTACGGCGAGGCGCCGCCGTCGATGAACGGCCAGCCGGCGCCGAGGATCAGGCAGAGGTCGATGTCCTCGACCTCGGGCACGACACCCTCATCGAGCATGAGCCGGATCTCCTGCGCCAGGCCGTCCTGCACGCGCTGCAGGATGGTCTCGGCGGATGCCGGCGAGCTGCCGACATGGCCCTTGAGCACCTTCTCGGCGCCCTTGGTCCAGCCGGTCACGCGCCCGCCCTTGTCCTTCTCGACCACGGCATCCAACTCGGCGAGCGCGTGGAAGTTCTCGTTCGCGTAGAAGCGGTCGGGGAAGTGACGCACCATCGTGTCCTGCACGTGAGCCGCCACCTTCCAGCCGACCAGATCGATCAGCTGGAACGGCCCCATCGGCAGCCCGAGCGGCCCGAAGGCCTTCTCGACGTCTGCGATGGGAGTGCCCTCGTACACGGCCCGAGCCGCCTCGCCCATGACCTTCGCGAGCAGACGGTTCACGACGAAGCCGGGAGCATCGGCCGTGAGCACGGCGTTCTTTCCCAGGCCCTTCGCGACCACGAAGGCCGTCGACAGGGCTGCCTCCGAAGTCTGCGGCGTCTTCACGATCTCGATCAGCGGCATGACCGCGACCGGGTTGAAGAAGTGGAAGCCGACCAGGCGCTCGGGGTGGGCGAGCTGGGAGCCGATCTCCTCGACCGACAGCGACGAGGTGTTCGTGGCGAGGATCGCGTCCTCGGCGACGATCTTCTCGATCTCGCCGAACACCTGCTGCTTGACGCCGACCTCCTCGAACACGGCTTCGATGACGAAGTCGCAGTCGGCGTACTGGCTCTTGTCGGTCGTGCCGGTGACGAGCGAGCGCAGCTTGTTGGCGGTATCGCCGTCCAGGCGGCCCTTCTGCTCGAGCTTGCCGATCTCGTCGTGGATGTACGCCACGCCCTTGTCGACGCGCGCCTGGTCGAGGTCGGTGATCAGCACCGGGACCTGGAGCCTGCGCACGAACAGCAGGGCGAACTGGCTGGCCATCAGACCCGCGCCGATGATGCCGACCTTGGTGACCTTCTTCGCGAGCGCCTTGTCCGGTGCCCCGACGGGGCGCTTGGCGCGCTTCTGAACGAGGTCGAAGGCGTACATCGACGCGGCGAACTGATCGCCGGTGACGAGCTCGGCGAGAGCTTCGTCCTCACGGGCGAAGCCTTCGGCCTTCGTGCCGCTCTTCGCCTTCTCGAGCAGGTCGAGGGCGACGTAGGGCGAGCGGGGCACGGTGCCGATCTTCGACTCCAGCATGCCGCGGGCCATCTTGATCGCGATCGGCCACTTGACGGTGCGCTCGATCTTGCCCGGCTCGTTCCTGCGCTCGACCTTCTTCCCGCCGAGCACCGCGTCTGCCCATGCCAGCGAGCTCTCCAGGAAGGTGGATGCCGGGAAGATGGCGTCCATCAGCCCGAGCTCGAACGCCTGCTGCGGCTTGAGCATGCGGTTCTGCTTGAGCGGGTTGGAGACGACGACCTCGAGAGCGTTCTCGATGCCGATGAGGTTCGGCACCAGGTAGGCGCCGCCCCAGCCGGGGATGATGCCGAGGAAGACCTCCGGCAGGGCGAGAGCCGCAGCGGATGCGTCGACCGTGCGATAGGTCGAGTTCAGCGCGATCTCCATTCCGCCGCCGAGCGCGAGTCCGTTGACGAACGCGAACGACGGCACTCCCAGCTCGGACAGCGAGCCGAGCACCTTGTGTCCGAGCTGCGCGATCAGGCGGGCGTTGTCCTTCGAGCCCACCCGGCTGATGTCGGAGAGGTCGGCGCCGGCGGCGAGGATGTACTGCTTGCCGGTGATGCCCACCGCCTGGATCTCGCCCGCGGCCGCGCGAGCTCGGAGCGAGTCGAGCGTCTCGCCGAGCTCGGTGAGTGTTGCGGGGCCCAGCGTGTTCGGCCTGGTGTGGTCGCGACCGTTGTCGAGCGTGATGAGTGCGAGCACCTTGCCCGATGCGAGGCGGATGTCGCGCACGGGGGAGTGCGTGACGACCTCGTCGTCGGAGAGGGCGGAGAGCGGCGTGAAGTCGACGCCGACGTACTGGTTCCTGATCGTCTCGGCCATCGCGGTCACTTCCTCTTCTTGCCGTCGTAGAACGGGTTCTCCCAGATGACCGAGCCGCCCTGGCCGAGGCCGACGCACATGGCGGTCAGGCCGTAGCGCACGTCGGGACGCTCGGCGAACTGCGCCGCCAGCTGGATCATCAGCCGGACTCCGGATGCCGCGAGCGGGTGTCCCAGCGCGATCGCGCCGCCCCACTGGTTGACGCGCGGGTCGTCGTCGGCGATCCCGAAGTGGTCGAGCAGGGAGATCACCTGGATGGCGAAGGCCTCGTTCAGCTCGAACAGCCCGATGTCGGAGATGTCGAGGCCCGCCTTCTTCAGCGCCTTCTCGGTCGACGGGATGGGGCCGATGCCCATGATCTCGGGCTGCACCCCCGCGAAGGCGAACGAGACCATCTTCATCTTCGGGGTCAGCCCGAACTCCTTCACCGCGCCGCCGCCGGCCAGCAGCGACATGGTCGCGCCGTCGGTGAGGGGCGAGGAGGTGCCGGCGGTCACGCGCCCGTGCGGACGGAACGGCGTCTTCAGCGCGGCGAGATCCTCCATCGTGGTCTGCGGGCGACGCCCCTCGTCCTCGGTGGCCAGACCCCAGGCGCCGTCGGCGCCCTTGATCGCGACCGGCACGAGGTCGGGCTGGATCTTGCCCGCGTCGTACGCGGCCTGCACCTTGTGCTGGCTGAGCATGCCGAAGCGGTCGGAGCGCTCCTTGGTGAGGTGCGGGAAGCGGTCGAAGATGCGCTCTGCGGTGACGCCCATGTTGAGTGCGCCGGGGTCGACCATCTTCTCGGCGACGAAACGCGGGTTCGGGTCGGCGTTGCCGCCGATGGGGTGGTGGCCCATGTGCTCCACGCCGCCGGCGAGGGCGAAGTCGTACATGCCGACACCGATCGACGCCGCCATCGTGGTGACGCTGGTCATCGCGCCTGCGCACATGCGCTCGACGGCGAGGCCCGGCACGGTCTGCGGGAGGCCCGCGAGGATGGCGACCGACCGGCCGAGCGTGAGGCCCTGGTCGCCGGTCTGCGAGGTCGCCGCGATCGCGACGTCGTCGATGCGGTCGGCCGGCACGGCGGCGTTGCGCTCCATCAGGCCGATGGTCGCCTTGACGGCGAGGTCATCAGCGCGGGTGTTCCAGTACATGCCCTTTTCGCCGGCGCGCCCGAAGGGGGTGCGCACTCCATCGACGAAGTAGACGTCCGAGATCTCGGCCACTCTGCCTCCATAGGTTGGGGTTCTCGTCCAGCCTAGGAGCGCGGTATGACCGCCTGGAATCGGTTGGATCGAACCTACGAAGCGGTCGGGAACCCCTCGACGGCTGTTTGCGGCCCCTCTACAAACGCATCCACGATCTTCTGTGCGGTATGCGCAACCTGCCATGGCCGAGCGCCGAGGTCGATGAGCGCGGCCGAGATCGACTCCGCCGTGAGGTCGGCCGGCGGCTGCCAGGCGACACGGCGCAGGTGCTCGGGGGTGAGCAGGTTCTCGGTCGGCATGTGCAGCTCTTCAGCGAGGGCCTCGACCACGGGCCGGGCGGCCTTGAGCCGCAGATCGGCATCGGGGTTGCGATCGGCCCACGCGCGAGGCGGCGGGAGGGCATCGCTCGGCACGCGCTCGCGCGGAAGATCCTCCGTGGTGCGACCGCGCTCGATCGCCGCCCACCAGCGGTCGATCTGGGTGCGGCTCGCGCGCCCGTTGAACTCCTTGAGCCCGGCGAGCTCCTGCTTCGACCGCGGCGCGGCCAGCAGGGCCGCGAGCAGCGAGCGGTCGGGAACGAGACGGCCGGGGGAGACATCCATCTGCTCGGCGTACTGCTCACGCGCGGTCCACAGCTCGCGAGCCACGGCCAGCTGCCGGGCCCCGCGCACCTTGTGCAGCCCGCTCAGTCGGCGCCACGGCTCCTCACGCGGCGGCTTGGGCAGGCGGTGCAGCGTCGCATTGAACTCCTCCGCGGCGATCTCCGACTTGCCGGCGGCGTCGAGCTCGTCGACGAGAGCGTCTCGCACATCGACGAGGTGGAGCACGTCGAGGGCCGCGTACTCCAGCCACGGATCGGGAAGCGGCCTGGTCGACCAGTCGGCGGCCGAATGCGCCTTGGCGAGAGTGATGCCCAGCGTGTGCTCGACGACCGCAGCGAGCCCGAAGCCGTCACTGCCGAGAAGACGTGAGGCGAGCTCGGTGTCGAAGATGCGGCCGGGTTCGAGGCCGAGCTCGCGCAGAGAGGGCAGATCCTGGCTGGCGGCGTGGAACACCCATTCGGCGTCGCCGATGGCATCCTGAAGCGGCCGGAAGTCGCCGATCGCTGGTGGATCGAACAGGAAGACACCCGTTCCGCGGCGGAACACCTGCACGAGATAGGCGCGCTGCGAATAGCGGAATCCGGATGCCCGCTCCACATCGACGGCCACCGGACCCGATCCCTCGGCGAGCATCTGCGCCGCCCGCTCGAACTCCGCACGGTCGTCGATCACGGAGTACTCAGCCACGTGCGCCCTTTCTCGCGCCGAACACGGCGACGTCCTCTGATCCGGGCGGGAGCCCCGCGAGCATCCCGACCAGCTCTGCCCATGCTTCCACATGCGGGCGCAGCGGGGCATCCGGAGTCCACGATGCGCGAAGCTCGATCTGGGCTCCGTCCCCTTCGGCCGCGAGCGCGCCGAACCCCTTCGAGAGCATCTTGGTGGAGGTGCCGGAGGCCGAATGGTAGACGGCACCACGCGAATCGAGCGCGTCGACCAGCCACGACCAGGCGACGTCCGCGAGCAGCGGGTCGGTGCCGATCTCGGGCTCGAGGGGAGCCTGCGCGAACCCGACGATGCGCCAGGCGCCGCCCCAGGCATCCGGCTCGTCGGGATCGTGCAGCAGCACGAAGCGGCCGGTGCCGTACACCGAGTCGCCATGATCGTCGGGGCGCACATCGGCCGCGAGCGCCAGGGCGAAGGGCGCGAGCCCCGCGGGTGACGGGATCTCCCGCACCACGATGTCGGCGCGGAACGCCGTCTCACGAAGCTCTGCCGCCGCTGCGTCGAACAGCGTCGCGGCATCCGGGTGTGCGCTCACCTGGACAGGCTAGAGTCGGGAGGCGATGAAGAGTCTCAGGCACGCCGTAGCCTTCGCCGTCCCCGCTGTCATCGCCGCGGGGGCCGCGGCCGGGGCAGCCGCCGTGCTCGCCACGGCCCGCCGCGTGGTCATGCCCTCGGTGCGCCGCAATGACACGCAGATCCTCGCCGTCGACACGGGCGCGCAGACCATCGAGCTCAGCCGCACGCCCGACACCGAGCTGCCTGGGCGCTACGGGCTGTTCACCACCGGCACATACGGCTACGTCAAGCTCGGGGCGGTGCTCGGCGCCGATGCCGCGAGCGTGCGCCGCAAGCTGCTCACGCAGATCGAGCCGGGAGCGCGGGTCGACCGCGACGCCGCTTTCAGCGGCTGGTACCACGTGTCGCCGAGCGAGCTGCACCTGCCTTGGGAAAGCGTGCTGATCGGTTCGCCCGCAGGCCCCTGCCCCGCCTGGCTGTTCCCCGCCGACTCGTCGACGTGGGTGATCCAGGTGCACGGTCGCGGCACGCTGCGCTCCGAGTGCCTGCGCGCCGTCCCCGTCATGAACGCGCTCGGTCTGCCGACCCTGGTCGCGTCGTACCGTAACGACGGCGAGGCGCCGCGCACGCGCGGGGGCAGCTACGCCCTGGGCGCCTCGGAATGGCGCGATGTCGACGCGGCGATCGGCTATGCGCTGCGTCACGGCGCGCAGCGCGTGGTGCTGATGGGATGGTCGATGGGCGGCGCCATCGCCCTGCAGACCGCGGTCTCGTCCGAGCATCGGGATGCCATCGCCGGCGTCATCCTCGACTCGCCCGTCGTCGACTGGCGAACGGTGCTGCGCTTCCAGGCACGCGAGTCGGGGCTGCGCGAACCGCTGCCGGGGCTCGCGATGGGAGCGCTGGGCAACACGTTCCTCGCCCGGCTCAGCGGAGCCGAGGAGGCGATCCCGTTCGACAGGCTCGACATGGTCGCCCGCGCCTCAGAGCTCGACGCCCCGATCCTGATCCTGCACAGCGACGACGACGGGTTCGTGCCGGCCGATGCGTCGCACGCGCTGGCCGAGGCGCGACCCGATCTCGTGACGATGCCGGAGTTCCACGGTGCGCGTCACACCAAGATCTGGAACTACGACGAGCAGGGCTGGTCGGGGGCGATCACCGACTGGCTGACCGGCCAGGGCCTGGTCTGACGGCGAGCCGCGGCCGTCGCCGGCCGCTCAGCGCTTGGCTTCGACCTGACGCTTCGCGCGCATCAGCATCCCCGTCATGCCGCCGATCCGAAGCGGCGAGACGAGCCGCGTCAGACCGAGGCTCTGGGGATAGTCGTTCGGCACCGCGAGCACCTCGTCGGCGGTGAGGCCCGTCAGGCCCTGCGCGAGGATGCTCGCGAATCCGCGGGTCGTCGGGGCCTCCGGCGGCGCCGTCGCGTGCATCGTGATGACGCCGTCGGTGACCTCGATGTAGATGTAGACGGGGGACTGGCACTCTGCCACCCGCTCGGCCATCTCGGGATGGGCCGCGATCTCATCGGAGACGGGAGGAAGCGCGTTCGCGAACTCGAGCAGCAGCTCGAGACGATCGGGCTCGGGCAGCTCGAGGAACTCGTCGCGGAACTCGGCGAGGACGGCGGGGACGTGCGTGTCAGTCATCCCTGCCATCATCCCATCCCGCCGGGGCTGCGAGGTCAGAGCGTGCCGGGCTCGCTGCCGCTGACGATGGGCACGCGCACGGCGCTGCCCCACTCGGTCCACGAGCCGTCGTAGTTGCGCACCTTCTCGATGCCGAGCAGGTGCTTCAGCACGAACCAGGTGTGGCTGGAGCGCTCACCGATGCGGCAGTAGGCGATGACGTCGTCGGAGTCGTCGATGCCGGCCTCGTCGCGGTAGATCGCCTCGAGCTCGGCTCGTGGCCTGAAACCGCCGTCCTCGGCGACCGCCCTGCCCCATGGCACGCTCTGCGCGGTGGGGATGTGCCCGGCGCGCAGGCTGCCCTCTTCGGGATAGGCCGGCGCCGTGGTCCGCTCGCCGTTGTACTCCTCGGGCGAGCGCACGTCGATCAGCGGCCCCTTGCCGATGAAGGCGAGCACGTCCTCCTTGTAGGCACGCAGCTGCGAGTCGTCGCGCTCGACCACGGGGTACTCGGTGGCCGGGCGCACCGTCTTGTCGGTGGTGATCTCGCGCCCCTCACTGATCCAGCGGTCACGTCCGCCGTCGAGCAGGCGCACGTCCTCGTGTCCGAACAGCGAGAAGACCCACAGCGCGTAAGCGGCCCACCAGTTGTTCTTGTCGCCGTAGATGACCACGGTGTCGTCGCGGGCGATGCCCTTGCGGCTCAGCAGCTCGGCGAAGCCCTCGCCGTCGACGTAGTCGCGCACGACGGGGTCGTTGAGCTCGGTGTGCCAGTCGATCTTCACCGCACCGGGGATGTGCCCGGTCTCGTAGAGCAGCACGTCCTCATCGGATTCCACCACCACGAGGCCGGGGGTGCCGAGGCGGGCGGCGAGCCACTCGGTTGTCACGAGGCGGCCGGGTTCGGCGTACTCGGCGAACTTGGGGGATGACGTGTCGCGATCGACGGCCACGGATGCTCCTCAGGGGTCGGGCTCGGGTGGGCATGCGACGGCGTAAAGTTGAGCCGTCCCCTATGACGATAGATCCCCTGGCGCGCACCCGCATCCGGATCGTAAGACTATGACCTCAGGAACGTGATGACCCAGCAGATCAGCACGGGCGTCGTGCACCTCACCGAGCGCACGCCCGTCGTGACCGGAACCGAGATGCTGGCGAGCCTCGTCCCGCCTCCCCAGTTCGACGAAGCGACCTTCGACAGCTATCGCTCGGACGAGCGCTATCCGTCGCAGGAGGCCACCAAGCAGCTGCTGCAGCGCTTCGCCGGCGCGGCCGGAGGCACGCCGGTGAAGAAGGCGGGCCTGTTCCGCCGCGCGCCGAAGGAGACCCCGATGAAGCCGGGGGTCTACCTCGACGGCGGCTTCGGTGTCGGCAAGACCCACCTCCTGGCCTCGGTCTATCACGCTCTTCCCGCCCGCCGGAAGTACTTCGGCTCGTTCATCGAGTACACCGCCCTGGTCGGCGCGCTCGGCTACAAGAACACGGTCGATCTGCTGCGCGGCGCGGATCTGCTCTGCATCGACGAGTTCGAGCTCGACGACCCCGGCGACACCATGGTGATGACGCGCCTGCTCGGCGAGCTGGTGGCGTCGGGCACGAAGCTCGCCGCCACCTCGAACACCCCGCCCAACGCGCTGGGTGAGGGCCGGTTCGCCGCGCAGGACTTCCTGCGCGAGATCCACGCGATGTCCGAGAGCTTCGAGACCCTGCGCATCGACGGCGTCGACTACCGGCAGCGCGCGATCGACGGCAGCTCGGTGGTGTCCGACGCCACCCGCTACGCGCGGGCGATCGAACAGGCGGCGGCCTCGGGCGAGGCATCCGACGACGCGTTCGCCGATCTCATCCAGCACCTGGCGCGGGTGCATCCGTCCCGCTACATCCGCCTCATCGACGGGCTGTCGCTAGTCGGCCTGCGCGACGTGCACACCCTGACCGACCAGTCCGAGGCGCTGCGCTTCGTCGCGTTCGTCGACCGGGTGTACGACGCCCAGCTGCCGATCGTCGCCACCGGGGTCGCCCTCGACCAGGTGTTCGCCGACGAGATGCTCGCCGGGGGATACCGCAAGAAGTACCTGCGCGCGATCTCGCGCCTGAACGCGCTGACCCACTCCGCAGCCGAGTAACACGATCGTCACACCGCGCGCCGCGGCGTAACGTGCCGGAAACACGATGCGTGCCCGCCGGAAACATCAGGAGCCCAGACTGACCTCGTTCGTTCAACGGAGGAGGTTTCGACATGGATGCCACAGGCAATGTCTCGTGGGTGGTCACCGCGACGGCGCTCGTGCTGCTGATGACGCCCGGGGTGGCGTTCTTCTATGGTGGTCTGGTCAGGGCGAAGAGCGTCATCAGCATGATGATGATGAGCTTCGGCGCGATCGGTCTGATCGCTGTGCTCTGGGTTCTCTACGGCTACTCGATGAGCAGCGTCACGTCTCCGTCGCACTTCGCCGGCGACCCGTTCGCCGATCTCGGCCTGGCGGCGGCATCGGCGGGACCGGACGCCAACGTCGCCCTGCTCGGAGTCGCGTACGGCGCCACCTTCGCGATCATCACCGTCGCGCTCATCTCGGGTGCGATCGCCGATCGGGCGCGCTTCGGCCCCTGGCTCATCTTCGTGGGCATCTTCGGCACGATCGGCTACTTCCCGATCGCCGCGTGGGTGTGGGGCGGCGGCTGGATCATGAACCTCGGCACGGAGCTGTTCGGGGAGGACAGCGGAGTGGCGGTCATCGACTACGCCGGCGGCACCGCCGTGCACATCAACGCAGGCGCCGCAGCCCTCGCGCTGGCTCTCGTACTGGGCAAGCGCATCGGCTTCGGGCGCGAGCTCAACAAGCCGCACAACGTGCCGCTGACGCTGTTGGGCGCGGCGCTGCTGTGGTTCGGATGGTTCGGGTTCAACGCCGGGGCCGAATGGCTCTCGGACGACATGGGCGGTGTGGGTCTGATCGCGATCAACACGTTGGGCGCCGCTGCCGCAGGAATCCTCGGCTGGGTGCTCGTCGAGAAGCTGCGGGTCGGGAAGCCGACCTCGGTCGGAGCGGTCTCGGGCCTGGTCGCGGGTCTCGTCGCGATCACTCCCGCCTGCGCCGACCTGACGCCGGGATGGGCGCTGCTGCTGGGAGCGCTGTCGGGGGTCGCGTGCGCACTGGCGGTGGATCTGAAGTTCCGGCTCGGGTTCGACGACTCGCTCGACGTCGTGGGCCTGCACCTCGTCGGCGGGCTGCTCGGAACCGTGTACCTCGGCTTCTTCGCCACCGGGCAGGGCCTGTTCACCGGAGGTGATCTGCGGCTGCTCGCCGTGCAGGTGATCGCGGCCGGGGGAGTGATGGTCTACTCGTTCGTAGTCGCCTACGCGATCGGCTTCGCGATCGAGAAGACGATCGGCTTCCGCGTCACCGGCGAGGATGAGCTCGCCGGTGTCGACCTGGCCGTGCACGGCGAGGAGGGCTACGCGCTCGCGCCGTCACCCGCCGCTATGGTGGGCGGGTGAGCTCGGGCAGCAGGATCCTCTCGGTCATCGTCGACCTTCTCGGCAGGGCGCTGTCGGGGCGCAGCGGGGGCGGGCAGCAGGCCCGCCCCCGCCGGCGTGCCACCCTGCGACCGGACCGCAGCCGATCGACACCCGAGGGGGACTCCTCGGCCGGCAGGATGCCCGGGGCCGAGACCGTGCAGGTCGACCCCGAGCGAGTCGGCGGTGTGAGCGTCGGCTACTCGCCCTCGCGCAATCACCTGCCCGACTCCGGGGAGATCATCTGGACCTGGGTGCCCTACGCGGAGAACGACGGACGGGGCAAGGACCGGCCGGTGCTGGTAATCGGGCGGCACGGCTCCGACCGCGTCTACGCGGTGCGGATGACGAGCAGAGCCCATGAGCGCGATCGGGACTTCATCTCGATCGGGTCCGGCGCCTGGGACGCGCAGGGGCGCGAGTCGTGGGTCGACATCGAGCAGCTGTACAGCGTGCACCACGACGGCATGCGCAGAGAGGCGGCGGTGCTCGATGTCGCCCGCTATGGTCGCATCGCCCGCGCGCTCGTCGACCGGTACGGGTGGGCTCGGGACTGAGGCGCAGCGTCGGGCATGCAATCCGATCGGACCGGAGTGACGAACACCCTCCGAGCCGCCGTCCGCGGCTCGACCGATCAAGGAGGAATCATGCGCTTCATTCCCACGAAAGTCCACGGCGTTCTCGACTACCTGGTGGGAGCCGCGCTCATCGTCGCTCCCTGGCTCTTCGGCTTCGCGGGAATGGGCGGACCCGCCGTCGTGATCCCCATCGTCCTGGGGGTCGGCCTCATCGTCTACAGCCTCTTCACCAGCTACGAGTGGGGACCGTTCAAGCTGATCCCGATGCCGGTGCACCTCGTCTTCGACGTGGTCGCCAGCCTCTTCCTGGCGCTGTCGCCGCTGCTGTTCGGCTTCATCTCCGCTGCCCCCAACGCGTGGGTGCCCCACGTGGTGGTGGGTATCACCGTGATCATCGTGGTGATCTTCTCGGAGCCGCAGCCCGCTCGCGCCGCCGTGGCACGGGCTCGGGCCTGAGCACCCTTCGCTAGCACCCCTGTGGGGCGACGGCAAGGCACGTACGTGTCTTATGCCGGCGCCCCACAGTGGTGTCATGAGAACCACAGCGAGGGGATGGACGGAACCTGCTCCTGGCGTGCACCGGCTGGATGTCGCGCACGTCAACTGCTATCTGATCGAGGCGGAGGGTGGGCTGACTCTCGTCGACGCCGGTCTGCCGCGCTCCAGTCGGCTGCTCGGAGCGCTGCTGAAGCGGATCGGCGCGGGCGTGCGTGACATCGATGCCGTGCTGCTGACTCACGGTCACTTCGATCACGTCGGAATGGCGCGCCCGCTCGCCGAACGCGGTGTCGCCTCTCTGGTGCATCCGGACGATGAGCGCCTGGCACGACATCCCTACCGCTACGCGCACGAGGCGCCGATCTGGTCGTACCCGCTCCGCCACCCGCGCATCCTGCCGACGGTGGTGTCGATGGTGAGTGCGGGCGCGCTGCGCGTGAAGGGCGTGACGGCGGCCCCTGGAGTGGCCGACGGCCAGGTGATCGACGTGCCGGGGCATCCCCGCGCGATCTGGACGCCAGGCCACACGGACGGCCACTGCGGGTACATGTTCGAGAAGGCCGGCGTGCTGCTGTGCGGCGATGCGCTGGTCACGCTCGACCCCTACACCGGCCGGCGCGGTCCGCAGATCGTGGCCGGGGCGGCCACAGCCGACAGCAGCCTCGCGCTGGAATCGCTGGATGCGCTGCGCGCTGTCGACGCGGCCCTCGTGCTCCCCGGGCACGGCGAGCCGTGGACGCGGGGGATCGGGTCGGCCGTCGATGCGGCACTGCACGCGGGGGCGCACTGACGCCCGTGCGCCCCAGCCCGACCTGACGCCCTCCCGGCGCCGGTGCCCGCCCGATGCCGGTGCCCGTCGTCGACGCTGGTGGTCGCTCAGTCGAGCGCGGCGGCGAGAGCCTCCGGCGCGGTGGGATGCCGGAATGCGAACCCGCCGCGGGTCAGCGCCTCGGGCACGGCATCTGCGTCGGCCAGCAGCAGGGAGTCTGCGGCGGCGCGTCCGAGACCCAGACGCAGCGCCCAGGCGGGCGCCGGGATGAGGTACGGCCGATGCAGCAGGGAAGCCAGGGTGCGACCGATCCCGCCCGCGGTCGCCCGATGCGGTCCGGTGAGGTTGACCGGACCGTGCAGGTCGGAGTCGATGATGTGCCGGATCGCTCGAACCTCGTCTTCCAGGGAGATCCAGGGCCACACCTGCCGCCCTGATCCGAGCGGGCCGCCGAGCCCGAGGCGGGTGAGGGTGATCATCGGCTTCAGCACGGCATCCGGATGCAGGATCGGCGCGGTGCGCAGCAGCGCGACGCGCGTCGCTGCGGCAGCCCGCATCGCCTCCCGCTCCCACTCGACGCAGAGGCCGGCGAGGAAGGTCTCACCGGATGCCGCACTCTCGTCCAGACGGATGCCGGGCTGATCGCCGTAATATCCCACCGCCGACGCCGACAGCAGGGGCGGGGCATCGGCCTTCAGGAAGAGCAGAGCGTCAGCGAGAACCGAGGTGGGCCGCAGTCGCGACTCGCGCAGCGTGCGCCGGTAGCCGGCGCCCCAGGGCAGCCGGCCGATGCTGGCGCCGTTGAGGTTCACGACGGCGGCAGCGCCCGCGAGCGCGTCGGGGTCGAGCCGGCCGCCGGTGAGCCACTCGATCTCGTCGCCGTTGCGGGCGGGACGCCGAACCAGGTGCACGACGCGCACGCCGTCCCCGCGAAGCGACCGCGTGAGCGCCCCGCCGATCAGACCGCTCGCACCGGATACGACGATGCGTGAGTCGTTCATGTGCGCCACCGTTCTGCCCGCGGCAGCGTTCGCGTGCCGGTGAAGCCGATCATAGGGCGCCGTCGCCGGCGGGCGCGTGCGCCGGCTGTGTGGCGCCAGGGCTCAGCACGACCTTGATGCAGCCGTCCTCCTTGCGCTGGAACGTGCGGTACAGATCGGGTGCGTCGTCGAGGGGAGCCCGGTGGGTGACGAGGTCCATCACGCCGAGCGGATCGGTGTCGTCCTCCACGAGGGGCAGGATCTCATCGGTCCAGCGCTTGACGTTGCACTGGCCCATCCGCATAGCGATCTGCTTGTCGAACATCGTCTTCATCGGCAGGATGTCGGCGTCGCCCGCATACACACCGCTCAGCGAGACCGTGCCGCCGCGACGCACCAGGTCGATGGCGGCGTGCAGCGCGGCGAGCCGGTCGACGCCGGCGTGCTCGAGCATGGGTCGCGACAGCGGATCGGGCAGCAGCCCCACCGCCTGCTGCACGAGGGAGGTCGCCGGACTGCCGTGCGCTTCGAGCCCGACCGCGTCGATCACCGAGTCGGCGCCGCGGCCGGCCGTCAGGTCGCGAAGATGCGCGACGGTGTCGTCGTCGAGGTCGAACACCTCGATGTCGTGCCGGGCGGCCATGGCGCGGCGCTCGGGAACAGGGTCTACGGCCAGCACGCGGTGCCCGCGGAAGCGGGCGATACGGGCGGCGAACTGGCCGACCGGACCGAGCCCGAGCACGACGACGGTGCCGTCGGCGGGGATGTGGGCGTACTCGACCCCCTGCCATGCCGTGGGCAGGATGTCGCTGAGGAACAGGTAGCGATCGTCGGGCAGGGCGCCGCCGACCTTCACGTGGTTGTAGTCCGCCAGCGGCACGCGCAGGTACTCCGCCTGCCCACCTGGCACCTGCCCGTACAGCTTCGTGTACCCGAACAGGGCGGCGCCGCTGCCGTACTCGCGCACCTGGGTCGTCTCGCACTGCGACTGCAGACCCCGCCGGCAGAACCAGCACGTGCCGCACGAGATGTTGAACGGGATGACGACGCGGTCGCCGGGGGTCAGATTCTCGATCGCGGAACCGACCTCGACGACCTCGCCCATCGTCTCGTGGCCGAGGATGTCTCCCCGGTCGATGAACGGGCCGAGCAGCTCGTAGAGATGCAGATCGGAACCGCAGATCGCCGTGGAGGTGACGCGGATGATCGCGTCGGTCGGCTCGAGGATGCCCGGGTCGGGCACCTGCTCGATGCGGACGTCGCGCTTGCCGTGCCAGGTCAGTGCCTTCATGAGATGCTCCTCTGCTCGTCGTGCTCGTCTTCGTGCTCGTGCTCGTGGTCTCGGTCGTCGTCTCGGTCGGTGTCTGCGCGCTGCGCGGCCGCCGCGTGCACGCAGCCGCCGGATGCCGGCATCGTGGGCAGCCGGCGTCGATCGACGTCGAGGCCCTCGTGATCGATCCGCAGGCGTGGGTCGCTGAGAGCGGCGATGGCGGCGGAGAGGCCGGCGATCGCGAGCTTCTCGCCCGGGCAGCGGTGGCCCGTGGCGACGTCGGCGCCACCGTGCGGGATGAACGCCGGGATCGCCTCGTAATCGGGGCGGTGGGTGAAACGCTGCGGCTGGAACTCGCTCGCATCGTCCCACGATGCGTCGTCGACGTTCGTGCCGAGGATGTCGATGACGACGCGCCCACCCGCCGGAACGTGCTGCCCGTCGAAGTCGATGTCGGTGATCGCCCGCCCCGGCAGCATCGGAACGAACGGCGACGTCCGGCGGATCTCCTGGGCGAACGCCACAGCGAGCTGCCCGCCCACGAGTCGCCCGCTGCGCGCCGTCTCGGCATGGATGCGCAGGCGCCAGTCGGGGTTCTCGAGGAGCTGCTTCGCCGCGTAGGCGACGAAGCGTGCGACGGCGATGAGCGGACGGATGCTGTTCTGCAGCTCCACCCCGGCCAGCCGCTCGGGGAGAAGCCTTCCATCCGCTCCGCGATGCCACGCCCACTCGTGCAGCGCCGTCCCCTCGGGCGGGGTGAGGGTGCCGGCGCGCACATCGCGGATGAGTCGCGCCGCACGTCGGTCGGACCAGAGGCGGTTGAACAGCGCCTCGGCGAAGGCGGGGGAGAGGGGGCGGCCGAAGCCGTCGACGATCTGCGCGAGCCGCCCCGCCCATCTGGTGCGCGCGTCGTCGGAGCCGGGAAGGCCCGCCCACCGCATGCCGGCGCGACCGAAGGCCCCGACGGCGGCGTCGTACGCCGTGCGGTCGCCGCCCGCGATCCACTGGTCGAGCTCGCCCTGCCACTCGCGCTCGAGCTCCGGCTCCAGGCGACGCACCTGCTCGTCCTCGTAGGCGACGTCGACGAAGGTGGCCTTGCGATGACGGTGATCCGCGCCGTCGAGGCTGTGCACCGATCCGTGCCCGAACAGGGTCTCTTGGACGAAGCGCGGCATGGCGCCGTGCCGGGCGACGCGGGTCTCGTCGTAGAACAGGCTCACGCCCTCCGCGCCGCGCACGAACACCGCGCGATGGCCGAGCAGCCGCATCGGGGCGCCGCGCGCACCGTCACGCACTCGTGACCAGATGCGGGCGCCGAGGTCGTAGCCGTGCACGAGAAGAAGGGGGGCGTCGTCTGCGATCCGGTGAAGCATGCGTTCAGCCTGATCGCCGCGCGCGGATGTGTGAACGGGGGCGCGATTCGCGTCCGTCTGTGCTACGGGGCGTGCCCCGATGCGCCCGTCACAGACAACGAGGCCCCCGGCAGATCACTGACGGGGGCCTCGGGCTGGTGGGCGATGCCGGACTCGAACCGACGACCTCTTCCGTGTGAAGGAAGCGCGCTACCAACTGCGCCAATCGCCCCTGTGGAGTTGTGTCGTGCACGGTGGCACAGTCAGAAAGCATACCCGATCCGCGCTTGCGTCCTGACACCGTGCGGCCGGCCGGGCGTGGCGGCTCGAGGGGCGGGTGAAGACACGCCCGGCGGCGTGGAGCGGTTTGGTGATGCGCTGATCCTGGGCTAATGTATTTCAAGTGCCCGGGACGCCGGAAACGAAAACAGAATATGCGGATGTAGCGCAGTTGGTAGCGCATCACCTTGCCAAGGTGAGGGTCGCGAGTTCGAGTCTCGTCATCCGCTCGAGTGCAGGAGCCCCCTTCAGGGGGTTTCGGCATGTGGGTTCGAATCCACCTCGCGGTGGCGTGGCCGAGAGGCTAGGCACCGGCCTGCAAAGCCGTTTACACGGGTTCGAATCCCGTCGCCACCTCTCTGACAACTGAACAGCCTTCTAGGCGCGATTGGCGCAGCGGTAGCGCGCTTCCCTGACACGGAAGAGGTCACTGGTTCGATCCCAGTATCGCGCACAGACAGAGACCCCCGGACGAGTCCGGGGGTTTTCTCGTCTTCCGGGCCCGCGCGCACATCGTGAATGTTGCTGGCGGATGCGCCGAGCGCAACCCCCTCCTGCAAGTCGGCCAGCGTGATTACGGTCGCAGGCATGACCACAGGGCAGATGCAGCACGCGATCATCGTGAACGACGACGACGACAGCATGCCCCTTGGGCACGACGAGGACATCGGTGATCTGAAGGTGCGCATCGAGGAAGCCGCCGCCCACAGTCGGTTCGTGGATTTCCGCACCGCCGAGGGGGCGGAGGTCTCCGTCCTGCTCTCACCGCACAGTCGCGTGCGGATCGCCGTGCTGCCGCCGCGCCTCGAAGTGCTCGACATCGTGCAGGCGGGTGGGTTCGATGACCTGCCGGCCGATCTGCTCTAGCGTCCTCGACAGCGCGCGGGTCAGCGCGACCGGCGCATCTGCTCGTACGCGTCGAGTGCGGCCTTGCGTGTCTCGCCGAGATCGACGATGGGCTCCGCCGGGGCATCCCGAGCCCACTGGCTGACGTACAGGCCGTCGCGGTCGAACTTCTTCGCCTGCAGCTCGGGGTTGAACACGCGGAAGTACGGTGCGGCATCGGCGCCGGAACCGGCGACCCACTGCCAGTTGAACGGGTTGGAGGCGTCGTCGGCGTCGACCAGGGTGTCCCAGAACCACTCCTCCCCGCGTCGCCAGTCGACGAGCAGGTTCTTGATCAGGAACGACGCCGTCACCATCCGGATCCGGTTGTGCATGAAGCCGGTGTGCCAGAGCTCGCGCATCCCGGCATCCACCAGAGGGATGCCCGTCTCGCCGCGCTGCCATGCGGCCAGACGGGTCGGCTTGAGGCGGGGCCAGGGGAACGCGTCGAACTCGGCGCGGAGGTTGCGGGTGGCGAGCTGCGGGAAGTGGAAGAGCGTGTGCCACGCGAACTCCCGCCAGCCGATCTCGGAGAGGAATCGTCCTGAGCCCTCGTGCGCGGTCGCCGCGTGCCAGACGGTGAACGGGCTCAGCTCGCCCCACCGCAGCCGGGGCGACAGCAGCGACGTGACCCCGGCCGCCGGCTCGTCGCGGGCGGTGTCGTACTGCGCCAGGTCGTCGCGGAGGAACTCGCGCAGTCGTGCGCGCGCTGCCGGCTCGCCCGGCTCCCACATCTCCCGCAGACCGCCGGCCCAGTCCGGTGCGGTGGGCAGCAGCGACCAGTCGTCGAGATCATCGGATGCCGGCGCGCGCGACGGCCCTTCGAGCTCGTGTGGCTCCGGTAGGGGAGCGCGCGGCGCGGGGAGGGCGAGGCAGGCGCGCCAGAACGGGGTGAACACGGAGAAGTGCGTGCCGCTCCCGGTGCGCACCGTCCACGGTTCGAAGAGGAGGGATGCGGCGAACGAGCGCACCTCGACGCCTTCCTCGCGGAGATCCGTCTTGATCTGCGTGTCGATCTCCCGCTGCGCACCGCCGTACCGGCGGTTCCAGAACACCGCACGGGCGCCCGTCTGCGTCACCAGCTCGGCGATGACGCGGGCAGCGGCGCCACGGCGCAGCACGAGCGAACCCCCGCACTCCTCGATCCGCTCGCGCAGCGACACGAGAGAGTGGTGCAGCCACCAGCGCGCGGCGCCACCGAGCATCCGGAGCCCGGGCGACTCCTCGTCGAGGACGTACACGGCGATGATCGGCTCACCGCGGTCGATCGCCGCCCGCAGTGCGGGATTGTCGGCGAGGCGGAGGTCGTCGCGGAACCACACGATCGAGGGGGAGCTCATGCGCACAGCTTCTCAGACGTCGGCACGCCGACGGCACGCGTCGCACGGTTCGAGTCGGGGAGTCAACCCCCTACGACCACGGCGAGCCATCGCCGTACTGTCGTCGTATCGGAGCTCGAGTGAGCTCCAGAACGGAAAGGAGCGGTCATGAATCCTCTTCTCATCATCATCGCGGTGATCGCGATCATCCTGGCGATCACGGGTGGGCTCGTGCAGTCCCTGAACTTCCTGCTGTGGGTCGGACTGGTCCTTCTTGCGCTCGCGGTCATCGCGTGGCTCATCAGGGCGGTCTCGGGTCGTAACACGAGCGTGTGACCTCCGACCCCGCGTCGATCGTCAACGGGTAAACGATCGACGCCCGGCCCCGGTGCGCAGAGCGGGCGCTCTCGCACCGGGGCTTTCCTGTGTCTGCACGCCCCCGGATGCGGGCCGCCGGGAGCCGGCGGCGTAGACTTCAGCACATGGAATCCGCGTCGACCGCTCTCGTGACCTCTGTCACCGGTGTCGTCGCGCGAACTACGGACGCCTGAGCGGGCAGGGCGCGTTCGCGCCTGCAGCTGAGTCGTCCACTTCCATCGTCTATCTGGAGAAACCCGTGTCAGACATCGCCCAGCCCCGTGCCGACCAGCGCGACGGCTTCGCCCTCTTCACCGATCGTGCCGTCATCGCCATGCGTGTGAACGGCGAGCTGAAGGATCTCGCCAGCACCGTCGCAGACGACGACGTCGTCGAGCCGGTCACCGTCGACAGCCCTGACGGGCTCGCCATTCTGCGCCACTCCACCGCGCACGTCCTGGCCCAGGCTGTGCAGCGCATCCGCCCGCAGTCGAACCTCGGGATCGGCCCGCCCATCACCGACGGCTTCTACTACGACTTCGGCGTCGACGAGCCCTTCACCCCGGAGGACCTCAAGGCCATCTCGAAGGAGATGCAGCGCATCATCCGCGAAGGGCAGCGCTTCACCCGCCGCGTCGTCACCGAGGACGAGGCCCGGGCCGAGATGGCCGATGAGCCGTTCAAGCTCGAGCTCATCGACCTCGCCGGTGGCCCCGGTTCGGGCGCTGACGCGGCTGAGGGGGCATCGGCCGAGATCGGCGCAGGCGAGCTGACGATCTACGACAACGTCACCAGAGACGGCGAGGTCGCCTGGAAGGATCTCTGCCGCGGTCCGCACGTGCCCAGCACGCGCATGGTCGGCAACGGCTGGGACCTCACTCGCGTCGCCGCCGCGTACTGGCGCGGCAGTGAGAAGAACCCGCAGCTGCAACGCATCTACGGCACGGCCTGGCCGTCGAAGGACGAGCTGCGCGCATATCAGGAGCGTCTGGCCGAGGCCGAGCGCCGCGATCACCGCAAGCTCGGTGTCGAGATGGACCTGTTCTCATTCCCCGATGAGATCGGCTCGGGGCTCGCGGTGTTCCACCCCAAGGGCGGCATCATCCGCTACGAGATCGAGGAGAACCTGCGTCGACACCTGCTGCGCAACGGCTACGAGGTGGTGAACAGTCCGCACATCACCAAGAAGGATCTGTTCATGACCTCCGGTCACCTGCAGACCTACGCCGACGGCATGTTCCCCCCGATGCATCTGGACGAGGCGCGCGACGAAGAGGGGAACATCACCCGGCAGGGCCAGGACTACTACCTGAAGCCGATGAACTGCCCGTTCCACAACCTGATCTTCCGTTCGCGCGGGCGCAGCTATCGCGAGCTCCCGCTGCGCATGGCGGAGTTCGGCACCGTGTACCGCTACGAGAAGAGCGGCACGCTCTCGGGCCTCACCCGCGTGCGAGGGCTCACGCAGGACGACGCGCACATCTACGTCAGGCAGGACCAGGTGCGCGACGAGCTCGCGACCAATCTGAACCTCGTGCTCACCCTGCTGCGTGACTACGGTCTGAACGACTTCTACCTCGAGCTGTCGACGAACGAAGAGGGCAACGACAAGTTCCTCGGTGAGCCCGAGCAGTGGACGACCGCGATCGACACCCTGCGCGAGGTCGCCCTCGAGTCGGGCCTCGAGCTCGTCGCCGACCCCGGGGGAGCGGCGTTCTACGGCCCGAAGATCTCGGTGCAGGCGCGCGATGCGATCGGGCGCACCTGGCAGATGTCGACCATCCAGCTCGACTTCAATCAGCCCGAGCGGTTCGAGCTCGAGTACACCGGTCCCGATGGGCAGAAGCACCGGCCGGTGATGATCCACCGCGCACTGCTCGGCTCCGTCGAGCGGTTCTTCGCCATCCTGCTCGAGCACTACGCCGGAGACTTCCCGCTGTGGCTGGCTCCTGTGCAGGTGATGGGCGTGCCCGTCGCCGACCAGTACGCCGAGTACCTGGACGGCGTGATCGGTCAGCTTCGCGATGCCGGCGTGCGCGCCGACGTCGACCACTCCGACGACCGCATGCAGAAGAAGATCCGCAACCACACCACGGCGAAGGTGCCCGTGATCCTCATCGCGGGTGAGCAGGACCGCGCCGCAGGCACGGTCTCGTTCCGCTTCCGCGACGGAACGCAGGAGAACGGCGTGCCGATCGCGGATGCCGTGTCGCGCATCCGCTCGGCGATCGCCGGCCACGCGCGCGTGATGACCTCTGAGGATCTGGTGTGACCGATCCCGAAGACGGCAGCCGGCTGGTCGGGGTGCCCGATGAGTTCCAGCGGCTATGGACTCCGCACCGGATGGCCTACATCCAGGCGGGGCCCCAGCCGCTGCGCGACGAGTGCCCGTTCTGTGAGGCGCCGAAGCATCCGGACGAGGAGCGGCTGATCGTCGCTCGCGGCGAGACCGCGTTCGTCGTGCTGAACCTGTTCCCGTACAACTCGGGTCACCTGCTCGTCTGCCCGTACCGTCACATCGGCACATACGACCAGGCCACCGCCGAAGAGGTCGCCGAGATCGGTGCGCTCACGCAGACCGGCATGCGGGTGCTGCGCGAGGTCTCGCGCTGCGACGGGTTCAATCTGGGCATGAACCAGGGGGAGGTCGCCGGGGCGGGCGTCGCCGCCCACCTGCACCAGCACATCGTGCCTCGGTGGGCGACCGACGCCAACTTCTTCCCGATCATCGCGAAGACGAAAGCGCTGCCGCAGCTGCTCGACGAGATCCGCGAGGCCGTCGCGAACGCCTGGCCGCACTGAGCCCGCCGAGGCGCTGAGCCCGCTCAGGCGTTGAGCCTGCCGAGCGTCAGCGCACCTGGCGTGCGGTGAACTGCATGCGCGGGTTGGCGTAGGCCTCCTGCGACTCGACGAGACGCAGCTCCCGGTCTCCCGAGTCGAGCGTGTTCTGCAGCAGGTCGAACACGCTCGACACCGTGCGCTCCAGAGCGAGCTTCGCGTCGCCGGTAGACGTGTAATGCGCGGTGAACAGCGCCGCGGTCACATCGCCGGAGCCGTTGGCCTTCATCGGCAGATGCGGGGTGGCGACCAGCCACGCTCCGGTGGCGTCGGCGACGAGCATCTCGATCGTGCCCTGCTCGCGGTCGGGCCGCTCGACGGAGGTCACGAGCACGGTCGACGGCCCCATCGCCATCGCGGCGTCGACCGACGCGAGCGTTGACTCGAGGTCCGACGGCTCGGTGCCGGTGAGGAAGCCCAGCTCGAACTGGTTCGGCGTGATGATGTCGGCGACCGGCACGACCCTGTCACGCAGCAGCACGGGGATCGCCGGCGCGACGAAGCATCCCGACTTCGCGTTTCCCATCACGGGGTCGCAGGCGTACACGGCATCCGGATTGGCTGCCTTCACCCTGGCGACGGCGTCGATGATGACGTCCGCGATGCCCTCGCCGCCCTGATAGCCGCTGAGCACCGCGTCGATCTGACCGAATACGCCGCGCTCCTCGATGCCGGTGACGACCTCGCGCACGTCGGACGGATCGATCATCGGTCCGCGCCACGCTCCGTAGCCGGTGTGGTTCGAGAAGTTCACCGTGTACACCGGCAGCACGTCGACGCCGAGTCGCTGCAGCGGGAAGACGGCGGCGGAGTTTCCGACGTGGCCGTGCGCGACGGCCGACTGGATCGAGAGGATCTTCATCCTGTCATCCTCTCACTGCCGCCGCGGTGAGATCGTCGACGAGGCGGGCCGCCTCGGCATCCGACAGATCGTGCACGGTGAGGCGCAGGTGCCGCGACGGACCTGCCGTCTCGTCGAGCAGGAACTCGTCGCCGGGGCGGGCGAGCCAGCCGCGGCGCATCAGGCTCTCGGCGGCCGCGCGCGCTGTCGTCTCGAGCTGCACCCACAGGCTGAGCCCGTCGGTCGACACAGTCGGGATGCCGCGCGCCTCGAGCGCCGCGGCGAAGGAGGCGTTGCGGTCGGCGTAGTGCTCGGCGGCGCCGGCGATCTGCGCTCGGACGCCGTCGTCGGTGAGCTGGGCGTGCGCGAGCCGCTGGAGGAGGTGACTCACCCAGGTCGTGCCGGGGCTGAGACGCATCGCGAGTCGTTCGGCGGTGGTGGGATCCGTGCCGGCGAGGGCGAGGCACATGTCTGGCCCGAGGAACTTCGACACCGAGCGGATGAGCGCGTACCGACGATGCGTCGTCGAGATCAGCGAGGCGTACGGGTGCGGTGAGAGCAGCGAGAAGTGGTCGTCTTCGATGATCAGCACGTAGGGATGATCGGCGAGCACCTCGCGCAGGGCCGCAGCGCGTTCGGGGGAGAGGCTCACCCCGGTCGGATTCTGCGCGCGGGGCGTGCTGATCACCGCGCGCACGCCGGCGTCGAGAGCAGCCCGCAGCCCGTCGACCGTCATGCCCTGATCGTCGACGGCGACCGGCACGGCGCGATAGCCGCCGAGACGCACGGTGTGGATGCTGGAGAGGAAGCACGGGTCCTCCAGCGCCACAGCGTCATCGCGCGTGAGCGCCTGGGCGAGCAGCCGTTCGACAGCGTCGACGGCGCCGCTGGTGACGACGACATGCAGGTCGTCGCGGGGCAGGTCGGCCAGCATCCACTCCCGCGTCCACTGCTCGAGACCGGCGTCGATCACGGGCTCGCCGTACAGCACGGGGCGGCCGACGATGCGTCCCAGCGCGGGGGTGGGATCCGGGATGAGCGCGGGATCAGGGTTTCCGGATGCCACGTCGCGCAGCACCGTGTCGGCCACGCCCTCCTGAGCGACGGGCGCGCCGCCGGCGATCACGGTGCCCGCGCGACCGCGCGAGACGACGAGCCCGGCCTGCGCGAGCTGGCGGTAGGCGGACACGGCGGTGTTGCGGTTCACCCCCAGGGTTGTCGCCAGTTCGCGCACCGGCGGCAGGGGATCGCCCGCCCGCAGCGTGCCGCGCTCGCGCAGAGCGCGCACGCTGTCGGCTATCTCGGCCGCCGAGGTGCCGGTGATCATCGCGTCCATCGTCCCGATTCTATGGTGCTATCGTTTGGCATAGGCCAAAGTGCGGATTGTCACAACAAGGAGTGATCATGGCAGCCACCGACCAGACCCCCACCACCGGATCGCAGCGCGTCAAGCGCGGTCTCGCCGAGATGCTGAAGGGCGGGGTCATCATGGACGTGGTCACCGCCGAGCAGGCGAAGATCGCCGAAGACGCCGGGGCCGTCGCCGTCATGGCGCTCGAGCGGGTGCCCGCCGACATCCGGGCGCAGGGTGGCGTGTCGCGGATGAGCGATCCCGACATGATCGACAGCATCATCGACGCCGTCTCGATCCCCGTCATGGCGAAGGCGCGCATCGGCCACTTCGTCGAGGCGCAGGTGCTGCAGGAGCTCGGCGTCGACTACATCGACGAGTCCGAGGTGCTCTCTCCCGCCGACTACGTGAACCACATCGACAAGTGGCCGTTCACCGTGCCGTTCGTCTGCGGTGCCACTCACCTCGGCGAAGCGCTGCGCCGGATCACCGAGGGGGCGGCGATGATCCGCTCGAAGGGCGAGGCGGGCACCGGCGACGTCTCCGAGGCGATGAAGCACATCCGCAAGATCCGCGGTGAGATCGCCGCGCTGGGCGCGCTGTCAAAGGACGAGCTGTACGTCGCCGCGAAGGAGCTGCAGGCACCCTACGAGCTGGTCGCCGAGATCGCTGAGACCGGTCAGCTGCCGGTCGTGCTCTTCGTCGCGGGCGGCGTCGCCACTCCGGCGGACGCCGCCATGATGATGCAGCTGGGCGCTGACGGCGTGTTCGTCGGATCGGGCATCTTCAAGTCGGGTGACCCCGTCGCCCGCGCGAAGGCGATCGTGAAGGCCACCGCGTTCTACGACGACCCGAAGGTGATCGCCGAGGCGTCGCGCGGCCTCGGCGAGGCCATGGTCGGCATCAACGTCTCCGACCTTCCGGCACCGCACCGCCTCGCCGAGCGCGGCTGGTGACGATGCCTCGCGTCGGGGTGCTCGCACTGCAGGGCGACGTGCGCGAGCACGCCGCCCTGCTCGAGCGCCTCGGCGCGGACGTGGTGCGGGTGCGCCGACCCGCGGAGTTCGCCTCCGTCGCCGGACTCGTGATCCCCGGCGGCGAGTCGAGCGTCATCGACAAGCTCGCCCGCATGTTCGGCCTCGCCGACCCGATCCGTACGGCGATCCGCGAGGGCATGCCGGTGCTCGGCACCTGCGCGGGACTGATCATGCTGGCTGATCGACTGGTCGATGCGATCGACGGACAGCAGACCTTCGGCGGCCTCGATGTGACGGTGCGGCGCAACGCCTTCGGGCGGCAGGTCGACTCGTTCGAGGGGTCGGTCCGAGTGCCGGCACTGGGGGCCGAGCCGGTGCACGCGGCCTTCATCCGCGGGCCGGTCGTCGAGACGGTGGGACCGGATGCCACCGTGCTGGCGTCACTCGACGACGGCACCGTCGTCGCCGTCGAGCAGGGGAACCTGCTGGGAATCAGCTTCCACCCCGAGATCTCGGGCGAGACGCGGTTTCATGAGCGCTTCCTGAACCACGTCGCGGCGCGGGCCTGACACGCGACGACCCGCGTAGCCAGGTCACCGGACGTCGCCTTGATAGCGTGACGGGATGAGACTGCCGCTCGGAAGCACCAGCGTCAGCGCGAGCGGCGGCACGGTCGAACTCGTCGGCCGCAGGGGGCTCGCCTGGACGACGCTCGCCGCTCGAGGGGGCTCTCTCGACGACGCGATCGGCCTTCTCGAGCATCCGCTGCACGACGGAGCGCACGCGGATGACGCTCTGCTGTCTGCTGTGCCGTCCGCCGACGAGACCGCCCCGCGCTTCGCACCCGGTCAGATCATTCTGTGGAGATACGGTCGCACCATCGAGGCGGCCCGTGTCGTGCGGGATGATCCGCGTGGTCTGGTCACGTGGATCCCGACCGGATCGGCGCGCCTCGATCCGGTGCCCGTCGCGGGGGAGCACGTGAGAGACGTGCCGCTCGAAGAGCGGTTCCGCTCGCCGTGGCGGATCCGGGAGTCGGCGTGGACGGGCCCCGGGCTGCTGCGCGCAGCCCCGACCGGACGGCCGTGGTCGGTGTGGTTCTTCCGCACCCCCGACGGGGCGCCCGCCGGCACCTACATCAACCTCGAGCTGCCGCACCGACGGCTCGGAGGCGATGTCGCGCAGGTGTTCACGCGCGACCTCGTGCTGGACCTCTGGGTGGATGCCGAGCATCCGGGAGCCGAGGACATCTGGCTGAAGGACGCCGACGAACTCGCCGCGAGCGTCGCACAGGGGAGGTTCACCTCAGCGCAGGCCGATGCGGTGCGCCGGATCGCCGATCTCGCCGCGGAGGAGCTGCTGGCGGAAGGGTCGTGGCCGCTCGGCGAGGACTGGACGCGATGGACGGCGGATCAGGCGATGGACGAGCCGGTCACGCTGCCCGAATCCGCGACCATCGCGGCGCACCGGCGTCGGTCGGGCGACACGAGCCTGGCGCTCTGACGCACCCGGCAGGTGCCGCCGACCGTGCGGCCGCGTCGTGGGAGCGCACCATGCCACCGCGGCGCACGCTGACCGAAGGGCACGGGTTCGATAGAATGGACGACGCCCTGGAGGCGACTCCGGGCGCAGACGACGAGCGGAGACATATGTCCGGGCATTCCAAGTGGGCCACGACCAAGCACAAGAAGGCCGTCATCGACGCGCGTCGTGCCAAGTCTTGGGCGAAGCTCATCAAGAACATCGAGGTCGCCGCGAAGCTCGGCGGAGCCGACCAGGCGGGCAACCCGACGCTCTTCGACGCCGTGCTCAAGGCGAAGAAGATGTCTGTCCCGAAAGACAACATCGACCGTGCGGTCAAGCGCGGCGCCGGCATCGGCGGTGAGGCCGTCGAGTACACCTCGATCATGTACGAGGGCTACGGACCCAACGGCGTCGCCCTGATGATCGAGTGTCTGACCGACAACAAGAACCGTGCTGCCGCCGAGGTGCGCACGGCTCTCACGCGCAACGGCGGAACGCTCGCCGATCCCGGATCGGTCGCCTACAACTTCACCCGCAAGGGCGTCATCGTGGTAGGCGGAGAGGGAACCACCGAGGACGACGTCATGTTGGCGGCGCTCGAGGCGGGCGCCGAGGAGGTCGAGCCCCACGCCGAGGGCTTCCAGGTGATCGCCGAGGCGACCGACCTGGTCGCGGTGCGCACCGGTCTGCAGGAGGCAGGCATCGACTACGACTCCGCTGACGTCGAGTTCGTTCCCAACCTCAAGGTCGAGATCGATGCCGACACGGCACGGAAGGTCTTCCGCCTCATCGACGCGCTCGAAGACAGCGATGACGTGCAGAACGTGTTCGCGAACTTCGACCTGACCCCTGAGGTGCAGGCCGAGCTCGAGAACGACGACGAGGAGTAATCCTTCGACAGGGTCAGAGACCCAGGCCGAAGGCCCCGGGCGCGCCTGCGCTCGGGGCCTTCCGCGTACTCCTAGCCTGGGGGAGTGAGCTCCCTGCGCGTCCTCGGCATCGATCCCGGCCTCACCCGGTGCGGCATCGGCATCGTCGACGTCGACCGATCGCGCCGGGCTTCGCTCGTGCACGTCGGGGTGGTGCGCACTCCCGTCGACGCCGATCTGTCGACGCGGCTGGCCGCCGTGGCCGCAGGCATCCGCGCCGTGATCGATGAGCACCGGCCCGAGGCGGTAGCCGTCGAGCGGGTCTTCGCCCAGCACAACGTCCAGACGGTGATGGCCACGGCCCAGGCATCCGGCGTCGCCCTGCTCATCGCCGCGGAGGCGGGTCTGCCCGCCGCGACCCACACCCCCAGCGAGGTGAAGGCCGCAGTCACCGGCTACGGCTCGGCCGACAAGCGCCAGGTGCAGTCGATGATCGCGCGGATCCTGCGGCTGGATGCCCCGCCGCAGCCGGCCGATGCCGCTGACGCCCTCGCCATCGCCCTGTGTCATGCATGGCGCGGGGGCGCCGCGGTGGCGGCTGCGGGCCGAGGGCTCACTCCCGCGCAGCAGGCGTGGGTCGACGCCGAGCGCGGAACCCGCGGACGCTCGATGCCGCCGCGTGCCCGTGTCGGTCGAACGGATGTACGACCTGCTCGATAGGCTGACCGCATGATCTCGTCTCTGCGCGGCACCGTGCTGCACGCCGAATCGACCCATGTCGTCATCGAGACGGGCGGAGTCGGTTTCTCGGTCTTCGTGCCTGCGGACGTGGCGCACACCGCGGTGATCGGGGATCAGCTTCAGCTGCACACCAGCCTGATCGTGCGCGAAGACGCACTGACCCTCTTCGGCTTCAGCGACCGAGACGAGCTCGAGATCTTCGGTCAGCTGCTCAGCGTCACCGGCGTCGGGCCGAAGTCTGGGCTGGGCGTGCTGTCCCACCTCACCGTCGACCAGATCGCCGAGGCCGTGACTGCTGAAGACGACGCCCCGTTCCGGCGGGTCTCGGGCATCGGGCCCAAGACCGCGAAGCTCATCGTCGTGCAGCTGGCCGGCAAGGTCCAGCCGCGCGTGGCATCGGCCCCCGCCGGCGCACCCGCGACCGCCACCGTCGAGCAGGTCGCCGCGGCACTGGTCGGACTGGGCTGGTCGGAGAAGGTCGCCGCCGAATCCGCCGCACAGTCGGCGGAGGATGCCACCGACGCAGAGCGCGAGTCGGTTCCGGCGCTGCTGCGTCGCACGCTCGCCGCCATGGGCCCTGGGGCCAAGCGTGGCTGACGACGCGCGCGACGCAGGCGAGGCGCTCGACGACACGGAGCTCGCGATCGAGGGCGCGCTGCGTCCGAGCAGCCTCGACGAGTTCGTCGGGCAGCCGAAGGTGCGCGGTCAGCTGCAGCTGCTGCTCGAAGCCGCGCGAATCCAGGAGCGCCCGGCCGACCACATCCTGCTCGCGGGCCCGCCGGGGCTCGGCAAGACCACCCTCGCGATGATCGTCGCCCACGAGAGCGGCCGCCCGCTGCGCCTGTCGAGCGGCCCGGCCATTCAGCACGCCGGCGATCTCGCAGCCCTGCTGTCGAGTCTCACGCCGGGCGAGGTGCTGTTCATCGACGAGATCCACCGCATGGCGCGCTCCGCGGAGGAGATGCTGTACCTGGCGATGGAGGATTTCCGCATCGACATCATGGTCGGCAAGGGCGCCGGCGCCACCAGCATCCCTCTGGACCTCGCCCCCTTCACCCTCGTCGGGGCGACGACCCGCTCTGGTCTGCTGCCCAATCCGCTGCGCGACCGCTTCGGCTTCACCGGGCATCTGGAGTTCTACGACGACGACGATCTGGAGCGCGTGATCGCGCGTTCGGCGAACGTGCTCGGGGTGCGGCTGCCCGACGACTCGCTCAGCGAGATCGCGCGGCGATCCCGCGGAACGCCCCGCATCGCGAACCGGCTGCTGCGTCGCGTGCGCGACTACGCGCTGGTGCACGGCGGCGGTTCCGCGGCATCCGTCTCCGATGTGCGGGCGGCCCTCGACCTGTACGACGTCGATGCCATCGGCCTCGACCGGCTCGACCGCGCCGTGCTCGACGCGCTGGTGCGCCGTTTCCGCGGCGGACCGGTGGGCCTGAGCACTCTCGCCGTCGCGGTCGGCGAGGAGGCGGAGACCGTCGAGAGCGTCGTCGAGCCGTACCTGGTGCGCATCGGATTCCTCGGTCGCACACCGCGTGGACGCATCGCGATGCCGGAGGCGTACCGGCATCTCGGCATCAGCCACCCCGACGGCGTGGCATTGTTCGATGACCTATAATCGCTGAAGCTTCCCTGAACCCCTTGTGCGCTCATCGGCGTGCGCTCTTCGAAAGGCCCATCCCCATGGAAATCATCCTCTTCGGTCTTCTCGGCGTGATGCTCGTGTTCATGTTCGTGAACACCCGCAAGCGTCAGAAGCAGATGAAGGAGCAGCAGGAGGAGAAGGCCACCAAGACGGTTCCCGGCGTCAAGGTGCTGCTGCAGGGCGGCCTGTACGGCACCGTCGTCTCGTACGACCCGGTCGACCTCGACAAGCCGGCTCAGATCGAGATCGCCCCCGGCGTGGTCATCGAGGTGCACAGCCAGGCCATCCTCCGTCTCGTCGAGGAGACGCCCGAGGGTGACGTGATCGTCGACGCCCCCGAGAGCGACGTCATCGTCGACGCGCCGGCGACGGACGTCGACGCGGCGCCCGCCCGGGAGCGCACCGACGACATCGAGTCGATCAAGGTCGAGACCCCGGAAGAGACCAAGGCGCGCCTCGAGCGCAACGACGAGAACTGACGCTCAGGCTCCGGCACCTCACTCGAAAGCGGAACTCAGTGGCATCATCATCCCCGACTCGCCACGCGTGGCGAGTCCTCCTCGGCCTGCTCATCGTCACCGCGGTGCTGTTCGGCATCAACGCGCTCGGCGTCTACGTCTTCAAGACGGATGCCGGTGAGCCGGCCAGCTCCTGGGCCCCGGAGCTCGCCCTCGACCTGCAGGGTGGCACGCAGATCATCCTCGGCGCCGAGTCGCCCGATGGTGCCGCCCCCACCGAGGACCAGCTCAACCAGGCCGCTGCGATCATCCGCCAGCGCGTCGACGCGTCCGGCGTGGCCGAGGCGGACATCACGACCGAGGGCGGCCGCAACATCGTCGTCCAGATCCCCGGCGCCGCCGACCAGGCGACGCGCGATCGGATCCAGGCCAGCGCGAAGCTCGAGCTGCGTCCGGTGATCCTCGCGACCGACCCCGCGACCTCGTTCGTCGGCGAGGACGGGCAGGAGACGCCTTATCCGACCCCGGACGACTCGGTGAACGCGACGCCTACGGCGGAGCCGACCGATGCATCCGACCCGAACTGGGCGACCGACCGGCGAATGGCTGAGCTGCAGGCATACGACTGCTCTGCCGAAGTCGCCTCCAACGCTCCCGAGGACGAGCCGCTGATCGCCTGCGAGGAGAACGGCAGCGCCAAGTATCTTCTCGGACCCGTCGAGCTCGACGGCACCGTGATCGACGACGCCACCGCCGGACGCGAGCAGCAGAGCGGCCGCTGGACGGTCAACCTGGTCTTCGACGCCAAAGGCACCGAGACCTTCGGCAAGGTCAGCCAGCGCCTGAACGCCAACCGTCTTGCGCAGCAGTCGCCGCGCGACCAGTTCGCGTTCGTGCTCGACGGCAAGGTGCTCTCCGCGCCGACCATGCAGGCGGTCATCCTCAACGGCAAGCCGAGCATCTCCGGCAACTTCACGCAGGAGAGCGCGAAGGCCCTCGCCGACCAGCTGCGCTACGGCGCGCTGCCGCTGAGCTTCACCGTCGAGAGCTCCGACACCATCTCGGCCACCCTCGGCTCGCAGCAGCTCGAGATCGGCCTGATCACCGGCCTCATCGGCCTGGGGCTCGTGGCGCTCTACTCGTTGATCACCTATCGCGCTCTCGGCTGGGTGATCATGGCATCCATCGGCGTGATGGGGGTTCTGACCTACATCGTCATCGCCATCCTCGCCTGGCGGATGGGCTTCCGGCTCTCGCTCGCGGGAGTCGCGGGTCTGATCGTGTCGATCGGATTCACGGCGGACTCGTTCATCGTGTACTTCGAGCGCATCCGTGATGAGCTGCGAGACGGGAAGTCGATCGTCGCCGCCGTCGAAGACGGCTGGGGGCGCGCGAAGCGCACCATCTACATCTCGAAGTCCATCAACGTCCTCGCCGCCGTCGTGCTGTACTTGCTGGCCGACGCGACGGTGAAGGGCTTCGCGTTCACCCTGGGGCTCACGACGCTCATCGACGTGTTCATCTTCGTGATCTTCACCCATCCGGTCATGCAGCTGCTCGCGCGGACCCGCTTCTTCGGCGGGGGGCACAAGCTGTCGGGCCTCGACCCGGATGCCCTCGGCGCGGTCTACCGCGGTCGCGCGCAGTTCCGTGACGTGCGCACCGGCTCGTCGGGGCGCGCCGCGCGCAACAAGGGCGCACGCGGCGAGGCCGAGAGACGGCAGACCATCGCCGAGCGCAAGCGCGCTGAGGCTCTCGCGGGATCCAAGGATGCCGGAAAGGACTCCGACGCCTGATGTTCTCCATGAATGAGTTCGGCAACAACCTCTACTCGGGCAAGACCTCGTTCCCGTTCGTCGGGAAGCGGCGCCTGTGGTTCGTCATCGCAATCCTGCTGGTCGTCGGCTCGGCCCTCGTGCCGCTCGTGCGCCCCGTGCAGTTCTCGATCGAGTTCACCGGCGGATCGCAGTTCGTCGTGTCGGCGCCCGCGTCGACAGATCAGGCGCTGGCGACCGACGCCGTGCGCTCGGTCGTCCCGAACGCGGCCGCCAAGGTCGTCACGGTCAACAACCGCGACGTGCGCGTGCAGACCGACCAGATGACGCCGAACGAGACGCAGGAGGTCAAAGCGGCGCTCGCTGACGCGTACGACGTGAAGGCCGATGAGATCACCGACTCGTTCATCGGACCGGCCTGGGGTGAGAACGTCACCCGTCAGTCGCTGTGGGGCCTGGCGATCTTCCTCGCGCTGACCTTCCTCATCCTCGCGATCTACTTCCGCACGTGGAAGATGTCGGCGGCCGCCATCATCGGTCTGCTCGACGTGCTGCTCATCACGGTGGGCGTGTACGCCCTCGCCGGGTTCGAGATCTCGCCCGCGGCGGTGATCGGCTTCCTCACGATCCTCGCGTACTCGCTGTACGACACCACGGTCGTGTTCGACAAGATCCGCGAGAACACGACGGAAGACGTCAATCAGACGACGCGCACGTTCGGGGAGTCGGTGAACCTGGCGGTGAACCAGACGCTGATCCGCTCGATCAACACCTCGGTCGTCGCCGCTCTGCCGGTCGGTGCGATCCTGTTCATCGGGTCGCTGTGGTTCGGCGCCGAGACCCTCACCGACATCTCGCTGTCGATCTTCGTCGGCATCATCGTGGCCACCTACTCGACGCTCTTCGTCGCTGCGCCTCTCTACTCGCTGTTCCGCGAGAAGGAGCCCGAGATCGTCGCGCACGATGCCAAGGTGCACGAGGCGCGCGAGCGCGCCGTCGCCACGGTGTGATCCCGCCGCGCGGTCGGGGAGGACCCCGGCCGCGCGTAGGATGATCTGATCGGGAACGGGAGCAGAAGATGGCGGATCCTCAGGCGACTACGCAGGTGTCGAGCCTGCGCCGGCTGGTGCCGCGCATCTTCTCCCGAGCCCCCAGGGTCAACGACCTCGACAACCTCATCCGCACCGTCCGCGCGAACCATCCGCGCGGCGACCTGCCCGTCATCGAGCGTGCCTATCGGGTCGCCAAGGAGAAGCACGAGGGCCAGTTCCGCCAGAGCGGCGAGCCGTACATCACGCATCCGCTCGCCGTGGCGCAGATCCTGGCCGAGCTCGGCCTCGGTCCGCGCGCCATCGCCGCAGCCCTGCTGCACGACACGGTCGAGGACACCGGCTATGCGCTCACCGAGCTGACGGCAGAGTTCGGCGACGAGGTAGCCATGCTGGTCGACGGCGTCACCAAGCTCGACAAGGTCAAGTACGGCGAGAGCGCGCAGGCCGAGACTGTCCGCAAGATGATCGTGGCGATGTCGAAAGACATCCGGGTGCTGCTGATCAAGCTCACCGACCGGCTGCACAACGCGCGCACCTGGGGCTTCGTGCCGCCCGAGAAGTCGGCGCGCAAGGCCAAGGAGACGCTCGAGATCTACGCGCCGCTCGCGCATCGGCTCGGCATCCAGACCATCAAGTCCGAACTCGAGGATCTCTCGTTCGCGGTGCTGCACCCGAAGATCTACGCCGAGATCAACAGCCTGATCGCGCAGCGCACCCCGCAGCGCGAGAAGTACCTGCAGAGCGTCGTCGAGTCGATCAACGAGGACCTTCGCGAACTGCGCATCCGCGGCAAGGTGGTCGGCCGCCCCAAGCAGCTGTACTCGGTGTACCAGAAGATGGTCGTGCGGGGCCGCGAGTTCGACGACATCTACGACCTGATCGGCATCCGCGTGCTGGTGAGCTCGGTACGCGACTGCTACGCGGTGCTCGGAGCGATCCACGCCAGGTGGACACCGCTGCCCGGCCGGTTCAAGGACTACATCGCGACACCGAAGTTCAACCTGTACCAGTCGCTGCACACGACCGTCATCGGCCCGTCCGGCCGCACGGTGGAGATCCAGATCCGCACGCACGAGATGCACCAGCAGGCCGAGTTCGGCGTCGCGGCGCACTGGATGTACAAGGAGCGGATGAACGGCGGCAAGGTGGATGCCCGCGCCGCCGACGCCGACATGGCCTGGCTCGCGCACATCTCCGACTGGCAGGCCGAGACGGCCGACCCCAGCGAGTTCCTCGACTCGCTGCGCTTCGAGATCGGCGCGAAGGAGGTCTACGTCTTCACCCCGAAGGGGCGCGTCATCGGGCTGCCCACCGGGGCGACGACCGTCGACTTCGCGTACGCGGTGCACACCGAGATCGGGCACCGCACGATGGGCGCCAAGGTCAACGGACGGCTCGTGCCGCTGGAGACCGAGCTGAAGAGCGGCGACGTCGTCGAGGTCTTCACCTCGAAGAACCCCGATGCCGGCCCGAGCCAGGACTGGCTGAGCTTCGTCAAGAGCACTCGCGCGCGCAACAAGATCCGGGGATGGTTCACGAAGGAGCGCCGCGAAGAGGCGATCGAGCAGGGCAAGGAGTCGATCGCCAGGGCGATGCGCAAGCAGAACCTGCCCCTGCAGCGGCTCATGAACCAGGAGTCGTTCGCCGAGGTCGCCCGGCAGCTGCGCTACGAGGACGTCTCCGGCCTGTACGCCGCGGTGGGCGAAGGGCATGTCTCCACGCAGTCGGTGCTCGAGAAGGTCACCGCTCTCGTCGCAGCCGATGAGGACACCAGCACGGGCGCCATCGAGCTGCCCGGTCGCGCCGCAGCGCGCGAGCCGCGCACGAGCGACTCCGGCGTGCTGGTACGCGGCGCGTCGGACATCCTCGTCAAGCTGGCACGCTGCTGCACGCCGGTTCCGGGCGATCCCATCGTCGGGTTCGTCACCCGCGGCAGCGGCGTCTCGGTGCACCGGCAGGACTGCGTCAACGTCAAGGCCCTCGGATCGGACCCCGAGCGCTTCATCGACGTCGAGTGGGCGCCGACGACCAAGAGCGTGTTCCGCGTGCAGATCCAGGTCGAGGCGCTCGACCGCTCGGGACTGCTCTCGGACGTCACGCGCGTGCTCAGCGAGCACCACGTGAACATCCTCTCGGCGACCGTCTCGACCACAGACGAGCGTCTCGCGCTCAGCAGATTCGTCTTCGAGATGGGCGACTCGGTGCACCTGGACCGCGTGCTCAACGCGGTGCGACGCATCGACGCGGTCTACGACGTGTACCGCGTCACGACATCCTGACTCGCCAGCTCTCGAGTATGCGTCTGGCGTGGGCGGCGCCGGGGCGCCTGCCCAGTGGCAGCACACGTTCACGAACCGCGTCGGCCAGGCCCGGGCGCAGGCGGATCAGCGCATGCAGCCAGCGCTCGTCCTCCGGCGAGCGCGCCGAGCTGAACAGCAGCGCCACAGCGGCCGCCTCCGGCGTCTGCACCCAGACACCCCCGACCACCTCCACCTCATCGGCGGCCAGACGTCTCTCGTGGTGCACCACGCGTGTCGACGGACTCACGCGCTGACGGCTGGCACTGATCCGCGACACGTGATGCACGCGCGGGGGAGCGTCGCCGGCTCCGTGCACCCAGGCCGCGCTCGCCCCGCTCACCGCGGTTCCCGCGGGGACGAGGGGCGACAGACTCAGTGCCCGCGCGCCGGCTCCCTCGATCGTGTCCGCAGGCATGTACCCCTCGCCGACCTCGACGACATCGCCATCGAGTCGTGCGGCGCTCAGCTCGGGCAGGGTCAGCCGATCACCCGGACGGTAGAACAGAGCGCGATGCACGCTGAACAGTATGAGCCGCGGCGCCCGTCAGAGGGGCGCCGCGGCTCATACTGTGGATAACGGCCGACTCCGGGTCGGCTGCGCGGTTCAGCCGCCCAGTGCGCTCAGCCAGGAGCGACGCGCGGCGAGCGCCTCGGTGGCCTCCTTGACGGCCCGCTTGTCGCCGGACTCCTCCGCGGCTGCGAGCTCCGCCTCGAGTTTCTCGATGGCCTCGAGCAGCTGCGAGCTCATGTCGTTCGCGCGGGCCTTCGTCTCGGGGTTGTTCTTCTTCCAGTCGACGTCCTCACGCGACTTGAGCGCCTGCTCGATAGACCGCATGCGGTCATCGAGCGCCCGCTCCTTCTCGCGCGGGAAGATGCGACCGACCTCGTCCCACTGCCGCTGGATGCGGGTGAGCAGGGCGCGAGCGCGCTTGAGGTTCGGCTCGTCGGCGACGGCCTTCGCCTCTTCGAGCAGCGCCTCGCGGGCCTCGATCTTCGGCGCGGAGTCGGCCTCCTCGGCGGCGGCCTGCTCGGCACGTGCCGAGTACAGTGCGTCACCTGCCGCCTTGAACCGCGCCCACAGCGCGTCATCGGCCTTGCGGCCCGCCCGCCCCGATGCCTTCCAGGCGTCGAGGAGGTCGCGGTACGCGGGGATGCCGTCGACGCCACGCGGGGCGAGAGCCTCGGCCCGCTCGACGAGACGGGTCTTGGCGTCACGAGCGGTGCGGTGCGCGTCGTCGAGCTCGGAGAAGAACGCGCGGCGCGCCTTGTCGACCGTCGTGCGCGCGTCGCGGAAGCGCTTCCAGAGCTGCTGCGCGACGCCCTTCGGCAGGCGGGGCGCATTCTGCTGGTGCGCCTGCCAGGCGTCGAAGAGCTCGGTCATCTCCGCGGTGACCTGCTTCCACTGCACCTTCGACAGGTCGCGACCGGCGACCGCCTCGGCCTTCTCGACGATCGCGGTGCGCTCGGCGATGGCGGCGTCCAGTGCCTCCTTGGCGGCCGCGGCCTCGCGTGCCGCCGCATCGGCGAGCGAGGCGAGCAGCGTCTCGATGCGCTCGCGGAGCGACACCAGATCGCCCACGGCGGCGGCGTCGGTGGCCTCGCCCTTGAGGTGCGTGGCCTGCTTGGTCAGGTCGGATGCCGATGCGCCGCCGCTCTGTGCGCGGGTCTCGAGCGTGCCGAGCTTGACGGCGAGATCATCGTACTTACGGGCGTAGTAAGCCAGCGCCTCCTCAGCGGTGCCGTCCGGGTACTGACCGACAGCACGCCAGGCGTCTCCTTCCCGCACCTCGACCGTGCCGTCCTCGGTGACGCGACCCCATTCGGCGGCGTCGGAGGCGACCGGCGCGACGGCGGGGGCGGCTGCTGAAGCCGGTGCCGCGGCGGGCATCGGTTTGCGCGGCGGTGCCGGAACGGGCGGGCCGGGAACAGGAGGGGTGGGCGTGGGGGCGTCGTTGTCAGACACGATGTTCTCCTTGCGCGGTCGCTCCGCGGGAGGGGGAAAGGACGTTGCTCAGCCTAGTTCACTCGCCCGACGTCTGCGTCGGCTCGGCGCTGGGCGTCGCGTCCGGTGAGGCGCTGTCGGACGGTGCCGGAGAAGGAGTCTGGACGGGAGTCGACGTGTCGGTCGGAGTGGGCTCTGGCGCAGCGGTCTGAGCATGCACGGCCTGGCTCACGACGGCACCCGCGACGATCAGCGAGCCGACGACGGTGGCCACGATCGTGTCGCGGCGGCGGCGCCGGATGGTCTTGGCGTTCCAGGCGCTGCGCGCCGCGTACAGCCGAGCGCGCTCCGCCTCGGTGCGGGTGCGCTGAGGGGTGCGGGATCCGCGTGCTGCCATGGGTGTCCTCCTGGTCCGGTCGTGAGCGAGCCTACCCGGGCACGGCCTCGTGTGCGCCCCCCCCGACTAGCCTGGATCCATGACCTCCGCGCCCCTCCTGTCGGGACAGACCCCCCTCGCCGTGCGCATGCGACCGGTCTCCCTCGACGAGGTCGCAGGGCAGCAGCATCTGCTGCGTGCAGGATCGCCGATCGTCGCCCTCGCCGATCCGGATGCCAAGGCACCCGGGGCGGTGTCGATCATCCTGTGGGGGCCGCCTGGCACGGGCAAGACGACCCTGGCGCAGGCGATCGCCCGCTCGTCGCGCCGCCGGTTCGTCGAGCTGTCGGCGATCACGGCCGGCGTGAAGGATGTGCGCGAGGTCATGCAGGAGGCGGTCACGCAGCGCGACCTGTACGGGCAGACGACGATCCTCTTCCTCGACGAGATCCACCGCTTCACCAAGGCGCAGCAGGATGCGCTGCTGCCCGGCGTCGAGAACGGCTGGGTCATCCTGATCGCCGCGACGACCGAGAATCCCTCCTTCTCGGTGATCTCCCCGCTGCTGTCGAGATCCCTCCTGCTGACGCTCAAGCCGCTCACCGACGACGACATCGGCGTGCTGCTCGACAGGGCGGTCGGCGACGCGCGCGGCCTGGCAGGAGCTGTCTCTGTCTCCGATGACGCGCGCGCGGCGCTGATCCGGCTCGCCTCGGGAGACGCCCGTCGCGCCCTCACGGGGCTCGAGGCGGCGGCGGCTGTCGCGCTGTCGAAGCGGGAGGACGGCGCGGTCGTCGTCTCGGACGAGGACGTCGCGCAGGCGGTCGATCGCGCGCTGCTGCGGTACGACCGGCAGGGCGACGAGCACTACGACGTGATCAGCGCCTTCATCAAGTCGATCCGGGGCTCCGATCCCGACGCCGCGGTGCACTATCTGGCGCGCATGATCGAGGCGGGGGAGGACCCGCGGTTCATCGCCCGCCGCCTGGTCATCTCCGCCGCCGAGGACATCGGTCTCGCCGACCCGCAGGCGCTGAGCATCGCGACGGCTGCCGCCGACGCCGTCGCCTTCATCGGGATGCCCGAGGGCCGCATCCCCCTGGCCGAGGCGACCATCTACCTCGCGACCACCGCCAAATCGAATGCGGCCTACACCGCGATAAACCAGGCGATCGCCGATGTGCGCTCTGGTGGGTTCGGGCGCGTTCCGATTCATCTGCGTGACGCGCACTACGCCGGTGCGAAACGCCTCGGTCACGGCAAGGGGTACCGATACCCGCACGACAGCGATGCGGGCATCCTTCCTCAGCAGTACCTTCCCGACGAGCTCGTGGGACGCCGGTACTACGAGCCGAAGAACCTCGGCGCCGAACGCGACATCGCGCCACGCCTGGAGCGGATCCGCAGGATCCTCGACGATCACTGAGGCGCCCAGCCCGATCTGTTAGCATTGAGCGGCTCGAAACCGAGTTTTCGGGCATCCCTCTCTCCTGCACCACTTCCTGTCGCGCCCCGGCGTGCGCGTCGCGAAGGAGGAAGCGAGGCGATACGCCCGTGAGGCGCGAAAGACGCGTCCACGTCACGGAAGGAACACTTCGTGGTCACGAAGTCCCAGGACCGCCGCAAGGTCCGTCTCAGCCGTGCGCTGGGAATCCCGCTCACCCCGAAGGCCGCCCGCTACCTCGAGAAGCGTCCCTACGCTCCCGGCGAGCACGGCCGCACCAAGCGCAAGGCCGACAGCGACTACGCCGTCCGTCTGCGTGAGAAGCAGCGTCTGCGCGAGCAGTACGGCATCCGCGAGAAGCAGCTGCGCATCGCGTTCAACGAGGCCCGCCGCAAGGACGGCCTGACCGGTGAGAACCTGGTCGAGCTGCTCGAGATGCGTCTCGACGCCCTCGTGCTGCGTGCCGGCTTCGCCCGCACCACCGCGCAGGCTCGCCAGCTGGTCGTGCACCGTCACATCCTGGTCGACGGTCAGCTCGTCGACCGCCCGTCGTTCCGCGTGAAGCCGGGTCAGCTCATCCACGTCAAGGCCAAGTCCGAGGCTCTCGAGCCTTTCCAGGTCGCAGCAGCCGGCGGCCACGCCGAGGTCCTGCCCCCGGTCCCGGGCTACCTCGAGGTCGAGCTCGACAAGCTGCAGGCCCGCCTGGTCCGTCGTCCGAAGCGCGCCGAGGTCCCCGTGACCTGTGAAGTGCAGCTCGTCGTCGAGTACTACGCAGCCCGCTGATATCAGCATCCACACGAGAGGCGTCGGGGATTCCCCGGCGCCTCTCGTCGTAGGATGGAGCGATGAAGAGACTGTCCTGGTTCCTGCTCGGCGTGATCGGCGGTTTCGTCGCCGCTCACTTCATGAACAAGGACCCTCGCGGACAGGAGATCTTCGCCGACCTCGACGCCCGTCTGTCGCAGGTCACCGCCGTCATCGGCGACGCGTATCGGCAGCAGGAAGCCCGCCTGTCCGACCCCGCAGACGACTGAACCCGATTCCCACCCGCCGCGCGCACCGACGCGGCGCTCCCACGCAAGGAATGCCACGAGCTCTATGAAAACTGCGGAGATCGCGCAGCGTTACCTCGACTACTTCGAGAAGAACGACCACCTCATCGTCCCCTCGGCATCCCTGGTCAGCGACGACCCGTCGCTGCTCTTCACCGTCGCGGGCATGGTGCCGATGATCCCGTACCTCACGGGTGTCGTACCCGCTCCGCATCCGCGCATCGCCGACGTGCAGAAGTGCATCCGCACCAACGACATCGAAGAGGTCGGGCGCACCGCGCGCCACGGCACGTTCTTCCAGATGCTCGGCAACTGGTCGTTCGGGGACTACTTCAAGGAAGGCGCGATCCGCTATGCCTGGGAGCTGCTCACCTCCTCCGAGGCCGACGGCGGGCTCGGCTTCGACGAGAAGGACCTATGGGTCACCGTCTACGAGACCGACGACGAGGCCGAGGCCATCTGGCGCGACATCATCGGCTTGAAGCCCGAGCGCATCCAGCGACTTGGCCGCGCAGACAACTACTGGAACACGGGTCAGCCCGGCCCCGGCGGCCCCGACTCGGAGATCTTCTTCGACCGCGGGCCCGCCTACGGCAAGGACGGCGGACCAGCCGTAGACGATTCGCGGTTCCTCGAGATCTGGAATCTCGTGTTCATGCAGGAGTTCGTCGAGAACGTCCGCAGCAAGACCGAGTTCGACATCGTCGGCGAGCTGCCGATGAAGAACATCGACACGGGCATGGGTCTCGAGCGCGTCGCCTTCCTGAAGCAGGGCGTCGAGAACATGTACGAGACCGATCAGGTGCGACCGGTCCTCGATCGCGCCGTCGAGCTCTCCGGCAGGAAGTACGGCGCCGTCCACGAAGACGATGTGCGGTTCCGCGTGATCGCCGACCACGTGCGCTCGTCGCTCATGCTGCTCTCCGATGGCGTGCGCCCATCCAACGAGGGTCGCGGGTACATCCTGCGCCGCCTGATGCGTCGCACGGTGCGATCGATGCGCCTGCTGGGCGTGGACGCACCATCATTCCCCGAGCTCTTCGCGGCCTCGAGGGATGCCATGAAGTCGGCCTACCCCGTGCTCGAGACGGAGTGGTCGACGCTCTCGTCGGCCGCGTTCGCCGAGGAGGAGACCTTCCGCCGCACGCTTGCGCAGGGCTCGACGATCCTCGATCTCGCCCTGGACGACACGAAGCAGAAGGGCGGGGCCACCCTCAGCGGCTCCGAGGCCTTCCTGCTGCACGACACCTACGGCTTCCCGATCGACCTCACCCTCGAGGTCGCCGAGGAGGCAGGGCTCGCCGTCGATCGCCCCGCGTTCGACGCGCTCATGAAGGAGCAGCGCGACCGCGCCAAGGCCGACGCACGCAACCGCAAGCGTCAGCTCGCCGACGTCTCGGTGTACCGGCAGTTCCGTGCGCTGGGCGAGACGGGCTTCGCCGGCTACACCGACCTGCAGACCGAATCCCGTGTGCTCGGACTGATCGTCGACGGTGCCCCCGCGCAGAGCGCCACCGAGGGCCAGATCGCCGAGGTCATCCTCGCCGAGACGACCCTGTACGCCGAGTCGGGCGGACAGGTCGCCGACAAGGGCACGATCGTGGGCGCCGGGTTCGAGCTTGACGTGCTCGACGTGCAGCGTCCGGTTCCCGGTCTCATCAGCCACACCGTGCATGTGGCGACCGGCACGATCTCGGTGGAGGATCGCGCGACCACGGTGGTCGACGCAGCCAACCGGCGTGCGGCTCGGCAGGCCCACTCGGCCACGCACCTCGTGCACGCAGCTCTGCGCGACACGCTCGGCAAGACCGCGACCCAGGCCGGCTCGCTCAACCGTGCGGGCTACATGCGCTTCGATTTCTCGTGGTCGCAGCCCCTGTCGCTCGAGACCCGCTCCGAGATCGAGGAGATCACCAACCGCGCGGTGAACGACGCCCTCGAGGTCACCACCCGCATCGTCTCACTCGATGAGGCCAAGGAGGCCGGCGCGATGGCGCTGTTCGGCGAGAAGTACGGCGACGTGGTCCGGATGGTCGACATCGGCGGTCCCTGGTCGCGCGAGCTGTGCGCAGGCACGCACGTGACCACGAGCTCGGAGATCGGCTTGGTGAGCCTGGTCGGCGAGTCGTCCGTGGGTGCGTCCAACCGACGCATCGAGGCTCTCGTCGGGCAGGACGCCTTCCGCGAGCTGGCCGCCGAGCGCACGGTCGTATCGCAGCTGACCTCGGCGCTGAAGGCACCACGCGACCAGCTCGGCGCCCGTATCGAGGAGCTGCAGGCGAATCTGAAGGCAGCCGAGAAGCGCATCGCGCAGTTCGAGGCGAAGGAGCGCGAAGGGCGCGTCCCGGCTCTCGTCGAGGCAGCCGTGCAGGTCGGCGGCTACCGCGTGGCATCCGCGTCGCTCGGCGAGGTCGGCTCCGCCGACGACATCCGCACGCTCGCTCTGAGCGTTCGCGAGCGTCTCGGCTCCGACGCTGCCGTCGTGGCGTTCGGAGGCATCGTCGGCGGTCGCCCGATCGTCGTGGTTGCGACGAACGATGCCGCCCGCGCAGCCGGCGCCAAGGCCGGTGCACTCGTGCGCATCGCCGCCGGCATGCTCGGCGGCGGCGGGGGTGGGAAAGACGACGTCGCTCAGGGCGGGGGGACGGATGCCTCGGCTCTGGACGCCGCGCTCTCGGCGATCGTCTCGGAGCTCGGAGGAGCGTGAGCGGCTTCCGCCGCGGAACCCGCATCGGCATCGATGTGGGCAAGGCGCGCGTCGGCGTGGCGCGCTGCGATCCCGACGGCATGCTGGCCGTGCCGGTGGAGACGGTGCCGCGGTCGGAGGCGTCGATCGATCGCATCCTCGAGCTCATCGCCGAGTGGGAGCCGCTGGAGGTCGTGGTGGGTCTGCCCGTGAACATGCGCGGCGAGGAGACGCTGTCGACCGCAGACGCTCGTGACTTCGCCGAAGAGCTGCAGCGCCGCTGCGGCCTCGACATCCGGATGGTCGATGAGCGACTCAGCACCGTCAGCGCGCACACGGCACTGCGCGCGTCAGGGCGAACGCAGAAGAAGTCTCGTAGCATTGTCGATCAAGTAGCCGCAGTGGTGCTGCTGCAGCATGCCGTGGACACCGAGAAGAGCACTGGAAAGCCCGCCGGTGCGTTGATCCCCTCTGCCCAGGAGCCCCCGCGCGATGTCTGACCCGAACGATCGCAGATCCGACTCACTCGGCGACTTCTTCGACAACGTGCCCACCGCGTCGACGCCGTCGCCCGGACGAGAGGTGCGTGACGAGCCAGCGCCCGGCTCACGCCGGGCACTGCGCGAAGCCGCCGCCCGCGGAGCCTCGGAGCAGCGTCCGTCGGACCAGCGCCCGTCGGGTCAGCCGATCTCGGAGCAGCGGACGTCGGATCAGCGGACGTCGGATCAGCCGATGTCCGGGGACCAGGTGACCGAGCCGCAGGCGCAAGCCGAGCGCGCTGCCGCAGCGCCGGAGGCCGGCATCGCGAGCGGGCCGGAGGAGTCGGAGCAGCAGTCGCTCGACGCGCTGTTCGCCCCCGAGGCGGCGACGCACGCGCCCCGCCGGCGTCGGGGTCGGGGCTGCCTGATCGCTCTGATCGTGCTGCTGGTGATCGGCGGCGTCATCGCGGGTGCGGGGGTCTGGGTCTACAACACGTATCAGACCCAGATCGACGACATCATGGGCTGGGGTGAGCCGAAGGACTACGAATCGGGCATCGCCACGGGCGAGGCGTTCGTGACCATCAAGAAGGGCGACACCGGCGCTCCGGTGTCCACGGCGCTGTTCCAGGCGAAGGTCACCAAGACCGACCGGGTGTTCTACGACTACCTGATCGAGAACGATCCCGATGTCACCTTCTATCCCGGCGTGTACAAGCTGCAGCAGAAGATGACCGCTGCGGCGGCGCTGAAGGCGCTCAGCAACCCCGAGAACCGCATGGCCAACACCGTGCGCATCACCGAGGGCAGCACCGTCGTGTCGTCGCTGCCTCGAATCGCCGAAGGCGTGGGGATACCTCTCGAGGAGCTGCAGGCCGCCGTTCAGGATCCGTCCGTCTACGGCGTCTCGGCACAGAACCTCGAAGGATGGCTGTTCCCCGCCATCTACACGTTCGATCCCGGCGCCACCGCGCAGGACGCGATCGCCGCGATGGTCGATCGCACCAGACAGTCGCTGGCGAAGGCCGGCGTCCCTGCCGAAGACGCGCAGCGCGTGCTCACCATCGCTTCGATCATCGAACGTGAGGCGCGCACCGCCGATTTCGCCAAGGTATCGCGCGTCATCGCGAACCGCGTCGCCGACGGCATGATGCTGCAGATGGACTCGACCGCGCAGTACGGCTACGGCGAACTGCACGCCGGCAAGGCGAGCACCTCCGAGGCCGCGCAGCACGATGACAACCCGTGGAACACGTACGTGATCACCGGCCTGCCGGCGACGCCGATCGCGAACCCGGGCGACGCCGCCATCGATGCGGCCATGCACCCCGCAGACGGCCCGTGGCTGTACTTCGTCACGATCGACATGTCCACCGGTGAGACCCAGTTCTCCGAGACGTACGAGGAGCACCAGCAGGGCATCAAGAAGATGCGCGCGTGGTGCGCGGCGAACCCCGACTACACGGGCTGCTGACATGTCCGGGCGCACTCGCCTCGCCGTCTGGGGCGATCCCATCGAGCACAGCCGTTCGCCGCAGCTGCACACCGCCGCCTACCGCCATCTCGGCCTCGAGTGGACATACGAGCGGCGGCAGGTCGACAAGGCGGGCTTCCTTCCCGCTCTGTCGTCGCTCGACGACTCGTGGCGGGGGCTGTCGCTGACCATGCCGCTGAAGGAGGTCGCGCACGATGCGGCCGACGAGCTCGACCGGCATGCGGCGCTCACGGGCGCGGTGAACACGCTGCTTCTCGGCGAGACGGTGCGCGGCTTCAACACCGACGTGGGCGGCATCGTCGACGCCTTCGCGCACGCCGGTGTCATCGGTGTTCGTCGCGCCCGCATCCTCGGTTCGGGGGCGACCGCCGCATCCGCGCTGGTCGCGCTGAGCGACCTCGGTGCGACCGAGATCGAGTTCCGCGCGCGGCGCCCTGAGGCGGTCGACCGGCTGCGCCCGACCGCCGAGGCCCTCGGGGTGCAGCTGAACACCGCCGACTTCGCGGCGCCGGCATCCGACGTCGATGCGACGGTCGCGACGCTGCCGAGCGGTACGGTGCTCGACGCCGACATCGCGATGCCGCTCGCGGCCGTCGGCGGCACCCTCTTCGAAGCCGCCTATGCGCCGTGGCCGTCGGCTCTCGCAGCCCTCTGGCCGTCGTCCAACGTGATCTCCGGCTTCGAGATGCTGCTGTTCCAGGCCGTCCGCCAGATCCGCATCTTCCGCGACAGCGATCCGCAGCGGCAGCTGCCCGATGAGGCCGTCACAGTCGGCATCATGCGGTCGGCCGTCGTGGGAGACTAGAGCAATGCTCCGCGTGCTCACTGCCGGCGAATCGCACGGCCCCGAACTCATCGCCATCGTCGAGGGCCTGCCCTCCGGTGTGACGGTCACGGCCGAGGCGATCCAGACCGACCTCCAGCGTCGCAAGCTCGGCTACGGCCGTGGATCGCGCATGAAGTTCGAGCAGGACGAGCTCACCATCTCCAGCGGCGTCCGCCACGGTCTCACCCTCGGCAGCCCGATCGCGCTGCGCATCGGCAACACCGAGTGGCCGAAGTGGACCGAGGTGATGAATCCCGCACCCACCGAGCTGACTGAGAAGTCCCGCGGACGGGGAGCGGCGCTCACCCGCCCGCGTCCCGGTCACGCCGACCTCGTCGGCATGCAGAAGTACGACTTCGACGAGGCGCGGCCGATCCTCGAGCGGGCCAGCGCACGCGAGACCGCGGCCCGTGTCGCCCTCGGCGCCGTGGCTCGCTCGTTCCTCGCGGATCTCGGCATCCGTCTGGTCAGCCACACGCTCTCGATCGGCCCGGTGCAGGCTCCGGCCGATGCCGCGCTGCCGACTCCGGACGACGTCGACGCTCTCGACGCCGATCCGCTGCGCTGCTTCGACGCGCAGACCTCCGCACGCATGGTCGAGGAGGTGGACTCCGCCCGCAAGGACGGCGACACGCTCGGGGGCATCGTCGAGGTGCTCGCCTACGGTCTTCCGCCAGGGATCGGCTCGCACGTGCACTGGGATCGACGGCTCGACGGCCGGCTCGCGCAGGCGCTGATGAGCATCCAGGCGATCAAGGGCGTCGAGGTCGGCGACGGGTTCGAGACGACGCGCCGCCGCGGTTCGGCTGCACACGACGAGCTGTTCGCCGCAGCTGACGGCATCACCCGGGCATCCGATCGGGCCGGCGGCATCGAGGGCGGAATGAGCACCGGCACGGTGCTGCGCATCCGCGCCGGGATGAAGCCGATCGCCACGGTTCCACGCGCGCTGCGCACCGTAGACGTCGCATCCGGCGAGACTGCGACCGCGCATCACCAGCGCTCTGACGTCTGCGCCGTGCCCGCCGCAGGGGTGGTCGCCGAGGCGATGGTCGCCATCGAGCTCGCGAACTCGCTGCTCGAGAAGTTCGGCGGCGACAGCATCCGCGAGACCCGCCGCAACCTCGACTCGTACGTGGCGGCGATCCCCGAGTCGCTGCGCACCGCGCCCGCATCCGAGGCGGCGCTGCTCGCCCATGATGAGCTCGTCTGAGCATCCGCTGACGCTCGTGCTGGTCGGCCCGATGGCCGCAGGCAAGACCAGTGTGGGCCGCAAGGTCGCGCGGATGCTCGATGTTCCGTTCATCGACACCGACAAGCGGATCGCGGCGGAGCACGGGCCGATCCCCGAGATCTTCGCCGAACACGGGGAAGCACGCTTCCGCGAGCTCGAGCGCGAGGCCGTCGCGACGGCCGTCGCGGAGGGCGGTGTGGTCTCGCTGGGCGGGGGAGCGGTGACGGATGCCGATACCCGCGCCCTCCTTCACCGGCACCCCGTCGTCTTCCTCACCGTCACCGCCGAGGCGGTCGAACGCCGCATCACCGGAGCGGGGCGCCCCCTGCTCGCCGGTGACGACCCCGTCGCCCGGTGGCGCACCATCTTCGACCAGCGACGGCACTGGTACGAGGACGTCTCCGACCTCACCGTCGACACATCACGCAGACCCATGCGGGCACTGGCGGAGGAGATCGCCGCCTGGAGGAGGAAGCAGCCATGACCACGACTACGATCAGCGTCTCGGGAAGCACGCCGTACGACATCACCGTCGGGCGCGGCATCCTCGACGGTGTGCGCGCGGCTCTCGATCCCGCCGTGCGCAAGGTGCTCGTCGTGCATCCGCCGACGCTCGGCAAGCGCGCGGCCGAGCTGCGCGAGCGACTCATGTCGGACGGCGCCCTCGAGGTGCTGCTCGCCGAGATCCCGGATGCCGAGGCGGGCAAGCGCATCGAAGTCGCAGCGTTCTGCTGGCAGGTGATGGGTCAGGCCGACTTCACGCGCACCGACGCTGTGATCGGCTACGGCGGAGGTTCGGTGACGGATGTCGCTGGCTTCGTCGCCGCGACCTGGCTTCGCGGCGTGCAGGTCGTGCAGGTGCCGACGACCGTTCTCGGCCTGGTCGACGCCGCCGTCGGCGGCAAGACCGGGGTGAACACCGCCGAGGGCAAGAACATGGTCGGTGCGTTCTGGGCGCCGCGCGCCGTGATCGGCGATCTCGACGAGCTGCAGAGCCTCAGCGCCAACGAGGCGACCGCGGGATACGCGGAGGTCGTGAAGGCGGGGTTCATCTGGGCGCCCGAGATCCTCGACATCATCGAGGCCTCGCCCGAGCGGGCGGTCGACCCGACGACCGACGAGTTCCGTCGCACGGTCGAACTCGCGATCGACATGAAGGCGAAGGTCGTCTCGGATGATTTCCGTGAGGCGGGCCTGCGTGAGATCCTCAACTACGGGCACACCCTGGGGCATGCGATCGAGCACGCCGAGCGCTATCAGTGGCGACACGGAGCGGCGATCTCGATCGGCATGATGTACGCCGCCGAGCTGTCGCGACTGGCCGGCAGGCTTTCGGACGCCGGAGCCGATCGGCACCGTTCGGTGCTCGAGTCGCTCGGGCTGCCGACGACATACCGCGGGGGAGCGTGGCAGCAGCTGCTGGCCACGATGCAGCGCGACAAGAAGGCGCGGGGCGGGATGCTGCGGTTCATCCTGCTCGACGACATCGCAAAGCCCACTGTCGTGCAGGCGCCGGACGAGTCGCTCATGTTCGCCGCCTACCAGGAGGTGGCGGGATGACCGATGCCCGTCGGCTGATGCTGCTGAACGGTCCGAACCTCAATCTGCTCGGCACTCGCGAGCCCGATGTGTACGGCAGCGCGACGCTGGCGGCTGTCGAGCAGCTCACGGCGGCCGCGGCGGCCGAGGCCGGGTACGAGCTGCGGGCGCTGCAGAGCAACCACGAGGGCGTGCTGATCGATGCGATCCACGCGGCCCGAGAGGACTGCGCGGCCATTATCATCAACCCGGGAGGGCTCACGCACACGTCGGTGTCGCTGCGCGACGCACTGACCGGCGTCGCCCTGCCGTTCGCCGAGGTGCACATCTCGGACGTGTACGCCCGGGAGAAGTTCCGGCACTTCTCCTACCTTCACGACGTGGCCGCCGTGCGCGTCGTCGGCGAAGGCATCGACGGGTACGCGCGGGCCGTGCGGGAGCTGGCTGCGCTGCTCTGACCTCAGTCGGCCCAGAAGGGACGGGCTCGCGTGCTCAGCTCCGACACCGCGCCGACGTCGAGGCGCACGCGCGTCTCGCCGATGCCGAGAGTCGGCCACTGCATGACCACGTCGATGGATCCGTCGGGCGGCAGCGGCCACAGCCAGAGATGATCGGCCGTCGAGTAGGCATGCGCATCGCCGCCACCGCCCTGCTCACGCCGGCTGAGCATGTACTCGTCTGGTTCGGCCATCGGATCACCGCCGCCGAAGAAGGGGGAGGCGTCGGTCACCTTCGTTCCGTCGGCAAGCACCAAGCCGACGCGGAAGCGCCCGCCCGGGTCGGTCGAGCCGTAGGGCATGTGCTCCATGAAAGCGCCCGTCAGCTCGTTCCACTCCCTGAGGGCGAGGCCATTGCGGCGCAGACGCCGCTCTATACGGAGCTCGATGCCGTCCGAGTACACGGCGACGCCGGCGACTGCGACGGCTACATGCTCGGTGGCGGCCAGGATCTCGGGCGCGGCGACGAGGATCGGCAGCTCGGTCTCCGGAGCCTGCCACCAGCGCGGCTGAGGCGACTCGTCGTCATCCTGCTCGGGCATCGGGGGATCAGGCGGGAAGAAGCTCACGCGGCCAGTCCACCACGCGACGCCTGCTGCTGTACAGGGGCCGATGCAGAACCCGCGCTCCCGGCCCGTGTCGGGCTGCTAGCGTCGACGCATGCCCCTCGCGCTGGTCACCGGAGCCGCTCGTTCGAACAGCATCGGTGCCGGCATCGTTCCTCGGCTCCGCGCCGACGGGTGGGAGGTGGTGACCAGCGATCTCGATGCCGGAGACTATCCATGCGACCTCTCGGATGCCCAGGCGCCGGCCGCTCTCATCGAGACGATCGCGCACGAGCGCGGAACCATCTCGGCTCTGGTGCTCAGCCACGCCCACGATGTGGAGTCGGGCATCCTCGACACCACCGCCGAGAGTTTCGACCAGCACGTGGCGGTGAACGCTCGCGCATCTCTGCTCCTGATCGCCGCCTTCGCGCGCCAGGCCGGTGAAACCGGGGGAGCGATCGTCGCATTCACGAGCGATCACGTGACGGGCAACCTGCCGTACGGGGCGTCGAAGGGTGCGCTTGATCGCATCGTGATCTCCGCCGCGCGAGAGCTGGGGCCGCGCGGGATATCTGCGAACGTTGTGAATCCCGGGCCGATCGACACGGGCTGGATGGACGATGAGACTCGCCGCGCCCTGACCGCGCAGCATCCGCTCGGTCGCTCGGGCACGCCGCGGGACATCGCAGGGATCACCTCGTTCCTGCTGTCGGACGAGGGCCGCTGGATAAGCGGCCAGCTGCTGCATACCGACGGCGCGTTCTCGGCGCGATTCTGAGGCCCCCGCCCGGCAAGTCGGCGCGCCCTGATCATTCCGGGCCGAGGAGCTCATGCAGCACGCGACGGGCGAAGTCCGACTCGCCGGGGGTGACGCTGGTGAGCATGATCAGGCCCTTCCACAAAGCCCATCCGGCACCCCGCGCCCACACGCCCTCGTCGAGAGGGAGGCTCTCGCGGAACGATCGGCGCGCCGGTCCTCGGAACTGCGTCCAGTGGATCACCGTGTCGCACGCCGGGTCACCGACCGCGGAGCATCCGAAATCGAGAACGGCCGACAGCGCGCCGCGATCATCGACCAGCAGATTGCCGATCGCGACATCGCCGTGCACCCACACGCCCCGGCCGTGATCGGGTGACATGACCGCGTCACGCCACAGCCCGACCGCACGGTCACGCTGCCGAGAAGGGAGCAGTGCGAAGCGACTGCGCACCTGATCATCCCAGTGCGAGACGGCGGTGCCGCGCCAGACGCTGTGCTGCCCCGGTGTCGGGCCGTCGGCTGCGTCAACGCGCTGCAGCTCGGTCAGGAACGCGCCGAGATCGGCGGCTGCCGCCGCATCGTCGCGGAGCCGCGCGGCTTCGGGTCGATGCCCGTCGATCCAGCCGTAGATCGACCACGGTGCTGGAAAGAGCTCGCACGGGATTCCAGGCGCGACGACCCGCGGCACGCGCAGCGGGAGCGCGGCGGCCAGTCGGGGCAGCCACTGCTGCTCCTTCGCGACCTGCGGAACGTAGGCGGGGCGCGCGGGCAGACGGACCGTCATGACCGGCCCCAGCCGGAACATCCGGTGGTCGTTTCCAGATTCGGCGACCGGGCGGACGGGCAGATCGGCCCACTGCGGGAACTGCTCGCGAAGGAGCCCGCGGACCAGATGCTCGTCGATTGCAGCACGCGTGGGAAATGATTCAGTCATCGAGAGGTTCGCAGCCCAGTTGACAGCAGGCGCGCGCAGCGTGCTCTGACCTGCGGGTCGGAGGGCATCCCGGGTACGTACGGCTCTCTGCTCGGGTCGCGGTATCGCGGGATCACGTGGATGTGGAAATGGAACACGGTCTGCCAACCTCCCTCGCCACAGCAATTCAGCAGATCGACACCCTCCGCGCCCAACTCCGCGTACACAGCCCGTGCTATTCGGCGCGCGACCAGCATGGTGGCGGTCAGATCGCCATCCGGCACCTCGAGCAAGTCCCTGCTGTGCCGTTCGGGCACCACCAGCAGGTGCCCCTCGGTGCCAGGATCGGTGTCCATGAAGGCGAGTGTCGTCTCGTCTTCGTGAACGCGCTCACTCGGGATACGACCGGCGACGATATCGCAGAACACACAAGGGGCATCGGAGTCGTCGTTCCCGGTGGTCATGGCGGCGAGCCTAGCGGTGGCGTCGACTACAACAGGCGTTCGACGGAGCGCAGTGGGCCGTGGTCCGCACGTCGCCGCCACGGCCGAAAGCGCTGACGAAACGAGCAACTTCGGCGGGCCGCGCTTCGAGATAGCCTCTGACAATGTGCGAGCGCAACCGCCTCGATACGGAAGGACCTGTCTTGCCCAGAGCCGTCACCCTAATCCGGTCCGCCCGACTGTCTGATGCAGCCGAGTACGCACATGCCGCGACTGTCGCCGCTGACGCCCGCCTGATCTTCCTCGCCGGCTCGTGTCCGCTGAACGAAGACGGATCGACCGCCGGCGTGGGCGACTTCGCCGCCCAGGCTGCCAAATGCATCGAGAACATGAACATCGCGCTTGCTGAGGCCGGTGCGGACATCGACGACGTCGTCAGCACCCGCGTGATGGTCGCGTCCACCGAGCAGTCTGACCTCGTCGCAGCCTGGGAAGTCGTGCGCGATTCCTTCGGTGAGCACGCCGTCCCGAGCACGCTGCTCGGGGTCACCGTGCTGGGTTACGACAACCAGCTCGTGGAGATCGACGCAGTCGCGGCGGTTCGAGATCATTCAACTGACTCAGCGGTCGAACTCGGCGCGAATCTCGGCGATGCCGTGCAGCTCGGTACGCAGCTGCCGGACGAGTGAGCGCCCAGTCGCCAGCCATTGCTCCTCGTCCGCGACTGGAGCATCTTCGGGCCTGTTCTGCCAGTGTGCGTTCCATTCCGCAAGCGCGTCGAGAAGCGCATCCGAGATCGGGAACATGCCACGCTCGACCAGATAATGGTCGGTGAAGCTCTCCCACAGCGGAAGCTCGGTGCCCCACTCCGGGAAGACACGGATCAGGCGCCGCCCGTCGGGGAGCCGGGGTGGCCTGGTCGACTGCAGATGCCGGTCTTGCGCAGGCCACAGAGTGCGAGGCGTGCGACACGTGCCAGTCGGATCCGGCGACGGTTCTTCCATGCGCTCACCGTAGCCGGTGTCTGAGCGTGTCAGAAGGGCGGCGGTGCGGTGCTGACGTAACCGGTGGGGGAGACGATCTGCACCGTGCGGTCGGGCCGTGTGCGATAGCGGACGCGGGTGCGATATCGCATGGTGTGGTCGCGCGGGCAGAGCGGCCGGAGCTGGGTGAGGTCAGTGGTGCCGCCCCAGCCCAGGGACGGTCGTGATCGAGATCGGCGTCGACGGCGAGGTGGGTGCACCCGTCGCGGGAGCAGGTGCCGTGGTGGAGTGTCAGCCATTGGCGTTGCGCTCGGGTAGGGCGGTAGGCGCGGCGGTCCATGTCGACGACCACGCGCTTGACGTGGTCGGTGATCACGCGGCGGAACCCTTGGGCGTCGAGGAACATCTGCTTGTCGGTGAGTGGGTCGATGGTGTCGCCGCCCACGATCGACGCCTGCTCGACGGGGACGGGTTCGCCGGCGCGGAGCTGGACGGGCACGGTGACGAAGACCTTCGTCTTCACCGTGGTCGGCGTGCCGACACCGCGCAGCCATTCGCTGAACAGGTCGGCGCGGATCTGATCCCGCGTGCGTCCGTCGCGCGCTCAGCTCGGACACCGCGCCGACGCACCTCGGGACTAGCTAGAACAGCGAGTTCATCGCGGCGTAATCCACAGCGGGAGCCAGAGAAGCGTGCGTGCCCGTGGTCAGCAGTTCAGCGGCGGCCCGATGCGCGACGGCGTAAGACGCCTGGGCCACGCCGGATCCGGCGCTCACGCGGGCGACGCCGAGCCGAGACAGGGCCGCCGCGGTGGGCGCGCCCGGTCCCACCATGACGTTGACGGGGCCGTCGACCTCCTGCACGAGCACCCTGATCGTGTCGACATCGACCACGCCCGGAACGAACACGCCATCCGCTCCGGCGTCGAGATAGCGGCGCGCGCGCCGCAGCGTCTCTGCCAAGCGCTCCGCGGGAGCGGCGACGCCCCCGAGAAAGACGTCGGTGCGGGCGTTGATGAACAGCGGCACACCCGAGCGGGCCGCGGCGCGCCGAGCGGCGCTGATCCGGTCGGCCATGTCCCCGGGGTGCAGGAGTCCATCCTCGATGTTGATCCCGACCGCACCGCTCTCCACGACATCCGCCACCGTACGCTCGACGCCGGCTGCGCTGTCCGCGTATCCGGCTTCGACGTCGACGGTGACCGGCACCGTGACGGCGGCCACGATACGAGCCGCCGCGGCGATCGCTTCCTCGCGAGCGAGGACGTTACCGTCTGCGCAGCCCAGTGACCATGCCACCCCCGCACTGGTCGTCGCGATCGCCGGAGCGCCGGCGCTCTCGATGAGCCGCGCGCTGGCAGCGTCCCACGCGTTGGCGAGGAGAAGTGGCTGTCCTGGGTTGAAGTGCAGAGCACGGAAGGTGATCGCCTGGGCATGTCTGTGTCTGTTGTCCATCTGCTCAGTCCATCGCGGTCGGATGCCGAATGCTGGCGGGTTTCGGACGACGCAGTGCGGTGCCGCAGCCGATTCGACCGGAGGTCGGTGGGGGAGTGGTCCGGTCGCGAGAGGTGGAGACGTGAAGTGCGCCGCGGATCTGATCGCCCGATCCGGGGCATCCGATAGAATCGCTTCTCGGCCACCTCATTGCGCGCAACCGCGCCCGGCCTTCGAAGCTTCTGAATGAACGGACCCCCATCACCATGGCATCCACCGCAGACATCAAGAACGGCGTCGTCATCAAGATCGACGGACAGCTCTGGAGCGTCGTGGAGTTCCAGCACGTCAAGCCCGGCAAGGGTGGCGCCTTCGTCCGCACCAAGCTGAAGAACGTCGTCACGGGCAAGTCGGTCGACAAGACCTACAACGCCGGCACCAAGATCGAGATCGAGAACGTCGACCGTCGCGACTTCACCTACCTGTACACCGACGGAGACAGCTTCGTCTTCATGGACCAGGAGGACTACGACCAGATCAACGTCCCCGCGGCCACCGTCGGCGACGCCAAGAACTACATGCTCGAGAACCAGCAGGTGCAGATCGCCCTGAACAACGGCAACCCGCTTTACATCGAGCTGCCGGCCTCGGTCGTGCTCGAGGTCACCTACACCGAGCCGGGCCTGCAGGGCGACCGATCGTCGGCCGGCACCAAGCCCGCCACCCTCGAGACGGGTTACGAGATCCAGGTTCCGCTGTTCCTCGAGTCCGGCACCAAGGTCAAGGTCGACACCCGCACGGGCGACTACCTCGGCCGGGTCAACGACTGACCTTGAGCGCTCGCACCAAGGCGCGCAAGCGCGCCCTCGACATCCTCTTCTCGGCCGACGTGCGCGGCGAGGAGCTCTCGGTCGTGCTCGCCGCAGCCGCCAAGCGCGCGGCCAGCGAGCCCGCGCGCGAGGCGTCGTGGCTGTACGCCCGTGACATCGTCGACGGCATCATCGACAACCGCGATGAGATCGACGAGCACATCACCACGCACAGCAACGACTGGAAGCTCGACCGGATGCCCGCCGTCGACCGCGCCCTGCTGCGCATCGGCACCTGGGAGATCGTCTACAACGACGAGGTGCCCACGGCCGTCGCGATCGACGAGGCAGTGGAGCTGGCCAAGGAGCTGTCGACCGAGGACTCCGGCGCCTTCGTGCACGGCGTGCTCGCGCGCATCGCACGTTCCATCTGAATCGCAGGCGGCGCTGACCGAGTGTCGGTGGTGACGGGGAGGATGCTGTCATGAGCTCTCCCCGTCCCTCCGCAGCGGCGCTGCGCGATCTGGCGGGAGACGGCGGCTACGAGCGCGGGCTCGACTACGCCCGCCGCGGTCGCGTCGTCGATGCGCGGTGGGATGCCGCAGCGCAGACGCTCACCGCCGAGGTGCTCGGAAGCGAAGCCGCCCCCTATCGCTGCCGGGTGCGATTCGACGGGCAGCGGATCATGACGACCAGCTGCACGTGCCCGGTCGCATCGGCCTGCAAGCACGCGATCGCAGCCGTCGTCATCGGCGCCGTCTCCGATGAAAGGCTGCGCGCAGAGCCGCCGTCACAAGCGATGACGATGCCTGCGCCGCCGCCTCCCCGAGAGCCGTGGGAGCAGTTCGGTGCCTTCGCGAGGCCGGCGCCGCCGCCCGCATGGCGTGCGCTGCTGAGCGCTGCGCCCGCGCCGACCGCGCTTCCCCTCGCGCTGGGAATCGAACTGCGCACGCGGCCCCGCCACTCGTTCGATCGGTGGGGCCCGGCTGCCCTGCAGACCGCGACACCCCGAGATCTCGCGGGCGATCACGGTGAGATCCTGCTCTGCGTCCGCCCGCTCATGCGCAGCGCGTCGACGGGCCGGTGGATTCACGGCGATGTCTCATGGGACTCCGTGCGGCGCTCGTCGGCGCGCTTCGATGCCGACCAGGCGCGCTGGTTCACCGACTTCCTCAACATCGCGCGCGACTCGCTGCTCTCCGGCACAGCGGGTGACTGGATCGCCCTCGACAGGGTCGAGACGCCGCTGCTCTGGCAGCACGTCGATGCTCTGGCGGGCCTCGGCATCCCGATCATCCCGACGCAGAAGCACACCGCCGTCCGCTTCGCCGAAGGGGCGGCGATCGGTCTTCGCATCGACCCCGCCGACGGCGGGGGATTCGCCGTCGGCGTCGACGCGGTGCTCGACGGGCAGGCGGCGCCGGCGGCGCACCTGCGCCCGATCGGCCGCATCGGACTGTACCGGTGGGAACTCGTGGGTTCGGGTCTCGAGGTGACCATCGCGCCCATCGGGCTCGCGCCGGCGGTTCTCAATGCCATCAACGCGCCCGCTCCGATCGATGTACCGGCGCAGGATAAGGAACGGTTCCTCGCCGAGGCCTATCCCGCTCTCGCCAGGCAGACCGTCGTAACGGCGCCGGAGGGCCTCGCCCTGCCCTCCCTCGCCGTTCCCGCGCCGGTGCTGCGCGTGACCTTCCGCTCGGGCCACCGCATCGCATACCGCTTCGAGTGGGAGTACGCAGGTCAGGGCTCCGTCGCATTCACGGGCGGCTCGGAGCCTTTTCGCGATCCGGATGCCGAGCAGCGGCGCTCCCGCGACATCGAGGCGATCTGGGCAGCTGCCGCCCACGATGCGTTCCGCGATCGCGCGGAACTCGAACAGCTCGCTGCCGCGGAGTGGGCGGCGCACGTGCTGCCGGCTTTCGAGACGTCCGAGGTGAAGGTCGTGGTCACCGGGCGCCGAACCCGATACCGAGAACTGACCGGCACGCCCGAGATCTCGGTATCGACCGTCGAATCGACCGACGCCGACTGGTTCGACCTCGGCGTGCTGGTGAAGATCGATGGACACTCGATTCCGTTCACGCCGCTGTTCACCGCGCTGAGCATGCGGCGCACGAAACTCATGCTCGTCGACGGCACGTACTTCTCGCTCGCGCATCCCGCACTCCAGCAGCTGCGCGAGCTCATCGACGAGGCCGGCGCGCTCACTGAATGGGAGACCGGCCCGCGGATCAGCCGCTATCAGACCGCGCTCTGGGAGGATTTCGAGGATCTCGCCGACGAATCCGAGCAGGCGGTCGGCTGGCGAGCTGTGGCCGAGGGCCTGCGTGGCATCGATCGGGTGCCGCACACCCCGCCGCCCGGCGGGCTTCGCGCTCACCTGCGTCCGTATCAGCAGCAGGGACTCGACTGGCTGGCGTTCCTCTGGCGGCATCGGCTCGGAGGCATCCTCGCCGACGACATGGGTCTCGGGAAGACCCTTCAGCTGCTGTCGCTCATCGCGCACGCCGTAGAGGTGGGAGAGAAGCGTCCCTTCCTCGTCATCGCGCCCACCTCGGTGCTCGGGACCTGGCGCAGCGAGGCGAGCCGGTTCACGCCCGACCTGCGGGTGAGCGTCGTCGAAGGCACCGGATCGCGGCGGGCCGACGAGATCGGCGCGATGGCCGCCGGCGCCGACATCCTCGTCACCTCGTACACGCTGCTTCGGCTCGATGCCGAGGAGTATCAGGGCATCGACTGGGCGGGGGTGATCATCGACGAGGCGCAGTTCGCGAAGAACCCCGCCACGAAGGTGCACCAGGCGATCGGGCAGTTGCGATCGGTCGTCACGATCGCCGTCACGGGCACGCCGCTCGAGAACAGCCTGACTGACCTGTGGGCGCTGTTCGCGCTGACCGCGCCGGGACTGTTCCCGTCGAAGCGGCGGTTCCGCGACGAGTACGTGCAGCCGATCGAGCGGGGCAAGGTGCCCGAGAACGAGGAGGGCGCCCCGTACCGGCAGCGGCGACTCGAGCGGCTGCGCCACCGCATCCGGCCTCTCATGCTGCGACGCACCAAAGAGCTGGTCGCGAGCGATCTGCCTGAGAAGCAGGTGCAGGAGCTGTTCGTCGACCTGAGCCCTGCGCACCGGGCCCTCTACGACACCGTCCTGCAGCGGGAGCGCCAGAAGGTTCTCGGCCTGCTGGCCGATCTCGATCGCAACAGATTCATCGTGTTCCGCTCTCTCACGATGCTGCGGATGCTCGCGCTGTCGCCACGGCTGATCGACCCGGATGCCGAGGATGCGTCGTCGGCGAAGCTGGACGTCCTGCTCGAGCACGTGCGGGAGCTGCGGGCTGAGGGGCACCGCGCCCTCGTCTTCAGCCAGTTCACCTCGTACCTCGAGCTGGCGGCCGAGCGGCTGCAGTCCGCGGGTATCGCCTACGAATACCTCGACGGGTCCACTCGACGACGGGACGACGTCATCGCGGCATTCCGCTCCGGTGACGCCCCGGTGTTCCTGATCAGCTTGAAGGCCGGGGGGTTCGGGCTCACCCTCACCGAGGCGGACTACGTGCTGCTGCTCGACCCGTGGTGGAATCCCGCGGCCGAGGCACAGGCGATAGACCGGACGCACCGGATCGGACAGACGCAGCCGGTGATCGTGTACCGCCTGATCGCCGCGGGAACGATCGAGGAGAAGGTCCTGGCGCTTCAGCAGCGCAAAGCCCGCCTGTTCACCGCGGTCATGGACGACGAGGCGCTGTTCTCGCAGGCGCTCACGGCCGACGACATCCGCGGGCTGCTGGAGTCGTGAACGCCGCGTCACTGCCATCCGGATAACCACGGCCGGTCACCGGGCCCGCTCAGCGAGCGCTCGGTAGAATCGACGTCGTCCAACCCTGAGGAGAGACATGCGGATCACGGGACTCGGCCACGCCGGGATGTTCATCGAGACGGTCGGCGGAAACATCATCTGCGACCCCGTGCTCGGTCCATCGTTCTACGGCTCGTGGTTCCCGTTCCCCGACAACCGCGGCCTGGACTGGGAGCGACTCGGACGCGAGGCGGACTTCCTCTACATCTCGCACCGTCACCGCGACCACTTCGACCCCAACCTGCTCGAGAAGTACATCTCGAAGGACATCGAGGTGCTGCTGCCCGAGTACGTCACCGACGACCTCGAGGTCGACATCCGCAGGCTCGGGTACGACAACATCACCTACGCACCGGCAGGCCAGGTGATCGAGCGCGGCGACCTGAAGATCATGATCACGCCGCTGCGCGCGCCCAGTGACGGACCGATCGGCGACTCCTCGCTGAGCGTCGATGACGGCACGGCATCCATCCTCAACCAGAACGACTCGCATCCGCTGGATCTGGAGGCGCTGCTGTCGTTCGGCAAGCCCGAGGCGTACTTCACCCAGGTATCGGGAGCGATCTGGTGGCCCATGGTCTACGACCTGCCGCAGGACGCGAAGCAGAAGTTCGCCGCACTCAAGCGCGAGGCGCAGAACAAGCGCGCCATGTACTACATCGAGAAGGTCGACGCACCGCACGTGTTCCCGATGGCCGGGCCCCCGATGTTCCTGCGCGACGAGCTGTTCCGGTTCAACGGGAAGGGCCAGGACGACGACTCGATCTTCACGGATCAGAAGGAGTTCCTCGCGCACATGAAGGAGCTGGCCCCGAAGTACGACGGCCACCTCTTCATCCCGGGCACGGTCGTCGAGATGAACCACGGGGACATGACCGTCTCGCAGAGCCTGTACTCCGAAGACGAGATCACCCACATCTTCGACGAGAAGTGGGATTACCTCGAAGAGCAGCGCGCATCGCGCCAGCAGGAGATCATCGATGAGGAGGCCACCCGGGCCGAGATCATCCCGCCGGCCGAGATGCTGGCGGCGATCAAGGAGTGGTGGGAGCCGCTGCTGAAGAAGTCGCGCACCATCCGCCTCGGCGTGGGCGGCAACGTGCGCTTCCGCATCGGCGAGCTGGACATGGTCGTCGACTTCCCCAAGGCGAAGGTGCGCGAGTACGCGGGGGAGGAGTGCATCTACTGGTACACGATCCCCGCCGATCTCGTCTCGACGAACATCCGCGACCACGAGATCGACTGGTCGAACTCCATCTTCCTGTCGATGCAGTTCTCGGTCGGCCGCAGCGGCAAGTTCAACGAGTTCCTCACCACGTTCCTGAAGTGCCTCTCGGTCGATCGCATCGAGTACGTCGAGAACTGGTACCAGGAGCAGACCGATCAGACCGAGGACGCCGAGATCGACGACTGGGTCGTGCAGCGCCGCTGCCCGCACCTGCGCGCCGACCTGACCCGTACGGGCAAGATCGAGGACGGCGTCCTGACCTGCTCGATGCACGACTGGAAGTGGGACCTCGAGACGGGCAAGTGCCTGACGACGACCGGGCACCCGATCCGCGCGTCGCGGGTCATCAAGACCGGCTCACGTTCCGAAGAGGAGCGCGAGCCCGCCGCCGCACGGGGCTGACGTCACACGTCATCGCGTCCCACCGGTCTGTCATAGACTGGAGGCATCACCGAACCTTTAACACCGTCCTGTGAGGCGGAGAAGGGAAGTGGCCGTTGTCTGCACGCACAGTGCTGCATGAAGCCGATATCGCGCGCGCTCTGACGCGCATCGCCCACGAGATCCTCGAGTCGAACCGAGGCGCCGACGGGCTCGTGCTCCTCGGCATCCCGACCAGGGGAGTGACGCTCGCCGAACGGCTCGGCACGATCATCTCCGGCATCGCCGGCACCGACATCGCGGTGGGCTCGCTCGACATCACCCTGTTCCGCGACGACCTGTCGAAGCACCCGACCCGTGCGCCCAAGCGCACCGAGATCCCCGCCGGCGGCATCGACGGCAGGACCGTCGTGCTCGTCGACGACGTGCTGTTCTCGGGGCGCAGCATCCGCGCAGCGCTGGATGCCCTTCAGTCGATCGGTCGCCCCGCTGCAGTGCGTCTGGCGATCCTGGTGGATCGCGGCCACCGCGAGCTGCCCATCCGTCCCGACTTCGTCGGCAAGAACATCCCGTCCTCCCGCGCGGAACGAGTGAACCTGCGCCTTCGCGAGCTCGACGGAGCCGATGAGGTGACGATCGAATCATGAGGCACCTGCTCGACATCCGCACCCTCGATCGCGAGCAGGCCCTGCGCATCCTCGACGTCGCCGAGGACATGGCAGACACGCAGTCGCGCGAGGTCAAGAAGCTTCCCACGCTCCTCGGCAAGACCGTCGTCAACCTCTTCTTCGAGGACTCCACCCGCACCCGCATCTCATTCGAAGCGGCGGCGAAGCGACTCTCCGCCGACGTGATCAACTTCGCGGCGAAGGGCTCCAGCGTGTCGAAGGGCGAGAGCCTGAAGGACACCGCCCAGACCCTGCAGGCGATGGGGGCGGATGCCGTGGTCGTGCGCCACTCGGCGTCCGGAGCACCCCGCACGCTGGCGACGAGCGGCTGGATCTCGGCCGGCGTGGTCAATGCGGGCGACGGCACGCACGAGCACCCGACCCAGGCTCTTCTCGACGCATTCACGATCCGCAAGCGCCGCTACGGCAGCGAGAGCCGTGGCCGCGACCTGTCTGGCCTGCGCGTCGTCATCGTCGGCGACGTGCTGCACTCCCGGGTGGCTCGCTCCAACGTGTGGCTGCTGTCGCTGCTCGGTGCCTATGTCACACTGGTCACCCCGCCGACGCTCGTACCGCAGAACGTGTCGCAGTGGCCCGTGCGAGTGATCTACGACCTCGACGCCGCACTGGCCGAGGGGCCGGACGCCGTCATGATGCTGCGCATCCAGGCGGAGCGGATGCACGCCGCGTATTTCCCCACTGAGCGGGAGTATTCCCGGCTATGGGGGCTCGACGCCGTGCGCGCGGCGAGCCTGCCGGACGATAGCATTGTGATGCACCCGGGGCCCATGAACCGCGGGCTGGAGATCTCATCCGAAGCCGCGGATTCGCCCCGCTCCACCGTGCTGGAGCAGGTCACGAACGGAGTCTCCGTGCGCATGGCCGTGCTCTATCTGCTGCTGGCAGGCGAGCGCAACGACGAAGAGGGGAAGTGAAGTGAGCGAGACCCTCGTCATCGAAGGCGTCCGGTTGCTCGGGCGCGACAGCGCAGACATCGTGATCGAGAACGGTGCCATCGCCGAGATCGGCTCAGGGCTCACCCGAGCGGGCGCGCGCGTCATCGACGCCGCGGGCCTGGTCGCGCTGCCCGGCCTCGTCGACCTGCACACGCACCTGCGTGAACCAGGGTTCGAAGCCTCCGAGACCGTGCTGACCGGCACGCAGGCAGCGGCGGCCGGCGGGTTCACGGCGGTCTTCGCGATGCCGAACACCCAGCCCGTCGCAGACACCGCGGGAGTCGTCGAGCAGGAGCTCGCCCTCGGCGAGGCCGCAGGCTATGCGACGGTGCAGCCGATCGGCGCCGTGACCGTCGGACAGAAGGGTGAGCGTCTCGCCGAACTGGGTGCCATGGCGGGATCCCGCGCCCGCGTGCGCGTCTTCAGCGATGACGGCTTCTGCGTGTGGGATCCGCTGATCATGCGGCGCGCGCTGGAGTACGTGAAGTCGTTCGACGGCGTCATCGCGCAGCACGCGCAGGACCCGCGTCTGACCGAGGGCGCGCAGATGAACGAGGGCGTCGTGTCGGCCGAGCTGGGCCTCGCGGGCTGGCCCGCCGTCGCCGAGGAGTCGATCATCGCCCGCGATGTGCTCCTCGCCGAGCACGTCGGCTCGCGTCTGCACGTGTGCCACCTCTCGACCGCCGGCTCCGTAGACATCATCCGGTGGGCGAAGAAGCGCGGCATCCGGGTGACGGCGGAGGTCACTCCCCACCACCTGCTGCTGACCGACGACCTCGTGCGCGACTACGACGCCCGCTACAAGGTGAACCCGCCCCTGCGCACCGCCGAGGACGTGATGGCCGTGCGCGACGGCCTCGCCGACGGCACGATCGACATCGTCGCGACCGACCACGCCCCGCACCCGGCCGAGAACAAGGCGTGCGAATGGCAGGCCGCCGCGAACGGCATGGTCGGGCTCGAGAGCGCGCTGCGCGTCGTGCATCAGGCGATGGTCGGGACCGGCCAGCTCGACTGGGCGGACGTCGCTCGCGTGATGAGCGCCGCTCCCGCCCGCATCGGGCGCCTCGACGGCTTCGGCGCCCTCGAAGTCGGGCGGCCCGCGCACGTCACGCTGTACGACCCGAGCGTGCCCGGGGTGTTCACCGAAGCCGACCTGCACGGACGCAGCCACAACTCCCCGTACCTGGGACGCGAGCTGCCAGGCCGCGTGCAGTGGACCATCCACGGCGGCGTCGTGACCGTCGACGGCGGAGCCCTCGTCGCGGAGCTCGGCGCGGGCGATGTGCTGAGCGAGCGGAGCGAGACGAAGTGACTCGCGAGCTCGCGGGGCTGATCATCGCCCTCGTCGCCGCGCTGATCCTGCTCTCGATGTTCATCGCCTGGCGCAGGCGCCTGCGCCGCGACGCCGGCCTGACCGCTCCGCTCGGCGTGCCCGAGCACGCCGACGTGACCGGCCGGTACGAGGTGCTCTATGTCGCCACGACCGCGCACGACCAGCCGCTCGAGCGGCTCGCGGTCAGTCCGCTGACCTACCGCGCTCGGGGAGAGCTCGTGCTCACCGACCGAGGCGTCGCGCTGAGCCTCGACGGCGCACCGACGGTGTTCCTGCCGTCCGCGCGACTGGTCGCGGCAGACCGCGCCACCGTCGCCATCGACCGCGTCGTGGAGCGCGACGGTCTCATCCGCCTCGTGTGGCGGGTGGCCGACGACGTCCACGTCGATTCCTTCATCCGGCCCACCTCAGGCGGGCCCTCAGAGATCGTGCCGCAGCTCGAGCGCCTCTGCGCCGGCGCGGAGAACGGAGAGAACTCGTGACATCCCCCGACCAGACCGCCCAGGGCCCCTCGACGGGCTCAGGGGCCCAGAACGCCGCTGTGCTCGTTCTCGAGGACGGCACCCGCTTCGAAGGCCGCGCATACGGCGCGCGAGGCACCACGCTCGGCGAGGTCGTCTTCGCCACCGGCATGTCCGGCTACCAAGAGACGCTGACCGATCCCTCGTACGCCGGTCAGATCGTGCTGCAGACCGCGCCGCACATCGGCAACACCGGCATGAACCGCGAGGACCAGGAGTCCTCGCGCATCTGGGTCGCGGGATACATCGTGCGCGACCCCGCCCGCCGGGTGTCGAACTGGCGCTCCGAGGAGTCGCTCGACGACGCGCTCGTGCGCGAGGGGATCGTGGGGATCAGCGGCATCGACACGCGCGCCCTCACCCGTCGCATCCGCGACACGGGGTCGATGCGCGGCGGAATCTTCTCGGGCGACGCCGCCGGGCTGGACGCCGACGAGCAGCTGCGTCAGGTGACCGCCGCTCCCGAGATGGCGGGTCAGAACCTGTCGGCGACGGTGTCGGTCACCGAGCCCCTCGTCGTCGCCGCGACCACCGAGCGCATCGGGAACGTCGCCGTGATCGACCTGGGCATCAAGCAGTCCACCGTCGACAACCTCGCAGCGCTCGGCTTCGACGTGCACGTGCTGCCGCAGTCCGCCGGTTTCGACGACATCGCCGCGACATCTCCCGACGCGGTGTTCTACTCGAACGGCCCCGGCGATCCCTCGGCATCCGACGAGCAGGTGGCCGTGCTGCGCCAGGTGCTCGACGCGCGCATCCCGTACTTCGGCATCTGCTTCGGCAACCAGCTGTTCGGACGCGCGCTCGGGCTCGACACCTACAAGCTCACCTTCGGCCATCGCGGCATCAACCAGCCCGTCATCGACAAGGCCACCGGCCGGGTCGAGATCACGGCCCACAACCACGGCTTCGCCGTGCAGGCCCCGCTCGAGGGCGCATTCGACAGCCCGCACGGCTACGGGAAGGTCGAGGTGAGCCACGTCGGCCTGAACGACCAGGTCGTCGAGGGCCTCCGCGCCCTCGACATCCCGGCCTTCTCCGTGCAGTACCACCCCGAGGCGGCGGCGGGGCCGCACGACGCCCACTATCTCTTCACCCGATTCCGCGAGCTCGTCCTCGCCAGCAAGAAGGGCGCCAACTGATGCCGAAGCGCGAAGACATCAACTCCGTCCTGGTCATCGGCTCCGGCCCGATCGTCATCGGTCAGGCCTGCGAGTTCGACTACTCGGGAACCCAGGCCTGCCGGGTGCTGCGCGAGGAGGGCGTGCGCGTCATCCTGGTCAACTCCAACCCGGCGACGATCATGACCGATCCCGACTTCGCCGATGCGACCTACATCGAGCCGATCACGCCCGAGGTCATCGAGACCATCATCGCCAAGGAGAAGCCGGATGCCATCCTGCCGACCCTCGGCGGTCAGACCGCTCTGAACGCCGCCATGGCGCTGCACGAGCGCGGCATCCTCGACAAGTACGGCGTCGAGCTCATCGGGGCCAAGGTCGACGCGATCCGTCGCGGCGAGGACCGCCAGGTGTTCAAGGAGCTCGTGATCGAGGCGGGCGCCGACGTCGCGAAGTCGGTCATCTGCCACACCATGGACGAGCTCATCGCCGGCGCCGCAGAGCTCGGCTACCCGCTCGTCGTGCGGCCCTCGTTCACGATGGGCGGCCTGGGCTCGGGCTTCGCCTACGACGAGACCGACCTCCGCCGCATCGGCGGCGCCGGCCTGCACGACTCGCCGACCAACGAGGTGCTGCTCGAGGAGTCGATCCTCGGGTGGAAGGAGTACGAGCTCGAGCTCATGCGCGACACCGCCGACAACACGGTCGTCGTCTGCTCGATCGAGAACGTCGACCCCGTCGGCGTGCACACCGGCGACTCGATCACCGTCGCGCCGGCGCTCACGCTCACCGACCGCGAATATCAGAAGATGCGCGACATCTCGATCGACATCATCCGCTCGGTCGGCGTCGACACGGGCGGCTGCAACATCCAGTTCGCCGTCGATCCGACCAACGGGCGCATCATCGTCATCGAGATGAACCCGCGTGTCTCGCGCTCGTCTGCCCTCGCCTCCAAGGCGACCGGATTCCCGATCGCGAAGCTCGCCGCCAAGCTCGCCCTCGGCTACCGCCTCGACGAGATCCCGAACGACATCACCGGCGTCACCCCGGCGAGCTTCGAGCCGACCCTCGACTACGTCGTGGTCAAGGCGCCCCGCTTCGCGTTCGAGAAGTTCCCGGCGGCCGACGCCACCCTCACCACCACCATGAAGTCGGTGGGCGAGGCGATGGCCATCGGGCGCAACTACACGACCGCGCTGCAGAAGGCGCTGCGCTCCCTCGAGAAGCGCGGCTCCAGCTTCCACTGGGGTGACGAGAGCCGTTCGGTCGAGGAGCTGCTCGAGATCGCGAAGACCCCGACCGACGGCCGCATCGTCGTGCTGCAGCAGGCGCTGCGCAAGGGCGCGACCATCGAGCAGGCCTTCGATGCGACGGCGATGGACCCGTGGTTCCTCGACCAGATCGTGCTGATCAACGAGGTCGCAGACAGCGTCGCCAGCGCCGACGAGCTCGATCGCGTCACCCTGCGTCTCGCCAAGGAGCACGGCTTCAGCGACGCGCAGATCGCGCAGCTGCGCGGCCTCGACGAAGCCGAGGTGCGCTCGATCCGTCACGGCCTCGACGTGCGTCCGGTGTTCAAGACCGTCGACACCTGCGCGGGGGAGTTCCCGGCCCTGACGCCGTACCACTACTCGAGCTACGACTTCGAGACCGAAGTCGCGCCGAGCGAGCGCACCAAGATCGTCATCATCGGCTCGGGCCCCAACCGCATCGGCCAGGGCGTCGAGTTCGACTACTCGTGCGTGCACGCGTCGTTCGCGCTCTCGGATGCCGGGTACGAGACCGTCATGGTCAACTGCAACCCCGAGACCGTGTCGACCGACTACGACACCTCCGACCGGCTGTACTTCGAGCCGCTGACCCTCGAGGACGTCCTCGAGGTGCTCGATGCCGAGGCCCGCAGCGGCACCATCCTCGGCGTCGTCTGCCAGCTCGGCGGACAGACGCCGCTGGGTCTGGCGAAGGGCATCGAGGCGGCGGGCTACACGGTGCTCGGCACCAGCCCCGCAGCGATCGACCTGGCCGAGGAGCGCGAGCTGTTCGCGCGCCTGCTCGATGACGCCGGTCTGGTCGCCCCGCGAAACGGCACGGCGATCGACGTAGACGGCGCGGTGCGCATCGCCGAGGACATCGGATACCCCGTGCTCGTGCGGCCGAGCTTCGTGCTCGGCGGCCGCGGCATGGAGATCGTCTACGACACCCCGTCGCTGCGCGACTACTTCGTGCGCACCGCGGGCGAGGTGGTCATCGAGGAGGGCAAGCCCCTGCTCGTGGACCGCTTCCTCGACGATGCGATCGAGCTCGACGTCGACGCCCTGTACGACGGCACCGATCTGTACATCGGCGGGGTCATGGAGCACCTCGAAGAGGCCGGCATCCACTCCGGCGACTCGAGCTGCACGCTGCCGCCCGTCTCGCTCGGCCGCACCGACATCGACCGCGTGCGCACGGCGACGCTCGCCATCGCGGAGGGCGTGGGCGTCCGGGGTCTGCTGAACGTGCAGTTCGCGATCAGCGCCGGTGTGCTCTACGTGATCGAGGCGAACCCCCGCGCGAGCCGCACCGTCCCGTTCGTGTCGAAGGCGCTGGGCATCCCGATGGCGAAGGCCGCGAGCCGCCTCATGGCGGGTGCGACGATCGCCGAGCTGATCGACGAGGGCATGCTGCCCGCGCAGGACGGATCCCGCGTGCCGCTGGGCGCTCCGGTCGCCGTGAAGGAGGCGGTGCTGCCGTTCAAGCGCTTCCGCACCCACGACGGCAAGGTCGTCGACTCGGTGCTCGGGCCCGAGATGCGCTCGACCGGCGAGGTCATGGGCATCGACCGCGACTTCCCGACCGCGTTCGCGAAGAGCCAGTCCGCCGCGTACGGCGGGATGCCGACGGCGGGCACCGTGTTCATCTCGGTCGCGGATGCCGATAAGCGCGAGGTCATCCTGCCGGCCCACCGCCTGCAGCAGCTCGGCTTCACCCTCGTCGCGACGGAGGGCACGGCCGAGATCCTCAGCCGGAACGGCATCGACGCGCAGGTCGTGGCGAAGTACAGCGAGACGCAGGAGAACGGCGAGCAGAACATCGTCGACCTGATCAACGACGGGGAGATCGACATCGTCGTGAACACCCCGTCCGGCGGCGCGGCCCGCGCCGACGGGTACGAGATCCGTGCCGCGGCGGTCGCCGCCGACAAGGCGCTGTTCACCACCATGGCCGTGCTCGGCGCCGCCGTGACCGGCATGGACGCCACCCAGTCCGGCTTCCACGTGCGCAGCCTTCAGGAGTACGCCTCCGACCGTGAGGCCGCTCGATGACCCAGCCGTTCGGAGCGCGTCTGCGCACGGCGATCGACCGTCTCGGTCCGCTGTGCGTCGGCATCGACCCGCACGCGGCCCTGCTCGACCAGTGGGGTCTGGCGCAGGACGCCGAGGGCCTGCGCTCGTTCGGTCTGGCCGTGGTCGAGGCCGCGGCCGGCCGAGCGGCGGTCGTGAAGCCGCAGGTCGCGTTCTTCGAGCGCTTCGGCTCGAAGGGCTTCGCCGCACTGGAGGACGTCATGGCCGCCGCGCGGGATGCCGGGCTGATCGTGCTCGCCGACGCCAAGCGCGGCGACATCGGGTCGACCATGGCCGGTTACGCCGCGGCATGGCTCGAGGCCGGATCGCCCCTCGAAGCAGATGCGGTGACGATCAGCCCGTACCTCGGGCCGGAGTCGCTGCGCGACACCCTCACCGGAGCGGTGCGTGCAGGCAAGGGCGTGTTCGTGCTCGCTGCGACGAGCAACCCCGAGGCCGCCGCGCTGCAGACCGCGCACACGGTCGACGTGGCAGGCGGCGAGGAGCAGACGGTCGCGGCCCGGGTCGTCCGGGATGTCACCTGGGTCAACAGCTCGCCGGCCTTCGATGGCGCGCTCGGACCGATCGGCGTCGTGATCGGCGCCACGGTCGATCGCGCCGTGGTCGGCATCGACGACGAGATCCTGACCGGCACGCCCGTGCTCGCGCCGGGCTTCGGAGCACAGGGCGCCACTGCGGCCGACCTCACCGCCCGGTTCGGGGTGGTCGCGTCGAACGTGCTCGCCAGCGAGAGCCGCAGCATCCTCGCTGCGGGCCCTGGCGGCATGGCCGAGGTGATCAGCGCCCGCAACGCGCGATACCAGGAGGTACTCCGTGGCTGAACGACCCGCAGTCCCCGACGTCGACCGCGTCGCCGCCTCCCGCCGGGCGCTCGAGCGACGTCGAGCGCGCGCCGCGCTCAAGCGCGACCTGAGCACGCGGGTCGTCGCACCCCAGGCGGTGCTGCGCCAGGCGACGGAGGAAGCCGATTCCGACGCCGCCACGATGCGTGTCACCGACTTCCTGATGGCTCTGCCCGCCATCGGCGCCGGCAAGCGCGACCGTGTCCTCGAGGATCTGCACATCGCTCCGGTGAAGCGACTCGGCGGACTCGGCGTGCGCCAGCGCACCGCACTGCGGGCGTGGCTCGACGAGCGCTTTCCCCCGCACCGCCCGCGCCCGGCCCGCAGCCGGCTGCTCGTGCTCGCCGGCCCCACGGCCGTGGGCAAGGGCACGGTCGCTGCCCGCATCCGGGAGACCCATCCCGAGATCCACCTCTCGGTGTCGGCGACGACGCGCGCCCCACGCCCCGGCGAGGTCGACGGAGTGCACTACTACTTCGTCGACGACACCGAGTTCGATCGCCTCATCGCCGACCGGCAGCTTCTCGAATACGCCGTGGTGCACAACAAGCACCGCTACGGCACACCGCGCGGTCCGGTGGACACCGCACTGGCCGAAGGCAGGACAGTGCTGCTCGAGATCGATCTGCAGGGAGCCAGGCAGGTGCGGGCCGCCGAGCCGTCGGCATCCCTCGTCTTCCTGCTGCCGCCGAGCTGGGACGAACTCGTCCAGCGTCTCGTCGGCCGCGGCACCGAGGACGCCGAGGAGCGCGCCCGCCGACTGCGCACTGCGCGGGTGGAGCTGGCCGCGCAGAACGAGTTCGATTACCTCGTCGTGAACGCCGACGTCGCCACCGCGGCCGAAGAGGTCGTAGAATTGTCCACAGACTCTGCGCGTCGCCCGGCTCCCTGAGCCCTCGGACCGCGCGCCGCATCGATTTCGCGACAGCTCGTCACCCCGACGCCACCGTCGCCTGACCAGGAGGTCCACCATGGCCGGACACAACAACGGCATCATCGACCCGCCCATCGACAACCTTCTCGAGCGCGTCGAGTCGAAGTACGAGCTCGTGATCTACGCGTCGAAGCGCGCACGGCAGATCAACGACTACTACTCCGACCTGCACGAGGGGAACCTCTTCGACAACGTCGGTCCGCTCGTCGACTCCTCGGTCGAGGACAAGCCCCTCACGATCGCCCTGCACGAGATCAACGAGGACAAGCTGCGCATCCGTCACGCTGAGTGATCGCCTTCGCAATGTGAGCCGCCGACGTCCTCCCGAGGATGTCGGCGGCTTCATGCACACTGGCGTCGAGCCGTCACCGGCTCCGCCCCACGACCCCGCTTTGGAGCCCCGATGAGCGCGCTGCGCCTGTTCACGTCCGAGTCCGTCACCGAAGGACACCCCGACAAGATCTGCGACCAGATCTCCGACAGCATCCTCGACGGACTTCTCGCGGTCGATCGGGACTCGCGCGTGGCCGTCGAGACGCTCGTCACGACCGGTCTGGTGCACGTCGCCGGTGAGATCCGCACCGAGGGCTACGTCGACATCCCGACCATCGTGCGCGACGTCGTGAACGGCATCGGGTACACCTCGAGCGACACCGGCTTCGACGGCTCGTCGTGCGGGGTCAGCATCTCGGTCGGCGAGCAGTCCACCGACATCGCCAACGGCGTGGATCAGGCGCAGGAGCAGCGCGACGGAGGATCGACCGACCCTCGCGACCTGCTCGGCGCCGGCGATCAGGGCATCATGTTCGGCTTCGCCACGAATGAGACGCCTCAGCTGATGCCGATGGCCGCGTGGACGGCGCACCGCATCGCCGAGCGCCTCACGGAGGTGCGCCGCTCCGGCGAACTGGCCTTCCTGCGCCCCGATGGCAAGACGCAGGTGACGCTCGGCTACGACGGCTTCACGCCGAAGACGGTCGACGCCGTGGTGCTGTCGACTCAGCACCACCCGGACATCTCGCAGGACGAGCTGAAGCAGCTCGTACGCGACGTCGTGATCGACCCGGTGCTCGAGCAGACCGGTCTTGATCTCGCCGACGACCTGAAGTACTACATCAACCCGGCAGGCCCCTTCGTCACGGGCGGGCCGAAGGGCGACGCCGGTCTCACCGGCCGCAAGATCATCATCGACACCTACGGCGGAGCCGCACGCCACGGCGGCGGCGCGTTCAGCGGCAAGGACCCCTCGAAGGTCGACCGCTCGGGCGCCTACGCGATGCGGTGGGTCGCGAAGAACGTGGTCGCCGCCGGCCTCGCCGACCGTGCCGAGGTGCAGGTCGCCTATGCCATCGGCGTCGCTCGCCCGGTGGGGCTCTACGTCGAGACCTTCGGCACGGGTCGGGTGTCTGAAGAGACGATCACCGACGCCATCTCGCAGGTGTTCGATCTGCGACCTCAGGCGATCATCGAAGAGCTCGACCTGCTTCGCCCGATCTACGCGCAGACCGCCGCCTACGGCCATTTCGGCCGTGAGCTGCCCGACTTCACCTGGGAGCGCACCGACCGCGCCGACGACCTGCGTCGCGCAGCCGGCCTCTGAGGCCGCCGTGTCCGACCCTCGACCCGAGCGGGCGGCATCCGGCCCGGGGGAGGGGCGCCGCATCGCGCGCGTGCTGATCGACTCGCCGCTGCCGCAGCTGGACAGGCTGTTCGACTACGCGCTGCCCGCCGAGCTCGGCGACGTACAGCCGGGGGTGCGCATCAAGGCGCCGCTGCGCACCGCCGGTCGCGTCGTCGACGGCTACATCGTCGAGATCGACGTCGAGCCGGACGCCACTCGCACGCTCTCCGAGGTCGAGAGCGTCGTGTCGCCCACGATCGTGATGCCCGAGCGGCTGTACCGGCTCGCTCGGCGCGCCGCGGATCGCGCCGCAGGATCGGCCTCCGACGTTCTGCGTCTGGCCATCCCGAAGCGGCAGGTGCGCGTCGAGAAGGCATGGACGCCGTCCGATGAGAAGGTCGAGGTGGATCCGGATGCCGTGAGCCGCGCGCGAGAGATCGTCGCCCGGTACGACGGTCTCGCCGCGGTGATCGCCGAATCGGGCCGCGCTGCGGTCGAGGCGATCCCCGTGCAGAGCGGGTCCGAGCCGGGCTGGGCGACCCTGCTGGCCGCCGCCGCCGCCTCGCAGCTGGCGGAGGGCCGCTCGAGCATCCTCGTCGTTCCCGATTACCGCGACCAGGGACTGCTGCTCACCGCGCTGGAGCGCCTCGTACCGGCGGACGCGATCGCTCGCCACGACGCCAGGCAGGCGAACCCGGATCGGTACCGCGCGTTCCTGCGGACCCTGGACGACGAGCCGTGCATCGTCGTCGGCAACCGCTCCGCGATCTACTCGCCGGCTCGGGCGGCGCTTGTCGCCATCTGGGACGACTCCGACCCGCTGCTCGCCGAGCCGCTCGCACCTTACGTGCATGCCAGGGACGCGGCACTGATCCGCCAGGAGCAAGAGGGCAGCGCGCTGCTTCTGGTCGCGCACACCCGCTCGACCGACGTCGAGCGTCTCGTGCAGCACGCGTGGCTGCGAGACGTCACCGCCGCGCGGCGCATCATCCCGAATGTGCGACTGAGCACGCCGCAGGAACTCGAGCGGTCGATCGGCCAGCGGGTGCCCTCCAGTGCCTTCGCCACCGCGCGCGCCGCAGCGGCAGAGGGGCCGGTGCTCGTGCAGGTCGCTCGCCCCGGCTTCGCCCCGACGCTCGTCTGCGCCTCCTGCCGCCATCCGGCGCGGTGCCGGCAGTGCGGCGGCCCCCTCGGCGCTCGTCGACGCGGCGCGGTGCCGGTCTGCGGGTGGTGCGGCCGCTCGGCGCACTCGTGGCGATGCACGGAATGCTCCTCGGATCAGGTGCGGCTGGCGTCATCCGGCACAGAACGCACCGCAGACGAACTCGGCCGCGCATTCCCCGGGGTGCGGGTGATCGTCTCGGACGGCGCGCACCCCGTACAGCACGTCGACGATCGCCCCGCGCTCGTCGTCGCGACGCGCGGCGCCGAGCCGATCGCCGACGGCGGCTACCGGGCGGTCATCCTGCTCGACGGCGCGCGCATGCTGCAGGCGCCTGAGCTGCGCATCGGCGAGTCGTGCCTGCGCTGGTGGTCGAACGCCGCCGCCCTCGCTGTCCCCGGGGCGCCCGTCCATCTCGTGGGCGTCGACGGCCCCGTGGCCCGGGCGCTGGCGACCTGGTCGGCTGCGGCCTATGCGCGCTCCGAGCTCGAGGCGCGGATGCCGCTGCACATGCCACCCACGGCGCGATTCGCCCAGCTCGAGGGGCTGCCGGCCTCGGTGCGTGCGGCGCTCGACGCACTGTCGGACATCGGCATCCCGACGGATGCCGTGCTGGGGCCCGTCCCGCTCGACGACGACGGCCGCGTGCGCGCTCTCGTGCGCTTCCCGTACGCCGCAGGCCAGGACGTCGCCGACACGCTGCGCGCCAGCGTGGTCGCCGACGCGGCGCAGAGCCGCCGCGGCCGGGGACGGCAGCGGATCCCCCTCTCGGTGCACCTCGATATCCTCGAACCCGACATCTGATCACCCGAACACCGCTCGACCGACCGGAGAACCTTCCATGCGCCTCGTCTTCGCAGGCACCCCCGCCGTCGCCGTCCCCACTCTGCGCGCCCTGGCAGCAGAGCACGAGATCGCGGCGGTGATCACCCGCCCCGACGCGCCGCTCGGGCGCAAGCGCGTGCTGACCGAATCACCCGTCGCCGCGGCGGCCGAGCAGCTGGGCCTGCCCGTCATCAAGGCAGCACGTCTCGATGACGCCGTGACGGAGCAGGTGCGGGCCCTGGGCGCCGCACTGGGCGTGATCGTCGCCTACGGCGGGATCGTGCGCGAGCCGCTGCTGTCGACCCCGGCGAAGGGCTGGATCAATCTGCACTTCTCGCTGCTGCCGCGTTGGCGCGGGGCCGCGCCCGTGCAGCGTGCACTGATCGCGGGCGACGCGGAGCTGGGCGTCGCCGTGTTCCAGCTCGTAGCGGCACTCGACGCGGGTGACGTCTTCGCGATGCGCCCGGTCGCCGTGCCGGACGACGCCACGGCGGACGTCGCTCTCGAGGTGCTCGCGAAGGACGGCGCCTCGCTCACCCTCGACGTCGTCGCCGACATCGCCGACGGCACCGCCCTTGCCCGGCCGCAGGAAGGCGATCCGACCCTCGCCCCGAAGCTCACGCTCGACGACGGCGCGATCGACTGGAACGCGCCCTTCGAGCAGGTGTACGCCCGCTACCGCGGAGTCACCCCCGAGCCGGGCGCGCACACGACCCTCGGCGGCGCCCGGCTGAAGATCCTGCACGCCGCGCCCGCCCCCGCCGACTCCCCGCAGCTCGATCCCGGCACGATGCACGGCGCGAAGGCGGCCGTGCTCATCGGCACCGGCACGACGCCGCTCGCGGTCACCCGTGTGCAGCCGGCGGGCAAGGGGCCGATGGGCGCCGCCGACTGGTGGCGGGGCCTGCGTGACGGCGGCTCGGTGAGGGCCGGATCGTGAGCGCCCCCAAGATACAGGCCGCCCGTTGGGTCGCCTACGACGTGCTGCGTGCCGTCTCGGACGACGACGCGTATGCCAACCTGCTGCTGCCGAAGCTGATCGGCGACGCGAACCTGAACCCGCAGGACGCGGGACTCGCCACCGAGCTCGCCTACGGCACCCTGCGCCGCCGTGGCACGTACGACGCGATCATCGCCGAGGCGGCCAGCCGGCCCGCGGAGCAGATCGATCCGGTGGTGCTGGACGCCCTGCGTCTCGGTGCCCACCAGCTGCTCTCCACCCGCGTCGCTGCGCACGCGGCGGTGAACGAATCGGTCTCGCTGGTCGCCGCTGAGGCGGGACGCGGCGCGTCCGGATTCGCGAACGCGGTGCTGCGCCGGATCGGCCGGGACGACGCCGACACGTGGCAGCAGCGAATCGAAGCGGGTGCCCGTTCGGACGACGAGCGTCTCGCGCTGCGGACCGCCCATCCCGTCTGGGTGATCCGCGCGCTCCGACGCGCCCTCGCCGCGGAGGGGCGAGGAGACGAGCTCGATGCCCTGCTGGCATCCGACAACGACGCGCCCGAGGTCACGCTGGCTGCGCTTCCCGGGCTGGCCGAGCCCGGATCCCCGCGGCGGCCGTACGCGCCCACCGCGTTCGGATCGCCCGGCGGAGACCCGCGCCGGGTCATCGCCGACGCGAACGGCACCATCCGCGTGCAGGACGAGGGCTCTCAGCTCGTCGCGCTCGCGCTGGCCGCCGCAGCGCCGGTGCGGGCGGGAGAGCGGTGGCTCGACCTGTGCGCAGGGCCCGGGGGGAAGACCGCGATGCTCGCCGCACTCGCGCGTGAAGCCGGGGCGGACCTCGAAGCGAACGAGGTCGTCCCCGCGAGAGCCGGACTCGTGCGCCATGCCGTGCGCCCGCTGCCGGTCGAAGTGCCCGTGCACGAGGAGGACGGACGCCTGCTGGCGGCGCAGCATCCGGCCTCCTTCGATCGCATCCTCGTCGACGCGCCCTGCACCGGTCTCGGCGCGCTGCGCCGGCGCCCGGAGGCGCGGTGGCGCAAGTCCCCGGAGGACGTCGCCGAGCTCGTGGAGCTGCAGACGCAGCTGCTCGACGCCGCGATCGACGCGCTGGTGCCAGGGGGCATCGTCGGCTACGCCACCTGCTCGCCTCATCTGACCGAGACGACCGGGGTCGTCACCGAGATCCTGCGACGCCGGGACGACATCGTCGAGCTCGACGCCCGTGCGGTCATGACGGGCGTGTCGCGATCGCCCATCGACCTCGCGCCGCGCACGGCTGAGGGGCCAGGCAGCGGCAGCGTGCAGCTGTGGCCGCACCGCCACGGCACCGACGCCATGTTCCTCGCACTGCTGCAGCGCACCGACCAGGAAAGGACCGCATCGTGACCCTCCCCACCGCACCGCGCATCAACCCGAGCATCCTCGCCGCCGATTTCGCGAACATGCAGGCCGAGCTCGGCCGCATCGCATCGGCCGACTTCGCCCACGTCGACGTGATGGACAACCACTTCGTGCCGAACCTCACCTTCGGCCCGCAGATGGTCGAGCGAATCCAGGCGACCAGCCCGATCCCGCTCGACGTGCACCTGATGATCACCGACCCCGATCGGTGGGCACCGGGCTACGCCGAGCTCGGCGCGGCCAGCGTCACCTTCCATCTCGAGGCCGCCGCCGACCCCGTCGCGCTCGCCAGGCGCCTACGCGGGAGGGGGGCACGCGCCGGCGTCGCGATCAAGCCCGGCACAGCGGGGGAGGCGCTCTACGACATCATCGACGAGTTCGACCAGATCCTGGTGATGACCGTCGAGCCCGGCTTCGGAGGCCAGGGTTTCATGCCGGAGACCATGCCGAAGCTGCGGGCGCTGCACGACGAGGCGCGCAGGCGCGGATCGGATGTCTGGCTGCAGGTCGACGGCGGGATCTCGTCCGACACGATCGCGCAGGCCGCCGCGGCGGGCGCCGACACGTTCGTCGCAGGCTCGGCGGTGTACGGCGCAGCCGACATCGAGGCGGCGGTCATCGGTCTTCGTGAGCGCGCGCGAGCGGCTAGCCTGGAATCGTGAAGACTTTCGACGAACTGTTCGCCGAGCTCAGCGCCACCGCGCAGGAGCGCCCCGAGGGATCGGGCACCGTCGCACAGCTGGATCGCGGAGTGCATGCGATCGGCAAGAAGATCGTCGAGGAGGCGGCCGAGGTGTGGATGGCCGCCGAGTACCAGTCGGACGATGAGGCCGCCGAGGAGATCTCCCAGCTGCTGTACCACCTGCAGGTGATGATGCTCGCGAAGGGGCTGACGCTGGAGGACGTTTACCGACATCTGTGAGCGAGGCTCAGACCACCGTTCACATCAGACGAAAGACATCCATGCTGCGCATCGCCGTTCCGAACAAGGGCTCGCTCTCCGAGACAGCCGCCGAGATGCTCGCGGAGGCCGGATACACCGGTCGACGCGACCCCAAGACCCTGCACGTCATAGATGCCGACAGCGACGTGGAGTTCTTCTACCTGCGTCCCCGTGACATCGCCACCTATGTGGCATCCGGAGCCCTCGACGTCGGCATCACCGGACGCGACCTGCTGCGCGACGTGCGCCAGGACGACGCCCGCGAGATCGAGCAGCTGGGCTTCGCCCGGTCGACGTTCCGATTCGCGGCGCCGCCCGGGCGCTACTCGTCGATCGACGACCTCGACGGCGTGCGCGTGGCCTCCGCCTACCCTGGCCTGGTCGACGACTTCCTCCGCGAGAACGGCGTGACCGCTCGGCTCGTCCCGCTGGACGGCGCGGTCGAATCGGCCGTGCGTCTCGGCGTCGCCGATGTGATCGCCGATGTGGTCGAGACGGGCACGACGCTGCGTCAGGCGGGTCTGGAGATCTTCGGCCCCGTCATCATCCAGTCCGAGGCGGTGCTGATCAGCCGGCCGGGTGACGTGCCCGGTACCGACCGGCTGCTGCGTCGTCTGCGCGGCGTCATGGTCGCGCGGCAGTACGTGCTGCTCGACTACGACCTCCCCGCTCACCTCGTCGACCAGGCCGTCGAGATCGCCGGAGGTCGGGAATCGCCGACCATCTCGCCGCTGCGCGACCCCGAGTGGGTCGCCGTGCGAGTCATGGTTCCGCGCAAGGGCGTGAACCAGGTGATGGACGACCTGTACGCGCTGGGCGCCCGGGCGATCCTCGTCACCGCGATCGACGCGGCGAGGCTCTGATGACCCTCGCCGCGCGGGTGATCCCATGTCTGGATGTCGCCGCCGGACGCGTGGTGAAGGGCGTCAACTTCCAGAATCTGCGCGACATGGGAGACCCCGTCGAGCTCGCCTCGCACTATGCGGCCCAGGGCGCGGATGAGATCACGTTCCTCGACGTGACCGCCACGGTGGATGCGAGGGCGACGACCTACGACGTCGTGCAGCGCACCGCCGAGAACGTGTTCGTGCCGCTCACCGTGGGTGGCGGCGTGCGCAGCGTCGACGACGTGGCCCGTCTGCTGTCGGTCGGCGCAGACAAGGTGGGAGTCAATTCCGCCGCCATCGCCCGGCCCGCGCTCATCGGCGAGATCGCCGATCGGTTCGGCGCCCAGGTGCTCGTTCTCTCGCTCGACGTCAAGCGCGCGACGACGACGCCCTCGGGTTTCGCCGTCACGACCCACGGCGGGCGAACCGAGACGACCCTCGACGCGCTCGACTGGGCGCGCGAGGCCATCGAGCGCGGCGCCGGAGAGCTGCTGGTCAACTCGATCGACGCCGACGGCACTAAAGACGGCTTCGACCTCGAGCTGGTGCGCGTGATGCGCGAGGCGTCGGCCGTGCCGGTCATCGCCTCTGGAGGCGCCGGCGACGTCGGCGATTTCGCACCGGCCATCGAGGCGGGGGCGGATGCCGTGCTCGCGGCCAGCGTGTTCCACAGCGGGCAGCTCACGATCGGCGAGGTCAAGGAGGCCCTGCGGGCCGAAGGGGTGGTGGTGCGCTGATGAGCGACGACGTCGCGCAGATCGCCTGGAACGACGCCGGCCTCGCTCCTGTGATCGTGCAGCAGCACGACACGCGCGAGGTGCTCATGCTGGCGTGGATGGATGCCGAGGCGCTGCGCCGCACCCTGACCGGCGGTCGCGCCGTGTACTGGTCGCGATCGCGCCGGGAGTACTGGCGCAAGGGCGACACCTCGGGCAACACGCAGCGGGTGATCAGCGTCGCCGTCGACTGCGATGCCGACACGATCCTGCTGCAGGTCGACCAGCAGGGACCCGCCTGCCACACCGGAACGCGAACCTGCTTCGACGGGCGCGAACTGTCTTCGAGCGGAGTGTCCTGACGTGCTGCGCCGCGCCCGCATGCTCGGTGTCCTGGCATTCCTGCTCGCCGGGGGGATCGGGATCATCTCCTCGACCCAGGTGTGGGCGACGGTGCAGCGCGCCGATGCGGGGGAGACCCTCACCGTCACCGGGGCCGTGATCTACCCGCTGCTCGCGCCGCTGTCGCTGGCGGTGCTCGCCCTGGGAGCCGCGCTGTCGATCGCCGGTCCCGTGCTTCGCCACATTCTCGCCGTGCTCGGCGTGGGTGCGGCCTTCACCCTGATCCTCGGCACCGCGCCCCTGATCGGGTCGGCGCCGATCGCCGCCGTGGCTCCGGCGGTCACCGAGGTCACCGGCCTGGGCGGCGAGGAATCTGTGCGTGAGGTCGTGGCCGCCGTCACCGCGACGCCGTGGCCGGTGATCGCTCTGCTGTGCTGGGTGGTGCTCGGCCTGGCGTCCCTGTTCGTGCTCGTCACCGCACGCCGCTGGCCGGCTGGCGGCCGGCGCTACCGATCCACGACCGGGAGCGCGCACCGCAGCTCGGGGCCGCTCGACGCCGTCGATTCCTGGGACGAGCTGTCGCACGGCACCGATCCGACGGACTCGGCCCGGTAGACTGTCAGCATCGCCTAGCCACCCGGAGGAGAACATGACCAACCCGATCGCCGATCCCGGCCACGGACACTCGCCTGCTGCCTGGACCGCCGTCGTGATCATGCTCGTCGGCTTCACCGCCGGTACGGTGTTCTTCTGCCTGAACCAGCCCATCGCGGTCTGGGTCTGCGCCGCGGTCATCGTGATCGGCGCGATCGTCGGCTGGGTGATGGCGAAGGCCGGCTGGGGTGTGAAGGGCCCGAAGTACGCGCCGAAGGCGCACTGATGGTGCTCGCCGACCTTACGGCCGGCGCCGTGGAGGATGCCGAGCGGCGCGCGATCTCGCGTCCGCTCGCCGTGGTCGAGCGCGACACCGCCGCTCGACCCGCAGCTCGTGATGTGCTCGCAGCACTCGCCCCCGCCGACCGCGTGAAGATCATCGCCGAGGTCAAGCGTGCCAGCCCGTCCCGCGGTGCCCTCGCCGAGATCCCAGATCCCGCGCTGCAGGCCTCGCTGTACGAGCAGGGCGGCGCCTCGGCGATCAGCGTGCTGACCGAAGAACGCCGCTTCGGCGGCAGCCTCGTCGACCTCGAGGCGGTCACCGAGCGCGTCTCGGTGCCGGTTCTGCGCAAGGACTTCATCGCCACCCCGTACCAGGTGCTCGAAGCGCGCGCCGCCGGAGCAGACCTCGTGCTGCTCATCGTCGCCGGTCTGTCTCGCACGGTGCTCACCGAGCTGCACGGACTCATCATCGAGCTCGGGATGACCCCGCTGGTCGAGACGCACTCCGCCGAGGAGCTCGAGGTCGCGATCGACCTCGGCGCCGACCTGATCGGCGTGAACGCGCGCAACCTGCACACCCTCGAGCTCGACCGCGACCTGTTCGCGCGGCTCTCCGACCGCATCCCCGATTCATCGATCCGCATCGCGGAGTCGGCCGTGCTGCAGCCAGACGACGTCGCGCGGTACCGGGACGCCGGTGCGGATGTCGTCCTCATCGGCGAAGCGCTCGTCACCGGCGATCCGGTGGCCACGCTGAACACTTTCCTGGCGGCCGGCGACCGCCCGATCCGAGACATCGAGAGGCGCTCATGAGCCTGCGCGCGCAGCACGGTCCGTTCTTCGGCGACTTCGGCGGCAGGTACATGCCCGAGTCGCTCGTGGCCGCCATCGACGAGCTCGCCGCAGCCTACGAGGACGCGATCGCCGACCCCGCGTTCCGCTCCGAGCTGGCGACGCTCCTGCACTCCTACGCCGGGCGTCCCTCGCCGATCACCGAGGTGACGCGCTTCGCCGAGCACGCGGGCGGAGCGCGCGTGTTCCTCAAGCGGGAAGACCTCAATCACACCGGCTCGCACAAGATCAACAACGTGCTCGGCCAGGCGCTGCTCACCAAGCGCCTCGGCAAGACCCGCGTGATCGCCGAGACCGGAGCTGGCCAGCACGGCGTGGCGACGGCGACGGCGGCAGCCCTGTTCGGCCTGGACTGCACGATCTACATGGGCGAGGTCGACACCGAGCGCCAGGCGCTCAACGTCGCCCGCATGCGCCTGCTCGGCGCCGAGGTGGTCGCGGTGACCACAGGCTCCCGCACGCTGAAGGACGCCATCAACGACGCGTACCGTGACTGGGTCGCCAGCGTCGAGACCACCAATTACATCTTCGGAACGGCGGCGGGCCCGCATCCGTTCCCCGCCATGGTGCGCGACTTCCAGAAGATCATCGGCGAGGAGGCCCGCGAGCAGCTGCTCGCAGAGGCCGGCCGGCTGCCGGATGCCGTCGTCGCCTGCGTCGGCGGCGGATCGAACGCCATCGGCATGTTCGACGCGTTCCTCGATGACCAGAATGTGAAGCTGTATGGCGTCGAGGCGGCCGGTGACGGCGTCGACACGCCGCGGCACGCGGCGTCGATCGGGCGCGGCCGACCGGGTGTGCTGCACGGGGCGAAGACGTACGTCCTCCAGGACGAGGACGGGCAGACCGTCGAGTCGCACTCCATCTCCGCCGGTCTCGACTACCCCGGGGTCGGACCGGAGCACTCCTGGCTCAGCGCGATCGGCCGAGCCGAATACATCCCCGCCACCGACGACGAGGCCATGCAGGCTCTCCGGCTGCTCAGCAGGACGGAGGGGATCATCCCCGCGATCGAGTCGGCGCACGCCCTGGCCGGCGCGCTGCGCATCGGCCGCGAGCTCGGCCCCGAGGGCCTCATCGCGATCTGCCTCTCGGGCCGCGGCGACAAGGACATGGACACCGCCGCCCGGTACTTCGAGCTGTACGACGCGGCAGCCGGCGACGCTGAGGGGAGCGCGGAGTGAGCCGCGTCGAGGATGCCATCCGCAGAGCGCACGAGGCGGGACGGGGCGCGTTCATCGGCTACCTGCCCGTGGGCTTCCCCGATCTCGATACGAGCATCCAGGCCGCGCTGACGCTCGCCCGCAACGGCGTCGACATCATCGAGCTGGGCCCGCCCTACTCCGACCCGGTGATGGACGGCGCGGTCATCCAGGAGGCGACGCAACACGCGCTCGCGAACGGCTTCCGGATGCGCGATCTGTTCACCGCCGTCAAGGCGATCACCGACGAGACCGACGTGCCCGTCGTCGTCATGACGTACTGGAACCCGGTGATGCAGTACGGCGTCGACCGCTATGCCGACGACCTGCTCGCCGCCGGCGGGGCAGGACTCATCACTCCCGATATCACGCCGGAGTCGGCGGGGGAGTGGATCGAAGCCAGCAGGCGCACGGGCCTCGACCGGATCTTCCTCGCCGCGCCCACGTCGAGCGACGAGCGACTCGATCTGGTCATCTCGTCATCGACGGGCTTCGTCTACACGGTGTCGACCATGGGGATCACGGGCGAGCGCGCTGCGCTCGACCTGGCCGCCCGCACGCTCGTCGAGCGGATGCGCTCGCGCGGCGAGGTGCACGCCTGCGTCGGCATCGGCATCTCGAACGCCGAGCAGGTCGCGGGCGTGGTCGAGTACGCCGACGGCGCAATCGTCGGCACCGCGCTCGTCAAGGCGCTCCGCGACGGCGGGATCGATGCTCTCGCCGAAACCACCAGAACCCTCGCCGGCGGTACGCCGACGACGCGATACTAGGATCTCTCTCATGCCCTTCGCGCCCTTCAGCAGCCTTTCCGTCGTGCCTGCGAGCATCCCGAGCCCGCCGGAGAGCAGCTTCCAGATCGGCCCGCTGACGATCCACTACTACGCGCTGTGCATCATCGCCGGCATCATCGCCGCGGTGCTGCTGACGAACCACCGGCTCTCCAGGCGCGGCGCGGAGAAGTGGGTCGTGATCGACATCGCGATCATCGCCGTGCCGCTCGGCATCATCGGCGCCCGGATCTTCCACGTCCTCACCCACCCGAACTTCTACTTCGGGCCGGGCAGGAACACGTGGAACCCGTTCGAGTACGGCTCGGTGTGGGCGATCTGGGAGGGTGGCATCGCCATCTTCGGCGCCCTGCTCGGCGGTGCGGTCGGCGCGTGGCTCGGCTGCAAGTGGACGGGCATCCGGTTCTGGACCTTCGCCGATGCCCTCGCACCCGGCATCCTGCTCGCGCAGGCGTTGGGCCGATTCGGCAACTGGTTCAACCACGAGCTCTTCGGCCTGCCGACCGACGTGCCCTGGGGCCTCGAGATCGAGTCCACCAACCCGTCCTTCCCTCCGGGACTCGCCGAGGGCACGCTGTTCCACCCCACCTTCCTCTACGAGGTCGTCTGGAACGGCCTCGGCGTGCTCGTGCTGCTGTGGGCGGGACACCGTTTCCGCCTGCAGTGGGGCAAGCTCTTCGCCCTGTACCTCATCTGGTACAGCGCGGGCCGCATCGTCTGGGAGTCCATCCGGATCGACCCGAGCGAGGTCCTCTTCGGACTGCGCAGCAACGTATGGGCCGCGATCATCGGCGTCATCGTCGGCATCGTCATCTTCATCGTGCAGACCCGTCGTCACCCCGGTGTCGAGCCGTCGCCCTACGTGCGCGGTCGAGAGCCGGAGATCGCCGATGTAGAATCACAGGACAATTCCTCCGACTTCGTCGACGTGAGCGAGCCTCCCGTCACGGTCGAAGCCAACTAGGAGCCACCGCCACAAGCACCGCTCCCGTCACGAGGGTCCGCCCGGGCCCTCCTTCCGCGCGAGAGATCGCACTGAACGCACGGGCCGATGATGTCCCCGGGTTCACTTGAAATCTGAGGACGGTGACTGGTGTACTTCCAGCCTCCCTACGGCGCCTCCGGCGCCTACCCCCCGAAGCAGGGCCTGTACAACCCCGCCCACGAGAAGGATGCCTGCGGCCTGGCCATGGTCGCGACGCTCCGCGGGGAACCCGGCCATGACATCATCGCGCTGGCGCTCGAAGCGCTGCGCAACCTGGAACACCGCGGTGCAATCGGCTCCGATGCCGGCACCGGCGATGGCGCCGGCATCCTCACCCAGATGCCGGACGCGTTCCTCCGCCAGGTCGTCTCCTTCGACCTTCCCCCCGCAGGCGAGTACGCCGCGGGACTCGCGTTCCTCCCACGGGAGTCGAGCGCCCGCCGCGAGCAGAAGGCCGGCATCGAGCGCATCGCCGCCGCCGAGGGCCTTGAGGTGCTCGGTTGGCGGGTCGTCCCCACCGCGAACGAGAACCTCGGCTCGCTGGCCGACGAGGCCCGCCCGGCCTTCGAGCAGCTGTTCGTCAGCATCCCCGGCACGAGCGCCGGCTCGCAGCTGACCCTCGACCGGTTCGCATACCGGCTGCGCAAGCGCGCCGAGCACGAGCTGGGCGCCTACTTCGTCTCGCTGTCGTGCCGCACGCTCGGCTACAAAGGCATGCTCACCACGCTCCAGCTCGAGCCCTTCTATCCCGACCTGCAGGACGAGCGATTCGCCTCGGAGCTGGCCGTGGTGCACTCGCGCTACTCGACCAACACGTTCCCGTCCTGGCCGCTCGCGCAGCCGCTGCGGATGCTGGCGCACAACGGTGAGATCAACACCGTCGGCGGCAACCGCAACTGGATGCGCGCCCGCCAGTCGCAGCTGCGCTCCGACCTGCTCGGAGACATCCGACCGCTGCTGCCGATCTGCAGCGACAGCGCCAGCGATTCGGCATCCTTCGACGAGGTTCTCGAGCTGCTCACCCTGACCGGCCGCAGCCTGCCGCACGCGATCATGATGATGGTTCCGGAGGCCTGGGAGAAGCAGGCCGACATCGACCCCGACCTGCGCGCGTTCTACGAGTTCCACGACATCCAGATGGAGCCGTGGGACGGCCCCGCGGCGCTCATCTTCACCGACGGCACTCAGGTCGGGGCGACGCTCGATCGCAACGGTCTGCGCCCCGGCCGATGGACAGAGACGGTCGACGGCCTTGTCGTCATCGGCAGCGAGACCGGCGTGCTCGAGTTCGAGCCCGAACGGATCAGACGGCGCGGCCGACTGCGCCCCGGTCACCTCTTCCTCGTCGACACCGCGCAGCGGCGGATCATCGAAGACGCCGAGATCAAGAAGGACCTCGCCACCCTGCATCCCTGGCGGGAATGGCTCGATGCCGGCGCCGTGCGTCTGGCGGATCTGCCCGAGCGCGAGCACATCGTGCATCCTGCGGCCTCCATCACCCGCCGTCAGCGCACCTTCGGCTACACCGAGGAGGAGGTGAGGGTGCTGCTCACCCCGATGGGGCAGACCGGCGCCGAGCCTCTCGGCGCGATGGGCAGCGACACGCCGATCGCGGTGCTCAGCGAGCGACCGCGGCTGCTGTTCGACTACTTCGTGCAGCAGTTCGCCCAGGTCACCAACCCGCCGCTCGACGCGATCCGCGAAGAGGTCGTCACGAGTCTGCGGCTCGGCCTCGGCCCGCAGCTCAACCTGCTGGAGTGGGGGCCGGAGCACGCCAGGACGGTGAGCCTGGACTTCCCGGTCATCGACAACGACGAGCTCGCGAAGATCAAGCACGCTGGTCGTGCGCTGCCCGGCCGCACGAGCGCCACCCTCAGCGGGCTGTACCACTTCGACGCCGGGCCCCAGTCCCTGCCCGAGCGGCTCGCCGAGATGTGCGCGGAAGCCGATGCCGCGATCGAGCGCGGCGCGGAGTTCCTCATCCTCTCCGACCGCGACTCCGACAAGGACCGCGTGCCGATTCCGTCGCTGCTGATGCTCTCGGCCGTGCACCATCACCTGATCCGCAAGGAGACGCGCATGCGGGTGGGCCTGATCGTCGAGGCGGGGGATGTGCGCGAGGTGCACCACGTCGCCACGCTGATCGGGTACGGCGCAGCCGCGGTCAACCCGTACCTGGCGATGGAGACGGTGGAGCATCTTGTGCGCACCGGCTTCATCACCGGCATCGCCCCAGACGAGGCGGTGCACAACCTGATCCACGCGCTCGGCAAGGGCGTGCTTAAGATCATGTCGAAGATGGGCATCTCGACGGTGTCCTCCTATGCCGGTGCGCAGGTGTTCGAGGCCATCGGCTTGAGCCAGGAGTTCGTCGACCGGTACTTCACGGGCACGGAGACGAAGCTGGGCGGCATCGGAATCGACGACGTCTACGCCGAGAACCAGAAGCGTCACGACCACGCCTATCCGCAGGACGCGGCGCCCCGCGCGCACGAGCGCCTGTGGACCGGCGGCGAATACCAGTGGCGCCGCGACGGGTCACCTCACCTGTTCAACCCCGAGACGGTGTTCCGGCTTCAGCACGCCACCCGCACCCGCCGCTACGACATCTTCCGGGAGTACACCCGGCTGGTCGACGACCAGGCTCGCGAGCTGAAGACGCTGCGCGGCCTGTTCGAGCTGCGCACCGGCGAGCGCCCGCCGATTCCCCTCGACGAGGTCGAGCCGGTCAGCGCGATCGTCAAGAGGTTCTCGACCGGCGCGATGAGCTACGGCTCGATCTCGCAGGAGGCTCACGAGACCCTCGCGATCGCGATGAACCGCCTGGGTGCGAAGTCGAACACCGGAGAGGGCGGCGAAGACCCGGAGCGCCTCATCGATCCCGAGCGCCGCAGTGCGATCAAGCAGGTCGCCTCCGGCCGGTTCGGCGTGACGAGCCAGTACCTGACCGAGGCCGACGACCTGCAGATCAAGCTCGCGCAGGGCGCCAAGCCCGGCGAGGGCGGGCAGCTGCCGCCGCAGAAGGTGTACCCGTGGGTGGCGCGCACGCGGCACGCGACCCCGGGGGTGGGGCTCATCTCCCCGCCGCCGCACCACGACATCTACTCGATCGAAGACCTCAAGCAGCTGATCTTCGACCTCAAGCGCGCCAACCCGAAGGCCCGCATCCACACCAAGCTGGTCAGCCAGTCCGGCATCGGTGCGGTCGCCGCCGGCGTGGCCAAAGCGCTCAGCGACGTCGTGCTCGTCTCGGGTCATGACGGCGGCACGGGCGCGAGCCCGCTGAACTCGCTCAAGCACGCGGGCACGCCGTGGGAGCTGGGTCTGGCGGAGGTGCAGCAGACGCTCATGCTCAACGGCATGCGCGATCGCGTGGTGGTGCAGGTCGACGGCCAGCTGAAGACCGGGCGCGATGTGATCATCGGCGCGCTGCTGGGCGCCGAGGAGTTCGGCTTCGCCACGGCGCCGCTGGTCGTCAGCGGCTGCATCCTGATGCGGGTGTGCCATCTCGACACGTGCCCGGTCGGCGTGGCGACCCAGAACCCGCTGCTGCGAAAGCGTTTCACCGGCAAGCCGGAGTTCGTGGTGAACTTCATGGAGTTCATCGCCGAGGAGGTGCGCGAGCTGCTCGCCGCACTCGGGTTCCGCTCGATCGACGAGATCATCGGCCGGCACGACCTGCTGCGCACCGACCCGGCCGTGAGGCACTGGAAGACGGACGGCCTCGATCTCGCGCCGATCCTCGAAGGGCCGGCATTCCCCGCCGGCGAGCCGCGGAGAAGCGCTCGGGCGCAGGATCACGAGCTCGAGAAGCACTTCGACGCGGCGCTGCTGGCGCATGCGACCGAAGCCATCGACAGCGCGCTGCCGGTCGTCATCGAGCTGCCGATCCGCAACACCGAGCGCGCCGTCGGCACGATGCTCGGTCATCACGTGACGGCCCGGCACGGGGCGGCGGGGCTTCCGCGCGGAACGATCGACATCACCCTGCACGGCACCGCGGGGCAATCCCTCGGCGCCTTCCTGCCGCCGGGCATCGTGCTGCGACTCGAGGGCGACGCGAACGACTACGTCGGCAAGGGCCTCTCGGGCGGAGACGTCACCATCCGTCCGGCCCGGGATGCCCGGTTCGAGCCGCATCGCAACGTGATCGCGGGCAACGTGATCGGCTACGGCGCGACCAGCGGCAGCATGTACATCTCCGGGGTGGTGGGGGAGCGGTTCCTGGTCCGCAACTCCGGGGCGACCGCGGTCGTCGAAGGCGTCGGGGATCACGCTCTGGAGTACATGACGGGCGGCGTCGCGGTCATCCTCGGCGACACCGGCCGCAACCTCGGCGCGGGGATGTCGGGCGGCGTCGCGTACGTGCGGGGCCTGAGCGCGACGAGCGTGAACAGCCAGGCGCTGCAGAGCGGCGAGCTGCTGCTCACCGCGCTCGAGCGCGACGATGCGGAGGTGCTGCGCGAGCTGCTCGTCGAGCACGTCGAGCGGACGGCCTCACCGCTGGCATCCGCTCTCCTGGACGACTTCGAGAGCGTCATCAACGAATTCACGAAGGTGCTGCCGCGGGATTACGCGGCTGTGCGCACCATGCGCCAGGAGGCGGAGGCCGCGGGGATCGACCCCGACGGCGACGTCGTCTGGGACCGGATCCTGGAGGTGACCGGTGGCTGACCCCAAGGGCTTTCTGAAGACGACCGAACGCGAGCTGCCGCCCCGGCGGCCGGTGCCGGTGCGGATCATGGACTGGAAAGAGGTCTACGAGCCGGGCGACCGGGCCGTGCTGAAGCGTCAGGCGAGCAGGTGCATGGACTGCGGTGTGCCGTTCTGCCACTCCGGATGCCCGCTGGGCAACCTCATCCCGGAATGGAACGACCTCACCTGGCGCGGCGCCGACCGCGCGGCGATCGAGCGTCTGCATGCGACGAACAACTTCCCGGAGTTCACCGGGCGGCTGTGCCCCGCGCCGTGCGAGAGCGCGTGCGTGCTCGGCATCAACCAGCCGGCGGTCACGATCAAGCAGATCGAGGTGTCGATCATCGACCAGGCGTTCGAGAACGGATGGGTCGAGCCGCAGCCGCCGCAGCGGCTCACCGGCCGCACGGTCGCCGTCGTCGGATCGGGCCCCGCCGGACTCGCCGCGGCTCAGCAGCTGACCCGCGCGGGCCACACCGTCGTCGTGTTCGAGCGCGACGACCGCATCGGCGGGCTGCTGCGCTACGGCATCCCCGACTTCAAGATGGAGAAGCGGCACCTCGATGCGCGCCTACGGCAGATGGAGGAGGAGGGCACGCGCTTCCGCGCCGGCGTGGAGATCGGCCGTGATCTGTCATGGGACGAGCTCCGCGGCCGCTATGACGCCGTGCTGATCGCCACGGGGGCCACGGTGCCTCGCGACCTGCCGATCCCCGGAAGAGACCTCGACGGCGTGCATTTCGCGATGGACTACCTCGTGCCGGCGAACCGCGTCGGCGCAGGCGACGAGGTCGCCGGTCAGATCACCGCCGCGGGCAAGCACGTCGTCGTCATCGGCGGCGGCGACACCGGCGCGGACTGCATCGGCACAGCGCACCGTCACGGCGCGCGCAGCGTGACCAACCTCGCGATCGGAAAGCAGCCCGCAACGGTGCGATCCGAAGACCAGCCCTGGCCGACCATGCCCACGCTGTTCGAGGTGCAGTCCGCGCACGAGGAGGGCGGTGAGCGCACGTACCTGGCCTCCACCGTGGAGTTCCTGGGCGACTCGGAGGGACGTGTGCGTGCCGTGCGCGTCGCGGAGACCGAGTACGTGGGCGGCCGTCGCGTGCCGCGCAGCGGCACCGAGCGGGAGATCCCGGCCGAGCTCGTGCTCATCGCCATGGGGTTCACCGGCCCCGAGACGGCGTCGTACGGCGGAGACACCGTGCCCGTGGTGACCGACCGCGGCAGCCTGCAACGCGACGGCGAGTACGCCACCGCCGTGCCCGGCGTGTTCGTGGCCGGAGACGCCGGACGCGGGCAGTCCCTCATCGTGTGGGCGATCGCCGAAGGCCGCTCGGCGGCCGCGGCGATCGACAGACACCTGATGGGCGCCACGGTGCTGCCCGCCCCGGTCGCGGTCACAGATGTCGCGTTGAGCGTTCAGCCCGCGTAGGCTGAGCGCGGCAACGTCGCCATGTTGATTTCTGTCCTCTTACCCTGGAGATGATGTTGAGACGCGCGAAGATCGTCGCCACACTCGGCCCTGCAACCTCGACCTATGAGAAGGTCCGTGCCCTTATCGACGCCGGTGTGGACGTCGCCCGCCTGAACCTCAGTCACGGGGACTACTCGGTGCACGAGGCCAACTACTCGAACGTGCGCCGGGCGGCCGAGGACTCGGGGCGCGCGGTCGCCATCCTGGTCGATCTGCAGGGGCCGAAGATCCGACTGGGCCGCTTCGAGGACGGTCCGTACGAGCTCGAGGTCGGTGACATCTTCAAGATCACCACCGAGGACATCATCGGCAACCGCGAGATCTGCGGCACGACGTTCAAGGGTCTGCCGCAGGACGTCAAGCCCGGCGACTTCCTTCTCATCGACGATGGCAAGGTGCGTGTCGAGGTCGTCGAGACCGACGGCACTGTCGTCACGACCAAGGTCATCGTGGCTGGCGCCGTGTCGAACAACAAGGGCATCAACCTGCCCGGTGTCGCCGTCAACGTGCCTGCGCTCAGCGAGAAGGACGAGGACGATCTGCGGTGGGGTCTGCGCATCGGCGCCGACGTCATCGCCCTGTCGTTCGTGCGCAACGCCACGGACGTCGAGCGCGTTCACGAGATCATGGCGGAGGAGGGTGTGCGCATCCCGGTCATCGCCAAGATCGAGAAGCCGCAGGCCGTCGACGCCCTCGAGGAGATCGTCGACGCGTTCGACGGCATCATGGTGGCCCGCGGAGACCTGGGTGTCGAGCTGCCTCTCGAGGCCGTCCCGATCGTGCAGAAGCGCGCCGTCGAGCTCGCCCGCCGCAACGCGAAGCCGGTCATCGTGGCGACGCAGATGCTCGAGTCGATGATCTCGAGCCCCGTGCCGACGCGCGCCGAGACCTCCGACGTCGCCAACGCCGTTCTCGACGGTGCGGATGCGGTCATGCTCTCGGGCGAGACGAGCGTCGGCGACTACCCGATCGTCGTGGTCGAAACCATGGCGCGGATCATCGAGTCGACCGAGGAGCACGGCCTCGAGCGCATCTCGCCGCTGAACACGAAGCCGCGCACGCAGGGTGGCGCGATCACTCTGGCGGCGCTCGAGGTGGCGGAGTTCGTCGGAGCGAAGTATCTCTGCGTCTTCACGCAGTCGGGTGACTCCGCTCGCCGCCTGTCGCGTCTGCGCGCGCGCATCCCGATGATCGCGTTCACCCCAGAGCCCGGCATCCGTCGTCGCATGGCCATGACCTGGGGAATCCGATCGACCCTCGTCGAGATGGTGCAGCACACCGACTCGATGTACCGGCAGGCTGACGAGTACCTTCTGGGCAGCGGTCTGGCCCAGGAGGGCGATGTGATCGTCGTCATCTCCGGATCCCCTCCCGGGATCATCGGCTCGACCAACGACATCCGCGTCCACAAGGTCGGGGATGCCGTCGGCGGAGCCGCTCCCGTCTACAAGACCGGAGTCTGAGAAGCATCCGAGCGCCGAGGGGCGGGCCCGCGAGGGTCCGCCCCTCGGCGCTCTTGCGCATGGGACGCGATACGGTGCTGGGATGAGTCCGGAGACGCAGCAGACGCACCGCATCGGACGGCTCTACTTCCGCACGCTCGCATCGCCGTCGTCCTCCGGCCCGGTCTTCGTGCTCGTGCACGGCATCGGGATGTCGCATCGCTACCTGGCGCGGCTGCACCGCTCGCTGACCGCGAGCGGGAGCGTGATATCGGTCGATCTGCCCGGATTCGGAGGGCTGCCGAAGCCCGGGCGCGACGTCGACATCGAAGAGATGGCGGATGGCCTCGCCGCTCTGCTCGACCGCATCGGCGCCGGAACCGCCGCGACCGGGCCGGTCGTGCTCGTCGGACAGTCGATGGGCACCCAATGGGTGGTGGAGCTCGCGGCGCGTCGGCCCGAACTCGCGCAGGCGGTCGTGCTGATCGGCCCGGTCGCCGATGAGCGTCGGCGCACCGTGCTGCAGCAGGCGGGGCGGCTCGCGCTGGACACGGTGCGGGAGACGCCGGGGGCGAACGCACTCGTGTTCGCCGACTACCTGCGGTGCGGCCCGCTCTGGTATCTCGCGCAGCTGCGGCACATGCTGGGGTACCGGATCGAGGACCGGATCGTCGGGGTGGAGGCGCCCGTGCTGGTCGTGCGCGGCTCGCGAGACCCCATCGCATCACTCAGCTGGTCCCGGCACCTGACGGCCGCAGCGCAGCGCGCAGCGCTGGTCGAGATCCCCGGGCGAGCGCACAACGCCCAGCACACGGCTCCCGGCGCTGTCGCGTCCGCCGTCCGGCACTTCTGCGCTACGGACCTGGCGATTCGAACGCGGGAGGGTGAAGGGTGAGCGATCTGCTGCGCAGGGCGCTCTGGTGGGCGCAGGATTACGCCTACGCTGCCGTCTGGCAGGTGCGAGCCTTCGGCGGTCGCAACCGGCCGGAGGCGTACACCAGCGGCGCCGGCGTGCCGATCGTCGTGCTGCCGGGCATCTACGAGAGCTGGCGGTTCCTGCGCCCTCTGATCGAGCGGGCGCACCGCGACGGGCATCCCGTGCACGTGGTCGAGCCGCTCGAGCGCAACCTCAGCCCCATAGCCGACATGGCCGACCGAGTCGGGGCGTATCTCGCCGCACGCGACCTGCATGACGTCGTGCTGCTGGCGCACAGCAAGGGCGGCCTGGCCGGCAAGCTCGTGATGCTCGGCCCCCAGGGCTCGCGGGTGCGCGGGATGCTCGCCGTCGCGACCCCGTTCGGCGGGTCGCGATACGCCCGCCTGATGCTCACCCGCAGCCTGCGCGCTCTCTCGCCGCGGCATCCGTCGATCGCCGCACTCTCCGCCCAGCATGAAGCGGATGCGCGGATCGTGTCGGTCTACGCCCGGTTCGACCCGCACATCCCGGAAGGCAGTGAACTCCCCGGCGCGAAGAACGTGCCGCTCGACACGGGAGGGCACTTCCGCGTGCTCGCGCACCCCCGCGTGATGGCCGAACTCGCGGCGCTGGCCGCGTGATGCAGGAGGGCCGCCCCTCCGGGACGGCCCTCCTGCGCATGTGCCGGCGGTGGGACTCGAACCCACACGCCCTCTCGGACAGAGCATTTTGAGTGCTCCGCGTCTGCCATTCCGCCACGCCGGCCGGCACACTGCGCATACGACTGTAGCGCAGCCGGTGCACCGTGCCGCGCGCGCATCCGCCGCCCGGTCGCAGTTCGACTAGGATGGACGGGTGACTGAGCAAGAGCAGCCCGAGCAGCCCACGGCATCCGCCCCGCGTCGCGTCGTCGTCGCTGAGGATGAGTCGCTGATCCGCCTTGACATCGTCGAGATCCTGCGCGACAACGGATTCGACGTCGTCGGGGAAGCCGGCGACGGGGAGACCGCCGTGCAGCTTGCCACCGAGCTGCGACCCGATCTCGTCGTCATGGACGTGAAGATGCCCCAGCTCGACGGCATCAGCGCCGCCGAGAAGCTGCACAAGGCGAATATCGCCCCCGTCGTGCTGCTCACGGCGTTCAGCCAGAAGGAGCTCGTCGAGCGCGCGAGCGAGGCGGGAGCCCTCGCCTACGTCGTCAAGCCCTTCACCCCAAACGATCTGCTGCCCGCGATCGAGATCGCACTGGCCCGCCACGAGCAGATCATCACGCTCGAGGCCGAGGTCGCCGACATGGTCGAGCGCTTCGAGACCCGCAAGCTCGTCGACCGCGCCAAGGGCCTGCTCAACGAGAAGATGGGCCTGTCCGAGCCCGAGGCGTTCCGCTGGATCCAGAAGGCGTCGATGGATCGCCGTCTCACCATGCAGGATGTCGCGAAGGCGATCATCGAGCAGCTCGCGCCCAAGAAATGACCTCTGTGTGAGCCGCACCGGCCCACACATCGAAACGGCCCCCGGCGTCATGCCGGGGGCCGTTTCGCATTCCTCCGTCAGGATTCGACGGTCTTGATCAGGTTCGTGATGCGGATGGTCGAGCAGCGCCGACCCTGCTCATCGGACACGGCGATCTCATGCACGGTCATGCTGCGCCCGAGATGCACCGGCGTGCAGACGCCCGTGACGAAGCCCGAGGTCGCCGAGCGCGTGTGGGTCGCGTTGATGTCGATTCCGACGGCCAAGCGGCCGGGGCCGGCGTGCAGGTTCGCTGCCATCGATCCGAGAGACTCGCCCAGGACGACGTAGGCGCCGCCGTGCAGCAGGCCGACGGGCTGGGTGTTGCCTTCGACCGGCATCGTCGCGACGGCGCGCTCGACGGTGAACTCGGTGAACTCGATGCCCATCTTCTCGGCCAGCGCGCCCATGCCGCGGTGCGTGGCCCACTCGAGGCCGGTCATCTCGGTCTGCTCGGTCAATGCTCCTCCTCAGCGCGTGTCCGTCGCCCTCGTTAGGCTTGCAGGGTGACCGACTCCGCAAAGCCTACCCTCATGGTCGTCGACGGCCATTCACTCGCGTACCGGGCCTTCTTCGCCCTTCCGGTCGAGAACTTCACCACGAAGGACAACCAGCACACGAACGCCATCTACGGCTTCCTGTCGATGCTTGTGAATCTCATCAAGGCCGAGAAGCCGACCCACATGGCGATCGCCTTCGACACGTCACGCCACTCGTTCCGTACCGAGGAGTACCCCGAGTACAAGGCGACCCGCTCCGAGACGCCGGGGGAGTTCAAGGGCCAGATCCCGCTGCTGCAGGACTGCCTGGCCGCGATGTCGATCCCGGTGCTGACGCAGGAGGGGATCGAGGCCGACGACATCCTCGCCACTCTCGCCAAGCAGGGCTCGGAGCAGGGGTACGACGTGCTGGTCGTATCGGGCGATCGCGACACCATCCAGCTCGTCAACGACGACGTCACACTGCTGTATCCGTCGGTGCAGGGCGTCTCGCAGCTCAAGCGCTACGACCCCACCACCGTGCACGAGCGCTACGGCGTGCGACCCGAGCAGTATCCCGACATCGCCGCGCTGGTCGGCGAGACCAGCGACAACCTGCCCGGCGTGCCGAAGGTGGGCGAGAAGACCGCCGTGAAGTGGCTGACCCAGTTCGGCAGCCTCGACGAGCTGCTCGACCGCGCCGGGGAGATCAAGGGCGTCGTCGGGGGCAACCTGCGCGAGCACATCGAGGACGTGCGCCGCAACCGCAGGCTCAACCGACTGCTCGACGACGTCGAGCTGCCCGTGACGCCGACCGAGCTCGCCGTCAAGCCGATCGATGCCCAGGCCGTGCGCGACATCTTCGCCCGCCTCGAGTTCCGCACGCTCCTGCCTCGGGTCTTCGAGGCCGCCGGCGCGCCCGACGAGCCGGTTCACGACGAATCCGCCGTCGAGGTGCCGGCGCCCACGGAGTCATCCGCCGCCGAAATCGCCGCGTGGCTTGATGAGCAGCAGGGCGAGGTGGGGATGCTGCTCACCCTGGTCGGTGGCGCGATCACCCGCGTCGGCGTGGCCACCGAGACCGAGCTGCACGAGTGCGGCTGGAGCCCCGAAAGCGCCCAGGCACTCACGGCTTGGCTGGAGTCCGACGCACCGAAGGTGCTCAACGACGCCAAGCCGCAGGTCAAGGCGCTGCTGCGCGACGGCATCCGGCTCGGCGGACTCGTCCACGACACCCTGCTCGCGGGCTGGCTCATGCGCCCGAGCTTCCCCGACAAGACGCTCGCGCATCTCGTCGGCCGCTACCTCGACGAGAAGCTGCCCGAGGCGGATCCCACCCAGCTGGTGCCCGAAACCGACGGCGCCACCCCATCGCAGGAGGCGTGGTTCACCCTGCGCACCGCGGTCGCCATCCGCGAGGCGATGCCCGCGCCGGTCGCCGGGGTGCTCACCGAGATCGAGCTGCCCGCCGTGATCGCCCTGGCCGACATGGAATCGGCTGGGGTATCCGTCTCGCACGACGTGCTCTCCACCTTCTCGGGCGAGCTGCTCGCCCGCACCGACGTGCTCGCCGCCGAGGCATTCGCACTCGTCGGGCGGGAGTTCAACCTCGGCTCGCCGAAGCAGCTGCAGGAGGTGCTGTTCGAAGACCTGCAGTTGCCCAAGACCCGCAAGACCAAGACGGGGTACTCGACTGATGCCGCGGTGCTCGCGGATCTGCAGGAGACGAACCCGCACCCGTTCCTCGCCCTGCTGCTGCAGCACCGCGAGGCGACCAAGCTGCGCCAGATCATCGAGACCCTCGACACGGCGATCCGGGACGATCACCGCATTCACACCACCTATGTGCAGACCGGAAGCCAGACCGGGCGACTCTCGAGCACCGACCCGAACCTGCAGAACATCCCGGTGCGCACCGAGGAGTCCCGCCGCATCCGCAGCGCGTTCCAGGTCGGTGAGGGTTACGAGACCCTGCTGACCGCCGACTACTCGCAGATCGAGATGCGCATCATGGCGCATCTGTCGGGCGATCCCGGGCTGATCGAGGCATTCAACTCGGGCGAGGACCTGCACCGGTTCGTGGGCGCCCGGGTGTTCGGAGTCCAGCCCGAAGAGGTCACTTCGGCCATGCGCACCAAGGTCAAGGCCATGTCGTACGGTCTCGTATACGGCCTCAGTGCGTTCGGCCTGTCGAAGCAGCTTCGCATCGAGCAGTCCGAGGCCAAGCAGCTCATGCTCGAGTACTTCGCCCGCTTCGGCGCGGTGCGCGACTACCTGCGCGCCTCCGTGATGCAGGCGAAGGAAGACGGCTACACCGAGACCATCTTCGGCCGTCGCCGGCCGTTCCCCGATCTGACAAGCCCCAACCGGGTGCTGCGCGAGAACGCTGAGCGCGCCGCCCTGAACGCGCCCATCCAGGGCAGCGCCGCGGACATCATGAAGATCGCACTGAACCGCATCCACGACGATCTGCGTGATCGCGGGCTCGCCTCCCGCGCCCTGCTGCAGATCCACGACGAACTCGTCGTCGAGGTCGCCGCGGGGGAGTGGGACGAGGTCGAGGGCATCGTTCGCGAGCGCATGGCCGGTGCCGCCGAGCTGACCGTGCCGCTGGACGTGCAGGTCGGCCGCGGCCGCGATTGGAACGAAGCCGCGCACTGATCCGCTGCGCGGCGGGGGTGCGAGGCTAGGCTCGAGACCATGAGTTCAGAGCCTCGCACCCCCTCTGCCATCGACCGGATCGCCGAGAAGTGGGTCGACACCCTGGTCGACCTCTCGCCCATCCTCGCCACCTACATCGGACGCAACGAGGCAGGCGCCCGCCTCGACGATGTGAGCCCGGAAGGGCATGAGCGCGCTGTCGCCGCGGCACGTGAGACCCTCGCCGCGCTCGATGCCTCGACGCCCGTCGACAGCATCGACGAGGTCACCAAGACCGACCTGTCAGCAGAGCTGCGCCTGCAGCTCGAGCTGCACGACGCGCAGTGGCACCTGCGTGACCTGAATGTCATCGCCTCGGCACCGCAGGACTTCCGGCAGGCGTTCGACCTCATGCCGACCGACACCGTCGACGACTGGAGCATCGTCTGCCAGCGGCTCGCCGCTGTCCCGAATGCTCTGAAGGGCTACGTCGAGACGCTGCGCGAGGGCATCCGGCATGGTGTCGTGCCCGCTCGTCGTCAGGTCACCGAAGTCGCCACGCAGATCGCCCGATACAGCGACGATCAGGGTTTCTTCGCATCGTTCGCCGCGACAGCGGGGCCCCGTGACGGCCAGCTGCCGGCGTCCCTCGCCCGCGACATCGCCGATCACGCCGGCGCCGCGCGGGTCGCCTACGATGACCTCCGCCGCTTCCTGATCAGCGAGTTGGCACCGGTCGCCGGCGAGCAGGACGCCGTCGGCCGCGACCTCTACGCCCTCAACTCGCGTCGGTTCCTCGGCGCGAGCATCGACCTCGACGAGACCTACGAGTGGGGCCGCGAAGAGCTGCGGCGGATGATCGCCGAGCAGGAGGCGATCGCGGACGAGATCCTTCCCGGCGCGAGCGTCGAAGAGGCCGTCGCGCACCTCGAGGCCGATCCCAGCCGCAAGCTGCACGGCACCGACGCGCTGCAGAAGTGGATGCAGGAGACCAGCGACCGGGCGATCGCCGACCTCGGTGCCAGCCATTTCGACATCCCCGAGCAGATCCGCGAGCTCGAGTGCATGATCGCACCCACCCAGGAGGGCGGCATCTACTACACCGGCCCCACCGACGACTTCTCGCGACCGGGCCGCATGTGGTGGTCGGTGCCGGAGGGCGTCACCGAGTTCGACACCTGGCGCGAGCTGACCACGGTCTACCACGAGGGCGTCCCCGGCCATCACCTGCAGATCGCGCAGGCGACGTACAACCGCGCCGAGCTGAACACCTGGCGGCGGGTTCTCGCCGGCACCTCCGGCCATGCCGAGGGGTGGGCGCTGTACGCCGAGCGGCTCATGGAGCAGCTCGGCTACCTCGATGACCCGGCCGATCGCCTGGGCATGCTGGACGGGCAGCGGATGCGCGCGCTACGCGTGGTGCTCGACATCGGCGTGCACCTCGGCAAGCCGCGCCTGTCGGGCGACGGCGTCTGGGATCACGACTACGCGCTGGAGCAGATGCGGCGCAACGTGAACATGCCCGACGAGTTCCGCCGGTTCGAGGTCAATCGCTATCTCGGCTGGCCGGGCCAGGCGCCGTCGTACAAGGTCGGGCAGCGCATCTGGGAGCAGGTGCGCGACGCGGCGCAGCAGAGGCAGGGCGACGCGTTCTCGTTCAAGGACTTCCACAAGCGCGCACTCGACATCGGCGGCGTCGGTCTCGACACGCTCCGCACCGCCGTCATCGGCTGAGTGCCGGTGTGCGGCGCCCCTACGATGAGAGGATGCCGCACACCGAGCTTCCGAGCCGTGCATCCATCGCGTCCCGACTCGACGCGCTGCCCTTCGCCCGCCCGCATCTGCGCGTGCTCACCGGGTCGGGGCTCGGCTGGGCGCTGGATGCGATGGATGTGGGGCTCATCTCGTTCATCATCGCGGTGCTCGCACAGCAGTGGCAGCTGACCCCCGGGCAGACCGGGTGGATCGCGTCCATCGGCTTCATCGGCATGGCGATCGGCGCGAGCGTCGGCGGTCTGCTCGCGGATCGGCTGGGTCGGCGGCAGGTGTTCGCGATCACGCTACTGATCTACGGTCTGGCCACCGGGGCCAGCGCTCTGGTCGGCGGCATCGCGATGCTGCTGGTGCTGCGCTTCTTCGTGGGGCTCGGCCTCGGTGCCGAGCTGCCAGTGGCATCCACCTATGTCAGCGAGTTCGCCCCGGCGGCGATCCGCGGCCGCCTCATCGTGATCCTCGAGGCGTTCTGGGCGATCGGATGGACGGCATCCGCCCTCATCGGCTACTTCGTGATCCCGGCATCAGACGAGGGCTGGCGGTGGGCCTTCGCGCTCGGCGCGATCCCCGCGGCGTACGCACTCGTAGTGCGCTGGGGCCTGCCGGAATCGCCGCGCTGGCTGGCATCGCGGGGACGGATGCCAGAGGCCGAGCGGATCGTGTCGAGCTTCGAGACGGCCGCCGACGGACGCGCGACAGCCGGGTCGCCCGTGTCGGACGAGCCGGCATCGGCGACGGGCGCCGCGCCGACCGTCGCGGTGAACGCCGGGCAGCGCATGCGCGCGCTGTGGTCCACCGAGTTCCGCATGCGCACCCTGTGCATCTGGCTCGTCTGGTTCTGCGTGAACTTCGCGTACTACGGTGCGTTCATCTGGATCCCCAGCATCCTGGTGCAGGCAGGATACGACCTCGTGCGCTCGTTCGGATTCACCCTCCTGATCACTCTCGCCCAGCTGCCCGGCTACGCCGTGGCCGCGTGGCTGATCGAGCGATGGGGTCGCCGGGCGACGCTGTCGGTGTTCCTCGCAGGCTCCGCGGTCTCTGCGGTGCTGTTCGGCACCGCCGCCACCGACGGCGCCATCATCGCCTCGGGGATGGCTCTGTCGTTCTTCAATCTCGGCGCGTGGGGTGCGCTGTACGCCGTCACCCCCGAGTTGTATCCGACATCGCTGCGCGCGACCGGCTCGGGGTGGGCGGCGGGGGTGGGTCGTCTGGCGTCGATCATCGCGCCGCTGCTCGTTCCCGCGCTGCTCGCGTCCGGCGGGGCCGGGCTGGCCTTCTCGGTGTTCGCCGGCTTCTTCGTCGTGGCGACGATCGCGGCCTGGGGGCTCGCTGATCTGCGCGGCCGCGCGCTCGACGAGCGCTGGTCGCGTCACCCGACCTCGTCCGGGCCGCCGCCGCAATAGGCTGAGACCATGGCGGCTGTGCGGTTCGTGGCGATCGGAGACTCCTTCACCGAGGGTGTGGGCGACGAGCTGCCAGGCGGCGGCGTGCGCGGCTGGGCCGACCTTGCCGCGCAAGGATGGGCGGATGCCCTGGACGAGCCGATCCAGTACGCCAACCTCGCCATCCGCGGTCGTCTGATCTGGCCCATCGTCGAGGAGCAGCTCGAGCCGGCGCTCGCGCTGCGGCCGACGCATCTGTCGTTCAACGGCGGGGGCAACGACATCCTCCGGCCGAACGCCGACATCGAGCACATCGCCGACGCCTTCTCGCGCGTGCTGCGGCGCTGCGACGAGGAGGGGGTGACCCTGATCCTGCTCTCCGGCGCGAACCCGAGCGCGCAGCTGCCGATGGGTCCCGTCTTCCAGCGTCGCGGCGACGCGCTGTCGGCCGCGGTGCTGCGGCGCGTCGAGGATCGCCCCGACGTGATCCGCGCGCTGAACTGGCCCGACGCCGAGCTCTCCCGACCGCGATACTGGTCGCAGGATCGTCTGCACATGAACGCCAACGGGCACCATCGGGTCGCCGCCCGCGTGCTCCACGCGGTCGGGCTGGAGCCCCCGGAGGAGTGGTGGGCGCTGAGCACCGACCATCCGGCAGGCCCGGTCGGTCTCGCCTACTACCGGCAGTTCGTCGGGCCCTGGGTGAAGCGACGGGTGACGCGCACATCATCAGGCGATGGACGAGTCGCGAAGTTCCCCGCCTGGGCCGAGATGGTGCCGAGATGATCACCGCCCGCGGCAGGCGGATCCCGCGACGCATCATCCAGCTGCTCGTCGGAGTGTTCCTGTACGGCATCGGCATCGCCTTCCTCGTGCGCAGCGCGCTCGGCGCCGCACCGTGGGACGTGCTGACCCAGGGCATCACCCGGCACGTGCCCCTGAGCTTCGGTGTCGTGACGACGATCGTCAGCGGGATCGTCCTGCTGCTGTGGATCCCGATCCGGCAGCGACCGGGCGCCGGCACGGTCGTGAACGCTCTGCTCGTCGGTCCCTCCGCCGACGTCGGGTTCCTGGTCATCCCTATGGGCGAGCACCTGTGGCAGCAGGTGCTGCTGTTCGCCATCGGCCTGATCGTGCTGGCGGCCGCCACGGGCCTGTACATCGGCGCGCACTTCGGGCCCGGTCCTCGGGACGGGCTGATGACCGGGCTGCACGTGCGCCTGGGACGGCCCATCTGGCTGGTGCGCACATGCCTGGAGGTGACGGTCGTGCTCATCGGATGGGCGCTGGGCGGGATCGTCGGCATCGGCACCGTGCTCTTCGCCGTGCTCGTCGGGCCGCTGTGCCAGTTCTTCCTGAGGGTGTTCGCGGTTCCGCTCGAGAGGCGGACGACCCCAAGCACCGGCACCGTGTCTGTGCAGGGCTGAACGTGGATCTGTGGGAGATGCGCGCCCTGTCCGGCGGCGCCGTGACACTGCACGACGCGCGTCGCAAGGAGCATCGGCCCGTCGCGCTCGAGCCGTTCGAGATCGGCGTGTTCGCCGTCACCGAGGGGCAGCTCGCCGAAGTGCTGGGCATCGCCGCTCAGCACCCGCGACGCCCCGCACGCGATCTCAGCTGGTTCCGGGCGATCAGGTTCTGCAATGCGGCGTCGGAGTGGGAGGGACTCGACCCGGCCTACTCCTTCGACGGCGAGGACGTCACCTGGCACGTCGACAGCGACGGATACCGCCTGCCCACCGAGGCGGAGTGGGAGTACGCCTGCCGCGCCGGATCGGTCGGGCCGCAGTACGGTCCGCTGGACGAGATCGCCTGGACGTCACTCGACGGTGTCGGAGCGCCCCAGGACGTCGGCATGAAGCTACCGAATCTGCACGGCCTCTTCGACACCCTCGGCAACGTCTGGGAGTGGTGCTGGGACTTCCTCGACCCCGAGCGCTACGACGACTACCGCGTGTTCCGCGGCGGCGGCTTCGCCGATGACACGTGGAGCGTCCGGGCATCCGTCCGCCGCGGAGGCGCTCCGCGCATGCATCACGACGACGTCGGCATGCGGCTCGCGCGCGGCGGCTTCGACGGACCGGACGCGGCGCAGGGCTGGTCCACGCGCGGCGATGTCGAGCGCGGCGGGCGCGGGGGAGTGCGACCGCTCGGCTGGACCCCGCGCCGCTGACCCGCGCTGCCCCAAGCCCACCGCGCGCAACCCACACCGACCAGAAGGAGCACCATGGCCAGGCCCATCGAGCTGATCATCTCGCAGGGACGCGTCGGCGACCGCACCGGCGGAGCCCTCCCCGGCGCGCTGAAGACGGGGCGGGCGCTGTCGCGGATGCTCGGCGTCGACGCGCGAGTGGTCGGCACGCCCGCCGCGGCGAAGGACGACGACTGGTCGGAGTGCCTGCCGGCGGCGACTGCGACACTGCACGCGCTTCGAGACGCCGTCCGCGACGCGTTCGCACGCGACGCGACCCCGGTGCTGGCGACCAACACCTGCGGGGCGAGCATCGGCACGCTGCCCACCGTCGCCGAGCACCATCCCGACGCCGTCGTGCTGTGGATCGACGCACACGGCGACTTCAACACACCCGACACCACGGAGTCGGGCTATCTCGGCGGGATGGTGGTGGCGGCCGCGTGCGGACTGTGGGACAGCGGGCACGGGGCCGGACTGAACCCGGCGCAGGTGGTGATCGTCGGCGGACGCGACATCGACCCGGCGGAGCGGCTGCTGCTGGATCAGCACGGTGTGACGGTGCTCACGCCGGCGGAGAGCTCACCGAACCGCGTCAGCGAGATCGTCGCCGGTCGGGATGTCTGGATCCACATCGACTGGGACGTGCTGGAGCCCGGGTACATCCCCGCCGCGTACCGCGTGGACGCGGGCATGCTGCCGCATGAGGTCGCCGCGATCTTCGCCGCGATCGACCCCGCACGAGTGCTCGGCGTGGAGCTGGCGGAGTTCGAGGAGGGCGACCAGGGCATCCCGTCGCATCTCAGCGTCGCGCTGATCCTGCAGACCTTCCAGGCACTGCGTCTCGGCCGCTGACGCCGCGATCAGCGGCGACGTCTGCGCTCGGGGTCGAGGCCCATCCGGATGCGGGTGCTCTTGCGCTCCCGAATGATGAAGGACGCGCCGAGCAGCCAGAGCGGGATCTGGGCGGCGAACGCCAACCGGAACGCATCGAGCGAGTAGGTGTCGGGCGTGCCGGCGCCCTGCAGGTCGAGCGTGAGCCCGATGAAGAAGATCGCGATGAGCGCGGCGAGGAATCCGCCGGAGTTGGTCACGCCGGTGGCGGTGCTGAGACGGTGGGCCGGATTGTGCGTTCGGGCGTGGTCGAACGCGATCATGGATGCCGGTCCGCCCGCGGCCAGGCACACCACCAGCACGATGAGCAGCCAGATCGGCGCGGGTCCCTGCCAGAGGATCACCGTGGTCCACGCGGCGAGCTGGATGGCGATGCTCGGCAGCACGAGCGCGAGCGACCGGCGGGTGGGGATGCGTCGTGACAGCGTGCCCAGCACAGGGCTCAGCGCCATGCTGACGAGCACGTTGACCGACAGCACGGTGGCTGCGGCGGCGGGGGAGAGGCCCTGCCCTGCCGTGAGGAACGGCATGCCCCACAGCAGCAGGAACGCCGTGCTGGCGAACGGCGTGGTGAAGTGAGACCAGAACGCCAGCCGGGTGCCGGGATGCGCCCACGCCGCGCGGATGCCGACGCCGGTGTCGATCGCCGAGGTGATCACCTGCACGACGCCCGTCTCGGTGTTGACCGTGACGTCGGCGCTGCGCTCGGGGGGATGATTGCGCACCAGCATCCAGACGAGGATGGCGAAGAGCAGGCCGAGTCCCGCGACGCTGCCGAACGTGATGGTCCAGTTCGTGGAGTGCAGCAGCACGGCCAGAGGCGTAAGTGCGATGAGCTGACCGGTCTGGCCGACGAGACCCGTCAGCTGTCCCATCACCGGTCCGCGCTGAGCGGGGAACCAGGTCGCGACCAGACGCAGCACGGCAGGGAAGACCGCTGCGTCCCCGGCGCCGAGCAGGACGCGCGCGACGAGGGCGATGCCGATGCTCGGCGACACCGCCATCACGAACTGTCCCAGCGCCATGAGCAGCATGCCGATCACCATGATCGGACGCGAACCGTATCTGTCGAGCAGCACCCCGATGGGGATCTGCAGGCCGCCGTACACGGCGAGCTGCACCACCGCGAACAGGGAGAGCGTCGCCGCATCGGCCTGGAAGCGCTCGGCGGCATCCACGCCCACTGCGCTGAGCGAGCTGCGGTTGGTGATCGCGAGGACGTACGCGGCGACGGCCACGCCCCACACCACCCAGGCTCGCCATCCGGGAGAGGTGCGGGGGAGGGGAGTAGCGCTCACTCGTCAAGGCTAGTCCTGGTGAGCGCCGGCATGGCGCAGCTGTCAAGTCCATCGGGCTGCGCATCATGTCGGCCTAGAGTGGTCTCGTCGCTGGGCCGAACAGGCGACGGGAGGACTCGATGACCGACGACGATTCGCAGCCCACCCACGGGCTGATCGACGCACGCTACGAGATCCTCGAATGCGTCGGGCAGGGCGGGATGGCGCGGGTGTACCGCGCGAAGGATACGCTTCTCGGACGCATCGTGGCGATCAAGCTGCTTCGCGCCGAGCTGGAGGGCGATGATGCGGCGGCCGGTCGGGCCAGGGGCGAGATGTCGGCGCTCGCCTCGCTCAACCATCCGGGTCTCGTCACCCTCTACGACGCCCAGCTCGAACCGGGGCGCCCCGAGTACCTGGTCATGGAGTATGTCGAAGGACCCACCCTCGCCGACCGGATCGGGCAGGGTGCCCTCGCTCCCGCCGACGTCGCCGCGCTGACGGCCGACCTGGCGGAGGCGCTGCACGTCGTGCACAGCGCGGGCATCGTGCACCGCGACATCAAACCGTCGAATGTGCTCATCTCGCAGGCACCGTTTCCCGCCAGCCGATCGGGCGCGAAACTCGCCGACTTCGGCATCTCCGCTCTGGTGGATGCCGCGCGACTCACCTCGCCCGGCATCGTGATCGGGACCGCCGCGTACATCGCACCCGAGCAGCTTCAGGGCGCGATGCCCGCGCCGCCGGCTGACATCTACTCGCTCGGGCTGGTGATGCTCGAGGCACTCACCGGCACCCGCGCGTTTCCTCAGCCCGAGGGCATCGGCGCCGCTATGGCGAGGTTGACGGCGAGACCCGAGGTGCCGACGGAGTTCGGCTCGGGCTGGTCGGATCTGCTGACGGCGATGACGTCGACAGACCCCGCCGATCGTCCGACCGCCTCGGACGTCTTCGCCGCGGCATCCGATCTCGCCGCGGGCCGGCCGCCGCGGCCCACCGTGCCCGCCGCTGTTGCCGCCGGCGCCGTGCCGCCCGCGGCAGCCTCGACGCCGGACGCGGAGTCGCCGACCGCCGCGATGACGACGCCGACACGCATGCTTCCTGCCGAGACGTCCGCTGCGCGGGCGACCGGTGCATCGTCTCCGACACCCCCGCAGGCAGGACGCGGCTCGAGCCGCCCCAGGCGGCGTGTCGGTGTGATCGGCGCGGTGGCGGCTGCGGCGGTCGCCGCATCCGTTCTCGCCGGCGTATGGATGAACGGCAGCGCCGCCCCCGAACCGGTGGCGACCACCCCGGCCGACATCGGCCCCTCCGCCCCCGCGACGCCGGCCGTGCCGGCCATCGCACCCGACGATGAGGCGGACGAGCCGCAGACCGACCAGCGCTCGGACCAGGACCGCAAGGCGCAGGAGAAGGCGGCGAAGGAGGCCGAGAAGGCGGCGCAAGAGCAGCGCAAGGCCGCGGAGAAGGCAGCCGAAGAGCAGCGCAAGGCTGCCGAGAAGGCAGCCGAAAAGGCTCGCAAGGATGCCGAGAAGGCGCGGGAGGAAGCGGAGGAGGCGCGGGAGGAAGCGGAGGAGGCGGAGGAGAATCAAGAGGACGAGGCGGAGCCGACACCCGAGGGCGGAGCCGGTGGGGCGACGGAGGGCGTGACGCTGTCGACCCCGCAGCCGTCGGCGTCGCCTACCGCGTGAGCAGAGGCGCTGCGACCCCGTACACCGACGGCAGCGGCCACATCGGCTCGTTCCTCGTTCCCCGTCCGGCGCGAGCCGAGAGCTTCCGATCGCGGAGGATCCGGCGTGCACCGATCAGCCGCGCGACCAGTACGGCATCCAGAAGGCGCGCATCGCCGACCCGCTCAAGCGGGAGACCACAGACGGGGGACTGATCACCACCTCACTGCACCCCGGCCATATCGTGGGTCCCGGCTGGCAGCCGATCGGGCCGGTCGGCAATCTGGACGAGACACTGTGGACGGCGCTGTCATCGGGTCGGACGATCGACGTGCCCGGCAGCGGCACCGAGACGCTGCATCATGTGCACGCGGACGATGTCGCTCAGGCGTTCGAGCGAGCGGTCGAGAACCGGGATGCGGCAGCGGGGGAGGACTTCAACATCGTCGCGCCGACCGCACTGAGCGTGCGGGGGTACATCGACATCGGCTCGGGATGGTTCGGCGGCGTCTCGGCGATGCGCAGCGTGAGCCGGACTCACTTCCGGGAGCAGACGACCGCCGAGCATGCCGACGTCAGCCGCAGTCATCTCGAGCGCAGTCAGGTGTTCAGCATCGACAAGGCACGGGCGCGTCTCGGCTACGCCCCGCACTGCGAACCGGAAAGCGGCGATCCTCGAGTCGGTGCGCTGGCTCATCGAGCATGACCGGCTGCCCGTCCGAGCGCCGCTGGTCTGATCCCGAGACGCTGTACTTGACGGTGCTGTTCACGACGGTGCTGTTCGCCACCGGGCTGTCGGGGACTACTCTCAGACCATGAAGGGGCTCTCTCATCCGATCATCGCCCTGCGGCGCGTGCGCATCCTGCCGCGCTGGGTGCGGCACATAGACGCGCGCGCATCGCACGCCGTCAACCACCATCGTCATGTGCCTCAGCTCGACCGCAGGCTGGCCCGGCTGTCGCACCGGGCGGACCGCGGCCGTCTGTGGTTGGAGATCGCCGCGGCGCTCTACGTGCTCGGCGGCAAGCCGCGCCGCGGCGCGGTGCGCGGGATCGCATCGCTGATCGTCGGCAGTGCGCTGGCGAACCTCGTCGGCAAGCAGATCTTCGGCGGTGACCGGCCGCTGCTCAAGGACGTCCCGGTGCCGCGACGCCTCACGCGGACGCCGACGTCCGGCTCGTTCCCCTCGGGTCACTCGGCATCGGCGGCGGCCTTCGTCACCGGCGTCGGCCTCGAGTCCGGCCGCTCGGGCGCCGTGCTGGCACCGCTCGGCGCCGCGGTGGCGTACTCGCGTCTGCACACCGGTGCGCACTGGCTCTCGGACGTGATCGGGGGAGCAGCGCTGGGCGCCGCCGTCGCGGTCTTGGGTCGGACACTGGTGCCGGCGCCCGCACGCATGGAGCCCGCGCACCTCGGTCCGGCGATCGCCCTCCCGGCGCTGCCGGAGGGCGAAGGCGCACTGATCTTCGTGAACGTCGCTTCGGGCATCGACCCGCTGCGCCCGGAGCCCCGCGGCTTCATCTCGCGAGAGCTTCCGCACGCCCGCATCCACGTTCTCGCGGAGGGTGAGCGCATCGCGGAACTGGTGAGCGATGCTCTGTCCGGAGCCGACGCGCCCCGCGTCATCGGCGTCTGGGGCGGGGACGGCACCGTCGCCGCCGCCGCCGACGCCGCACGCGGGGCTCGCCTTCCGCTGCTGATCTTCCCGGGTGGGACGTTCAACCACTTCGCGCGCACGGCAGGCGCCGAGACGATCGACGATGCGGTGCAGGCGGTGCGCGACGGTGCGGGCCGGCGCGTGGACGTCGCCGAGCTGACGATCGACGACGGGCGGCCGGTGACCGTGATGAACGCGGCCTCGATCGGCGTGTATCCCGGCTTCGTCGCGCAACGCGAAGAGATGGAGTCGGCGCTGGGCAAACCGGTCGCCGCGCTGATCGCAGCGGTGCGGGTGCTGGCGCGGGCGCACACGCTGAACGTGCGCGTCGACGGGCGCGCGGCGCGCGTCTGGTCGGTCGCGGTCGCCGCAGGGCAGAACTCATCGGCGTCGATGGTGCCGCTGCAGCGACGTCGCCTCGACGACGGCGTTCTGGATGTGCGGGTGCTCCATGCGCGGGGCCGGATGCCGCGGCTGCGCGGACTCGTCGCGCTGGCGTTCGGCGTGCGGGCATCAGGGCTTCTCGATCGGGTGCCCGGGCGCGCCGCGCTCGCGACGATAGAGGCGTTCACCGCCGAGCAGGTGCGGATCGAGGCGCGCTCGTCGACGGGCGCGGCGGTGAACGTTGCGCACGACGGGGAGGTCTCCGTCCTCGAGCAGGGCAGCACGGTGGCGACGGTGCGGATCGTTCCCGGTGGATTGGACGTCTACGGGGCGCCTGCTACCGAGAGTGAATAGCAGAGGTTAGGTGATCTCGGAAAATGCCGTTGACCTGGCGATACTCGACCGGTCAATGTCGGTGGCCCGGTGTTCAATGGAGGTATGGAAACCACCGCAGCCGTGTTCGATGGCAGGCCGACGCAGTTCTGGCGGACACGGGGAGGGGTGTTTCGGACGGGGTCTCGGATGCCACGCCACCGGCAATCGCTGAGAATCTGAAGGTGCTCGCGCAGGATTGCGATGCGGCTGGATCCGGATGGTTCCTCCGAGATCCAACGCGTCCTCACCGACGAGGGCCGCATCGCCGGGATTGTGGTGAGCGACCGGGTGTTCACCGCCTACCAGCGGCGGGTCCGGAGCGACGATGGCGCACTCCAAGGCTCAGTGTCGAGCGCACTCTGCAGCGAGAGTGACCCTGTCGGTTCGCCGCTCGCGGGCGAGGTGTGGAATCAGACGTACTGACATAATGTGCATTATCGGTTATCGCTGCACCGTGCGCTGAGGCGAATCGTGAGCGGGCGACCTCTGTGGTGCCGTGTCCGTCTCGGATATGCTCGCCTGCGTGAACGGGAGCAACGTCAGCATCGATTGGGAATCCGCGCGGCGAGCCAATCACGACAACTGGAACGACCGCGTGCCGCTGCATGAAGCCGCGTACGGACTCGACAGATACGACGATCCGTCCCACCTGAGCGATGTCGTCCGCGACGACCTGCCGGTGCTCGAGCGCTTCCTGCCTCAGCAGCGTCTGGCAGGTCTGGATCTCTGCCATCTGCAGTGCCACATCGGCACGGACACCGTATCGCTGGCGCGGGCCGGTGCGAATGTGACCGGAGTCGACTTCTCCGGGCCGGCGCTGAGGGTGGCCGCCGGCCTCGCTGCGCGTGCGGGCGTGCAGGCGCGCTGGGTCGAGACCGATGTGCTGGATGCACGTCGCGCCGTCGACAGAGAGTTCGACGTCGTCTACACCAGCATCGGAACGATCACCTGGCTCGAAGACCTGAACCGCTGGGCCGAGCAGATCCACGGGCTGCTGCGACCCGGTGGCATCTTCTACATCCGCGATGGACATCCTGCTCTGTACGCGCTCGACGAGGAGGCACCCGAGCTGACGACGAGATACCCGTACTTCGGCGACGGTCGCGCGCAGCTGTGGGACGACCCCTCGACGTACATCGGTGACGGCACGGTCGAGCACTCGCGCACCTACGAGTGGCCGCACCCGCTCTCGGAAATCATCGGCGTGCTGCTGGCGAACGGGATGCGTCTGCTGCACTTCGATGAGGGCCGCACGCTCCCCTGGCAGTTCAGCCCTCGCATGGTCGAGGTCGCGGGCGGCTACGCGTGGGCGGAATCCGAGCGCGACCTCATCCCCTGCACGTATACGATCGTCGCCCAGCGCGACTCATGACCGAACGCGCGCGACCGCGATGAGGTGCGCGCTCATGTCGCGCACACCGGGAACAGAAGCCGCAGCGCGGGCGACCGTCAGCGCTGCCTGCACGAGCTCCTCCCCTGCACCCTCCAGCGACTCCAGCAGTGAACCGGCGGGACCCTCCACGCCCAGCACCGCCTCGACCTCCAGTCCGGATGAGCGCGCCTCCTCGTCAAGCTCTTCGGCAGTGTGGAAGTGGCCGGCGGGGAACCGCATCCCGGCAGCGGGCTCTCCCCTGGCTGCCACCGCGACCCACTCATCGGGATATGGGTCGGGGATGCCGCGGGCCAGAGTCGTCTTCCCGAATGCGATGAATCGCGAGAGCCCCGCCGCGAAGATCAGACCATCGGGGCGCACGACGCGCGCCGCCTCGCGCAGCGCGAGCTGGCGGTCTTCACGAGCGGCGAGGTGGTACAGGGGCCCAAGCACGAGCGCCGTGTCGAACTCGGCATCCTGGAACGGCAGAGCGCGGGCGTCGCCGATCCGGGCGCTCAGGCCGGCGGCCCGAGCCTGACCGACGTGCCGCGGCACGGGGTCGATCACCTCCACCTCGAAGCCGGCGGACTGCAATGCCCGCGCGTGCACACCGGCGCCGCCGCCGATGTCCAGCACGCGCCCGGCGGAGACGCGCTCGAGGATGATCTCCTGCGTGCGCGCGAACTCGACAGGGCCCTGCGCAGACCGGGTCGTAACGCGCGCCCCTTCATCGAACAGCTCGCCGTAGTAGCTCAGGATGCGAGCGTCGATGGATTCCTGCGCCGTCATCCGACGTACTCCGCCAGATGCTCGCCGGTGAGCGTCGATCGCGAGGCGACGAGGTTCGCCGGCGTCCCCTCGAAGACCACACGTCCGCCGTCGTGTCCGGCTCCCGGTCCGATGTCGATGATCCAGTCGGCGTGCGCCATCACCGCCTGATGATGCTCGATGACGATGACGGTCTTGCCCGCGTCGACCAGGCGGTCGAGCAGACCCAGCAGGTTCTCGACGTCTGCGAGGTGCAGGCCGGTGGTCGGCTCGTCGAGCACGTACACGTCGGCCTTCTCCCCCATCTGAATCGCCAGCTTGAGTCGCTGGCGTTCTCCGCCGGACAGAGTGGACAGCGGCTGTCCGAGGGTCAGATATCCCAGCCCGACGTCCTCGAGTCGGCTCAGCACCGAGACCACGGCGGGGATCTTCGTCTCGGACGCCGAGAAGAACGCGCGTGCCTCGGCGACGGGAAGGTCGAGGACCTCGGTGATGTCGAGTCCGCCCAGCTTGTAGTCGAGCACACCCAACTGGAACCGCTTGCCCCCGCAGTCCTCGCACGGCGTCTCGATCGTGTCCATGAATCCGAGCTCGGTGACGATCACACCCGATCCCTTGCAGCTCGGGCAGGCGCCTTCGCTGTTCGCGCTGAACAGCGCCGGCTTCACGCCGTTGGCCTTGGCGAACGCCTTGCGGATCGGCTCCAGCATCCCCGTGTAGGTGGCCGGGTTGCTGCGGCGCGAGCCCTTGATCGCCGTCTGATCGATCGCGACCACGCCGTCCATCGGCGCTATCGATCCGTGAACGAGCGAGCTCTTCCCCGAGCCGGCGACGCCCGTGACGACCGTGAGCACCCCGGTGGGCACGTCTACGTCGACGTCCTTGAGGTTGTTCGCGTCCGCGCCGCGCACCTCGATGACGCCGCTGCGCTCTCGCACGGCATCCTTCAGCGACGCACGATCGTGCAGATGACGCCCGGTGAGCGTGCCGCTCTGCGACAGCTCGGCGACGGTGCCCTCGAAGCAGACCTCTCCCCCGGCGCTGCCCGCTCCTGGGCCCAGGTCGACGACGCGATCCGCGATCGCGATCGTCTCGGGCTTGTGCTCGACGACGAGCACGGTGTTGCCCTTGTCGCGCAGCCTCAGCAGCAGCGTGTTCATCCGCTCGATATCGTGCGGATGCAGCCCGATGGTCGGCTCGTCGAAGACGTAGGTGACGTCTGTGAGGGAAGATCCGAGGTGGCGCAGCAGTTTGATGCGCTGCGCCTCTCCCCCGCTCAGCGTTCCCGAGGGTCGTTCCAGGCTCAGGTAGCCGAGCCCCAGGGTGACGAACGCATCGAGGTTCGCACGCAGCGCATCCAGCAGAGGACCCGCCCCACTCAGCGACAGGCCGCGCACCCACGCCGCAACATCAGTGATCTGCATCCGGCATGCGTCCGCGATGCTGGCGCCGTCGATCTTCGACGATCGCGCTCCCTCGGTGAGGCGCGTGCCGTCGCACTCGGGGCAGGTCTTGAACGTCGCCACCCGCTCGACGAACGCGCGGATGTGCGGCTGCAGTGCGTCGATGTCCTTCGAGAGCATCGACTTAGTGATCTTCGGGATCAGCCCCTCATACGTCATGTTGATCCCCGAGATCTTGACCTTGGTGACCTCGCCGTACAGGAAGAGCTGCCGCTGCTTGTCGGTGAACGACGAGATCGGCTTGTCGGCGGGATAGAACCCCGACTCCGAGAAGCCCTTCACCATCCACCCGTCGGCGGTGTAGCCGGGCACCATGATCGCGCCCTCGTTCAGCGACTTCGACTCGTCCACCACCTGGGCGAGGTCGATGTCCGACACCGCTCCCCTGCCCTCGCAGCGGGGGCACATGCCGCCGAGGTACACGGCGTCTTTGACGATCTTCTTCTCGCCTTTCGGCCCGGTCATCACGCCACTAGCCTTCTGCGTGGGAATGTTGAACGAGAACGCCGTCGGTCCCCCGATGTACGGCTCGCCGAACCTCGAGAAGAGGATGCGGAGCATCGCGTTCGCGTCGGTCACCGTGCCGACGGTCGAGCGCGGATTCGCGCCGAGACGTTCCTGGTCGACGATGATCGCCGTAGTCAGGCCCTCGAGCACGTCGACGTCGGGCCGAGGCGCCGACGGCATGAACCCCTGCACGAAGGCGCTGTACGTCTCGTCGATCATGCGGCGCGATTCGGCGGCGATGGTGTCGAACACCAGTGAGCTCTTGCCCGAGCCCGAGACACCGGTGAACACAGTCAGACGTCGCTTCGGCAGGCTGACCGAGACATCCTTGAGATTGTTCTCGCGTGCACCCTCGACGCGGATGACGTCGTGGCTGTCGGCGGGGTGGTCCTGTGGCACGGTGCTTCCTTCGATGGGATGGATTCGGATGCCGGGCGGCGCACGCGTCAGGCGATGAACTGATTGATACGGACGAAATTACCGGCAGGATCGCGGAACGCGCAGTCGCGCACGCCGTACGGCTGGTCGATCGGCTCCTGCACGACATCCGCGCCCTTCGCCTCGATCTCGGCGAACGCCGCGTCGACGTCGTCGGCGGTGAGCACGACCCCTGCGTAGCTGCCCTTCGCCATGAGTTCGAGGATGGTGCGACGCTCATCGTCGCTGATGCCGGGGTCGACGGCAGGAGGGGTGAGCACGATCGACGTGTCGGGCTGCCCGGCCGGTCCCACGGTGATCCACCGCATGTCCCCGTATCCGACGTCCTTGCGGACCTCGAATCCGAGGACGTCGCGGTAGAACGCGAGGGATGCCTCCGGGGCGATGTGCGGGAGGAAGCTGACGCTGATGGTGATGTTGTTCATGGCGTTGACGCTACTCACGCCCGTGCGATGTCGCTTCTCGATTCCTGATCGGTCTGGTGGCCTGCTTCTCGACCCACTACGGGATGCCCGGGCCCAGTCCCGGATCCCGCCGGTAGGCGCTCGGAGAGACGCCGACCAGTTCGCTGAAGCGGGTGCTGAACGTTCCGAGCGATGAGAAGCCGACGGCAAAACACGCCTCAGTCACCCCCACGTCTCCGCGGCGCAGCAGCGCCATGGCCCGCTCGATGCGGCGCGTCATCAGATACGAGTACGGGGACTCACCGAACACCTGACGAAATCTGCGGCTGAGGTGACCGGCCGACATGTGCTCCCCTCGCGCGAGCGTCTCGACGTCCAGCGGGCGAGCGTACTCGCGATCGATCCGGTCGCGCACCCGACGCAGTCTGGTCAGCTCGGCGAGTCGATACGAGTCCTCAGCACTCTGTCCCACATCCCGATCCTGGCATCCGATAGCGTGTGCGCGAAGGGTCCGCTCCACGAAAGGATCATCATGACCGCTCTCCGCTTCACCGACCCGGGGTTCCTGCGCTCCGTGCGGATCTTCCTCGGCATCGCCGGCGCGATCACGCTGATCGCCGGCATCGTGCTTCTCATCTGGCCTGCCAAGTCGGCGGTGATCGTCACCGGGATCTTCGCCAGCTACCTCATCGTCAGCGGACTCGTCTACCTCGGCCTGGGAGTCTTCTCAGGCAGGGGCGGTGGGTGGGTGCGGGCGGGCCACATCGTGCTCGGTCTTCTCTTCATCGCCACGGGCGTCATCGCGTTCGCCAATCTCGGTGCCGCGACCGTCACGCTCGCGATCGTCGTCGCGATCTTCATCGGCGTCAGCTGGATCGCCGACGGCGTCGTGGCGCTGAGCCTGATGGGGCACGATGCGTCGAAGGTGTGGACGCTGCTCTACGCGCTGCTCGGCATCGTCGCCGGCATCGTGGTGCTGCTGTCGCCGCTGTATGCGGCGACCGTGCTCTGGATCATCCTCGGCATCTCTCTGGTCGCGCTGGGCGTCGTGCAGCTGGTTCGAGCCTTCGCGCTCAAGGACGTCGGCACCGCGCCGGTCGCCGACCCCGCGATCTGACACCGGACGGTGACGGAGGAGGCGACCCGCGCGGGTCGCCTCCTCCGTCACGCCGTGATCATTCGGCGACGAAGTCCGACGTGTCCCCCACCAGCCGGGTGTTGTCGGCCGGCACCGGATCCACAGCTGCCCTGGCCACCTCAGCGGCGAACTCCGAGACGTTGTAGAGCTTGCCGGCCGACTCGCGGCGGCCTGCGATCGCGCCCGGATTGGCGCGCTCGAGCAGAGTGGCCGTGATGGTGCCCTCAATCATGTCGCCCGAGACGACGGTGAATCCGATCCCCTTCTCCGCGAGGCCGGGGATGAGCTCGCGCAGGGCGTCCTCGCCCGCCCGCTTCGAGCGGGCGACCGGCTCGTACTCGGGCATGGTCGGGGTCGTGCGGATGAAGTGCGCCTGGTGGCTGGTGACGAAGACCACCCTGGCCTCGTCGCTCAGCAGCGGCTCAGCGGTCTGCAGCACGTTCACCTGCGCGTCGCGGTTGAGCTTCAGGGCGTAGTCCTCGGCCATGCCCGACTCCATGCCGCCGGAGGCGTTGAGCACGAGAACATCGAGGCGCCCGAACTCATCGCGCACCCGATCGAACATCGCCGACACCGAGTCGGGGTCGGTGAGATCGGCGCCGACGACCAGAGCGCGTCGGCCGAGGGCGCGCAGCTCGTTCGCGAGCTTCTCGGCGCGGGGTGCCTTGTTGCGGAAGTTGATGACGACATCGGCGCCCGCTTCAGCGAGGTAGCGGACAGTGTCGGCGCCGATGCCTCGCGACGATCCGGTGACGAGGGCCACCTTGCCGTCGAGGGATCCGGCGGGAAGGACCTGGGTCATCTCTGCTCCTCGGGATGCGCGCGATCGCCCGGATGGCGACATTCCACCCTACAACGGCGGCCCGTCAGGACCCGGGCCTTGGCCCCGTGGTAGGTTGACGCTCAGGAGGGCGCATGGACGGTCTGGCGACATTCTTAGCCGACATCGGGCAGTGGGCGTGGATCGCCTGGCTGGTGCTCATCGCTCTGTTCCTGGTGATCGAGATGCTCACCCTCGACTTCACCTTCCTCATGCTGTCGTTCGGCGGTCTGCTCGGTCTGGTGGCCGGGCTCCTGGGCCTGCCGTGGTGGGCGCAGCTGATCGTCGCCGCCGTCGCGGCGGCGATGTTCATCTTCTTCCTCCGCCCTCCCCTGCTGCACCGCCTGCGGCGCGGCGAGGATCCGGCGAAGTCGAATGTCGACGCACTCAAGGGCCTGCACGGCACCGCGCTGCTCGACGTCACCCAGATCACCGGTCAGGTCAAGCTCAGCAACGGCGACATCTGGACCGCGCGCAGCGCCGACGGCTCACCCATCATCACCGGCACGCGCATCGCGGTGGTCGACATCAGCGGCGCAACCGCCATCGTCCGTCCCGTCATCGAATAGGAGCATGATGAACGACGTCTCGTTCATTCCGACCGCCATCGCGTGGATCCTCGCCATCGCCGTCATCATCTTCGTGCTGGTCACGATCGCCCGCGCGATCCGGATCATCCCGCAGGCGACGGCCGGCGTGGTCGAGCGCCTCGGCCGGTACCACAAGACCCTGCAGCCGGGACTGAATCTCCTCGTGCCGTTCATCGACCGGCTCCGTCCGCTCATCGACATGCGCGAGCAGGTCGTCTCGTTCCCGCCGCAGCCGGTCATCACCGAAGACAACCTGGTGGTGTCGATCGACACCGTCGTCTATTTCCAGGTGACGGATGCCCGCGCTGCGACCTACGAGATCGCGAACTACCTCGGCGCGGTCGAGCAGCTGACGACGACGACTCTGCGAAACGTCGTCGGCGGTCTGAACCTCGAGGAGGCGCTCACCAGCCGCGACGAGATCAACGGCCAGCTGCGGGTCGTGCTCGACGAGGCGACCGGGAAGTGGGGCATCCGTGTCTCGCGCGTCGAGCTGAAGGCGATCGACCCGCCCGTCTCGATCCAGGACTCGATGGAGAAGCAGATGCGCGCCGAGCGCGACCGGCGTGCCGCGATCCTCACCGCCGAGGGATCGAAGCAATCGCAGATCCTCGAGGCCGAGGGGCAGCGGCAGGCCGCGATCCTCAAGGCCGAGGGCGACAAGCAGGCCGCCGTGCTGCGCGCCCAGGGTGAGGCCGAGGCGATCCAGAACGTGTTCGGCGCGATCCACCAGGGGCGGCCGGACGACAAGCTGCTCGCGTATCAGTACCTGCAGATGCTTCCGAAGATCAGCGAGAGCGAGTCGAGCAAGCTCTGGATCATCCCGAGCGAGCTGACCGAGGCCCTCAAGGGCATCGGATCGGCGTTCACCCCACGCGGCGACGGCACCGGCGAGCCACCGCGCAGCGCGTGACGCATCCGTTCCTCTCCGGCAGCAGGCGTCCGCGGATCTTCGCCCATCGAGGGCTCGTGGTCTCCGAGGGCGGCCAGACGACGGTCTGGGAGAACACGGCTGCGGCTTTCGCCGCAGCGCACGCGGCCGGTGCGGAGTACATCGAGACCGACTGCCGAGTCACGGCAGACGGCGACGTCGTGCTGTTCCACGACGAGACGCTGCAGCGCGTCGCGGGCGATCCTCGCGCCGTGAGCTCGGTGCGCACGAGAGAGCTGGAGCGGCTGTTCTCCGGGCACGGCGGACTGCTCGCGGTGGCGGACGCCCTCGACGCCTTCCCCGACACCCGGTTCAACATCGACGTGAAGACGGCTGAGGCATCCGTGCCGCTCGGCGCCGTGCTCGCGCCGCACGCGGATCGCGTGCTGGTGACCAGCTTCTCCGATCGCAACCGTCTCGCCGCGCTGCGTGCGACCGTGGACGCCGGGGCGGAGATCAGACCCGCCACGTCGGGTGGCCGCTCGGTGATCGCCCGACTGCGCGCGCTCTCGGCCGCTCGCCTCTCCCCCGCTCGGGCGCTCCGAGACGTCGACGCCGTGCAGATCCCGGAGGCTCATCGCGGCATCCGCCTCTTCACTCCCTCTCTGCTGCGGGCCGCGCGCAGACACGGAGTCGAGGTGCACGTCTGGACGATCAACGACCCGAACGACATGATGCGACTGGTCGCCGACGGCGCCGACGGGATCGTGACCGATCGTGCCGACGTCGCGGTGGACGCCCTCTCCTGATCGATCCTGCCTCGCGTACGCCCTGGGATTCCGCTGTGAGTTCCCACGCGTTTTCGCCGCTGTGGATGAAGCGCACAGGCGCGAGCGTTATACCTGACAGCGACGAGAGGACCACACAATGGCAGATCGCAGCCTTCGCGGCATCCGGCTGGGTGCCCAGAGCCTTCAGAGCGAGGAGGGCGTCGTCTTCATGGAGCGACGCGCCACCGCGTACAAGTGCGACACGTGCGGCCAGGAGACCACCCTGATGTTCGCCGCCGACGCTGAGGCACCGCAGACCTGGGAGTGCCGACACTGCGGCGCCGAAGCGGTGCTGCAGGTCGACGGTGCGCCCGTCAAGATCGAGGAGAACGACGAGAAGGTGGCACGTACCCACTGGGACATGCTGCTCGAGCGCCGCACCCGCGATGAGCTCGAAGAGCTCCTCGCAGAGCGGCTCGCCTACATCCGTGCCCGCCGCGGCGCGGGAGACGACCCCAACCGCCACCGCATCGGCGCCTGATTCAGCGTCGACGTCGGGCCAGCAGCCCGGCGACGATCAGCACGGCCGGCGAGATCAGCATCCCCAGCTGAACCCACGGCCCCAGCACGACCCCAGCCGTGAGGCCGGAGCGCAGCTCGACATCCTCGAGCAGCGCCCCGGCCTCATCGGCGTCCAGGGTCGAGACGGTCGATCCGTCGGACCGGATGATCTGGCTGGTGCCCACGGTCGACACGTTCACCACGCTGCGGCCGGTCTCGATGGCCCGCATGCGAGCGAACGCGAGCTGCTGCAGGTTCTCGTCCGTTCCGCGGAAGTCGGCGTTGTTCGTCTGGAAGACCAGCACCTCTGCGCCCTGCGTCACGCTCTCACGGATGACCTCGTCGTAGATGACGTCGAAGCAGATCGCGAGCCCGACTCCCGTTCCGTCCACGCGCACGAGCGGCGGGTTGCTGCCGGGGGTGTACTCGCGGCCGATCAGCCCGATGAGATCAGGGGCCAGTGCGTAGTAGAAGTCGCGATCCGGGACGTACTCCCCGAAGGGCACCGGATGCCGCTTGTCGTGCAGCTGCGTGGCATCGCCGTCCTGCGTCCAGAGGAACGACGTGTTGAAGATCCGCTCACCGCGCTCGGTGGCGGTGTTCGCAAGCAATGGCGCATCGAACTCGTTCACCAGACGGGTGAGCCGTCTCGCGGTCGTCTCGTCCTGGAACGGGTCGTAGTCGACGCCGCCCTCCGGCCAGACGAGCAGATCGACGTCCTCGTCGCCGATCGACCTCGTGGCGTCCGTCTGCGCGGTGATCACCCCGTACGGCTCGCGTTCGTCGAAGTACCCCGTGGTGCCGTTGCCCTGCGCTGCGGCGATGCGCATCTCTCCGGACGCAGCGGTCGGGAACAGCGGGGTCAGCAGCAGCACGAGCAGGGTCACAGCAGGGGCGATCAGGCGCGTCGGACGTCGCCATCCCCGCATCCGGATCAGCTCGATCAGCAGCGCGACGAACGCGACCATCAGGAACGTCAGGCCACTCACGCCCAGCCAGGAGGCGACCGGCGCGAACGGCCCTTGGGCCTGCGTCATGCCGAGGCGCGCCCAGGGGAACCCGCCGTAGGGCCAGTTGCCGAGGAACAGCTCGTGCGTCGTCCAGAGACCTGCGACGACGAAGGGCAGCACGACAGCCCGACTGCGGGGCCAGGCTGCGGGCAGCCAGTGATAGGCGAGACTGATCGGCACGAGCGCCACAGCCGTCAGCACGCCCTCCACGACCGTCAGAGCGATCCAGGGCACCGGACCGAGGTAGCGCGCCGTGAACGAGACCTGCAGCGCGAAGAACACCAGTCCGTAGCCGAGGCCGACCAGCAGAGCCCCGCCCACCCGTCTTCCACGCAAGGCGGGCAGCAGCACGGCGAGCGAGACGAACACGAGCGGCCAGATCGCCGCGGCAGGAAAAGCGAGCGCCATGAGCACACCGGCTATCGCCGCCATCGCGACGGCGGCCCACAGCGGCAGCGCTGGGCGCGCCGAAGGCGTCGTGCGCGAATCGCTCATCCGGTCACACCGCGGTGTACACGACGATGCCGCGCCGCACGCCGTCGAGTGCTCGGCGAGCGGTACGGGCCAGCTCGTCGTCCTCCGCGACCATCGAGAGCTGATCGAGCAGATCGATCGTCTGCTTGGCCCAGCGCACGAAGTCGCCGGCCGCCATGTCGGCGTCGATCAGCACCCGATCGAGCGAGCCGCCGCGCGCCCACGCGTGCATGGCCGCGGCGAGGCCCGGTGCCAGCGGCTCGGTGCGCGGCAGCGAGTAGTCGTGCTCGAGATCGTCGAGTTCCGCCCACAGCCTCGTCGTGGCGTCGTAGGCGATGCGGAACGCGCCGCGGGGCAGACCCCGCTCCCCCATGTTCTGCTCGTCGCGACGCGGTTCGTAGACCAGGCAGCTGGCCATCGCCGCGAGCGACGGCGCGTCGAGCGCGCGCCACAGCCCTTGACGCAGGGACTCGGCGACGAGCAGATCGCGCTCGCCGTAGATGCGCCGCATGGTGCGGCCGGCGTCGGTCAACGACAGGCGATCGCCCTCGCCGTCGAGGTAGCCGACCACCTGCAGCACGTCGATCACCCGGTCGAAGATGCGCGCGACCGTGCCGGTGCGCGTCTCGATCTGACGTCGGATGCGATCGGTGTCGCGCTTGAGCGAGAAGTACCGCTCGGCCCAGCGAGCGTGCGCTTCGCGGTCGGGACAGTTGTGGCAGGCGTGCCGCCGCATCCGGTTGCGCAGCCCCTGGATCTTCTTCAGGCGCTTGTCGCGCACCGCTCGGCCGCCGGCATCCCGTCTGTCCTTCTTCTCGAGATCGCTGAGCTCGCGCCGCATCGCGGCGTACTCGAGGAAGTCGCCGTGCTCGCACGTCATCGCCTCGCGATAGCCGGCGAGCGAGTCCTCGGCCTCGCGGACCTTGCGCGCGAGCCCCACCACCGAGCGGTCGGCCTGGAACTGCGCGAACGACGATTCGAGGATCTCGCGCGCCCTGGCCCTGCCGAACCGGTCGATGAGATTGACCGCCATGTTGTACGTCGGCCGGAAACTGGAGTTGAGCGGATAGGTGCGGCGGGATGCCAGGGCCGCGACGGCTTGAGGATCCATGCCCTCCGTCCACTGCACCACCGCGTGCCCCTCGATGTCGATTCCGCGGCGCCCCGCACGACCCGTGAGCTGCGTGTACTCCCCCGACGTGATCGCGACCCTGGCCTCGCCGTTGAACTTCTCCATCTTCTCGAGCACCACCGTGCGCGCCGGCATGTTGATGCCCAGGGCGAGCGTCTCGGTCGCGAAGACCGCCTTGACGAGCTTGCGCTGGAAGAGCTCTTCGACGACCTCCTTGAACGCGGGCAGCATCCCCGCGTGGTGCGCCGCGACACCGCGCTCGAGGTCGTCGCGCCACTGCCAGAAGCCCAGCACGTCGAGATCCTCGTCCTGCAGGGCGCGTGTGCGGTCGGTGACGATCTCGCGGATCAGTGTGCGCTCCTCCTGGGTGGTGAGACGCACGCCCGAGCGGCGCACCTGCTGCACGGCCGCATCGCAGCCGACCCGGCTGAAGATGAAGAAGATCGCCGGCAGCAGGTTGGCCCGCTCGAGCAGCCGCACCACCTCGGGGCGGTCCATCCGCTCGATCCGACGCACGTTCGACGCGCGCACGGGGCGCTTCCCGCCGCGCGGCGGACGATGCGCCTCACGGCCGGCGTGCTTGCTGCTGCGATACTCCTGCGCGCGACGGTTGCTCTCGTGGCGTGACCCGGTGAACGAGCGGATGCGCAGCAGCTCCTGGTTCACCTGCGCGGTCGCGATGCCTGCGCGCTCGTCGAAGAGCGGCAGCAGGTCGTCGCGCACGAGGACGTGCTGTTCGAGGGGCACCGGGCGGATCTCGGACACGATCACGTCGGTGTCGCCGCGGACGGTGTCGAGCCAGTCGCCGAACTCCTCGGCGTTCGACACGGTCGCGCTCAGCGAGACGAGCCGCACATGCTCGGGCAGGTGCAGGATGACCTCTTCCCATACCGGCCCGCGGAACCGGTCGGCGAGGTAGTGCACCTCGTCCATCACGACGTACCGCAGCCCGCGCAGCGCGTCGGAGTCGGCGTACAGCATGTTGCGCAGCACCTCGGTGGTCATCACGACGATGCGCGCGTTGCCGTTGATGTTCGTGTCGCCGGTCAGCAGCCCGACCTGGTCTGCTCCGTACACGTCGACCAGTTCGCGGAACTTCTGATTCGACAGCGCCTTCATCGGCGTCGTGTAGAAGGCCTTGTCGCCCGCCGTCTGCATCGCGAGATGAATGGCGAACTCGCCGACGATCGTCTTGCCCGCCCCCGTGGGAGCGGCCACCAGCACGCTGCGACCGCGCTCGAGCGCATAGCAGGCATCGATCTGGAACGGGTCGAGCGCGAAACGCTGACGCTCTGCGAAGGCCTGCGTGTGCGGGTGCTCGGCCGCTGCACGGGCGGCAGCGTAGCGCTCGGCCGGTGAACTCATGCTGCGGGCAGATCCGGTTCGAGGCCCTCGGCGATCCGCCGCTTGCGGCGGCGCTTGTCCAGCAGGACGGTGAGACCGGCGGCGGCGAAGTAGAGCACGACGAGCATGCCCGCGAGGAGAAGCATGCTCACGACGTCGGCGGCGGGAGTCGCGAGAGCTGCGAAGGTCGTGGCGATGAGCACGGCCACCCGCCAGCCCTTGAGGATTGCCGCACCTGAGAGGATGCCGGCGAAGTTCAGGGCCACGAGGAAGACCGGGAGCACGAAGGCGACGCCGATGACGAGCATCATCTTGAAGACGAAGTCGTAGTACATCTTCGCCGCGTAAAGGTTGTTCGCCCCATCCGGCGTGAACGTCGCCATGAGCTCGATGATGTGCGGCACGATGAGCGTGCCGACGTAGCAACCCGCGAAGAACAGCGGCAGCGCTGCCGCGATGAACCCGACGGTGTACCTGATCTCCTTGCGGGTCAGGCCTGGCATGATGAAAGCCCAGATCTGCCACATCCAGATCGGCGCCGAGAGGAAGATGCCGATCGAGAACGCCATGCGCATCCGCAGATCGAAGGGCTCGGTCACCGAAGAGAACGTGAGCCCGACGAGTCCGTCGCGCGTCTTCGCCACCTCGTTGACCGGTGCGACGATGAACGCGATGATCGGATCGGTCACCAGGAACGCGACGATCATGCCGACCAGCAGGCCGGCGGCCGAGAGCATCAGGCGCTTGCGGAACTCGAGAAGATGAGCCCCCAGCGACATGCGCCGTTCGCCGCGTGGTTGGCTGTCCTTCGCGGCGCGGGCGTCTACCGCAGCCACGGTGATCAGACGGTGCGATCAGGACCAGCGGGCGCGTCGGGGTCGACGTCGCTCACGGCATCCTTCTTCTTGGTGGTGTCGGCGGCGTCTTCCTCGCGCATGGCCTTCATCTCGCCCTTGAAGACGCGGGCCGACTGGCCCATGCTCTTGGCCAGCGCCGGCAGCTTCGCCGCGCCGAAGAGGAGAAGGATGACGACGAGGAGAATAACCAGGTGCCATCCGTTGAGGCCAGCAAACATGTGGGACTCCTAAATCGTGGGTTCGATCAGTCTACCCGGGCGGGTGGTCGCTCAAGTGTCTTGTAGAGGTCGAGTCCCGCCGCCGCCCAGTCGTGCGTGGTGGTGCGAGCGAGCGGCGGATCGAGGACTTCGAGCGCGCCGCCGAAGCGGGCGGCGACGCGCTTGATGCCTCGCGGGTCGGCCATGCGGATGCGGAGAGTGACGAGCCCGCCCCCGCGTCCGACCTCCTCCTGCGGGAACGACCCGATCAGCGGCACGAGACGCTCAGGGATCTGCACGGTCACCTCGCCCTCCGGCCCGTCTCCGGCGCCGAACACCGCCGGCACCGCGGCATCGGCGTGAGTGATCGGGATGTCTGTGAGGCGGGCGTCGCTGACCCGGTCGAGGTGGAACGTGCGCATGGCCGTGCGCAGATGGCACCAGCCCTGCAGATACCACTGGCCGTTGTCGATGCGGATCTGAGCCGGATCGACGGTGCGCGTGGTGGGCTGTGCGTCCGGGGCCTGATAGCGGAACGACACGGCGACACCGTCGTGCAGCGCCTGCGACACCACGCGCTGCACCTCGGTGACCGCTGCGGGAGCGACGACGAGGTCGGGCGGGGCATCCGCCGATCCGTGCGCCAGCTTGGTCATGAGACCGGTCACCAGGCCCGAGTCCGCTACAGCCGGCACGGAGGCGACCATCTGCAGACCCGCGAGAAGCGCGGCCGCCTCACGCGCGGTCAGGCGCGGCACCCGCCGCAGCGCGACGTCGTTCGTGATCTCGATGATGTCGTGCTCGTCGAGCAGATCCCAGTCGATGTCGAACATCTCCTGGGGCAGCTGCCAGTAGCCGGAGTCACCGGGCAGACCGATCACCGTCAGCTTCTCGACCATGCCGCGCATGGCCTCACGGGTCACGCCGAAGTCGGCTGCAGCCTCGTCGAGTGTGACCTGCCCGCGCTCGAGCAGATACGGCACGAGCGTGAGGTAGAGCCGCACGCGATCGGCGGCGAGAAGCGGGGCGCCCGACGTGCTCATGAGTCCTCCCGATCGCCGCCGTGATCGGCGGCCGCATGCTGCTCGGCGATGGCCTGAAGGCGCTGGATCACCGCGTCGCGCAGATCATCCGGACCCACCACCCGCACCTCGGGCCCGTACGACGCCAGCTCGTCGGCGAAGATGTGCCGATCGACGTACCCGACCGCGATGCCCTGGGCGCGCGGCGTGGCACGTCGGCCGAGCCGCAGTGCCGCCTCGGTGCCGGGCGTGACCTCGAGCAGCGCGCTCTGCGCGGCCGCGAACTCCTCGAGCCCGGCCAGCGCGCGAGCCGCCGCGCCCTCGCGCAGAGCGACGTCGAATGTCTGCCCCGTCACCTTCACATCGCTGACGATGCGGCTCAGCAGGAACGTGCGCTCCGCGTCGGCGTCGACGTCGATCCCGAACAGGTGCCAGCGCGCCTCGTACTCCACCTGCGCCAGCGGGCGCACCCGTCGTCGGGTCGGTGCCTTATCGCCGGGCTTGAGGTACTCGAAGACGACGACCCGGTTGCGCTCGATCCCCTCCTGCAGAGCGGGGAAAGCCGCGTCACGGGCGGCGATGCGCGGTGCGAAACCGATGATCGGCTCGTCGCCGTCTATTCCGAGCGCGCGGATCTTGCGCACGCCGGAACGGGCATCCATCGACACCGACTCGGTGCTCCACACGCTTCCCGCCAGCCGCAGCACGGCGAGCTCCGCCGGAGTGAACTCGATGTCGGCCGGCAGATCGTACTCGGCCTGGGGAATGCGGTAGCGCGCCTCGCGCAGGTCGTGCGGGTCGGCGGGGTCGCCGATCGTCTCGATCGGGACGCCGAGCGAGCGCAGCTCGTCCTTATCGCGCTCGAACATCTTTCCCAGCGCATCGGTCTTGGCCCCCGCCTCGACGCGCTGCCGGTAACCGGAGACGTTCTCGATGATCTGCTGCTTGGTGAGCCCGATCTCCGTGGCCATGAGCGCCACGACGAGATTCGTCAGGCGCTCCTCTGCGGGGATCCGGGCGGGCGTCACCGGCCCATCAGCTCCTCGGGGATCACGCCCAACACGTCCACGACGTGCACGGTCGCGTCGTCGCCGGACTGCGTCGGCACGATGACCATCAGCTGCGAGCCGACACGCGCCTTCGAGACCGCCTCGGCGACCTCGGCAGGCAGCCCGTCGGTGCCGGTCACAGAACCGTCCCAGGTGGTCTGACCGACGCTGCGGCTCGTCCAGCCGACCGAGGTCGAGCGGATCAGGGCGGTGCCGTCGCCGACCTTCTCGTGCTCGCCCCGCAGCAGCGTCTCGGTGATCGCCTTCTTCGGCGCCGCGGTGTCGGGGATGATCACGCCGGGGCGCCCGTCCGGTGCGCGCACCACAGAGGGAAGACCGGGGGCGTCGTTGAAGACGGCGGAGCCGTCGGCTTTCGCGAGCGCCGTATAGCGCACGTCATAGACGGCGACGAGGCTGTCGGTCGCGTCGAGTCCGATCTGCTGCGCAGCCCCCTCGGGCAGGTCGGATGCCGGGATCGATGCGACGATACGGCTGCCTTCCGTCGCGCACTCGAGCGCCTCGTCGACGCCCGCGAGCTCGGCGCCGGCGGACTCGGGGCTCCACAGCTTCAGCTGTGCGTCGAGCGTCTGACCGGTCGTGCCGTTCACCAGCACCCGGGCGAGGATCGCCTCCTGACGGCTGTCGGTGATCGCCCTGCCGTCGCCGGTGATGATGTCGGCGTACGCGGGCTCGCCGGTGTGCACGGGCAGATCGATCTCGACCCGCGGCGCACCGAAATCGCCGGTCACGGTCACCGACCTCTTCAGCGCCGCCGAGCCGTCCCGGTCGCACGCCGCTCCCTCGAATGTCGGCGCCGCGGCCGAGCATCCGGTCAGGACGATGGTGGAGAGGGCGAGGGCCGAGAGGGCAGCGGTCGATTTACGCACGCGCCCCAGTCTATTCGGATGCCTGCTCGCCCTCGCGCGACGCCGCGGCGACCCGCGCGCCGCCGGCGGCCTTCTGCGCCTCGCGCACGCGCTTGCGCAGGTTCTTGTCGGTGATCTGCCGGTCGCCGACCGCGCCCGGTGTCCACAGCTCGACGTCCTCGTCGCCGTAGCTCGACTTCGATGCGCGGCGACGAACCTCGGGAGGCACGGCCCCCGGCGCGAGCCGACGAGCGGTGAGCAGGAAGCCGGTGTGAGCGACCATGCGATGATCCGGGCGCACGGCGAGCCCCTCGACGTGCCAGCCGCGCACCATCGTCTCGGACGCATCCGGGTCGGTGAACAGACCGGTGCCCCGGATGTACTCCGCGACCCTCGACAGCTGCGTGGCCGTGGCGATGTAGCAGATCACCACGCCGCCGGGGGCGAGCGCATCGGCGACGACATCGATGCACTCCCACGGCGCGAGCATGTCGAGCACCACTCGGTCGACAGTGCCTGGCTGATGCCGCTGGCCCAGCTGCTCGGCCAGATCGCCGACCACGACATCCCACGTCTCGGGTGTCTCGCCGAAGAAGGTCTCGACGTTCGCCTTCGCCACCTCGGCGAAGTCCTCGCGGCGCTCGAACGACGTGAGCGTGCCCTCGGACCCGATCGCGCGCAGCAGCGCGAGCGAGAGGGCGCCCGAGCCGACACCCGCCTCGACGACCACGGCGCCGGGGAAGACGTCTGCCTGCATGACGATCTGCGCGGCATCCTTCGGGTACACGATGGCCGCACCGCGCGGCATCGACATCGCGAAGTCCCGCAGCAGCGGACGCAGCGCCAGGTAGTCGTGGCCTGAGCTGTTCGTCGCCACGGATCCGTCCGGCTGGCCGATCAGATCCGCGTGCCGCAGCACTCCGTGATGCGTGTGCAGCTCGCCGTCGGCGCGCAGCGTGATGGTGTGCATGCGACCCTTCGGGCCGGTGAGCTGGACGCGGTCACCCTCCCGGAAGGGACCGCTGGGACGTGCGGCGCTCATCGGGCGCCCTCCTTCGCGAAGCGGGTGTGCAGGTCGGCGAGATCGGCGGTCGTGCGGCCTGCCAGGGTGGGCCACAGCTCGTCGGCGCCGCAGCCGTCGAGCGGCACGATGTGCGGCACGCCGAGCGTGACTGCACCGGATGCCGCGCCGGAGGCGACGCCGGTCGGCGAGTCCTCGATCACGACGGCGTCGGCGATGTCGATGCCGAGCTGGGCAGCGGCGGCGAGGTACGGGTCGGGGAACGGCTTGGGGCGTTCGACCTCGTCGCCCGCGACGATGAGGTCGAAGGCTGCGAAGTCGATCTGGTCGACGACGTCGAGGGCCATACGGCGCAGCGACATGGTCACCAGGGCGGTCGGGATGCCCTCGGCGCGGAGGTCCGCGAGCAGCTCGCGCGCCCCTGGCCGGAACGGCACTCCCTGCGTGCGCAGCCGCTCGGCGACGCGATCGGTCATCAGCTCGACGATCTGCTCTGGTTCGAGGTCGACCCCCGCCTGCTGCAGCACCCTTCCGCTCTCGAGCAGACCGTTGCCGACCAGCTGCATCGCGTCGTCGTGCGTCCAGGTGCCGCCGTACGACTCGACCAGCTCCGTCTCGACGGACATCCAGTAGGGCTCGGTGTTGACGACGGTTCCGTCCATGTCCCACAGGACGGCGGCGGGCTTTCTGCTCATTGCACCCATGGTAGCCGGGTCGCCGCCCCCGGCCAGGCGGTGAGGTCTAGCCTGGAGGGGATCGACTCGACTCCAGGAAGGAGAGGGATGGACGTCCTCGGCTCTCGCATCATCGTCGCCGCGTTCGACGGCTGGAACGACGCCGGCGAGGCGGCGAGCGGTGCCATCGGCGCCCTTCGCGCCGCCGGCGAGTACGAGCAGGTGCACGCGGTGGATCCCGAGCTGTACTTCGACTACCAGTACACCCGCCCCTCGACGCGGATGAACGCCGACGGAGGGCGCGAGCTGCAGTGGCCGGAGGCCTCGCTGTGGCGCCCCACCCGCCCTGCAGAGAGCGGGCCCGAGCTCTGGCTGCTGACCGGCTCGGAGCCGGCGCGCGCATGGCAGGCGTTCGTGAACGAGTTCCTGGATGTCGCCCTCCGCGACGACATCACCGGCCTGGTCACGATCGGGGCGATGCTCTCGGACGTTCCGCACACCCGGCCGATCTCGGTCTTCGCCTCGAGTCACGATGAGCGCGTGCGTGAGGTGCATGGGCTCGACAGATCCAGCTACGAGGGCCCCGTCGGCATCCTCAGCGTGTTCGACCAGTTCTTCAGTCAGGTCGAGATCCCCTCGGCCAGCCTGTGGGCCAGCGTGCCCCACTACGTCGCCACAGCCTCCCCGTCGCCCAAGGCGACGCTGGCGCTGCTCGACCGCCTCGAGGAGCTGACCGGCGTGGGTCCTGCCCGCGAGCACCTGCGCACCGAGGCGGCAGCCTGGGAGGCGTCGATCGACGCGGCGGCCGCCGAGGACGAGGACATGGCCGAGTACATCCGGCAGCTCGAGCGCACCAGGGACACGTGGGATTCACCCGATGCGTCGGGGGATGCCATCGCTCAGGCGTTCGAGCGCTATCTGCGCCGCCGCGGCGACGGCTTCGACAAGCGCTGAGCGATCAGACGGCGGGAACGACGCCGGTCGCGAGCAGCACGATGATCACGACGCCGAGCAGCACCCGGTAGATCACGAAGGGCAGGAAGCTGCGCTTCGAGATCCAGTTCATGAAGAACGCGATCACCCCGAGCGCGACGACGAACGCGATGCCGGTGGCGGCGAAGGTCTCACCGAGCCCGAAGTGCTGGTTCGGGTCTCCTCCGTGCTTGAACAGCTGGTAGAAGCCGCTGCCGAAGACCGCAGGGATCGCGAGCAGGAACGCGTACCGGGCGGCCGCCGCACGCTCGTAGCCGAGGAAGAGACCCATCGTGATCGTGCCGCCCGACCGGGAGACGCCGGGCACGAGGGCGAGCGCCTGCGCGAATCCGAACGCGGCGCCGTGCCCGTAGGTGAGCTCACCGAGTCGACGTCGCTTCGCCCCCACGTGGTCGGCGATGCCGAGCAGCACGCCGAAGACGATGAGCATGATCGCGACGATCCACAGCGAGCGGAACACCGTCTCGATCGAGTCCTGGAACAGCAGCCCGAGCACCACGATCGGGATGCTGCCGAGGATGATCAGCCAGCCCATGCGCGCGTCCGGATCGTTGCGCGGTGCCTTGCCGGTGAGTGAGCGGAACCACTGCGCGATGATGCGCACGATGTCGCGCCAGAAGAACACGACGACCGCTGCTTCGGTGCCGATCTGGGTGATCGCGGTGAACGCGGCGCCCGGATCCTCGCCGGACGGCAGGAAAGTGCCGACGATGCGCAGGTGGGCGCTGGAGGAGATGGGCAGGAACTCCGTGAGTCCCTGCACGATGCCGAGGATGAGCGCTTCGAGCAGGTTCATGCGTCGCTTTCTGACAGGGCGTGGTGAGGTCGGCGAGCGAGGCTGATCAGCAGCTGCGCAGCAGATCGGCCAGTACGCGCTGGCCGAAGACAAGCGATTCTACGGGCACGCGCTCGTCGACTCCGTGGAACATCCCGGTGAAGTCCAGATCGGCGGGCAGCCGCAGCGGCGCGAACCCGTACCCGGTGATGCCCAGCGACGCGAGCGCCTTGTTGTCGGTTCCCGCACCGAGAAGGTACGGGATCACCGGCACGCCGGGATCATGGCGCCCGAGCGCGGATACCATCGCCTCGACCAGGTCGCCCTCGAACGCGGTCTCCATTCCGATGTCCCGCACGACCGTCTGGATCTCGATGTCGTCGCCGGCGATCCGCTGCAGCTCCGCGAGCACGTCGTCCTCGGTGCCGGGGATGACACGGACGTCGATGAGCGCCTCGGCCGTCTCGGGGATCACGTTGTGCTTGTATCCCGCCGTCAGGGCCGTCGGGTTGGTCGTGGTGCGGAACGTCGAGCGCAGGAACGCCTCCGCGGGACCGGCGGCTGCGGCCAGCGCATCCGGGTCGTCGCTGGAACGGCCGGTGACGTCGCTCAGTCCGTCGAGCAGCGCGCGGGTGGTCGGGGTGAGCCGGATCGGCCAGCGGGTGCGCCCGATCGCCGCCACGGCCTCGGCGAGCCGCGTCACCGCGTTGTCGTCGTGGTAGCGGCTGCCGTGCCCGGCGCGGCCCTTGGCGACGAGGCGCAGCCAGAGCATGGCCTTCTCGCCCACCTGCAGCAGGTAGACGCGGCGGTCGTCGACCGTGATCGAGTAGCCGCCCACCTCGCTGATCGCCTCCGTGGCACCGGCGAACCAGTCCGGTCGGTCCTTGACGACCAGGGCCGAGCCCTCGACGCCGCCGTTCTCCTCGTCGGCGAAGAAGGTGAGGATGAGGTCGCGCTCCGGCTGCTCCCCCGCGCGCAGCATGTCGCCGACGGCGGTCAGGATCATCGCGTTCATGTTCTTCATGTCGACTGCGCCGCGCCCCCACAGCATCCCGTCGCGCACCACGCCCTCGAACGGGTCGACGCTCCAGTCGGCGGCGACAGCCGGGACGACATCGAGATGCCCGTGCACGACGAGGGCAGGGCGCTCGGGGTCGCGCCCCGGCACCCGCGCCATCACGTTGGTGCGTCGCTCGATGGGCTCGTAGTACTCCGGCTCGAGGCCGAGCTCCTGCAGGTAGGCGCCGACGTACTCGGCCGCCTCGCGCTCGCCGTTGGCCCTGCCGCCGCCGAAGTTCGACGTGTCGATGCGGATCAGGTCGCGGGCGATGCGGACGACCTCGGGCAGCTCAGTATCGGGCATGAGCCCAGGCTACCCAACCGCGATGCCACGCCCGGGCGTCGCGCTGGTTCGAACAGCCCCGCGGGCCGTGCTAGAGTCGATCTTCGTTCGGCAACGAACATTCATCACCTGCGCGGGTGGCGGAATAGGTAGACGCGCTAGCTTGAGGTGCTAGTGCCCGCATAGGGCGTGGGGGTTCAAGTCCCCCCTCGCGCACAGAGCGAAGAAGGCCCGGATCCGGTGGATCCGGGCCTTCTTCGTCTCAGTTCCGCACCCGCAGTCGCCGCCACCGGTACGGCGGGAAATCCTCGGGCCAGTGCAGCCGGACGGTGCGGGTGCCCCGTCTCATCCGGCGGCCGAAGGCGCGCCCAGGCCACAGCGGTCGCATGGAGATCCCCATCCGCTGCCCCGGCATCCACCCGATGCGGCCGAGCGAGCCGAGGTGGAACGACAGGTCCAGGTCGTCGTGGGTCTCGGCGTCGTGCCGATGCACCTGCTCGCGCACTGCGTGCCAGGCATCCGCCCGCATCGCCATGTTCGAGCCGAAGAGCGGCCGATGACCGAGCGCGGTTCTCGTGGTGACCTCGTACGCACCGAGATAGATCAACGCGGTCCAGCGCAGTGCCCGCGGCCCGTCGATGAATCGTGCACCGCCCGTCGCCGCGATGCACTCCGGTGAGCGCGCGAACCACGCCATGGCATCCTGCACCCAGGTCGGCGGCGGGACGCAGTCGGCGTCGAGTCGCAGGATGAGATCCCCGGCCGCCGCGTCGTATCCGGCCGCCGCGGCGGCGGGGATGCCGATCTCCGGGCAGAACACCACCCGTGCCCCTGCGGACGCGGCGATCGCCGCCGACGCATCCGAGGATGCGTTGTCGACGACGATCACCTCGTCGGCCGGTCGCGTCTGCTCGCGCAATGCGGCGAGGCAGCACGTCAGCAGCTCTGCGTCATCCCGCACCGGGATGACGACCGATACGCGCAACGACGCTCAGGCGTCGACGTCGCCGCGCCACGCACCGGTCTCGCCGCCGCGCCCCTCGATGAACTTCTTGAAGTTGTCGAGATCCTTCTTCACGGCGTGGGAGCCCGCGCCCACCAGCGCTCCCACCTTCTCGAGCAGACCCTGCGGGTCCCAGTCGATCTGAGCCGTGACGCGCGTCGTGTTCTCATCGAGCTTGTGGAACGTGACGACGCCGGCGTGCTCGGTCTCGCCGCCCATGCTCTTCCAGGCGACCCGCTCGTCGGGGTGCTGCTCGGTGATCTCGGCGTCGAACTCGCGCTCCGCTCCCCCGACGTTGACGACCCAGTGGTTGTGCGTGTCGTCGATCTGCGTGATCGACACGACCTCGTCGAGGAAGTGCGGGAAGCTCTCGAACTGCGTCCACTGGTTGTAGGCGACGCTCACGGGGACGTTCACGTCGACGGTCTCGATGATCTGGGGCATCTTCAACTCCTCGCTTCTGGGATGGAGATCCCAGTCAGCCCGAACACGGCGCTTCGCGCGAGGGGGTTGACGACGGGACTCGGAGAGGTCGAGTCAGACCGCGCCGACGCCGAACGCCAGACCGAGCCCGTAGGTGATCGCGGCGGCGCCCACGCCGATCGCGAGCTGACGGAGGGCTCTCTTCAGCGGCGGACCGCCGGACAGGATGCCCACCATCGCCCCCGTGGCCAGCAGCGCGATTCCCACCAGCACGAGGGCGACGAGGATCGCCGCGGTGCCGCTGAGTCCGAAGATCCACGGCAGCACGGGGATGATCGCGCCGGAGGAGAACAGCAGGAAGCTGGAGATCGCCGCAGCCCAGTCGCTGCCGATCACCTCGTGGTCGGCGTGGATTCCGATCGGCCCTGTCGCGTCGCGCCGGATGCCCGCCTGCGCCGCCTCGACGACGCGCTGCGCGCGTACCAGCGACTCGTCCTGCGCCATGCCGCGCGCGCGGTACACGAGTGCCAGCTCATTGGCATCGATGTCGAGGTCGCCCGCTGTGGCGTCGGCATCGCTGTTCTCCTCCGTGGATGCCAGCAGCTCGCGCTGGGAGCGCACCGACACGAATTCGCCCGCCCCCATCGAGAGGGCGCCGGCCAGCAGTCCGGCGATGCCGCTGAAGAGCACGAAGCCGCCGCTCACGCCCGTGGCTCCGATTCCCAGCACGAGTGCGAGGTTGGAGACGAGACCGTCGTTCGCGCCGAACACCGCAGCGCGGAACGAGCCCGACAGCCGGCGGCGCCCGCGCGCGGCGAGGCCGCGGACGACTTCGTGGTGCACCTTCTCGTCGGCGCGCATCGCGGCAGTCGCGAACTTCTCGGTGTCGTAGGGCGATCGCGCCTCGGCGCTCTGTGCGAGCGCGAGAACGAAGATCGATCCGAAGCGAGAGGCCATCCAGCCCAGCATCCGCGAGCGCAGACCCGCCCTGGGCAGCCTCGACGGCTCTCCGCCCAGAAGGTCGAGCCAGTGCTGCTCGTGTCGGCGCTCGGCCTCGGCGAGCGAGAGCAGGATCTCGCGCTCCTCGCCCTCGCGGCGTGCCGCCAGGTTCGCGTAGACCGCGCCCTCGGCGCGCTCCTCGACGAGATAGCGAGCCCACTGCCGGCGATCGGCTGGGGTGGGCTGTGCGGGCGCGTTCATGCATCCTCCGTGCTGTGGGGAACAGTCAACGGTATCGACGGCGGTGCCCAGAGACCGCGTCAGCACAGCGATTGACAGGATTTCGGATGCCCGAAGCGCGCCGCTCAGGAGCGCACGCGTTTGCGCAGCACGTCGATCCGGGACTGCAGCTGCGCGACCGTCGCCTGCGGGACGGCGGGACCACCGCACACGCGACGCAGTTCGGCGTGCACCGCGCCGTGCGGCTCGCCGCTCTGGCGGGCGTACAGCCCCACCAGGCTGTTGAGCAGCTGCCGCTGCTCGCGCAGCGTGCGGTGCAGCGGTGCGGGCAGGGTCGACTCCTGCTCGGGAGGAGCCGCGGCCTCACGCGCCTGACGCAGCTTGCTCTGCTTGGCCTGACGCTGCATGAGGAGGTCGTGCACGTGCTCGGGCTCGAGCAGACCGGGAAGCCCGATGAACTCCTCCTCCTCCGGCGTGCCGGGCTCGGCGAGCTGACCGAAGTCCTTGCCGTCGAACACGACCCTGTCGAAGTGGGCGAGCGACGAGATCGCCTGGTAGGTGAACTCCTGGGTCAGGGCATCCGATGCGTCGTCTTCGCGGTTGGCGCTCTCGAGAAGAGAATCCTCGAGGCCGTCGTCATCCTTCGTCTGACGGTCGAGTGCATGATCGCGCTGCTTCTCCATCTCGTTCGCGAGAGTCATCAGCACAGGCACGTTGGGCAGGAACACGCTGGCCGCCTCGCCACGGCGGCGGGCGCGCACGAAGCGCCCGATCGCCTGCGCGAAGAAGAGCGGCGTCGACGAAGAGGTGGCGTACACGCCGACGGCGAGGCGCGGCACGTCGACGCCCTCCGACACCATCCGCACCGCGACCATCCAGCGCCGGTCGTCGGCGCTGAACCGCTCGATCCGCTCCGACGCCGAAGCGTCGTCGCTCAGCACCACGGTGGGCTGCTGCCCGGTGATGCTGTGCAGGATCTTCGCGTAAGCGCGCGCGACGGTCTGGTCGGTGGCGAGCACGAGTCCGCCGGCGTCGGGCACGTGGTGGCGGATCTCGGAGAGGCGCCGGTCGGCGGCGCGCAGCACGGCGGGCATCCACTCCCCCTCCGGGTCCAGAGCCGTCCGCCAGGCCTGCGAGGTGACGTCCTTGGTGTTGTCCTGGCCGAGGTGCGCCTCGAGCTCGTCGCCGGCGCTCGTGCGCCAGCGCATCTTGCCGGAGTACATGTGGAAGAGCACCGGCCGCACGACGCCGTCTTCGAGGGCCCGGCCGTAGCCGTAGGCGTAGTCGGTGCTCGACACCCGCGCGCCCGACTCGTCTGGCAGGTACTCGACAAACGGGATGGGCGCCGTGTCGCTGCGGAACGGCGTTCCCGAGAGCAGCAGGCGGCGCTTGGCCGGACCGTACGCGTCGCGGATCGCATCGCCCCAGCTCAGCGCGTCACCGCCGTGGTGCACCTCGTCGAGGATCACCAGCGTGTTCGCGTCCTCGGTCAGATGCCGATGCACGGACGACTTCGCGGCGACCTGCGCGTAGGTCACGACGACGCCGTGGTACTGCCGTGACGGAGCCCAGTGGCTGTTGCGGAAGCGGGGGTCGAGACGGATGTGCACGCGCGCTGCGGCGTCGGCCCACTGCGTCTTGAGGTGCTCGGTCGGCGCGACGACGATGACCCGGTTCACCTCGCCCATCCGCAGCAGCTCGACCGCCAGCGTCAGAGCGAAGGTGGTCTTGCCCGCGCCAGGGGTCGCTGCGACGAGAAAGTCGCGCTGATCGGCCTGGAAGTACTGCTCGAGCGCCTCGCGCTGCCATGCCCTCAGCTTGTCGGCGGTACCCCACGGGGCGCGCTGAGGGAAGGACGGAGAGAGCATCGCATCTACGATAATCCAGGCCGCCGACAGTTCGGTTCGGGGCCGGGGGTAGGCTCGGATGCTGTGCTGCCGGCACCCGCAGCAGTTCCTGTCGAAGGAGAGACGATGGTCGATCAGGATTCCTCGCGCACCCCCTACGTCGCCAACGAGGGTTCGCACCCGTGGCGTCGATTCGTGGCGGTCGGCGACTCGTTCACCGAGGGCATCGGCGACCCCGACCCGGCTGCTCCCGGAGGGCACCGCGGATGGGCCGACCGCGTCGCCGAGGTGCTGTCGCAGGACGTCGATGACTTCGCGTACGCCAACCTCGCCGTGCGGGGAAAGCTGATCGCCCAGATCGCCGCTGAACAGATCGAGCCGGCGGTCGCTCTGAATCCTGATCTGGTCTCGATCTGCGCGGGAGGCAACGACGTGATCCGTCCGCGCACCGATCCCGACGACATCGCCGCGCAGCTCGAGCGCGCCGTCGCACGCCTGGCGTCGACGGGAGCTGCGGTCGTGCTCTTCACCGGCATCGACACGCACTTCACCCCGGTCTTCCGTGCGTTCCGCGGCAAGGTCGCGATCTACAACGAGAACGTGCGCGCGATCGCCGACAGGCACGACTGCATCGTGGCCGACCAGTGGGCGCTGAAGGTCATCCAGGACACGCGGTTCTTCGCCGATGATCGGCTGCACCTGAACGCGCTCGGCCATCATGAGGTCGCGCGCATGGTGCTGCGCGCGCTGAACGTGCCGAACACGCTGCAGCCCATGCAGCCCGATCCCATGCCGGTGCGCACGTGGCGCGAGGCGCGCACCGAAGACATCGGCTGGGCGCGCGAGCACCTCGTGCCCTGGGTGCTGCGGCGTCTGCGTCACCAGTCCTCGGGCGACACGATCTCCGCGAAGCGCCCGGATGCGATGCCGTTCCTGCGCGGCGACGTCGGCTGATCCGATCGCCGGCCGCGCTCAGCGCGTCGCGTAGAACGCCACCGCGGACGCGGCGGCGACGTTGAGGGAATCCACCCCGGCCATCATCGGGATGGTCACCCGACGATCGAGCAGCCGGTCGGTCTCGGGCCGGATGCCGTCGCCCTCGGTGCCGAAGATCAGCGCGAGACGCTGCGGCGACTCCGCGACGAGATCGTCGAGCGTGATCGCGCCGCTTCCGAGCGACATGCCGGCGACGAGGTACCCGGCCGAGCGCAGCTCGTCGATGCCCGCCGGCCAGGTGTCGATGCGGGTCCACGGCACCTGGAACACCGTGCCCATCGACACGCGCACCGAACGGCGGTAAAGCGGGTCGGCGCAGGTGGGGCTGACGAGAACCGCGTCGACGCCGAGCGCCGCCGCCGATCGGAAGATCGCTCCGACGTTGGTGTGGTCGGTGAGTCCCTCCAGCACGGCGAGCCGCGGGCGTGCGCTGTCGATCCGCGCGAGCAGATCGGCCACGGGCGCCGGCTCCGGGCGGTGCATGGCCGCCATCGCTCCGCGATGCACGGCGAAACCGGTGAGCTGCTCGGCTGCCTCATCCGTCACGACGTAGACGGGCACGTCGCGTTCGCCGAGCAGCTCCGCGACGGCATCCGCCCACTTCTGCTGGATGAGCACCGAACGCGGACGGTGACCCGCCTGCAGAGCGCGCTCGATGACCTTCGCCGACTCGGCGATGTACAGCCCGCCTTCCGGCTCCCGCACCCGGCGCAGAGCCGTATCGGTGAGCGAGCGGTAGTCGTCGAGCACCGGGTCGTGCGGGTCGCGAATGTGGTGCAGCTGCATCCGTCCATGCTTGCAGGTCGAAACGGCCCCGCAGCCGCGCCCTCCCGAATAGACTTCCGAGGTGCAGTCGCTCGAGCTCTCGGACACCGTCGCCGACGCCGTCGAGCGCACGGCCGGGCTGCTGAGCGGCCTTCCCTTCGCCGTGCTCACCGGAGCGGGCATCTCGACCGATTCGGGCATTCCGGCCTACCGCGGCGCAGGCGCACCGCCGCGCTCGAAGCCGATGACCATCCAGACCTATCTCTCCGATGAGGCCGCACGTCGGCGGTACTGGCTCGGCGGTCATCTCGGCTACCGGGCGTTCACGGCGCCGGATCCGAACGGCGGGCATCTCGCGCTGGCGGCGCTGGAGCGCGCGGGTGCAGCGACCGGCGTGGTCACCCAGAACGTCGACGGGCTGCACCTGCGCGCCGGCAGCCGGCGCGTCGTCGAGCTGCACGGCACGATGCACCGCACGCTCTGTCTGCACTGCGGGCAGGTGTACGACCGCAGGGCGATCGCCGAGCGCATCGAGCAGCTGAACCCGTGGATCCTCGTGCCGGAGAACATCGTGCTCAACCCCGACGGAGACGTCTCGCCGGAGAGCACGGCGGGCTTCGTCATCCCGACATGCGAGATCTGCGGCGGGATGCTGAAGCCCGACGTCGTGTACTTCGGCGAGTTCGTGCCGATCCGTCGGTTCGCGCTCGCGGAGTCCCTCGTGCACGCCTCGTCGGCACTCGTCGTCGCGGGCACGTCTCTCACCGTGAACTCCGGTATCCGGGTGATCGAGCGGGCGCGCAGGCGCGACATGCCGATCGTGATCGTCAATCACGAGCCGACCAGGGCGGATGCCTGGGCCGACGAGGTCATCGAGGGCGGGACGACCGAGGTCCTCTCCGCGCTGGCGACCCGCCTCGGAGCTCTCTGAGCGGGGCGCACCGGAGCCTCCCGTAGGCTCGAGGGGTGACCCTGCTGACACTCGTACGCCACGGACAGACCGACTGGAACCTCGCCCGTCGCATCCAGGGCACCACCGACATCCCGCTCAACGACACCGGGCGAGACGACGCCCGCAGGGCCGCCGCCGCGCTCGCCGGTGAGCAGTACGACGCGATCTACGCGAGCCCGCTGGTGCGCGCGCAGCAGACGGCGCAGATCATCGCGGACGAACTCGGCCTCGGGGCGCCTGCGCTCACCCGCGGGCTGCGCGAGCGCACCTTCGGCGACGGCGAGGGAATGCTCGTCGAGGACTACCTGAAGACCTGGGGCGATTGGACCTCGGCGGTGCCTGGCGCGGAGACCCTCGACGAGGTGCGCGATCGTGCGATGGACTCCCTCGAGCGGATCGCGCGCGCCTCGCGTCGACGGTCGGCGCCGCGAGCGGAGTCGATCATCGTCGTCAGCCACGGCGGGGTCATCCGCTCGCTGCTCATGCACGTCTCGGGCGGCTCGCTGCCGAGGGTGGGTGACTCGCTGCACAACGGCTCGGTCCATCGCTTCGTCGCCGAGCGGGGCACGCTGCGCCTGCTCGAGGCGATCCCGATCTGACCCTTCGACGGGCTCAGGGGCCTTCGACAGGCTCAGGGACCCACCACATGGGATGCCGAGCCTGCTGAAGCACAGCTCAGCTCCTTTCGAGCACGGCACGGGCGTGGCGCAGCACCGGCTCGTCGATCATCCGCCCCTCGAAGCGGAACACGCCGCGCTCCCCCTCGGCGGCCGCCAGCACCGCCTGAGCCCACGTGATCGTCGACTCGTCTGGTCGGTAGGCGTCCCGGATCACCGCGACCTGCTTCGGATGGATGCATGCGGTCGCGCCGAATCCGGATGCCACCGCATCCGCGGCCTCGGCGGCGAGACCGTCTGCATCATCGATGTCGAGGTGCACCGCGTCGATGGCCGTCCGGCCGTGCGCTCCGGCCGCGAGCAGGACCAGGGACCGCGCCGAACGGGCCACGTCTCGGTACCGCCCGTCCGGGAAGCGGCTCGACATCCCGCCGAGAGACGCCACGAGATCCTCCGCGCCCCACATCAGTCCGACGGCGCGCTCGTGAGCGGCGAGCTCTCCCGCCCGGTGCACGCCGCGCGCGGTCTCGCACAGGGCGATCAGTCCGAACTCGGTGCCGAACGCGTCGAATGCCGCCGGATCCTCGCTCTTCGCCACCATCACCGTGCGGAACGGGGTGCGCTGCAGCGCATCGACGTCGCGGGCGAACTCCGCGGTCTCCGGCGCGTTCACGCGGACGATCACACGGTCGGGGTCCATGTCAGCGGCGATGATGTTCTCGCGCGCCTGCGCTCTGGCATCCGGAAGCACAGCGTCTTCGAGATCGAGGATCACGGCATCTGCTTTCTGCATCGCCCCCGCGAAGCGCTCGGGCCGGTCGGCGGGGCAGAACAGCAGCGCGGGGCCCATGCCGAGGGTCACCGTTCGCCCTCCGGCAGGCAGCGCATCAGGGCGGTGCGGGTGGCCTTCGCCACGATAACGCCGTCCTGATTGCGTCCGGTGTGCTCGATCGTGCAGATGCCCTGGCCGGGGCGGGATGCCGAGAGCCGCTTGTCGACGATCACGCTCTCGGTGTACAGCGTGTCGCCGTGGAACAGCGGATGCGGGAACGAGATGTCACCGAGCCCCAGCTGCGCGACCAGGGTGCCCTGGGTGAGCTGCGTCACCGACGCGCCCACCATCGTCGACAGCGTCCACATCGAGTTCATCAGCCGCTGGCCGAACGGCTCCTGCCCATCGGCGAAGGCGGCGTCGAGGTGAAGCGCCTGCGTGTTCATGGTGAGCGTCGTGAAGAGCACGTTGTCGGCCTCGGTCGCGGTGCGCCCGGGCCGGTGCAGGTAGCGGGCGCCGACCTCGAGCTCCTCGAAGTACAGTCCGCGCTGAACGATGTCGGTCATGCTCGCACGCTATCCGACCAGGCCCAGCGACCGGGCGATGACGAGCAGCTGCACCTCGGTGGTGCCCTCGCCGATCTCGAGGATCTTCGAGTCCCGGTAGTGCCGCGCCACGGGGTACTCGTTCATGAAGCCGTTGCCGCCGAAGATCTGCGTCGCGTCGCGCGCGTTGTCCATCGCCGCCTCGCCCGAGACGAGTTTGGCGATCGCCGCCTCCTCGGCGAACGGGCGACCCGCGTCACGCAGCCGTGCGGCGTGCTGCCACGCGAGGCGCGCGGTGTGCACGCGGGCGCGCATGCGGGCCAGCGTGAACTGCGCGTTCTGCCTCGTGCTCAGCGCGGCGCCGAAGACCGTGCGCTTGCGGGCGTAGTCGACGGCCGCCTCCAGGCATCCTTCCGCGGCGCCCGTCGCGAGAGCGGCGATCGCGATCCGGCCCTCGTCGAGGATGCTGAGGAAGCTGCGGAACCCCTGGCCGCGCTCGCCGAGCAGGTTCTCCTCCGGCACGCGGACGTCGTTCAGGGTGAGCGGGTGCGTGTCGGAGGCGTTCCAGCCGACCTTGTCGTACGCCGGCTCGACGGTGAAGCCCGGGGTGCCGTTCGGGACGATGATGGTGGAGATCTCCTTCCGCTCCCCGCCGTCGGGGCGCCGCGTCGTGCCGGTGACGGCAGTCATGGTCACGAAGCGCGTGATGGCGGTGCCGGAGTTGGTGATGAACTGCTTGCTGCCGTTCAGCACCCACTCCCCGCCCTCCAGGCGCGCGGTCGTGCGCGTGGCGCCCGCATCGCTGCCGGCCTCCGGCTCGGTGAGACCGAAGCCCGCCAGCGCGTGGCCTGCGAGCAGGGCGGGCAGATGCTCCCGCTTCTGCTCCTCGGTGCCGAAGCGGTAGATCGGCATGGCGCCGAGGCTGACTCCGGCCTCGAGGGTGATCGCGAGCGACTGGTCGACTTGGGCGATGCCCTCGATCGCCAGCCCGAGAGCCAGGTAGTCCCCGCCCTGCCCGCCGTACTCCTCCGAGAACGGCAGACCGAACAGGCCCATCTCCCCCATCTGCCGCACGACGTCGAGATTCAGCGTGTGCGTGCGGTCGGCCTCGTACGCCTGCGGCGCGACGACCTCTTCGGCGAACTCCCGCACCATCGCGGCGAGTTCGCGCTGCTCTTCGTTCAGGTCGACACCGGTCAGTTCGGTCTGGGCGCTCATGCTGTCTCCTCTTCGCGGACTCGTGCGACGGGCTGGTCCCGTCGCACCTGGTCGCCGAGAGCGACCAGCAGGTGCACCGTGCCGTCGTGGGGCGCGAGCACCGGATGCTCCATCTTCATCGCCTCGATCGAGACGAGGGGGTCTCCCGCGTGCACCAGGTCGCCGTCGGCGACATGGACGGCCACGATGCTGCCCGGCATGGGGGCGCGTCCCTCGGGATGGCGAGGACGCGACGCGCGCTTCTGCTCGGCCAGACGGCGGTGCAGGCGCTCGCGGCGCGAGAGTGGCCGCAGCCGCGCTGTCATGCCGTCGGCGAAGACCCACACGGCTCCTTCGTCGTCGGTCGCCGCCGGGATGCCCGGCGCGTAGGCGTCGGGGGCCTCGAGAACGGCGCCGTCGTCGGCGAGCAGCTTCGTGCGCGGCAGCACCGCGGGTCGGCCGATGCGCCAGCCGGCGAGCTCGTGCCAGATGTCCGCGGCAGCGGAGGCGCCGCCGACGTGCACCGCCTGCGCGGCCGTCGCCAGCATGGCGGGTGTCGGCTGGGGCGCGACGAACGGCAGCATCGTCTCGATCAGACCGGTGTCGAGGTCACCGCGCCGCACTCGCTCGTCGCGGATCAGCGCGCGGAGGAAGGCGATGTTCGTCTCGACTCCCAGCACGACGGTGCGGGCGAGCGCGGAGTCCAAGCGGCGGAGGGCTGTCGCCCGGTCGGGGCCGTACGCGACGACCTTCGCGATCATCGGGTCGTAGAACCCGCTGATCTCCGAGCCGGTCTCGATCGCGGCATCCACCCGCACGTCGCGCGGCGGGTCGAACAGCAGCACCCACCCGGTGGAGGGCAGGAACCCCCGCTCGGGCGATTCGGCGTACACGCGTGCCTCGACCGCGTGACCGCGGACGATGGGAGGCTCGCCGATCGCCCCTCCCGCGGCGATGTGCAGCTGCAGGGCGACGAGATCGAGGCCGGTCACCTCCTCGGTCACCGGATGCTCGACCTGCAGACGGGTGTTCATCTCGATGAAGAACACGTCGTCGACGGCATCCGCCTCGACGAGGAACTCCACCGTCCCGGCGCCGACGTAGTCGACGCTCTTGGCCGCCGCGACCGCAGCGTCGAGCAGTCGCCGGCGCACCGGATCGGGAAGATGGGCGGCCGGCGCCTCTTCGATGACCTTCTGGTGACGACGCTGCAGCGTGCACTCGCGCTCGCCGAGCGCGATCACGGTGCCGTGCGCGTCGCCGAAGACCTGCACCTCGATGTGCCGAGGGCGCTGCACGAGGCGCTCGAGCACCATCGCGTCGTCGCCGAAGGCCGCAGCAGCCACGCGTCGCGCCGTCGCGAGCGCACCGGCGAGCTCGTCGCCCGAGCGGACGATCTCCATCCCCTTGCCGCCGCCACCTGCGCTGGGCTTGACCAGCAGCGGGTAGCCGATCTCGTCGGCGCGGGCCCGGATCTGGCCGTCGTCGAGGCCCGCCGCGGTGAAGCCGGGCACCACGGGCACGCTGTGCCGTGCGACGTGGTCGCGCGCCGTGGCCTTGTCTCCCATGATCTCGAGCGCCCGCTCACCAGGGCCGATGAAGGCCACGCCGGCGCTCGCGCACGCGCGCGCCAGCTGGACGCTCTCGGAGAGGAAGCCGTAACCCGGGTGGATGGCCTGTGCGCCTGATGCCGCGGCTGCCGCCATGATGGCCTGCACGTTCAGATACGAGTCCGATGCAGCGGACCCGCCGATGTGGACGGCCTGGTCGGCTTCGCGCACGTGCGGGGCGTGTGCGTCGGCGTCGCTGTACACGGCGACGCTGCGCATGCCGAGCTCGCGCAGGGTGCGGATGATGCGGCGGGCGATCTCGCCGCGATTGGCGACGAGCACGGTGTCGATGGTCATGGCGATCACATCCGGAAGAGGCCGAAGCGGGGTTCTGGCAGCGATGTCCGCGAGACGACGTCGAGGGCGAGTCCGAGCAGATCGCGGGTCTGCTCCGGGTCGATGATCCCGTCGTCCCACAGCCGCGCTGTGGCGTAATAGGGCTCGCCCTGTGCCTCGTACTGGCTGCGGACGGGCGCTTCGAAGTCGGCGCGCTGCTCGGGCGTCCACGGCGTTCCGGAAGCGGTGAGCTGATCCTCTTTCACGGTCGCGAGGACGGACGCCGCCTGAGCGCCGCCCATGACCGAGATGCGGCTGGCGGGCCAGCTCCACAGGAACCGCGGCGAGTACGCCCGACCGCACATCGAGTAGTTGCCCGCGCCGAACGAGCCGCCGATGATGACGGTCAGCTTCGGCACGCGGGTGGTGGCCACGGCGGTCACCATCTTCGCGCCGTCCTTGGCGATGCCGCCCGCCTCGGCGTCGGTGCCGACCATGAACCCGGTGATGTTCTGCAGGAACAGCAGCGGGATGCCGCGCTGGTCGCAGAGCTCGATGAAGTGCGCGCCCTTCTGGGCGGATTCGCTGAACAGCACGCCGTTGTTGGCGACGATCCCGACCGGGTGTCCGTGCAGCCGGGCGAACGCGGTGACGAGCGTCGTGCCGTACTCGGGCTTGAACTCGCTGACGCTGTCGGCGTCGACGAGCCGGTCGATCACCTCGTGCACGTCGTACGCGGCGTTGACGTCGACGGGCACGACATCGTAGAGGCTTCCGGACTCGCGGGGTGCGATGCTCGGCGCGACGTGCCACGCCGGCTGGGCGGGCTGCGGCAGAGTCGCGACGATGTCGCGGAGAATCTCGAGTGCGTGCTCGTCGTCGTCGGCCAGGTGATCGACGACGCCCGAGCGTCGGGCGTGCAGCTCTCCCCCACCCAGCTCCTCGGCGGTGACGACCTCGCCGATCGCCGCTTTCACCAGCGGCGGACCGCCGAGGAAGATCGTGCCCTGGCCGCGCACGATCACGGTCTGATCGCTCATCGCCGGCACGTACGCTCCGCCCGCGGTGCACGAGCCGAGCACTGCCGCCAGCTGCGGGACGCCCTCGGCCGACATGCGCGCCTGATTGAAGAAGATGCGGCCGAAATGGTCGCGGTCGGGGAACACCTCGTCCTGCTTGGGCAGGAACGCGCCCCCGGAGTCGACGAGGTAGAGGCAGGGCAGGTGATTCTCGAGCGCGATCTCCTGCGCGCGCAGGTGTTTCTTCACCGTCATCGGGAAGTAGGTGCCGCCCTTGACCGTCGGATCATTGCAGACGACCATCACGTGCCGCCCGTGCACCAGCCCGATGCCCGCGATCACCCCCGCGCCCGGCGCCTCATCGCCGTAGAGCCCGTTCGCTGCCAGAGGCGCGATCTCGATGAACGGGCTGCCCTCGTCGAGCAGCCGGTCGACCCGGTCGCGCGGCAGCATCTTGCCGCGGGCGACATGCCGTTCACGGGAGCGCTCGGGACCTCCGAGCGCCGCGGTGGAGAGGCGCTCGCGCAACTCCTCGGCGAGAGCCTGCTGGGTGACCGGCATCGCGGGTCCTCCTTGACCATTGCGGAAAAACACACCAGAAGGGTTAGTGTTCACTAACCCCGGTAATTCAGGTTAGCGAGGATTAACCGAAATGACAACGACCGTCACGGCACGCAACCGCGCGAAGGCGCAGCGGACCGATGCGATCCTCGTCGCGGCCGCCGAGCTCTTCGGCGCCCGCGGCTATTCGAGCGTGAGCCTGGAGGACATCGGAGCGGCCGTCGGCATCTCCGGCCCGGCCGTCTACCGGCACTTCGCGGGAAAGCAGGCCCTGCTCGGCGCGCTGCTCATCGGCGTGAGCGAAGACCTCGTCGCCGGTGGCACGGCGGTCGTGCAAGGCACCGCCGACGAACGCACCCGAATGGCGATGCTCGTCGACTTCCACGTCGACTTCGCTCTGCGCAACTCCGACGTCATCCGGGTTCAGGATCGCGATCTCGCACACCTCGCGGAGGAGTCGCGCTCCGACGTGCGACGCCTGCAGCGTGCGTACGTCGGCCTGTGGATCGACGCGCTCAGCGCCCTCGTCGCCGCGGATCGAGACGAGCTGCGACTTCGCGTGCAGGCGTGCTTCGGGCTGCTGAACTCCACTCCGCACAGCACCTCTGCAGCCCTCCGCACCCGCGCCGACACGTCACGCGTGCTCGCGGCGATGGCGCTCGCGGCGCTGACCGCCCCTCACGGGTGACCCGCTGTCCTGAGGTCTCGACCGAGACCGGCCGCCGACGATCCCCACGTCGGCGGCCGACCCGCATCGATGGCGCGCAGCTCAGTACAGCAGCGCCCGGCCGGGCTGCTCGAGGATGTCGGCGACGTCCTTGAGGAAGCGCGCACCCTCAGCTCCGTCGACCAGGCGGTGGTCGAAAGACAGGCTCAGCGTCATCATCTGACGCAGCGCGATCTCGCCGCGGTGCTCCCACGGCTGGCGCCGCACAGCTCCGACGGCGAGAATGCCGGACTGCCCGGGCGGGAGGATCGGGGTGCCCGCATCGATGCCGAAGACCCCGATGTTCGTGATCGAGAAGGTGCCTCCCGCCAGCTCCGCCGGGCTGGTCCTGCCGGCGCGGGCGGTTTGCGTCAGCTCGCTGAGCGCGTCGGCGATCCCGGTCAGCGAGAGGCGCTCGGCATCCCGGATGATCGGCACGATCAGACCGCGCTCGGTCGCCGCCGCGATTCCCAGATCGACGAAGTGGTTGTGCACGATCTCGCCCGCCGGCTCATCCCATGTCGCGTTGAGCGACGGATTGCGGCCGAGTGCGAGAGCCACCGCCTTCGCGACCACCGCGAGTGGGCCGATGCGGTGCTCGGAGAGCGTCCGGTCGGCCTTGAGCTGATCGATCAGCTCCATGGTCGCCGTGACGTCGACGGTGTGGAACGTGGTGACGTGCGGAGCGGTGAATGCGCTTCGCACCATCGCTTGAGCGGTGTGCTTCCGCACGCCCTTGACCGGGATGCGGGTCTGCGCCCGCTCCCCCGACGGCATCGCAGGCGGCGCGGACGACGGCATCGGCGCCGGTTCCGTCGCCGGCGCGCTCGCGGCGCCGGCCGCCCCGGTGCGCTCGGCGTAGGCATCCACGTCCTCGCGGGTGATCACCCGGTCGCCGACGTCGGCTGCGACCAGCGCGAGATCGACACCGAGGCGTTTCGCGTGGGCGCGCACGGGCGGGGTCGAGCGGGGCCGCTCTCCCACCGCGGGCTCGGCAACGCTCGGCGGCAGTGCATCGTGCGGAGCCGCCACGAGGACCTCGGCGTCCGCCGCCGACGCGGGGGCGGCACCGCCTCGTCTGGCGCGTCGGGCCGGACGACCGGCGGATGCGGGAGCGGCGCCGTATCCGACGAGATTGGGCTGCGTCTTCTCCTCCTGCTCGGCTCCGGCGGGTGCCGACGGCGCATCGGTCTCTTCTCCGACGACGTCGAACGCGATCAGCGGCGCCCCGACGGCCACCGTCTCCCCCGCATCGGCGTGCAGCGACGCGACGGTCCCCTCGTAGGGGGAGGGCAGTTCGACCACGGCTTTGGCCGTCTCGACCTCGGCGAGAGTCTGGTTCAGCGCTACGGCGTCACCCGGCTGCACCAGCCACTGGACGACCTCGGCTTCGGTCAGCCCCTCGCCGAGGTCGGGCAGGCGGAATTCGGCGATCACCGCTCGTCTCCCTTCGCGTTCGCCGCACTCAGGCTGTGCGGACGATCGAGCACCCGATCGACGGCATCGAGGATGCGGTCGAGATCGGGAAGGTGGAACTTCTCGAGTTTCGCGGGCGGATAGGGGATGTCGTGTCCGGTCACGCGCACGGGCGCGGCCTCCAGGTACTCGAAGCAGTATTCCGTGATGCTCGCGATCACCTCGGCGGCCACTCCCGCCTCCCGGGAGGCCTCGTGCACGACGACCACGCGCCCCGTGCGACGCACCGAGGCCGAGACCGTCTCGTAGTCGACGGGAGAGAGCGAGCGCAGATCGATGACCTCGAGCGACACACCCTCGTCCTCCGCCGCCGCTGCCGCGTCGAGCGCCGTGCTCACCATGGCGCCGTATGTGATGATCGTCGCATCCGCGCCCTGACGCACGACGCGGGCGAGGCCCATCGGAGGGGCGTCGGCGAGGGGTGCCGACAGGTCGACCTCGCCCTTGTGGTGGTACAGGCGCTTGGGTTCGAAGAACAGCACGGGATCGTCGCACGCGATGGCCTGGCGCAGGCAGCGGTACGCGTCCTGCGGGTCGGAGACGGCGATCACGCGCAGCCCGGCGGTGTGCACGAAGTACGCCTCGGGCGATTCGGAGTGGTGCTCGGCCGCGCCGATGCCGCCCGCCCAGGGCACGCGGATCGTGATCGGCATCTTGACCCGGCCCTGCGTGCGGTAGTGCAGCTTGGCGACCTGCGAGACGATCTGGTCGAACGCGGGGTAGATGAAGCCGTCGAACTGGATCTCGACGACCGGGCGGTAGCCGCGGAATGCGAGACCGACCGCCGTGCCGACGATGCCGGACTCGGCGAGCGGAGTGTCGATCACGCGCTTCGCGCCGAACTCGTCCTTGAGACCGTCGGTGATGCGGAACACACCGCCGAGCGTGCCGATGTCCTCCCCCATGAGGACGACCTTCTCATCGTCGAGCATGGCCTGGCGAAGCCCCGCATTCAGCGCCTTACCCATCGTCATCATCGTCATCTCAGGCCTCCTCGAACGACGCGAGGTACGCGGCGTACTCGTCGCGCTGGCGCTCGAGTCCGGAGTGCGGCTCGGCGTAGACGCGGTCGAAGACGGCGAGAGCGGGCCGCGTCTTCATGTCGATGCACGCGGCGCGCATGTCACGGGCGACGTCGTCGGCGGCGGTGCGGACGGCTTCGAGGTGATCGTCGCTGAGTTCGCCGGCGGCGCGCAAGTGCGCCTCGAGGCGGGCGATCGGGTCTCGCTCGCGCCACAGCGCGAGCTCTGCATCATCGCGGTAGCGCTTCGGGTCGTCGGCTGTGGTGTGCGGGCCCATGCGGTAGGTCACCGCCTCGAGGTAGGCCGGCCCCTTGCCCGAGCGCGCGTGGTCGAGCGCCCAGCGCATCGCCGCCATGCAGGCGAGCACGTCGTTGCCGTCGACGCGCAGGCTGGGGATGCCGAAACCGGGCGCACGGCCGGCGAGCGGGTACTGGGACTGCAGACCGACCGGCTCGGAGATCGCCCAGTGGTTGTTCTGGCAGACGAACACGACGGGCGCGCGATAGGACGACGCGAAGATCATCGCCTCGTTCACGTCGCCCTGGCTCGTCGCGCCGTCGCCGAAGTAGGTGACCGCGACCTCATCGGCTCCATCATGCAGGATGCCCATGCCGTACCCGACCGCGTGCAGGGTCTGCGCCCCGATGATGATCTGCAGCGGAGCGATGCCGAGTCGCGCGGGGTCGTACGCCGCACCCTCCTCGCCGCGCCACATGCGCACGTAGTCGCCCGGTTCGGCACCGCGGGTGTACATCACCCCGGTCTCGCGATAGCTAGGGAAGACGAAGTCGTTCGCCGCCAGTGCGCGGCCGGTTCCGATCTGCGCGGCCTCCTGGCCGTTGCACGGCGCCCAGAGGCCCAGCTGGCCCTGTCGCTGCAGCGCGACGCCCTCGGTGTCGATGCGCCGCAGCACCACCATGTCGCGGTGCAGCGCGCGCATCGCCGCGTAGTCGATGTCGCCTATCCAGCGGTCGAGCAGCTGGTTGCGCACTCGGGTGCCGTCGGGAGCGAGGATGCGCTCCGTGAGTTCGAGATCGTTCTGCGCGTCGACGATCGGGCTGGTGTTCGGTGACATCGGCGTCCTCCTGACGTGGCGGCCTTCGTGGGGCATGCACGGCTTCCCGACTGCTGCGTCGGGCCTGCTCGAATGCTACGTCGGGCTGACACCTCGCTCAAGCATGTCTCCGGTTGCTGAGCATGTTGCACAATGCGCGGTTCCGGTGCCCTGCTATCGTGTGGCACTATGCCCGTCCTGGATCGCACAGACCTCGAACTGCTCACCGCCCTGGCGGAGGATCCGCGCACGACCGTGGTCAAGCTCGCCGATCGGCTCCGTCTGTCTCGCAACACCATCCAGGCCCGGATGGCCCGGCTCGAGCAGACGGGCGTCTTCGAGTCGTACGAACGCTCGTTCTCGACCGAGGTGCTGGGGTTCCCGCTGCAGGCGTTCATCAGCATCGGCGTGCGTCAGACCGAGCTGCCGCGCATCATCGCCGAGCTGTCACGGGTTCCCGAGATCGTGCAGGCGCATGGGCTGAGCGGATCGATCGATCTGCTCGCTCGAGTCGCATGCCGCGACGCGCGTCACCTGTTCGACACCGACGCAAGGATCCTGTCTATCGAGGGGGTCGAGCGCACCGAGACCTCGCTCGCGATGGGCGAGGTCATCCCGTTCCGGGTCGCGGGACTCATCGGACTAGCGCGGCGGGAAGCCTGAGGAAGCGCCGGATCGCCCCTGCCGCCTCCGCCGGCGTCTCGTAGTGGATGAGGTGTCCGACCTCGGCGATCTCGACGAGCTCGGCCTGGGGGAACATCATGGCGAGGCGCCGCTCGGCCTCGATCGGCGTGATGTCGTCGCGCTGAGCCGCGATCAGCAGCGTCGGCACGTCGATCACGCCGGCGAACGCGCGCACATCGTGCGAGGCGCTGGTCACGAAGGCGTCGTGCAGCACCTCACGATCGGCGAAGCGCGAGAAGTAGGTGTCGTGCTGATCGTGGATGAACCTGCGCAGCGCCCGGTCGCGGGTCTTGGCCATGGCCATGCTCATCGCCCGCACCGTGAGCGGATGCCGCAGCAGCGCCGTGCCCCATCGCTCGGGCAGCCTGGCGCCGAGCGCGTAGTAGAGCACGGCGATCCGGGTGAGCACGCCCTTCGGGCCCTCCAGTGCGGGTGCCCCGATGGGGTTGATCAGGATGAGGCGAGGCGTCTCGAGGCCGCCCGCCACGGCAGCGGCTGAGACGATCGACCCGAACGAGTGCCCGAGGATGATCGCCCCCGGGGCGACAGCGCGGGCGAATTCGCACAGCCAGCCCGTGAAGAGGCCGAGGTCGTGCTCGCGATCCGGGATCGGCGGCGTCTCGCCGAAGCCGGGCAGATCCGGCGAGATGATCCGGATGCCCGGCAGGTACGCCACGATCGGCTCGAGACCGTGATGCTCGCCTCGGAAGCCGTGCACCGCGACGATGGTCGGCGCATCCTCCGCCGCCTCGCCGTAGACCCAGTACGCCGTGGTCGCCCCCAGCACCTGCACCTCGCGTCGTTCTACCGGGATCTCGGCGAGACGAGCGGCGTACGGAGAGGTCACGGGCATGCGGCCGAGTCTACGGGACGGAATGTCGGTGGCCGTCCATATGTTCGAATCACGAAAGGAGACAGCATGACTTCGCTGACCGACACACAGCCCGCTCTTCTGTGGGAGACACCGTTCCTGCGCACGCGGGCCGAGCACCTCGACAGAGCAGGAGACCACCTCTGGCGCGTCGTCGACGCCCGTGGCACGATCCGCGGGCATCTGCGCGTGATCGCCGACCCGCTCGGCATCCGGTTCCGCGCGGAGCGCCTGCACCTGGCATCCGGAGGCTTCCGCCTGGTGGGCGAGTTCTGGGATGCCGATGATGCGGTGGCCGCCCTGCGCGGGTGAAGCTGTGCCCCCTGCAGGATTCGAACCTGCGACCAACGGATTAGAAAGCCGATGCTCTTCCTCTGAGCTAAGGAGGCGTACCGGGTCCAGATTACCGTGTCGGGCCCCGTCGCTAGGATCGAACCATGGTTTCTGCGACTGAGAACGACCGGCTCGTCTGGATCGACTGCGAGATGACGGGCCTCGACCTCTCGGTCGACGAACTCGTCGAGATCGCGGTCGTGGTCACCGACTTCGAGCTGAACCTGCTCGATCCCGGCTTTCAGATCGTCATCAAGCCGAGCGATGCCGCGCTCGCGAACATGAACGACTTCGTCACCGACATGCACCGTGCATCGGGTCTCATCGACGAGATCCCGGACGGCGTCAACCTCGCGGATGCCGAGGAGCAGACCCTCGCATACATCAAGCGCTTCGTCCCGCTCGAGCGCCGGGCTCCGCTGGCCGGCAACACGATCGGCACCGATCGGATGTTCCTGGCCACCTACATGCAGAACATCGATCAGTACCTGCACTACCGCAACGTCGACGTCTCGAGCATCAAAGAGCTCGCCCGCCGCTGGTATCCGCGCGTGTTCTTCCAGGCTCCCGAGAAGCACGGCGGCCACCGAGCCCTGGCCGACATCCTCGAGTCGATCCGCGAGCTTCGCTACTACCGCGCCGCGGTGTTCACCGACGCGCCAGGACCCTCGTCAGAGCAGGCCCGCGACATCGCCGCCCGCACCGTGTCAGAGTTCACTCCGAACATGTAATAGACTTATCGAGTTGCCCGCTCCGGCAGGCACATGGTGGGTATAGCTCAGCTGGTAGAGCACCGCGTTGTGGTCGCGGGGGTCGCGGGTTCAAGCCCCGTTACTCACCCCAGAGAAGCCCCCGGGTTCGTCATGAACCCGGGGGCTTCGTCGTGTCAGCCGCGCTCGGCGAGCGGCAGGGTCGTGATGCAGGTCGGGTCGTCGTCGTTCACGGTGGAGATCACGGCTCTCGCCTCGCTGTCGGCGACGACGATCACGACCTCCGCGTCGATGCCCCGCGGCAGCCATGCACCGACGAAGCCGTTGTCGAACGTCTGCGTCTTCTCGTCGACATGCGTCTCCCCCGTCGCGAGATCGGTGATGGTCAGCTGCAGCTCGGTGTTGCGCAGCTCCCCGACGCACGAACTCGGCGCATGGAAGGTGCAGTCGTGGGTCTGCGTGCGATACGGGGCGAAGGAGATGTAGGTGAGGCCGTCCGGCATCGCCAGCTCCACCTGGGATCCATCGACGTCGCTGAGCACGACACGGTCGGTGCGGATCGATGCCGCCACCGCATCATCCCGCTCATCGAGCGGCGCGCGATCGAGCCGGTCGATCACCGTGCGCACGTCGGTGCGCGAGAGCTCTTCCAGTTCTGCCGAGCCGTCGGGTGCCGTCGCCGCCGCACCGCCGCGCTCCGCGGGCGCCTGCTCGGCGGGTGAGCAGGCGGTCAGCAGCAGAGCGCCTGCGAGGGCGAGGACGACGGTCGGGGTGATCGGGCGGATGCGCATGTCGAATCGTGTTCCTCATCGTCTCGGCGGGTCTGTCGCGGGGAGTACTGCGCGTGGCCCGTTCTCCCCGTCGCACCGTACCGATCGAGGCTATGAGCCGTCGGCAGAGTCGCCCGGGGTCGAGTGCGCCCGGCTAGCATCGAAGCATGTCCTCCTCACTCGACTCCGACGCGCAGGCTCTGCCCGACGGCGGCATCGAGATGACCGTCGAGGCCTTCGAGTCGCTGGTCGTCGAGGAACTCGACCGGCTGCCGGACGACATGATCGACGGACTCGACAACGTCGTCTTCGTCGTCGAGGACGAACCAGACGACGGCAGCGACCTCTTCGGCCTGTACGAGGGATTCGCGCTCACCGAACGAGCACAGTATGGCATGGGCGAGCTGCCCGACCGCATCATCGTCTACCGCCGCGCGCACCTCGCAGCGTGCTCCGACGAGGACGAGCTGCGCGACGAGGTCCACACGACACTCGTGCACGAGATCGCGCACTTCTACGGCATCGATGACGAGCAGCTGCACGAACTGGGCTGGGCATGAGCATCCCGGTATCCACTCCTCTGCTCGACGAGCAGCTCACGGTCGCGCCGCTCGTGCCGTGGCAGCTGGTCGTCTGGGACGATCCCGTCAACCTCATGAGCTACGTGGTGCGCGTGTTCCGCCGCTACTTCGGATACGCCGAGGAGCACGCGACGGCTCTCATGCTCGCGGTGCACAACGAAGGACACGCCGTCGTCGCCACCGGGCCGCGGGAGACGATGGAGGTGCACGCTCAGGCGATGCACGACTTCGGCCTGTGGGCCACCATCCGACGGGTTCCGCAGTGAACCCGTCGATATCGATCACCTGGGTCGAAGCACGCAATCTGCTGCACCTGATCGATGAGTTCCTCGAGCTCATCGGCGGCCCGCGTCCGGACTCCGACCCCGCCCTGGCGCGGCTGACCCCGGTCGCCTATCCCGATGACGACATCGCCGCCGCGGAATTCCGCCGCGGCACGCGAGACGAGCTGTTCGACCGCCGCCGTGACGACGCCCGCGTGATGCGCGCGGATCTCAGCGACTTCGACACCGACGACGACGATCGGGACGTGCTCGGCATGCACGCCATCGGCATCCCCGTCGCCCACGTCGATGCGTGGATGCGCACGCTCGCCGCGATCCGGCTCGTCGTCGCGTCGCGCCTGGGCGTCGATCTCGAAGACCGCCACGACGCAGACGACGCACGGTTCCACGTGTACGACTGGCTCGGGTATCGGCTGGACGACCTCATTCAGCGCGCCGACGAGGCGGATGCCGCTACGGCGTAGCCACGGTGATGCTCGCGAGCTTGTGCGGCTCGTGCCGCGTCATGTGCGCCTCCTCCTGGACTGCCCACATGTCCCAGTGACGGCGGAATCCGTCGCCGTCGCGCTCGAGCGCGCGGCGTCGCCGTGAGTCGCGGGGTCCGTCGACCCAGACGGCGACATCCGCGAGCGCGGCCGACGCGGGGGTCAGCGCACCGCAGCCCTCGACGATCAGGCCGAGAGCCGGATCGACGGCATGAGCCTCGGCTTCTTCCTCCCGCTCCCAGTCCCAGCGCCGCCAGATGCCGATCAGACCGCGCCCGTGCGGGCGCAGCACCTGCTCGCGGGCGATCTCCGCGCCGCGCTCGAGTCCGCCCCAGCCGGGATAGACGGAGTCGAGTGCGAGCAGCTGCACTGGCGTGTGCAGCGGCCAGGCTCGCGCGACGCGAGCCGCGAGGCTGCTCTTGCCCGCACCGCTGCGACCGTCGATGATGACGACCGGATTCGATGCCGACACCGCGGTGACGGCATCGCAGATGCGGGCCGTGGCCGCGCTCAGACGCTCGCCGAAGAGATCAGGGGAAGAGGCTGGCGGCATGGCATCCACGCTATCGAACGACGCCATAGCTCACTCGCGGCCGAACGGCCGCGGCTCTATTTCCCCGCCCGCGCGCCGGTCCGCTGCTCCGACGTGCCGTGCGCGGGTGATCATGCCGACCCCGAATCGTGCGCGCGCGTCGTCGAGCGTGCCTTCGAGGCGGCGCTGATCCTCATCGTCATCCCACAGCGCGATGGCCGAGCTCCCCGCCGGCCTCAATCTCTCGGCGCGCACGCCCACCAGCCGCACCGGGTCCCTGCGCTCGATCTGCGCGAATAGTGCGATCGCCGTCTCGCCGATGCGCTGCCCGACATCCGTCGGCTCGGACAGCGAGACGGTACGGCTGACCGTGGTGAAGTCCGCGAACCGGATCTTGATCGCGACCGCTCCGGCATGCCACCCCGAGGTGCGCAGGCGCGCCCCGACGCGATCTGCGAGGCGCAGGAGCTCTGAGCGCAGCAGGTCACGATCGTCGATGTCGCGGTCGAAGGTCTCTTCATGCCCGACGCTCTTCTCCGCCCGCTCCGTCTGGACGGAACGCGCGTCGAGACCGCGGGCGAGAGCCTGCATCCGCTGGCCGAGGGCAGGTCCGACGGCGCGCTCGAGTGCTTCGGCGGGTGCCTCACGCACGTCACGGATCAGCCGGATGCCCCGGCGCTGCAGCGCTTCGGCGGCCTTCGGCCCGACTCCCCACATGGCGCCGACCGGTCGCGGATCGAGGAACTCCTGCGTGCGCGAGGCGGGAACCACGAGCATCCCGTCGGGCTTGGACACGGTGGATGCCATCTTCGCAACGTGCTTCGTCGCCGCGACGCCGACGCTGCACGTGATGCCGACCTCGTCTCGCACGCGTCGTCTGATGAGGGCCGCGATCTCGCCGGGGCTGCCCCACAGGCGGCGCACTCCGCGCACGTCGAGGAACGCCTCATCGATCGAGAGCTGCTCCACCAGCGGGGTGATGCTCTGGAAGATCTCCATCACCTGCGCCGAGACGGCCCGGTAGCGGGTGAAGTCCGGCGGAACGACCCGCGCCGTCGGGCACAGTCGCAGCGCCTGCCCGACGGGCATGGCGCTGCGCACGCCGAACCGACGCGCCTCGTATGACGCGCTGGAGACCACCGAGCGTCCGTCGCGTCCTCCGATGATCAACGGCAGTCCGCGCAGAGACGGGTCGTAGAGCACCTCGACCGCCGCGTAGAAGGCATCCATGTCGACATGCAGGATGCCTGTGCCGCTGTCGTCCGCACCCTCGGGCGAGACGATGCGGCCCGATCCATCACCGCGTCCCATGCATCCATCCTGACCGGTGCCACCGACATCGCGTCGGTGGCACCCGGTGGTCACTGCGCAGCGCGCTCGAGGATCAGCTCGCGCACGCGCGCGGCGTCGGCCTGGCCCTTCATCGCCTTCATCACGGCGCCGATGACAGCCCCGGCGGCCTGCACCTTGCCATCCTTGATCTTCGCCAGCACGTCCGGCTGCGCGGCGAATGCGTCGTCGATCGCGGCGATCAGCGCGCTGTCGTCCGAGACGACCGCCAGTCCGCGCGAGTCCACGACCTCCTGAGGCGATCCCTCTCCGGCGATCACTCCTTCGAGAACCTGGCGGGCCAGCTTGTCGGTCAGCGTGCCGGCATCCACCAGTGCCTGGAGGGCGGCGACGTCGGCCGGCGAGACGAGCCCGGCCGCATCCCGCTCCTGCGCATTGGCGACGCGGGTGATCTCGCCCGTCCACCACTTGCGGGCGGCCGCCGGAGCGGCACCGGCCGCGATCGTGGCCTCGACCTCGTCGATCAGTCCGCCGTTGCGCACGTCCTGGAACTCGAGGTCGGTAAAGCCCCACTCGGCCTTCAGCCGGCGACGACGCGCCACCGGCTGCTCGGGCAGCGCGGCACGCAGCTCCTCCACGAGCTCGCGCGACGGCTGCACAGGCAGCAGGTCGGGCTCGGGGAAGTAGCGGTAGTCATCGGCGTCCGACTTCGGGCGACCCGGCGACGTCGTACCGGTGTCCTCGTGCCAGTGCCGCGTCTCCTGGGTGATCGTGCCGCCGTCGGCGAGGATCGCGGCCTGACGCTGGATCTCGTAGCGCACGGCCCGCTCGACCGAGCGCATCGAGTTGACGTTCTTCGTCTCGGTGCGGGTGCCGAGCTTCTCCTGGCCACGGGGACGCAGCGACACGTTCGCGTCGCAGCGGAGGTTGCCGCGCTCGAGACGCGCCTCCGAGATGCCGAGGCCGCGCACGATGTCGCGGATCGCGGCGATGTACGCCTTGGCGTAATCGGGCGCGCGGTGCTCGGCGCCGAAGATCGGCTTGGTGACGATCTCGACGAGCGGCACTCCGGCACGGTTGTAGTCCACCAGCGAATACTCCGCGCCCTGGATGCGGCCGGTCGCCCCGCCCATGTGGGTGAGCTTGCCGGCGTCCTCCTCCATGTGCGCGCGCTCGACGGGGATCGTCACGAGCGTGCCGTCCTCGAGCTCGACCTCGACCGATCCCTCGAACGCGATCGGCTCGTCGTACTGCGAGATCTGATAGTTCTTGCCCAGGTCGGGGTAGAAGTAGTTCTTCCGCGCGAACCGGCTGGACTCCGCGATCGAGCAGCCGAGTGCGAGACCGAGGCTGATCGACGAGCGCACGGCCGTCGCGTTGACCACGGGCAGCGACCCCGGCAGACCGAGATCGACCGGCGCGATGAGCGTGTTCGGCTCGGCGCCGTGGAACTCGTCGTTCGCGGGGTTCGGAGCGTCGGAGAACATCTTCGTGCGAGTGTTCAGCTCGACGTGCACCTCGAAGCCGAGCACAGGCTCGAACATCTCGAGAGCCTTGTCGAAGTCCATGAGCTTGGCGGTGGCCATCAGCGGGCTCCCCCTTCCTTGGGTCCCTGAGCCTGTCGACTGGATCCCTGGGCCTGTCGAAGGGCAGGCGCCTTCGACAGCAGCGGCGCGCCCCACGAGTCCACGAGCGCAGCCTCGAGAGCCGCGCCGACGCGGTACAGACGAGCATCCTCGTGTGCGGGCGCGAGGAACTGGATGCCGACGGGCAGACCGTCTTCGGCCGCGATGCCCGAGGGGATCGAGATGCCGGGAACGCCGGCGAGGTTCGCCGGGATCGTCGTCAGGTCGTTCAGATACATCTGCAGCGGATCATCGATCTTCTCGCCGATCCGGAACGCAGTGGTCGGTGCCGACGGCGTCGCGATGACGTCGACCTGCGCGAACGCCCGGTCGAAGTCCTGCTGGATGAGCGTGCGGACCTTCTGGGCGCTGCCGTAGTAGGCGTCGTAGTAGCCGGCCGACAGCGCATACGTGCCCAGAATGATGCGGCGCTTGACCTCGGGCCCGAAGCCGGCGTCACGGGTCGCCGACATGACGTCCTCGACCGTGGGGTTGCCTTCGGGCGTGACGCGCAGGCCGAAGCGCACCGAGTCGAACTTGGCGAGGTTGCTCGAGGCCTCGGCGGGAAGAATCAGGTAGTACGCCGCGACGCCGTACTCGAAGTGCGGTGCCGAGATCTCGACGATCTCGGCGCCCTGCGCCTCCATCAGCGCGAGCGAGGCGCGGAAGGATGCGGCGACGCCGGCCTGGAAGCCGGAGTCGGGCAGCTCGGTGATGACGCCGACCTTCAGTCCCTTGAGCACCTGACCGGTCGCGCCTTCGCGCGCGGCGGCCGCGAACGACGGCCACTCCTGCGGGAGGGAGGTCGAGTCCTTCGGGTCGTGCCCGCCGATCACATCGTGCAGCAGGCCCGCGTCGAGCACGGTGCGGGTCACGGGGCCGACCTGGTCGAGACTGGATGCCAGCGCGATCGCACCGTAGCGGCTGACGCCGCCGTAGGTCGGCTTGATGCCGACGGTGCCGGTGACGTGCGCGGGCTGGCGGATCGAGCCGCCGGTGTCGGAGCCGAGGGCGAGCGGCGCCTCGAAGGCGGCGACGGCCGCGGCCGAGCCGCCGCCGGAGCCGCCGGGGATGCGGTCGAGGTCCCACGGGTTGCGGGTCGGACCGTAGGCGGAGAACTCCGTCGACGAGCCCATCGCGAACTCGTCCATGTTCGTCTTGCCGAGCGGCACGAGGCCTGCGGCGCGGGAGCGCGACACGACGGTGGCGTCGAACGGCGACATGTAGCCCTCGAGGATCTTCGAGCCGCTCGTGGAGGGCATGTCGGTCGTGACGAGCACGTCCTTGACCGCGAGCGGCACACCGGCGATCGGGCCGAGCTGCTCGCCCGCGGCACGGCGCGCGTCGACCTCGGCGGCCGCCGCGAGGGCGTGCTCGTTGACGTGCAGGAAAGCGTGCACGTCACCGTCGACCGCGGCGATGCGGTCGAGGTGGGCCTGCGTCGCCTCGACGCTGGAGATCTCGCCGGCGGAGATCTTCTCGCCGAGTTCCGCGGCGGTCAGCCGGATGATGTCGCTCACTGCTCTTCTCCCAGGATCGCGGTCACACGGAAGCGGCCATCGGCGGCATCCGGGGCGTTCTTCAGCGTCTGCTCGAGGGTGAGCGTCTCGCCGACCTCGTCGGGACGGAAGACGTTGCTCATCGCGATCGGGTGGCTGGTGGCGACGACGTCTGGCGTGGCCACCTCCGACACCTTCGCGATGTTGTCGACGATGGCGTCGAGCTGACCGGTCAGCTGAGTCACCTCGTCGTCGGAGAGCTGGATGCGCGCGAGCACGCCGAGATGGCGTACGAGATCAGGGGTGATTTCAGACACCACCCCAGTCTACGAGAGCGCGAGGTGCGCACACGTAAGCTGGAACTCGTGACCGAGTTCGTTCCCCCGCGCCCATGGACCGCAAGCTACGCCGAAGGTGTCCCGCAGGACCTGCCGCCGGTGACCGGTTCGCTGATCGACATCGTCGAGGCGTCGGTGCGCGACTATCCGGATGCCCCGGCGCTGCAGTTCTTCGGGCGCGAGACGACCTACCGCGAGATGCAGGATGCCATCGAGCGGGCAGCCGCCGGCCTGCGCGACCTCGGTGTCGGCCCGGGCGATCCGGTGGCGATCGTGCTGCCGAACTGCCCGCAGCACATCATCGCGTTCTACGCCGTGCTGCGTCTCGGCGCCGTGGCGATCGAGCACAACCCGCTGTACACCCCGCGTGAGCTGCGCAAGCAGTTCGAAGACCACGGCGCCCGCCACGCGATCGTGTGGAGCAAGGTGGTCGAGACCGTGCAGGAGTTCCCCGCCGATCTCGCGGTCGCGAGCCTGGTCTCGGTCGACGTGACGACGGCGATGCCGCGCAGGATGCAGCTGATGCTGAAGCTGCCGATCGCGAAGGCCCGCGAGTCGCGTGCGGCGCTCACCTCGAAGGTGCGCGGCGCGATCAGCTGGGACTCGCTGGTGCAGTCCGCACCGCTCCCGGCCACGCACCCGCGTCCCGCAACCGACGACCTCGCGATCATCCAGTACACCTCAGGCACCACGGGCACGCCCAAGGGTGCGGCCCTCACCCACCGCAACCTGCTCGCCAACGCGGCGCAGGCTCAGGCGTGGGTGCCGTCGATCACGCGCGGCGACGGCTGCGTCGTCTACGCGGTGCTGCCCATGTTCCACGCGTACGGGCTCACGCTGTGCCTCACCTTCGCGATGTCGATGGGCGCGCGGCTCGTGCTGTTCCCGAAGTTCGAGCCCGACCTCGTGCTGCAGGTGACGAAGAAGCATCCGGCCACCTTCCTGCCGCTCGTGCCGCCGATCGCCGAACGGCTGCTGGCCGCGGCGAAGGAGAAGGGCGTGTCGCTCGCCGGCACCGAGATCGCGATCTCGGGGGCGATGGCGCTGTCTCACGATCTCGTCGTGCCGTTTGAAGAGGCCAGCGACGGCTATCTCGTCGAGGGCTACGGGCTGAGCGAGTGCTCGCCCGTGCTGATGGCCAACCCCGTCGCCGAGAACCGGGTGGCCGGAACCGTCGGCCTGCCGCTTCCCGGTACCGAGTGCCGCGTGGTCGACCCCGAGAATCCGACCGTCGACGTGCCGGCAGGCTCTGCCGGCGAGCTGATCGTGCGCGGTCCGCAGGTGTTCTCCGGCTACTACGGCAAGCCCGAGGAGACCGAGGCGGTGTTCGTCGACGGCTGGTTCCGCACCGGCGACATCGTCACGATCGACGAGGCCGGCTTCGTGCGCATCGTCGACCGCATCAAGGAGCTCATCATCACGGGCGGCTTCAACGTGGCGCCCACCGAGGTCGAGGTGGCCCTGCGCCAGCATCCGGATGTCGTCGACGCGGCCGTCGTGGGACTGCCGAGCGACCGCTCCGGCGAGGAGGTCGTCGCCGCGATCGTCGTGGAGGATGGCAAGGACGTCGATGTCGAGGCCATCCGCGCGTTCGCGCGCAGCATCCTGACCCCGTATAAGGTGCCGCGTCGCGTCTTCGTCGTCGACGAGCTGCCGAAGTCGCTGATCGGCAAGGTGCTGCGCCGGCAGGTGAAGGAGCGCCTGCTGGCGCTGACCTCGGGCAGCTGAACGGCCAGCACTCTCCCATCCGCACCCACTATCGTTGACAGGTGACTGCCGACGACATCGCCCCTGCCCCTGACGCGCCCGAGACCCCTGACGAGGGCGCGACCGCTCCCGGATTCGAGGAGCTGGGCATCACCGGCTCGCTGCTCAGGGCGATCAAGGATCTCGGCTACGAGACCCCGTCGCCCATCCAGGCGGCGACGATCCCCCTGCTGCTGCAGGGGCGCGACGTTCTCGGAACGGCGCAGACCGGCACCGGCAAGACCGCGGCTTTCGCGCTGCCCGTGCTCGAGAACCTCGATCTCGGTCAGAAGACGCCGCAGGTGCTCGTGCTCGCCCCCACACGCGAGCTCGCCCTGCAGGTGTGCGAGGCGTTCGAGGCGTACTCCGCCCGTATGAAGGACGTGCGCGTGCTTCCCGTGTACGGCGGCCAGGCGTACGGCGTGCAGCTGTCGGCGCTGCGCCGTGGCGTGCACATCGTCGTCGGGACGCCGGGCCGCATCATGGATCACCAGGCGAAGGGCACGCTCGACCTCTCGGAGCTGAAGTATCTCGTGCTGGATGAGGCCGACGAGATGCTGAAGATGGGCTTCGCCGAGGACGTCGAGCAGATCCTCGCGCAGACGCCCGAGGACAAGCAGGTCGCGCTGTTCTCGGCGACGATGCCCGCGACGATCCGCCGCCTCGCTCAGCAGTACCTGAACGAGCCCGAAGAGGTCGCCATCAAAGGCAAGACGACCACCAACCAGAACATCACCCAGCGCTACCTCGTCGTCTCGTACGCGCAGAAGGTGGATGCCCTGACCCGCATCCTCGAGATCGAGAACTTCGACGGGATGATCATCTTCGTCCGCACGAAGAACGAGACCGAGACTCTCGCCGAGAAGCTGCGCGCCCGCGGCTACTCCGCGGCTGCGATCAACGGCGATGTGCCGCAGGTCCAGCGCGAGCGCAGCGTGAATCAGCTCAAGGACGGCAAGCTCGACATCCTCGTCGCCACCGACGTCGCCGCCCGCGGCCTCGACGTCGAGCGGATCAGCCACGTGGTGAACTTCGACATCCCCACCGACACCGAGTCGTACGTGCACCGGATCGGGCGCACGGGCCGTGCAGGCCGAACCGGTGATGCCATCAGCTTCATCACGCCGCGCGAGCGCTACCTGCTGAAGCACATCGAGAAGGCGACCCGCCAGCAGCCGACGCAGATGCAGCTGCCCACGACCGAGGACGTCAACACCACGCGTCTCGCGCGCTTCGACGACGCGATCACCGCAGCTCTGGAGGAGACGCGCCGCATCGAGGCGTTCCGCGACATCATCGCGCATTACGTGCGCAACCACGACGTGCCCGAGGCGGACGTCGCCGCGGCGCTCGCTGTGGTCGCACAGGGCGAGACGCCACTGCTGCTCGACCCCGAGAACGACGAGCTCTCGCGCGCGGTGGAGCGCGACAACCGTCCACCGCGCGAGCGCGGCGACCGCGCATCCGACCGCAGCGACCGCGGCCCTCGCGAGCGCCGCGGCCGCGGCGACTACGCGCCGTACCGCATCGAGGTCGGCCGTCGCCACCGCGTCGAGCCGCGCCAGATCGTGGGTGCGCTCGCCAATGAAGGCGGACTCGGACGCGACGATTTCGGCGCGATCGCCATCAAGCCCGACTTCTCGATCGTCGAGCTGCCGGTCAACATGGACCCGTCCGTGCTCGACAGGCTGCGCGACACCCGTATCTCGGGCAAACTCATCGAGATCCGCCCCGACCGGGGTGCGCCGAACCGCCGCGCACCGCGCGATCGCGACGAGCGCGGCGGGTACGACCGAGGCCGTGACGACCGCAGCGGACGTGGATACTCGCGCGACGATCGCGGCGGGTACTCGCGCGACGACCGTCCCGCGCGCAAGCCGCGGCACAGGAGCTGAGGCGCTCCGCTCGTCCCCGCGTGCATCGGCCGCGAGGACGAGCGGCTCGTGCGCGTCAGGCGTCGAGGAAGTCCGGCCCCTGGGTGACGAGGACGTGGAACTGGGCCGCGTCGAGAATGCGGATGCCCAGCGCTTCGGCCTTCGCGAGCTTCGACCCGGCGCCGGGACCCGCCGCCACGAAGTCGGTCTTCTTCGACACGGATGAGGCCGCCTTGCCGCCGGCCTTCATGATGGCCTCCTGAGCGCCCTCGCGCGAGTAGCCCTCCAGGCTCCCGGTGGCGACCACGGTGAGGCCGTCGAGCACTCCGCCCTCGACGACCGCTGCACCCGGCCCCGGGTGTCCTGGGGTGGCCCACTGCACACCGGCATCCGCCCACTTCTGCACGATGTCCTGGTGCCAGTCGACGTCGAACCAGCTCAGCAGCGAATCCGCGATGATCCCGCCGACGCCTTCGACGGCGGCCAGTTCATCGCGGCTCGCGGCGCGGATGGCGTCGAGCGACCCGAACCACTGGGCGAGGGCACGAGCGGCGACCGGGCCGACGTGGCGGATGTTCAGGGAGACGAGCAGCCTCCAGAGCTCTTTGGTCTTCGCCTTCTCGAGCTCGGCGAGCAGCTTCACCGCCTGCGATGACGGCTGCGGCCCCTCGAGTCCCTGCTTCTTCTCTGCCGCGGTGGGGTTGCGCCGGAAGGGCGCACGGGTCTTGACGACGCCGTCGTCGTCTTCCTTGGGCAGTCCGGTCTCGGAATCGCGCACCACCACCTCGATGGGCACGATCTGCTCGAGGGTGAGGTCGAAGAGTCCTGCCTCGGTCTCGAGCGGCGGCTCCGCGGGGCGGGTCGGCTGGGTCAGTGCCGCGGCGGTCACCTCGCCGAGTGCCTCCACATCGAGGGCTCCGCGCGACCCGATGTGCTCCACCCGGCCGCGCACCTGGGCGGGGCAGGAGCGAGCGTTCGGGCAGCGCAGATCGATGTCGCCCTCCTTCATGGGGCGCAGCGGCGTTCCGCATTCGGGGCATCCCTCGGGCATGACGAACTCGCGTTCGCTGCCGTCGCGCCGGTCGACCACCGGCCCGAGCACCTCCGGGATCACGTCACCGGCCTTGCGGAGCACGACGGTGTCGCCGATCAGCACGCCCTTCGCCTTCACGACGTCCTTGTTGTGCAGGGTGGCCTGGCGCACCACCGATCCGGCGACGTGCGCAGGCTCCATGACGGCGAACGGGGTGGCTCGCCCGGTGCGACCGACAGAGACGACGATGTCGAGCAGCCGGGTCTGCACCTCCTCCGGCGGGTACTTGTAGGCGATCGCCCAGCGGGGGGCGCGGCTGGTGGTGCCCAGCTCGTCGTGCAGCGCGAGCTCGTCGACCTTGACGACGATGCCGTCGAGCTCGTGTTCGATGTCGTGGCGGTGCTCGCCGAAGTAGGCCACGAACTCCTCCACCTCGTCGATGCTGTGGCAGACCCTGGTGTGCGGGCTGGTCGGCAGCCCCCACTCCGCCAGCAGCTCGTACACCTCGCTCTGTGCCGCGACGGGCGGATTCGTCCACGCGCCGATGCCGTGCACATACAGCGACAGGGACTCGATGCGCAGCAGACCGGCCTCGAGTTCGAGCCCGCTCTTCTTATCGATCTGCTGCCGAAGTCCTCCGCTCGCGGCGTTGCGCGGATTCGCGAAGGCGGGGAACCGGCGCGCCGCAGCCGTTCGCGCCTTCTCGTCGTCGAACGGCCTCTTCGCGGCGGGACGAGCCTCCCATCTGTCCCGCGCTTCGGCGTAGACCCGGTCCCGGAACGATGCCTGCGCGGCATTGAGCCGCTCGAACGCGGCCACCGGGATGAACACCTCTCCGCGCACCTCGACGATCTCAGGGTGCCCGTGCCCGACCAGGCGCTCCGGGATGTCGGCCAGACGCAGGGCGTTCTCGGTGACGATCTCGCCCACCCGCCCGTCGCCGCGGGTGGCGGCCGAGGTGAGCACGCCGTTCTCGTACCGCAGGTTGATCGCCAGTCCATCGATCTTCAGCTCGGTCAGCCAGGCGATCTCCCGCCCGGCGGATGCCTTCGTCTTGGCTGCCCATTCGCGCAGCTCGTCGAGCGAGAACACGTTGTCGAGGCTGAGCATCCGCTCGGCATGCTCGATCGTCGCGAGTCCGGTCGCCTCTGCCGCGCCCACCATCTGCGTCGGCGAATCCTGCCCCTGCAGCTCTGGATGCAGACGCTCGAGCTCTTCGAGCCGCCGCATCCACCCGTCGTAGGTCGCGTCATCGACGAGCGACGTGTCACGCCCGTAATAGGCGTCCTTGGCCTCGAGGATGCGAGTCGTGAGCTCTTCGGCTTCGGCACGGGCGTCGGTCAGCGAGATGTTCTCAGGCACCCGGCAAGTCTATGAGCGAGCACCGACAGACAGCGGGGCTTGACGCCGGACCCGTCGTGCGTCAGACCCGTGCGCTCAGGCGCCGACGGGTACGGCGGAGACCGTCGTGTCGATCGTGAACTGCCCGAGCACGCGCGTGCCGACATAGATGACCGCGCTCTGGCCCGGCGCCACCCCGTCGAGCGGCACCTCGGGCACGACGCGCACACCGCCGTCGGTGACGTGCACGCGAGCGGGAACGGGCTCGGCGTGCGCTCGGATCTGCACCTCGCAGGCGAAGTCGGCCGACTCGGGTGCAGCACCCGCCCACGAGAAGCGCTCCCCTGCGATCTCGGCGATCGCGAGGGCCTCCTTCGGACCGACGACCACCGTGTTCGACACCGGCCGCACCTCGAGCACGAAGCGCGGCTTGCCGTCGGGAGCCGGCACACCGAGGCGCAGTCCCCGACGCTGGCCGACGGTGAAGGCGTGGGCGCCGTCGTGACTGCCCACCACCTCACCGCTGCGGTCGACGATCTCGCCGGCCGCGGTGCCGACCTTCTCCGCCAGCCAGCCGCGCGTGTCGCCGTCGGGGATGAAGCAGATGTCGTGGCTGTCGGGCTTCTGCGCGACGGTGATCCCCCGGGCCGCGGCCTCCGCTCGCACAAGCGCCTTCGACGGTGTGTCGCCGAGGGGGAAGTAGGTGTGCGCGAGCTGCTCGGCGTTCAGCACGCCGAGCACGTACGACTGGTCCTTCGCGGAATCCGACGCGCGATGCAGCTCCAGTCCTGCGGACCCGTCGACGAGCGTCGCGTAGTGACCGGTGCAGACCGCATCGAAGCCGAGCTCGATCGCCCGCTCCAGCAGGGCGGCGAACTTGATCTTCTCGTTGCAGCGCAGGCAGGGGTTGGGGGTGCGACCTGCCTTGTACTCGGAGATGAAGTCGTCGATGACGTCGTCGCGGAAGCGCTCCGAGAAGTCCCACACGTAGAACGGGATTCCGAGCAGGTCGGCCACGCGCCGGGCATCCAGCGCGTCCTCGACTGTGCAGCAGCCGCGGCTGCCCGTTCGCAGCGTTCCGCCGGCGCGGGACAGCGCCAGGTGCACGCCGACGACCTCGTGGCCCGCGTCGACGGCGCGAGCCGCCGCCACGGCCGAATCGACACCGCCGCTCATCGCCGCAAGAACTCGCATGGTCTCCAGTCTACGAGTGCTCGCCTGGGCGGCTCCCGTCAGCGTGAGGCTCGCGCGACGGCATCCGGGATCGTGGCGAGCACCGCCTCGACATCCGCCGCAGTGGAAGTCGAGCCCAGTGTGAACCGCAGCACGCTTCGAGCGTCCTGCTCGCTGCGACCCATCGCCATCACCACGTGCGAGGGCTCGGCGACGCCGGCCTGGCATGCCGAGCCGGTGGATGCCGAGATGTCGGCCATGTCGAGCAGGAACAGCAGGCTCTCCCCCACCGTCCCCGGGAACAGCAGATGCGCGTTGCCCGGCAGCCGATTCGCCGGATCGCCCAGCAGCGCCGCCGATGGCACCGCGGCCAGGACGCCCGCGACGAGACGGTCGCGCATAGCCGCGAGCCGGGCGCTCTCGCGCGTCCGCTCGGCTTCGGCCTCCTCCAGCGCGGCGGCGAGGGCTGTCGCCCCCGGGACGTCCTGCGTGCCGGCACGCAGACCGCGCTGCTGCGATCCGCCGTGCAGCAGCGGAGCGATCCGCGCGCCGCGCGAGACGACCAGCAGGCCGGTTCCGACGGGCGCGCCGATCTTGTGCCCGGCGATGCTCATCGCCACCAGACCGGCATCGACCGGGGCGTCGCCCCTCAACCCGCGGAACACGACCGGCAGGTGACCGAAGGCGGAGACGGCATCGAGGTGCAGCGGAACGCCCGCCGTCGCCGCCGACCGGCTCAGTGCGGCCGCGTCGTTGACGGTGCCGACCTCGTTGTTCGCGATGAGAGCGGTTGCAAGGGTCGCGCCGGCCAGGGCAGCGGTGAACGCCGACACGTCGATCCGGCCGAGCGCGTCCACGCGCACCGGGCGGACGTCGGCTCCCTGGCGCTGGAGAGCCGAGACAGTGTCGATGGTGGCGTGGTGCTCTGCGTCGGGCAGCACGATCGCCCCGGCGACCGTGGATCGGGAGACCCACATGCCGTGCACGGCCGTGTTGATCGACTCGGTGCCGCCCGAGGTGAACACGACCTCTATCGGGTCGCAGCCGACGACGGCGGCGGCGCGCTCGCGCGAGTCCTCGAGCAGACGGCGGGCGGCCTGACCCGCGCCGTGCGTAGACGACGCGTTGCCGACGATCTCGGACGCGGCGATCCACGCGTCGCGCGCTGCGGCGCGCAGCGGCGTCGTCGCCGCGTGATCGAGATAGTGCCGCATCCTGCCATTCTCCCACCGCCGCCCTCTGCGGGACTGAGAGTCACTGCGCACGGGACGCAGATTCACCGTCGACGGACCGCCCCGTTTAGGCTGTTGCCCATGCCCGCTCTGCCCGCACTGCCGCTCGGCGGCGACGCTCTCGACCACCTCGGTGTGCGCCTGCACGACGGTGGCGGAACGCTGCGCGTCTGGTCCCGCAACGCGTCGTCCGTCGAGCTCGTCCTCTTCGACGAGCACGACCTCGACTGGGAGACCGCAACTCTGCCACTCGAGCGGCAGACAGCGGGCGTCTGGCAGGTGAGCACCGAGCTGCTGCGACCGGGCGCACGCTACGCCCTGCGCGTGGACGGGCCACTCGGTCCGGGCAACGTCTTCAACTCCGAGACTCTGCTGCTCGACCCGTACGCGCGCGGGCTCGCTCAGGGCGGCGGATACCAGGAGTGGCGATCCGTCGTCATCGCGGACGGCTTCGACTGGGGCGATGTGCGAAAGCCCGCCGTGCCGATGGACGAGACCGTCATCTACGAGGGCCACATCAAGGGCCTCACGAAACGTCACCCCGGCGTGCCCGCAGCGCTGCACGGCACGTACGCCGGTCTCGCGCACCCGGCGATGACGGAGTATCTGACGGGGCTGGGCGTGACGAGCGTGGAGCTGCTGCCGGTGCAGGCGTTCGTACCGGAGCCCCGGCTGCTCGAGCGGGGCCTCACCAACTACTGGGGCTACAACACACTGAACTTCTTCACCCCGCACACCGCGTACGCCACCGAAGCCGCGCGCCGCGCCGGTCCCGAGGCCGTGCTCGACGAGTTCAAGGGCATGGTCAAGCTGCTGCATCAGGCGGGCCTCGAGGTCATCCTCGACGTCGTCTACAACCACACCAGCGAAGAGGGCCTCGGCGGCCCGCGATCCAGCTTCCGCGGCATCGACAACGCGCTCTATTACCGCCAGCTCGAAGACGGCGCCTATGTCGACACCACCGGCTGCGGCAACACGCTCAACACGTCTGCCGACGCGCCCGCGCGTCTCGTGCTCGATTCGCTGCGCTACTGGGCGACCGAGATGCAGATCGACGGATTCCGTTTCGACCTCGCGACCTCGCTGGCCCGTGACAGCGGCCACGAGTACGACCCCGAACACCCGCTGCTGCGTGCCATCGGCGAGGATCCGGCGCTGCAGGATGTGAAGATCATCGCCGAACCATGGGACGTCGGACTCGGCGGCTGGCAGACGGGCAACTTCCCCGCGGGATGGAGCGAATGGAACGACCGTTTCCGCGACCGTGCCCGCAACTTCTGGCTCAGCGACATCGACTATGCCCGACGGGCTTCGGCGCCGGTCGGCGTCGGCGGCTTCGCCAACCGTCTCGCCGGCTCGGCCAACACGTACTCACCCGAGCGTGGCCCGCTGGCGAGCATCAACTTCATCACCGCGCACGACGGCTTCACTCTGCACGACCTGGTCAGCTACGACGTCAAGCACAACGAGGCCAACGGCGAGCAGAATCGCGACGGGGCCGACGTGAACCGGTCGTTCAACCACGGTGTCGAGGGTGAGACCGACAACCCTGCGATCCTGGCGGCGCGTCGAAGGGCCATGCGCAACCTGATGGGAACCCTGCTGCTCTCAGCCGGCATTCCGATGATCACCGCGGGCGATGAGTTCGGACGCACGCAGAAGGGCAACAACAACGCGTACTGCCACGACTCCCCGCTCACGTGGCTGAACTGGAGTCACGAGCCGTGGCAGCAGGATCTGCTGGCGCACATCACGCGGCTCACGCGGCTGCGCGCCGAGAACCGCGCCCTGCGGCCGGCACGCTACGCCGTGCTCGGCGAGCACGTGCCCGAGGCATCGGAGATGGAATGGTTCGACCAGAACGGCGAGACGATGTCGGCCGAGCAGTGGAACGATCCTCGCCATCGCACCCTGCAGTACGTCGCCACGAGCGATCCACGCGACGGTGAGAGCAACCGCATCCTGCTGATCGTGCACGGCACCGAGGCGCCGATCGACGTCCGCCTGCCTGACGGGCTCGAAGACGCAGCCGGCTTCACCGCACTCTGGTCCAGCGCAGACGAGACGCCGCGCAGCGAGCAGCGCCGATACGCGCCTGGTGATGTGCTGCCGATACCCGGCACCTCGATGCTGCTCTTCCGCGTCGAGTGACGCCCACCATCAGGCACGGTACATTCGAGGTGTGGCAGCACCGACAGCACGTGACTCTGCGGGTCTGAGAAGCCCCGCCCAGATCCCTCTGCGCCCTGCCGCTGAGACGACGCATGCCCCCGGCCTCAGGGCCGGGCGGATCCCGCTCTTCTCGCCGACACCGCATGTGCCCCAGGGGTACCCGGCGAAGGCCTTCGTCGGCGAAGCCGTGCCGTTCGGTGTCGTGGCCTTCCGCGAAGGGCACGATCTCATCGGCGTGCATCTGCGCCTCTCCGCTCCGGACGGGCGTGAGACGCTGCACCGCCTCGACGCGCTCGACGACGGCACCGACCGCTGGCGCACGACCGCCGCGCTCGACCTCGCAGGCGACTGGCGCTACCGGTTCGAGGCGTTCTCAGATGACTTCGGCACCTGGGCGCACGCCGCCGACGTCAAGGCGCTCGCCGGCGTCGACGTGCCCGTGATGTGCGCGCTGGGCGTGCAGCTGCTCGCAGCTGCCGCCGCCGAAGGAGACCGGCCCTCCACCGAGGCGCGCATCCTGAAGGCCGCGGCGACGACGCTGCGCAGGGCGCAGAAGACAGCGGATGCCGAGGCGCTGCGCACCGTCGCCGTCGCCGTCACCCTGCACGACGCCTTCGCCGCTCGCCCGCTCGCCTCGCTCGGATCGGTCACCGACTGGCTGCCCCTGCGCGTGGAGCGTCGACGGGCGGGCGTCGGCGCCTGGTACGAGTTCTTCCCCCGCTCGGAGGGTGCTGTGCGCCGCAAGGACGGCACCGTGAAGAGCGGCACCTTCCGTACCGCGGCGCGGCGGCTGCCGGGCGTGGCCGGGATGGGCTTCGACGTGGTGTACCTCGTGCCGATCCACCCGATCGGGGCGACCAACCGCAAGGGTCGCAACAACACGCTCACCACCGAGCCGGGCGATCCGGGATCGCCGTACGCGATCGGCTCCGCGGACGGCGGTCATGACGCCATCCACCCCGAACTCGGCACCGAGAAGGACCTGCGCTCCTTCATCCGCGCCGCGGCGAAGGAGGGCCTCGAGGTCGCCCTCGATCTCGCGCTGCAGGCGTCTCCCGATCACCCCTGGGTGGACGAGCATCCGGAGTGGTTCACGACCCTCCCCGACGGCACGATCGCCTACGCCGAGAACCCGCCGAAGAAGTATCAGGACATCTATCCGATCAACTTCGACAACGATCCGGCCGGCAGCTACGCCGAGATGCTGCGTGTCGTCATGCACTGGGTGTCGCTCGGGGTGAAGATCTTCCGCGTCGACAACCCGCACACCAAGCCGCTGCAGTTCTGGGAGTGGCTGATCGCCGAGGTCAACGCCGCAGACCCCGATGTGATCTTCCTCGCCGAGGCGTTCACCCGTCCCGCCGTGATGCGCGCGCTGGCCGCCGTCGGCTTCCAGCAGAGCTACTCGTACTTCACATGGCGCAACACCAAGGCGGAGCTCGAGGAGTTCCTCACCTCGGTGTCGCAGGAGACGAGCGACTACATGCGCCCGAACCTCTTCGTGAACACGCACGACATCCTCACCGAGTACCTGCAGTACGGCGGACAGGCGGCCTACCGCATCCGGGCGTGCATCGCGGCGACCGCGGCTCCGATCTGGGGCGTGTACGCGGGGTACGAGCTGATCGAGAACGTGGCCAGGCCCGGGTCGGAAGAGAACATCGACAACGAGAAGTACGAGTACAAGTTCCGCGACTGGGAAGGTGCTGAGCAGCGTGGTGAGTCACTCGCGCCGCTGCTGCGGCGTCTGAACGAGATCCGTCGCGAGCATCCGGCTCTGGGGCAGCTGCGCAACTTCTCTGCGCACTGGAGCGACGACGACGCCGTGCTCGTCTACTCCAAGCACCTGGATGCCGCCTTCACCGGCACCGGGCACGCCGACACCATCATCGTCGTGGCGAACGTCGACCCGCACTCCGTGCGCGAGACGACCGTGCACCTCGACACCACGGTCTGGGGCATCGAACCCGGCGACGCGTTCGAGGTCGAGGATCTGCTCACCGGGGCAGTCTGGACCTGGACAGACCACAACTATGTGCGACTCGACGCCTTCGCCGAGCCCGTGCACATCCTGAAGGTGAAGGAGCGATCATGAGCTATCTCGAAGACGTCTCTGCGTCGGCGGAGTGGATCGCGGTGTCGCAATCCACCCATCACGATCCCCACGCCGTGCTCGGAGCGCATCCGCGCACCGATTCCGTGGGACGCACCACCACCGCGATCCGCGCACGCCGGCCGTTCGCCCGCGCTGTGCAGGCGGTCTTCGACGACGGGTCGCGACTCGACCTCGCACACGTCGCCCACGGGATCTGGGAGGGCACCCACAGCGGGCCTCCTGTGGCGTACCGCCTTGCGACGACCTACGAGGACGGCGAGGAGACGATCGCCGGCGACCCCTATCGTCACCTCAGCGCGGTCGGAGAACTCGACATCCACCTCATCGCCGAGGGGCGCCACGAGCGGCTGTGGGAGGTCCTGGGGTCGCACCCGCGGGCCCTGGACCGCGAGCAGGGCGTCGACTTCGCCGTGTGGGCTCCGAACGCCGGGGCGGTGCGTGTGGTGGGCGACTTCAACGGCTGGAACGGCGAAGGTCACGTGATGCGCTCGATGGGCGGCAGCGGCGTCTGGGAGCTCTTCATCCCCGATGTTCCCGTCGGCGCACGCTACAAGTACGAGATCCTCGGTGCCGACGGGCACTGGCGACTCAAGGCCGACCCGATGGCCCAGCAGGCGGAGCTGCCGCCCGCGACCGCGTCCGTCGTCACGTTGAGCGCCTACCGCTGGAACGACGAGTCGTGGCTGCGCCGCCGAGCCTCGGCGCATGCGGTCGCGCAGCCGATGTCGGTGTACGAGGTGCACCTCGGATCCTGGCGCGGCGGCCTCACCTATCGCGATGCGGCGGATCCGCTGATCGAGCACGTCCTCGCGACGGGTTTCACGCACGTGGAGTTCATGCCCCTCGCCGAGCATCCGTTCGGCGGGTCGTGGGGCTATCAGGTGAGCGGCTACTACGCGGCGACGAGCCGGTTCGGCACCCCCGACGATCTGCGGTATCTGATCGACCGCCTGCATCAGGCGGGCATCGGCGTGATCATGGACTGGGTGCCTGGCCACTTCCCCAAGGACGAGTTCGCTCTGGCGCGCTTCGACGGCACCGCGCTGTACGAGCACGCGGACCCGCGGCGCGGCGAGCATCAGGACTGGGGCACCCTGGTCTTCGACTACGGCCGCAGCGAGGTGCGCAACTTCCTCGTGGCCAACGCCCTGTTCTGGCTCAGCGAGTTCCACATCGACGGGCTGCGCGTCGACGCCGTCGCATCGATGCTCTATCTCGATTACTCGCGCAAGGCGGGCGAATGGGAGCCGAACATCCACGGCGGCCGGGAGAACCTCGAGGCCATCCACTTCCTGCAGGAGGTCAACGCCACCGCCTATCGGCTGCACAAGGGCATCGTCATGATCGCCGAGGAGTCGACCGCCTTCCCCGGCGTGACCGCCCCCACCGACCATGCCGGACTGGGCTTCGGTTTCAAGTGGAACATGGGCTGGATGAACGACTCGCTCGAGTACATGAAGCGCGACCCGCTGCATCGCTCGCACCACGAGGGCGAGATGACGTTCTCGTTCGTCTATGCCTTCGGCGAGAACTACATGCTGCCGATCAGCCATGACGAAGTCGTGCACGGCAAGGGAAGCCTGGTATCGCGCATGCCGGGCGACCACGCGCAGAAGCTCGCGAACCTGCGCGCCTACCTGGGTTTCATGTGGGGCCATCCCGGCAAGAAGCTGCTGTTCATGGGTCAGGAATTCGGTCAGATCGGCGAATGGTCGGTAGACCGCGAGCTGGACTGGTGGCTGCTCGACCAGCCGTCGCACGCTCAGCTGCAGCAGCTGGTGGGCTCGCTGAACGCCACGTACCGCGCGCACGCGCCGCTGTGGGAGCGCGACAACGACGGCTCGTCGTTCTCGCGTCTGGGCGCTCCCAGCTGGGACCCCAGCGTGATCGCCTTCGAGCGGCGGGATGCCCATGGCGGCCGCCTCGTCGTCATCTCCAACTTCGCGGGCGTGACGCGCACCGGATATCGCCTCGCGCTGCCGGTCGAGGGATCCTGGCAGGAGGTGCTGAACACGGATGCCGCTGTCTTCGGCGGGCACGACGCCGGCAACCTCGGCATGATCAGCGCGCACAGGGAGAGTGACGACGACCCTGCTGTCGCGACCGTCACGCTTCCCGCGCTGTCGACGCTGTGGTTCCGGTACCAGCCCGACCCGCACCTGCCGACACCCAGCCACTGGTGAACGAACGAGCGCCCGGCCCTGAGGGGCCGGGCGCTGTCGTTCCAGCGCTGCGCTGCATCAGAAGAGCAGCGAGGTGAGCCTTGTGCGCGCGGCGGTCACGCGGGGATCGGTGGCGCCGATGAGCTCGAACAGCTCGACCAGCCGCTCGCGGATGCGGGTGCGGCCGTCGGAGTCGGCCGCGGTGAACAGGTCCAGCAGCCTGCCGAACGCGTCATCGACATGGCCGCCCGCGAGGTCGAGGTCGGCCACCCGGAACTGCGCGTCGACATCCGTGGGCGCGGCGGCCGCCGCAGCGCGAACCTGCTGCAGGTCCAGACCCTGCACCCGGTGCAGCAGCCGCACCTGGCCGAGCCCTGCCTTCGCGTCGTCGTCACGGGGGTTCTCGGCCAGAGCCTTCTCGTACGCGCTGATCGCGCGGGCGTAGTCGCCGGCTTCGATGGCCTCGAAAGCCTCCGCGTGCAGCGGCGGCATGGGCGCCGGCTCATCGGTGTCGGCCACGGGAGCGTCGTCGTCGCCGTACGGCACCGATCCGGTGACGCCGTTCTGCGCGGCGACCTCCAGCAGACGCGCGAAGACCTCACGCACCTGCTCCTCGGGCACCGCACCGGTGAACATCGGCACGGGCTGTCCGCCGATGAGCGCGACGACCATCGGGATCGACTGGGCGCGGAACGCCTGGGCGACCTGCGGGTTGGCGTCGACGTCGACCTTGGCGAGCACGACGCGTCCGCGCTGCTCACGGGTCACCTTCTCGATGATCGGGCTGAGCTGTTTGCACGGCCCGCACCACTCGGCCCAGAGATCGACGACCACCGGAACGGAGCGCGACAGCTCGAGGATCTCGCCGAACGACTGGTCCGTGACGTCGACGACGACATCGGACGCGCCATCGCCGGGGGCGGCCGGGGCTGCCGCACCCGACGGCGCCTGGGCGGCGGCCGGGCGGTTGCGCAGAGAGGAAAGATCGACGGCGCCGCGCAGCGCGGCAGCGGAGATATCGGTCACTGGTTCACCTTCACACTGAGGAGGTCCTGATGGTAGGCGAGCAGACGGATCTGCTCCTTGGAGCCCTGCGCGGGCACGGAGAAGAAGAGCTGGATGCCGTAGGTCGTCGTGAAGCCCTTCGCCGACTCCTTCACACCCGTCAGCACGCTCGCCTCCTGATTCTCCCCGATCCTGATCACCGCGTCAGCCGACGTCGGCGTGATCGTCTCGATGTCGTCGACACGCACGGCGACCACCGCACCGCTGCCCAGCGTGGCGAGGGAGAGAGGAGTCTCTTCAGGCGCCGTCATGTCGAACGCGACCGCCGACGTGGTGTCGGCCTGCTTCTCTTTGAGGCCGGTGAGGATGGCGGTGCGGCTGTCGCGGATGCTCTGCGCGAGTTTCTCGGCAGTCGCGTCGAATCGGCCGGCGAACTCGCTCTTGTCGCCGTTGTCGACGAAGTCGGAGAACGCCTCGGCCAGCTGCTCCGGGGCGAGCGCCAGGAACGGCGAGTCGGCCGGGATGCGGGTGGTGCCGAGCCAAGCCGGAGCGACGTCGGGGAACTCCGACGCGGCGGGCATGTCGGCCATCTCGGAGATGCGGTAGTTCGACCAGGGGTCGTCCTGCGTCATCGTCAGCAGCACTGGCGCCGCAGTGTCGTCCTTCTCCGAGACTGTCAGAGCGAGCACCGAGCGCGGCCAGCTGTCGGTCGCCTCCGGAAGCAGGATCTTGACCTTGTCCCGCGGTGCGGTCAGCGGCTCGGTGCGCTCGGCGATCTTGCCGCGGAGCGCGTACTCCGTGCGCCGGCCCTCCAGCACGGGGCCCGCCAGACGCGTCTCTGCACGGGCGATGTCGAGATCCGTGTCGGCCTGCTGCACGACCTCGGCGATCTCGGAGACGATGCGCTGACCCTGCTTCTTCGTCACGACCGGAAGCTTCTGGTCTTCGGGTGTCACGACCGTCGGCGTGGGGGTCGGCGTCGGGCTCTGAGCGCCGAACTCCGGCCAGGATTCCGCCGTGCAGCCGGTCGCGAGCACGGCGGTCAGGGTCAGCGCGGGCAGGCCCATGGCCAGGCGCCGTCGCAGTGCGTTCCGCTGCGTGCGGCCGGAGGGCCGATCGTCCGCGGCGGACGCGCCTGCGGGCGCATCGGTTCTATCGGTCGCTGCGCCGTCGGGATCGGCTGCCGGCGCGTCACCGGGCTCGATCGCCTCGCGCCGCGGCGCGCCCTGCATCTCGATGGGCTGCGTCTCGGGCAGCGGTCCTGGGCCCTTGCGCAGCGGGCCGCGTCCGCGCCGCTGATGGCGGATCGCCAGGATGTAGAGCACGAGACCTGCGAGCAGCAGGACGCCGCCGGCGGTCATCAGCGGACCAGCCAGCGGTGTGCGGGTGTCGACACCCCAGCTGATGACGACGTCGTCGGGCGCGGGCTCGACGCCGTCGCGGGCGATGAGCACGCTGTGGCCAGGCGTCAGCTGCATCTCGGTGATGAGGTAGTCCTCGTCGACGAACGAGTCCAACCACAGGTCGGATCCTGCCGGGTTGCGCCCCGAGGTCTCGCCGCCTTCGGTCGGTGTCTGCTGCGGCGCCACCGTCTCGCTGACCGGCTCGTCGCCCTTCCCCAGGGTGACGCTGGTGTAGCTCGTGTCGGACAGCCACGCCTCGGCGTCAGCGGTGCGTGCGTACGCGACGAAGATCTCGCCATCGTCGCGCACGAGCAGGGTCTGCAGACCCGGGTGCGCGCTGAGCACCTCGGCATCGACGAGCAGATAGGGCTGCGGCTCGTCGGCCGAGAGTGCCATCGTCTGCTCTGTGGGTCCCATGAAGATGGTGCGCTGGGCGATCCCGGCTCCGATGAGAACCGTGGCCAGCACGAAGGCCACGACGGCCCATACGAAACGCACGAATCAACTCCTTACGTGACCGGGCATTCGCCGCCGGTCCGCTCGACGTTTCAGACTAGCGAAACCACCTGGGCGTTGCCCACGAAGCGCGGGGTGCGACCGGGCCGCGCGAGCTGCGGCCCGTCGCGGGGGCGCCGAACCGAGCAGCAACTAGGATCATCGCAGGTCGATCAGGAGAGCCATGAAGATTCACAGTCCCTTTCGCACCGCGCTGGTGGCGACGCTCGGCGTGGGGCTGGGGCTTCTGCTGCTCACCGGCGTGCAGACCCTGTCGACGGTCATCCTCTACATCGGCACCGCCCTCTTCCTGAGTCTCGGACTCGACCCGCTCGTCACCTTCCTCGAGCGCCGCGGACTGCCCCGCTGGGCCGCCGTGCTGCTCACCATCCTCGCCGTGCTGGGCGTCTTCGCCGCGGTCGTGCTGATCGTGCTGCCGGTCGTGACCGATCAGATCACGCAGCTGGTGACACGCATCACCCCGCTGTTCGTGAACGGCGAGCAGACCGTGAGCGACGTCAAGGCCTGGCTGGCGGACGCGTTCCCCGATCTCGAGGTGAACCTGGTCTTCGACTACATCGACAGCTGGATCACGTCGGAGGAGTGGACCAAGAACGTGACCCAGTGGAGCACCACGATCGGCGAAGGCGTGTGGGTCGTCGGCGGCGCGGTGCTGGCCGGGGCGTTCGGTGCGTTCATCGTGCTGATCCTCACGATCTACATGACCGCCTCGACACCGTCGCTCAAGCGCGCCGTCTATCAGCTCGTGCCGGCTTCCAGGCGCGAGCGCTTCATCGACATCGCCGACCAGATCACCGATTCGGTCGGCCACTACGTCATGGGCCAGGTCACGCTCGGCGTGATCAACGGCATCCTGAGCATGGTCTTCCTGTCGATCATCGACGCGCCGTTCACCGCGGTTCTCGCCGTGGTCGCCTTCTTCTTCTCGCTCATCCCGCTGGTCGGGACGCTGACCGGCTCGACGATCATCGTGCTCGCCTGCCTGCTGCCCGGGGTCGGATCGCCCGGGACGGCTCTGGCCGCCGCGATCTACTACCTGATCTACATGCAGGTCGAGGCCTATTTCATCGCACCCCGCATCATGAGCCGCGCCGTGTCGGTTCCCGGAGCCGTGGTCGTCATCGCGGCGCTGTCCGGCGGCGCGCTGCTCGGGCTCCTCGGTGCGCTGATCGCCATCCCCGTGGCCGCGAGCGTGCTGATCATCTACCGGCAGGTGCTGATCCCCCGCATGAACGAGCGCTGAGCGGGGCCGGCGCATTCAGGCGATGCGCCAGCAGTGCGAATGCCAGTGGCGCCGGGCGGCGAGATCAGCGCTCTCGCCCATCACCCCGTCCGCGCGCCAGACGACGACGTGCGCCGTCCCTGGCGCGACCATACCCGCGCAGCCGGGGCACCGGTACTCCTTGACCGCCTTCACCGCTGAGATCGGCTGGACGACCCAGTCCCGACCCCGTCTGGTCTCGGTGCGCTTCCACCCGGCCAGGAGCCGGTCGAATGACTCATCCGACGCGGAGCGCTCAGGCCTGCGTCGACGGGAGCGTGGCATGCCGCCTGCTCACCACCAGTGGTTGCGGGTCCAGAAGTTGTACGCGCCGGCCCAGCTTCCGTAGCGCCCCACGGCGTAGCCGTTGCCCCAGCGGAGGTTGTCCACCGGGTCGTATCCATTGCCGGGGACCTTGCTGCAGGGAAGCGCCTGGACGAGTCCGCACGCGCCCGACGACTTGTTCGTCGCGTTCGGATTCCAGCCGCTCTCCTTGGAGACGATGTAGTCGACATACGGCCAGTCGCTGCCGGCGATGCCGGCGGCCGCCATCCACTCCTCCTTCGAGCCGCCACCTGTATAGCGCGGCGGCTGGGCAGGTGCGCTGCTCTTCGGAGCGGCTGCCGCCTTCGCGACCGGCGCAGGTGCGGGCGGCGGGGTCGGCTTCGGCTTGACGTAGACCTCGAAGCCGTTGCGGGCCACGGGAGCGATGTCTGCGCCCTCGACCGAGACCGTGATGCTCTGTGTGTCGGCGGCCGCCAGCGAGAACGCCGTCACGGGCGTCTCGGTCGGCTCGGGATCGGCGACGGCGACACCGCTCGGCGCCATCATGGCCGCCGAGATGCCGACGACGGCGAGACCGGCCAGCACAGCGCTGACGCGATGACGCGTCTTGTTCTTCTTCATCGCACGCGATGCGTTCGAGCGCGGCGCGTTCGAGATCAATTCGTTATCGGGAGTCACGATGGCCATCAGTCTACGCACACCTCGGCACTACATCCATGAGAACTCACCGAGAACACCTCATCGCACGGACAGGATGACTTCCACCGTCGCGTCGAGGAGGGCATCCACCTGCTCCTCCCGATAGCCGCCGCGCTGCATTCGGAAGGCGGCGCCGCGGACCTGCTCGACGTCGAGCGGCTCACCGTCGCGCAGGAATGCCGCGATGCGGTCGCCGACGTGGTCCACCTCGTCCACCCGGTAGCCGAAGGTGAGGATGGTCGTGCGCGCGAACCGCTTCCTGCGCGGCCTGCTGAGGTGATCGAGCACCTGCTGGGCGTCCTCGCGAGCCTGGGCGACCCAGGCGTCGACGCCGACGCTGCTGATCGCCCGCTCGCGGGCGCGCTGCGCGAACGCATCCTCCACCCGCGCGAGCGCGGCATCGACATCGGCGATCACATAGCCTCCCCTGACGAGAGGGAAGGATGCGGCCCGCACGTCGTCGGCGCCGAAGTCGGCGCGCGACTCCTCGAACGCCGCGCGGGCGGAGTCGAGGAAGCTGTCGACCGCCGCTCGATGGTATCCGCGATGGCGTCCCGTGGTGAGCGGGAATGCGGGCGGCGTCTCGTCACGCGACGAGACGAGCGTCTCGAGGTCGGAATCAGTCATCAGGATCCGATCAGAGGGGTGAGCAGGTAGTACAGCGCGAGAGCGGGAACGGTCGACGGAAGGATGCTGTCGAGACGGTCGAGCAGACCGCCGTGCCCCGGCAGCCACGAGCTCATGTCCTTGATGCCGAGGTCGCGCTTGAGCATCGATTCGCCCAGGTCCCCGAGCGTGGCGCAGATGAGGATCGCGGCGCCGAAGATCAGACCGCACCACCACGGGAGCTGAAGCAGGAAGATCGCGAGCAGCACGCCCACGGCGAGCGACCCGACGACCGCACCGCCGAAACCCTCCCAGGTCTTCTTCGGACTGATTCGCGGAGCCATGGGGTGCCTGCCGAGCGCGAGACCCGCGGCGTAGGCGCACGTGTCGGCGGCGACCGCGACGGCGATGAAGCCGAGCACCCACCACTCCCCGCTCTCCCGGCTCAGCAGCATGAGGGCCACCGAGGTCAGGAAGGGCACGTAGACCTGCACGAAGGCGCCGACGACGACGTCTGCGAGCACGGCGCCGTACGTTCGGCCGTCTGCCGCGATCATCTGCCCGATCATCCGCCAGACGCTGACGAACGCGACCGCCGCGATGAGCACGACCCAGCTCAGCCACAGCGCGGCGAACGGTCCGGTCAGCAGCACGGCCGCGCCCGCGATGAGCTGCGGGGCGATGTCGACGCGACGGCCTCCTGCTCGAAGCGCACGGGAGAGCTCGTAGGTGCCGAGCAGTCCGGCCGCGATCGCGATCGGCAGGAACAGCCATTTGATGAACAGCAGCGAGGCGATCAGCACGGCGCCGAATGCGACGCCGATCAGGATGGCCACGATCAGATCGCGTCCGGTGCGCTGCTTGATCCGCTCGTTGGCCTGATCGAACTGCTCACGAGCCTGCGTGACGTGCGACTCGAACTCATCGCGTCTGGCACGCCACTGCTCGCGCAGGGCGTGGGACTCCGCGCCCTCCCCGACCGGCATGGGAGGACGAGGAGGGATGCGCCCGGTGTCGAACGCCGGAAACGCCGCATCCGACAGGGGCCGCCCCGGATCGGACGCACCGCCGCTTCGGTCGCCGGAGGCCGGGCGCGGCGAAGCCTCGCCGTCAGAGGGCCCCTGCCGGGCTTCTCGACGGGTCAGCGGCTGTTCGCCGGGATCGCTGTCGCCTGACATGCCTCAGACCTCGAGCAGCTCTGCCTCTTTGCGCTTGAGCGCGTCATCGATGGCGTCGACGTACTGGCGGGTCAGCGCGTCGAGGTCCTTCTCCCCGCGAGCGATCTCATCCTCGCCGACCTCGTTCTTCAGAGCGTCGAGCTGATCCTTGGCCTTGCGACGGATGCCGCGCACCTGCACCTTGGCATCCTCGCCCTTCGAGCGCACGAGCTTGACGTACTCCTTGCGCCGTTCCTCGGTCAGCTCGGGCATCGTCACGCGGACGATGTTGCCGTCGTTCGTAGGGTTGGCGCCGAGGTTGGGCATGTCGCGAATGGCCTGCTCGATCGCCTTCAGCGCGCTCTTGTCGTACGGGGTGACGATCAGAGTGCGCGCCTCCGGATTCGCCATCGACGCCAGCTGCGCGATCGGCGTCGGCGAGCCGTAGTAGTCGACCATCAGCTTCTGGAAGAGCTGGGGGTTCGCGCGCCCGGTGCGGACGGTGGCGAAGTCCTCCTTGGCGGCGTCGACCGCGCGGGTCATGCGTGCGGTGGTATCTGCGAGGACGTCCGCGATCACGGGTGCTCCTTAGGTCGTGGTTTTCGAACGATTCTATCCGGCGATGTGCCGCAGAACCCTGAGCGACGAGGCGTTCAGGGCGTGACGAGCGTGCCGATCGGCTCGCCGAGCAGCGCCTTCGTGACGTTGCCTGCCGGCTCCATCCCGAACACGCGCATGTCCATGTTGTTGTCCATGCAGAGGCTGAACGCGGTCGAGTCGACGACCTTGAGACCGCGCTGCAGAGCATCGCGATAGGTGACTCGCTCGATGCGCTCCGCGCTGGCATCCTTGTTCGGATCGGCAGTGTAGATGGCGTCGACGCCGTTCTTCGCGACCAGCACCTCATCCGCGCCGATCTCGAGGGCGCGCTGGGCGGCGACGGTGTCGGTGGAGAAGTACGGCAGACCCGCGCCGGCGCCGAAGATGATCACACGCCCCTTCTCCATGTGACGCTCTGCACGCAGCGGGATGTAGGGTTCGGCGACCTGCGTCATCGAGATGGCCGACTGCACGCGGGTTGCGGCCCCGGCCTGCTCGAGGAAGTCCTGCAGCGCCAGGGCGTTCATGACGGTGCCGAGCATGCCCATGTAGTCGGCACGGCCGCGGTCCATGCCACGCTGGCTGAGCTCGGCGCCCCGGAAGAAGTTGCCGCCGCCGACGACGATGGCGATCTCGACACGATCCACGGCTGCCGCGATGTCGCGCGCGATCTGACTGACGATGTCGGGGTTGACGCCGAGCTGGCCTCCGCCGAACGCTTCGCCGGAGAGCTTCAGGAGGACGCGCCGGCGTCCGGTGCCTTCGGTCATGGATGGGTTCCTCTCGTCCCGATTCAAGATAGTGCCTTCTGGGCATGAAGAAGGGGGTTCGGATCTCGGATCCGAACCCCCTGGGAACTGTTACGCGCCGACCTTGAAGCGCGCGAAGTCGGTCACGGTGATGCCGGCATCCTTCGCGACCTGGGCCACGGACAGCTTGTTGTCCTTCGCGTAGTCCTGCTCGAGAAGCGCGACCTGCTTGAAGTACGCGGTGACGCGACCCTCGACGATCTTCGGCAGCGCGGCCTCGGGCTTGCCCTCGTTGCGGGAGATCTCGGTGACGATCTCGCGCTCCTTCTCGACCTCGGCGGCCGGGACGTCCTCACGGGAGAGGTACGAGGGGTTCGCGAACGAGATGTGCTGCGCGATGCTGCGAGCGGTCTCGGCGTCGGAGCCGCTGTAGGCGACGACGACACCGATCTGCGGGGGCAGGTCCTTGCTGGTGCGGTGCAGGTAGACCGAGACGGCGTCACCGGTGACGGTGCGCACGCGACGCAGTTCGACCTTCTCGCCGATGATGGCGGCCTCGTCCGAGATCAGCTGCTCGACGGTCTGCTCGCCGGCCGGAGCGGCGAGGGCTGCCTCGACCGAATCGGCGGCGACGGCCGCGACGGCGTCGGCGACCTTCTCGGCGAGCGTGATGAACCGCTCGTTCTTCGCGACGAAGTCGGTCTCGCAGGCGAGCTCGATCAGCGTCACAGCGCCGTCGGCCTCGCGAGCGACGACGAGGCCCTCGCTCGTGGAGCGGTCGGCGCGCTTCGCGTTGCCCTTCGCGCCCTTGAGGCGAAGGATCTCGGTCGCCTTCTCGACGTCTCCGTCAGCCTCCTCGAGCGCCTTCTTGGTGTCGACCATTCCGGTGCCGAGCTGCTCGCGCAGCGCCTTGATGTCGGCGATGGTGAAGTTGGCCATGTGTGGTGGCTCCTTGCTTCGTATCTGAACGTGTGGGGGTGACTTACTTGGCGTCTGCCTCGGCCGGAGCCTCAGCTGCCTCGGCCGGTGCCTCGGTGGCTGCCTCAGCCGGTGCCTCGGTGGCTGCCTCAGCCGGTGCCTCGCCGCCCTCGAGCAGCTCGCGCTCCCACTCGGCGAGCGGCTCAGCGTCGCCGGCGTCGGGGTTGTGCTTCTGCTGCAGGCCCTCGGCGGCGGCGTCGGCGATGATGCGCGTCAGCAGCGAGACCGAGCGGATCGCGTCGTCGTTGCCGGGGATCGGGTACTGGAAGTCGTCGGGGTCGGCGTTGGTGTCGAGGATGCCGATCACCGGGATGCCGAGCTTCTTGGCCTCGTCGATGGCGAGGTGCTCGCGCTTGGCGTCGACGACCCAGAGGGCAGACGGGGTCTTCGACAGGTTCCGGATGCCGCCGAGCGACTTGTGCAGCTTGTCGAGCTCGCGCTTCTTGAGCAGCAGCTCCTTCTTGGTGAAGCCGGAGGCTGCGGGGTTGTCGTAGTCGAGCTCCTCGAGCTCCTTCATGCGGGCGAGACGCTTCGCGATGGTGGAGAAGTTGGTGAGGAGGCCACCCAGCCAGCGCTGGTTGACGTAGGGCTGGCCGACGCGGTCGGCCTGCTCGGCGAGGATCTCCTGCGCCTGCTTCTTGGTGCCGACGAAGAGGATGGTGCCGCCGCGGGCGACGGTCTCCTTGACGAAGTCGTACGCCTGGTCGATGTACGACAGCGACTGCTGCAGGTCGATGATGTGGATGCCCGAGCGCTCGGTCAGGATGAAGCGCTTCACCTTCGGGTTCCACCGGCGGGTCTGGTGTCCGAAGTGCACGCCGCTGTCGAGCAGCTGGCGGATGGTGACCACAGCCATGGTCGTCTCCTTGTTCTGACGCTGTCGCGTCGTTGAGGTTGTTCTCGCCGATCGATCGACCGGCAGTCCTGGTGCCCGGCACACGCCCGCCCGCTCGAAGAGCGGGACCTGTGGGAATGGATGCCACGACCTGAGTCGCTGTGGGCACGCGTAGTCACCTCGATTTCGAGGTGCTCTCCCAGTGTACAGGATCGGGCTCCGCCGAAACGCCCTGCACAGCGGCGCGAGTCGGCCGCTTGTCCCCCGTACGCGGGGTCCCGCCGCGCGCGACGGCGCTCGATGCGCGAGGGTGAGACGATGCGCGCCCGCTTCATCGCCGTCGTCCTCTCGCTCCTCGTGTCCCTCGGCGGCGCGAGTGCTGCCGCCGAGGACGAAGGGACGTGGCGATGGCCCGTCGACGGTGCCCGTGCGGTGGTCGAGCCGTTCCGCGCTCCCGCGCATGATTACGGCCCGGGACACCGTGGGATGGATGTCGCGGCCGGCACCCATGCACTCGTCGTGGCGCCCGCGCCCGGCGTGGTGGCGTTCCGAGGCACTGTCGTCGATCGTCCCCTGATCACGATCGACCACGGTGGCGGTCGCGTGAGCACGTGGGAACCGGTGTCATCGGCGCTGTCGCCCGGCGACGCCATCGGCACCGGGGACCCCCTCGGGACGGTCGCCGAGGGCGGCCACGCGGCGCGCGGCACGCTGCATGTCGGAGTGCGACTCGAGGGGAGCTACATCAACCCCCTGCCCCTGTTCGGGGAGGTTCCGCGGGCGATCCTGCTGCCCTGCTGCGAGGGGTGACGCGCACGCCGGACGCCGGCGGTTCAGGCCCGCGGATGGGCGAGGCGATACCCGGCGAGCAGACGCTCGGCCGAGACGTGCGTGTAGATCTGGGTCGTGCCGAGACTCGCGTGCCCGAGGATCTCCTGCACGGCGCGCAGATCTGCACCGCCGTCGAGCAGGTGCGTAGCGGCTGAGTGCCGGAGAGCGTGCGGACCGACGTGCTCGGCACCGACGATCGGGCTGAGCACGCGGGCGACGAGCGCATAGACGGTCCGGGGGCCGATTCGCGCTCCCCGCGCACCGAGGAGCAGCGCGGGCGTGGTGTGCTCGGCGCGGGCGATCAGCGCCGGGCGCCCTCTGCTCAGATACGCACCGATGGCGTCGGCGGCGGGAGCGCCGAACGGGACCACCCGCTCTTTGGCGCCCTTGCCCAGCACGCGCACCGTGCGACGGTGCAGGTCGACGTCGTCGACGTCGACGCCGCACAGCTCCGAGACGCGCATGCCGCTGCCGTACAGCACCTCCAGGATCGCGTGGTCTCGCATCGCGATCGGATCACCTGATGCCGCGGCGGCGCGATGCTGGTCGAGCAGGTCGCGCATGCCGTCCTGGGAGGCGACGACGGGAAGCGTCTTGCCGCGTTTCGGCGTCAGCAGGCGAAGGCTGGGGTCGGCGGCGATGAGCTCGCTCTCGTGCGCCCAGCCGAAGAACGAACGTGCGGCCGCTGCGCGCCGCGCGAGAGTCGAGCGTGCGTCCCCCCGCTGTGTGGCCCGCCAGAGCCACTCGCGCAGCATCTCGAGGTCGATCTCGCGCACGTCGGCGTCAGCGACGACGGCGCCGAGGTCGGCGAGGTCGGAACGGTAGGCGCGCACGGTCGCGGGCGAGAGCCGGCGCACCCGGTCCAGGTACGACGTGAAGGATGTCACCGCGTCCGCATACCTCACCTCTCCAGGATGCCGCTCCCCCGCTGCTTCCTGCACGGGCGCGCCGGGAGAACGCCCGCCCCGCCGGCACGCGGGCTGCGTCGTGGCGCGGGCTGCGTCCTCATCAGGTGTGCTGCGTCATGGCGGGCGGGCTGCCCCGCCGGCATGCGGGCTGCGTCGTCGGCGCAGTTGTCGCTGATCGGCCCGCGGTCACTCGATGCGCACCCACCCGTCGTCGCGCTGGGCGACCAGGCCGTCGAGTGCCACGAGCCCGAGAAGCGAGCGCACCCGCTCGACCGAGAGGCCGCTTCGGCGCGCGATGTCCGCCGTCTCCCGCGCGCTGCGCGTGCTCATCGCATCGAACAGTCTCGTCCGGTCGTGGTCCGGCGTCGCGGACGGTGCGACCGTGGCATCCGACTCTCCCCACAGCTCCCTGACGTCGCGAGCGCTCGTGATGCACACCGCGTCGTACTCCCGCAGCAGGCGATGGCATCCGGCCGAGGCTGCAGATGTGATCGGCCCCGGCACCGCGCCCAGCGGACGCGCCAGCGAAGACGCGTGTCCCGCGGTGTTCAACGTGCCGCTGCGCCATCCCGCCTCCACGACGACCGTCGCGAGTGTGGCGGCCGCGATGAGCCTGTTGCGAGCGAGGAAGCGCCATTTGGTCGGCGCTGAGCCGCAGGGCACCTCGCTGAGCACCACGCCGGACTGCCTGATCCGGTCGAAGAGCTGCTGGTGCCCGATCGGGTACGCCCGGTCGACCCCACCCGCAAGGAATGCCGCCGTGGCGCCGCCCACCCCCAGCGCGGCCCGATGGGCGGCCCCGTCGATGCCGTACGCGCCTCCCGACACGATCAGGGTGCCGCCGCTCGCGAGGTCGCCCGACAGTTCTGCTGCCACGTTCTCGCCGTATCCGGTGGCCGCCCTCGCGCCGACGATCGCCGCAGCCGTGCCGGCCGCCAGCACGTCCGCGTCGCCTCTGGCCCACAGCAGCACCGGCTGATGCACATCGAGGTCGCCCAGCCCGTCCGGCCAGAGGGCATCGCCGGGCAGCAGCACGCGGGCTCCCACGCTGTGGGCGGAGCGCATGGCATCCCGCACGGCGCGAGTGCTCGCACGAGGGCGCCACCTGTCCAGCGCCTCCGCGAGCGCTCGGGGCGGCGCCACTCCCGGTGGCATCAGGCTCGTATCGCCGAACGCGCAGCGCAGCGCCTCGACCGCCCCCAGGCTCTGCAGCAGTGCACCGGCGACACCATCGCCCGGCTCAACGAGCACCGACCACGCGACCCGCGCGGCGACCTCTGTCGGATCGGCGTCGGTCCGCAGCAGTCGTGCGGTCGAGCGCATCTCCGCGTCATCGATCAGTTCCAGTCCGGTGGCGATCATGCCAGGAGTCCTTTCTTCAGGAACAGCGCGTGCCCGAGCTGGTCGGCACCGGGCGATGTCAGGCCTGCGAGGTCGCTGAGCGTCCATGCGATGCGCAGGACGCGGTCGTACGCGCGCAGCGTCACCGCTCCTCTCTCGAGAGCGCGATCCAGCGGTGCGCGCACCGCGGGAGGCAGGCGCAGCGCGCCCTGTCGGAGTCGCTCCCCCGGCACCGCGCCGTTGATGCGCCACGGACTGGAGCGCCAGCGCTCGGCGGCGGCGGCCCGCGCTCGCGCGACTCGCTCGCGCGCCTCGTCGGTGGTTGTCGTGGACCTTTCGCCTGATGTGGCCAGAGATGCCGCGACGCGCGAGACCCGGAGGTCGATGTCGACGCGATCGCGCAGCGGGCCCGACAGGCGCCCTGCGTAGCGGCGGATGGCCATCGGCGGGCAGGTGCACTCCGCTGCACGCACGCCGTAGTTGCCGCAGGGACACGGGTTCATGGCGAGGTTGTGGCGGGAGTTGGTTACTGTCGACTGTTCATTTCGAAACCATTGTCAGGTAGCGTTCGAAACATGGCGACGGATGCTGCGGTTGAACGCTCAGTCTCGGATGGTTCATGGCATGTCTTCCATCGCGAGGACGGGTTGCCATCGGACTGGGGTATCCCGACGGCCACCCCGTTTCTGCTGAATCCTGATTTCAGGTACGACCGGGAATTGAACGAGTTCTTCTACTCCGCTGACATGTTGTCAGCGCGGGCGGCAACGCGCGATGGATACGCCCGTGATCTGTTGATGTTCTTCAACTTCCTGCACCGGAGTCGGGACGTGGCCGACTGGAGACATGCAACCGAGGAGGATCACCGGGCATATCTGGTGTGGCGCCGCTTCGAGCCTCAAGGGCCCAGGGTGGTGGGGGCGACATGGAATCGGGAAGTTAGCGCACAGGCCAGGTTCTTTCGCTGGCAAGCCGCTCGCGGACGCATCGCCAAGAGTCCGGTGCCTCAGCGTGCTCGTCGACACCGACCCGGGTACTCCGCGCGGGGTCCTGGCGAAACTGCAGCCACGTATGCGCACGACGCAACGCGTGGGAACGTGAAGTGGCTGCCTGCCGCGTCTTATCGGCGCTGGCGCGATGTTGGCCTTCGCGGGTACTTGCCAGACGGGCTACCGGATCCGGCTTTTCGCGGCAGATGGGCGTCGCGCAACTCGACGTTCGCTGATCTGATGGTTCGCACCGGCATGCGTCTGACCGAGCAAGTGTCGTTGCTCACGGGTGAGCTTCCTCTCGCAACTGACCGTGGGTACGAGCGCTTTCGGCTACCTGGAGCGGTCGCGAAGGCAGGCTCAGAGCGTTGGGTCTACGTGCCGACGTCCGTCCTGCGCGAGATCTCCACGTACGTGGCGTTCGACAGAGGCGCGATCGTCGATGCCGCAAGAGAACGTGGCGGATACGCAAAGCTGTCTGGGCCCGTTTTGGACCCGAGAACAGGCAGAGTGACCGTCGCCTGGCCGGACGGTCTTCGTACTCACACACGTGCCGATCTACTCACGCCGGCACAGCGCCAGCACACCGTCATTGAGACCGCGGACGGGCTTGAGCCCGCTGCGCTGTGGCTATCCGAGGCTGGGAGGCCGATGGCCGCGCAAACCTGGAAGGACATTTTCAGGCAGGCGAACGCTCGTTGCGAAGCGCACGATGTCCGCCTGCGCGCGCATCCCCATCTGCTTCGCCATACGTTCGCGGTGCTGACGCTCGAGCAATTGCAGCGCGGGCACATCGACGAGCTTTCAGGCTTGTCGCCTCAGCAGCGCACTCACTACTCGCGTGTGTTCGGCGATCCGTTGGACTGGGTTCGCCGAGCACTCGGGCACAGAAGCGTGACCACAACTCAGGTGTATCTGCATGCCTTGGAGGAGCTGGAGATGGAGACTCGTTTGGCGCTGATTCCGAGCGAATGGGAAGACCCGCGGGCAGCCGATTTCAGCGCTGATCAGACGTGAGCCGAGGCCGAGGATCTACACGCGCAGGCCGGCCCTCGCCCCTTCCTCCGCCCGGATATCACCCGGAGTTCACGGAGGAGTCCCTGAGAACCACGAGTAGCGTTGTTCACTTCCGTGGCGAAGACGCGCGGGAGCGATCGTTCGATGTCGGTGAGTTGCCGTTGCCAGGTTGGCATGCGGCGTTGGCTGCGGCATGGTCCACGCGCATAGGGCCCTCTGGCGAGCTGCGTACACTCGCCTCCGTGCGGGGCGCTTGGGGTACGCTCGCTCGATTCATTCGATTCATCGCGCAGCTCCCTCGACCGCCGAAGACTCCTGCCTCCCTCACCGTCGAGCACGTCAATGTGTTCCGCCGTTTTCGTGCGAGTGCCACTACAGCAACCTCAGCAGCAGTGGAGGTGCGCCAGCTTGGGCTCATCTTTGATCATCCACCATTGCGTCAGTTGATACCGTCAGCAACGCTTGAACGTCTCCATCCTCGAACCCGGAACACAGCCCGACCGGGGATCTCGGGCTACTCCGATGCCGAGCTTGCTCGAATCACCGCTGCAGCTCGCGCGGACGTTCGCAGGCTGAAGGACCGCCTCGAGCAACGCCGCGATGGTCCTGATGCGGTGGTGGACGCAGCTCTCCGCACTGGGCGGGTCACGGTGGATGGGCTTTCCGCTACACATTTGGCGGGACCGCGTAGGTCGATCGCCGAGCAGCTCTTCGTGACTCGCGAGGACCTCTATCCGTTGCTGGCACTTTTCGTTCTGACGACCGGCTGGAACCTTGAGGTGATCAAAGAGCTGCCGGTGACGTATCGTCTCCTCGAAGGTCGTGCTGTCGAGCTCAGTGTCCTGAAACGACGCCGCGGTCCCGGCCGTTGGCACAACACTGTCACCTGGGAAATCGGCGTGCGCGGTCAGGAGCTCCACACTCCGGGCGGCCTCTATCTGCTCCTTCACCGATTGATGGCACCAGCGCGCCGCTTCCTCGACACACCCTCATTCTGGGCTGTGTGGCATCAGTCAGCCGACGAGGACGGCCGTGAATGCCGCAACCCGTTCGCGAAGGATCTAAGCGCCAGTCTGAAGTGGGGCCGGTGGGTCGAACGCCATCAGCTCACCGCTGACTTACCCGAGCATCGTGGCAGGAATCGAGGGCCAGAAGATGCTCGCCAACCACTGCGGCTGACAGGCAATCGACTGAAAACAAGTGTCGACGTGCGTCGCACCCGTCAGCTTGGCGGGCACTTGCCCTCAGCCGCGCGAAGCAACTCCACCCGAGTACTCTTCCGCAACTATCTCGCGGGCGACCAGACGACAGTCGATTGGGCGCGGGAGGTCGTCTCGGACGCGCTTATCGACGTTGAACGAGCAGCCTACGACTCCCATCGACGCGCACTCGCACGTACGGGCAGAACCGAGCTGCAGGTTTCCCCTCAGGTGCGTCGACCAAGGACCAACATAGAGGCCACCCTTGACGACAGCACTCCTACCGCTTGGGCCTCGTGCAGCGATCACGAGCATCACCCACTCACCGGGCGTCGATGCAACGTGTCGTTCATGGATTGCTTCCACTGCGGCAACTCCGTCATCACCTCAGACCATCTACCTCGCCTGATGAGCCTTCTCGACGCACTGGAGGAACGGCGCTCGAAGCTCTCCGACGCTGACTGGTGGCAGCGATATGGCTCGGTGTGGACCGCGATCCGCAACGACGTTCTTCCGAAATTCAGCGCAGCTGAGGTCGCTACTGCACATGCGCAACGCCCAGGCGACAGCTTGCTCGACCTTGTGGAACCCCGATGGGAGCAACCGTGACCCCGGACAGTCTTGAACTCACCGTCCGTTCCGAAGATGACGACATTCGCCAGTTTGTCCTCCACGGCCGCGCTTTGCGCTCCGGGCACGTGCTGGACGAGACCGCGCGATTCGTCGACGATGACTGGCCCCTCGCTCCCGCGTCGCTGCAGTCGCAGGCCCGCGGGCTCACGCTTCGTTTCGCGACCGTGCCACTCACCCATCGGAACGTCCTCAAACGGCTCTGCTACACCATGCTGTCTGGCCCTCTCCCTCCAGACGAAGAGCGACCCCGCGTCAACTCCATTGTGACGACCTTCTACAACCTCCGCCTGTTCCTCGTGTGGTTAGACGTGCACGCTCCGGGTAAGACGACGCGAGAGCTCACCGATGAAGACCTCGAGGCCTATCAGCGCCACCTTCTCCTCAGCCACCCAACAGCGACCCGGCGTTTCGCGCTCCGCTCGTCGGTAAACATGCTCTGGAGGTACCGACCAGACGACGTCGATCGTCATGCGGACCCACGACGAAACGCTTCATGGACAGAACACGCGGTAACACCGGCACACGAGAACAAGACCGACCGTATCCCTGAGGAAGTTCACGGCCGCGTGCTCGTCTGGGCGCTGCGATTCATCGACGACTTCAGCGAAGACATCCTGCAAGCCATACGTGCGTGGAGAGCCCGACGTCGCCCGGCCCCTCAGGGGCCAATGGCCGGCAAACCATACGGATTTCAGCAAGAGCGCATTCAGGCGTACCTCGCGACTGTTCGATCCACAGGCCGCGCCCTCCCGGGCTATCTCGGCAAGCTGCACTTGAACGCAATCGCCCACATCATCGGCTGTGACCGGACGGCGCTGCAACGGCAGCGGGATGTCCTCGATGCCACGGCCGATATCGTCGGAGTCTCCGAGTACGCCGAACTCGACTTGGAGATCCGCGCACGACTCGACGGAGAAGCCTGGATTCCTGGCGTGAGCCTCTCCCCTGGCCTTGAGGACTCCCTCACCACGCTTACTAGGATGCTTCAGATCTCCTGCTACATCGCGATTGCTTTTCTCTCGGGCATGCGCGACAACGAGATCAAACACCTACGCCCCGGATGTTGCAACACGGCATACGACGCCACTGGGTCCCCTTACCGTTGGACGGTGACGAGCCTCGCCTTCAAAGGCGAAAGTGACGAAGGCGGCGTCACCGCCACGTGGGTCGTCGGCGCCGCGGCTGCTCGCGCGATTCACATCCTTGAAGCGGCCCACGCAAACCTCCCTGGCCCGCCGGTGCAGTGGTTGTTCGCACCGATGAAGGTAGGCCCCGGCGCGGGCTCGGCCGGACGTGGAGGCAACCACGCCCTCACTCTCGCCGCGACAAACCAACAACTGTCTCGATTCACCACATGGGTCAACACCTACTGCAACGCACGCGGACGCCAGGACACGATTCCCGACGTTGATGGCCGTGCCTGGCGGCTCTCCACTCGCCAATTCCGACGCACCCTTGCTTGGTACATCGCCCGGCACCCTGGCGGATCAATCGCCGGTGCGATTCAATACCGTCACCACAGCATTCAAATGTTCGAAGGGTACGCAGGCACATCTGATTCCGGGTTCCGCGCAGAAGTTGAAGCCGAGCAGGCTCTTTTGCGTGGCGAGGAACTCCTCGCGATGATCGACGAACACGACCATTCACAACTCCTCGGCCCTGCGGGTCACGACGCCCAGGCCCGTCTCAGTGCACTGGGCGAACACGCACAGTTCCAGGGTGTCGTTGCGACCGATCGTCACAGACTCCTCCGGCTCCTTGCGCGCAATGACCCCGCGGTCTACCCCGACCGATACGTCACCTGCGTATACGACCATCGCAAAGCCCTGTGCCGGACACGAACCGAACCCGCGCCCGCCAAGCCGAACCTCAATAACTGCAAGCCACTCGCGTGCGCCAACGTCGCCCTCACCGCGACCAATCGTGCACAGTGGGAAGCCGAGCTGGCCACCATCGAGGCCGACATCGCTGCCCGCCCCGCCCTACCGCCACTCCTCGTCACGCAGCTCGAGGAACGCCACACGAAGATTGTCAAGCTGCTACAAACCACTGACATTGGAACGGCATGACTCAGCGCGTCACACTGCCCACACCCGCGCAGGTCGAAGCGGCGATCGCTGCGGCAACAGAACACGCCGGCCGTCCACCAGCCGCCCTCGCAGTCGCAACCCGCCTCCAGATGAGCAACGCGACCTTCTGGCGGCACTTTCCCCAGATCGCGCAGCAACTCGCAGACAACCGCCGCAAGGTCGTCCGCCGCCGAGCTCAACAGCAGACAGACAACGCTCCAAGCGACTCTCTCGCGGCCGCCAATGCGCGTCTCCGCACTGAGAACGCCCGCCTTCGGGACGAGATCAAGATCGCGGCTGCTGAAATTCAGCGACTCACCCTGGAGAACCACAACCTGCGGACCGATCACGAGCAGAAGGCCCGCATTACGCCCCTTCAGCGACGCACGTGATCCCCTACTCACCAGCGGCTCGAGGGCAGGTTGCCGCGAACCTGCTCGACTTTCTTTGACGCTCTGCCAGAGCTCTGGCAGCCAGGATGCTCCTGCTTGCAGCGATGGGACGAATCGGGGCGGTCGGCCACAACGTTGCGTCGGAAAGCGGCGTCTAGCTGTTGCTGGCCAGGAGGTTGTTGACACTTCTTGGGGCTGGCGGCGCAGCCAGGTAAGGTGAGCGGTATGTCGAGCCCTGAATCGGACACTCAGGGGCTTTCGGTCACGCCGTCAGCCCCTCACCTCCGCTGAGCCCTTAGCTCTCTGTTGCCCAGTGCTGCGCGCAGCACGGCATCCGGGTGCCCTCTGGGCGCTGACCGTGGTGACGAGACGTTCTCTTGTTCGTACTCTCGCTTCGGAGCTATCTCGATGCCTTTCGCTCTCTATCTTCTTGCCCTGGTGGTCTTCGCCATGGGTACTTCCGAATTCATGCTCGCCGGCCTCGTGCCCGACATCTCCACATACTTCAGCGTTTCCGTGGGGACCGCTGGTCTCCTGACATCGGCGTTCGCCGCAGGGATGGTGATCGGTGCACCGGCGATGGCCGCGCTCACTCGTCACCTCCCCGTGAAGGCGACACTCCTGGGTTGCGCGATCGTATTCGCGCTATCCCACGTCGTCGGGGCACTTACGCCGGATTTCACGGTTCTGTTCATCACGCGCGTGATCGCGGCGATCGTGAATGCAGGCTTCCTGGCGGTCGCTTTGGGTGCGGCGACGAGACTCGTAGCACCCGATGCCAAAGGGCGGGCCGTGGCGGTTCTGCTGGCGGGTACCACCGTCGCCACCGTCGCCGGCGTCCCCGCCGGTGCACTGCTTGGAACGGCACTCGGCTGGCAGTCGACGTTCTGGGCGATCGCTCTTCTCTGCGTCCCCGCTGCGATCGGCATTGCCGCGGGCTTCAACACTCAAGTTCACGACTCGTCAAGGGAGGAGTCGTCCTCGACCTCGCTGCGTGTGGAACTGGCGCAGCTGTCCTCCCCGCGCCTCGTTCTAACGATGCTGCTCGCTGCCCTGGTGAATGCCGGCACCTTCGCCACGCTCACCTATCTCGCGCCGATCGTTACGGACACCGCCGGCCTGAGCCAGTGGTGGGTACCGCTGGCCCTTGTGCTCTTCGGCGTCGGCTCCTTCATCGGCGTCACCGTTGCGGGACGACTCTCGGATGCCCGACCCAGGATCGTCATCGTCGGTGGTGGCAGCGTTCTGGTGCTCGGGTGGGTCGCGCTGGCCCTCTTTGCAACGAACCCCGTTGCCCTGCTCGGGCTCGTATTCACTCAGGGTGTGGTGGGGTTCGCCGTCGGGAGCACGCTGATCACACGAGTGCTCTATGCCGCGGCGAGTGCACCCACCATGGCAGGGTCATACGCGACAGCGGCACTCAACGTTGGCGCGGCCGCCGGTCCCGTGCTCGCCTCCGCCGCACTCAGCGTCATGCCGGGCGCGCTCGGACCCGTTTGGGTAGCCGCGCTCGCGACCACCACGGCACTGCTGCTCGCAGTTCCGCTTATTCGGCTGATTGCACCCGTCGAGAGCGAGGTGGTCAAGTGACGCACGCAAATTCGCCACTGACGGTCGAAGGTCGTCGTCGACTCGTCGCGCGCTGTCGGACTCGACCTATTTCTCATGTTGCCGCAGAGATGGGGATCTCCCGCGCGACCGCCTCGAAATGGGTCAACAGATACAAACGATTCGGGAAGCTCGGTCTACAGGACCGCTCGTCGTCGCCGATCCGTCAACCATCTGCAACGCCTGGCCGCCTCGTGGAGCAGATCGAGTCAATGCGACGAGAACAGAAATGGCCAGCGTCCCGTATCGCATTCGAGCTCGAGCAAGCAGGAACACCGGTCAGTCGTCGCACCATCACCCGGCTCCTCGCGCAGCTGGGCCTGAACCAGCGCAAGTATATTGACCCCAACGGCGAGTTGAATCGGGAACCGCAACGCATCACCACCAAACGTCCCGGCCACATGGTGCACCTGGACGTGAAGAAGGTCGGTCGTATCCCTGATGGCGGCGGGTGGCGTGTGCACGGCAAAGGCAGCGAGAAAGCCAAAGCTGTCGCACGTCAGAAGACCCGGGGTACGAAGACTGGGTACGTCTACCTGCATTCGGCCATCGACGGGCACACCCGACTCGCGTACACCGAAGCGTTGCCGGACGAGAAAGCCGCCACTGCCGTCGCGTTCCTCGGACGTGCAAGAGCTTGGTTCGCCAAGCACGGCATCGCCGGGATCGAGCGGGTCGTGACCGACAACGGTTCCTGCTACCGATCCGCAGCTTTCCACGACGCAGTCGGGAACAGTCGACACCAGCGCATCACGCCATACACGCCTCGACACAACGGCAAAGTCGAGCGCTACAACCGGATCCTCGCCGAAGAGTTTCTTTACGCGCGCATCTGGCGCTCAGAAGCCGAACGCGCTGCCGCGCTCGAAGTGTGGAACCGGCACTACAACTATCACCGTCCCCACGGCGCTCACGACGGGCAACCGCCCGCCTCTGCGACACCGACGCGAGTCAGCAACGTCATGGCCTCATACATCTAGCTGTTACATGAAGAACATCTTGGAGCGACGCCCCCGGGGCCGGCTATGAAGAGCTACGCCTCGCGATAGCGAGCTGAATCGAACGGAACTGCCGTCGCCTTCGCGGGCAGGCACGTCGAGGCGGCTTGATGCCGGTCGGGCTCGGGACCACCATGAACCAGAGCTTCACGGTCCAACCGAAGCTGTCACCTACCCGTGCATCACTCCCAGTCGATTACCCCAGGTCAGTCACGCCGCATCATCTGGCGTCAGCTTTTCGCTGGCGTGCCGCGAGCACAGTGTCCATACCCACATCCCGATCGTGTAGGTTCCAGCAGGTTCGCCGCATTCCTCGCAGGCAGTTGTACTCTCCCACTCTGCAGCTCTGATCGCTTCAACGAGTGCCTCGTTGTAGTCCTGCGGGTCGTCCGAGCACTGCGCGTAGAAGCTCAGCGAGCCAAACTTCGATTTCACTTGGTGGACGACGTAGTGCGGAGACACCTCGGAAAGACGCTCGTCGAGCCGTGCCAGGAGCGGGAACCAGCCGGGTCCGACATCAATCGTCACCGGCCAGTCGCGCGCGAACCTCGCGAGAATCCGATAAATCGCGTCGGGATACGACTCGTTCATCAACTGATCCTCCAGACTGGCGCCGGCCCGAGCAGAACGCACTGAAAGGCGCGACGCCTCGTTTGACTCACGAATACCTCTACAGGTCGCATTGTTTGGTCGCTCCCATACTCCGAACCAGTTGACGATTCCTGGAGAGCTCGCGAAATGCACGCCCCACCCGCAGACTGCGGACAACGTCCTTGTCCCAGTTGATCATGTTGCGGCGACGCCAGTCGATTGCGACGTGGCCGCGGAAACCTGAGATCGCCCGGCGGCGGTCCAGGAAATCCATCCCGTCCGGGAATGGCCCCGGAAGTCCAGACGTGTCGGGAAGCAGAGAGGTAAACAGCTCGGCGAACGTCGGACCGCGACCACTCCGTCGTCGTGTCTGAGCAATGAAGATGCCAGCGGCGATTGCCCATGGCTCTCCGGTGTCATCGCCGGTGAAGTCTTCGAAGACATACACCCATTCGGCGGGCGGCGAGACCGAGAAGCTTCGCCACCAGATCGGCCGTGGATCACGTTGCATGCGGACCATCGCTTTCGCGGTCGCACGCACGAGCCCGTCTCGAGCTGGCGACCGGCTTGCATCGAGGCTGGCAGCACACGTGCAGGTGACAGCGGACGCATCCGCGCGGAGGAGACGATTGTTTCGTATGGCCTCCGAAATTATGCCATACGGATTAGGCCATACGGACTATTCCCCTTGCCCACGCTTGTCGGGTGGCCCTTCGAGACGACGAGACCGAGATGCAGTGGCGAGCGTACTCGCAGCGGCTCGCGACCTCTCTGCGGGCAGCGCGCGAGCGTGCTGGATTGAGTCAAGAGGACGTCGCCTACCGCTCGGGCCTCACGAGGTACACGTACCAAAAGTACGAGAAGGGCGAATCGCGTCCTGGCACTCCCTCTAACCCGACGCTGCGGACAATGCTTGCTATTTCTCAAGTGCTCGGGGCTCCCCTGTCATCGCTCGTCCCTGACGACGCTCCAGACCTGCGCACGCGCTGATGATCCGGGACACCCTGAGCGTAGTCTCGACCACGGGATAACGATGTTGCACTCAGGCGATCGGAGGCGAAGTGTCCGCGGGCGTTGAAGAACTAGGTGCCGACGGTCTGCCGCGTGGCAAGGATTGCCCCGCATGCGGAATACCACTTGAACCTGGGCACACTGACGAGACCCTCTCGCTGACCTGGCTTTGCCCATCGCACGGTCCGGTGGAGTTCACGCAAGATCCGTTTTCGGACCAGAGTTAGCGGCGGCTGACACGGGCAATTGTAGATCCGCGATCAACTGCTCGATGCGGGCACTTTGCGATCAACGGCGGCAGATTCGACGTCCGCGATGGGTGCCTCGAATGTCGAGTCACCCATCACATGGATGATCGCTCGTCGCTCCTCAGCAATGCGTCATCCGTTGATCCGACGCGAGGCGCTGTGGTCGTGCTTGCGAAGCGTGTCCAGGTAAGCGGCCCTGGCGTTGTCGATTGCCGATCGGTCGTATGGCGCGTGCCCTGGCAGGTTAGAGTCGCGACGAATGCGCGGTCCGCGCCATGCAGCGGACATCGCAGCACCAGCCACCCGCCTCGTGGTCACGACCAGGTTCTTGTACGCCTCAGCGATGTGCCGGTTCGCCGAAATCTCCAGCAGGGCACACGACATAGCCAGCCGTGACTGGATCTCACTTATCTGCGCGCTCACGATGGAGCGAGCGTCTTTCCCGCTCCTCCGGCGGACGATGTACGGAGCTTCCGCGTAGTCTTCGACCGCGCGGAGGGCTTCGCTGTACATGATCGCTCGCTTGTCGGCGCGGGACTGCCGTTGTTGCCACGCATAACCGGCTACTGCTACCGCCGCAGCAAGGAGCCCGGCCAGAATCGTCGCTCCGGCTTCACTGGCCCAGAAGCACCACTCGAGCATCCCGCATACCTTCACGAGGCGTCCTCCGGTATGCCGTGTGGGGCTTGCTCGATCGGCCAGACCTGGTCGTTTGAGCGCCAGTACTCTTCCGCGAAGAGATGACGCGCGGTGATGCTTAGGAGCTCGTCGAGGCCGTCGTCTGCAACCCAACGCCGATCACGCGGGTCGCGCGGGTAGTACAGGCACAGGCTGTCATCGGGCATTCGATGTGGCGATGCTGCGCCAGGGTCCGCGAAGACCCGAGGGTAGTCCATTGGGTGCAGTCCATACACCTCGTAGGGCGGGTTACGGTGGAACTCAACTCGAACCCGGACAGGGTCTCGGGCAATCACATCGAGTTCCTCGATCTCGTAGACCAGCCGGTCCCTGCTTTCAGTTCGCGACATCGACTCTCCGTACCGTCGGCGCGCGCGAGACTCAAGCGGAAGAAGCCAAGCAGGAGAGCTCCCCCACCACGGGCTGAGAAAGAAGCGTGGGTCTGCGTGCAGCACCCGATACGTCTCGAGGCAAGTCACCGGTCTCCCCAGGAGCGCACGGGCGTGGCCGCAGCCGTTGTCGCAAGTGTCGCTGCAGCGGAAGCGGTAGCCGCAACAAGCGCAGGTGAACCGAATCTCGAGGACGGCTTGCCGGAAGGATTCGCGTGGAAGCGGGCACCTTCACGAAGCAGCTCGTCGCGGGAGGGAGGCGCGAGCATCTCAGAATCGTTGAACAGGTCAGCCAGCTCCTTCTGGGCAAGGAGAGGATATCCCGCCAGATCGTAGGCGACAGCCTTCTCAAGCTTCTCGGCGGCCTTCTCGAGGCGCTGAACGACCTCGGTTCGCGGCGCGTTGAGCCTGATCGGCTTGTCGCTCACACCAGCCGGGTCCTCGGTCTCCCCAAGCTTGAGCTCGGCGATCGAGTGCTCGAACCAGCTACGCATTGACGAAATCAGCGGCGACTCCGTCCTGACGCAGCCGAGCGCGAGCGCCTTGATATTCCAAGTGCAGAGAGGCGCACCATTCTTCCTGTTCCAGTGCTTAAGCAAGCGAACCGTCCGCGCAAAGGTCGCCTCGGTCTGTTTGTTCGCTTCTGAGATCAGTCGCGTGTGCTCTTCAGGATGCGAGCGATCCCAGGAGCTGTAGTTCGGAATGAACAGACCCGCGTCACGTGGGTTGTCGATAGCTGTGATCACATCCGCGGTGAAGTCCGGAAGGCCCGTACGGATCGGGTCCCGAAACCTCACCAGAATGGATCTTTTTCGATCTCGGAACTCGATCCGGAGTCCCTCGTAACTGTCACTCAGGCGATCACGTATCGCTTCAGCGGCGCGCTCCTGGAGCTCCAGCGGCCCCTTACGTCCCGGGCCGTACCGACCATCGGGGTTCGGAATCACAACTCCAAGATCGACGTCCGTGAGAGGCGTGAGAGCATCTCCATGGGCGATGCTTCCGTTGAAGTACGTCCTGGCTCCCGAGAACTCAGCCAGCAGGGCACCGGCGATCGCAGCGCGCCGCTCCCTGGCCTCATCAAGTTCCTCGTCGGTGACCTGGATCCTCTGGCGAGCGTCCTGGACCACCTTCTCGATCGTCGGATATACGCCCATGCATTACCACCTTCCATCAGCGTTCTCAGGAGCTTCCTGAGAAGGACGGCAGGTGACGATCAGGACCTAGGTTGGCTTGATCGCGCGCGTAGTTGCGCCTAAGGTCGAACTGTCCTACCACAGACATTCGGCCCCGACCTGCTCAAGCCCCGGCTCTGCAAGTCGGGGCTTTCTGTGTGTACTTGTCTCCACTTCGATTCTACGTTTGGGGTCGGACATTGACCGCGGAACGGCAGGTCGCGGTGGCGTGCCATCAGTAAGCGAGCAGGGTTGAGCGTACTCAGATCTGCCAAGAAATGACCCGCGGGAGTGCGAGCGTGGCGCGGTTGCCCGCCTTAGCGACAACCATCGAGCCAGGTAGTTGGGAGCGACCACCGGATCGACTTCGTACCCTTAGCGGTAGACCTTGGACTCACGCCAATGCATCGACGGCTCAAGCTGAAGTCGACGACCGACTCCAGCTTGAGCCTCGCGCTTCAGTAGGCAACGCCGTGAGCGATGAAAATCTCTTCGATGCTGTCGCCGGCCTCGACCGCTGAGCGAATCTTTGCTCGCACGATTGCGTCATGCACAGGCAAGAACATCTCCTTGCCCTGGAGCTTGGTCAGAGGCGCAATCCCTCGGAACTCACTCGCATGCTTGTCGGCGTAGTCGAGGTATCCCGTCAACTTGTCGATCCAATCGGTGAGATGTATCCCGTGGGGATCGAGGATGGACGGCTTAAGACCCGACGGTGTCTCATGAAAGAAGACGAAGTCCGGGAACAAGCGGGCCCACTTCCCCGTGCTCCTCGTTCGGTAAGGGATGCACAAAGCGCGCTCTCCGCCGACGGGGTTTCGATACCAGGCGACTAGCTGGTTACTCGCGAGCTCCGTTTCGAGGACTCGCCGTTCCAGCCCGTCTGAATCCTGTGGCTTCTTCCAGTACCTCCCGTCCGCAGGATCTTGGTAGAGGTGCTTGGCCCAGCGGTTTACGGTATCGGCAGCGATGTCCGCACGCACCTGCTCATCTGTGAGATCGCTGTCAGTGTTCTGCGTGACGGCGTCGACGACCGTACCTCCGACCTCGATCCTTGGTACTAGCTGGGGGTCTCGAGCCTCGGATTGCAGTCTGGAGTATCGCGCTCGGACAGACTCCGGCTGGAAGGAGATCTCCTTGGCGTGGGTTTTGAGCCAGTCGGCGTTCATCGAAGCAGCAGCGGCCTCTACGTTCTCGACGAGTTGCGGCGAAAGGCCGAGAGCTGCAACGGTGATCTTGGCTTCGATTGGATCCTCGTCCGGGTCCTTATTGACCAGGTAGGCCCAGTAGCTCTCGGCCGTGCCGTCCTTAAGGGCGCGGGACGCACGACGGAAGACATCGTCGATGTTCTTGGCGTCCATACGCGTTCCCGCAAGGATGCGCTCACCATCGATCACTGAGCCATCGACGGAGACCTGAAGCTCGAATACCGACGCGTTGGAAACAGCCTCGCGTCGTTTGTCGAGCTCGCCAGTGGCGAAGAGCTTGGCTGCTTCGATATCAAGGATGCCGTTGAGGTAGGCCACTGCTTTCGTAACAGCACCGGGAAGCAGAGCATCGTTCTCGAGATAAGTAGCGAGAGTGTGCAGGCGCTTGGTTTCAGGGGAGGAAATCTGGGAGGGGACCGAGTATGAGGGCAGGCTTGCGAGCACCTGCAGGGCCGGCTGCATATGGCCAGGCGCCCGGTACGGCAACTCCAGGCGAATCACTTCGGCAGACGTTGCGGTGTCGCCAGTCGAGAACTGGCTAACGACCGACATGACAGTCTTGCGGTCGAAGCGAGGCAGATAGGCGTGGACGTTGTTGAGCGTCTCGTCCAGGGCGATTCTTCGCGCCATCGGCTGGCGCACGATGCGCCCTATCAATTGCGCAATCGGCGTGAAATCGGTCGACGCGCGAAGACTCACCAACACCTCCGCGCGCGGGCAGTCCCAGCCGGTAGTAATCGCGTTCTTGGCCAGCACCACACGAACTTCAGTGGCGTCCTGAATGTCTTGTGGTGCCATGTACCTGATAGCGCGGCCACCGCCGAGGTCGATCGGAGTGTGCTCGCCGAAGGTGTGCACAATCTGGAGCGCGATCAGAGCCGGCCATTGCTGTAGGACACTATCGACGACGCTGCGCAGCAGAGTCTTGAAGGAATCGTCCTCAGAACGTTCGTCGGGGAGTTGAATAACCATCGCGGGAATCACCGCAGGCTCATCCTGCGATGCCGCGTACTCCGCCCACCTGCGCTCGTACTCGAGCGTCTTGTCGACGCCGAGACGAATGAACGTCGTGTCGGCAACTACCTCACCTGCCATCGCCGCCGGCGCGAGCGTTATCCGGTCCTTAACTAGGCCCGAGCTGCGGACCTCCTCAATCGGAACAGTGACGTTGTAACGACGCCGGTTCTGTTGTTCCAACGCCTTGTTTAGACGTTCCGCGGTCGCCGAGATCCCTACGAACACTGGCACAGGCTTCCGCACAGAGGACTGGAGGTCGGATCCCGGGTCACCATTGAGGATCCTGTTGATGATCGTCGGCGCGCCGCCAGCTTTGTCTGTGACGCCGTAGTGAGCTTCGTCGACAATGACGAGGAAGCGGGCGCCAAGCTGATCGATCGTGTTCTCGATCGTTTGCCAGATGGTCCAGTCCTGGCCGTCTCCCTTCCTCGCGATACGCGCTGTTGCAGACGCGGCCTGGGTGTTGAGGAAGTAGATGACGCCCGGTTCGAAGATCTCCTGGTTGAACGCGGCGCCCTGCCCCAGCAATCGGATGTCATTGATTCGCTTCGAGGCATCCTGCATTTTCCGTGCCGTCTGCGCGTTCAAGTTGGGATCGTTCGTCACCCACAGGATCGTCGTCCCCGACACTGGCTCGGTGGAGTCGGATCCGAACATCAGCTGCTCAATCACGGAGGTCGCAATCACGGTCTTGCCGGCTCCCGTGGCGGCTTCTAGAACGACGGCGGCGAGCAGGTCCTGTTTGAAGGCGTAGTTTTCTTGGGCGTCCTTGATGTGTGCGACCAGTTGGGCTGCGGCCCTTTGCTGGAAGTCGGTGAGGATGATCGTCACGGTCAGTCCTTGCCGTTGATCTCGAATGAGTGCAGATAGTCGGAATACAGCCGCGTAGTCGAGTAGCGAAGGGTGGCCGGGAGGTACTGAATCGCTGCCTGGAAAGCACTCTCGGCATCCGCGACGACATAGACGTGCCGAACATCGTTCACACGATCGGCGACAGCCCTACCGAAGTCGTGAGCGGCTGCGACGTCGAAGAGCACTCCGTACGTGGCATCATCAGGAAGCGCCCAAGCTGCATCATTGCGATGCACGACTGCCCCGCGTCCTCCAGACTTCATCCACAGCAGCGGCGCAATCGCCTGGTAACGGCGATCCAGGGCGACCTGGTTCTCGTCCTCGTAGGTCAGTTTGTAGAACGATACGTTCTCCGCGAGGCCCTTCGAGTAGTGCTTCCCGTCGGGCCTTTGCCCGGTCACAACGGTCTTGAGACGTGGGCGCGTGACCTTCTCGAAAACCCCCTCGGCTTCCCATTCAGGGTCTCCTGGCAGGTATCCCGCACCTCGCAATGAGTCACTGGTGATGCGTCCCACTTCATTGTTCGTTACGGTGATTGACTGGCGTCGCCCGCCGTCGGCGGCGTTCATCTCCATGACGGCATGCGCGGTGCTTCCCGAACCGCCGAAAAAGTCCAAGATGACGGTGTCAGAAGCGTCGTTGGCCCACTTGATCAACTGGCTCATAAGCCGGATCGGCTTCTTACCGTTCGCGAACGCGACGCCGCCCTCTTTCGAGACATTCCCCATGTCCTGGTAGAACCCTTTCCAGAGGTCGCCTCGGATCACGGTACGCCCGAACCGGGGCCGGTAGTCATCTGACATCCGAAAGTTCCGCCGCAACGAATAGACCTGATTGAGGGTGCCCGTGCGTAGCTTGGTCAATAGGTACGTGCGGTGATCTGCCTGGACTTGCACCCACCCGTTGACCGGTGCTTCCATACCGCGACATGACGCGGGGAGGTTGTCCAGCCGCGCGATCCGATCGAGATTCTCCGAGACGAAGTTGCTCGCTACCTCTGAGACCGCAAGCAACTTGTCCATGCTCGCTGCTACGACGAACTTCCCCTTATTGCGACCGGTGGTCTCGATCAGGCCGAATCGACGGATCTCAGCTCCGACTTCGTCATTCGCTAGCATCACTTCCGCGAGGCTGTGCAGCTCACCGTTGTCGCCGAGCCACTGGACGTAGTGCGTGTCCCACTGCGGAGTGCTGTCAAACAGTGGGGTGTGACGGACAAGGTCGAAGTCAGTTGACTTGCGAAAGATGTGCACGAACTCAACGTTCTTAACGATCGTGCCCTGCTGAGCGTTGGTGACCTTGGGGCCCGAGGTCGTCGACATCTCCACCACGATTGTGTCGACGAAGTTCGTGGCTCCGAATACCTGCTCCATCAGCAGTTTCAGGTGTGCCTGCTCGTGGTCGCTGATCGAAACAAAAATCACGCCCGTCTGCTTCAGCAGCCGGCGTGCATGGTGCAGCCGTCTCTCCATGAACGAGAGCCACTTTGAGTGCGCAAAGTCGTCTCGTCGGTCCACGTAGCGGTCGTTGTACTGCCAGTCGTCGGATCCGGTGTTGTAGGGAGGATCGATGTAGATCACATCGACTTTTCCGGCGTGTGTGTAGAGCAGTGTCTCCAGCGCGTAGTAGTTCTCGCCGTTGATCACGATGTGAGACGGCTTGTCATCCCCGCGGTTGACTTCGTCGACCAGCTCAAGTCCCGGGTAAATCGGATAGTCGAAGTCCTTGACAACAACGACGTCTTCAAAGGTGTGCTCCTCCGGCTCCGCGTCGGCGACTACGTGGCGTGACGCATCCAACGGTAGGAGGGTTGCGACTCCGGAGCGAGCAGCGCGAACGAGGAACTCACGCTTGGTCGTGTCGCCGCGCAGACGGACTCGATCGCCGCGTCGCGGCTTCACCCCCGGGGTCTCGACATCCTCGGGCTTGTGCCGCTGGAAGACAAGTCCAAAGTCCTTGCGGTCGACGAGCTTGGCGATCTCCTCGGCTATCTGGTCGCGGAGCGTCGGATCAGCGATCCGCTCCACCAGGTTGTCAATGTGCGCCACAGATCGAACATACCTGCTGGCGGGATGCGTAATGTACGCCAACCCCGACCGTCCGACCTCGCAAGCCGGCAAGGAAGCTTGTGGTGCGGCACCAGCTGAAGACTGGAGTCCGACAACTCGCCGCTCGCACGCCAACCAGCAGCGACTCCCTGGCCGTTGAAGCATCGCTCAGCCCGGTCCAATCGAAGCGCCACCAGGCGGGAGCGCCAGCTAAGCTCGCCGCCAACGACGCCGCAGAATGGGACGCGTGGACCAGCTTGCGTATGAGGCGTTGGAGCCTGTATTTCCCCTGAGTAGAGATTCGGACTTCGTGGCCTGGGTCACGCAGTTGGCCGAGCTTCCGCCGTTGGAAGTGTCAATACGACGGGGCACAGCGTCGCCTCGGGATGCCCGCCGTCTTACGGATTTGCAGGTTCGTTGTGCACCGATCACGGTGCGCTCCGTGCGAGCGAATGGGGCAACGCTAGCCGAGCACTTTGTGCTTCTGGCGGAGATCGAGGATGTCCACGTCGGCTATTGCTGCTTCGCAGTTGGCGCGCAGCCGTCTACGCCGATCATTATTCAGGTTGTCGCGGTCGCCCCTGAAGCGCAGCGACGAGGCATCGGACTAAAACTACTCACCGCTGCTAGCGAAACAGACTCGCGACGCGACATCGTTCTAGCGACTCAGGACAACAACATCGCGGCGAGGGCCCTGAACGCGCGATTTGCGGCGTCGATCAGCGCCGTTCTTCGCCGCATCCCACTCAGCACTTATCCCGATCACGCACTGGGTATCCAACGCGGACATGGTTACCGTGCTTGGACGATCGAACGGGTCTGAGAGCTCCCGGGCCCAGTGAGGAACCGGCTATGCGCTCTGCAAGTGCAGGGATCACACACCCGCTATTCCGAGGGATTCTCGTCGGTGGTCGTTGCGCTGGCTCCCATAAGCGATGTTCGGGCGCCGTCGATGAAGGCTACGTCCAGTTTGGCGGCTGTGACAATGAAGATCACAACGTCCAGCGCGAGTTTCGCGGCTGTGCGGTCGTACTCGGCGCCGAAGGCTTTGGCCGCTGAGGCATTGACGTTCAACACCGATGCCGCCGTCTGGTACTCGAGAACTCGCAGCGCTTCGTTGAGCAGTCGACCGCGTCGCAGAAGGCGCACCACGAGCTCCAACAGACCGTCGAAGAACGGCGGGTTGACTGAAGCTTTGGGACCGGTGGGGATCTCACCTGACTTTTGGAGAGAACTGAGCAGGTCGGCAAGTTCCCGTTTCTGACTCAGTTGGACAGCTCCTCCGGCGATGTACTGGCTCAGGCCGTGGTCCAGATGCGCTACGTGCGATGTCCGGATCGCTCCGATGGCGCGCGCGATCGACAGCAAGTACAACCAAGCGGAATCCAGAACGAGCCCCACGTGGACTGGGTTCTTGGGGTCGAGGACTTCTTGGACCCCCTTCAGCGTGTCTGGGATCCCAACGAGGTTCCGATGATCCTCATGGACCCAGTAGGCGAATTGCCTGTAGTCCTGCAGCGGCTTTAGGCGTCGATCCATACCGGTGAATCGAGACATGGTTGCCTTTACCTTCTCCACGTCGAACAGGATGCTGAGCGGAGTAGTAGTGAGCGGCACAGGCGTTTGGAGCATGCCATCTAGCTTCGATAGGTCGCCTTGCGTCAGCGCACTGATCCCCAGGCGATCGGCCAATTGCTGTGCGTCACCGCTAATGGCTTGATCGCGCACCATGAAGGCCGTATCTGCGCCGAAAAGCTCGACGAGACCTCGTACCCAGAACATACGCCCGATGACGCTGCTGTTTCCGGTCTTGCAGTCGACTATGCAGGACTGCACGTCTCCAGAAGCCGTGACCTCCACGCCCAACACGTCCAGATCGGTATACGCCTCCGGGGCGCCCCGACCGTGCCCGGCGAGTTCTACAGCCCGGAGCACAACGTCAATGCGCGTGGAGTAGCCCATGCGCCAAAGCAGTCTCCGGGCGCCAACCTTCTGATCAAGGTCCAGTTCACTCATCAGTGCTTGTGTCCCATCAACTTATCGAACGCGGCCTGCCAGTGCTTATCCTTCATCCGACTCTTGTCTCGAAGAAGATGGACCGTGCGGAGGGGTGCAGAGTATGGATCGTTGCTGTCGAGCAACTTGGCGGCCTCGGGATGGTTCGTCCCACGATCCGACATGCTCTCCCCGTGGGTTATGAGGTCGCGCGCGAGCCGGAGCGCCTCTCTGTTGTCGTCGGTGTCGATCAGGGTCGGCACGACCCACTTCCCCCGCCCGTTTCCCCAGGGCACACGGTCCTCACCGAACTTGATGACTCCGGCACGATTAAGCGTCCGGTACTGGCGCTCTGAAGAGGAATGCGCACCGATCTGCCCCTCTCGCAGGAGCTTGTCGATGGCATAGACCAACTGGCCTGGACTCATGTTCGAATAGCCTCCGAAGTGCTGGCCCGCGCGAAGGCACGCAACCACTGCGAGAGCCTTGTCGAGCACCGGCTTACGCCCCTGGAGCAGTTGGGTGTCCAAGGTGTAAGGCAATGTCGCGAAGGCTTCAGAATGACCGCCCTCGAGTTTCACCGATGGCGCCAGAAGGAGACCGCGGGAGACCGCATCCGATACGACTTTGCCCGCACGAGAAATCGGCATCCCTTGCTCACCACGGATTGTTTCGAAGGCGTCTGCGAGCTCAGCCGAGCCGTGGTCGCGCACCAAATCGGCGATAAGTCCAGGCTGTTCGAAACCCAAGAAGGGCGAGTAGAGGACATCGTCGACTCCGACGGATACCAACTGGACGAGCTGCGACTGTGTCGTGAGCTCCAACACCGTGTCAAACTCTGCGCTGTCAAGGCCGAGACGGTCCACTACCTCGTCCCGAGCGATTGGGGCTTTGGCCAGCTCATCAACGAGGAGCACCGTCTGTTGCTCTAGCTCGGTCGGCGCCGCGTTCTGCCAAACTTCCCCGAGCCGTGGGTAAAGATCGGAATAGAACGGGACACTCTCGTTGAATGACGTGATCCTGCGACCATTCCGGACTACGTCGCTCACCATCCCCGCCTCTTCGAGCGTCTCGACGACCGCGTCGAAGTAGACGTTGGGAATGTCAAGCTGGTCCGCGACGATCGCGCGAAGGTTGGCCGCATCATCGATCACGTCACGGCCGCGAATAAGAGCCGCAACGCCTGATGCCATTCCCACACGCTGAGTCTCCTCAAGATGGGCGAGGACTGCATCACTCGGGTGGAGGTTGCGCAATCCCGCACTGACGTCCTGACAGCGCAGCCCTTGCGTGAACTTGTGCATCGTCCTCCCCCAAATCGTCGGGTCCAAGAGGACCGGCCTACCCAGTTGACTCTACTTTGATCGTTGACACACCCGAATTGCCGCCGGTGCTCTGGGAGCGCAAACCGAGACTCTTGAACTCCGTCAGAACCGATCTCGGTGTCGCCTGCCTGCTTTCCGGTTAGTGCTAGCGACGGCGGCATCTGCGATGCGTCTCCGACCGAGTTCTTGTCGCGGTTGGCCACTCCACCAGGGACTCGAACGACCGGACAATGTTTGGACGTACACAAAGGACGACGAGCTGGAACTGCGCGGGGAAGCTCGCGGCGAAGCCGGCTCGGACGATCTCGATGCGCCCTGACTCGAGCGGCTGCCGCAGCGCGTCGAGCGCGCTCCTCTGGAACTCCGGCGTCTCGTCGAGGAAGAGCACCCCGCGATGCGCCCGCACGATCGCGCCCGGTCGCGGTACGCGGGAGCCGCCACCCACCAGCGCGGCAGCCGACGCCGTGTGGTGCGGCGCCTCGAACGGCGGCAGGGCGTCGAGACGCGTGACAGCCTCGCCCGTCAGTGAGCGGATGGCGGCCACTTCGAGGGCTTCGCTCTCGGTCAGCTGCGGCAGGATGCCCGGCAGCCGCCGGGCCAGCATGGTCTTGCCCGCACCGGGAGGTCCGCTCAGCATCATGTGGTGCCCCCCGGCCGCCGCAGTGATCAGCGCGTCGACCGCTTCGTCCTGCCCGACCACGTCAGCGAGATCCAGGCTCTCGTCCGCGAGGTCGGCATGAGCGGGGAGTGCGACGGGATCAGCGTCGTCGATCTCGACATCGGCGCCGTGCGCGACCGCGACCTCCGCGAGGGAGACCGCCGCGCGCACCTCCACACCGGGGACGAGCCGGGCCTCGGCCGCATTGGCGTGGGGCACGATCACACGTGTGAAACCCGCCCGCGCGGCCGCGTACACGGCCGGCAGCACGCCGGGCACGGGCCGCAGTCGGCCGTCGAGGCCCAGCTCGCCGATGTGCACGGTGGAGCGCACCGATTCGCGCCGCAGCGCTCCCCCGGTCGCGAGGGTCGCGACCGCGACGCTCAGATCGAAGCCGCTCCCCGCTTTCGGGAGATTGGCGGGACTCAGGTTCACGGTGAGGCGCCGGCGGGGGAAGTCGAGTCCCGCATTCACGCATGCGTTGCGAACGCGCTGTGCGGCCTCACCCAGCGCTTTGTCGGGCAGACCGATGATCTGGAAACCGGGGGTCTGATTGCTGAGGTCCGCTTCGACCTCGACCATGTGGCCGTCAACACCGGTCAGCGCGACCGCCCACGTGCGCGCCGTGCTCATCGCAGATCCTGAAGGTGCTCGAGTCGTGCGTCAGAGGCATCCGCCCCGGTGAGGCCGATGACCTCGAGTCTCAGGCGCCGCCCCCGTGACTCCTCAGGGTGTGATTCGGCCCACGCGAACGCCAGGCGCCACAGACGCAGCCGCTTGCGTTCGTCGACCGCTTCGAACGGATGCCCGAAGCGCTCTGAGCGCCGCGTCTTCACCTCGATCACGCAGAGCAGATCACCGCGCACCGCGACGATGTCGATCTCGCCCTGCGCACAGCGCCAGTTGCGGTCCACGACCTCGTAGCCGCACGAGCTCAGATGCCGCGCCGCCCGCTCTTCGCCCGCTCGCCCGAAGTCGTCTTTCGCTGCCATGACGACAGCCTGCGGCGCGGCGCCGACGTCGACGGGCGGCTTTCACAGTGATTGGGGAGAACCCGCTGCCGTCCCCGATTGTGGAGAACCTGCTGCCAACCCCGGTGCGGAGAGAACGCTCACTTGCCGTCGAGCGACAGCTCCTCCGGCAGCTCGAACTCCCGGCGCTGCAGCTCTTCGACGTTGACGTCCTTGAACGTGAGCACCCGGACCGCCTTGACGAAGCGATCGGCGCGGTAGATGTCCCACACCCACACGTCGCTCATCGAGATCTCGAAGTAGAAGTCGTGCTCGGTGTCGCGGCGGACGACGTTCACCTCGTTGGCGAGATAGAACCGGCGCTCGGTCTCGACGACGTACTGGAACTGGCCGACGACGTCGCGGTACTCGCGGAACAGCGCGAGCTCGAGCTCGCGATCGTAGTCGTCGAAGGCATCCTCATCCATGATGTCTCCATCCTATGAGCACGGAGGCCGTGATGCGGATTCCTCAGAACAGCGTCGGCGCGTCTGCGATCGCCCACGACGAGCGGTGCAGCGGAGACAGACCCCGCTCGCGGATCGCCCGCCGGTGCTCGGGGCTCGCGTAGCCCTTGTTGCGCTCCCACTGATAGTCCGGATGCTCGGGGTGCAGCGCCGCCATGTGCGCATCACGCGCGACCTTCGCGATGACCGACGCCGCCGAGACGGAGGCGCAGTCACGGTCTCCCTTGATGACGGTGCGCACGGTCAGCGAAGCGGGGTGCACGCGGGAGACGTAGTCGTGGTTGCCATCGAGGATCACGAGTGTGCGCTCGAGAGTCGCTCCCCCGTCGACGACCGCCTGCACGGCCCGTGAGGCGGCGAGGCCGAGCGCGCGCATGATGCCGACCTCGTCGATCTCTGCGGCGCTCGACCAGCCGACGGCCGACAGCGGCACCCATCTGCTGGCGCGCTCGGCCATCTCGGGTCGGCGACTCTCGGTGATCAGCTTCGAATCGCGCAGCCCGTCGAGCACACGGCGGCGCGAGCCCGCGGCATCCATCACTGCGGCGCCGACGGCGACGGGACCGGCGAGAGCACCCCTGCCGACCTCGTCGAGCGCGATGACGAGATCGAACTCCTTGAGCAGCCGACGCTCGAGGGTGAGTGTCGGCGCGACCGCGCTCATTCGGGTGCAGGCACGGCTCGGAAGACCTCGTCGTGCGTGTCGATGAGGCCGAACCGGTCGAGCGGCCACGTGGTCAGGAAGGCGCGGCCCACGACGTTCTCGAGCGGCACGAAGCCGCCGCCGGGAAGCTCCTGATGTGCGCGGGAGTCCTGCGAACGGTCCCGGTTGTCGCCCATCACCCAGATGCGGTCGTCTGGCACCGTGACGTCGAACTCGGAGTTCGATGCGGCGGTGTCGCCCTCAGGGAGATTGAGGTAGTCGAGCTCGTTGATCGGCGAGCCGTTCACGGTGATCTGTCCGAGCGCATTGCAGCAGACGACGTGGTCGCCCGGCATGCCGATCACGCGCTTCACCAGGTGATCCTGTGCGTCGGTGGTCGAGATGCCGACGAAGGTGAGCGCCCAGTCCGCAGCTTCGACCAGCGGCGGTCGTGCGGGTCTCTGCGGCGCGGCCGGAAGCCAGCCGCCTGGATCCTTGAAGACGACGACATCACCGCGGTCGTATCCGCTCCAGCGTGGAGTGAGCTCGTCGACGAGAATGCGGTCGTTCACCAGCAGCGTCCGCTCCATCGACCCTGACGGGATGTAGAACGAGCGCACGACGAAGGTCTTGACCACGAACGACACGAGCGCCGCGATGAGGATGATGACCAGCACATCGCGCAGGAAGACCAGTGCGCCCCGACGCCGCTGCGGTGGCTGGACTGCCGCGGGGGCATCGGATGTCATGTGGTTCCTCTTCATCGACTCACCGCGCACGCGGCAGTACAAGCGTCGCACACCCGCGACGCAACGACAGAACCCCGGGACGAGTGTCCCGGGGTTCTGGTGCAAGGATGCGGCGAGTCAGTTCTCGCGCTTCTCCTTGATCTTGGCCTTCTTGCCGCGGAGGTTGCGCAGGTAGTACAGCTTCGCGCGACGGACGTCACCGCGGGTGACGACCTCGATGTGGTCGATCACCGGCGAGTGCACCGGGAAGGTGCGCTCGACGCCCACCTGGAAGCTGATCTTGCGGACCGTGAAGGTCTCGCGCACACCATCGCCCTGACGGCCGATGACGACGCCCTGGAACACCTGGATACGCGAACGCGTGCCCTCGGTGATGTTCACGTGCACCTTGACGGTGTCACCGGGGTTGAAGACAGGAATGTCGGAACGGAGCGAAGCCGCGTCGACGGCGTCGAGGATCTGCATGATCGTCTCTCTCTGCACTCGCCACAGGTCGGATGCATGAATCAAAGGGATGAGAACGGGTGTGTGCCGAGCGGCGCGCGAGGCGTCCGCGGGTTCCCCTGAGGCAGAACCGGGTCACGGCACAAACAGCTATTCTGCCATGAACGCGGGCCACGCGCCACTCGGACGCGGGTGTCAGAACTCCCGCCGGCGGGACTCCTCGATGATGACGACATCCGGCTCGTTCCGGGCACGACCGGTGCGCTGCTGCGGGGCGATCGTCGACCACGTGAGCGTCTCGCGCAGCCTCGCCCCGGCGTCGCGCGCCTCTTTCCAGAGCTGCCAGATCTGCATCCAGAAGAGGGCCACGGCTGCGACGATGGCACCCGTGAGCAGCCACGGGAACGCTCCGTCGATGAAGAATCCGACCAGGACGGTCAGGACGTGCCAGACGGTGAAGCCCGCGACGTCGAGCCACGACACGGCGCGTTCAGCTCGCACCGACGGACGCGAGCGCGTCAGCAGGGTCAGCACGAGCTGAGTGACGAGCACACCGGGGATCGCCATCAGCAGCACCCAGAGCAGCCCCCAGCCGCTCTGCCCGAAGATCGCCCAGCCGATCAGCATCCACGCCGGAAGGGCGAGCGATGCCGGCAGCAGCCAGCGGAAGAACAGCCGTCGCAGGTCCATGATCCGATGGTACGTCCCTGTCCATGCGAGCGGCGGGGTGTTCGCTGTGGGCATCGATGGTGTGCGCATCGGGGAGAATGGATGCTGACGAGAGGAACCCCCATGATCGAACTGCGCACCCCCGCCGAGATCGACGAGATGCGCGCCGCCGGCCGCTTCGTCGCCGAGACCCTGGCGACCCTGCGCGACGAGACGAAGGTGGGGACGAACCTGCTCGCCATCGACGCCAGAGCGCACGATCTGATCCGCCGAGCCGGCGCGGAGTCCTGCTACATCGACTATGCGCCCTCCTTCGGTCGCGGCCCGTTCGGCAAGGTCATCTGCACCTCTGTGAACGACGCCGTGCTGCACGGCCTCCCGCATGACTACGCGCTGCGCGACGGCGACCTGGTCTCACTCGACTTCGCGGTGTCGCTGAATGGCTGGGTGGCGGACTCGGCGGTGTCGTTCGTCGTCGGCACGCCCCGCGACGAGGATCTGCGCCTCATAGACACCTCGGAGCGCGCTCTCGACGCCGCGATCGCCGCCGCCGTCGTGGGCAACCGGATCGGCGACATCTCGGCATCCATCGCCGCGGTCGCACATGGCGAGGGCTACTCGATCAACACCGACTTCGGCGGCCACGGCGTCGGTCGCATCATGCACGGTGACCCGCATGTGCCGAACGACGGCCGCGCGGGGCGCGGCTTCCCGCTGCGCGAGGGACTCGTCTTCGCGCTCGAGCCGTGGTTCCTCGCCACGACCGACGAGCTCATCACAGACGACGACGGGTGGACTCTGCGCAGCGCCGACGGATCACGCGGATCGCACTCGGAGCACACCGTCGCCGTCACGAAGGACGGCCCGATCGTGTTGACCGACCGCAGCTTCCTCGGCGTCGACTGATCCGGCTGGCCCTTCCCCCGGTCAGGCTGCGGGCGGGAGCGAACCCGCGCCGAGCGCGATGAGCAGGCTAAGCACCGCCAGTACGACCGTCGTCGGGACCATGGCCAGCCGTTCGGGCCTGGACCGCGAAGCGGCGTTCATCAGGATGCCGAGTGTGAAGTAGCCGACGACCACCCACATGGCCACGACCGCGAGGTCTTTCGGGAGCAGCTGCACCGCGCCGACGCGCGTGAAGGCCGTCGCTGCGATGACGGCGTAGATCAGCACCGACACAGCACTGCCGACCCGCAGCCTCGTCGGCAGCACCTGATGCGACCCGCCCCACGCGAATCTGCCCCAGGGAGCACCCGCGGCGAGAGCGATCTGGAAGACGGCCACCAGAGCGAGGATCACGGCCAGGGCGACGGCGAACGGCATGACGTCAGTATGCCAGCGCGGATGCATGCAGAACTCTCGCATACGCCGTGCCTAGACTCGCATGCGACACCGCCCGACGACCTGAAGGATACGCCGCACGATGACGAGCTCCACGACCGACACCTCCTGGCTGGGCTGGCTCATCGACGCGGTGATCAGCCTCATGGACATCATCGGTCCGATCGGGGCGGGCATCGCGATCGCACTCGAGAACCTGTTCCCGCCGCTGCCGAGCGAGGCGATCCTGCCGATGGCCGGCATCGCCGCCCACGATGGCGCCTTCGGCCTGTGGGAAGCGGTCGCATGGACGACCCTGGGGTCGCTCGTGGGGGCGCTCGCGCTGTACGGGCTGGGGGCCTGGCTGGGGCTCGATCGCCTGCGCCGCATCGCCCATCGTCTCCCGCTCGTGGACGTCTCCGACGTCGACCGCACCGTGGCCTGGTTCCGCCGCCATGGCGGCAAGGCCGTGTTCTTCGGCAGGTTCGTCCCGATCTTCCGCAGCCTCATCTCGATTCCGGCCGGTGTCGCGCGCATGCCGCTGTGGCGCTTCGCGGCGCTGACGACGGCGGGCAGCCTGATCTGGAACACCGCGTTCATCCTGTGCGGCTGGTTCCTCGGCTCCGGATGGCACATCGTCGAGCAGTACGTCGATGTGGTTCAGAACGTCGTCATCGTGGTCGTCGCGGTGACGGTCGTCGTGCTGGTGACCATCCGCATCCGCTCGCTGCGTGCGAAGCGCGGGCGCGACACGGCCTCGGAGACCAGCGACACGCCGACGGACGAGCTGCCGGTGTCGTCCGGTCGCTGACCGCTCGCGCTCAGTCGGAGAGCAGATCCGGACGGCGCGTGCGGGTGCGCTCGAGCTGCTGCTCGCGACGCCAGGCGGCGATCGCGCCGTGGTTGCCGCTGAGCAGGATCGGCGGCACCTCTCTGTCGCGCCACACAGCGGGCTTCGTGTACGAGGGGTACTCGAGCAGACCGTCCTCGTGCGACTCCTCGACCAGGCTCTCGGGGTTGCCGATGACGCCGGGGATGAGTCGGCCGATCGCCTCCACCATCGCCATCACGGCGACCTCTCCCCCGTTCAGCACGTAATCACCGAGGCTGATGAGACGCACCTCGCCGAGGGCGGCGGCGTACTCGAAGACCCGCTCGTCGATGCCCTCGTAGCGGCCGCAGCCGAAGATCAGGTGCTCGCGCGTGGCGAGATCGCGTGCGGTGGCCTGGGTGAAGACCTCGCCCGCGGGCGAGGGGAAGATGATGGTGGGCCGGCTCTTCGACGGACTCAGGGTCCCGCTTTCCGAACCGGCGAGCTGATCGAGCGCGAGCCCCCAGGGCTCGGGCTTCATCACCATGCCGGCGCCGCCCCCACACGGGGTGTCATCGACCGTGCGATGCCGGTCGGAGGTCCAGTCGCGCAGGTCGTGGACCTGGAGGTCGAGGATGCCCGAGTCGCGCGCCCTGCCGAGCAGGGAGAGCGCGAGCCCGTCGAAGTACGACGGGAAGATCGAGACGACGTCGACCCTCATCGCGGGATGCCGCCGCTCATTCCGATAGCGTGTCGTCACCGGCATCCGCCGCCGGGAGCTCTTCGAAGAGCCCAGCGGGCGGAGTGACGACGACACGGCCGGCGGCGACGTCGACGGTCGGCACGATCGCCTCGACGAACGGGACCATCACCTCGGCCGACTCGGTCTTCACGATCAGGAGGTCCTGCGCAGGGAGGTGCTCTACCCGCGCGACGCGACCGACGACGACATCGTCGCGCACCACGTCGAGACCTACGAGCTGGTGCGAGTACCAGGCGTCGTCCTCGACCTCGTCGTCCTCGTCCATCCAGAGGATGGCGCGCACGAGCGACTCGGCAGCGGTGCGGTCGTCGACGCCGTCGAGGAAGACGACGGAGTTCCCGTTCATCACGCGGTACTCGCGGATGGTGACGGTCTTGCCGTGCCAGCTGGATGCCTCCGGCACCTGCAGGGTGAACTCGGCCCCTGGCACGAAACGCCGTTCGGGGTTGTCGGTGTACAGCTCGAGCTTCAACGCGCCTTTGAGTCCGTGCGCCTTGAGCAGGCGACCGACGCGGAGCTGGTTCTTCTCGGCGGCCACGTCAGTCGTCCGCGACGTCGACGCGGACGCGACGTCCGTCGGCGAGAGCGGAGATGAGAGTGCGCAGCGCCTTGGCGGTGCGGCCGCCGCGCCCGATCACGCGACCACGGTCATCCGGGTGCACGTGCACCTCGAGGAGGTCGCCACGGGGCGACGCGGATGCGGTGATGCGGACATCGTCCGGGTGATCGACGATCCCCTTGACGACGTGTTCGAGCGCGGCGGCGAGCACAGCGGATTACTCTGCGTCGGCGGCGGGAGCCTCAGCGGCCTCCGCGTCGGCGGGAGCGTCGGCCGGGGCCTCCTCGGCCTTCTTCTCGGCCTTGGGCTTGATGACCGACTTCTTGGCGGAGTCGACCTCGAAAGCGGCCTTGGGCTCTGCGACCTGGACGGTGGACTTCGCGTCCTTGTCGCCCTTGTACTTGCCCCAGTCGCCGGTGAGCTTCAGCAGCGCGGTGACCTGCTCGGTCGGCTGCGCACCGACCGACAGCCAGTACTGGGCGCGGTCGGAGTCGACCTCGATGAACGAGGGATTCTCGGTGGGGTGGTACTTGCCGATCTCCTCGATCACACGACCGTCGCGCTTGGTGCGCGAGTCGGCCACGACGATGCGGTAGTGCGGAGCACGGATCTTGCCCATGCGCTTGAGACGGATCTTGACAGCCACGATTCTCCTGAATGGTGTGGAAAGAAAGATGAACCGGTCGCCTGGAGAGTGGGGTGCACATCCGGCGGAAGCTCTGAAAGGGGTGACGGATGCTGGATAGAGGGTCGAGCAGCCGTCCGACCCTCTATTCTGCCAGATTCGCCCGCCGTCCGCGAAACGACACCACACGATGCGCCCAGCGTGTCATCCCCGCGTGTCAGACTGTGCGCGTGCCGATCGAATTCGCCCCCTCCGCTCGTTCGACAGTGGGGCTGGAGTGGGAGGTCATGCTGGCCGACCCGGCCACGGGAGATCTCGTCGGCCGCGCGCCCGAGCTGCTGACTCGCCTCGAGCAGCAGAGCGCCCCCGAGCGCCACACCGTCACCGGCGAGCTGCTCACGAACACCATCGAGGTGACCAGTGGAGTGGGCAGCACGGTCGCCGATGCGGTCGACGATGTCGCCGCCGCGATCGCCGCGGTGCGCCGCTCGACCGACCCCGCTGGCATCGAGCTGCTGTCCGCCGGCAGCCATCCGTTCGCCCAGTGGTTCGATCAGCGGGTGACCGACAAGAACCGCTACCACAAGCTCATCGAGCGCACCCAGTGGTGGGGCCGCAACATGATGATCTGGGGCATCCACGTGCACGTCGGCGTCGACGACAGGGCGAAGGTCGTGCCGATCATGGGAGCGCTGGCCGGCTTCCTCCCTCACCTCCAGGCGCTGTCGGCCTCGAGCCCCTACTGGGCCGGCGAGCGGACGGGGTATGCCTCGAACCGGGCGCTGGTCTTCCAGCAGCTGCCGACCGCTGGTCTGCCCTGGTCGATATCGAACTGGCTGGAGTTCGAGACCTTCGTCGACGACATGACCCGCACCGGGGTGATGGCCGACCCGTCCGAGATCCGGTGGGACATCCGCCCGGCGCCGAAGTGGGGCACCATCGAGGTGCGCGCATGCGACGGCATGTCGACGCTGAGCGAAATGGCATCCGTCGCCGCACTGACACAGTCACTCGTGGAGTTCTTCTCGCGTGAGCTGGACGAGGGCAGGGAGCTTCCGACGCTGCAGCCCTGGTTCCATCGTGAGAACAAGTGGCGGGCCGCTCGATACGGCCTCGACGCGAGGGTCATCGTCGACCGTGCGGGCTCGCAGGTGCCGGTGCGCGAGCACATCACGGCTGTCGTCGAGGATCTCATGCCGATCGCCGCCGATCTGCGATGCACCCACGAGCTGCAGGGAGTGCACACGATCGTCGAGCAGGGGGCGAGCTATTCCCGCCAGCTCGCGGCCGCCGACGCGGCGAACGGCGACCTCCGTCAGGTGGTCCAGCATCTGATCCGTGAGTTCCGCGCCGGTCCCGAGCGCTTGGTCGGCAGCTGAGCCGCGACTCGGCTCGTCCGGCCGCAACCGTCCGCCCCGCCGCGAGTCCGGCTCAGTCGCTGTCGAGCAGACGGCGAGCCAGCGCGTCGTCGAGCACGACGTCGGTGATGAGCCCTGCGCCGATGGCCGCTCTCAGCGAGCCGAGCTTCGCCGCGCCCGATACGACGCACACCCTGCGCGGCACCCGCCGGAGCCGGTCGAGGCCAGGACCGGTCGAACGTGCGTTCAACCGCACGTCACGCCAGCTGCCATCGGCCCGGAAGAACACCGTCGCGACATCGCCGATGACCGCGTCCTCCTTCAGGCTGCCGTAGTCGTCGCGGCCGAGATAGCCGCCGACGTAGACCCGACTGGGCACATCGGCCTCGGGCGAGCCCAGACCGAACACGGCGATGTCCATCTTCGCCTGGAAGGCCAGCACCCGCCGCGTGCTGCGTTCGCGCCACATAGCCTCTCGCGTGGCGGGGCTGTCGAAGAAGGCGGGGACCGGGAACTGCTCGACCTGGGCGCCGAAGGCGTATCCGAAGCGCTGCAGGATGTCGCTGGAGTACTCCAGTCCGCTCGTCTGCGTGTTGCCCGCGCCGTTGAGCTGCACGAAGGTCGTGCCGTGGGTCTCCTTCGGCAGCAGCGAGCGGCTGACCGCGCTGATGGTCGAGCCCCAGGCGACGCCGACGACCATGTTCGACTCGACGAACTGCGTCAGCAGGCGGCCAGCCGTCAGCGCGACGCGTTCGAGTCGCTCCACCTCGCTGACGCGCTCCGGGATCGGAGCGATGTGCGCGGTGATCCCGTGCCGCTCGTTGAGTCGCTGCTCGAGCATCCCCAGTCGCTCCAGCGGCGAATGGATCCGGATGTCGACCAGGCCCACCTCCCGGGCGAAGCTGAGCAGACGCGACACCGATGATCGGGAGGTGCCGAGCTCGCGAGCGATTACCTCCATCGTCTGGTCCTGCATGTAATACAGCTGAGCCGCGGTCAGCGCCGCGATCAGCTTCCGGTCGCGTGCGGCGTCCGTCGTCATGTCGTCCTCCGCGCCGATTCTTGCACATATGTGCATCCGGGTTGCACGTGGCGCTCTTCGGGTCGATGCTGAGAACATCCAGAGAAGAGGGAGGTCGAAGATGATCGAGTCGACGCACTCATCACGTGAACGCCAGCAGGTCGAAGCAGTCCGCGAGTCGGGACGCACCACGGTTCTCATCATCGGTGCGGGGATCAACGGCATCTCCACGTTCCGCGATCTCGCCCTCCAGGGCGTCGACGTGCTTCTCGTCGAACGCGGCGACTTCGCGTCCGGGGCCTCGGCAGCTTCGAGCCACATGATCCACGGCGGCATCCGCTATCTGGAGAACGGCGAGTTCCGCCTCGTGCGGGAATCCGTCCAGGAGCGCAACGGCCTGCTCAAGATCGCGCCGCACTACGTCAAGCCCCTGCAGACGACCATCCCGATCTACTCGACATTCTCTGGCATCCTTTCCGCACCGCTGCGCTTCCTCACGCACCGCAGCGGAAAGCCGCAGGAGCGCGGCGCCTTCCTGATCAAGGTCGGGCTCACCATCTACGACACGTTCTCTCGCGATGGCGGGGTCGTCCCCCGCCACCGTTTCCTCGGACGCAAGCGCTCGCTGTCGGAGCTGCCCGCGCTCGACCCGAAGATCAAGTACACCGCCACTTACTACGACGCTTCGATGCACGACCCGGAGCGTCTCGCGCTGGATGTGCTGCAGGACGGACGGGCCGCTCACCAGGGCGCCGTGGCGCTCAACTACGTCGAGGCCGTCGGCCGCACCGCAGAGGGCGTGCTGCTGCGCGACCTCGAGACCGGCACCGAGTTCACGGTGTCGGCCGACGTGGTCGTCAACGCCTCGGGTCCGTGGACCGACCTCACCAACGACGCCCTCGGCGAGGAGACCCGCTTCATGGGCGGCACCAAGGGGTCGCACATCGTGCTGGATCACCCGGAGCTGCTCGACGCGACCGGCGGGCGGGAGATCTTCTTCGAGCACTCCGACGGACGCATCGTGCTCATCTACCCGCTCAAGGGCCGCGTGCTCGTCGGCACGACCGACATCGACGCCGACCCTCGGGAGGTGCCGGTGTGCACGGAGGAGGAGATCGACTACTTCTTCGACCTCATCCATCACGTGTTCCCGTCCATCCCGGTATCGCGCGATCAGATCGTCTTCACGTTCTCGGGCATCCGTCCGCTCCCCCGCCACGAGGACACTGCGCCCGGCTTCGTCTCGCGTGACTACCGGGTCGAGGTCGACCGCGACGGAGACGTCCCCCTGGTCAGCCTCGTCGGCGGCAAGTGGACCACGTTCCGCGCCCTCGGCGAGTCGCTCTCCGACGTCGTGCTCGGACTGATCGGTCGCGGCCGCCGAGTGTCGACCGTCGGCCGCGCGATCGGCGGCGGACAGGGCTTCCCGCGCACCGCGCGCGCCCGGCACAGCTGGATCGAGCAGAACCTCCCCGGCGCAGGCGACCGCGCCGAGCGCCTGCTCACCCGATACGGCACCCACGCGGCTGACGTCTGGCAGTTCGTCCGCGGAGGCGACGACGCGCCGCTCGCCGACGGTGATCTGTCGACGCGAGAGCTGATGTGGATGGTCGAGCGCGAACACGCCGTCCGCCTTCAGGATGTCATCCTGCGTCGCACCAGTCTGGCGTTCACCGGCGATGTCACCGACGAGGTGCTCGTCGAGCTCGCCGATGCGATGGCTCCTCTCCTCGACTGGGACGCCGAGCGACGCGTGGCCGAACTCGAGGAGACGCGCTCTCTGCTCAACGACCGACACGGCCTCGACCTTCCCGCACTTCCGTCGCATCAGAACGGCTGAAGCACCGACCGTCGCCTCCCCGCGACATGATCTCACCCATTGCCCGCGCCGGGGAGAGCGCGGGCAGCACGAAAGGTCAATGAAGACATGACTGATGTCAATCTCGGGTTGTACTTCCTCTCCGAGTTCGTCGGAACAGCGATGCTGATCCTTCTCGGCTGCGGAGTCGTCGCCAACGTGGCTCTTGCCAAGAACAAGGGCTTCGCCGGTGGATTCCTCATGGTCAACTGGGGCTGGGGTCTCGCCGTGTTCGCGGGTGTACTCGTGTCGGCGTACTCCGGCGCGATCATCAACCCCGCCGTCGGGCTCGGTCTGCTGATCGCCGGCAAGATCACTTTCGTCGCCTTCCTGATCGCGACCGCTGCAGAGCTGCTCGGCGCCATCGTCGGCGCGGTGCTCGCATGGCTGGCGTACAAGCAGCACTTCGACGAGGAGCCGGACGCGGCGAACAAGCTCGGTGTGTTCTCTACCGGTCCCGCGATCCGCTCCTACGGCTGGAACCTCGTCACCGAGATCATCGGCACCTTCGTGCTGATGTTCGTCATCTTCGCGTTCGCGGACTACGGCGACATCCAGATCGGCACCCCCGGCGGCCTCGGCCCGCTCACCGCGCTGCCCGTCGCGCTGCTCGTGGTCGGCATCGGCGCCTCGCTCGGTGGTCCCACCGGTTACGCCATCAACCCGGCCCGTGACCTCGGACCCCGCATCGCCCACGCGATCCTGCCCATCAAGGGCAAGGGCTCGAGCGACTGGTCGTACTCGTGGGTGCCCGTCGTCGGCCCGTTCATCGGCGCCGCGATCGCTGCGCTCGCCGCACCGGCTCTGCTGAGCCTGGCCTGACCCGCTTAGATCTTCAAAGGAGAAACAACATGGCTGAATACATCATCGCGATCGATCAGGGCACCACGTCGAGCCGTGCCATCATCTTCGACCGGAAGGGCAGCATCGTCGCCACCGGCCAGAAGGAGCACGAGCAGATCCTCCCGAAGGCGGGCTGGGTCGAGCACGACGCACTGGAGATCTGGCGCAACGTGCAGGAGGTGATCGGCCTGGCGCTGAGCCGCGCCGACCTCACCCGCCACGACATCGCCGCGGTCGGCATCACCAATCAGCGCGAGACCGCCGTCGTGTGGGACCGCAACACCGGCAAGCCGGTCTACAACGCGATCGTCTGGCAGGACACCCGCACGCAGGAGATCGTCGACCGTCTCGCCGCTGACGGAGGGGTCGAGCGGTTCAAGCCGGTCGTCGGTCTGCCGTTGGCGACCTACTTCTCCGGCACCAAGATCACCTGGATCCTGGAGAACGTCGAGGGCGCGCGCGAGAAGGCCGAGGCGGGCGATCTGATGTTCGGCACCACCGACTGCTGGGTTCTCTGGAACCTCACCGGCGGCGTCGACGGCGGCGTGCACGCGACGGATGTGACCAACGCGTCGCGCACGATGTTCATGGACCTCGAGACGCTCGAGTGGCGCGACGACATCCTCGAGGCGTTCGGCGTGCCGCGCTCGATGATGCCGGAGATCCGCTCTTCGTCGGAGGTGTACGGCGCGGCGGAGAGCTCGTCGCTGCTGCGCGAGACGCCGATCGCGGGCATCCTCGGCGACCAGCAGGCCGCGACGTTCGGTCAGGCCGCGTTCGACAAGGGTGAGAGCAAGAACACCTACGGCACCGGCTGCTTCCTGATCTTCAACACCGGCGAGGAGGTCGTGCACTCCAAGAACGGCCTGCTCACCACGGTCGGGTACAAGCTCGGCGACGGCCCGACCCACTACGCCCTGGAGGGATCGATCGCGGTCACCGGCTCACTCATCCAGTGGCTGCGCGATCAGCTCGGCATCATCGGCTCAGCGCCCGAGGTCGAGGACCTCGCTCGTCAGGTCGACGACAACGGCGGCGTGTACATCGTCCCGGCGTTCTCGGGTCTGTTCGCGCCGTACTGGCGCCCTGATGCCCGTGGCGCCATCGTGGGCCTGACCCGGTACTCGAACCGGAACCACATCGCTCGTGCCGCTCTTGAGGCCGTGGCCTTCCAGACCCGCGACGTTCTCGACGCGGTGAACGCGGATGCCGGTGTCGATCTCTCCGAGCTGAAGGTCGACGGCGGCATGGTCGCGAACGACGCGCTCATGCAGTTCCAGGCTGACGTTCTGGGCGTGCCGGTCGTGCGTCCGGTCGTCGCCGAGACCACCGCGCTCGGGGCCGCCTACGCCGCCGGTCTCGCCGTGGGCTTCTGGAGCGGGCTCGACGACCTGTCTGCCAACTGGCAGGAGGACAAGCGCTGGGAGCCGAGCATGGACGCCGAGGAGCGCGACCGTCAGCTGCGCCTGTGGCGCAAGGCCGTGTCGAAGTCGATGGACTGGGTCGACGCCGACGTGCGCTGATCGCCGACTGACGAAGCGGGCCCGGGGATTCCTCCCCGGGCCCGCTTCTTCATTCGTTCTCGAGAAGGAGCGCTTCGATCACGGCGAGGAACGCCCGCCCGGCCGCGCGGGGTGCCCGCGCGTCCCACGCGGCGTACTCCACCCGGAGCGGACCGTCCAAGACCTCAACCGGGACGACGTCCGCCCGCGATCGTCTGACGACGCCCGGCGACAGCAGCGTGACCGCGAGTCCGGCGGCGACGAGTCCGAGCAGCAGCTCCGCAGAGTCCGCTTCGAAGGCGACATCGCGACCGAGACCGGATGCCGCGAACGCCGTGTCACCCTGCGCCCGTCCGGACGTCCCCGCGGGGAAGTCCGCGAATACGGCACCGGCGAGATCGTGAAGGCGGATGCTGTCCCGACCGGACAGCTCATGACCGGGTGGCACGGCGACGACGAGCCGCTCCCGGGCGAGCATGCGCAGGCCGACGCCACCGGGGAGGATGTCGGCGCGGAGCCCGATGAGCGCGACGTCGAGGTCGCCGCGGCGGACGGCAGCGATCAGCGCGTCGCTGTTTCCGACCGTCAGCTCAACCCGAACGGCGGCGTGCGCCTCGCGGAATCGTGCTATCAGCGCGGGCACGTCGACGGCGGCGACCGTCGGGATGACGCCGACGCGCAGCGTGCCGATCACTCGCCCCGCCGCCGCCACGGCATCCTCCTTCGCCGCATCCGCCGCGGACACGGCGATCCGCGCCTGCCGCAGGAAGGCTTCGCCCGCCTCGGTCAGACGCACGCTCCTGCTGGTGCGGGTGAACAGCATCTGTCCGAGTTCTCGTTCGAGCGCGGCGATCTGATGGCTCAGTGCGGACTGGGTGACGAAGCAGCGCGCGGCCGCGCGCGTGAAACTGCCGGTGCCGGCGACCTCGACGACGTAGCGCATCTGCTGCAGGTCCATGAATTCATGATCTCAGTTCATGGCTAAGGCGCAAAGCATGCGTTGGAGTCATGACTGCGACTGGAGCACGCTGGAATTATGAACCGGCTGACCCTGCTGCTCCTCACCGCCCTCGCCCCGATGGCCTGGGGCACGACGTACCTCGTCACTAGCGAACTCCTGCCCGCGGGGCATCCATTGCTCGCCGGTCTCCTGCGCGCGCTTCCCGCCGGCCTCCTCGCGACCGCGATCGGACGCACGCTCCCCCGCGGAGCATGGTGGGGCAAGGCTGCGGCCCTCGGCATCCTGAACATCGGCGCCTTCTTCCCGCTGCTGTTCCTCGCCGCCGAACGCCTTCCCGGAGGCGTCGCGGCCGCCGTCGCAGGCGTGCAGCCGCTCATCATCCTCGGACTCGGGTCGCTCATCCTCAAAGAGCGCATCCGCCCGCTCACGGCCGCCGCTGCAGTGGCCGGCACCGGCGGTGTGACACTGGTCGTGCTCGGCCCAGCCGCCGAACTCGATCTGATCGGCGTCCTCGCCGCGCTCGGCGGCATCACGGCCACGGCCTTCGGCATCATCCTCACCAAGCGGTGGGGCCGGCCGAGCGGCGTCGGCCCGATCGCCTACGCGGGTTGGCAGCTGACCGCGGGCGGGCTCTTCCTCCTCCCGCTCACACTGCTCCTCGAGGGCGCACCGACGACCGTCGACGCCGGAGCCGTCCTCGGGTACATCTGGCTGGGCACGGCCGGCGGTCTCATCGCCTACACGCTGTGGTTCCGCGGCATCCAGCAGCTGCCGGTGGCCGCTCCGGGTCTGCTCGCCCTGCTCTCACCTGTGGTCGCCATGGCACTCGGCGCGCTCGTCGCCGGGGAGACCTTCACACCGATGCAGGCCGTCGGACTGGTGCTGGTGCTGACCGCGCTCATCGCCGGTCAGATCTTCGCGCAGCGGACCAGGATGCCGTCGGCGCCTCGCGCCGAGGAGATCCGCACGGACGAGCTCGTCCGGCGCTGACGGATCAGCCCTTGCCGAACAGCTTCTGGATCTCCGCGAGATCGGCCTCGCTGGGCGCCTTCTGCCCGCCGAGCCCGAAGCCGGTGCCCGTCGGCGTGGTGTTCGAGGTCGCGAGGCCCGCGTTCTCTGCGGCGCGCTTGGCCGGGTTGCCCGAGCGGGAGCCACCGCCCTTGCCCTTGGCGCCCTTCTTGCCGCGCTTGCTCGAAGCGCCGGGCTTGCCCATGGGCCCCATGCCGGGGATGTTCGGCGTGCCGCCGCGGGCGACGGTCTTCATCATCTTCGCGGCCTGCTCGAACCGCTGCACCAGCTGGTTGACGTCAGTGACCGTCATGCCCGAGCCCTTGGCGATGCGCATGCGGCGCGAGCCGTTGAGGATCTTGGGGTTGCGACGCTCGCCCGGGGTCATCGAGCGGATGATCGCCTCGGTGCGGTCGATCTCGCGCTCGTCGAAGTCCTCGAGCTGCTGCTTCATCTGGCCCATGCCCGGCAGCATGCCGAGCATCTTCTTCATCGAGCCCATCTTCTTCATCTGCTGAAGCTGGTCGAGGAAGTCCTCGAGGGTGAAGGCCTCGTTGGCGAGCTTCTCGGCCATCTTCATGGCCTCTTCCTCGTCGAAGGCCTGCTGGGCCTGCTCGATGAGGGTCAGGATGTCACCGAGGTCGAGGATGCGGCTCGCCATGCGGTCGGGGTGGAACGGCTCGAGATCCTCGAGGTTCTCGCCGGTGGAGGCGAAGATGATCGGACGCCCGGTGACCGACGCCACCGAGAGCGCGGCGCCACCGCGCGCGTCGCCGTCGAGCTTCGACAGCACGACACCGGTGAAGTCGACGCCCTCCTGGAACGCCTTGGCCGTGTTGACCGCGTCCTGTCCGATCATCGCGTCGATGACGAACAGCACCTCGTCGGGACTGGTCGCCTTGCGGATGTCGGATGCCTGCTTCATCAGCTCGGCGTCGACGCCGAGGCGTCCCGCGGTGTCGATGATGACGACGTCGTGCTGGTGGCGGCGCGCGTAGTCGACGCCGTCCTTCGAGACGCGGATCGGGTCGCCGACGCCGTTGCCGGGTTCGGGGGCGAAGACCGTGGCGCCCGCGCGCTCGGCGACGACCTGCAGCTGGTTGACGGCGCTCGGACGCTGCAGGTCGGCGGCGACGAGCAGCGGCGTGTGCCCCTCACCCTCGAGCTGCTTGGCCAGCTTTCCGGCGAAGGTGGTCTTTCCCGATCCCTGCAGCCCCGCGAGCATGATGACCGTCGGCGGGTTCTTGGCGAACTCGAGACGACGCTGCTCGCCGCCGAGGATCGCGATGAGCTCCTCGTTGACGATCTGCACGACCTGCTGCGCCGGGTTCAGCGCCTTGTTGACCTCGTCGCCGAGGGCGCGCTCGCGCACCTTCGCCGTGAAGTCCTTGACCACCGCGAGCGCGACGTCCGCGTCGAGCAGAGCGCGACGGATCTCGCGGACGGTGCCGTCGACGTCGGCGGGAGTCAGCTTTCCCTTCGTGCGCAGATTGCGGAAGGTCTCGGTGAGCCGATCGGAGAGCGTGCCAAACGTAGCCATGGTGCCTCTGATTCTACGCGAGCGGCGAGCGTCGTCCGATCAACCCCAGGGAAGGTCGTGCACGCTGCGCATCGCGTCCTCGAACTGCGCCTCGAGCGACGCCTGCCCGGCGCCCCGCTCGGCCCACACCCGCACGGATGACAGCACTGCCGTCGCGAACGCGGAACCCAGGATGTCGGCGCGGATCACCTCGATGCCGGCGCTGCGTGCTGCCGCGGCGATCGCCGATGCCAGCCGCGCGTGCCGCAGCCCCGTGTCCCGCATCAGCTCCGCTTCCACGCCCATCGCGCTCGCATGACGCAGCGCGAGCGCCAGCGGATCGGGTGCCAGATCGTGGAGCATGGGTCGCAGCGCGTCTCGTACCGCCGCGCCGTCGGCATCCGTCCCCAGGCGCGCCAGCGCCACCAGGGCCGCATCGACTCTGGCGTCGAATCCCGACCAGAGCACGTCGCTCTTGGACGAGAAGTAGTTGAAGAAGCTCGACCGGCTCACTCCGGCGCGACGGGTGATGTCGACGATCGACGTCGCCTCGTACCCCTGCTCGAGGAACAGTTCGCAGGCGGCCTCCGCGAGAGTCTCGCGAGACGACGCCCGGGGACGCCCTGCTCGCGAAGCCGTGGTCATAGCGATCAGCGTAGCCGCGAGTCGCGCCCGACGGTCGCCTGAACGTCGTATTGTGAATGTCACCACTTCTTGGACCCCATCCAACAATAAGGAATCTCCGATGCTCGACATCCAGACCCCCAGCCTCGCACCCGACTTCGTGCCCTACCTCGACGGGTGGGAGCTGCAGCGCAGCATCCACCACGACGTGGTCGCGGGCACCAGGCCCGACACGCTGCTGCTGCTCGAGCACGAGGCCGTCTACACCGCAGGCAAGCGCACCGAGGCGCACGAGCGACCGCACGACGGCACGCCCGTCGTCGATGTCGACCGCGGCGGGAAGATCACCTGGCACGGCCCGGGTCAGCTCGTCGGCTACCCCATCGTCCGTCTTCGCGAGCCGATCGACGTGGTCGAGCATGTGCGTCGACTCGAGCGGCTGCTGATCGGCATCCTCCGCCCGCTCGGCGTGGACGGCTATCAGGTCGACGGCCGCAGCGGCGTATGGGTGCGCCGTCCGCTGGGCGAGGACAAGGTCGCGGCGATCGGGGTGCGGGTGCAGCAGGGGGTGACCATGCACGGGTTCGCGATCAACTGCGACAACACGCTGGCAGGTTTCCGCGGGATCATCCCGTGCGGCATCACCGACGCCGGCGTGACGACCGTGAGCGAGGTCACCGGTCGGCACGTCACCCCGGCTGACATCGTGCAGTCCGTCGCCGACGTCTTCGCTGCCGACTACGCGACCGAGGACGAAGGGATCGCCGCATGAGCGCCGCACGCCCCGAGGGCCGGAAGCTCCTGCGCCTGGAGGTCCGCAATGCCGAGACGCCGATCGAGCGCAAGCCCGAATGGATCAAGACCAAGGCGAAGATGGGTCCGGAGTACACGGCCCTGCAGTCGCTGGTGAAGACCGAGGATCTGCACACCGTCTGCCAGGAGGCCGGCTGTCCGAACATCTTCGAATGCTGGGAGGATCGCGAAGCGACCTTCCTCATCGGCGGTTCGCAGTGCACCCGGCGGTGCGACTTCTGTCAGATCGACACCGGCAAGCCGGACGCGTACGACACCGATGAACCGCGCCGGGTCGCCGAGAGCGTGCGGAGGATGGGCCTGCGCTACGCCACGGTCACGAGCGTCGCCCGCGACGATCTGCCCGACACCGGTGCGTGGCTCAATGCCGAGACGGTGCGGCAGATCCACGCGCTGAACCCGAACACCGGAGTCGAGCTGCTCGCGAACGAGCACAACGCCGACCCCGCCTTCCTCGGCCAGATCTTCGATGCCCGTCCCGAGGTCTTCGCCCACAACGTCGAGACCGTGCCGCGGATCTTCAAGCGCATCCGCCCTGCGTTCACCTACGAGCGCTCGCTGAGCGTGATCACCCAGGGCCACGAGGCGGGACTCATCACGAAGTCGAACCTCATCCTCGGGATGGGCGAGGAGCCCGAGGAGGTCGTGGAGGCGCTCAACGACCTTCATGGTGCCGGATGCGACATCATCACGATCACGCAGTACCTGCGGCCGACACCGCGTCACCTCCCGGTAGCGCGCTGGGTGAAGCCTGACGAGTTCGTCGAGTTCAAGGCCGAAGCCGAGCGCATCGGGTTCCTCGGCGTGCTCGCCGGCCCGCTGGTGCGCTCGTCGTACCGCGCCGGACGACTCTGGGCGCAGTCGATGATCTCGAAGGGGCGGAAGATCCCGCCGCATCTCGCGCACATCGCCGAGGGCGCCGACCTCGGATTCGCTCAGGCGGTGTAGACGGGCTCCGCTCGACGGGGTGCTGCGCGAGGCGGAGGGGCCCATGCGCCCCGAGGCTCCACGCAGCGCCCAGCGCTGTCTGGAGCGGGCGTGGGGATCAGTCGGCGCTCGTGACCGACTGCACCGAGCCGTCGGATGCCAGGTTGACCAGCAGCACCTCGTCGGTCTCGTCGGCGTCGAGCGCATACTCGAGCACGGCGAACGGCTCCGACCCGCCGTGTTCGTCGGCGAGGATCGTCATGCTCGACAGCCGCAGCGACCGGATGATGTCGACCGCGGCGTCGCCGCTGACGTCGACCAGCACGTCCTCGAGGTCGTCGCCGAACGCCTCCTGCTGCTGCAGGATGTACTCGGTCACCTCACTGGTTCGATCGTCGACTTCGGTGAGCATCGCGCCGCGCACCGTGGCATCCAGCTCCTCGATCCCGGCGATCAGCGCAGCGGCGATGTCGAGCGCCGCCATCGAGACGTCGTCCTGGTCGGGAGCCGTGAGATCGACGGTCACCGACTGATCACCGAAGTCCACTCGCTCGGTCCAGAAGATGGCGCCGTCGGGCCCCGAGGACAGCACCCCGAAGTAGTCGTGTTCGATCGCCATATCGCTATGAAACCAGCCTCTCCGCCACGGCGGTAGCCCCAGGTCGTCTCACGCGCCGACCAGCGACGACACGAACACGTGCGGAGTGAAACCGGTGAGATCGTCGATGCCCTCGCCCTGGCCGAGCAGCTTGACCGGGATGCCGGTGCGCTCCTGCACGGCGAGCACGAAGCCGCCCTTGGCCGAGCCGTCGAGCTTGGTGATGACGAGCCCCGTGACGCCGGCGTGCTGCAGGAACGACTCCGCCTGCATGACCCCGTTCTGGCCGGTCGTCGCATCGAGCACGAGCAGCACCTCGCTGATCGGCGCCTGCTTCTCGATGACGCGGCGCACCTTCGACAGCTCGTCCATCAGGCCGCTCTTGGTGTGCAGGCGGCCGGCCGTGTCGATGATCGCGATCTCGATGCCCTGATTCTTGGCGTACTCCACCGTCTGGAAGGCGACGGATGCCGGGTCCTGCCCCTCCTGCTGCGGGCGGACGATGGCCGCTCCCCCGCGCTGCGCCCAGGTCGCGAGCTGCTCGACGGCCGCCGCGCGGAACGTGTCGGCGGCACCTACCACGACGCTGCGCTCGAAGCCGCGCAGGAACTTCGTGAACTTTCCGATCGTCGTGGTCTTGCCGACGCCGTTGACGCCGACCACGAGCACGACGGCCGGTCGCTCGGTGAGCTTGAGCGTGGTGTCGAACTTGGCGAAGCGCTCTTCGAGGGTCTCGCGCAGCATGCGCTGCAGGTCGCGCGGATCCGTGGTGCGGTACCGGTCGACCTTCGCGTGCAGCTCGTCGAGCAGCTGCTCGGTGATGTCCGGGCCGAAGTCGGCGGTGATCAGCGCCGTCTCGAGGCCTTCCCACGTCGTCTCATCGATCGTGGGCTTGACGAACATGCCGCGCAGCGCACGACCGAGGGACCAGGACTTCTCCGCCATGCCTCCAGCCTAGGTGTTCACGCTGGGTTGAGCCGGATCAGGCGGATGCCGCGGCGCGGTCGCCCACGCGCTGCCCGACGACCGCCGAGACGCCGTCCTGGCGCATGGACACGCCGTACAGGGCGTCGGCGATCTCCATCGTGCGCTTCTGGTGCGTGATCACGAGCAGCTGCGAGCTCTCGCGCAGCTGCTCGAACACGGTGAGCAGCCGACCGAGGTTCGCGTCGTCGAGCGCCGCCTCCACCTCATCGAGGATGTAGAACGGGCTGGGCCGGGCTTTGAAGATCGCGACCAGAAGCGCGACCGCCGCGAGCGACCGTTCGCCGCCCGAGAGCAGGGAGAGCCGCTCGATCTTCTTGCCGACCGGTCGCACGGCGACCTCGATACCCGTGGTCAGCATGTCGTCCGGGTCGGTGAGCGAGATGCTGCCGGACCCGCCGGGGAACAGCAGCGGGAACACCTCGCCGAAGGCCTGCCTGGTGTCCTCGAACGCGGCGGCGAAGATCGTCTGCATGCGCTCGTCGAGCTCGGCGATGATCGTGAGCAGATCCTGGCGCGTCTTGGTCAGATCGGCGAGCTGCTCGGTGAGGAAGGCATGCCGCTGCTCGAGCGCCGCGAACTCCTCGAGGGCCAGGGGATTCACCCTGCCGAGCTGCGCGAGCTTCCGCTCGGCGTCCTTAAGTCGTCGCTCCTGTGCGCGCCGGTTGAACGGGATGCCGGCGTCGTCGTCGCCGCCGTCGGCCTCGGCGCCGGGGTCCCGGGGAATCAGCTGATCCGGACCATATTCCGCTACGAGAATATCTTCATCGAGCGCGAGTTCCGATGCCACCCGGTCGAGGAGGCTGCCGAGGTGCAGCTTCTTCTCGTGGATCTGCAGTTCGAGGCCATGCACGCTCTCGGTGAGTCCGGCGAGTCGGTCACGCAGCGAGCTCTCCTGCTTGCGCAGCGCGACCAGCTCCTCGTTGTGCGCCGAACGCTCTGCCTCGGCGGCCGCGAGAGCGACCCGCGCCTCGCTCACGGATCGATCGATCGAGTCCAGCACACGGGGCAGCTCCTCCGCGACCCGCGACGCCGCCGCCCGCTGCGCGCGGCGGATCACGGCGCGTCTGGCCGCTTCGGCCGCGGCATCCCTCTCCTGCTCCCGCTGACGCTCGAGAGCGACGACGCGCGCCTGGGCCGCACGCACTCGCTCGCGGAGGGTCTCGATCTCGAGGCGCGCCCGCACCTCGCCCTCGCGTGCCGTTTCCAGCGCGTCGAGCAGCCCGTCACGGGCGGAGGCGTCGAGAACGGGACGCGGCTCGGACTCGGCTGCCCGCAGGTCTTCCCTGGCAGCGAGTGCCTTCTGCTCGGCATCCGCCACGGCTGACTGCGCCTGTGCGAGGCTCGACTCGAGTCGGTCGCACTCGGCGACCGCCGCTTCGTGCTGCACGGTGACGCGGTTGACCTGCTCGGCGTGATTCGCCAGCGCGGCGTCGTGCTCCCGCAGCGCTCGCAGCGCGTCCTTCGAGACGCGCCTCGCCTCATCGAGGCGGTCGGTGGCATCCACGCGCGCCTCGCGCATCGCGTCGACGATCGTGCGCACCTCTGCGAGGCGCTCCGCGGCGGCGTCCCGCTCTGCCGCGAGTTCGAGGCGCGACGTCTCCCCGGATCCGGCGCGGAGGGTGTGCGCCGTGACCACCTCGCCGGTTCTGGTGACGATCGTCGTGCGATCATCGCCGAGCTCGTCGAGAACGCGGCGCACCCGCCTCGCCGCGTCGATGTCGTCGGCGATCAGCACCGCGGCGAGCAGAGACCTCACACCGTGCGGAGCGTCGACGACCTGGACCGCGGGAACGGCCCCGTCGACAGCTGGAGCGTCGATCGACGCTCGCACCGTGCCTTCGGCGACGACCAGGTCGACCGTCGCGCGTGCGCCTTCCGACACGAGAGCGAACGCATCATCGACCGAGTCGACGAGCACGCCCTCGGCGAGCGGGCCGAGAACCGCGGCGATCGCGCCCTCGAACCCCGCACGCACCTGCACCGCGTCACCGACCAGGCCGCGCACCCCTGGGGCTCCGGATGCCACCATCTCCGCCGCTCCGCCCGAGAGCGACAGCGCGCTGGTCAGTGCGGCCGCCTTGGCCGTCAGCGCATCGGCTTCGCGTTCGGCCTCGTGCAGCCGCTCCCGCAGCGAGTCGCGCTCGGCCTCCGCGGCGGCGACGTCCTTCTGCGCCTGGTCGTACGCCGCGGCGTACTCTGCGGCGGAGCCGTCTGGTGCGTGCGCGTCGTCGATCGCCTCGAGCGCGTCGGCTGCCTCGCGGCGGCGCTGGTGAGCGGATTCCAGTGCCTGCTCCTGCCGCAGCACCGCCCCGCGGACGGCGGCGAGAGCGGAAGCCGCCGCGTCGGCGTTGCCGCGCAGGGTGTTCAGCCGCATGTCGTACTGCGACACCAGCGCGCTCTGCTCGGCGATGTCGACGTCGAGAGTGTCGAGCTCGGCCCGAGCGTTCACGACATCCCGACTCGCGGCCACCGCAGCGTCCTGCGCGTCGCCGAGGCCCTCCGAGATGCGGGTGATCTCGTCGGCCGCCTCGTCGATGGTCTCCTGCGTGACGGTGATCGCGGTGACCGCGTCGTCGTCTTCGCTGCCGAGCAGCGCGAGACGCTGATTCGCCAGCGTGTACAGGCTGCGCATCCGCTCCTGCGCCTGCTCGAGCGCGAATGCGACGCTGCGCGCTCGGTCGACAGCGGCGGAGTTCTGCTGCTGCTCCAGGCGCTGGATGCCCGCCCGGACGCCCTCGGCCTGCTCGGAGAGCACGAGTCGCTCGGTGTGCCGCTCGTGCTCGGTCCGGGCGTGGTCGGCGAGGGCGGTGCGCAGCGCGACCACATCGTCGGCGAACAGGCGGGCCTTGGCGTCTCGCACGACCGCCGCGATGGTCTGCGCCTCGCGGGCGATCTCGGCCTGCCGCCCCAGCGGCTTGAGCTGCCGACGGATCTCCCCGGCGAGATCGCTGAGCCGGGTGAGGTTCGCCTCCATCGCGTCGAGCTTGCGCACCGTCTTCTCCTTGCGGCGACGATGCTTGAGGATGCCCGCGGCCTCCTCGATGAAGCCGCGGCGGTCTTCGGGCGATGCCTGCAGCACGGTGTCGAGGCGCCCCTGGCCGACGATGACGTGCATCTCACGGCCGAGTCCCGAGTCGCTGAGCAGCTCTTGGACATCGAGCAGGCGGCAGCTCGAGCCGTTGATGGCGTACTCGCTGGAGCCGCTGCGGAAGAGCGTGCGGCTGATCGTCACCTCGGCGTAGTCGATGGGCAGCGCGCCGTCGCTGTTGTCGATGGTCAGCTGCACCTCGGCACGGCCGAGGGGACCACGGGTCGACGTGCCCGCGAAGATGACGTCCTCCATCTTGCCGCCGCGCAGCGTCTTGGCGCCCTGCTCCCCCATGACCCAGGCGAGGGCGTCGACGACGTTCGACTTGCCCGACCCGTTCGGGCCGACGATGCAGGTGACCCCGGGCTCGAACACGAAAGAGGTGGGCTGCGCGAACGATTTGAAGCCCTTCAGCGTCAGGCTCTTCAGATGCATGCCGGCGCCTTCGGGGTCAGGGGGTTCACGGGTCAGACGCTACCGGAATCACGCGGAACGACACGGATTCCGCGCCGTATTCCACGCGTTCAGCCCTGGGATGCGGTACCCGCGACACGCCGGGCCGAGAGAAAAAGCTTGACGAGAGCTGAGAGTCTTCACTAGCGTGGCGTCCGATCACAAGAGAGGAGGTCACCGATGATCACGAACGACAACGCCGCCTGGTTCTTCACCATGCCGCTTGCGAGCGCGCCACACGCCGCCGCGTCGGTGACCTTCGCCCGTTCTCAGGGCTAGAACCACACCGCCTCTCCCGATCTCTTCGACGCATCCCCGCGTCAGATCGATGATCGCCGTCGCCGTCCCGCGGGTCGTCGACCTCCGCCCGCACTGCGGGCCTCGCCCGTCAGCATCCTGACAGTCGACCGGACCACGTCCGTCCCGACCGTTCGGAGACGCTGCGTTCCCGGGCGCCGTCTTCGCCGTCTCGGCGACGACGGGCCCCGCCACCTCCCACAGAAAGCACACACATCGTGAGCACCGTTCTGCTGACCGATCACCGGCAGCAATCCACGTCCATCCATCCACCGGATACCGAGGGTCGCCAGACCATCAGCATCCCCGACCGAGACGGTCTGCAGCGCCTGACGCTGATCGACCGGCTCTCCTTCCGAATCGGGCTGCGGCTGCTGCAGCACAGCACGAGGACTCGGGTAGCCGCGCGTTCGTTCGTGCCGGATCTCGACCGTCGGCCGATTCGCGAGACCGAGGCGATCAGCCTGCTGGTCTGGGGCTACCAGCGCCGGCAGCTCTGAAAGGCAGATGATGTCCACCACTCCGATCGCCGGCGCGGTCCTGCGTCCGCTCGAGCTCCCCGCCCGAGCGGACGCGGGTCCCTCCCCCGCAGTCCGCGCCTACGCGACGGTCCGCAACGAGCTGCTCATCGAGACCACCGGTCGCGACGATGACTGCCTCACCGCGTCCGAGCTGCTGTCCACGCTCTTCTCCACCCCTGACCGCGACCGCCGTCATTGGACGATCGAACTCGACGGAGACACCGTCGGACGCTGTGCACTCGATATTCTGCAGGATGACGGCGGTGAGACGGGATTCGTGACGGTCGCTCTGCTCCGTCGCGCCTGGGGCCGGGGAATCGGACCGGCCGTATACGCGCAGATCGAGACCGTGGCGCGGGACGCGGGCGTGCGCAAACTGCTCAACTGGTCGGAGCACCACGACGCCGATCCTCCGCTGGCGCGGATCGAATCCCCGACGGGCGCCGGATCCGCTCCCCTCGACCGCACGGCACGCTTCCTGCAGCGCACCGGCTTCCGGCTGGAGCAGGTCGAACGCGGAAGCGCGCTGACCTGGAGGCGGGACACTGCCGAGCACCTGCGCCGCCTGCGTGACGATGCGGCCGCGCACGCCACCGAACACCGGATCGTGCAGTGGACGATGCCGACGCCGGACGAGCACGTCGGCGGCTACGCCTGGATGAAGTCGCGCATGTCGACCGACGTGCCCGATGGCCAGCTCGGCATGCCGGAGGAGACCTGGGACTCCGAGCGCCTTCGGCGGGAGGAGGCGCGGCTGATGCAGCGCGGCTGGACGCTTCTCGTCACCGCCGCCCAACATGTCGCGACCGGCGAGCTCTGCGCGTTCAACGAGCTCGCCATCGGAACGGAGCAGACCGCCGGAACGCATCAGTTCGACACTCTCGTGCTGTCCGAGCATCGCGGGCACCGGCTCGGCATGCTCGTGAAGACCACCGGACTGCTGGCCTGGCGCGAACAGCATCCGTTCTCTCCTCGGGTGACCACCTGGAACGCCGAGGAGAACCGACCGATGCTCTCCATCAACGAAGCCATCGGCTTCACCCCGATCGCCTATGAGGGCGCATGGAGGAAGGACCTCGCATGAGCACGACCATCCCGACCGACGTCACCGGAGTGACGATCGCCCCGCTGAGGATTCCGGAGACGCTGGACGCCCCGGACGCGGCTGAATTCCACGCCTTCGTCGCTCTGAACAACGCCATCTGTCTCAGCGACACGGGATTGCACGACCTCGATACCACCGCCGAGGAGATGCTGCCGCACTGGCGCGCGACGACCGACTACGTGCAGCAGACGCTGCTCGCCCGCGAAAAGGGCGAGATCGTCGGCGCCGTGACCGTGACGCACGCGACCGCAGAGCCCACCAGCGCGGAGATCGACCTGATGGTCATGCCCGAGAACTGGGGCCGCGGCATCGAGCGGGCGCTGCTCTCTGCGGCGGAGGCGCAGGTGCGACGGCTCGGCCGCAAGGTGATCCAGACGTGGACCCTGCACCGGCCCGATCCAGGCGACTCGCCTCTGGCGCCGAGGACCGGATGGGGACGGGTGTCGCGCACTCCCCACGCGCAGCTGCTCGACGGCGACGGGTTCACACTCGAGCAGGTGGAGCGCAACAGCGCCTTCGATCTGCAGGGCGATCTCACGCCGATCGAGGGGATGCTCGCCGACGCACTGGCGGTCGCCGGCGACGACTACCGTCTCGTCGAGTGGACCGTACCCACCCCGCCCCAGCTGCGCGCGGGCTATGCGTGGGCGCTGTCGCGGATGTCGACGGATGCACCCAGCGGAGACCTCGAAGTGGATGAGGAGATCTGGGATGCCGATCGCATCGCGCGGCGCGACGCCAGATTCGTCGAGGGCGGCCAGACCGTCTCGGTCGCCGCGGTGGAGCACGTCCCGACGGGCACGCTCGCCGCGTTCAACGAGCTCGTGACCGGCACTGATCCCGAGGGCGTGACGCACCAGTACTGCACGCTGGTGCTCAAGGAGCACCGCGGGCACCGTCTCGGCCAGATCGTGAAGTGCGCCAACATCCTGCGCTGGCGCGGCATCGCCCCGGGCTCACCGCGGATCAACACGTTCAACGCCGAGGAGAACCGCCCGATGCTCGACATCAACGAGGCGATGGGCTTCGTGCCCGCCTCGTACGCGGGCGCCTGGCAGAAGAAGCTGGCCTGATGCTCTTCACCACCTCACGCCTCGACCTTCGCGAGCTGACCGCCGACGACCTGCCGGCGCTTCGTGCCATCCTGCAGGATCCGGAGACGATGACCGCGTACGAGGGCGCGTTCGACGAGCAGATGGTGCAGGCCTGGCTCAGCCGGATGCGCGAGCGCTACCGCGACGACGGGTTCGGGCTCTGGGCCGTGGTGCTGCGCGAATCCGGGGAGATGATCGGCCAGTGCGGACTGACCAGGCAGCACATCCTCGGGGAGGACGTGATCGAGGTCGGCTACCTGTTCAATCGCGAGCACTGGCGGCGCGGGTACGCGACCGAGGCGGCGGCCGGATGCCGTGACCATGCGTTCACGGCACTCGGTGCCGACCGTGTGTGGGCTCAGGTGCGCGACACGAACATCGCGTCGATGAACGTCGCGATCCGACTGGGCATGACAGTGCGAGGACGCTTCATCAAGCACTACCGCGGTGTGGACATGCCCCACCTGGCGTTCGCGATCGACCGTCCGGCGGAATGACGGCCCGGCTCAGCGGCGACGCTGGCAGCGCGGGCAGTAATGACTGGAGCGGTTCATGAACGCCTCGCGACGGATGGGACCGCCGCAGCGTGGACACGGCTGACCTCCGCGCCCGTAGGCGTTCAGCGAGTGCGCGAAATAGCCGGCCTGCCCATTCACGTTGACGTACTGCGCGTCGAAGCTCGTACCGCCCTCTGCCAGGGCCTTCTCGAGCACGAGACGGACCTCGGCGAACAACCGGCGCAGCGCCTGCACCGACAGGGCGGTGCCGTGCGTCTCGGGGTGTATGCGCGCCGCCCACAGCGACTCGTCGGCGTAGATGTTGCCGATGCCGCTGACCAGTGACTGGTCGAGGAGGATGCGCTTGATCGCGCTGGATCTGCGACGGATGCGCGCGACCACATCTGGCTCTGCGAACGCGGGGTCGAGCGGATCGCGGGCGATGTGCGCGACCTGCGACGGCACCAGCGGATCGGCCGTGCCGTAGCCGCCGGGTGCGGCATCCGGCGTGGGCAGCAGACGGTCGACGGCGAGCGAGCCGAAGGTGCGCTGATCGGCGAAGACGACGGCGAGTACGCCGTGACTCGGATGCTCGATGCGCAGGCGCACGCGTTCGTGGCGCTCGAGCGGGGCATCCGGATCGCGCAGCAGCATCTGCCCGCTCATGCCCAGATGCGCGACCAATGCTTCCACTTCCCCGCTGCGCGCCGACAGCGGCAGCCAGAGGAACTTCCCCCGCCGCGCAGCGGCGCGCACGTCGCGGCCCTCGAGACGGCCGACGAAGTCGGCGGCGTCATGCGGATGCCTGGTGAGCGCCCGCTCGTCGAGCACGTCGACCGACAGCACGCGCGCGCCGGTGACTGCGGGTGCGAGGCCGTGACGGACGACCTCGACCTCGGGAAGCTCGGGCACGCCGGATCAGACCCGTTCGCTGAGCAGCCGCCAGGCGTTGAGCGCGGCAGCCATCTCGGCCGTCTTCTTGCTCGTGCCGACGCCGCTGCTCGTCAGGTCGCCGACCCGCACTGTCGCGGTGAACACCCGGTGATGGTCGGGGCCGTCCGACTCGATGGAGTACACCGGCGGGGTCGCCCCGAGCCGGGCGGCCAGCTCCTGCAGACTCGTCTTGGGGTCCATCGCCGCGCCGTAGCGCTCCGGGTCGGCGAGCAGCGGCTCGGTCAGCCGCAGCACCAGCTCGGTGGCGGCATCCGGCCCCGCCGACAGGAAGGTCGCGCCGAAGACTGCTTCCATCGTGTCGGCGAGGATCGAGTCCTTGTCGCGACCACCGGTCTGCTCCTCGCCTCGTCCGAGCCGGAGGTGCTCACCGAGTCCGATAGCGCGAGCGACCTCGGCGAGGGCGACTGTCGAGACGACGCTCGCGCGCCGCTTGGCCAGCTCGCCCTCGTCGAGGTCGGGAAGCGTGGTGAAGAGCATGACGGTCACCGCGAGCCCGAGCACCGAGTCCCCGAGGAACTCGAGACGCTCGTTGTTCGGGATGCCGCCGTGCTCGTACGCATAGGAACGATGCGTGAGCGCTCGCTCCAGCAGCTCAGGATCTATGTCGACGCCGAGCTTCTCGACCAGCGATGCCCGCCCCGTGAGAATATCGGTCATGACCGATCCGATCAGATGTCGGCGACCTTGCGGCCCTTGTACTCGAGGAACAGCTCGGTGCCCTGCGAGTCGGTGACGACCTTCGCCTGGTGCGGGCGGCTGTAGACGACCTTGCCGTTCTCGACCGTCTTGACGAGCGCGGGAGCCTCGGCCTTCCACTGCGCGCGGCGCGAGCGGGTGTTCGAACGGGAGACCTTGCGCTTCGGGGGGTTACCAGCCATGACTAGCTCTCTTCTTTCTCGGCGGCGCGGCTCTCTGCCGCGCCGTCCTGGTCTGTGATCTGTCGGAGCGCGCTCCACCGAGGATCGATGGGAGCAGGGCTCTCTGCACCGGCGCTCTTGGACAGCTTCTCGCCCGTGTTCGGGTCGAGACCCGGGCAATCCGGCTGACACACCGGCTGAAATGGAAGCGACAATACGATCGCATCCCTGACCAGAGTTTCAAGATCCACGTGGTCGTCTTGAACTTCGAAGTCAGTTTCTTCCTCACCAGGATACGCGAAAAGCTCCTGGAACTCGACTTCGACAGGCGCGGAGATCTCGGTGAGGCAGCGTCCGCACTCTCCGGAGTACTCCGAATCGGCCGTGCCCGACACGAGGATCCCCTCGTGCACCGACTCGAGGCGCACGTCGAGGTCGAGAGTCTCGCCGGCTTCGACCGCGACGATTCCCTCACCCCACTTCTCGCTGAGGGTCACCTCGAAGCGGTGCTCGCGCATCTCGCCCGGCTTGCGGACGATGTCACGGACAGGGAGGAAGAAGGGGCCGTCGACTCGGGATTTCACCCCGCCATGCTACCGGTCGTGACCTGCACCAGGGCCGAACGGCTCAGAGCCCTCGGGCTCCGGTGTCGAGGAACGATGCGACGACGGGCGGAACGAACGGCGAGACGTCGCCGCCGAGCGCGGCCACCTGGCGCACCAGCGAGCTGGACACGAGCGCGTGCGCGGGATCGGGAAGGAGGAACACCGTCTCGATGTCGGCCAGGTGACGGTTCACGATCGCCATCGGCGACTCGTAGGCGACGTCGACCTGAGAGCGGATGCCTTTCACCAGCACCCCGGCGTCGACGTCGCGGGCGTAGTCGACGAGCAGGCCCATGCTCCACGATCCGACGATGATGTGTCCGTCGATACCCGCCTCGGCGATCGACTGCTCGAGCAGGCTGAGCCGCTGAGCGATCGGCAGCATCGCCTCTTTGCCGGGGTTGTGCACGACCAGCACGTGCAGCTCGTCGTACAGACGGGCGGCGCGCGAGATGACATCGAGATGCCCCAGCGTGGGCGGGTCGAACGATCCGGGAACGACGGCGATCCGAGAATTCACTTCGATGCACTCCGCTCACTCAGTACAGGCACGACTTCAGCCTATGACACCGCACCCTCAGTTCTTGCTGAGGGCGGCGCGATCGGATTCGCTCACCCGGCCGGCGATCGCGACGCGCAGCCCGGGGTGCGCCACCAGCATCGGATCGTCTTCGAGGATGTCGGCGGCGATGTCCCGCGCGTAGGCGATGAGCCCGGCGTCTTTGACCACCCGAAGCAGCCGCAGCGATGACTTGACGCCGGCCTGGGCGGCGCCGAGCACGTCGCCTTCACCGCGCAGCTCGAGGTCGACCTCGGCCAGCTCGAATCCGTCGAGTGTCGCGGCGACCGCCTCGACCCGCTCTCTCGCGAGCGAGGCGCCCTCGGCCTCGGTGACGAGCAGGCAGAGGCCGGGGTGCGCACCGCGGCCGACGCGACCGCGCAGCTGGTGCAGCTGCGAGACACCGAATCGATCGGCGTCCATGATGATCATGGTCGAGGCGTTCGGCACGTCGACGCCGACCTCGATCACCGTCGTGGCGATGAGCAGGTCGATCTCGCCGCGCGCGACCGCGCGCATCACGGCGTCCTTCTCCTCCGCCGGCATCTTGCCGTGCAGCACCGCCCGTCGCACTGTGCCGAGTACCGGATGCGTGGCGAGCAGCTCGTCCAGCTGCACCACTCCCCACCGGGGACCCTTGCCCTCGACGTCGGCCGGCGGCTGATCGTCGGCCTCCACCGACTCCTTCGCCGTGTCGATCGCCGCGCACACGGCGAAGACCTGGCGCCCATCCGCGATCTCCTCGGCCGCGCGCGCCCAGACCCGCTGGAACCACTCCGGATGCTCGGCCAGCGGCGCGACGTGCGTGGCGATGCCGGCACGGCCGGCCGGCATCGACCGGATGACCGAGGTGTCGAGATCCCCGAAGACGGTCATCGCGACGGTGCGCGGGATGGGCGTCGCGGTCAGCACGATGGCGTGCGGGGCGGTGCCCTTGGCGCGCAGCATCTCGCGCTGCTCGACGCCGAAGCGATGCTGCTCGTCGACGACGACGAGCGCCAGGTCGGCGAAGGTGGTCTTCTCGGAGAGCAGGGCGTGAGTGCCGATCACGATCAGCGATTGACCGGATGCCACGCGCAGCGCGGCTTTGCGCCGCTCCGGCGCGGACATCTGGCCGGTGAGCATGGTCGGGATGAGCTCGGAGGCCATGTCGGGGCCGAGCATCTTCGTGATCGATCGGAGGTGCTGCGCCGCGAGCACCTCCGTCGGGGCGATGAGCGCGGCCTGTCCGCCCGACTCGGCCGTCTGCAGCATCGCTCGCAGCGCGACCAGCGTCTTGCCCGAGCCGACTTCACCCTGGATCAGACGGTTCATCGGCCGATCGGCGCTCAGGTCGGCGGCGATCTCGGCGCCGACGCGCTGCTGGTCTGGAGTGAGGGTGAATTCGAGGCGGGCGTCGAAGCGCTCGAGCAGTCCCCCCGGCTGGGCGATTCGCGGGGTGGCGGTCAGCGCCCGCACCTGGATGCGCTGCTGTAGCAACGCCGTCTGCAGCACGAGGGCCTCGTGCATGCGCAGCGTGCGGACGGCCGGATCGATGTCGGCCTTGCGCCGCGGCCGATGGATAGCTTCGAGTGCCTGCCGGGCGGTGAGCAGCCCCTCGCGGGCCCGGACGTCGTCGGAGAGCGGGTCGGGCACCTCACCCAGCTGATCGAGCACCACGCCGACCAGCTTCGCGATCTGCCAGCTCTGCATCGCCGAGGTCGCCGGATAGATCGGGATGGGGACGTCCTGCAGGGCATCCGCCTGACGGTAGGCGCTCTCGGTGTCTTCGAAGAGCTGGTAGTCGGGATGCGCGAACTGCACCCGGTCTTTGAACATGCCGACCTTGCCGGAGAAGATGCCGCGGCGCCCGACCGACAGCTCCTTCCGGCGCCACTCGGCCTGTCCGATGTTCTTCGCGAAGAAGGTCAGCGACATCTGCCCGACGCCGTCGCCGATGATGACCTCGAGCATCGCACCACGCCGATTGCGCATCTCGCGGGCCGTCGCCGATATGACCTCGCCGACGATGGTGACGGTCTCGCCGACGGGCAGCTCGAGGATCGGCGTCAGCTCGCCGCGATCGGCGTAACGCCGCGGATAGTGCCCCAGCAGATCGCCGACGCCGGTCATCCGGAACGCCTTCTCGAGTGTCTTGGCCGTTGACGCGCCGAGGGCGGTCGTCAGCGGCGTGTCGAGCTCGAAGGACATGGTTCGAGTCTACGGAGCGCCGGGGACATCGACCGCTTGTCGTATCGTGATCGGGTGACGAGGATCATCGCCGGCGGCGCACGCGGCGCACGGCTCGACGTGCCCGGCGCCGGAACAAGACCCACCAGCGACCGGGTGCGCGAGTCGCTCTTCGGGGCGCTGGAGGCGATGGATGCCATCGCCGGGGCCCGCGTGCTCGATCTGTACGCCGGCAGCGGTGCGCTCGGCCTGGAGGCCATGAGCCGGGGCGCCCGGTCGGTCGATCTCGTCGAGATCTCGCGCTCGGCTGTGGGCGTCGTCGGCCGCAATGCGGGCGTCGTCGCCAAGGCCATGGGCGGCGCTGCGGCGTCGAAGGTCCATCAGAGCACTGTGCGCGCCTATCTGTCGCGCGCGCAGGGTCCGTTCGATCTCGTGTTCACCGACCCGCCCTACGACCTGGACGACTCGGCGATGACAGCCGATCTCATCGCTCTCGCTCCTCTGCTGTCGACGGACGCGGTGGTGGTCATCGAGCGCGGAAAGCGCGCGGCACCGCCCGACCTCGACGCCGCCGGCCTCACTCTCTTGAGAGAGAAGGCTTACGGAGACACCCGGGTGTGGTGGGCTGAGCCCGCCAGCGACGACGCCTGACGTCGTCCCACCGGGGTCAGCGCGCGTGATCCCAGTCGCGGTACGGGTCCCAGCCCGTCTCGTCGACGGGCTGCCCGTCGACGAGAACCGGAGCCCCCATGCGGGCGGTCACCGTGCCGATCCTCTCGAAGCCCTCGGGCACGACGCCGCCGTCGGGGAAGATCGCCAGCAGGCCGTGGTCCTCTCCCCCGCCCAGCGCACGACCGCGATCGCCGCCGAACGCCAGCGCGTCCAGCGCCGCTCCGGAGAGCGCGATCGTGACTCCCGAGGCATCCGCCAGTCGTGAGGCGTCGAGCGCCAGGCCGTCGGAGAGATCCATCATGGCGTGGGCGCCGGCTTCCGCCGCGACCGGTCCGAGATGCAGCGGTGGCACCGGGCGCAGCTGGCGATCCAGGGCGCGCTGCTGAACGGCATCCAGCGACGCGCGATCGACCGGAACCGCAGTGGCACCGTCGCGGAATCGGGCGAACAGCAGCCCGAGGCCCGCCGCCGCGACGCCGAGCTCGCCGGCCAGGGCGACGACGTCGCCGGGGCGCGCACCGGCACGGGTCACCGCAGGGCGTCCGTCGAGGTCGCCCAGCGCCGTCACCGCGATCATCAGCAGCTCGGACACGGTGAGATCGCCCCCGACGACCGAGCATCCAGGCGCAAGCCGGGCGCAGCACTCGCGGAAGCCGTCGGCCATCGCCGTGATGAACGACAGCCGGGTGTCTGCGGGCACCGCGAGCGACACGAGCAGGCCGGTCGGGACCGCGCCCATCGCGGCGATGTCGGAGAGGTTGACCGCCGCAGACTTCCAGCCGAGGTCGTAGCCGCTCGACCACGCGAGCCGGAAGTCGGGCCCTTCGACCAGAGTGTCGGCGCTGGCCACGACCGACCCCGACGGGGCGTCGATCACGGCCGCGTCGTCGCCGGGACCGAGCACGGCGTGCGCGGCCGGTGCCGTGCGCGAGAGGATCGCGCGGAGCACCGCTCCCTCCGAGATGTCGCCGATGCGCGGGTCGTCGTCGGAACCGGATGCCATGCCGACAACGGTAGCCTGGAATCATGCTGCGCCGTCTCGCCCTGATCACCGGTGCGGCGATGATGCTCGCCCTCACCGGCTGCTCGACCACCGTCGCCCTCACCCCCGCCGACGATGCGAACAATCCCGCGTGCGCGGAGGTGACGGTGCGCCTGCCGCAGAGCGTCGCCGGGCAGGACCGTCGGTGGACCGACGCGCAGGCCACCGGTGCATACGGCACGGACGGGAAGACGAGCGTGATCCTGACCTGCGGAGTCGCCGTTCCGGGTCCCACCGCCGACCTGCAGTGCGTGACCCTCGAGGGCATCGACTGGCTCGTCGACGAGTCGGACGCGCCGCGGATGCGCATGACGACCTACGGCCGCAACCCGGCGGTGCAGGTCTTCGTCGACACCGAGGTCGTCAGCGCCAACGATGTGCTCACCAGCTCCGGCATCGTGTCGGGCGTGCGGATGATCGAGGCCGACAGCGCCTGCTCGACCCCGGACGAGCTGCCCGAGTAGCCCTTCGGCAGGCTCAGGGCCCCAGAGGGAGCAGAGGCCCCGAGGGCTCAGCGGCGCAGCCCGCCCTCGATCAGCTCGGTGATCAGGTCGCCGTAGCTCAGGCCCGACGCGATCCAGCACTTCGGGAACATCGAGATCGGGGTGAACCCCGGCATGGTGTTCAGCTCGTTCACGACGATCCCGCCGTCCGCGGTGAGGAACACGTCGACCCGCGCGAGGCCCTTGCCGTCGACCGCCTCGAACGCGCGCACGCCGACCTGCTGCACGGCCGCGATCTCGGCATCCGACATCTCCGCCGGGCAGACGACGTCGACGCCGTCGCCACCGAGGTACTTGCCCTCGAAGTCGTAGAATCCGCGCGAGGTGAGCACGATCTCACCCGGCAGCGATGCGCGCACGCCGTCGGCGGTCTCGAGGATCGCGACCTCGATCTCGCGGCCGACGATGCCCGTCTCGACGAGCACCTTCTCGTCTTCCGCGAAGGCCACCTCGAGAGCCGCGTCGAGCTCGCCGAGACTCTCGACCTTCGACACCCCGACGCTGGACCCCGCCCGCGCGGGCTTGACGAAGAGCGGCAGACCCAGCTCGGCGATCGCCGCGCGCAGCGGCGCCGACTCCTGCTGCCAGGCACGCTGCCGCACGGTCACCCACGGCGACACGGCGATGCCCTCGGATTCGAGGGCGACCTTCATGAAGTGCTTGTCCATGCACATCGCCGAGTCGAGCACCCCGCCGCCCGCGTACGGGATCTCGAGGATGTCGAAGAAGCCCTGGATCGTGCCGTCCTCGCCGTGCGTGCCGTGCAGGATCGGCAGCACCACGTCGACGGCGGCGAGCTCGACCGCGGAGCCGTCCGGCGCGATCACCCGCAGGACGCGGTCGCCGGCTTCGGGCCAGCGGATCCGGGTGCCGTTGTCGATCACCTCGGGCATGCTCGCCGCGTCCAGCGCGAACTTCGCCGGGTCGTCCTGCTCGAGCACGAACGCGCCCTCGCGCGTGATCCCGACCGGAATCACGTCGTAGCGATCGCGGTCAATCGCCGCCAGCACCCCGCCCGCCGTTGCGGAGCTGATCGAATGCTCGCTGGAACGCCCGCCGAAGAGCACCACCACCGTCTGCTTGTCCATGATTGGTCCTCTCCTCCTGCGGAGTGTCGTCGTCGGTGGTCAGGTGCGGTGCGATGTCGCGCGGATCCATCCGTCCGTCGAGCACCATCTTCACCTGCTGCACGATGGGCATGTGCACCTCGGACTCGTGCGCGAGCTGCAGAATGGGCGCGACCGAGGCCAGTCCCTCGGCGGTCTGATTCATCTGCTTCACCACATCGTGGAAGCTGTAGCCCTGCCCGAGCAGCCGCCCGGCGGTGTTGTTGCGACTCAGCGGCGACTGACAGGTGGCGATGAGATCGCCGAGCCCGGCGAGACCCTGCAGGGTCTCGGGCCTGGCGCCGTTGGCGACTGCGAAGTCGGTCATCTCGACCAGACCGCGGGTGATGATCGACGCCTTGGTGTTCTCGCCGTACCCGACGCCGTCGACGATGCCGATGGCGACCGCGATGAGATTCTTCAGCACACCGCCGAACTCGGTCCCGATCACGTCGGTGTTCACGAACGAGCGGAAGTACCGGTTGCGGGCGGTGCGCGCCACGACATCCGCCGTCTCCTGACTCCGCGCGGCGATCACGGCCGCCGTGGGCTGCTCGCGCGCGATCTCGAGGGCGAGATTGGGTCCGGATGCCACCGCGACCCGATCCGGATCGCACCGCAGCTCCTGCTCGATGACCTGACTCATCCGCAGTCCCGACGAGCGCTCGACGCCCTTCATCAGGCTGACGATCGGGATGTCGCGACCGGCGAGCAGCGGGCGGAGAGCCTTCAGGTTCTCACGCAGGGTCTGACTCGGCACCGACAGGTACACCTGCTCGGCGCCGTCGAGGGCGTGGGCGAGCTCGTGCGTGGCTCTCATGCTGCGGGGCAGATTGATGCCGGGCAGGTATTTCGAGTTGCGCTTGGCCTCGTCGATCTCGTGTGCGAGCTCGGGCCGGCGCGCCCACATGGTGACCTGGGCGCCGCCGTCGGAGAGGATCTTGCCGAAAGTGGTGCCCCAGCTGCCCGCCCCGATGACGGCCGCTCGTGTGCCGGACGGCTGCGGTGTGCGCTTATGAATCAAGGCGCCCCGTCTCCTTCTGGCCGTGATCGCCCGGATTCCAGCGCTTGTCAGGAGCTTTCTCGTCGCGCAGCTCTTCAAGCAGAGCCGTGATGGCGTCCATCAGCCGCTCGGTCGCGATGTTCAGCACACCGGGGTCGCCGGCGTGACCGCGCAGGTCTGACAGATCGACGGGATCGCCGATCAGCACCCGCACCCGCTTGCGCAGCGGCCAGAGGCTGAGCCCCTTCTGGTAGCGCCCCATGATCTGCTGGGTTCCCCACTGCGCCATCGGGATGAGCGGGATGTCGCCGGTGAGCGCAAGGCGCACCGCACCCGACTTGCCGCGCATCGGCCACATCCCGGGGTCGCGGGTCAGCGTCCCCTCGGGATACACGATCACGCCGCGACCGTTCTCGACCAGTTCACGGGACTGCGTGAGCGTCTGCTTCGCCGCCGATGCCGACGACGCGCGCGCGACGGGGATCATGCCCGTCTTCCGCAGGATCCAGCCCAGGACGGGCACGCGGAACAGGCTGTCCTTGGCCATGAACCTGGGCAGCCGGCCGGAGCGGAACACGGCGATCGCGACGATCAGCGGATCGAATTCGGAGTAGTGGTTCGGCGCCACGACGTAGGCACCTGTGCGGGGCAGCTTCTCGGCTCCGGTGACCGTGATCTTCGCGAGGAGCGACACCGGCGGGATGACGATCGCCGCGAGCGGCCAGAACAGACTGGGGCGGCTGCGTTCGGAGGCGGCCATCAGCTCACCGGACGACGTCGAAGTCCGCACCCAGGGCGCGGAGCTTGTCGAGGAACTTCTCGTAGCCGCGGCTGAGGATGTCCACACCCGACACCTGAGACTCGCCCTCGGCCGTCAGAGCGGCGATCACGTGGCTGTAGCCGCCGCGCAGGTCGGGCACCACGATGTCGGCGGCATGCAGCGGCGTGGGTCCGGTGATGACCGCCGCCTGCTCGAGCTCCCGGCGCGGCACGCGCCGCGGTCCGTTCTGCAGCCCGTGCGGGTGCACCTCGATGTCGGCGCCCATCTTCACCAGGGCCTGGGTGAATCCGAAGCGGTTCTCGTAGACCGTCTCGTGCACGATCGAGCGGCCGGGCGCCTGGGTCAGCGCCACGATCAGCGGCTGCTGCCAGTCGGTCATGAATCCGGGGTGCACGTCGGTCTCGACGATGACCGGCTTGAGCTCGCCGCCGCGCCGGAAGAGGATGCCGTCCTCCTGCACGTCGAACCAGCCGCCCGCCTTGCGGAAGACGTTGAGGAACGTGAGCATCTCCTGCTGCTTGGCTCCGGCGACGAAGATCTCACCGTCGGTCGCGAGTGCGGCGCACGCCCACGATGCGGCCTCGTTGCGGTCGAAGATGGCTCGGTGATCGTAGCCGCGCAGCGTCTCGACGCCCTCGATCAGGATGACGCGGTTGGGCTCGTACGAGATGATGGCGCCCATCTTCTGCAGCACCGCGATGAGATCCATGATCTCCGGCTCGATGGCGGCGTTGCGCAGCTCGGTCACGCCCTGCGCGCGCACCGCGGTCAGCAGCACCTGCTCGGTGGCGCCGACGCTCGGGTACGGCAGGTGGATGTTCGCGCCCTTGAGACCGTTGGGGGCCGAGAGCCGGATGCCGCTCGGCTGCTTCTCGACGACCGCACCGAACTTGCGCAGCGCGTCGAGGTGGAAGTCGATCGGACGGTCGCCGATCCGGCATCCGCCGAGGTCGGGGATGAACGCCTGGCCGAGCCGGTGCAGCAGCGGACCGCAGAACAGGATCGGGATGCGCGACGCGCCGGCGTGCGCATCGATCTCCTCGTAGTGGGCGGATTCGACGTCGCTCGGGTCGAGGATCAGCGAGCCGGGCTCGTCGCCCTCGGTGACGGTCACGCCGTGCACCTCGAGCAGCGAGCGCACCACGGCGACGTCGCTGAGACCGGGGACGTCGCGCAGCGTGCTCGCCGTCTCGCCGAGCAGGGTCGCGACCATCGCCTTCGTGGCGAGGTTCTTGGCGCCCTTGACGTCGACGCGCCCACGCAGCGGTCTGCCGCCGCGGATCGCGAGAACGGATCCGGCGGGAGCCGGCATCCGATCGTCTACAGCAACTCGCGGCGATGTCGTCATTCGGGCCTCATCTTCTTCGGGACATCGCGGCGGTCACCGCGTGTCTGCGTCTGTCACGGCGGATGCCGCGGGGCTTGTGGCCCCCGGCCCACGATGCTGCGACCTATCGGACAGGAAGCGTACGTGGCCGCCACGACTCGCGACGGGCCTCGAACTGCGCGATCTTCTCTTCGTTGCGCAGCGTGAGCCCGATGTCGTCGAGCCCTTCGAGGAGCCGCCATCTAGTGTAATCGTCGATCCCGATCGAGGCCTGGAAGACAGGCCCCGCTCCTGCCGTCGATCCGGGTACGGTCACCGTGCGAGCCTCGAGGTCGACCGTGATCACGCGGCCGGGCTGCTCGTCGATCAGCTCCCAGATCCGCTCGATCTCCGACTCCTCCACCGTCGCCGCCAGCAGCCCCTGCTTCCCGGAGTTGCCGCGGAAGATGTCGGCGAAGCGCGAGGAGAGCACGACCGCGAACCCGAAGTCGCGCAATGCCCAGACCGCGTGCTCGCGGCTCGATCCCGTGCCGAAGTCCGGCCCCGCGACGAGCACGGACGCGCCCTGGTACGGAGCCTGGTTCAGCACGAAATCCGGGTCCTGACGCCAGCCGTGGAACAGGGCGTCCTCGAAACCGGTCTTCGTGACGCGCTTGAGGAACACCGCGGGGATGATCTGGTCGGTGTCGACGTTCGAGCGCTTCAGCGGAGCGGCGATGCCGGTGTGGGTGGTGAACTTCTCCATCAGATGCTCGCTTCCAGGTCGGCGGGGCTCGACAGCGTGCCGCGGACCGCAGTCGCGGCGGCGACCAGCGGCGAGACCAGGTGGGTTCGACCGCCCTTGCCCTGGCGGCCCTCGAAGTTGCGGTTGGACGTCGACGCGCAGCGCTCACCCGGAGCGAGCTGGTCGGGGTTCATGCCGAGGCACATCGAGCATCCGGCGAAGCGCCATTCGGCGCCGAACGCCTCGACGATCTTGTCGATCCCCTCGGCCTCCGCCTCGATGCGCACACGCGCGGAGCCGGGGACGACCATCACGCGCACGCCGTCGGCCTTCTTCCTGCCGTCGATGATCGATGCGAAGGCCCGCAGATCCTCGATGCGGCTGTTGGTGCACGAGCCCATGAAGACGGCGTCGACCTTCACCTCCTTCAGCGGCGTGCCGGGAGCCAGATCCATGTACTCCAGCGCACGCTCAGCGGCGGCGCGCTCGTTGGCATCGGCGATCGAGGCGGGATCCGGAACGGACGACGACAGCGAGCTGCCCTGGCCGGGATTGGTGCCCCAGGTGACAAAGGGCTCCAGCGCGTCGGCGTCGATGAACACCTCCGCATCGAAGGTCGCGCCCTCGTCGGTAGGCAGAGTGCGCCAGTATGCGACCGCATCGTCCCAGTCCTGCCCCTGCGGGGCATGCGGCTTGCCCTTCACGTACGCGAACGTGGTCTCGTCGGGCGCGACCATGCCGGCACGGGCGCCGGCCTCGATCGACATGTTGCAGATCGTCATGCGCCCCTCCATCGAGAGGGCGCGGATGGCGCTGCCGCGGTACTCGAGCACGTAGCCCTGTCCCCCACCGGTGCCGATCTTCGCGATCACGGCGAGGATGATGTCCTTGGCGGTGACCCCGGGGCGCAGCGTCCCCTCGACATTGATCGCCATCGTCCTGAACGGCTTCAGCGGCAGGGTCTGGGTCGCCATGACGTGCTCGACCTCGCTGGTGCCGATGCCGAACGCCATCGCTCCGAAGGCGCCGTGCGTGGAGGTGTGCGAATCTCCGCAGACGACGGTGATGCCGGGCATCGTCAGCCCGAGCTGCGGCCCGACCACGTGCACGATGCCCTGCTCGGCGTCGCCGAGCGAGTGCAGTCGCACGCCGAACTCCGCGGCGTTGCGACGCAGCGTCTCGATCTGCGTGCGGCTGGTGAGGTCGGCGATCGGCTTGTCGATCGCGAGCGTCGGCGTGTTGTGATCTTCGGTCGCGATCGTCAGATCGAGCCTGCGGAGCGGGCGTCCCTCGGCGCGCAGCCCGTCGAACGCCTGCGGGCTGGTGACCTCGTGCACGAGGTGGAGGTCGATGTAGAGAAGATCGGGTTCGCCGTTCTCGCCCTTGACGACGAGGTGGTCGTCCCAGACCTTCTCGGCGAGGGTTCGCGGCGCTGTGCTGCTGGTCATGCGGTGTGTTCCTTAGATGGCTCGAAGAGTCGGCCCATGATGGACTCCGCGACGAGGAAGGCCTTAGATCGAGGTCCCGTCGCGGCTGCTAAGAAGAAGAACCACCCGCCGCATGCCGGTCAGTTTACACGGCGTCGACGGGTGGCCTTCCGGTGTGTTTCACACTGCGGAACCGGTCGGGATCAGCCCTCGATCGCGGCCTTCCGGTCGCGCCGCGAGGCGACCAGGCTGGCGATGGTGGCGACGGCCATCGACGCGAAGATCACACCGAGCGACACCCAGTTGTTGATGTCAGGAGCCCACTCGATCGGCTGACCGCCGTTGATGAACGGCAGCTCGTTCTCGTGCATCGCGTGCAGGATCAGCTTGACCCCGATGAATCCCAGGATGAACGCCACCCCGTAGTGCAGGTAGCGCAGTCGATCGAGCAGGTCGCCGAGCAGGAAGTACAGCTGACGCAGACCCATCAGAGCGAACAGATTGGCGGTGAAGACGATGAACGGGTTGGTCGTCACCCCGAAGATCGCGGGGATGGAGTCGACCGCGAACATCAGGTCGGTGACGCCGAGCGACACGAAGACGATGAGCATCGGCGTGAAGATCTTGCGACCGGCCACGACGGTGCGCAGCTTCGGGCCGTCGTACTCGTCGCTGATCGGGATCACGCGGCGGATCTGCCTGACGATGAAGTTCTCGGTCTTCACGTCGTCCTGCTCCTTGTCGGGCATCGCCTGACGCACAGCGGTGAAGACGAGGAACGCGCCGAAGAGGTAGAAGATCGGGCTGAGGTGCTCGACCGCCGCTCCGACGATGAGGATGAAGATCGCACGCAGGATCAGGGCGATGATGATCCCGACCATCAGCGCCTCCTGCTGATAGCGGCGCGGCACCGAGAACTGCGTCATGATCAGCACGAACACGAACAGGTTGTCGATGGAGAGGCTGTACTCCATCGCCCATCCGGTGAGGAAGTCGAGCGACGACTTCGTGTCGCCGAAGAAGAACAGCGTTCCGGCGAAGATCAGCGCGAGCGCGACGTAGAACGCGACCCAGAGGCTGGATTCCTTGGTCGAGGGGATGTGCGGACGCTTGAGGATGAGCAGCAGGTCCGCGATGAGGACCACGGTGAGCACGATGAGGGACGTGACTTCGAACCAGACGGGAATCAAGGACTGACGCCTTTCGGAGGGTGCGGTGAGTACCGAAAGTCTCTCCCCGCATGGTGACATGCGTCGCACGGCCGGAGCAGCTTTGATGGTGCTCGTGATGACGATCCGTGCGATCTCGGGATACTCCCCCTCGCTGAATCGATCGTAGCCGATCCGAGACGGTGGCCCGTTCCCGGACACCTGCATATGAGAGACACTCAGACTGTCGACGACGATCGGAAGAAGGATGCCGGCAAGCACGCAGGACCGCGAGTGGGCCGCCAGGGCTGCGTCCGGTGATCAGGATGCATTCCGCGCGATCTACCGCGCCCATGTGCGTCCGGTGTACTGGACCGCGTTCGGGATTCTCGGCTCGCTCTCGGATGCCGAGGACGTGGTGCAGGAGACCTTCGTGGTCGCTTGGCGGAAGCTGCCCGGACTCGACCTGCTGGGCGAGTCCTTGCTGCCGTGGCTCGCGACGATATGCCGGTTCCAGGCGGCGAACCGCCTGCGTCGCATGCGCCGCGACGCGGCGAACACCGCCGATGCCGCGGACGAGTCACTGCCCGACACGGTGAGCGTCGAGGATCAGGTCATCGCGTCGTCGCTCGCCGAGCGGATAGCCGCCGAGGTGGAGCGCCTGGGCGACACGGATCGCGAGATCTTCCGCCTGTGTGCGGTGGAGGGCTACGCCTACGAGGCTGCCGCCGCGAAGCTCGGGGTGAGCCACGCCGTGGTCCGCAATCGTCTCTCGAGGGTGCGTTCGCGACTTCGCGGCGCAGTGAAGGAAGAGAGAGACGCATGAGCGAGGAGATCGGGCTGCCGCCGCTGAGCGACGAGCGCATCGCCGGCATGGAACGGGCGGTCTTCGACCGCATCGCGCGGGAACCGCGTGAACCGAGCGGGGTGCAGTCGGCTCGAGATCGGCGCAGGCGCGGGTGGGTCACCGCGCTCGGCGTCGCCGCAGCGTTCGCAGCAGGCGCTCTGATCGCGCCCCCGCTGCTCGACGGCATCGGTACGGGCCTGAGCGCCTCAAGCGGCGACTCGTCGGCGGTGTCACCGGAGGGCGACGCCGTCGGCCAGGTTCCGCCCACCGCAGTCGAGGGCTTCTCGGGCGGATCCGCGGACGGCGGCACCGACTCCGCAGGCGGCGGCGTCGTCGCACCTCGCGACGACCCCGGGAGCAAGGGCGCCGATCTGCCGTTCGCCCACCTCGATGAGACACGCGAGATCATCGTCACGGCGGAGATGACGCTCCGCGTGCGCGATGCCGAGAAGGCGGCGGACGACATCACGGCACTGGCCGTGGAGCACGGCGGCTTCGTGGAGTCGGCCTCACTCGGCCTGGATCCGGATGCCGGCGACACCGTCCCCGAGCAGCCTCGCGAACCGGGCACCGGGTGGATCAGCATCCGAGTTCCCGCCGCCGATCTCGACGAGGTGATGGCGGCGGTCGGAGACGATGCGGAGGTCGTGCGCTCGTCGATCTCGCGCGATGACGTGACCGCTGCGGCCGTCGACCTGCGAGCCCGGATCGATGCGGCGCGCGCGTCGGTGCAGCGTCTGACCGAGCTCATGGGCAAGTCGGGTTCGGTGGGAGATCTGATCGAGGCGGAGTCTGCGCTGAGTGAGCGTCAGGCACTGCTCGAGAGCTACGAGCAGCAGCTGAAGCGGCTCGACGAGCAGGTGGCGCTGTCTACTCTGACGATCCAGCTGACCGAGCAGACGACGGCGAGCGAGGCGGATCCTGCGGGCTTCGGCGACGGTCTGCTCGCCGGCTGGAACGGCCTGATCGGCGCCCTGAACGGACTCGTGGTCGTCATCGGGTTCCTGCTGCCGTGGCTCGGCATCGTCGCTGTCGTGCTGCTGGCCATCTGGCTGATTCGCCGACGGCGTCGCGCGGGACGGCCTGCGGACGCCGCCCCGTGATCTGACCGCCTTCTTCCAGGGCGACCCGGGCGTCCGGTAGCGTGCGGTGATGACAGCTCAGACCTTCACCCCGCGTCACGCCATCGTCACCGCCTCCGACTCGGGCATCGGCGCCGCGACGGCGCTGGCACTCGCCGACGCCGGCATGGATGTCGGCATCACCTGGCACAGCGATGAAGAAGGGGCCGAGCGCACCGCAGCAGGCGTGCGCGAGCGTGGTCGCAACGCGATCGTCACGCGGTTCGATGCGACCGAGCTCGACCACGTCGCCGGGGTGATCGATGATCTCGCGGAACGCCTCGGCGGACTCGACGTCTTCGTGAACAACGCCGGCGCGAGCGTGCCGCGTCCGTTCCTCGATGTGCCTCTGCGCGAATGGCGCGAGACGGTCGCGCTGAACCTCGACGGCGCGTTCGTCGGGATGCAGGCGGCGGCACGCCGCATGGTCGCCTCAGGGGCGGGCGGACGGATCGTCGCCGTCACGAGCGTGCACGCGCACCAGCCGCGAGTGGGATTGGCCGCCTACATCGCGGCGAAGCATGGCCTCTCGGGTCTGATCAAGACGATGGCGCAGGAGCTCGGCGTGCACGGGATCACGGCGAATGCCGTGGCGCCCGGCGAGATCGCCACGGCCGCGAGTGGACGCACATCGAAGGATGCCGATCGCACCCACCGACCCGGCGTGCCGCTGGGACGCCCGGGCAAGGCGGAGGAGGTCGCGGCCGTCATCGCCTTCCTCGCCTCGGCGGATGCGAGCTACGTCACGGGAGCGGACTGGAGCGTGGACGGTGGGATGCTGCAGATGGGCCCGCAGGCCGGATCGCACTTGACCGATGACGAATGGCGCAAGGGCTGAGGCGCCTCAGATGCGAAGAAGGCCCTCCGGAACCGGAGGGCCTTCTTCATGTCGGTGACCCCAGCGGGATTCGAACCCGCGTTACCGCCGTGAGAGGGCGGCGTACTAGGCCGCTATACGATGGGGCCGTCACTGCAACCGTTCAAGTATGCCATGACCGTTCCCGGCGATCCAAATCGGTGCGCCACCTGCTCAGGCGAGCATGTCCTTCACCATCGGCACGACCTTCTCGCCGTACAGGCCGATCGAATCCAGCATCGTGGCATGGGTGATACCGCTCTGGTCGTACTTCAGATCGAAGCGGTCGACGTCCAGAGTGCGCAGCGTGCCGACGATCTTGCGAGCCACCGTCTCCGGGGATCCGATGTACAGCGCACCGCTCTCGATCTCCCGCTCGAAGTCGCCGACAGCGGGGGGCGGCCAGCCCCGCTCCCGACCGAGCCTCGTGCGCATGGCGAGCCAGCCGTCGTGGGTGAGTGCACGAGCCTGTTCGTCGGTCTCGGCGACGAGGCCAGGTGAGTGCACGGCGACAGGCTGATGGGGCACTCCGAACTGATCCTGCGCCCGCGTGAACAGGTCGATGTACGGCGCGAAGCGCGCCGCCGGACCGCCAATGATCGCGAGGAAGAGTCCGAAGTTGTAGCGTGCGGTGCGGACGACCGAGTCGGGACTGCCACCCACCCCGACCCAGGTGCGCAGGCCGTTCGCCGTCGTCGGGTAGACCCGCTGATTCTCGAGCGGCGGACGCGTGCTGCCCTGCCAGGTCACCGGCTCCTCCTTCAGCAGCAGCGAGAGCAGGTCGAGACGCTCTTCGAACAGCTCCTCGTACTGACGCAGATCGAAGCCGAACAGCGGGAACGACTCGACGAACGACCCGCGTCCGGCGACGATCTCGGCCCTCCCGCTCGAGACGGCGTCGAGTGTGGAGAAGCGCTCGAACACGCGCACCGGATCGTCGGAGCTGAGCACGGTCACGGCCGAGCCGAGCCGGATGCGCTCGGTTCGCGCAGCGATGGCGGAGAGAACGATCTCGGGGCTCGAGACGGCGAAGTCGGGGCGGTGGTGCTCGCCCAGGCCGAAGAAGTCCAGTCCCGCCCGGTCGGCAAGTTCGGCCTCCTCGATGATGTCGCGGATCACCTGCGGATGCGGGACGGCTTCGCCGTCGGCGTCCTCGGTGACTCCCCCGAAGGTGTCGAGCCCGAATTCGATGTCAGTCATGCCGACAGGAACCGTCTGTCACGAAGATTCATTCCGGTGAATGCAATATGCGGATATGCAGAAGGCCCTCCCAGATCTCGGAGGGCCTTCTGTGTCGCTGTGACCCCAGCGGGATTCGAACCCGCGTTACCGCCGTGAGAGGGCGGCGTACTAGGCCGCTATACGATGGGGCCGTTCGGCCCTGAGGGCCGATCTGGCAACCGTGCAAGTCTGTCACGCTGCGCGCCGACCGTCCAAATCGCCCCGCAGTCGTCCGCATCACGGGCGTGTCGCATCGGCCGACTTGCTCGGAGAGGACCGGCGGAGTTTACTTCGGTCATGCGCATCACGAAGTACGAACACGCAGCACTGCGCGTGGATGAGGCCAACGCGACCCTTCTGATCGATCCGGGTTCGTTCACCACCCCGCCCGACGATCTCAGCGGGATCGTGGCCGTTGTGATCACGCACGAGCATCCGGATCACTGGACCTCTTCCCACCTCGACCGGGTTCTTCGTGCCGCACCCGGCACGCCGATCTTCAGCACAGCGGGCGTAGCGGGCGCCGCGCCCGGTTACGAGATCACCGTCGTGTCGCCTGGTGACGAGGTGACGGTCGGCGGATTCACCCTGCAGTTCTTCGGGGGTCGGCATGCCGTGATCCACGAGAGCATGCCGGTGGTCGATAATCTCGCGGTGCTCGTCAACGACGAGCTGTACTATCCCGGAGACTCCTACGCGATCCCCGAGGGCATCGAGGTGCGCACCCTCGCTGCACCGCTCGGTGCTCCCTGGCTGAAGATCGGCGAGGCCATGGACTTCGTGCTGGCGGTCGCGCCGCGACGATGCTTCGGCACGCACGACATGACCCTGTCGACGGTCGGGCGCGACATGCACCGCCAGCGCCTGCAATGGGCTACCGAGCAGGGCGGCGGAACGTTCTTCGAGCTCGACCCGACCGAGAGCCTCGACGTCTGACTCCGGCCTTGGACGTTTGACGCAACGCCTCGACGTCTTCCGCAACGCCTCGACGTCTGGATCAGTGCCGCTCCGCCTTCACAGCCCGGCCTGAGCCGCCCGCACCCGCAGATCGCGTGCGAGATCGTCACGCGACTCGATCACCAGGCGTCGGAGTGCGCCGGGCGCATCGGCGTTCTGATCCAGCCAGGCGTCGACGGCATCGGTGCTCTCGCTCGCGGGGAAGAGACCCAGCACGAGACGCTGCGCCAGCTCGATGCTGCGCTCGGCCCAGGCTCCCCGGATGCGCTCGAAGTACTGCTCGTCGAAACGGGCGATGAGATCGCGACGCCCACCGGCCCGGAATCCGGAGATCGTGGCGTCGAGGTGGTCGTTGCTCAGGTCGAGGTCGTTCCACGCCGACTCCCATGCCGCGGCGCGGGTCGACGCGTCGGGTCGGGACGCCAGTGCACGGATCTCGGCCGTGCGGCCGGCGGCTGTGTCGTCGGCGGCATGCTCGGCGGCGATCGCCTCGGCATCCGCATGCCCTGTGGTCGCGAGCGCGGTGAGCAGAAGCCAGCGCAGGTCGGCGTCCATCGGCAGCCCCTGCGGTGCGTCTCCGTCGAGGATGGCGCGCACGTCGGCGGCCCGGGAATCGTCGAACGACGATGCGGCGGCGAAGGCCCGTGCCCATGCGAGCTGAGCGTCGCTGCCGGAGTCGGCGCTCTGCAGTGCCGCCCAGGTCGAGTCGACCCACGAACGGCGCTGCCGGGCGCGCTCGTCGTCGACGACGTAGTGCCCGATCGCGAACGCGGCGTTCAGCAGCGTCGCACTCAGCAGTGCGACGTTCGGCTCGGCGGGCGCATGCGCCCGCACGATCTCGAGATAGCGGGTGGCGGCCAGCTCGCCGTCTCGTGTGGCGTTCCACAGTGACGACCAGATGAGGCCGCGGGCGAGGTCGTCCGACATGGTCGACAGCGACGCGGCGACCGTGCTGAGCGAGCGCTCGTCGAGTCGCACCTTGGCGTAGGTCAGGTCTTCGTCGTTGAGCAGGATGAGGTCGGCATCCGGGATCTGCACCTCGGTGCGCTCCTGGTCGACGGTCACCTCGATGCGCTCGCGCAGGGCGAGCGTGCCGTCGACGACGTCGTACAGCCCGACGCGCAGCCGGTGCGGGCGGGGGGCGACCTCCCCGCTGTCCTGCACGATGACGCGTCGCCCCTCGGCATCCGTCTCGAGCCACAGAGCCGAGACACCGCTGGTCTCGAGCCACGACCGCGACCAGTCGCGCAGGGGCTGGCCGGAGGCCGCCTCCAGCTGGTCGAGGAGGTCTCCCAGGGTCGTGTTGCCGAACGCGTGCGCGGCGAAGTAGCGGCGGGCGCCCTCGAAGAACGCCTCCTCGCCGACGAACGCCACCAGCTGCTTGAGCACGGAGGCGCCCTTCGCGTAGGTGATTCCGTCGAAGTTCAGCTTCGCCGCTTCAAGATCGGGGATGTCGGCGACGATGGGGTGGGTGGTGGGGAGTTGGTCCTGCCGGTACGCCCAGGTCTTGCGGCTGTTCGCGAACCGGGCCCACGCGTCGGTGAAGCGCGTGGCTGCGGCCGAGGCGTGAGTGCCCATGTAGTCGGCGAACGACTCCTTGAGCCACAGGTCGTCCCACCAGCGCATGGTCACGAGGTCGCCGAACCACATGTGCGCCATCTCGTGCAGAATCGTGTTGGCGCGCGCGCCGCGCTGAGCGTCGGTCGCCGCTCCCCTGCTGATGTAGGCCTCGGTGAAGGTGACCAGACCCGGGTTCTCCATCGCACCGAGGTTGTACTCGGGCACGAAGATCTGGTCGTACTTGCCCCACGGATAGGGATACGCGAACACGTCGGTGAAGAAGTCGAGCCCCTGGCGGGTGACCTCGAGGATCTCGTCTGCTTCGAGGTGCTCGGCGAGGGACGCGCGACACAGCACGCCGAGGGCGATCCGCTGGTCGTCCCGCATCCACTCGCCGTCGATCCGGGCGTAGGGCCCGGCCGCGACCGACGTGATGAAGCTCGAGATGGGCAGCGTGGGGGCGAACTCGACCGTCTGCACGCCGATGCCGGAGACCACGTGCGCGGGCGACTGGTTCGACAGCACGTGCCAGCCGGCGGGAGCGACCACCCGGAAGGTGTAAGCGGCCTTGAGGTCGGGCTGCTCGAAGCACGCCATCACCCGGCGCGAGTCGGCCGGCTCGTACTGCGTGTAGAGATACGTCTCGCCGTCGACGGGGTCGTGGAAGCGGTGCATGCCCTCGCCCGAGCGACTGTACGCCGCGACAGCCTCCACGCGGACGACGTGCGAGCCGCCGAGGCCGTCGAGCTGGATGCGAGCGCCGTCCCAGCGCACCTCCCGCTCGTCACCATCGACGACGACTCGGTCGACGGATTCCCCGATGAAGTCCAGCCACGTCTCGGCCTCGGACGCATCGAAGGTGAGCGTCGTCACCGTGGGGAATCCGGTGCGAGCGCGTTCGGGCGCACCGGCGAGGTCGAGTTCGACGCGCACCTCGCGCAGCGCGATCGACGCTGCGCGACGGGAGGCCTCGTCGCGGGACAGGTTGGCAGAGCTCATTCCTCCATCGTGTCATGTCGCGGCAGCCGTCGCAGTGGCCTGCGCCGAGAGCGCAACCCCCTTTCCGTGCGGATCCAGTGACGCGAGCCTGGTTCGGGTACCCACGTGAGAAGGAGTGAACATGACCGACGAGAACACCCCCGACCAGCTGATCTTCCAGAACCCCGTGGATCGTTTCCCCTCGATCACCCCGCCGAAGCAGGATCAGCCCGAGCCGGGCCTCGACGCCGAGCTGAAGCCGAAGGCCGACCGAGGAGAGCAGTCCTACCGCGGAACCGGGCGGCTCGAGGGGCGTCGTGCCCTGATCACCGGCTCCGACTCCGGGATCGGCGCGGCTGTGGCCATCGCGTTCGCCCGCGAAGGTGCCGACGTCGCGCTGTCGTACCTGCCGGAAGAGGAGGAGGACGCGCAGCATGTGAAGGCCGTGATAGAGGAATGCGGGCGTCGGGCATTCCTCTTCCCTGGAGACCTCACCGACCGCGATTTCTGCGCCGAGCTCGTCGGGAAGGCGGTGCAGGCCCTCGGCGGCCTCGATGCCCTGGTGAACAACGCGGGCAAGCAGATCGCCGTCGAGGACATCGCCGACCTCAGCGACGAGCAGGTCACCGAGACGTTCACGACGAACATCGTCGCGATGTTCCGGATCTCGCAGGCGGCCCTGACGCACATGCCCGCCGGGTCGACCATCGTGAACACCACCTCGATCCAGGCGTACGAGCCTTCGCCGCACCTGCTGGATTACGCCTCGACCAAGGCTGCGATCAACAACTTCACGAAGGGTCTTGCGCAGCAGGTTGCGGGCAGGGGCATCCGTGTGAACGCGGTCGCGCCCGGTCCGATCTGGACGCCCCTGCAGGTCTCGGACGGCCAGCCGAAGGACGCGCTGCCGGAGTTCGGCAAGAGCACTCCGCTCGGTCGCGCCGGTCAGCCCACCGAGCTCGCCCCGGCCTACGTGTTCCTCACCTCGCCGGAGTCGAGCTACGTGCTGGGCGAGACCCTGAACGTGAACGGCGGCATGCCCACGCCTTGAGCACGCGCGATGTCGCCGGTGCGGATCACGCCGTGGTGCGCACCGGCGCCTTCGCGAGCGCCTGCTCGAGGTCGGCGAGCAGGTCGTCGACATTCTCGAGCCCGATGGACAGCCGCACGACATCGGCCCCCGGTCGCGCCTCCGGTGCGACCGGACGATGGGTGAGCGCGGCCGGATGCTGGATCAGCGAGTCCACGCCGCCGAGGGACACCGCGTGGGTGAACAGGCGCACGGCTCCGGTGAGCGCCTCCGCCGCGGCGTAACCGCCGACGAGGCGGATGGCGATCATCGCTCCCCCACCGCGCATCTGCCGTCCGATCAGCCCCCGCTCGTCGCCGAACTCCGGATACAGCACCTCGCTGACGGCCGGATTCTGCTGCAGGGCGTGAGCGAGCGAGCGGGCGGTGCTCTGCTGCGCGTGGATGCGCATGGGCAGTGTGGCGAGGCCTCGATGCAGCAGATACGCGCCGAGCGGATGCAGCAGCGCACCCGTGATCGCGCGCACTCGCCGCAGCGCCTGAGCGGTCTGCTCGCTGCACGAGATCACGCCGGCGATGACATCGCCGTGACCGCCGATGTACTTCGTCGCGCTGTGCATCGACATGGTCGCGCCGAGGTCGAGGGGGTTCTGCAGCAGCGGGGTCGCGAACGTGTTGTCGACGAGTACGGGGACGCCGCCCGACTGCGCCACGACGGCGGCGATGTCGACGAGGTCCAGCGTCGGGTTCGCGGGCGTCTCGAGCACGATCATGCCGGTGTCCTGGCGGATGCTCGACGACACCTCGTGCTCGTGGCAGAAGGTGACCTCGGCCCCCAGCAGGCCCGAGTCGAGCAGATGATCGGTGCCGCCGTACAGGGGCCGCACCGCGACGATGTGGCGCTTGCCGACGGCGGTCGTGTGAGCGAGGATCGCGGCGGTCATGGCCGCCATCCCCGAGCCGAAGGCGACGGATGCCTCGGAGTGCTCGAGCTCGGACAGCGCCTCCTCGAAGCGCGCCACCGTGGGGTTCCACAGCCGGGCGTACACGTTGCCGCCGTCGGGCAGCGGATGGCCGCCGGTCGCCATCGACTCGTAGGAGTCGCCGCCGTGCAGGATGTCGGGCAGCGGGTTCGTCGACGACAGGTCGATGGGCGCGGCGTGGACGCCGAGGGCGCCGAAGTCGGCGCGGCCTGCGTGGACGGCAACGGTGTCGGGGTGCAGCGGCATGTCGGGCATGCCGTAGATCCTGCTCTCATCTCGCATCCCAGTCCAGCCTCATTGTCGAAGAATGACACCGAACACGCGTATGTTGTTCGCAGAGCAATTCGCCGTGAGACTCAGGAGCACAAGTTGGCCGCAGCACAGCACGGCCTCGTCGACGAGCTCGACCTGCGCATTCTGGCGGCGCTGATCGAGGCCCCCGACGCCCCGATCAAAGAGCTCGCGCTGGAGCTGGGCATCCCCGCATCCACCTGCGCCTTCCGGCTGCGTACCCTGCGCGGTCGCGGAGTGATCACGGGCTCACGCCTCGAGATCGATCCGGCGAGTGTCGGCGCTCCGGTGCAGGCCATGATCCGCGTGCGCCTCGGCACTCACAGCAGGGACGGCGTGGAGGCGCTCTTCGACGCCCTCGCGACGACCCGCGGTGTGCTGCAGGTGTTCCACATCGCCGGGGCCGACGACTTCCTCGTGCACGTGGCCGTGGCCGATGCCGCCGCGCTGCGCGACATCGTGCTCGAGCGCATCACGGTGCACGACATCGTGCGGGCGACCGAGACGCAGCTGGTCTTCGAGCTTCGCGAGGGCGCGGGCGTCATACCGCGTCGGTGAGCTCAGCGCTCCGCCGCGATCTCGTCGGGACGATCTGCGACGGGCTCTCCGGCGAAGCGACGGGTGCTGAGCCACAGGATCACGCCCACGGCCAGCAGGATCGCCGCGAAGAGCCAGACGATCGGGCGCTGCTGACTCAGCAGCACCAGGCACGAGATCACGCCGAGCACGGGCACGAACGTCCACACCCGGAAGTGCTCGTGCTGCACCCTGTCACGGCGCAGCACCAGAACCGACACATTGGCGCTGATGAAGACCAGCAGCAGAAGCAGCACGACGGTCTCGGCGAGAGTCGCGAGGTCGCCGACCAGCGTCAGCAGCATCGCCACCACGGTCGTCGATGCGATCGCCACCCACGGGGTGCGCCGCCGCGGCAGCACCCGCCCCAGCGGTGCGGGGAGCAGACCCTGCTCGGCCATGCCGAACGCAAGCCGGCTGGCCATGATCATCGTCAGCAGAGCGCCGTTGGCGACGGCGATCAGAGCGATGAGGCTGAACAGCCACGACGGCACGCTGACCCCGGTCGCCTCGACGACCGCCAGCAGGGGACCCGTCGACTTCTGCAGCTCGTCGGTCGGCAGGGCTGCAGCACTCGCGACGCCCACGAGCACGTAGACCACACCGGCGGTGACCAGGGCGCCGAACAGCGCCCGCGGATACACCCGACTGGGCCGCTTCACCTCTTCGATCACGTTCGCCGAGGTCTCGAACCCCACGAACGAGTAGTAGGCGACGATCGCGCCGCCCAGCACCGCGCCGGCGACGCCGACCCCCTCGGGCAGCTCGGTCGCTCGGCCGAGGTCTCCTCCACCCCCTCCGACGTATATGGCCACGACGACGATCACGATCACGAGTCCGGAGAGCTCGATGGCCGTCATCACGAGATTCGTGCCCATGGATTCGCGGATGCCTCTCGCGTTGAGCAGTCCCACGAGAACGAGGAACACCATCGCCGCAGGGATCACCGGCACGTCGATGAAGGTGGCCAGGTAGTCGCCCGAGAACGCGATGGCGAGGCCCGCCGCGCTCACGACGCCGGCCGCGAGCATGCTGAACCCGACCAGGAACGACAGCAGGGGGCTCCGGAACGCGCGCTCGGCGAACACGGCCGCTCCCCCGGCCCGCGGATACTTGGTCACCAGCTCGGCGTACGAGCCCGCGGTGAGCAGCGCCAGCAGCAGCGCGACGATCAGGGGTGCCCACAGCATGCCGCCCGCGCTCTCGGACAGCACACCCATGAGGGCGTAGATCCCCGCGCCCAGCACATCGCCGAGGATGAAGGCGAACAGCATCGGGCCGCTGATCGCGCGGCGCAGGCGGGGAGAGCTCTCGGTGGTGTCCATCCCCCGACGCTACGGAGAGTGCGCCGCCGGCGCATCCCCTTGACACCTGCTCGGCTGCACCGATAGCCGCACGGGCGGCCGGGGCTCAGGCCGTCGCGTCGGCCTCGCGACGAGGCAGCACCCAGCCCGCGCGCGGGAAGTGGCAGGTGTAGCCGTTCGGGTAGCGCACGAGATAGTCCTGGTGCTCGGGCTCGGCCTCCCAGAACGGCCCGGCGGCCTCGATCGTCGTGACGGCCGGGGCGGGCCACAGTCCCGAGGCGTCGACGTCGGCGATGGTCTCGCGCGCGATCCGCTCCTGCTCGGCGTCGAGCGGGAAGATCGCCGAGCGATAGCTGGTGCCGATGTCGTTGCCCTGACGGTTGAGGGTCGACGGGTCGTGGATCTGGAAGAAGAAGGCAAGGATGTCGCGGTACGTCGTCTGCGACGGGTCGTAGACGATCTCGAGCGCCTCGGCGTGACCGGGGTGGTTGCGATAGGTGGCGTGATCGTTCTCACCGCCGGTGTAGCCGACCCGAGTGGCGAGAACACCGGGCTGGCGACGCACCAGATCCTCCATACCCCAGAAACAGCCGCCCGCGAGCACCGCCGTCTCAGCGCCGTCGCGGCGGGTGATCTCTCCGGTGTCGCTGGTTCCGCTGGTCATGCTCGTCTCCTCTTGATCGAATCCGGATGCCCGGGTCTTCCATTCTGCCCTCGTCGGGCCTGCCGAGGGCCGGTCTCGGCGCCGACTGCCCGGGAATGCAGGGCTCGGCGTCTAGGTTGGTGCTGAGAGCCGCACGGCGGCGGGTCCCGGCATCCGAGGAGAGAAATGCGCCCCTATCTCGACAAGTCCGCTCCCGAGGTCTGGAAGGCCGCGGGCGACTACTCTCGCGCTGTGGCAGGCGAAGCCGAGCGCCGCGGCCTGACGCTGCAGGAGAGCGAGTTCATCAAGATCCGCACCTCTCAGCTGAACGCCTGCGCGTTCTGCCTCGATCTGCACACGCGCGAGGCCCGAAGCGCCGGAATCCCGCAGCAGAAGATCGATCTTCTGCCGGCATGGCGTGACACGAGCCTCTTCTCCGAGCGGGAGAACGCGGTGCTGGCGATCGCGGAGGCTGCGACCCGTCTGCCGCTCACGGAGGAGTCGAAGGCCGATCTGTCGGGTGCTCATGCCGTTCTCGGCGACGAGGCGTTCGCCGCCGCGGAATGGGTTGCGCTGACCATCAACATGTTCAACAGGATCTCGATCCTCAGCGAGCATCCGGTGCGCCCACGCAACGACAACGGAAAGGTGCTGTCATGACCGAGAAGCGATTTGAAGTCCGCGAGGTTCCCGACCAGTCGCACTACGTGCTGATCGACCGCGGGCCGGACGGCACGCTGTCGGATGAGATCGGCGAGTTGTCGTACGCCGACGTGGGCGACGAGCGGGTGCTGTACCACACCGGCGTCTCTGAGGCGTACAGCGGGAAGGGGCTGGGGTCGAAGCTGGTGCGCGCCGTCGTCGACGACGTGGTCGCCGCCGGCAAACGCATCGTCCCGGTCTGCCCCTATGTCGCGGCGTGGCTTCCCAAGCATCCGCAGTACGCCGATCACGTCGTCGAGCGCCGCAGCGAGCACGGCGCGGCGGTCAAGGCTCTGACCGACTGAGAGGCATGATCATGATCATCGCCGCGCTCGTCCTCGCCGCTCTGGCGGCGCTGCTGCACGTCTACATCTTCTACATGGAGTCGATCGCGTGGACCAGTCCACGGGTGCGCTCGACCTTCGGCACCTCGCTGGAGGAGGCGCAGGCGACGAAGGAGATGGCGTACAACCAGGGGTTCTACAACCTGTTCCTCGCGCTGATCACCGCGATCGGCATCGCGCTCATCGTCAACGGAGCCGCAGACGCGGGAGCCGCGCTCGTCTACGCCGGTGCCGGCTCGATGGCCGCCGCCGCGACGGTGCTCTTCGCCTCCAGCAGTGACAAGCGCGGGGCCGCGCTGACGCAGGGCGTGCTGCCGCTGCTGACCGTCATCTCCCTGACGATCGGTCTCGCGCTGCGGGGTTGAGCTACTCGCGCGGGCGCAGCCGCACCGTCGGCAGCGGCGGAGCCGGCAGCGGGGCGAGCTGACCGTCGGCATAGGGACCGAACAGCGCAGGCTTCCCCATATCGCGCGGGTCGGCGCTCTCGAACCCGAGCTCCGCCTGGTAGCGCCGGCGGAACTCCTCGATCTCGTCGTGGCTGCGCCCGATGAAGTTCCACCACATCACGATCTGCTCGCCCAGCGGCACGCCGCCCAGCAGGATCACGCGCGCGCCCTCGGGTCCCGCGGTGATCTGCATCGTGTCAGCGCCGGTGGGCACGTAGCCGAGCTCGCGATGCTGCACTGCGGCGTCGTTGACGGTGATGGATCCGGTCTCGGCCAGGGCCGCGTGCTCGAAGTCGCGACGAACCGGCAGCGTGACACTCGCGCCGGGTTCGAGAAGAAGCTCGGCACCGAGCATGTCCGGGGTTCGCGTGTCGACCGGAGAGGTTGATCCGAGCAGCGAGCCGATGAACACCCGGATGCTCGCGCCGGGCAGTTCAACGGGGTCCGGCGCGTAGTGCGCGAAGCCGTGCTCTGAGAACCGGGTGGCATCCGGGAGGGCATACCAGAGCTGCACGCCGTGCAGCACCGTCGTCTCAAGGGTGCTGATCTCCTGATGGGTGATTCCCTGACCCGCGATCATGAGGTTGAGCTCACCCGGCAGCACCGCTGCCGCGACGCCGTTCGAGTCGAGGTGGTCGATGCGCCCGGTGAAGAGCCACGACACCGTCGCGAGTCCGGTGTGCGGATGCCGCGGCACCTCCATGCCGCCTGTCTCGGCGACGTCATCCGGGCCGTAGTGATCGAGAAAGCACCACGCTCCCACGAGCGATCGACGCCGCTGCGGCAGAGTGGGGTAGACCGTCATGGCCCGGATGCCGCCGAGCGGCACCTCACGAGGTGTGAGCACCTCCACCGCGGTGCACGGCTCGCCCGGGTCGAGAACGCGCAGCGGCGGGTTCTTCTCGAGGTTGGTCATCGCGGCTCCTGAGTCTGTTGCGACTGCGTGCGGGATGCAGTCAGCGTAGCCGCGATCCACATGAATCCGTCCCTGGACGGTGCAGCCGCGACGGGCGGCACGTCGGATGCCGCGAGGTCAACCCCCTCCTCGGCGCAGGGCTCAGCGTCGACTCTGGGGAGATGACGTGGGCATGATCCGCCCACCAGACGTCAGGAGTCGAGATGAGCACACCCAATTCGGATCCTCGTGACCGCGAAGCCGCAGCCGTGTCCGCCGAGCGAGGACCCACCCAGCGCGAAGAGGCACTGGAGCGGGAGCAGGAGCGGTTCGGCGGCTTCAAGTGGGGATCGGCCTTCTTCGGCTGGCTCACGGCGACCGGCACGGCGGTTCTGCTGACGGCGCTTCTGGGTGCGGTCGGGGCCGGCCTCGGTCTCGGTGTCACCGAAGGCGACGTCGAAGACGCCGCGCAGGAGATCGGGGCGAATGCTCAGACGGTCACCATCATCGGGGCGATCGCCCTGGCCGTCCTGCTGTTCATCGCCTACTACTGTGGCGGCTACGTCGCCGGTCGGATGGCCCGATTCTCAGGGGCGAAGCAGGGCCTGGCCGTCTGGATCTGGGCCATCGTCATCGCGATCGTGGTGGCCGTCATCGCCGCCGTGGCCGGTTCGCAGTTCAATGTGCTCGGTCAGCTGAACAGCTTCCCCCGCATCCCCGTGGATGAGGGCAGCCTGACTGTCACCGGCATCGTCACCGCGATCGTCGTGGCTCTGGTCAGTCTGGGCGGCGCGATCCTCGGCGGCATCGGCGGAATGCGCTACCACCGCCGGGTCGACCGCGTAGGACTCGGACGCTGAACCGCCGGCGACAGAGAGGAGGACAACCCATGATCGAGGCACACAGGATCAACAGCCTGTTCGACGCGGACGTCGTCGACGCGGACGGATCGAGGATCGGCACGGTGAAGCACGTGTACGTCGATCCGGAAGGCGGTCAGCCGCTGTTCGCCGGTGTCGCCACCGGCTGGTTCGGCAGATCGGAGTCGTTCGTGCCGCTGCGCGACGCCGACTTCGACGGCGAGGTGCTGCACCTGCGGCACGATAAGGACACAGTCAAGCACGCCCCCCGCATCGATGCGGACGGCGTTCTGACCGACGACGACATCGATCGCATCCAGGACTACTACGACGACGGCGACACCGATTCCGGCGACGCCGACACGCGCGATGCCGCCTCGGTCGAGTCCGCCGCTGTGGACCAGCGACCCGCGCGCAAGCGGATCCGCGTGCACAGGTACGTCATCACGGACGAGCGGACGGCCACGGCTTCTGGCACGCAGCACGACGCAGCGTCGGATCGTGGCCGGGTCGTCGACGAGACACGGTACGAGACGGTCGAGGACCCGGGTCCGGACCGGCTCGACGAATCGCGAGTGAGCGCAGCGGACGAGTCGCGCGATCGCGGAGGCGACGAGCTGCGGCGCCATCGCGAGTGAGCGCGACGGCGCCGCAGGGCGACTCGGCATATCGCTGTCAGTCGTCGATGTCGCTGAGCAGGTCTTTCAGAGCCTCCTCGATCGACGTGTGATCGTACTGGCCCGCCCTGCTCTCGGCCGAGATCACCGCGCACCGGTGCAGACGGCGGAAGTCGCCGTACGGAAAGCTGTACCGGCCCTTCGTGCCCTCGGTGGCGCTGGTGTCCTCACCCAGATGCCAGAGCGCGAACTCGTCCATGCCGTGCTTGTCGATGAACGCGTTCTCATCGTCCGTGCTCGGCGCGTGCTCGCTCCAGTCGTCGCGTTCGTCTCGGACGACGTCGCCCTTGCGCAGCAGTCCGCGGGCGTGCTCGAGAGCCTTCTTGTTCAGCTGGGTGGCCATGGTCTTCTCCCCTTTTCTCGTGCGTGCCTGCTCCACATTGCGACAGCGGGGCGGCGACCCGAAGGCCCTGGCGGGTGCGGAGGACGGATGCTAGGCACGCGGCGCGCATTCGATCCGATCCGGTTCTGATTCCGAACCACTCAGCAAGCGGCCCTCGGGGCCGATCGGAGGATCGGGGAGCAATGTCGAAGCAGAATCGTCGGGGCACGTTCATCGTCTTCGCCGCGATCGCGGGAGTGGTCAGTGGTCTGGTGTTCCTCGCGGCGGCAGAGCTGTCGGCGCTGCTGGTCGCCAGGGATGCGAGTCCGGTGCTGGCGGTGGGCTCGTTCGTCATCGACGTCGTGCCGCAGCCGCTGAAGGAGTTCGCCATCTCGACGTTCGGGGAGTTCGACAAGATCGCGCTGCTGATCGGACTGGGACTCGCAGTGGCCATCGCATCGGCTGTGGCCGGCATCCTGCAGCTCGTCCGGCCCCCTCTCGGCGTGATCGCACTCGGCATCGCCGGGGCGCTGTCGGTGGCCGCGACCACGACGCGCGCGGGAGTCGCCCCGCTCGCGTTCCTCCCGCCGGTGATCGGGGCGGTCGCGGGATGCGTCGCGCTCATCTTCCTCCGCAAGCGGCTCGTATCCTGGCAGCGTGCGGCCGTCGCCCCCGAGGCAGGAGCCGCCCCCGCAGACGGCGTGACCATCGACAGGCGACGGTTCTTCGCTCTCGCCGGGATCGCCGGGGGATCCGCGCTGATCGTCGGGATCACGGCCCGCGCAGTGAACGCGGCGACCGCATCCGTCGCGGCGATCCGCAAAGGACTGCGTCTGCCACCGGCGCGCACATCGGTGACCATCCCCGATGGAGCCGAACTCGACGTCCCGGGGATCTCGCCGCTGTTCACCCCCAACTCGGACTTCTACCGGGTCGACACCGCCCTCACCGTGCCCACCGTGGACCCGGCGAGCTGGCGGCTCGTGATCGACGGCATGGTCGACAAGCGGGTCGAGCTCTCGTTCGACGAGCTGGTGGAGATGGGATTGGACGAGTACGCGATCACCCTGACCTGTGTCTCCAACGTCGTTGGCGGCGACCTGGTCGGCAACGCGATGTGGCTGGGTGTGCCGCTCCGAGACGTGCTGCGGCTGGCCGGCCCGCACACCGATGCCGACATGGTGCTCTCCCGCAGCGTCGACGGCTACACCGCCAGCACGCCGCTGTCGGCCCTCACCGATGACGGCCGCGATGCGATCCTCGCCGTCGGCATGAACGGACAGCCGCTCCCGCTCGAGCACGGATTCCCCGTTCGCATGGTGGTCCCGGGACTGTACGGGTACGTGTCGGCGACGAAGTGGGTCACCGAGCTCAAGGTCACCACGTTCGAGAAGGATGAGGCGTACTGGACGCCGCGCGGCTACAGCGCCCAGGCCCCCATCAAGTTCTCGTCGCGCATCGACACCCCGAAGATCGGCAAGAGCGTCGCGGCCGGACGCATCCCGATCGCGGGTGTCGCGTGGGCGCAGACGGTGGGCATCGAAGCCGTCGAGGTGAGCATCGACGACGGCGAGTGGCAGCGCGCGACGCTCTCCGCCCCGATCAACACCGACACCTGGGTGCAGTGGATGCTGGAGTGGGATGCCACCCCGGGAACCCACTACGTCACCGTGCGTGCGATCAACAAGGACGGCGAGATGCAGGTCGAGGAGAGCGCGCCGATCGCGCCGGACGGATCCACGGGCTGGCAGCGATCCCTGATCGCCGTGAGCTGAGACTCGCGCGTCGGAGAAACAGAGAACCCCCGCCTGAGCGGGGGTTTTTCTTAGCTGGGGTACCTGGACTCGAACCAAGAACAACTGAACCAGAATCAGCCGTGTTGCCAATTACACCATACCCCAAGGGCGAAACCGGAGCCTCGCACCGAGAGTCAAGCTTACCCGAGCGGCGTGCAGATGGCGAATCGGCGCCGGATGCCCGGGCGTGGCGCACCCGGCGCCATCACAGCTCCCCCATGCGGGCCGGCTTCGTCCACCGCAGGAACACCGTCGAGCGGGTGATGCGCGCGAGATCCGCCAGCAGGGCGCCCACCTTCGTACCGATGCACAGGCTGAGGAACATCATCGGCGCCGACGCCAGCGCCTGCGCGTCGAAACTCGCCAGCGACATCAGACCGACCGTGCCGGGCACGAGCAGCAGGAACGCCGGCTGGAACGACACGGTGGCGGGTACGGCCAGCATCACGCGCTCGAGCACGCGGGCGGCGACGAACAGCACGGCTGCCGCGATCCCGATCGCCACCACGCTGCCCACCATCGGGCTGAACGCGGCCAGCACGCCGTAGGTGCCGGTCATCGCCACGATGCAGACGAGGGTCAGACGGAAACCCGATCCGAACGCCAGCCCGATACCCACGGCCAGCACGATGACGGCGATCCATGCCGTCCACACTGGCGGCAGAGCGTCCCACCCGGCGCTCTCGTTCGACAGCTGCACGGCCTCGCCGACCAGCGCCGCCGATGCCGAGTCGACGCGCAGGCCGGTCAGAGCGGCCCCTGCGTACAGGCCGGCCGCCATGAACGCCAGCATGATGAGTCCGTACATCAGGCGCGATGCGCCGGTCACGATGTCCGTCGAGGTCAGCTCGAGCAGCGCGTTCGTGATCAGCGCGCCCGGAACGAGGATCGCCACCGGTGCGCACACCGCGAACAGCGGCACGGGCCCGAGATCCAGCGCGTTCGCGACGACCCCGACGAGCAGAGTCGACAGGAACGACGACACGAAGGGGGCGACCGCCGCCGCTGCGCGCACCCGCATCATCAGCAGGGTGAGCCCGCCGACGAGCAGTCCGACCAGCAGCGCGAGCGCCGCCGCCCACCACGGGCAGCGGAACAGCACCGCCAGCGCCGCCGAGAGCAGTCCGCAGCCGATGACGCTCTGCGCGCCCGGCATCCGGCGGGGCGTCGCGCGGATCGCCGCCATGCGCGCGGGAGCGGATGCCAGCGGCACCGCCCCCATCTCGAGGTCGCGCACCAGCCTGCTCGCGCGAGCGGACTGACGGAACGTCAGCGCCTCGCCCTTGCCGATCACCGTCGTGGTCGCCGACGCCGCACCGGGCCTGCTGACCATGACCATCTCCGGCAGGATCGCGAACTCGAGGGTCGTCTCGGGCGCCGCGCGACGGCTCACCTGCTCGAGAGATCCCCGCACATCGGTCACCGAGGTGCCGCATTCGAGAAGCAGCACGCCGAGATCGCCGAGGATCACATCCGTCTCGGCGGCCGGCATCACGGCATCCGGCGCCAGACGACTCACGCCAGGAAGTCGGCGAGCATGCGCAGACGACGCAGCGACTCGCCCTTGCCCAGCAGCTCCATCGACTCGAACAGCGGCGGCGAGACGCGCCGACCCGTCAGAGCGACGCGCGGCGGACCGTACGCGATGCGGGGCTTCAGCCCGAGCTCGTCGACGAGCTTCGCCGAGAGCGCCGCCTGGATGGCATCCGGGGTGAAGTCCTCGACCGGCTCGAGAGCCGCGGCGCACGCCTCGAGCACCTCGGCGGCGTTCGCCGGCAGGCCCTTCAGCGCATCGGCCTCGTACGAGACGTTGTCGGTGAACAGGAAGCCGAGCATGCCGGCGGACTCGCCCAGCAGCTGCATGCGCTCCTGCACGAGCGGCGCCGCGCGGAACGCAAGAACGATCTGCTCGTGGGTCGGCTCGCCGCCGAACACGTCGGCCGCGGCGAGATAGGGCAGCATCCGCTCGGCGAAGTCCTTCTCATCCAGCATCCGGATGTGGTCGCCGTTGATCGACTCGGCCTTCTTCTGGTCGAAGCGGGCCGGGTTCGGGTTGACGTCGGCGATGTCGAACGCGGCGATGAACTCGTCGAGCGAGAACACGTCGCGGTCGGCCGCGATCGACCAGCCGAGAAGCGCCAGGTAGTTCAGCAGGCCCTCGTGGATGAAGCCGCGCTCGCGGTGCAGGAACAGGTCGGCCTGCGGATCGCGCTTGGACAGCTTCTTGTTGCCCGTCTCGCCGAGCACGAGCGGCATGTGCGCGAAGCGCGGCACGAAGGTGGTGACGCCGGCCTGGATCAGCGCGTCGTACAGCGCGAGCTGGCGGGCGGTCGACGGCATGAGGTCTTCGCCGCGCAGCACGTGGGTGATTCCCATCAGCGCGTCGTCCACGGGGTTCACGAACGTGTACAGCGGCACGCCGTTGGGGCGCACGACGACGAAGTCGGGGAACGAACCCGCGGGGAACGTCACCTCGCCGCGGATGAGGTCGACGTACGTGAGGTCCTCATCGGGCACCCGCAGCCGAAGCGCCGGCTGACGGCCCTCGGCGCGGAAGGCGGCCTTCTGCTCGTCGGTGAGGTCGCGGTCGAAGTTGTCGTAGCCGAGCTGCTTCGCGCGGCCGTTGGCCTCGTTGCGCGCGTCGATCTCCTCCGCCGTCGAGTAGCTCTCGTAGAGCGCGCCGGTCGCCAGCAGCTTCTCGATGACGCCGCGGTAGATGTCGTGCCGCTCGGACTGGCGGTACGGCGCGTGCGGACCGCCGACCTCGACCCCTTCATCCCAGTCGATCTTCATCCAGGTGAGCGCGTCGACCAGCTGGCGGAAGCTCTCCTCGCTGTCGCGCGCCGCGTCGGTGTCTTCGATGCGGAAGACCAGCTTGCCACCGTTGTGGCGCGCGTACGCCCAGTTGTACAGCGCCGTGCGCACCATGCCGACGTGCGGCAGGCCGGTCGGCGAGGGGCAGAAGCGCACGCGGATGTCGGATCCGGTCGCGGTGGTGGTGAGGGGATGCACGGTAGCCATATCCCCTCGATTCTATCCGGGGCGGATGCCCGAGCCCGGCGCGTCCCGATACCGCACTGCGATCAGCGGACGTGCTCGACGGCGATCGCTGCGGTCTGCGTCATCGGCATCCGTCCGCCGTCGGCGCGATCTGCGGTCAGGTCGTCGAACGCCGTGCGGAACCTCGCGCGATCGGCGTCTGCCAGCGTCGCGTAGAACGCACCCGCACCGGCCACTCCCCCGGTGACCGACTGCCAGAGCGCCTCCGGCTCGACGTGCCACGTCCACGTGAGCTCAGTGACCTCGGGGTGCCACCCCGCCTCGGTCAGCATCCGTCGCAGGCCGTCGGCGGTGCGCTCGAAATCCCTATCGGGGTCGAGTCGTGCCGGGGATGCCGGAGCGAGGCCGGCGCGCGCGGTGACCTCGCGCCACAGCGCAGTCGGTGCCGCCGACCAGGTCGTGACGATCACGAGGTCGCGGGACACCCGTCGCAGCTCGGTGGCCGCAGCTCGCGGGTCGGGAACGTGGTTCAGCACGAAGTTCGCCGTGACCGCGTCGAACCGGCCGTCGTCGAACGGGAGATGCGGTAGCGCGTGGCTGACGATGGGCAGCTTCGGATGCCGGGCGCGGGCGACCTCTCGCATGCTGGGCTCGGGCTCGGCTGCGGTGACCCGCCAGCCGGCATCCGCCCATGCCGCGGCGAGGGTGCCGTCTCCCGCGCCGACGTCGAGCAGCGCGCGGCCGCGAGCAGGCCCGGCGATCTCCCGCAGCCGTTCACCCGTGCCCGCGCACAGCGCGGCGTACGAGGCGGCGAACGCCTCGCCCGTGCCCGCCCAGCTCACGCCGCACCATCCCGGATCATGCCGCACTCGCCGATCATGCCGTCTCGCGGATGCGGCCCAACGGCGAGAGGGCGATGATGGCGATCACGAGCACCAGCGCGACCGTGGCGAGGCCGCCGTAGCCGAACTGGGTGAGCACGATACCCGCGCCTGCGGCGCCGACGGCCGCCGTGAGGCTCATCAGCGAGTCGCTGACGCCCTGACGCCTCGGGCGCATGAGCACGGTCGACGATTCGGTCAGCAGCGCCGCTCCGGCAACGGTCGCCGCGCTCCAGCCCAGGCCGAGCAGGATCAGCGCGACCATCACACCCGCCGGATGATCGCCGGCGATCATCGCGGTGAGCAGCGAGGCGGTGAGCACGGCCTGCCCGAGCAGCACGACCCGGATGCGCCCCCACCGATCGGCGAGGATGCCGAACAGCGGTGACAGGCCGTACATGCCTGCGACGTGCAGCGCGATCGTGACACCGACCAGCAGTGTCACATCCTGCGTCGATCCGTGTCCGCCGCCGTGCGCCATGTGCTTCAGATGGATCGGCGTCATCGCCATGACCGACGCCATCACGGCGTGCGAGCCGGAGACGGCGAAGATCGCGTAGCGCGCGACGACCGGTCGGTCGATGTCGGCGCCGAGCACGGCGCCCTTCGCCGAGGATCCCGCCACCCTCATGGCGGTCAGCAGCGGGTCGGGACGCAACGCGACGACGTACAGCACGAGCGCCGCTGCCTGCGCGATGAGCGAGAAGAGGTACGAGCCGGTCAGCGGCGGCATCCCGATCCGAGCGCCGACCTCTTCGCCCAGCGGCAGCAGCAGAGGCCCGGTCACGCCGCCCACGGTCGTCGACCAGACGACGATCGACAGATCACGCCCGCGGTGTGCGGGCGAGGCGAGGTCGGTGGCGGCGAAGCGCGACTGCAGATTGCCGGCGTTGCCCATCCCGATCATGATGATGCCGACCAGCAGCAGCGGGAAGAAGCGCAGCGCGGCGGAGGTGATCACGATGCCGATGCCGATGAGGGCCAGCAGGTTGCCTGCAGTCAGCGACATCCTCCGGCCGCGGCGCGCCGCGAACCGGGACAGCGGGATGGCGAAGGCGGCGGCTCCCAGGGTGACCGATGCGGTCGCGAGCCCCGACAGCGCGTCATCGCCGGAGAGGTCGGCGGCGAGCAGCGCGCCGAGCGAGACCGTGGCGCCGAATGCGATGCCGCCGAGCACCTGCCCGGCGGCGAGCACGCCGACGGTGCGCCTCTGGACGGCGGGCAGATCCTCGATCGGCGGCGTGCTCACCGCACTCACGCGGCGGGGGCGGCGTCGCGCACGGGATTGCGCAGCACGCCCAGTCCGCTGATCTCGATCTCGACGGTGTCTCCTGCCACGATCTCGCCGACGCCCGCGGGTGTCCCGGTCATGATCACATCCCCGGGCAGCAGGGTGAAGACCGCAGAGGCGTAGGCGATGATGTCGGCGACCGAGTGGATCATGTCGGTCAGCGGAGCCTGCTGGCGGGTCTCGCCATTCACACGGGTCTCGAGCCTGGCGCCGGCCGCGTCGAACTCGGTCTCGATGATCGGCCCGAGCGGGCAGAAGGTGTCGAACCCCTTGCCGCGGGTCCACTGCCCGTCCTTGCGCTGCAGATCGCGGGCGGTCGCGTCGTTGCCGATCGTGTAACCGAAGACGTAGTCCAGGGCATCCGCGGCACTGACGTTCTTGGCGATGCGGCCGATGACAGCGACGAGCTCGCCCTCGAACTCGGTGCGCTCGGAGATCACGGGGCGCACGATGCTGTCGCCCGGGCCGATGACCGCGGTGTTCGGCTTGAGGAAGAGCAGCGGCTCCTCCGGCGCGACGTTGCCGAACTCCGCTGCGTGGTCGTGGTAGTTGCGCCCCACGCAGACGACCTTCGAGCGTGGGATCACCGGGGCGAGCAGCGCGACGTCGCCGACCGGCACGCGCTCCCCCGTCGGCTCGTAGCCGGCGAACATGGGGTCGCCGTCGAGCACGACGATCTCGTCATCGTCGAGGATGCCGTACCGGATGCCGTCGTTGTGACTGAAACGCGCGATCTTCACCCCGTCAGCCTATCCCCGCCGTCCCTCCCCCGCGGGTCCTCCGCCCCGCCTCCCATCAATTGCGCCGACACCCCTACTTCTTGCCGACACCCCTACTTCTTGCCGACACCCCTACTTCTTGCCGACACCCCCAGCTACGGGCGACCGTACGTAGGGGTGTCGACAGTAGGTGGGGGTGTCGGCGGCCGCGCGACCGGCGGCTGGGAGGCGGGAGCGCGAGCAGCGAGCAGAAGGCAAGAGCGCTCAGCCGGGTGGACGGACGCCGAATGCCGCGAGGCGCGCGCCGAGGGCATCCGGCGTCCTGATGTGTTCGTATCCCCAGCGGGCGAATCGCCACCCGGTCACGCCGCGGATGTCGTCCTCACGCCGCTTCTCCGCCAGCACTGCCGTGTGTGCGTCAGGCGCGCTCCGCAGAGTCGCGTCGGTGTACTTGCCCTCACCATCGAACTCGCCGAAGGTGCGGGAACGCAGGAATGCGAAATCGACCCAGTACTGGTCGCCCTGCGACCCGGTGACCGGGATCTGCAGGTCATATTGCGAGAACCCGAGCTGGTGCAGGCGGACTCTACTCACACTCTCGCCTGGCAGCTGAGCGCGGCCGTCGGCGAACTCGATGACGCACCGTGCCTGCCGCACGCCTCGGAGCCCGATGCCTGCCCGTTTCAGGACATCCGCTCGCCATTCCGCGTCCGCGTCGGAATCCCGCTGCTGGCCGGTGACCGACACCTGCCGAAGTGCCGCATCGGCACAGCCGACGGCCATCTCGAACGTTCCCGTCCGCGCGACGTCTAGTGCAGTGCGGGCCGGCGATGTCAGCCGAAGGCCATCGAGCTCCGCCACCTCGTCAGCCGCCAGCCGCATGTCCCGCCGGATGACCCCGGCGATCACCCGACTGTGCCGTCGTCCGTCGACGACGATCTGCACCGGCTTGTCGCCCATGCGGTACAGCGGCAGGCCCCAGATGACCGCTGCGGACGTATGACTGAACAGGGGCCCCGTTCCGGGACTGGCTGCGCGCACCGCCAGCACCTTCAGCAGATGCCGGCCCTCCCACCACAGAGTGGACCAGTCCCCCGCGCGGACATAGGCACCGCGATGCAGCCTGATCAGTCGCCCCGCAGCGACGTCCTGGCGCAGTCGCCGAACAGGTAAGCCAGCCGCCAGAAGCTGCTCTCTGCTCAGCAGCAGCTTCCTGGCCTGAGAGATCTCGAGACGTCGGCGCATTCCGACATCCTGATCCGCCGGACCGGGCACATTCCGGCCCTCCACAGGCAAGATCGCTGAGCCCTGCCTGTGCAGAACGAGTCCGTACCCCGCGACACCCCTACAAAAGGACGACACCCCTACCTGCGGGCGGCCGCACCTAGGGGTGTCGGCAGCAGGTGGGGGTGTCGGCGAAGAACGGCAGAGAGGCCCAGGTCAGTCGACGCGGACGAGCCAGCCGTGCTTGTCTTCGCGCCGGCCGTACTGGATGTCGGTCAGCTCCTCGCGCAGCGAAAGGGCCAGGTCGCCGAGTGGCTGCTCGTCTTCGAAGTCGTCCGAGACGAGGGAGCCGATCGGGGTGACGACGGCGGCGGTGCCGCAGGCGAACACCTCGACGATGTCACCGGATGCCACACCCTGGCGCCACTCGTCGAGCGAGACCGCACGGCGCTCGACCGTCAGCCCCCGGTCTTCCGCGAGCTGCAGCAGCGAGTCGCGGGTGATGCCCTCGAGGATGCTGTCGGACTGCGGCGTCACGACCCGGCCGTCCTTGTACACGAAGACGACGTTCATGCCGCCGAGCTCTTCGACATTGCCGTCCTGATCGAGGAAGACGACCTGGTCGCAGCCCTTCGCCGAGGCTTCGGCCTGCGGCAGCAGGCTGGAGGCGTAGTTGCCGCCGGTCTTGGCCGCACCCGTGCCGCCCTTGCCCGCGCGGGCGTAGGTCTTCGACAGCCAGATGCGCACCGGCTTCACGCCACCGGTGAAGTAGGCGCCTGCGGGCGAGGCGATCAGGTAGTACGCCACCTTCTTCGCGGGGCGCACCCCGAGGAACGCCTCCTTCGCGAACATGAACGGCCGCAGGTACAGGCTCTGGTCGACTCCAGACGGCACCCAGGCTCCGTCGACGGCGATGAGCTCGCGGATTGACTGCACGAAGTACTCGGTGGGCAGCTCGGGCAGGGCGAGACGGCGGGCGCTGCGGCGCAGGCGCTCGGCATTGCGATCGGGGCGGAAGGTGTACACGCCACCGTCGGCATGGCGGTACGCCTTGATGCCCTCGAAGATCTCCTGCCCGTAGTGCAGCACTGCGGCGGCCGGGTCGAGTGAGATCGGGCCGTACGGCTGCACGCGCGGCCGGTGCCAGCCGCCCTTCTCCGACCAGCAGATGTCGACCATGTGGTCGGTGAAGTTCGTGCCGAAGCCCGGGTTCTGCAGGATCTCCTCACGCTGTGCCGGGCTCTTGGCGGCGAGATTCTTCGTCACGGCGAACGTGAGCTCAGCGGTGTCGGAGCTGGCTGTGGTGGCGGTGTCGGTCATGTCTGTCCTCTGTCGGGATGCGGCGGCGATGCGCGCGTGCTCTCAGGTTACGCCTGCAGCCGGGCGATGATCGCGTCGCCCGTCTCGGCCGTGGTGCGCGCGGCGCCCCGGCCGGCGATGTCTGCTTCGACCGCCCGCTGCACCCGCGCGGATTCGTCGCGCAGGCCGAGGTGGTCGAGCAGCAGGGCGACCGACAGGATCGCTGCGGTCGGATCGGCCTTCTGCTGCCCCGCGATGTCGGGAGCCGAACCGTGCACCGGCTCGAACATCGAGGGGAAGGCGCCTTCAGGGTTGATGTTGCCCGAGGCTGCCAGGCCGATGCCGCCCGTGACGGCACCGGCGAGGTCGGTGAGGATGTCGCCGAACAGGTTGTCGGTGACGATCACGTCGAATCGCGCCGGATCGGTCACGAGGAAGATGGTGGCGGCGTCGACGTGCAGGTAGTCGACGGAGACGTCGGGATGCTCGGATGCCACCTGATCGACGATCCGCTTCCAGATCGCACCCGCGTGCACCAGCACGTTGGTCTTGTGCACGAGGGTGAGCTTTCGGCGCCTCCGCTCGGCGAGCTCGAAGGCGTAGCGGACCACGCGCTCGACGCCGAATGCGGTGTTGACGCTCGTCTCGTTCGCGACCTCGTGCGGGGTTCCCTTGCGGATCGCCCCGCCGTTGCCGACGTACGGCCCCTCGGTGCCCTCGCGCACGACGACGAAGTCGATCTCGCCGGGGTTCGCCAGCGGGCCGGATGCCCCGGAGAACAGCTTCGAGGGACGCAGGTTCACGTAGTGGTCGAGTTCGAAGCGCAGCTTCAGCAGCAGGCCGCGCTCGATGTTCGCGTCTTTCAGGCGTTCGTCACCTGGCATGCCGCCCACGGCGCCCAGCAGGATCGCATCGTGCGAGCGGATCGCCTGCAGGTCGTCGTCGGTGAGAGTGTCGCCGGTGGCGAGGTAGCGATCGGCACCCAGCGAGAACGATGTCTTCTCGAATGTCACGTCGCCGTCTGCGGTGACCGCATCGAGCACCCGCTCGGCCTCGGCGATGACCTCTCGTCCGATGCCGTCACCCGGGATGACGGCCAGCTTCACGACGCGCGACATGAGTCTCCTTGGGGCCCTGCTCGTCCGCAGCGCGGGTCGCCGCGGACTCTGTCTCCAGCGTAGCGGCGCCCTGGCGCCGCTCACGCCGGATGTCAGCGCGTCGGACGCAGTGTGGTCGCGGCGACGACGATGGCGGATGCGACGAGCAGCGCGCCGATGAGAGAGGTCGTCACGATGCCGGAGTCGAAGGCGTGCGCGGCGGCCCGCCACAGGGCATCCGCCTGGCCGCTCGGCAGATCCTGCGCGGCCGCGTACGCGCCGGCGAGAGTCTCGCGTGCCTGGGCGGCGGCCGTCCCGGACACGCCGTCCGGAATCGTGAGCGCGCCGCGGTAGAAGGCCGTGATGATCCCGCCCAGCACAGCCGTGCCGAGCACCGCGCCGAGCTCGTATGCGGTCTCAGAGACGGCGCTCGCGGCGCCCGCCTTCTCTGCCGGAGCGTGAGCGAGGATGAGCTCGTTCGAGATGGTCTCGGCGGCGCCGATTCCGATGCCCAGCACCACGAATGCCAGGATCAGCCAGGCGACGCTGTTCCACTGAGCGGTGAACGCGACGATCAGGTATCCCCCGACCGACAGCAGCAGCCCTGCGGGAACGACGATGTGCGGTGGCACACGCCGCGAGATGGGCACCACGCTCAGGCCGGCGACGATCATGGCGGCCATGCCGGGCACCAGGGCGAGACCGGCGACCATCGGCGAGAGCCCGAGCACGAGCTGCAGCTGCTGAGGCACGAAGTAGAGGAATCCGACGAGCGCGATCACGCTGAGCAGGTTCACGAGGATTGCACCGCTGAAGCCGCCGCGACGGAACAGGCTCATGTCGAGCATGGGCGTCTCGGCGCGCAGCTGGCGACGCACGAACAGCCACCCCATCACCAGGCCCACGACGACGAGCAGCGCGGCGACGATCGTCGGCCCGTCGACGGCGAACGACTTGATCGCGTAGACGATGGGGATCATCGCGGCCATCGACAGGGCGATCCCGAGCGGGTCGATGCGTCCTGGGTTCGGGTCGCGGCTCTCCGGCAGCAGCCAATAGCCGCCGACGAGCAGCGGCACGAGCATGGGCACCGCGATGAGGAACACCGAGCCCCACGCGAAATGCTCGAGCAGGAATCCCCCGACGACCGGCCCCAGCGCCGATCCAGCCGAGAAGCCCGATGCCCAGATGGCGATGGCCAGGCGGCGCTGGTCGCGGTTCGGGAAGATCGAGCGCAGCAGCGACAGGGTCGATGGCATGAGCATGGCGCCGAAGAAGCCCAGGGCCGCCCGTGCGGCGATGAGCAGGCCGGCCGTCGGCGCGAACGCCGCCAGCGCGGACACGACGGCGAAGCCGGTGGCGCCGATGAAGAGCATCCGTCGCCGACCGAACCGATCGCCCATGACGCCCATGGTGACGAGCAGGCCCGCGAGCACCAGGGAGTAGACGTCGATCACCCAGAGCTGCTCGGCACCGGTGGGACGAAGAGCGAGCGAGATCTCGGGCAGCGCGAAGCTGAGCACGGTGTTGTCGACCGACACCAGCAGCACGGGCAGCATGAGCACGGCCAGCGCGGCCCACCCTCGTGCACCGACGCGCGCACCATCGTCGTGGGTCAGCCGGGTCGGGGCTGTGACGGACATTCCTGCACCTCTTCTGCTTCGCCGGTTTCTAAACCGTCCGGCTGGTACAGTAACACAGGATCCCGATCGTCAGGAGTAGCCGATGTCCCGTCCCCCGCTTGCTCGCGAACGCGTACTCGACGCATATCAGAGCATCCTCATCGCCGAGGGCGAGCGAGCCGCCACTCTCGAGGCGGTGGCGCGCGAGGCCGGGGTCTCGAAGGGCGGGCTCCTCTATCACTTCGCCGCGAAGGAAGACCTGACGGCCGGACTCGTCGCCCGACTGGCCGCGCTGACCGACGATGACCTGCACCGCATGTCGGCCGCGGCGGAGGGACCGATCGCCTACTACGTGCGCACCTCGGTCATGGAGGACGACGCGCTCGACCGCACGCTCATCGCCATGACGCGGCTCGCCCAGGGCGGCTCGGCGACGGCATCCGATGCCCTGCGCGAGGTGCGCACCCGGTGGGCGGATGCGATCCGTCCGCACGTACGCGACGAGACGGCGCTCGATCTGGTCATGCTGCTCAGCGACGGGCTGTACTTCAACAACTCGCTCGCCGAGCCCGGCGACGACCAGAGCACGCTGAGCGAGTTCGTGCCCGCGGGCGCCGCGCTCGAGCGACTGATCGACCTTGTGGTGAACGCGACGACCCCGACCGCGGGCTGAACCGGGCTCCGCGTCACGCGGCTCGCCCGCGCCTGTCCGGGAGCCAGGTGTCGCCTGCGCGGGGTCCATAACCGGCATCCGGCTCCTCGCCTCAGCCGACCCCAGCCCGCATGGCTCCTCGCGTCAGCCGACCCCAGCCCGCATGGCTCCCGGCCTCAGCCGGCCCCACCCCGCCCGGCGGAGGCCGGGAGCCACATGCCGGCTGTGAGCGCCGCATCACCGGCACGTGCCTCCTCGCATCAGAAGCGAGGAGGCACGTGAGAGCTATCAGACCTCGGCGATCTCGATCTGACGGAACAGATCCGCGTCGATCGCCGCGCTGACGTCTTCGAGCAGCTCCTCGGCGACGGGCGAGTCCAGGGTCAGCACGCTGAGCGCCTGGGCACCGGCCGCCTCTCGTGCGATCTGCATCCCGGCGATGTTGATGCCGGCGTCGCCGAACTTCTGGCCGTAGACGGCGACGATTCCGGGTCGGTCTGTGTACAGCATCACGACGTGGTGCTTCTCGATGGGCAGCTCGATCGCGTGCTCGTTGATCGAGACGAGCTTCTCGATCTGCTTCGGCCCGGTGAGCGTGCCGGACACCGCCAGCTGCGACCCGTCGGAGAGAGCACCGCGCAGGGTGATGACGTTGCGGTACTCCTCGCTGATCTCATCCTGCAGCAGGCGCACGGCGATGCCTCGCTGCTCGGCGAGCAGCGGCGCGTTCACGTACGACACCGTCTCGCTGACGATGTTCGTGAACACGCCCTTGAGCGCGGCGAGGCGCAGCACGCTGACGTCGTAGTTGTTCAGCTCACCGTGCACCTCCACGTCGAGACTGGTGATCGGCGCCTGCGCGAGCGCGGAGAAGATCTGGCCGAGCTTCTCGACGAGAGGGATGCCCGGACGCACGTACGGGTCGATGACGCCACCGGCGACGTTGACGGCGTCGGGCACCAGGTCGCCGCCGAGCGCGAGGCGCACCGAGCGCGCGACGGAGACGCCGGCCTTCTCCTGCGCCTCGTCGGTGCTCGCACCGAGGTGCGGGGTGACGACGACGTTGGGCAGACCCAGCAGCGCCTGGGCGGTGCTGCCCTCGGCGGGGGGCTCGGAGGTGAACACGTCCAGTCCGGCGCCGGCGATCTCGCCGGCGACGAGCGCCTCATGCAGGTCGGCCTCGTCGATCAGACCGCCGCGCGCGACGTTGACCACGAACGCGGTCGGCTTCATGGAGGCGAACTGCTCGGCCGCGATCATGCCGGTCGTCTCGGGCGTCTTCGGCATGTGGATGGTGATGAAGTCCGACTCGGCGACGAGCTCGTCGAGCGTGACGAGCTGCACCCCGAGCTGCTGCGCGCGAGCGCTGGTGACGTAGGGGTCGTAGGCGATGACGCGCATGTCGAAGGCGTTCAGTCGCGCCGCGACGAGTGCGCCGATCCGGCCGAGGCCGATGATGCCCACGGTCTTCTCGAACAGCTCGGCTCCGGTGAACGAGCTGCGCTTCCATGCGCCGCTCGACAGGGACGCGTGTGCAGCGGGGATGCGACGGGCCAGGCTCAGGATGTGCCCGACGGTGAGCTCTGCGGCCGAGACGATGTTCGACGTCGGCGCGTTGACGACCATGACGCCCGCGGCGGTCGCGGCCTTGATGTCGACGTTGTCGAGACCGACGCCGGCCCGGGCGACGACCTTCAGCTTCGGTGCATGCGTGAGCGCCTCGGCGTCGATGCGCGTGGCGGAGCGCACGAGCACCGCGTCGGCGTCGGCGAGGGCCGCGAACAGCGCCTCACGATCGGTTCCATCGACCTCGCGAACGTCGAAGTCGGGCCCGAGCGCCTCGATCGTCGCGGGCGAGAGCACCTCCGCGAGCAGGACGACGGGCTTGGTGGCGGTGTTGTTCGGCACAGGTATCCTTCGGGGCAGGACGAGCGATGGTCAGCCGATGCGCCGCACGCCGTCGGGGCGCAATCGCGACAAACTTTACCTCAGCGCCGCCGGCGCCCCCGACCGTGTGACGGCCCGAGTCAGCGGCACGATCGCGGACGGTCAGCTCAGCAGCGACGCGCCGTTGCGCAGCGCGAAGCTCAGCGTGTCGAGCCAGAACACCGCGCTGAGGCCGAGCCCGGCCAGCATCGCGACGATGAACACGCCGAGCGGGCGGCGGCGCGTGACCAGCAGCGCAACCGCGAACACGATCATCGGCACGATCACCGGCATCACCAGCAGGGTCCAGCCGTACCCGCTGATGCCGGCCTGCGCCATCTCGATCAGATAGAAGGTGGCATTCCAGATGACGAATGCGTAAGCCAGACCCAGGATGCCAGTCGCGAACCCGCGCGCCGCGCTGACGAGCCGCGATGCCGTGGGGGCGGCGGTCGGAGTGTTCTCGCTCACAGCACTCCCCCTCCGCCGGCGACGACGAACGGCCAGGGCACGAGCAGTGCGGCGCCGACCACCAGGGCGCTGATGCGCACCCAGTCCCTGACACCGCGGGTGAGCAGGATCGTGGCGGTGAACCAGAGCGCAGGCGCGAGCACGGCGATCCACATGCTTGCGAGATACAGCGGAGCCGGGAGCATGAACATCGCCTTCGCCTGCATCCCCACTCCCCCGATCGCCCAGCCGATCGTGTAGAGCAGGTAGACGCCGCCGAGGATCCCGAGCAGCACGAGCGTCGCCGTGCCGATGCCCTGCGACTCGTCCTCGACGTCGGCCCCGCGGACGGAGTCGGCCGTCGCGGGTGCGTCGGGATGCCCGCCCGCGGGGGCGACGGCCGCTTCTGCGGATCTCTGATCAGCTGATCGGCGGTCCGCGGGACGAAGGGATGCGACATCGCGGTCCTGTTCGCGGCGCGGGTGAGGTCGGCGCGCCTCTAGCGCGTCGTCGCCCTCCCAGCTGAGAGCGTCATCCTCGGGATCGGAATTCATCCCTCCAGCGTACCCAGCGCGCTGCGACCCTCCCACTAGGCTCGGGCTCACAGCATCCGGGAGGACGAACGTGACAGACGACAGCAGGCGGGTCTCCGAGCCCCGTGACAGCAGCGCGGCCGCGGCCGAGCACAGCTGGCGGCCGACGGCCGAGGCCAAGCGGAGGTCGACGATGCTGCGCGCGATCGCCGCCGCGCTCTGGGCGATCGCCATCGCCGCCGAGGCCACCGCGATCTTCTGGCTGCTGCGGCAGCGCGAGACGACCGGCGGCGAGGGTCGGCTCATGCGCGACCCCGAGAGCGGACTGCTCGTGAAGGACGGCGCAGAGTCGGTGTTCCCGCAGTGGGCGTTCATCACGCTGCTCGTGCTGCTCGCCGTCATCGCCGCTCTGGCCATCAGCGGCTCCATCCTCTGGAAGAGAGCGAATCGGCTCGACCCGGCGCAGCGCTCCGACGCCGTGCGCTTCTTCGTGCAGAATCAGCTGGGCGCCATCATCGCGGTGGTGGCGTTCCTTCCGCTGATCATCATGGTCTTCCTGAACAAGGACATGAGCGGGCGGCAGAAGACGATCGCCGGTGCGGTCGGCATCGTCCTCGCGGTCGTCGCGACGATCATCGGGGTCGACACCGAGCCGCCTTCCGTCGAGCAGTACACCGCCGACCAGTCGACCGTCGTCCAGCTGCTCGGTGCGGATGAGGTGACCTGGGTCGACGGCGGCAGGGTGTACCACGTGTGCGATCAGGTCCCCGACATCCAGACCGGCAGCGAGATCAGGTACGGCACGACCGGTGAGGCCGTCGAGGCCGGCAAGACCCGGTTGACGCTCGAGTTCGCCTCCGAGCTGCGCACCTGCGCTCTGCCCGTGCCGTCCAACGCAGCGGAGATCGCCGATGCGCTGCGTGCGATCCGCGACGGCGCGGCGGTCACCCTGCCCGCACCGCGATGGGGGCAGGGCGATACACCCCCGATCGTCGTCGACGACGCCCCGGCGGCCGGCTGACCCGAGCCAGGAGACGAAGTGAGGGAGGCACCCGGCGAACCGGATGCCTCCCTCACACGAACGGGATCAGCGCGCCGCGCTGCCCTCGACGTAGTCCTCGTCCTGCGACTTCCATGCGAACAGCGAACGCAGCTCCTTGCCGGTCGCCTCGATGGGGTGGCCCTGCTCCTTCTCGCGGAGGGCGAGGAACTCCTCGGCGCCGTTGTCCTGGTCCTCGATGAAGCGCTTCGCGAACGCGCCCGACTGGATGTCGGCGAGCACGCCCTGCATGCGCTCCTTGACACCGGCGTCGATGACGCGCGGACCCGAGACGTAGTCACCGAACTCGGCGGTGTCGGAGATCGACCACCGCTGCTTGGCGATGCCGCCCTCCCACATCAGGTCGACGATGAGCTTGAGCTCGTGCAGCACCTCGAAGTAGGCGATCTGCGGCTGGTATCCCGCCTCGACCAGCGTCTCGAAGCCGGCCTGCACGAGGTGGCTCATGCCACCGCAGAGCACGGCCTGCTCGCCGAACAGGTCGGTCTCGGTCTCTTCGGTGAACGTGGTCTTGATGACGCCGGCGCGGGTGCCGCCGATCGCCTTCGCGTACGACAGGGCCAGCTCCCACGCCTTGCCCGAGGCGTCGCGCTCGACGGCGATGATGTCGGGGATGCCTCGGCCGGCGACGAACTCGCGGCGCACGGTGTGGCCGGGAGCCTTGGGGGCGATGAGGATGACGTCGATGCCCTCGGGAGCGTCGATGTAGCCGTAGCGGATGTTGAAGCCGTGCGCGAAGGCGAGCGCCTTGCCGGGGGTCAGCTTGTCCTTGATGGACTCGTTGTAGATGGTGCGCTGGTGCTGGTCCGGCGCGAGGATCATGATGACGTCGGCCCACTCGGCCGCGTCGGCGACGTTCTTGACAGGGAAGCCGGCCTCCTCGGCCTTCGCGATCGACTTCGAGCCCTCCTTGAGGGCGATGGTGACCTCGACACCCGAGTCGCGAAGGTTCATGGCGTGGGCGTGGCCCTGCGAGCCGTAGCCGACGATCGCGACCTTCTTGCCCTGGATGATCGAGAGGTCGGCGTCTGCGTCGTAGAAGATCTCGGTGCTCACGGTGTTGTTTCTCCTTGCTAGTGGTTGAACGGGCCCTTCGACAGGCTCAGGGACCCAGAAGTTCGTATCGTCTGCGAGTCAGCCGCGCAGGACGCGCTCGGTGATGCTCTTGCCGCCGCGGCCGATGGCGAGCAGGCCCGACTGGGCGAGCTCCTTGATACCGAAGGGCTCGAGTGCGCGCAGCAGCGCCTGCACCTTGCCCTGGTCGCCCGTGACCTCGACGACCACGGCATCCGGGGCGTAGTCGACGATCGACGCCCGGAACAGGTTGACGATCTCGAGCACGTTCGAGCGGGTGTTGTTGTCGGTGCGCACCTTGATGAGCATGTGCTCGCGCTGCACCGAGCTCGACGGCTCGAGCTCGACGACCTTGATCACGTTGATCAGCTTGTTCAGCTGCTTGGTGACCTGCTCGAGCGGCAGGGCGTCGACATCGACGACGACCGTGATGCGGGAGATGCCCGCGACCTCGGTCACGCCGACGGCGAGCGAGTGGATGTTGAACCCGCGGCGGGCGAAGAGGCCCGCGACGCGGGTCAGAATGCCCGGGGTGTCCTCGACGAGGAGGCTCAGCACGTGTGTGGACATGGCTCAGATCTCCTCATCGAATGCCGGGGCGTGATCACGCGCGTACTGGATGTAGCTGTTGCTGACGCCCTGGGGCACCATCGGCCAGACCATCGCGTCGGCACTGACGACGAAGTCGATCACGACCGGACGGTCGTCGGTCTCGAGTGCCGTCCGGATCGCGGCATCCACGTCCTCCTGCTTCTCGACTCGCAGCGCGAGGCAGCCGTACGCCTCGGCGAGTTTGACGAAGTCGGGGATGCGCACGGTGCCGTGTCCCGTGTTCAGGTCGGTGTTCGAGTGCCTGCCCTCGTAGAACAGCGTCTGCCACTGGCGCACCATGCCGAGCGACGAATTGTTGATGATGGCGACCTTGATCGGGATGTTGTTGATGACGCAGGTCGCGAGCTCCTGATTCGTCATCTGGAAGCATCCGTCGCCGTCGATGGCCCAGACCACGCGGTCGGGCTCGGCCACCTTGGCGCCCATGGCCGCCGGAACGGAGTAGCCCATGGTGCCCGCGCCACCCGAGTTCAGCCAGGAGTTCGGCCGCTCGTACTTGATGAACTGCGCCGCCCACATCTGGTGCTGCCCCACCCCGGACGCGTAGACCGCCTCGGGGCCGGTGAGCTCGCCGATGCGCTGGATGACGTACTGCGGCGACATCAGGCCGTCCTCCGGCTGGGCGTAGCCCAGGGGGAACTCGGATTTCAGCCCGTCGAGGTACGACCACCACTCCTCGGTGTCCGGCGTCCCACCCGCGATCGCGCCGCGGAAGGCCGTGTCGAGGTCGACGAGCACATCGCGCACATCGCCGACGATCGGCACATCGGCCGTACGGATCTTCGAGATCTCAGCAGGGTCGATGTCGACGTGCACGACCTTCGCGTTCGGGGCGAAGAGTGCGGCCTTGCCCGTGACACGATCGTCGAAGCGCGCGCCGAGCGAGACGATGAGGTCGGATTCCTGCAGCGCCAGCACAGCCGGGACCGTGCCGTGCATGCCGGGCATGCCGAGGTGCTGCGGGTGTGAGTCGGGGAACGCACCACGGGCCATCAGCGTGGTCACGACAGGCGCGCCGGTCGACTCGGCGAGCGTCAGCAGCTCGGCCGAGGCGTGCGCGCGGATCACGCCGCCACCGACGTACAGCACGGGCTTCTTCGACTCGGCCAGCAGGGTGGCCGCGGCCTGGATCTGCTTGCCGTGCGCCTTGGTGACGGGGCGGTACCCGGGCAGGTCGATCCGCGGGGGCCACACGAACGGTGCGATCTGCTGCTGTGCGTCCTTGGTGATGTCGACGAGCACCGGGCCGGGACGGCCGGTCGAGGCGACCTCGAACGCCGCGGCGATCGCGCCGGGGATCTCCTCCGCGGTCTTGACGAGGAACGAGTGCTTGGTCACCGGCATGGTGATGCCGACGATGTCGGCCTCCTGGAAGGCGTCAGTTCCCATCAGCGTCGAGAACACCTGACCGGTGATCGCGACCATCGGCACCGAGTCCATATAGGCGTCGGCGATCGGGGTGACGAGGTTCGTCGCACCGGGGCCGGAGGTGGCGATGCAGACGCCGACCTTCCCGGTCGCCGCGGCATAGCCTTCGGCGGCGTGACCCGCGCCCTGCTCGTGCCGGACCAGCACGTGACGCAGACCCGAGGCGTCCATGAGCGGGTCGTACACCGGCATGATGGCGCCGCCGGGGATGCCGAAGACGTCGGTGACGCCGAGCTTCTCGAGCGAGCGGACGACGGCCTCGGCCCCTGAGATCTCGGGAGCTGTGGAGGGACGTGCGGGCGGCCGCGGCACGGCGGTCGCAGATTCAGGAGTCATTTCGCATCCTTGGTGATCTGTGTCGTCAGGAGGTCAGCCGGTCACCGCGCCCTGTGCGGCGGAGCGCACGAGACGGGAGTACTTGGCGAGGACGCCACGGGTATAGCGCGGGGGAAGGGGCTCCCAGCCCTCACGGCGGGAGCTCAGCTCAGCCTCCTCGACGAGTAGCTCGAGGGAGCGAGCCGCGATATCGACCCGTATCAGATCACCATCGCGCACGAAGGCGATGGGACCTGCGTCCACGGCTTCGGGTGCTATGTGGCCGATGCACAGGCCGGTTGTGCCGCCTGAGAATCGTCCGTCCGTCAACAGTAGTACATCTTTTCCGAGGCCCGCGCCCTTGATGGCCGCGGTGATGGCGAGCATCTCGCGCATGCCGGGTCCGCCCTTGGGGCCCTCGTATCGGATGACGATCACGTCGCCGGCATTGATCTCCCCGGCCGCCAGGGCATCCATCGCCCCGCGCTCGCGCTCGAACACGCGTGCCGGACCCTCGAACACGTCCGCGTCGAAGCCCGCGGACTTCACCACGGCGCCCTCGGGAGCGAGCGAGCCGTGCAGGATGCTGATGCCGCCCGATGCGTGGATCGGGTTGTCGAAGGTGTGGATCACGTCGCCGTCGACGGGATCCGGGTTCAGGTCGCGCAGGTTCTCGGCGACGGTCTTGCCGGTGACGGTCAGCGCGTCGCCGTGGATCAGGCCCTCGTCGAGCATCGCCTTCATGATCACCGGGATGCCGCCGTGACGGTCGACGTCGTTCATCACGTACTGACCGAACGGCTTCATGTCGGCCACGTGCGGGGTGCGGCTTCCGATGCGGTTGAAGTCGTGCAGCGACAGCTCGATGCCCGCCTCGTTGGCGATCGCCAGCAGGTGCAGCACGACGTTCGTCGAGCCGCCGAGCGCCATCGCCAGCGCGATGGCGTTCTCGAACGACTCCTTGGTGAGGATGTCCTTCGTGGTGATGCCCTGACGCAGCAGGTTCACGACGGCCTCGCCCGAGCGGTGCGCGAAGTAGTCGCGGCGGCGGTCGGCCGCCGGTGGCGCAGCCGAGCCGGGAAGGCTCAGGCCGAGCGCCTCGGCGACGGATGCCATGGTGTTGGCGGTGTACATGCCCCCGCACGCGCCCTCACCCGGCGCGAACGCGCATTCGATCCGCTTGAGGTCCTCCTCAGACATCCGGCCCGCTCGGCACGCGCCCACGCCCTCGAACGAGTCGATGATCGTGATGTCCTTCTCGGTGCCGTCAGAGAGCTTGACCCAGCCGGGCGCGATCGATCCCGCGTACAGGAACACGCTCGACAGGCCGAGGCGAGCGCTGGCCATCAGCATGCCGGGGATCGACTTGTCGCAGCCGGCGAGCAGCACCGTGCCGTCCAGGCGCTCGGCCATGATCACCGTCTCGACCGAGTCGGCGATGACCTCGCGAGACACCAGTGAGAAGTGCATGCCCTCGTGGCCCATCGAGATCCCGTCCGAGACGGAGATGGTGCCGAACTGCAGGGGGTACCCGCCACCCGAGTGCACGCCCTCCTTCGCGCCCTGTGCGAGCCGGTCGAGGCTCAGGTTGCACGGCGTGATCTCGTTCCAGCTCGATGCGATGCCGACCTGCGGCTTCTCCCAGTCGGCGTCGCCCATGCCCACGGCGCGGAGCATGCCGCGGGAGGTGGTCGCCTCGATGCCGTCGGTGACGACGCGGCTGCGGGGCTTGATGTCGATGTCTGGCTGGGCGCCCGACATGCCGGGCTGAGAATCGCGGGTGGACATGACGGAAGTCTATTCCGGTCGGGCGGCCCGTTCCGACGCGATGACTTCCAGAAGTTCGGCGACCTGCTGTGGGGATCCCACACGCAGCGTGGCGGCTGTCTCCCCCGGTCCGACGCGCACGCCGAGGTCGTCACGGGTGAGCACCCGCAGTGCGTCTTCGTCGGTGACGTCGTCGCCGGCGAACAGGATGCCGGTGGCACCCGTGTGCGCGCGCAGCACCGCGATCGCCGTGTCCTTCCCCTCGTCGCGCGAGGAGTACTCGAGGATGCGATCGCCGGTGCGGCGGCGCCAGTGCCGGGCGCGGCGCGCGAACACCTCGTCGACCGCTGTGAAGGCCTCCTGCTCCACCTCGGGCAGTGCGGGGCGACCGTGGATGCCGATCCCGAACGTCTTGCTCTCCAGCTCGACCCCGGGATACGCGCTCAGAAGGGGTGCGAGCTCTTCGAGCAGGGCGTCGCGCAGCATCCTGTCCGGGTCTTCGGCGTCAGCCCCCGCCTCGCCCTCCCCGGGGTACCAGTACTGGGCGCCGTGGGATCCGGCCAGCACGATCGGCGAGTCGTCGCGGTGCTCGGCGATCTCGCGCAGGTGCACGAGGCTGCGTCCGGAGATGAAGGCCACCGTCGTGTGCGGCAGAGCGGTGAGATCGACCAGCGCCTTCTGCACCTCGGGGATCGCGCGCGCCGACATCGGGTCTGCGACGAGCTCGGACGCCGTGCCGTCGAAGTCGAGCGCGACGAGCAGCCTCTGCGTGCGGGCGATCGCCGACAAGGCCGGGTCGGATGCGCCCGGATGCCACTCGCGGGTCATCCGTGTGCTCCCTCGTGCTGGCGGTGGCGATTGCGCCCGGCCTGCTCGAGCGCGCGCAGGAACGACTGCGACCAGGCGGTGACGTCGTTCTCGAGCACTCGCTTGCGCAGCGCGCGCATCCGCTTGCCCTGCTCGGCGCGGGGCATCTCGATCGCGTCGACGATGGCATCCTTGAGGCCCTCGATGTCGTGCGGGTTCACCCGCAGGGCCTGGCGCAGCTCGTCGGCGGCGCCCGTGAACTCGCTCAGCACGAGCACGCCGCGGTTGTCGGCGCGGGTGGCCACGTACTCCTTGGCCACGAGGTTCATGCCGTCGCGCAGCGCAGTCACGAGCATGACGTCGGCGGCGAGGTACATGGCGACCATCTCCTCGCGGGGGAACCCCTGGTGCAGGTAGCGGATCGCGGTGTGTCCGAGCGTGTCGTGGTCGCCGTTGATGCGGCCGATCGCGAGCTCCACCTCGTCGCGCAGATGCATGTAGGCGTCCACTCGCTCCCGGCTCGGGCTCGCGACCTGGATGAACGCGACGTCCTCGACCGAGATGCGCCCCTGGTCGAGCAGCTCGCCGTACGCCTTGATGCGGTGCCGGATGCCCTTTGTGTAGTCGAGGCGATCGACGCCGAGCAGGATGTGCTTCGGGTTGCCCAGTCCTTCGCGGATCTCGAGTGCCCTCGCGCGGATGTCCGGGCGCTGGGCGAGCTCGCGGTAAGGCGTCGTGTCGATCGAGATCGGGAACGCCTTCACCAGCGGCATCCGCCCGTCGGGAAGGGTGATGCTCGACGCCCTCGTCTCGTGGCCGAGTCGTCGTTTGGCTGCGGCGAGGAAGTTCGCGGCGTCCTGCGCCCGCTGGAAGCCGATCACGTCGGCCCCGAGCAGCCCGCGAAGCACCTGGTCGCGCCAGGGAAGCTGTGCGTAGAGGCCGTGCGCGGGGAACGGGATGTGATGGAAGTAGCCGATGGTCACGTCGGGGCGCAGGCTGCGCACCATCTCGGGCACGAGCTGCAGCTGGTAGTCGTGCACCCAGACGGTGCCGCCCTCGGCGACGGCGTCGGCCGCCGCCTCGGCGAAGCGCAGATTGACGGCGACGTAGGCCTCCCACCACTCCCGGTGGTACTGCGGAGGCGCGATCACGTCGTGGTACAGAGGCCAGATCGTGTCGTTCGAGAAGCCCTCGTAGTAGTCCTGGATCTCCTGCTCGCTCAGGGTCACGGGAAGCAGCCGGATGCCGTCGGCGGTGAACGGCTCGATCCGCAGGTCCGCCTGACCTGCCCAGCCGACCCACGCGCCGTCGACGCTGCGCATCATGGGCTCCAGCGCTGCGACCAGCCCGCCGGGAGACGTGCGCCAGATCTCCTCGCCGTCGGGGGTGATGATCCGATCGACCGGAAGGCGGTTGGCGACGACCACGAACTCTGCGGCGACCATGTGACTCCTCTGCTCGGTGTCTCCAGGCTACCGATGACCGCAGCGAGGGTTACGGGGGTTGACGAGCCGTCGTCAGCGCTGCACGGGGCTGATCAGGCGGTTCACGATGCCGGCGATCAGCACGATCCCCGAGGCGATGAGCGGCAGCAGCAATGCGGCTTGCGTGCCGAGGCTCTCGGCGATCGCTCCGGTGCCGGCGGAGGCCGCAGCCTGGCCGACGACCACGCCCGAGCCGAGCATCGTCATCACCGTCGCCGAGCGACCGAGCGGGCTTCGCGCGGCGCCGAGACTGTACTGCGTGACGATGGTCGGCCCGACGCCGATGCCCAGCAGCGCGAGCGCGAGGATCATCGCGCCCACCGACCCGGCGGCCGCGAACAGCGCAGAGCCCGCCACGAGGATCGTCGCGAACACGATCCAGCGCGCATGCAGCGTGAATCGCGGCGGCAGCCACACGACGCCGAGCGCGAGCACGGCCGATCCGACGCCCATCACCCCGTACAGCAGACCCGCCTGCTCGGCGGCCCCGCGATCGGCCATGAACGAGGTGAGCGCGGTCAGCGCGGTGCCGAAGAACAGACCGATGCCGAAGATCCCGGTCACGACCACGAGCAGGGCGGGGCGGAACAGCTCACGCGCGCGCGACGGCGCGCGGCCGTCGGAGTCGCGCTCGAGGGAGACGTGGCGTCCGGTGGGGTGCAGCGCGAAGGCTCCGACGAACAGCAGCGTCAGGGCCGATGCGATCGCGATGGGCGCCCATGGCGCGATGAACGAGGCGAGGATGCCGACCAGGAACGGTCCGAACACGAACACGGTCTCATCGGCGGCCGACTCGTACGACATGGTCGCCGAGGTGGTGCGGGCGCGCTGCATCTCGGGCATCCGCTCGGCGATGATCGTGACGAGCCGGGAGCGCGACATCGGCGAGACCTGGGGCGCGGTCGCCCCGATGGTGAAGGCCGATGCCAGCACGAGGGCGTCGGCGGCGGGGGCATAGACGATCAGGGCGAACACGGCGAGCATCGCGGCGTTCAGCACGCCGCACAGCAGCAGCACGGGCCGCTGGCCCCACCGGTCGGCCGCCGCGCCGAGGAACGGACCGACCAGTGCCGTGCCGAGGCCGACGGCGGCGGAGGTGAGCCCGCCGAGGCTCAGCGAGCCGCGGACGGTGACGACCATGGTCAGCACGCCGACGACCATCATGGCGAAGGGCAGTCGCGCGACGAACGCGATGACGAAATACGGGATGCCGATCAGCCGCAGCAGGCTCGGCGAATTGGCGGTGATCTGTGTCATGTGGCTCTCACACGTCGAGGGACGCGGGTCGGGTGCCGCCGCTGTCCGCCGGGATGCCGGCGGCCGGTAGATACACAGCAGGATCTGCTGTCAACCCTACCCGAGCATCCGGCCCGCTCGGATAGCGTGGAGCCATGCGCTATCTCCTTCGCACCGGACTCTTCAGCGCCATCTCCACGGGGTGGACCCTGCTGCGCGGCTCGCGCGGCCAGAAGTTCACGTGGCGGGCGGTTCTCGCCTGGGTGAGCTGGGCGATCACGCTCTCACTCGCGATCGGCGCAGTCAAGGACATGCGCCGCGTCGACAAGGGGCTGCCCGTCTCGGCCGACTCGCCCTTCGCGCCCAAGCCCGACAAGAAGGAGCTTCGCGAGAAGCGCCGCGACGAGGTCAAGCGCCTTTCGAAGCAGCGCTGATCGCGCATCGCGCTCCGACCGCCGCCGGGCGTCGGCCGGAGCGCCGGCGAAGAGCCTCAGCGGGTGAGGATCAGTGCCTCCCCCTGCCCGCCTCCGCCGCACAGCGCGGCGACCGCGGTGCCAGATCCGCGGCGTGAGAGCTCGTGCGCCAGGTGGACGACGAGGCGGGCTCCGCTCGCGCCGATCGGATGTCCGATGGCAATGCCACCGCCGTGCACGTTGATCATGTCGCTCGACAGTCCCAGCTCCTGCTGCGATCGTGCGACAACCGCGCCGAAGGCCTCGTTGATCTCGACGAGGTCGAGATCGCCGGCGGTGATGCCCTGCTTCTCGAGCGCCCGCTCGATGGCGCGCGCCGGCTGCGCCTGCAGCGAGTTGTCCGGTCCTGCGGTCTGGCCGCTGGCACCGATGACGGCGAGCACCGGCCACCCCCGGGCGTCGGCGTTCTCTCGGGTGGTGACGACGACGGCGGCCGCGCCGTCGGAGATCTGCGAGGCGTTGCCCGCGGTGATCGAGCCGCCCTCGGCGAACGCGGCGCGCAGACCGGCCAGCGACTCGACTGTCGTGTCGGGACGGATGCCCTCGTCGCTGACGAGCACGATGGGCTCCCCCTTGCGCTGCGGCACGCTCACCTCGACGATCTCGGCGTCGAACACCCCCTCGTCCTGCGCCGCGGCGGCACGCTGGTGCGACAGCGCGGCTACAGTGTCCTGCATCTCCCGGGTCATCCCGAATCGCGGGTTGTGCCGCTCGGTCGACGCGCCCATGCTCTCGCGATCGTAGGCGTCGGTGAGCCCGTCGTGGGCCATGTGATCGAGGACCTCGACGCTGCCGTAGGTCCATCCCTCGCGCGAGCCCATCAGCAGGTGCGGCGCGCGGGTCATGGACTCCATGCCGCCCGCGACGACGGTGGTGGCGTCGCCGGTGCGGATCATGCGCGCCGCATCGATGATCGCCGTGAGCCCCGACAGGCAGACCTTGTTGACCGAGCTCGCCGGCACGTCCCAGCCGATGCCCGCGCCGACCGCGGCCTGGCGGGCGGCGTTCTGCCCGGAGCCTGCGGCCAGCACCTGCCCCATGATCACCGCGTCCACGGCATCCGGCGCGACCGACGCCTGCTCGAGCGCGCCGCGGATGGCCAGCGAGCCCAGCTGCGGTGCGGTGAACGAGGCCAGCTGACCCTTCAGCCGCCCCTGCGGGGTGCGGGCGGCGGCGACGATGACGATGTCGCTCATGAGTGCTCCTTCAGAGTTTCGGGGATGGTCAGTGCGGGCTCGGTGGCGGCGACGACGTCCTGCACGCTCACACCCGGCGCGGTCTCGACCAGGACGAGCCCGTCGTGTGTCACGTCGATGACGGCGAGATCGGTGATGATCCGGTCGACCACACCCCTGCCGGTCAGCGGCAGCGAGCAGTCGTTCACGATCTTCGCCGATCCGTCCTTGGCGACGTGCTCCATGAGGATGATGACGCGGCCGGCGCCGTGCACGAGGTCCATGGCACCGCCCGGGCCCTTGACCATCTTGCCGGGGATCATCCAGTTCGCCAGGTCGCCGGTCGCCGACACCTGCATGGCGCCGAGGATCGCGGCGTCGATCTTGCCGCCGCGGATCATGCCGAAGCTCGTCGCCGAGTCGAAGAACGCCGCGCCCGGCAACAGGGTCACGGTCTCCTTGCCGGCGTTGATCAGGTCGGGATCGACGTTCTCCTCGGTCGGGTACGGGCCGACCCCGAGAATGCCGTTCTCGGACTGCAGCACGACGGTCACGTCGTCCGGCACGTGGTTGGGCACCAGGGTGGGCAGACCGATGCCGAGGTTGACGTACTCGCCGTCGGTGAGCTCCTGGGCGGCTCGGGCCGCCATCTCGTCGCGGGTGAGCGCCATGGTCATCTCTTCCCTTCCTGGGGGCGGGTCGTGCGGCGCTCGATGCGCTTCTCGATGTCGCTGCCCACCTCGACCACCCGGTGCACGTAGACGCCGGGGAGGTGCACGCTGTCGGGGTCGAGCTCGCCCGGTTCTACGAGCTGCTCCACCTGCGCGATGCAGATGCGGCCCGCCATGGCCGCGAGAGGGTTGAAGTTTCGTGCGGCCTTGTTGAACACGAGGTTGCCGTGCCGGTCGCCCATCAGCGCGTGCACGAGCGCGAAGTCGGTGGTGATCGCCTCTTCGAGCACGAAGTCGCGCTGTTCGCCGTGGAAGTCGAAGGCGCGCACGTCCTTGACGGGCGAAGCCACGGCGATCGTGCCGTCGGCGTTGTACCGGCGCGGGAGCCCGCCCTCGGCGACCTGCGTTCCGACACCCGTCTGCGTGAAGAATGCGGCTATGCCTGAACCGCCCGCGCGCAGCTTCTCAGCCAGCGTCCCCTGCGGGGTGAGCTCGAGCTCGAGGTCGCCCTCGAGGAACTGCCGTTCGAACTCCTTGTTCTCGCCGACGTAGGAGGAGGTCATCTTGCGGATGCGGCGCGATCCGAGCAGGATGCCCAGGCCCCAGTCGTCGACGCCGCAGTTGTTGCTCACGACGCTGAGATCGCCCGTTCCCTGCGCATGCAGCGCCTCGATGAGCGCCATGGGATTGCCGGAGAGGCCGAAGCCGCCGACGGCGAGCGACGCGCCGTGCGGGATGTCGGCGACCGCCTCGGCCGCCGATGGGAACTGTTTGTCGATCAAGACCACTCCTTCGTGTGCGCTGTCTCCAGCATCCGCGCACGCCCGACAGCAGGCAAGCCGGCGCTTGCGATGTGGTCGTCCGACCGACTAGCGTCCACATCGTGGAACGGCTGGACGGCACGCGGCGCACAGTGCCCGGAGCGCAGGCGGTCGCGCGCGCTGCGGCGCTGCTGCGCCTGGTCTCGGCATCCGCAGACGGTGTCGGCCTGCAGTCGCTGGCGCGGGATGCCGGGCTGAGCCGCTCGACCGCGCACCGCCTGCTCACGGCGCTGCGCGTCGAGGGGCTCGTCGACCAGGACGAGACGACGGCGAGATGGATGCCGGGGCCCGAGCTGTATCTGATGGGAACCGTCGCGGCCGCGCGGTACGACATCACCGAGCTCTCTCGCGACATCGTGCGATCGCTCGCCGTGAAGACAGAGGAGAGCGCGTTCCTCTCCACGCGTCGTGCTGACGAGACGGTGTGCCTGGTGCGCGAGGAGGGCTCGTTCCCCATCCGCTCCTTCGTGCTCAGCGAGGGGGTGCGCTTCCCCCTCGGTGTGGCGAGTGCGGGCCTGGCGATCCTCGCTTTCCTCCCCGACCACGATGTGGATGCGTATCTCGAACGCCACCCAGAGCTGGAGGAGCGATGGGGCTCGGCGCACGGCGACCGCCCGCTGCGGCGAAGGCTGGGCGAGACGAAGGCGCGCGGGTACTCGGTCAATCCCGGGCTGATCGTGGAGGGCTCGTGGGGCATGGCGGCCGCGGTGTTCGACAGGGAGGGCCGTCCGGATTGGGCGCTCAGCATCACCGGCGTCGAGTTCCGCTTCTCAGCGGACAGGCTTCCCCAGCTGGGCCGAACACTGCTGGCGCACGCGCACCAGCTCTCGTCGCGGATCGCAGGCGGCCGCCACTGATCCATTAGATACCGCCAGGTATATACTTGTTGGTATGCATAAATCCGAAGCGGTCACGGCGATCGTTCTCGCCACGCACGCGCTGGCGCGGATCGCCGCACACGATGCCGGCAACGACGCACCGTCCGCGCAGTGGCGTGCTCTCAGCATCCTCGATCAGCGGGGCGGGATGCGTCTCGGCGCCCTGGCGTCCGCCGCCCGCACGACGCAGCCGGGCATGACTCGCCTGATCGGCACGCTCGAGCAGGCGGGCCTCGTCGAGCGCACTGCCGACCCCCACGACTCCCGAGCCACCGTCGTCACCGCGACGGAGGCCGGAATCCGCGCCCTCGACGACTGGCGCACCGAGCTGGGCGCCACGCTCGCCCCGCGCTTCGACGGCCTCAGCGACGACGACTGGCGAGCGATCGAGCGCACCGCCGCCATCCTCGGCGAGCGCGTGCAGAGCACATCATCCGACACGACGGGAGCACACGAATGAGCGGAACACCACAGGGATCGATCTGGCGTCAGCCGGCACAGGTGTGGGCGGTCGCGTTCGCGTGCGTCGTCGCGTTCATGGGCATCGGCCTGGTCGACCCGATCCTTCCTGCGATCGCGGAATCGCTGCAGGCCTCCCCCGTCGAGACGGAGCTGCTGTTCACCAGCTACCTGCTGGTGACCGGGCTCGCGATGCTCATCACCAGCTGGATCTCCAGCCGCATCGGCGCCAAGGCCACGCTGCTGGTGGGCCTCGGGCTGATCGTGATCTTCGCCCTGCTGTGCGCGGTGAGCGGCAGCGTCGACTGGGTGATCGGCTTCCGCGCCGGCTGGGGACTGGGCAACGCGCTCTTCATCTCGACCGCGCTGGCGACCATCGTCGGCGCCGCTGCCGGCGGCAGCGGCGCCGCCATCGTGCTCTACGAGGCGGCGCTCGGTCTCGGCATCGCGGTCGGTCCGCTGCTCGGCGGTCTGCTCGGCGAGCTCAGCTGGCGCGGCCCGTTCTTCGGCGTCGTGGTGTTGATGGCCATCGGGTTCATCGCCGTGCTCACGCTCGTGCGCACCGACGGCGAGCGCCGCGAGCCGATGCCGTTCTCGGCGCCGTTCCGCGCGCTGCGCCGCCCCGCCCTCGCCGTGCTCGCCGTGGCCGCCCTGTTCTACAACATCGGCTTCTTCGTGCTGCTGGCGTTCTCGCCGTTCCCCCTCGGCTTCGGTGCCATGGGCATCGGTCTGACCTTCTTCGGCTGGGGTGTGGCACTCGCGGTCACGAGCGTCTGGGTGGCTCCCGCCCTGATGCGCCGCGCCTCTCGTGCATCGATCATCCTCATCACCCTGCCACTTCTGGCCGTCGACCTCATCGTCGCGGGTCTCGTCGTCGCCGACCCCGCTGCGCTGGTGGTGTGCATCATCGCCGGCGGTCTGCTGCTCGGCGTGATGAACACCGTCCTGACCGAGGCCGTGATGGAGGCCACCGACCTGCCGCGCTCGGTCGCCTCGTCGGCCTACTCCGCCGTGCGGTTCCTCGGCGGCGCGATGGCGCCCCCGACGGCGGCCGCCCTCGCCCACGCGTACGGCGACACCGTTCCCTACCTGTTCGCGGCGGCCGCCGTGCTGCTCGCGGCTCTGACGGTTCTTCTCGGTCGCCGCGCCCTCGCCCACATCGACGATCCGGCCGCGGGCGACGGCGAGGAGGCCGCGGCTATCCTCATCGGAGACGCCGCGTGAGCGGCATCCACCGTTCGCGCCGATGAGGAGAGAGCTCGTGACCGATTCCGACACGCTTCCGCCCCGCAGCCGTCTCGTGCGCGAGCGTCTCGCCGAAGCCGGGATCGACGCCCGCATCATCGTGCTGCCCGAATCGGCGCACACCGCCGCGCTGGCCGCGCACGCCATCGGATGCCCGGTGGGCGCGATCGCGAACAGTCTCGTGCTCGTCGCCGACGGGGAGCCGATCCTGGTCATGACCAGTGGGGCCCATCGTGTGGACTTCGTCGTGCTCGCCGAGCAGATCGGGGCGGAGTCCGTGGCGATGGCGTCGCCGGCGGTCGTGCGGTCGTCGACGGGACAGGTCATCGGCGGGGTGGCGCCGGTCGGGCACCCCGCTCCCCTGCCGACCTACCTCGACGAGTCTCTCAGCGCGTTCGGCGAGGTGTGGACGGCAGGGGGCACCGCCGAGACCGTGCTGCCGCTCACCTTCGCGCAGCTGACCGAGGTGACCGGCGGCAGGATGGTGCGGGTGCGCTGATCACTCGACCATCAGGTCGTCGATCTCGAGGTCCTCGTCGAGCAGGCAGTAGATGATCAGGTCGGGGTACTCCTCCGGCGCGATGAAGAGCAGCGTGATGCCTCCGTCGCCGAACACCACAACGCCGTCCAGAGCGATGTCGTCTCTCAGCGCCTGCAGCGCCTCGACCAGGTCGGCCTCGTCGTCGTCTTCGTAGGCGGCTTCGGTGAGCTCTTCGACGACCTCGCTCTCGCGCGCCTCGAGGATCTCCTCCGTGAGACGCGCCAGGGCGTGCTTCACGGTCTCCTGCATGGTCTCGAGGTCGGGAAGGTCCTCGCGTTCGACAGGCTCCTCGTCCTCTTCGTCGTCCTCATCTTCGTCGTCGTAGTCGAACTCCTCATCGAATTCGTACTCGACCGTGACGCGTCGGCCTCCGGGCAGTTCCACGGTCGCGGTGAGCGCGCCGTCCTCATCGGTGTCGATGTCGTCGAGATCGATCATGAGAGCCACCTCCTGTCCGCCATGTTCTCACCGGGAGGCCGCGTACGGAAGAGCCGAAGGAAGCGTGGTGCCGGTGCCGCGCTGCTCTAAGGTCGTCGCATGAGGAGAACGCGTGGACGGGTCGTCGATGTCGACACGCTCGCGGACTTCGACCGCCGTCTCGCCGCAGGCGCCCGCTCGCTCTACGGATGGCGGATGCGCGCACTGGACCTGACCGAGCGCAGCAGCGCCCTGCGGTCGGTCGATGTCACCGGATCGCTGTTCCTGGGCTGTCGCCTGGCGCTCGCCGACGAGTCGTCGGTGCGGGCGCGTGGCGCGGTGGTGTTCCCGGAGGTTCCCGGCATCCCGATCGACACTTACCGCACTGCGCTGTACACGCCTGGCGAGCTGTTCGGAACCGCGGACTACGCGGACAGCCTCGATGCGCGCACCTACGCCTGGTCGAAGCGCGTGACGTCGAGGGATGCCGCACTCGCGAAGTCGCTGCACGATCACACCATCGATCTGGCGCTCTCGGACTGGGTGAGCGGTCGGCGGCTCGTCGGCGTCATGGGCGGGCATGGTGTGGTGCGCGGCAGCCGCGAGTACGCCGACGGAGTCGAGCTCGGCCAGCACCTGTCTCAGACGCTGACGGTCGCGACCGGCGGCGGACCGGGCGCGATGGAGGCCGTCAACCTCGGCGGATATCTCGCGGGCCGAGGAGCGGATGCCCGAGAGCACGCGCTCGGGATGCTCGCCGCGGTGCCGAGCTTCGCACCGAGCATCGCCGCGTGGGCCGACGCGGCATTCGCCGTGCGGCACGAGTTCCCCGGCGGCAGCGAATCGCTCGGCATCCCCACCTGGCACTACGGACACGAGCCGCCGAACCCGTTCGCCAGCGCGATCGCCAAGTACTTCCGCAACGCGCAGCGTGAGGCGATCCTGCTGGAGGTGTGCCAGGCCGGCATCGTGTTCCTGCCGGGGTCGGGTGGCACCGTGCAGGAGATCTTCCAGGATGCCTGCGAGAACTTCTACGCCGACGAGTCGTCGGTCGCCCCGATGATCCTCGTCGGGTGTGCGTACTGGACCGAGCAGTACCCCGCCTGGCCGCTGCTGACCGCACTCGCCGCCGGGCGGCCGATGGAGCGCCACGTGCACCTCGTCGACACCGTGCAGGAAGCGGTCGATCTCGCCACCGCCGGCGCCTGAGGCGCGCAACCCGCCCGGCAGACCGATGCGATTTGGCGCGACCATCAGCCGCTGGTAATGTAATTCCTCGGCCGGGGAAATCTTCCCGGGCCACGCACCTCTAGCTCAATCGGCAGAGCAACTGACTCTTAATCAGTGGGTTCAGGGTTCAAGTCCCTGGGGGTGCACGGACAAGCCCCGAAGACTCTCGCCAGTCTTCGGGGTTTTTCTGCATGCGGGCCGCACGTCGCCACACGCCACGTAGAGTTCCGGCATGGAGATCACGCCGGACGTCGTCGTCAGCCTGCGCGCCGATGAGGTGTTCGTCTTCGGCAGCAACGCCGCAGGTCAGCACGGCGGGGGCGCCGCCCGCGTCGCCCACGAGAGGTTCGGCGCCGTGTGGGGCGAAGGGCACGGCCATCACGGTCAGTCGTATGCCATCGACACGATGAGCGGCCTCGACGTGCTCACACGTGAGGCGCGTGCATTCATCGGGTTCGCGACCGAGCATCCGGATCTGCATTTCCTGCTCACCCCGGTGGGCTGCGGCATCGCCGGATACACGCCGGAGCAGGTCGCCGTTCTGTTCGCGGGTGTGCCCGAGAACGTCGCCGTCCCCGCTTCGTTCGTGCCGTACCTCTGAGCGACTCGGCCTGCAGAGGCCGGGCGGCGGGCGCGTTTCGTGTCTGGACCGATATCCTGCAGGCGGGTTCGCCCGAGAGGCCGCGCTTATCCTGGATAGGTGACCGACACCCGCGACGACGCCGACCTCGCCGCCGATCTCGCGCTCGCTCTGCGGCTGGCGGATGCGGCGGACGCCCAGTCTCTCCCCCGCTTCGACGCGGCCGATCTGCAGGTCTCGCGCAAAGCCGACCGCACGCACGTGACCGATGCCGACCTCGCCACAGAGCGCGCGATCCGAGAGCTGCTCGCCGCCGAGCGCCCTGCCGACGGCATCTTCGGCGAGGAGTACGGCGCGGAGGGCGACACCCACCGGCAGTGGATCATCGACCCCATCGACGGCACGGCGAACTTCCTGCGCGGAGTGCCGCTGTGGGGCACGATGATCGCCCTGGCGATCGACGGCGTGCCACGCGTCGGCGCGGTCAGCATGCCGGCCCTGTCACGCCGCTGGTGGGCCGCCGACGGTCTCGGCGCGTGGACGAACACCGCAGACGCTCCCCGCCGCCTCTCGGTGTCTGATGTGGACTCGCTCGACGATGCCAGCATCAGCTTCCAGAGCATCGGTCAGTGGGCCGACGCCGGGAAGCTCCCCGAGCTCCAGGCGGTCGCCGACCGCGTGTGGCGCGACCGCGCCTACGGTGACGTGTACAGCTACATGCTGCTCGCCGAGGGCCGCATCGACATGGTCGCGGAGTTCGACGTCAAGGAGTACGACATCGCCGCAGCCGTGGCGATCGTCCGAGAAGCGGGCGGCCGCATGACCGCCTTCGACGGGGCCGAGACCCTGTCGGCGCTGTCCACGCTCGCCACGAACGGCATACTGCACGACCCCTTCCTGTCCCTGTTCCGCGACGCGCGACTCCCCTGAGCACGCCGCGGCACCTCCCCTCTCCCCGGATTCCCCATGAGCCCCCGCACTCCCCTCGCCTTCAGCGCGCTCGCAGCCGTCCTCCTGCTCGCGTCGTGCTCCGCACCGGACCCTACGCCGACGCCCACGCCCCCCGCATCGACGAGCGTCGAGCCGACGACTGCCGCGACCACCGCGCCGGTCGACGACGCCACGCCGGCGCCCAGCGCCGAGCCCACCTGCAAGACGATCATCACGCCCGGCACCGTCGACGCCCTGACCTCCCAGGGATGGACCGCGAAGCAGGAAGAGCTGCGCATCGGCGAGACGCTCATCGAGGACGGCCTGCTGTGCATGTGGGCCGACTTCAGCACGGCGTCGGACCACGGCCAGATGTACGGGTGGGGCGCGCTGGACGCGCGCACCTCCGACGTCGCCCAGTCGAACCTGAAGCGCGACGGCTGGCTGCGCTCGACGGAGGGCGATCTGGTGTACTTCACCGAGGACCCGGCCTACGCCATCGCGACCGACGACGACGGCTTCGGCATGACCTACGAGTTCGGCGACGGCTGGGTGAAGTTCGCGGACACGAAACAGGGCCTGCTGCTCATCGAATGGAAGGGATGAGCGAACAGGCCCGGGAGCGAAGGCGCCGCGCGAGCGGCGCCTTCCGTCACTTCTGGCGCTGACCCCAGCTGTCGGTGCGGCGCGTCGCCGAGCCGCGCTGGCGCATCACGTACGCCATGGCCAGGCTGACGAGGATGATGCCCGCGCTGAACGCCACGCCCTGCCAGGCGGGCATCTCCCACGCTGCGCCGAGAAGCCACATGCCGCCCAGGAACAGCACGAGGAACACGATGAAGTCGACCATGTCGAAGCCTTTCCGATCGTCGGATTACCCTCTCAGCTTACCGGTCTGACCGGCGACTCCGCGGCCGCGTCCGTGGGAGCCGCGCGGTTAGAGTTGGTGCATGCCGAGGACTCGCCCGTGACCGCGACGACAGACCGGCCCTCGCGCCGCGGACGCCCGGGGCATGATCGTGCCGACGTCATCCGCGTGGGCGTGCAGCTGTTCAACGAGCAGGGCTACGACGCGACATCGGTGTCGGATCTGACCGCTCGGCTCGGCGTGACGAAGTCCGCGCTGTACCACCACGTCGATTCCAAGGAGCAGATCCTGCAGATCGCCCTCGACGACGCCCTGGGAGGTCTGGAGGATGCCCTGCACGCGGCGCTCGAGCATCCCACGGCCGGTGAGCGGCTCACCGCCATCGTCGACGGCGCCGTGCGGGTGCTGACCGAGCGGCTGCCGCAGGTCACGCTGCTGCTGCGCCTGCGCGGCAACAGCGAGATCGAGCTCGCCGCTCTCGAGCGGCGTCGTCGGTTCGACCACACGGTCACCGGCATGGTGCGACAGGCGCAGGCCGAAGGACTGGTGAGAGCGGATCTGGACGCCGGTGTCGCCACCCGCCTGATCTTCGGGATGATCAACTCGGTCGTCGAGTGGTATCGGCCGGATGGCCCCGTCGACCCGCAGCTGCTGGGCGCGGAGATCCGCGCGGTCGCACTCGACGGGCTGCGCCCTCGGGTGTGAGGGGCGTGGGTCCTCGGGACTGGTCTTCCACAGTGACAGCGGCTGGTGGAGCTGGGGGGAATCGAACCCCCGTCCGACGCTGCTAATCCACGTCTTCTCCGGGCGCAGTCTGTGGAGGCGTTCTGCTCGGCTCCGACCTTTGTCACAGACACCTAAGTCGACGAGCCCAGTCTGGGAAGAGTCCCACGTGACGTCCAGACGCCGTCACGCAGCAAGATCCCTAGATGACGCCAGGGTCCGTATGGGGATCACATACGGTCTGACGGACTATCGGGCTCGCTTAGGCAGCGAGGGCGAAGTCGTTGCGCTTGGTTTCGGCAACTATGTTTTTGCAGGGAGCGTTCACGAGATAACCCTGCATCCTCGGCCCGCTTCTCGTCGATACACAGGCGCCGTCGAAACCGATCAGCCCCGTGGACCTTCTCGCGAAGGAGCCGCTGTCACACTGTGGAATTACCAGCGGGAGCATGTGCTCCCGAGCATCACAGACTACAACGGATCGACGCCGGATGCTATTCCGCCCCGGGTCCGTCCGCACCCGCCGGTCCGCGCTGTGCCGTACAGTCGCTCGCATGAGCGAAGTCATCATCACCGTCCGCGGCGAGCACGAACTGCGCGTCGCGCCCGAGCGCGCCACCGTCCGACTCAGCGTGGCGCTCGACGGCCCCGAGCGAGAGGCGGTGGCGCAGCGGGTTCTGGCCCTCGCGGGGCCGGTGCGCGAGAGCATCGTCTCACGGGAGGACGCGGGCAGCGTGACCGCCTGGACCAGCCAGCGGCTGAGTGTGTACGCCGAGCGGCCCTGGAACGCCGATGGGCGCAGGCTCGCGCCCGTCTACCGCGCAAGCATCGACTTCACCGCCACGTTCGCCGACATCTCGGAGCTGTCGCTGTGGGCCACCGAGCTCTCCGCCGAGGACGGCGTCGCCCTCGGCGGGGTCGATTGGCATCTGACCCCTGAGACCGAGCGCGAGGTCGAGCGCGAGGTCGCGACCCAGGCCGTCGGCGTCGCCGTCTCGCGCGCTCGGGCCTACGCTGAGGCGCTCGGTCTCAGCACCGTCATCCCCCTGGAGATCGCCGATCGCGGGCTGATCTCGGCCGAGACCGCCGGCTTCGCACCGGTCGCGATGCGTGCTGCCGGAGCCTTCGACACGGCGCCGGCGATGGAGTTCCAGGGCGAGGAGATCACCGTCTCCGCCACGGTGGAGGGCCGCTTCTCGGCATCCTGACAGCTCCTGCTGCGGGCGAACCGTCGCCCGCAGCAGCAGCCGTCAGCCGATGGCGAAGGGCGCGAGTTCGGCCGCGAGGCGCTCGGAGACGTGCGCGTGCACGGCCGTGCCGTTCTCCTCGTGTTCAGCCGAGACCAGGACACCGCTCTCGTGAACCGCCGAGATGAGATCTCCCCTGTCGTACGGCACGAGCGCGCGTACCTCGACGGCCGGCATCGGCAGGCGCCGCTCGATCTCGGCCCGCAGCTCCGCGATGCCCTCCCCCGTACGCGACGACACGAAGTGAGCGTCGGGTGCGAGGCCGCGCAGCACGAGGCGCTCGTCGGGGTCGATCAGGTCGGCCTTGTTGAAGACGACGATCTCAGGGATGTCCCGCCCGCCGACGTCGCCGATCACATCGCGCACCGTCTGCAGCTGCGCGGAGGGGTCGGGATGCGAGCCGTCGACGACGTGCACGAGCAGATCGGCCTGGCCGACCTCCTCCAGCGTCGAACGAAACGCCTCGACCAGCTGATGCGGGAGATTGCGCACGAAGCCGACCGTGTCGGCGAGCGTGTACACGCGGCCGTCGGCCGATTCGGCCCGCCGGACGGTGGCATCCAGTGTCGCGAACAGCGCGTTCTCGACGAGCACGCCGGCGCTGGTCAGAGCGTTCAGCAGGCTCGACTTGCCGGCGTTCGTGTACCCCGCGATCGCCACCGAGGGAATGGTGTTGCGCTTGCGTTCGGCCCGTTTGGCGTCGCGCGCCGGAGCGAACTCGCGGATCTGCTTGCGCAGCTGCGCCATGCGGGTGCGGATGCGACGGCGATCGAGCTCGATCTTCGTCTCACCGGGTCCACGTGAGCCCATGCCCGCGCCGCCCGCGCCGACCTGGCCGCCGGCCTGACGGCTCATCGACTCGCCCCAGCCGCGCAGTCGCGGCAGCAGGTACTCGAGTTGAGCCAGCTCGACCTGCGCCTTGCCCTCGCGGCTCTTCGCATGCTGGCTGAAGATATCGAGGATGACGGTGGTGCGGTCGATCACCTTCACCTTCACGACGTCCTCGAGCGCGCGTCGCTGACTGGAGGCGAGCTCGGTGTCGGCGATGACCGTGTCGGCGCCCACGGCGGCGACGATGTCTTTGAGCTCCTGCGCCTTGCCGCGGCCGAGGTAGGTCGCAGGGTCGGGGTGCGGCCGGCGCTGCAGCAGACCGTCGAGCACCACGGCGCCTGCCGTCTCAGCGAGGGCGGCGAGCTCGCGCAGCGAGTTCTCGGCATCCTCCTGCGCGCCCTGCGGATACACGCCGACCAATACGACGTTCTCCAGACGCAGCTGCCGGTACTCGACCTCGGTGACGTCCTCGAGTTCGGTCGAGAGGCCCGCGACACGTCGGAGGGCATGGCGATCCTCGAGGTCCCACTGCGCGCCGTCCGCGTCGGTGTGGGCGGCTGATGCCGCATCCTGCAGCGCCTGGGCGGCGCCGAAGACGCGCGCCTGCGTGCGCGGCTCTGCGTTCGCGAGCACGCGATCCAGTGCGTCCTGTGTGATGTTGTCGTCGTTGGTGTTCGTCATCCGGTGGTGAACTCTGTCCTCTCTGAGAAGCGCCTTAACCTTAGCCCGCGGTGTCCGGTACGCTCACTGCATGCCGTCGTCCGATCATTACTTCAGTGCGGCCCCGGCCAGTGCCGAGAACCTCCGAACCATCACCGTCCCGCTCGCGGGACGCGATCGGGAGGTGACCACCGCGGGCGGCGTGTTCAGTCCCGACCGGCTCGACACCGGCACTGCGGTGCTGTTCGCCAACATGGCTCCTCTGCCGCCGAGCGGCAACTTCCTCGATCTCGGATGCGGGTGGGGCCCGATCAGTCTCACCATGGCCCTCTCAGCGCCGCACGCCACGATCTGGGCGGTCGACGTGAACGAGCGGGCGCTGGATCTCACCAGGCGCAACGCCGAGTCCCTCGGCCTCACCAATGTCAACGCCGTGAAGCCCGAGGATGTTCCCGACGACGTGGTGTTCACCACGATCCGCTCGAATCCGCCGATCCGGGTGGGCAAGAGCGAGTTGCACTCCATGCTCGAGCGCTGGATCCCCCGCCTCGACGAGCGCAGCGACGCCTGGCTGGTGGTGCAGCGCAACCTCGGCTCCGACTCGCTGCAGCGGTGGATGGCTTCGGTGTTCACCCCGGGCTTCAGCGTGACCCGCGCGGCGACCGGCAAGGGGTACCGCATTCTCAAGGTGCGCCGGCACGGCACCCCGCCGACCGCCCCGATCGTGCTGCCCGAATGAGCGATCGGCCTCAGACGAGGTCGATCTCACCCCGGTAGACGAGCTGCGCGGGCCCCGACAGGGCGACGTGCTCGCCGTCCTCCGCGGGGAACATCCGCACCCCGAGCACCCCTCCGGGCACCTCGACGCGCCACTGATGCGGCGCTTGCGACCCCGCCCAGTGCCGTACCGCGAGGGCGGTCGCCGCCACACCCGTTCCGCAGCTGAGCGTCTCGCCGACACCGCGCTCGTGCACGCGCATTCGCACATGCCCGATCCCGTCTCTTACCAGGGGCTCGCCCGGCACCACGAACTCGACGTTCGCACCGTCGACCGGGGCGGGGTCGAGAATCGGTGTCGGGTTCAGGTCGAGCCCGGCGAGCTCGTCGTCGGATGCCAGGGCGACCACGACGTGCGGATTGCCCACGTCGATCCCGAGGCCAGGGCGCGGGACCGAAAGTCCCGCCGCCCGCGCGAGCGGCTCGCCGCCGACGAGCTTCCACAGGCCGAGATCGACCTGGTAGCCGTTCTGGGAGCGCAGCACATCGCGCACCCCGGCCCTCGTGCCGATGGGCAGCGTCGAGCCGCTGTCGATCGTGGCGAGGCCAGCGCGAAGCAGGTAGTGCGCGAAGACGCGGATGCCGTTGCCGCACATCTCGGCGATCGACCCGTCTGCGTTCCGATAGTCCATGAACCACTCGGCATCCGGCTCCTCGGCCAGAGCCGCCGCGCCTTCGGGAATCGACGCGGATCGCACCACGCGCAGCACGCCGTCGGCGCCGACGCCGAAGTTGCGGTCGCACAGGGCCTGCACCTGAGTGGCCGCGAGATCGAGAGCGCCGTCGGCGTCTTCGATGATCACGAAGTCGTTCCCCGTGCCGTGCCCTTTGGTGAATGCGACCATGCGAACAGTCTAGAGATCGTCGGAACCCCCGACCCGGTACCTGCCGCACATGAAGCTGCGGTTGCGCGCCACGTCGATCAGCTCGAGGTCTACTCGCCGTGGCAGGAGCGGCGCCCCCGATCCGAGCATGACCGGCGCGTACTGCACCCAGACCTCGTCGAGCAGCCCGGCGTCGGCGAACTGGCCGGCCAGGTCTCCCCCGCCGACGATCCAGAGGTCCTTCCCCTCGGCCGCCGCCGTCATCTCGGCATGCACCTGACGCACGTCCTCATGTGTGAAGCGCACGTCGCCCCGTGCCGGAGCGGGGATGTCGCGGTGGGTGAACACCCAGGTCGGCTGCGCGTAGTCCCATCGTCCCTCCTCGTGCCGCATGACCCACTCGAACGTGGACGATCCCATGGCGAGAGCCCCGATCCCGGCGATGAACCCGGGATAGGCCATCGGACCGTTCTCGTCGATGTCCTGGCTGAGCAGCCAATCCAGCGAGTGCTCGGGTGTGGCGATGAACCCGTCGAGTGACGAGGCGGTGTAGTAGTGCGTGGCCATGCGCCCATCGTGCCTGCAGCCGCCGACGCCCGCCAGAGTCAGTCGATGAGCGAGTCGACGTCGACGGGGTGCTCGGCCCATTCGATGTCGGGGTAGCGCTTGAACCACGACACCTGTCGCCGCGCGTAGCGGCGAGTGAGCGCCTGCGTCTCGGCGATCGCCTCATGCTGGTTCAGCTCGCCGCCCAGCTGCGCGAGCGCCTGCGCGTATCCGATCGCGCGTGACGCGGTGACGCCCCTCTCGATGCCGTCGGCGCGCAGGCGGTCGACCTCTTCGAGCATCCCGTCCTGCCACATCCGCTCCACGCGTCGGTCGAGGCGCTCGACGAGCTGCTCTCGCGGCGTGTGGAGGCCGATGATCCGTGTCGCGGGATGCCACAGCTCGGGCTTCTCGGGCAGAGCCGCCCCGTGCGTCGCGCCGCCCTGCTCGATGACCTCGAGCGCGCGGACGATACGGCGTCCGTTCTTCGGATCGATCCGGGCGGCGGTCTCGGGATCGCGCGCGCGCAGCTGCTCGAACACCGCTCCGGCACCGTGCGCGTCGAGCTCAGCTTCGAGACGGGCTCTGACGGCCGCATCCCTCGGCGGGAAGCGGAAGTCGAAGATCACGCTCGAGACGTACAGTCCGGAACCGCCGACGAGGATCGCATCGCCGCCGTGGGCGTGGATGGCTGCGATCGACTCTCGGGCGCGCGGCTGATACCAGGCGACCGCCGCCTCGTCGGCGACCTCGCGGACATCGAACAGGTGGTGCGGGATGCCCCGCCGCTCGGCGACGGCGAGCTTGGCCGTGCCGATGTCCATGCCCCGATACAGCTGCATGGCATCGGCGTTGACGATCTCGGCCGGATTGCCGCGTGCGCGCAGCCGCTCGGCGAGGTCGAGAGCGAGCTCGCTCTTGCCGGTGCCCGTGGCGCCGACCACCGCCCAGAGCCGGGGGTGGCCCGGTCGCGCCGAGTGCGGGGTCAAGACCCCGCGGGGCGCAGGGTGGGCAGGCCCAGCGAGACGGTGCGCGGCGCACCCGACTCGCCAGCCGTGGCGGGAACCCCGCACGATGCGGCCTGCGCGCGGTCCCATGCGTCGCCGCCTCGGGTGCGGCGGATGCGCAGCGGCGCACCGGTCGGATCGTCGGCGAGGAGATGGAACGGCGCGCCGTGGGTGATCTTGACGGTGACGACGTCGCCGGGGCGCGGCAGCTCGGAGCCCGGCGTCACCTCGAAGTGCACCAGACGGTTGTCCTCTGCACGACCGGTGAGGCGGTGCGTGGAGGCGTCCTTCTTGCCCTCGCCGACCGAGACCAGCACCTCGACCTCACGGCCGACCTGCTTCTGGTTCTCTTCCAGCGAGATCCGCTCCTGCAGCGCGATGAGGCGCTCGTAGCGCCGCTGCACCACATCCTTGGGCACCTGGTTCGGCATGGTCGCGGCGGGCGTGCCCTCGCGGATGGAGTACTGGAACGTGAAGGCGCCTGAGAAGCGGGACTGCTCGACGACGCGCATGGTGTCTTCGAAGTCCTCATCGGTCTCGCCGGGGAAGCCGACGATGATGTCGGTGGTGATGGCGGCGTGCGGGATGCGCTCGCGCACCTTCTCGATGATGCCGAGGTAGCGCGAGCTGCGGTACGAGCGGCGCATCGCCTTGAGGATGCTGTCGCTGCCGGACTGCAACGGCATGTGCAGCTGCGGCATGACGCTGGGGGTCTCGGCCATCGCGTCGATGACGTCGTCGGTGAAGGCTGCGGGGTGCGGACTGGTGAACCGGATGCGCTCAAGCCCCTCGATCTCGCCCGCCGCACGCAGCAGCTTGCTGAACGCCTGGCGGTCGCCGAATTCGACGCCGTAGGAGTTGACGTTCTGCCCGAGCAGAGTGACCTCGATGGCCCCGTCTTCGACGAGCAGGCGGATCTCATTCAGGATGTCGCCGGGCCGGCGGTCCTTCTCCTTCCCGCGCAGGCTCGGCACGATGCAGAACGTACAGGTGTTGTTGCATCCGACCGAGATCGACACCCAGCCGCTGTGCGCGGAGTCGCGCTTGGTGGGCAGGGTCGAGGGGAAGACCTCGAGTGACTCGAGGATCTCGAGCTCCGCCTCGCCGTTGTGGCGAGCGCGCTCGAGCAGCCCCGGCAGGGAGCCCATGTTGTGCGTGCCGAAGACGACGTCTACCCAGGGCGCCTTGTCGAGCACAGCCTGCTGATCCATCTGCGCGAGGCACCCGCCGACGGCGATCTGCATGCCCTCGTGCTTGTCCTTCCGGGACTTCAGATGCCCGAGGGTGCCGTAGAGCTTGCCGGCGGCGTTGTCGCGGACGGCGCACGTGTTGATGATGACGATGTCGGCCTCGTCGCCGGCATCAGCCCGCACGTACCCTGCGCTCTCGAGCGAGCCGGAGAGACGCTCGGAGTCGTGCACGTTCATCTGGCAGCCGAAGGTGCGCAGCTCGTAGGAGCGACGGCGCCCATCGGCGGCGATCGCCGCGTCGGAGAGCGCGATGATCGTCGGTTCGGAGGAGAGAGAAGACATGATGCGTCCATTCTACGAGCCGCCCGGCCTGGTGGCTGAGCGGCCCGTAGAGCGGATGCTCAGTCGGAGTCGACGAACCGGACGCCCGAGGGCCGCATGCCGGGGCGGGTCGCCGCACGACGCACGCCGACCTCGCTCAGAGCTGTGCGAGCGGCGTCCATCGCGACCGATCCGCCGTAGCCGCGACGGGCGAGCTGCCCGTGAAGCCGGCGCAGGGCGGTGTCGTACTCGAGGCGGCTCATGCCGGATGCCTTGCTGCGGGCGAACTCCAGTGCACGCTCGGCATCGTCGTCGGGCAGCTCTGCGAGTGCGTCGTCGACGATGTCGCGCGGGATGCCGCGCTGCGCGAGCGATCGAGCCAGGGCGATGCGGCCCTGTCCCTTTCGCTCGGAGCCCGAGGTCACCAGCAGCGACGCCAGCGTGTGATCGTCGAGATAGCTGCGGCGGAGGAACTCATCGATCACGTCTTCGATCGCGTCGCGATCGAGGCCGTTCTCGCGCAGAACCGATCGCGCTTCCGAGACCGACAGCTGCTTGGCGCGGAGCTTGCGCACCAGGGTCTCCTCGGCGCGCTGACGGATCTCGTCGGCGTCGGGTTCGACCGGCGCTGGCTCGTCATGGGCGTCGCCCGGATCGTCGAATCGCACGCCGGCCGGCGCGGGCGCGGCCCTCACGGAGTCCGTGGCAGGGCCGACGCCACGCGCGCCAACGAAGAGCGGGATCACCGGCGCGAGCTTGTCAGCGGATGACATGACTCACCACGGTTGTTGAGCGACGTCGAAACACGTCAGCGGATGACATCAGGCCGGACGACGCTCGGCGAGCTCGTCGACGGTGGCCTCGGCCTTGACGCCGACGCCCAGCTTCTGCTTGATCTGCGTCTCGATCGCCATGGCGATGTCGTCGTTCTTGATCAGGAAGTTGCGGGCGTTCTCCTTGCCCTGCCCGAGCTGATCGCCGTCGTAGGTGTACCAGGAGCCCGACTTCTTGACGATGCCGTGCTCGACGCCGAAGTCGATGAGGCTGCCCTCGCGCGAGATGCCTACGCCGTAGAGGATGTCGAATTCGGCCTGCTTGAAGGGCGGGGCCATCTTGTTCTTGACGACCTTGACGCGGGTGCGGTTTCCGACCGCTTCGGTGCCGTCCTTCAGCGTCTCGATTCGACGGATGTCGAGGCGGACCGAGGCGTAGAACTTCAGCGCCTTACCACCGGCCGTCGTCTCCGGAGAACCGAAGAACACACCGATCTTCTCGCGCAGCTGGTTGATGAAGATGGCGGTGGTCTTCGTCTGGTTCAGCCCACCGGTCAGCTTTCGCAGTGCCTGCGACATGAGTCGGGCCTGCAAACCCACGTGCGAGTCGCCCATCTCGCCCTTGATCTCCGCCTCGGGAACGAGGGCGGCGACGGAGTCGATGACGACGAGGTCGATCGCGCCCGAGCGGATCAGCATGTCGGCGATCTCGAGCGCCTGCTCACCCGTGTCGGGCTGCGAGACGAGCAGCTGATCGATGTCGACGCCGAGCTTGCGCGCGTACTCGGGGTCGAGCGCGTGCTCGGCGTCGATGAACGCGGCGATGCCGCCCGCGCGTTGCGCGTTGGCGATCGCGTGCAGCGTGAGCGTGGTCTTACCAGACGACTCGGGACCGTAGATCTCGATGATGCGTCCGCGCGGCAGACCTCCGATGCCCAGGGCGACGTCGAGGGCGATCGACCCGGTCTGGATGACCTCGACGGGAGCGCGCTCGTCGCTGCCCAGTCGCATGATCGAACCCTTGCCGAACTGACGCTCGATGTGCGCGAGCGCGGAGTCCAGGGCCTTCTCGCGGTCGTCGGTTGATGGCATGACGTGCTCCTCTGTATCTCGAAGTTCTGCCGCCTGTAGGCTGTCGCGGCCGTTCCGGATGGAGTGACTCTGCGACAAGGCGTATGGCTCAGTGCCACATCCCTCACCGTACGAGCAGCCACCGACATTGGTTCGGCGACAGCGTCTGATGTGGAGAAGATGACCTCAAGACCACTTGTGCAGAACACTACGCGGACATCGAACACATCTTCGACGACACGCCGAAAGCGAACCGCGGAGTTTCGTTCAGCGCTCGCGGGGATCCAGGCGCCCGACGCCGTAGCGACGCGTCGCGGGAACGTCGGTCTCGTCGCACAGCGCGAGCCAGATGTCGCGCGGGGGAACACCGGCATCCAGCGCCTCGCGCGCCGTCCTGCCGAGCGACCCGAGGATCAGGTCGTGCACAAGAGAGTCCGCGCGGCCGCCGAACTCATCGGCGACCGCGCGGAGGAACTCGCTTCGTCTCATGGGAGTCGCTGCAGCGTCAGTGCAGCGACAGCTCGGGCTCGACCTCGGCGACGAGGTCGTCTGGCACCACATCCGGGAACGGGCTGAGGCCCTCGAGCACGGAGATGCGGTCACCCACTTCGCGCATGATCGTCGAGATCGGCACATCGAGCGCTTCGGCGACCGATGCGAGGATCTCGCTCGACGCCTCCTTCTGACCGCGCTCGACCTCGCTCAGGTAGCCGAGGGCCACTGAGGCCTTGCTCGCGACCTGTCGCAGGGTGCGCCCCTTCTGCAGGCGGAAGTCCCGCAGCACATCGCCGATTTCCTGTCTGACGAGGATCATCGGAACCTCCTCTCCTTCGCGCCACCCGGAACCTGCTCCGAGGGAATCGCCAGTCTAACCCGACCGGGTGTCGTTGAATCTACTGTTTCTCGCTGTGTTTGAGTTGTGAGTGAACGACTTGTCACACAGGGAGGAACGCCGGCGCGCGAGGCGCTATTCCCGCACGGCGTCCAGCGCCGCCGCGATGGCCGCCGCGGTCGCCTGGGCGCGGATCTCGGCGCGCGTCCCCATGAACAGATGCGGGATGCTCCTTGCGCCCGTCGGGGTGACGACGCCGATGTGCACGGTGCCCACCGGCTGGCCGTCGGGCGAGTCGGGCCCGGCGATGCCCGTGGTCGCCATGCCGACGTCCGCGGGGCGCGCATCGACGGCCACAGCCCGCCGCACGCCCTCGGCCATCTGCACGGCGACGTCCGGATGCACCGCACCATGCTCGACGAGCAGACCGGCGTCCACGCCGAGCAGGGTGTGTTTGACCGGCGTGGCATAGGCGACCACGCCGCCCAGCAGCGTCGCGGACGCACCGGGGACCGACACGATCTCGGAGGCGACTGCTCCGCCGGTGAGCGACTCGGCCACGCCCAGCGTCCAGCCGCGCTCGCGCAGAGCGGCGACCAGCAGCTCGGCGTCGGTCATCCGGCCCTCCGACGACCGCGCACCTGTGCCACGACGTAGTCGATGCCGCTCGCGACGGTGAGCACGAGCGCCAGGATCATCAGCACCTGCGTGACCACGACCCAGGCCGTCTGACCGACCAGGCCGTGCAGCGGCAGCAGCGCCCAGCTCAGGGCGATGCCCTGGACGACGGTCTTGATCTTTCCCATCCAGGCCGCGGCGACCACGTGCTCGTGCACGAGAGTGAAGCGGTGGATGGTGATCGCCCACTCCCTGATCAGGATCACGACGATGATCCACCAGGGAACCTCGCCGAGGATCGCCAGCCCGAGGAAGCCCGCACCTGTCAGCAGCTTGTCTGCGATCGGGTCCCACAGCTTGCCGAAGTCGCTGACGATGTCGTACCTGCGGGCGAGGTAGCCGTCGACCCAGTCGGTCGATATGGCCAGCACGAACAGCACGGCGGCCACCCAGCGCATGACGATGTCGTCGGCGCCGAATGTGCCTGCGATGAGCAGGAGCACGAAGAAGACGACCGCGAGAGGGATGCGCGCGACCGTGATCGCGTTGGGGAGCTGCCGGGGAATCGCCATCAGTCGCGCCCCGTCAGGCCCCAGGCGTCCTCGTCGCCGTCGTCATCACTCTCCACCACCGGCAGCCCTTCGAACTGCCGGGCCACCGGGTCGTGGCCGTACTGGTCGGCGGAGGCGGACGCGCTCGCGGCCGGCGCGGCCGGCGCGGCCGGTGCCGGCGCGTCCTCGCCGCGCAGCTTCGCGAGCACACCGGGAAGCTGCTCGGATGTCACCAGCACATCGCGGGCCTTGGATCCCTCGGATGGGCCGACGATCTCGCGCGACTCGAGCAGATCCATGAGACGACCGGCCTTCGCGAAGCCGACGCGCAGCTTGCGCTGCAGCATCGAGGTCGAGCCGAACTGCGACGACACGATCAGCTCGGCGGCGGCGAGCAGCAGCTCGAGGTCGTCGCCGATGTCCTCGTCGACCTCCTTCTTGCGCGCCTCGGCAGACTCCTGCACGTCGGGCCGGTACTCCGGGCGCGCCTGCTGAGTGACGTGCTTGACGACCGCCGAGATCTCGGCCTCGTCGACCCAGGCGCCCTGCAGACGGAACGGCTTCGACGAGCCCATCGGCGAGAAGAGCGCGTCTCCCTGGCCGATGAGCTTGTCAGCACCCGGTGCGTCGAGGATGACCCGGCTGTCGGTCACGCTCGTCACGGCGAACGCGAGTCTGGAGGGCACGTTCGCCTTGATCAGGCCCGTGACCACGTCGACGCTGGGGCGCTGCGTGGCGAGCACGAGGTGGATGCCAGACGCGCGGGCCAGCTGCGTGATGCGCACGATCGAGTCCTCGACGTCACGCGGGGCGACCATCATCAGATCGGCCAGCTCGTCGACCACGACCAGCAGGTACGGATAGGGCTTGAGCACGCGCTCGCTGCCCGGCGGAACCTGCACCTCGCCGGCGCGGACGGCCTTGTTGAAGTCGTCGATGTGGCGGTACCCGAACGACGCCAGATCGTCGTAGCGCATGTCCATCTCCTTCACGACCCACTGCAGCGCTTCCGCCGCCTTCTTGGGGTTCGTGATGATGGGCGTGATCAGGTGCGGCACACCGGCGTAGCTGGTCAGCTCCACCCGCTTGGGGTCGATCAGCACCATGCGCACATCGGCGGGGCGGGCGCGCATGAGCAGGCTCGTGATCATCGAGTTCACGAAGCTGGACTTTCCCGACCCCGTCGAACCGGCCACGAGCAGGTGCGGCATCTTGGCCAGGTTCGCCACGACGATGTTGCCGCCCACGTCCTTGCCGACGCCGATGGTCAGCGGATGCGTGCTCTTCTGCGCGGCGCTCGAACGCAGCACGTCGCCGAGCGCGACGGTCTCCTTATCGACGTTGGGGATCTCGATGCCGATGGCACTCTTGCCGGGGATGGGCGACAGGATGCGCACGTCGTTCGATGCGACCGCATAGGCGAAGTTGTTGCTCAGCTGCAGGATCTTCTCGACCTTGACGCCGTGACCGACCTCGACCTCGTACTGCGTGACCGTCGGTCCGCGTGAGAAACCGGTGACCTTGGCGTCGACCTTGAACTGCTCGAGCACGCTGGTGATCTGCTCGATCGTGCGGTCGGTGGCATCCGAGCGCACCACCGGCGGCGGTCCCGACTTCAGCACCGCCGTCGAGGGCAGCACGTACGGAGCCGCTGGCGCCTGCAGCCCCTTCTCCCCCGGTCCGTCGGTGCCGAAGCCGTCGAGCCCTGGCAGCTCACCGGTGGATCCGGAGTCGTCGAGCAGCGCCGTCGTGTTCTGCTCACCGAGCATCCCGGTGAGGGCGCTGACGTCGGAGAGCACCTCGGTCGCCGCATCCGCCCCGCCGTGCGCGGGCTCGTCGTCGACGATGACCGCCTGGTCGTATGCGGTCTTCTGGGCGGGCTCGTCGAAGAGAGCCGTGATGGCCTGGGAGTCGACGTCGTCGTCCGGCGTCTCCTCCCGCCCGCTCTTGTTGCGGCGCCACCACGGCAGCGCGTCGTCGTTCTCCGCGTGGTCAGCGGCGCCCGCCTCCTCGGCGGTCTGGCGCAGGGGGCGCTCGGCGCCGAACATCCACGCGTACAGATCGCCCAGTCGCTCGCCGATGCGGTTCGGCGGCGTCTTGGTGAGGATCAGGATGCTGAGGACGGCCAGCATCGCGAGGACGATGTACGCGACGACCGGGGTCAGGAAGGCCAGCGGCTCACCGAGCATCCAGCCGAAGAGGCCACCGGCGGCGCTGAGCTCGGGCATCCCGTCGCGCGGCTGCGGCCGGACGATCGCGCCGGTCGCCCCGGTCGTGCCCGATGCGACATGCAGGATGCCGGCGAGCGAGAGCACGAAGAGCCCGAAGCCGATCCCGATCCGGCCGTTGTCGTGCACCGACGACGGATGCCGGAACAGCCAGCCCGCGAGAAGAAGCAGCAGCACGGGAAGCACGAACGCGACCCGGCCGACCAGCAGCCCCCAGGTGAAGGCGCTGACGTTCTGCGCGATCACGTCGCCGATGAAGAACCACTCGACCACGCCGCCGACGATGGCGAAGAGCACCAGCAGCAGCGGGAAGCCGTCGCGCCGCTGGTCCTTCTCGAGGTTCTCGGGTCCGAACGCGCGGAACAGACCGCCCACGCCGTGCGCGAGCCCCAGCCACATGCGCACTCCGAGCGGCGGCCGCTCGGCGTCGTCGATGTACTTCTTCGGAGCCGGAGCGGCTTTCGCGCTCGATCGGGCCGTCGTCTGCCGCTTCGGGCGAGACGAGCTCGCGCTCTCGGACGCGCGCTCGGACTTGGTGGTGCTCCTGGCCATGTCATCCACGGTACGGCCGACGGCGGACAACGGCCCGCAGTGACGCGGCTTTGCGCGGTATCAGGCCTCGATCACGAGGGGCACGATCATCGGGCGGCGGCGCAGCTTCTGGTTGACCCAGCGACCGATCGTGCGACGGATGATCTGCGAGAGCGCGTGGTTGTCGCGCACGCCGTTGCTCGCCGCCTCTTCGAGGGCGGCGACGATCTTCGGCGTGATGTCGTCGAACACGCGGTCTTCCTCCGCGACGCCGCGCGCATGGATCTCGGGGCCCGAGATGATGCGTCCAGTCGAGGAGTCCACGACGACGATGACGGAGACGAAGCCCTCTTCGCCGAGGATCCGGCGATCCTTCAGGTCTGCGTCGGTGATGCCGCCGACCGTCGATCCGTCGACGTACACGAAGCCGATGTCGAGCTGCCCCGCGACCCGCGCCTCGCCGTCGCGGAGGTCGATGATGGTGCCGTTGCCCCCGACGATCGTGCGCTCCTCGGGGATGCCGGTGTCCTGCGCGAGCTTGGCGTTCGCGATCAGGTGGCGGTACTCACCGTGCACGGGCAGCACGTTCTTCGGCTTCAGGATGTTGTAGCAGTAGATCAGCTCACCGGCCGCAGCGTGTCCCGAGACGTGCACCTTCGCGTTGGCCTTGTGCACGACGTCGGCGCCGAGCTTGGTGAGCCCGTCGATGACGCGGTAGACGGCGTTCTCGTTGCCCGGGATCAGGCTCGAGGCGAGGATGACGGTGTCGCCCTCACCGGGCTCGATCGCGTGGTCGAGATTCGCCATGCGGCTGAGCACGGCCATCGGCTCACCCTGCGAGCCGGTGGACATGTAGACGATCCTGTCGTCGGGCAGGTCGCGCGCCTTCTTGTAGTCGATCAGCACGTTCGCGGGCACCTTGAGGTACCCCAGCTGCTCGGCGATCGTCATGTTGCGCACCATGCTGCGGCCGAGGAAGGCGACGCGACGCCCGTGCGCGTGCGCGGCGTCGATGACCTGCTGCACGCGGTGCACGTGGCTGGAGAAGCTGGCGACGATGACGCGGCGACGCGCCTTGCCGATCACCTGCTCGAGCACGGGGCCGATGGAGCGCTCGGTCGGTGTGAAGCCGGGCACGTCGGCGTTCGTGGAATCGACGAGGAACAGGTCGACGCCCTCCTCGCCGAGACGCGCGAAGGCGCGCAGATCGGTGATCCGTCCGTCGAGCGGCAGCTGGTCCATCTTGAAGTCGCCGGTCGCCAGCGCGAGGCCGGCAGGGGTGCGGATGGCGACGGCGAGGGCATCCGGGATGGAATGGTTGACCGCGACGAACTCGAGGTCGAACGGCCCGACCCTCTCTTCCTGGCCCTCCTTCACCGTGAGCGTGAAGGGCTTGATCCGGTGCTCTTTGAGCTTCGCCTCGACGAGCGCGAGCGTCAGCCCCGATCCGATCAGCGGGATGTCCTGCTTCAAACGCAGCAGGTACGGCACCGCGCCGATGTGGTCTTCGTGGCCGTGGGTCAGCACGACGCCGACCACGTCGTCGAGCCGATGCTTGATCGGCTCGAAGTCCGGCAGGATCAGGTCGACGCCCGGCTGGTGCTCTTCAGGGAAGAGCACGCCGCAGTCGACGATGAGGATCTTGCCCTCGTACTCGAACGTGGTCATGTTGCGACCGACCTCGCCCAGACCGCCCAGCGGGGTGACCCGCAGCGTTCCGGGGGCGAGCGGCTCGGGGTCGGCGAGGGGGAAGGTCATTCGGTCTCCTCAAGCGGGCGTGAGGCCCGGTCATGTCGGTGTCAGCGCGCAATCGCGCTCATCGTGTGGTGCCGTGCACCTTGGGCAGTGCGCCGCCCGCGGCCGCGTTGCGGTCGGGGCGGAAGTTCGAGAAGTCGGCGCCGGCGACATCCTTGACGAGGGCGAGCTCGTCCTCGATGAGGGCCGCCTCCCACTCCTCCGGCCCCACGAGGGGCAGACGCACACGGGGGCTGTTGATGCGACCCAGGCCGTGCAGGATGTACTTAGCCGACACGGTGCCGGGCACGTGCGTCATCGCCGCGCGCACGAGCGGCTCGAGACGCTTGTGCTCGGCGGTCGCCGTGGCGAGGTCGCCGCGGTTCACCGCGTCGACGATCGTGCGGTAGGGCGCCGAGGTGATGTTGGCGGTGACGCCGATCATGCCCGTGGCGCCGATCGAGAGGTGCGGGAGCACGTTCGAGTCATCGCCCGAGAAGTACATCAGATCGGTCTGGTTCAGCACGCGGCTGACCTCGCTGAAGTCGCCCTTGGCGTCTTTCACGGCGAGGATGTTGGGGTGCTTGGCCAGGCGCAGGATCGTCTCGTACCTGATCGGCACGCCGGTGCGGCCGGGGATGTCGTAGAGGATGACAGGCAGATCGGTCGCGTCGGCGACGAGCCGGAAGTGGGTCAGGATGCCGGCCTGGGTCGGCTTGTTGTAGTACGGCGTGACGATCATGATGCCGTCGGCGCCGGCCTTCTCGCTCGCCTTGTACAGCTCGATGGCGTGCGCGGTCTCGTTGGACCCTCCGCCGGTGATGATCTTCGCCCGCCCCGCCGAGACGTCCTTGCCGACCTCGACGAGACGGATCTTCTCGTCGTCGGTGAGTGTGGAGGTCTCGCCGGTCGTCCCGGTGACGACGATGCCGTCGGCACCGTCGCTGATGACGCGGTCCATGTGCTTCTCGGTGGCCGGCCAGTCGACCTCGCCGTCGGCGGTCATCGGGGTGACCAGTGCGACCAGCACCTGTCCGAAGGGATTTTCCGCGTGCGTCATCCTCTCAGCGTAGCGTTTCACCGCCCGCCGCCGGGACCCGCGTCAGACGCGACCGCGACGTGCGATGCCGGAGGTGAGCCGGCTGGGCAGCACGCGCGTGAGCGCGACGATGAGCTTGTACCTCAGCGAGGGGATCGACACGGGGCGGCCGAGCCCGGCATCCCGCAGGCCTGCGCGCACGACCCGGGGTGCGTCCAGCCACATGATGCCGGGCACGCCCTCCCGGCCCGGCGTGAGCCCCATCCTCTCGTGGAAGCTCGTGTGCGTGAAGCCGGGGCACAGCGCCGTGACGCTGATGCCGTCCCGGGCATACTCGGCGTTCGCCCACCGGCTGAACCCGATCAGCCACGCCTTGCAGGCGGAGTAGGTGGAGCGGGAGATGAATCCGGCCACGGATGCCACGTTGATGATCCGTCCGCCGCGGCCGCGCATCGCGCGGATGGCCGCGTGCATGAGTCGCATCGACGCCTCCACGTGCACGCGCAGATGCCGCACCTCGTCATCGATCGGGTTGTCGGCGAACTGCAGGGGCAGCCCGAAGCCCGCGTTGTTGACGAGCAGGTCGATCGGGGCTGCGGCGTCGGCGACCCGCTCCGCCACGCGGTGCAGGTCGGCTTCGAGCGCCAGGTCGGCGACGATCAGCTCGACGTGCACGCCGTGCTCCTCGCGCAGCTGTGAGGCCGATGTCTCGAGGGCGTCGGCGCTGCGCGCCACGAGGACGAGGTCGGCGTGTCGCGCGGCGAGCTGCCGCGCGAACTCGGCGCCGAGTCCTGCGCTGGCTCCGGTGATGAGTGCGGTCGGCATCAGCGCTCGTATCCGAGGAAGCGGTACCGGATGCCGGTGCGGGACGTCTGCCACTCCCCTTCGTCGACCAGACGCCAGCCGTCGACCGAGGGTGCATACGCGTCGCCGTCGACCTCGATGTCGAGCTCGGTCACCTCGAGGCGGTCGGCGTCGCCGATCACCTGCCGGAAGATCTCCGCTCCGCCGATGATCCAGACGCGATTCTGACCCCGCACGGCCTCGGCGATGCCGGCGACGCGACGAGCGCCGTCCGCACTCCAGTCCTGACTGCGGGTGATGACGATGTTCTCGCGGTCGGGCAGCGGGCGGAAGCGCTCGGGCAGCGAGTCCCACGTGCGGCGGCCCATGATCACGGGCGTGCCCGAGGTGACCTCCTTGAAGTGCGCGAGATCCTCGGGTACGTGCCAGGGCATCCCTCCGTCGGCTCCGATCACGCCGCCTCTCGCCTGGGCCCAGATAAGCCCTGCCCAGGTCATACCGCCACCGCCGCTCGGATCGCCGGGTGATGCTGATAGCCCTCGACGACGAAGTCCTCGTAGCGGTAGTCGAGGATCGACTCCGGCGTGCGCGCGATCTTCAGCGTGGGATAGGGATACGGGTCGCGCCCGAGCTGCTCGCGGACCTGCTCGACGTGATTGTCGTAGATGTGGCAGTCGCCGCCGGTCCATACGAAGTCGCCGGGTTCGAGCCCGGTCTGCTGCGCGACCATGAGGGTCAGCAGCGCGTAGGAGGCGATGTTGAACGGGACGCCGAGGAACAGATCGGCGCTGCGCTGGTAGAGCTGGCACGACAGCCTGCCGTCGGCGACGTAGAACTGGAACAGCGCGTGGCACGGTGCGAGCGCCATGTCGGGGATGTCGGCGGGGTTCCACGCCGACACGATGAGGCGGCGCGAGTCCGGTGTCGCCCTGATCTGCTCGATCACCTGGGAGAGCTGATCGATGTGGCCGCCGTCCGGTGTCGGCCAGGAGCGCCACTGCACTCCGTACACCGGTCCGAGGTCGCCTGAGGCGTCGGCCCACTCGTCCCAGATCGTCACGCCGTTCTCCTGCAGCCAGCGCACGTTGGAGTCGCCGCGCAGGAACCACAGCAGCTCGTATGCGATCGACTTGAAGTGCACGCGCTTGGTGGTGATCAGGGGAAACCCCTGAGAGAGGTCGAACCGGATCTGGCGTCCGAAGACGCTGGTCGTGCCCGTACCCGTTCGGTCGTCCTTGTGGGTACCCGACTCCAGCACGTCACGCAGCAGATCTTCGTATGGTGTCGGCACGACTGCACTCATGCCAGCAACGATACGTCACGCGATGTCACACTCGGGCGCGGCTGCGGCGTTCGACGTAGCCTCGACGCATGCCGCTCGAGACCGCCCTGCTCACCGTCGGCGCCCTGCTGGTCGCGACCGTCGGCGTCGGGGCGGTGTGGCGGGTGCTCGACGGCCGGCGCCGGCGTGCATCCGGTCGCGTCGACGTCGTTCGCCTTGGCCTGACGCCGGGCCGAGCCGCCTTCGTCCTGTTCAGCACCGAGACCTGCGCTCGCTGCCCGCAGGTGAGACGGATGCTGCACGGAGTCGTCTCGGATCGCGGTGCGCTCGTCGTGCACGATGTGGATCTCACGCACCGCGCAGATCTGGCCGCGAAGAACCACGTCCTGAGCACGCCGACCACGCTGCTCGTCGACGCCGATGCTCAGGTCGTCGCCCGATTCACCGGCGTGCCGCGCCGGGAAGCCGTCATCGCCGCTCTCGACGAGCTGCCCGCCCTCCAGGACGCCTCATGACCTCGCACACCACGATCGACCCGCGGGCTCCGCGATTCGCCGCATGGATCACCTCCGCACTGCTGCTCATCGCGACCGTCTTCGCGCTGACCGGCATCGCGGCATCGAGCGCGAGCGCGTCGTTCGGGTGGTTCGCGTATCAGCCCCTCGCATCCTCGACGTTCCCCGCTGGTCATTGGCTGATCGGAACGGCGTCCGTCGCGGAGCGGGCATCCGACCCGGGCTTCATCATCGCCTCGGTCGTCGCCGCCCTGTTCGTCTGGGGCGTCGTCTCTCCGTCCACCTCGCCGTGGTCGGTGCTGTTCCGCACGTCGGTCCGCCCTCGCCTCGCCCCTCCCGTCGAATTCGAGGATGCGCGCCCGCCGCGCTTCGCGCAGGGTGTCGGGCTGATCGTCGTCGCAGCCGGGCTGGTGTTGCACCTCGCAGGTGTGCCGCTGGCCCTCCCGATCGCGACCGCCGCGGCGTTCGTCGCGGCCTTCCTCAACGCGGCGTTCGGCTTCTGCCTGGGCTGCCAGCTCTATCTGCTGCTGCAGCGCGTGAGCCCGCTCGGACGCGGCGGGGCGTCCGCCTGAGTGCTGTTCCCGCGGAGCCTGCGTCTGGATAGGCTGGCCGGGCGACGCGAATCCGCGTAGCGATGCGACGAGCGATTCTCGGAGGAACAATGACCGTCACCAGCGAAGCCGCAACCACCTGGACCGGATCCCTGATGGAGGGCTCGGGCACCGTCGCCTTCTCGAGCTCGAACCTCGGCACCTTCCCGATCGACTGGAAGTCGCGCAGCGAAGGGTCCGAGTCGACCACGACGCCGGAGGAGCTGATCGCCGCAGCGCACGCGTCGTGCTTCAGCATGGCGCTCTCGCACGCCCTGGCCGAGAACGGCACCCCGCCCGAGCGGGTGAACACCTCGGCGTCGGTGACCTTCAAGCCGGGCACCGGCATCACCGGCAGCCACCTGAACGTCAACGCGAGCGTTCCCGGCCTCACTCCCGAGAAGTTCCAGGAGATCGCCGAGGGCGCCAAGACCGGATGCCCGGTCTCGCAGGCGCTCGCCGGCATCGAGATCACCCTCGAGGCCAGCCTCGCCTGAGATCCGCGTCGTCAGGGCCGCGTCCGGGAGAGCCTGATCGCCTCGCGGATGCTGGCCCTGGCGTCCTTGCGCCGTCCGGCGGCGTCCTGCACCACACCCAGGCGGTAACGAGCGCGCCAGTCGGCGGGCTCCGCCTCCGCGGCCGCGGCGTACTTCTCGACCTGCGGCTCGATGTCATCGCGCATCAGACGCCCGCTCGGCGTCAGCTGCTCCGGCGCGGCCGGCATCCCGCCCTCGGCGTCGAGCGTGCGCCCCAGCCGATCGGCCGCGAAGCCGAAGATCAGCTCGCGCACCAGCGCCCACGCCCCGATCGCGGAGATCAGGATCAGGGCGGTCGCCATCCCGATCGAGGTCGGAGTCGCGACCCGGAGGAACATCACCGCCAGCCAGCCCGCGGTGACGACGTAGAGCAGCAGGGCCGCTGCCATCACAGCCACCCCGATCCGTGAGCTCATGCGCGGGCCCGGATGCCGATGTCGACGAGATTCTCGAGGCCGACGACCACCCCGCGCGCATCGCGCGCGTACGGAACCGCGAGCCGGATGCCGGGGGCGTAAGCGGCCGCCGAGTCGATCGTGTCGTGCACGACCGTCAGCGTCTCCCCCGGACCCGACAGGATGGCCTCCTGCTTCGCGATGACGCCCGGGCGGCGCAGCGAGTGCACCGGCACCCCGGCGATCTGCTGCCCGCGCGCACGCTGGTCGACGTGCGGCGCCTGGAACGGACCCTGCGCCTCGCGCGCGGCGACCATCAGCTCGGCCGTGCGCACCGCGGTGCCGCTGGGCGAGTCGATCTTGCGATCGTGATGCGCCTCGATGATCTCCGCCGAGGGGAAGAACGGCGCCGCGGCCGCCGCCAGCGCCGAACCCAGGGCCGACCCCAGGGAGAAGTTCGGGATGAACACGGCACCGGTGTCGGCGGCATCGACCAGGGGCCGCACCAGTGCGATGCGCTCCTGCGACCATCCCGAGGTCCCGACGAGCACGTTGATGCCGCGCTCGACCGCCGCCCGCACCACGTCGATGCTCACCGCCGGAATCGACGCATCGACGACGAGGTCGGCGCCGTCCATCTCATCGAGGTCGCTCGCCGATCCGAGCACGGAGCGCACCTCGAAGCCGTCGAGCTGATCGATCACCGCGTGGATGATGCGACCGAGTGAGCCTGTACCGCCGACGAGGGCGACCTGTGTCGTCATGCTCCCAGTCTAGATTCGCCGGCCGGGAGGCTCCGCGAACGTGACCCGGCAGCTCGCCGCCGAGTCAGACGAGCGCGCCCTCGGGCAATCCGGTGCGCAGCTCCATCGGCAGGTGCCCCAGATCGTTGTGGCTCAGCAGCGTCCACGGTCTGCCCTGCTTCTGAGCGATCACGGTCAGTCCGCAGTGCGCCTGGTTGAGTGTCATCCACCGCCAGTCCGGGGCGCCGAGCACCTCGCGCACGAACCACGAGATGACGAAGTTGTGGGTGATCAGCACCTCGTGCACGTCGCCGTTGCGGCGCCGCAGGAACTCGCCCACCGCATCTGTCATCTGCGCCGATCCCGCCTCGATCTCGGCCTCGCTGACCGATCCGAAGAACGGCTCGTACACCGAGGGCACGTCGTCGCTCATCCCGCTGGGCACGCAGTCGAAGAGCAGAGCCGACGGCACCGGGTCGACCGAGGGCAGCCGGGCCGCGACGGTGCGTGCGGTCTCCGCCGCGCGCAGCAGCGGAGAGTGCCAGACCGAATCCAGCGGCAGCCCCGAGAGGCGATCCGCGATCAGCTCGGCCTGACGCCGTCCTCGAGGCGAGAGGGGTCCGTCGTCGACGCCGTGCTCGGCATCCTGATGTTCACCGTGTCTGACCAGATAGATGTAATGCGTCACTGCCCGCTCGCTTCAGCCCGTCCCCCTCGGAAGGGCGATCCCAGCTTAGGTCACCGCACCGACACGACGCCGAGGCGCGACGGGATGCGCACGGACTGTGCGCTCAGTCGCCGGCGCGGGTGAGCTCGGCGACCTGCGAGCGCAGCAGCGTGACCCCTGCGCCCTGCATGAGCTCCTCGACGTGCTGCGGCGCGAACGCGTTCACGATCGGAGCCACCACTGTGCGCTGCGCGAGCAGCCACGCGATCGAGACGGCCGCGACCGGTACCGAGAGCTCCGCCGCGATGCGGTCGAGCACTCGCAGCACGCGGATGCCGCGGCGGTTGAGGTTTCCCTTCATCTGCTCGCCGCGTACGCCGGCGACCGCGGACCTGCTGCGGTGCTGACCTGAGAGGAAGCCGTGCTCGAGCGCGTGCGACGGAGTGACCGCCAGGTTCTGAGCCCCGGCGACCAGGCGCAGATCGCCCTCGAATCCCCGACGACGCACGAGGTTGTAGGGCTCGTCGACGACCTCGATGCGCGGGTAGCCGGCCGAGGCGAGGATCCTCGCTTCGACGAGACGCTCCGCGGCGAAGCGGAACGCTCCCACCGAGCGGATCTTCCCCGCGTCGCGCAGCCATTCCACCGTCGCGAGGGTGTCTTCCAGCACCGAGCTGCCATCGAGTGAGGCGTCGAGGTACACCACGTCGATGCAGTCGACGGCGAGTCGCGTGAGCGACCCCTCGACCGCGCGGACGAGGTTCACCGATCCGAGACCGGGGTTGTCGGCGTGGGAGCCGATGCGCACGCTCAGACTGATCCGGTCGCGCACGCCGCGCGCACGCAGCCACTGCCCGATGATGTGCTCGCTTCGTCCGCCCGAGAAGCCGTCGGCGGTGTGCACCGCGTTGCCGCCGAATTCGACGTAGCGATCGAGGATCTGGCTGCTGGTGTGCTGGTCGATGCTCCAGCCGAACTCGGCGGCGCCGAGCATGAGGGGGAAGATCGACAGTCCGGTCTCGCCGAGAGGCACCCTGATCCCCTCGCCGACCCCGGGTCCGACCACTGGGATCGGCGCCGACGGGTGCGAGTCGAGGCCGGGCGCGGTGCTGGTCGGCGCGCCGGCCGAGCCTGCCGTGCCTGTGCCGAAGAGCTTCACATCGCCACCCCCGTAGCCACGCACCTCTGGTGCGTACTTCGAGGGTAGGCGAGCGCGGGCACGGTTCCGCTCACGACAGCGGCACGGGCGGCAGGTTCTCGTAACGGTTCGATCACATCGGATACGAAAGAACCCGGGATCGCGGCGCTGGGCGCGCGATCCCGGGTTCTCGGGTCGGGGATGCCGATCAGCCGGCATCCCCGTGGCTCACGCTTCGGCGGTCTCCGACGCGCCCTCTGCGGGTGCGTCGTCGATGACCGGCTCGAGCGACAGCTTGCCGCGGTCGTCGATCTTGGTGATTCGCACGAGCAGCTTCTGACCGACCGAGAGGACGTCGTCGACGTTCTCGACGCGCTTGCCACCGGCGAGCTTGCGCACTTCGGTGACGTGCAGCAGGCCGTCCTTGCCGGGCAGCAGCGACACGAAGGCGCCGAAGGTGGCGATCTTCACGACGGTGCCCAGGAACTGCTCGCCGACCTCCGGGTTGGTCGGGTTGGCGATCGCGTTGACCTGAGCGCGGGCGGCCTCGGCCGACGGGCCGTCGGTCGCTCCGATGTAGACGGTGCCGTCCTCCTCGATGGAGATCTGCGCGCCGGTCTCATCCTGGATCGCGTTGATGGTCTTGCCCTTCGGCCCGATCAGCTCGCCGATCTTGTCGACCGGGATCTGCACGCTGATGACGCGCGGCGCGGTCGGCGCCATCTCGTCGGGAGCGTCGATCGCGGCGTTCAGCACGTTGAGGATCGTCAGGCGCGCGTCGCGCGCCTGGGTCAGGGCCCCTGCGAGCACCGACGACGGGATGCCGTCGAGCTTGGTGTCGAGCTGGATGGCCGTGACGAACTCGCTCGTGCCGGCGACCTTGAAGTCCATGTCGCCCAGGGCGTCCTCGGCTCCCAGGATGTCGGTGAGGGCCGCGTAGCGGGTCTCACCGTCGACCTCGTCGGACACGAGGCCCATGGCGATGCCGGCGACGGGGGCGCGCAGCGGCACACCGGCGTTCAGCAGCGACAGGGTCGATGCGCACACCGAGCCCATCGAGGTGGAGCCGTTCGAGCTCAGCGCCTCGGAGACCTGGCGGATCGCGTAGGGGAACTCCTCGCGGCTGGGCAGCACCGGCACGAGCGCGCGCTCGGCGAGGAAGCCGTGCCCGATCTCGCGACGCTTCGGCGACCCCACACGACCGGTCTCACCGGTCGAGTAGGGCGGGAAGTTGTAGTGGTGCATGTACCGCTTGCTCGTGGTGGGCGAGAGCGAGTCGATCTGCTGCTCCATCTTGAGCATGTTCAGCGTGGTGACGCCCATGATCTGGGTCTCACCGCGCTGGAAGATCGCCGACCCGTGCACGCGCGGGATGACCTGTACCTCCGCGTCGAGCGGACGGATGTCGGCCAGGCCTCGGCCGTCGATGCGCACGCCGTCGGTGAGGATTCGTCCGCGGACGATCTTCTTGGTGACGGACTTGTACGCCGCGGAGAACTCGAGCGGGGCGGCGGCGGGCAGCTGGCCGGCCTCGGTCGCCTCGATGAGCTCGGCCTTGACGCGGTCCTTGATCGCGTCATCGGCGCTCTGGCGCTCCTGCTTGTCGGCAATCTGGTAGACACCGGTGAGCTCGTCGTAGGCGCGGCCGGCGACGAAGTCGTAGACCTCCTGGCTGTACGCCGGGAATACCGGGTAGACGCCCGGCTCCTTCGACGCCGTGGCGGCGAGCTCCGCCTGCGCCTTGACGAGCTGGGCGATGAACGGCTTCGCGGCCTCGAGGCCCTCGGCGACGACGTCCTCGTTGGGCTTGGTGGCGCCGGCCTTGATCAGGTTCCAGCTGCCCTCGGTCGCCTCGGCCTCGACCATCATGATCGCGACGTCTTCCGAGCCGTCGGCCTTGGTGACGACGCGGCCTGCGACGATCAGGTCGAACACGGCCTCGGAGACCTGCTCGGCGGTGGGGAACGCCACCCACTGATCGGCGTGCTCGCCGTGACCGGGGATGAACGCGAGGCGCACACCGGCGATCGGGCCGGAGAACGGCAGACCCGAGATCTGGGTCGAGGCGGAGGCCGCGTTGATCGCCAGCGCGTCGTAGTACTCGCCGGGGGCGATCGACAGCACGGTGATGACGATCTGCACCTCGTTGCGCAGGCCGTCGACGAACGACGGGCGCAGCGGGCGGTCGATCAGACGGCAGACGAGGATCGCCTCGGTGGAGGGGCGGCCCTCACGGCGGAAGAACGAGCCGGGGATCTTTCCGGCGGCGTACGAGCGCTCCTCGACATCGACCGTCAGCGGGAAGAAGTCGAAGCCCTCGCGCGGGTGCTTGCCGGCGCTGGTGGCCGACAGGAGCATGGTCTCGTCGTCGAGGTAGGCCGCGACCGAGCCCTGGGCCTGCTGGGCGAGGCGTCCGGTCTCGAAGCGGATGGTGCGGGTGCCGAAGCGGCCGTTGTCGAGAACGGCCTCGGTGGCGGTGATTTCAGGACCTTCCAAGAGGTCTCTCCTTCTTTGTTTAGGCTCGCGCGCCCGTGTGGCGCGCGAGTTATCGCGAAGGAGCGGATGCGGACAGATATAAGCGCGCGGGCATCCCGCGAATCTCGCCTGCGCTGGCCACCAGTAGAAGACCACCCGGCGCCGTGTGCGACGAGGAACCCACCACAGGGGACCAGCTTCTCAGCCGACCGCTCCGTACCGTGTTCTGTTGTGCGGCGCAGAGTGCGCCACGCCCGATCCTATCAGTCGGCGTGTCGGGGGCGGGATCCGGGGTCGTGATCGCGGTCGGATGCAGGCTTCGCCTAGGCTGACCACCATGAGCGAAGACAAGGCAGTCTCCTCCGAGGAGATGAAGCGCAAGTTCAAGGAAGCGCTCGACAAGAAGAACGCGCAGAATCGGGGCGGCGAGGCCCACCTGGACGGCGATTCCGCCGTGCATGCCACGCACGCGCCGCAGATGAAGCGCGAGTTCCGGCGCAAGAGCGGCTGAGCTGCTTGCCGGGCAACGACGAAGGGCTGCGACGGGACCGTCGCAGCCCTTCGTCTCTCACTCCCCGGCCAGCCCGCCGAGCAGGTGACCGAACGAGCGACCCTCGCCGAGGTAGGTCGCCGGATCGTAGGGGTCGACGACCTCGGCGGCGCCGCGCCTGACGATCGCCTCGGCGAGCTCCTTCGCCCCCTTCTCGATCCGCTTGGCCAGCGGGGCCACCTCATCGCCCGCGCCGCCCCAGTCGCTCGATGCCGCGAACACTCCGGTCGAGACCGCCTCGGCGTGCAGATAGGCGAAGAGCGGACGGATCGCGTAGTCGATCGCCAGGGAGTGCCGAGGCGTGCCGGCGTTCGCGCCGATGAGCACGGGTTTGCCGGTCAGGGCATCCGGGTCGAGGACGTCGATGAACGACTTGAAGAGGCCGGAGTAGCTGGTCGAGAAGATCGGCGTAACCGCGATCAGCGCATCCGCCGAGACGACTGTGTTGATCGCCGTCTCGAGCGCCGGAGGCGCGAAGCCGGTGAGGAGGTTGTCGGTGATGTCGTGCGCGAGGTCGCGCAGCTCGATCACGTCGACCTTCACGTCGATGTCCTGCTCATGCAGCGCCTTAGCCGTCTCCGCCGCCAGTCGGTCGGCGAGCATGCGGGTCGACGAGGGGTTCGACAGGCCGGCCGAGACGACGGCGATGCGTCGCTCGCTCATCTCAGGCTCCCTTCCGCGCGAGACCGAACGCCGCACCGGCGGGAACGGGTGCGTCCTGATAGGGGGATCCGGCGGTGAGGTTGTCACCGCGATTCGCAGACGGGCGCGCCTGGCGAGAGGGCCCGTCACCGTAGACCGCACGCACCCGTGCAGCATGTGTGGGGGCATCCGGAACCGTCTCGGGGCGATCCTTGGCGAGTTCGCGACGCAGCACCGGCACGACCTCGCCACCCAGGATGTCGAGCTGCTCCAGCACGGTCTTCAGCGGGAGACCCGCGTGATCGATGAGGAACAGCTGACGCTGGAAGTCGCCGAAGGTGTCGCGCATCGACGCGTAGCGGTCGATGACCTGCTGCGGCGATCCGACGGTCAGCGGCGTCATCTCGGTGAAGTCCTCCATGCTGGGACCGTGGCCGTAGACCGGCGCGTTGTCGAAGTAGGGGCGGAACTGCGTCACCGCGTCTTGGGAGTTCGCGGCCATGAACACCTGACCGCCGATGCCGACGATGGCCTGCTCGGGCGTGCCGTGGCCGTAGTGGGCGTACCGCTGCCGGTACAGCTCGATGAGGCGCTGGTAGTGCTCCTTCGGCCAGAAGATGTTGTTCGCGAAGAAGCCGTCGCCGTAATAGGCGGCCTGCTCGGCGATCTCGGGCGTGCGGATGGATCCGTGCCAGACGAACGGCGCCACGCCGTCGAGCGGCCGCGGGGTCGCGGTGAAGCCCTGCAGCGAGGTGCGGAACTTCCCCTCCCAGTCGACGACGTCCTCGTCCCACAGCTTGCGAAGCAGCGCGTAGTTCTCGATCGCGAGGGGCAGCCCCTGGCGGATGTCCTTTCCGAACCAGGGGTAGACCGGGCCGGTGTTGCCGCGACCGAGCATGAGGTCCATGCGTCCGTCGGTGACGTGCTGCAGCATCGCGTAGTCCTCGGCGATGCGCACGGGGTCGTTGGTGGTGATCAGCGTCGTGGAGGTCGACACGATCAGTCGCTCGGTCTGCGCGGCCACGTGGGCGAGGAAGGTGGTGGGGCTCGACGACCAGAACGGCGGGTTGTGGTGCTCGCCGATCGCGAAGACGTCGAGGCCCACCTCTTCGGCGTGCCTGGCGATCGTCGCGGTCGCCTTGATGCGCTCGGCCTCGCTCGGAGTCACCCCGGTCGTCGGATCCTGCGTGATGTCGCTGACCGACATGATGCCGAACTGCATCGCGCTCTGCTCGTTCACTGTTCTCTCTCCGCTCCGGATGCGGGACCGCATCCGTTCTATTCACTTGAATGTACTTGGTGAAACGCCGAAGCGGTCACTTTATTCCCGCCCACCCGCAACCGCTAGCCTCATGCCATGAGCAGTGCCGAGCAGCATCCGCCCGCGACCGCCGCGGTCGCCAAGCCGCGTCGACGGGTTCCGTTCTGGGACAACGCGCGCTTCGCCTGCATCGTACTGGTCGTCATCGGGCACGGCACTCAGCGTCTGATCTACGATTCCGACGTCTCGTACGCGTTCTACCTGTGGGTGTACGCGTTCCACATGCCGGCCTTCGCGATCATCTCCGGCTACTTCTCCAAAGCGGGAAGCCCGACCAGACGTCAGATGGCTCGGGTGATCACCGACATCCTCGTTCCCTACGTGATCTTCGAGGGGCTGTGGACGCTCACGAAGTGGCTCGTCGAGGGGAAGGCCGACCCCAACCTCACGAAGCCCTCCTGGACGCTGTGGTTCCTGCTCGCCCTCGGCATCTTCCGTCTGGTGCTCCCCTATCTGGCGCTCTTGCGCTGGCCCCTCGTCTGGGCCCTGGCGATCTCGGTCGGAGTGGGGTACGTCACGAACGTCGACAGCACGTTCTCGCTGTCGCGGACGCTGGGCCTGCTGTTCTTCTTCACGCTGGGGTGGTGGCTCAGAGAGCGTGACGTGGTGCGGCGGCTGCACCTCATCGAGTTCCGCCCCTGGTGGGTGCGGGCCGTCGCGGTCGCCGTGCTCGTCGCGTGGGGGGCGGCCTGCTGGCTGTGGCTGGATGTGTGGGAGACCATCGACCTCAGGCACTGGCTGTTCTACGACGACTCCTACGCCGACCTCGCCGGTGAGCAGTGGTGGGCGGGTGGCATCCGCCTCGGCCTCATCCTTCTCGCCGTGCTGCTGAGCGCTTGCTTCTTCGCGCTGCTGCCGCGGCGCACCCAGCGCTGGACGACACTCGGGCAGTACACGATGTACGTGTACCTGCTCCACTCGTTCGTGCTCTACCCGTTCCGCGAATCGGGCGTGCTGCGGGGCCTGGATCCGACGTGGATCTGGCTGCCGCTGATCATCGCGCTCTCGGTCGGCATCGCCTTCGTGCTCTCGTCGAAGCCGGTGCGCTCGCTGTTCCGCCCGCTGATCGAACCGCGCCCGCGCTGGATGTTCCGCGACTCGGACCTGTCGTCGGGCGGCGACCACCGCAGCGATCCCACCGGCTCGCGGCGCAGCCGCTGAGACCGCGTCAGGCGAACAGCGCCGCTCCCACGTAGGATCCGGAGGCCGCGCCCGGCGGCACCGCCCACACGCCCGACCCGACGTGCCGGATGTATTCGATGAGCAGATCGGTCGACAGGCGCTTCTGCAGCGCGGTGAACTGAGCGGGATCCCGCTGGTACGAGAGGAAGAACAGTCCGGCATCGAGACGTCCGAGCGCGTTGTTCCCGCCGACGTAGTTGAAGCCTCGGCGCAGGATCCGCACGCCGCCGTTCGTGTCCGGGTGCGCGAGTCGCACGTGGCTGCGCACGTCGAGGCCGGCCAGCTTCGGCTTGGCCATCTCGGTGCCGCCGCTGAGCGGCGCGCCCTCGGCCTTATCGCGCCCGAAGATCCGCTCCTGCTCGCCGAGGCGCACGCGGTCCCACGTCTCGATGAGCATCGCGATCTTGCGGGCCACGAGGTACGAACCGCCCGCCATCCATTCCGGATCCTCATCGCCCGCCCAGACGTGCGTGTCGAGCGCGTCCCGGTCGTCGGCGAGGATGTTCGCGGTGCCGTCCTTGAAGCCGAAGAGGTTCCGAGGCGTCTGCTGCTGCGCACTCGTGCGGGACGTCTTCCCGAAGCCGAGCTGCGACCAGCGCAGCTTGGCGCGCCCGAAGGCGATTCTGCTGAGGTTGCGGATCGCATGCACGGCGACCTGGGGGTCGTCCGCGCAGACCTGGATGCACAGATCGCCGTCGGACTGACCAGGATCCAGGTCGTCGCCGAGGAACGCCGGCAGCCGTTCGAGCTTCGTCGGGCGTCTATCGCCGATTCCATACCGATCGCCGTCCTCGTTCGCGAACAGGGTCGGTCCGAACCCGAACGTGATGGTGAGGTTCGCGGCGTGCAGCCCGAGAGCCTCCCCGGTGTCGTCGGGCGGGGAGTCGGGCCCGCCGCCGATGGCGCCGGACGCGCTCACCTCGAGTCCCTGCGTGAGGCGCGACGCCGCGTAGCTCCAGTCCTGCAGCAGCTCGATCAGGTCGGTCCGGTCGCTGCGGGGCATCATGTCGAATGCGGCGAAGTGCAGATGCTCCTGCACGTCGGTGGTGATGCCCGCCTGATGCTCGCCGAAGAACGGGTGCCGGTCTTCGGCATCCGCGTCCCTGCGCGGGGCGCCGAATGCGTATCCGATGCCGCCCCCGGCCAGCGCGAGCGCCGCCCCTCCTCCGGCGGCCAGGCCCAGCAGACCCCGCCGGCTCAGGCCGGCGCGGGGCTGCTCGTCGTGCTGCGGCATGCCTGCTCCCCTCAGGACAGCGTCGTGGCGGTCAGCCGCGACAGCGGCTCGGCGAGGGCGTTGATGAGATCGATGAGCTCTCTTCTCTGACCGTCGGTCAGATCGGTGAACGCGACGAAGCCGTTCTGCAGGGATCCGTGCTGAGCGAGCGCGCCCTCGAGGTCGGCGTAGCCGGTCGCTATCTCGTCGACGAGCCGCTCGCCGTCGGCGCCCTTCGACGCGGCCAGCTCCCGCACCAGCGAGAATGCCATCTTCGATCCCTCGACGTTGGCGGCGAAGTCGTAGAGGTCAGTGTGCGACCACCAGTCCTCCTCGCCGGTGATCTTCCCTGTTGCGACCTCGTCGAGAAGCGCCACGGCGCCGTTCGAGATCCCGGTGATGCCCTGGTCGTCCAAAGCGGTCGTGAAGTCGTCCGAATGCACGTAGTCGAAGAGCTCCTGCACGTCGGCGACCAGCAGATCCCCGTACTCGCCGCGCTCCTCGGGCGTCGACGGCGCCCACCCCTGCCAGGCGGGAGTCGCACCGTCGGAGTTGAGGGCATCCGGTGCCGGCTGCCAGAGATCCTTCTCGATGCGGTGGAACCCGGTCCACTCCAGCCCCTCGGCGACGGCGTCGACCTCGCGGTAGTCGATGCGCGGGTCGAGGTCGCCCAGCGCCTCGGCGACGGGCTCGATGCGCTCATAAGAGGCGCGAGCCAGCGGGAAGAGCGCACGTGCCCGCTCGTCGTCCCCTGCCGCGTAGGCGCTCACCAGGTCGGCGACATCGGGTACGAGGGCTCCGACCTGATCTTTCACGAACGCGGCGTAGAGATCTACCGCCTGCTGCTTCTGCTCGGCGTCCGGCCCGTCGATGCTGACCTTGTCGCCCGTGACCGTGAATGCGGCCTTGCCCACGCCGTCTCCGATCATCCCGGGCTTGCACACGGTGTAGTAGTCGCCGGGCTGCGCGACGACCGTGAGGGTGCGCGACGCCGCCGGAGCGATGTTCTCGACCTCGCCGACGATGCGCAGGCCGTCGTCGGCCAGAAGGTAGAACTCGGTGACCTGGTCGCCGGCGTTGGTCACCTCGAATGTCAGCGTGCCGCTCGTGGCCGTGCCCGTCGAGACGTCGCATGCACTGTCGGTCGAGGACACGGTGAACGATGCCGCGGGGTCGGCGGACTGCTTTGCGACGCAGCCGCTGAGGGCCGTCACGGCGATGGCGCCGAGCGCGAGGACGCTCAGCGTTCGGGGTGCGTGGGTCATGCTGCTCCAGAAGAGTGGGTCACGAGGTCTTCGCGGCGCACCGCGGACGCGGATGCGGGACTCGAAACGGGTTGAGGGGCGCGGGAGCGCGCCAGCCCGCGAACGAAGAGAGTGCCGACGACCGCCATGTACAGCGTCCATGCGATCACCTGCAGCCAGGTCATGCGCGGCATGAAGCCGATCGTCGCCTGAAGGACGGTCGCCCAGGCACCGCCTGGGGCGATCACGGCGGTGGCGTCGAAGGCCCACCCGAAGGGGAAGCCTGCGAGTCCGGTGAGCACTGCCCCGGTCAGCGCATCCGTCGGCGCGGCGGCGGTGAACGGACCGCCGAGCACGCCGGCCTCCTGCAGATCCATCACGGCGTAGGCGAGCACACCCGCCGCGACGACGACGAGGAAGCCGCCCGTCCAGGCGAAGAACCGCCTGAGGTCGAGCTGCACGGCGCCGCGTGCGAGCAGCCAGCCGACGATCACGGCGAGAAGCAGGCCGAGCAGCGCACCGAGCAGCGACTGCGGCGCGTTGCCGAAGGACTGCACCATCGACCACAGCAGCAGCGTGGTCTCGATGCCCTCGCGGGCCACCGAGACGAATCCCACGGCGATCAGCGCCCACAGGCTCCCGTGCGCGAGAGCGCGATCCACACCGCCCTGCAGGTTCGACTTCATCGTGCGGCCGGCCTTCTGCATCCAGAAGATCATCCAGCTGACCATGCCCACCGCCACCAGCGAGAGCGAGCCGCCGATGATCTCCTGCGCCTCGGTGGTGAGCGCGTACGCACCGAAGGTGAGGACGGCGCCGATGCCGAGCGCGAGGGCGATGGCGATACCGATGCCGATCCACATGCGCCCCAGCACGTCCGCGCGACCGAGTCGGCGGATGTATGCGACCAGGATGCCTACGACGAGGGCGGCTTCGAGGCCTTCGCGAAGGCCGATGAGGAGCGCTGCGAACACGGGATTCGATTCTGCCGACGGATTGATAAGGGGTGCCTTACCTAAGCAACTTTAGCATTCGGTTCTCGGCATCCCCGTGCGTCCACCGGTAAGAGAAGGCAACATTCGTGCGAGCCGGCGGGCGGGGACCTAGCGTCGACGCATGACCGATCTCACCCTCCCCATCCTCGACCTGTCTCAGCTCGACGCCGGCGCAGACGCGGCCGACCGGTTCCGCGCGGACCTGCGCGCCGCGACGCGGGACGTGGGATTCTTCTACCTCACCGGAACGGGCATCCCGACCGATCTCGAGCAGCGGCTGCACCGCGCCGCGAGGGACTTCTTCGCGCTCGACGACGACGACAAGCTCGCCATCGAGAACGTGAAGAGCCCGCACTTCCGGGGGTACACGCGCATCGGCGGGGAGCGGACGAAGGGCGCTGTCGACTGGCGCGAGCAGATCGACATCGGTCCGGAACGGGACGCCGTCGAGGGCGGTCCGGCGTTCAACCGCCTCATCGGGCCGAATCTCTGGCCCCAGGCGCAGCCGGAGCTGCGCGCCGTCGTCGCCGAGTGGCACGCCGCTCTGTCGGGCATAGCACGGAAGCTGCTGCGCGCGTGGGCACTCGCCCTGGGCGCCGAGGAGTCGTACTTCGACGACCACTTCGGTGAGCCGTCGACGCTCATCAAGATCGTCCGATACCCGGGCACGACCGACCCCGAGCCGCAGCAGGGCGTCGGCGCCCACAAGGACAGCGGCGTGCTCACGCTGCTCTGGGTGGAGCCCGGGCGCGGCGGCCTGCAGGTCGAGCGCGACGGCGAGTGGGTGGACGCCCCGCCCGTCGACGGCGCGTTCGTGGTGAACATCGGCGAGCTGCTCGAGTACGCGACGAACGGGTATCTCAAGGCGACCAACCACCGGGTCGTCTCCCCGCGAGCGCCGCACGACCGGCTGTCGATCCCGTTCTTCTTCAATCCGGCTCTCGACACGAAGCTGCCGCTGATCGAGCTCCCGGCCGATCTCGCCGCACACGCGCGCGGCGTGACCCGCGACCCGGCGAACCCGATCCACAGCCTCTACGGCGAGAACGCGCTGAAGTCGCGCCTGCGAGCGCATCCCGACGTCGCGGCCATCCATCACCCCGACCTCGTCGGGGCAGCCTCCTAGCCCGCCACGGCAGGGCCCGGCTGGCCGGGCCGGTCCGGTTCGCGAGGCTGGCCGGGTCGGACCGGGTCGCGATGCTGGCCGGGCTGATCCGACTGGGCCGGAGCCGAGCCGAACTCCACGATCGCTCGCAGCGCATCGAGGTGCGCCTGGAACGCGTGCCGACCCTCGGCCGTACCCGCCACCCAGGTGCGCGGGCGACTGCCTGCCCGTCCCCGCCTGACCCGCACGTAGCGCACCGTCTCCAGCGCCGAGATCGCCTTGCTCAAAGCCGAGTCCGACACCTGCAGGATGCTGCCGAGTGACCGAGGTGGCAAGCGCGGCAGGAATGACGAGAGCCGCCCACACCGGTGGGCGGCTCTCCAAGAATGTTCTGCGCGATTGAACGCTGGTCGATTACCGGCGCAGACCGAGACGCTCGATGAGCGAGCGGTAACGGTTGATGTCGACATCCTGCAGGTAACCCAGCAGGCGACGGCGCTGACCGACGAGCAGGAACAGGCCACGGCGCGAGTGGTGGTCGTGCTTGTGTGCCTTGAGGTGCTCGGTGAGGTCCTTGATGCGCTGCGTCAGCATTGCGACCTGCACCTCGGGGGATCCGGTGTCACCGGGGTGCGTCGCGTACTCTTCGATGATCGCCTTCTTGACGTCTGCTTCCAGTGCCATAGATTCGATCCCCTCTCTGCTTGTTGCGCGGTGCCCGACGCCGAATGCGTGGGCTCTCTTTATCCGCGGCCGATCAAACGGCAACCTCGACAGCCTACCAGCATTCAGCAGGGCGGATGCGCACCGGTAGCCTCGTCGGGTGCAGTTCTCCCGCGCCCACCTGATCGATCTCAGCCCGCTGAGATCCAGCCCGGCCTTCGCCCGCATGTGGATCGGCTCTGCACTCGCCGGGATCGGCGGCCAGCTCACGATCGTGACCGTCATGCTGCACGTGTTCGAGCTGACCGGCAGCACATTCGCCGTCTCCATGATCGCGGTCGCCGGCCTGGTGCCGATGATCCTCGCCGGACTCTACGGCGGGATGCTCGCCGACGCGTTCGACCGTCGACGTGTGGCGCTCATCGCCGCGTCCGTCGCGTTCGCGGCCACGGCGCTGCTCACCGCGCTGACATGGACGGGCACCGAGACGATCTGGTGGCTGTACGGCCTCAGCATGGTCATCGCCGCAGCCAACTCGGTGGGCATGGCGACCCGCACGGCGATCGTGCCGCGACTGATCCCGCTGAATCAGCTCGCCGCTGCGTCGGCGCTGAACGGCGTCGCCTTCGGCTTGACGGTGATGGTCGGGCCCGCTGTGGCGGGCGTGCTGGTCGCCCTCACCGGGTTCGGATGGACGTACACGATCGACGTGGTCCTGATGCTGTGCATGTTCCTCGGGCTGTGGACACTGCCCGCCCTGCTGCCCGAGGGCACGATCGTGCGGCCGGGGCTGGCATCCCTCGTCGACGGCTGGCGCTTCCTGCGCCGGGCGGGCAACATCCGCGCGCAGTACCTGCTCGACATCGCTGCGATGACCTTCGGCAACCCTCTCGCGCTCTACCCCGCCCTCGGCACGGTGCTGCTCGGCGGGGGCGCCGTGACGACCGGACTGCTGACCGCGTCGGTCGCGGTGGGGACATTCGCGTCGAGCCTGTTCTCGGGCAGGATCGTGCAGTACCGCTGGCACGGAGTCGGCATCGCCAGGGCGGTGCAGGCCTACGGCGCCACGATCGCGATGTTCGGCGTCGTGCTGCTCATCGGGGCGTTCCTGCCCACGGCATCCGAGCACTCCCCCGATGTGCCGCTCATCGTCCTGGCCTGCATCGTGCTCGCCCTCTCGGGAGCGGCCGACAACATCAGCTCCATCTATCGCAACACGATGATGCAGGCAGCGGTGCCTGACGCCATGCGCGGACGCCTTCAGGGGGTCTTCATCATCGTCGTCGCCGGCGGGCCGCGACTCGGGGCGCTGTACGCCGGCACGCTGGCGACGCTCACCGCGCTGTGGTTCCCGCCGCTGCTGGGCGGGATGCTGGTGATCGGCCTCGCCGTGATGATCGCCCGGCTCACACCGCGCTTCCGCGCCTACGATGCACTGAGCCCGAAGGCCTGAACCGCTCTCGTGGCGGCTCGACCCCCGGGCTCGGGATGCCTCGTGCTCAGGCCTGCAGGGCGCCCTGCAGGTCGAGGTTGATCGTGATGTCCTTGCCGACGAGCACGCCACCGGTCTCGAGAGCGGCGTTCCAGGTCAGACCGAAGTCCTCCCGGTTGATCACCGTCGTGGCCGAGGCGCCGGCCTTGTAGTTGCCCCACGGATCGGTGCCGAAGCCGCCGAAGTCGAACTCGAAGCTCACCGGCTTCGTGATCCCGCGGATGGTGAGGTCTCCGTCGACGAAGAAGTCGCCGTCCTCGACGCGCACTCCGGTGGAGACGAACTCCATGGTCGGGAAGTTCTCGACGTCGAAGAAGTCCGCCGAACGCAGGTGGTTGTCGCGACCCTCGTCCTTGGTGTCGACGGACGCGACGTCGACGCTCGCCTCGACCGTGGCATCGAGCGGGTTCTCAGGTGCGGTGAGCGTGGCGTTCTTGATGCCGAAGGAGCCGCGCACCTTCGAGATCATCATGTGGCGCACGCTGAAGGTGACCTCGCTGTGGCTCGGGTCCAGGACCCAGGTGCCGGGACGATAGCCGGGGATCTCGATCGACATGTGTGTGTTCTCCTTGATGGTCATACGTGCGCTGTCGCGCCGTACCGAGAATAACTTACATTCACATGCATATATTCCCGAGATGTCGGATCGATGCGAGAACCCCCGCCCACTGATGTGGACGGGGGTTCCCTGGGTACGGATCCGCTCAGCCGACCGCGACGAGGTCGATGATGAAGATGAGGGTCTTGCCGGAGAGGAAGTGTCCGGATCCGGCCGCGCCATAGGCGAGGTGCGGCGGGATGACGAGCTCACGGCGTCCGCCGACCTTCATCCCGGGGATGCCGTCCTGCCAACCCTGGATCAGGCCGCGCAGCGGAAACTGGATGGTCTCGCCTCGGCCCCACGACGAGTCGAACTCCTCACCGGAGTCGTACTCGACACCGGCGTAGTGCACGGTGACGGTGTCGCCGGGCTTCGCCTCGGCGCCGTCGCCCTCGACGATGTCGCGGATGACGAGCTCTGCGGGGGCGGGTCCGGTGGGTGCGTCGAACTCAGGCTTCGTGCGTTCAGTCATGGCTCCATCCAACCCCGGCGCGCGTGCCTCGGTCAATGCGAGACATCCGCTGAGCGCGTAACCGTGACCTGGCCCTTCCCCGTGGCGATCCGCGCAGGGTCTTGACTTCGCCGGGTGCGCGAGGCACCCTGTGTGTAGATCAACTCAGCGCCCGGGAGACTCGCAGGCATCGCCGCAGCACCGGGCGCTGAGTCTGTCCCTGGGCTACGGCCCGAGCCGTCAGTACGCGAGCAGGCGGGCTCTGGCATCCCGGGTGCGCATCAGCAGCGCGTGCTCGTCGGCCGAAGCGAGCGGGTCGCGTCCGGTGATCGCCCGCTGGCGTACCGCGGCGAGAGCGGCGGCATCGCGGATGAACGCCTTCATCACGTCTCGGCGGTCGCCGCGCAGGCCGGCCGCCCACTGCAGACCGGTGCGCCGGCCGGCCGGCGTCGCCAGCATCTCGACCTCCTGCGGGGTGAACCATCCCGCAGCGGCGTAGTCGCCGAGGCGCAGACGCGTCAGCCGCGCCTCCTCCCGTCGCAGCGCCAGGATCGCGATGATGAAGGCGATGAAAAGCGGCACCTGGGTGGTGATGTACAGCGCGATGAAGTCGCCCAGCAGAGACGAGCCGTTCCAGTACGCGTGCAGTGCGATCGCGCCGACCAGTCCCGTCGCGGCCGATCCGACAGCGCCTGCCGTGCTCGCACCGCGACGCGCGGCCAGGCCGATGGCGAATCCCGTCAGGGCCGTGAACATCGCATGCGCGAACGGCGAGACGAGTCCGCGCAGGATGAACGTGACGGTGAGCTCTCCGGCACCGCCGGAGGTGAGACTGGTGCCGAAGTACTGGATGTTCTCGGTGAACGCGAAGCCCGCGCCCACCAGTGCGCCGTAGACCACGCCGTCGACCGGGCCGTCGAACGCCCGTCGACCGATCACGAAAACCAGCAGAACACCGGCTCCCTTGGCGAGCTCCTCGATCACAGGCGCCTGGATGACCGCGGCGAAGAACTCGTTGCGCTGACCGACAGCCAGCGCGAACGCCAGGTCGACAAGCAGCGTGATGCCCACGGCGGCCACCGCTCCCCAGGCGAGCGCGAAGATCACGAGGCTCTTCGGCTCCGGCTCCCACCGGTCGATCATGCGCACGCCGGTGAGCACGATCGCAAGCGGCACGAGAGCGAGGACGAGTCCGACGACGGACGCGCCGACTCCGAGGAACAACGCGAAGTACGCGATCAGCGCGATCAGCAGGAAAGCGAGCACCCCGAACACCCAGACCGACGCGCTGCGTCCCCGTCGGGCCGGCATCGGAATCGCCGGCATCGCCGGAGCGGGCGCCGGCGCCGACGGCGCAGGCGGGGCGTACGGTGAGCGACCGGCGAGCATGGTCGGGAACGGGTCCGAGGGCTGCGCGGCCGAGGGCCGTCCTCCAAAGCTCATGAGCAAAGCCTAGAGGCCACCTCTGCCGCGGGCGGCACCGCGACGGGTAGCGTAGAGACATGCGTTTCGCCCATCTGAGCGCTCGCGATTCCGAGGCTCTGCAGCTCGCCGTCATCGACGGCACGGAGGCCACCCTCGTCAGCGACCTCCTCTCCCCCGCTCCGTCGACCCTGCAGCAGCTGATCGAGGGCGGCGACGAGCTGCTCGAGCAGCTGCGCGCCGCATACAGCGCGGGCGACGCACCGCGGCATCCGGTGGCGGATCTGCGATTCGGCCCCGCCGTCGTCTCGCCCCCGCTCATCCTGGCCGTGGGCCTGAACTACGCCGCCCACTCGAGTGAGCTGGGGCTCAAGACTGACACCGCGCCCACCGTCTTCACGCTGTGGCCCAACTCCCTCGCCGCCCACGGCGGCACCACCTCGTGGCCGCGCGCGCTGAGCGAATCGGTCGATTACGAGGCGGAGCTCGGTGTGATCATCGGCCGACCCGCGAAGGACGTCACCGCCGACGAGGCGCTCAACACCGTGTGGGGATACACGGTCGTCAACGACATCACCGCGCGCGACATCCAGTTCGCCGAGGCGCAGTGGTCGCGCTGCAAGTCGTTCGACGGCTTCACCCCGACCGGCCCGGTGGTGGTGACGGCTGATGAGATCCCCGACCCGCAGGACCTGCACATCTGGGCGGTCGTCGACGGGCAGACCGTTCAGGACGCCAGCACGGGGCAGATGGTGCGCAGCGTCGCCACGCTGATCGCGCACCTGTCGTCCTCCGCGACCCTGCAGCCCGGCACCCTGATCTCCACCGGCAGCCCCGGGGGCGCCGGCTACTCGCGCGATCCGCAGATCTTCCTGCGCGACGGCTCCACCGTCACGGTGGCTGTGGACGGCATCGGCGAGCTCACCACGCACTGCCGCACGTCCGGCTGATCCGAGTCCGCTCCGACGCCGAATCCCCGCTCTGACGCCGAAGAGGCGGATGCCGTACGGCATCCGCCTCTTCGCATCTCCCTGCCTACGCCTGCGGGAGGTCTTCCGCGCCGATCACGGGGATCGCGGCGGTCACGGTCTCCAGTCCCGACAGGCGGGCCGGCGAGATCTGCTTCATGACCTCGTCGCGCGACATGAGGCCGGCCTCGACCACCAGGTCGGCGACGTTGCGGTTGGTGAGCAGCGCGGTCTTGGCCAGCGCCGCGGATGCCGCGTAGCCGATGAAGGGGGTGAGCGCGGTGACGACGCCGACCGACGCGCCCACCATCGCGCCGAGGCGCTCGCGGTTCGCCGTGATGCCGTCCACGCAGTTCACGCGCAGCGTCCACATCGCCTGGCGCATCCAGGTGATCGACTGGAAGATCGAGTGCGCGATGACCGGCTCGAACGCGTTGAGCTGCAGCTGACCGCCCTCGACCGCCATGGTGACCGTGACGTCAGCGCCGGCGACGGCGAAGGCGACCTGGTTGACGGCCTCGGGGATGACGGGGTTGACCTTGCCTGGCATGATGCTGGAGCCGGCCTGCATGGCCGGAAGGTTGATCTCGCCGATGCCCGCCTGCGGACCAGACGAGAGCAGACGCAGGTCGTTGCAGATCTTGGAGAGCTTGATCGCGTTGCGCTTCAGCGACGACGAGAACGACATGAAGGCGCCGGTGTCGCTCGTCGCCTCGACGAGGTCGGTCGCCGTGCTGAGGTCGAGTCCGCTGATCTCGCGCAGGTGCTTGAGCACCGTGGGCGCGTAGTCGGGGTGGGTCGTGATGCCGGTGCCGATGGCGGTGGCGCCCATGTTGATCTCGGTCAGCAGCGAGGCGTTCTCGGTGAGACGGCTGTGGTCCTCCCCGAGGGTCGTCGCGAAACCGTGGAACTCCTGCCCGAGGGTCATCGGCACGGCGTCCTGCAGCTGGGTGCGGCCGACCTTGAGCACGTCGTGGAACTCGTTCGCCTTGCCGAGGAACGACTTGCGCAGCAGGTCGAGCTCGTCGAGCAGCGAGACGAGGTTCAGCGAGAGTCCGATCTTGACCGCGGTCGGATAGACGTCGTTGGTGGACTGGCTGCGGTTGGTGTGGTCGATCGGCGAGAGGAAGGCGTAGTCGCCCTTCTCCCGACCCGCCATCTCGAGCGCGATGTTCGTGATGACCTCGTTGGCGTTCATGTTCGTCGAGGTGCCGGCCCCGCCCTGGATGACCCCGACGATGAACTGGTCGTGGAACTCGCCCTCGATGACTCGCTGCGCGGCCGCGTCGATCAGATCGGCCTTGTCGGGGTCGAGCACCCCGATCTCCTTGTTCGCGCGCGCGCTGGCCTGCTTGACCATCGCAAGGCCGCGCACCAGGTCGGGGTACACCGAGATGGGGCGCTTCGTGATTGGGAAGTTCTGCTCGGCCCGCAGCGTGTGCACGCCGTAATAGGCGTCTCCCGGGATCTCGATGCTTCCGATCGAATCGGTCTCTGTGCGGGTAACAACAGGCTCAGACGCGGCCATGTCACATCCTTGTGGGTAGTGGCGATCAGGGATTCGGGGGATTCCTCTAGTCTATGACGCTTCAGCGCACGGGCTTGCGGGAGAACTCCTCGAGTCGCTGCTGCGGTGTCAGGGACGCCATGCGCTGCGCCCACTCGCGCGTGAAGTGGTCGCCGGTCGGCGCTGCGATCACCGGCACCACCGTGTGGGTGATCGTGTCGGGGTGGACGTGCGCGAGCTGGAACGACTGAGCGGCATCCATGCCGTTGACCTCGACCGCCGGCCGCGCGACGTTCATGGTGTAGCAGGTCGCGGAGGCGACGCTGACGGGGATGCCGGCGAACAGTCCGTGCGATGAGTAGTGCAGGTGTCCGGCCAGGATGGCACGCACGTCGGTGTCGCGCAGCACGTCGGCGAGCTCGTCCTGATGGCGCAGCTCAAGGATGTCGAACAGCGGGATGTGGCTGGGCAGCGGCGGATGGTGCATCGCCAGGATCGTGCCGTGCGGTGCCGGCTCTCGCAGCACGTCGCTAAGCCACTCGAGCTGATCGGCCCCGAGGTCGCCGTGGTGCCAGCCGGGAACGCTCGTGTCCAGAGCGACCAGTCGCAGCCCGTCGAGATTCCACACCCCGGTGACCGGCTGCTCGGTCGGCTCGAGATCGAGCAGGTGCTGCCGCAGCGCAGGTCGTTCGTCGTGGTTGCCCGCGACCCAGACGATCGGGCAGCCGAGATCGGCCGCGAGCGGCTCCATCGCGGCTCGGAGGCGGCGGTACGCGTCGGGCTCCCCCAGGTCGGCGAGATCCCCGGTGACGACGATCGCCGCCGAATCGCTGCCGATGGCTCGGATCGCGTCGAGCGTGCGGCCGAGGCTCTCCTCGACGTCGAACCGACCGCCCAGACGAGCACCGCCCGCGAGCAGGTGGGGATCGCTGATGTGCACGATGACGTGGGACGCCGGCGCGTGGCGGCCGAACACGAAAGGGCCTGACATGCCCTCAGCCTAGGACCGCCCTCGCCCGTGGATCCGCGTCAGTGGCCGACGACGATGAGAAGGATGCCGCCGAGCACCGCCGCGCCGCACAGGATGAAGCAGCCGATCGCGGCCACGAAGGCCAGGGTCTTCTGCCCCTCGCTCAACGGGCTCTTGCGCGCAGCCTTGGCCGCCTGCTTCGCCGCGCGTCTGATCTCCTTCTCGGAGAGCACGGTGATGGCATCCGTGAACTCCGCCGGCGTCACCACCGGAACCCGTCCGGCACGGACGAGCATCCGCAGACCCAGCGCGTAGAACAGCACGATGGTGCCGGCCCCGAGCAGGGCGGCGAGGAAGACGTTGACGAAGGCGCCCCAGTCGATGCTCATCGTGCGTCCTCCTGCTCGTCCACGGCGATGTCCCACTCGGCGAGCTTGGCCCGGGCCTTGCGGTTGGCGATGGCGCTCTCCCACTCCTGAGCGGCCTTCTCGGCGGCGGCGAACTTGTGCGCCGCCTTCTCGGCAGCGCGCTTGGCCGCCTTGATCTCGGCGGGCGATGCGCCCGCCTTCTTCAGCTTCTTCGCCCGGCGTGCCGCGCGCTCGGCCTCGTCCGCCTTCCGCTCGGCGCGCTCGAGCGCGCGCACGAGCTCCATCCGGCTGGCGCGACGGGTGGGGGCCGGCACATCGGGCTGGTCGACGGCGAGGCCGGACTCGGCCACGTCGCTCATCGCGTTCGCGGACGTCACAGCGTTGCGGCGCGAGTACAGGAACAGGCCCACGATGATCACAAGCGCCAGCACCGCGTCGATCGCGACACCCCAGTTGCCGAACCAGATGACCAGGAGTGCGGCGAGGGCGCCGACGCCGCCCGCCGCGGGAAGGGTGAGCAGCCAGCCGATCGCGATGCGGCCGGCGGTGGCCCAGCGCACCGAGGCGCCGCGTCGACCGAGGCCGGAGCCGATGACCGAGCCCGAGGCGACCTGCGTCGTCGAGAGCGCGAAGCCCAGGGCGCTGGAGGCGAGGATCGTCGCGGCGGTGGAGCTCTCGGCGGCGAAGCCCTGTGCGGGCTTGACCTCGGTGAGACCCTTGCCGAGGGTGCGGATGATCCGCCACCCGCCGAGGTACGTGCCGAGGGCGATCGTGAATGCGCAGGCCACGATGACCCAGAACTCGGGGTTGTGGTAGTCGTCGCTGCCGGGATCACCCGTCTGCCAGCCGATCGTGATCAGCGCCAGAGTGATGACGCCCATGGTCTTCTGCGCGTCGTTGGTGCCGTGCGACAGCGCCACCAGGGAAGAGGTGAAGATCTGACCCCAGCGGAAGCCCGAGCGACCGTCGGGCTTGCCGTCGTACCGACGCGTGACGCCGTAGGCGATCTTCGTCGCGATGAATGCGATGATGCCGGCGGTGAGCGGTGCGATCATGGCGGGGAGGATGATCTTCGACAGCACCATGCCGAAGTCGATGCCCGTGGCGCCGACGCCCACCAGGGTGGCGCCGATGAGGCCGCCGAACAGCGCGTGCGAAGAGCTCGAGGGCAGACCGAGCAGCCACGTGAGCATGTTCCAGGTGATGGCGCCGATGAGTCCGGCGAAGATGAGCGGCAGGAAGATCTGCGCGCCCATCTCGCTGATCGCGTCTTCTCTGATGATCCCGCCCGAGACGGTCTTGGCGACCTCGGTCGACAGGAACGCGCCGACCAGGTTCAGCACCGCGGCGAGCAGCACTGCCGTCTTCGGCTTCAGTGCGCCGGTGGCGATGGGGGTCGCCATCGCATTGGCGGTGTCGTGGAATCCGTTGGTGAAGTCGAAGAAGAGCGCCAGCGCGATGACCAGCACGACGATGAGGGCTGCGGTTTCCACCGGTCTCTTTCGTTGGGACTGCCAGGGAGGGGCCGAGAGATCGGCTTGTGACGAACGAAGAGTTCACCGTGGGTTTGTCATCCGTTAGAGGACCCTGATGAATCCTCCCATCCTGCCCGGTCGCGGTCAACTCGCCGGGTAGCGTGGCAGGGTGACCGATTCCCGCATCCAGCCGCCCGCGGCGGCCCGCCGCATCACCACGCGCTCCCACCACGGCGACGAGTTCGCCGACGCATACGAGTGGCTCCGGGCCAAGGACGATCCCGAGGTCATCGCGCACCTGGAGGCGGAGAACGCCTACACCGAAGCGCGAACCGCGCATCTCGCCGCGCTGCGCGAGACCCTGTTCGAGGAGGTCCGCTCGCGCGTGCAGGAGACCGACCTGTCCGTTCCCACGCGGCGGGGCGACTGGTGGTTCTACAGCCGCACCGAGGAAGGCGCCCAGTACGGCATCCACTGCCGCACCGCCGCCCACGGCGACGACTGGACGCCGCCCGTGCTCGAGCCGGGCGTGCCGGTCCCGGGCGAGGAGGTGCTGCTCGACGGCAACGTCGAGGCCGAGGGACACGAGTTCTTCTCGCTCGGCGCCTTCGATGTGTCGGACGACGGCACGCGACTGCTGTGGTCTGTGGATGTCGAGGGCTCGGAGCTGTACACCGTGCATGTGCGCGATCTGGCATCCGGAGACAAGCTCGCCGACGTGATCCCGAACACCGGCCAGGCGTTCTTCACGCCGGACGGCACGTCGATCCTGTACACCACGCGCGATGAGGCCTGGCGACCCGACACCCTGTGGCTGCACCGTGTCGGAACCCCCGTCGGCGAGGACGTCAAGCTGTTCCACGAGCCGGACGAGCGCTTCTGGATGGGCGCGGGCATCACCCGCAGCCGCAGATACCTCGTGATCGGGCTGGGCTCGAAGATCACCAGCGAGGAACTGCTCATCGACCTCGCCGAGCTGGCCGCCGATCCGCTGACCGTCGAAACGCAGGTGGTATGGCCGCGGCGTGACGGCGTGGAGTACTCCGTGGATCACGCCGTGGTCGACGGCGAGGATCGCCTGCTGATCCTGCACAACGACGACGCCCTCGACTTCGAGCTGGTCTCGGTGGCGGCATCCGACCCCGCGGGCGCACGGCAGGTGCTGATCGCGCACCACGCAGGTCGGCGGATCATCGATGTCGACTGCTTCCGCGACTTCGCGACCGTCGAGTACCGCAGCGAGGGGCTCGTGCGCTCGGCGATCATGGATCTCGCGACGGGGGCGCTCGACGACGTCGATTTCGACGAGCCGCTGTTCGACGCCTACTTCAGCGGGAACCCCGAGTGGCACTCGCCGTTCCTGCGGATGGCGTACACCTCGTTCGTCACGCCGTCGCAGGTGCTCGATCTCGACGTCGCGACCGGCGAGAAGCACCTGCGCAAGCAGATGGCGGTCCTCGGCGGATACGACCCGGCCGATTACGGGCAGCAGCGAGTGTGGGCGACGGCCGACGACGGCGCCCAGGTGCCGGTCTCGCTCGTGTGGAAGCGCTCTTTCGGCGATCCCGGCGTCGAACCGCGCGCTGTGCATCTGTACGGCTACGGATCGTACGAGCACTCGATCGATCCCGCGTTCTCCACCATGCGCCTGTCGATGCTCGATCGCGGCGTGATCTTCGCGGTCGCCCACGTGCGCGGTGGCGGCGAGATGGGCCGGCACTGGTACGAAGAGGGCAAGGAGCTGCACAAGCGCAACACCTTCACCGACTTCGTCGCGTGTGCACAGCACCTGATCAGCACCGGAGTCACGGTGCCCGAACAGCTCGTCGCCGAGGGCGGCAGCGCGGGCGGCCTGCTGATGGGCGCCGTGGCCAACCTCGCCCCCGAGCTGTTCGCCGGCATTCTGGCCGGCGTGCCCTTCGTCGACGCGCTGACCTCGATCCTCGATCCCTCGCTGCCCCTCACCGTGGTCGAGTGGGACGAGTGGGGAGACCCGCTGCACGACCCCGAGGTCTACGCGTACATGAAGTCCTACACGCCGTACGAGAACATCCGCGAGGGTGTGCACTATCCACGGATCCTGGCGATGACATCGCTCAACGACACCCGCGTGCTGTACGTCGAGCCGGCGAAGTGGGTCGCGGCTCTGCGGTACGCCGGCGCACAGGACGTGATGATGAAGTGCGAGATGTCGGCCGGGCATGGCGGCGTCAGCGGACGCTACAACTCCTGGCGCGAGCGCGCGTTCGAGCTCGCGTGGATCCTGGACGTGCTGGACCTGACCGACTGACGGCCCGGGCGCACGGCGTCCGCCCCGGTCGATGAGCTCCGACCGGGGCGCTCAGCCGAACAGCGCGGCTGCTTCGTCGTACCGGCTGCGAGGCACGGTGTTCAGCTCGCCCAGTGCCTCGGCGAAGGGCACCCGTACGATGTCGGTGCCGCGCATCGCGACCATCTGACCCCACGCGCCGTCGACGAGGGCGTCCGCCGCGTGCAGCCCGAGTCTGGTCGCCAGAACCCGGTCGAATCCCGAAGGGGATCCGCCGCGCTGGATGTGACCCAGCACGGTCGAGCGCGTCTCGATGCCGGTGATCCGCTCGATCTCGGGAGCGAGGATCTCGCTGATGCCGCCCAGACGCGGCCGGTTGAACGCGTCGAGTCCCTTGTCGCTGTACGCCTCGTCCATGCCCTTGAGGGTGAAGCCCTCCGAGACGACGACGAGGGGTGCGCGGCCGCGAGCCGCGGCGCTGCTGACCAGCGAGCAGATCTCGTCCATCGACATGGGCACTTCAGGGATGCAGATGACGTGCGCCCCGGCGGCCATGCCGGCGTGCAGCGCGATCCAGCCCACGTGCCGGCCCATGACCTCGGCGACCATGCAGCGCTGGTGGGAGTCGCCGGTCGTGCGCAGCCGGTCCATCGCGTCGGTGGCGATGTTCACCGCGGTGTCGAAGCCGAACGAGTAGTCGGTCGCGCGCAGATCGTTGTCGATCGTCTTGGGCACGCCGAGCACGTTGATGCCGTCCTTGGCCAGACGATCCGCGGCCGCGAGGGTGCCCTCGCCGCCGATCGCCACGATCCCGTCGATCCGGTGACCGTACAGCGTCTTGGCGATGTTCTCGGCTCCCCCGCGCGTGCCCTCGTACGGGTTGGTGCGGCTCGTGCCCAGGATCGTGCCGCCGACCTTCGACAGCCCCTTCACCTCGTGGCGGGTGAGCGGGAAGAAGTCGCCGTCGACGACGCCCCTCCAGCCGTCGCGGATACCGACGAACTCGAGGTCGTAGGTGGTGGTGCCCTTGAGCACGATGCCGCGGATGACCGCGTTGAGGCCGGGACAGTCGCCGCCGCTGGTCAGGATGCCGATCTTCATGCTGCTGCCTTCGTGCTTCGGGTGGAAAGGAGAGAAAAGGCGACGCTGCCTGCTGTCGACCCTAGCGCTCCTCGGTCTCGAAACGCCATTCGGGGTCGCCGAAAACGGAGGATCTTGCCGCGAGCGTCGCCGCAATGTGCGGTTCTTGGACGATATCGCCCTGAACAGACGCGAACGGGCGCCAAGAACCTGTGTTCTTAACGCCCGTAGTCGCTCCCCGGGTCATTCCGCGCCGAGAGCCTCCCGCAGCAGATGCATCAGCGCAGCCATCTGCACCGACTCGCCCGGCTCCTCGGCGACGGCCTCGCCGTCGAGCGCGCGGGCGGCGAGCCCCTGCTTCTGGTCGATCAGCTCGGCGATCTTCGTGTCGAGGGTGTGCGCGGCGATGATGCGCCACGCGGTCACCGGCTCGTCCTGACCGATGCGGTGCACGCGGTCGATCGCCTGAGTCTGCTCCGCCGCCGTCCAGCTCAGCTCTGCGAGCACGACGTTCGAGGCCACCTGCAGGTTGACGCCGACGCCGGCCGCCGTGAGCGAGCAGACCGCCACGCCCACCTCAGGGTCTGTGTTGAACGCGTCGATCGCCTGCTGGCGCGCGGGGGTCGTCTGGTCGCCTCGGATCGATACCGACTTGATCCCGGCGGCGGCGAAGTGCGCCTCGGCCTGATCCATCACGTCGACGTGCTTGGCGAAGAACACGACCTTCTCGACCGAGCGCTGCAGCTGCGCCGCGTAATCGGCGGCGAGCAGAGCCTTGGCCTGGCCGATCTTGCGCACCATGGTGAAGACGTTGTCGCCGCCGGCTCCGGCGGCCTTCGACTCCTCCAGCTCGTTGTGAGCGACGAGGCGCACGATGTCGTCGTCGATGCTCTGCGACACGCTCGAGGACCCGCCTGCAGACGACCCGTGCGCGGCGGTGCGCGCCTCGACGATCCGGCGGTACTTCGCGGCCATCCGCTCGCCCAGCTCGCGCTCGGCCGCCCGGATGCCCCGGCCGAACTCGTCGTCCAGCTGCACGGGGAGGTCGGCGATGAGCTTGTCGGGCAGATCCGCTGCGACGTCCTTCTTCTTGCGCCGCACGATGCCCATCGAGATGACCGCCTCGCGCGCTTCGGCGTAAAAGGACTTGTCCGCCGGGGTCAGTCCGGTGGCATCCAGCTTCTCCATCAGCTCGCGCTCGGGCTTCTCGCCGTTCGTCCAGCCGAGGAAGCGCCAGATCGCGTCGAAGTCCTCGACGTCGTTGATCAGCGGAGTGCCCGTCAGCGCGAGCATGAGCGGGTTGCGCTCGCGGTCACGGATGCGACTCGCGAGAGCCAGCACGTTCTGCGAGCGCTGCGACGACAGGTTCTTGATGAAGTGCGCCTCGTCGACGACCATGCCCTTCAGGCCGATGGAGCCGAGCCACGACAGGTGCCTGTCGAGGATCTCGTAGTTGACGATGAAGACGTCGGCGAAGGCGTCGATGTCGGCCCCGTCGCCCTGGATTACGGCGGCCCGGCGCTGCGGCGTCCAGCGCTCGACCTCGCGCGCCCAGTTCATCTTGACGACGTTGGGAACGACGACGAGCAGCGGGTACGCGTTCGCGACCGAGGCGGCGAGCACCGACTGCGCCGTCTTGCCGAGTCCCGGCTCATCGGCGAGCAGGAAGCTGCGATGACCTGAGCGCACCGCCTCGACGAAGCGTGACTGATGCACCATGACCTCGCGCCCCTTGGGCGAGATGTGGTCGTACTCGGGCGTCGGGGGCAGCTCCATCGTGGCCGCTCCCCCACCGGCACCCGACTCGAACGCCTTGTACAGCGGACCCATCAGCTCCCATCCGTCGAGCCGGCGGCGCGGCACGGCGGCGGGGCGGGGGGTCAGATCGGGCGGGAGGAAGGGCGACGCCAGCAGACGCGACTCGACCGACGGCGGGGTGACCTGCTTCTCTGCGAGAGCGGCCGGAACCACGGGGGTCTGCACGATCGGGGCGACGTCGGTGATCACCAGCTCCTCGGGGGCGAGCTCGGCCCCCGACTCGAGCAGCCAGTCGCGACGCATGCGCTTCGCGACCGGCGAGGTGGCCTGATCAGCCTCGAGCAGCTGGATCAGCGACGTGTCGCGGGCGGCCGTCTTCGCGAGGATCGTGGCGACCCCGTCGAGCCGCTTGAGCAGCTCGACCCTGGCCGCGTCCGTCAGCTCGCCGTCGGCCTTGACCCTGGCGCGCTCCTCACGCACCAGAAAGGCGATCACCTGGAACTTCACCCGGTTGGTCGGGCCCAGCTTGGCCCGCTGCGCCTTCGCCTCGATCTCGCGCACCTTGCGCGCGAGGATCGGGATCAGCGGCGCCTCTTCGTCTCGACGGGACGTCTTCTTTCGCCGCGGGGCGGCGGTCGCCGTGCTCGGCATGCTCCTCCTGAGCGTGAGTACCGGTCATCCGGCGGGGCCGGAAGCTGCTCTCCGTGAGCGGCTCCGATGAGGCGACCGCGAGGATGCGGAGTGCGAGGGTCGGGTGCGGACCTGGTCAGAAACGCGGATGCCAGAACCCTCGCCAACAGTCTACGCCATGCCCGAGGTCATCCCCAGAGCTGTGCGACCATGTCGTCGGCGTACCCTGCCATGTCGACGTTGATCCACTTCGTCGACAGCCACGCGTTGGCCCGGAAGACGTGGATCTCGCCGATCGCACCGGGCATCTCGCCTTCGAACCTCTCCTCGGCGAGGCAGCGCGTCTGCTGCGGGTCGCCGTCGACGACCTGGCAGTCCGATCCCGCGGCGCGGTACGCATCACGCAGGACCTCCGACTGCTCTGCGTCGACGAGTGCGACCGTCGTCGCGATGCCGACCTCCGACGCCACTCCCCACGTGCAGCGCAGGTGCGGAAGACCCTCGATCATCTGCACCGCCACCGGCAGGTCGGTCGAAGGCATGGTCAGGGTCGGGTCGTTCGCCGGCAGATGCGCCGCGGTGAGGCGATCGCGCATCGACGCGCTGAAGACGTCCTCGCATGCTGCGGGCAGCTCGATCGAGTCGTCGGCGGGTGCCGACGTGCTCGAAGGAGCCGCTGAAGGCGTGCCCGTGCTCGCGGGGCCAGGGCTGGCTGCCGACGTGTCACTCGCCGTGGGGTCCGGCGTGCCGGGCGTGCAGGCGGTCAGCGAGACGGCGATGATCGCGCCGCTGACGATGGCGAGACGCATTCGAGCGGACATGCCCCGATGCTACTCGCCCCCGGTCGCAGGGCCGAGCGGGCCGATGAACTCGTTCGCACGGCGGGTCAGCGGTGGCCGAGCAGTCGCTCGCGCGCGACCGACACGTCGTCCGCCATCTGCGCGATGAGCGCTTCCATGCCCTCGAACGCCACCATGCCGCGCAGGTGGTCGGTGAACTCGACCGTCACACGATGCCCGTACAGATCGAGTCCGGTCTCATCCAGCACATGCGCCTCGACCTGGCGGCGCTCGACGTCGTCGAAGGTCGGGTTGGTTCCGACCGAGATCGCCGCAGGATGCCGGATGCCCGTGACGTGGTCGTCGAGCCATCCCGCGTACACGCCGTCGGCCGGTGCGAGGGCGTCGATCATCTCTGACAGGTTGGCGGTCGGGAATCCGAGTTCCCGGCCGCGCTTGAGCCCGTGCACGACCTCGCCGGTGACGGTGACCGGCCGCCCCAGCACGGTGGCCGCGTGGGCGACGTCACCGGCGGCGAGCAGCTCGCGCACCCAGGTCGACGACACCCTGCGGCCGCCGCCCTCGGGGGTGACGTCGTCGATCACGTCGACGCTGAAGCCGTACTGCGGGCCGAGCTTCTGCAGCAGTGCGGGATCGCCCGCGCCGCCGCGACCGAAGCGGAAGTCCCTGCCGACGAGGATCATCGCGGCGTGCAGGGAGTCGACCAGGATGTCGCGGACGAAGTCCTCGGCGGCCAGTGCCGCCAGTGCGCGGTCGAAAGTGAGCACCAGGGTGGCGTCCAGGTCGAGCTCGCCGAGGAGCTCGACCTTGCGGTCGGTCGCGACGACGTTCTCCGGGCACAGCTCGGGACGAAGCACCTCGAGCGGGTTGCGGTCGAAGGTCACGGCGACGGTGCGAGCCCCGATCGCGCGCGCATCCTCACGCATCCGCTCGATCACCGCTCGATGCCCCACGTGCACGCCGTCGAACTTCCCGATGGCGACGACGGAGCGGCCGAAGTCGGGCGGCACGTCAGCGGGATCGCGGAAGACGATCATGCCGCCTCCCTCTGCGGCCGGTGCGTGCGCAGCCACCACAGCCCGAACACGGGCAGCACGAGCGGAATGAAGATGTAGCCCATCCCGAAGTACGACCAGACGCTGTCGTGGCCGAACAGCGCCGGCGCAAGCAGGCTGAGGGCGCCGACCACGATCACACCGGTCAGCTCGAAGACGATCGCGATCCAGGCGACGGTGTACCAGCCACGGCGGTGCGCCAGCACGAGCGCCAGCGTCGCGAGGATGTACACCGCGGCGGCCAGCACCGAGAGGCTGTAGGCCAGCGGCGCCTCATCGAAGCGGCGCACCACCTGGACGAAGCTGCGACCGGTGGCCGCCAGAGCCATCACGGCGTAGACGATGACGAGGACTCGGCCGATACCCGTCATCCGGGCGCGCGAAACGGTGTGGGACATTGCGTCGTCCATCTTACGCGCGTCGGCGACACGGGCCGACGGCATCACGCGACCTGGATGGTCCAGATCGCGTTCATCCGCCACAGCATGATCGCCAGCGACAGGCCGATCACACCGAGGATGACCGTGCTCCACCTGGTGCGATCGATCAGCGCCCATGCCGCACCGCCGACGGGCAGCAGCACGGCCGAGACGAGGTAGACCCAGAACTCGAGCAGATCCCCGGTGGGAGGGTTGCCGGCCAGTGGCGCGACAATCGCCATCACCACCTGGGCGATGAGCAGCAGCTCGACCAGCAGCAGGCTGCCGACCGTCCAGTCGCTCGGTCGGCGTCCGGCGAGTCCGGCGACGAGGCAGAACAGCCCTGCAGCGGATGCGACGACGATCTGCGTCAGGGTGAACCACAGGATCACGGCTGAACCTCCGGCATGTTCATGGCGCTCTTGATGTCCTTTCCGCGGGCCTCGACCACGCCGACGAGCTGCCCATCAGGGTCGATCGCCGCGACCTCGGAGTCGGCCAGCCGCCCCGCCTGGCCGTGGAGCCGTTTGCCGTGGCGCAGATCCTTCGCCTCGTCGCCGGTCACAGCCAGCACCGGCATCGTGCGCCCGGCTGCGGCGGCCGGGCTCAGGGTCACGGCACCGGCGAGCCCGTCGATTCCGACGGCGTCGGCCACGTCGAAGCCGCCCACGCGGGTGCGCCGCAGAGCGGTGAGGTGCCCGCCGACGCCGAGTGCCGCCCCCAGATCCCGGGCCAGGGCGCGGATGTAGGTTCCCGACGAGCAGTCCACGATGACGTCCACGTCGATGACGCCGTCCTCGCGACGGACGTCGAGCATCTCGAAGCGCGAGACGGTGACCTGCCGTGCGGCGAGGTCGACCTGCTCGCCCGCTCGCACGCGGTCGTACGCGCGTCGTCCGTCGACCTTGATCGCCGAGACCGAACTCGGCACCTGCGAGATCGCGCCGGTGAGGGCGGCGACGCCTGCCGCGATGCCGCCATCGGTCACGGTTTCGACATCAGCGCGCTCGGCGGTCTCGACCGTCTCACCCTCGGCGTCGTCCGTCGTGGTGCGCGCGCCGAGCCGGATGGTCGCGGTGTAGGTCTTGTCGGCGCCGACGATGTACGTGAGCAGCCGGGTGGCCCCTTCGATGCCGATCACCAGAAGTCCGGTGGCCATGGGGTCGAGGGTGCCGGCATGTCCGACCTTGCGGGTGCCGAAAGCGCGCCGGGTGCGGGCGACGACGTCGTGGCTGGTCAGCCCGCCGGGCTTGTCGACGAGCAGGATGCCGGGTGAGACCATCCCTCAAGCCTAGAGCGTGCACATCGGCGCACCGACGCGTCGAGCCGGCAGGCCGGCGGCTTAGGCTGGTCGGATGCCCGTGTCCTGCTCGCAGTCAGCCGACGCGTGGCGCGGAGCGCTGCTCGACTGGTACGCCGCGACCGCGCGCGACCTGCCGTGGCGGCGCGCCGAGTTCGCCGTGGAGTACGGCGCGTGGGGCACGCTGGTGAGCGAGTTCATGCTGCAGCAGACGCCCGTGACCCGGGTCATCCCGCACCTCGACGCGTGGCTGCGCCGCTGGCCGACTCCGGCCGCCATGTCGAGCGCCTCGCCTGCCGAGGTCGTGCATCAGTGGGCGAACCTCGGCTACCCACGGCGGGCGCTGTGGCTGCACAGGGCGGCGACCGAGATCGTCGAGAATCACGACGGCACCGTGCCGCGCGACGTGCCTGCGCTGCTCGCGCTGGCCGGCATCGGCGAGTACACCGCGCGCGCCGTGGCGGTCTTCCATTACGGCGACCGGCACCCGGTCGTCGACACGAACACGCGCCGCGTGATCGCCAGGGCGGTCGACGGGCGCTCCCAGCCCGATCCGCCGGCGAAGCGGGATCTCGCCAGGATGGCCGACCTGCTGCCAGATGACGTCGCCGAGTCGGCGGTCTTCAACGCCGCCATGATGGAGCTGGGAGCGGTGGTCTGCACGGCGCGCACACCGAAGTGCGGCGTCTGCCCTCTGGCATCCGGATGCGCGTGGCTGGCCGCAGGCCGGCCCGACACCGGTGATTCGCGTCGCCGGCAGGCGCGCTTCGAGGGATCGGATCGTCAGGCACGCGGAGCGGTGCTCCGCGCGCTGCGTCTCGCACCCGACCACCGGCTGGCGGCGGACGCGGTCGCGGCCGACTGGCCGGATGCTGCTCAGCGCGATCGTGCGATCGACTCGCTCATCGCCGACGGGCTCATCGAGGCAGTCGGCGGAGCGCTGCTGCTGCCCCGCTGAACAGCACGGGTGTCAGTCCTCGTCCTCCTCGTCGCGACGATACGGGTCGGCTTCGCCCGCGTGCGTGGCGGAGGACGCCAGTCTCGCCACCTCGGCGTCGCGCTCGCGCGCCTCCCGCAGGAGGTCGGCGATGTGACCAGCGCTCTCGGGCAGCGCATCCGGGATGAACTCGAGCGTGGGAACGAGGCGCACGTTGAGCTGCCGACCGACCTCCTTGCGCAGCAGTCCGGTCGCCGACGTGAGCGCCGCGCCGCTGGCGACGCGCTCCTCGTCCGTGCCGAGCACGGTGTAGAACACCGAGGCGTGCTGCAGGTCGCCCGAGACGCGCACCTCTGTGATGGTCACGAATCCGAGACGCGGATCGCGCAGCCCCTTCTCGAGACGCTCGGCGAGGATGACGCGGATGCGGTCCGCCAGACGTGCCTGTCGTTCTCCAGCCATTTTCACTCCTTTGGTGACGAATGAGGGGCGCCCGCAGGCGCCCCTCATCGTGCCGTATGGATCAGCCGCGAGGCTTCTCGACCATCTCGGTGGTCTCGATCTCGTCGCCGATCTGGATGTCGTTGTACTTGCCCAGGCCGATACCCGCCTCGAAGTCCGTGCGGACCTCGGTGACGTCGTCCTTGAAGCGACGCAGCGACTCGATGGCCAGGCCATCGGCGATGACGACGCCGTCGCGGATGACGCGCGCCTTGGCATTGCGCGTGATCGTTCCGGAGCGGACGATGACACCGGCGATGTTGCCGAACTTCGAGGAGCGGAACACCTCGCGGATCTCGGCCACACCCGACTGGACCTCTTCGAACTCGGGCTTAAGCAGGCCCTTGAGCGAGTTCTCGATCTCGTCGATCGCGGAGTAGATCACCGAGTAGAACCGCACGTCGACGCCCTCGCGGGCGGCGGCCTCGCGGGCCTTGGTGTCGGGGCGGACGTTGAAGCCCACGATGATCGCGTTGTCGATCGTCGCCAGGTTCACATCCGACTCGGTGATCGCACCGACGCCGCGGTGGATGATGCGCAGCTGAACCGAGTCGTCGACCTCGATCTTGAGCAGCGATTCCTCCAGCGCCTCGACGGCACCGGAGACGTCGCCCTTGATGATGAGGTTGAGCGTCTCGACCTTGCCCTCTTCGAGCGCACGGGTGAAGTCCTCGAGCGAGATGCGCTTGCGGGCCTTGGCCAGCAGGGCGTTGCGCTCGACGGCCTCACGCTTCTCAGCGATCTGGCGCGCCATGCGGTCCTCGTCGGTGACGATGAAGACGTCACCGGCGCGCGGCACCGAGTTCAGACCCTGCACCTGCACCGGGCGCGACGGGAAGGCCTCGGAGACCGACTCGCCGTTCTCGTCGAGCATCGCCCGGACGCGGCCGTACGCGGTGCCGGCGACGATCGCGTCGCCGACGCGCAGCGTTCCGGACTGGATCAGCACGGTGGCGACCGAACCACGGCCCTTGTCGAGCTTCGCCTCGATGGCGACACCACGGGCTGCCTTGTTCGGGTTGGCCGTCAGGTCGAGACCCGCGTCGGCGGTCAGCAGGACCGCGTCGATCAGCTCCTGGATGCCCGTGCCCTGGCGAGCCGAGACGTCGACGAACATGACGTCGCCGCCGTACTCCTCGGCGACCAGCCCGTACTCGGTGAGCTGCTGGCGCACCTTGGCCGGGTTGGCCTCGGGCTTGTCGACCTTGTTGACGGCGACCACGATCGGCACATCGGCGGCCTGCGCGTGGTTGAGCGCCTCCACCGTCTGCGGCATGATGCCGTCGTCGGCGGCGACCACCAGGATCGCGATGTCGGTGACCTGGGCACCACGGGCACGCATGGCGGTGAACGCCTCGTGACCGGGGGTGTCGATGAAGGTCACGGCACGGTCGATGCCGTCGTGCTCGGTCCAGATCTGGTATGCACCGATGTGCTGCGTGATGCCGCCGGCCTCGCCCTCGATGACGTTGGACTGGCGGATCGCGTCGAGCAGTCGGGTCTTACCGTGATCGACGTGACCCATGACCGTGACCACGGGCGGGCGGATCTCGAGATCCTCGTCGCTCTCGGCCTCGAGCTCGGCCGCCAGGTCGAGGCCGAAGCCCTCGAGGAGCTCCTTGTCCTCGTCCTCGGGCGAGACCATCTGGATCTTGTAGCCCAGCTCCTCGCCGAGCACCTCGAAGGTCGCCTCGTCGAGCGACTCGGTGGCCGTGGCCATCTCACCCAGGTTGAACAGGATCGTCACCAGGGTGCCAGGCTGCACGGTGTAGCCGTTCAGAGCCTCGAGCTTGTCGGCGAAGTCCGCGATGGATGCGCCGCGGCGCAGACGGATGATCTCGCCGTTGCCCTTCGAGACGTTGACGCCGCCGACGACCGGCGCCGACCGCATCTCGAACTCTTGGCGCTTCGCCCGACGCGACTTGCGCTGCTTGCTCTTGCCGCCGCCCTTGCCGAAGGCGCCTGCGGTTCCGCCACCGGGGCCACGACCGCGGCCACCGCCACCGCCGGGACGACCGGCGAAGCCGCCGCCCGGACGCTGAAAGCCGCCGCCTGCACCTGCACCGGCGCCGCCGGGACGGCCGGGAGCGCCGGGACGCTGCTGGAACGGTGCACCGGGACGTCCGCCCTGACCGCCGCGCGCGCCACCGGGACGACCGGGACGCGGGGCGCCGACGCGGGGGGACCCGGGACGCGGAGCCTGCGGACGCGGGATGTTGCCGGGGGTGGGTCGCTGGCCCATGCCCTGAGCCGAGGCGAAGGGGTTGTTGCCCGGGCGAGGGCCTGCGGGGCGCTGCCCCATGCCCTGAGCCGACGAGAACGGGTTGTTGCCGGGGCGCGGGGCGCCGGGCTTCGGGGCACCGCCGGGCTTCGGGGCGCTGTCACCCGCGGGGGCGCTGCCACCGGGCTTGGGAGCCGACGGCTTGGCGGGTCCGGGCGTGGGCGCGCCGGACGTCGCCGCGGGAGCGGCAGGCTCAGCGGGCGTCTCGACGGCGGCCTCGGCCGGAGCCGTCTTCCTGGCGGGACCCGGCTTGGGTCCGGGGGTCGGCGCCTTGGGCGAGGTGACCGCGGACTTCGCCGCCGGCTTCGCCTCGGTCTTCTCGGCCGGCTTCGCGTTGGGGTCGGCCTCGATCGCAGCGCGCAGCTTGCGCGCCACCGGGGGCTCCACCGTCGAAGACGGGCTCTTCACGAACTCGCCGAGCTCCTTGAGCTTCGCGAGCGCGAACTTGCTGTCGACGCCGAGTTCAGCGGCGATCTCGTGCACACGTGGTTTGGCAGCCACAATTCTCCTGTCTGGGTCGGTCCGCCCAGGCAGGGCAGACCACTAGTCGCGGACGGGTCTCATTTCGAGCCGTTCACTTTGTTTCCATAGCCGTTCAGCCTTTGTTCCGGTGGAAGTACCGTTGGATGGTCTGCGCGTCCTCCGCCTCGGGGAATCCGATGGACGGCGGCACGCGGAGTGCTCGTGCGAAGGCCCGTCTCCGCAGCGCGGTGTCGAGGCACTCGGGCGTCGGATGCAGCCACGCGCCCCTCCCCGGCAGAGCAGCCCTCTCGTCTACGACGAGTCGGTCGTTCTGCACGACCACCCTGATCAGGGCGGATCGAGAGGCACGACCGCGGCAACCTACGCACGTTCGTACAGGTTCCATCTTACACCTCAGCGCGTCGACCGACGCCCGCCGCACCGCCGGCGGGCAGGCCGACGCTGCTCACTCCATCACGCTGTCGGGCTGGATGTCGATCTTGGCGCCGGTCAGCTTGGCGGCGAGGCGGGCGTTCTGCCCCTCCTTGCCGATGGCGAGCGACAGCTGGTAGTCGGGCACCAGTGCCCGCACGGCCTTGGTGCTCGCGTCCAGGACGAACGACGAGGTCACCTTCGCCGGTGACAGGGCGTGCGCGACGAAGGTCGCCAGATCCGGGTGGTGGTCGACGATGTCGATCTTCTCCCCCGCGAGCTCCTCTGTCACAGCGCGGACCCGTCGACCCATCTCGCCGATGCACGATCCCTTGGCGTTCACCGAGGGATCGTTCGCCTTGACCGCGATCTTGGTGCGGTGGCCGGCCTCGCGGGCGAGCGAGACGATCTCGACGAGGCCGCCGGCGATCTCGGGCACCTCGAGGGCGAAGAGCTTGCGCACGAGGCCGGGGTGGGTGCGCGACACGGTGATCTGCGGACCCTTGGCGCCCTTGGCGACGCTGGTCACGTATACACGCAGGCGACGTCCGTGCGCATAGTCCTCACCGGGCACCTGCTCCTCCGGCGGCAGGATGGCCTCGACCGTGCCGAGGTCGACGTGGATCATGCGCGGGTTGGGACCCTGCTGGATGACGCCGGCGACGATGTCGCCCTCCTTGCCGCGGAACTCGCCGAGAACGGCGTCGTCGGCGATGTCTCGCAGCCGCTGGCTGATGACCTGCTTGGCGGCGTAGGCCGCGATCCGGCCGAAGCTCTCGGTCGCAGCCTCCTCCTCGCCGATGACCGCGCCCTCCTCGTCGGTGACGGACTGCAGGACCGCGACGTGTCCGGTCTTGCGGTCGAGCTCGACCCGCACTCCGGCGGGAACCGAGCCGTCCTCCGAGACGTGCTTGCCGTAGGCGGTGAGGATGGCCTGCTCGATGATCGACACGAGTTCGTCGAAGGGAATCGCCTTCTCCTTCTCGATTCCACGCAGCAGGGCGAGTTCGATGTCCATCAGCGGTCTCCTCTATTCAGCTCTCACCGCGGACAGGTGCTCCGCGGGCATCAGACAAGAATAGCCGATCCGGCGCGGCTCAGCTCGCCGAGGGCAGCTCGTTGATGGCCCGGATCAGGGCGTAGAGCTGGCCGACGCTGCGCTGCTCGAGGTGCAGGGCCAGGCGGGGCAGCTCCACGACGTCGCCCGCGGTGCGCTCGACGTCGAGAGGTTCGGTTCGCTCGATGCGACCGTACTCGCACATGTGCCCGAAGCGCTCGTTGAGGCTCTCGATCTCAGCATCCGTCGGAGCGTGCACCAGACGCAGCACGAGCAGACCGTCGACCCAGCGCAGCGAGTCGTAGTTGCTCCAGAATCCGGTGACGCTGGCGGCCGCCTCTTCCACCGAATCGGTGATCAGCACGCGATCGAGGTCATGCGGTGAGATCACCCCGGCCGGTGCGAGGTGTTCGTCGACGAAGCGCTTCAGTCCGCTCCAGAATGTGCCATCGGGCGCGTCGAGGAGCACTATCGGCATCGGCTCGGCCTTGCCGGTCTGCTGCAGGGTGAGCAGCTCGAACATCTCGTCCATGGTGCCGAAGCCGCCGGGCAGGCAGATGAACCCGCGCGACTCCTTGATCAGCATGAGCTTGCGGGTGAAGAAGTACTTCATCGACACGACCTGCGTGCTCTCGGCGACGATCGTGTTCGCGCGCTCCTCGAACGGCAGGCGGATCGACACGCCGAGAGACATCTTCGATCCGGCGCCCTCGGCCGCCGCCTGCATGATCCCGGGCCCGGCGCCGGTGACGACCATCCAGCCGTCGTCGGCGAGGGCCGACGCCACGTCGCGGGCCTGCACGTACAGCGGGTCGTCCTCACCCGTGCGTGCGGAGCCGAACACCGTGACCTTGGGCACGTGGTGGAACGGCTGGAACAGACGGAATGCGTTGTGCATCTCCTGCAGTGCAGCCGAGGCGATCTTCAGATCGAGTCGGTCGGTGCCCTCCTGGCCCAGCGACAGCGAGGTCTGCAGCAGCCGGGCGATGAGACCCCGCTCGGTGCGGATGCCTGCTTCGTCGAGAAGCGCGGTGATCTGCCGGCGCAGGTCTTCGTCAAGCGCGGCGTCCGTCATGCCTCCACCTTCGCACAGCCCTCCCGAGGCGGCCTGCAGAACTCACGCGGTGAGTCGGGCGACGGCCTCGTCGGCCGACAGCGATTCCCGCTCGCCGGTGGCGCGGTCCCACAGCTCGACCTGCCCGTCGGCCGCCCCGCGGCCGACGATCACGATCTTCGGCACGCCCACGAGCTCGGCGTCGCCGAACTTGACCCCGGGCGACACCTTGACCCGGTCGTCGTAGAGCACGTCGAGCCGAGCGGCCTCGAGCCGGTTCGCGATGTCCTCAGCCACGTCGAAGGCGACCTGGTCGCGACCGGCGGCGACGACCTGCACATCGAACGGCGCGACGGACGCGGGCCAGATCAGGCCCTTGTCGTCGTTGTTCAGCTCGGCGATGATCGCGAGGATGCGGGTGACGCCGATGCCGTACGAGCCCATCGTCACGGTGACGAGCTTGCCGTTCTGGTCGAGCACCTTCAGTCCCAGCGCCTCCGCGTACTTCCGCCCGAGCTGGAAGACGTGGCCGATCTCCATGCCCCGGGCCAGCGAGACCGGGCCCGACCCGTCGGGTGCCGGGTCGCCCTCGCGGACGTTCGCGATCTCGACGGTGCCGTCGGCGATGAAGTCGCGACCGGCGACGACGGTGTGCGCGTGCTTCTGATCGATGTTGGCACCCGTGATCCAGCGGGTGCCGTCGGCGACGCGGGGGTCGACCAGGTACCGGATGCCGGTGGCCGACTCCTCACCGAGAACGGGTCCGGTCTCGGACCACGGGCCGATGTAGCCGCGGACGAGCAGCGGGTTCCGCTCGAAGTCCGCGTCGGTGGCAGCCTCGACCTCGGCGGGTGCGAAGGCGACCTCCGCGCGCTTGAGATCGACGTCGCGGTCGCCGGGGATGCCGACGATCACGAGCTCGCGGGAGCCGTCGAGGTGGGTCAGCGCGAGCACGACGTTCTTCAGCGTGTCGGCTGCGGTGTACTCCCCGTCGAGCACGGCGTTGCTGTGGGCGACGAGCGTGTCGATGGTCGGGGTGCCGGGCGAGTCGAAGATCGTCGCCGGTCCCACGCCCTCCCAGCCGACGGCATCCGGAGCGGTGGTGGTGTACGCCTCGACGTTGGCGGCGTAGCCGCCCTCGCTGCGCACGAAGGTGTCCTCTCCGACGGGCGTCGGGTGCAGGAACTCCTCGCTTCGCGAGCCGCCCATCGCGCCGGCATCCGCCTGCACGATCGCGTACTCGAGGCCGAGGCGCCGGAAGATGCGCTCGTAGGCGTCGCGCTGCGCCATGTAGCTGGCGTCGAGGCCCTCGTCGGAGGCGTCGAAGGAGTAGGCGTCCTTCATCGTGAACTCGCGGCCGCGCAGCAGCCCTGCACGGGGACGGGCCTCGTCGCGGTACTTGTCCTGGATCTGATAGAGCGTCAGCGGCAGATCCTTGTACGACGAGTACAGGTCTTTCACGAGCAGGGTGAACGCCTCTTCGTGGGTGGGTGCGAGCAGGTAGTCGCCGCCCTTGCGATCCTGCAGCCGGAACAGCAGGTCGCCGTACTCGTCCCACCGTCCGGTGGCCTCGTATGGTTCGCGGGGCATCAGCGCCGGGAAGTGCACCTCCTGGGCTCCCGCCGCGGCCATCTCCTCGCGGATCACGGTCTCGATCCTGGCCTTCACCCGCAGGCCCAGCGGCAGCCAGGCGAAGATGCCCGCCGCCTGCGGCCGGATGTACCCGGCGCGGATCAGCAGCTTGTGGCTGGCGACCTCGGCGCCGGCCGGGTCTTCGCGAAGCGTGCGGAGGAAGAAGTTCGAGAGACGAGTGACCACGGGGCAAGTCTAGTGACCCGCGGTCACCCGTCCCGTCGTGGTCAGTTCAGGGCTCGGGTGCTCTCCGGGATGACGCCGTTCGCGTACAGATCGGTTCCGAGGTCCTGCAGTGCGGTGAGCGCGACACGCTGCGTCATCGGCCCGTACGATATGCGCGAGACGCCCAATGCCTCGTACTCGGCTGCGGTGAGCGCTCCCGGCAGCCCGATGACGCTGACCTTGTTGCGGCCGATTCCGTCGACCAGGGTGCGGGTGGCATCGGCGTCGAGCACCCCGGGGACGAAGACGGCGGTCGCCCCCGCCTCGATGAACGCGCGACCGCGCTGCACGGCATCCGTCAGCTTGTCGGCGAGCGGCTTGTCGCCGCCACGAACGATCGCGTCGGTGCGGGCGTTGAGCGCGAACGGCACGCCCTCCGCCTCCGCGGCCTTGACGATCGCCTCGACCTTCGCGACGGATTCGGCGAACGGCGCGAGTCGATCCTCGATGTTCGCGCCCACCACGCCGACGCCGATCGCGAGCCGGGTGGTCTCGCCGGCGTCGCCGTATCCGTCGTCGAGGTCGGCGGTCACCGGCAGGTCGACGCCGGCGGCGATGCGGCCGACGAAGTCGATCATGAGGTCGCGTGGGATCTGACCGTCGGCATAGCCGAAGGTCGCCGCGATCGAGTGACCGGCCGTCGCGAGAGCCTTGGTCTCGGGAAGCGCGGCGACGGCCTTCGCTGAGACGACGTCCCAGATGTTGACGACGCGGAGGATCTCGGGGGCGTCGTACAGGTCGATGAGGGTGCGGGCCTTGTCAGCATTCGTCATGCCCTCACGGTAGTGCGCGTGGCGCGGTGCGGGGGCCGCTGTCACCCAAGATCTCCAGGGCTCTGCATAGGGTGGACGCATGCCTCAGCGTCGATCACACGTTTCGCCCTCCGCCGCGCAGAGCGAGCTCGCTGAGGCGCTGACCGCGCTACGCGAGGGGATCGAGGCGCCCGTCGAGTTCCCACCTGAGGCGGTCGCCGAAGCCGAGGCGGCGAGCGCGCCGACGCCGGAGCTGGATCTGCGCGACGTGCCCTTCGCCACTCTCGACCCGCTGGGCTCGAAGGATCTCGACCAGGCGTTCCACCTCGAGCGCGCCGGCTCGGGCTACCAGGTGCGGTACGCGATCGCCGATGTGCCCGGCTTCGTGACGCCCGGTGGCGCCGTCGACGCGCAGGCCCGCCTGCGCGGGCAGACCCTCTATCTCGCGGACGGCAGCATCCCGCTGCACCCCCGGGTGCTGTCCGAGGATCGCGCGTCGCTGCTTCCGGATGCCGAGCGGCCGGCGCTCGTGTGGACGTTCACCCTCGACGCCGAGGGGTCGAAGACGGACTTCCGGCTCGAGCGCGCCCTCATCCGGTCGCGAGCGCAGCTCGACTACGTCTCGGCACAGGCATCCGTCGATCGGGACGGAGATCACCATCTCCCTCTGCTGCGGGAGATCGGCGAACTGCGCCGCGTGCAGGAGGCCGAACGCGGTGGCGCGAGTCTGAACCTGCCTGATGAGGAGGTCGTGCAGCGCGCGGACGGCCGTTACGACATCGAGCGCCGCCACCCACTGGCCGTCGAGGACTGGAACGCGCAGCTGTCGCTTCTGACGGGAATGGCAGCGGCCGAGCTGATGATCGACGCGAAGGTCGGCGTGCTGCGCACCATGCCGCAGCCGGACGAGCAGGCCTTCGCGCGCTTCCGCCGGCAGACCGAAGCGCTGGGGCGGCCGTGGAAGGACGGCCGGTACGGCGAGTACCTGCGCGCGCTCGACAAGAACGATCCGCTGACGCTGCCCGTTCTCGAGGCTGCGGCGTCGCTGTTCCGCGGCGCCGGCTACGTCACCTTCGACGGGCGACTGCCCGACGGTGACCTCGAACAGGCCGCGATCGGCGCACCCTACGCGCACGCCACCGCTCCCCTGCGCAGACTGGTCGACCGGTGGTCGCTGGCGATCTGCGAGGCCGTGTCGCAGGGCCGACCCGCGCCGGACTGGGCACGCGACTCACTCGCGGAGCTGCCGTCGCTCATGCAGGAGTCGGCGCAACGGGCGTCGCGGCTGAATGCCGAGACCCTCAACCGGGTCGAGGCGGCGCTGCTGCAGCCGCTGGTCGGGACACGGATCGACGCCACGGTCATCGAGCTGCGCGGCGAGGATCGCGCCGCGGTGCAGATCGCGGAACCCGCCGTGACGGCCACGGCACCCGTGCCCGAGGACGCCGAGCTGGGCTCGCACGTACGGCTTCACCTGATCGCCGTCGACATCGCCCACGGCGAGGTGGAGTTCGCCGCGTGAACAGCTGGCATGGTGGTCGCCTGCAGCGCTCTCAGGCGGCATGGGTACACGCGCGTCTGTCCGAGCCGACGCTGATCGACGACCTGTCGTGGGATTCGTCGGACTCAGTGGTGCTGCACGTGCGCACGACCGACGGCGATGTCATCGTGAAGGCAGGCGGCCCGGCGAATCACCACATCGGCCGTGAGATCAGCGCCCACGTGGGGTGGACGGCGCCTCTCGAGGCGACCGGGCATGCTGCCCGGCTGCTCGACAGCTCCGCTGACGAGCGGGTGATGGTGCTCGCGCATCTGCCTGGTGAGCTGGTCGAGGGGACTGACGCCGAAGGGCATCCGTCCACCTACGTTCAGGCGGGGAACCTGCTGCGGCGGCTGCACGACCGCGAGCAGCGCACGGATGCCGGATATGAGCGCCGGGCGAACGAGCGCGCCCTCGCCTGGTTGGACGGCACTCACCGGGTGGATCGAGCATCCGCAGCGCACGCGCGAGGCGTCCTCCTGGCAGATCCCGCAGCCCCGGTGACGGTCGTGCCCACCCATGGCGATTGGCAGCCGCGGAACTGGCTGGTTGACGACGGCACGGTGCGGGTGATCGACTTCGGGCGCTTCGCGTTCCGCCCCGCCGCCACCGATCTCACCCGACTCGCCGCGCAGCAGTGGCGAGACGACCCGACCCTTGAGGCTGCGTTCTTCACTGGCTACGGCGGCGATCCCCGCATCCCGGACCGCTGGCGGATGGATGCCCTTCGTGAGGCCATCGGCACGGCCTGCTGGGCGTTCCAGGTCGGCGACGAGGCCTTCGAGGCGCAGGGGCACCGGATGATCGCAGAGGCGCTCGCCGCGATCTGATCCGCCGCTGCTGCTCCGCACCGCTAAGCATTCGGGCGGAATATCTCCGGTAGTGCCTCGACGAAGCCCTCGAAATGGCTGTACCACATGGAATGGGCAGCGCCGTCGATGGCTCGGACGTCGACGCCGGCGAGGCGCAGTGCGTTCGCATCGTCGTCGGAGACGAACCGGCTCGGATGCGCCCGAACGAGGATCGCACCGGCGCCAGGACGGTGATCGACGTCCGACTCCGATGACACCGATGCCGCAGTCGCCGGATCGAAGCGCCAGGCCGCCCTGGCCTCGACGACCGCGTCGTCAGCGCTGTAGAAGAATCGACTCTGTCGCAGCCGATCGGCGTCGATACGTGCGCGACGGTCTGCCTCGTACTGCGTGGTGAGTTCGCTGACGTCGCCGCCCCCGGCGAACGCGCATACGGTGTCGACGTAGACCTGCGTGTCGAGGGCGAGGCGCGCCGCTGCGGCGCTCAGGACGGTTCCGCCGTAGGAGTGTCCTATGCCGGCGAGTCGACGAGGATGGCCGATGAGCCGATGCCGGTGCGCGAGCGCGGCGACCGTCGCAACCACCGCATCCGCAGCCGAGCCGACCGAGCCTCGCGGATCGCGCGGCGACAGCCCGTGGCCCGGCAGATCCAGCGCTATCACGCGCGTGCCCTGTGCCGCGAGCCGTTCGCTGACTCGCCACCAGCTCTCCGACGATCCCATCATGCCGTGCAGCAGGAGGACGCTGCGTTCGGCGTCGGCGGGCCCGGTGACGACGGCGTTCAGCAGCATCCGCTCAGTCAAGCATGGGTGTCACCAGGGCCATGCGCCGGGGCCGCCGATCCGCGCGGCGTGAAGAGTACGCGAACCACCGCATCTCGTCCCGACGCGTTGCGGACGTTCTGGGCAGACCGACTGGCTGAGGGGCCGACGCTGTCGGATGCCGAATCCCGGCTTCGCCGATACATCATCACCGACCTGCTCGACGATCTTCGTGATGCGACGGATCCCCTCGAGAAGCAGATGATCTCCGGTCTGCTGTTCGAGCGGACGGCAGAGCTCATGCTGCTGCTGGCGGGAAAGTGGATCGGAACGGGCAAATGGCTTCCCCGGCGCCTGCGCGAGTGGGACGCGACGCGCGCACAAGCGCTCGCCGAACCCTTGGTGTCCGGGGATCATGCCGCGTTGGCCGAGCGGGTTCACGCGGAACTCGATCGTGCCGGCGGACGCGTGCAGGCGGGGTTCCGACGATGAGACGGATGTTCAGTGTCTCCGAGGTTCGCGCGAGCCCATTCGCCGGCCTGTCTCGTCCCGCGTGAAGACGGGTGATCAGGCGGGCGTGACCGTCGTCGTCATGACCAGCAGCTGCGGGTCACTCAGATCCAGGGCGACTCTGATGGAGGAGAATTCGGCCAGCGACCGCACGTGCGTGCCACCGCACAGGAATCCGACCTCGCCCTCGGGCAGCGTGCAGCGCCACGTGCGACGGTCGATGATGCTCGGCCCGTCGACATCGATGCGACTCGCGCCGGCCGCGGCGACCCAGCCGGCGAGTGTGTCGTTGATCCGCGTCTCACGCTCGGCGAGCGTGGCGGCGAATCCCTCGGAGTCGAAGCCGGCCTTGCGCAGGCTCTTGCCCAGGCGATACTCGTCGACGCTGCCGTCGGCGTGGATGCGGCTGGACTGGTTCGCCTTCCCCTCGAAGTCGGGATTGCCGAGCGGGTCGGTGCCGATCTCCTTGCGCCACAGGTCGGCCAGCGCCGCGTCGAGGGCGAGGGATGCCAGGTGGCACGCGGTGTGCCCTCGGCTCAGCGACGCCCGGCGATCGGCATCCACTGTCAGTGTGACGGAGGCGCCGACGGCGATATCTGCCGGGATCGCTCCCTCGGTCCGGTGGCCGACCATCCACGTCCAGCCCTCGCCGCCGCGCTTGACGGGGATGTCGGAGCCGACCGCCAAGGCACCTTCATCACTGATGGCAGCCATGACGGCCTCAGTCACGCTCACCTGCACGTCGCCGACGGTGATCGCGCCGGAATCGCCGGGCTGGTCGGGCCAGGTGTGGTCGACAGGATGGAACGGGGTGGCGTCCACCACCACGATCGCGGCGGTCTGATCGACGAGAAGCACCTCGCCCTCGCCGGTCAGTGCGCCATCGGGGAACGAGACGAGCGTCGACTGCATGGCTTCCTCTCGCCGGCTCAGCCGGTGATGACCTGGGCGGTGCCGAGCGGTGCGTCGGAGCCCATCTCGGCTGCGATGCGGTTGGCCTCTTCGATGAGCGTGGCGACGATGTCAGCCTCGGGGACGGTCTTGATGACCTCGCCCTTGACGAAGATCTGGCCCTTGCCGTTGCCCGATGCGACGCCGAGGTCAGCCTCACGCGCCTCGCCGGGGCCGTTCACGACACAGCCCATCACGGCGACACGCAGCGGGACCGTCATGTCCTTGAGCCCCTCGGTGACGTCTTCGGCGAGCGAGTACACGTCGACCTGCGCACGACCGCACGACGGGCACGACACGATCTCGAGCTTGCGCTCGCGCAGGTTCAGCGACTGCAGGATCTGATGCCCGACCTTCACCTCTTCTGGGGGCGGCGCCGACAGCGAGACGCGGATCGTGTCGCCGATTCCCTCACCCAGCAGGATGCCGAATGCGGTGGCGCTCTTGATCGTGCCCTGGAACGCCGGGCCCGCCTCGGTCACGCCGAGGTGCAGCGGCCAGTCGCCGCGTTCGGCAAGCTGGCGGTACGCCTTCACCATGACGACGGGGTCGTTGTGCTTGACCGAGATCTTGAAATCGTGGAAGTCGTGCTCCTCGAAGAGCGAGGCCTCCCACACCGCGCTCTCGACCAGAGCCTCCGGCGTTGCCTTGCCGTACTTCTCGAGCAGTCGGCGGTCGAGAGACCCAGCGTTCACGCCGATGCGCAGCGAGACGTCGGCCGCCTGCGCGGCCTTGGCGATCGCGCCGACCTGGTCGTCGAACTTGCGGATGTTGCCGGGGTTCACGCGCACCGCCGCGCACCCGGCGTCGATCGCCTGGAACACGTACTTCGGCTGGAAGTGGATGTCGGCGATCACCGGGATCTGGCTCTTCTTCGCGATGATGTGAAGCACATCGGCGTCGTCCTGCGACGGCACGGCGACGCGGACGATCTCGCAGCCGGATGCCGTGAGCTCGGCGATCTGCTGCAGCGTGCCGTTGATGTCGGTGGTCTTGGTCGTCGTCATCGACTGCACGCTGACCGGGGCATCGCCGCCGACGAGCACCTTGCCGACCCGGATCTGACGGGACTTGCGACGCGGGGCGAGGACTTCGGGGACGCGCGGCATCCCAAGATTCACTGCAGGCACGCGTCCAGGCTACCGCCGCCCGATCGACGTCGGCTGGAAGCGGGCCTTTTCGTGTCCGTCACGACATCGACGAAAGTATGGACGCTATCGAATCTTTGTTCTATACTGGTGGCATGCTCATCGATGAGGAGTCCGGCCCGATCCCGCAGACAGCGGGTGATGTGCTGGGCGTGCTTCTCGATGACGTGACCTGTTCTGAGGTGGATGCGAATCGGTATGCGGCGCGTCAGGCGCAGCGGGTGGTGGAGGCGGTGGATTTCGCGCGTCGGCATCCGGAGGTCTACACGATCGACGCGGACGTGCAGATGGCGGAGCGGGCTGTTGTTCTGGAGCTGTCGCTGCGGTTGCGGATCTCGCAGGAGCGGGTGCGGGAGCTGTGTTCTGTCGCGGAGACCGCGGCGCGGGATCTGCCGTTGCTGTGGCAGCGCGCCCGGGATGGGTTCGCGTCGATGCACAACGTCGGGGTGATCGTCACCGCCGCCGGCGCGCTCGCGTCCCCGGTGGGTGCGCCGCGGGAGGTCGAGGATGCCGAGGCCGCCGCTCTTGCGCGGCTGGATCGTGCGGCGCAGGAGTGGGTGCTGACCTGCTCATCGGCGGTGCTGCGGCAGCGGACGAAGAAGCTCGTCGACCGGATCACCGGCGACAGCGCCGCCCGCCGGCACACCCGCGCGATGGCCGAACGGCATGTCGGCCGCTCCCCCGCCGGCGACGGAATGTCGTGGATCACCGCGCTCGTGCCCACTCACGAAGCCGTCGCGGTGATGCAGCGCCTGACCGCCACCGCCAAGCACACCCAGAAAGACAGGCGCGACGGGCGCACGCGGGATCAGATCCGCGCCGACCTGTTCAGCGCCTGGCTGCGCGGCATCGGCACCGCAACGGCAGTGAAGACGAAGATCTTCGTCACCGTCCCCGTCCAACTCCTCGCCGGCCAACCCGTTCCCGTCGAATCCGCCTCAATCGTCGGCGGCGACAGCATCGACCCACTCACCGCCAAGCAGCTGTTCCTCGACGCCCGAGGCTTCCGCCGGGTGATCACCGACCCCGTCAAGGGCGTCGTGGCCGACATGGACCGCCGCACCTACCGCCCCACCCGAGCACAACGCGACTGGCTTACCCTGCACCACGGCACCTGCTCCCGCGACGGATGCACCCGCCTCGCCCTCGACGCCGACCTCGACCACGACCGCCCCTGGGCCGAAGGCGGGACCACAGATCTGACGCAACTGCGACCACTCTGCCCGCGCGACCACACCATCCGACATCGCACCCGCGTCCGCTATCGCACACGGCCCGACCGCACGGTGCAGATCGTCTCCCCCACCGGATACACCAGCACCGCACCACCACCCTTCTGAACCGTTGGAAGCGGGCACCGTGTCCGTCATACGCCCGATCGCGCCCCGCGCGATGTGCTAATTTCACGGTATGTCCGCGACCCGCACCTGGTGGCCCGCCTTCTAGGCGGTGATTCGCGTACCCACGAGATCAGACCGCCTTCCGGGGCGGTCTTTTTCTTGTCCGCACCGGATCCCCGACCGAGGAGACACCGATGACCGCAGTTCCGCTCGCCCGACTGGCTGAGCTCACGGCCGATCACGACGCATCGTTCGTGCTGGTTGCGCGTGAGGGCGGCATCGACCTGCTCACGGGCGATGTCGCCGATGTGGATCATCTCGCCGACATCCCGCTCGACGGCCCGGATGGACCTCGCGAGGTGTTCGCCCTGGTTCCGTACCGCCAGGTGCGCGAGCGCGGGTTCGACGCGCAGGACGACGGCACGCCCCTGCGCTGCCTGCTCGTCGACGAGCACATGCAGATCGACAGGGCCGAGCTGATCGCCGCCCTCCCGCAGAGCCCGATCGCGCTCAGCGATGGAGGCTTCGACATCTCCGATGACGACTACGCCGACATCGTCGAGCGCGTCATCGCCGATGAGATCGGCAGGGGCGAAGGGGCGAACTTCGTCATCCGTCGCGACTATCGCGCGAGGTTCGACGCCGACGACCGCACGGCCGCCCTCACCTGGTTCCGCGCCCTGCTAGAGCACGAGCGCGGGGCGTACTGGACGTTCGCGGTCATCACCCCGGGCCACATCGCCGTCGGCGCCAGTCCCGAGGCGCACGTCGTCGCACGCGACGGCGTCGTGACCATGAATCCCATCTCGGGCACCTTCCGCCACCCGGCGGGCGGATCGACTCGCGAATCGCTGACCGAGTTCCTCTCCTCGACCAAAGAGACCGAAGAGCTGTTCATGGTCGTCGACGAAGAGCTCAAGATGATGAGCCAGGTCTGCTCGGACGGCGGGCGGATCACCGGCCCGCACCTCAAGGAGATGTCGCGACTCACGCACACCGAGTACATGCTGCGCGGCCGCAGTCGCCTCGATCCGCGTGACATCCTGCGCGAGACGATGTTCGCCCCCACCGTGACCGGATCGCCGATGCAGAACGCGTGCGCGGTCATCCGCAGACACGAACGGTCTCCGCGAGGCTACTACTCGGGCGTCGCCGCGCTCTTCACCCCCAACGGCGACGGCGGACACGATCTGGACGCCCCGATCCTCATCCGCACGGTGTATCTCTCCGACAGGCAGCTGCGAGTGCCGGTCGGTGCCACGCTGGTGCGCCACTCCGACCCGCTCGGCGAGGTCAGCGAGACGCACGGCAAGGCGGCCGGCGTGCTCGGCGCCATCGGCGCGATCGAGCGTGACCGTGCGGCCGAGGCGCGGGATGACGATGCACCGGGCGAGACTCGGCTGGCCGACGACCCCGAGGTCTCCGCTCTGCTTTCGTCCCGAAACACTCGCCTGGCCGACTTCTGGATGCAGCCGCAGAATGCCCACCCCGGTGGCCGCTTCGCCGGTCGGAGTGCGCTGGTCGTCGACGCCGAAGACCGCTTCACCACCATGCTCGCCCACCAGCTGCGCCACCTGGGACTCGACGTCGAGATCGCCGCGTGGGACGTCGTGACCGACAGCGCGATCGATGCCGCAGACCTCGTCGTCGCAGGCCCAGGGCCGGGCGATCCCCGCGACGCCGCCTCGCCGCGCATAGCGCGCATGCAGCAGGTCGTCGCGCGCCGACGCGACGCAGGGGCACCGCTTCTCGCCGTGTGCCTGAGCCATCAGATCCTCGCTGACCGGCTCGGCATCGACCTGGTGCCGCTCGACGCACCGCATCAGGGCGTGCAGAAGACCGTTCCGGTCTTCGGGCAGGACGCCTCGGTCGGCTTCTACAACACCTTCACCGCCCGGGTTGCACCCGGCACCGCTTCGGTGGCGGATGCCGAAGTGTCGGCTGACGCCTCCAGTGGCGACGTCTTCGCGCTGCGCGGCGAGCGCTTCGCGTCCGTGCAGGGGCACCTCGAGTCGATACTGTCGCGCGACGGACTCGAGACGCTCGAACGGCTCGCCGCCCACGCCCTCGCCTGACTCGCGAGGCTCTGCCCGACAGACTCGTGCCGGCAAGCCTGCTGAGAGGGTCAGATGCCGGCAGAGCCTGCTGAGAGGGTCAGCCGCGGAGACTCTGCTGACAGACTCAGCCCAGCAGGCTCATCGGCTTCACGAGGTCTGCCACGATCAGCAGCGCGCCCATGCCGATCAGCAGCACCGCCACGACCACGGTCACCGGAACGAGCCGGGTCGCGTCGACGGGCTTCGGAGCCGCGCGCCCGGTGATCTTCGCCCACGCGCGTCTGACGCCCTCCCAGAGAGCGACGACGACGTGCCCGCCATCGAGCGGCAGCAGCGGAATGAGGTTGAACACGAACAGCGCGATGTTCAGTGCCGCGAGCAGGTTCATCAGCACGACAAGGCGGTTCAGCACCGGGGCATCCGTGGCGGCCACCTCGCCCGCCAGACGACCGACGCCGACCACGCTGAGCGGACCGTTCGGGTCGCGCTCGGCCCCCGTCACGAGAGAGGCGCCGACGTTCCACAGCTTCGCGGGCAGGTTGACCACGAGAGAGGCGACGGCCCCGGTCTGCTGCAGCGCGAGCTCAGGACCGGTGGCGATCGGCTGCGGCACGTACTCGCTCTGCGCGAAGATGCCCGCGTACCCGACCGTGCGCGTGACCGGTTCGCCCTGCTCGTCGAGAACCGCGCGGCCCTCGGCATCCACCTCACCGCGCTCCGCGGCCACCGGTGTCAGCGTCAGATCCACCCGCTGACCGTCGCGTTCGACGACGAGATCCAGCGGCTCGCCCGGTGAGCGCTGGATGATCGCGGAGGCCTCTGCGAACGTGTCGACCCGCTCGCCTCCGACGCTGACGAGCACATCGCCCGCCTGGACACCCGCCTGCGCCGCGGGTGCGGCAGGGTCGTCCCTCTCGCAGCTCTGCTGGGTCGTGCCGGCGGGCAGAACGCATTCGGTCACCGACGCGACGGTCGTGCTGGCCTGCTGGATGCCGATTCCGGATGCCATGATCGTGAAGATGGCGATGGCGAGCACGAAGTTCATCGCCGGCCCGCCGAGCATGATGATCACGCGCTTCCAGACCGGCAGGCGGTAGAAGACGCGATCCTCGTCGCCGTCTGCGATCGTCTCGTCATTGGCGGCGCGCGCATCCTGCACGAGGGAGGCGAACAGACCGCGGGCGGGGGTGCTCTTCGCCGACGGCGGGTACATGCCCGACATCGATATGAAGCCGCCGAGCGGCAGCGCCTTGAACCCGTACTCCGTCTCGCCGATCCGCTTCGACCACAGCCGCGGACCGAAGCCGATCATGTACTGACCGACGCGCACGCCGAACAGCTTCGCGGGCAGCAGGTGCCCGACCTCGTGCAGGCCGATCGACAGGCCGAGGCCGATCAGCATGAACACGACGCCGCCCAGGTACAGCAGGATCTCCACCCGTCCACGCTAGTGGCAGGTCTGAGGAATCCCCTGGATCCCCCGAACGCCGGGGGCGACCGGGCCGCGTGAGATCATGGACGGGATATGACCACGACATCGCTGCCCCCTGTGCTTCGTCCGGCCGACCCACCGCGTCGTGCGCTGACCGAGCTGGCCGACCGCTTCGCCCGAGACGTCCGGGGTGACATCGACGGCGTTCAGCTGAGCGGCATCACCCTCGCCACCGCCGACCTGCGCGCGGGTGAGGCCTTCGTCGCCATCCAGGGCGTGAATCGCCATGGTGCCGAGTTCGCGCAGATCGCGGCAGAGCAGGGCGCAGTCGCGGTGATCACCGACGAGGCGGGCGCGCAGATCGCCGCCCCGGCAGGCCTGCCGGTCGTCGTCGTCGACGACCCGCGCGGGGTGCTGGGTGCGCTGAGCGCCTGGGTGTACGGCACCGGCGCGGGCGACCCGCTGCCGCTGCTGTTCGGCACGACAGGCACCAACGGCAAGACGAGCGTGACGCACCTGCTGCAGGGGCTGCTGGATCAGATCGGGGTCGTGTCGGGTCTATCGTCTACGGCGGAGCGTCACATCGCGGGCGAGGTCATCGTGTCGCGCCTGACGACACCCGAGGCATCCGAGATGCACGCCCTGCTCGCCCTCATGCGCGAGCGTGAGGTCGAAGCCGTCGCCGTCGAGGTCAGCGCGCAGGCCCTGTCTCGCCACCGCGTCGACGGGATCATGTTCGACGTCGCCGGATTCACCAACCTCTCGCACGACCATCTCGACGACTACGCCGACATGGAGGAGTACTTCGAGGCGAAGCTGCCGCTGTTCACTCCCGAGCGCTCGCGTCGCGCGGTGGTGAGCGTGGACTCCGCTCCCGGAGCCGTCGTCGTCGAGCGCGCCACCGTCCCCGTCGTCACCGTCGGCACGCCGGCGATCGCGGCCGATCCCGATGCCGCCTCACGCGCAGACTGGGTCGTCTCGATCGACGACGAACGCCCCAGCGGCACCGCGTTCACGCTCACCGGTCCTGCCGGACGCACGCTGTCGACCGTCGTGCCGGTGATCGGACCGCACATGGCGGCCAACGCCGGACTCGCGATCGTCATGCTGCTGGAGGGCGGGTACGACTGGGAGCGCATCACCGACGCGCTCGAGCGCGACGGGCACATCGTCGCCCACCTGCCGGGGCGCACCCAGTTCATCTCGGGCGAGACCGGTCCCGCCGTGTACGTCGACTTCGGGCACTCCCCCGACGCCTTCGAGAAGACGCTCGCCGCCGTGCGGCGAGTCACCTCGGGCAAGGTCCTCATGCTGTTCGGCGCAGACGGCGACCGCGACGCCACCAAGCGCTTCGACATGGCCCGCACTGCGGTCGAGGGCAGCGACATCCTCGTGGTCACCGATCACCACCCCCGCTTCGAGGATGCCGCGTCGATCCGCGCCACCCTCGTCGAGGGCGCGCGTCGCGCACGACCGGACGCCGAGATCCACGAGGTGTCTCCTCCGGAGGACGCGATCGTGACCGCCGTCGGGCTGGTCGGCGAAGGGGATGCCATCCTCTGGGCGGGGCCGGGGCACCAGGACTACCGCGACATCCGCGGAGTCCGCACGCCGTACTCGGCCCGCGAGCTGGCCCGCCGGGCGCTCATCGCCGCCGGCTGGCCGACGCCCGAATCGCACTGGCCCGTCCCCTACGCCGACTGAGCTCGGATCGGGGGGTCTGCGCTGGGCTTCGGCCGATCAGGACGCGGCGATCAGGGCATCCGCTTCTGCTCGCGCCCAGGCCTCGGCCTCGGCGAGCGCCTCGATGGTCAGTTCGTCCGGCGCATCGTGGGCATCCACGACCCGCCGCACGGTGTCGACGATGCCGAGGAAGGTCAGCCGGCCCTCGTGGAACGCGTGCACAGCCTGCTCGTTCGCGGCGTTGTAGACCGCCGGGAACGTGCTGCCGGCGCGACCGACCGCCTTCGCGAGAGTGACGGCGGGGAACGCCTCGTCATCGAGGGGCTCGAACGTCCATGACTTCGCGGTCCGCCAGTCCAGCGGTCGGCCGACCCCGCCGACACGGTGCGGCCAGTCCAGGCCGAGCGAGATCGGCAGACGCATATCGGGTGGAGAGGCCTGCGCGATGGTGGAGCCGTCGACGAATTCGACCATCGAGTGCACGATCGACTGCGGATGCACGACCACCTCGATGTCGTCGTAAGGCACGTCGAACAGCAGATGCGCCTCGATGACCTCGAGCCCCTTGTTGACGAGCGTCGCCGAGTTCGTGGTCACCATCCGCCCCATGTCCCAGGTCGGATGCGCCAGCGCCTGCGCGGGCGTCACGTCACCCAGCTCGGCGCGCGAGCGGCCGCGGAACGGCCCGCCGGATGCGGTGACGACGAGCCTGCGGACCTCGGCGCGTGTGCCGGCGCGCAGCGCCTGAGCGAGGGCGGAGTGCTCCGAGTCGACCGGGACGATCTGATCCGGCGCCGCCGCCGCGCGCACCAGCTCACCGCCGACGATCAGCGACTCCTTGTTGGCGAGAGCCAGGGTGCGTCCTGTGTGAAGAGCCGCGAGCGTCGGCCCGAGGCCGATCGATCCAGTGATCGCGTTCAGCACGACATCGGCGTCCACGTCGCGCACCAGCTGCTCGGCTTCGACAGCGCCGAGAGCGGTGTGCTCGACCTGGAACTGCCGTGCCTGCTCGGCGACCTTCTCGGCGTTGCTGCCCGCTGCGATGCCGACCAACTCGAACCGGCGCGGGTTCGCGCGAATCACATCCAGCGCCTGGGTGCCGATGGAGCCTGTGGAGCCGAGGACGATGACGCGACGCATTCCGTCAGCCTATGCGAGAGGGCGGCGACCCTGCCGGATCGCCGCCCTCTCGTTCAGCGGATCACTGCGCGGCGGGTGCGTGCTGCGTCGCGAGGATGTCGATGACGAACACGAGGGTCTTGCCGCCGAGTTCGTGGCCCTCCGGGTCGTCGCCGTAGGCGAGCGCCGGGGGGATGACGACGAGCACCTGGGATCCGACCTTCTGACCGGCGAGCGCCTGCACGAATCCGGGCACGTAGGTGTTACCAGGTGCGGCGTACGGCGCGCCCTTCGACCACGACGAGTCGAAGCTCTCGCCGCTCTCCCAGTCGACGCCGTAGTACTGCAGCAGGGTGGTGTCGCCGTCGGCGACCTCGGGCCCGTCGCCCTGCTTGAGAACAGAGATCTTCAGCTCGTCGGGGGCGTCGCCGGCGGGGACGGCCACGTCGGGTTCTCCGTCCTTGGCGAGCTTGACCGTCGGCATCCCGTCGACCGGCTCCTGCTTCTCGCCCCACGCGGCGGTGGGCACCTTGTCGAGCACGTCGATGATGTACAGCTGCGACTCTGCGCCGCCGGAGGCGGGCAGCGCGAACGCGACGCGCGTGCCGACCGGAGAGCAGCCGACCGCCTCGGCGAGCGCCTGGTTCGCCAGCGCGTCCTGCGGAAGCAGCTCGCCCTCGGCGTAGCCGATGTCACCGAGGTGGTCACCGGTCTTGGAATCGAAGGCGCTCATCGCGTAGGCGATGTAATCGCCCTCGCTGACCTTCTCGCCCTCGCCCTCGGAGATGACGGTGCGCTGCACCTCATCGACCTTCTGGTCCTTCTTCAGGGTGATCTCAGCGGGCTGACCGAATTCGCCGCTGACGTCGACGCTGTCGGTGAGTGCGCCGGGCGCGGCGACCTGCGCGCAGGCGTCGGCGCCGCCCTTCGAATCGGCGGACTTCGACTCGTCCTGTCCTCCGGAGCAGCCGGTGAGCAGCAGTGCGGTGACGGCCACGGTGGACGCAAGGGTGAGGGGGCGCAGACGCAAGATGAGACCTCGGATTCGCGGAACGGGAAGATCCCATCCTGATGCACCGTGCTTTGCCGTCGCTGAGTGCCCGACCCGCGCGGCGTCATTCCGTGGCGGGCATGCACCGGAAGATAGGCTCTTCCGGTGAGTTCTGAGCAGTCGGCGATCCCCGCGGATCCCGGACCCGAGACGCCGCGGCACCGATCCCCCCGCCAGGCCGGTTTCAAGTACAAGGTCGGACGGATGCTCGCGGCCTCTGTGGCGCGGGTCGTGTACCGGCCCCGCATCGAGGGGCGCGAGAACGTGCCGCTCACCGGCGCGGTGATCCTCGCCAGCAATCACCTGTCGTTCATCGACTCGATGGCGATCCCGATCGCCGCTCCCCGCCCGGTGCACTTCCTCGCGAAGTCGACCTACTTCGAGGGCACCGGGCTCAAGGGCGCCATCTCGCGCGACTTCTTCACGTCCGTCGGGGCCATCCCCGTGCGCCGGGGGGCGGGCCAGGCCGCTCTCGACGCGCTCGACCAGCAGCGCCAGCTGCTCGACGACGGCCTCGCCGTCGCCCTGTATCCCGAGGGCACCAGGTCTACGGACGGCCGGCTGTACAAGGGACGCACCGGCGTGGCCTTCCTGGCCCTGCAGACCGGGGCTCCCGTGGTTCCCGTCGGCCTCATCGGCACCGACAGGATGATGCCGAAGGGCGCGAAGATGCCGTCGCTCAGCGAGCGCGTCACTGTGCGCTTCGGCACCCCGATCGACGTGTCGACGCACGGCCCGGCGACGAGCGGACGGGCTCGCCGACTCGCCACCGACGAGATCATGGCCGCCATCCACGCCCTCAGCGGGCAGGAGCTCGCGGGCGTGTACAACGAGCCGCCCGCGCAGACCCCGATCGAGAAGATCAGGCAGGCGCTCCCCCACGAGCGCCGCTGAGCTCAGGCCGGCGCGGGCGCCACGATGACCGTCGCCTCGTGATGCACGGGGAAGTTCACCGAGTTGGCGATGAAGCACCACTCGTGTGCAGTGTGGTGCGCGCTCCTGGCCGCGTCGAGCATCGATTCGTCGGCCACCTGCACTCGAGGTCGCAACGTCACCTCTGTGAACGCACCACCGCCCCGGCCGTCCTCGCGCATCACTCCCGTCGCGTCGTCGCGGTAGTCGGTCACCACCACACCCGCGGTGACGCACGCATGCAGGTACGACAGCAGGTGGCATTCCGACAGGGCGGCCAGAAGCAGGTCCTCCGGGTTCCACCGGCCGGGGTCGCCGCGGAACGGCTTGTCTGCCGAGGCGAGCAGGTCGGGTTTCCCTTGGATGCCGATCGTGACGTCGCGGGTGTAGTCGCGGTAGCCGCTCGTGCCGGTGCCGCGATTGCCCGTCCAGGTGGTCGTGAGCGCGTAGTGGTGTTCGCCGAGGGAGGCCATCGCGCCAGTCTGCCATCCGGCGGCGCATTAGGCTTGTGTGGTGCTCGAGACTCTCACCATCGCTGACGCCGTCGAACTCGCGATCGTGGAGCGCAACGGCTTCGTGGAGTCCCGCCATGCGGGCGCCGCGGTCGTGCTCTCCCCCGAAGGAGAGGTCATCGCACAGCACGGCAATGCCGAGGCCCTGATCCTGCCGCGCTCGAGCCTGAAGCCGCTGCAGGCGATCGCCAGTGTGACGGCGGGTGCGACGCTGGAGGGCGAGCAGCTCGCTCTCGGCACGGCCAGCCACAGCGGCACGGATCGGCACGTGGAGGTCGTACGCGAGATGCTCGCCGCCGGCGGGCTCAACGAGGACGACCTCGGCTGCCCGGCCGCATGGCCCTCTGACTCGACGGCACGGCGCGACATGCTCCGCGATCACGCCGACAAGGCGCGGGTGCGGATGAACTGCTCGGGCAAGCACGCTCTGATGCTCCGCGCCTGCGTCGCGACCGGGTGGCCGACCGAGGGATACCTCGACACCGCGCACCCGCTGCAGGTGCACATCCGCGATGTCGTCGAGCGCCTCGCCGGTGAGAAGATCGCGCACACGGCGATCGACGGGTGCGGCGCGCCGGTGCACGCCATCACTCTGCTCGGCCTGGCGCGGGCGATCCACCGGATCGGCTCGGCCTCCGAGCGCTCCCCGTTCGCCCTGCACCGGGTCGCCGGCGCGCTCGTGCGGGCCGTGCGCGAGAACCCGTGGACGATCGCGGGACCGGGCGAGCCGGACACCATCGCCATCGAGACGCTCGGCGTGTTCGCCAAGCACGGCGCCGAGGGCGTGATGGTCATGATCGCCCCCGACAACACGACCGTTGCGCTGAAGACCCTCGACGGCAGCAGCCGCGCATCGGCGATCGTGGCCGCGACCCTGCTCGCGCGCACGGGAGCGCTCACCGAGGCGGACGTCGCCGCTCTCGCGACGGCGCTGCCGCTCGACGTGCTCGGCGGCGGTCAGCCCGTAGGCATGATTCGTCCCGGTTCCGGCATCTGACGCCCCCGCTCGTCACATCACCCGCACGCGCCTCGCGCGGCCTCCTGCCACCACCGCCCACGCCCTGCCCTCGTGGAGCCTGGCGAACGGCGGAGTATCGCGCACCCCGGCGAGCTGGCGCAGCTCTGTGGCGCATTCGGCCGCGACCACGAGTTCGCCTGCGGTGCGGATGCTCTGCAGCAGCGACCACTGCGCACGCCACCGCTCGGGATCGCCGACGATCACCCGCGGCGAGCCATCGGCATCCGGGGAGTCCGCCGCGGCATCGCGCTCCGCCAGGGTGATCACCCGGCATCCGGGGTTCGCGTACGCGAGCGACGCGCGGGTCTCGTCGACCGCCGATGTCACGACCCCCGCGGTCGAGCGCTGCGGCCGCCAGGTAGCGCCGTCGCGAGCGCGCGTGCCGGCCCCACGCCCGCTCGTCCCAGCGACCGGATCCGCCCAGCACAGCTGCACGTCACGGCCGTCCACCCATCCGCGGCCAGCCGGGCGATGCGGATCGAACCCGGCGGAGTCTCCGCCGGCGGCGATGTGCTCCACCCTGCTGCCCAGCCGCAGCAGCGCTCGGTGCGTCACGCCGTCGAGCAGCCGGCCGACCGGACCCGACGCCCGCGACACGGTGATCACGGCACCCGCCGGGGCCCGGAGGATGCGCTCCCAGCGGCTGACGAACAGCTGCGCGTGCTCGGCCGGGTACTGAGCGAACAGCACGTCGAGATCATCGCAGAGGACCATCCCGTGGCGGCCCGACGACAGCTCGGCGACAGCATCCCACGCCTCCTCCGCGTCCACCGGGATGACGACCGCATCCGGGACCTGGGAGTGCACGGCGCGGATCAGGGTGCTCTTGCCCGAGGACGGCCCGCCGATGACACCGAGCCCTTCACCGGCTGCAAGACGCACCCACGGCTGTCTCTGCTGCTCGGGCTCATCCGCCCTGCCGAGCACGACGCCGCCGCGCTCGCCACCGCTGCGGTCGGCGGGCACGTCGATCATCCGGGGCAGCGGCGGCAGCCAAGGGCTGGCCGGCGTCTCGACTCCCGCCCACCGGCGCACCACCGTCGCGAGGTCGTGCGGTGCGGTCAGCGCGACGCGCATGGCCTGCGGCTCGACGTCCTCCGGTCGTCGCACGTAGGCCAGCCCGCGCGACGCCGGTCCGCCTGGCAGCTCGGCAGCGGCCTCCGATCCGATCACCAGGCGGCTGTCGGCGGGTTCGGCCACGCGCAGGCTCAGCCGAAGCGGACAGTTCGCCGCCAGGGCATCCCGGATCACGCCGCCCGCGCGCTGCGTGCCGAGAACGAGGTGCATGCCCAGCGCGCGACCGCGCGCGGCGACATCCGTGAAGATCGCCGCGAGATCGGGATGCTCCTGCACGAGGGCGGCGAACTCGTCGACCACGATCACGAGCCGCGCGAGCGCGGGCAACGTCCCCACGTCCCGCGCACCGGCTGCGGCCAGCGCCGCCTCCCTGCGACGCAGCTCGGCGCTGAGGCTCCCCACACCGCGTCGGGCGCCGGCCGCGTCGAGATCGGTCACCACCGCGACGACGTGCGGCAGGGCGCGCAGCGGATCGAACGCGGTGCCTCCCTTGAAGTCGATCAGCACGAACGTCACCTCCTCGGGTGCGTGCGCGGCCGCGATCGCCGCCACCCAGCTGGTCAGCAGCTCGCTCTTGCCCGTGCCGGTCATGCCGGTGACGATCGCATGCGGCCCGTCGTCGACGAGATCGACGAGCACGTCGCCCTGTGCGCCCCGCCCGAATCGGGCGAGGAGCCGACCGTCTCCGCCGGCCCCGGCCTCGAGCTCCCCGAGCGTCACGGCATCCGGGAGCCGAGCGTCGTCCTCCGACCTGCTGGCGGCTCCGACGGCGATCATGCCGACCTGCTGCTCCGAGACCGCCTCGAGGGACAGATCACTCAGCCCCTCCGCGGTTCGCGCCACCGCACGCGATGGCGCGATGCACTCGAGTACGGTCGTGACGCCCTCCGGTGGCTCCTCCCCCGGCAGCCGAATGCAGATGACCGCCTCGGCAGGTTCTGCTCCGTCGCCGACCCTCAGCCGCAACCGCGCTCTGCGTCGATCGACGTGCGGGAAGCCGCCGAGCCCCCAGTCCGAGACTCCGGGGCCGTGCAGGCTCAGCTCCGATGGCCCGAACCGCAGGCAGAGCTGCGCCACCAATGCCCGGACGACGGCGGTCGCGACCGGCCGCGGCGCGCGCACGCACACTCCGCCGCCGAGCTCGACGATGATCGGGGCGTCGGCGAGCTGCTCGGCGCGCTCGCGAAAGACGCGGGATCTTTCGTCGTCGCCGCCCGACGCACGCACCCGGCTCGCGGTGCGCCCTCGCCCGATCACGAGCTCGGTGGCGGCGCTCAGGCTCGTACCGCCGCGTAGCGGCGGGTCGAGCAGGCATCCGGCCAGGTCGGGTGAGCGATGCCAGAGAATGCGGTGCTCCTGCTCATGCAGGCGCACAAGCTCGTCTTCCGCGCGCTGCCACGCCGCATCGGATTCGCCCTCCGCCTGCCGACGCGCTCTGCGCCGCGATCGCATGCCGTCGAAGAAGGAGGCGAGCAGCATGAGTGGGCCGAGAGCGGCGAAGCACAGTGCGAACAGAGATCCCGTGATCAGCCACAGCACCACGCCAGCGATGACCGGGACGATGGCGGCCAGCAGCGGGAGCGGTGGTCGCGTCGGCGGCGCGGGAGCTGCGGGCAGGACGATGGTCGTGGCATCCATCCGCCCATCTCAGCGCATCGCGGCGGCCCGCTCGGACCTGTCCACAGGCCCGAGCGGCTCAATCCTCGATTGCGGGTTCTGTGGAGGAGGACTCTTCGGCGGCGGCCGAGCGCCCCGCTGCGGTCTGGTCGTCGGCGCCACCGGTGAAGCGCACGTTGAGCACGATCAGCGTGACGTTGTCTCGTCCGCCGTTCTCGAGCGCGGCATCGACCATCGCGTTGACCGCATCTGCGGGCTCGGCGTTCTCACGCAGGAAGTGCAGGATGCCATAGTCGGTGAGCTCTTTGGTGAGGCCGTCGGAGCAGATGATGAAGCGGTCGCCGTCGACGACGTCTATCGCGACGTAGTCGGGTGAGACGAGCTCGTTCGCCCCGACCGCTCGAGTGATGACGTTGCTGTACGGGTGGGCGTCGGCCTCTTCCGGGCTGATCTTGCCCGAGGCGATGAGCTCCTGCACGACCGAGTGATCGGTGGTGACCTGGATCAGGCGGCCTTCGCGCTCGAGGTAGACCCGCGAATCGCCGATATTCAGCGAGATCCAGCGCCAGCCGTCCTCACCCCGATCCAGGTACACGCCGGTGAGGGTCGTTCCGGTGCCCTCATCGGTCGTCTCGGGATGGCGGTGGATGTCATCGACGGCGAGCTGAAGGGCGGCGACGATGCGCTCGTCGTCGATCGGGCCCGCGTCGACCATGTCGGAGAGCCGATCGACGGTGGCCTGGCTGGCGATCTCCCCACCCGCGTGCCCGCCCATGCCGTCGGCGACGATGAACAGCGGGTACTTCGCGAGGAAGGAATCCTGGTTGTTCTCGCGGCGGCGGCCCCGGTCGGTCACGCCCGCCCAGGTGAGCTCGAGGTCATCGCTGACGCGGAAAGTCTGCGTCGTGGTCTCAGGCACGTGGGCTCTCCATAAGGCGGTGCGGCGGCCGGTCGGCCGCAGGATTCATGATCATCGTAGTGGCGCCGTCACATCCGGTCGCCAGGGTCCTCGGGCAGCGGGAACAGTGCGTCGATCTCGGCCAGGTCGTCCGCCGACGGCGTCCAGGCGTCGGCGGCGGCGGCGTTCGCCTCGACCTGCTCGGGTGTCGTCGCCCCGGCGATCACGCTCGAGACGGCGGGCTGTGCGAGCAGCCATCCGAACGTGGCCTGAAGCATCGTGATGTCGCGCTGATCACAGAAGGCCTGGTACTGCTCGAGAGCGTCCCAAGGGGCATCCGCCCAGATGTGCTGACGCGTCTGCATGATCCGGCTGCCCGACGGTCCGCCCTCGCGGGTGAACTTGCCGGTGAGCAGCCCGTTCTTCAGCGGGAAGAACGGGAAGAAGCCGAGATCGTAGCGGTCGACTGCCGGCAGCACCTCGCGCTCGGAGGCACGCGCCAGCAGCGAGTAGTGGTTCTGCGCGGAGATGAAGCGCCCGGTCGAGCGGGCGCGGGAGGTGAGCTCGGCCTCGGCGATCTGCCAGCCGGTGAAGTTCGAGTGCCCGTAGTAGCGGATCTTGCCCTCGTCGACGAGCTCGTCGAGGGCGTCGATCGTCTCTGCGATCGGCGTCTGCGGGTCGGGCAGGTGCAGCTGGTACAGGTCGATCCAGTCGGTGCGCAGACGGCGGAGCGAGTGCTCGACAGCGTGCCGGACGTATCGGCGCGATCCGCGACCACCCGGGAAGTCGTAGCCCATATCGCGCTCGTGACCGAACTTGGTGGCCAGCACGACGCGCTCGCGGCGTCCCTCGAGCGCCTCGCCCATGAGCTCTTCGCTTCGGCCCGCGTCGGCGCCGTACATGTCGGCGGTGTCGAAGAAGAACACGCCGTTCGCGAGCGCAGCGTCGATCACCTCGCGGGTGCCGACGAGCGTCTCGGTCACGGTTCCCGCACGCCCGAAGTTGTTGCAGCCGAGACCGGCGGCGGATACGACGAGTCCGGATGCGCCGACGCGACGCTGCGAGGTGACCATATGTCCACACTATCGGGGCGACGGACGTGCCCGGACCGGCGCGGCGGTCGGGTGACGCCATCGCGACGGCGGATGCGCCCGGACCGGCGGACGTGCGGCGCACTGACACGACAGAGCCCCCGACGAGGTCGGGGGCTCTGCGCTATCGGTTCAGGGACGCGGCTGCGACGGGTCCTCCGGGTCTGCCGGGGGCGCAGGAGGTGCGGCCGGAGGCGCTGCCGGCGGGGCGGGAGGCGCGGGAGGGGTCGCCGGCGGGGGCACAGGCGCGCCCGGTGCCGGCGGAACCGGCGCTGCGGGGTTGACCGGAGCGCCAGAGCCCGGCTGCTCGTAGCCCGGCTGGGCCGGCTGCCCGTAACCGGGCTGCGCCGGAGGGGCGTAGCCCTGCGGGGCGGGAGGCGTGTACCCCTGCGGGGCAGGCGGCGCATAGCCCTGCGACGCGCCCCAGCCGGCCGCCGGGGCTGCGTTCTGGCCGGGCTGCACGGGGACGCCGTCCCAGACCGTGCGGTCGGCGAGGAAGCCGTTGCCGGCCCACGGCGCGGGCGCGATGTTCGGGTTCCAGCGTGAGCGGTCGAACGCGGCGATGCCCATCCACACGATGTTCAGCAGCACGAAGAGGATGACCCAGGCCGCTTCCTTCTGCAGCTTGAGCCCCACGCGCCAGCCCGCCATCGCGAAGAGCGCGGTGAAGACCAGACCGAAGATGCCGCCGATGCCCGTCCAGGAGAGCAGAAGCGTCGCGCCCAGCGTGTACAGCACAAGCCAGGGGCTCATGTCGCCGAGCTTGAAGAAGATCATCTCGCGGTAGACCGGTACCCAGGCGCGCCACTTACCGACGACGCCGGCCTTCTCGAAGATCTTCATCATGAAGATCGACGAGATGACGTACATGATCGGCCCGACGATGAACAGCAGCACCGTCACCAGGCCGATGATCGCAGCGAAGGCGGTGTAATCGCCGTAGTCGCCATATCCCATGAATGAACCAGTCTCTCGTAGAGAGGAAGCCGTCGTGCTCCCCCGTGCGGATCTCGTGCACCCGACATGCTAGCGAAGCCGCCGGATCACGGGCAACGAGACGCCGGCGGATCAGTCGCCGACGACGAGCTCCAGCACACCGGCATCCGCGCTCTCGCGCATCCGGATGCCGTTCTGCTCGGCCCACCGCAGCAGCGCGCCCGCGGATCGAGCCCTCGGGCGTGTCGTGGCGAGGGCGCGCACGAGAGCGCCCTTGCCCCTCTTGTTGAAGTGATTCAGCGCGCGACCCTCGTCGGTGACCACCCGCACGTATGTCGATGGAACGACCCCCGCCACCGGCCCGAGCGCCACATACGACTCGCTGCGCAGATCGAGCACGAAGCCGGCCGCCGTCAGCGCTTCGGAGGTCGCCTGCGCCCAGTGGCGGCGCAGAGCCCTGATGCCGGGCAGGGAGGTGCCGGCCGCCAGCCGGTACACGGGGATCTCGTCAAGGGCGCCGATCGGGCCGAACGGCGCCGAGTGGATCAGGACGTGCTCGCCGAGCCAGTGCCGTGCCTGCCGATCCAGTGAAGCGGCATCGAGAGCGTCGTAGAGCACGCCGGTGTAGCGGTCGATGGCGGCCATCGTGGGGGCTGCGCGCAGCATCCGGTTGCGCTCGACCTCACCCGCCTGACGTTCGCTGAGCTTCAGCACTCGCCGGGCCTCGCTCTCGTCGGCGCAGAGCGCGACGAGGGCGTCGATCAGCTCGGCGCGTTGCGGGGTCAGCGCCGGCAGCGCAAGGCTCTCGAGGCGCAGCGGGCCTCCGGATCCGCCTGGACGCTTGGTCTCTGACGGGGGCAGAAGGATCTTCATGGGCTCCACACATGAGAAGCGTCCGCTCCGGTTCGTGCGGGGCACGATCCGGAGCGGACGCGGGGCAGTACTGCTGTCAGGCGATCAGCGCGGCGTTGCCGGCAACGATGGTGAGCGTCTCGCCCTCCATCGAGAGGAAGCCGTCCTGAGCGTTCGCGAGCACCTTGCTGCCGTCGGTCTGAGTGATGCGGACCTCGCCCTGAGCGAGGATGGCCAGCACCGGCTCGTGACCGGACATGATGCCGATCTCGCCCTCGACGGTCTTGGCGACGACGAGCGACGCCTCCCCCGTCCAGACCTCCGCGTCAGCGGAGACGAGGCTCACGTGCAGCGCCATGGTCAGGCGTTCTCCTTCTGGATCTTCGCCCATGCCTCTTCGACGTCGGAGATGCCGCCGACGTTGAAGAACGCCTGCTCGGCGACGTGGTCGAAGTCACCGCGGCAGATCGCATCGAACGACTCGATGGTCTCCTTCAGCGGCACGGTCGAGCCCTCGACGCCGGTGAACTTCTTCGCCATGTAGGTGTTCTGCGAGAGGAACTGCTGGATGCGACGGGCACGCGAGACGACGATCTTGTCCTCTTCGGAGAGCTCGTCGACACCGAGGATGGCGATGATCTCCTGCAGCTCCTTGTTCTTCTGCAGGATCTGCTTGACGGTGGTCGCCACGCGGTAGTGGTCCTCGCCCAGGTAGCGGGGGTCCATGATGCGCGACGTCGAGGTCAGCGGGTCGATCGCGGGGTACAGACCCTTCGACGCGATCTCACGCGAGAGCTCGGTGGTGGCGTCGAGGTGCGCGAACGTGGTCGCGGGGGCCGGGTCGGTGTAGTCGTCGGCCGGCACGTAGATCGCCTGCAGCGAGGTGATCGAGTGGCCGCGCGTCGAGGTGATGCGCTCCTGCAGGAGGCCCATCTCGTCGGCGAGGTTCGGCTGGTAGCCCACAGCCGAGGGCATGCGGCCCAGCAGCGTGGAGACCTCGGAACCGGCCTGCGTGAAGCGGAAGATGTTGTCGATGAAGAGCAGCACGTCCTGCTTCTGCACATCGCGGAAGTACTCCGCCATGGTCAGCGCCGACAGGGCGACGCGCAGACGCGTCCCCGGCGGCTCGTCCATCTGGCCGAAGACGAGGGCGGTCTTGTCGAAGACGCCCGCCTCCTCCATCTCGTGGATGAGGTCGTTGCCCTCACGGGTGCGCTCGCCGACACCGGCGAACACCGACACACCACCGTGGTCCTGCGCGACGCGCTGGATCATCTCCTGGATGAGCACGGTCTTGCCGACACCCGCGCCACCGAACAGACCGATCTTTCCACCCTGCACATAGGGGGTGAGGAGGTCGATCGACTTGATGCCGGTCTCGAACATGGTGGTCTTCGACTCGAGCTGGTCGAAGTTCGGCGCCTTGCGGTGGATCGGCCAGCGCTCGGTGACCTCGATGGTCTCGCCGGGCTCGGCGTTGAGGACCTCGCCGATCACGTTGAAGACCTTGCCCTTGGTCACGTCGCCGACGGGGACCGAGATGGCCTCGCCGGTGTCGCGCACCTCCTGACCGCGGACGATGCCGTCGGTCGGCTTCAGGGCGATGGCGCGGACGAGGTCGTCGCCGAGGTGCTGTGCGACCTCGAGCGTGATCTCGGTCGAGTCCTCGCCGATCGTGATGGTGGTCTTGAGGGCGTTGTAGATGTCGGGGATCGAGTCGTGCGGGAACTCGATGTCGACAACCGGACCGTTGACGCGTGCGACGCGTCCGACGACCGCGGTCGCCGGCTGCTCAGCCATGGCGGTGGTGGTCATTTCTCGTCTCTTCTCCTGATGTGTGTCAGCTGGATGCCAGGGCGTCGGCGCCGCCGACGATCTCTGCGATCTGCTGGGTGATCTCGGCCTGGCGAGCGTTGTTGCGCAGGCGGGTGTAGTCGGTGATCAGCTTGTCGGCGTTGTCGCTGGCCGATTTCATCGCCTTCTGCGTCGCGGCCTGCTTCGCGGCCGACGACTGCAGAAGCGCGTTGAACACGCGGCTCTGGATGTAGACCGGCAGGATCGCGTCGAGCACGGTCTCGGCGTCGGGCTCGAACTCGTAGAGCGGGTACACCGCGGCGGTCGCCGTGTCCTCGGCCTCTTCGATCTCGAGCGGCAGCAGACGAAGGGCTGTGGGCTCCTGCGTCATCATGCTGACGAAGCGGTTGTACACCAGCACGATCTCGTCGACGCCCTCGGAGGCGCCACCGCGCAGGAAGGCCTCCTGCAGCGTGTGCGCGATCTCCTCGGCGGTGTGGAACGACGGCGTGTCGGTGTCGCCGATCCATTCCGCGGCGGACTCGATGCGACGGAACTGGAAGTACCCGACCGCCTTGCGGCCGATCAGGTAGTACACCGGCTCCCGGCCGAGCTCGCGCAGACGCTCGCCCTGCTCGAGACCCTCGCGGATCACCTGCGAGTTGAACGCGCCGGCGAGACCGCGGTCACTCGAAAAGATGACGACCGCCGTGCGACGGATTGTCTCTGCCTCGCGGGTGAGCGGATGATCGACGCTGGAGTGCGTCGCGACGGCCGACACGGCCCTCGTCACGGCCTGCGCGAAGGGGCTGGACGCCTTGACGCGTGCCATCGCCTTCTGGATGCGCGAAGCCGCGATGAGTTCCATCGCCTTCGTGATCTTCTTGGTCGTCTGAGCAGAAGAGATCTTCTGCTTGTAGACCCTGAGTTGAGCGCCCATGAATCAGTACCTCACGCGATTACGCGCGACGACCCTTGACGATCTTCTCCTGGCTGACGTCACCGGCGTCCTCTGCCGACACCTGCTCGTTGCCCGGTGCGCTGATCGACTGGCCCCTGCCGCCCTGGAACTCCAGGATGAAGGCGTCGGTCTGCTTGTCGAGCTCTGCCACCGTGGCGTCGTCGAGGACGTTGGTCTCGCGCAGCGTGTCGAGGATCGACGTGTTGCGACGCAGGTAGTCGAGAAGGTCGCGCTCGAAGCGGAGCACGTCCTCGACCTCGAGCGAGTCGAGCTTGCCGTTCGTGCCGGCCCAGATCGAGACGACCTGCTCCTCGACGGGGTACGGCGAGTACTGCGGCTGCTTGAGCAGCTCGGTCAGGCGCGCACCTCGGGCGAGCTGGCGGCGCGATGCGGCGTCGAGGTCGGAGGCGAACATCGCGAACGCCTCGAGCGAGCGGTACTGCGCGAGCTCGAGCTTCAGCGTTCCGGAAACCTTCTTGATCGACTTGACCTGTGCGTCACCGCCGACACGGGAGACCGAGATTCCCACGTCGACCGCCGGACGCTGGTTGGCGTTGAAGAGGTCGGACTGCAGGAAGATCTGGCCGTCGGTGATCGAGATCACGTTGGTCGGGATGTACGCCGAGACGTCGTTCGCCTTGGTCTCGATGATGGGCAGACCCGTCATCGAACCGGCGCCGAGCTCGTCGGACAGCTTCGCGCAGCGCTCGAGCAGACGCGAGTGCAGGTAGAAGACGTCACCGGGGTACGCCTCGCGCCCCGGCGGGCGGCGCAGCAGCAGCGACACGGCGCGGTAGGCCTCGGCCTGCTTCGACAGGTCGTCGAAGATGACCAGGACGTGCTTGCCGCCGTACATCCAGTGCTGGCCGATGGCCGAACCGGTGTAGGGGGCGAGGTACTTGAAACCGGCCGGGTCGGACGCGGGAGCGGCGACGATCGTCGTGTACTCGAGGGCGCCGGCCTCTTCCAGCGCGCCCTTGACGGACGCGATGGTCGAGCCCTTCTGGCCGATCGCGACGTAGATGCAGCGCACCTGCTTGTTGACGTCGCCGGACTCCCAGTTGGCCTTCTGGTTGATGATCGTGTCGATCGCGATGGCCGTCTTGCCGGTCTGGCGGTCGCCGATGATCAGCTGACGCTGACCGCGGCCCACCGGGATCATGGCGTCGATCGCCTTGATGCCGGTCTGCATCGGCTCGTGCACCGACTTGCGCTGCATGACGCCGGGCGCCTGCAGCTCGAGCTCACGCGAGCCCTCGGTGGCGATGGCGCCGAGTCCGTCGATCGGGTTGCCGAGCGGGTCGACGACGCGGCCCAGGTAGCCGTCGCCGACGGGGACCGAGAGGACCTCGCCGGTGCGGGTGACCTCCTGGCCGGCCTCGATGCCGGTGAAGTCGCCGAGCACGACCACGCCGATCTCGTGCTCATCCAGGTTCAGGGCGAGGCCCTTGGTGCCGTCCGCGAACGTGACGAGCTCGTTGGCCATGACGCCGGGAAGTCCCTCGACGTGCGCGATGCCGTCGGCCGCGTCGATGACGGTGCCGACTTCGGTCGCGACGGCGCCGGTGGGCTCGTACGCGGCGGCGAAGTCCTTCAGCGCGTCACGGATGACGTCGGGGCTGATCGATAGTTCTGCCATTGTCTTCCCTTTGTGTGTCTGGGTGTCCGCGGTTCCCCGCGTGAAGTTGTTCAGCTCGCGAGCTTCTGGCGAAGATCGGCGAGTCGGGCGGAGATGCTGCCGTCGATGACGTCATCGGCGATCTGCACGCGCAGGCCACCGACGACGGTCTGGTCGATCACCTGGTTGATGGAGATCTCGCCGCCGTAGCGGCGTGCGAGCGCGTCGTGCAGACGCGTCTGCTGCGCATCGGTCAGAGCGGTCGCGGTGTACACCGTCGCCACCGTGCGGTCGGCCTGTGCGGCGACGATGTCGATCGCACGGCCGAGCACCTGGCGGACACGGCGCTCTCGCGGCATGCGCACCAGCGACGAGGCGACCAGCACGGTCGCCGGTGACGCCGAGCCGCCGAGCACCTTCTCGACGAGTTCGCCCTTCGCCGGCGCGCCGCCGAGGCGGCTGCCGAGGGCGAGCTCGAGCTCGGGATTCGCCGCGACGAGGCGGGAGAAGCCGAACAGCTCACCCGCGATGTCGTCGCCGGGAGCAGCCTTCGCCGCAGCCCGGATGGCGAGCTCTTCGACACCATCGACCAGGTCGGACGTCGACGACCACCGCTCGGCTGCGACCGCGGTCAGCAGCGTGCGCACCGGAGCCGAGACACCGGCGAAGACGGCCGAGACGAGCGCGCTGCGCGCCTCAGCCGGAGCTGCGGGATCGGCGAGCGCGCCGCTCAGCTGAGCCGACTCCCCGATGGTGCGGGCCGCAGCGAAGAGCTCGGCCGCACTGTCGAGGTTCAGGCCCGACGCTGCGGCAAGCGCGTCCGTCGATGCCGCGAGTGCCTGAGTGGTCGCGCTGCCCATTACTTGGCCTTCTCGAGGTCGGCGAGGAAGCGGTCCACGACGGCCGTCGCACGGGCGTCATCGCTGAGGGTCTCCCCCACGACGTTGCCGGCGAGGTCGATCGCGAGCGTGCCGACCTCGCTGCGCAGCGAGACGAACGCCGCCTGGCGCTCGGCCTCGATCTGCGAGTGAGCGGCTGCGGTGATGCGGCCGGCCTCGGCGACCGCGGTCTCCTTGGCCTCGGTCACGATCTTCTTGCCGTCCTCACGGGCGGCTTCGCGGATCTCACCGGCTTCGGTGCGTGCCTCGGCGAGCTGGCGGGTGTACTCCTCCAGCGCGGCCTCGGCCTGCTTCTGCGCCTCATCCGCCTTGGCGATGTTGCCTTCGATAGCGGCTGAGCGCTCGTCGAGCATCGCGGTCAGGCGAGGAAGGGCGACCTTCCACACCACGATGAGGATGATGAGGAACCACAGGCCCGACCAGATGATGTCGTACCACGCGGGGATGAGCGGGTTCTGCGCCTCGGTCTCCGCCGCGAGGTTCGTGACAAGAGCGTTCAGCATCCTGTCTCCTTCAGAAGTCGGTGTGGATTACGCGGGGAACGGGATGAATGCGACGGCGATGCCGACGAACGCGAGTGCCTCGGTGAAGGCGATACCGATCCACATGAGGACCTGGAGACGGCCGGCCAGCTCAGGCTGACGGGCGACACCCTCGATGGTCTTGCCGACGACGATGCCCACGCCGATGGCCGGTCCGATGGCTGCGAGGCCGTAGCCGACCGCACCGATGTGACCGTTGATTTCAGCGAGAACCGTAGTAGCGTCCACGGGTTTTTCCTTTCGTTGGGTGGGACGGCAGTTGCCGACCCGCTCAGTGCTCTTCTGCGACCGCGAGCTGGATGTAGATCGCGGTGAGGACGGTGAAGACGTAGGACTGCAGGACGACGACCAGGATCTCGAAGAGAGTGAAGGCGCCGCCGAAGGCGAGCGTGCCGACGCCGAGCGCCGCCCAGCCGCCACCTGCGGTGAAGAAGAAGAAGTGCGTTGCCGCGAAGCACAGCACGAGGATCATGTGGCCGACGACGAGGTTCATCATCAGACGCAGGGTGAGGGTCACCGGACGGATGATGAAGGTGGAGATGAACTCCAGCGGGGTGACGATGATGTAGACCGGCCACGGCACGCCCGCGGGGAAGAGCGAGTTCTTCCAGAACCCGAGCGGGCTCTTCTTCATGCCGGCGTAGATGAAGGTCACGTAGCTGATCACGGCGAGCGTGAGCGGCACGGCGATGATCGCGGTTCCCGGCATGTTCAGGAACGGGATGATCCCGGTGATGTTCATGAACAGGATCATGAAGAACATCGTCACGAGCAGCGGCGCGAACCGCTCGCCGTCCTTGCGGCCGAGCAGGTCGTGACCGATGCCGGTGCGGACGAAGCCGATGCCCATCTCGACGAGGCTCTGGAAGCGGCCCGGCACGACCTTCATGCGACGGGTGCCGAGCCACATGATCAGCACGACGGCGATGACCGACAGCAGCTGGATGAGGTGGATGCGGTGCATCGGCACACCGAACACGGTGAAGAGGATGTCCGGGAAGAACTCGTCCATCGACGGGCCGTGGAATTCACCGTCACCGGCGATCGGACGAAGGGTCAGGGTCGCAACGGGATTCAACAGCGCGGGCTCCAGCTTCGGGTCACCGGCGAGAACCGGGGCGACGAGGGACGTTGTGCGTCAGCGCAAGCGCTCGCGAGACGAGCGGCGGGCACGGGACTACATTACCAGATTCAGCGGTCGCCCTCGGTCGCACCATGCGCGTTTCGGCCGCCGGTGTCGGGTTCGTCCTCGGGGTTGACCGTCGGGAGTTCGATGTCGCTCACGTGCGGCAGACGCATGCGGACGAGCACGACCGCGTCGACGACCAGGGAGAGGATCACCCCGGCGACGATGGAGAGGAAGAAGACGAGCGGCGAGATCCACGGCTGTCCGCTGATCACGATCATGATCACGAGGAACAGACCCAGTTTGACCAGCCAGCCGCCCAGCACGATCGCGAAGAAGAGCTGCACGTAGAGGGGTTGTCCGAACCAGCGGTTCGCGAACAGGATGCTTCCGGCCGTGATCCCGAGGAACACGAAGGCGAGCAGCACGCCCACCAGTCCGCTCCACAGCCCGCTCGTCCCGTCGACGGCGTATCCGATGCCGCCCGCGGCGAGGGCGAGCACGACGGCCGCACCCGCCGACCACGTCAGCGTGCGCCGCAGGATGGGTGTGCTGGAGACGGGGCTCGGGGTCATCGGGGCTCCATGTGCTCGGTGTCGGGAAAGGTCGGATCGGATGGGCTGGCGGCTCTGCGCTCTGCGGCTCTTCGCCGCACCCGCAGCGGGGTGCGCGTGACGATCAGGCAGGCGACGACGCCCACGATGCCGAACGCGACGGCGGCGAGGTACCCGCCGGGCCAGTCCTGCCGCCCGGCGATGTACATCAGCAGCACGGTCAGCGAGATGATCGCACTCCACGCATAGAAGATCAGCACGGCGTCGCGGTGGCGGTGACCGAGATCGAGCATCCGGTGATGCAGGTGCTTGCGGTCCGGAGAGAACGGCGACCTGCCCGCGCGCATGCGGCGTGAGACGGCGAGGCCGAAGTCGAGCAGCGGCAGCATGACGATCACGAGCGGCAGGACGATGGGGATGAACGCACCGAGCAGCTGCGAGCGGCCGAAGCGCTCGGGATCGAAGGCGTTGACATCGCCCTGTGTCGTCAGCGCGATAGTTGAGGTCGCCATCAGCAGACCCAGCACCAGGGCACCGGAGTCGCCCATGAAGAGCTTCGCCGGGCTCCAGTTCAGCGGCAGGAATCCGAGGCACGCCCCGATGAGCACCGCCGCGAGGAAGGTCGCGAGGTTGAAGTAGCTGGTCGCGCCGGAGTCGCGCGTGAGGATGTAGGCGTAGACGAAGAACACGCCGTTGGCGATGAGACAGACGCCCGCGACCAGCCCGTCCAGCCCGTCGATGAAGTTGACGGCGTTCATCACCACGACGATCGCGAACATCGTGATCGAGATGCTCACCCAGCTGGAGACGAGGATCATGTCCCCGACCGGCAGCGACAGGATCTGCAGTCCGCCGCCGACAGAGATGATCCCAGCGGCGAGGAACTGCGCGGCGAGCTTGATCATCCAGTCCAGATCGATCAGGTCGTCGATCACGCCCACCACCGCGATCAGAAACGCGGCGGCGAGGATGGCCCACAGGGTGTTCGGCGGCGACCACATGTTCTCGAAGAACGGGTTCGCGGCGGAGATGAGGACGGCGCTGGCGATGCCTATGAACATGGCGACGCCGCCCAGGCGCGGGGTCGGCGTCTTGTGCACATCGCGTTCACGGATGCCGGGGTACAGCTTGAACCGCAGGCTCAGCCGCCACACCGCCCACGACAGCGCGAAGGTGATCGCCGCCGTGAGGATGATCGTGAACAGATACTGCTTCACTCTTCGTCGACCGGGCTCTCGTCGACCGGGCTCTCGTCGACCGGGCTCTCACCGGCCGGGCTCCTCCCGTCCTCGCCCGGCTGCTCCTCGGGCTCGAGCAGGTCGCCGAGCACCTCGGACAGCTGCTCCCTGGTCACTGCGCCGTCACGGAGGATCCGCACCATCGGGGTCTCGCCGTCGGGCGCGGCGACGAGCGAGGTGGCGTCGACGATGGTCGAGGGCACGCCGGTCTCGCTGTAGCCCTCCTCCAGGTAGACCGCGACGCTGTCGCCCAGCATCGCCTGCGCGTCCGACGCGATGATCGCCGCGTCGCGGCCGCTGAGGTTGGCACTGGAGACGGCGAGCGGGCCGGTCTCGGCCAGCAGCTCGAGTGCGATGCGACGATCCGGCATCCGCACGGCGACGGTGCCCTTCGTCTCGCCAAGGTCCCAGGTCAGCGACGGCTGGGCGGGCAGCACGATGGTGAGCCCCCCTGGCCAGAACGCGTCGACGAGCTTCTGCACCGGCGCGGGAACCGACTCGACGAGGGCGGCGAGCACGTCCGGTCCCGCGACGAGGACGGGCGGCGGCATGTCGCGTCCGCGACCCTTGGCGTCGAGCAGGCGCTGCACGGCGGCGGGCGAGAACGCGTCCGCGGCGACGCCGTACACGGTGTCGGTGGGCAGCACGACGAGCTCGCCACGGGCGATCGCCTGACGGGCATGGCGCATGCCGGCGAGGATCTGGGAGTCGTCGCGGCAATCGAAGACAGTTGACATGGCGCTCCTAGTCTACGTCGGTGATCTCCGTGCCCCCTGGCGTGCGAGCCCGCCCGGGGCGGCCGCGATCAGGCCCGCAGCGCCGTCGTCGCGCGGTCGCGACGGGTGAGGTCCTGATGCGTCGCTGCTGCGCGCCAGCCGTCGACGGTGAGGATGTCGCGGATGGCGGCACCCTGCAGCTCGCCGTGCTCGAGCACGAGCAGCCCGCCGGGGTGCAGCAGCTGCCGCGCACGCGAGCTGATCACGCGCACCACATCCAGGCCGTCCGCGCCACCGTAGAGCGCCTGCGCCGGGTCGTGCAGCCGCACCTCGGGGTCTCGCGGGATCGCGTCGTCTGGCACGTACGGCGGGTTCGAGATGACCACGTCGACAGCGCCGCGCAGCTCATCGAACGCCGTGGCGAGATCGCCGAGCACCAGCGTGAGATTGCCGACACCGCTCACGTTGCGCTCGGCCCAGGCATGCGCGTCGGCGGAGCGCTCGACCGCGTGCACCCTCGCGTGCGGCACCTCCGTGGCCATCGCCAGTGCGATCGCGCCGCTGCCGGTGCCGAGGTCGACGGCGATCGGCTGCGCGGACGCGCTCTCCAGCAGCGCGTCGATCGCGAACTGCACGACGGTCTCGGTCTCCGGCCGCGGCACGAAGACGCCCGGGCCGACGGCCAGCTCGAGGTGACGGAAGGCTGCTCGGCCGGTGAGGTGCTGCAGGGGCTCGCGCGCTGCGCGCCGGTCGACCAGGAGGGCCAGCCGCTCGGCATCCGGTTCGGCGATCCGCTCTCCCCGAACGACCGCCGCCTGCAGTTCGCCGCGACCGAGCCCGAGCACGTGTCCGATGAGCAGCTCGGCGTCGACGAGCGGGTCCGGGACGCCCGCATCGGCGAGTCGCTGCGCGATGACGCGCAGCTGCGCCGAGATGAGAATGGGCATCCCCTCAGCGTAGGCGGTGCGGGCGCCCGGTCACACTTTGTCATCATCCAGACCACGCCCCGTAGGCTGATCTCGCTGAACTCCGTTCACCAGAACTCCGCTGACGAAAGGTCTGCCATGACCGGCATCCACAACGACATCACGAGCACTTTCGGCAACACGCCCCTGGTGCGGCTGAACCACCTGACCGAGGGCCTCGACGCCACCGTTCTCGTCAAGCTCGAGTCGTTCAACCCGGCCTCGAGCGTGAAGGACCGCATCGGCATCGCGATCGTCGACGCCGCCGAGGCGTCGGGAGAGCTGGCGCCGGGCGGCACCATCGTCGAGGCGACCAGCGGCAACACCGGCATCGCCCTGGCGATGGTCGGCGCCGCACGCGGCTACAAGGTGATCCTCACCATGCCCGCCTCCATGTCGAAGGAGCGTCGCGTGCTGCTGAAGGCGTTCGGCGCCGAGCTCGTGCTCACCGACCCGACGCTGGGCATGAAGGGCGCGATCGAGAAGCTGCAGGAGATCATCGAGTCCACCCCCGGAGCGGTGTGGGCCCGTCAGTTCGAGAACTCCGCCAACCCGCAGATCCACCGTGAGACGACCGCACAGGAGATCCTGCGCGACACCGACGGACAGGTCGACATCTTCGTCGCCGGCGTCGGCACGGGCGGCACCATCACCGGCGTCGGGCAGGCCCTCAAGTCGGTCAAGCCCGAGGTCCACGTCGTCGCCGTCGAGCCGGCCGATTCCCCCCTGCTCTCGGAGGGACGCACCGGCCCCGCGAAGATCCAGGGCATCGGACCCAACTTCGTGCCCGCGATCCTCGATCGCGACGTGATCGACGAGATCATCACCGCGGGCTTCGAGGAGTCCCTCGAGACCTCCCGTGCGCTCGCGGCCAAGGAAGGCATCCTCGTGGGCATCTCGGCCGGCGCCGCCGTCGCGCAAGCGCTGAAGATCGCGGCTCGACCCGAGAGCAAGGGCAAGCAGATCGTGGTCATCGGCTGCGACACCGGCGAGCGGTACCTCTCCACCGCGCTGTTCGAAGACCTGCGCGAGGACTGACCGTCCCCGTGAGCATGCTCTCCCGGGTCCGCGAAGACATCGCGGCCGCCCGCCGTCGCGACCCCGCTGCCCGCAGCGGGGTCGAGGTGGCTCTGCTCTACCCCGGCCTGCACGCCGTGTGGGGTCACCGGGTGTGGCACGCGCTGTGGCGGCGCGGGCTGCGCTTCATCGCGCGCATGGGGTCCCAGCTGACGCGCTGGCTCACGGGGATCGAGATCCATCCGGGCGCGCGCATCGGCCGGCGCTTCTTCATCGACCACGGCACGGGCGTCGTGATCGGCGAGACAGCCGAGATCGGCGATGACGTCATGATCTACCACGGCGTCACGCTCGGCGGCCGCACGCGCGATCACGGCAAGCGGCACCCCACCCTCGAGGACGGCGTGTCGGTGGGCGCCGGCGCGAAGATCCTCGGTCCGGTGCGCGTCGGCGCGCGGTCGGTCGTCGGCGCGAACGCCGTCGTCACCAAGGATGCTCCGGCCGACAGCATCCTCGTCGGAGTTCCGGCGAAGCCGCGGCGGCGCACCGATTCGGACGACTCGCGGGCGCTGCTGACAGCGCCCGACTACGCGATCTGAGACCTGTCGCTCACTCGCCGCCGAGGGCGGACAGCCTGGCCTCCTCGTCGGCGTGGATGGCCGACTCGATGATGGGCTCGAGCGCGCCGTCCATCACCTGGTCGAGGTTGTACGCCTTGTACCCGGTGCGGTGATCAGCGATGCGGTTCTCCGGGAAGTTGTAGGTGCGGATCCGCTCGGAGCGGTCCATGCCGCGGATCTGCGAACGGCGGGCGTCGGATGCCGCGGCATCCCGCTCCTCCTGCTGTTTCGCGAGCAGCCGGGCACGCAGCACGCGCATGGCCGCCTCGCGGTTCTGCAACTGCGACTTCTCGTTCTGCATCGACACCACGATGCCGGTGGGCACGTGCGTGATGCGCACCGCGGAGTCGGTGGTGTTCACCGACTGGCCGCCCGGGCCGGACGAGCGGTAGACGTCGATCTTCAGGTCGTTCTGATCGATCTGGATCTCCTCGGGCTCGTCGACCTCGGGGAAGACGAGCACGCCCGTGGTGGACGTGTGGATGCGGCCCTGCGACTCGGTGGCGGGCACGCGCTGCACACGGTGCACGCCGCCCTCGTACTTCAGGTGCGCCCACACGCCCTGCGACGGGTCGGACGACGCGCCCTTGATCGCGACCTGGACGTCCTTGTAGCCGCCCAGATCGGATTCGTTGCGCTCGAGCAGCTCGGTCTTCCAGCCCTTGGATGCCGCGTACTGGACGTACATGCGCAGCAGGTCGGCGGCGAAGAGGGCGGATTCGGCGCCGCCCTCCCCTGCCTTGATCTCCATGATCACGTCGCGAGCGTCGTCGGGGTCGCGCGGGATGAGCAGGCGCCGCAGCTTCTCCTGCGCCACCCGCAGCCCCTCCTCGAGCGCGGGCACCTCGTCGGCGAAGGCGTCGTCCTCCCTGGCCAGCTCGCGAGCCGCCTCCAGGTCGTCTGATGCCGTCGTCCACGCCTCGTGTGCGGCGACGATGCGGTTCAGCTCGGCGTAGCGCCGGTTGACCCGCTTGGCGCGCGCGGCATCGGCGTGCACCGCCGGGTCGGAGAGCTCCTCCTGCACCCGGCGATGCTCCTCGATGAGGGCCTGGACCGATTCGAACACGCCTCTGCTCCGCTCAGCGGTGGGTCAGCGGATGCTGTTCTCGTGGGCGTGCGCGCCGCCGTTGGTGTTCGGCGTCGGCACAGACTTCTGCATCTGGAAGAGGAACTCCACGTTCGAGCCGGTCTCCTTGAGCTTGCCCAGCACGACCTCGAGCGCCTGCTGCGGGTCGAGGCCGGCGAGGGCACGACGCAGCTTCCACGTGATCTTGACCTCGTCGGCCGACAACAGCATCTCCTCGCGGCGCGTGCTCGACGCGTTCACGTCGACCGCAGGGAAGATGCGCTTGTCGGCGAGCTGACGCGACAGACGCAGCTCGCTGTTGCCGGTTCCCTTGAACTCCTCGAAGATGACCTCGTCCATCTTCGACCCGGTCTCGACGAGAGCGGTCGCGAGGATGGTGAGCGATCCGCCGTTCTCGATGTTGCGCGCGGCGCCGAAGAAGCGCTTCGGCGGGTACAGCGCCGCGGCGTCGACGCCGCCGGTGAGCACACGGCCAGACGCAGGCGTCGAGATGTTGTACGCGCGGCCGAGGCGGGTGATCGAGTCGAGCAGCACGACGACGTCACGACCCAGCTCGACGAGGCGCTTGGCACGCTCGATCGCGAGCTCGGCGACCGTCGTGTGATCCTCTGCCGGACGGTCGAAGGTCGACGCGATGACCTCGCCCTTCACGGTGCGCTGCATGTCGGTGACCTCTTCGGGGCGCTCGTCGACGAGCACGACCATGAGGTGCACCTCGGGGTTGTTCTGCGCGATCGCGTTGGCGATCTGCTGCAGCACGATGGTCTTGCCCGCCTTGGGCGGTGCGACGATCAGGCCGCGCTGGCCCTTTCCGATCGGCGCGACCAGATCGATGATCCGCTGGGTGAGCTTCTCCGGAGCGGTCTCCAGACGCAGCCGCTCCTGCGGGTACAGCGGTGTCAGCTTGCCGAACTCCACGCGGTTCGCGGCGTCGTCGGGCGAGAGGCCGTTGATCGAGTCGACCTTGACCAGGGCGTTGTACTTCTGGCGGCCCTGCTGCTCGCCCTCGCGGGGCTGCTTGATCGCGCCGACGACCGCGTCGCCCTTGCGCAGGTTGTACTTCTTCACCTGGCCGAGCGAGACGTAGACGTCGCTGGAACCGGCGAGATAGCCGGTGGTGCGCACGAAGGCGTAGTTGTCGAGCACATCGAGGATGCCGGCGACGGGGATGAGCACGTCGTCCTCGCCGATCTCGGTCTCGAACTCGTCGGCTGTGGTGTTGCCGCCGCCGCGGCGCTTGCTGCCCCGCTGCCGGCCGCGGCCCGAGCCGCCGTCCTCGTCGGAGTCGCTCTGTCCGCCGGTCTGGGAGCCGCCGTTCTGGCCACTGCTGCTCTTGTCGCCGCCGTTCTTGTCGCCGCCGCGCCCGCGACTGCGGTTACGGCTGCGACTGCGGCTGCGGCCGGAGCCCTCGCCATCGCCGTCGTTGTCGCCGCCGCTCTGCTCGTTCGCCGGCGAGGTCTGCTCGCTCGGGGCGGATCCGGCCGGTGCTTCGGCGCCGCTCTCGTCTTCGGCGGCCTTCGCGCCGCGGCGTCCGCGAGAGGGACGCTTGGCGGGCTCGGCAGGGGCGTCCGCCGTCTGCTCATCGATGGCACCGGCGGCCTCGCTCGCTGCGGCGGTCGTCTCGGTGGCGCCCTCGTCGCTCGTCGGCTCGGCGGGGGCTTCGCTCTTCTTCGCGCGGGAGGGGCGCTTGCGAGCCGGCTTCGCCGGCGCCTCCGCGACGTCGGTCTGCTCGGCCGGAGCCGCGGTCGTCGCCGAAGCATCCGTCGCGGACTCGCTGGGCGCGACGGACGCCGGTGCGGCTGCAGGCGCGTCCGCGGCCGGCAGGTCGAGCGTCTCGGCGTCGGCCTTCTTTGCGCGCGTGCGCCGTGGCGCCTTGGCCTTCGGCTGCTCCGCAGCAGGCGCCGCATCGGCTCCCGGCCCGGGCTGGGCTGCGGCGGAGTCGGCCGCAGGCGCCGTCGAGGTGTCAGCGGCGCCGGCCTCGGCTGCTGCGGCGGCGGAGGCCGTCGTCGCGCGGCGCGGAGCGCGCTTGCGTGCCGGCGCCGGAGTCTCGGTCGTCACCGACTCGGTGGTCGTGGTGTCGTTCTGGGTCTCGGAGAGGTTCTCCACGAGTACTCCCTCATATGTCGTGGGAAGACGAGCAGTCCGAAGTTGCACGCAGCAGATGCTGCGGGCATCACACGCGCCGACGCAGAGCGCCTGCCAGCCAGTACCTGGATGTTCCTGGGGATCGCGTGCGGACTTCGCAGAAGTGCGATAGGGCGAGATTCACGAAGTTACGTGGTGCCCTCCGCTCGTTCCCTCACTGTACCACCCTGCACGTCCACTGCGAGCATGTGCGCCTGCCACGGAGTGTCCGTCACCGTATCGGCCAGCTCCACGGCGCGCTGGCGCGCGCCTGGCCCGTCCGCCAGCACGAGAACACTGGGGCCGGCGCCCGAGACGACCGCCGCGAACCCCTCGGCCCGCAGCGCCTGGACCAGACGCAGGGTCTCCGGCATCGCCGGACCGCGGTACTCCTGGTGCAGACGGTCGTCGGTCGCGTCGAGCAGCAGCTCGGGGCTCTGCGTGAGCGCGGCGATGAGCAGCGCCGAGCGCGACACGTTGAAGACGGCGTCCTCGCGCGAGACGTGCGGCGGCTGCAGCGAACGGGCGAGCGACGTCGACATCGTGAAGCCCGGCACGAACACGAGCGGCGCGACGCCGCGGTGCACGAGCAGCTTCTTGTGCTGCGGGCCGCGCTCCCCCGTCCAGGCGATGGTCAGACCTCCGAACAGGGCGGGCGCGACGTTGTCGGGATGGCCCTCGAGCTCCGTCGCCAGGCGCAGCAGCGCCTCGTCGTCGAGGTCGACATCCCCCGCCAGCAGCCCCTTTGCGATCAGGATGCCCGCTGCCACAGCCGCGCCTGACGATCCGAGGCCGCGCCCATGAGGCACGCCGTTCTCGGCGTGCAGGTGCAGACCCGGCATCCGGCGGCCGACATCGGCGTAGACGTGCGCGACGGATCGGACGACGAGGTTGCTCTCGTCGGTCGGGATATCCGCCGCGCCCGACCCGGTCACCTCGATCACGAGACGGTCGTCGTCGAAGGACGAGGCGGTGAGCGTGTCGTACACGCTCAGTGCCAGACCGAGGGTGTCGAATCCGGGGCCGAGGTTGGCGCTGGTCGCCGGGACGGTGACCATGACGGTGCGGATCGCGCCGTCGACGTGCGGCGTCTGGGAGGTGACCGGCTCGGCCGGCACGAGGGTGACCCCCACGCTCATTCCCCCTCGACGCGCAGCACCGACACGACCCGCTCGACGACATCGCTCGCCGTCAGCCGGTCGACGGCGGCGCTCAGGGCGCTGTCGGTGGCACGGTGCGTCCCGATGATCAGCCGCGCGCTCTCCCGGTCGGTGCCGTCGGATGCCGGGATGACGGTCTGCACGAGCGTCGCGACGGACACGCCGCCGTCACTGAGCAGGCCGGCGATGGCCGCGAGCACACCCGCCTCGTCCGATACCTCGAGAGTGATCTGGTAGCGGGTGAGCACGTGGCCGATCGAGACGATCGGCAGGTTGGCGCGCGTGGATTCGCCGACGCCCGTGCCGCCGGCGATGTGCCGCCGTGCGGCCGAGACGACATCGCCGAGCACGGCGGATGCGGTCTGCACGCCGCCTGCACCGGCGCCGTAGAACATCAGCGATCCGGCGGCCTCGGCCTCGACGAAGACGGCGTTGTTCGCTCCGTGCACGGCGCCGAGCGGGTGATCGCGAGGGACGAGGGCCGGGTACACCCGCACCGAGATCGACTCGGGCCCACCCTCGCCGAGACGCTCGCACACGGCCAGCAGCTTGATGACGAAGCCGGCTTCCCTGGCCTCCTCGATCATGTCGGCCGTCACGCCCGTGATGCCCTCGCGATGCACGGCCTCGAGCGGAACCGCGGTGTGGAAGGCGAGCGATGCCAGGATCGCCGCCTTCTGCGCGGCGTCGTAGCCTTCCACATCGGCCGTCGGATCGGCCTCGGCGTAGCCGAGCCGCTGGGCGTCGGCGAGCACGTCGGCGAAGTCGGCGCCCTCGCCGTCCATGCGGTCGAGGATGTAGTTCGTCGTTCCGTTGACGATGCCCATGATGCGCACCACCCTGTCGCCGGCCAGCGAGTCGCGGAGCGGGCGGATGATCGGGATCGCGCCGGCGGCCGCGGCCTCGTAGTAGACCGAGGCACCCACCCGCTCGGCCGCTTCATAGATCTCCGGCCCGTGGGTGGCGAGCAGCGCCTTGTTCGCAGTGACGACATCTGCGCCCGAGCCGAGGCCCAGCAGGATGTGGGAGCGAGCCGGCTCGATGCCGCCCATGAGCTCGATGACGATGTCGGATCCGGTGATCAGCGTCTCGGCGTCGGTGGTGAACAGCTCGCGAGGCAGGTCGACGTCGCGTGGAGCGTCGACGTCGCGCACGGCGATGCCGGCGAGCTCCAGGCGGGCGCCGGCGCGGTCGGCGAGCTCGTCGCCGTGACGCAGCAGCAGGGAGGCCACCTGAGAGCCCACGGCTCCGGCTCCCAGCAGCGCCACACGAAGTCGTCGGTAGTCAGTCATCTGCGCTCCTCAGCACGTTCGGGTCGGGGCTTTCGGTCTGGCCGCGGACGGCCCGGGCTCACTGCGGGATGCCCGCGTCGCGAGCGAGCAGGTCGGCGAGCGATTCGCCGCGCACGATCACGCGTGCCTCTCCGTCGGCCACGGCGACGATGGGCGGCCGGGGCACATGGTTGTAATTGCTCGACAGGGGCGCGCAGTAAGCTCCCGTGGCGGGGACGGCGAGGAGGTCGCCCGGGGTCAGATCGCCCGGCAGGTACTCGTGGTCGACGACGATGTCGCCCGACTCGCAGTGCTTGCCCACGACGCGCACCAGCACGGGATCGTCGGTGCCTATCCGGGAGGCCAGGCGCGCCGAGTACTGCGCGCCGTACAGGGCCGGGCGGGCATTGTCGCTCATACCTCCGTCGACGCTCACGTAGCGGCGAGTGGCCGTCTCGAGAGCGACGTCCTTGGTCGTCCCGATCTCGTAGAGGGTCACGCCGGCGTTGCCGACGATCGCCCGGCCCGGTTCGAACGAGAGTGCGGGCACGGGGATGCCGCGGGCTGCGCACCCTTCGGCGACAGCCGCGACGATGCCGTCGGCGAGATCGGCGATGGGCGTCGGGTCGTCGACGCGCGTGTAGGCGATGCCGAACCCTCCGCCGAGGTTGAGCTGGGGGATGTCGCCGCCCTCGAGCAGCTGCTGGTGCAGGTCGAGCAGGCGCGAGGCGGATTCACGGAACCCGGCGACCCCGAAGATCTGGGAGCCGATGTGGCAGTGCAGGCCGGCGAACACGAGTCCGTCGATCTCGCGGATCCGCGCGACGACGGCCGGCGCCTGCCCGAGCGGGAAGCCGAACTTCTGGTCCTCGTGGGCGGTCGCCAGGAAGTCGTGGGTCTCGGCGTGCACGCCGCTGTTCACGCGCAGCATGACCCGCTGCGACGCGCCGGTGCGGGAGACGATGGCGGCCAGACGCTCGACCTCGATGACGCTGTCGATGATGATGGTGCCCACGCCGGCATCCACGGCCCGCTCGAGCTCTGCCACCGACTTGTTGTTGCCGTGGAAGCCCAGCCTCCCGGCATCCGCTCCCCCGGCCAGCGCCACCTCGAGCTCGCCGCCGGTGCAGACGTCGACGTTCAGCCCCTCGTCCAGCACCCAGCGCACGATCGACGTGTTCAGCAGAGCCTTCCCCGCGTAGTAGACGCGCGCCGTCGTTCCGTGAGCGGCCGCCGCTCGCTCGAAGGCGGAGCGCAGCGCTGCAGCCCGGCGGCGCACCTCCGACTCGTCGATCACCTGCAGAGGCGTGCCGTGGACGCGGACCAGCTCGCCGACCGCCACGCCGGCGATGTGCAGCTCACCGTCGGCATCCCGCTGCGCCGACATCGGCCACACCCCCTCGACCAGGTCGTTGGCGTCGTCGGGGACGACCAGCCATCCGGGGGCGGGAGAGGAGTCGGGGGAATGCACGCAGCGCCAATCGGGTCACGGTTCTGACGGGGTTCGCCGTGGAGACGAGGTCGACCCTGATTCTAGGACACCCCCGAGTCAACCCCCGTTCACATTCCGACGCACTCAATAGTGTGGTGAAGATGGAGAGGCCGACGAGTTCCGACCCCGGTTCGACCCCCGAGCAGAAGGGATGGATGGCGCGGACATCTGCGATGGTGATCCGCCGCCTGCTGCAGCTGCGCATCGTGCGCGCCGCGCTGCTCTACACCGGCAGGCGCGGGCCGATGCTCGCCGATGCGGTCACGTACCGCGCGCTGTTCAGCGTGTTCGCCGCCGTGCTGCTCGGGTTCTCGGCGGCGGCGCTCTGGCTCTCACAGGACGCCGCGGCCTGGACCGCCGTCGTCTCGGCCGTGGACTCGGCTGTGCCCGGTCTCATCGCGACCGGCGACGACAAGGGCATCGTCGACCTCGATGACATCAAGGCGCCGGGCGGGCTGTCGGTCGCAGGGGTGATCTCGCTGATCGGTCTCATCGGCTCGGCGCTCGGGGCGATCGGGTCGATGCGCAATGCGGTGCGCACGATCGCCGGGACGGAGTCCGCCGATGTGATCTGGTATCTCGTGCTGCTGCGCAGCGTGCTGCTCGCGCTGATCATCGGCGGCACCTTCGTCGCCGCCGCAGGCCTCACCTTCGCCGGGGAGCTGATCGTGGGCTGGTTCGCCGGGATCGTGGGAGTCGCCGGCGACTCGGCCGTGGTGTTCTGGACGGTCCGTCTGCTGTCGATGGTGATCGTGTTCGCGCTGGATGCCGTTCTCATCGCCGCGGTGTACCGGATGCTGTCCGGCGTGCGCGCCTCGGCCGGCGTGCTGTGGGGCGGCGCCGCGATCGGTGCGGTGGGCCTGCTCGTCCTTCAGGAGCTGTCGAGCCTGTTCGTCGGCGGCGCGAAATCGAATCCGCTGCTCGCCTCGTTCGCGTCGCTGCTGGCGCTGCTGCTGTGGCTGAACCTCTCGTCGCAGGTCATCCTGCTGGCGAGTGCCCTGATCACGATCTCGCACCGCGAGCGCAGCGACCGGGTCGCGGAGCGCTTCGGGGCCGAGACGCTGCCCGAGTTCGCGCTGCGTCGGGCAGAGGACGACGTGCGAGCCGCCACGGCGAATCTGCGCGCGGCGCAGAAGGCGGCAGCTCCCGAGTGACCCGCACTGCGGCCGCCTGAGCCTGCCGAAGGGGCGCGCTCCCAGGGTGGGCGGGCTCTCGACGCGTCGAGGGTCCGGGCAGTTAGGAGCGGGGGCAGGTGCCGGGCTCGAGGAGCGCCGGGTCGACCGCTATGCGACCATCGGCGGCGATGTCGGCGACGGCGCGGCTGCCCTCGACGCGCAGACCGGTGAGGGTGATGCCGGCGGGGAGACGGTCGGCGATGCAGATGCGCTGCGGCTGTGTGATCGCCGCGCCCGCCGCACCGACCAGGCCCGAGACGGCATCCAGGTTCACCGCGGCTCCGTTGAACATCACCGCGACGGGTGTCAGCACCAGATCGCCGTCTTCGGCCCCGGGCGTCACGGTGAGCCCGACCGGGATCCGACTGCCGAAGAGCTCGAGGTCGGCCTCTATCGTCGCGTCAGGCTCTGTCAGCTCGATGCCCGAGATCGGCAGCGACGACGCCTCCAGCAGCGAGCCGAACTGGCTCTGGTCGATCGAGACCGTTCCCTCCGCCGCGCCCAGTGCTCCTCCCGAGACCGGGACGTCGCGGGCGGTGACCCGCGCGGAGCCGGTGATGCCGCCGATGGTGACCTCGTCCGAGGCGAGCTTCACCTCGTCGAGGGTGCCTGCGATCAGCTGCGGCAGCATCACTCCCGCCACCTGCACGTCGAGCTGCTGCTCCTCGGGCAGATCGAGGTTCGAGATCACGAGCGAGCGGATCGTGTTCGGCACGATGGCACGCGCGACGAGCTCTCCCGCGGCCACGAGAGCCGCCAGCACCAGCACGATGACGAGCACGACCCACGGCCAGCGAGGTCGACGCGTGGTGGCGGCCGCGTTCGTCATCGGGTCACATCCGCTCGGGGGCCGAGACGCCGAGCAGGTCGAGCCCGTTGCGCAGCACCTGTCCGGTGGCGTCGTTCAGCCACAGCCGCGTGCGATGCACCGTCTCGATCGGATCGTCGCCCTTCGGGATCACGCGGCAGCTGTCGTACCAGCGGTGGTACAGGCCCGCGAGCTCCTCGAGGTAGCGCGCGATGCGATGCGGTTCACGCACCTCGGCGGCGAACGCCACCAGGCGGGGGAACTCCTGCAGCGCGCCGAGCAGAGCGCTCTCGGTCTCATGCGTGAGCAGCTCAGGAGCGAACTCCGAACGGTCGACGCCGGAGTCGCCGGCATTGCGCGCCACATTGTGCGTGCGAGCGTGCGCGTACTGCACGTAGAACACCGGGTTGTCGTTGGTGCGCTTCTGCAGCAGCTCGGGATCGAGATCGAGCGGCGAATCGGCAGGCGAGCGCTCCAGCGCGTAGCGCAGCGCATCGGTGCCGATCCATGCCCGCAGATCGTCCATCTCGATGATGTTCCCGGCACGCTTGGACAGACGAGCGCCACGCACCGAGACGAGCTGACCGATCAGCACCTCGATGTTCTTCTCGGGGTCTTCACCCGCCGCGCCCGCGACCGCCTTGAGGCGGTGCACGTAACCGTGGTGGTCCGCACCGAGCAGATAGATCTTGTTCTGGAAGCCGCGGTCGCTCTTGTTCAGGTAGTAGGCGGCATCGGCGGCGAAGTACGTGTACTCGCCGTTCGAGCGCCGGATGACGCGGTCCTTGTCATCGCCGAAGTCGGTGGTGCGCACCCAGACGGCGCCCTCCTCGTCGAACACATGCCCCTGAGCGCGCAGCCGGTCGACCGCCTGATCGACGAGGCTCGCGCCGTCAGGTCCCGCGGCATGCAGAGTCCGCTCCGAGAACCACACGTCGAAGGGCACGTTGAACGCGGCGAGGGATGCCCGGATCTCGGCCAGCTGATACTCGTATGCCTGATCGCGCGCGATCACGAGCTGCTCGACCTCGGGAAGATCGAGAAGACCAGGGTGCGCGGCGAGCACGCGTGCGGCGAGTTCGGCGATGTACTCCCCCGGATAGCCGCCCTCCGGCGTCGGCTCGCCCTTGGCGGCCGCGACGATCGACTGCGCGAACCGCTCCATCTGCGCCCCGGCGTCGTTGATGTAGTACTCGCGCACGGCATCCGCCCCGCTGGCCAGCAGCAGGCGCACGATCGAGTCCCCCAGAGCAGCCCACCGGGTGTGGCCGATGTGCAGCGGTCCGACCGGGTTCGCCGAGACGAACTCGACGTTCACCGAGACTCCGACCTGGGATTCGTTGGTGCCGTACGACGCGCCCGCATCGACGATGGTCTTCGCGAGGGCGCCGGCCGCGCCGGCCTCGAGACGGATGTTGATGAATCCAGGACCGGCGATCTCGACACCCTGGATGCCGTCGATTCCGGCCAGGTCGTCGGCGATCCGCTGCGCGAGATCACGGGGACTCGAGCCCAGCCGCTTGGCCAGACGCATCGCGATGTTCGTCGACCAGTCACCGTGATCCCGATTGCGGGGACGCTCGAGCACGATGTCCGCAGCGTCGACGCCGAGTGCCTCATCCGGTCGCAGCGACGCCGCGATCGGGTCGAGGACGGCGAGGACGGCGGCGGAAAGGGCTTCAGGGTTCATAGGAGACCAAGTCTACGGCTCGCCGCATCTCCGACTCGAAACAGGCGGGGCGGTGGCGCCGCCGGCCTTCGTGATTCATTCGTGACGAGGCGATGTTTGACGTTTTCGTCGCATGAGAATAGTTTTCAGTGCAACGGGGATCCCGGACGAGGGCTTGCGCTCTCGCCCCGCAAAGAACCTGGAGGCAATGGTGCCACGGACCCGCGACAACGGAAACGGCCTGACGATCGCACGGCGCATCGCAGACCGTCGTCGCGCCATGCCGGCGGCGATGAGCAGGATCGCCGACGTCATCGCCGAGCATCCCGCCGCTCCGGTCGAGATGACGATCACCGAACTGGCCGGCCACGCCGGAACGTCGGCGGCCACCGTCACCCGGTTCTGCCGCGCGCTCGGCTTCGACGGGTACACGCAGTTCCGGGTGGGCGTCGCGTCCGAGATCGGTCGGGGCGATGCCGAGGAGAGCTGGCACGCCGACATGGGGCGCGAATTGAGCGCATCCGACGAGCCCGGCAAGATCCTGCAGACGCTGCTGAGCCTGCACATCGAGAGCCTGCAGAGCACCGCCTCCGGCCTCGACCTCGATTCCGTACTGCGCGCGGCGGACGCGATCACGGCGGCGCGCCACGTCGACATCTACGGTGTCGGCGGGAGCGGGGTCATGGCTCGGGAGTTCCAGGGGCGGCTGTACCGCATCGGGGTGAACGCGCACAGCTGGTCCGACGTGCACGACGGTCTCACCAGCGCTGTCCTGCAGGATCAGTCGTCGGTCGCGATCGGCATCTCGAGCACCGGTCGCACCGAGGAGACGGTGCAGATGCTCTCCCAGGCGCGCTCGGCCGGGGCGTTCACCGTCGCCATAACCCACGACAGCGACTCGCCGCTCGCCGCGCTCGCCGACATCTCGCTCGCCACCGCTGAGCCCACCGCCTACCTGCGTCCGGACGACCTGTCGGTCAAGCACTCCCAGCTGCTCGTGCTGGACCTGCTCTACGTGCTCGCCGCGCAGCAGACCTTCGGCGTGGCCTCCACCCGACTGGCGGCCAGCGCGATGGCCGTGGCTCCGCACCGCCGGGCGCCGCGCACCCACCGGCCCGATGCCGCCGTGCCCTGAACCCAGGGAAGACCCCGAACCCGAATACCGATTCACACCCACAACGGAAGGTAAAGAGATGGACATCAAGGACGCATCCATCAGCCGTCGCAACCTGCTGCGCGGTGCGGCGGCCGCAGCACTGCTGCTGCCGTTCAGCGCCACCCTCGCCTCGTGCGCTGCTCCCGGCGGCGGCGGAGGCGGCAAGGCACCGGCCGGTGAAGTCACCGCGGACAACCCGTTCGGCGTGGCAGCCAACTCGAAGGTCGACGCGGTCATCTTCAACGGCGGCTACGGCATCGACTACGTCGAGAACTCCGCGAAGCTGATGGAGAAGAGCAAGGGCCTGGACGGCGTGACGGTGAAGGTCTCGCCGTCGACCAAGATCGCCACCGAGCTGCAGCCGCGGTTCGTCGGCGGCAACCCGCCCGACCTCATCGACAACTCCGGTGCGAACTCGATCGGCTGGAACACGATCCTCGAGCAGCTCGAAGAGCTCGACGACGTGCTCGACGCCAAGAACAGCGACGGTGAGACGATCAGCGACACCGTCTTCGCCGGTGTCAAGGACCCCGGCACGTTCGATGGCAAGTTCGTCGCGCTCAACTACGTGCTGACGGTCTACGGCATCTGGTACTCGTCGAGCCTCTTCGAGCAGAACGGCTGGGCGGTTCCCACGAGCTGGCAGGACCTCAAGGACCTCGGCGCCAAGGCCAAGGAGCAGGGCAAGTACCTGTTCCTCTGGGGCAAGGAGGCGGCGACCTACTACCAGACGATGGTCATCGACTCGGCGGTCGTCCAGGCCGGCGACGACGTGCGACTCCCCCTGGAGAACCTCGCCGAAGACGCCTGGTCGCACCCTGTGCTGCAGGACATCCTGAACATCTTCTACGAGCTGATCCAGGCCGGCTACGTCAAGCCGGGCGGCTCGGGCACGCAGTTCACCGAGGCGCAGGCGCAGTGGAGCAACGGCCAGGAGGCCCTGCTCTACCCGTCGGGCTCGTGGATCGAGAACGAGATGAAGGATCAGACGGCCGACGGATTCAAGATGAAGGGCATCTCCGAGCTGCCGCTGGACGGCAACCAGACGACGCCCGCCGGCACGGCACGCGTCGAGGCGGGCGAGCCGTTCATCGTCCCGTCGAAGGCGAAGAACCCCGAGGGCGGCAAGGAGCTGCTTCGCACCATGCTGTCGAAGGAGGCTGCCACCGACTTCGCCAAGAGCAAGCTCGCGCCCACGGTCGTGAAGGACACCGTCCCGGCCGACGGATTCGGTTCGACCGCGCTGGTCTCGCAGTCCGAGATCATCGATGCAGCGGGCAGCAACGTCTTCACGATCAAGTCGACGAACCTGTACGGCATGAACGGCGACCAGCTGCCGATCTGGAACTCGTTCCTCGACGGCAAGATGGACGTCGCCACGCTCACCAAGCAGCTGCAGGCGCTGGTCGACAAGGTGCGGGAGGACGACTCCATCAACAAGATCGAGATCAAGTGACCACTGCTCCCGGAGTCGACGCGGCGCTGGACACCGTCGCCGTGACGGCGGCCCGGGCGGGGCGGCGCAAGCCGCCCCGCCTCGGGCGGCGCCCGCTGACCTTCGACTACGTCTCCTTCCTGCTGGTGTTCCTCGGCCTGCCGGTCGCGGTGTTCCTGATCTTCGTGATCTCGCCGTTCGTGCAGGCCGTGTACTACGCGATGACGAACTGGACCGGCTTCACCCCCGAGATGGACTTCATCGGGGTGAAGAACTTCGTCAAGCTCTTCAACGACTCGACTTTCATGCAGGCGATGGGCAACAACATCCTGCTCGCCATCGTGCTGCCGCTGATCACCCTCACGATCGCTCTCATCTTCGCGAGCATGATCACCATCGGCGGCCCCAGCAGCGGCCAGGTGCGCGGGCTGCGTGCGTCGAGCTTCTATCGCGTGGTGTCGTTCTTCCCGTACGTCATCCCCGCCATCGTCATCGGCATCCTGTGGAGCATGATCTACACGCCCAGCGGCCTGCTGAACGGGCTGCTCGGCGCGGTCGGCATCGACATGAACGACTTCGCCTGGCTCGGCGACGAGCGCACCGCGATGGGCGCCTCCATCTTCGTCATGGCCTGGGGCATGATCGGCTTCTACATGGTGCTGTTCATCGCCGCGATCAAGGGGGTGCCGGCCGAGATCTACGAGGCTGCGCGCATCGACGGCGCAGGCCGGTTCCGCACCACGGTGTCCATCACGCTGCCACTCATCCGCGACAACGTGCAGACCGCCTACATCTACCTCGGCATCATGGCCCTGGACGCCTACGTGTACATGGTCGCGCTGAACGCGACCGGTGGCCCAGGCAACAGCACGCTCGTGATGAGCCAGTACCTGTTCCGCACGGCCTTCGAGAAGGGCCAGTTCGGCCTCGCCAGCGCCATGGGCGTGGTGCTCGCCGTGATCACACTCATCTTCGCCGCGGCCGTGTTCCTCGTGAACCGCCTCACCGGCGGCAAGGACGACGGAGGTCGAGCATGAGCCAGCAGACCCGCACCCTGGTCGCGGTCGACCCCGCACGCGCGCGCCGCGAGGCCGGCGCCGATCGCAAGGCCACCATGACCGCAGGAGACCGCGTCGTCGGCGCCGTCTCGCACGTGGTGCTGACCATCTGGGCGATCATCGTGATCCTGCCCATGCTCTGGACGCTGCTGAGCTCGTTCAAGTCCACGAAGGAGATCTTCGCGTCTCCGTTCGGCCTGCCGGCGCAGTGGAACTTCGACAACTACGTCTCGGCCTGGGGCAAGTACAACTTCGGCCAGATGTTCCTGAACACGGTCGTCGTCGTCGGATCGGCGCTGCTGCTCGTGATGCTGCTAGGCGCCATGTGCGCGTACGTGCTGGCCCGCTTCTCGGTGCCAGGCAGCCGGGTGATCTACTACCTGATGCTGGCCGGGCTCACTTTCCCCGTGTTCCTCGCGATCGTGCCGCTGTTCTTCATCCTCCAGGGGATGGGCCTGCTGAACACGCTGCCCGGACTGATCATCACCTACGTGGCCTTCGCCCTGCCCTTCACGGTGTTCTTCCTGTTCTCCTTCTTCAAGTCGCTCCCCTACGAGATCCAGGAGGCCGCCTACGTCGACGGCGCAAGCGAGTGGCGCACCTTCTTCCAGGTGATGCTTCCGATGGCGAAGCCGGGACTCGCCGCGGTGGCGATCCTGAACTTCCTGGGACTCTGGAACCAGTTCCTGCTGCCGGTGGCGCTGAACACCGAGCAGGCGAAGTACGTGCTCTCGCAGGGCATGGCGGCGTTCGCGTCCGCCGCCGGGTACGCGGTGGACTTCGGCGCGCTGTTCGCCGCGGTGATCATCACGATCGCCCCGGTGCTGCTGGTGTACGTCTTCTTCCAGCGTCAGCTGCAGGGGTCGGTCACGCAGGGCACGTCGAAGTAGCATCCTTCGCTTACGCTCTTCTCATGACCCTGCACCCGCCGACCCGACGGCGCCGCACGGCCCTTGCGATCGGAGGCGCCCTCGCGGTGGCGCTCGCCGTCACCCTGGGCATCACCCGCCCCTGGCTGCCGCCGGCGGAGACCGCTCCGGTGGCTGCCGCCGAACACGGCGTCTCACCGGTGGCGCTCGCCCTGCCTGACGATCCCGAGGTGCTCGTCTTCGGCGATTCGTGGACCTACGGCTCGGCCGCGACTGTGCCGACCGACGGGTACGCGTACCGCCTTGCCCGACTGCTCCCCGGCGACACGGTCGTGCGCGGGGTGCGCGGCAGCGGGTACCAGCGAGCAGGACTCGACGGACCGGACTTCCTCACCCGCGTCGGCGAACTGGAGTCGTGGATCGATCCGGATCTGATCATCCTGCAGGGATCGATCAACGATCGGCTGTCTGACGCGGCGGCCTATCCCGCCGCGGTGAACGCGGTGTGGCATGCCATGGTCGCGAAGTACCCCGGCGTGCCGATCGTCATCCTGGGACCGGCGCCACACGAGCTGCCGGTCGGCGCGTCGACGGCGCGCATCGATCGCGATCTCGCCCGTCTCGCCGAGGCGCGGGGCTGGTGGTACATCTCCCCCGTGCAGGACGACTGGATCACCGACGCGAACTACCTGCAGCTGATCGACGTCGGCGCCGGTCGCAGGCATCCGTCGGATGCCGGTCACGCCTACCTCGCAGAGAAGGTCGCCGCCGCGCTCGAGCGCTTCAGGACAGCCCCGGTGACCGCCGCCGACGAGGCGAAGCCGAAGCCGGCCAAGTAGTCACTCGGTCGACGGGTACTCCACCACTCCACCGCTGATCACGGCTCCGCGCGTCAGCGTCGCCTCTGCCACGCGCCCGTCGGGCATCAGATGGCCGACCGCGATGTCGCGCGCCAGCAGATGATCGGCGATGATCCGCCGGTGGCAGCGCCACCAGACCGCCTCCGAGCACATCACCGCGGCCCGCCCGTCGATGCTGTCGGCGACCGCCAGCAGCTGCTCCATCCCCTCGGCGAAGTCGGCGCCCAGTGCGTAGTCCGCATAGTTGTGGAAGCTGCGGTTGCGCCACATGCCGTTGACCTCATCCGGGATCTGACGCTGCAGGTTGCGGCGTCCGCCGAGCTGTTCGATGCGCAGATACCGGATGTCATGCTCGGGCATCGATGCGGCGAGAGAATCGGCGTTGAACCACGGGTATCGGTTCGAGCCCGGCAGCCGGCGCACGTCGATCAGCGCGCCCACCTCGGCCGCGCGCAGCAGCTCGGTGAACTCGTCCAGAGGGTGCGTGGAATGGCCGACAGTGAGGATCATCGCTCAGTCATCGAGCAGCGTCAGAGCGCTTCCCTTGTGCGCCGCGACGTGGTCGGTCTTGTCGCTCTTGATCTCGTACTGCGGGTCGTCGTCACTGGCGCGTCGCGTGCGGCCCATGAATTCGAAATCGGACGTGTGCACCTTCGTGATGCGCCCGCGCACGCGCCCCGCCTCGGAGTTCCAGCTGACGTGCTCTCCGACCTTGTACCTTCTCGTCATCGCCGCGCTCCTCTCGAAGATCCGCCGCCGGAGACGGAGAAGACCGCCCGTGGGCGGTCTTCTCCGATACGTGCCCCCGACAGGAATCGAACCTGCGACCTACGGTACCGGAAACCGGCGCTCTATCCGCTGAGCTACGGAGGCGTACCGGTCGAGCCTACCAGCTGCGCACCCCGCGGATTGCACGCGCGCGACGGCTGCGCGCCAGCGGCTCCGAGCATCCAGACCGTCAGTGCGATCACGGCGAGCAGCGGCGCCGTGCCCTGAGTGGCGGCGGCACGGAGCTTGGTGCGGTCGGAGAAGACCAGCACGAGGGCTGCGGCGAGCAACATCCCCGTGCCGGCGAGGGCGAGGGTGACACCCGCCGCCTGTGCCCCACCGCGACGAGGACCACCCCGAGCAACGTGGCGACGTCGAGGAAGAGGTTGTAAAAGCCCTGGTTGAAGGCGAGGGCACGCGTCGTCTCGGCGTCGGCAGCGCTCTGCACGCCGAAGATCCGGCGGGTGGCCCTCGACCCGCTGGCACCCTGCCGCGCCGGCCTGGCCGGGAGCCCAATGCCGGTCACCAGGCACCCACACCCGACATCTGGCTCCCCCACCCGCGCCGGACCCTGCCGCACCAGCCTGGGCGGGAGCCGTATGCCGGTCACCGGGCCCGCGCACCCGACATCTGGCTCCCCGACGCGGGCGCGGAGACCGCCCGCCAGGGACCGGTCAGACGAGGAAGAACGGCAGCAGCCCGGGATTGTGGGCGTGCACGAGCACAGCGAACACGACGGCGTCGAAGAGCAGGTGCACGGTCACCACGTACGCGAGCGAGTGGGTGCGCAGGAAGATCCAGCCCTGCAGCAGCGCGAACGGGATGGTCAGCACCGGTCCCCAGGCCCGGTAGCCGAGCTCCCACAGGAAAGACACGAACACGATCATCTGCAGCACGTTGGCGCTGAGAGCCGGCATGTGCCGGCGCAGCAGCGCGAAGACCGTGCAGATGAAGAACAGCTCGTCCCAGATGCCCACCGCGCCGACGCCGACGAACAGCCGGGCGATGAGATCGGCCGTGTCCACGACCGGCCAGTTGTGGTAGACGCCGCTGGTGATGAAGTAGAACGGCAGGATCAGCCACCCGAGCACGAGCACCCCGATCAGCCACACCCACTGCCACGGCGCCCAGCGCATGCCGGTGCGCCAGGGGAACGAGATCGCCCGGTCGCGGAACGCGAAGCGCGACAGCAGGTACGGCACGAGCAACGCTCCCCCGAGCGCGAGCGTGAAGCGCAGCATCGAGAGGTCGTCGAGCTGCGCCTCGAGCGAGATGGCGTGCACGATCAGCATCCCGATCGCGATCAGCGCCAGGTCGCGAGTCAGCGACGGCACGCGTCGCTCGCCGATCACCCGGTCGGGTCGGTGTCCGACCGACACGGCGATCGAGCGCGGAGACCTGCGTTCGATCAGCGCGGCGGTCCCGAGGCCGAAGATGATGAGAAGCCACCCGGCCCAGGTCCAGCCGAGCACGAAGAAGGCGGGCGCGGCAGCGCACACCAGCGCCGCCGGAGGGATGCTGCGCCAGGCGGTCTTCGTCACACCCGCGGCACCCGGCGGTAGGTGAGGTCGCGGATCTCGCGTCCTCTGGCGATGCCCTTGCGCTCGAAGGCGGTCATCACGCGGCCGTCGAAGCGCTCGGCCCACTCGCCGTCGAAGGCGCGCTCGAACTCGGGCGCCTCGTCGAGCACCTCGCGCATCTGCAGCGCGTAGTCCTCCCAGTCTGTCGCCAGACGCAGCACTCCCCCCGCGGCGATCGCGTGCGCGGCGGTCGCCGGGAAACCGGGCCGGATGAGCCGCCGCTTGGTGTGGCGCTTCTTGTGCCACGGGTCGGAGAAGAAGATCCACACCTCCGACGCCGATCCCTCGGGCAGATACGTCGAGAGCACCTCGGGAGCATTCGCCTCGACCAGCCGCAGGTTGCGAACGTCGGCGGCCGCGGCGTCGAGCATGGTGCGCGCCAGCCCCGCCCGGAACACCTCGACCGCCAGGAAGTCGGCGTCGGGCGCGGCGGATGCGGCGGCGACGATCGCGTGGCCCTGGCCGGAGCCGATCTCGACGATCAGCGGCGCCTCGCGTCCGTACTCGGCCGCGACATCGAGCCGCGCCTCGGGGTGCACCGAGGTGAAGGCCACGTCGCGGGGGACGTCCAGCAGATAGAACGGCGCGTGCTGCTCGAATGCCCGTTCCTGCGCCTCGGACATGCGGCCGCTGCGGCGCACGAACGAGACGGGCTCATCGCGGAAGGTGCGTGGTTCAGGCATCCCTCCAGGGTACCGGGGCGCTTCGACAGGCTCAGCGACCCGGGTGGACGGGATGCCCCGCGAACGGCCGGTCACCGCGCGGGCTCCGTGACGAAGTCGATCAGCTCCTCGACCCGGCCCAGCAGGGCGGGTTCGAGGTCTCGGTAGGTCGTGACGCGAGAGAGGATCCGCTTCCAGGCGTGGGCGATGTCGGTCTGGTCGTCGGCCGGCCAGCCGAAGGCGCGGCAGATGCCCGTCTTCCAATCCGTGCCGCGCGGGATCTCCGGCCATGCTCGAATGCCCATCGCCGCAGGGGTCACGCACTGCCACACATCGATGTAGGGGTGCCCGACGATCTTCAGGTGCCGGCCGTGCGGACCGCGCATGATCTGATCCACGATGCGAGTCTCCTTCGAGCCGGGCACCAGGTGATCGACCAGCACACCGTAGCGACGGGTGGACGACGGCGGCGACTCCGCGAGCAGCTCATCGAGCAGATCGAGACCCTTCAGGTACTCGACGACGACGCCCTCCACGCGCAGGTCCGCTCCCCAGACCTTCTCCACGAGCTCGGCATCGTGCCGCCCCTCGACGAGAATGCGGCTCGGCAGCGCCACTCGCGCCCGGTCGTCGGCTACGGCGAACGACCCGGATGCCGTGCGGCGGGGTCCTGTCCGCTTCGCGACGGGCACGACGAGCTTCACCGGCTTGCCGTCGATCATGAATCCGCCGCCGAGCGGGAAGCTGCGCCGACGGCCCTTCCAGTCCTCGAGCTCGACCATGCCCGCCTCGATCCGGGTGACCGCACCGCAGTACCCGTCCTGCGCGACCTCGACGACGAGATCCCTCTCTGCCGCGACCTCGGTCGTCTTGGCGAAACCGCGCTGCCGCCAGCCGTCGGCGAGCACGTCGGAGCCGTACATGTCGTCCATGCCTCCCAGCGTATGCGTCTGCGCTGAGGGCGAACGGCGAACCCGCCGTGGGTGCTGTCGCCGGTCGGGCCCAGTGCATAGACTCGTGCCATGGTGCACGCCTGCCGGCCGGAGGGAACACGATGAGGAATCGGTGGCGGACTGCGACCGCGGTCCTGCTCGGTGTTCTGATGGGCGCGCTCTCGCTGAGCATGGCGTCCGCGACCGATCCCGGTGAGCTCGACGGGCAGATCACCGACCGCAGCGGTGTGATCTCCGCCTCCGATCGGGCGGATGCCGAGGCGACCCTCGACAGGCTGCGCGAAGAGGCGGGCATCGACCTCTTCTTCGTCATGGTGCCGCAGTACACGTCGCCGGCCGATCCTGCCGCGTGGACGACGCAGACGGCGCAGGGCAACGGGTTCAGCGACACCCAGTACCTCATCTCGGTCTCGACCGAGGGTCGCAATTACACGATGTACCGCCCGGACCGGGGCGAGATGAGCGTCGAGCAGCGCGACGAGATCCTCGCCGCCATGCGACCGGATCTGTCGGAGAGCGACTTCAGCGGCGCCGTGGTCGCGGGCGCGGACCGGGCGTACGACATCTACGTGCTCGAGCCGCAGCGAGCGGCAGAGCAGCAGCAGCGCGCTGCGGAGATCGCCGCACGCACAGCGATCATCGTCGGCATCGTCGTCGTGGTCGTCGTCGTGATCGTCGTGATCGTGCTACTCGTGCGCCGCGCCCGCAGGCGGGCGGCGGAGCAGGCCGAGCGGCAGGCGCAGCTGGCCGAGCTCGGCAGGCAGGCGAACATCGCGCTGGTGCGCACCGACGACCTCGTGCGCACCAGCGAACAGGAGATGGAGTACGCGCGTGCGCAGTTCGGCGACGAGGTGATCGGCCCGTTCGTGACGGCCCTGCAGACCTCGCGCACCAACCTCGACCAGGCGTTCTCGCTGCAGCAGAAGCTCGACGACGAGGTTCCCGACACCGACGAGCAGCGCATCGAGTGGAACCAGCGCATCCTGCAGCTGTGCTCGGACTCGACGCAGGTGCTCGTAGAGCGCAAGGCCGAGTTCGACGAGCTGCGCGAGCTCGAGCAGAACGCCCCCGCCGCGCTCGAGAACGTGCGCCGTCTGCGCGCCGCCGCCGGCGCCGAGATCGAGCGGGCCGATCGCATCCTCGACGACCTCGCCGCCGTCTATGCGCCCTCAGCGATCTCCCCTGTGGTCGGCAACACCGCCGAAGCCCGCTCTCGCATGACATTCACCGACGAGCGCATTCGGGAGGCCGATGCGCTGATCGCCGAGGGCGAGACCGGCGACGCCGCCGTCGCCGTCCGCGCGGCGGAGGGCGCCGTGCAGCAGGCCACTCAGCTCGAGGACGCGGTCGAGAAGCTGCAGAGCGATCTGCAGGCCGCCGACGAACGAGCCGCCGCGCTCATCTCCGAGCTGAACGCCGATGTGCAGACGGCCCGTTCCCTCCCCGACTCGCAGGGCGGCATCGCTCAGGCGGTGACGGCCACGCTGCAGGGCATCCAGCGCGCTCAGGCGATGCTCGGGCCCTCCGGGCGGCAGCCTCTCGACGCCCTTCGGGTTCTGGAAGCCGCCAACACGTCGATCGACGCCGTCATCCAGCACGGCCGCGACGAGCAGGCCAGGATCGCACGCGCACTCAGCATGCTCGCCGATGCGGTGCGCCGCGCCGAGATGCAGATCTCCACCGCGGAGAGCTACATCCTCAACCGCCGTGGTTCGATCGCATCGACCGCGCGCACCCGTCTCGCCGAAGCACGGGCGACGCTCGAGCAGGCTCGCTCACTCGCTCAGACCGACCCGGTCGCGGCGCTCTCGCTCGCCCAGCGGGCGGACGCCCTGGCGTCGGAGGCCATCCGGATCGCACAGAGCGACTACTCCGGGTTCAGCGGCGGCGGCGGTCGCGGCGGTGACACCCTCGGCGCTCTGCTCGGCGGCATCCTCATCGGCCAGGCCACCGGCGGTCATCACGGCGGCGGCTGGGGCGGCGGCGGCTGGGGCGCAGGAGGCGGCGGCTGGAGCTCCGGCGGCAGCGGCGGGGGCGGCTTCTTCGGAGGCGGCGGAGGCGGCGGCTTCTCGGTCGGCGGCTTCGGCGGCAGCTCCGGCAGCAGCGGCGGCGGAGGCGCGTTCTGACGTCGACGCCGGGCCCCTCACGATCTGACACGACCATCGACCACGACAACCTGAGAACAGCAAAGGAATGAACATGGCCAAGGAATCCATTTTCGGGCGCATCTCGACCCTCGTCCGCGCGAACATCAACTCGCTCCTCGACCAAGCCGAGGACCCGCAGAAGATGATCGACCAGCTCGTCCGCGATTACACCAACAACATCGCCGACGCGGAGTCGGCGATCGCCGAGACCATCGGCAATCTGCGCCTGCTCGAGCGCGACCACGAAGAGGACGTCCGCGCCGCACGCGAGTGGGGCAACAAGGCACTCGCCGCCAGCCGCAAGGCAGACGAGCTGCGCTCGGCCGGCAACACGACCGACGCCGACAAGTTCGACAGCCTCGCCAAGATCGCCCTGCAGCGTCAGATCGGCGAAGAGCGCGAGGCACAGGCGGCCGAGCCGCAGATCGCGGCGCAGACCGAGATCGTCGAGAAGCTCAAGGGCGGGCTGAACGGCATGAAGGAGAAGCTCGGCCAGCTCAAGACGAAGCGCAGCGAGCTGCTCGCCCGGGCGAAGGTCGCCGAGGCGCAGACCAAGGTGCAGGATGCCATCGGCTCGATCAACGTGCTCGACCCGACCAGCGAGCTCGGTCGTTTCGAAGACAAGATCCGCCGTCAGGAGGCCCTCGCCCAGGGCAAGGCCGAGATCGCCGCCTCCTCGCTCGACGCGCAGTTCGAGAGCCTCGAGGACCTCGGCGAGCTGACCGAGGTCGAGGCCCGCCTCGCCGAGCTCAAGTCCGGCGGCACCTCGCGTGCCGCCCTCGAAGCAGAGTGATTCCGAGGGGTGGATGCCGTGCGCGGCATCCACCCCTCCTTCTCCCCCCGGAGAGACCATGACCCGTTTCCTGATCGTGCCTCAGTGGCAGGGCTCGCCGTCGGCCCGCGCCATGCTGCTCACCGACGGCGCCGCCGCGATCGCCGGCGATCTGCCGCGCCGTGATACGACGATGCTCGACGTGCCGCTGGAGGCCGGCGACTCTCTCGGCACCGGCATCCGGCGGCTGAGCGCTCTGCTGCGCACTCGTGAACTCGTCACCGAGCGCATCGCCGCCACGAGCGAGCCGACCGTGGTGGTCGGCGGCGACTGCAGCGTGAGCGTCTTCGCCCTCTCGGCGATCGACACCTCGGAGCTCGCCGTGCTCTGGTGCGACGCGCACCCCGACCTGAACGACGCGTCCACCTCGCCGTCCGGAGCATTCGCCGGGATGGCGCTCCGCGCGGTGATGGGCGAGGGCGAGCCGCAGCTCGCCCTGTCACCCGGGGTGCCCGCCGAGCGGATCGTTCTGCTGGGCTCGCGCTCCATAGACGACACCGAGCGGGATGCCCTGGAGCGGGTCAGCGTGCTCTCCTCCGACAGCCTGGCAGATGTCGGCGCCGTGGCCGCAGCGGTGCGTGCGACGGGTGCGAGTCGGGTGTGGGTGCACATCGACGTCGACGTGCTCGATCCTGCGGAGTTCGAGGGCGTCTCCGAAGCCGCGCCCTTCGGGGTGAGCGCGACTGATCTCGCCGCCGCGCTGAGGCGCCTTCGCGAGGAGGTGCCGCTGGCCGGCGCGACCATCGCCGGTTTCGCGCCCCGCAGCCCGGCGGATGCCGTGCTCGACCTCGGCGCGATTCTTCGTCTGATCGGCGCCGTGGCATGACGGCCGAGTGGCGGGCCCACGCAGCGCGCGCGCTCGCGCGCGGACGCCGCGTCGACAGGATCCTGCCTTCGGTGCTGCTCGACTCGCCGATCAGCAGCCTGGGCTATGCCTGGGGCACCGCCGTCGGGTGGGTATGGGGTTCGCTGTGGAGCACGGGGAGAGTGCAGCGTCGAGAAGGACTCTGGGTCTTCCAGGGGCTGCCCGCGTGGGCATTCGCGCGCGGTGGAGTCTGCGTGGGCGGATGCTTCCTCACCGGCGACCGTGATCCGTCAGACGCCGTGCTCAGGCATGAAGCCGTCCACAAGCGCCAGTGGCGCCGATACGGGTTCCTGATGCCCGTGCTGTATCTGCTCGCGGGACGGGATCCGCTTCGCAACTGGTTCGAGGTCGAAGCGGGCCTGGAGGACGGCGGTTACGTGCCGCGGTCGCGGCGAGTCGGTCAGTCGGACGTGAGACCGTAACGGGACGGAGCGTGGATCGCCTCCGCCGGCACGGTTCCCGCATTCGTCAGGTGGTCGACGATGTCGGCAGTGCTCAGCCAGCCGCCGAGCAGAATGACCTCGGTGCCCAGACCGGCGCCGGATTCGTCGCAGAGCATCTCGTCCGCCCAGGCGATCGCGGCTCGGCTGAGCGCCTCCCCCGTCGCGCGCGGCTGCAGGCCCCGCCGCGAGCGAGGCAGCCAGGCCACGGTCATCCGCGGCGGCGCCGAGATGACGCCGATGTCGCCGGCATCGGGCACCTCGATGAAGACGCGGCCGACGGCGCACATGGGCAGCGTGGCGAGGGCGAGCTCGAGATCGGCGAGCGAGTGCTCGTCAGCCGTGATCAGGTGCTGCACCTGCGGTCGGCGGGACGCTCGGCGTGCGGCGCGGCCTGCTGCGTACGTCTGAGTGGTGCCCATGATGACTTCACTCTACCACCTATGTAGGGTTGCCTAACCTCATTCGACCGCGCACCGACGGGCGCGATCAGGCGAGCAGTGCCTCCGCCAGCGCATGGAGCTCGGCGTCGGCCATCCCGGCGTCGCGCAGGAACGCCGCCACCGATCCATAGCGGTCGTCGATGTCGGCCAGAAGCGACGCCATCACGGGAGCGGGTGACTCGGTCGCAAGCTGCACGGCGTTCGTGGCGTCGGGCAGGTGCGCGCGCAGGTACTGCACGATCGCGCGGTTCCGCTCCGGCGGCAGCTGCGACGCGGTGAGCGCGTAGTCGGCGACCACGGCATCCCGATCTGCCCCGACCGCACTGAGCGCGAGAGCGACCGTGACACCGGTGCGGTCCTTCCCCACCGTGCAGTGCACGAGTGTCGGCTCGCCTGCCGCGATGATGCGAACCGCGTCCACCAGCCTCGGTGCGGACTCGTCCACGAGATGACGGTACATCGCGGTCAGATCCATATTGAGCGCGAAGAACGAGCCGACCGATCCGAGGAACAGCGGGATCCGCGTGATCGGGACGCCGCTGAGAGCGGACGGCTCCCGGTCCACCTCGGCGTCGTCTCGGAGATCGACCACGTGCCGCACGCGGTCGGCGAGCAGCGCACCACCCTCGGGCGTGAGGTCTGCGAGGTGACCGGAGCGCAGCAGCACTCCGGAGCGCACCCGCGCGGAGCCAGCGCGGATGCCGCCGACGTCACGGAGATTCGCGACACCGCCGACGCTGAGCACACTCATGCTCGCACTCGGATCAGACGCGGGGACATGCCTCCACCCTACGCGCCGTACGGCGCGTCAAACGAAACACCAGAAATGCAGATAGACAAGCCTTAAGAACGATATCTGAGCAATATACAAAGTATGACACGCACAAGTCGTGCAGACTGATCCCGCATTTCTCGCTGCACCCGCCGCAAGAGCAGAATATGGCCGTGGTTGAAGACATCAGCGAGTTCGGCTACCTGCCCCAGCAGGCGCAGGCCCTGGGCACCGACCTGCCCCGCGCCGAGCGTATCGCGATCACCCTCCCCGACAGTCGCGCGCTCAGCGCGCTGCGCTTCGGCGACGGCGACCCCGAGGTGACGCTGCTGCACGGTGCCGGTCTCAACGCCCACACGTGGGACGCTGTCGCGCTGCTGCTCGGCCGTCCGGCCATCGCGATCGATCTCGCCGGTCACGGTGACTCCTCCTGGCGCGACGACCTGGACTACTCCCCCGCCGTGCTCGCCGCCGACGTCGCGCGCGCTCTCGCGGCCTGGGCGCCGCGCCCGCAGATCCTCGTCGGCCACTCCCTCGGCGGGCTCACGGCACAGATCGTCGCGTCCGAGCATCCGGAACTGGTTCGCGAGCTGATTCTGGTCGACATCGTGCCCGGCCTCGACACCGACGCAGCTCCGTCGGTGCTGCGCGAGTTCTACGCGGTCACCGACTTCGCCTCGCGCGATGAGGCGGTCGACCGCGCGCAGGCGTTCGGCTTCGGCGGGAGTCGAGCCGACACCGAGCGCGGCGTCTTCTTCAACACGCGCGTGCGCGACGACGGCCGCGTCGAATGGAAGCACCACTTCGCGCACATCATCGCGTCGGCCTTCGACTCGCTGAAGACGGAGCGCACCGCGCCAGGCGCCGCACCGTGGGCGCAGCTCAGCGCCGTGGACGCCCCGGTCACGCTGGTGCGCGGTGAGCGCGGCTTCCTGCAGGATGCCGACGTCGTCGCGTTCACCGAGCACCTTCCCACCGCCGCTGTCATCACCGTCGACGCCGGACACAACGTCCAGGAGACGGCCCCCGACTCCCTCGCCGCCATCGTGACCGGCGCGCTGACCCGCGGGACGCGCTGAGCGCGCGCCGCACCCCTTCGAGAGGACGACCCTTGTCTGCTTCCCCCGCCCGGCGCTCCGCCGGATTCGCCGCACTCGGCCTGCTCGCCGCCGGCGCGATCGCGCTCAGCGCCTGCGCCCCTGCCACCGAGCCCACGCCGACGGCGTCCGCTGCGGTCGACCCCGATGCGACCCTCACCGTCGGACTCGTCCTCGAGCCCACCAATCTCGACATCCGGCACACCAGCGGTGCCGCTCTCGAACAGGTGCTGGTCGACAACATCTACGAGGGGCTCGTCACCCGCACGCAGGACAACGGGATCGAAGAGCGTCTGGCGAGTGCGTACGAGGTGTCGGCCGACGGACTGACCTACGAGTTCACGCTCAACGAGGGCGTCACCTTCCACGACGGCACTCCGCTCACGTCGGCCGATGTCGTCGCCTCGTACGAGACCGTCAGGACGGATGCCAGTGTGCAGGGCAACGCGGAGTTCGCCGGCGTCGCCTCGATCGCAGCTCCCGACCCCCAGACGGTGACGATCACCCTCACTCAGCCCGACCAGAACTTCCTCTTCACCCTCACCGGGCCCGCCGGACTGGTGTTCAAGAACGGCGACACCACCGACCTGAAGACCGATGAGAACGGCACGGGCCCGTTCGTGCTCGATCGCTGGGCGAAGGGCAGCGCCATCACCTTCGACAGGTACGACGAGTACTGGGGGGAGAAGGCCACGATCGGAGAGGTGGTGTTCGAGTACATCCCCGACTTCACCGCCGGAGTGAACGCGGCGCTCGACGGCACACTCGACGTGCTCACCGCCGTCGACCCGAACCTCGTCTCCCAGCTCGAGGACACCGGCGACTTCACCATCACGAGCGGCCGCACCACCGACAAGGCGACCCTCGCCTTCAACAACCGAATGGCCCCCCTCGACGACGTCCGGGTGCGCGAGGCGCTGCGTCTCGCCGTCGACCATGAGGCGCTCGTGGAGGCGATCGGCGCCGGCCAGACGCTGTACGGTCCGATTCCCGAGCTCGACCCCGGTCACGAGGATCTCAGCGACGTCGCGCCCTACGACCCGGCGAAGGCGAAGAAGCTGCTGAAAGAGGCCGGTCACGAAGAGCTGGATCTCACCCTCACCATCCCGTCGTTCTACGGCACGACCGCGGCTCAGGTGCTGGTGTCGGACTACGCCAAGGTGGGCGTCTCGCTCGAGGTCAAGCGCGTGGAGTTCCCCACCTGGCTCGACGACGTGTACACGAACCACGACTACGAGCTCAGCTTCGTGCTGCACGTCGAACCGCGCGATTTCGTGAACTTCGCCAATCCCGACTACTACTTCGGCTACGACAACGCCGAGGTGCAGAAGCTGTACGCCCAGTCGCAGACCGAGATCGACCCGAAGAAGTCGGCCGACCTGCTGAAGAAGGCCGCACGCATCGTCTCCGAGGACCACGCGGCTGACTGGCTGTACAACGGCGCCACGCTCACCGCGCACACCGCGGCGGTCGCCGGCTTCCCGACCGACTCGATCAACTCGCGCATCGATCTCGCCGGCGTGACGAAGTCCGCGGAGTGATCCGCTACGCGCTCACACGAGGAGCCCTGCTGGTCGCAGGGCTCCTCGTGTCGAGCGCGATCATCTTCCTGACGCTGCGGGTGTTCCCCGGGGACGTCGCGCAGCTCATCGCCGGCACTCAGGCCGACCCGCAGACCGTCGCGGCGCTGCGCGAATCGCTGGGCCTGAACAAGCCGCTGCTCGCGCAGTACACCGACTGGATCGGCGGCATCCTGCGCGGCGATCTGGGCACCTCGCAGCTCAGCGGCGCGTCGGTGGGCTCCGAGCTGGTCGAGAAGTCGCGTGTCACGGTTCCTCTCGGGCTGATGGCGCTCGTCATCGCCCTGCTCATCGCGGTGCCGTTCGGGGTGGCATCCGCCCTGCTGCGCGGCCGCGCGGGCGGCACCGCCCTGAGCTTCGGCGCGCAGGCCCTGGCCGCGGTCCCCGTGATCTGGGCCGGGATGATGCTGGTCGTCGTGTTCGCCCACTGGCTGGGCTGGCTGCCGGCGCAGGGCTTCCCCCGAGCGGGGTGGACGACTCCCGCCAAGGCGTTCGAGTCGCTGCTGCTTCCTGCCCTGACCATCGGCATCGTCGAGGGCGCCATGCTCATGCGCTTCGTCCGCAGCGCCACGCTGCAGGCCGCCGGTCAGGACTTCGTGCGCACCGCGGCCGCGAAGGGCCTCACACGGCGCCAGGCGCTCATCCGTCACGGCATCCCCGCCGTGGGGCTCTCGATCGTCACGGTGCTCGGCGTGCAGGTCGCCGGCATCGTGGTGGGCTCGGTCGTCATCGAGCAGCTGTTCACCCTTCCCGGCATCGGGCGGATGCTGGTCGCCGACGTCGGGACGCGCGATCTGATCAAGGTGCAGAGCGAACTTCTCGTGCTCACCGGATTCGTGCTGATCATCGGCTTCATCGTCGACCTCGTGCACCACGCCGTCGACCCCAGGCAGAGAGCGGAGGAGAGCTGATGCCCCGCTGGCTGCGCGCGCTGCTGTCATCGTGGACGGGCCGGTTCGCCGCGCTCGTCGTGGTCGTGATCGCGCTGACCGCCGTCGTGTCGGTGTTCTGGACCCCGTTCGATCCGATGCTCTCCGACGTGCGCGGGCGCTGGGCGGCGCCCGGCTGGCCGCATCTGCTCGGCACCGACAGCACCGGACGCGACATCCTCAGCCTGATCATGGCTGGTGCCCGCACCACGGCCTTCGTCGCCGTCGGGGCGGGCATCGTGGCGACGCTCGTCGGCGTCTCCCTGGCCGCCCTCGGCGCGTTGACCGCGAGATGGGTGCGCGAGAGCGTCGCCGTGCTGGTCGACATCCTCATCGCGTTCCCCGTGCTGATGATCGCCATGATGATCTCCGCCGTCTGGGGCGGATCGCTGTGGGTCGTCGTCTTCGCCGTGGGAATCGGCTTCGGGGTGAGCATCGCCCGGGTCACGCGCCCCGAGCTGCGCCGCGTGCAGCAGAGCGACTTCGTGCTGGCGGGCCGGGCATCCGGGCTCACCGCCGGCCAGAACCTCGTGCGCCATCTGCTGCCGAACATCGCCCCGGTGTTCATCGTGCAGCTGTCGTGGTCGATGGCCGTCGCGGTGCTCGCCGAGGCCGGGCTGTCCTACCTCGGCTTCGGTGCATCGCTCACCGAGGCGTCGTGGGGCACGCTGCTGGCCGATCTGCAGCGCTACATCGGCGTGCATCCGCTCACCGTCGTCTGGCCGGGCATCGCCATCACGCTCACCGTGCTCGGGCTCAATCTGCTCGGCGACGCGCTGCGCGAGGCCACCGACCCCACGCTGTCGCGCCGCTCCGCGCAGGTGCACGTCCCGGAGGTGGTCGCATGACTCTCGAGGTCGAATCGCTGGTCGTCGAGATCGACGGCGCACGCGTGGTCGACGGCGTGACGTTCACGGTGCAGGACGGTCAGCGACTGGGCCTGATCGGCGAATCCGGATCCGGCAAGTCGATGACCGCGCTGGCGATCCTCGGGCTGCTGCCCGAGGGGGCGGAGGTCAGCGGCAGCATCCGCTGGGACGGCGCCGAACTGGTCGGCATGCCAGACCGGGACCTCGCCCGCCTGCGGGGCGATCAGATCGGCATGATCTTCCAGGAGCCGCGCACCGCCCTCAATCCCATCCGCACCGTGGGCAGGCAGATCGCGGAATCCGTCCGCATCCACGAGCGGATCGGCAGGCGCGAGGCGCGCGAGCGCGCCATCGCCGAGGCGGCCCGCGTGCAGCTGCCCGACCCGGCATCCGTCGTCGATCGCTACCCGCACCAGCTGTCCGGCGGTCAGCGCCAGCGCGTCGCCATCGCGATGGCGCTCGCATGCCGGCCGCGGCTGCTCATCGCCGACGAGCCCACCACCGCGCTGGACGTGACCATCCAGGCGGAGGTGCTCAAGCTGCTGCTAGGACTGGTGACCGATGAGGGGATGTCGCTGGTGTTCATCACGCACGATCTCGCCGTGCTCTCGCAGGTCGCGACCCATGCGGTCGTACTCGAGCACGGCCGGGTCGTCGAGCAGGCGCCCATCTCGACGCTGCTCAGCTCGCCGGCTTCGCCGGTGACGCGCGCGCTGCTGCGCGATGCGACCGCGACGCTGTGGCGAGCTGATGCCCGCGGCGAGGGGACGGGATCATGAGCGCGCCCTCCGGGCCCGCCGAGCGCGGACTCATCGTCGCCGAAGCCCTGAGCCGCAGCTTCGCCGTGAGACGTCGCACGATGTTCGACCGACCGCGCACGGGCGTCGCGCTGCACCCGACCGACCTCGAGGTCGCCGAAGGCGAGTCGCTCGGTCTGATCGGCGAGTCCGGATCAGGAAAGTCGACGCTCGTGCGGCTGCTGCTCGGACTCGACCGGCCCACCGGCGGCCGGGTGCGCGTCGCCGGTCGCGAAGTGGACGCCTCGGCGGGCGCCAGGTCGCTGCACTGGCTGCGCCGGGAGACCGGGCTGGTCTTCCAGGATCCGTACGCATCACTCGACCCGCGCATGAGCGTGGGCCGGATCGTCGCCGAGCCGCTATGGGCCCTCGACATCCCCGGCGACCATCGCGCACGGGTGCGAGAGGTGCTCGCGCAGGTGGGTCTCGACGCCGAGATGGCCGACCGGCATCCGCACGAGTTCTCGGGTGGACAGCGGCAGCGCATCGCGCTGGCGCGCGCGATCGTGCACCGCCCGCGCATCCTCGTCGGCGACGAGCCGATGTCGGCGCTCGACGTCACAGTGCGTGCACAGATTCTCGCCCTGCTGGCCCGGCTGCGCGATGAGGAGGGACTGACGATGATCACCGTGTCGCACGACATCGGCCTCGTGCAGCACCTCAGCGACACCGTCGCGGTGATGAAGGATGGCCGCGTCGTGGAACGCGGGACCGTGGCGACGGTGCTGCAGCATCCCGCCGAGGAGTACACGAAGCGCCTGCTCGCCGCAGTGCCGGTCATCCCCTCGCCCTGACGGCCGGCGATGTGGGCGGTGGCGAGAGCTACAGCGCCTTCTGCAGGAAGTGCACGCCCAAGAGTCGACCGAACTTCTCCCCCACCTCGGTGAGCCGGCCGGCGTCGACGAAGCCCGCCTTGCGGTGCAGTGCGATCGATGCGTCGGCTCCGTGATCGGCGATCACGGCGATGATCTGGCGAAGACCGGCATCCCGGCATCGGTCGAGGAAGACGGCCAGCAGCGCCCAGCCCACACCCCGACCGGCCGCCGAGGGGGCGAGGTAGATCGAGTTCTCGGTCGTGAACCGGTACGCCGACTTCGCCGACCAGGGCACGCCGAGCGCATACCCCAGCAGCTCGCCGGACTGCGTCTCGGCGACGAGGAACGGGATGCCCGCCTCGGCGATCCGAGTCACCTTGCCCGCCCAGTCGTCGAGGGTCGATTCGACCTCGTCGAAGGTCACGGTCGAGGTTCGCACATAGTGGTTGTAGATGTCGCGGATCGCCGGCAGATCGACATCCGTCACCGAACGCACGCGCAGCTCGCTCACGCCTCCCCCGCCACGCGCCAGTCGACCGGGTCGGCGCCCATCGATTCGAGCAGGGCGTTCGCGCGCGAGAACGGCCGGGAGCCGAAGAAGCCGCGGCTCGCCGACAGCGGCGAAGGATGCGCGGACTCGATCGTCGGCGTCTGCCCGAGCAGGGGCTTCAGCGCTGCGGCGTCCTTCCCCCACAGCACCGCGACCAGCGGCAGCTCACGTGCGACGAGCGTGCTGATCGCCAGCTCGGTCACCTTCTCCCATCCCCACCCGCGGTGCGATGCCGGGGCGCCGGGGCGAACCGTGAGCACCCGATTCAGCAGCAGCACTCCCTGCTCGCTCCACGCGGTCAGGTCGCCGTGCGGCGCCGGAGGGATGCCCAGATCGCTGTGGCGCTCCCGGTAGATGTTCCCGAGACTCCGCGGCAGCGGGCGCACGTCACGATCGACGGCGAAAGACAGACCGATCGGGTGACCCGGCGTGGGATACGGGTCCTGCCCGGTGATCAGAACCCGAACATCGGCCAGCGGACGCTGGAAGGCCCGCAGCACGTTCGCACCCGCAGGAAGGTAGCCGTGACCGGCTGCCTTCTCGGCTCGCAGCCGGTCACCCAGCTCGGTGATCATCGGCTGCACGGGCGCGAGCGCCTGCGCCCAGCCGGGGTCGATCTCGCCGTTCTCGGCGAGCTCGACGAGCGGGCTCCGCATCAGTCGTCCGTGCGCACGTGCAGCGCACCGCGTGCCAGCAGGTGCTGTGCGGCCTGGGCCAGCGGGCGCATGGTGACCAGATCGAGGTTCACGCGACGAGGTGCGTTCAGCGCATAGGCGATGAGCTCTGCCACATCGTCCGCGATCAGGGGCTCGGCGACGCCGTCGTACACCGACTCGGCTGCGACCGCATCGCCGCCGAGACGGTTGAGCGCGAACTCCTCGGTGTGCACCATGCCCGGCGCCACCTCGACCACACGGATCGGCTCGCCGTGCAGCTCCTGGCGAAGCACCTTCACGAGCATCGCCTCGGCGGCCTTGGCTGCGTTGTATCCGCCGCCACCCGGATACGCGGCCTGCGCCGCGGTCGAGGTGACGAACACCGTGTCCGCATGGCCGTCCGCGGCAGCGGCCCGGCGCAGCAGCGGGAGCAGGCCCGCGACGAGCCGCTGCGTGGCGAGGACGTTCGCGTCGTACATCCACTGCCAGTCGTCGATCGACCCCTGCTCGATGCTGTCGGTGCCGCGCGCGCCGCCGGCCACCTGCACGAGCGCGTGCACGGGCCCGGTGCGCTCGAGCTCGGCGACGAGCGCGGCGACGGCGTCCGAGTCGGTGAGATCGCAAGCGACGGTCGACGCCCCGGTCTCGGATGCCAGCTGCGCGAGCCTGTTCTGCCGCCGTGCGACGCCCACGACCTCCCAGCCCTGAGCGCGCAGCACGCGCACGGTCGCCTCTCCGATACCCGAGCTCGCTCCGGTCACCACGGCACGTCTGATCACCATGGTCTCCACCGTATGCGGAACCCGGCCCATATCCGATCATCGCGCTGTGTTACGTAACATTTCCCGGCGGTTGTCGCCCGCCGCGCGGGTTCGTAGTGTCGCTTGCAGGCATCCAGCCGACCGACCCCACGACCCGAACCTGGGAGCACGTCATGACCGCAGCCGAGAACTGGCGCTTCGAGACCAAGCAGATCCACTCGGGCGCCGCGCCCGACCCGGTCACCAAGGCCCGCGCCACGCCGATCTACCAGACCACCTCGTACGTGTTCGACAACGCCGACCATGCCGCGAACCTGTTCGCGCTGGCCGAGTTCGGCAACATCTACACCCGCATCCAGAACCCCACGCAGGACGTGCTCGAACAGCGCCTCGCCGCTCTCGAGGGCGGCACCGGAGCCCTTGTGCTCTCCAGCGGTCAGGCGGCCTCCACCTTCGCGATCCTGAACATCGCCGAGGCGGGCGACCACTTCGTGGCATCCAGCGCGATCTACGGCGGCACCTACAACCTCTTCAAGTACACCCTCGCCAAGCTCGGCGTCGAGGTGACCTTCGTCGAGAATCAGGACGACCTCGACGAGTGGCGCGCAGCCGTGCGCCCGAACACGAAGCTGTTCTTCGCCGAGACGATCGGCAACCCGAAGATCAACGTGCTCGACATCCGGGGGGTCGCCGACGTGGCCCACGAGAACGACGTGCCGCTGATCGTCGACAACACGATCGCGACGCCGTACCTCATCCGCCCGTTCGAGCACGGTGCCGACATCGTCACGCACTCGGTGACGAAGTTCCTCGGCGGTCACGGCACCACCATCGGCGGCGCGATCATCGACGGCGGCACTTTCGCGTGGTCGCAGCACGTCGACAAGTTCCCCGGTCTCACCGAGCCCGACCCCTCGTACCACGGTGCGTCGTACACGACCGCGGTCGGCGACGGCCTCGCGTACATCATCAAGGCCCGCGTGCAGCTGCTGCGCGACCTCGGCTCCGCCATCTCGCCGCAGAGCGCGTGGAACCTCATTCAGGGCGTCGAGACCCTGTCGCTGCGCATCGAGCGTCACGTGCAGAACGCGCAGGAGATCGCCGAGTGGCTCGAGAACCACGACGACGTCGCCTCGGTGAACTACTCGGGTCTGCCGTCGTCGCCCTGGTACGCCAAGGCCAACGAGTACGCCCCGAAGGGCGTCGGCGCGGTGCTGTCGTTCGAGCTGAAGGGCGGAGTGGCGGCCGGACGCGAGTTCGTGAACAGCCTCACCCTGTTCAGCCACCTCGCCAACATCGGCGACGTGCGCTCGCTCGTCATCCACCCCGCATCGACCACGCACTCGCAGCTCTCACCCGAGCAGCAGCTCTCGGCCGGTGTCACGCCGGGCCTCGTGCGCCTCTCGGTGGGCCTCGAGAACATCGACGATCTCAAGGCCGACCTCGACAGCGCGCTGGCTGCCGCCCGCCGCGTCGCCGAGGCCGCCCGCGCCTGACCTGCTCCACTACCGCGGATGCCCCGGACCGGACGGTCCGGGGCATCCGTGCGTTCCGGGCCGGCGGCCCTCCGTCGGCGCCCCGACCCGCGGGAGAGCTGCACGGGAGGCATAGGTCTGTTCCCGCGCCCCCACAACCGACATCCGGCTCCCCCACACACCCGACGGCAGCACCGGCCAACTGCCGGTCGGGGCCACTTGCCCCGTCAGGCCGTGGCGATCTCCAGTCGCGCCGCTCGGGCACGCGTCAACCGCCCGAGGAACGCGGATGGGTCGGTCAGATCGGACTCGGTCAGCCGGATCACGATCCACCCGAGATCCTCGAGCCGACGTTGGCGACGGATATCGGCACGCCATTGCTCTTTCTCCGTGCGGTGCCCGTCGCCCTCGTACTCGATCGCGATCTTGAGCTCGGGGTAGGCCAGGTCGATGCGCGCGACGAAATCACCGCCGTCGCGCACGATCCACTGCATCACCGGCTCCGGCAGCCCGTGATCCATGATCAGCACGCGCGTCTCGGACTCCTTCGGAGACTCGGCGCCCTCACGCGCCATGTCCAGCGCACGACGCGCCCTGACGCACCCGGAGAATCTCCCCCACTCCTCCAGCCGGCACCGGATCTCCTCACGGGTCGCCAAGGGTCTCGGTGCCTTGATCCCGGGGTAGTTCGCGGCGGTGGTGAGAAGCGCGTCGAAGGCCGCCACCAGCTGAGCGAAACCGAGGGCGGACCGCGTGGTGAGCACTGCCGCGACCGGGTCGACCACTGCCGCCCCCGTGAAGATCATCTGCCGGGCACGGTGCGGCACCAGCCGACGTCCCTTCACTCCCGCACCGCGGGGCGGCGCCGCGTCCGGCCCGACGCACACATGCAGCGGCTCTGCAGCGCTCCAGGCATCCGGAAGCGGCAGTCCCCACAGACGCATCGCGGTGGGACCGACGAACACCTGTCCGGGCAGCATGATGGCGCGATAGCAGTCGACCAGATCGCGAAAGCTCGCCGGGGCGCTTCTCGCACGAGCGCCGTGGAAAGGACGAGCGAGATCAACGGCGTCTCTTCGTGATCGCCCCACTCCGGCAGCGGCAGCAGCACGGGTTGTGAATCGGTCACCGAGGCCACGGGGCAGGGGCTTCGGTCGGCGCATCCCGACATCGTCGCCGCATCGCGACAGGTGCGGATGCCCAGATCCCGGCATCCGTGCACAACTTCCCGGATGCGGCAGACTGTGGACGAATCCTCCGCGAGCCGTCCAGTGCACCGGCGTCCGGCGCGGCAGATCCCCCGTCCGGGAGCCAGACGCCGGTTACAGACCGCCGAGAACCCGCATTCGGCTCCCGCCCACCACGCAAGCGGCTGACAGCCGACGGACCTTGCAGATCCCGCGTCCGGGAGCCAGACGTCGGTTGCAGACCGCCGAGAACCCGCATTCGGCTCCCGCCCATGACGCGGGCGCAGTCACGCCGAGTCCACCGGGAGCTAGACGTCGGTTGCAGACGCCCGAGAACCGACATCCGGCTCCCGCCCAGCACATCCGCAGCAACCGGGCCGACGTGGCACGTCAACCCGTAACCTGCGGCGGGGTCAGTCACCCACAGGCGAGAATGGACGCATGGACTGGCAGACGACGTCTGAGGACACGGTGCCATCGGCCCCGGTGACCGAGGCCGACGTGCGTCTGCTGCGCGCACGCCCCCCGGCCACGGGCGCCTGGCGGGACGGCGATCCGGCGGGTGAGCGGCACTTCACGTTCCTCGGCGACTTCCGCACCGAGAACGGTCAGCTGCTGCCGGCCACCCGCCTGGCGTGGGAGAGCTGGGGCGAGCTGAACGAGGCGCGCGACAACGCCGTGCTGATCCTGCATGCCCTCACCGGCGACAGCCACGTCCGCGGCCCTGCGGGGGCCGGGCACCCCACCGCCGGATGGTGGGAAGACATCGTCGGACCTGGATCGGCGATCGACACCGACCGGTGGTTCGTCATCGCGCCGAACATGCTGGGCGGATGCCAGGGATCGACAGGACCCGCGAGCATTGCGCCGGACGGGCGGGAATGGGCATCCCGCTTCCCCTACCTGACGATCCGCGACCAGGTCGCGGCGCAGATCGGCCTCGCCGACACGCTCGGCATCGAGCGCTGGGCTGCGGTGATCGGCGGTTCGATGGGCGGCATGCACGCCCTGGAATGGGCCGTGATGCAGCCCGAGCGCGTGGAGCGCCTGGCCGTGCTCTCGTCTCCCCCGGTGACGACCGCCGACCAGCTGGCGCTGAACTTCGTGCAGCTCGAGACGGTGCGCATGGACCCGCGTTTCGCCGGCGGGGAGTACTACGACGCGGCGCTCGGCGAGGGCCCGCACCGCGGCCTCGCGCTGGCGCGCCGGATGGCGCTGCTGAACTACCGCAGCCCGATCGAGCTCAACCAGCGCTTCCAGCGCTCGTGGCAGTCGGATGTGTCGCCGCTCGGGCGCGGCGGACGGTTCGCGGTCGAGTCGTACCTCGACTTCCACGGCAACAAGTTCACCCGCCGGTTCGACGCCAACAGCTATCTCACCGTCGTCGAGGCGATGAACTCGCACGACATCGGCCGCGATCGCGGCGGCGTCGAGCAGGCGCTGCACACCGTGACGGCGAGAACCCTCGTGCTCGGGATCGACACCGACCGACTGTTCCCCGTCGACGGCCAGCAGCGCATCGCGCGCAGCATCCCGAACCTCATCGACGATGAAGCCGTGGTCCTCACCAGCGACTTCGGGCACGACGGCTTCCTCATCGAGACGGACCCCGTCGGAGCGCATCTGGAGCGTCTGCTCGCCTCGTGACGCGAGTGCCGATCCCGGTCGGGCAGGCGCAGACGCTGGCGTGCGCCGGATGCCCGTTCAGCCCCGCTCGTATTGCCACGGCAGCGCAGCCATCGTGAGCCGATGCCGCGCACCCGGCGCCCCCGGCTGGTCCGGATGCTCCTCGTCGCCGGCCCACAGCGCGCGCATCCCGCGCTCGAGCTGCTGCATCCGCGTCTCGTAACGGGCGAAGGCGCTGATCGCCGCGAACGCGTCATCGACAGTGCGATGCTCACGCAGCGCATGCAGCGTGACCCACGTCGGCGGAAAGAGCGTGAGCTCCCCCGCCGCGTGCCGTTCCAGCGCCCCTCCGGGCGTCATCCAGAGCGCTTCCTCGATCTCGCCGGGGTTCGGCCGCAGCGCCTCCCCGTCCTCGCGGGCGAGGAAGAACCAGGTGCGGAACCGCACCGGTGTCTCGGCCGGCGGCACCCAGCGTGAGAGGGTCGCCAGATCGCGGATGCCGATGCCGGCCTCCTCACGGGTCTCCCGCACGGCCGCACGAGACGCGGCCTGCTCCTCGTCGTCGCCGTCACGCTCGTCGCCAGGGTCGACGCGCCCGCCCGGGAAGACCCAGGCGCCGGGGAATGAGCCGGTCGCGGGGCGCCGCAGCATCAGCACCTCGACGCCGTCCGCAGCGTCTCGCAGCACCACGGCGGTGCCGGCGACGCGCATCGGGGCATCCATGCCGACACTCTAACGGCCGCGTGCCGCCGTCTCCGGCGCCGGCGTCTGCTCCGGTGCCGACGACTGCGCACGGTAGGCGATCAGCACGATCGCGAGTCCGAGCACGGCGAGCACCGCCCCGACCCATTCGGGGGCGGTGTAGCCGAAGCCCAGCGAGATCGCCGCTCCGCCGAGGAAGGCCCCCAGGCTGTTGCCGATGTTCAGCGCCGAGTGGTTCAGCGCCGCCGCGATCGACTGGTTGTCACCTGCGACGTCCATCAGACGGGTCTGGATCGCGGGGCTCAGCACCGAGGCGATCGCGCCGACGAGCATGGCGGTGATGATCAGCGGCACGACCCAGAACGACAGCACCGCGAGCAGCACGAGCACCGCCGCGAGCGCCGCGAGACCCCAGACCAGGGTGGCTCGCAGATCGCGGTCGGCCAGCCGTCCGCCGGCGAGGTTGCCCGCGGTCATGCCCACCCCGACCAGCACCAGGGTCACCGGCACGACCCACTGCGGAGCGCCGGCGACCTCGGTCACCAGCGGGGCGATGTAGCTGTACACGGCGAAGAACCCGCCGAAGCCGATCGCGCCCATGCCGAGCGTGAGCCACACCTGCGGCACCCGGAACACGCCCAGCTCCGATCGCAGCGTGCGGCCGGGATCGCCCGGATGCGCCGGCACGAACAGCGCGATGCAGACCGCCGCGAGCGCGAACACGGCGGTGACCACGAGGAATGCCGTACGCCAGCCCCACTGCTGCCCCAGGAAGGTTCCCAGCGGCACCCCGACGACGTTGGCGACGGTCAGCCCGGTCAGGATGAACGCGACACCCTGCGCGCGCTTGCCCGGACCGAGCATGTCGGCCGCCACGAGCGCGCCGATGCCGAAGTACGCGCCGTGCGGCAGGCCGGCGAGCAGCCGCGACGCGCCGACCAGCCCGAAGCCGGGCAGCACCACGGTGAGCGCGTTGCCGAGGGTCAACGCGATCGCGAGCGCCAGCATCACGCGGTGCCGTGGGAAGCGCGCGACAGCTCCGGCGATCGTCGGCGCGCCGATCACGACGCCGAGCGCATAGAGCGAGATGAGCAGACCGCTCTGGCCGATCGCCTGCTCGCTGCTCGCCGCCCAGACGTCGGGAAGCAGGTCCTGGGCGATCTCGGGCAGCAGGCCCATGATGACGAATTCGGTCATGCCGATGCCGAAGCTGCCGACGGCGAGGGAGAGGAGCGCCCTCATCGCCGCCCCCCTCGAGGGATTCGAGGGAGTCACCCGCCCATGCTACCGGCCGATCGCATCACCGTCGGCGGATGCGTCGATCGCCTTCTCGAGGCGCTCGATCTTGGCATCCAGCTCGCCGCTGTATCCGGGGCGGATGTCGGCCTTCAGCACCAGCGAGACACGCGAGCCGAACGGCATCACGGCCTCGGTGGCCCGCTTGACGACGTCCATGACCGAGTCCCAATCCGGGCCTTCGATCTCGGTGAACATGCTGGTGGTGCGGTGCGCGAGACCCGACTCCCGCACCACCTTCACGGCGGCTGCGACGGCGTCGTGCACCGAATCGCCGGAGCGGCCATCGCCCGAGGGGGCGACGGAGAATGCGACGAGCATGATTCCTCCTGTTTTCGTGGTCGATCGCGTTTTCGTGGTCGATCGCGTCAGCGACGCGTCGTGGCAGTGCGCAGCACAGCGTGCACGGCGACGACGAGCGTCACCACGAGCATGGCATTGCGCACGGTCAGCAGCAGCACCGGCACCGGATGCGCGGCGAGCAGTCCGTCGTAGGTGAGCGGGTAGATGCAGAACGTCAGCGCGCACACCAGCAGCACGAGGGCCGTCGTCGTGTGCGCACGGGTGTGGTCGAAGACGATCCACAGCATCGCCGGCACGATGAGCCAGGTGGTGAACTGCGGCGAGCCCACCCTGTTCGTGACGATCAGCGCGGCGACGAGGGCGAGCGCGAGCGGCGGCAGCAGATGCGTCCACGCGGCGCCGCGGTGCGCGCGAAGCGCTCCGAGGATCAAGATACCCGCGACCGCGATCACCATGGCCGGTGTCGTGACCGCCGCGACGGCGGCCGCTCCGTCCGCGTCGATCTGGAAGGTGAGGATGTCGAAGCTGTACTCGATCCTCGCGTCGCCGGCGACCGCCGCCCACAGGAACGGCGTTGCGGCGACTGCCTCGATCTGCAGACCTCGGCCGGTCTGGGCGGTGACGAACCCGAAGAGTCGCTCGCCCGCGCCGAGCGCCAGCAGTGTCGCGGCGATCGCGGCGGTGACCGCAGCTGCGGTCACCGCGAGCTCCCGTCCGCGTCGGCCGGCGGCGATCGCAGCGACCAGCAGTGCGCCGGGCCAGATCTTGACCCACGCGCCGACGGCGAGCGCGGCCGCACCCAGGCGCGGATGCGAGGCCAGCCACAGTCCTCCGGCGAGCGCGAGTGGCACGGTGATCGCGTCGATCCGGTACATCGAGATCGGGCCGAGCAGCAGCAGCGCGGCGACCCAGAACCAGGCGGCCGCGAGGCGACGCGGTCCGCGACCTCGCAGCAGCAGGGTGAGCCCGAGCGCGTCGCACGCGGTCACCAGCAGCGCCCAGCCCACCAGGTACGCCCCGGGACCACCGAGAAGGGGCACGAACAGCACGGCGATGGCGTGCGCGGCCAGCATGGGCAGCAGCGCGAGCTGCGGGTACACCCAGCTCTCGGTGATCCCCACGATCGCGTCGCCGCCGAGCGCCGCCTGCGCCCACGGCTGATACACGAGCACGACGTCGCCCATCGGCTGGCTCGGCAGCAGCCACCCGGCGGCCGCGACGATCGCATGCACGATGAGGAACGCCGCCCATACCGGCCAGGGGCGCGACATCACCTCCGGCGCCCCGGCGTCATGACAGCAGCTCGCCGATGGCGCCGGGCAGCGCTTCGGCGACGTCGAGCGCGACGATCGGATGCCCGGCCCGACCTCCTTCGGCCGTCGATGCGCCCGCGACTCCGGATGCCCGTGCCGCCGCCCGCCCGTGCAGCCAGACTGCTGCTGCGGCCGATTCCGCCAGAGAACGACGCGGATCGGCTGCGATGAGCGCGCCGATCACCCCGCCCAGCACGTCGCCCGTGCCGGCGGTCGACAGCCAGGCCGTGGTGTCGCCCACGACGATCGGCTCGTGGTCGGGCCCGGCGATCATCGTGCGGGAGCCCTTGAGCAGCACGGTGGCTCCGAGGCGCGACGCGGTCTCGGACGCCGCCTCGACCCGTGCATCCTCGCCTGCGAGGTCGACCTCCGCGAGTCCCAGCCCAGCGCGCAGTCGCGCGAACTCGCCGGCGTGGGGTGTGAGCACCATCGGAGCGGTGCCGTCGGCGGCGAGATCCAGCGCGCCCGCGTCGACGACGACGGCGGCGTCGCCGTGCAGGATCTCCTCGAGCACCTCGCGTTCGCGTGCGTCGCGGTGCTCGGCATCCGTCCCCGATCCGATCACCCATGCACCGACCCGCGTCCGGCCGGCCTCGTCTCTGGCAACGGTCTCGGGCCGGCGAGCCAGCACGGCATCGCGCGCACCGCCGGTGTAGAGCACGTACCCGGCCCCGGCCCGCCAGGCCGCCTCGACCCCGAGCACCGCGGCGCCCGGATACGCGGCGGAGCCGGTGCGCAGTCCCACGACACCGCGCGAGTACTTGTCGTCGTCGGCGGTCGGCACACGCAGCAGCGCACCGGTGTCGGCCCTCGTCCACTCCCGCAGCATGAAGAACACGCTAGCGCGCCCTGCTCCCCCGCTCGGGCGATAGCGTCGAGCTGTGACCATACTCTCGACACCACGACTCTTCGCCCCGCTCGACATCCGCTCGCTCACCGTCCGGAACCGGCTGTGGGTGTCGCCGATGTGCATGTACAGCGCCGTCGACGGCGTGCCGCAGGACTGGCACCGCACGCATCTGGCGCAGTTCGCGTCCGGCGGTGCCGGACTGATCCTCGCCGAGGCGACCGGCGTGGTGCCCGAGGGGCGCATCTCGCCGCGCGACACCGGGATCTGGAACGACGAGCAGCGCGATGCCTGGGCGCGCATCGTCGACGACGTGCACGAGCGCGGCGGACTGATCGGCATCCAGCTCGCCCATGCCGGGCGAATGGCCTCGACGTGGTGGCCCTGGGCCGATCAGCGCGGCACCGTGCCCGCGTCCGAGGGCGGCTGGCCCACGGTCGCCCCCTCCGCGATCGCGTTCGAGTGGTACGCGGCTCCCGCCGCTCTCGACACGGCGGGCATCGAGCGGATCGTCGAGGCGTTCGCCGCTGCGGCCCGGCGCGCCCTGGATGCCGGATTCGACGTGCTCGAGGTGCACGGAGCGCACGGCTATCTGCTGCACGAGTTCCTCTCCCCGCTGGCGAACGTGCGCGACGACGAGTACGGCGGTCCGCTGGCGAACCGCGCCCGGCTGCTGCTGCGCATCGTCGAGCGCGTGCGCGAGGTCGCGGGCGACGCGACCCCGGTCTTCGTGCGGCTCTCGGCCACGGACTACGCGGACGGCGGCTTCACTCCCGAAGAGGCCGCCGAGGTGGCCGCCTGGGCGATGGATGCCGGAGCCGACCTCGTCGACGTCTCGAGCGGCGGCATCGTCGCCCACCCTCGGATCGAGTACCGCCCCGGCTTCCAGGTGCCGTTCGCGCGGACCGTCCGCGCGGGCGGGCGCGTGCCCACCGCCGCCGTCGGACTGATCACCACCGGCGCGCAGGCCGAGGAGGTTCTCGCCTCGGGCGCTGCCGACGCCATCTTCGCGGGACGCGAGTGGCTGCGGGATCCGCACTTCGGCCTGCGCGCGGCCCACGAGCTGGGCGCCGAGGTGCCCTGGCCGCCGCAGTACCAGCGCGCCCACTGGCGCTGACTGCGCGAAAGCCGGCCCGGCAGGCGATCCCTGCCGGGCCGGCGTGCGTCAGCGGCGGGTCAGCGGCCGTGGCCGCGACGAGTCGCGTCCTGCACCTCGCCCACGAGCTCCTCCAGGATGTCCTCGAGGAAGAGCACGGCGGTGGTCTCGCCCGAGCGGTCGCGCACCTTGGCGAGGTGCCGCCCCGCGCGGCGCATCGAGGCCAGGGCATCCTCGAGATCGGTCTCCTCCTGAACGGGCAGCATGTGGTGGATGCGCTTGGCCGGCAGGGGCTGGGAGATCTTCTCATCGGGCTCGGGCCCCTCGGCCGCGCGCAGCACGTCCTTCAGGTGCACGTAGCCGATCGGCGAGTGCTCGTCGTCGACGATCACGTATCGCGAGAAGCCGTAGCGCGCGACCGCACGCTCGACGTCGTCCGGCGTGGCGGTCTCGGGCAGGGTGATCAGGTCGGCGAGCGGCACGGCGATGTCGCGCGCCTTCTTGTCGGTGAACTCCACGGCCGCGGCGACCGCACCGGAAGAATCGGTCAGCACGCCCTCGCGCCGCGATCGGTCGACGATCGTCGCGACCTCCTCGAGCGTGAACGTCGAGGCCGCTTCGTTCTTCGGCTGCACGCCGAACAGACGCAGCACGCCGTTGGCGATGCCGTTCAGAGCCCAGATGATGTGTCGGAACACCCGCGACACCCAGACCAGCGGCGGCGCGAGCACGAGCACGGCGCGGTCGGGTATCGAGAACGCGAGGTTCTTCGGCACCATCTCGCCGAACACGACGTGCAGGAACGACACGAGCGCGAGCGTGATCACGAACGCGCTGACCGAGATCACCGCGGGATCCCAGCCCAGCGCGTGCATCGGCACCTCGAGGAGGTGATGGATCGCGGGCTCCGAGACGTTCAGGATCAGCAGCGAGCAGATCGTGATGCCCAGCTGCGAGGTCGCGAGCATGAGGGTGGCGTGCTCCATCGCGTACAGGGCTGTCCTGGCCGCGCGGGAGCCGCGTTCGGCGAGCGGCTCTATCTGCGAGCGACGCGCCGAGATGACGGCGAACTCGCCGCCGACGAAGAAGGCGTTCGCGGCGAGCAGCACGACGAGCCAGACGAGTCCTGCCCAGTCGCTCATCGCTCGTCCTCCGTCGCGTCCTGTGCCGGGTCGGCGGTGTACCGGATGCGGTCGATCCGGCGGCCGTCCATGCGCACCACGCGCAGCACGCCGGTGCCGATCCTCACCTCGTCATCGAGCACGGGGAGCCGCTCGAGCACGCTCATCATGTAGCCGGCGACGGTGTCGTACACCTCACCCTCGGGCACCTCGATCCCCGTGCGGGAGAGGAGCTCGTCAGGACGCAGCTCGCCGGGGAACGTGATCGAGTCGAGCCGGCGCACGATGCCGGCCCGGGAGCGGTCGTGCTCGTCGGACACCTCGCCGACGATCTCCTCGATGAGGTCCTCGAGGGTCACGATCCCGGCGGTGCCGCCGTACTCGTCGACCACGACGGCCATCTGATAGCCCTTCGTGCGAAGCTCGGCGACCAGCACGTCCAGGTGCACGGTCTCGGGCACGCGCAGCGGCTCGGTGCTCAGCGCGCCGACGGGCACCTCGGCCCGCTTCTCACGAGGCACGGACACGGCGGCCTTGACATGCACGACGCCGGTGATGTCGTCGAGGTCGTCGTCGTACACCGGGAATCGGCTGTGGCCGGTGCGCCTGGCGAGCCGGATCACGTCGTCCGCCGAGTCGCCCACCGAGATGGCGTGCATGCTCGGCCGCGGCGTCATGATGTCGTCTGCGGTGAGGCGGGCGAAGTTCAGGCTGCGATCCAGCAGCGTCGCGGTGTCCTTCTCGAGCACGCCCTGGCTCGCCGAGCGGCGCACCAGCGACGAGAGCTCCTCCGCGCTTCGCGAACCCGAGAGCTCCTCCTTCGGCTCGATGCCGATGCTGCGCAGCACGCCGTTGGCGCTGCCGTTGAGCACCACGATCGCGGGCTTGAAGACGGCGGTGAACACGGTCTGGAACGGGATGACCAGCTTCGCCGTGGCGAGGGGCAGCGCGAGGGCGAAGTTCTTCGGCACCAGCTCGCCCAGGATCATCGAGAGGAAGGTCGCGACGAGCATCGCCACCGTGACTGAGATGGGCGTGGCCGCGGCATCCGGAATGCCCCACGCCTCGAGAAGCGGCGCGAGCAGCTTCGAGATGGCGGGCTCCATCGTGTAGCCGGTCAGCAGGGTCGTCAGCGTGATGCCCAGCTGCGCCGACGACAGATGCGTGGAGGTGATCTTCAGCGCGCGGATCGTCAGGCTGAGCCGGGATTCGCCCCGCGCCTGACGGGCTTCGAGCTCTGCGCGGTCGAGATTGACCAGAGCGAACTCGCTGGCGACGAAGAGTCCCGTCCCCACGATGAGCAGCAGCCCCACGCCCAGCAGCAGGAATTCCATCAGCTGCGTCCCTCGACATCCTTGAGGAGCGGGCAGTGGGGCGATGTACTACAAGAAGGAGGGTCGTCCATAGTGCGCACGATCTTACAGAATGCGGCTGTGCTCGCATCGGGCGAAACGGCCAGCGCGCCAGACGATTCGGAATCCGTTTGGCATTAGGCTTGATGACTGTTACGCAAGTGCGACCCGGGCGCTGCAGCCAGCGCCAGGTGGCACGTGAGCTTCAGCGACGAAAGAGGGCGATAGAGCGTGTCGAACCAGGTGACCGGCGTCGGTGGCGACGGGGGGTTCGGAGCCAACTCCTGGCTCGTGGATGAGCTCTACGAGCAGTTCAAGAAGGACCGCAACTCGGTCGACAAGGAGTGGTGGCCGATTCTCGAGCAGTACACGCCGGATGCCGCGGCTCAGCCCGCCGGCGGCGCCCCGGCAGCGTCTGCCGAACCCGCGCACCCCGTCACCGCGCCGATCCCCGTGATCGGCGCGCAGCCCGTCGCCCGCACGACGGCGAAGCCCGCCAAGCAGGCGCCGATCCCGGCGCAGGCACCCAAGCGCGAGGCGAAGGACGACGCGCCGGCCGAGGAGGAGCGCGTCACGCCGCTGCGCGGCATGCCGAAGACCCTCGCGGCCAACATGGATCAGTCGCTGTCGGTGCCGACCGCCACCAGCGTGCGCACGATCCCCGCGAAGCTGATGATCGACAACCGCATCGTCATCAACAACCACATGTCGCGCACCCGTGGCGGCAAGGTGAGCTTCACCCACTTGATCGGCTGGGCGCTGATCCGCACGCTCAAGGACTTCCCGAGCCAGAACGTGTTCTACGCCGAGGTCGACGGCAAGCCGTCGGTCGTCGCGCCGGCGCACGTGAACCTCGGCATCGCCGTGGACGTCCCCAAGCCCGACGGCACCAGGGCCCTACTCGTGCCGAGCATCAAGCGCGCCGACACCATGACGTTCGGCGAGTACCTCGCCGCCTATGAGGACCTCATCGCCCGCGCGCGGGCCAACAAGCTCACCGCGGCGGACTTCGCCGGCACCACGGTCTCGCTGACCAACCCGGGCGGCATCGGCACCGTGCACTCCGTGCCCCGCCTCATGAAGGGCCAGGGCTGCATCATCGGCGCCGGCGCCCTCGACTACCCTGCGGAGTTCCAGGGATCGAGCCAGCGCACGCTCACCGAGCTGGGCATCGGCAAGACGATCACGCTGACCAGCACCTACGACCACCGCGTCATCCAGGGTGCGGGGTCGGGCGAGTTCCTGAAGAAGGTGCACGAGCTGCTGATCGGCGAGCGCAGCTTCTACGAGGACATCTTCGCGTCGCTGCGCATCCCCTACCAGCCGATCCGCTGGAACGCCGACATCGCCGTCGACCTCGCCGAGCGCGTCGACAAGCAGTCGCGCGTGCAGGAGCTCATCAACTCCTACCGCGTGCGCGGTCACCTGATGGCCGACATCGACCCGCTCGAGTACGTGCAGCGCTCGCACCCCGACCTCGAGATCGAGAGCCACGGACTCACCTTCTGGGACCTCGACCGCGAGTTCGTGACCGGCGGCTTCGGCGGCCGTCGCGTGATGAAGCTGCGCGACATCCTCGGCGTGCTGCGCGACTCCTACTGCCGCACTCTCGGCATCGAGTACATGCACATCCAGGATCCCGAGCAGCGCCGGTGGTTCCAGGAGAAGCTCGAGGTCAAGTACGTCAAGCCCAACCACGACGAGCAGCTGCGCGTGCTGCGCAAGCTCAACGAGGCCGAGGCGTTCGAGACGTTCCTGCAGACGAAGTTCGTCGGACAGAAGCGCTTCTCGCTCGAGGGCGGCGAGTCGCTCATCCCTCTGCTCGACGAGGTGCTGCAGGGCGCGGCGAACGCCGGCCTCGACGGCGCGGCGATCGGCATGGCGCACCGCGGCCGGCTCAATGTGCTCACGAACATCGCGGGCAAGACGTACGGCCAGGTGTTCCGCGAGTTCGAGGGATCGCTGACCCCAGGCAACCAGCGCGGTTCGGGCGATGTGAAGTACCACCTCGGCACCGAGGGCACGTTCATCGCCGAGGACGGCGCCGAGCTGCCCGTGTATCTGGCCGCCAACCCCTCACACCTCGAGACCGTCGACGGCGTGCTCGAGGGCATCGTGCGTGCCAAGCAGGACCGCAAGCCCATCGGCACCTTCGCCTGGCTGCCGATTCTGGTGCACGGCGACGCGGCGTTCGCCGGTCAGGGCGTGGTGGTCGAGACGCTGCAGATGTCGCAGCTGCGCGGCTACCGCACCGGCGGCACGGTGCACATCGTCGTGAACAACCAGGTGGGCTTCACCACGCTGCCGACCGATTCGCGCACCTCGGTGTACGCCACCGACGTCGCGAAGACGATCCAGGCGCCGGTGTTCCACGTGAACGGCGACGACCCCGAGTCGGTCATCCATGTCGCACGTCTTGCCTTCGAGTACCGCGAGCGCTTCCACCGCGACGTCGTCATCGACCTGATCTGCTACCGCCGGCGCGGTCACAACGAGGGCGACGACCCCTCGATGACCCAGCCGCTGATGACCGACCTCATCCAGGCGAAGCGGTCGGTGCGCAAGCTGTACACCGACGGCCTCGTCGGCCGCGGCGACATCACCGAGGAGGAGTACGACCAGGCCAAGGCGGACTTCCAGAACCGCCTCGAGATCGCCTTCGCCGAGACCCACGCCGCCGAGACGGGTGCGACGCCGATCGCCCCCGACCTGGCGCCGGTCGATGCGCAGGTGGGCGCCCCCGACGTCACCGGCGTGCCGCTCGAGGTCGTCCACCTCATCGGCGACGCGCACGCGAACAAGCCGGACGGCTTCACGGTGCACTCGAAGCTGCAGCAGCAGCTCGACAAGCGCGTGGCGATGAGCCGCGAGGGCGGCATCGACTGGGGCTTCGGCGAGCTGCTCGCCTTCGGGTCGCTGCTCGTCGAGGGCACTCCCGTGCGCCTCGCCGGACAGGACTCCCGTCGCGGCACGTTCGTGCAGCGTCATGCTGTGCTGCACGACCGCCGCAACGGCCAGGAGTGGTTGCCCCTCGCCAACCTGTCCGACAGTCAGGGCCGCTTCTTCGTCTACGACTCGCTGCTCAGCGAGTACGCCGCGCTCGGGTTCGAGTACGGCTACTCGGTCGAGAACCCGGATGCCCTCGTGCTCTGGGAAGCGCAGTTCGGCGACTTCGCCAACGGCGCCCAGTCGGTGATCGACGAGTACATCTCGGCCGCCGAGCAGAAGTGGGGCCAGCAGTCCAGCGTGGTCATGCTGCTGCCGCACGGCTACGAGGGGCAGGGCCCCGATCACTCCTCCGCGCGCATGGAGCGCTTCCTGCAGCTGTGCGCGCAGGAGAACATGTACGTGGCCCGCCCCTCCACGCCGGCGTCGTACTTCCACCTGCTGCGTCGCCAGGCCTACGCCCGTCCGCGCAAGCCGCTGATCGTCTTCACGCCGAAGGCGATGCTGCGTCTGCGCGGTGCGACCAGCGAGGTCGAGGACTTCACCGCGGGCCGCTTCGAGCCGGTGATCGACGACGACCGCGGTCTCGACCGCGACGCCGTCACCCGGGTGCTCGTGCACTCGGGCAAGATCCACTGGGATCTGCGCAGCGAGCTCGAGAAGAACCCGAATCCCCAGATCGCGCTGGTGCGCCTCGAGCAGCTCTACCCGACGCCGATCGACGAGCTGAAGGCGATCACCGACTCGTACCCGAACGCCGAGCTCGTGTGGGTGCAGGACGAGCCCGAGAACCAGGGCGCCTGGCCGTTCCTGGCGCTGCAGTTCGCCGAGGTCCCCGGACCTCGCCAGTTCCACGCGGTGACCCGTCCGGCAGCCGCGTCGCCGGCGACCGGGTCGTCGAAGGTGCACGCGGCCGAGCAGGTCGCTCTGCTGAAGACCGCGCTGAGCGTCGGCTGACGCTCGAGCGGATGCGAGAGGCCGCCGCCCTCCTCGGAGGGCGGCGGCCTCTCGCCGTCATCGGATGGCGGTCAGTACCAGATGCCGAGCAGCGGAGAAGGCGTCGTCAGGAACGCCAGGGAGAGGGCTTCGACCGCGGCGTCGGCGCCGTGGATGCGACCGGCTGCGGCGAGCTGCGCGGCAGGCACTCCCCCGGCGTAGATCGTCGACAGCTCGACCACGCCGAGCGTGACGTCCGGCGAATCCGACGTCGCGCCCAGCCGGCACCGGCCGCTGTCGTCGATGGTGATCCGCCAGTCGCCTGCGGCGAATCCGAGCGGGTCCTCGACGCGGATCACGAGATCGAGCGGCGCACGGTACGTGCGCGCGGCGAGCGCCGCCTCGACGTCGAGCACCCGCAGCCAGCCGTGGTCGTGCACCTCGGCCGTCACCGCGCGCTGATCGGCGACCAGCCAGGGCAGCGGATCGTCGATCGGACGCAGGTCGACGCGCGCCTTGTTCACCAGGTCGTGCTGCACGACGAACCGCCAGATCGCGCGCAGCGCGTCGTCGGAGGTCGTGATGATCGAGCGGATGCGCATCTCGGAGCGGAAGCCGCCCGGGACCTCGGCGAGCGTGTACGCCATGGCGCCCTGCAGCGCGCCGTCCGCGTCGGTGAACCGCACCCCGCGGACGGCCGCCGCCTCCTTGTCGCCCTCGGCGAGGCCCGCCATGCGCTGCCAGCGACCGCGCCACCCGCGGATCTGGCCGGAACGCACCCCTCGGGATGCCTCGTGCAGGCGCTCGAGGTCGTCGGCGAGAGTCTGCTTGTCTGCGTAGATCAGTCGCCCGGCCGACGTCTCGACCCCGCCCCAGCCCGCCCGGGCCGTGTCGACGGTGAATCGCATGACGGGCACGGCGGGGCCGAAACCGTAGCGGCCGTAGATCGTCGCCTCGGATGCCGTGAGCCCGGCGACCGGGACGCCGGCGTTCGCCGCGGCTCGCAGCTCGCCCTCGAGAAGGCTGCGCGCGATGCCGCGTCGACGGTGGGTGCCGGCGACGGTGACCGAGCTGATCGCCCACATGTCGATCTCGCCACCGGGGACGCTCAACGGCGTCACCCAGCTGTTCACCGTGGCGATCGGCCAGGTGCCGGCCGACGGGTCGTAGACGCCGATGTTGCGCCGCATGCGCATGGTCTCGCGGGTCTGCGCCAGTTCGGCGTCAGTGGGGTCCTCATCGAGGAAGCCGCGCGAGTCAGCGCGGAGGAAGCCCTCCGCGTCGGCATCGACTGCCATGTCGGCGATGCGGTAGTCCAGGCCCTTCTCGCGCAGGCGTCGCTGCGACTCCGGGTCGACGGAGATGATGGTCTCTTCCGATGCGGTCATCCGTCCAGCCTAGGGGGACGTGCTCCCGCCACCGCCGTCAGTGAGTCGCCTGGGCCGCTCTCAGGCGCGCGAGCACCTGGTCGCGCAGCTCTTCGGGTGCGGTCTCCTTGCAGGCGCGCGCCACGACCTCCGTGAGGGTCGTGGCGACGAGCGCCTCGTCTTTGCATGCCTCGCAGTTCTCGAGATGCTCGCGGATCTCGAGGTGCCCGGTGCGGCACACCTCGTTGCGGAGGTACTCCTCCAGATCCCGGCGCGCCTTCTCGCAGCCGCAGTCACTCATTTCCTGCTCCTCGGTTCTGCCGCGCGGATTCCCCGTTCAGCGGCGTAGTCGGCCAGCAGCTCGCGAAGCATGCGCCTGCCACGGTGCAGACGGCTCATCACGGTGCCGATGGGGGTCTTCATGATGTCGGCGATCTCCTGGTAGGAGAACCCCTCGACGTCGGCGAGGTAGACCGCGAGGCGGAAGTCCTCCGGCACCTCCTGCAGCGCGTCCTTCACCACCGACGCCGGCATGCGGTCGATCGCCTCCGCTTCGGCGGAGCGGCCGTGCGACGCGGTCGTCGACTCGGCGCCGCCGAGCTGCCAGTCCTCGAGTTCGTCGATCGTGCCCTGGAACGGCTCTCGCTGACGCTTGCGGTAGATGTTGATGTACGTGTTCGTGAGGATGCGATACAGCCACGCCTTGAGGTTCGTGCCCTGCGTGAAGCTCGACCACGCGCCGTAGGCCTTCACGAAGGTCTCCTGCACGAGGTCGGCGGCGTCGGCCGGATTGCGCGTCATGCGCATGGCCGCGCCATAGAGCTGATCCATGAAGGGGATCGCCTGCTCCTCGAAGTCGCGTCGAGGATCGCTGGAAGCTGTCTCGTCCATCACCGGCCAGTCTAGGCGGGAGCGCACCGCGTCCGAGGGGGCGTCGACGCGGTCGAGGAGCACGTTCGCCGTCATCCGTCTTCTCCTCTCCCTCTGTCGCAGGCCTTCACTAGGCTAAGAACCGATGAGCACTGAACGGTATTCCCCCGCATCCTCGCGAGGCCGGTACGTCGCGCCGGCCGCCGAGCACGCCGTGCGCGCGTCCGTCACGATCCCCGGCTCGAAGTCGCTCACGAACCGCGAGCTGGTGATCGCCGCGATCGCCGACGGTCCCGGCCGGCTGATCCGCCCGCTGCACTCGGACGACTCGCGTCGCATGATCGAGGCGCTGCGCCAGCTGGGCGTCGGCATCGAGGAGGAGCCGTCGGACGGCGAGTTCGGCCCGGATCTCGTCATCACGCCCGCGCGCCTCCGCGGAGGGGTGAGCATCGACTGCGGTCAGGCCGGCACCGTGATGCGCTTCATCGCCCCACTCGCGGGCCTCGCCGACGACGAGGTGCACCTGACCGCGCACGAGAGCGCGCTGCACCGCCCGATGGGCGCGCTGATCACCGGGCTGCGGGATCTCGGTGTCGACGTCGACGATGAGGGCACCTGGTCGCTGCCGTTCACCGTGCGCGGGCACGGACGCATCCGCGGCGGACGGGTCGAGATCGACGCCTCGGGATCCAGCCAGTTCGTCTCCGGGCTGCTCCTCGCCGCACCGAAGTTCGACGTCGGCCTGCATCTCGTGCACACCGGCGAGCGCCTGCCGAGCCTGCCGCACATCGACATGACGATCGAATCCCTCAGCCGACGGGGCATCCGCATCGAGCGCCCCGCCGCGGGCGAGTGGCTCGTCGAGGCGGGCGTGCCGCGGGCCAAGGACGTGGCGATCGAACCCGACCTCTCCAACGCCGCGCCGTTCCTGGCGGCCGCGCTGGTGACCGGTGGGGAGGTCACGGTTCCGGGGTGGCCGCTGCACTCCACGCAGCCGGGCGCCCTGCTGCCCGACATCCTGCACGCGCTCGGCGCCCACACGAGCCGGCACGGCGGTGCTCTCACGGTGCGCGCGGGCGACGGCATCCGCGGCCTCGACATCGACCTGTCGGCGGCCAGCGAGCTGACGCCGACCATCGTGGGTCTGGCAGCGTTCGCCGACGGTCCCACCACCATCCGCGGGGTCGGGCACATCCGCACGCACGAGACCGACCGCATCGCGGCGCTCGTGAACAACCTGCGCGCCCTCGGCGGCGAGGCCGAGGAGCTCTCGGACGGTCTTCGGATCATCCCGCGTCCGCTGCACGGCGGCGTGTGGCCGGCGCATCACGATCACCGGATGGCGACCACCGGCGCGCTCATCGGCCTGCGAGTCCCCGGCGTCGAGATCGACGACATCGGCACGACGGCCAAGACCCTGCCGGAGTTCACCCTGCTGTGGGAGCGCATGCTGACGGGCGCCATCGCGTGAGCTGGCTCGGCGACGACGACGACCTCGACGATGTCGAGGAGTTCGACGAGAGCCGCATCCGCACCCGCCCCAACCCGAAGGCGAACCGCCCGCGCACGAAGCGCCGCCCGGCGCACGACGACGCGGAGATCGGGCGCATCCTGGGGGTCGACCGCGGCCGGTACAGCGTGCTGCTCGGCGAGGACACCGCCGACGAGCGCATGATCACCGCCGCCCGAGCCCGCGAACTGCGTCGCACGCCGATCGTGACCGGCGACGAAGCCCGTGTCGTCGGCGACCTGTCGGGCGACGACGGCACCCTGGGCCGCATCGTCGGCATCGTAGAGCGCACCTCGCTGCTGCGCCGCAGCGCCGACGACACCGACCAGGTCGAGCGCGTCATCGTCGCGAACGCCGACCAGATGCTCGTCGTCGTGGCAGCGGCGGATCCCGAGCCGCGCGCCCGGCTCGTCGATCGCTACCTCGTGGCAGCGCTGGATGCCGGCATCCGCCCTCTGCTCGTCGTGACGAAGACGGATCTCGCCGATCCCGCCGACTTCCTCGCCCACTTCGACGGTCTCGACCTGACGGTGTTCACGAGCGCGCGCGGGCACATGCCGGTCGACGAGATCGGTACGGCCCTGGTGGGCCATTCCACCGTGTTCGTCGGGCACTCCGGCGTGGGCAAGTCCACCCTGGTGAACGCGCTGGTACCCGAGGCGCACCGCGCGACCGGGCATGTCAACGAGGTCACCGGCCGCGGCCGGCACACCTCGTCGTCGACCGTGTCGCTGCGCTACGTCGGCGCGACGGGCAGCGGCTGGGTGATCGACACCCCCGGTGTCCGCTCGTTCGGGCTCGGGCACGTCGATCCCGCCAACATCCTCACCGCCTACACCGAGCTGGCGGAGATCGCCGAGAACTGCCCGCGCGGCTGCACGCACCTGGCCGACGCCGAGGACTGCGCGCTGAACGAAGCGGCGGCAGACGGCGAGCTGAGCGAGACCGGACAGGCCAGGCTGGAGTCGCTGCAGCGGCTGCTGGCCACCTTCGCCGGATAGGCTGGACGGGTGACGACACGCCTGGAACCCGGTACGCCCGCCCCCGACTTCTCGCTGCTCGACCAGGACGGCAACACCGTCTCGCTCGCCGATCTGCGCGGCCGCAGAGTCATCCTGTACTTCTACCCCGCGGCCATGACGCCCGGCTGCACGACCCAGGCGTGCGACTTCCGCGACAGCATCTCGTCGCTGCAGGCGGCCGGGTACACCGTGGTCGGCGTCTCCCGCGACGAGCCTCAGAAGCTGAGCACCTTCCGCGAGCGCGACGGGCTCACCTTCACGCTGCTCAGCGATCCCGACCACGCGGTGCACACCGCGTACGGCGTGTGGGGCGAGAAGATGAACTACGGCAAGGTCGTCGAGGGCGTCATCCGCTCGACGTTCGTCATCGACGAGCAGGGCACGATCAGCGCGGCGCAGTACAACGTGAAGGCGACCGGTCACGTCGCCCGGCTGCGCAAGATGCTCGGCATCGACGCCTGAGCTCCGAGCGGGGCGCCCCTCTCAGTCGCGGGCGCCCCTCTCGCCCGGCTCAGCCCCGGTCGCCCGGCTCAGCCCCGCTGGCCCGGCTCGTCGCCGCTCCGCAGCCGCGGATCGGATGCGCCGTCGCGGCGCGTGGCGCTGATCAGCAGCACCAGGCCGATCAGCGCGGGCCCGCCGACTCCGAGGGTGAACAGCCACACCCTGGGCTCGAGGCTGAGCGAAGCCAGCCCGAGGGCGACCCCGAGCACCTGGAACACCACTCCTCCCGATCGCGCCCAGGACGCACGACGCAGCGTGCCCCACGAGAACGCGCCGAGCGCGACGGCGGCGATGAGGGTGAGCACGATGAGCGCGATGCCGCCGATGGTCGACGACGTCCCACCGCCGCCCAGCGCCAGCAGCTCGATGATGCTGACGATGCCCAGCGCGATGCCCTCCAGGGCGAGAACGATGGCGGCGGCTATGGTCGGGCCGGAAGGGCGCACGGGTGCTCCTCTCAAGAGCTGCATAAAACCCTTGATTTCAAACTGCTTCTGTAACACAATGGAACAAGCCATGTGCTCCCACATCGGAGTGGGGCGGGCGATCGCCCGCATCACCAGGGTAGCCGACCCCGATCCGCTCACCCGATCTGAGCGCCGCGCGAACGGCGCCCGCACCGAAACACTATCTCTGAGGAGCCCCCCGTATGGATTGGCGCGATAAAGCAGCCTGCCTGACCGTCGACCCCGAGCTGTTCTTCCCCGTCGGGAACACCGGACCGGCCGTCGACCAGATCGAGAAGGCGAAGGCCGTGTGCGCCACCTGCACCGTCACCGAGATCTGCCTGCAGTACGCCCTCGAGTCCGGCCAGGACTCGGGCGTCTGGGGCGGCCTGTCCGAAGACGAGCGACGCGCTCTCAAGCGCCGCGCCGCCCGCGCACGCCGCGCCGGCTGACCCCGGCCGCCAGCCTCCCGATCCGATCCCAAGCACCCACGATCGCAGAAGCGCCGGTCATCCTGAGCGATGACCGGCGCTTCTGCGCGGTGCGGGACGGCGTCGTCCGGGTCAGACCGAGATCCAGCGCATCGGGATCTCGATGACCACCTCGGTGCCCTTGCCTTCGGCGCCCTTCCACTCGATGCTGCCGCTGAGCTCGCCCTGGATGAGCGTGCGCACGATCTGCGTGCCCAGGCCCTGGCCCACCCGCCCCTCGGGCAGGCCGTGCCCGCTGTCCGCCACCGTCACGCGCAGCAGCTCCGAAGTGCGGGTCGCCTCGATGTGCACAGTGCCCTCCTGTCCTGCGAGACCGTGCTCGACGGCGTTCGTCACCACCTCGGTGAGAGCCAGCGCGAGCGGGGTCGCGTACTCGCTCGGCAGCACGCCGAAGCGACCCTCGAGCTGCGTGCGCGCGCGGGTGTTGGGCGCGGCGGCCACCTCGGCGACGAGCTTGAGCACCCGGTCGAACACCTCGTCGAAGTCGACCGTCTGCGCGAGACCGCTGGCCAGGGTGTCATGCACGACCGCGATCGACTCGACGCGCCGCATCGCCTGAGTGAGCGCCTCGCGCGCCTCATCGGAGTGCGTGCGACGGGCCTGGATGCGCAGCAGCGACGCGACGGTCTGCAGGTTGTTCTTCACACGGTGGTGGATCTCGCGGATCGTGGCGTCCTTGGTGATCAGCTCCTGCTCCTGGTGGCGCAGCTCCGACACATCGCGGCACAGCACGATCGCACCGATCCGGGTGCCGTGATCCTTCAGCGGGATCGCTCTCAGCGACACCGTCACGCCGCGCGCCTCCATGTCGGTGCGCCAGGGTGCGCGACCGGTGACGACGACGGGCAGCGACTCGTCGACCTGGCGCGACGGCGGCACGAGGCGCGTGGTGACCTCGGCGAGCGACTCCCCCTCGAGCTCGTCGTCGAAGCCCATCCGGTTGAACGCGGACAGCGCGTTGGGGCTCGCGAAGGTCGTGATGCCGTCCACATCAAGACGGATGAGTCCGTCCGACGCACGCGGCGCTCCGCGGCGCGGTGCCGTGGGTGCGGCCAGGTCGGGGAACTCGCCCGAGGCGATCATGTGGAACAGGTCGTTCGCGCACTCGTCGAAGCTGATCTGCTGGCGCGACGGCATCCGTACCTCACCGAGGTTGGTGTGCCGCGTGAGGACGCCGATGATCTCCCCCTCATCCTTCCCCTCCCGGCGGCGCACCGGCACGGCCCGCACCCGGGTCGGAGTCTCCTCGAACCAGTCCGGCGATGACGAGTCGACGATCGCACCGGACTCGAACGCGGACTGCACCTGCGTGCGCCACTGCGGACGCACCTTCTCACCGACGAGGTCGCGGTAGAACAGGGTGGCTGCGCCGCTTGGGCGGGAGTGGGTGACGGCGACGAACGAGCCGTCGGCGGTCTTTATCCAGATCACCATGTCGGCCGAGGCGAGATCGGCCAGCAGCTGGCCGTCGCCTGCCAGACGATGGAGCCACTCGACATCCGCATCGGTGAGAAGACCCTGGGCGTGGACGAGGTCGCTGAGTGTTGACACGCCTTCAGCCTACTGGCGCCTCGCCTGCCGTTCAGAAGGCGATCAGAGGATGGCGAGTGAGCTCGCCCGCCATCTGGCGTCGAAGCCCTCCAGCCGGATCGCGACGGCGCGCGTGCGCCCGGGCCCCGCCACCACCACGACCGCTTCGATCACATTGTCGACGGGCGCGCTCTCGCGGATCGAGAGGATCTGGAAGCTCGGGCGGGTCGGCGCCTGGTTGCGCGCGCTGCGAGCGCGTGCCGACAGGTTCGCTCTGGTGACGAGAGCGCGGAACGCGTCTTCGCTGAACCATCGCGCGAGCTGGTCGACCTCGCGCACACCGGCGAGCACCTCCAGCGCCCCCTGCGTCAGACTGCGCAGCAGCGGCACCGGATCGGGCAGCTCTGCCGCCGAGGTCGGCTGCGGAGCGAAGTACTCGTTCAACGTCGTCGTCATTCCGCGATACCCCCCGGCTCGTGGTGCTGCTCATCTTCGTAGCGAACCCCACGAAAGTAGCACAGGGCCTCGGCCGTGACGAGGGCGTCCGCACCCGGCTGTGGATAACCCGCATGATGCCGATCGGTTCTCCTCTACTGTCGACAGCGTGGAATGGGAGCATCTCTTCGACGACCTCGAGGGCCAGCTCGCGGCCGAGTGGGAGGCGGAGCGGGCGGCGCTGGATGCCGAGTCCGAGCGACTGCGCATCTCGAAGCTGACGTTGCACGACCGCCTGCGTGCGATGAGCGCGACCGAGGGCAGGATGGTGCTGGAGCTGGCCGGCGGCGAGCGATGGGATGCTGTGCTGCGCGTGGTCGGCGCCGACTGGGTGGGAGTGAACGCGGGCGGCGACTCCCGGATGAGGATCGCGCCGCTGGGGGCTGTCCACTCGGTCGCGGTCGACCACGGCACCCTGCTCGGCAGTCTCTCGGCCGACCCGCCCGACGGCGGCCTGCGCGGGCGGATGACGCTCGGGTTCGTCCTGCGCGACCTCGCACGGCGGCGGGTGCCCGTGACGGTGGGCAGACGTTCGGGCGACCCGCAGCACGGCACGATCGATCGCGCGGGTGCGGACCATCTCGATCTCGCTCTGCACGATCCGCACGAACCTCGACGCGTGCGCGCGGTGCGCGGGTTCCGAAGCATCCCGTTCACCGCCCTCAGCTGGGTGCGCGTCGAAGACGCCTCCGGCGCCGTCTGAGCGGTCGGCCTGCTGGAGCCGGGAACGCTGTCAGTCCCTCCGGAGCGGCGCGGTCCCCCACACCTCGGGGAAGCTGGCCTCGTTCGACTGCCGCCAGAGCGCCATCCGGCGCGCCTCCTCGGACTGCGCGTCGAGGTACTCGGCGAGGCTGGCGTGCTCGACCCGCCATCTCGGCGGCGATCCGACCCGGGATCCGCGCAGGCGCCCCTCGTGCACGAGGTCGATGACTTCGTCGACCTCGATGCTGAGAAGCTCCGCCACCTGCGCGGGCGCGAGGAAGCGCGGAGCCTCTCTGGATGCGTCGGACATGCCTTCATTCTCCCCCGCCGGTGGATGAAAGCCGTCGCGGACAGGCCGCTGTGGATAACTTCGGCGGCGATCATCCGACTTCTGTGACGATGTCTGGATGATCCGCTCCCGTGCCCATCGCCCGTTCTTCGGCGACCTGCGCTTCGTGATCGGCGTGGCGCTCGTGATCGCCTCGGTCGCCGGCGTCTGGATCCTGGTCTCGACCTCACGTCAGACCGCTCCGGTGCTCCAGGCGACGCGGACGGTGCTTCCCGGCGAGTCGATCAGCTCTGCCGACCTGCAGGTCGTGGAGGTGGGGCTCGGGTCGCTCGGGGACTCCTATCTCGCCCCGCACAGTCTCGAGTCAGGCGCGGTCGCGGTGCGCACGCTCGCCGCCGGGGAGCTGGTGCCGCTCGCCGCCGTCGGAGACGCCGACGACCTGAGAACCACGTCGGTCGTGATCGGCAGCACAGCCGTGCCGGCCGATGTCACGAGCGGCGCGTTCGTCGAGCTGTGGCATGCGCCTCCGATCGAGGACGGCCGCGCGTTCGAAGAGCCCCGCATCCTCGTCGCCGACGCGGTCGTCGCGCGCGTCGCCGAGGAGGAGGGGATGCTGGCGGGAGCGCGCACCGACGTCGAGGTCATCGTCGACCGGGCCGATGTCGCCGACGTGCTCGCTGCGATCACGGGCGGGGACGCCATCTCGATCGTCCCTGTGGGGGCGGGCTCGTGATGAATCTGATCCTTGTCGACGACGGGCCCGATGCGGCGCTGCTCGCGACCGATCTCGAGCTCGAGGGGGCGCGGGTCGCGCTCGTGCCGCCAGACGCCGTGCCCGCTCTGCAGCTGAGCGGGATCGACGCGCTGCTCGTGCCGCCGATCCGCTCGCTGCTGACGGCCGAGCTGATCAGCGCCTGCGATCGCGCGGCGGTGCGCGTGGTGCCCGTCGGCACGACCGATTCGCGGATCGCGTCGCGCTTCGGGCTGCCCGCTCCCCTGCCGTTCGACACGCCCGCCGCGCACGTCCTCGCCACCATCGCCGGCGGCAGCGGCGCCAGCGAAGCTTCCGATCCCGCCCGGCCTCCCCGCGTGCTGGCGGTGTGGGGGCCGCACGGCGCACCCGGGCGCACCACGCTGGCCATCCAGCTCGCGGTGGAGCTGACCAGGGCGGGACGCCGCACCGCGCTGGTCGATGCCGACACCGTGGCACCGTCGGTCGCGCTGCAGCTGGGGCTGGGCGATGAGTCGCCGGGGCTCGCCGCCGCGTGTCGGCGAGCGCAGCTGGGCAGCCTCGACGTCGCCGAGCTGGCGCGGCTCGCGGTGCCGCTGGAGACATCGGCGGGAGCGCTCGACGTGCTCAGCGGGCTCAATCGTCCCAGCCGGTGGCCGGAGCTCGCAGCGGCGCGCGTGCGCGCGACGCTCGCGGTCGCCCGGGACTGGCAGGACGAGATCATCGTCGACGTCGCAGCGGCCTTCGACGAAGACGACGATCTGCTCGGGCCCGATGCGCCGCTGCGCCACGCGGCCACCGCCGCCGTGCTGCTCGAGGCGGATGAGGTGGTCGCGGTGCTCGGTGCGGATCCGCTCGGCGTCAGCCGCTTCCTTCGGGGGTACGCCGAGCTGCGTCATCTGGTGGGAGACACGCCCGTGACGGTGGTGGCCAACCGGGCGCGTCCCGGTCCCCTCGGCATCGATGCGAGGGGGCAGATCCGTCACACGCTGAGCCGGTTCGCGGGGATCGACGACGTCGCCTTCGTCCCACAGGATCAACGTGCGGCGGATGCCGCGGCACTGCACGCCAAGGCGATCGCCGACGTCTCGCCGCGCTCTCAGCTCGTCAGCTCGGTGCGGCGCATCGCCGCCGGCCTCGGCGCTCGCGCCGAGGTCACTGCCGGTAGCTGGAGAGGAAGTTCCCGAGGCGCTCGATCGCCTCGCTGAGCACGCGGGCCTCCGGCAGGGTCACGACGCGCAGGTGGTCCGGGGTCGCCCAGTTGAATCCGGTGCCCTGCACGAGCAGGATCTTCTCCGACACGAGCAGGTCGTAGACGAGCTTCTCGTCGTCGCGGATCTCGTGCACCTCGGGGTCGAGCCGCGGGAAGGCGTACAGCGCTCCTGCGGGCTTCATGCAGCTGACGCCGGGGATCGACTCGAGACCGCGCCATGCGATGTCTCGCTGCTCGTGCAGTCGGCCGGTCGGCGCGATCAGCGAGTCGATCGACTGCACCCCGCCGAGAGCCGCCTGCACGGCGAACTGCGCGGGCACGTTGGGGCACAGACGGGTGGATGCCAATAGGGTGATGCCCTCGAGGAACCCCTGCGCGTGCGACTTCGGCCCCGTGATGACGAGCCATCCGGAGCGGTACCCGGCGACCCGGTAGGTCTTGGAGAGCCCGTTGAAGGTGAGGCAGAGCAGATCGGGGGCGAGCGTCGCAGTGGGGATGTGCGTCGCCTCGTCGAACAGGATGCGGTCATAGATCTCGTCGGAGAGCAGCAGCAGCTCGTTCTCTCGAGCGATCTGCACGAGACCCTCGAGCACCTCTCTCGAGTACACGGCGCCGGTCGGGTTGTTGGGGTTGATGATGACGATCGCTTTGGTGCGCGATGTCACCTTCGAGCGGATGTCGTCGAGGTCGGGCTGCCAGCCGTTCTGCTCATCGCAGACGTAATGCACCGGCGTGCCGCCGGCGAGCGAGGTCATCGCCGTCCACAGCGGGTAGTCCGGGGCGGGGATGAGCACCTCGTCGCCCTCGTCGAGCAGCGCCTGCATGACCATGGTGATCAGCTCGGAGACGCCGTTGCCGAGGAAGACGTCGTCGGGGTCGAAGCGCGGGAAGCCCTCGATCTCCTCGTACCGGCTGACGACGGCACGACGAGCGGTGATCACGCCCTTGCTCTCGCTGTAGCCGTGCGCGGTGGGCAGGGCCGCGAGCATGTCGCGCACGATCTGGTGTGGCGCCTCGAAACCGAAGGTCGCGGGGTTGCCGGTGTTCAGCTTGAGGATCTGGTGCCCCTCGGACTCCAGGCGCGCCGCCTCGACCAGTGCCTTGCCGCGGATCTCGTAGAGAACGTTCCTCAGCTTCGACGACTGATCAAGTGTGCGGCGGGTCATTCCGCAAGGATACCGGCAGCGGCAGAGTGAGCTGACGCGGGCGACGTCCGCCGCCCGCGTCCGCGCGCACTACTTCTTCTTCTTGCTCTGCGCCCGTCGCTGCTCACGGTTGCCGGCGGGCTGCTCATCGGCATCCACCGACTGACCGAACGCGCCGCGCGCGGATGCCCGCGCGGTGGCCGCCTTCTGCACCTGGCCGCTCTCGTTGCGCACCTCGACGTCGCCGGCGTCGTTCGGCGCCGAATACTCCAGCTTCTGGACGGGCTGCTCGTCGACCAGGCCCTTGGCCTCGACCTCGGTCTGGTCCTCGCCCGCACGACGCACCTCGACCTCGAGGTTGAAGAGGTAGCCGACCGACTCCTCCTTGATCTGGCCCATCATCGCCTGGAACATCGCGTACCCCTCGCGCTGGTACTCGATCAACGGGTCGCGCTGCGCCATGGCCCGCAGGCCGATGCCGTCCTTCAGGTAGTCCATCTCGTACAGGTGATCGCGCCAGCGACGATCCAGCACCTGCAGCACGACGCGACGCTCGAGCTCGCGGGTCGCGGCCTCGCCGAGCGTCTGCTCGCGCTTCTCGTACGCGATGCGCGCATCCGAGAGCAGCTCGCGCTTGAGGCCCTCGGCGGTGATGGCGCCCTTGCGGTCGCCCGCCTCGGCGACGACCTCGTCGATCGTCACATCCATCGGGTACAGCGTCTTGAGCTCTGCCCACAGCGCGTCGAAGTCCCAGCTCTCGGTGTGACCCGTGCTGGTGTGGTCGTCGACGATCCCGCCGATGGCATCCTCGATGAAGTGCTGCACGCGGTCGGCGATGTCATCGCCGTGCAGGATCTGCCGACGGTCGGCGTAGATCGCCTCGCGCTGGCGGTTCAGCACGTCGTCGTACTTCAGCACGTTCTTGCGCATCTCGGCGTTGCGCGCCTCGACCTGCGACTGGGCGCTGCGGATGGCGCGGCTGACCAGGCCCGACTCGATCGGCACGTCGTCGGGGAAGTTCGTGCGGGCCAGGATGGCCTCGGCCGCGCCCGACTGGAACAGGCGCATCAGGTCGTCGGTGAGGCTGAGGTAGAAGCGGCTCTCACCGGGGTCGCCCTGACGGCCCGAGCGTCCGCGCAGCTGGTTGTCGATGCGACGCGACTCGTGACGCTCGGTGCCGAGCACGTACAGGCCGCCGGCCTCGGCGACCTTGACGCCGTCCTCGGCGACCTTCTTCTTCATCGCCTCGTAGGTGTCGTCCCACGCGGCCTCGTACTCCTCAGGAGTCTCCTCCGGATCGAGGCCCTTGGCCTTGAGCTCCTGCACCGCGAGGAACTCGGCGTTGCCGCCGAGCATGATGTCGGTTCCTCGGCCGGCCATATTAGTGGCGACCGTGACCGCACCGAGCTTTCCGGCGAGCGCGACGATCTCCGCCTCCCGCGCGTGGTTCTTGGCGTTGAGCACCTCGTGCTTGACGCCCTTCTTCGCGAGCAGGCGCGAGAGGTACTCGCTCTTCTCGACGCTCACGGTGCCGACGAGCACGGGCTGACCCGCCTTGTGGCGCTCGGCGATGTCCTCGACGACCTGGGCGAACTTCGCCTGCTCGTTCTTGTAGACGAGGTCCGGCTGATCCTTGCGGATCATCGGGCGGTTGGTGGGAATCGGCACGACGCCGAGCTTGTAGGTCGACATGAACTCGGCCGCCTCGGTCTCGGCGGTTCCGGTCATGCCGGCGAGCTTGTCGTAGAGGCGGAAGTAGTTCTGCAGGGTGACGGTGGCCAGCGTCTGGTTCTCGGCCTTGACGGGGACGGACTCCTTGGCCTCGATCGCCTGGTGGATGCCCTCGTTGTAGCGGCGCCCCACGAGGATGCGGCCGGTGTGCTCGTCGACGATCATGACCTCGTCGTTCATCACGACGTAGTCGGTGTCGCGCTTGAACAGGGCGATGGCCTTGATCGAGTTGTTCAGGAACGAGATCAGCGGGGTGTTGGCCGACTCGTACAGGTTGTCGATGCCGAGGTAGTCCTCGACCTTCTCGATGCCGGGCTCGAGGACTCCGATGGTGCGCTTCTTCTCGTCGACCTCGTAGTCGACGCCGGGCTCGAGGGTGCGGGCGATCTTGGCGAATTCGGTGAACCATCGGTTAGCCTCGCCCGACGAGGGTCCGGAGATGATGAGCGGGGTGCGGGCCTCGTCGATGAGGATCGAGTCGACCTCGTCGACGATCGCGAAGAAGTGCTCGCGCTGGACGAGGTCCTCCTTGCGCCATGCCATGTTGTCGCGCAGGTAGTCGAAGCCGAACTCGTTGTTCGTGCCGTAGGTGATGTCGGCCGCGTACTGCTGGCGGCGCACCTCCGGGGTCTGACCGGAGACGATGGTCCCGGTGGACATTCCCAGCGCCCGGTGCACGCGGCCCATCAGCTCGGACTGGTACGAGGCGAGGAAGTCGTTGACCGTGATGACGTGCACGCCCTTGCCTGCGATGGCGTTGAGATAGGAGGGGAAGGCCGCGACGAGCGTCTTGCCCTCACCGGTCTTCATCTCGGCGATGTTGCCGAAGTGCAGGGCCGCACCGCCCATGATCTGCACGTCGTAAGCGCGCATGCCGAGGGTGCGGCGCGCGGCCTCGCGCACGGCGGCGAAGGCCTCTGGCATCAGCTGGTCGAGCGTCTCACCTTTGTCGAACCGCGCGCGCAGCTCGGCGGTCTCGTTCCGCAGCTCGTCGTCGGTGAGCTTCTCGAAGTCGTCTTCGAGCGCGTTCACGGCCTTCGCGACCTGCTTGAGCCTGCGGAGGATGCGTCCCTCGCCCGCGCGCAGCAGCTTCTCGAGAGGATTCGCCACGGATGTCTCCCTTGGGTATACGTCCCGGAACAACGGTCTGCACCGGACATGCTTTGCCATGTTACCGGCGCGTGACCTGCGCACGCTGTGCACCGGCGGGTCGGCGCACGCTCACGGCGAACGGACACGCCGGGCGGGCTGCGACGAGCATCCGATGTTGCCGGATATGCATATACCGAGAAACGCGATACCGGTGCGTCCGGTCGAGGAGTCACCATGTCCGTCCGCCAGAGCCTGCTCGCCATCCTCGACCAGGGGCCGTGCTACGGCTATCAGCTGCGCGCGGAGTTCGATCGTCGCACGGGCTCCACCTGGCCGCTCAACGTGGGCCAGATCTACAACACGCTCGAGCGCCTCGAGCGCGACGGCCTCGTCGAGAGGGGCGCGGTCGACGAGCGCGGGCACGTGTACTGGGAGATCACCGCTGCCGGGCGCGCGAACGTGCGCGACTGGCTGGGATCCCCCGTCGAGCGCGCGCACAGCACCCGCGACGAGCTGGCCGTCAAGCTGGCGGTCGCCGCGACCCTGCCCGGAGTGGACGTCGGCGCCGTCATCCGACGACAGCGGACGGCCTCGCTGCAGCAGCTGCACCAGCTGACCGAGGCACGCGGCGCGTGTGCCGATGCGAGCGACCCGGAAGAGCTCGCCCGCTCACTGGTGGTCGACTCGATGATCTTCGCCGCAGAGGCCGAGACGCGCTGGCTCGATCACCTCGAGCGGCGCCTCGGCGAGCAGCCGCTGCAGGCCATGCAGCTCGCGCTGTCGACCGACCGCCCCAAGCGCGGCCGGCCCGCGAAGACCCCCGCCTGACGTCGACGTCGGCCGACGCGGCCGTGACGTTCGCGCACGGCGCATCGGATGCACAGCACGCGCATCGACCTCGACCGTAGGATCGACACATGGCCGGATTCTGGGGCAGACGCAGACGTGAAGATGAAGCGCTCGCAGCGCAGGACGCGGATCTGGCGCGCCGCGCCGAGCAGGCACTGGTCGCCGCCGACGAGCGCATCCGCACCACCTCGGACGAGCTCGCGTTCGCACAGGCCGAGCTGGGCGACTCGCTGACCGCCGACCTCGGCAACGCGCTGCGGTCGGTGCGCACCCACCTCGGCGAGGCGTTCCAGCTGCACCAGCTGAACCACGACGAGATCCCCGACACGACCGAAGAGCTGCGCACTCGCAACGCGCGGATCGTGCAGCTGTGCGAGTGGGCCGAGAGCCTGCTCGACGAGAAGACCGGTGAGCTCGCCGAGACGGTCGCGAAGGTGCGCCGGGCCCCAGAGATCATCGCGCAGGTGCGTCGGGATGCACAGTCGCTCGCCGCGCGCATCCCCCAGGCGCGCTCGACGATCGAGCGTCTCTCGTCGCGGTACTCCGAGACCGCGATGCGCCGCATCGCCTCGTCCGGCGATGAGGCCGAGCAGCTGCTCGCGTTCGCCACGCACGGCGCCGACGTGTCGGAGCGTCGCCGGGCCGCCCGCCAGAACGAGGAGGCGAACCTCGCGCTCGAGACGGCGACCGAAGCCGTGCGCCGCGCCGGCGCCCTCCTCGATGCTGTCGAGGACTTCGAGATCCAGGCGCTGCGCGCCGAGTCGACCCTCGCGGACGTGGTCGCCGATTCACGGGGCGACATCGTCGCCGCCCGCAACGCACCGCAGACGCCAGAGGTCGCGAAGGCGACCGGCGAGCTCGAGGAGGCGCTGCTCGCACTCGCGCCGTCCGGCACCCGCAACGATCCGTTCGCCGAGCTCACCCAGCTGCGCGCGGCCAACACGGCCCTCGACGACGCCATCGCGAAGGCACAGTACCGCGCACAGAACCCGCTGCCCTCTCTCGATCACGTGCAGCACGCCCTCGACGACGCCGATCGCCAGCTGGGCGTGGCGCGCGGTCTGATCGCCGGGCATCGCGGCTGGATCGGCGCCGATGCGCGCACGCGACTCGCCGAAGCCGAGCGGCTGCGCATGGACGTCCCCGCGATGCTCCCCGCCGAAGACACCCGCGAGCAGGCGCTGGCCGCCGCACGGCGGGTGGCGCTGCTGGCATCCGAAGCCCTGCAGCTCGCTCAGCGCGACATCGACTCGTCCCGACCGCAGAACCAGGGCTGGGGCGGCGACAGCTGGGGTGGCGGGGGCCGCCGCGGCGGCATGGGCGGCGGCGACATCATGGGCGGCGTCCTCGGCGGCCTGGTCATCGGCAGCATCCTCGACGGCATCTTCGACTAGCTGTACTGACCGGACACGTTGATCAATCGTGAGAAGGGCGGCTGGTTGCCGCACGCGGTGTGGGGCCTGTGGTGGTTGTACTGATGCAGCCAAGCACCCAGGGCGTCGCGTCGTTCTTGCTCGCTGGTGTAGCAGCGGGCGTAGGCCCACCCGTCGGCCAAGGTGCGATGGAAGCGCTCCACCTTCCCGTTGGTCTGCGGCCGGTACGGACGTGTCCGCTTCGGAGTGATCGACAGGGCTTCGCAGGTGTCGCTCCACAGGTGCGACCGGTACGCGCCGCCGTTGTCCGACAGGACACGTTCGATGGTGACGCCGCGGTCCGCGTACCACTCCACGGCGCGGTGCAGGACGGCAACTGCTGTGGCGGCGGTTTCGTCGTCGTGGACCTCGGTGTATGCGACGCGGGAGTAGTCGTCGATAACGGTGTGCACGAACGCGTACCCGAGCTTCGGGTTGTGCCACTTGCTCTTTGGTTTCCCAGGGGTCGCCGCGCGGTTCCGTTCTCCCTGCGGCCGGCCGACAAAGCGCCACCCGCCGCCGTCGGGGATGTTCCCGAGCTTCTTCACGTCCACGTGCACTAAGGACCCGGGGTGGGGGTGCTCGTACCGGCGGATCGGCTCACCGGTGGCCCGGTCGACGTACGACAGCCGGTTGAGGCGGGCCGTCGTGAGGATGCGGTGGACTGTCGACGGGGCGATGCCGAGCCGGGCGGCGAGCTGAACTGGCCCTTCCCGCAACCGCATTCGCAGGCTGACGCAGCGCTTTGTCACCGACTTCGACGTCTTCTTGGGCGACGTCCTCGGGCGCGACGAACGATCCTGCATCGGCTCGCCGGCGAGGTAGCGGTCGACCCACCGCTTCACGGTCGGCCAGGAGACCTGAAACCGGGCGGCGATCTCGCTGATAGGCCACCCGTCCTCGACGACGAGGCGAGCGACTTTCAGGCGATAGCGCGGGGTCAGTGCGGCGTTGGGGTGGCTCAAAACTCCTCCTGACATGGGTCGGTGGCCGGCTGCGTCAGCGACCGGCCACCGTGGGCGACGTTCTACTTGGTGCCCTGCGCTGCGTGGAAGGACAGCGCGGGCGCGAGCCAGCTGTCGAGTCCGGTCCCTTCGAGCGCGGCCGGCTCGACGCTGATCCAGCCGTCACCCATGGGTCGGTCTGTCCCCATGAGCGCGGGGCGGGCGCCCGGGCGGGCGAGCAGTTCCGCCGCCGTGCTGGGGTCGATGCGCAGCAGGAGCGCCCCTTCGCGGCGCGCGGCGACGACCATGCGGCCCTCCACCATGAAGGACACGCCCCCGAACATCGGTACCTCGCGGGGGCTACTGTCCCGCAGTGCGTGGCGAACGCGTTCAACGAGGCTCCGCTGGGCCGTCATCGGCCGCCCTTCTCGATGTACTCGGGGCCGTTGTAGTGCAGGTTCAGGGACGTGATGAGGTCGCCGTCGAGGGTGAAGAACTCGGCAAAGGTCATGGGGCCGCCGGGCATGGTCGCCGTGTACAGCACGGCCGAGCCGGTGGGGCCGGTCACGTCGTGGATGATCTCGATCTGCTTGACCGTCGCGATGAAGCCTGAGACGCCTCGCAGGAAGCCCTCAGTGGCATCGGGGCGGTGGCCGGCGAGGGGCCCGGTGAAGTCGAGATGGTCGCCGAGCAGGGGCCGCAGGGCGGCCCCGTCCCCGTAGTTGTCGGAGCCGGACTCGAGGATCCGGTAGTAGTCCTTGAGGACCTGCGGGGCAGTGGAGGACAGGGTGGCGGGCATGGCTCTCCTTGGTGTGAGAATGATGCTTGAAACTTTCAAGCAGGAACTTGAGAAAGTCAAGGAGTGTTGGGTGAAGTCCTACGGACAGCTGTGCTCGATCGCCCGCGCCCTAGATGTGGTCGGCGACCGCTGGACTCTTCTGATCGTGCGCGAGCTCCTGATCCAGGGGCCGTCGCGGTTTGGGGAAGTGCAACGCGGCCTGCCCGGCATCGCGACAAACCTGCTCACCCAGCGCTTGCGCGACCTCGAGGCGAATGGGGTCGTCACCCGCGAGTCATCCCCCGGAGCGACGGGCGTCCCGACATACCGGCTCACCGACCGTGGCACGGCCCTGGACGGAGTGTTGCGTGAGCTCTTGAAGTGGGGCGCGCCCACGGTTCCAGACGCGGCGCGCGACGCGATCTTCCAGATGCACTGGCTCAGCCAGCCAGCGCGCTTCCTGCTCCAGGACCACCGGCCGACCGAGCCGGCCGTCGTCATCCGCTTCGGCACCCTCGATGACGGCTTCGACCTCACCGCAGCGAGGGGAGTCGTGGCAGTCCAGCCCTGCAAGCTCGACGCGAGCCCCAGCGCCAGCGTCACGGGTCCAGGACCTGTCCTGGTCGCGCTGCTGCAGGGAGCCATGCCCCTAGCTCTTGCCGTCGCAAATGGTGTTCGCGTCGAGGGAGACGCCAGTGCACTTGACCGAGTCCTGCCACCCACGCGCTGATCAATCAACGTCCCCGGTCAGTACACCTAGCTCTTGCCGTCGCAAATGGTGTTCGCGTCGAGGGAGACGCCAGTGCACTTGACCGAGTCCTGCCACCCACGCGCTGATCAATCAACGTCCCCGGTCAGTACAACTAGCCCTCTGGCAAGCTCAGACAGACAGAGGCGCCTTCCCCGAGGGGAAGGCGCCTCTCGTGCGATCAGGAGGCGATGGCCTCCTCGGGCGGGGCCGCGGTGGTCAGCGAGATGACACCGTAGTCCCAGCCCTTGCGGCGGTAGACGACGCTCGGGTGGTCGGTGCGGGCGTCGACGAAGAGGAAGAAGTCGTGCCCGACCAGCTCCATGCGGTCGACGGCCTCCTCGACGGTCATCCATTCGGCGTCGAAGCTCTTGGTGCGGATGACGACGGGCGAGTACTCCTCTTCCTCGTCGCTCTGGACGGGGATGGCTCCGGTGGCCACGGCGCGCAGCACGTCGACCGAAGCCGGCTGCACGTCGATTCCGGCGAGCGCTCCGCTCTCCTTCTCGAAGTGGGCACCGCGGGGGTGGTTGCGCCCGTCGATCCTCTTCTCCTTGGCGCGGCGCAGCTGCTCGGCGAGCTTGTCGAGCGCCATGTCGAAGGCCGCGAACTTGTCGGGATCGACCGCTTCAGCCCGGATCACCGGGCCCTTGCTGAGCAGCGTGAGCTCGACCGTCTCATCGGGTATCCGGCCGTTGCGATAGGCACGGTGGGTGACCTTGATCTCGAGTCGCTGCGCCCGCGGGGCGAGCGTCTGGATACGGGCTGTCTTCTCTTCGACAACGGTGCGGAATCGATCGGAGATGCTCACTCCGACGCCGACGATGCTCGTTTCCATCACTGTCTCCTTGTCCCGGTCCGCCCGGCCAAGGGCGGACCGTGGTCGCCTTGTGACCCCCTACGCTAGTCGCCGTACACCGACATGTCACTATCCGCTCCCGATGATTTCACCGTGTCGTGCAGACGCGGTGTCGCGGCGAGCGCGACGGCGCACACGGGGGTGAATCCGGCGGCGCGCAGCGCCCGTGCCGCCTCATCGAGTGTCGCCCCGGTGGTCACCACGTCGTCGACGATGACGACCCTCCCCCGCCCGCGGCGGGCGGCGCGCATGCTGGCCGAGACGTTGCGAGCGCGCGCCTCGCGGCCCAGGCCGCGCTGATCGCCGGTGCGCCGTGCGGGCACCAGCAGCCGGTGCGCGCTCGCGCCGGCGCGGCGGACCAAGAGATCCGGCACCCGGTAGCCGCGACGGCGGAAGGCTGCGCGGCTGGTGGGCACCGGCACGATGAGAGCCCCGGTGCCGCTCGTGCGCAGGATGCCGGTCAGCGCCGCGCCGAGCGGACGGGCGAGCATGGTCGCGCCGTCCTCCTTCAGTCGCCTGATCGCGCGCGCGGGGACACCCTCGTATCGCAGCGCGGCGTGCACGGGCATGCCCTTCGGCGTGCGCACCTGCTGCGGGTCGGCGCGCAGCAGCATCCGGCATCCATCGCACAGCAGAGTGCCGCTGCGGTCGCATCCGGGGCAGCTCGCCGCGAGCAGCAGGGCGAGCGCGTCGCCGCCGATCCGTCGCCAGGCATCCGCGTCCATGCGTCGACAGTGCCTGATCGCGCGGCACGCGCGCACGGCGCAGCGCGTCTGTCGGGGACAACTCGGCGCTCCGCGCCCCGGTGCAGGACGACTCAGTAACCCGCTCGGGTGCCGAGCACGCGCACGTCTGCGATCGCCTCCTGCCAGAACGAGCCGCGCAGGGCGTACACCGACTGATCGGTGGAGAGCACGCGCACCCCGGTGACCGTCTTCGCTCCCGAGAGCGCGACCGCCCCCGCCGGCGCCGACGAGACCGCCGATGGGCCGCCGATCATGTGCGTCGTCAGCGTCGGGTCCGGTGTGGCGCTGAGCACGGCGACCGCATCGGCGCCGACCCACGACAGCCCCTGAACCGCTCCGGAGAGCTGCGCTACGTCGTAGTAGGGCGTGCCGAGGCTGATCGGACGCTGCTCCTCGTCGCGGATGATCGAGGCGACGACGAGGCGGCGCTCGCCCCCCGAGGTGACGATCGCGGCGACCCGCGCGCCGTCGGCCGACACGCGCAGCTGGTTGATGGCATCCGCCGACGGCCAGGCGTCGGCGACGGCCGATGGCTCGGCCTGCGCGGTCGACGCCTGCACCGCGGTCGGGTTCGAGGTCGGGACGGTCCAGATCAGCCCGAACGGATCGAGTGACGGCGTGATCAGGCCGGAGCGACCGTCGACCTGATTCGTGTGGCCCTCGCTCACCGCGAACACGCGCCCGTCGCGCAGCTGCACGGAGGCGAGCTGTGCGTCGGCCGAGACGTCGACTGCGGCGATCGGGTCGTCGATCTTCGCGATCTGCCCCGTGAGACCGCGGACCGGAGCGATCTCGCCGCCCGATGTGGCGGTGCCGAACATCTCGTCGCCGAGCACCAGCACGCCGGGGTCGACGATCGGGTCGTCGACCGTGATGCGACCCGCGTCGAGCGGGACGCCGTCGACGAGCAGCCGCACCTCGGCGACGCCCGCGCCCTGCAGGCTCGCCTCCAGCTGGGTGCGCATCCGCGCCAGGTCGGTCGGCGAGGCAGAGAGCGCGGCGCGGTTCAGGGGCACGGACGCGACCTGCGCCGCGTCAACCGTGACCGCGTCGCCGACCATCTCGACGTCGGACGAGAACGGCCGCACGGCCGGCGCGAGCCATTCGCTCGGCTCACCCGAGATCAGCGCCCGCACCACCGTCGTCGCCATGGCCGCCCGGCGGGGGAACCAGCGCACATCCGGCACGAGGTGCGTCCAGGTGGGGTCGAAGTACTTCAGCGAGAACTTCTCGTAGACCTGCGAGAACGTCTCGACGTCGAGGGTGACGCCGTCGGGTGCCTCGGCGATCCGCCACTCGCCGCCCTTCTCGCGCACGAGGCGGTAGGTGGCGTTCGCCGTGCCGGTGTCGGCGCTGTAAGCCCCCGTGCCGTCCACGCTCGCCACCTGCGCGAGCGACACGCTGACCTCCGCCGAGGTGGCGTCCTCGTCATCCGACTCGACCGTCGAGTCGTAGTCGCGATCCTCAACCGACTTGTCGATGGTGACACCGGCGTCGGGCTTCCATGTGCTCTGGAAGTCGTCGGTGAGGAACTTCCTGGCCGTCTTCCACGAATCGGCGGGCGACATCGACGCGTCGAGGAATCCCTCGACGATCCGCGCGGGGCCCGCGCCGGGCTCGGGATCGTCGGCGATGAACGAGAAGGGGGGCTCCTCGATCTCCTCCCCCACCGCGAGTCCCGCGTTGGGAGGGCCGGAGGTGGGCAGTCCGGTGCAGCCGGCCAGCACGACCGCGGCGGCCAGCGCGGCGGCGAGCGCCGACAGAAGACGGATGCCAGTGCGCGAGGTCATGATCTCCGCCGTCCCTTCTCGCCGAGATCGCCGGGGCGGCCGGGATCGCCGGCGCTCGGCTCCGGGGCGTCCGCTTCCGGCTCGTCCCGCGCACCGCGCAGTGTGATCGGCTCGGTGACGTCGATCAGGTCGACGACGCCCTCCGTCGGCTCCAGCGGCACAGGACCGCGCCCGACCTCGACGTCAGGGCCGCGCGGGATGGTCAGCACGAAGTTCGTGCCGACGCCCAGCTCCGACCACACGTCCAGGGTTCCGCGGTGCAGTCTGGCGTCGCCGAGTGCGATCGAGAGCCCGAGACCGGTTCCGCCGATCGTGCGCTTGCGCGACGGGTCGGCGCGCCAGAACCGGTCGAACACGTGCTCGGCGTCTTCGGGGCGCATGCCGAGCCCGAAGTCGCGTACGCCGATGGCCACGGCGTGCTGATCGCTGTCGACGGTGATGACGATCGGCTCGCCCTCGCCGTGCTCGATCGCGTTGCCGATGAGGTTGCGCAGCACCCGGCGCACCCGGCGCGGGTCCATGTCGACGGGTGAGTAGCCACCCGGCGCCACGAGCCGCAGCTCGCTGCCGTGCGCGGCTGCGAGCGGGCGCATCTGATCGACCATCTCCTCCGCGAGCTGTGCGAGGCTGGTCGCCTCGACCTCGAGCTGCACGGATCCCGCGTCGTATCGGCTGATCTCGAGCAGGTCGGCCAGCAGGGTCTCGAAGCGCTGCACCTGGGTGTGCAGCAGCTCGGCGGTGCGGGCGGTGACCGGATCGAAATCGTGCCTGGTGTCGTTGATCATCTCCGCGGCGAGGCGGATCGTCGTCAGCGGCGTGCGCAGCTCGTGCGAGACGTCCGAGACGAAGCGCTGCTGCACGAGCGAGAGCTCGGCGAGCTCTCTGATCTGACTCTGGATGCTGTCTGCCATCGCGTTGAACGAGCGTCCGAGACTCGCGAGCTCGTCTTCGCCGTACACGGGAAGGCGCACCTCGAGGTCGCCCGCGGCGAGGCGCTCACTGGTCTCGGCCGCCTCGACGATCGGTGCCGATACCGAGCGCAGGACGAGCCAGAGGATCGCGGTGATGAGCGCCACCAGGGTGAGTCCGGCGAACCAGAGGGTGCGCTGCACGAAGAGCAGGGTCTCGTCGGCGTCTGCCAGGTCGTACGCGATGTACACCTCGTATGTGCCGACGCCGCGGAACTCGAGCAGCTGCCCGACGACGATGCCCGCGGCGACGGTGCCATCGGGCTGGGGCAGGGCGATCGACTGCCAGGCCTGGCGCGTCGTCACCTGCGTCACGCGCGTGCGCAGCTCGTCGCTGAGCGCCAACTGCCCCGACGAGTACTCCAGGCTGCGGAAACCGGTCGGCGTGTAGCCGTCGCCCTGTGCCGCGGAGATGAAGCCGACGATGCGGCTCGACGAGGCCGTGCGGCCCAGCACGCGCTGCGCTTCCCCCCACACCGCCGCGATCGTCGCGCGATCATCTCCGGTCTGCCCCGAGTCGAGCTGCTTCTGCGCGGCCGACACCGCTGCTCGAGCGTTGTGCAGCGCTTCGTCCTTGCGCGATTCGAAGAGATCGCCGCGGATGACCAGGGCGATCACCACGCAGATGATGAAGATCGCGAGCGACGTGAGCAGCAGGGTTATCGCCGTGGCGCGGAAGCGCATCGAGGTGCGCCACAGGCCGGAGACGACGTCAGGCCAACGGCGAGGCCCTCCCCAGAGCGCTGCGGTGACGCGCGTCGGAGGATTCACGGCCACGATCGGACCTAGCCGACGCTGCCGGCGCGGTAGCCCACCCCGCGGACGGTCGTGACGATGCGCGGGTTGTCGGGGTCGAGCTCGACCTTCGCCCGCAGGCGCTGCACATGCACGTTCACGAGGCGCGTGTCGGCCTTGTAGTGATAGCCCCACACCTGCTCGAGAAGCATCTCGCGCGAGAAGACCTGCTGCGGCTTGGATGCCAGGGCGACGAGCAGCTGGAACTCGAGCGGGGTCAGCGCGATGGGAGCCGTTCCGCGGCGCACCTCGTGCGCATCGACGTCGATCGTCAGATCGCCGACGCGAAGCACCTCGGTCTCGGCCTGCGGCGCGGGGCGGAGACGGGTGCGGATGCGCGCGACGAGCTCCTTCGGGTTGAACGGCTTGACGATGTAGTCGTCGGCGCCGACCTCGAGCCCGCGCACCACGTCGGCCGTGTCGCTGCGGGCCGTGAGCATGATGACGGGGACGCCGGACTCGGCTCGGATGCGGGTGCAGATCTCGATGCCGTCCATCCCGGGCAGCATGAGATCGAGAAGCACCAGGTCGGGCCGGCTCGAGCGCCATTCGTCGACAGCCAGCGCGCCGTCGGCGCAGAACAGCGCCTCGAAGCCCTCGGTGCGCAGCACGATGCCGATCATCTCGGCGAGCGCCGTGTCGTCGTCGACCACGAGGATACGAGAGGTCATGTTCCGCTCAGCCTCAGCTTTCTTCCTGTGCGGCACCGGCAGCGCCCCGGGGAGGCGACTCGGATCAGCCTACTTGAGAATGCTCGTCGCGCGCGGAGGCGGAGCACGCGTCCGGTCGGGGGCATGTGCCACGATGGGAGGGCGCAGGGAGGGAGTGCGAATGAGCGGTCAGACCTGGACCCCGGCACCGAGGAAGAGTGCGATCCCATTGCACCCGATGACGTTCGGGATGATTTTGGGGCGATCGTTCAGCGCTCTGCGGCACAACCCGAAGGTGCTGTTCGGATTCGCCGTCGCGGTGCAGTTCGGCATCACGGCCATCGCCGTCGTCGTGATCGTGCTCGTCGCGGGCTTCTCGGCCGCCCGCATCGCGAGCGTGCCGGCGGGATCGCCGGATCAGGGCCCGATCATCGCCGGGACCGTCGCGCTGGGCATCGTCGTCGGCATCGTGCTGACTCTGGCGAGCGTGGCGTTCACCTCGATCGTGCAGGGCCTGGTCGCCGCCGACGTGTCGTTCGCCGCCCTCGGGCGGAAGGCCCCGCTGCGCTCGCTGTGGTCGCGGGTTCGTCCCGCGTTCTGGCGGCTGTTCGCCTTCGCGCTGCTGCAGGGGCTCGCGGTGCTGCTCTGGATGCTCGCCATCGCCGGCGCCGCGATCGCGATCATGGCCGGCAGCGACTTCTCGGGCGGATCGATCGGTCTCGCCATCGGCCTGGTGGTTCTGCTCGTGCTGGCGAGCATCCCGCTGGTGGTCTGGCTGAGCACGAAGCTGCTGGTCGTGCCCGCGGCTCTGGTTCTGGAGCGGGCGCCGCTGGGCGCGGCGCTCGTGCGTTCGTGGCGTCTCATCCGCGGCCGCTTCTGGCCCGCCCTCGGCGTGATGTTCCTCATCGGCGCGATCATGGGCCTCGCCGCTCAGGTGGTGAGCGTGCCGGGCTCGATCCTCTCCGGCGTCCTCGGCGGCGTGATGGCACCGTCCGGATCGCCGGATGAGAGCGAGGTGATCGGCTTCCTCGCGCTGACGATCCTGCCGCAGATCCTCGTGCTCGCCGTGCAGGCGATCACCCTCGTCGTGCAGGGCACGGGCGCCACTCTCATCTATCTCGACAGCCGCATGCGCTACGAGGGCCTCGACCAGACCCTGATCCGCTTCGTCGAGCGCAGCGCCCACGGCGCATCGGACGACGAGCTCGGCGACCCCTACGCAGTCGATCCGGCGCGCGCGGTGTCGAAGACTCCCCCGCCCAAGCAGCAGGCACCGGCGTACGCGGGGTACGCACCGAGCACTCACCCCGGCGGGCAGTACGGCACTCAGCCGTATGGGACTCAGCCGTACGCCGGCCAGCCGTACGCCGGCCAGCCGTACCCCGGCCAGCCGTACGGGACTCAGCCGTACCCCGTCCAGCAGTACGGCGCTCAGCCCTACCCAGGCCAGCAGCAGGCGGCACAGGGCCACCCCGGGCAGACGTATCCGGTGCAGCCGCCCGCCTCCGGCGCATCGCCCACGTCCGGGCAGCTGCCGCCGTACGCCGCCCCGCCCCAGCCGCCGATGCCGCAGACCCCGAGCGCTGCGCCTTCGCCGTCGCCGACCGCGTCCTCCTCCGACGGCTGGGCCGCACCGGGCGGAGCCGGATGATCGCACTGCTCGCCGCCGCAGACGTGTTCGTGCCCGACGGCGACGAGGCGCGCCGCCGCGCGCAGGAGGAGCTGTCGAAGCCCGAGTACCAGGCGGCGAAGCCGAACTGGTTCGACCAGCTCGCCGCTGACGTCGCAGACTGGTTCTTCGGGCTGTTCGACGGCGACGGAACGGGCGCCGTCGCGCCTCTGGCGCTCACGATGATCACGATCGTCGTGGTCGCCGCGGTGGTCGTCGCCCTCATCGTCTGGGGCAGGCCCCGCGCCTCCAGGGCGATGCGCGGACGCGCCGACCTGCTCGGCGAGAAGGACGACCGCTCGGCGGCGCAGCTGCGCACCGACGCCGAGCGCCGCGCGCGCGAGGGCGACTGGGACGGCGCGGTCGTGCTGCGCTTCCGCGCACTCGCCCGCGGCCTGCTCGAGCGAGACCTCATCGACCCCGCCCCCGGCGCCACCGCACAGGGCATCGCTCGCGAGGCCGCGCCCGCTCTGCCGCAGCTCACGCAGACGCTGCACGAGGCGGCCACGCTCTTCGATGCGGTGCGCTATCTCGGAGCGCCCGTGAGCGAGGCCGACTACCGCACCCTCGCTGCCGCAGACGACCGCGTCCGGAACACCGCGCCACGCCTGACCGCCGATGCCGGGACGGTGCACGCATGAGCACGAACGACATCAGCACGAACAGCGCGGGCGCAGCCGACTCGAGCAACACCTCCCCTGCCGACGCTGCCGACGCTGCGGGAAGCACGGCCGCCGCACGGCGACCGGGCCGCCGCGGCAACGTGCTCGGCTGGGTCTTCGTCGTCGCCCTGCTGATCGGCATCGCACTGCTCTCGCTGCGCCTGGTCAGCACCGCTCCTCCGCTGGGCGGCGTGCTCAACCCCGAGTCGCCGGCGCCGGGCGGCGCGAAGGCGATAGCCGAGCTCGTGCGCCAGCAGGGCACCGAGGTGGAGGTGGTGCGCAGCCGCGCGGCGGCCGCCGCCGCGCTCGAGCCCGGCAGCGCGCTCGTGCTGGCCGACCCCGTCGCCCTCACCGACACCGCGGTACTCGACCTGATCGACGGGGCCGATCGCGTGATTCTGCTCAGCACGAGCGCCCGGATGCTCGAGCTGCTCGAGCTCGGCACCGGTGCAGGCGGGCTCGGCGCCGTCGAGGCCGGCTGCGATCGCGCGGAGTTCTCCGACACGGGAACGGTCGAGGCCGAGCGCATGTTCGACCCCGCCGACGGCGTCGAGGGCTGCTTCCGGGGCTCGGACGGCGGCGCCGCCCTGCTGATCGCCGACCGCGAGGGAGCGCGCATCTCGTTCATCGAGGCGACCCGCATGCTCTCCAACCGTCATCTCGCAGACGACGGCAACGCCGCGCTCGGGCTCGCGCTGCTCGCGCAGACCGATCACGTAGTCTGGTACGTCGGATCGCTCGAAGACGGCGACCGGGTGGCCGATACCCCTGCGACTCTTGGCGAGCTCACTCCGGCCTGGCTCACCCCGGCCATCCTGCTCCTGCTCGTCGCCGGCGTCGCCGCGATCTGGTGGCGAGGCGCGCGCTTCGGCCCGCTGGTCTCCGAGTCGCTGCCGGTGACCGTGCGCGCGTCCGAGACCATGCACGGCCGTGCCCGTCTCACCGCGAAGGCCGCGGATGCCGCGCATGCCGCCGCCGCGATCCGAGCGGGCACGCGCGCCAGACTCGCGCAGCGCCTCGCCCTCAGTGCCCGGGCGACGGCCGTGGAGGTCGCGGACGCGGCATCCGATCGACTCGGAATCCCCCGAGGATCGCTGCATGATCTGCTCGGCGGCACCGCCCCCGCCGACGACCGCGAGCTCGTCGAGCTCGCCAGACGACTCGCCGAACTCGAGACGGCGGTCGACGCCGCCCATACCGAAAGGAATCGCCCGTGAGCGACGAGAGCACCACCCCCACCGCCACGCTGGACGACGACGCGCTGCGCCAGGCGATGCACCGCGTGCGCACCGAGGTCGACAAGGCCGTGGTCGGGCAGGCCGGCACGGTCACCGGTCTGCTCGTGGCGCTGCTGGCGCGCGGGCACGTGCTGCTGGAGGGCGTGCCGGGCGTGGCGAAGACCCTCGTGGTGCGCAGCTTCGCCCGCGCCGTGGGACTCGACACCAAGCGCGTGCAGTTCACCCCCGACCTCATGCCGGGCGATGTCACCGGCTCACTCGTCTACGACGCCCGCACCGGCGAATTCGAGTTCCGCGCAGGGCCCGTCTTCACCAACATCCTGCTCGCCGACGAGATCAACCGCACGCCGCCGAAGACGCAGGCGGCCCTGCTCGAGGCCATGGAGGAGCGCCAGGTGTCAGCCGACGGCCTGAGCCGTCCGCTGCCCGACCCGTTCCTCGTCGCCGCCACGCAGAACCCCGTCGAGCACGAGGGCACGTACACGCTGCCCGAGGCGCAGCTCGACCGGTTCCTGATGAAGCTCGTCGTCGGCATGCCGGAGCGCGACGCCGAGGTCTCGGTGCTGCGCCTGCACGCGAGCGGATTCTCGCCTCGCCTGCTGACCGGGGTCCAGGCCGCCGTCAGCGCCGACGAGATCCGCGCGGCGCAGGATGCCGCAGCGCGGGTGCAGGTCAACGACGACGTGCTCGGCTACGTCGTCGACCTCGCCAGGGCGACGCGACACTCCCCCTCGGTCGAGCTGGGCGCGAGCCCCCGCGCCTCGACCGCGCTGCTGGCCGCCGCCAAGGCTTGGGCGTGGCTGAACGCGTCGACCGCGGTGACGCCCGACCACGTGCAGACCATGCTCATGCCGGTGTGGCGTCACCGCCTGCAGCTGCGACCGGATGCGCAGATGGAGGGCGTCTCCGCCGACGCCGTGCTGCAATCCGTGGTGCAGCAGACTCGCGTGCCGATCTGACATGTTCGTCACCGCTCTTCTCGCCCCGCTGATCGCGCTGGGCGTCGTGCCGACGGCGCTGCTGAGCGTCGCCGGCGCGCCGCCGTGGGCGGTGTTCGGCGGCTGGGTGCTGCTGTGCGTCCTGCTCGTGACCATCGACGTCGTGACTGCCCCGAATCCGCGTTCGCTGATCCTCACTCGGTCTATTCCCGCTCGTGCACGCCTCGGCGAGCCGGTGCAGACCAGCGTCGCCGTGCAGAACATCGGCACGCGCACCCTGCGCGGGCAGCTCCGCGACGCCTGGCAGCCGACCGCGGGAGCCGATGAGGAGCGCGTGCGGCTCAGTGTCCCCGCCGGAGAGCGTCGGCGCTTCGATGTGCCGCTGCGCCCGCGCCGCCGAGGCGAGCTGGTCAGCGAGTTCGTGGTGGTGCGCTCGCGAGGACCGCTGGGTCTTGCGGGACGGCAGGCGCGGCACGATGTGCGGGGGGCGCTGCGGGTGCTGCCCGCGTTCAGCTCGCGCAAGCATCTGCCCTCACGCCTGGCGCGGCTGCGCGAGCTCGACGGCAACACCTCCATCCAGGTCAGAGGCCAGGGCACGGAGTTCGACTCGCTGCGCGAGTACGTGCGCGGAGACGACATCCGCTCGATCGACTGGCGGGCCACCGCACGCGCCGGCACGACGATGCTGCGCACCTGGCGCCCCGAGCGCGACCGGCAGGTCGTCATCCTGATCGACACGGGCCGCACCGCCGCCACCCGCGTGGGCGACGGCACCCGGCTGGATGCCTCGCTCGAAGCTGCTCTGCTGCTCTCCGCCCTCGCGGCTCGGGCGGGCGACCACGTCAACCTGCTCATGTACGACCGGGTGGCCCGCGCGCGCGTCACCGGCGTCGAGGGTGCGGCGCTGCTGCCGGCACTGACCGATGCGATGGCGCCCGTGCACGCACGCCTGGTCGACACCGACTGGGCGGGCGCGTTCGCCGCCATCCGCACGCTGACGACGCGACCGTCGCTGATCGTCGTGCTGACCGCACAGGATGCGGCCGAGACGGCGCGCGGATTCCTCGGCGCGTTCCCGACGGCCTCGCGGGCGACGACCGTGCTGGTGGGCTCGGTGACCGACGACGCGATCGCAGAGCTCGCCCGGCGGCGGGAGTCGAGAGCCGACGTCTATCTCGCCGCGGCCGCCGAGCAGACCATGGCCGACGCGCAGGTCGTCGCCGATGCCATCCGGCGCGCCGGCGGCGAGGCGATCGCAGCCGATCCCGAGCAGCTCCCGCCGCGCATCGCCGATCGCTACCTCGAGCTGAAGGCAGCAGGTCGCCTGTGACACGCTGACCCGATGCATTCGCTTTTCTGACTGATTCAGAATAAGGTGGAGGCATGCCCCCCTCCGATGTCGCTGCTCAGCAGCGCCTGCGCGATGCCGGCCTGCGCGTCACCGTGCAGCGGATCCGGGTGCTCGAGACCCTCGCCGCGAGGCCCCACGCCTCGGCGGAGGTCGTCTTCACCGGCATCCGTGACGCGCTTCCTGGCATCGCGCTCGCCACGGTCCACGGCATCCTGAACGATCTCACCGAGGCCGCCATCGTGCAGCGCGTGAATCTCCCCGACGTCGGCAGCGCCCTCTACGAGCTGCGCACCGACGACAACCATCACCACGTGCAGTGCGTGAGCTGCGGGCGCGTCGAAGACGTCGCCTGCGCGATCGGCGCCGCCCCCTGCCTGCACCCCTCTCACGACCACGGCATGCGAATCCTCGAAGCCGCGGTCACCTACCGAGCCCTCTGTCACGAATGCGAAAGGAACGGCAATGGCTGACAAGCCCGCAACCACCACACAGACAGGAACGCCCGTCGCAAGCGATGCGCATTCGCTGACCGTCGGCGCCGACGGCGTCACCGCGCTGCACGACCGCTACCTGGTCGAGAAGCTCGCATCGTTCAACCGCGAGCGCGTGCCGGAGCGCAACCCGCACGCCAAGGGCGGCGGCGCGTTCGGCGAGTTCGAGGTCACCGAGGACGTCTCGGCGTACACCCGCGCCGCCGTCTTCCAGCCCGGGGCGAAGAGCGAGACGCTGCTGCGCTTCTCCTCCGTCGCCGGCGAGCAGGGCTCGCCCGACACCTGGCGCGACGTCCGCGGCTTCTCGCTGCGGTTCTACACCACCGAGGGCAACCTCGACATCGTCGGCAACAACACCCCGACCTTCTTCCTGCGCGACGCGATGAAGTTCCCCGACTTCATCCACTCGCAGAAGCGCCTCGGCGCGTCGGGTCTGCGCGACGCCGACATGCAGTGGGACTTCTGGACCCTCTCCCCCGAGTCGGCCCACCAGGTCACCTACGTCATGGGCGATCGCGGCCTGTCGCGCTCGTGGCGCCACCTCAACGGCTACGGCTCGCACACCTACCAGTGGGTCAACGCCGCCGGTGAGCGCTTCTGGGTGAAGTACCACTTCCTCTCCCACCAGGGCGTCGAGCGCATGTCGGCCGGCGAGGCCGAGCGCATCGCCGGTGAGGACGCCGACTACTACCGCCGCGACCTGTTCGAGGCGATCGAGCGCGGCGACTTCCCGAAGTGGGACGTGTACGTGCAGATCATGCCGTACGAAGAGGCCAAGACCTACCGCTACAACCCCTTCGACCTCACCAAGACCTGGTCGAAGAAGGACTACCCGCGCATCAAGGTGGGCACGTTCACGCTGAACCGCAACCCGCAGAACTTCTTCGCCGAGATCGAGCAGGCCGCCTTCTCGCCCGGCAACCAGGTTCCCGGCACCGGCATCTCGCCCGACAAGATGCTGATGGCCCGCGTGTTCTCGTACTCCGACGCGCAGCGGTACCGCATCGGCGCGAACTTCAACCAGCTGCCGGTGAACCAGCCGCACGCGGCCCAGGTGCGCAACTACATGCACGAGGGTCAGATGCAGTACCACTACGCCCCGGCCGAGCACCGGGTGTACACCCCGAACTCGTACGGTGCCGCAGGCGGCCCCGAGGCCGACCCGCTGCTCGGCGTCGAGGCGAGCTGGGAGTCGGACGGCGAGCTGGTGCGCGCCGCCGCCACGCTGCGCGAGGACGACGGCGACTTCGTCCAGGCGAGCATCCTCTACCGCGAGGTCTTCGACGACGAGGCGCGCGAGCGCTTCGTGCAGACCCTCGTCGGCCAGTACAACGGGCTGACCGTCCCCGCCATCCAGGAGCGCTTCTTCTGGTACTGGGGTCAGGTCGACCAGGACCTGGAGGCTCAGCTTCGGGCGCTCGCGGGCGCGCCGATCGGCGAGCCCGAGCCGATCGGCATCGGCGAGTAATCCCGCTCACGCGAACACGAGGCCCCTTCATCGCCGCGATGGAGGGGCCTCGGCGTGTGCCCGCCCGGCTCACCCGGTGATGCGGGATCATCGAAGGACGATCCGGCGCGTGGCCGGCATGATGAGGAGAGCCGGCATGACCGAACCCCGCACGTCCGTCGCAGCCGCGGCCGCTTCCCGTGGCGCCCGGCTGACCGCCGAGGGATTCGGCTCGTTCCTGATCGTCTTCCTCGGCGTGGGCGCGTCGCTGTTCACCGCCACGCTGTTCGCCGATCCCGGCGCGGGCTCAGCCGTGAATCTGACCGTGGCGCTCGCATTCGGCATCGCACTGCTCGCCGCCTTCAGCTCGTTCGCGGGCATCTCCGGCGGGCACTTCTCCCCTGCGGTGACCATCGGCGCCGCTGCCGCCGGCCGCCTGGCATGGCGCGACGCGCTGCCGTACGTGCTCGCGCAGGTCGTCGGCGCGGTGATCGCCTCGACGGCGCTCATCGTCGTGGGCCTGTTCGGCCCGGACCGGTGGCTGGAGCGCGTGCAGGATGCCGGGTTCGCGAGCACGGGCTGGGGCACGCTCTCGCCGGGCGGGTTCGGGATGCCCGCGGTGATCGTCATCGAGATCATCCTCACCGCGCTGCTCGTGCTCGTCTTCCTCAGCGTGACCCACCCCGAGCGTCGAACCGCGGCGGGTGGCGTGGCGATCGGGCTCACCTTCGCGGCGATCCAGTTCGTCGCCATCCCGGTGGCCGGCGGCGCCGCGAACCCCGCGCGCGCGATCGCCACGGCGATATACGGGGGCATCGGCCCGCTCGCTCAGCTCTGGGTGTTCCTCGTCTTCCCCGCCGTCGCAGCGGCGGCGATCGGCATCGCGTACCGTGCTCTCTTCGATGGCACAGTCGAACCGGATGGCGGCGAGTCGGACGACGACTCCGGAGGGTGGTCCTCGCTCACCCAGCCGTGAGCGTCGGCGTGCCCGCCTCGTACTCGACGAGGTCGCCGCTCTCGCCCCGACGCGCTGCGCGCCTGCCGATGACGAGCATGTAGAACAGGAACGCGCCGAGCGCCAGCGCGCCGATCCCGATCTTCACGGGCCACGGCAGGTTCGAGCCGGTCACGAAGCCCTCTACCAGACCCGAGAGGAACAGGGCGAAGACCAGGCCGATCGCGACCGTGGCGAGAGCACGACCGCCGGCGGCCAGCGACTCGGCCCTGGTCCGCCGCCCGGGGGCCGCCCACGCCCAGAAGATGTGCAGGCCCGCAGCGGCCGCGACGAAGATGGCGGTGAGCTCGAGCATCCCGTGCGGCAGGATGTGCAGCACCATGGTGTCGAGGTGTCCGTAGGCCGACATGACCGCGGCGGAGACTCCGAGCCCGAAGGCGTTCTGGATCAGCATCCACACCGGCCAGATGCCCGTCACACCGAACAGCACGCACTGCATGGCGATCCACGCGTTGTTGAGCCAGACCATCCCCGCGAACGACGCCATCGGGCCGTAGTAGTCGACGAAGTCCTCCTCGGCGTACTGCCGCAGCACATCGGGCGGCCCCAGCGTCGCGATCAGCGCAGGATCGGAGGCGATCCACGCTGCCGTGAGCGCCACCACGAGCACGAAGGAGATCGCGATGACAGCGGTGGTCCAGCGGATCCGGTACAGCGCCGCGGGCAGCTGCAGCGCGAAAAAGCGTGCGGCCTGCGCGAGCACGTTGTCGCCCGCCCCGGTGAATCGCAGCCGCGCGGCAGCGAGAATCGTCGACAGGTACGCGCCCTGCGGCGAGTCACCCACCGACGTCTTCAGCTCGGCGAGGTCGGCGGACGCGGCGCGATATCGCACGATCAGCTCGTCGACCTCTGCGCCGCTCAGGCGGCGTCTGCGGCTCAGCGCATCGAGCCGTTCCCATTCGGGGCGGCGGGCGTCGGCGAGGGCATCGGCATCCACCTGATTTACTGTACTCATGTCAGCCACGATCACCGATGAGCAGGAGATCCTGTCGGGCGAGGCCGTCGCCATCGACGTGCAGCCGGTCGGCTTCGTGCTGCGCGCCGCGGGCGCTCTGATCGACATGGCCATCGGGTTCGCCCTGTTCCTCGCGGTCACCTTCGTGCAGGTGTGGCTGATGACCGAGGGCCTGCTGACCGAGCACACCTTCCGCATCCTGATGATCTGCGCCGCCGTGCTGAGCTTTCTCGTGCTGCCGATCACCGTCGAGGTGGCCATGCGCGGCCGCAGCGTCGGCAAGCTCGCGGTCGGCGGGCGCATCGTGCGGGTCGACGGCGGGGCGATCACCTTCCGACACACGTTCATCCGCGCCCTCGTGGGGGTGCTCGAGGTGTACATGACCTTCGGCGGGGCCGCCGTGATCACCGGTGCGCTCACCGCCCGCTCGCAGCGACTCGGCGACCTGGTCGCCGGAACCTACTCGCAGCGCGTGCGCACCCCCGCCCTGCCCTCGCATCAGCCGCATTTGCCGCCGTCGCTGCAGGGGTGGGCCGCCGTCGCCGACGTCGCGCGGATGCCCGATCGGCTCGCTCGGCGCATCTCGCAGTTCCTCGCAGGCGCTCAGCGTCTCTCACCCTCGGCACGAGCCAGCGTCGCGCACGAGCTCGCTCTCGAAGCGCAGCCGTTCATCTCGCCGGTGCCGGCGGTGTCTCCCGAGGAGCTGCTGCTCGGGGTGACCGTGCTGCGCCGCAGGCGCGAACAGCGCGCGCTCGCGCTCGCCGACGAGCGCGCCGAGCGCCTGAGCGGACGGCGCATCGGGCTCTGAGCGCGGCGCCGCGATCGGCGCTCGTCAGTCCGTGACGAGCGCAGCGGCTGACGGTGCGGTCATCAGGGCGTGGTCATCAGGGGGGGCGCTCACGAGCGCAGCGCCTCGTGGCGGATCACCAGCCACCCGGCGGGCACCGACAGCCGATCGGCGTGCTGGGCGCACAGGTCGTGCGCGTGCGGGTCGCCACCGGGCCCGAGCGGACCGAGCGCGGCCATCTGGTCGCCGTAGTCGAAGGTGAGCGTCGCGATCGCCTCGCGCGCACAGGCGACCTTCGAGCACAGCCGTTCACCGACGGCCAGGTGCGCGTCGAGGCGCGATCCTCGGTCGCGTCGCGACGCATCGTCGAGTCGGAGTCTGTCGTCCATCGCCTCCACACTATGACCGGGTCGTGCGAGCGGGGTGCAGCCGCGCGGCAGCGAATAGACTTTCGGCATGCCCGCCCGACGCTCCTCCCCCGCACCCCGGCGCGGCACGCGTCACGGCCGCCACGGTCGACTCGGGCGCAGTGAGGTGGTCAGGCCGCCCCTGCCGCCGCTGGACGGGCGGCTCGACCGGTTCGAGATCACGGTCGGCAGCGCGGTCGAGTATCTTCGCGGCACCTGGGAGGAGCTGCGAGACGTGCGCTTCGAGATCGCCGCGATGCCCGCGCACGATCGCGCCGACGGCATCCCGCTGTGGCGAGCCGACCCTGCTGCGCAGCGGGTGACGCTGTACCGGGTGCCGATCGAGCGCCTGCTGCCGAAGGGACACGACGACGCGGCCCATCGCCGCATGGCCGTCGAGAGCGCCGTATTCCATGCGGCGGCCGAGTACGTGGGGCGCGAGCCCTGGGAGCTCGGGCCGGACGGCCGCGACCACTGATCGCTCGCGCGCGGACCGGACGGGCCCGACGGGTCGTCAGGGGTGCACGATGATCGGCTGCTGCGTCGCCGGCGGCGCCCACAGCGGCCAGCCCGCGATCGCCGCGTCGCCGAGCAGGCCGACCGCGGCGTGAACCGCCCCGTCGGCGGTGAGCAGATGCTCGCCGGGCTGCAGCGAGACCTGCTCGACGCCGTTCGGCGCCAGTACGACCGTTCGCTCGTCGACGCCCTCGAGGGCCACCGTGGCGGTGCTGTCCTCGGCGTTGCTGAGGTACAGCGTCGCCGCCGCACCACCGGGAACGCTGAAGGGCACGGTGCCGGTCAGCTGCGGGGCGGGCAGCATCCAGGCGAAGTCCTCGCGCCCGTCCGCACGCACCGTCTGACGCGCACCGGCGACGACCTGCGCGGTCGCGTCGATCTCGATGTCGTGCGCCCCCGCGCCCATCCCCGTCAGGGAGACCTCGGTGGGGGTCTCCGCGGTGAGTTCGATCACGTACTCGTCGGAGTCGACCGTGCCGTCCGCGCCGCGCACGCGCACCGTCGCGGTGGCGTCTTCCCGCGGCGAGAGGATGCGCAGCAGGATGCCGGTCGAGTCGTCTCCCTCGGAGATCGGCTGCGACTGGGCGCCCAGCAGCCGCAGACTGCGCTGTGCGCCGCCGACGCCGTCCTGCACGTCGATGCCGACCGCGTCGAGCGTGCGCACGTGCGCCGACTGCAGCGCTGCGCGCACGGGCGCTCCGGCGGCGATCACCTCGATGACCGGACGCGGCTCGGCACCCGCGACGGATGCCAGCGTCAGGGTGGTCTGCGTCTTCGGCGGGACGATCTTGGTGGTCGTCTTGCGCTGGGCGCCGTAGACGTTCAGCTGAACGGTGGAGGGCACGTCGGCGGGGTTGGAGAGCAGGATCAGGTCGGACGATCCCGTCGAACCGTCGCCGCCGACCAGCCATGAGCTCATCCCCGGCTCGCGGCACGGCGCGGCGGCGAATCCGCGCAGATCCTCTTCGTCGAGGCTGACCGCTTCCGATGCGGAGATCAGCGGCGCGGTGCGATCCGCGACGGCCGCCGTGATGCTCTGCGCGCCCTCCCCGCCCAGCACGTTCGGCATCGCCAGGTCGGTCGTGGTCGTCTCGTGCTCGCGCGCGTCGATCCGCACCGTGGGGGCGGCCGCCGAGACCAGCGACTCGGCCCGGCTGGAGTCGCGCCCCAGCGCACGGAAGGCTCCGTTGCACACGATCGTCGCATCGCCCGGCACCGGGGTGACCGTCGCGGCGGCGGGCTCGTTCTGCACACTCGGCCACGGCGTGGCGACCGCGGCGACGACGCCGAGAACGCATGCCGCGGCGACGACCGCCCCGGTGGCGAGCCTGGCGCCGGTGGCCGCGAGGCGGATCGTGCTCTGCTTCATCGGCTGTTCTCCTCGGCGGCGGGATGCGGAGTGGCCGTTGCCGCGGTGGGCGACACGACTCCGGCGGGTTCGGGCTGACGCTCCCGGGCCGGTGGGCCGGACTGGGCGGGGCGCGCGTCGTCGGCAGCGTCGCCGTCGCGCGCATCGGCGACCTGCGCACCGGAATTCTGCGCATCGGAACCCTGCGCACCGGTATCGTGCGCATCGGTATAAGTTGCAACGGCATCGCCATCCGCCCGTCGCGGGGCGATCGGCTCGTCGAGTGAGCGGCCGACGACACGCGAGCGAGCGCGAGCGGCGCGACGCGACGCGCGCGTCGGGATCGACAGCAGCACGGCGGCCAGCACGACGATGAGCTGCCCCAGCCCGATGAGGTTGCCGAGGGCGTTCTGCGCATGCGAGGGCTGTGCGCGCTCAGCGGGTGTCGTGGCCGTCTGCCACAGCATCCCGTTGGGGGTGTCGCCCGCCTTCACGAAACCGGCGCGCTGGTCGATCGCCGTGATCGCGGTCTCGCTCATGCGGCGAGCCTGATCGCTCTGGCCGGGAAGCGAGGAGAGCAGCACGAAGCCGATCCCGCGATCGGTGAGCGCCGCCGCGGCATCGAAGTCGCGGGCCGAGAGCAGGTCGACCGCGTCAGCGGCGAGAGAGTCGTCGCGCACACGCGTCGCAGTGGTGAGCATCGTGCTCTGTGCACTGAGTGTGGCGCTGGGGCCCCACACCACCTGGGTGGCGAGGGAGCCGTCGTCGAGGGGCGTCATGACGAGCGTGCCGCTGTCGGCGTCGTCGGAGGCGTGGGCGGCGACCAGAGCCGGCAGCGTGCTTTTGGCTCCGTTGCGGATCTGCGCCTCACCGAGGTTGACCGCGAGCAGGCCTGGCACAGCGCACACGAGCACCCCGACGCCGGTGACGAGCGCTGCTGCGGAGCGGAATGCGGGCACCGCCACGACCGTGTCGAGGGTGACCAGCGCAGCGCCGACTGCACCAAGCCACGCGAAGCTGAGTCCGGTTCCGGGCCAGATGGCGACGGCCTCGCCCTGGGCGAACGACACCTGCACGCCTACCGCGATCATCGACGTGACGAGTCCGGCCATCGTGGTCGCGAGAAGGGCGAAGCCCGCGCGCCACCGCGGAGAGAGCGCCGAGGTCAACGCGAGCACCGCCACCGGCAGCAGCAGCAGGAAGGCGAACGGCGCGAAGCTGCCGCCCAGCAGCCACTCCCACCCGCCGCGGTCGGGCGACGGGAAGCCCTGAGCGATGAGCAGGCGTCCTGCGGCGTCCGAGGCCGCCTGGGCGAGGGGCGCGACGGCGCCGGGGTCGGCCAGCAGCGCCCACGGATCGCCGTGGCGCAGCTGCCAGTAGACCAGGGGTGCGAACAGCGCGGCCGCGGGGATCAGCAGCCAGAACACGCGCACGGCTCCGCGCACCCGGCCGGCGGCGAGCATCGCCATCACCGCCAGGCCCCAGAGCGCGACGACAGCCGGCGCGAGCGACGGCGCACAGGCGAGGGAGGCTGCCGCGAGCAGGGATGCCGCTCCCGCCGCTCCCCAGGATCGGTGCGCCACGGCCGCGGAGTGGAACAGCCAGGGCAGCAGCAGGTGCAGCAGCACCGCCGCCGGTCGGCCCTGCACGAGAGCGGCGAGGAACGTGGGAGCCAGCGCCCACAGCACGCCGCCGAGGATCCGCAGGCCGGCACGGTCGGTGATCCTGGTCGCGGCGAACCACCCGCCGAGCACCGCGAGCGGAAGGGCACCCAGCCAGAGCAGCACGACCGCGAACGACGGCGAACCCGGCCACAGGGTGCCGAGCACCGCGAGCACAGCCGCGAACGGGTCTGCCGGTCCGATGATGCCGGGGCCGAGATCGCGCAGACCCCAAGCGGCGTCGTTCCAGAGGTCGGCGACCGCCTGCTGCATGGGAAGAAGCTCGCCGCCGCCGATGCTGGGCCAGGCGAGCAGCGGGAAGAACGCGGCGATGCTGACCACGAGCGCCGCGAGCACCGCCCACGCACCCCCGCCGCTGAAGAAGTGCAGCTCGCTGACCGCGCCGCGCTCGCTGCCGTGCCCGTCATCGAGGCGGTGCCGCAGCTGGGTCCGCGTCACGCGAAGCGGAGCGATGCCGGCCCATGACGCCGTGCGGAACGAACGGATCGCACGTCGTGAGCGCGCCACTGCCGGCACCGCTAGCATGGCGGCCAGGGCCGCTCCCCATTCGGGGGCGACAGCACCCGGCCGCTTGCCGATGAGGTGAACGATCGAGCGCCAGAGGGCCAGCGGCAGCAGGCTCAGCCAGTGCAGCGGAACAGCGAAGGCCGGCGCGTAGGCCAGGCGCCGGTGCAGCTGGGCGCGACGGATCGCCCACGTGCGCGCGGCTTCTCTCTGCGGGAGTGCGGCGACGCCGTCGGGTCGCACGCCGATGCGCGCCTTCGGCACGAGCACGATGCGTGCGCCGCCGAGCCGGGCGCGCACGCCGAGGTCGAGCCCCTCATCGGCGCCGCCGAGACCGGGATCGGGCCGCAGCACGACGGGCGCGGCTCCGCGGATGAGCATGCCGCGCACGTCTGCACCGAGGACGTCTTCGGCGGCGTCGTGCTGCCCCTGATCGAGTTCGTCGGCGGCGAGCTCGACGGCTCTGCCGAACCGGCTCATGCTCACGCCCATCGACACGATCTCGCGGTCGTCATCGTATCGCACGAGCTTCGGGGCGGCGAGAGCGGCCGACGGCGAGCGCTCGAGCGAACCGGCGAGAAGCTGCAGCGCCTTGCGCCGCGGCCTCGAGTCGTGGGTGAGCATCCACACCGAGCTGCCACTCGCCACGCGCGGCTGCGCCAGGGCGACGGCTTCGGCGAACGTCGTGGTCGCCCGCGCCTCGATGATCGCCTCGACGCTGTGCCCGATGCCGTCGATGGCGCGCACCTGGGCACCGCTGCCGAGCACCACGACGGTGACGGCGTCAGGCGGGGTCGTCTGAGCGCGGAGGGCGTCGAGGGTCTCGCTGAGCTGTGCTGCTGCGGAGTCGCCGGTGCGTGCGACGACGATGGCGTGTACTCGGGATGGCATGGCAGAGACAGCCTAGACAGGCATCCGCGGGGCGCCGATCATCGACCTCGGCGTGCCCGCGAAGCCGTCAGCTCGCGCGGCGCTTGAGCTTGCGGCGCTCGCGCTCGCTGAGACCGCCCCAGATGCCGAAGCGCTCGTCGTTGCTGAGCGCGTACTCGAGGCATTCGCCCCGCACGTCGCACGATGTGCAGATGCGCTTGGCGTCGCGCGTCGAGCCGCCCTTCTCGGGGAAGAACGCCTCGGGGTCGGTCTGCGCGCACAGCGCGTCGACCTGCCAGGCGAGCGCGCCATCATCTTCGGCGTCAGCCCGGCGTACTCCGGGTACGCCGAGGTTCACTGGATCGACGAACCAATTCTCGGGAACGTCTGACCGGTAACCCGTCATCTCGATCTCCCAACCCTGCTTGTGCCCCCTCCGGGCCGTGCACCACTAATTACACCCGTGTCATTCGCTGCGGTCAAGTCGCGGATCGTAAACCCTCAACGGGGCGTTTAAGGTTCATTGAACGCCCATCGGCGTGTCGCGCCGGTGTACGCGAGCACGGTTGGAGGCGAGTGCGAGCGAGGCCGGGCGCGGTAGCCTGAACCCGATGGCCGTGTACAGCAAGCATCCCGTGGCCCCTCGCCCCGCGGCGCCGCCCCGCGAGACGACCGGGCACCTGCTGGTGCGCGCGTACAGCGTCCTGGCTCTGTTCTGCGTCTTCGCGCACACGGCCGTGTACAACACCTTCGGGGCGCTCGGATCAGGCATCCTGCTCGTCGTGCTCACGGCTGGCGCGCTGGCCATCTGGGTGCCGGAGGTCGTCGCGCAGCGTCCCACCCGCTTCCCCTGGCGCCGACTGCCGTGGGCGGCGCTCGGCTATGCGGCCCTGGCCCTGACATCCTCCCTCTGGTCTCGCTGGCCCGCCGCCACGCTGCTGACCTGGTCGCTGCTGGCCGCCATCACCGTTACCGCGGTGCTCATCGCGACCACCCTCACCTGGAACGAGATCGCCCGCGCGATCTCGACCGCACTCAAGCTGATCCTGGGGCTCTCCCTCGCTATCGAACTATGGGTCGCGCTCGTGCTGCGCCGCCCGCTGCTGCCGAACTTCGTCGATCTGCCGGAGGGGAAGATCGATCCGCACCTCTACTGGGTGCGCGGCAACCTGTTCGACGACGGCCGGATCCAGGGGGTCGTCGGCAACGCGCACACCCTCGCGATGATGTGCCTGTTCGCGCTGATCGTGTTCGCCGTGCTGTACGCGACGCAGGTGCGACGGCGCACCATGCTGATCTTCTGGGCTGTGCTCGCCGTCGTGCTGCTGGTCAAAGCCGCGTCGGCCACGGTCTACCTGAGCATCGCGGTCGTCGTGGCGGTGCTGGCCGCCGTGATGCTGATGCGTGCCGCGACGCCCCGGGGGCGCGGCCGGCTGTACCTGCTCTTCGCCGCTGTCGCCGTCGTCGGCGTCGGGGGCGCGGTGCTGCTGCGCGATCAGCTCCTGTCGGCGCTCGGCAAGGGCTCGGATCTCACCGGGCGCATCGAGATCTGGCAGGCGGTGTGGGAGCGTGCCATCACCCGGCCCGTGTTCGGCAACGGCTTCTCCTCCCCCTGGGTTCCCTGGGATCCGGCGTTCGACGGCTGGATCGTGAACCACGGGCTCAGCGTCTTCCACGCGCACGACATGTGGCTCGACGTGTTCCTGCAGCTCGGCGTGGTCGGCGTCGTGCTGATGGCGGTCGCCTGGCTGGCGCTGCTGTGGCGGGCGTGGTTCTTCGCCGTCGACCGGCCACGGTGGGATCTCGACGCCCGTCGCCCCTACTCCCCCCTGTCGCTGCTGCCCGTGCTGTTCACGGCCGTGCTGCTCGTGGAGGGCCTCGCCGAATCGGCGCCGATCATGCTGTGGGGCTGGCTGCTGCTGATCCTGCTCTCGTTCAAGATGAAGGCGGTGCCGCTCATCGGCGTGGGGGTCGGCGAGCGCACGCCGGTCATCTCGCACGGCCCGCAGCCGCGGCAGGTGCCATGACGCCGCGGCGCCTCGTCGTGTCGATGCTGGGTTCGGCGCTGTTCGCACGCGCCTACACGCTGACCGCGCTCACCGCGGTCTTCTCGTCGTTCCTCATCGAGCGGATGATGTCGCCGGTGAGCCTCATGACCATCATCGGCGCCCTCGCCGTGATCGGCGCCGCGGTGCTGGTCGTGCGCCGCGAGGAGCTCTCGCTGCTGCGGCTCGCCCCGACCTCGCTGCTCGGCTTCCTGCTGCTCGCTCTGCTGAGCGTGCTGTGGTCTTCGGATCGCGGGGGCACGGTCGCCGGGTGGTTCACCCTGATCGGCTACGCCGTCATCGCGATCACGATCGGACACGTGCGCGACACGCTGCAGACCGTGCGGGCCATCGGCGACACGCTGCGCTGGCTGCTGAGCCTGTCGCTGGCGCTCGAGATTGTGTTCGGCATCCTGCTCGACACCCCGTTCCGCCTGCTGGGCATCGAAGGCTCGCTCGCGGTCGGCGGCCCGGTGCAAGGGATCTTCGGCACCCGGAACATGCTCGGCTTCATCGCGGTGATCGCCCTGATCACGTTCGTGATCGAATGGCGCACGCAGTCGATCGGTCGCGTCGCGGGCGTGCTGTCGGTGGCGCTCGGCGGGTCGCTTGCGCTGTTCTCCGCCTCGCCGACCGTCGTGGTGCTCGCCGCGGCCGTCGGTGTGGCGACCGTCGCGCTCGTCATCGTGCGACACACGCCGGCCCACCGCCGCAGCGCCGTCCAGGTGGCGCTGGGAGGGCTGGTGGTCGTGGGGCTCGTCGTCGCATTCGCGCTCCGACACCAGATCATCCGTCTGCTGGATGCCGGCTCCGACTTCTCGACCAGGGCCGACCTGTGGAACATGATGCTCGACTTCATCGCCCAGCGGCCGATCACCGGTTACGGATGGTTCGGGCCATGGCCGCGGGGCGAGTACCCGTTCACGTACATCAACTTCCTGCTGTCGGATCACCACCAGTCGGCGCTCAACGCGTACTTCGACCTGCTGCTGCAGCTGGGCTGGGCGGGGCTCGCGCTCTTCGTCGTGCTCGGCGGGGTCGCGCTCGTGCGCTCGTGGCTGGTGGCGAGCGTGCGCCGCTCGGTCGTGTACGCGTGGGCGCCGCTCGTGCTCGTCACGCTGGGGGTGGAGTCGATGTTCGAGAGCTTCGCTCTCACCTCGACGGGCTGGCTGCTGCTCGTGCTCTGCGCCCTGCGCGCGGGGCAGACCAGGTCGTGGCGCGAGAGCATCGACGCGGCCCACACCGGCGCGATCCCGACGCTCGGGTCGGAGCGCCCGCCGCTCCCGGGCGCCACAGGATGATGGAGATAGACTGTGATCCCGTGACCCCCGTGACAGAATCCCTGCCCGTCCGCACCCGCTCGGAGAGCTGGGCATGACCGGCAGCGCGTTCGATCCGTCCACCGCGTCGATCGTCATCGTCACCTACAACCGCTCGCACCTGCTCAGCGGGCTGCTCACCAGCATCCGGTCGATGGATCCGAAGCCCGGCCGCGTCGTGGTCATCGACAACGCATCGTCGGACGACACGACCGAGGTCGTCGACTCCTTCCGCGACGACCTCGGCACAGAGATCGTCTACCGCCGCCTCGAGACCAACACCGGCGGCTCCGGCGGCTTCAGCGAGGGCATGCGCACGGCGTACGAGCTGGGATCCGAGTGGATCTGGATGATGGACGACGACGTCGAGGTGCTGCCGGACGGCCTCGCGAAGATGGGTCGCTGGTCGCGGCGCTTCAAGAGCATCCAGGGCCGGCGCTACGACTACGACGGCAGCGAGTTCTACTGGCAGTACCGGATCGCCGACCGGATGGGCATCCCGATCCCCTTCGCGCCCTCGAAGTTCGACTCGTCGGGTTTCAAGGAGATGAACAGCGGATGCTTCGAGGGCATGTTCATCCATCGCTCGATCGTCGCGCAGATCGGCCTGCCCGACCCGCGCTTCTTCATCTACTGGGACGACCAGATGTACGGCTGGCTGGCCTCTCGCCTGACCACCGCGGTCATCGTCGACGAGTTCGTGCTGCGCCGCACGCGTGAGATCAAGCAGTGGGACATGGGCATCCGGCACATGAACGCGTCGAGCAACGCGTACCGGTACTACATCATGCGCAACCGCGCGTTCATCAAGAACTACTACCGGGTGCACGGGGTGTACAACCCGGTGCTGTTCGGCCTGGGCACCTCGGCGACGTTCGCCAAGGAGCTGATCCGGCTGCTCTTCGTCGAGCGCACGGTGCGCGGGACGAGCAACCTGTTCCGCGGTCTGCGCGATGGCGGCCGGATCGGCCGCGATCGCACCTGGCAGCCCATGCCGGCACTGGAGGCACGATGACCGAGCAGCAGCCCGAGTACGTCTGGGCGTACGCGGACGAGGTGCCCAAGCGCGGCCGCACGTGGCTGATCGTCGGCCTGGCGGTGGCTGCGGTCGTGATCGCGGCGCTGGTGTTCTGGCTGTTCCTGCGGCCCGGTGCGCCGCTCGCGAGTGCGACCGCGACGCCGAGCGCGACGCCGTCTGCGAGCGTTTCGCCCTCGGCGTCTGCTTCTGCAACGGAGTCCGCGACTCCTTCTGCGGCGCCGTCCGAGGCGCCCGAGCCGTCGATGACGCCGGTGACCACACCTCCCCCGCCGGTCGACCCGAGCATGGATGCGTTCCGTGGCCAGGTCGGCGGCTGGCTCGATGATGCGCTGACCGGACTGGGCATTGTCGAGGATAGCCGCGGCCAGGAAGCCGTCGCCGTTGTAGACACGCTGCGAGCGGATGCCCAGCGACTTGGTGAACGAACCGCACCGTCGTCGATCGCGTCGGATTGGCAGGAAGGCGTCCGAACCTACTCGGAACGCCTGAGCGCGTTGCGTGCCGCAGCGGCCGCGGGCACGAGCGTGTCAGTGGACGCGTCGCGGTCGTCCGTCGAAGCATTACGCGAACTGGTCGGTCTCTGAGACCGTTGCTCAATCCACCAATGTCCAGGATCGTAGCCCCGGCGCTGGGCCTCACATGCTGTAAAGCCGCTTCGCCAGTTCCGCTTTCTGCGCCCCCAGCGTCCTAGCTGTCTGCGGGAAGGACGCCGACGCAGACGCACGCGCCAACACGTCGCCCTTACCCGTACTATCGGGCTGTCTGCTCCAGCCAGTACCGGCTCGGAGCAGCAGATCGTGCTTCACGTCGTAATATCCAGGCCGAACGTTCACAACGGTCCCCTGTGCTCCCGCAGCTGCGGCCAGTAGATGGAAATGGAACCGTGACGTGAGCCATTTTTGACCTTCAAAGGCAGGGAAGCCTTCGTCCCACATGCGCAAGAATGGGAAGAACTCAGCACGCTCGCCGAGATGAGGTTGCGCAAAACGCGTATCGTCCGGTGGGATAGCTTCAGCGAAGCCCACAGTCGTACCCTCGCTCACGTCGGCAACAAAATCGCGGACGTGCGCGGCCAAACTTGCCTCATCGCCCTCAGCAATCAGATCGCCTTGAATCAGCACCATCGCCGGTGGCAACGAGTCCCGCTGAGCGTAGATCGGTCGCTTATTCGCGAACGCGAGAAAGGCGTCGTCGGTACCTAAGTGGATGTCGAAAATTGATGCTCCCTCATGGTCGCGCGACTCGACATAATCAAACTGGGCCAACTGATCCCGCATCCAGTGTCTCGTCGACGGTTCATGGGGAAGAAGACCCTGGCCCGTTGCGAAGACTTTCACGCCGTAATGCCGCTTCACTGCCGTGATGGCGGCAACTATAGCGAGATTCCTTGACCAGATGGTATTCATGTACCCGCCACCTAGCACATGAATTGAGGACATAGCCCGCAACTGTCGCAAACCGAGATCGTTCTTAGGGGATCCTAGACCGGTTACCATCGCTTCTATCCACTGCGCCGCGTCGTGCACCTCACTCGGGCCATTGCCGTGGGCCATCTGCCACAGAGTGTTCGTCGTTCTCAACCGGGGATGAGTATCTCGAAATAAGTGAGCGGCTCGTCCGGGCTCCATGCAGTCGAGCCACACCTCGCGTTGCGGATGGTGTTCAGCAAGCCAGTCCAGCCACGACCTCGCGATGAACTCGTCACCGAAATTCGGATGACCAGCAGCAGAGATGAGGTAGATAGGTTCCGGTTGCTCCACATCTCGGAACCGGAATCGGGCGCACAAATTGCGCATCACTTTTCGCATACGACCTAACCGACCTCGACTGTAACCGACCGACTCGACGACCGAGCGACGCCGCGAGACCAGTATATCGTGCGGTTCAGGGCATTTGCTGGCAGGGTGGGCTTCACGAGGAATGCTCGGCGTTGTAGCGGTCGAGCACGTCGCCGATAGACGCGTCGAGAACCAGCGCTCCCTTGTCTAGATAAAGTCCTCGCTTGCAGAAGCGGCGCAGGTCGCGCTCGTTGTGGCTGACGAAGAAGAGCGTTCGCCCTTCCGCGAGCAGCTCGTCGATCCGCTGATAGCACTTCTCCCGGAATGCCTTGTCCCCAACAGCGAGGACCTCGTCGACGAGCAGGATCGGCTCGTCGAGCTGAGACACGACGGAGAACGCGAGCCGCACCTTCATCCCGTTGGAGAGGTGTTTGTAGGGTGTGTCCTGGAAGTCTTCGAGCTCAGCGAACGCGATCATTTCGTCGTATCTTCTCGAGACCTCGGCGCGGGACATGCCGTGCAGTCCTGCCGTCATCCGCACGTTCTCCCGCACCGTGAGGTCGCCAACGAATCCGCCGGTGAGTTCGATCAGGGGCGCGACGCCGCCGTGCACGGCGACCTGTCCCTCGTCGGGAAGAAGCACGCCGGCGACGAGCCGGAGCAGGGTCGACTTGCCCTGGCCGTTTCGGCCGACCACGCCGATCGACTCCCCCGGCTGCACGGTGAAGCTCACACCTCGCAGGGCCCAGAACTCGCCAGGCCGGGAGCGACGGGATGCCCCGGCGAAGAGATCCTTAAAGCTGCGGCGTCCGCGGCGGTTGCGCCGGAAGTGCACGCCGAGGTCCTTCACCTCGATTGCTGCGGCCATTACAGCTCCTTCAACACGGGGCGCTCGAGCGTCCGGAACACCCACACGCCCAGCCCAAGGATCATCAGGCTCATCACCGCGCTGATCACCACGGTGAGCGCGTTCCACTGATCAGGGAAGAAGGCCATCCGGTACAGCGTGAAGATGCCTGCGAGGGGGTTGAATGCACCGATCACATCGAACGGTTCAGGCAGGTTCGAAACGCTGTAGATGATCGGGGTCGCGTAGAAGAGCGCCCGCAGGATCAGCCCGGTGGTGCGTTCGAGGTCGGCGTACAGGGCGCACAGCGGTGCCACGAGCAAACCGAGTCCGATAAGGAGGATGATCTGCAGCACCACCGCCACCGGCAACCACAGAAGCCCCCAACCGATCTGCACTGTGTGACCCGAATCGCTCTCCGTGAGCAGGTTCACGACGACGAACAGCGCCATCACGGGCAGTGAGAAGAGGAACTCGATGCCTTTGCTCAGCACGATCCGGTTGACCCAGATCGAGCGGGGAATGGCGGTGGATCGAACCAGCCTGGAGTCGCGTTTGAAGGCCTTCGTGAAGTCCGATACGGAAGAGTTGAACCACACCCACGGCAGAAGACCGCTGATGAGGAAGATGATGTACGGGTCCTCGCCGACGTCCCGTTTGAAGACCTGAGTGAAGACGAACCAGTAGATCGCGCTCATCACGAGCGGATCGAGCACCGACCAGAGGTACCCGAGCGCGCTCGTCGAATAGCGCACCTTCAGGTCGCGCGCCGACAGCAGCCACAGCGAATGCAGATAGCGCTGCGGTGTGCCGGGCGCGCCGACCGTGGTCCTGCTCATCTCTCTCCTGCGCTGATCAGACCGCATCCCGCGGACGCGGAAAGCGGTCAGTTCTGCACACTATCGATCGTCTTGCGCCACTGCTCGGCGGAGGTGATCATCGGCGCGCCCTTCGAGTACTGCTCGGCGAGCCGCTTCCATCCGAGAGCGAGCTTGAGGTTCAGCCGGATGCTGCGCCAGAGGAACTTGTGCATCGTCGCGCGGTCGCGCTGGTACCACGCGACGCCGAGGCCGTCTGGAGAGGTCACCAGCGCGGAATCGATGTCGGCGAATCGCCACCAGGTGATGTCCGGCGCCGGGATGACGCGCTCGGGGTTGCGCCGACTGCCTGCCGCCTGCTTAATCAGCAGCTGGCGCATGGCGACGCGGACGGCGAGGGCCAGAGTAGCCACCGGATTCGTCGGCTTGCGCACGCTGCCGAGGATTGCCACCGAGGAGCGGCGAACCGGCGGGAGCGCGGAGAAGTCGTCGACGACCTTAGAGTCGACGTACTTCGTGCGCAGCTCACGGATCTCCGCCTGCTTGCTCGGAAGCAGGTCCGGGAGTACGGACGGCCCGCGGAACGCGTCCTTCAGCGCCTCATGGCGAAGGCGAACCGCCGAGTACTGCAGCATGAACAGCAGCTTGATGTCGCCGAGGAAGGAGTGCAGCGGAAGGTATCCCCCGTTGCGCACATCCGAGTGCAGAAGACCGGTGATCACACGGTTGCGGTGGATGAAGTACTCCTCCCACGTGCGCGTGGGGTCCTTGTCGTGCCACGCCATGTGCCACACCGCCACACCGGGCAGGCACACGGTGGGGTACCCCTTCGCCCGCGCCCGCAGAGAGAACTCGATGTCGTCGAACTTCAGGAAGACCGGGAGCGAGAGGCCGATCTCCCGCAGGATCGACGTCGGGATGAGGCACATCCACCACCCGTTGAAGTCGGCGCCGAGGTAGCGGTGCAGCTCAGGCGTCTCGCGCAGGGGCTCCTCGGCGAAGTCGTGGTCGTACTCGCTCGCGCCGGAGGGTCGCATCCACGACTTCCGCGGATCCCACACCTCACCCTGAGTGTAGAGTACGGAGCGATCGTCGAGGTGGAGCATGCCCCCTCCCACGATCGTGGGCGTCACCGCGAAGTCTGCAAAACGCACCGCCCGCACGATCGCCTCCGGTTCGGAGATCGCGTCGTCGTCGAGCAGCAGCACGTAGTCGCTGCTCTCCGAGCTGAGCCCCTCGAGCATGGCGCGTGAGAATCCGCCGGAGCCGCCCAGATTCGGCTGGCGGACGATCTCAAGGGTGTCGCCGAGCGCTGCGGCGGCATCCCCGAAGCCCGGCTGGTCCGACACGAGATCGGTGCCCTGGTCGACCACGATGACGCGGTCGAGCACCTCGTGCACGTGCTCGTTCTGCCCGACGGCGATGATCTGATTGAGGCAGTACGTGGGTCGGTTGAACGTCGTGATGCCGACGGTTGTCTTGCCGGGCTTCCAGGTCTCTGGTGCAGCAACCTGCCATTCCGCCGATACGAGAGTGACGTCCTCGTCGCCTGATGCGAGGTCGAACCAGTATGAACCGCCATCGATGAACGATGTGATCGGCAGTTCGAAGGTCACCGTCTCGTCCGCGAACGACTTCGACGCCAGCGCCGACGCCCGCCCTCGCGCGCTCGATTTGTAGACCGAGATGAGGCCACGGCCCTCGACGGTGGCGACCAGCCGTACCGACCGGACCCGGGTCCAGTGCTGCCAGTAGCTCGCGGGGAACGCGTTGAAGTACGTGCTCAATGACACGCGACGGTGAGCGTACACACGAATGCTACGCCGGTCGACGATCTCGTACGCCTCTCCCGGCTGCGACCCGTCGCCGGAGCCCGTGTCGACGTACAGGGCCGAAACCTCCGCCACCCCCTCGAGGGGGAAAACGGTGTGGTTGACGGCAATGTAGTTCTTGTTCTGTTCGTCAGTCATGTCGCCGTCCCTCACGCGAGCTGATTGTTCCACATGGTGAGCGCCGAGCCGATCGCCATGTGCATGTCGAGGTACTGGTACGTGCCGAGGCGACCGCCGAAGTGCACGTCCTGCTCGCCCTTGGCGAGCTCGCGGTATGCCAGCAGACCGTCGCGGTCCGCGGGCGTGTTGACCGGGTAGTACGGCTCGTCCTCGCGGTTTGCGAATCGCGAGAACTCGCGCATGATGACCGTCTTGTCCGACTCGAAGATCGCCTTGCGCTCCGGGTGGAAGTGCTTGAACTCGTGGATCCGGGTAAACGGCACGTCCAGGTCGGGATAGTTCATCACGCTCGTTCCCTGGAAATCGCCCACGTTCAGCACCTCCTGCTCGAAGTCCAGCGTGCGCCAGCTCAGCTCACCTTCCGCATAGTCGAAGTAGCGGTCGACGGGACCCGTATAGACGACCGGCAGCTGTCCCACCGTGTCGCGCTTGTTCAGCGGCTGAGTCTCATCGAAGTAGTCGACATCCAGCTTCACCTCGATGTTGGGGTGATCGGCCATCCGCTCCAGCCACGCCGTGTAGCCGTCGGTCGGCAGACCTTCCCAAGTGTCGTTGAAGTAGCGGTTGTCGTAGGTGTAGCGCACCGGGAGCCGGCTGATGATGTCACCCGAAAGCTTCTGCGGGTCGGTCTGCCACTGCTTCGCGGTGTAGTCGCGGAAGAACGCCTCGAACAGCGGGCGACCGACGAGGGCGATGCCCTTCTCCTCGAAGTTCTGCGCAGACTTCACGTCGAACTCCCCCGCCTGCTCCTTGACCAGCGCACGCGCTTCGTCGGGCGAATAGGCAGCGTGGAAAAACTGGTTGATCGTGCCGAGGTTCACCGGCATCGGATACACGACGCTGTTGTGGTTCGTGTAGACGCGGTGCACGTAATTCGTGAAGGTCGTGAATCGGTTCACATACTCCCACACCGTCGCATTCGACGTGTGGAACAGGTGCGCACCGTACCGGTGCACCTCGATACCCGTCTCGGGTTCGGCTTCGCTGTACGCGTTGCCGCCGATGTGGCCACGCCTGTCGATGACAGTGACCTTTCGTCCCGCTTCGGCTGCGCGTTCAGCGATGGTGAGGCCAAAGAAGCCCGACCCGACGACGAGGAGATCCATGTATGCAACTTTCCTGATACTGAGCGACGGAAGCGTGTGCGCGCCCGCGAGAAGCAGACGCCTTGCCATCTTAGCTGGCCGTCGGCTAGCCCCCTGAGGAGAGGAGCGGCGTCAGCTGCGCCACGGCGATTGGCATCGGCCTAAGGACGACGGCTGCGATGCCGGAAGTGCTTCTTCAGCCGCGGCGACATACAGCCCGTAATACGAATAGCCGCGCCACCGCGTCAGCGGAGCAGTGCTAGGACATCCTCTGGAATCTTCCCCAACCTGTCGTCCAGGGCGTCCTTCCAGCCGGCGCGAATTGCGCGAAGCTGCTTCCAACGATCCGGAGCGAGGAGAGAGCCACCCAGCACCATTTCTGCAAGCTTCATGTTTCGGACTCGCACCCAGTCTCGAGCGGAATCTCGGTAGGTTCGCGCCAGCCAACGGCTGTTGCGCACCATGTAATAAGTCCTCATTGGAGAGTGGTAAAGGACGTGGCGCGGGCGTCCGGCCAGAACCAACTGCCTACCGAAAACGGTGATGGGTACGAGCTCCCCTAGGGCGTGTGCCATCTCGAGCTCATCGTCCATGACGAACTCGAATCCGGCGGTATGTGCCCGCACCGTGAAATCGGAATCGACGGCGTCAATGAACAGTCGCTCAGTGAAGCCGCCCATCTCCTCAAAGGTTTCGACTGGCACAACCTGTCCGGACTGAATCGGATCAAACGGTCGTCCGTCGGAATCCCGGAGCACTGGCGCCCCACCAACAACGCCAGGAACGCCCGCAGCGACGCGAACGCCACTCGACACCGCCGCATCGATTAGGTCGATCAGTCGAGACACGTGCCCGGGCAGAAGCTCAGAATCCTGATCGAGCGTGAGCACGTGTGTGGCTTCCAGCTCCCTTGCGCGTTGAATAGCTACGTTGAGGGCTTTGGCGATTCCGCCGTTCTCGGGCAGAGAGATGGAGTGGAGCCCGTCACCGTTCAATCCAAGCGGTGCAAGGCTGGACGAGCCATCGTCAACGAGTACAACGTCATTGACCTGGCTCAGCAATGCTCTCGCTCGATCCGGCAAGTCGCGCGGTGCGCCGAAGACTGAAATCACCGCGACGACACGACGAGAATCCACTTGATCTGCCTTTCTACCGAGCGAGCGCGATCCTTGATCGTAGTTCATCATCGTCGCGCGACTCGGTTGTACAGATCCGTCAGCCGCCTCCGGAATGCGTAGTACCCGTAGGTCCGCTCCGCCCATGATGCCGCTGTCGCAGTTCGACCCATGTCGGGCTCACGGAGTTCGCGCACGATCGCTCCGGCCAGAACTTCAGGATCGTCATCGACAGCGGCAAACAGTTCGTGAGCGTCGATACCCTCGGCTCCCACCGAGGTTGCGACCACCGGAACGCTTCTGAGCATCGCATCGACAGTCTTGAACTTCACGCCGGCACCCGTGAGCAGCGGAGCAATGAAGACGCTGGCGCGTGCGTAGTACGGTTCGAGCGATTCCACAAACCCGGTCAGTTCTGCGGAGGTGGCTGCCTCGACGGCGCGACGGAGAGATTCGGGCGGATTCGCACCCGCGATGACCAGGCGAGCTTCGGGCACCGCCTCGACTACTTTTGGCCAGGCCGTGCGCAGAAACCACTCTGCACCTCGAGAATTGTCTGGTCTTCCCAGGGCACCTGTGAAGAGCACCTCGGGGCGTTCTCGACTTGGGTCCCGCGGCAGAGTGTTCTCAGTGCTGAGCCCGGGGTGCACCACCTCCACGCGCAGCCTCGGGGCAAGCTGGCGGGCGAGCAGAGCGTCCTTCTCGCTGAAAACCACCAGGAGGTCGAGGGAGTCGAACGATCGAGCCTCACGACGGCGGCTGCGCGCTGCGATGAAGCGGAATCCCATGCGCCTCAGCGGGCCAGCCGCCGCGTCAGTCGCTCGCTCCCACCGTTGGGTGATGATGTCATGCGCGATTCCGATGAGGAACGCATCGGGAACTCGGGTGCGCAGAAGCGGAGCCAGTGCTATAACCTCCGACCACTGGAGCTCGACCAGGTCTGCGCGTTCGAGAACCCTCCATGGCGCATGCCGGGTGTGGAACAACCATCGCCATGGCCAGGGAACGGCGCTCCCAGAAAGGGCAGACTCCACGTCCCACAGCGCTTTGCATCCACCCCTGCCGCCTGGCCCTCTTCCGCGAAGCAAGTCAACGGTCGATACATCCGCACCCTGGCGAAGCGATTCCCTGTTGACGGGAGTATCGACCCCGAAGATCCTGAGTTCGGCGAACTCCTCGAGTACGCGATAGTGTGCCAGCACATACTGCCCTCCCGCGTGAGCGATAGAGGGATACGGGATATACTTCGTGAGGCTCGCTATCGTCGGGGTCGCCCCCAGACGTGGAACGCGCGAGAAAACTTCGGAGGCCACGTCTCCAGCCTAGGACACGTCAGCTGTCGATTCGGGGACCTGATCATCACCGCTTACACCGCCGTCGTCATCGCATACAAGCAACCTCAGCTCCTTAAAGAGGTCCTGCATCGACTGTCCTCGCAGACGCTTCTGCCCCGCGACGTCATCGTCGTCGACAACGGCGGGACTGTGCTGAGAAGCGACATCGACGGTTCCGCGTTGCGAGATCGGATCTCGATCATTCCGCGTCCCGACAACCCCGGGTATGCGGCAGCGGTCAACGAAGCACGCGGACGGTGCGCAGAAGCAGTGCTCGTGCTCACTCACGACGCCAACTTCGGCGATCACCTCGCGGAGGAACTCATCTCGTCCCTCGAGGCAGATCCGTCTGCCGGGGCGACAGCACCCATTCTTCACTGGGCGTCGGAGCCCGACCGGATCTTCTCAGCGGGCGGGTATCTGACCTCAGGGGGTCGAGCAGGTCATCTCACACAGATGCGGTCCCTAGACCCGTACGCTGTGGACTGGGCGGACGGCGCCATTGTCATGTACCGCAGATCGGCACTCGACGCGATCGATTGGTTAGACGAGCGCTATTTCCTCTACTTCGAGGATGTCGACACCGCATGGCGGATGGCACGCATCGGATACAGCACGCTAATCGTGCCGGCGGCCAAAGCAATGCAGCAGCCAGGTGCACATCCGGTGTACCTGGGCATCAGGAACATGACCCTCTTCGCGCGAACTGCCAGTGTCACGCCTCTGGCCCAACTCGGGGCCGTGGTGCGCAGACTCGTGGAAGAGAGTGCGGCGTCGGTGCTTCGGGGACGACCTCCGCGCGTGATCGACGCATGGCGCGGATGGCGAGACGGCCGCCACGGACGCTCCGGCAAACCTCCTTCTGGGGCATCGTGATGGAGATCGATGTCATCCTTCCCTACTACGGAGACTCGCCGCACTTTCGTGCCGCCGTCCGGAGTGTGCTCGCGCAGCGCCACACCGACTGGCGCCTCGTGTGCGTCGACGATGCGAGCATCGATGGCGGTGCCGGCACGTGGCTTGCCTCGCTCAACGACCCGCGAGTTCGCTCTGTCCGGAACGATCACAACCTCGGAGTTGCCGGCAACTTCGCGCGGTGTCTCACGCTGGTCGAAGCGCCACACTTCATCATGATGGGGAGTGACGACCTCATGCTCCCCTCCCATCTGTCAACACTCGCGGCCGCTGCCGATCGACATCCTGGCGCGGAAATGTTCCAGAGCGGTGTCCAGGTGATCGATGAGGACGGACGACCGACACTGCCTCTCGCAGACCGCGTCAAGCGAATCCTCCGTCCTCGAACCGAGCACGGAGACGTCGTTCTCAAGGACGAGCCACTAGCCGTCAGCCTCACACGAGCGGACTGGGCCTACTTTCCCTCAATCCTCTGGAGGAGCGAAACGGCCCAGCGGATAGGCTTCGACCAGCGATTCGACATCGCTCTCGACCTCGGTCTCATCCTCGACATCGCGTTGGACGGCGGGCGCCTGATCGTCATCGATCCCGTCACTTTTACCTATCGACGTCACCGTGCTTCGGCGTCGATGTCCTCGGCGAGGTCAGGAGAGCGCTTCATGCAGGAGCGCCTCTTCTTCCTCGAATACGCCGAGCGATTCCGTCGTCGAGGCTGGTCTCGTGCTGCAAGAGTCGCTCAGCATCACGTCATCTCGAGGCTCAATGCTGCAACCGAAACGCCCGGGGCCCTTCTGTCACGCGATTGGGTCGCCGTTCGCAGCCTCGCCGCCCACCTCTTCCGATGAGGCTCCACGCTCATTCGATCTTCGATGGGATCCTTGACGCTCCAGGCGATCGAGCCTAGCGCCGACGATCGCGACCTCTTCCGCGAGACGCCGGGCCTCGTCTTCGCTCTGTGACAATTCCCACGACAGATGAAGAGCGATACCAAGAATCACAAGGATCGCTGCTGCAAACAGAAGATTGATGGGGAGCTGGACGCCGAGCAGATGCGTTGTCCAGTCGAGTAGCGCGGGAAAGAGGCCGAGCACCAGCAGCACGACGCCCAGGACAAGCCACAGGACGGCATACTTTTCGCGCAGCCGCCGTGTAAGAAGCATCCACAGCACGGTGGCGATGATCGTCAAAGCCATCACCACGCCCAATGCCACGATCATGATGCTCCACCTCCGTCTGAATGTGCAGGCTCATCCCGCTTCTTGGTCGGCGACGGTCGCATCAACGCCAATGTCAGAGCAAAACAAGACCGCAGTAGGTAGATCGTCGAACCGATCGGACCCTGACTTGGGCTTCCGTGCCTGCGCGGTCTCATCGCGACGGGCACCTGCGTCACCGTCAGTCCTGCGTGACACGCGGCTACAAGCGAGTCGAGTGTGTCTCCAAGATACTCCGCCGGATAGTACCGAACGTACTGATCAATTGCTCGCGGACCGGCCGCACGGAAACCACTGGTGACATCAGTGAGACGCGTCTTCGCCACCCCGGAAACGACGCGAGCCAGTACCACCATCGCCCACCGGCGCGGGCCCCGGACCGTATAGTCACCGACATCGGCGAACCTGGCGCCGATGGAGATGTCCGCGTCGTTCAGCCCCTGCAGAACTCGTTCGATGTCGGCAGGGTTGTGCTGGCCATCGGCATCGACTTGAATGGCGCGACGGTAGCCCATTCGCTGAGCGTAGGTGAATCCCGCGCGCATAGCGCCCCCGACACCGAGGTTGAACGGAAGAGACATCACGAGCGCACCCGCATCGCGCGCCAGGTCAGGCGTGGCGTCTGAAGAGCCGTCGTCCACGACTAGAACGTCATAATCCGGATCTGCGAGCAGGATCTCACGGACAGTAGCGCCAACGCTCTTGTGCTCGTTCCACGCGGGAACGAGCACAAGCACTCGATTCTCGGTTTCGCGCCCCATAGTACGTCAGGACCCGCTCTGGCCGAGGTAGCTCCGTAGCCTCTCCACAGCATCCCCGGGGTGAAAACCGGTCGCTTCGATCGCGTCAAGCGACAGCACACTGTTGCGCGGTCGCGGAGCGACCGGAAGGGTCGCGGAGGCGAAATACGTGTCGGTACTCACTCCGGTGACGCGAGCGGGATCCGCTCCGACAAGCGTGAAGACGTGGCGGGCGACGTCAGCCCAGGACATCGGGTCGCCGGTGCTGGTTAGGTTGTACGTGCCATACGGCGGGCGGACCTCGAGCAGGTGGCGAATCCCTCGAGCCAGGTCGGACGTGAATGTGAGACGTCCAAATTGGTCGTCCACGACGTCAGGGTCGACGCCGCGCTCGGCAAGCGACTGCATGGTGCGGACGAAGTTCCGTCCCTCTCCTATGACCCAGGAAGTGCGAAGCACATAGTGCCGCGTTGCCGTCGCGATCGCGATGTCTCCAGCTGCCTTCGATTGCCCGTAGACGCCAAGCGGTGCCAGTGGGGCGTCCTCAGCGTACGGTTCTTGCGCGGCACCATCAAAGACATAGTCACTGGAGACATGGATGATCGTCAGTCCGAACTCCGCTGCGATCGCTGCTAGCGCTGCAGGTCCGGCAGCGTTAGCCGCCCATGCCTGATGTCTCCCCTCGGGCGTCTCAGCCAGGTCGACGGCGGTGTAGGCGCCGGCGTTGATGATCGTGTCGTAGTCACGCCACTTCCGTGCGTGGCGCAGATCACCCCGGCCGAGGTCGAGTTCCTGACGGGAGGCCCACTCGAAGCGGGCGGAGTCCCCGAACTCTGCGCGAATCGCTCGGCCGAGCTGCCCCGTGGAGCCGATGACGAGAGTCTTGCGTGGAGGAATCGGGTTGACCTCGCCCAGGCGTGGGTGAGCTGCGTCCTTGGCAGAGATCTCGGCAGCGGCGAGCGGAATGGGCCAGTCGATCGCGACGTCTGGATCTGCGAGGTTCAAGAAGGAGTATGACGCGTTGGGAGACCAATGATCGTTGACGAGATACGTGTACGCAGTGTCCGGCTCGAGGGTCTGGTAGGAGTTGCCCACCCCTCGCGGAACGAACACGGCGCGAGATGAATCCAGTTCGATGGTAAAGACTGTGCCGAAGCTCGGCCCCTCGCGCAGATCGACCCAGGCCCCATATATTCGGCCCGTGGCGACCGACACCCACTTATCCCACGGCTCCGCGTGGATGCCACGCGTCGTTCCGACAGCGTCGTTGAACGAGATGTTGTTCTGAACGGGACCAAAATCAGGGAGACCGAGCGCGACCATCTTCTCCCGCTGCCAGTTCTCTTTGAACCAGCCCCGGTTGTCACCGTGCACGGGTAGATCGAACACCACCAGCCCAGGAATGGGCGACGGCGTGGATCCCAGCGGTTTTCCGAAGGCGATGCCGCTCACTGTGTGCTATTGCCCCTTCGTCGCGTAGAAAGCTTCCGTCTGGTCCTTTGACGGCGCCCACCAGGATTCGTTGTCGCGGTACCACCGAATGGTGTCGGCGAGGCCAGACTCGAAGTCCGCGTACCGCGGCTCCCACCCGAGCTCGGTTCTCAGTTTCGTGGAATCGATCGCATATCGCAGGTCATGACCTGCCCGATCAGTGACATGGTCGTACGCGTCGCGGGGCTGGCCCATCTCGGCGAGGATCAGTTCCACCACATCCCTGTTGTTGCGCTCACCGTCTGCACCGATCAAGTAGGTCTCGCCGATGCGGCCCGATTCCAGAATCGTCAGCACAGCGGAGGAATGATCGTTCGCGTGAATCCAGTCACGCACGTTCTCGCCGGCGCCGTAGAGCTTCGGGCGGATCCCGCGGATGACATTGGTGATCTGGCGCGGGATGAACTTCTCGACATGCTGGAACGGACCGTAGTTGTTCGAGCAATTGGATATCGTCGCCTGGACTCCGAACGAGCGCACCCACGCCCTCACGAGCAGATCACTGCCCGCCTTGGTCGACGAGTACGGCGACGAGGGGTTATACGGCGTGTGTTCCGTGAAGCGCTCAGGGTCGTCGAGCTCGAGATCGCCGTACACCTCGTCAGTCGAGATGTGGTGGAAGCGCGTCTCATGGCAACGCGCGGCCTCAAGAAGCGTGTATGTGCCGACGATGTTCGTGTCGAGGAACGGCCGCGGGCTGTGCAGCGAGTTGTCATTGTGGGATTCGGCTGCGTAGTGGACGACGGCATCGGCGTCCGCGACGAGCCGATCGACGAGCTCGGCGTCGGTGATGTCTCCGCGAACGAAGGTCACACGATCCTCCGGCAACCCAGCAAGCGACTCGAGGTTGCCCGCGTAGGTAAGCGCATCGAGCACAGTGACGACGTGATCCGTGTTGTCCACGACATAGTGCACGAAGTTGGATCCGATGAAGCCGGCACCACCGGTCACGAGGAGATTCGACATCAGCGACCTCTTTCCACTGTCTCGAGCAGATAGGTTCCGTACCCCGACTTCACCAGCCTGTCCGCGCGGTCGCGAAGCTCCTGATCCGACAGGAATCCCTGGCGCCACGCGACCTCCTCCGGGACTCCGATACGAAGCCCCGTGCGGCGCTCCATGGTGCGCACGTAGTCTCCAGCATCCGACATCTGATCGAACGTTCCGGTGTCGAGCCAGGCCGTTCCTCGCGGAAGTACCTCGACCCGCAAAGACCCGCGCTCCAGGTAAGCGCGGTTGATGTCGGTGATCTCGTATTCTCCGCGCGCGCTGGGCTTGAGCCCGCGAGCGATCTCGACGACGTCGTTGTCGTAGAAGTAGAGCCCGGGGACGGCGAAGTTGCTCTTCGGAACTGCCGGCTTCTCCTCCAGAGAGACAGCGCGGCCAGCGTCGTCGAACTCGACGACGCCGTACGCGCTCGGCTCCGCTACCCAGTAGGCGAAGACAGCCCCGCCGACGACGTCGGTGTATCGCTTCAGCTGGGCGCCGAGCCCCGGACCATAAAGAAGGTTGTCCCCCAACACCAACGCGACCTTGTCGTCGCCAATGAAGTCCGCACCGATGACGAATGCCTGCGCGAGGCCGTCTGGCGATGGCTGCTGCGCGAACGTCAGGTTGACGCCGAACTGCGAGCCGTCTCCGAGCAACCGCTCAAACTGCTCGGCGTCATGCGGCGTCGTGATGACGAGTATGTCCCTGATTCCCGCCAGCATGAGCGTCGAGAGCGGGTAGTAGACCATCGGCTTGTCGTAAACCGGAATCAGTTGCTTGGAAACTCCGAGCGTAATCGGATGCAGCCGTGTACCGGATCCCCCGGCGAGAATGATGCCCTTCACGGTTCAATCGTGTCACAGATCCGCTGGACGTTCGGATGGCGCAATCATGAGCCTGCGGCGCAGACCCATCACTGCGACCGCCTGAACGGCCGTCACCAGGGCCTCGGAGACCGCGAATCCGGCGGCCGCCCCGGCCACTTCACCAAGCCATGCGCCCACGATTATCGCCGGGACGCCGAAAATCGCACCGACGACGGTGCTCGCGGTGACGGTTCTCACCTGGCCGAAGGGCACGAGGATGAGTCGTCCGAGTGCTGTATTCAGTGCGATGGAAAGAAAGGCCAAGCCAATCATCGAGGATGCAAGGTATTCGATCCTGTACTCCGGTCCGAAGAACCATTCGGTCACCCAGGGCGCGAGCGCGGCGATCCCGACCGCGCCGACCGCCCCGATACCGCCGAGCACGACGACGGCGCGTCGTCCACGTGCCGCGAGAGACTGGTGACTCGAGTCCTCGCTAACCCAGCCTTGAACCGCGTTGGCGGACGCGACCACTGCCGTGAGTGACGCTTTGAAGAGGCGATCCGCCATTCCGTACACCGCGACGACCTGGACAGATCCGCCGATCGCCACAAGGCTGACCGTCGCGGAACTGTACACACCACCCGATACCATCGCGAGTGCTGCCGGGATCTCCGCCTGCAGCACGCGACCCGCACGTTGCCATGACGAGCGGCGTACGACCCAGTGAACCGCGCCGGTGCGGACCATAAAAGCGATCTGCCCCGCGCAGGTCCCCACGAGCAGGCACATCGGGTACCAGATCACGTCTTTCGTCGTCGCCACGAGCACGACTGCTCCCAAGCCGGCCAGAGCGCGCGGGACTGTGTCGTACACGGCGAGAAGCGCTGGCTGGCTTCGTCCCACAAGGAACCAGGACGGAGAGAGCGCTCCGACCGCCGATGCGAGGACGGCCAGCGCCACAATGCCGAAACTGTCTGCTGGCGCGAGCACCGCCGCAAGCAGCCCGGCCGGCAGCAGCGCAATGAGCAAGATGATCAGCCGGGGAACGATGCTCTCCGCGAACGCATGAGCGGCGCGCAGCGGCGATAGGTTGGCGACCCTCGCCGGTCCCGTGAGCGGCCACCCATATGCACCGATCAAGGCGACCATCGCGCCGATGGAATCCCCGATCCCCAACGCGGCCACCTCGCCCTGGGACGCAGTACGCGAGATGATAGGGAGGATGAGGAACGGGACCAGCAACGAGATGAAAGGCAGAAGGGCCAGCCCGCCGAAGCGCCGGACCGACATACTCAGTTCGCACCGGTGAGCGGCGAGTCGTCCTCCCAGCGGCCTTCGATGAAGGCGCGCCTGACTTCCTGCGCAAAGCGCTTCTCGTCGTCGAGGATCCAGTTGAGGTAGCCCTCCTGGGCCTCGACCGCACTCGAGACGTCTCTCAGAACCGCGGCGATGCGCCCGGCAGCGTCCGTCGCGAAGTCCCTGCTCGACGTCACCTTGAACTGATCCGCAATCGGAACATCACCCCAGTACGCCCCAGCTCCGCGACGCGCGACCATCGTCACCGCCCCGTTCAAGGCAGCCTCACGCGGCATCCGATCGCGTCCCGGATGATACCCCGGATCGAAATAGACAGCGCTTCGCCGGAGCATGTCGGCTACCCCCTCGGCGCTCAGACCCTCCAACCGATGCCACTCCACGCCCGGCAGTAGTGGGCCCAGGAGATCAGGAACCCACGGGGCTTTCTTCGGGTTGAAGGCGATCGATTTGGACCGCGGGGTGTGTGCCTCTCGCTCGCCCGTCGTGCTCCGGGGGATGTAGTCGGTCACGAATGTCCCCGCCATACCGTAGTGAGTCTGGATGTATGCCCTCGCATACGCGGACTGAGCCAGGTGCTTGCTGGATCGGAGGATCTCCCCCATGGGCATGGCCGCCATGACACGACGCTCGATCGCAACCTTCGCAGACGGTGCCCACGGAACATGAGGCACTCCGAGCCGCGCCGTGAACTTACGATCCAACCGCTCCTGCGTAGGCAGGAAAGGCATCGCATTGTCGATACTCAACCACCAGATGATTCGTTCGGCGCTTCGCACACGGCGCAACGTGCTGATGGCAGACTCCGGCACGATGACCGCGTTGCCGGGAGCATCTTCGATACGGCTTACCTCCGGGGCGTCGTACTTGTCGTACTCCCGCACCCGCGGGACGTGCTCCATCCCCGGGAGCGGAACAAGTGTGGCATCGACCTCGATCGCCCGGAGGTGATGAACGAGCTGGTGAAGTGCCTCCGGACCACCAGTACGGGTTCCACGCGGATAGTAGACGAAAACCCGGCCATAGACGCCCGCCATGAGCCGTCCTCTCACGCTCGGTCTGGTCGAGCATCGTATGAACTCGAATCGTCAGATAAGTCTAAAGGGTAGGTTTCCAGCGTCACCGACCGCCCGCAGGCGCAGCCGAGGACGATCGCTGACTGCAACTCGAACATCGCTGGTAAATTGAACCACAGTGGCATCAGGCCAATTTGTTCGACAGAATGACCATGTGTCCCTATTGAAAAGTGAACGCAGCCGTAAGCACGTCGCTGTCTTCGCTCTGCTCGCCCTGATCATCGGAGTTCTGCCCTCCGCTGTCCTCGCTCCGCCCGCCGAGGGCGCCCAAGCCAGCACCGTCAGCGCAACGACTCCGTCAAACGCACGGCCCGCCGCAAACTTGGCGAACTTCAACCCGGGGCACATCGTCTCAGACGCCGTGTTCTTCAACTCGCAGACTATGAACGCGACTCAGATCGACACGTTCCTGCGCTCGAAAGTGTCTACGTGTCAGTCAGGCTATACCTGTCTGAAGGACTACCGGCAGAACACACCCAACCGTCCCTCGGATCAGTACTGCGCAGGCTACACCGGAGCCCCGAATGAGTCGGCCGCGACGATCATTTCCAAAGTAGCGAGATCCTGCGGTATCAACCCGCAGGTATTCATCGTCATGTTGCAAAAGGAACAGGGCCTTGTGACGCACACCTGGCCGAGCGACTGGCGGTACTCCGCAGCTCTGGGTCAGGGATGTCCCGACACGGCTCCATGCGACCCGCAGTTCGCAGGCTTCTTCTACCAGATCTACGGCGCAGGACGCCAGATGAAGATCTACACGGAGGGCCGGTGGTTCACCTACTATGCCCCCGGCAAGACCTGGAACATCCTCTACCACCCCAACAGCGCCTGTGGTCGCGGCCCTGTCAGCATCAAGAATCGCGCCACATCCGCGCTCTATTACTACACGCCGTACCAGCCCAACGCCGCAGCGCTGCGCGCAGGTTACGGGGAGGGCGACGGATGCTCCGCGTACGGTAACCGCAACTTCTACAACTACTTCTCCGATTGGTTCGGCGATCCAACCCGAGACGCCGCGGCCGGCCCGTCATTGATTCGGGCAACCGACGGCGCGGCCATCTACCTCGCCGTGAGCGGCATCCGATACCACGTTCAGACGGCTGATGACCTCAACACACTCACTGCCAAATTCGGACCGTTTGCCATAGTCGCACCATCGCTCGTGGCTGGGCTCTCTGACGGCGGCCCGGTCAGTCGATCAGTACGTGACCCAAGGGATGGCGTCGTCTATTTCTTGGAACCCGACGGTTCAAAGCACAGATTTCCGACCGTGGAGGTCGTGTCTGCCTATGGATACGACGTCACGGCCGCAGCGAACATGCCGCCCGCAGTTCTCGATGCTTTCTCGACAGGGCCCGAGGTTGGAACCGTTTTTCGCCCTGCGGATTCTCCGCATGTGTTCGTTAAATCCGACAAGGTGCGTCGCCATGTTTACGACCAAACAGCCCTGAGCAGCGTGCTCGCCGATCAGAAGACGTACGTCGCGACGACTTCAGCGGGAGCGATGCTGGCTCTGCCTCAGGGTAACGAGTTCTTCGGAAATCGGCGGCTGATCCGTGCCTCGACCTCTCCCGCGACCTACTTCACAACACCAGGCACGCTTGTGCATGTTCCAAGCTTGGAGCTCGCGTCTGCTTTCGGTGCATCGTCAACGGTCACTGAAGTTGCCGCTGCATCGATCAGTGGCTATCCCGTTGCGAAGGACATGCTCCGTCCTGCGGTGGCCTGCGATGGGGAAGTGCGTGTGCTTGACGGAACCGACTTCCGTCGAGTGAATGACAGTTCCGCAATCGTGTCCACCAAACTCTCGGCTGGCGACTGCGCCGCCCTTCCCGCACCGAGCGGTTCGACCATCGACAAGGCCTTCGTCAAGTCTTCTGGGGCCGCCGCCGTTTACACCTTCGACGGTTCCACCGTCCGTCACGTCATCTCGTACAACGACCTCTTGGCCCTCAACGGAGAGCGAGCATCGATCTCCACGGTCAGCTGGTCCGAGTTCGCGATGAATGCATATGGCGTGGGCAAGCCGCTACTCGCACGAGACGGCGCGGTGATCTCCTTCACCGGCTCCCCTGAGGTCTACGTGTTGAAGGACGGCTCGCTTCGCTGGGCGACGACCTGGGCCAGTCTGGTCGCGCTCGCAGGCGCAGCGCCGCAAGTTGATATGCGCGCACCCGAGCAACGCGCACTCTTCACGATCGGGAAACCCTACCTTGCTGAGCGTTCTTACGTGCGGTTTGGGAGCGCGTCCGAGATCTACCTGATGAGAGATGGGGCCCTGAGTTACATCCCCACGTGGGACACGTTGCTCGGATCGAACAACGGCAAGGTTCCCGCCGTGGAAACCCTAGCTCCGTCGTTGCGTGGACAGATTCCGGAGGCGAAGGCTTTCGTTCTCGCAGGCACCTTCGTGAGATTCGGCGATGCACCCGAGATCTACCTGATGGAGGATGGAGATCTTCATCACATCCAAACTTACGAAGCGCTGATAAGACACGGCAAAGGCGACGTCCCCCCGATCATCTCCATACCTGGGTCCGCCAAAGACTTTACAATCGGTGTTCCTTACCCTTGAGCCTCTTTTGACGGCGGCCTAACGGCCTACGACAGGGGCCCACCAGTACGCCAGTCAACGGAAGCGCTCACGAGACGAGTCGTGTTATGACCTCGGGGATGACACCGCGCTGGTCCCAAAGGTGTCGCCGCGATCCATCTAATCCGCTCGCCTCACTCAATCACGCCGCCTGTTCGACGCTCATTTACTGCCACGGGTTGAGAACCACAGCCGTGGACGCGTCGCGGTCCGGAAAGCGACTCGAGTTCGCGAATCTGAACCGTTCAGTCATCTACCACAGTCCGCATCCGACAATCTCGTAAAGGCCGACCCCACCGGAAGTCACTACAGGCCTCACCACGTCGGCGGCCTCCACCCCGCGGAAGCCCGCGAATTGTCCCTCCGCCCACTCGCCAATATGAAGAGTGTCGTCGAAGTCGAGATACCAACGAATGTGATGATCCCGAACGGCCCTGCACACCGTGGGATCTGTCGCGGCCTCTCGAAGTCTGAGCGAGACAGGCTTATAGGCGTCCGGCGTAGCGCTCAGAGTGTGATATTGAGTGACATGCCTGTCCTCCAGCCCATACGCGAGCGAAGATCCGTCCCAAGGATTCACAGCGATCATCTCGTCCGGCGCGACCACTTCTGCCAACTTGTCGAGCACACGAGTCTCATCAACGGTGAGGAGCAATGAGTCCTCCGTAACCTGAAATTCTCGCGCAGTCGCGGCAACGGTTCCCCTCATGGTGGGACCAACGGCGACGCAGATCGCGACCAAAGTAACCCCGACGAACACTAGTCTGCGAGATGACCGATCGCTCAATCGCGGCATGCGACCGCGAACCCATCTGGCGGCCTTCTGTGCCAGGAAGGATGCACCCGCGCTGGCGAGCAGCACCACTGGCACGGAGGTGAGTGCCGCTAAACGGAAGCTGTCGTTGTACCACGAGCCGGTCAGCGCCGACCTCAACAATCCGGGCGAGAGGCTTGCCGAGACCACCCACAGCACGCCGGTGATCAACCAGGTCGCGGTCAGCCAGCGCAATCGCGGGTTGCGGGCGCTCAGGACCGCTCCGGTGCATACAAGGAGCGTGATCACAAGATCCGCAATGTTCCCGTTGAAAGAGTTGGTGATGAACTCCCCCGAGGCCTGCCCGCTAGGTAGCTTCGGCGGCCAAACGCTGGCGCTTGCCGGCGGGCGCACGAGGACCCAAATCCCGAGTATCGCCACCACGACCGCCGTGAATGCGCACAGTCGAGCGCGCAGATGGTCTTGGCGCTGGCGCAACACGTTCCATGCGGACGCAAGTGTGACCGGGCCGATGAGTACGGCCAAGCTGGTTACAGAATTGGGGTGCGCAAGACAGAGGGAGATGCCAGCGAGTACGACCGGGACAAACAACGACAAGAGCCCCCGCAGCTCCTCTCGCGCGACTACTCTCATTCCGCACAGCACAAGGGCGGTCGCTGCCGGGAGAACGGCATACCCGAGAAGGTTGGGGTATAGGATCCCCCACTTGAGCATCAGCGTGGGGAAGCCAACGACAACTCCACTGAACGCGCCGGTCGCGAACGTGAAGAGGACGCTTTGAGGTCGGATGATCCGCGCCAACTCCACCATTGAAAGTGGCCATGCGATCGCACATACTGCAAAGGTCACAGCGTTCGTCGCGCCGGGGACAGTTGCGCCCGTCGAGAGAAAAACCAATGAGACAAGGTCATGCCAAGCGCCCGGGTAAAAGCTCAACCCGTCAGACCCCGAGACGATCCGGTTGAGCGTCAAACTGGAACCTGAACCGGTCTCAGCAATCTGACGCACAGCGTTTAGATGAAATATATTGTCGTAGCTCTGCGAGATAGCATCTGGTTTTCCTAGGATGAGCACAAGCTGCGTTGTAATCACCGCGGCGCCAACGGAGGCCCCGATAACTCCGGCGATCAGGGAGCGCGCTTGACGAGCAGACCGGAATATCACCGGTTGAGAGTTCCGGGACGATCGGGGAATCAACCATCTCAAAATGACGACCGCAACTATCGCCATGGCGAGGAACACGGCATAGTTTCCGATGTTCCACCTCAGATGCACAACGTCAAGCACAATCGCTCCGACGCTGACCAAACCCACCGAGAACAGCGGCCCTAAGAGCAAAGCATGAGGGTACGCAATTCGCAGCGCGAGGGCAAAGCAAAAGCCCGGAACGAACACCAGCACGACAGCTAGCGCCACCGCGGGAATGAAACTGAGCCACTCAGACAAGCAGCTTCCCCTCTCGCACATAGGGAGAACGTTGAGACGTCGGCCATCGCATTCGATGCACTCCGGACACGAAGTTGCCCACGTTAACCCTAGCCGCCTCCTCCGTGAACTCTGGGCGTGCCCTGCGGGGGGCTTTCCTCGCGCGCCCCGCTTCGGGGCGGCCGACAGCGGCATTCGGCTTTAGTGTCTCATCGCATAGTCCGTCCGCAGTCAGGCACGCGACGACGACAGTGGAGCTACCATGCCTCGCCCCGTTACTTTCTTCGTGACCCGTCGAGCGAGCATGCTGGGCGGTGACGGCCTGCCGGGCCCGGCATGATTGCTGCCCTCTGTCCTTGATGATCCGGGGGTGTTGTCACCGGACCTGGTTGGCGGTGTGTGATCGCTGATAGGGGCTGGACCCGAGCATGCTCGAGGCCGTTCGTAACGTGGATGCCTAGACGCACCGCCTGGTGGACGCCGTCGCAAGGGAAGCGGAGGACACAGTGGTCACCAGCATCGACAGATACGACGACGTCGACGTATTCATCGGTCTCGACGTCGGCAAGGACGAGCACCACGCCGTCGCCCTCGACCGGACCGAGAAACGGCTGTTCGACAAGGCGCTCCCGAACGACGAGTCACGGCTGCGAGCAGTCCTCGACCAGCTCGCAGGGCACGGGCTGGTTCTCCTCGTCGTTGACCAGCCGGCGACTATCGGGGCGTTGGCGGTCGCAGTCGCCCAGGCCTGCGGAGCTTTGGTCAGTTACCTACCGGGGCTGGCGATGCGGCGCATTGCAGACCTGCACCCGGGCGAGGCGAAGACCCACGCACGAGACGCGGCGATCATCGCCGAAACGGCCCGCACGATGCCACACACGCTACGGTCGATCCAAGTCTCCGACGAACAGGTCGCAGAGCTCAGCATGCTTTGCGGCTTCGACGATGGCCTTGCCGGCCAGATCACCCAGGTATCCAACCGGATCAGAGGTCTGCTCACACAGATCCACCCCGCGCTGGAGCGGGTGCTCGGGCCGCGGCTGGACCATTCCGCGATCCTGGACCTGCTGCAGCATTACCCCTCGCCAGCCGCGATGAGAGCGGTCGGCGAGAAGCGACTCGGGAACAGGCTGCTGCGAAACGCACCCCGCAAGGGCCGCATTTGGGCGGCAGAGGTCATGGCCGCGGCTGGACCAGCAGACCGTTGTGGTCACCGGCACTAACGCCGCAGCCCCTGTCCTCCCACGACTCGCGGAGCAGCTCGCCGCGCTGCGGCGGCAACGGGATGAGATCGCCACCGAGGTCGAGAAGATCGTCGATGCTCACCCTCTTCAGTCGGTCCTGACAAGCATGCCCGGAGTCGGCGTCAGGACCGCGGCCCGGCTCCTCACCGAAGTTACCACCAAGACCTTCCCGACCGCAGGGCACCTCGCTGCCTACGCCGGCCTCGCACCCGTCACCAGGAGATCGGGCAGCTCTATCCGCGGCGAGCATCCTTCCCGAAGGGGCAATAAGGTTCTGAAGCGGACCATGTTTCTATCCGCGTTCGCGGCCCTCTGCGACCCTGAGTCTCGGGTCTACTACGACCGCAAGATCGCCCAAGGAAAACGCCACAACCAAGCGCTCATCACTCTCGCCCGGCGCCGCTCCGACGTCCTCTTCGCGATGCTCCGCGACCGCACCCTCTATCAGTTACGCATCACTGGACCTGTCCTCGCCGCTTGACAGACGATATAGCCCCCCCCCGATAGCGACCGCCGCCAGGCACGAAGTTGGCGACCGCCGACTCGACGACGTTCCCATTGATGAGCGAATGCGTCTGACAACCTATGATTGGGGAGGCGTTCACCCGAGAAGGACGCCCCATTCAGATGAGGAGTACTGTGTCGCAATCAGCTGCGCCGTCGGAGCTGAGGTTGGCCGCACCTGGGGCGAGCAATGGACTGCTCGATGTCTTCCGCCGCCGCTACCTCCTCAGCCTCATCGTCCGTAAGGAAGTCGGGATCCGGTACCGAGGCTCGGTTCTCGGATGGCTGTGGTCGTACGTCAAACCGTTGATCCAGTTCCTCGTCTTCTACTTCGCGCTCGGCGTGTTCTTGCGACTCAACGACAGCATCGAGTACTACCCGCTCTACCTGCTCTCCGGTATCACTGCCGTGACGTTCTTCAACGAGTCGTTCGCGAACGCCACGAGATCGTTGGTGGAGAACGCCGCGTTGATCAAGAAGATCTACTTCCCGCGGCAGATGTTCCCGGTGGCCAGCACACTGGTCGCTGCTGTCAACACCCTGCCGCAGATTGTCGTAGTCGTCGTCATCGCGCTGTTATTCGGCTGGGCGCCGACGGCGCTCAGCATCGCGGCTCTCCTCCTCGGTCTGGTCATCATCGCGCTCCTCGCAACGGGGCTCGGCCTTCTTTTCGGAGCTATCAACGTCACCTTCCGAGATGCGCAGAGCTTCGTAGAGATCATCGTGATGATCTCTGTGTGGGCTTCGCCCGTGATGTATCAGTGGCAGATGGTCTCGTCGAAGGTGCCCGCGTGGCTCTTCCAGGTGTATGCCCTCAATCCGATCACCACCGCCGTGGAGCTGTTCCACTACGGGATCTGGCACGCCCTCCGTCCGGGTGGCGCGGAGGTCTTGCCCTCGCTCTGGCCGCACGCAGCTGTTGCTCTAACGGTTTCCATCGTCGTTCTGATCGTCGGCGAGATCGTGTTCCGCCGCTTGGAGGGTCGCTTTGCCCAGGATCTTTGAACCGTCCAGCCCGCGGGTCCTCGTGGAAGGCGTTCATAAACACTTCAAACTCCGCCACACCCACTCCATCAAGGAGACGTTCGTCGCGGCCATGCGGCGCAAGTCGCTGAGTTCCGAATTTAAGGCTCTCGACGGAGTGTCATTCGAGATTGCCGAGGGCGAAGCAGTGGCGTTGCTGGGGTTCAACGGCTCTGGTAAGTCGACGATGCTCAAGCTCATCTCGGGCGTTCTGCGACCCGACGAAGGTCGGATTCTCGCGCGCGGCCGGATCGCTGGCTTGATCGAGGTCGGCGCGGGCTTCCACCCCGACCTGTCCGGCCGAGAGAACATCTTCCTCAACGCGGCAATCCTCGGAATGAGCCGGAAGGAGACGGAAGACCACTTCGACGACATCGTCGCCTTCAGCGAGATCGAGCAGTTCATCGACACCGAGGTCAAGCACTACTCATCGGGGATGTTCCTGCGTCTGGCCTTCTCGGTGGCGATCCACACTGAGGTGGATATCCTCCTGATCGACGAGATCCTCTCGGTCGGCGATGAGCCGTTCCAGCAGAAGTGCCTAGCGCGGATTCGACAACTGCACGCCGCTGGTAAGACGCTAGTGGTCGTAAGCCACGACTTGAACATGGTCTCGGACCTCTGCGAACGTGGCATTCTCCTTCGCGACGGCAAGGTCAAGTTCGACGGGCCGAGTAAGCAAGCCGTCGAGGTCATGCGCGCCTGAGGCGAGGCCGACTATCAGAGTTCTGCGTGCAGAGCCCACACGCGCTCGGCTGAGCTCGCCCACGAGAAGGCGCGAGCTCGGTCAGCGCCGAGCACCTGCAACCGCCGGCGCCCGGAGCCCAGGGCATCGACGAGCGCCTCGTCGAGCTGACCCGAGGGGACGACCGTGCCCCCGTCGGCGATCACGTCGCTGTGCACTCCCGAGTCCACCGCGACGACCGGCACGCCCAGCTCCATCGCTTCGATGAGCCTCCACGGCCAGGCCATCGCGGCCGAGGTCGCCACCATGGCGCCGGCCGCAGCGAGCACTGCGGCCCGCGAGGAGTCATCGAGTCCATCAAGCAGATGCATCCGTTCTGCAGGCAGTCCCGCCGACGTGGCGAGTTCGATCAACGCGGCACCAGTACCGTCCCGCGCATCCAGCACGACTGCATCCATGTCCGCACTCGCGGCAGCGCGGAACCCGTCCGCGTACGACTCGCCATCACCCGTGACCGCGACGTAGCGCTCGGGCAGCCGCATGTCCTCGCGCAACCGCGACGCATCGGCGGGTTCGCGAAACCCCGCCGGAGCGGCACCGGCGATCACCCGGATGCGATCGCCAAGAGGAGTGATCTCGGCCAGCCGCTCTGCCATCGCATGCGACGGCACGACCACCGCATCCGCGTGCTTGACCGCTCTCTTCAGCATGGCGCGCTGCCATGCGACGCTCGTCTTCGGCAGAGCATCCGGGTTCTCCCACGCGCACAGATCCCACAGCGTGACAGTTGTCTGGTCGTTGTCGTGCACCCGATCGTGACGCACCAGGGGTGCGAGCAGCGTCGGCGAGTGGATTAGCCCGCCCCCGACCCCGGCGGCGATCCCCATCTGCCAGGCGGCGGCCAGCTCACGCCGCGCGAGCGGCAGGGTACGCAGGTCGTGGAGACCGGCGACTGACGCCTCGGCGCCGTTCGGCACGATCCCCGAGACGACGCAGCCGCGAGGCGCCGTGTTGACCAGCCCCTCGGTCAGGCCGAGCGCAGCGCGCGCCAGATCGGCGTCGACACTGATCTGGTCGACGACCACACGCAACTGCACAGTCATGATTTCAGCCTATGGCGGCTCCCTGGGCGTTACCGGCGCACCGCCGCCACGCCCTCGACCGAGACTGGTGGATTCCCTCTCCAGCCGTCGGCGCGCACGCGCTTATCGCCAAGGTTCTGGCGGCGTGCTTGAATGCTCCCGTGAGCGACAACTCCGCACCTCGAACCGGTCGCCGACCCCGTCGCCCGGTCATCTGGGCGGCTGTTGTCGTGGCTGCCATCCTGTTGCTCGCCGCCGCCTGGGTGCTCGCCCGGGGCGCGGTGGCGGCGGGAGAACTGCAGAAGCTCGAGAAGACGGCATCCGGGCTGCGCGCGGCAGTCGCGTCGGGTGATCTCGACCGGGCAGCGCGCGATGCCCGGACGCTCTCCGAGCACGCACGCTCTGCCCGGGATCTGACCGGCGATCCGATCTGGCGCGCCTTCGAGATCGTCCCCTGGGCCGGGTCGAATCTCACTGCGGTGCGTGAGGCGTCCCAGATCGCCGCCGACATCGCCGACGGCGCGCTCCCGCCCCTCCTCACCGCGGCGAAGAGCATCGATCCGGCTCGGTTCACCATCACGGAAGGGAGGATCGACCTGGCACTGTTCGCCGAAGCGCAGGAACCTCTCGCCCAGGCCACCGACGTCCTGACAGCAGCGGCAGCACACGCGGACCGCATCGATGGCGAGGTGACGATCCCCCCTATCGCCGAGGCGGTCGACCAGCTGCGCGCAGTCGTCCACGAGTCTCTCGACATCGTCGAGGCCGCGCACTCGTCCGCCGTTCTGATCCCACCCATGCTGGGCATCGACGCTCCTCGCACTTACGTGGTGGCCATGCTGAACAACGCCGAGCTGCGCTCTGCCGGTGGCATCGCCGGCGCGTTCGCTCTCGTCCGCGCCGAGCACGGGGCGCTCAGTATCGTCGGTCAGGCATCGACGAGCGACTTTCCCCCACTCGAAACGCCGCTGCAGTTGAGCCCGGCGACGGTGGCGCTCTTCGATGATCGGCCCGGCCGGCACATCCAGAATCTGCCCAGCATCCCGGACTTCGGCGAGGCCGCACCGGCGATGGCGTCGCGCTGGCAGGAGAGGTTCGGCGACCAGATCGACGGCGTGATCGCGATCGATGCCGTCGTCGCCCGTCACCTGCTCGCGGCGACCGGCCCGCAGACGGTCGGCCCGTTCACGATCGACGCCGACAACGTGCTGACCGTGCTGCTGTCGGAGGTCTATCGCCGATACTCCGACCCTCGGGAGCAGGATGCGGTGTTCGCCCAGACGGCCGCGGTGCTATTCGACGCCGCTGTGCACGCCGACGATCCTGCTGCACTGGTCAAGGCGCTCGGCGCCTCGGTCACCGAGGGTCGCATCCGCATCTGGAGCGCCCACGACTCCGAAGAGCGGATCCTGGCGGCATCCGCTGTGGGCGGCGGCATCCCCTCCGACTCGCCGGAGGCGCCGGTGGTCGGCGTGCTGCTCAACGACACGAGCGGCAGCAAGATGGACGTGTACGCGCATGCCGCGATATCGACCCGTGCCGGCGTCTGCGATGGTGTGCCGACCACGCGCGTCGAGGTGACCTGGTCGAACGAAGTTCCTGCAGACATCGTCCCCACACTGCCGCCCTACGTCTCCGCCTACGGGTGGTTCGGAGTTACCCCCGGCGACACTCGCACACTCATCGCGGTGTACGGACCGGCCGGTGCCGCCGTCGCTCGATACGACCGCGATGGCGCGCAGGAACCGGTGCAGACCGCGCAGCTCGACGGTCGGGTGGTGGTGCAGCACAGCGTGACCCTGTCGCCCGGTGCCTCTTCCACGATCACCGTCGACTTCATCGGCGAAGGAGCCGGCGAAGCCGGCACCGTCGTGCAGCACACCCCCATGGCGACCGATGTCGAGGTCTCAGCCGCGCCGCTCCGCTGCGGTTCGTGACTTTCGACCCCGCTCGGGGTACCGTCGTATCACTGGGGAATGCCGAGCCGGACATTTCGCCGTGGGGGCGAAAGGGGTTCGACGCGTTCGACGGCTGGGGAGCCGATCGTCGCGATTCCGCATGAGTCCACTGGGGAGAATCATGCTGAAGAATAAGGTGGCGGCCATCGGCATTGTCGTGGCTGCTCTCACGCTGTCGTTTCCGTCGGTCGCCTCGGCCGAGACGGATTCGTACGCAGGCAATCCATCGGTGCGCGTGCAGGATGCGGCGATCAAGTCGTGTCAGCGATCGCAGCTGCTGTTCGACGCCGGATACTTCTCACCGGGGTCACCGGTGGCGGTCGACGTCGCCGGGCCTGCAGCCGAGCGCGTATCCACGTCGGGTGACACCGCGGCCGCTGACGGAAGCCTCGTCTTCTCGTTCCAGCCTGTGATGGGACAGGCTGGCGTCTACACGGTGACGTTCACGGGCGCCGCCCCGGCCGCTCAGGCCGTCCGCGCTGCGGCCGCGACGCGCACGTACAGCGCTGTGATCAGTGTGACCAGCGACGGAAGCTGCCGTGCACCGGCTGCGACGGCGTCGACGCGCACGGCCGGAGCGGAGGCCGGACCAGCCCTCGCCGCGACGGGCGGGTCTGTCTCGCCGTGGATGCTGGGCGGTGGCGCGCTCGCTCTTCTCGCGGGCGGCACACTGGTGGGCGTCAACGCATCCCGTCGACGCCGGGGATGACATCTGCTGGGCTGGACGCCACAGGTCTCCGGCCCAGCACCGCTCACCGTCGCGCGGCGAGGCGCAGCAGGTCATGCTGCTCGATGAGCTCGAGCGACAGCACGCGGTAGCCCTCGCTGTCGAAGAACACCGTCATCCTGTCGTCGTCCACACTCATCACCGTTCCCGCGCCCCACTCGGCGTGCGTGACGGCATCGTCCACACGGAAGCCTTCGGCGCGCTCTTCGACAGCGGAACCCTCCCCGTCGTCGACGACTCCCGCAGCGCACGTGTCGCAGTTGCCGCACGGGTCGTCGAGCTCGTCACCGAAGTAGCCGAGCAGCACCTGACGGCGGCACCGGCGCGTCTCGGCGTACGAGCGCATCATCTCGATCCGTGACTGATCGATGCGCTCGCGCTCCTCGACCCGCTCGAGCGCGTCCGAGACGGCTGCCGCCGCGTCGTGGCTGAGCAGCGTGGCTCCGCTTCGGCCGATGCGCACGTGCCCGGTGTCAGACAGCAGGGCAAGCAGCGCGGTCACGCGTCGGGCTGAGAAACCGGATGCCTCCGCCAGCTGTGCACGTTTGCGAGAGCCGCCCTCGAGGGCGTGCAGCAGTCGGCGGATCTCGCCGCCGGCGGGCTTGCGCCCCGCGAAGTACCTGCGCAGCGCGAGATCCTCGGGTCGGAAGTGCAGAGTCGCCTGAGCGGGTTCGCCGTCCCGGCCGGCGCGGCCCACCTCCTGGTAGTACGCGTCGACCGACTCCGGCGCGTCGGCGTGCACCACGAACCGCACGTTGGGCTTGTCGATGCCCATCCCGAAAGCCGACGTCGCGACCACGACATCCAGCCGGTCATCGAGCAGATCCTCGTGCACCTGCGCCCGCGATTTCGCCGGCATACCCGCGTGATAGGCGGCCGCGCGCAGACCGCGCTCCTGCAGCTGCTGCGCGTACTGCTCGGTGTCGCGTCGCGTTGCGGTGTAGACCAGGCCCGGCTTCGGCAGCTCGACGACCTCGTCCACCACCGCGGCTCGCTTGTCGGCATCGCGGGTGTGCCGCCGCACCGTCAGCGTGATCTCGGGCCGGTCGAGCTCGCCGATGCTCTCGAACGGATCGCGCAGACCGAGCCGCCGCGAGATCTCGGCTCGCACCGGCGTCGAAGCCGTCGCGGTCAGTGCCATGATCGGCGGACGCCCGAGGCGTTCCGCCACGGCGCCGAGCATCAGGTAGTCGGGCCGGAAGTCGTGGCCCCACGAGGCGATGCAGTGCGCTTCGTCGACGACGAGCAGAGAGACGTCGAGCTCGGCGAGGGCGGTCAGCACCTCCTCTTTCGCCAGCTGCTCGGGTGCGAGCAGCACGAACTCGGCTCGTCCCGAGCGCAGCATCCGCCACGCCTCGCGCGTGCGGCGCGCCCCACCGGTGGAGTTCAGCGCGACTGCGGCCGGCGCGCCGGGTGCGCTCTCGATGCCGACCAGCTGATCCTCCTGCAGTGCGATCAGCGGTGAAACGACCACCGTCACGCCCTCGCGCAGAGTCGCGGCGATCTGGTACATCACCGACTTGCCGTACCCGGTCGCGAGCACCCCCAGCACGTCGCGGCCGGCCACGGACGCCTCGATCGCGTCGCGCTGCGCGGGCTTGAGCTGGTCGATTCCGAAGGATTCGCGGGCGACGCGATCGATGTCGTCTGGGATCACCCGCTCATTCGATCGCAGGAGGCCGGTCGACGCGACAGGGTTGCGTGAGGAGGCGATACGGCATAAGCGCTTCGACAGGCTCAGGGGGCCCAGCGCTGGGGTAGGCATTTCGACGGCTCAGGGACCCAAGACGGGTCAGCGCCCAGGCAGGCTCGGTGGCGGCCCCTTCGGCAGGCTCGGTGGCGGCCCCTTCGACAGGCGCAGGGGCCCAAGACGGGACAGGGCTCAAGGAGGTGCAGGAGCCCAGACCCTCAGGGGCTGGGGGTCGGCGTGGGAGTCGGCGGGTGCAGCGCGGCGTCGACCATCTCGCGGATCAGCGTGTAATCCGGCTCGGCCTCCTCGATGCCGTTGTCGGGCGTCAGCTCGATCTGCGCGACCGGCTGGTCCTTGGCCTTCTTGACGAGATCGAAGAACTCGGGCAGCTTGCTCGTGGGCAGATCGGTCTGAACGAGCTCTGTGCCGGCCGCGGCGATCTCGTTGAATCGCATCAGAACGGTCTGCGGGGTGAACTGCTGCAGGATCGCCACCTGCAGCTCACGCTGCCGCCTCATCCGATCGAAATCGCTCGTCGTGTACCGCGACCGGGCATACCACTGCGCGGTGTCACCGTCCATGTGCTGGGGTCCCGGCTCGATCCATCCGGTTGCCCACTCCGCGGCCGGCTGCCCCGGGTATGCCGGCCCACCGCCCTCTGGCAGGCGCTCCACGACCGTCACGTCCACCCCGCCGAGCGCGTCGATGAGCGCGGCGAACGCGTGCATGTCGACGAAGACGTAGTACGGGATCTCGATCCCGAGGATCCCCTCGGCGGCGTCCTTCGTCGCCTCGATCGCCGGCGTCGAATCGCGGGCCGCGGCGTCGGGGTAGATCGAGTCTCCGCGATCTTTCCGGCATTCCTCCACCGCATTGGTGAGCTGGTTGATGCCGGCCCCCCAGCCGCACTGGCGGTCGTCGTGCCCCTCGAAGTAGTTGCGGTAGTCGTAGCCGACGAGCTCGGGATCGCGCATCGGGCTGTCGTCCGCGAACGGGAACTCCCTCATGTCGCGGGGAATGCCCGTGATCGTCACCGCGCCGGTCGAGGCGTTCACCGACACGACGGAGATGCTGTCGAACCGCATCGAATCGCGCCCGTCACCGCTGTCGGCGCCGAGCAGCAGGATGTTGTAGTACCCGTCGCTGGGCGGCAGGCTCGGACCGCTCTGCCCGAAGATGTTGCCGATCGCTCCGCGGCTGGATGCCGCCACGGTCGACCCGTAGATCGCAGACGAAGCGGCGAGCGCGAGCACCAGCACGGATGCCACCGCCATCGTCCATCGTGAGATGACCGGCACACGCACCAGACGCACCAGACGCAGGGTGTCGATGGTCAGCACGACCCACAGGATCGCGTATCCGATCAGCAGCACCTGCACGAGCGTGAGCAGGAACCAAGACAGCGGCCCGGTGACGAACCACACCAGCGCGTCCTGCGCGAACAATCCCATTCCCGCGCCGACGATGAGCAGGAACCACCCCAGCAGGGTGGCCCCGAGCCCGAAGCGCCCCAGACGCCGGTTGCCGGCGAGCACCTGCGCCGAGCCCGGCACGAGCACGTTCAGCGCCACGAGCCACCATCCCCGGCGGCTCATGACCGCCCGGTCCGACACGTCGGGGTGCCGCAGCGGACGGGTCTCGATGAGCGGCCGCCCGCCTCGCGCCGGGGCGTGCGGAGCGGCCAAGGTCACAGCGAGTCCTTCAGCCGCTGGTTCTTCTGCTCGACCTGCTGCTCGAGGTCGCGCGCGTACGCCTCGACGCGGTCGGCGATCGCGGCGTCGGAGGTGCCGAGGATGCGGGCGGCGAGGATGCCGGCGTTGCGGGCTCCGCCGATCGACACGGTCGCCACCGGGATGCCGGCGGGCATCTGCACGATCGACAGCAGCGAGTCCATGCCGTCGAGGTAGGCGAGCGGCACGGGGACGCCGACGACGGGCACGGCGGTGACCGAGGCGAGCATGCCGGGCAGGTGCGCTGCTCCCCCGGCGCCGGCGATGATCGCCCGAATGCCGCGGCTGCGCGCCTCGCGCCCGTAGCTCATCAGCTTGTCGGGCGTGCGGTGCGCCGAGACGACCTCGACCTCGTGCGGGATGCCGAAGTCGGTGAGGGCCTGGGAGGCGTCGCTCATCACTCGCCAGTCGGAGTCGGATCCCATGACGACCCCGACCAGGGGCGTGCTCGAGGAGTGCAGTGGCTCAGTCACCATGACAGGCTACGGTGCACCGCTGGGAGAACGTCGCAGCGGCACGCACGTGCTCAGACGAACAGGGCGGCAGCGGCGCGGGCGGTGTAGACGACCTCGTCGAGGTCGTCGCCCGAGACGTTCACATGCCCCACCTTGCGGCCCGGTCGGGGCGCCTTGCCGTAGGTGTGGATCTTCGCCTCGGGGTACTCCTCCATCGCGGGTGCGAAACGGTCGGCGAGCGTGCCCTCGGCGGGTCCGCCGAGGATGTTGATCATCACGGTCCACGGCTCGCGCGGCTCGGTGCGGCCGAGCGGCAGGTCGGCGACCGCGCGCAGGTGCTGCTCGAACTGCCCCGTGATCGCGCCGTCCTGGCTCCAGTGCCCGCTGTTGTGCGGACGCATCGCGAGCTCGTTCACGAGGATGCGATCGTCGTCGGTCTCGAACAGCTCGACGGCGAGCATGCCCGTCACGCCGATCCCCTCGGCGATCCGGCGCCCGATCTGCTCGGCGAGATCGACGACGCGCTCGGTGGTGCCCGGCGCGGGCGCGATGACCTCGGCGCACACGCCGTCGCGCTGCACGGTCTCGACGACCGGGTACGCTGCCATCACGCCGCCGGGGCGGCGGGCGATCTGCTGGGCGAGCTCGCGGCGGAACGCGACCAGCTCCTCTGCGAGCAGGGCCTCGCCGTCGGCGGAGGCGAACCAGTCGTCTGCCTCGGAGCCCGAGCGCACGACGCGCACGCCCTTCCCGTCGTAGCCGCCGCGGGGCGTCTTCACGACCGCTCCCCCGCCGTGCTCGTCGATGAACCGCTGCAGCTCGTCGGCGTCGTGCACCGGCGCCCAGTCGGGCTGAGGCACGTCGAGCTCGGCGAGACGAGCGCGCATGACGAGTTTGTCCTGCGCGAACTGCAGAGCGTGCGGCCCCGGGTGCACCTGCGTTCCGTCGGCGACGAGCGCGCGCAGCACCTCCTGCGGGACGTGCTCGTGATCGAAGGTGATGACGTCGACGTCGCGGGCGAACGCGCGCACCGTCTCGAGGTCGCGGTAGTCGCCGACGGCGGTCGCGGCCAGCTGCGCCGACATCCCCTCGTCCTCGGCGAGCACCCGGATGTCGAGTCCGATCTCGACCGCCGGAGCGATCATCATCCGAGCCAGCTGTCCTCCGCCGATCACACCCACGCGCACGGTCATGCAGCGCCCCTTTCGTCGCCTCCATTCTCGCGCACTCCGTCGCGGGCGGAAGACGATCGGCCCTCAGTACCCCCGGCTCGCGGTCTGCGCGTCGCGGTGAGCGAGGATCTGATTGACCTCGACCTGATCGGCGAGCACCTCGTGCACGAGGCTGGCCATGGGCACGTTCACCAGCCGCACCGGCTCGTCGGAGCCGTTGCTCAGCGTGATCGTCGCCGCTCCCCACATCCGCTGCAGCGGCCCCCGACGGATGCTGATCGAATAGCCCCGCATGTGCGACAGCTCCCGGCGGCGCCGTGAGCCGAGCCCGTCGCGGACGATGACCCGCCGGGTGGTGATCGTGAAGGTGCGCGAGATCCAGAACAGGAACGGCATCACCACGAGCAGCAGCACGACGATGCCCGCCGCGGCGAGCAGCATCCAGTTCTCGTACGGATCGGGCAGGTTGTCGTAGAAGTAGGCGGTGGCACCGGCGGTGGCGATCAGCAGCGCCGCCGACCAGAAGAGCCGGCGGGCATGGCTGCGCAGACGCGCGACGAGCAGCTCTTCGGCGGGCGCGCCCGGCGGCGGCATGTTCGGCCGGCCGCCGAGGGTCACGGGCTGGGTCACCCCTCCATTGTGCCTGCGGCGGCTGCGGGGCGCGGAAGGCCCGCCGGGCGCGTCGGCTCAGGCGAGCCGGGCGTGCACGACATCACCGGATGCCACGGCGCGCTCGGCGCCGTCGGCTTCGACCACCAGGCATCCGTCGTCGTGCAGACGCACGGCGCGGCCGTGCAGCGTCTCGCCGTGCGGCATCGTCACCTCGACGTCGCGGCCGAGGCTGAGACAGCGCCTCTCGGCCGCGGCGTGCAGCCCGGACGCGACAGGCCCGACGCGGGTCAGCTCGGCGACCAAGTCGCGAAGGCCGGTGAGGTAGTCCGAAAGCAGGCGATCGATGTCGGCAGACGCGCCCAGCGCCGCGAACGACGTGGCCGTGGGCACCGGCAGCTCATCGACCGTCATCGCGGTGTTCACCCCGCTGCCCATGATCACGCCGTCCGGCGTGACCTCGGCGAGTATGCCGCAGATCTTGCGGCCGCCGACGAGCACGTCGTTGGGCCACTTGAACCCCACATCGTGCGCGGACAGCTGCGCGGCCACGGCATCCGTCATCGCGACTCCCGCAGCGAGCGGAAGCCAGCCCCACGCGTCGACGTCGGCGGGCAGATCGCGCAGCAGCACCGAGACGGCGAGCGCGGAGCCCGCAGGTGTGGTCCACGTGCGATCCAGCCGGCCCCGGCCGGCGGTCTGCGAGTCGGTCACGAGCGCCGCGAGATGTCCGAGCCGCTCGCCGGCGAGCCGCGCGCGCAGCTCGGCGTTGGTCGAGCCGCACGAGTCGAGCACGATGAGCGGGTCGGCGACGGCTCGGCTGTGCGCAAGCCGCATCAGTCGTCGTCCTCGTCGGCTCCGTCGCCGCCGTCCTGGTCGGATGCCCGGGCTCCGGCATCCCTGGCATGCCACTCGTCCCACTTCTGCATGAGCTGCTCGATCGCGCCGTGGAACTTCGCGGTGGCAGCTCCGGGGGCGGTGTCGCCGAAGTAGTGCTGCACCCAGGTGCGCAGCCGCGCGACCGCCTCGCCGTCGGCGGCGACCCGCTCGACCTCCGCCACGATGCGCGCAGCGCCATCGACGGTGAGCCACTCGCAGGCCGACAGGTATCCGGTCGTGTCGATGGATGCCCGCTCGTCGGACGGACGCGTGATCAGCAGCGGCTTGCCGGCGGCGAGCCGGTCATAGACCATCGCGGATATGTCGACGACGGCGACGTCGGCCGCGGCCAGCTGCCAGCCGAGCTCGGGGCCGTCGTCGTAGACGTGCTGCGCGCGGGGGTCGGCGGCGTTGGCCTGGTCGATCGCGGTGAGGATGCGGCGGTGCGCCGCGTCGTACTCGTCGTTCACGACGCCGCTGCGCGGATGCGGACGGTAGATCACCCGGTGGCGCCCGGTGGCGAGCAGCCCGGTGACCAGGGTCTCGCCGTGCGATGCGATCGAGCCGTAATGCGCCGACGGACGATCGCCCTCCCAGGTCGGGGCGTAGAGCACGACCATGCGCTCATCGGGGGTGTACGGCAGAGTGCCCGAGTAGTGGTCGGCCTGGGGCCGGCCGATCTCGATCGTGCGCGTGTCGAGGTCGTAGTCCCACAGCGTGCGACTGAGCCGATCGCGAGCGGCCTGACCCGCGATCAGCGCGTAGTCGTACGCCTTGTACTGATTGGTGGTCATGTACATCTTGTCGGACTCGCCGTGGTTGATGAACACGTGCCAGCGGCGACCGTAGCGGAACATCTGGAAGTTGCGGGTGTTCTGGTTGACGTAGAGCACGATGCGGATGTCCTGCTCGGCGATGAACCGCTCGAGATCACGTACGGTCGGCACGAAGGCGACCGGAGGGGCGTCCTCCTCGATCAGCCGCTCCGCGCCGGTGGCGCTGCGGGAGAGCACGACGACGGGCCACCGCTTCGCCAGCTCGGCGAGCGGCCGGTACCACTGGCGCATCTGATACATGTTGACGGCGCCGTCGGCGAAGTACACCGCGATGCGGTAGTGCCCCTGCGGGTGCGGGCCCTGCGCGGCGAGGCGGCGTCGCACCCGCTGCACGGCCGCGCGCGAGACGAGCGCCTTCTTCAGCAGTCGATACGCCTTCTTCCCGTCTGAGACCACACCCATCCCTCCAGGATACCGGGCGGTCGTGATCGCCCTCAGGCGTCGGGATGCCCGGCGGCGGCCTCCCAGAGCCGCTCGATCGCGGCCTCGAAGCGCGCGGTCGCCGCACCCGGCGAGGTGTCGCCGAAATAGCGCGTCGCCCACCGGCCCAGACGCTCGATGGCCGCCGAGTCCACGCGCACGCGATCGATCTCGGCCACCGCATCGCCGCGGGCGGCGGTGGCGGTGAGCCACTCGCAGGCCGAGAGATAGCCGCTCTCGTCGATCTCAGCCTCCTCGCTCGCCGGGCGGGTCACGAGCAGCGGACGCCCGGTGGCGAGCCGGTCGTAGACCATCGCCGAGACGTCGAGCACCGCGACGTCCGCCGCGGTCAGCTGCCAGCCGATGTCGGGACCGTCGTCGTGCACGTGGTGCGCGGCGGGATCGGCGGCGTTCGCCTCGGACAGCATCGCGATGATCCGCTCGTTCGCGGCGCGGTACTCGGCATCCATCACCCCGGTGCGCGGGTGAGGACGGTAGACGACCCGATGCCGCCCGGTGGCGAGCAGGGCGTCGACGAGCGCGACGCCGTGCGTGCGCACCGACCCGTACGCCATCGATGCTCGATCCCCCTCCCAGGTCGGCGCATAGAGCACGACCGTGCGCTCATCGGGCGTGAACGGCACGTCACCGGCGAAGTGATCGGCCTGCGGCCGGCCGATCATGCTCGTGCGCTCGTCGACGTCGTACTCCCACAGCGCATCGGCCAGCCGCTCGCGCGCCGCCTGCCCGGCGATGAAGGCGTGATCGTAGGCCTTGTACTGATTGCTGCTCATGTAGACCTTGTCGGACTCGCCGTGGTTGATGAACACGTGCATGCGCCGGCCGTACCGGAACATCTGGAAGTTGCGGGTGTTCTGATTCACGTACAGCACGATGCAGATGTCCTGCTCGGCGAGGAACGCCTCGAGCTCCGTGACCTCCGGCACGAACGCCACAGGCAGGGCGTCGTCGCGCAGCAGCGCCTGCGCCCCGCGCGGCGAGCGCGAGAGCACGACGACGGGGTGCCGGTCGGCGAGGCGCTGCAGCGGGCGGTACCACTGCCGGATCTGGTACATGTTCACCTCGGTGTCGGCGAAGTACACCGCGATGTGGAACCGCCCGGCGGGCAGGGCCGGCCTGACGGCGAGCATCTCCCGCACGCTGCGCCGCGCCTCCCTCAGCCGCATTGCGCGCCGCATCAGCCCTACGGCCTTCCTCGCGTCTCGCAGAACGTCCATCCCCGGACGGTATCGAGGCAACCTCCGAATCGCCCGTGCCGGCGGGCTGAGGGCGCATGACATGATCGACACGTGCAGGATGACGACAGCTCCACCTCCGCCGGCGTCTCGTTCGTGATGCCGGTTCTGAACGAGCGCGACTACCTCGAGCACGCCGTGCGCTCGGTGCTGGAGCAGGACATCGACGGCCCCGTCGAACTCGTGCTCGCGCTGGGTCCGTCCAGCGACGGCACCACCGAGCTGGCCGGACGCCTCGCGGCTGAGGACCCTCGCATCATCCTGGTCGACAACCCCGCCGCGCACATCCCAGTGGGACTGAACGCCGCGATCCGGGCCAGCCGGCACCCCACGATCATCCGCGTCGACGCGCACTCCGAGCTCTCCCCCGGGTACGCCCGCCGCGCGCTCGAGACGCTGCGGCGCACGGGAGCGGCGAACGTCGGCGGGATCATGCGCGCCGACGGCCGCACCCCGTTTCAGCGCGCCGTGGCGCGACTGTACAACTCGCCCGTGGGGCTCGGCGGCGGCGCCTACCACGGCAGCGAGCACGAGGGCGAAGCCGAGTCGGCGTATCTCGGCGTGATGCGCCGCGACGTCGTCGAGCAGGTGGGTCTGTTCGACGAGACCATCCGACGCGGCGAGGACTGGGAGCTGAATCTGCGAATCCGGCAGGCCGGTCACCTCGTGTGGTTCGACCCGGCGCTCTCGGTCACGTACTGGCCGCGCGAGAGCTGGTCGCGTCTGGCGCGGCAGTTCCGTGCCACGGGTGCGTGGCGGGGCGAGCTGGTGCGCCGGTTCGGCCGTCGCAACGGGCTGCGCTTCTTCGCGCCGCCCGCCCTGGTGGTGGTTACGGCGGTCGCTCCGCTGGTCGGCATCCTGCAGCTCGTCGGCGTGCTGCGCGGCATCGCCGCCCTGATCGCCTCGGTGATCTATCTGCCCCTCATCGCCTACGCTCTGCTGGTCATCGGAGTGGGCGTGGTGAGCCCGGGCCCGGTGCGGCAGCGTCTGTGGACGATGGCCGTGCTGCCGACCATGCACCTGTCATGGGGGCTCGGCTTCATCGGTGGCGCGCTGCGCGGTGCCGGCGACACGGTGGATGCGTCGCGACTCGGGTCGCGCAATACGCCGCTGCCCTGAGTCGTCGATGGGTCGGCCCTTCGACAGGCGCAGGAGCCCAGACAGGCTGGTGCTCAGGCGGTCAGCCATCCCTGATCGAGGATGCGCGAGACGACGCGATCCGCGGCCTGCCCGTCATCGCGCCGGTTGAACTGCGCGCGCCACGCGGCGTACCGCTCGCGGTAGGCCTCTGGCACCTCCGGCTCGTCGAGCGCTCGCACCAGTTCCTCCTGGCTGTGCACGAGCGGCCCCGGCGCGCGCTCGGCGAGGTCGAAGTAGAACCCGCGCAGCTCTCCGCGGTAGTGCTCGAGATCGGGCACGAGGAAGAACATGGGCCGTCCCGTGACGCTGAAGTCGAACATCACCGAGGAGTAGTCGGTGACGAGCACATCGGCGACGAGCAGCAGCCGAGCGGTCTCGGGGTACCCGGTTACGTCGATGACCCTGGCCCCGGCATGATCGCGCCCCGGCCGGATGGTGCGCGAGTGACCGCGCACCAGCACGACCGAGTCGGTCTGCTCGGCCAGCAGCTGCGGGTCGACGAAGTCGACCATCTCGGAGCGGTCGTCGCGCCAGGTGGGCGCGTAGAGGATGACCCGCTCGTCGGCGCGGATGCCCAGAGCCTCGCGGACGGGAGCCGGATCGCCGTTCACGAGCACGTCGTTGCGGGGGTAGCCCTCGACCCAGATCGGCTTGCCGAAGAACGCGTACGCCTTCTTCAGGATGCGGGCGGCGTACGGGTTCTGCGCGAGCAGCACATCCCACCGACGGGACTCCTTGAAGACCGCCGCCATCCGGCGCGGGTCGAATCCGGGCCGGTGCAGGGCGAGCCGCTTCAGCGGTGTGCCGTGCCAGGTCTGCAGCACGATCTGGCCGGGTTTGCGCACGAAGCGACGTCTGAGCCAGTCGTTGACGATGAGCATCCGCGATTCCGCACGTGCCCGCCACCAGTCCGGTCCGCCCTCGACGACCGGCACCGCGCCCTCTGGCACCTCCACCGACAGGTCGGTGACGCTCCAGTACCTGGTCACCGACGGGGCACGCTCGGCGAGCACGCGGTCGATCGCCCGCGGATTGCATCCGGCGGTCTGGCCGTAGAAGCTCTCGAAGAAGACCGCGTTCTCACCGGCGCCGATCTGCGAGGCGTATCGCTGCTCGAGCGTGCGCTGCCCCTCCGGCGTCTCGTAGATGGGCGCGATGGGCGGGGCGATGACGACATCCGCGCCGCGCGCCTCGATGCGCAGACCTGCCAGCAGCGTCGGCTCGATCTCGACGTCGCCGAGCTCGACGCCCTCCACCGTCAGCTCGTATGCGCCCGCGGGCAGCGGCAGCGCTGCTCCTCCCCAGCGCGAGGTCTGCAGCGGCAGCGTCGCCTTCCACGTCTTCCCGCCGCCGGTGAGGCGCGCGCTGACGCGGGCGCGCGGCCCGACGAGGGCGGCGGATGCCGGACGGGCGCCTGTGCCCGAGACGATCAGCGTCTGAGTCTGCTCATCGATGCGAGCCGTGGTCATCGTGCTCCCTTCGGCGCGGGGATGCCGCGCGCGCGGATGGCCTGGTACACGCGGCGGGCGTTCTGCCCGTCGCGATGCGCGTGCATGTGCGCGCTGAGTTCGGTTGAGCGCGCCGAGCGCTCGGCCCTGACCGCGTCGTCGGCGAGCACGGCGTCGAGCTGCTCGAGCGCTCCCGCCCAGTCGGTCGCGTGATCGTCACCCGCGACATCGGAATACGGTCCGTAGAAGCCGCGCTCGCGGGCGTACTGCTCGGCATCCGGTGCCAGGTACACGACCGGCATGGCCAGCAGGCCCACGTCGTACGCCATCGAGGAGTAATCGGTGATGAGCACGTCGACGCGGGGCAGCGCCGGGGTGACATCGGCGAGCAGGTCGGAGTTCAGCATCCGCACCCGGCCGCTCGACCACGGCGGCGCGTACGCGCCGGCGCCGAGCGGATGCGATCGGATGAACAGGATGGCGTCGTGCTTCTCGAGCAGCCGCACGATGTCGACCCACTGTGCGGCTGAGGGCACCGCCGGATCGGGGGCGCCGTCGCGCCAGGTGGGGGCGTACAGCAGCACCCGCTGAGAGGTGAGCACCGGGCCGGTGCGGGTGAGCAGCTGCGTCGCGGTCGCGCGGCGCTGCGCGGCGGAGCCCTGCGAGAGCACGTCGACGCGGGGCTCGCCCGTGATGACCACCCGGTCGTCGCCGAGACCGAAAGCCGACTCGAGCCGGCCGCGCGAGCGGTGCGAGGCGGCCGGCAGCACCTGGATGCGCTGGGCGGCGCCGCGGTACATGGCCGTCAGCAGCCGACGCAGCAGCCCGGCCCCTGGGATCCCCGCCGGCACCTCTGCGGTGATCGGCGAATCCAGTCCGATGCGCTTGAGCGGGATGCCGTGCCAGAGCTGCACGACGAACGCGTCACTGCTGCCGTATCTGTTCACATCCCCCAGCCCGTGCGTGACGACGAGCACACCCGCGCGGGTCGTCGCCCACCAGCCGCGGACGCTGTCGCGCGGGACGGTGCGGATGCCCAGGGCCCTGGCGTCGTCGGCATCCCGCGGCGAGCGCGCGAGCCACAGCACGCGATGTCCGGCGTCGGCCGCCACGCGGTACAGCGCGAGGGCGCCGTCGCCGACGCCGGCCCCGCAGCCGAAGACCCAGCGGTCGCCGCGCGGGATCAGCAGCGCCGCGATGCGTCCTGCGGCATACAGCGGCATCCGGAGCAGCTTCGCCGCGTTGCCGGAGCCGAATGAGAAGGACGCCACCTCGCGAGCCTATCGCGGGGTGGCGTCCTTCTCGGGGAGTCGGCCGGCAGGGCTCAGAGCTTGAGCTCTCCCAGCGTCACCTTCGCCTCGTAGGTCTTGCCGGAGCGGACGTAGCTCAGCGTGGCCTCGCTGCCGGCCGCCGCCGCGCGAACCTGCGCGGTGAGGTCGCTGGCGCCGGTGATCGGCACGCCGTTGAACTGGGTGACGATGTCTCCGGACTTCAGGCCCGCTTCGTCGGCCGCGCCGCCGGGGGTCGGTGTGTCGATCGCGGCGCCCGCGACCGACGCGCCCTTCACGCTCGACGCGTCGCGCACGGTGGCGCCGAGCAGGCCGTGGGTCGCAGCACCGTCGGCGATGATCTCGTCGGCGACGCGCTGGGCGATCTTCGACGGGATTGCGAAGCCGAGGCCGATCGACCCTGCCTCGCTCGACGACGAGCCGCCGGCGGTCGCGATCGCGACGTTGATGCCGATCAGGCTTCCCTTGCTGTCGACGAGTGCGCCACCGGAGTTTCCGGGGTTGATGGCCGCGTCGGTCTGGATGACGGCGATCGAGATCGACTGCTTCGCCTGCTGCTGGCCCATGCCGGGGATGTCGAACTGGAAAGGATTGCCGCTGCCGCCCTGGTCGCCTTCGCTGTCGGGCTGCGCCGAGCTGTCGGGAAGCGCAGACGAGGCGACCTCGATGCTGCGGTTCAGCGCGCTGACGATTCCCGTGGTGACGGAGTTCGACAGGCCGAGCGGTGCGCCCACCGCGACGGCGGTGTCGCCGACGTTGAGCTTGCTCGAATCGGCCATCTCGATCGGGGTGAGATCCTTCGCTCCCTCGAGCTTGATCACGGCGAGGTCGTACACCGGGTCGGTGCCCACGACGCTCGCCTGGAAGATCCGGCCGTCGGACGTGGTCACGCGGATGGCCGGGTCGGCGACGGCGCCGCCGAGGGTGACCACGTGCGTGTTGGTCAGGACGTGCCCCTCCTTGTCGAGGATGACACCGGAGCCGCTGCCCGACTCGCTCGAGCCCGCGACCTCGATGGTGACCACCGACGGCAGCACCTCGCTGGCGATGGCAGTGGTCTCGTTGACCGAGCCCGGGTTGTTGACCGTGACGCTCTGCGGACCGGTGGCCGACTGGGATGCCGGTCGGTCGAACACGGCCGTGCCGATGGCGCTGCCGCCGAATCCGGCCACACCGCCGACGAGCGCCGCGGCGAGGATGAGACCCGCGACCTTGACCGGTCCGCCGCTCCGCTTCTCGGTGCTGTTCGGGCCCTGCGCGGCGGTCCCGGCCTGCGGCGTCGATCCGGTCGGGGCGGCGACCAGCGTCGGGTCGAGGCTGAGGGTGGGCTGCTCGGACGAGGGCGATCCCGTCGGATGCTGCGGCTGGGGCATCCCGTGCTGGGGGGCGCCGTACGGCGCACCGAGGGGGTGGGCGCCGGGGTGGGCGCCGGGCTGAGCGCCGCCGGGCTGGGGGGCGCCGGGCTGGGGGGCGCCGGGCTGGGGGGCGCCGGGCTGGGGGGCGCCGGGCTGGGACTCGGCCGCGTGACCGAAGCTTCCGCCGGGCTGCGGCGGGGTGCCGTATGACGCGCCCGGCTGAGGTGCCGCGGGGGCCTGCCACCGCGCCTGGTCGGAGCCGAAGTGCGAGGGCGCGTGCTGCCCGGGCGCCGACGACGGCGGGGTCTGAGCCGAGGCCTCGGGGTTCGAGGGCTGGTCGGGGGTGCTGTTGTCGTTCATCTTCTGCTCCTTCTCAATGCCCTATCAGAGTGACAACCGAGTCTGTGCGTTTCGTATGCCGCCGATGACATTCGCCTATGGTCTTAGCCTGTTCTGCATGGATGTCATACCAGGAGCCTGGCGCCGTACCGCCGCAGGGGCGGGTCTGCTCTCCGCGGACGGCCGGGTCGCCCCCACCATCTTCGCCGAGATGTCGGCCGCCGCGGCGCGAACCAGGGCGGTGAATCTCGGGCAGGGCTTCCCGGACGAGGACGGTCCGGCCGCGGTGCTGGAGGCGGCGAGGGATGCCATCGCGCACGGCGCGAACCAGTATCCGCCCGGCCGGGGCATCCCCGATCTGCTCGCGGCGATCAGCGAGCACCAGCACCGCTTCTATGGACTCGAGGTCGATCCGGGCACGGAGATCCTGGTGACGGCGGGGGCGACTGAGGCGCTGACCGCCACCCTGCTCGCACTCATCGACGGCCCCGACGACGAGGTCGTCGTCTTCGAGCCGTACTACGACTCGTATGCCGCGGCCGTCGCGCTCGCGGGTGCCCGGCTGCGCACCGTGCCGCTGCGGCGACCCGACTTCCAGCCGGATCTCGACGAACTCGCCGCCGCGGTGAACGACCGCACCCGCGTGATCCTCGTCAACGACCCGCACAATCCCACAGGCGCCGTGTTCGCACCCGAGGTGCAGGCGGAGATCGTGCGGGTGGCCGCGCAGCACGACGCGGTGATCGTGACCGACGAGGTGTATGAGCACCTGTCCTTCCACGCGCCGCACGTGCCGATCGCCACGCTGCCCGGCGCCGCCGAGCGCACTCTCACTATCTCCTCGGCCGGGAAGACGTTCTCGACCACGGGGTGGAAGATCGGCTGGGTGCACGGACCGGCCGCCCTGATCACGGCGGTGCTGACCGTCAAGCAGTTCCTCACCTACGTGAACGGATCGGCCTTCCAGCCCGCGATCGCGGTCGGTCTGCGTCTGCCCGACTCCTACTTCGACGACGCCGCGGCCACCATGCTGCGCAAGCACGAGCTGCTCGGCGCCGCGCTGCGCACCGCGGGATTCGAGGTGTTCACCCCGCAGGGCGGATACTTCACCGTCGCGGACGCCACGGCGCTCGGCGGTGCCGACGCCGCAGCGTTCTGCCGCGCGCTGCCGGAGCGGGCGGGTGTCGCGGCGATCCCGATCAGCGCGTTCGTCACACCCGAGAACCAGGGGCGGTACGCCGGCCTGGTGCGCTTCGCCGCCTGCAAGCGCGTCGACGTGATCGAGGAGGCCGGCCGCCGCCTCTCCGGCCTGCGCTGACGCGCCCGGGGCACGGTGGTCGGCGGCGCGGGCACGTTGGCCGGGTGGTGGGCGCGGGCGTCGCGGGTGCGGCGGGGCGGCGGGGCGGCGGGGCGGGCACGGGGCGCAGCGCCGCCGGCACGCGGCACGGGACGGCGTAGGTTCGCGGCGTTCCGGGGACCGACACGTTCCGGGGGCCGACACGTTCCGGGGACAATACGTTCCGGGGGCCGACACGTTCCGGGGGCCGACACGTTCCGGGGACAATACGTTCCGGGGGCCGACACGTTCCGGGGGCGATACGTTCCGGGGGCCGACACGTTCCGAGGGCGATACGTTCCGGGGGCGATACGTTCCGGGGCGATACGCTCCGGGGGCCGACACGCCAGATGTCGGACGCTTCACGCGGATCGGTCCGACATCTGGAGTGTCGGCCCCCGATTCGTAACCGGTGGAGGTGTCGGCCCCCGATTCGTAACCGGCCGCGGAGCGGGCCGCGATTCGTAACCGGTTGCGGCGCAGGCCCCCGCGGGGGCCGCGACGGGCGAGGGGGCTCAGCGAGGTACGACGCGGTAGCGGCGCAGCCGCAGCGATGGGTTCGTCTCACGCGTGCGGGCGACCAGGTCGGGGTCGAGGGATGCCACGGCCACGCCCTCCCCCGCGCTGACGCCCGCGACGACCACGCCCTGCGGGTCGATGATCTGCGAGAAGCCGACGCCGACGGGGGCCGGATGGTCGGACGCGATCACATAGGTCGTGTTCTCGATGGCGCGCGCGGTGAGCAGCGTGTTCCAGTGGTGCTCCTTCAGGGGTCCGCGCACCCATTCCGCCGGGACGATCAGGGCGTCAGCCCCGGCGTCCACCAGCATTCTCGCCACCTCCGGGAAGCGCAGGTCGTAGCAGGTCATCAGCCCGAACCGCAGGCCGAGCGCGTCGAAGACCGCCGCCTCGCCGAGCGCGCCCGGCTCGATCCAGTCCGACTCCCGCTGGCCGAACGCGTCGTAGAGGTGCTGCTTGCGATAGATCGCCTGCACCCCGGCATCCGACACGGCGACGACGGTGTTGTGCACCCGCCCCCTCTCAGCGGTCTCGACCATCCCGGCGACGACGATGAGGCTGTGCTCGGCGGCCAGCGCGCGCAGCGCCGCGACGAACGCACCGTCGAGGCCCTCGGCGTTGCGTGCGAGGGCGCCGTCCATCTCCGGCGTGAAGTAGTTCGAGTACTCCGGAAGCACGACCACATCCGCACCACGCTCCGCGGCCGCGGCGACGAGCTCGCCGATCCGCTCCCGGTTGCGCTCGGATGCGGCATCCGGAGCGAACTGGCAGACGGCGACGAGAGGAGCGGCTGCGGTCATGCTGCCATCCTCTCTCACTTGCGCGGCGCGAGCACTCTGGCTTCGGGTGCGGTGCACGCCGTGCGGGCCCCGCGACGCTCGCGCGGGAACGCGCTAAGCTCGGCCTCGCGCGGCGCGTGTACGGCAGGAAGAGCAGGGCGACGGCGCCGACCGGGGCGAAGAGGTTCGGCACCGCCGCCGTGGCGATCCGGATGCCCAGCTGCGCACCCTCTATGTCGCTCCGGCGGACCCCGTCGTCCGCATGCTCATGGCGGGACTGAGACGCATGTCCCCGTCTTCGGCGGCTAGCCTGTCCGCCGCACGGGGACAAGGGCGCACATGCAGAAGGCCCGGTCCTTGCGGACCGGGCCTTCTTCTTGTTGCGGGGACAGGATTTGAACCTGCGACCTCCGGGTTATGAGCCCGGCGAGCTACCGAACTGCTCCACCCCGCGGCACGTCTTAAAGCCTAACACGGCTTCGGAGACAGGGCGAATCGGGCTCGGATGCCGGGAGTGTCACGGCGCGTCGGGCTCGGGGTGCGCGTGCTCGAGCTCGCAGTCGGGGCCGGGGAAGAGCAGTGATTCGCTGCCGTCGTCGAAACGCACCAGGTACGGCGGACCGCCGTCCTCTCCCCGTGTCTCGACCACCTCACCACGGCGTTCGGCACGGTCGACGTGTGCGCCGTGGATGACGATCCTCGAACCGGCTGCCGCTCGCATCGTGATCATCCTCCTCGAAGAGACCGATGCTCCCATTGTGCGCTCGCGTCTGTCGTCGCGCCAGAGGCGTGTGAACGCAGAAGGAGGGCACCCCGCAGGATGCCCTCCTTCTGATGACGCCGGTTCTAGCCGTTCGCGGCTTCCTCTTCAAGGGCGAGCAGCTTCTCGATGGCGGCCGTCAGCTTCTTGTCCTCGGCGGCGAACCGCTCGAGGTCACCCGACTTCAGCGCGGCCTCTCGAGCCGACAGCGCCGCACGCGCCTCTTCGAGCGCCGTCAGCGTCTCGCCGGCCGGAGGGGTGCTGCCCTGATCCGGCTCGGTCGGGGCATCCGGATCGGCCGGGGTGCCGGGGTCGGTCGGCTCCACGTCGTCGTCACCGCCCGCAGCTCCCGCGTCGCCGCCGAAGAGCACGTCGAGCGCCTCGGTGAGCGTGTCCTCGAACGCGACACGATCACCGAATGCAACCAGCACCTTGCGGAGGTTCGGCAGCTTGGTGCCCTCCGACGACTGCACGAACACCGGCTGCACGTACAGCAGGCCGCCGCCGACCGGCAGGGTCAGCAGGTTGCCGTACCTCACGTCGGACTTGCCGAGGGTCAGCACGTTCAGCTTGTTGGCGATCTCGGTGTCGGAGTCGAAGGTGTTCTGCACCTGTCCGGGGCCGGGAACCGTGGTGTTCGTATCGATCTCCAGCAGGCGCAGCTTGCCGTAGCCCTCCGACTTCTCGCCCTTCTTGCTGCCGGCGTCGGAATCCACGGCGAGGTAGCCCATCAGCACCTCGCGGCTCTCACCCTGCGCGGAGGCGGGGATGAAGGTCGAGAACATCGAGAAGCGCGGCTCGTCCTGACCCGGCATCTTCATCGACAGGTAGTACGGCGGCTGCAGACGGTCCTTGGCGCGCGGGTCGTCGGGCGTCTGCCAGCGGTTGTCCTCCTGGGCGAACGAGCGCGCGTCGTCGATGTGGTAGACGCCCAGCACGTCGCGCTGCACCTTGAACAGGTCGGTCGGGTAGCGCACGTGGCTCATCAGGTCGCCCGACATCTCGCTGATCGGCTCGACCGTCGTCGGGTAGACCTTCTGCCAGGCCTTGAGGATCGGGTCCTCGTCGTCCCACGCGTACAGCTTCACCGAGCCGTCGTACGCGTCGACCGTCGCCTTGACCGAGTTGCGGATGTAGTTGATGTTGTCGAACGAGACGACCGATGCCGGGGTGCGGGAATCGGCGATGGCGTCGCGCAGGCTCACCGTCTTCGAGTACGGGTAAGTGGCACTCGTGGTGAAGCCGTCGACGATCCAGACGATCCGACCGTCGACGACGCTCGGGTACGGGTCGTTGTCGAGGGTCAGATAGGGCGCGACCTTCTGCACGCGGGTCTTCGGGTCGCGGTCGTAGAGGATCTGCGACTCGGAGTTGACCAGGTTCGAGAAGAGGATCTGCTCGGACTGGAACTTCATCGCGTACAGCAGCTTGACGAAGGTGTTGCCGATGCGGGGACCGCCGTCGCCGTCGAACGTCGTCTTGGTGTCGCTCGCGCCGTCCTCACCGCGCGGGTAGTCGATCTCGACCGGGTCGGTGCCCTCCGGGGCGCCGACGATCGAGTACTCCGGCGACGACTCGCCGAAGTACACGCGGGGCTGGAACTTCTCGGTCTCGGTGAGGAAGCCCGAGGTGGGGATGCCCTGCTCGAGGAACACCGGCTCGCCGTCGCTCGTGCGCTGGTTTCCGGCGAGCGCGACGAGACCGTAGCCGTGGGTGTACACCGCGGCGCGGTTGTTCCAGCTGTCGCCGCCGCCGAGCTTGGTCAGGTCGAGGTCGCGCACCGAGACGACGGTGTCCTGCGACTTGCCGTCGATCTCGTAGCGGTCGACGTCGAGCTCGGGAGCGAACTGGTAGTACGAGCGGTACTGCTGCAGCTGGCGCACGGTCGGGCTGATGATCGCGGGATCCATGATTCGCACGGATGCCGTGGTCTCGGCGTCTTCACGCAGCTGTCCGGGCTCGGTGTCGGTCGCCGCGGCGAACGGGGTGACCTCCATGTCGGCGACACCGTACGCCTCCTTCGTGCTCTCGATGCTGCGGTCGTAGAACTCCGCCTGATAGGCGTTCTCGTTCGGCTTCACCTGGAAGGTGGTCACGACCCACGGGTAGCCGATGCCCACGACGAGCGACGCGACGACGAACAGCGCCGTGGCCGCCAGCGGGAAGCGCCACCGGCCGATCACGGCGGTCACGAGGAAGAGCACGGCGACGACCGCGGCGATGATCGACAGGATAGCGAGCCCGGGGATGGTCGCGTTGGCGCCCGTGTAGGCGGCACCGGTGATGCGGCCCTCGGGCTGCACGAGGGTGAGGTAGCGGTCGAGCCACAGGCTCACGGCCTGGACTGCGAGGTAGAGACCCGCGAGCACCGCGAGCTGGATGCGCGCCGGCTTCGAGATGCGCAGCTCGCGCTGGCCGATGCGCACCGAGCCGTACAGGTACGACACGAGAGCGGTGATCACGAGGCAGAGCAGCAGCACGGCCGACGCGAACGCGAGCAGTGCAGAGTAGAACGGCATCGCGAAGAGGTAGAAGCCGGTGTCGACGCCGAACTGCGGGTCGAGGGTGTCGGTGGTCACGCCGTTCGCCCAGAGCCACACGGTCTTCCAGTTGCCCGCGGCCGCGAAGCCGGCGAACACGCCGAAGAACACGGGCATCCCCCACATGGCGAGGCGGCGGAGCGGCTCGATGACCTCCTGGTAGCGGTCGAGCTGCGAGCTCAGCCGCACGTAGACCGGACGCAGCCGGTAGGCCAGCTGGATGCACAGGAAGATCGGCAGCGCCATGCCGAGGAAGCCCACCACGAACATGGTCGCGGTGGCGATCCACTGCGTGGTCAGCACGGAGGCGAAGTCGAGCTGGTCGAACCAGAGGAATTCGGTGTAGAGCGAGGAGAACACGAAGAACGCCGCGATGATGGCAGCGATGATCGCCACCGAGATCGCGAGTATCCGTCGTGATGTGCTGGGCGTGGCCGGCTGCGGCGCTGAGGTCGAGGTCACCGTTCCATCCTAGGCAGGCCACCTATGACGCGGCCCCGGATCGGCGTCCTTCGACGAGCTCAGGAACCCATCCGCGGGGCTCAGGAATCCATCCGCGGCCCGGGAACGGGTCCGCGGCTCAGCGCTTCGCGGTGCAGACGGGAAGCGCCGATGCGTCGCCGCCCTCGGCGACGACCTCGAGAATCTCGAGCGATTCCTGCAGCGTGCCCGTGCGGAACACCTTCAGCCCGTCGGGCACGTGGCCCACGACCTCGTCGCAGTTGCCCTCCGGTGCGAGGAAGACGGTCGCGCCCGCGTCGCGCGCGCCGTACAGCTTCTGCCGGATGCCCCCGATCGGCCCCACGGTGCCCGCAGCGTCGATTGTGCCCGTGCCGGCCACATCCTCGCCGCCGTTGAGCTCGCCAGGTGTGAGCGTGTCGATGATGCCGAGCGCGAACATCATCCCGGCGCTCGGGCCGCCGACGTTGTCGAGCTGCAGCCGCACGTCGATCGGGAAGTCGTAGTCGGTGGTGAGGGCGATGCCGATCAGCCACACCTCGTCGCCTGCGGCGTCGGTGGACTTCTCGGGCGTCACCGAGACGGTCTTCTCCTGCCCGGCTCGCTCGATCGTGAGCGTCACCTCGGCCCCGTCGGCCTGCTGGATGGCATCGCGCAGCGCGGTCGCCGAGTCGATCGCCTCGCCGTCGATGGCGAGGACCAGGTCGTCGGCGCGCAGCTCGCCGCCGGCGGGGCTGTCGGCCACCGTCTCGACCACCCGCACGGTCGCGCCGACGTCGTAGCCGAGCTCGGTGAGCGCCGCCGCGGTGGCCTCGTGCTGCGAGTCGACCATCAGAGCGGCATTGCGCTCATCGCGCTCGTCGGAGCTCACACCCTGCGGGAAGACCGTGTCGATCGGCACGACCGCACGCGTCGGATCGGTCCACGCCACGGCCAGTTCGAACCAGGTGGGGGTGCGCTCGCGGTTGCCGATGACCTGCACGGTCGTCAGATCGAGCGTGCCGCCGGTCGGATACGTCTCGGCGCCCTCGATCTCGATCAGCGGCACCTTTACGCCGTCGGCGCTGCGGGCGGTGCCGAGGGTGTCGTACACCGGCCCCGGGCGCTGGATGACGTACGGCGTCGGCACGAAGGTCAGCGCGACCAGCGCGACCAGCGCGACGCTGAGCGCCACGATGCCGGTGACCGTGCCATTGCTGCGGCGTGATGACACGGAACCTCCGGGGCGTTCGCGAGCGGCGTACAGGGATCCGCGCGCATCGGGGGCGAGCACAGGATCGTGTGACTAGCGTAGAGCGCACACGCTACGGGCATGCTGAGAGGGCAATCGCATGGCAGATGACGATCGGGATCCGTCCGACTTCGAGGAGATGCTCCGGCGCATGATGTCGGGTGGGCAGATCGACCCGGAGGCGCTGCGCGACGCCCTGTCGGGAATGGGCGGGATGTCGATGGACCCGGCGCAGATGTCGGGGCTCATGGCGCAGCTGCAGGGCATGTTCGGCGGCGATCCGTGGCAGAGCGCGAAGCAGCGCGCGCTGCACATCGCCAATCGCGACGGTCTGGGCATCGCCGACGGCTCCCGCGCATCGCTCGCGGATGCCTTCGCTCTGGCGAACCTCTGGCTCGGTGAGGCGACCACGATCTCGGAGCTCGCCGCGCCGCCCCAGGCGATGACGCGCGGCGAATGGGTCGAGAAGACCCTGCCGGTCTGGAAGGAGATCGCCGACCCGGTATCTACGTCGATCGCGGATGCCCTGACCGGCGCGCTCGAGACGCAGGTGCCGCCCGAGATGCAGAGCATGGTGCAGGGTGCGGGCCAGCTGATGCGGGGCCTCGGTGGCTCGCTCTTCGCCGCGCAGTTCGGTCAGGTGCTCGGCCGGCTCTCGCTCGAGGTGGTCTCGGGCGGTGACGTCGGCATTCCCGTGCTCCCGCCGGGCACCGCCGCAGTGATCCCGCAGAACATCGCCGACTTCGGTGAGGGACTCGAGATCCCCGAAGACCAGATCGCGCTGTACCTCGCCGTGCGCGAACTCGCGTACGCCCGGCTGTACCGGCACGCGAAGTGGCTGCACCTGCACGTGCTCTCGCAGATCACCGACTTCGCACGCGGGGTGACGGTCGACGTCGAGGTGCTCGACGACCTGGCGTCCCGCCTCGATCCCACCAACCCGGAAGAGCTGCGCGCGGCGATCGAGGGCGGCGCCCTGCTGCCGGCGCAGACCGACGCGCAGCGCGAGGCACTGTCGCGCCTTGAGAACCTGATCGCCACGATCGACGGATGGGTGGACGTGGTCACCGAGGAGGCGACCTCGCGTCTGCCCGACGGTGCACGCCTGGCGGAGGCCGCCCGCCGCCGTCGCGCGGTCGGCGGGCCGGCCGAAGACGCCCTGGGTGCGCTCGTCGGACTCAAGCTCCGGCCCCGGCGCCTGCGCGAGGCATCGGCGATGTGGCGCGCGGTGACGGATGCCGTCGGCGTCGCCGCGCGGGATGCGCTCTGGGACTACCCCGACATCATGCCGCTCGCCTCGGACATCGACGACCCCTCGGCGCTTATCGCACGCCTCGAGGCTCTGCAGCGCGGCGAGACGCCCGTGGCGGACGAGCTCGACGAGGCGCTCGCACGCCTGCTCGACGGAGAGGAGTTCGGGAAGGACACCCCCGAGGGCGACGCCCCCAACAGCACCTCCCCTGACGACGCCGTGGACGATGAGCCAGACCGCCCCGAAGGAGACCGTCCCGTCTGACGCCGTCGCTGTCCGCCATCTCCGTCCGGCGGCGCGCCGGTCGGCAGTTGCGGGAACTGATCCTGCACATCGCGGTGAAAGGACGATCAGTCCACAGATGGCCGTTCTCCGCCCCGCGGGCGGGGCGCGGCGGGACACAATCGGGTCATGAGCCCGATGACGCCCACGACACTGACCCGTCTGGACCCGCGTTATCCGCTGCTCTGGCGCGATGCCGACACCGTGCAGTTCGGGCTCGAGAACGTCGTGCGCCTCGAGGTCTCGGGCGCCTGGGTCGAGCCGCTGCTGAACCGGCTGCGCGCGGGCATCCGGCTCAGCTCGTTCGACGTCGTCGCGCACGGCGTCGGCGCGCCGCGCGGTGAGGCGAGGCGGATGCTGACGATCCTGCGTCCGCTGCTCGTCGAGGATGCGCTGCCGGCGCCGCCGTTCTGGACCGATGCCGTCAACGTCGCAGACGGCCGGGGACAGGAACGGCTGCGACAGTCGCTGGTCGACGAGGGTCTCGACGAAGCCGATCCGCGCTCACCCGGTGCGGTGGCGGTGGTGATGGTCGGCGGGGCCGCGGCCGCATTGCAGCTCGCCCGCTTCCTGCGCGATGATCTGCCGCATCTGCCCATCGGGTTCGAGCAGGACGCCGCGGTCGTGGGCCCACTTGTCGTTCCAGGGCGCACGCCCTGCCTGTCGTGTCGCGATGCGCACGAGCGCGACCGCGACCCCGCCTGGCCGCGCCTGCATGCCCAGCTCGTCGGCACCACCACTCAGGTGACCTCGGCGCGCATCGCGCACGCCGCATCGCTGGTGGCCCGCATCCTCCGTACTCCCACACCTTCGGCGGGGCTGATGGTGCGGGTCAGCCCTGACGGACGGCACGCCTGGAGGTCGGTGCGACATCACGCAGAATGCCCGTGCCTCGAGCTGTCGTTCCGATCTCCGCCAGGAAGCGCGACGGAGACCGCTCCCCTCGTCCCGCTGACCGCGCCCACGACACCGCCAGCGTTCGCGCGGCCCGCGTGATGCCGACGTAGGCGAGACGTCGCTCTTCGTCGATGTTCTCGAACGTCGTCGCGTACGAGATCGGCAGCGAGCCCTCGGCCCACCCGGCCAGCAGCACGTGCGGCCATTCGAGGCCCTTCGCCGCGTGCAGCGTCGAGAGGGTGACGGTCTGCAGCGTCGGCTCGTGCTGATCCTTCGCGCGCGCCATCAGCTCGTCGGCGAAGACGCGCAGCGTCGTGCCGGGCGGCGCCTCCTCTGCCAGCCGCAGGATCGCCCGGCGCGCCTCCCACCCGTCCCGCTGCGCACCGCCGGCCTGCGGCGGCTCGTCGGTGAGGCCGAGCCCGCGCAGCACGTCGCGCACGGTCGGCAGGAATCCCGCATCGGTCGGCGCCACCGCGGCGCCGCGCAGTGCGAGCACCGCCTGCCGGACCTCGGGCATGTCGAAGAAACGCGTGCCGCCGAGAACGCTCGTCGCGACACCTCGCGCGGCGAGCGCCTGCTGCAGCACGGCCGACTGCGCGTGCGCGCGATAGAGCACGGCGATGTCGGAGGGTGCCGCACCCCCGGCGATGCGCCTCACGATGCTGTCGGCGATGCCCGCAGCCTCGTCGGTCTCGCTGTCGTACGCGGTGACGGTCGGCTGCTCGTCGTCGCCGGCCGGCGCACCGGCGGGCGTCAGGGCCAGCGCCCCTGGCCGCCCCTTCATCAGCGCATTCGCGGCGGTGAGGATCGGCTCACGGGAGCGATAGTTCGTCTCGAGCCGCACGACCGTGGCATCGCCGAACCGGCGCTCGAACTCGAGCAGGTAGCGCTGCTGCGCCCCGGCGAAGGAGTAGATGGTCTGGCTGGCGTCGCCCACGACGCAGATGTCGCGTCGATCGCCGAGCCACAGCTCGAGCAGGCGGTTCTGCAGAGGCGATACGTCCTGGAACTCGTCGACGGTGAAGTGCCGGTACTGCTCGTGCACGGCCGCCGCGACGCGGGGCTCGGCTTCGAGCATCCCGGCACAGGCCAGCAGCACGTCCTCGAAGTCGAGCTGGCGTCGTTCGTCTTTGAGCGCCTCGTAGGCGGTCTGCAGCTCGATGAGCTGCTCGTGGCGGATGCCGCTGATCGGCCGCTGCAGCTCGGCGTACTGCTCGATCGACAGCATCGAGACCTTCCGCCACTCGATCTCGGCTGCGATGTCGCGCAGAGTCGCCGTGCTGGGACGCAGACGCATCGCGTCGGCGGCCTGCCCCAGCATCCTGACTTTGTTGTCGATGAGCGACGGAGCGGAGTCGCCCGCGACCGTCGGCCAGAAGAAGTTCAGCTGCTTGAGCGCCGCGGCGTGGAAGGTGCGCGCGGCGACCCCGCCGACGCCGAGTGCGCGCAGGCGCCCGCGCAGCTCTCCCGCGGCCTTCGCGGTGAAGGTGACGGCCATCACGCGCTGCGGCGAGTAGGCGCCGGTGTCGACGCCGTGCGCGATGCGGTGCGTGATGACCCGCGTCTTGCCCGTGCCGGCTCCCGCGAGCACGGCCACGGGTCCGCGCAGCACCGAGGCGGCCTCCCGCTGGCGCTCGTCGAGTGCGTCCAGTGCGCTCACTTCGCCACGTCGTCTCGGTGCGCTCGCTCAGCGCACCGCTCGCTGCGCTCGCTCAGCGCACCGCGCTTCTCGCCAGCCCGGTACCAGTCCTCGATGAGTTTGCGCGCGATCGACGATCGGCTCGGCAGGCCGACGGGCCCTTCGCCGTCGAGCGAGCTCCCGATCTCGGCACGCGTCAGCCAGCGCACGTCGATGATCTCCTCACCGTCGGCCCTCACGTTCTCATCGGCGGCGACGGCGCGGAATCCGACCATCAGCGAGCGCGGGTACGGCCAGGGCTGCGACGAGATGTAGCGCAGCTCGCGCAGACGAACCCCGGCTTCCTCCGCGAGCTCGCGGTGCACGGTCGTCTCCATCGACTCCCCCGCCTCCACGAATCCGGCGAAGCACGAGTACATCGTGCCGCGCCACGCGGCGTTGGCACCCAGCAGCAGCCGCTCACCGTCGGCGCTCTCGACCGCCACGATCACGGCGGGGTCGGTGCGCGGGAAGTGCTGTGCGTCGCATCCGGGGCAGTGCCGCGACCATCCGGCGCTGCGGAGTTCGAGCTCGGTTCCGCAGCGGCTGCAGTGACGCACGTCGACCAGCCACGCGGCGACCGCGACGGCGGTCACGAAGATCTCCGCTTCGAACGGATCGAGCAGACCGCCGACCTCGCGCAGCCCCAGCCACGTCTCCTCGGGTGCCGCATCGATGCTCTCGGTCTGCGGCGGGACGGATGCCAGGAGCAGGGGCGCGCCATCGGCATCCCGTCCCAGCAGAGCCCAATCGGCCTCGCCGACCTGACCCGCGTCGACGCGCACGACGGCCCGGTCCGCGACGCGCAGACGACGGTCGCGCACGACGACCACCCTGGTTCCCTCCACGGCGCGCAGCCGCTCGATCACGCCGGGTTCAGCGCGCAGATCAGCCGCCCTGTCGAGGATGTCGGACCTGGTGCTCATGAGTCCTCCTGCTCTCGTGCGGCCCTCCCGGAAGCGATGTTTGCCGCGGCACTCGCGTGGCGTGGACGCCAACTGCGCGGGGGCAGACCTACGCTGGGGAGCATGGCACGCTCTCCTTTCACTCTAGTGGCGGCGGTCACGGCCGCTGTGCCCGGGGCGGAGGTCACCGGCGCTCGCGCTCTGACCGCGGACGGCGACGGGAGGTTCGACTCGGCCATCGCCACGCTCGCCGACGGCAGCGAACTCGTCATCCGGGTCGCCGCCGATGACGCGGCCGCCGTCGAGCTGGCGGAGGAGGCGCTCGCGCTGCGCGCGCTGACGGCCGGAGCCAGGGAGATCCTGCCCTTCCGCGTGCCCACCGCGCTGGGAGAGACGCGGGTCGGCGAGGCGCGCGCGCTCGTCACCGATCTCATGCCCGGCTTCCAGGTCGAGGCCGCGCACCTTCCCGCCGGGCGGGGCGCGGCCGTGTCGGTCGGACAGGCGATCGCCGCGGTGCACGCCCTGCCGCCGTCGGTCGTACGTGCCGCCGGGCTGAGTGTGCGTGACGCAGCCGCCGTGCGCGCCGAGACCGAGCAGTTGGTCGACCGCGCGTCGGCGACCGGACGGGTGCCGGCACGTCTCAGCGCACGATGGCGAGGGGCTGTCGCCGACGACGCCCTGTGGCGCTTCGAGAGCGCCGTGACGCTGGGCGGCATCCAGGCCCTCTCGTTCCTGTTCGAGGACGACCCCCATGACGGTCCGCAGGTGGTGGCGGTGCTCGGCTGGCGCGGGCTCGCCGTCGGCGACCCCGCAGAGGATCTGGGATGGCTCTCCGGTGCTCCTGATGCTGCGGCCGATGTCCTCGCCGCCTACACGGCTGCGTCGCAGCGCGCGGCCGATGACGCGCTGCAGGCGCGCGCCCGCCTGCACGCCGAGCTCGAGTTCGCGCGCTGGCTGGTGCACGGCGACGAGCTGCGCCGGCCCGACATCGTCGATGACGCCGCCGCCCTGCTGGACTCGCTCAGCTCGGGTCTGCGCGCCGACGACCTGCGCGCGGCCGCGACGTACACCGGCGGTGTGGATTCGGCTCTCGACGTGCTCGACCGCGTGCCCGCCACCGCCTCGAGCGACATCGACACCTCGATGCAGACCGACGCCTACCGCCCCGAAGACCTCTGGCACGACGCCGAGGCGGACGAGTCGGGCGACGACCGCGAGCACGCGGACCCGAATACCGCCACCGGATCACTCCGCGCGGACGGCCACGAGCACACAGAGTCACCGACCGCTTCGGGTCATGCATCGTGGGACGAGCCCACGCAGGATCTCACGGACGTCGCCGGCGTGCGCGGGTCGACCCGCGACGGGCACGACGGCACCTCGGCACGGGACGCCGAAGGCGCTGCCAGCACCGATCATCAGCTGGCATCCGCCGAGACGGACTCGGACGAGGCTCAGCGGGCCGCCCGCGCGGCGCTCCAGCGCTGGACCAGGTCCGACTCGGAATAGATCCGGTCGTCGCGGATGACCAGGTCGTCGGCGACGTAGAACAGCGCCACGTCGATCTCCTCCAGCGGCACGCCGAACCGCCGGTGGTACGCGAGCCGGTACAGCGCCAGCTGCAGCATCCGCTCCTCGCGCTCGGCGGCCGTGCGCGGTGCGCGGCCGGTCTTCCAGTCGACGATCTCGATGCGTCCGCCGCGGTCCTCACGGCGGTAGACGGCGTCGAGCTTGCAGATCACGATGTGTCCGCCGCCGTCTGCCGAGTCCTGGGCTCCGCTGAACGCGAAGTCGATCTCGATCTCCACTGCGATCGGCTGCAGCGGAGCCCATTCGCTGCGCTCGAACACCGCCCGCAGCTCGTCGAGGGCGCGCTCGTCGTCACTGCCGACGTGAGTCGCAGTCGCCGCGTCGGCGCCCTCGTCGTCGAGCTCCCAGAGCGCGCTCTCGACGGTGGAGCTCGCGCCCACGAGACCCGAGCGATGCTCGACCCACGCGTGGAACAGCGTGCCGATGCGGGTCTGCGTGTAGGGCCGCTCGGGCATCGGACGTCCGAGGTCGCGCAGCGTGCCGCGGTAGTCGGTGACCCAGTCTTTGAACCGCGACGCGGGAACGCGCGTCGGCACCTCGGCCGCGGCGCCCTGCTGCCGCTCGGCCCGCTCGGCGAGCAGCCGTCTGAGCTGTTCGGTGGGCTCCGGTCGCTCTGCACGGGCAAGGGCTGCGCGCGCCTCCTGCTCGGCGGCGGCGACCCGCGGCCGGCGATCGCCCAGCGGGTCCATCGGCCACGAGCGCGTCATCCCGGGACCGTCGTACGGGTTGTCGTCGGGGTCGACGCCCTCGATCGGGTCGAGACCGAGCACGTCGAGCGCGTCGAGCAGATAGGGGCTGGCCTGGCGCGGCTTCACCTGACCGGCCCAGTGCGCCCCGGAGAGCAGCAGATCGCTGCGCGCGCGGGTGAACGCCACGTAGGCGAGTCTGCGCTCCTCCTGCTGCTGGTAGTCGCGGTACTCGTTCTTGAACCGACGCAGCGCGCCGCCGTTCGGGTACGCTCTCGTCACGCCTGCAGCGAGCGCGTCCAGGGCGGCCTTGTGCCGCTTCGCGGGCACGTCGCCCGCGGCATCCATCTCCGCCTGCGGATCCCAGCGGAACACGGGCAGCGCGTCGCGGTCGCCGCGCAGCGCGAACGGCACCACCCCGAATCCGAACCACCCGGCCGTGTCCTGCGGACGCCCGGGCAGCTCTCCGTCGACGAGCCGGACGACGGCCACAGCGTCCCACTCGAGCCCCTTGGACCCGTGGATCGTCAGCAGCTGCACCACGCCGGGCTCGGGAGGTTCGGGCCGCGGCATGAGCTCATCGGTGCTCTCGGCCTTATCGAGCCACGCGAGCAGACTTCCGATCGTTCCGCGGTCGTCGGCGCTGAGGAACGCGCGCACCTCGTCGGCGAAGGCGCGTAGCTGGGTCGCGGCGACCCGCGCGGGTCCGCGCGATTCGTTCGCCGCGAGCTCGATGTCGAGTCGCAGTTCGAGCTCGATCAGGCGGATCAGCTCGGGAATGGGCAGGCCGGCCGAGCGCCTGAGCCGTTCGAGGATCTCCCCCGCCGACCGCATCCGTCGACGGCCCTCCGGACTGATCGCCGCGATCAGACGGTAGTCGTCGGGAGCGGCGCGCAGGAAGTCGACGGCGTCGACGATCGACACGGCCTCGTCGGCGCCGCGCGATGCGCGCAGCCGCTGCTGCACCTCGTCGGGGAGGGGCGAGAGATCGGCGTCGCGCCCGGCGAGCGCGGTCGCCAGGTCGTAGAGCGCCGCCATGTCGGCGACGCCGATCGCGAAGCGAGGCCCGACGAGCAGACGGATGAGAGCGGAACCCGCCGTCGGGTCGTGGATCACCCGCAGCATCGAGACGACGTCGACCACCTCCGGCGTCGACAGCAGCCCGCCGAGCCCGAGGATGCGGTGCGGGACGCCCTGGCGCGCCAGCGCGCCGGCGAAGGTCTGCATGTGTCGTTTCGACCGGAACAGGATCGCACCGGTGTGCGCGCGATCCGGATCCGACTGCTCATGCTCGCGACGCCGCGATGCGAACCACTCGGCGACCTGTTCGGCCTCATCGTCGACGGTGTGCGGGAAGAGCACTTCGACACGGCCCCGTCCTGCGCCCGGGCGCGGTTCGAGAGCCGGAACGTCGAGCCCCGCGCGTGCGAGGGGCTCGAGCACGCGGTTGGCGACATCGAGGATGCGCGTGTCGTTGCGCCAGCTGGTCATCAGGCTGTACGTCGTCGCTGCCTGGTCGTGGGCGAACGCGCGGCTGAAGGCATAGAGGTTGTCGGCGCTCGCACCACGCCAGCCGTAGATCGACTGGTGCGGGTCTCCGACCGCCATCACCGCGCTGTCGCGGAACAGCGCGGCGAGGAACCGGGTCTGGATGACAGAGGTGTCCTGATACTCGTCGAGCAGCACCACCCGATGCTGCTCGCGCAGGTCGGCGCGCACGTCGGGCGCGCTCTCGATGATGTCGAAGGCGCCGCCGACCTGGTCGGCGAAGTCGAGCACGCCGCGGCGCTGCTTCTCGGCCATGTAGTCGCGCACGAGGCGGGCGAGCACGGGAATGCTGCGCAGGTTCAGCGCCGCGGTGTCGACGTCGCGATTCGTGCGGTACGGCTCGAACGCCGCCGCCTGCTCGGCCGCGATGCGCTCGACCGCATCGAGGTCGGCTCGGTGATCGAGCACTTCGGCGGCGAGCCTCTGCACCGCGTCGATGACTCCGCCGAGCGACCGGTCGATCTCCTCGAGATCGGGGATGTCGGCACGCAGCACGACGGCACGGGCGATGAGCCAGGAAGCCGACTGGCTGAGCATGGCCGCCTCCGGATCGCGTCCGATGCGCGCGGCGTGCTCGCGCACGATGCCGTCGGCGAATGCGTTGTAGGTCGACACTCGGGGGCGGATGAGGAGATCCTCCGCCGCGCGCGGCGTTCGGGGGTCCCACCCCGTGCCGTAGTGCTCGGCGAGCTCGTCGAGCACCTGCACGCGCACCGCGTCGCGCTGCACGCCGGCGACGGCGGCGTGCACGCGCCGCAGCGCGTCGTCGGCGACGATCTCGGCGAGGTGCGGCAGAAGCCCGCGTCGGGCGAAGTGGTCGATCATCTCGAGCCGCCGGCCGATGCGCTCGGCCAGTTCCCCCGCCGCCTTGCGCGTGAAGGTCAGACCGAGCACCTCGTCGGGGCGCACTCTGCCGTTCGCGACGAGCCAGACCACGCGCCCGGACATCGTCTCGGTCTTGCCGCTGCCCGCCCCCGCGACGACGAGCGCGGGGGTCGGCGGCGCTTCGATCACGCGCTGCTGAGCCTCGGTGGGCACGGGAAGGCCGAGCGCGAGGGCGATGGTCTCGGCAGAGATCGTGGCCGTGCCGGCGAGGGTGCCGCTCATGGTCATGCGCTCACCGCCGGGACGGTGTGGATGTGGCAGGGCGAGACCCGCACCTGGGTGTCGGCGCAGTGCGCCTCGACCTGTGCGGTGAAGCTGCTGGCGGCCATTCCGCGGCCCGCGGCGACGACCCGCTGCAGGAACGCGGTGCGCGCCTCGTCGCCGAGCGTGTGCTGATGCGCGACGCGGTACTGCGCCTTGCCGACGGTCTTCGAGACGACCACCAGCCGGGCGCCGCTGAGCGATTCCGCCGGTGCTCCTTCGATCAGCCCCTGCTGCACCGCGATCTGGTAGGCGGCGAGCTGCGCGTGCTCGCGCACGTTCGCCTCGGTGTCGGGCTCGTACTTCCCGGTCTTCAGGTCCACCACGACGACTCGCTCGCCCTCTCCGCTCATCCGCTCCCACTTCTGCCCTCGGGCCGCGTCGTGCTCGCCCGCCCCTGCGGGGTACACCTCGACCCGGTCGATGACACCGCTGACCAGCGCCAGCGGCGTCGACTGTCGGGGGCCCGCACTCGTGTCCGCGACGTGGGCGGGTGCGCTCACCGCGGCGCCGGTGTCGGCGGCGCCGGTGTCGGCGGCGCCGGTGTCGGCGGTCTCACCTGCGGCGAGTACGGCGCCGGTCTCCAGATCGACCGAGAACCGGAACGGCGCCTCCGCGCCGACCACTCGACCGCCGTCCCTCGACACCTCGCCCAGGTACGAGCGCAGCCGTTCGAGGTACAGATCGGCGCGGCGGCGCTCCTTCCGGCCGATCCACGCCGTCTCGAAGTCCAGCTCCGGCCAGTGCTCGTCGATGATGGCCCGCATCGCCTCGGGGTCGCCGTCGGGCACCTTCTCCATCACCTCGTGCACGATCGTGCCGATCCCCGCCGAGGGAGGCATGACGCTGTCACCGCCGAGCGATGACACCACCCAGTTCAGCCCGCACTCCTCGAAGGCCTCCAGGCGCGAGGGCGACACCCGCACGGGAGCCGCCTGCAGATCGCGCAGCGGCGCCGCGCTCGAGCTCTCGGTGACCCCGTACCAGTCGTCGACGTGCGCGCCGGGCACGCCCTCGTCGGCGAGGATCCGCAGCTGTCCGGCCGCGAAGGCACGCTCGGCCGAATCGGTCGAGGTCGTCAGGGTGCGCCGGTGCCGCGCGACGAGCCCGCGCAGCGTCAGCGGGTGCGCGAAGCGCACCTCGTCCTCCTCGGCGGGCGGCGGGGACGGCAGGAACGAGAAGAAGGGGCTCGGCGACATGTCGTCGTCGTCCACCGCCGTCACGACGAGCCGAGTGCGGGCACGCGAGACGGCACGCACGAACAGCCGCAGCTCGTCGTGCAGCGCCGCTCTGCGGCGGTCGAGCACGCCGGGCACGGTCTCAGACTCACCGGATCGCGCGGCGGAGACGGCCTCGTCCAGCCGCCAGGTCTCGAGCATCCCGCCGCGCAGGCGGACGTTCGGCCAGATGCCGTCCTGCACGCCGGCGACCACGACCGCCTCGAATTCCGCGCCGAGCGCGGTCGCCGGTGTCAGCAGGGTCACGAGGCCGGGCCGGTCGGGGGTGGAGAGGGTGTCTTCGGGCACCTCGCTGTCGAGGATGTCGCGGATGAACAGCGCCGGCTTCTCCTGCGGCGAACGCTCGACGAACCGCTTCGCGGCGTCGAAGAGCGCGACCAGGCTGTCGAGCGAGCGGGAGATCTCCGCGCCTCCCGGCTGATCCGCCGCCGCGCGCCACGCGGCCTGCAGCGAGCCGCCGCCGATCGAGCGCGCACGGTCCCACACGATCCACAGCAGCTCGTGGATCGTGCGACCCGCCGTGCCCTCGTCGTGCAGCATCCGCAGCGTCTCGGCGAATCGCTGCGCGATCCTCGCCTCCGGCGCGTCGACCCGGTCGAAGAGATGCGGGAACTGCATCGCCTCCCTGAGCAGCTCACGCGCCGGTGTCGACCCGCCCTGCTCGAGCTCGACGTGGCGCAGGCGCGCTCGCAGCCGGCGCAGGCCGACGGCGTCGAGGCCTCCGAACGGCGAGGTGAGCGTCTCGGCGAGCACGTCCGACGCACGCTCCTCCGGCGGCAGCAGTCCGAGCCGTACGATCTCGACGATCTCGCGCACGATCGCCTCGCTGCCCAGCGGACGCGGCACGCCTGCCGCTCTGGTCGGCACCTCGCGGGCGGCCAGCTCGGCCTCCAGCATGACGATCTGGCGCGTGTCGTGCGCGATGACGGCGAGGCGGCTCCACGGGATCCCGTCGCTGAGATGCCAGTCGCGCAGTACGCCCGCGATGCGGTCGACCTCCTCGTGCGGTGACGGCGCGATCAGCGTGCGCACACCCGCGCCGTCGGTCTCGTCGGGCGGGCGGCGGTGGTCGACCCGACCGGCGACGCCGATGGCCTGCGTGACGGTGCGGGTCAGCGCGGTCAGCGCCGGGCTCTGCCGGTGCGCGGCGTCGAGCACGTGCACGTCGCCGAGCACGCGTGCGAGCTCGGCGAACAGCTGCGGGCTGGCGCCGCGGAAGGCACCCGAGGAGATGTCGGGGTCGCCGAAGGCGAGCACCGCGACGCCGCGCGAGCGCAGCGCCCGCACCAGTCGCACTCCCCCGCGCGTGAGCTCCTGCGCGTCGTCGATCAGCACGACGCGCAGCCGGGCCAGCGGTCCGAGCGCCACGGGCTCAGCGGTGCGCAGGATGGCGGTGGCCTCGGCGAGCAGCTCGGGCACATCCCGGTGAGCGACCCGCATGCCGCCCATCACGTCGCGGTACTCGGCGAGGAAGTCGTCGGCGGCGCGCCAGACCTCGCGCCCGGAGCCGGCGAGCTCGCCGGGCCGGATGCCCAGCTCGGTGCACTCGGCGAGGAAGGCGCGCAGCTCGGAGCGGAATCCCTTCGAGGCGCGCACGGCCGGGCTCAGCGCGTCGGGCCAGCGACGCACACCGTCTTCCGCGTCGCCGGCGAGCAGGTCGGCGAGGATGCGGTCCTGATCGGCGCCGGTGAGCAGCGCGGGCGGCTCGTGTCCGGCGTGCATCATGGCACCGCGGACGAGCTGGAAGGCGAACGACCCGAGCGAGCGCGCCAGCGGGCCGGGCGTCGCCTGGTCGATGAGCACGCCGATCCGGTCGCGCAGCGCCGTGGCCGCCTGACGGCTGGGGGTGAGCACGAGCACCTCATCGGCGGACATGCCCGTCGCGAGCAGATGCACGACACGGTCGATCAGCGCGGTCGTCTTGCCCGTGCCGGGGGCGCCGATGATGACGCCGGATGCGGTGGCATCCCCCTTCACGACGGCGAGCTGAGCGGCATCCGGGATCATGCTTCCACGCTATAGCGGCCCGCCGACACCGAGCGCTGCGGCCGGGCCCTGGCACGGCTGTGCGCCCAGGGCGAAATCGACGCCGACCACCGGCCCGGCGTCGGACCAGCCGGTAGAGTTGCCGGTGTTCGCCCAACCTGAGGAGATCGCGTGGAAATCCGCATCGGCATCATCAACACCGGTCGTGAGCTGAGCTTCGACACCTCCAGCACCGCTGACGAGGTGCGCGCGCAGGTGGTCTCGGCTCTCGAGCAGAATGCCAGCCACATCAGCCTCACGGATGCCAAGGGAAGCTCGTACATCGTGCCGACCGCGAACCTCGCCTACATCGAGCTGGGCACCGAGGAGTCGCGCCGCGTCGGCTTCTTCGCCTGACATGTACATCCTGCTCGCCCTGATCGCGGCGTGCTCGCTGGGCGTGGCCCTGCACTTCGTGCTGCCGCGGCGGGAGCTGCGCGGCGTCGCCGTGACGCCGGCGATCGCGACCGCCACGACCGCCGCCGCCTACACGATCATGCAGTGGGCGGGTGTCGGCGAGGGCGACGTCTGGCTCTGGGTCGTGAGCATCGCAGCCGGCATCGCGGTGGCGACGGCATCCACCCTCGTCCTGACGTCGCAGCGCACGCGCCGCGACGCCCTCGAGAAGCAGGCGCTCGGCATCTGAGACGATCAGCCGCCGGATGCGGTGACCATTCCGGATGCTACGAGGCGAGCCCCATGGCATCCATCCGCCTGGCGTGCGCACCCATCAGCTCGGTGTACACCGGCTCGATCCGCTGATCGTCTGCGACGAGACGGCCGGGGCGCAGCGCGTCGCGGCACACCAGCAGGGTGTCGCCGACGAGGCGGCGCCCCCACATCGACAGCAGCGATCGCCATTCGTCGTCGCTCTCGATCGTCTGCTGGATGATCGAGACGATCTCACCACCACGGTCGTCCTCGCGCAGGATCGCCGCGACGCGCTCGCCGGTCTCCCCGTAGCTGCCTGCCAGCGCGAGGTAGAAGTCGTCGAGCATGCCCGCGGTGAGATACACCGCGAGCAGGGTCTCCTCCTGCCGCTCGCCGATGGTCTTGCGGCGAAACTCGTCGAGATTCTCACGGAAGGGCAGCATGACCTGCGTCGGGTCGTCGCCCAGCTCGGAGATCACCTGAACGATCCCGCGGTGCTTGTCGAGAGCGGCGCCGGCGGCGCGCGACAGCGCCTCTTTGCGCGCCAGTTCCTGGGTTCCGCGGATGCCGCGGCTGAGCGTCTCGAAGTACCCCAGCTGCAGGTAGGCCGCCTGCCCGAGGAAGCGGTTCAGCTCGGGGGCGAGCTCGGCGAAGTCGACACGGGTCGTGCCACTCGCCTCGCCGCGACTGCGCAGCTTCAGAGTGCGCCGCTGAGGCCTGCGCTTCCAGAACCAGTTGACCACGAGCCCAGACTACTGGGCGCGGGGCAGTACTCCGGTAGGCTTGTCCCGTCCTGCCATCGGAGCAGGGCCCCGCGCCTGTGGCATGCACTGAGACGGCGTGGATCCGTTACGAGGCGCCCGCGTGGCACACTCCGCGCTCGCGCCGGACAGGCAAGAGAACACTGTGACTTCATTCGCTGATCTGGGAATCGATCAGGACATCGTCGACGCGCTCGCCGCGAAGGGGATCGTCGACGCCTTCCCCATCCAGGAGCAGACCATCCCCCTGGGCCTTCCCGGCCAGGACATCATCGGTCAGGCCAAGACCGGCACCGGCAAGACGTTCGGCTTCGGCATCCCCGTGGTGCAGCGCCTCGGACAGAACCCCGAGCACGGCGTCAAGGCGCTCATCGTGGTTCCGACCCGCGAGCTGGCGGTGCAGGTGTACGAGGACATCGACCTGCTCACGTCCAACCGCTCCACCAGCGTGGTCGCCATCTACGGCGGCAAGGCCTACGAGGGTCAGATCGACCAGCTGAAGGCCGGCGCGCAGATCGTGGTCGGCACTCCCGGCCGCCTCATCGACCTGGCCAACCAGCGCCTGCTCGACCTCTCGAACGCGAACGAGGTCGTGCTCGACGAGGCCGATAAGATGCTCGACCTCGGCTTCCTCGCCGACATCGAGAAGATCTTCTCGAAGGTGCCGCCGGTGCGCCACACCCAGCTGTTCTCGGCCACCATGCCCGGCCCGATCGTGGCGCTGGCGCGTCGGTTCATGTCGAACCCCATCCACATCCGCGCCAACGACCCCGACGAGGGGCTGACCCAGGCGAACATCAAGCACATCGTCTACCGGGCGCACTCGCTCGATAAGGACGAGATCATCGCCCGCATCCTGCAGGCCGAGGGCCGCGGCAAGACGGTCATCTTCACGCGCACCAAGCGCGCCGCGCAGAAGCTCGTCGACGAGCTCGGCGACCGCGGCTTCAACGTCGGCGGCGTGCACGGAGACATGGGCCAGGAGCAGCGCGAGCGCTCGATGGCCGCGTTCAAGGCCGGAAAGAGAGACGTGCTGGTCGCGACCGACGTCGCCGCGCGCGGCATCGACGTCGACGACGTCACGCACGTCATCAACCACACCATTCCCGACGAGGAGAAGACCTACCTGCACCGCGCCGGCCGCACCGGCCGCGCCGGCAAGACGGGCATCGCGGTCACGTTCGTCGACTGGGAGGACCTGCACAAGTGGGCCCTGATCAACCGTGCGCTCGAGTTCGGTCAGCCCGAACCCGTCGAGACGTACTCGTCGAGCCCGCACCTGTTCACCGACCTCGACATCCCCGAGGGCACCAAGGGACGTCTGGTCACGGCGCCGAAGGCCGAGAAGCCGGCATCCGAGCGTCGCCAGCGTCAGCCGCAGAAGGCGGCGGATGCCGCAGCCGAGGGCACCGATGACGGCACGACCAAGCGGCGCCGGCGCCGTCGTCGCGGTTCGGGCGGCGACAAGGTGGGGTCGACCTTCACCGAGGGCGTCGAGGGCGCCGAGCAGCAGGCATCCGGTTCGTCCTCCGCCGCAGAACGCGAAGCCGACGGCGCGGGCACGCACGACGGCGACGCCACCACCGAGCACCGTGACGGCAAGCCCGCCCCGCAGCGCAGGCGCCGTCGCCGCCGCAGCGGCGGAGCGGCTCCCAGCGGCGCCTGACGCATCAGCTCATCGAGGCCTCTCCTGCTCGGCAGGAGGGGCCTCGACCACGTTCCGGCGGGATGCGCCTGCTCCGGATGCCCGCGACGGGCGCTCGTCCTCGTCGATCCGCTGCTCGAGCGGTGCACACCATCGTCTGACCGGACGCTATGGGCTTCAGTCCGGGCGAGCGCCGGCAGAAGCGGCAGAATGCCGGGGCGTCAGGGTGTGCGTGGCGCGGTGCCGGTGGCCCGCTCGACGATGCGCGCGACCATCTCGTCGGCCGTGGTGTTCTCTCCGGGGCGATTGGGCTTCCCGCCGCCGTGGTAGTCGCTGGATCCTGTGACGATGAGGTCATGGCGGGCGGCGATGTCGCGCAGCAGCCGCTTGCCGTCTGCGGTGTTCTCCCTGTGGTCGACCTCGAAGCCGGCGAGCCCCTCGCCGATCAGCCGCTCGATGTACGACAGGGGCATCATGCGGTCGCGTCCCGCGGTCACGGGATGCGCGATCACCGCCACTCCCCCGGCGCTGGTGATCAGGCGCACCGCCGTCAGCGGGTCCGGAGCGTAGTGCGGCTCGTAGTAGCCCTCGCGCGGATGCAGGATGCCGTCGAACGCCTCCGTGCGATCGCGGACGATGCCGCGGGCGACGAGCGCATCGGCGATATGCGGACGCCCCACCGTGGCATCCGGAGTCGTCTGCGCCAGCACGTCGTCCCAGCCGAGGTCGTAGTCGCGGCCGATGCTGCGCACGATGCGCTCCGCCCGCCCGACCCGGTCGCTGCGGATGCGGTCGGTCTCGGCCACGAGATCGGGGTCATCGGGATCGAAGAGATAGCCGAGCACGTGGACGCTGCGCCACTCGTGCTTGGCCGACAACTCCATGCCGGGCAGGAACGTCATGCCGAGCGAGACGGCGGCATCACCCGCCTCCCGCCAGCCGGTCGTGCGGTCATGGTCGGTGAGGGCGGCGGTGCGGATGCCGTGGGCGTGCGCCTGACGCATCACCTCGGCGGGCGGCTCGGTGCCGTCGGAGTGGTTGGAGTGCATGTGCAGGTCGCTCGGTCCCCGGAAGCGGGCGGAGGGGCCTGTAGTCATCCTCCGAGGGTACCGCCAGCGGCGGCTCAGCCGTCTCCTCTAGGCTTTCGGGCGATGCTACGACTCGTCGGAATCCTCCTCACCGTGCTGTTCGCCATCGCGACGGCGATTCTGGTGTGGCCGCAGTTCTTCCACCTCGAGCTGACCTTCCCGATCACCCAGATCATCGCCTCCAGGGCAGCACTCGCCGCCGGGTTCCTGGGCGTCGCGCTGGTCTCCGCGCTGCTGCTCTTCGCGCGGCCGATGCGCGGCTTCGCGGCCTCGATCCTCATCCTGTCGCTGATCGGAGCAGGATCCATCGGCGTGATCGGCGCCATGCGCGGATACGGCTCCGACTCCCTGCCGCAGAAGACCGATGAGGCGGTGCGCGTGCTGTCGTGGAACACGGCGGGTGCGGCAGTGTCGGCCGAGACGATCGCGGGGGTGATCACCGATCGGCAGATCGACATCGTGGCGCTGCCCGAGACGTCTGAAGAGGTCGGCGAGCAGATCGCCATCATGATGCGCGACGCGGGACGTCCGATGTGGGTGCACCATGTCAACATCCATCCCGACGTGCCCGACGGCCCGCAGGCCTGGCAGACGACGATCCTGATCTCGGCCGATCTCGGCGAGTACTCGGTGATCGACTCGTCGCGAGACGGCTCGAGCAACACCGGGTCCGTGCCGAGTGCGGTGGCGATGCCGGTCGACGGCACCGGTCCGACCATCGTCGCCGTGCACGCCGTGGCCCCCCGAGAAGACGCCATGTCGCAGTGGCGATCGGATCTGGAGTGGATCGCCGACCAGTGCCCGGAGGGCGAGTTCATCCTCGCCGGCGACTTCAACGCGACCCTCGATCACATGGCGTCGTTCGGCTCGGAGGGCGGCACCATGGGCCGTTGCGTGGATGCCGCGGCCAGCACCGGCAACGGCATGATCGGCACGTGGCCCGCCGACCTCCCGCGCCTGGCCGGCGCTCCGATCGACCACATCATGTCGAGCCCGGAGTGGAAGGCCACCGGAACCCTCGTGCTCGAGGAGTCGGGCGGCAGCGACCACCGGGCGGTCATCGCACAGCTGGAGCGGGCCGGCCGGTAGCGGGCATCGTGTCCGCGACGGGTGAGAGGATGGATGCATGACCAGCGCAGACACCGACGCCGCCGTCGAGACCCCCGCCGAGACTGTCGCAGCGGAGAAGAACCCCCGCAAGCAGCCGTTCCCCCAAGGATTCCTCGACACCATCTCGACCGGGTGGGCCGATCGCCCCGAGTCCATGCCCGCAGCACGCGCCCAGGCGCCGTACGCCGCCGCTCGCCGCGCCAAGGTATCGGCGGCCTTCCCCGGCAAGCGCCTCGTCGTGCCGGCCGGATCGTTCAAGCAGCGCAGCAACGACACCGACTACCCGTTCCGCGCACACTCGGCCTTCGTGCACCTCACCGGATGGGCGAACGAGTCCGAGCCCGACTCGCTGCTCGTCTTCGAGCCGACCGCGAACGGCCACGATGTGACGCTGTACTTCCGCGAGCGCGCCGACCGCACCACCAGCGAGTTCTACTCCGATGCCACGATCGGCGAGTTCTGGATCGGGCCGCGCCCGTCGCTCGCCGGCGTCGCCGCCGACCTCGACGTCGCGACCGCTCACGTCGACTCCTTCGTCGCCGGAGACGATGACCTCGTCGTCGACGCCGACGAGGAGCTCACCCGCTTCGTCTCCGAGCTGCGTCTCGTGAAGGACGAGTTCGAGGTCGCCGAGATGCGCCACGCGGTGGCCGTCACGGCATCCGGATTCGACGACATCATCCGCGACTTCGACCGCGCCGTGGCCCACCCTCGCGGGGAGCGGATCGTCGAGGGCGTGTTCCACCAGCGCGCCCGCAGCGACGGGCACTGGGAGGGCTACGACACCATCGCCGCATCGGGCCACCATGCGTGCTACCTGCACTGGACGCGCAACGACGGCGCGGTGGTGCCGGGAGACCTGATCCTCATCGACGCCGGCGTCGAGGTCGACAGCCAGTACACCGCCGACATCACCCGCACCCTGCCGGTGAACGGAACCTTCTCAGAGGTGCAGCGCCGCGTGTACGAGGTCGTGCTCGAGGCCGCGGACGCCGCATTCGCCGCGGCGAAGCCGGGCGTGAAGTTCCGCAGCGTGCACGAAGCCGCGATGGAGGTCATCGCCACGCGCACCGCCGAGTGGGGCGTGCTGCCTGTGTCGGCCGAAGAGGCTCTCGACGCCGACCAGGGCGGCCAGCACCGGCGGTACATGGTGCACGGCACCTCGCACCACCTCGGCATCGACGTGCACGACTGCGCACAGGCGCGGCGGGAGATGTACTACGACGGCGTGCTCGAAGAGGGCATGGTCTTCACGATCGAGCCGGGGCTGTACTTCCAGATCGACGATCTCACCGTGCCCGAAGAGCTGCGTGGCATCGGCGTGCGCATCGAGGACGACATCCTGATGACGGCCGACGGCGCCGTGAACCTCTCGGCTGACATCCCCCGCACGGCGGACGACGTTGAGGCGTGGATCGCGCGGCTGAAGGGCTGAAGGAGGCCAGCTGTCGACGATGGCGAGAACTCGCGAGCTCTTGATCAGCCGCGAGTTCTCTCCCGCCCGCCTTTCAGGGGGGCGTCGCGCGCGTCGAACTTCGACGATCACGGTGCGGGGAGAAGGGCGCCACAGGTGCGGAGCGCATTCCGCGATGAGTCGTAACCCGCGAAGTGGTGTGTGCGGATGTGCTTTTTGAGCCCGTTCACCACCTCCCACTGTCCAAGTTTCGTGACCTTTTCGTGATTTCTTGAGCGTTTCGTATTCGTTCTTCTGTTCGAATGTCGGTGGCCCCGCTCACAATGGAGTCATGGCCCTCTTCACCGACATCGACGCCCAGGTCACCGCGCTGCGCGATCTGATCGGTGACGATGTGACGCCGGAGGACCTCCCGGTGCGGATGTCGGCCTTCGGCACGAACGAGTTGGTCGACACGGTGACCGCGGTGGCCGCACTCGTGCGCGGCGTCGAACGGATCGGCATCGTCGCGGCCGGTATCACCGCGAGACGCTCCCGTCGCGACGCCGGTCAGGACGGGCTCGCGCAAGGACTGGGACACCGCACACCGGCCGCCATGCTGCAGGACATCACCGGAGTCAGCAGCGCCGAAGCGCAACGGCAGGTGCGCCTCGGTCTGTCCGTGCTCGAGGCTGATCCGTCCCAACCCGGTGGAGATGCCGAACAGGATTCGTCGACGCCGTCAGGGGGCCTGACGGATGTCTCGGCAACCGAGCCAACGCGACTGCCGTGGCACGCGCCGCTGTCGGCCGCTCTGCTGCGCGGCGCGCTCTCCCCCGCACAGCACGACGCCATTCAGCGCGGGCTGGGCCACCCTGTGGATGAATTGCACGACACTCACGCGGCGTGGAGCGCAGCGGCGGAGCAGCTGATCGCCGACGCCACCGCCCGCACCGTGGAGGAGCTGCGCATCCAGTCCAGGGCGATCCGCGACCAGCTCGATCCGGACGGTGCGGAGCGCCGATTCGCCGAGCGCTATGAGCGCCGCGGATTCCGACTCTGGACCGACGCGGACGGCGTGGAACGGGGTCGCATCGATTTCGAAGACGACGGCGCCGCGTGGGTGCGCGCTATCCGTGATGCGGCGCTTCGGCCGCGACGCGGAGGGCCCCGATTCGTCGACTCCGCAGAGGCGCGGCGAGGACAGGACCTCGTCGACGATCCTCGTACCAACGATCAGCTCAGCTACGATTTGCTGCTCGATCTGCTGCGCGCCGGGGCACTCGCCGACGCGACCGCCGTCTTCGGCACCCGGCAGGCGGGCGTTCGCGTCGTGCAGGTGATCGACTCCGCCGGGCAGCCGATCAGCGCCCGCACTGAAGACTTGAACCACCCGCTGCCGCAGTCGGCCGTCGATCACCGCATCTGCGAGAGCGGAACTGTGCCGGTCGACGTCAACCGGACCGGCGATCCGCTCAACGTCGGGCGAGAGCACCGCCTCTTCACACCGAAGCAGCGCATCGCTCTGGCGATCAGAGACGGCGGATGCCGCTGGCTAGGCTGCGATCGCGCGGCTTCGTACGGCGAAGCCCACCACATCGACGAGTGGCGCCGCGATGGTGGTCGTACCGATATCGACCGCGGAATCCTGCTCTGCAGACACCACCATATGCAGCTGCATCACGGCGGCTGGCAGATCACACGTGACGGCCGGGGCGACTTCCTCCTCCACCCGCCGGGACGCCGACCAGCCGTCCCGCTTCGACCCCGCGCAGCGCTGACCGCTGCCTGGGCCGGCATCGACCCGCCCCCGAAGCGGTTCAGACCCGCGGCCTGAGGATGCGTCCTCAGCGGTCCATGATCTCCTCCCGGCGGGGGTGGCATCAGTGACGGCTCGGCGCGCGTCTGATGCACTCAGCGCAACCTGGACCCATCCGGTACCCTCGGCGCACTAAGTGGGACCGCGACGTGCCCAGCGCAAACCCGACCTACTCAAAGCGCCTCGACGCACTCGCGCAACCTCGACCCACTCGCGCAACTTCGACGCACTCGGCTCAACCTCGACGCATCCAGCACTGTCCGGCGCGACTACGCGTCAGCGGCGCTCGACCTCGTCGATGAACGCCACCACCAACGGCGCCAGACCCGCGCCGACGACGTCAGCCGTCCGCTTGACGCCCTTGACCTCGAACGAGTGCCCACCACCGTCGATCCACGTGATCCGGGCATCCCGACACGACGCCACAGCCTCCTCCAGCTGCGACAGCGGCTGCACGAACGGGTCGTTCGTGCCCTCCACGAACAGCTGGGGCGCACGCACGGCGGGCAGATGCTCGACCCTCGGCTTATCGGGCCTGCCGGGCGGATGCAACGGGTACCCGAGGTACACGAGCCCATCCACGTCGAGACCGTCCGCGACAGCCATCGACGCCATCCTGCCGCCGTACGACTTGCCGCACGCCCAGATCCCGGCCTCGGGGCGCTCGGAACGGATCGACGCCACCACGGCTCGCCAGGTGAGCACGGCGTGCGCGGCGGGGCCGGGCATCCGCCGACCCGCCTCCACGTAGGGGAAATTGAATCTCAGAGTCGTGAACCCCGCGTCACGCAGCGCCGCGGCGAATCCGACCAGGAAGGGATGATCCATGCCCGCACCGGCTCCGTGCGCAATCGCGATGACACCGCGCGACTCGCCATCCGGCTCCTCCCACGCCGTCGTCACCGACGCTGCGCCGGACGGCAGATCCACCGCTACGGACATCAGACGCTCCGCGCGAACGGAAGGCGAACAACCTCACCGCGCCGCGCGCGCCGCAGCGCGAACAGCACGACCACGAGGTGCACGACGCACACGAGCACGTACAGCAGCAGCGGGATGGCGTGCGGCAAAAAGCCGGGTGCAGGAGCGCTCGACTGCGTCATCCGCACGAGCCCCAAGCTCAACTGCACGAGCAGCAGCGCCGTCGACACGATCAGGAACAGCCGCCCCCACGAGCGCGCGAGAGCCGCGTTCCTCTTCGCCAGCGGACCCTGTCGCGACAGCGACCCGTAGGCCGCGATCATTCCACCGCCGGCTCCCAGAGATCCGAGGAACGGGATCGGAAGCAACACGAGCAGCCCCAGCGCCCACGCCGAAGCGCCCGTCGCCTGGCCACTCGAACCCGTCATCGCGGGTCGGTCGGATTCGACAGGTCGCTGCCGACTCCGGGCTTCGGCGCCGCGGGGATGCCCGGAGCCGGATCAGCCGGGCTGGCGGGTCCATCGATGCCGGGCTCCGCCCCAGGGAGGGGCGGCTTCGGAGGAACGACCGGCCCGCCGGTCGACCCGGGAGCAGGGTTCGGCGCGGGAGCGGGGTCGGATCCGGGAGCAGGGTCGGATCCGGGAGCAGAGCCCCGACCGGGAGCGGGGTCAGACCCCGGAACGGGGTCGATGCCCGGAGCAGGAGAAGAACCAGAGGCGGGATCCGAACCCGGCGCAGGAGACGCACCGGGCGCCGGATCTGAACCAGGGGCGGGATCCGAACCCGGCGCAGGAGACGCACCAGGCGCCGGATCTGAACCAGGTGCGGGATCCGAACCCGGCGCAGGAGACGCACCAGGCGCAGGATCAGCGACGGGAGCAGGATCAGCGACAGGCTGCGGCGACGGAGACACCGGTCCACCCGGAGCAGCGGGATCGGTCTGCCCCGTCGGCGGAACGCGCTCGCCGTACCGCGGCGGCTCGCTGAGGTCGACCGGCGGACGAACCGTCTGCGGTCGCTCGGGCCCCACGACGCCTCGCGCCTTCGTCAGCGACGCCGGCTGCACCCGCACCTCGTAGTGGTCGGCGAGCATCTGCATCATGCTCGCGAAGTCGCGACGACGGCGCACGATCGAGTACGTCACCAGGCTCATGATCATGCCCAGCGCGACACCGATGAGCAGGAAGCCGAGGAAGAGCGAGATCGGGGCATCCGGGGTGCCGAACAGCATCACAGCCGACAGCAGCAGACCGATCAGCACGCCGTTGGTCGCGCCCGACCGCGCGGCGGCCGCGTATCCGAGCTTGCCGGTCACGCGCTCGACCGTGCGCACACCCTCGCCGACGATGGCGATGTCACGCGCGGGCACCTCGCCCGCGATCAGCTTCGAGACGATCTTCTGGGCGGCCTCGTAGTCCTTCGTCGAGGCGATCACCTCGCCGAGATCGGTGCCTTTTCCCGGTCGATTCAGCATGCTCATCCGGCCATTGTCCCATCGACCCCTATGCGCCGTCACCCGCCCGGCCCACAGCGGCCCCGCGGACTACGCTTGACGCGTGAGCACACAACGGGTCTTCGTCGCACGTCTGGCAGGATGCGCCGTCTTCGACCCCGTGGGCGATCGACTCGGCAAGGTGCGCGACGTCGTCATCGTGTACCGCAAGACGGCCTCCCCGCGCGTGATCGGACTGGTCATCGAGATCCCCGGACGCCGGCACGTGTTCCTCTCGATAGGCCGGGTGACGTCGATCCGAGCGGGTCAGGTCATCAGCACCGGTCTGATCAACGTGCGCCGCTTCCAGCCGCGCCCCGGCGAGGTGCGCGTCGTCGCCGAGTTCCTCGGCCGCCGGGTCAGCCTCGTCGACGGCGGAACCACGGCCGTCGTAGAGGACGTCGCGATCGAGCAGGATCGCCACGGCGAATGGGGCATCACCCAGCTGTTCCTGCGCAAGGCGAAGACCAGCGCATCGCCCTTCGCCAAGGGGCCGACCACATTTGCCGCATGGAACGAGGTCGCCGAGCTGCGAGAGCCGGGCGAAGCCCAGTCCGCCGAGCAGCTCGTCGCCACCTACTCCGAGCTGCACGCCGCCGACCTCGCCACCACCCTGCTCGACCTCCCGCAGGAGCGCCGCATCGAGGTCGCCGAGGAGCTGCCCGACGAGCGGCTCGCCGACGCGCTCGAGGAGATGCCCGAAGACGACCAGGTCGGCATCCTCGATCGGCTGGGCGACGAACGCGCCGCCGACGTGCTCGACGAGATGGAGCCCGACGACGCGGCCGACCTGCTCGCCCAGCTGCCCCCGGAACGACTCGAGCACCTGCTCACCCTGATGGACCCGGAGGAGGCGGAGGACGTCAGGAATCTGCTGCGCTACGGCGCCGACACCGCCGGCGGTCTGATGACCCCCGAGCCGATCATCCTGTCGGCCGACGCGACCGTCGCCGAGGCGCTGGCGCTCATCCGACGCCACGAGCTGCACCCGGCCCTGGCCGCAGCCGTGTTCGTCACGCTGCCGCCCTTCGAGACGCCGACGGGGCGGCTGCTCGGCGTCGTGCACTTCCAGAAGATGCTGCGCTATCCCCCGCACGAGCGGCTCGGGGCGATCCTCGACGAGTCCGTCGAGCCCGTCGCCGTCACCGCCTCGGCGGCCGAGGTCGCGCGCATGCTCGCCAGCTACGACCTCGTCTCGCTGCCCGTGATCGACAGCGCGCATCGTCTGGTGGGCGCGATCAGCGTCGACGACGTGCTCGACTACCTGCTGCCCGATGACTGGCGAACCCACGACGCCGACGAGCCGACGGCGGGCGCCCGATGATGGCGCGCACCTCGCGCACCGCGCGCCTCGACACCCCTGGCACCCGCGGGGTCACCCGCACACAGACGCCCTCGCGCGACCGGTTCGGCCGCTTCACCGAGTGGGTCGCCCGCGCGATGGGCACCCCGACCTTCCTCACGATCCTCACGCTCTTCTGCGCGCTCTGGATCGGATACACGATGCTGGCGGAGCAGAACGGGTGGTGGCGTTTCGACTCAGCCGCCCTCGGCTTCACCGCACTCACGCTGATCCTTTCGCTGCAGGCCTCGTACGCCGCACCGCTTATCCTGCTCGCGCAGAACCGACAGGACGACCGCGACCGCGTGCAGATCGAGCAGGATCGTCAGCGCGCCGAGCGCAACCTCGCCGACACCGAGTACCTCGCCCGCGAGATCGTCGCCCTGCGCATGGCCCTCGAAGAGCGCTCGAACCAGCAGATCACGCGCGACGTGCTGCGGCAGGAGCTGAAGGCGCTGCTCGCCGACCTGGGCGACGACGAGCGCGCGGCGGAGGGGCGCCATGACGCTCGCTGACCGCGTGCGTGCGGCGGTCGCCGCCGTCACCGACCCCGAGCTGCGACGCCCGATCGGCGACCTCGACATGGTGCGCGACATCGACGTCGACGGAACGACGGCGCGGGTCGGGATCGTGCTCACGATCGTCGGATGCCCGGCCGCCCAGCGCATCGAGCAGGACGTCAGGGATGCCGCAGCTTCCGTCCCCGGGATCGCCGACGTCACCGTCGAGGTCGGCGTGATGACCCCGGACGAGCGGCGAGCGCTCACCGAGAAGCTGCGCGACGGTCGTCCCGCCCGGCAGATGCCGTTCGGGCCGGACTCGCTGACGCGGGTGATCCTCGTCTCGAGCGGGAAGGGCGGCGTCGGCAAGTCCACCGTCACCGCGAACCTCGCCGTCGCACTAGCCCGCCAGGGGCTGCGGGTCGGACTGGTGGATGCCGACGTGCACGGCTTCTCGATCCCGGGGCTGCTCGGCATCGCGCCGGGCACTCAGCCCACCCGAATCGACGACCTGATGCTTCCGCCTGTCGCCCACGATGTGAAGACCGTGTCGATCGGCATGTTCCTGCGCGACGGCGAAACCGTGGTCGCGTGGCGCGGACCGATGCTGCACCGCACCGTGCAGCAGTTCCTCACCGACGTGTTCTTCGGCGACCTCGACGTGCTGCTCATCGACATGCCCCCGGGCACCGGAGACATCGCGATCTCGATCGGGCAGATCCTGCCGCACGCCGAGGTGCTGGTCGTCACCACCCCGCAGCCGGCCGCGGCCGACGTCGCGATCCGCAGCGGCCTCGTAGCCAGGCAGACCGGTCAGCGGGTGATCGGCGTGATCGAGAACATGGCCGCGTTCGCCCTTCCCGACGGAACCCTGCTCGACCTGTTCGGCGCGGGCGGTGGAGCCGAGGTCGCCCGCGCGCTCAGCGCCGACGGCGATGAGGTTCCGCTGCTGGCATCCATCCCGCTCAGCCCGGCGCTGCGCCGCGGCGGCGACCAGGGCGTCCCGGTCGTGCTCGGCGAGCCCGACGACATCGCGGCGCGGGCGATCGACGACGTCGCGCAGCGGATCGCCCACCGGGGGCGAGGCCTCTCCGGCCGATCCCTTCCCCTTCGGCTCAGCTGAGCAGAGTCGACTGAGCAGCGTCGGATGAGCAGAGCCGGCCGAGCAGCGTCGGCTGAGCAGAGTCGGATGAACGACGGTCAGGTGGCCTCGACGTCGAACGGCGGCGGAGTCTGTCGGGAGAAGTACGTCCTCGTCATCCGCGGCCGCACCGGGGCGACCGGGTCGGTCGCGACGGCGGTGGTCGTCGAGACCGGCTTCGCCTCGAACTCCGGCTCTTCGAACAGCGCGTCGCGGATGATCCGGCGCGGGTCGTACTGGCGCGGGTCCAGCTTGCGCCAGTCGACCTCGTCGATCTCCGGACCCAGCTCATCACGCATCCTGCTCTTGGTCTCGCGGAGGTACTCCCCCGCGCGGCGCACGAACTTGGCGAACGACTCGGCGGCCTTCGGCAGACGCTCGGGGCCGATGATGATGACAGCGACAAGCCCGATCAGCAGCAGCTTGTCGAAGGTCAACCCCAGTTCCATCCCCCCAGGCTACCCGCCGCGCCTCACCGCGTGATCCGCCCCGCCCGCTTACGCTGGTGACCACAAGCTTTTCCGAGGAGAGACCCCATGAGCGAGCACGACGCGAACGCCCGATTCGCGCGAGAGACCATCGTGGAGCCCGCCGCGATCGCACGCGCGCGCGCCCACGCCCTGGAGCTCGGAGCCGCCCCGATCAGCGCCGCCGTGGGAGCGCAGTGCGCGGTGCTGGCCGCCGCGAGCGCCGCCCGGTCGGTCCTCGAGATCGGCACCGGCGCCGGAGTCTCCGGCCTGTGGCTGCTGCGCGGAGCACCGCAGGCGGTGCTCACGACCATCGACAACGAGCGCGAGCATCTCGCCGCCGCTCGCCAGGCGTTCACCGACGCGCGGGTGCCCGCCGCCCGCGGTCGCTTCATCACCGGCCGCGCGTCCGACGTGCTGCCGCGCATGAACGAGGGCGCCTACGACATCGTCTTCATCGACGCCGACCCCGAGAACGTCATCGAGTACGTCGAGCACGGCCTGCGCCTCGTGCGCACCGGCGGGCTGGTTCTCGTGCCGCGGGTGCTGCAGGGCGGCCGCGTGGCCGACCCCGTGCAGCGCGACGGGGTCACCAGCGCGTACCGTTCGCTGGTGCAGGAGACGCAGGAGTCACAGGCGGTGCTGGCCGCCCTCTCCACCGTCGGCGAGGGGCTGCTGCAGCTCGCCCGCATCGCCGAGTAGCACGCGAGCAGATCCCGGAACACGGCCCGGACGACTCGGCCCGGACGACAGAGGGGCGGTGGATCCGTAGATCCACCGCCCCTCTCATCGGGAGGTCAGGCGCTCACGACGGCGCCCAGCACGTCGTGAAGCTCCTTCGCCTCTGCGTCGTTCACGGAGACGACCAGACGGCCGCCGCCCTCGAGCGGCACCCGCACGATGATGAGTCGCCCCTCCTTCACGGCCTCCATCGGTCCGTCGCCGGTCCTCGGCTTCATCGCTGCCATCGTGGCACCCTTTCCCTCGGTGGTATGGGTCAAGTTTATCGGTAGCCTCCGCCTTCGGTGTTACGCGCGTCACATCCGCGTCACGGGATCTGCCAGTACGTCTGCGCCGAGCCGTACATCGCGAGGATCCAGGCCCACTGCAGCAGCAGGCAGAGCAGCAGCATCCCCCACCGGTACACGCGGGAGCGGGGCACCGCGAGTGCTCCGGCGAGCGGCGTCAGCGGGAAGAGCAGGCGGAAGGTGCTCGACTGCGGGAAGAACACGGCCAGCAGGTACAGCAGGTAGCTCGCGCTCCACAGCCGGATGTCGAGGCCGAGCCGCCGCACGCTGCGCGCGCGCAGCAGGGCGTACCCGGCGCCGGTCACCAGAACCGCAAGGATCATCCAGCCCGCCCAGGCGGGCATCCCCCACTGCCCGGCCCAGAACTCGGCACCGCGAACGAAGCCCTCGAACGGGACGAAATCCGCAGACGGGTCCGTCAGCCAGTTGCGGCGCCACGACAGCTCGGTCTTCAGATACGCGCCCGGGTCGCCGGTGACGAGCCCGGCGATCACCTGCCACGCGAAGCCGACCGCCGTCGTGAGCACGCCGAGCGCGACGATGTGCGCGACGTCCTTCGCCGGCAGCGGATGCCGCTCGCGCGACACCCATCGCGAGATGCCGTGCAGCCCGAGGAACAGGGCGAAAGCCAGCACTCCCGGCCGGGTGAAGCCCATCACCGGGACCACGAGGTACAGCCACCCGTATCGACGACGCGAGACCAGATCGAGCGCCACGAGCAGCAGCAGCACGAACAGGCTCTCGGCGTAGCCCACCTGGAACAGTGCGGCGAGCGGCCCGCTCGCGAAGAATGCCACCGCCCACAGCGCCGCCGCGGCGCCGATCCGGGCGCGCAGCAGGCGGAACAGGGCGAGACAGGCCAGATAGCCGGACGTGAGCGACACCAGCACGGCCCCCGCCACCCAGTCGCCGAACCCGGCGACCCGCGCGAGATGGGCGTACACCGGCATGAACGCCCAGGCGTTCTCGAGCACCTGGCCGGCCTCGTTCACCGGCAGCGCCGTCGGGTAGCCGAAAGTCGCGACCGTCCAGTACCACTGGGCGTCCCAGCCCGCCGCGTAATCACCCAGCGTGGGCGTCGCGCCGAAGCGGGATGCCGGGCTCGAGCCGGCCGCGGCGAGCGCAAAGTACCCCGTCGTCACCAGCCGGGACAGCAGGTAGATGACCGCGATGCGAGCCGGAACCGGCGTGCGCACCCATCCGCGCAGCACGCTGGTCAGCGGGCGGTAAGCCACGCGCGCAGTCCGCGTTCGACATCCTCGGTCTGCGCGACGGGCACGCGCTCCTCGTCGTGGTGCGCGAGATGCGGATCGCCCGGACCGTAGTTCACCGCGGGAACCCCCATGGCAGAGAAGCGCGCGACATCGGTCCAGCCGTACTTGGCGTGCGCCTCTCCCCCGACCGCGGCGAGGAACTGCTGCGCGATCGGCGCGTCCAGTCCCGGACGAGCGCCCCCGGCCGCATCGAGGATCTCGACCTCGAACCCCGCGAACACAGCACGCACGTGAGCCTCGGCGTCGGCGACGCTCTTGCTCGGCGCGAAGCGGTAGTTGACCTCGACCTCGCACAGGTCGGGGATGACGTTGCCTGCGACGCCGCCGCGGATGCTGACCGCGTTGAGACCCTCGCGGTAGCCCAGCCCCTCGACCGCGATCTCCCGAGCGCGGTATTCCGCCAGCCGCGTGAGGATCGGAGCCGCCGCGTGGATGGCGTTCTCGCCGATCCACGAGCGTGCGCTGTGCGCACGCACGCCGCGCACGCGGACGACCGCGCGGAGCGTGCCGTTGCAGCCGCCCTCGACGCGCCCGTCTGAGGGCTCGCCCAGGATGGCGAAGTCGGCGGCGAACAGGTCGGGGCGCGCCTCGGCGAGCAGGTGGAGACCGTTCAGCGAAGCGTCGACCTCCTCGTTGTCGTACCACATCCATGTGATGTCGACCGAGGGGTCGGTGAGCTCGGCTGCCAGCTTGAGCTGCACCGCCACGCCGGCCTTCATGTCGACCGTGCCGCGCCCCCACAGGTACCCCTCGCCGTCGATCTCGACGTCGCGGGTGGGCACGTTGCCGTTGATCGGCACGGTGTCGATGTGTCCGGCGATGACCACGCGCTGAGCCCTGCCGAGATCCGTGCGGGCGACCACCGTGTTGCCATGGCGCACCACCTCGAGGTGCGAGTGAGCCCGGATCGCCGTCTCGATCTGATCGGCCAGCGACCGCTCATCGCCGGAGACGCTGGGGATGTCGCAGATCGTGCGAGTGAGATCGAGAGAGGATGCAGTCAGGTCCAGCGCCATGCGCCCAGCCTAGCCACGCCGACATATCCCGCCGCGAATCGGCATGGCCCCGTACCGTAGAGGGATGAGCACCGCACGCACGGTCTGGGGCATCGGCCTGAGCACGATCGCATCCGACGGCACCGTCCTCGACGCCTGGTACCCCGAGCTCGGCCTCGGCGCGCAGGAGCCCGATGACGCCGCAGCCGCGGCATCCACCTGGGGCGCTTTCGCCGACGACGACGAACGCCGCGGGGTGACGATCGAGGTCGTGCAGCTCACCATCGATCTCGACGCGCCCGTGGCCTCCACGGCCGACGCCTACCTGCGTCTGCACGCCCTGTCGCACCTGTTCGTGCGCCCCAACGAGCTCAGCCTCGACGGCATCTTCGGCCACCTGCCCACCGTCGCGTGGACCAACGCCGGACCGATGCGCCCCGCGGATGCCGCCAGGCTTCGACCGGTGCTGCAGCGGCACGGCATCCAGGTGCAGGGGCTCGACAAGTTCCCCCGGCTCACCGACTACGTGCAGCCCGCAGGCGTGCGCATCGCGGACGCGTCGCGGGTTCGCCTCGGCGCCCACCTCTCCCCCGGCACCACGGTCATGCACGAGGGCTTCGTGAACTTCAACGCCGGCACCCTCGGCGCGTCGATGGTGGAGGGCCGCATCTCGCAGGGCGTGGTCGTCGGCGACGGCAGCGACATCGGCGGCGGCGCATCCATCATGGGCACGCTCTCCGGCGGTGGGCAGCACCGCGTATCGATCGGCGCGCGCACGCTGCTGGGAGCCAACGCGGGAATCGGCATCTCGCTGGGCGACGACTGCATCGTCGAAGCGGGGCTCTATCTGACGGCGGGCACCAAAGTCGTCATCGCCGATGCGCAGGCCCCGGCAGACGGCGAGCGGCCGATGGTCAAGGCCGCCGAGCTCTCGGGCCGCAGCGGGCTGCTGTTCCGTCGCAACTCGCTGAGCGGCGCCGTGGAGGTCGTGCAGCGCTCGGGTCACGGGGTGACGCTGAACGAGATGCTACACGCCTGACGACGGTGCGCGCTGAGGCCCGCGGTCGCGGCTGCTGTCGGGTGCGCACGACGCGCGCTCAGGCTCGCGGTCGCCGCTGCTGTCGGGTGCGCACGACTCGCCCTCAGGCTCGCGGTCGCGGCTGCTGTTAGGCTTGAGTCGACGCCCCTCGCGAAGCGAGACGTCTGCGTCGTCGATACCCCTCCGCACCGGCACCCGGTCGCGGTCACTCGAGCGGCGAAACGATGCGCGATCCCGCGCCGTCGCCCACTTCCGCAGCCACGCTGCGCCTTCCCGGAGATACTCCTATGCCTTCCTTCCTCGATCTCGGCGTGCCCGCCGCGCTGGCTGACGTTCTGGCCGCCGACGGCAAGACCGAGCCGTTCGCCATCCAGCGCGACACCCTTCCCGATTCCCTCGCGGGCCGCGACCTGCTCGGCCGTGGGCGCACCGGCAGCGGCAAGACCATCGCCTTCGCCCTGCCGCTGGTGGCCCGTCTCGCCTCGTCCGGCACGCGCCGCCAGCCCGGCCGCCCCCGCGGTCTCGTGCTCGCGCCGACCCGCGAGCTCGCCACCCAGATCGCCGCGACCATCAAGCCGCTCGCCGAGGCCGTCGGCATGCGCGTCACCACCGTGTTCGGCGGCGTCTCGCAGCGCCCGCAGGAGCAGGCGATGCGCAGCGGCGTCGACATCGTCGTGGCCTGCCCCGGCCGCCTCGAAGACCTCATGAAGCAGGGCGTCGTCTCGCTCGGCGGCGTCGAGGTCGCCGTGCTCGACGAGGCCGATCACATGGCCGACCTCGGCTTCCTGCCCGGCGTCACCCGCATCCTCGCGGCCACCCCGGCCGGCGGGCAGCGTCTGCTGTTCAGTGCGACCCTCGACCGCGGCATCGACGCACTCGCGAAGCGGTTCCTCAGCGATCCGGTCAGCCACGAGGTCGACGAGGCCAGCGTGCCCGTCGGCGAGATGACCCACCGCGTGCTCATCGCCTCCGACGCGGATGCCAAGAAGAAGCTCGTAGAGGACCTAGCGTCCGGCCTCGGCCGTCGCATCCTCTTCACCCGCACGAAGCACCACGCCAAGAAGCTGGCCAAGCAGCTGACCTCGGCGGGCATTCCGTCGGTCGACCTGCACGGCAACCTCGGTCAGAACGCACGCGAGCGCAACCTCGCCGCGTTCGGCGCGGACCCCGCGAACGGCGGCGTGCGTGTGCTCGTCGCGACCGACGTCGCCGCGCGCGGCGTGCACGTCGATGACGTCGAGCTGGTCGTGCACGTCGACCCGCCCGTCGAGCACAAGGCGTATCTGCACCGCTCGGGCCGCACCGCCCGTGCCGGCGCTGCGGGCACCGTCGTCACGCTGATGCTGCCCGAGCAGCGCCGCGACGTGAAGGACATCCTGCGCAAGGCGCAGATCACGGTGGGCCTGGAGGACGTGACTCCCGCGATCGTCGACGAGCTGGTCGGCGAGCGCGCCCCGAAGATCAAGACCGTCCCGGTCACTCAGCAGCAGAACAAGCCGAAGGCGAAGCCTGCGCAGCAGTCGGGCGGCCAGTCCGGCGCACGCTCCGGCTCCGGCCGTCGTCGCTCCGGTCGCGCCGGCGACACGGCCCAGCGCACGGATGTCGGCCGCGAGCGCGCACGCTCGCACGCCCAGAGCAGCCAGCCGCGCTACTCCACCCAGACCGGATCACCCGCGGGCCAGCAGCGCCAGGGCGACCACGGCGCCGCCCGCCCCTCGACGGGCCAGCAGCACGGCGCGGGACGCGCCCACACTGGCTCGCGCCGCGCCAGCCGGCCGCAGGGACGCTGACGAACAGATCCCGACTGCGTACTCGGAGCGGCCCGTCACGGAATCCCGTGACGGGCCGTTCTGCCGTCACACGAGGCGTTCCGCATCCGGCATCCGGCATCCGGCATCCGGCATCCGGCATCCGGCATCCGGCATCCGGCCAGCCTCGCCACCGTCGAGGCACGGCGCCGATACCATCTCGGCACAGCGCTGCCGCCGTTCGCGGCACAGCGCTGCCACCGTCAGCACCTCTCGGCGCGAAACGAATCTCCTGGACTCAGCGCGCCGGGAACGAGCGCTCGGGCGACCCGACGTAGAGCTGCTGCGGGCGGCCGATCTTGGTCTGCGGGTCTAGGTTCAGCTCACGCCACTGCGCCAGCCAGCCCGGCAGGCGGCCGATCGCGAACAGCACCGTGAACATGCGTGTCGGGAAGCCCATCGCCTTGTAGATGACGCCGGTGTAGAAGTCGACGTTCGGGTAGAGCCGGCGCTCCTTGAAGTAGTCGTCGGCGAGCGCGATCTCCTCGAGCTCCTTGGCGAGGTCGAGCAGCGGATCGGTGACGCCGAGCTCGGAGAGCACCTCGTCGGCGGCCTCCTTGACGAGCTTCGCGCGCGGATCGTAGTTCTTGTAGACCCGATGTCCGAAGCCCATCAGCTTCACACCGGCCTCCTTGTTCTTCACGCTCTCGACGAAGCGCTGCACGCTCTGTCCGGAATCGCGGATCTGACCGAGCATCGTCAGCACCGCCTCGTTCGCCCCGCCGTGCAGCGGGCCCGAGAGCGCCTGGATGCCGGCCGAGATCGACGCGAACTGGTTCGCGCCCGTCGAGCCGACCAGACGCACGGTAGAGGTCGAGGCGTTCTGCTCGTGATCCTCGTGCAGGATCAGCAGCAGCTCGAGCGCCTTCGACATCACCGGGTTCACCTCGTACGGCTCGCTGTGCACGCCGAAGTTGAGCTTCAGGAAGTTGTCGACGAAGCTCAGCGAGTTGTCGGGGTAGAGGAAAGCCTGTCCGACGCTCTTCTTGTGCGCGTACGCGGCGATGACCGGCAGCTTGGCGAGCATGCGCACCATGTTCAGCTCGACGTGCTCGGGGTTGTGCGGGTCGGTCTGGCCCTCGTAGTAGGTCGACAGCGCCGCGACCGCGGATGAGAGCACCGACATCGGGTGTGCGGTGTGCGGCAGAGCCGAGAAGAAATGCTTGAGATCCTCGTGCAGCAGGGTGTGCCGGCGGATCTTCTCGTCGAACTCGGCGAGCTCGGTCGCCGTCGGCAGCTCGCCGTAGATCAGCAGCCAGGCCACCTCGAGGTAGCTGCAGTTCTTCGCGATCTGCTCGATCGGGTATCCGCGGTAGCGCAGGATGCCCTGATCGCCGTCGATGAAGGTGACGGCCGACTTGGTGGATGCTGTGTTCACGAAGCCGTAGTCGAGACCGGTGTAGCCGGTCTGACGCGTCAGCGTCGAGAAGTCGATGCTGTCGGTGCCGCTGCTTCCGCGGACGACGGGGAACTCCGCCGTGGTGTCGCCGATCGAAAGAGTCGCCTTCTCGGGCTGAGCTGCGCTCACGCCAACCTCCTGCTGCGTTCGTCTCGTCGTGGGCGATGAAAGACGCACGCAGCGCCGGTCCAGCAGACCCCATCGCCCCTACAGCCTAGTCGTGACCTCGGCCTACTGTGACATCCGCCAAGAGATGCGGGTCATCACGGCGTGGTACACACAAAAAACTCAGCGATCGGCCCCGCGCAGGCGCTCCGCGGCCTGCTCGACGCGCTCGAGCGGCGCGGTGAGCGACAGACGCACGTGCTGGGCGGAGTGCTCGCCGTAGAAGTGGCCGGGCCCTGCGAGGATGCCGAGGGACGCCAGGCGGTCCATCGATTCCCAGGCATCACGCCCCTCTGTCGCCCACAGGTACAGGCCCGCCTCGGAGCCGTCGATGCGGAATCCGGCGTCGACGAGCGCCGGCAGCAGCGCGTCGCGGCGCTGACGATAGAGCTGCTTCTGCGCGGCGACGTGCTCGTCATCACGCAGGGCCACGGCCATCGCGTGCTGCACCGGCGCGGGCGGCATCAGGCCGAGGTGCTTGCGCGCAGCGAGGATGTCGCCGATCAGCGTCGAGCAGCCGGCGATGAAGGCGGCGCGGTATCCGGCGAGATTGGACTGCTTGCTGAGCGAGTAGACGCTGAGCAGGTTCGCACGGCTGTCGCCTGTGACACGCGGGTCGAGCACCGACGGGATGGCCTGGCTCCGCCACGGGCCGTCCCAGCCGAGCTCGGCGTAGCATTCGTCGCTCGCCAGCACGGCGCCGAGCTCGCGAGCGCGGCGCACCGCGGCGCTCAGCGCCTCGAGGTTCCAGGTGCGCCCGTCGGGGTTGCCGGGGGTGTTGATCCAGATGAGCTTCGCACCCTCGGGCCATTGAGCCGGGTCGTCGGCGGCGACGGCCGTCGCCCCGACGACCGCCGCACCGACGGCGTATGTCGGGTACGCGACGCGAGGATGAACGACGACATCGCCCGCACCGAGGCCGAGCAGGAGAGGCAGCAGCGCGACGAGCTCCTTCGAGCCGATCGTCGGCATGACGTTCGCCTCGGTGAGCCCGGGCACGCCGCGCCGGCGGGCATACCAGTCGACGATCGCGTGGCGCACATCGACCGTGCCGACGGTCTGCGGGTACGCGTGCGCGTCGGTGGCCTCGGCGAGCGCGCGGCGGATCACCTCGGGCGTGGGGTCGACCGGCGAGCCGATCGACAGGTCGACGAGGCCGTCGGGATGCTGAGCCGCCCGCTCGCGATAGGGGACGACGGCGTCCCAGGGGTAGTCCGCGAGATCCCGGACCCCCACTCAGTCCCCCTGCGGTGGCAGGACGCTGATCACCGGGTGGTCGAAGTCGTAGACGCCGACCTTGGATGCGCCGCCCGGAGAGCCGATCTCGTCGAAGAACTCGACGTTGGCCTTGTAGTAGTCGGCCCATTCCTCGGGGAGGTCGTCTTCGTAGTAGATCGCCTCGACGGGGCAGACCGGTTCGCAGGCGCCGCAGTCCACGCACTCGTCGGGGTGGATGTACAGCATCCGCTCGCCTTCGTAGATGCAGTCCACGGGGCATTCGTCGATGCAGGCGCGATCCTTGACATCGACGCAGGGAAGGGCGATCACGTACGTCACGGCTTCAGTCTACGACTCCTCAGCGCGCCTCGCCCCGCGGTGCCGCCGCACTCGCCGACAGATCCCTCAGCCGACGGGTGTCCGGCCACGCCACGACGAGCATGACGATGCCTGCGGCGACGTACATCCAGATATTGCCGAGGGCCGTGTTCGGCACCACGATCGATCCCCCCGGTCCGCGCTGAGAGATCACCAGCAGCAGCGCCATCATGCCCAATCCCGCGGCGAGCGCGGCCCAGCGATCTCCCGTCAGCGCGCGCAGCGCGATCAGCAGCGCGGCGCACGCGACACCGCCGAGGATCAAGCCGACGGGGATCGGCCCGATTGTGAAGCTGTGCGCGATGGTGGCGGCGATGCCGTAGACGGCACCGACCAGGGCCGCGGCGAGCCACGAGAGGCCTCGGGAGAGCATTCTGCGCACGGAGTCAGCCTACTGCGCGCCACCGTCCGTCACCTGACGCAGCCCGTGTCACCCGGCGAGCCCGACCAGACGCAGCAGCGCCGCCACAGCCGCAGCGGCGAAGACGACGACGAGGAAGGACTGGCGCATCCACAGCAGACCGGCGGCGACGAGGACGGCCGGCACCCTGGCATCCACCATCACCGCCTGCCCGGCGCCCAGCGACTGCACCGCGACGAGCGCGCCCAGCAAGGCGACGGTGAGCAGATCCGAGATCCGTGCCGGCCTTGGCGCCTCCAGCAGGCCGGCCGGCACGAGGTACCCGGCGGCTTTCAGCCCGACGCAGATGCAGGCCGCGAGCAGCACAGCGCTCCACACCGTCATGACGTCGCCTCCGCCGTCGTCCCTGGGCGCCCCAGCCAGTTGAACCATCCGATGACGACCGCGACGAGCGCGGCGACGAGCACCGGGAGACCGGGCAGGAGAAAGGGCGTGAGGCCAGCGGCTACGACCGCGGCGGCCACACCGACGGCGATCGCCTGCCGTTCCCGGAGCCGCGGCCAGAGCAGCGCGAGGAACGCGGCGGCGGCCGCCGCGTCGAGGCCCCACGTCTTCGGGTCGCCGAGCACGTCTCCCAGCAGGGCGCCGGCGAGCGTCGTGAGGTTCCAGCCGACGAGCACCCCGAGGCCGGTGAGCCAGAACCCGAGACGACGCAGGTGCGGCGTCTCCTGCGAGATGGCGACGGCTGTCGACTCGTCGATGGTGACGTGGGCGGCCGCCGCCCGGCGCCAGAAGCCGCCGCCGATGATCGATGACATGCGCATGCCGTAGGCGACGTTGCGCACGCCGAGCAGCGCGGCCGATGCGATCGCCGAGGGAAGAGCCGCGATGCCGCCGGCACTGAAGACGCCGATGAAGGCGAACTGCGAGCCGCCGGTGAACATCAGCAGGCTCAACACGCAGGTCTGCCAGACATCGAGCCCGGATGCCACTGACAGCGCGCCGAACGAGATGCCGTACGCGCTGGTGGCGATGGCGACCGCGAGGCCCTCCCGCCACACCTCCCTGCTGGCGCGGTCCGGCGGCCGTGTTCGCTCGAATGAACGCATGGACATCATTGTGAACAGCTATCGGTGTCCAGTCAAATCGAACGATCGTTTGCCATAATGAACACATGGATCTACGCGAACGTCTCGCCCTCGCCCTGCGCCGGGAGCGGGAGGGAGCCGGCTTATCGGTCTCCGAGCTCGCCAGACGAGCGGGAGTCTCGAAGGCGACCGTCTCGCAGCTCGAAGGGGGATCCGGCAACCCCAGCGTCGAGACGCTGTGGGCCATCGGCGTGGCATTGGGCGTGCCGTTCGCGACCCTGGTCGACGACCGTGCGCCGACGGCGCGACTGATCCGTCTCGGAGATCATGCGGGGGTGCCGTCAGCGGCATCCCCCTATCTCGCCACACTGCTGTCTGCGGCGGCACCGGGCACGCGCCGCGACATCTACCTCATCCAGGCCGAGCCGGGCGAACCCAAACGCTCGCTGCCGCACCATGCGGGCACGACCGAGCACATCGTGCTGATCAGCGGCGAGGCGCTGGTCGGACCCGACGAGGCGCCCGAGCTGCTGCAGCCGGGCGACTACCTGTCGTACGCCGGCGACGCGCCGCACATCTTCGACGCGCGCAGCCCCGGCACCAGCGCGGTGCTGGTGTCGGAGTTGCGCTGACGTCTCGGCGGCTCAGTACCAGTTGACCGCCTGCGAGTGGCCCCAGGCCGCGCACGGCGAGCCGTAGGCGCGGTCGATGTAGCCCAGCCCCCAGGCGATCTGCGTCGCGGCGTTGGTGCGCCAGTCGGCGCCGGCGCTGGCCATCTTGCTCCCAGGAAGCGACTGCGGGATGCCCGTGGCCCCGCCGTTGGAGTTGTAGGCCTGGTAGTTCCAGCCCGACTCCTTGGTCCACAGCTTCGCCAGGCACGAGAACTCGCCCTCGCCCCAGCCGTAGCGCTCAGCGGCCATGGCGCGCGCGGTCGCCTTCGCGCCCTCGGGCGTGTTCGCCGCTGCCAGGCGAGCCTGCTCCTCAGCCGCTCGTCGTGCCGCTTCCTCGGCGGCGATGCGCTCGGCCTCCGCCTTCGCGCGCGCCGCCTCCGCAGCCACGCGTGCGGCCTCCGCTTCCTTCCCGGCGGTCAGCGCGTTCTGCAGGTCGGAGGTCTTCGACTGGACGATGGTGGTGCCCAGCACCACATCGGCCGTGAGGTCGGCGACCTCCTCAGACGACAGCTGATCGGTCTTCACGAGCTTCTTCACGTCGGCCGTCAGCTCGCTGAGGTCGATCTCGGTCTGCTCGGTCGGCAGCGAGAACTCGACCTGGGCGACCACGTTGTTCAGCGACTCGGCGTTCACCAGGGCGATCTTGCCGTGGTCCGCGGCGTCGGCCGCCTGCTCGAGGGCGTGCTCGGAGGGGATGGCGCCGATCGCGGCGGGGGCGAAGACCGCGCCGGCCGCGGCCGTGGCGGTCAGCACCGCGGCGACGGCGACGGCGATGAACGGACGCCGCATGCGGGAGGGGGCGGATGCCAGGTGTGCGACGCGCTCGGGCGCACGGGTGTTCTGGATATCGATCATGGGGTGAGGTTCGACCTTCGGGTTGTCGACGGCCCGGACCCCTCGGGGCGCGCTCATCGGGAGCGCCGTATCCCGGGCACGAGAGACAAGCCTGTCCCCTGCACCTGGACGCCACCCTGCTCTCATCTGGACAGAACGTGCGCGCTTCCCGAGAATGACGCGCCACAGCACTCGGGGAAGTATGTTATGCGTTCGTTACTTTCCACACGCGCGGGCTGACCCGATGCCCGGCGTCGACGCCCGCTTTCAACGCTGAGGCCCCCGTGCAGCGACGCCGCCCGGAGGGGCGCGGATGCTGCGAGGGGGCCTCGACGAACTGCCGGCGGGTCAGGCGTTGGCGTCCTGACGCTTCAGGCGCGACGCCTCGCGACCGCGGGTGGTCTGGTCGAGGATCACCTTGCGGATGCGCACGGCATCCGGCGTCACCTCGACGCACTCGTCTTCGCGGGCGAACTCGAGCGACTCCTCGAGCGACAGGATGCGCGGCGGGGTCATCGACTCGAACGTGTCGGCCGTGGAGGAGCGCATGTTGGTGAGCTTCTTCTCCTTGGTGATGTTCACGTCCATGTCGTCGGCGCGCGAGTTCTCGCCGATGACCATGCCCTCGTAGACCTCTTCGGTGGGCTTGACGAAGAACGACATGCGCTCCTGCAGGGCGATCATCGCGAACGGGGTCACGACGCCGGAGCGGTCGGCGACGATCGAGCCGTTCTGACGCGCGACGATCGAGCCCGCCCATTCGTCGTAGCCGTGCGAGATCGCGTTGGCGATGCCGGTGCCGCGGGTGATCGAGAGGAACTCGGTGCGGAATCCGATCAGACCGCGGGAGGGCACGATGAACTCCATGCGGATCCAGCCGGTGCCGTGGTTGACCATGTTGTCCATGCGGCCGCGACGGTTCGCCATCAGCTGCGTCACCGCGCCGAGGTGTTCCTCGGGCACGTCGATGGTGAGGTGCTCGTAGGGCTCGTGCACCTTGCCGTCGATCTTGCGGGTGACGACCTGTGGCTTGCCGACGGTGAGCTCGAAGCCCTCGCGGCGCATGTTCTCGACGAGGATGGCGAGCTGCAGCTCACCGCGGCCCTGCACCTCCCACGCATCCGGACGCCCGATGTCGTTCACACGCAGCGACACGTTTCCGATCAGCTCACGGTCGAGACGGTCCTTCACCATGCGAGCCGTCAGCTTGTGACCCTTGACCTTGCCGACCAGCGGCGAAGTGTTCGTGCCGATCGTCATCGAGATCGACGGCTCGTCGACCGAGATCTGCGGCAACGGGCGCACGTCCTCCGGGTCGGCGATGGTCTCGCCGATCATGATGTCCGAGAAGCCCGCGATGACGGCGATGTCGCCGGGCCCGGCCGACTCGGCCGGGTAGCGCTCGAGCGCCTTGGTCATGAGCAGCTCGGTGATGCGCGCGTTCTGAGTGGTGCCGTCCTGACGCACCCAGGCGACGGTCTGACCCTTCTTCAGGGTGCCGTTGAAGATGCGCAGCAGCGCCAGGCGGCCGAGGAAGGCCGACGAGTCGAGGTTGGTGACCCACGCCTGCAGCGGAGCCTCGTCGTCGTACGACGGGGCCGGCACGTGCTCGAGGATCGCCTCGAACAGCGGCTCGAGATCGTCGTTGTCGGGCAGTTCGCCGTTCGCGGGACGGTTGCGGGAAGCGGCTCCCGCGCGACCGGAGGCGTAGACGACCGGAACGTCGAGCAGCGCGTCGACGTCGAGGTCGGGCACGTCGTCCTGCAGGTCGCTGGCCAGGCCCAGCAGCAGGTCGTGCGCCTCTTCCTCGACCTCGGCGATGCGGGCGTCGCCGCGGTCGGTCTTGTTGACCAGCAGGATGACGGGCAGCTTGGCCTCGAGCGCCTTACGCAGCACGAAGCGGGTCTGCGGCAGCGGACCCTCGGAGGAGTCGACCAGCAGCACGACGCCGTCGACCATCGACAGCGCGCGCTCGACCTCGCCGCCGAAGTCGGCGTGACCGGGGGTGTCGACGACGTTGATCGTCACCGGCCCCTCGCTGTGCTTGCCGTTGTAGGTGATCGCCGTGTTCTTGGCGAGGATCGTGATGCCCTTCTCACGCTCAAGGTCGTTCGAGTCCATCGCGCGCTCTTCGACGTGCGCGTGCTCGCCGAACGAGCCGGTCTGACGGAGCATGGCATCGACGAGCGTGGTCTTGCCGTGGTCGACGTGTGCGACGATCGCGACGTTTCGGAGGTCAGAGCGGAGGGCGTGCGCCATTCAAGAAGTCCAATGCGGATTTGGTGTGAGATGGGGTGCCGCGTGCGCCGGATGAACGAGAGCGACGTTCCAGAATAGCGCACGCTCTCTGAACAGTGCCTGACGCGTTCGAATCGCCGAAATGGCGACGATCGGGCGTGGATGCGGCCGATTGAGCTATCCGAACGGTCGCATCTACGATCAAGAGGGTGACGGCGACCAGGACGCGGCTGTGGTGGGAGCTCGGCATCGTCCTCGCTCTGGGGCTCGGCCAGTCGGCGGTGTACGCGGTCGTACAGCTCGCCTACCGGCTCACCGACTCCACTCCCCTGGCCGATCAGACCGCGACGCTGAACCCCTCGCGCAGCGACCGAGAGGTCTTCGACCTCATCTATCAGCTGCTTTCGATCGGCTTCGGCGTCATGCCCGTGCTGCTGGTCTGCTTCCTGCTCTGGCGGTCACGCAGCCCGCATCTCGGGATGCTCGGACTCGACGGCACGAGACCCACGCGCGACGTCGGCTGGGGCCTCGGGCTCGTGGCCGTCATCGGCATCCCGGGGATGGCGCTCTACTTCGTCGGCCGCGCGCTCGGCTGGTTCGTGGCCGTCGACCCGGCAGGCCTCGACGCCCACTGGTGGACGGTGCCGGTCCTGCTGCTGTCGGCGGCTCGGGCATCGATCCAAGAGGAGTTCGTCGTGCTCGGCTACCTGTTCGCCAGACTCAGGCAGCTCGGCTGGGGCATGTGGCCGATCATCGTCGCGACCAGCGCGCTGCGGGCCACCTATCACCTCTACCAGGGTCCCGGTGCGTTCGTCGGCAACCTCGCGATGGGGCTGCTGTTCGGATGGCTGTTCGCTCGGACCGGGCGTCTGATGCCGTTCCTTGTGGCGCACTTCGCGATCGACGCGATCGTCTTCGTCGGGTACCCGTGGGCAGCCGATACGTGGCCGGCGCTGTTCGGTCTCTCCGGCTGAATGTCGCTCGCCTCAGGCGCGCGTGACCAGCACGGCCGTCGCGGCCCAGGCGATGAGGACGAGCAGGGCGATGATCGCCGGGAAGTCCCACCCTCGTCGCACGGGCGGGACCGGCGTGACGTTCACCGCGCTCGCCTTCGCCTTGCGCAGCGCCGCCACGGCATCGTCAGCGCGTCCGTTGGCGTCTTCCTTGGTGCGTCCAGGGCCGAGGCGCTGCGGCCGGCGCCTGGCGGGACCGCCGAAGCAGGTCACCAGCGAGCCGTCGTCGAGAGTGATCTCGATCTGCCAGCGCATCCGGATCTGCTGCACCCGCGCCCAGGGCACGAAGACGGTGCGCAGCAGGTTCTGCACGAGAACACCATCCCGAGTGGCACGCACCCGGGACGCCACGCCGAGAACGTACACCGCCCACAGCACGAGCAGCGGCCACGGAGCCAGCAGCGCCGCCGTGACGGCATCCGCTCGCACCGCGGCGTCGACCAGCAGCACCGCCGCGACGATCGAGCAGATCACCAGCAGCGCCACCCCGCCCCGGCTGCGGAGCGAGGCGGCGCCGGCTGGTGCCCTGGGAGGCTCGGCTGTCACAGGCCGGCGCCGCCCAGCGGCAGGGATGCGCCCGGGATCGCGTCGAGCAGGCGACGGGTGTACTCCTCCTGCGGGTCGGAGAAGATCGAGTCGACCGTGCCCTGTTCGACGATCCTGCCCTTCTCCATCACGCACACGAGGTCTGCTGCCACACGCACGACGGCGAGGTCGTGCGTGATGAACAGGTACGTCAGACCGAGCTCGTCCTGCAGGTCGGAGAGCAGATGCAGGATCTGGTCCTGCACCAGCACGTCGAGCGCCGACACCGCCTCGTCGAGCACGACGATGTCCGGCTTGAGCGCGAGGGCCCTGGCGATGGCCACGCGCTGGCGCTGACCGCCGGACAGCTCGTTCGGATACCGCTCGGCGAGCTCGCGCGGCAGCGAGACCTGGTCGAGCAGCTCGAGCGATCGCCTGTGCTGCTCGTCGCGCGTGCCGATGCCGTGCACCTGCAGCGGCTCGCTGATGAGGTTGCCGATGCTGCGCAGCGGGTCGAGCGAACCGTACGGGTCCTGGAAGACCGGCTGCATGCGCCGCCGCAGTGCGAAGACCTCCGCACGCGACATGGCGCTCGTCGCCTCGCCGTCGATGAGGATCTCACCGTCGGTCGGCTTCTCGAGCTGCAGCAGCATCTTCGCGACGGTCGACTTCCCGGACCCCGATTCGCCCACCAGAGCGAGCGTCTTGCCCCGAGGAATCGAGAACGACACGCCGTCGACCGCCAGGAACTTCTCGCTGCGCAGGCCACCGCTGCGGATCGAGTACTCCTTGACGAGGTCGCGCACCTCCACCACGGCAGGCGCGGCATCGACCGCATCCGCCTCCCGGGTGGTCACGGCGCCGATCCGCTTGGATGCGAGGCTGGGCGCGGCGGCCACCAGGCGCTGGGTGTACGGGTGCTGCGGTCGGGAGAGGATCTCGGTACTGGGTCCGGCCTCGACGATCTCGCCCTGGTTCATCACGATGATGCGGTCGGCGCGGTCACCGGCGAGACCCAGATCATGCGTGATCAGCAGCACCGAGGTGCCGCGTTCGCTGGTCAGGCTCGCCAGGTGATCGAGGATCACCCGCTGCACGGTCACATCCAGTGCACTGGTCGGCTCGTCGGCGATCAGCAGCTGGGGATCGGCGGCGAGGCCGATGCCGATCAGCGCACGCTGTCTCATGCCACCCGAGAACTGGTGCGGGAACTGGTGCATGCGGCGGGCGGCGTCGGCGAGACCCGCCTGCTGCAGCACCTCGACGGCGCGGTCGTGCACCTCCTGACGGCCCTGGGCCAGTCCGTTCGCGCGCACCGCCTCCTTCACCTGGAAGCCGATCGACCACACGGGGTTGAGATTCGACATCGGATCCTGAGGGACGTAGCCGATCTCGCGGCCGCGGATGTTCTCGAGCTCGGCCCGCTTCGCGGTCGTGAGCTCGCGTCCGTCGAGCGTGATGCTGCCACCCGTGACGTGTCCGGTGCCGGGAAGCAGCCCGATGATGGCGGCCGCGGTGGTGGACTTGCCCGAGCCCGACTCCCCCACGATCGCCAGCGTCTCGCCCGCCATCATGTCGAAGCTCACGCCATGCAGCACTTCGCGGATCTTCTTGCCGCTGCGGAATGCGACGCGCAGGTCGCGCACGCTGAGCAGAGGTTCGCTCATCGCTGGGCCCTCGCCTTCGGGTCGACGGCGTCGCGCAGCAGCTCACCGAGCGTGACGAACGCCAGCACGGTGATGGTCAGGGCCAGCGACGGCCAGAACAGCGCCATCGGCGCGGTGCGGATGGTGGTCTGAGCCTGGCTGATGTCCAGGCCCCACGACATGGTGCCGCTGAGGCCGACGCCGAGGAACGACAGCGTCGCCTCGGCGACGATGGCACCCGCCAGTGCAAGCGTGGCGACCACGATGACGGGGGCCATCGCGTTGGGCAGCACGTGCACGAGAAGCGTCTTGAACTTCGACATGCCGATGGACTCGGCCCCCATGACGAAGTCGGCCTGTTTGACCCGGAGCACTTCAGCGCGCATGATGCGCGCCGTCGATGCCCAGGCGAAGCCGCCGATCGCGAAGGCGAGCACGATCTCGTTGCGCTGCGGCAGCACCGACATCACGACGATCGCCGCGATGATGTACGGGATCGTGAAGAAGATGTCGCCCACCCGGGAGAGCACCGAGTCGAGCCAGCCGCCGTAGAAGCCGGCAAGAGCCCCCATGACGATTCCGACGATGGTACTGATCACCGTGGCCAGAGCACCCACGATGAGCGAGGTGCGGGTCCCCCAGATCACGCGCGAGTACACGTCGCAGCCCTGACGGGTGAATCCGAACGGATGCCCTGACTCGGGCCCGGCGTTGCTCTTCGACAGCACGCAGCCGTTGGCCGGAGGCACGTTGGTGAACAGGCTCGGCGCGAGCGCGACGATGATCACCAGCAGCACGAAGGCGGCCGAGATCCAGAACAGCGGGCGGCGGCGCAGGTCGCGCCATGCGTCCAGCCACAGGTTGCTGGGCTTGGCGTCGATGCGCACGACGTCGACGGGCACCGATGTGGTGTCCGCGGGCGCGACGTAGTGGCCGCGGTCGAGGTCAGGTCGTGACATAGCGGATCCTCGGGTCGAGCAGGCCGTAGAGAAGATCCACGACGAGGTTGATGAGCACGTACACGACGACGAACACCGTCACGAACGACACGACTGTCGGATTCTCGCCGCGGATGATCGCCTGGTAGAGGGTGTTGCCGACGCCGGGCACGTTGAAGATGCCCTCGGTCACGGTCGCGCCGACCATGAGGATGCCGAAGACGGTGCCGAGGTCGGTGACCATCGGGATGAGCGAGTTGCGCAGCACGTGCACGGGGATGACCCGGCGGCGCGAGAGGCCCTTGCTGTACGCCGTGCGCACCCAGTCCTGCCCGAGGGTCTCGATGGTCGACGCGCGGGTCAGCCGCATGCTGGTGGCGTAGACGCTGAAGCCGAGCACGATCGCCGGCAGCCAGAGATCACCCCAGTCGTTGCGCGCACCCACCGTGGGCCTGAACCAGCCGAGCTGCACCGCGAGGAAGTACTGCGCCAGGAAAGACAGCACGAAGATCGGCACGGCGATGAAGATCAGCGCCAGCACGAGCATGGAGTTGTCGAACAGGCCGCCCTTATCGAGCGCGGAGAACAGGCCGATGATGATCGCGAGCACGAACGCGATGGCGACCGCCATGACCGCAAGGCGCAGGGTGACCGGGAACGTGCGCGCCAGGATGTCGGAGACGGCCTGGCCCGAGAAGCTCGTGCCGAAGTCGAGCCGGAAGATGCCGGCGATGTAGTACCCGTACTGGACGAGGAACGGCTCGTCCAGGTGGTACTCGGCGCGCAGCCGCTCGAGCACGGCGGGGTTCGGCTGCTTGTCGCCGAACAGTCCGGCGATGGGGTCGCCGGGCATGGCGAAGACCATGAAGTAGATCAGCAGGGTCGCACCGAAGAACACGGGGATCGCCTGCAGGATTCGTCTGAGGATGTAAAAGGCCACCCTCGACCTCCCTTCGGGTACGGGGCGCGGATCGCGCGCCTCGAGGGCAAAGATAACGAGGCGGTGGTGCGAGCACCACCGCCTCGTTGCGAAGGGTTACTCCGCCTTCTTCTTCTCGATGTCGGAGAAGAGCGGAACGGAGTTCCAGCCGAACTTCACGTTGTCGACGTTCTCGCCGTAGCCGCCGACGACGTTCGAGTACCACAGGGGCATCGCGGGCAGATCCTCGAGGAGGATCTCCTGCGCCTGCTGGTACAGCTTGTTCGCCGCCTCGGGGTCGGTCTCCGAGACACCCTCCGACAGCAGCTTGTCGAACTCGGGGTTCGAGTAGTCACCGTCGTTGGAGCCGGCGTTGGTCGCGTACAGCGGTCCGAGGAAGTTGTACAGACCCGGGTAGTCGGCCTGCCATCCGGTGCGGAACGCGGTCTCGATCGTGCGGTCGGTGACCTTGGAGCGCAGCTCCTTGAAGGTCGGGTACGGGGCGCCGGAGGCGTCGATGCCGAGCGTGTTCTTGATGGAGTTCACGGTCGCGTCGACCCAGGCCTGGTGGCCGCCGTCAGCGTTGTACGCGATCTGGAACGAGCCGCTCCACGGGCTGATCTTGTCGGCCTCGGCCCACAGCTCCTTGGCCTTCTCCTCGTTGAACTCGAGCACCTCGGCGCCCTTGAGCGTGTCGGTCCAGCCGTCGATGACCGGCGACGTGAAGTCGCTGGCGGGGGTGCGGGTGCCCTGGAAGATCACGTCGGTGATCTCCTTGCGGTTGATCGCCATCGACAGCGCCTGACGACGCAGCTTGCCCTCTTCGCCGCCGAAGTGCGCGAGGCGCTCGGGGATCGTGAACGACTGGAAGATGGCCGCCGGCTGGTTGACCGCGCGGTCGCCGAGGTCGGACTCGTAGTTGCCGAAGGCCGAGTCCGGGATGGCGTCGAGGACGTCGAGCTCGTTGGCGAGCAGGTCGTTGTACGCGGCGTCCTGCGTGGCGTAGAAGACGATCTCGAGACCGCCGTTGGCAGCCTTCTTCGGGCCGTCGTAGTCGGGGTTGGCGACGAGGTTGATGCCCACGTCGTGCTTCCAGGCGCCCTCACCGTCGAGCATGTAGGGGCCGTTGCCGATGGGGTTCTCGCCGAAGGCCGCCATGTCCTCGAACGCGACGTCCGGGAGCGGGTAGTAGGCCGAGTAGCCGAGGCGCTGCGCGAAGTCGGCGGCCGGCTTGTTGAGCTTGATCGTGAAGGTGTGGTCGTCGACCTGCTTCAGACCGGTCAGCTCGGAGTCCTCGTCGTAGCTGAAGCCCTCGATGTCCTCGAAGAAGTAGCTGGAGAGCTGCTCGTTCGACGCCAGCGCGCCGTAGTTCCACGCCTTGATGAAGTTGTCGGCGGTGACCTCTTCACCGTCGGTGAACTTCAGGCCCTTGCGCAGCTTGACGGTGAGGTTCTGCGGGTCGTCGACGGTGATGTCTTCGGCGACGTCGTTGAACACCTTGCCGTCGGCTTCGTAGCCGATGAGTCCGGCGAAGATCGCGTCGAGGATCTTGCCACCACCGACCTCGTTGGTGTTGGTCGGGATCAGCGGGTTTTGAGGTTCAGAGCCGTTGACCTTGATGATCGCGGACGCATCGGCGCTCGAGGAGCCCTTGTCTGCGTCGGGCTTATCGCCGCTGCTTGCGCATCCGGAGAGTGCCAGGGCACTCGCCGCGAGCAGCGCAATGCCCGCGAGGGTGATCTTGTTGTGCTTCACAGTGTCCTCCTGTGGACCGGGACAAGCACGCGCTCGGCGTCGAACGCGCTCACCTCCGATCCTAAGACCCGACGCGGATGTCACCAGCACGCCCGCAGAAGTGTTATGCACCCTTAACCGAATCACCCCCGCCGCGGTTGCGACGGGGGTGATTCACCGCTATCAGGCGAACGCCTCGATGGGCGGGCAGGCGCACACGAGGTTGCGGTCGCCGTACGCCTGGTCGATGCGCCGCACCGGCGGCCAGTACTTCGCGGCGATCAGGGCGCGCACCGGGTACGCGGCCACCTCGCGCGAGTAGGCGTGCTGCCACTCCCCTGCAATGAGGGATGCCGCGGTGTGCGGCGCATTCACCAGCGGGTTGTCGTCGGCGGGCCAGGTGCCGGCGGCCACGGCATCCGCCTCCGCCTTGATCTGGATCATCGCCTCGATGAAGCGATCGACCTCGGCGAGGTCCTCGGACTCGGTCGGCTCCACCATCAGCGTACCTGCGACGGGGAACGACATCGTGGGCGCGTGGAAGCCGTAGTCGATCAGGCGCTTCGCGACGTCGTCGACCGAGATGCCGGTCGCCTCCTTCAGCGGGCGCAGGTCGAGGATGCACTCGTGCGCGACCCGGTCGTTCTTCCCCGTGTACAGCACCGGGTAGTGATCGCGCAGACGCTGGGCGATGTAGTTCGCCGAGAGCACGGCAGCCGCCGTGGCGCTGCGCAGCCCCTCGGCGCCCATCATCCGCACGTACGCCCACGAGATCGGCAGCACGCCGGCCGAGCCGTAGGGAGCGCCCGAGACAGGGCCGCCGTCGAACACGAAGCCTCCGGCGTGCTCGCTCTTCTGCGCCTGCGGATGGCCGGGCAGGTAGGGCGCGAGGTGGGCCTTGGCCGCCACCGGACCGATGCCGGGACCGCCGCCGCCGTGCGGGATGGCGAAGGTCTTGTGCAGGTTGAGGTGCGACACGTCGCCGCCCAGGTCGCCGAAGCGCGCGTAGCCGAGCAGCGCGTTGAGGTTCGCTCCGTCGACGTACACCTGGCCGCCCGCCTCGTGCACCGCGGAGGTGATGTCGACCACCTGCTGCTCGTACACGCCGTGCGTCGACGGATAGGTGATCATCAGCGCCGACAGCGCCTCGGCGTGCTGAGCGATCTTCGCGCGCAGGTCGTCGAGGTCGACGTTGCCGAGCTCGTCGGTGGCCACGACGACGACCTTCATGCCGGCGAGCACCGCCGACGCCGCGTTCGTGCCGTGGGCCGAGCTCGGGATCAGGCAGACGTCGCGGTGCGCGTCTCCGTTCGCGAGGTGGTAGCCGCGGATCGCCAGAAGCCCTGCCAGCTCGCCCTGCGAGCCGGCGTTCGGCTGCAGCGAGACGGCGTCGTATCCGGTGACCTCGGCGAGCCACGCCTCGAGCTGGTCGATCATCGCCAGCGAGCCCTCGACATCCTCCGCCGGGGCGAACGGGTGCAGCTGAGCGAACTCCGGCCAGGTGATCGCGGCCATCTCGGTGGCCGCGTTGAGCTTCATCGTGCACGAGCCCAGCGGGATCATGCCGCGATCGAGCGCGTAGTCGCGGTCGGCGAGCTGCTTGAGGTAGCGCATCATCGCCGTCTCGGAACGGTGCGCGTGGAAGACGGGGTGAGTCAGGTACTCGTCGTCACGGCGCAGCGCCTCGGGCAGCGCCGCGTCGCCGACCATGAACCCGAAGACCCGCTCCTGCTTGCCGCCGAACAGCACCGCCACACGGTGCAGGTCGGTGAACGTGGTGGTCTCGTCGACCGAGATGCCGACGGTGTCGGCATCCGTCAGCCGGAGCAGGATGCCCTGGGCGTGCGCCTTGGAGACCACGGTCTCCGCCGCGCCAGGGACGCGCACGGTGATCGTGTCGAAGAACGCACCGTGCACGACCTCGGCACCGGCCTCGACGAGCCAGTCGCGCAGCACTGTCGCCTTGGCGGCGACCTCGGCGGCGATCGCACGCAGGCCGTCGGGGCCGTGGTAGACGGCGTACATCGAGGCCATCACGGCCAGCAGGACCTGCGCGGTGCAGATGTTGGACGTGGCCTTCTCGCGGCGGATGTGCTGCTCGCGGGTCTGCAGCGAGAGGCGGTACGCCGGGTAGCCGGCCGCGTCGACCGAGACGCCGACCAGGCGGCCGGGCAGCTGGCGCTCGAGACCGGCGCGCACGGCCATGTAGCCGGCGTGCGGGCCGCCGAAGCCCATCGGCACGCCGAAGCGCTGGGTCGTGCCCACGCCCACGTCGGCACCGAGCGAGCCCGGCGAGCGCAGCAGCGTGAGGGCGAGCAGGTCGGCCGCGGCGACCGCGATGCCGTTCGCCAGGTGCGCGGCGTCGATCACGGCGCTCGGATCCCACACGCGTCCTGAGGCGCCGGGGTACTGCACGAGCACACCGAACAGCTCGTCGGGAAGCTGCTCGCCACCGGCGAGATCGCGCTCGACGAGCTCGATTCCCACCGCATCCGCGCGCGTGCGCAGCAGCGCCTTGGTCTGCGGAAGCGCGTCGGCATCGACGACGAAGACGTTCGACTTCGACTTGGACGCCCGCCGTGCCAGCAGCATGCCCTCGGCGACGGCTGTCGACTCGTCGAGCATCGACGCGTTCGCGGTCGACAGGCCGGTGAGGTCGGCGACCATCGTCTGGAAGTTGATCAGCGCCTCGAGGCGTCCCTGCGAGATCTCCGGCTGGTAGGGCGTGTAGGCCGTGTACCAGGACGGGTTCTCGAGCACGTTGCGCTGGATCACCGACGGGGTGAGCGTGCCGTAGTAGCCCAGGCCGATCATCGGGCGGTTCACCGTGTTGCGGCCGGCGAGCGCGCGCAGCTCGGCGAGAGCCTCCGCCTCGCTGGCCGCGGCGGGGATGATCGACTCGTCGGAAGGGCCGGTGAAGATGGATGCCGGCACCGCCTGGCGCATGAGGGCCTCGATCGGCTCCTCATCGGTCGGTTCGAGTACGGGCGCCTGCTGGATGCCGAGGGCGCGGAGCATGTGCGCGCTCGCCTCGGAGGTCACGCCGATGTGGCGATCAGCGAACGAGACCACTCTCACGCCTCCGTGTGCGCCACGTAGGCGTCGCGGTCGAGCAGTCCGTCGAGCGCGCCGTCGGCCACCTCGACCTTGATCAGCCACGCGTCGCCGAAGGGCGCCGAGTTCAGCAGCGCGGGGTCGTCGACGACCGCGTCGTTGATCTCGACGACCGTGCCGGTGACGGGCGCGTACAGCTCGGAGACCGACTTGGTCGACTCCGCCTCGCCGAACGCATCGCCGCGGGTCAGCTCAGCGCCGACCTCGGGCAGCTCGACGAACACGATGTCGCCGAGCGCGTCAGCGGCGAAATCGGTGATCCCGATCGTCGCCGTGGCGCCGTCGAGGGCGACCCACTCGTGCTCTTCGCTGTACTTGAGGGTGGTGAGATCGGTCATTTCTTCCTCCGGTAGAAAGGCAGGGCGGTGCGGGTGGCGGGGATCTTCGTCCCCCTGACGTCGAGGAACAGGTCGGCTGCGTCTTCGGCGTGGATGGGATCGATGTAGGCCATCGCGATCGGGTGGCCGAGCGTGGGGCTGAGGGCGCCGCTGGTGACCTCGCCGACGACGGTGCCGTCTTCGAGCACGACGAGATACCCCGCGCGCCCGGCACGACGCCCCTCGGCGGTCAGGCCGACGAGCACGCGCGCACCAGCGGGCGGCTCGACCGCGTCCTTGCCGACGAAGCGCTCCTTGTCGGCGACGACGACGCGTCCGAGGCCCGCCTGCACGGGTCTGATCTCGCGGGAGAGCTCGTGGCCGTAGAGCGGCATGCCCGCCTCCAGGCGCAGGGTGTCGCGTGCGGCGAGACCGGCGGGCACGAGACCGTGCGATTCGCCCGCCGCGAGCACGGCATCCCAGAGCTCTGCGGCGTCTGCGGCCGAGACGAGCAGCTCGAAGCCGTCCTCCCCGGTGTACCCGGTGCGCGCCAGCAGAAGCGGCTTGCCGGCGAAGGTCGCGCTCGCCCACGAGTAGTACTTCTGCTCCGCCCACGGGACGCTGAGCTCGTCGATGCCGGCGACCTCGGTGAGGATCCGCTCGGACGCCGGCCCCTGCACGGCGATCAGCGCGAACTCGTCGGAGACGTCCTCGACCGTGACGGCGTGCCCTCCGGCGACGAACGCGAACGAGCCGTCCTCGCCGACGGTATCCGCGGTCGCGGCGAACTCGGCGGGACGGATCCGCGCCTCCAGCGCCTCGCGCACGGCATCCCTGTTGCCGGCGTTCGAGATGATGAGGAAGCGCTGATCGCCCATCCGGTAGACGATGACGTCATCGATGATGCCGCCGTCCTCCGCGAGCAGCAGCGAGTACTTCGCCTTGCCGACGGCCATGGCCGAGAGGCGGCCGGCCAGGCAGTAGTCGAGGTAGGCGGCGGCAGCGGGACCGTCGACGAGGAACTCGGCCATGTGCGAGATGTCGAAGACGCCGGCGGCCTCGCGCACCGCGCGATGCTCGGCGAGGTCGGAGGTGTAGCGGACGGGCATCTGCCAGCCGCCGAAGTCTGTGAAGGATGCGCCGAGCGCCTCATGGCGTTCGCGCAGCGGGGTATAGCGGGGTTCGGTCATGGAGTTCTCCCGGTCAGGATCGGGCAGGACGACGTCGTCGACATCCTCGGAACTCCCCCTCTGTCATCGGGCCTGAGAGCTTCGCCTTCGCCACCGGCTCGAAGAGCTGATGGACGAGGGCTTTCACCGTCGGCGGATGCGTGAGCATCTCTTTTCAGAGCGGCCGGACCTGGGCGGTAGGGGTACCTGAGAGATTGGCGGGGAGGCTTGCTCCTTCGGTGCCCGATCGCGTTCACCGGGCTCTCCCGCACGGGTCATGCGGCCTGTGTTCGATTAGGTCTCTCAGCATACCGTCTAGGCTCGTCGATGTGAGTGGCACGACCGGCGACACAGACACGATCGGCGTCGCCGTGTCGACCGTCATCTTCTCGCTGCGCACCTGGGACGAAGGCGACCGGCTCATGCTGCCGCTCGTGCGTCGCACGCGCGAGCCGCATCTCGGGTCGTGGGCGCTGCCCGGCGGGTGGCTGGATCCGAGGGAGGATCTGGATGCCGCGGCATCCCGCACCCTCGCCGAGACGACCGCCCTGCAGCCGAGCTATCTCGAGCAGCTGTACACGTTCGGCGACGTCGGCCGCTCCCCCTTGCGCACCATCTCGATCGTCTACTGGGCACTGCTGCGCTCCGACCTCGTCGACGCGCAGCGCGCCCGGGCGGGGGCGCCGGAGAACGTCGAGTGGTTCGACGTCGACGCTCTGCCCGCGCTCGCCTTCGACCACAACCGCATCGCGGAGTACGCGCTGTGGCGTCTGCGCAACAAGGTCGCCTACAGTCGCATCGCCGCGGGCCTGCTTCCCGACGAGTTCACCCTCACCGAGCTGCGCGAGGTCTACGAGGCCGTGCTCGGACAGCGCCTGGACCCGTCGAACTTCCGCCGTCTGCTCGAGGGGTCGGACGAGCTCGTGCCGACCGAATCCTTCCGCACCGGCAAGCACCGCCCCGCCCGCCTGTACCGCTACGTCGCACACGCCTGAGCAGGGCCTCGTCGACGACGCGTCGTCATCTGATTGCACTTGTGGTCAGATCGACCTAATCTGTTCGCAGACAGTAAATGTCATAGCGACCAGAAGGCGGTCCCGCATGTCCCCCCTCCCCGCGCTCGACCCGTCCGTCGACCACGCACTGCAGGCGATCGTCTCAGGCGCCTCGCTCGATCCGACCTGCAGCACGGATCTCGCCGCCGGCCCCTGGGACTTCGACTCCCGCCCCGGGTACGGTCCGGGTTCGTCGATGGGAGACGTCATCCCGGTCGGAGCCCCGCGCCAGGGTGAGCTGCCAGCCGCCTACCGCGAAGCCGGCGAACAGGAGCTCGACGGCCGCATCCGCGCGGCGAAGCACGCCCTCGGCGATCGCGTCGTGGTGCTCGGCCACTTCTATCAGCGCGAGGAGGTCGTGCGGCACGCCGACTACGTGGGCGACTCGTTCCAGCTCGCGAACGCCGCGCTCGAGCATCCGGATGCCGAGGCGATCGTCTTCTGCGGGGTGCACTTCATGGCCGAGACCGCCGACCTGCTCTCCGGCCCCGACCAGGCGGTGATCCTGCCCAATCTCGCAGCCGGCTGCTCGATGGCCGACATGGCCGACATCGATCAGGTCGAGGACTGCTGGGAGCAGCTCGCCGACGTGCTGGGCCCGCTCGATCAGCCGGACGCCGAGGGACTGCTGCCCGTGATCCCGGTGACGTACATGAATTCCTCCGCTGCCATCAAGGGATTCGTCGGCAGGCACGGCGGCATCGTGTGCACCTCGTCGAACGCCGCGACGGTGCTGGAGTGGGCGTTCGCCCGCGGGCGGCGCGTGCTCTTCTTCCCCGATCAGCATCTCGGGCGCAACACCGCGAAGGCGATGGGGGTGCCGCTCGAGCGGATGCCGATGTGGAACCCCCGCCGGCCCCTGGGCGGATCCAGCGCCGACGAGCTGCGCGACGGTCGCGTCATCCTCTGGCACGGCTTCTGCTCGGTGCACCGCCGGTTCACCGTCGACCAGATCGATCGGGCGCGCGCCGAGCATCCCGGCGTTCGCGTCATCGTGCATCCGGAATGCCCGGTCGAGGTCGTCGACGCCGCAGATGAGGCGGGATCGACCGACTACATCCGCAAGGCGATTGCCGGTGCGAGCGACCCGACGACCTTCGCGATCGGCACCGAGATCAACCTCGTGCGGCGCCTCGCGGCCCAGCATCCGCAGCACGAGATCTTCTGTCTCGACCCGGTCGTCTGCCCCTGCTCGACGATGTACCGCATCCACCCCGGCTACCTCGCCTGGGTGCTCGAGGAGCTCGTGGCCGGACGGGTGCAGAACCGCATCCGCGTGGCCGACGACGTCGCCGAGCCCGCCAGGGTCGCGCTTGAGCGGATGCTGGCGGCGCGACCGCGATGAACGTGATCGTGATCGGCGGCGGCATCGCGGGTCTCACCGCCGCCCTGCGGGCCGACGCGCTGGGTCACCGCGTGACCCTGCTGGTCAAAGGCGCGCTCGGTGACGGCTGCACCGCGCGAGCGCAGGGCGGGATCGCCGGGGCGTACGGACCCGGCGACTCCCCCGCGCTGCACGCGCTGGACACGCTGCAGGCCGGCGACGGCCACGGCGACGCCCTCGCGATCACCGCGCTGGTCGATGGTGCCGCAGCCGCGATCGACGAGCTGATCGCCGCCGGCGTGGCCTTCGACCGCTTCGCGGACGGCCTGCTCGCGCGCGGCCTCGAAGCCGCGCACAGCCGGCCGAGGATCGCGCACGCCGGCGGTGACGCCACGGGCGCTGCGATCTCGGCGGCCCTGGTGCGCCGATTGCGGGCGTCCTCGGTCGAGGTGCGCGAGGGGGCCTTCGTCGCAGACCTGCTCATCGTCAGAGGCCGGGTGTGCGGCGTCCGGTCGCTCGACGGCGTCGAGACGCACGCCGACGGCGTGATCCTGGCGACCGGCGGCGCCGGCCAGCTGTACGCGCACACCACCAACCCTCCCGGCGTCACGGGCGACGGGATCGCCCTCGCGCTGCGAGCGGGCGCTGCGGTCGCCGATCTCGAGTTCGTGCAGTTCCATCCGACCGTTCTCGCCGGCGGCGCGCCGTTCCTCATCTCCGAGGCGGTCCGCGGGGCGGGCGCCGTGCTGCGAGATGCCGGCGGGCACCGTTTCATGCTCGACGAGCACCCGGATGCCGAGCTCGCCCCACGCGACGTCGTGGCACGGGCAGTCGCCCGTCGCGCGGCAGCACAGGCGGGGCCGGTGATGCTGGATGCCACGGCGCTCGGCGCCGAGACCCTGGCCGAGCGATTCCCCACCATCGGCGCCGAACTGCGACGTCGCGGGATCGACTGGTCGCGACGACCCGTGCCGGTGACCCCCGCTGCGCACTACCTGATGGGCGGGGTCGCCACAGACATCGACGGCCGCACGACTCTGCCCGGCCTGTGGGCTGTCGGCGAGACCGCACGCACCGGCGTGCACGGCGCGAACCGACTGGCATCCAACTCCCTCCTGGAGGGCGCCGTCTTCGGCGCTCGCGCAGCCGAATCCCTGACCCGCCATCCGCTCCGGTATGAGTTCGTGCCACCTGAGACCCCCGAGGGCGACGCGAACTCATCCGGGCGGGAGCAGCGGGTGGTCGTGGGCAGCGGCGGACAGGACGCGGACATCGTCGAGCGGACGACCCTGCAGCAGCTGATGTGGGAGCAGGTCGGACTGATGCGCACCGAGGAGGGCCTGCGCGATGCGGTCGCCCGCCTGCACGCGTGGTCGCCGCCATCGGCGACGTCGCCGACGGCCCAGGAGGACGCCGATCTGCTCACCGTGGCGCGAGCCGTGGCATCCGCCGCTCTCGCCCGCACCCGCTCGCTCGGCGCCCACTTCATCGTGTCCCCCGCCCTGATCGGAGCCGCATGATCACCCCGGCAACCCTGCGTCGTACCGTGTCGGCGGCTCTGGAGGAGGATGCCCCGTGGGGCGATCTCACCAGCACCGCGCTGCTGCCCGCCTCCGCCCGCGCGACGGCGGATCTCGTCGCCCGCGAGCCCGGCGTCTTCAGCGGCGGCGAGGTGTTCACGGCGGCCTTCACGCTCACCGACGCCGACGCGGTGGTCGACCTCCACGTCGCCGACGGCGACCGCTTCGCGACGGGTGATGTGCTCGCGTCGGTGAGCGGCGCCGCACGCGCCCTGCTGACGGCCGAGCGGGTCGCGCTGAACTTCACGCAGCGGATGAGCGGCATCGCCACGCTCACGGCTGCCTACGTCGACGCGGTCGACGGCACAGGTGTGCGCATCGCCGACACCCGCAAGACGACGCCTGGGCTGCGCGAGTTCGAACGCCATGCGGTCGTCTCGGGCGGCGGCAGCAATCACCGGCGCACGCTGTCGGACGCCGTGATGGCGAAGGACAACCACCTTGCCGTGCTGCGTCAGAGCGGGCGGGATCTCGCCACGGCGCTGCGTGAGGCGCTCGGCCGCCTGCCGCACACCACGCACGTCGTGGTGGAGGTCGACCGGCTCGATCAGATCCCGGCTGTGCTCGAGGGCGGCGCGCACACCGTGCTGCTCGACAATTTCAGCCTCGCCGATCTTCGGGCGGCCGTCGCCCTGATCGGCGGCCGGGCGACAGCGGAGGCGTCCGGCGGTGTGAACCTCGACACCGTGCGGCGCATCGCCGAGACCGGCGTGCAGGTGATCTCGGTCGGTGCACTCACCCATTCCGCGCGGGCGCTGGATCTCGGGCTCGATCTGCGGGTCGGCTGACATGCTCTACCTCGACCACGCCGCCACATCCCCCGTGCGACCCGAGGTGCTCGAGGCGATGCAGCCCTATCTCACCGGCGCGTACGGAAACCCGTCGAGCCACCACACGGTGGGTGAGGCGGCCGCGCGAGCGCTGGAGTGGGCGCGCGGGCGGGTCGCCGCGGCGCTGGGCAGACGAGCGAGCGAGGTCATCTTCACCTCCGGAGGCACCGAGGCGAACAATCTCGCTGTGAAAGGCGTCGTGCTCGGCTCGGCTCACGAGCCGCCCGCGCGACGACGACTGATCACCACCCCGATCGAGCACGCGTCGATCCTGCAGTCGGCCGAGTATCTGCGGCGGCTGCACGACGTCGAGGTGACGCTGCTGCCCGTCGACGCGCACGGAGTCGTGGCGGTCGACGATCTGCGGGCGGCGCTGGACAGGGGCGACACGGCCCTGGTGAGCGTCGGCCATGCGAACAACGAGATCGGCACCATGCAGGACGCCGCCGCGCTGATCTCTGCAGCAGGCGAGCACGACGTGCCCGTGCACCTTGACGCGGTGCAGACAGCCGGGTGGGTGGACCTGCGCGACCTCGGCGCTGACTGCATCTCGATCGCAGGCCACAAGCTCGGCGCCCCGAAGGGCGTCGGCGCCGTCGCCGTGCGCGCGCGTGTGCCCCTCGAGCCGCTGCTGCACGGCGGAGGTCAGGAGCGAGGGCGGCGCAGCGGAACAGAGAACGTCGCCGGAGCGGTCGCGCTGGCGGTTGCCCTCGACCTCGCCGAGGCCGAGCGGGCGCGCAGCACCGCGGCCGTGGCCGCGCAGACCGCGGAGTTCATCGCCGCGGTTCGCTCTGCCGTGCCGCAGGCCGCGCTGACCGGCTGCACACGACACCGCCTGCCGAATCTCGCGAGCTTCACGTTCGCCGGCACGAACGGCGAAGCCGTGCTTCTCGAGCTCGAGCGTCGCGGTGTGGTCTCATCCAGCGGGTCGGCCTGCGCCGCAGGCAGTGACGAACCCTCCCCCGTTCTTCTGGCGATCGGCATCCCGGCGACCGTCGCCCAGACCTCTGTGCGCTTCACCTTCCCCCGCGCGCCCCTGCCGGCAGGTTCCGCCCGGCATCTCGCACAGCTGGTCGCCGCCGCTGTCGCCGCGGTCTCATCCTGATCAGTCAGGCGAATCCGCGAACGGCAGGTGACGAACGAGCCGGCAGTCATCGGGGCATCTGCTGAACCGTAGACTCAGCCTGTGAATCCGCTCGCGACGATCATCGTGCCCGGCCGCGATATCGCCACCTTCGCCCCGGCCGCCATCGCGTCTCTGCAGCGGCAGACCGAGAGCCGCTGGCGCGCGCTGCTGATCGACGACGGCTCGCACGACGACACCCCGGCCGTGTTCGCCGACGCGGCGGCTCGCGATCCGCGCTTCGAGGTGCTTCGCCACGACGAGGCGCGTGGTCTGGGGGCGGCGCGCAATATCGGCCTCGATCGCGTCGATACTCCCTTCGTCGGCTTCCTCGACGCCGACGATGAGCTGACTCCGTACGCAGTCGCGACCTGGCTGGCGACGCTCGACGAGTCAGGCAGCGATTTCGTGGCGGCCGCGTACGTGCGCTCCCGGCTCGTCGAGGGCGCCTATCGCGCCGGCCGCGTGCAGCCGTGGGTCGCGGCAGCCACCGCCCCGCGAAGGCTGGGAGTGACGCTCGCCGAGCACCCCGATGCCTCGGCCAACATCGTCGCGTGGTCGAAGCTCAGCCGCTCCTCCCTCTGGGAGCGACTGCGCTTCCCCGAGAACGTCGCGTACGAGGATCAGGTCATCGCGCAGCGCATGTACACCGAGGCGCCCGCCTTCGACGTCATCCCCGACGTCGCCGTGCTCTGGCGCGTGCGTGCCGACGGCACCTCGATCACACAGGGCAAGGCGCAGCTGCCCGTGCTCCACGACTACCTCGCGGCTCTTCTCGGCGGCATCGACGTGCTCGTCGCGGCGCATCAGCCCGACGCCGTCCGCGCTCGCATCGCACTCATCCGCGCAATGGACCTCCCCTCGCTGCACGCGATAGCCGCCGAGCATCCAGACCCGGCCTATGCCGCCGCTCTCGACGCCTTCGAGACGACGCTCCGAGCCCTGCCCGAGTACGGCGACGCGATACCCGACGCGACGATGATGGAGGCGCTGGCATGGTGAACCTCGACGACCTCTTCTCTCTGAACGGCCTCACCGCGGTCGTCACCGGCGGATCGTCCGGCATCGGCCGGGCGATCGCGACCGCTCTCGCCGGCGCGGGCGCGTCGGTCGCGGTCGTGGCACGAGGCGGCGAGCGCATCGATGCGGCCGTGCGCGAGATATCCGAATCCGGAGGGCGCGCTGCCGGAGTCGTCGGCGACCTCAGCACCCGCGAGGGCATCCTCGCCGCCGCGGATGCTGCCGCGGAGCCCTTCGGCGAGCCGGACATCCTCGTGAACTCGGCGGGCATCAACCTGCGTCCCCCGATGAACGACATCGAGATGGACGTCTGGGATGCCACGATGACCGTCAATCTCGAGGCGCCCTTCCTGCTGAGTCGTCGCTACACCCCGGGCATGCTCGAGCGCGGCTTCGGCCGGCTGATCCACATCAGCTCCCAGCAGGCCCACCGCGCCTTCGTGACCAGCGGGGTCTATGGCGTCTCGAAGGGCGGGCTCGAGTCGCTCACCCGGTCTCAGGCCGAGGCGTGGTCGTCTCAGGGGGTCACGGCGAACACCCTGGTGCCCGGCTTCGTGCTCACTCCGCTGAACGCACGCTTGCAGGAAGACCAGGAGAAGGTGCAGCAGCTGGCCGAGCGCACCATGGTCGGCCGCAACGGTGTGCCGGACGACTTCGCGGGCATCGCAGTGTTCCTCGCCGGACGCTCGTCGGGATACATCACCGGACAGTCGCTGTTCGTCGACGGCGGCCTCTCGGTGCACTGACCCGCATCAGCGACGGCTCTCAGCGCTGCCGTTCCTCGACGGCCCGCGCCGATGCCATCTGCTGCGCCGCGAGCGTCGCGTACAGCCCGCCGCTCACGAGCAGCTGGGCGTGCGTGCCCGACTCGACGATGCGACCGGCCTCGACCACGTGGATCATGTCGGCGTCGATGACGGTCGAGAGCCGGTGCGCGATCGACAGCGTGGTGCGGCCCCGCGCCGCGGTGTCCAGCGCCTCCTGCACGACCCGCTCCGACACGGTGTCGAGGGCCGAGGTCGCCTCGTCGAGCAGCAGCACAGGCGGGTCCTTCAGCAGCACCCGCGCGATGGCGATGCGCTGCTTCTCGCCACCTGACAGCCGGTACCCGCGCTCGCCGACGACCGTGTCGTAGCCCTGGTCGAACGATGTGATGACGTGGTGGATGTTCGCGGCACGGCACGCGCGCTCGAGCTCTTCATCGGTGGCATCCGGCTTCGCATACCGCAGGTTCTCGCGGATCGTCGCGTGGAACAGATAGGTCTCCTGCGAGACGATGCCGATCCGGTCGATGATCGACTCCTGCGTGAGCGACTTCACATCGGCGCCTGAGAACTCGACAGCGCCCCCGGACGCCTCGTACAGGCGCGGCGCGAGGTAGAGGATGGTGGTCTTGCCCGCTCCCGACGGCCCGACGAATGCGACGTGCGTCCCGGGCTCGGCGACGAAAGAGACGCCGTCGAGAGTCGGGCGCGCCTCGGGCGGGGCATCCGGATACCGGAACACGACGTCTCTGAACTCGATGCGACCGCGGGGCCCCGGAGCATCGGCGACGTCGATCGCGTCGGGGGCGTCCTGGATCTGCGGCACCATGTCGAGGTACTCGAAGATACGCGCGAACAGAGCGGCCGAGGTCTGCAGATCCAGCGCCACGCGCATCAGGCCCATCAGCGGCATGAGCAGCCGCGCCTGCACTGTCGTGAACGCGACGATCGCGCCCGCGGTGATCTCGGGCGCGCCTCCCATGAGGAAGAAGCCGGCGACGAGATAGACGATCGCCGGCACGCTGGCCATGATGACCTGAACGACGGCGAAGAAGCCCTGACCGCTCATCGCGCGTCGCACCTGCAGCCGCACCTGGTTGCGGTTCTCGGCCTGGTAGCGCACCGACTCGGTGCGCTGGCGGTTGAACGACTTCGACAGCAGGATGCCCGAGACGCTCAGTGTCTCCTGCGTGATGCTGCTCAGCTCCGACAGCGATTCCTGCGTCTCGCCCGCGATGCGCGCCCGCACCTGTCCCACTCGCCGCTGCACGAGCACCAGGATCGGCATGAGGACCACGGCGATGAGTGTCAGGCGCCAGTCGATGAGAAGCATCGCGACCAGCGAGGCGATCACCGTCACGGTGTTGCCGAGCACGCTGGTCACGGTGTTGGTGAGCACGCCCGACACACCGCCGACGTCGTTCTGAAGCCGCGACTGGATCACTCCGGTCTTGGTGCGGGTGAAGAAGCCGAGCTCCATGGCCTGCAGGTGCTCGAACAGCCGCACGCGCAGGTCGCCGGTCACCTCGTTGCCGACCGTTGAGGTGAGCCAGGTCTGGGTCACCCCCAGCACGGCCGACAGCAGGAACAGCCCGATCGTGATGCTCACCAGCATGGTGAGCAGCGGGATGCGCGGGCCGCCGCCATCGAGGGGGAACAGGGCGTGATCGAAGATGCGCTGCACCAGCAGCGGGGGGATCACGGCGATCCCGGCCCCCACGATCACCAGCAGCGCGGTGACCGCGAGACGCCCGCGGTAGGGGGTGAAGAGGGCGACGACCCGACGACCGAGACCGGGCACCGTGGGGGCGGCGGCGTTCATGCGCCGCTGCGCGGCCTCGTCGACCCCGCGGAAGAGGGCGCCGCGTCCTCCCCCGCCTCCCATGCTCATCCCTTCAGGCTAGTCCGCAGAAGACGAGGGAATGCCTGTGCGCGCGCAGGGGTTAGGATGGACGGCTGATCTTCTCGACCGGCGTCGGCCGGCCGTGTCCTGCCCCCTCGTGGGGCTTTTCGCCGTTCGCACTCACCCTCGAGGAGACCGATGTCTGCTGTTCACACCGGGTCGACTCCCGTCGCGCGTCGATCCGCCGGCCTCATCCCCGCCAAGGACATGGCGGTGATCTGGGTGCTGCTCGCTGCCGCCTTCGTCGCCATCCTCAACGAGACGACCATGGGCATCGCGATCCCCCATCTGATCGCCGATTTCGGCATCACTCCCCTGGCGGCGCAATGGGTCACCAGCGCGTTCATGCTGACCATGGCTGTCGTGATCCCGATCACCGGCTTCCTGCTGCGTCGCTTCACGACGCGGCAGATGTTCCTCGGTGCGATCACCCTGTTCTCGACAGGGACCCTGATCGCCGCGCTGGCGCCCGGATTCGCGGTGCTGCTGATCGCGCGCGTCGTGCAGGCATCCGGTACGGCCGTGATGATGCCGCTGCTGATGACAACGATCATGAACCTCGTGCCCGCGTCGTCGCGCGGCCGGATGATGGGCCGGGTGAGCATCGTCATGTCGCTCGCGCCGGCGATCGGACCCACGATGTCGGGGTTCCTGCTCGACCACTTCGGATGGCGGGCCATCTTCGTGGTCGTGCTGCCGATCGCCCTGGTCGCGATGTTCATCGGGTGGCGCTGGCTGACGAACGTCGGCGAGACGATGCGCGCCCCGATCGACCTGCTCTCGGTCGTGCTGTCGGCGTTCGGCTTCGGCGGGCTCGTGTTCGGGCTGAGCCAGATCGGCGGGCTCGGCAACGGCGCAAGCTGGGCGCCGATGGCGATCTCGCTCACCGTCGGCGTGCTCGGGCTTGCGCTGTTCCTCTGGCGTCAGGTGCTGCTGCAACGAGAGGATGACGCGCTGCTCGACCTGCGCGTGTTCGCTTCGCGGGACTTCTCGCTGTCGATGATCCAGATGTTCCTGCTCTCGCTCGCCTTCTTCGGCAGCATCACCGTCATCCCGCTGTTCCTGCAGGATGCCCTGCAGCTCACAGCACTCGAGGCCGGGCTCGTCGTGCTGCCCGGCGCGCTCATCATGGGCCTGCTGGGGCCGGTGATCGGGCGCATCTACGACAGCCACGGCACTCGCATCCTGCTCATCCCCGGGTCGATCCTCGCGGCCTCGATGCTGTGGCTGTTCACGACGGTGACGGTCGACAGCTCGATCTGGCTGGTCCTCGTCGCTCAGACGCTGCTCTCCGTCGGCCTCGCGCTGTCGTTCACCCCGCTCTTCACGGCGTCGCTCGCATCCCTCAAGCCGACGTTCTACTCGTACGGCAGCGCCGTGATCGGCACCGTGCAGCAGGTCGCCGGCGCAGCCGGGATCGCCGTGATGGTGGCGGTCTTCACGGCCGTCGTGAACACCGGAGGCGGCACCGAGGTGCCGGCTGCCGTGGCGGCGGGAACCCGGATGTCGGTGACGATCGGCGCCGTCATCGCGACCATCACGATCATCGGCGCATTCCTGATCCGCAAGCCCGAAGACGACGGCGAGGGCGCGCCCGCGCACAGTGCTCACTGACGCTCTTCCGCCGACGCCGGCACCGGAGTACCGTCCGCTCCATGATCATCACCACCCCGGCGCCGGAGAGCGCCAGCGACGCCGTCGCACAGATGTACGAGGACGACCTCGCTGACGACGGCTTCGTGCATTCCTACACCGCGGCGATGGCGGTGAACCCCGAGGCGCACGATGCGTTCGTGGCGCTCGTTCGCACGGTGGTGCCCTCCATCGGCGTGCGGATCTACGAGGCCGCCACGCTCGGCGCCGCCAGAGCGATCGGGTCAGCGCACTGCCTGATCGCGCACGGACGCAAGAGCATGACGGCGGGCGTCGTCGACGAGGCGGGCCTGCGCGCCTTCGCCGCCGACGACGACTCGGCGTTCACCGAGGCCGAGCGGGCTGTGATCCGGTACGCCGAGCGCCTGTCGACGTCACCCCGGGACATGACGGACGCCGACGCCGAGTCGCTGCGCGCGCACGGCTTCACCGACAGGCAGATCGTCGACATCACGCTCGCCGCCGGGCTTCGCAATCACTTCAGCCGTTCGCTGATGGCCCTCGCCGTGCCACTCGATGACGACCCGCTGATCGCGCCCGAGCTCGCCGCCGCACTCCGTGATCGGGCAGAGCGCCGCTCGGCGTAGACGGTTCAGTCGGCGTCGGACGTCTCTGCCCGGGCACCCGCCCGGCGGCTCTCGTCTTCGTCGGCGCCCCGCGACACGGTGGCGGGCAGCGCGCAGTGCCCGTCGGCGCACACGCCGGCGGCGGCATCGGGGGCGATCAGCCGCAGTCCGGGAGGTGCTGAGAGGGTGTGCGACCGGATCTCGGGTGCCTGGTTCTGGGGTGCCTGGTTTTCGGGCATCCCTCGATGGTACGCCCGCGCAGCGCGGCAGGCACGAGCGAGCGGGCGTCACCCCGCAAGCCTCTCGCCTGCGGAGGGAGCGGGCGTGTAGCGTCCGATGTCATGAACGACCCGCAGGCCGATGCCCAGCACGACGGGCGCGACGAGACAGCGTCTGAGCGCGCCGACCGAAACTGGGAGGAGCTGATGCAGGAGCTGCGCGTCATGCAGACGGGCACGCAGATCCTCACCGGCTTCCTTCTCGCCGTCGCCTTCCAGCCGCTCTTCAAGGACCTGTCCGACCAGCAGCGCCTTCTCTACATCGTGCTGGTGCTGCTCGCCGCCGCGGCGACCATTCTCGCCCTCACCCCGGTGGGGATGCACCGCATCCTCTTCGCGAAAGGGCGCAAGGCCGAGCTCGTGCAGGCAGCGCATCGGATCGTGAAGGCGAACATGGTCGTCGTCGCGGCACTCACGGTCGGCATCACCGTCCTCATCATCGACTTCACGTTCAACCACGTCTTCGCATTCATCGCGGGCGGGATCGGCCTCGTAGTGATCCTGCTGCTGTGGCTCGGACTGCCGCTGCTGCTGCGCCGCGACCGGTGAACGCTCGACCCTGGGCGGCGCACACGCGCTTCGTGTGAAACCCCTCAGAGTCCCGAGCTGAGCTTGAAACGGTGCGTGCGGGTGCGGAATCGTGGCACGCACATCGCGCCGCACGGTGTGGTGTCCGCAACCGGAAGGAGAGCCGATGCTCACCCTGACCGAGAACGCAAACACGATCGCGGCGACCATCGTCGCCCAGCAGAGCACGACGCCGGATGCCGGACTCCGCATCCACTCGTCGGGCACCGAGACCGAACCGCGCTTCGCGGTGACTGTCGCCCCCACGCCCGAGCCGGGCGATTCGATCATCGGCGACGAGGACATCCGTGTGTTCCTCGAGAAGGCCGCCGCCGACGCCCTCGGCGACAAGGTGCTCGACGCCTCGGTCGACGAGCAGGGCGCCGTGTCGTTCAGCCTGCTCCCGCAGCCGGCCTGAGTGCCGCATCAAGCGAGGGCCGTCACCCGATCGGGTGACGGCCCTCGCTGTGTGTCGGGGTCACGACGCGGGAGTGCGGTTCTCCGCGCTGACCATCCACGCGAACTGCTCGAGCTTCTCGATGATCGCGTGCAGGATGTCGGCCGAGGTGGGGTCCTCGTCGTCGACCTGGTCGTGCACGCGGCGCATGGTTGCCACCGTCGCCTCGAGCCGGACCGTGATCAGGTCGATCGTCTCTGTCGTCGAGACCTCTCCCATCGGGAACTCGGGCAGAGTGGTCGCCTTGGCGACGGTCGCGCTGCGCCCGTCCGGGGCGGCGTGCAGCGCGCGCATCCGCTCGGCCACCGTGTCGCCGAACCCACGGGCCGCCTCGATGATCTCGTCGAGCTGCAGGTGGGTGTCGCGGAAGTTGCGGCCGACCACGTTCCAGTGCGCCTGCTTGCCCTGCACGGACAGCTCGATGAGGTCGACCAGCACGGCCTGCAGATCGCGCCCCAGCTCGGGTGAAGCCTGGAACCCCTTCTCAGCGTTCTCGAGCGGCGTGGTCTCGGCGGCATCCTTCGTCTTCGCCGAGTCCTTCGTCTTGGTGCCGGCGTTCTTCGACTTCTGGGTCGCGGTGCTCTTGGCTGCCATGAATACCACCTCTGTCTTCTGCGCGGCGCCGGGGCGTCGCGCGGTCGGTTGTGTGTTCGGCCCGACGCTAACACCCGACGTCGGACGCGCTGAGGGGGTTGATTTCGTCGCGCGACTCATCCCCCGGTCGTCATGCCTCCGTCCGCATGCTGACTGCCGTAGCGTGGTCGGATGCTTCGACGCCTGATCGCGCGGGTCTTCTGGCTCTGCAGCCGCTGGACTCTTCGCTCAAGCCCTGCGCCAGCCACGCCGACCGTGCTGATCGGCGCTCCGCACACCTCGAACTGGGATTTCGTGCTCATGCTCGCGATCGCCTGGCGGTTGGGGATCGATGTGCGCTGGCTGGGCAAGAAGAGTCTCTTCCGCGGCTGGCGCGGTCCGCTCATGCGCGCGCTCGGCGGCATCCCGGTCGATCGCGACGATCCGGGACGGGTCGTCGCCGACGTGGTCGAGATGGCACGACGTGGCGAGGTGTTCGGCCTCGTCGTCACTCCCGACGGCACTCGCCGTGGCCACAAGCATTGGAAGTCGGGCTTCTACCGGATCGCCCGCGAGACGGGGATGCCCGTGACCCTCGGGTACGTCGACCGCACCACCATGACATCGGGCCTCGGACCGACCATGGATCTCACCGGCGACATCCCGGCGGATATGGACCGCATCCGGGCGTTCTACGCAGACAAGGCGGGGCTGCGCCCCGAGCACCGAGTCGAGCCGCGCCTGCGCGAAGAGGGATGATGGACGGATGGCCGATCTCGATGTGACGTACGCCCCCATCTCGACCGACGACGCCGGAGAGGTGCTGACCCTGCAGCGGGCTGCATTCGTGTCGGAAGCCCAGATCTACGGCAGCGCCGACATGCCGCCTCTGACGCAGACCCTCGATGCGGTGAGGGCCGAGCTCGCCGATTGCTACGGCTGGACGGCTCGCGTCGACGGCAGGCTCGTCGGCGCGCTGCGCGGACGCATCGACGCAGACCTGCTGCTGATCGGCAGGATCGCCATCGCTCCCGACATGCAGGGCGAGGGCATCGGCCGGGGGCTGCTGGATGTGGCCGAGCGCGAGAGTCGCGCCGCGCAGGCGGAGCTGTTCACCGGCAGCCTGAGCGAAGCGAACATCCGCCTCTACGAATCCTGCGGCTACCGCATCAGCGAGCGGGTGCCGCAGGATGACGGCACCGAGCAGATCTTCATGCGGAAGGATCTGCACGGCTGACCACGGTCGGTCGGCATCAGTCCCAGTCGAGGTACTCCTCGATCACGACGGCGGTCTCGATCGGGTGCGTCGCGACGAAGTAGTGATCGGCCCCGGGGATGCGGGTGACGGTCGCACGCTCAGGTGCGGTCGCTTGCAGCGCTTCGGCGTTCGCGGGCGGGGTGACGTCGTCGTTCTCGGCCTGGATGATGAGCACCGGGATGCCGGGCGCGAGGGGGATCTGCTCGTCTTCGACGCCGAGCATCAGCAGACCGTTGACCCGCGCGGGGTGCTCGACGGCGAAGGTGCGCGCGATGGTGCTGCCGCGTCCGTGACCGCCGATCCAGGTGTCTTCGATGCCGAGGTCTTCGATCACGGCAGCCGCGTCCGCCGCTCGGTCGGCGGCGGTGATGCCCTCGGCGGTCGCGCGCGAGCCGATGCGGACGACACGGAATCCGGCCTCTTCGGCGAGGTAGTGCGAGATGACCCCGAGGCCGTCAGCCTCGAGGCTGCGGTCGGTGACCAGCACGAGCGTGACAGGGCCTTCGCCCTCGTCGACGAAGGGGACAGCGCGGCCTTCGGGCTCGAAGGTGCTGGGCTGGGTCACGATGTGTGCTCGCTTCCGGTCGGTCGATGGCGCGTCGTTGGCCTCTCCCAGCGTACCGGGAGGTGATCACCGGCGAGCAGTCACCAGCGCCGCTTCGCCATTCTGAGCGCGTCGCGCAGGCCGTCCACCGCACGGCTCATGATCGCCGAGCCGGTGTCCTGGAACGAGCCCATCCCGCCGCGCCACCACAGCATCAGCGCCTCTCGCGCGTTCTGGCGCAGCGCCCGCGCATCGGCGATGTTCGCGAAGCGTCGCTCCATCACGTCCGCGACGTCGAAACGCTGCGGATCCTCGTCCGCGAGACTCGCCGCCCGCAGCGTCCTGATGGCTTCATGCACGTCTCGCAACCGCGTAGCCCACCTCGGCTCCGGCATCCGCTCCCCCGATCCGTCGACGTCGTCTCCGCAGAAGACCATACCGTCACGATCGCTCGCCCAAGCCTGCCGGGCATCGGGCACCATGGGTGCATGCCCCTTGCCACGCCGCCTGCGACTCCATTCCCGCTCTTCGACGAGTGGTTCGCCGAGGCGCGCAGCGCCGAAGCATCCGACCGTCCGTTCTCGGCCACGGCGATGACGCTCTCCACTGTCGCCAAGGTCGGGGATCATTGGCGGCCGCGTTCTCGCGTCGTGCTGCTGAAGGACTGGGACGAGCGGGGCTTCGTGTTCTTCACCCACATCGACTCCGACAAGGGCCGTGAGCTCGCCGCATGCCCGCAGGCGTCGCTGGTGTTGCACTGGCCCGAGCTCGAGCGGCAGGTCCGGGTCGAGGGGGTGGCGGCCCCGGTCACCCGCTCCGAGGTCGAGGCGTATCACGCCACCCGTCCGCGCGGGTCGCAGCTGGGCGCGTGGGCGTCGCGTCAGAGCAGGCCGATCGCCGACCGAGCGGAACTGGAGGCCGCGGTCGCCCAGGCCGAAGCGCGCTTCGCGGATGCCGAGGTGCCGGCGCCCCCGCACTGGGGAGGCTTTCGGATAGCGCCCGAGCGGATCGAGTTCTGGCAGGGTCGACGGTCGCGCCTGCACGACCGTCTCGTCTACCGTCGCGGCGAGTCCGGCTGGACGACGGAACTGCTGGCCCCGTGAGCGCTTCCCGAGCTGAGGCGGTCGGGCTCCCGGCCGACTGGGCGCCCTGGCGTGCGCCGTCGCCACTCGACGGCAGACGTCCCGGCCCCGCCGATCTCGCGCGCGCGTCGGCCGCTGGTCTCGGCCGCGACGACGTGCTGCCCTACCCGACCGACGAGGAGTCCGCGGGCCGCGTGCGCTTGCTGATGGTCGGCATCAACCCCAGTCCGTGGACGGTCGCCGTGAACGCGCCCTTCGCGCGTCCGGGGAATCGGTTCTGGCCGTCGCTGGCCACGGCCGGCCTCACCGACGAGGTGGTCGACGCCTCGCGCGGCCTGTCGCCGGAAGACGAGCGGATGCTGGCCGCGCGCGGCATCGGCATGACGAACCTCGTCGCACGCCCGACGGCACGCGCCGACGAACTCGCCTCGCACGAGCTGCGCGCCGGCGGCCGCCGTCTGCTCGAGCGGGTGCGCGTGCTGCGGCCCCGCCTGGTCGCCGTCGTCGGCGTCACCGCGTTCCGCACCGCGTTCGCGGTGCCGCGAGCGCGTATGGGCGCGCAGGAGGCGGATGCGCTCAGCGGATGGCCGGAGGAGATGCCGCTGTGGGTGGTGCCCAACCCGAGCGGGCTGAACGCGCACGAGACGGTCGAGAGCCTCGCGGAATGGTGGCGGAAGGTGTGGGCGGCGAGCGGGCCGTCATCCGCGCCGTAGCGAGACGGCCGCTCTGCGTGACATCACCGCGGCTGCCCGTTCGCGATGCGACGCGATCTTGACGGGATCCATCTGGTCGAGCAACCGGGCGATCATCCGCGACCGGGGATTCTGCGCGAAGACATCTCGGTGATCGTCGACGAAGGTCCAGTACAGGTCATCCCAGTCACCCTCCCATTCGCCGTGCGGCAGGTCCGACATCTTGCGCAGGTAGTTGCTGCCCGACACGTACGGCTTCGTGGTGATGGCCTCCCCAGCGGCGAACTGACTCATCGCGTAGACGTTGGGCACCATCACCCAGTCGTACGCGTCGACGAACATCTCCATGAACCAGCGGTAGACGTCGTCGGGGTGCACACGCAGCAGACTCATCGCGTTGCCCAGCACCATCAATCGCTCGATGTGGTGCGCATAGCCCGTGCGCAGCACACGTGAGATGACGAGATCGACGGGAGCCAGCCCGGTGCGGGCATCCCACCACCCTTCGCCGAGCCGCTTCGAGTGCGCGAGCACGTTCGAGGTGCGCAGCTCGGTGCCCCGAACCCGATACGTGGCGCGCATGTACTCGCGCCAGCCGATCACCTGTCGCACGAAACCCTCGATCGAGGCGAGGGGCGTGTGCGAGCCCATTCCGTCGAGCACCGCCCGCACCACCTGGCGAGGATCGAGCAGCCCGATGTTCAATGCGGCCGAGATCAGGCTGTGGTCGATGAAGGGGTGAGTGGCCGAGATGGCGTCTTCGTACGGACCGAAGTCGGCCAGACGGTCGGCGACGAACTCGGTGAGGTGCGCCCGTGCCTCCTCCGGTGTCGTCGGCCAGGCGAACAGCTCGGGGTCGCCCGGAGCATCCGGGAACTCCGCACGCACCCAGGCGATCGCGGCGGCGACGTCCGGATCGCGGTCGATGTGAGGGATGCCGTCGCCCTCGCCCCCGAAATCGAGCATCCCGCCGGAATTGTCGGGCTGCGTGACCGCGCGGAAGCGTTCGGGTGTGGGCGGCAGGTATCCGCGCGGCAGCTTCTTGCGGTTCTCGGCGTCGTACGACCACGCTCCCCCGGCAGGTCGGCCCTGATCGTCGACGAGGATGCCGAGTCGCCGCCGCTGCCAGATGTAGAACTCCTGCATGCGCGCGCCGTGCCGACCGAACCAGTCGTCGATGTCAGCACGAGTGGTGAGGAAATTGGGCGTCTCGAGCTCGTCATCCTGGTGGGTCTCGTACCCGCCGTCGTGGAGCGCCGAATGGATGTCGCGCTCGAGCCACTCATCGACCGGATCGAACCAGGTCACGCTCGACGGGGCGCGCCGGGCGACGAGTGCGGCCAGCTGCGCCCGGCTGCTCTGCTCGGCTGAGCTGCGCAGCACCTCGGTTGCGAAGCCCTTGTCGCGCAGCCGCCGTGCGAAGGCATCCATCGACGCGCGATGCAGCACGAGCTTGTGGGAATGGAAGGCGTACTGGCGCAGCAGCAGGTCGTGCTCGATTAGCACCATCACGGTGCTGTCACCGGCGTCGAGATGCTCGGTGAAGAGCTGGTGCGGGAAGACGAGCCGCAGCGCAGCGCCCGTCACAGCGACGCCTCGTCGCACTCCCACAGCCCGCTCATCATGCGGCCAGCGTAGACGCAGTCAGCCGCGGGAGTGGTGCGCGGAGTGATCCGCGACATCGGGTTCGGCTCTCAGGGCGTCGGCGATCTCCTCCTCCGGCCGCGGCGCGATGCTCTCATCGGCCTCGATCTCGGGAACGGTCGGCTCGTGTCGGTCGTCTCCGAGGGGAGAATCGTGGATCGGTTCGGACATCGTCTCTCCTTCAGTCGGCACCGGCGGGGTGCGCCTGCACGGCACGGTAGTGCAGCATCGTGAAACCGTTCTCGAAGACGCGACTCTCGATCAGACGCAGATCCAGACGCGCATCCTCGGGCAACGCCCGCAGTCCGCCACCGAGAATCACCGGGACGACGAAGAAGCGGAAGTCCTGAACGAGGCCCGCGCGGATGGCCGGCGCGGCCGTCGTCGGCCCGAAGATCTCCACCTCCCCCGACGCATGCTGCGTGATACGGCGGATCTCGTCGAGCGTGAGCCGCGTGACGAGCCTGTGGTTCTCGCGCGTGATGTCGTCTGAGGTCAGCGACGATGACGCCGCGACGATGTCGAGCCCCTGCCACAACCGCGCGAACTCGCGTTCGTCGTCGCCCCAGTCCTCTCCCTCGGGCTCCGCCTCCCAGTAGTGCATCAGCTCGTAGGTGCGCCGCCCGAGGATCTCGGTGGAGATCGCGGCCATCCGCTCGACGTGGAAACGGAACACCTGCTCGCTCGGTGCACCGAACTGGAAGTCGCCGTCGGGGCCGGCCGCGTACCCGTCGATCGAGATGGTCGCGGTAAAGCTCAGAGTGCCCATACCCCATGCTCGCGCCGTGCTGCCGGATGTGCAATCGCCCTCGCGCGCGTCGAGCTCTCGGCTGCTTCACGATCGCGTCGCGACCGCTCGCGTGCAAGAGCCGGCTCACGAGAAGAGCTGACGCAGCGCGTCCAGGTCTCCGGCGTCGACGACCTTCTGCACCGCATCGATGGTCGTCTGATTCGAGAACATCGGTCTCAACGTGTCGTTCCAGATCCGCTGCACGGTGCGGATGTCGCCGGCGTCGACCGCCCTGCCTGCCGCCTCGATCGCCTGCTGGTACGGGATCTGCAGGAATCCTGCAGGCGCGTCGTGCGGGCCGTAGTAGTCCACCCAGGGGGTGTCTGGGTTCGGTGTGAGCCAGAGCACCTGGCCCGGATGGATGTCCCGCCTGTGATTCATCGAGCCGAGGTTCGGGTAGGCACAGAGCCGTTCCGCGACCACGGCCTCGACGTCGCCGGGGGCGACGGTGTAGGTCACGGGAGTGCCGTTCTCGTCGACGCCCACCTCCCCCTGCGCGAACTCTCGCGCACCTCGATCGCGGAGAGCCCCCTGACGCTGCAGGTATAGCCCGTCGGTGTGGCTGATGACCTCGGACAGGCGGGAACAGGAGTCCGCCTCCGGCGATTCCGTCGAACTCGGCGTCGGCGTCGGTTCCGCGGCCGTCACGGGAACCGCTGTCGAGGTCGGAGACGGTCCGGCCGCTCGAGTCGGTGCGGTGGTGGTGCAAGCGGCGAGCACGGTCACGGTCAGCCCGAGTGCGGCGACGGCGACGGCGAGCCTGGCTGTGATCATGACGCCATGTTCGCAGAACGTCGGTGCGCCCTCCATCAGGTCTCGCAGCGATGGAACGTCTGCCTCGAGTCCGACGACAATGGCTTGATGACAGAGCACACGCGCAGGCGGCTGAATTTTCTCATGCTGGGACACTCGCCCGATGGTGCGACCGGTTGGCCGCATCCAGCGACGATCACCGTGCACCCGCGCGGCGAGACGACCCTGATCAACTTCTCGATGGGTCCGCACATCGCGAATGTCGGCGGACAGGTGCCGATCACGCGCGTCATCCACGACGGCGAGCTGAAAGAGACCTTCGCCGAGGAGTTCGACGCCTGCGAGGCACGATGGCTCGTGCCGCACCTGGCCCGACTTGCCGCGGGTGAGAACCTCACCGAAGACGACCTCGCCCTGGCATATGAGGCACGGTTCGGTCGCCGCCCGAAGACGGAGACATCGACCGACATCACGTTCTGAGCGGAGCGCATCTGCTGCCAGGCGCCGAAGCACACCGCTACAGCACCTTGTCGAGCGGCATCTCCCGGCAGGAGCGAGGAAGCAACCCAGGTTGACAACCCGCCTTTTAGCAACGTAGGTTGACGGCATGGAGTCCCCGCTGATCGTCTCAGTCGCAGCCGATACCAGCGACCCGAAAGCAGGATTGCGGGCCGTTGTGTCCTTACGCGTGCTCGCGGACACTCTAGAACTTCGGCAGGTCGAGGCCGCGTTGCGTTCAGGCATGAGTTGGCAGGAGATCGCCGACGCGCTCGGAGTGACGCGACAAGCCGCCCACAAGAAGCACTCCAAGAGAATCGACCCCGCGATCACGACGCCCAGGAGGAACAAATGAACAAGCTCGTCCGCGCCGCCCAGACCAGTCAACCGCTTTCCCTGGCCGCCATGGAGGAAGCATCCCGGCTCGGGCTCCGCGAAGCCGACATCGACCACCTGTTCCTCGCATTGGTCATCAACGACCAGTCCGCCGGCCACACACTGCGCGAGCTGGGTATCGACATCGACAGCGCCCGTCTCGCCGTCGAGGAACAACGCGATGCACAGCTGACGGCGCTCGGCATCGAGGCGTCGTTTCCCGCGGCCGGGCGCATCGTGTTCCACGAGACGGATGGGTACGAGTGGACTCCTCGTGCCTGGGGCCTCATCGCGAAGTCCAGCAGCAAAGGCAAGCCGGGCGACGCTGCCGCCGTGCTCCGAGAACTCGTCGCAGAACCCAGCGGTCTGATCACGGATATCCTGGACCGCCTTGGCACGACATCTGATCAGATCATCGAACATCTCGATCGGGCCGACTCCCCCTCTGTGAAGCCCATGCCCGCAGCAGTGAACGTGAAGGGGCGGGCCACGGGGTCGGCTGAGACGTTCGTGTCCGCTCCGCTGAACGAAGTTTGGGCGTTCCTCACAGATCCCGCACGTATACCCGAATGGGAACCGAGCATCGGCATCGTCGATCAGATCGGCCAGGAACCGAGGCCAGGTACGGTCTGGGAGGCCGCTGCACCCGCAACCTATCCAGACGGCAAGCCTGTGAAGATCAAGCCTCAGTTTCGTCGACGCAGTGTTGAACTCATCGCGATCCACCAACCGCACGGGATCGCGTGGAGCTTCGGATATCCCGATGTCGCGCGAAGCAATTCGGTTCTGACTGAATTCGCCTTGGCGGAGGCGACCGGTGGCACACAGGTACGGATCACCACATCCTGGTCGCGGCGCACAGGGTGGCGGGGACTTGTCGCGTGGCCGCTGCGTCCGATCCAGAAGTTCCTGGTGTGGATCACCCTGTTCCAGATCGGCAGCGCGATCAGCCGAACATTCCGCTAGCGCGCAGGCCGCGGCGACTCGCCTGCGGGTCGCACATGAGGCGCCGGGAGCTCCCTGTGGGGGAAATCCGGGCGCTCGAACCAGACGTTGAGGCGGAACGGAACTCAACCGGGTGGCGTTACGGATAGGCCTCTCACCGACCGCTCCCCATTTTGTTGAGGCAGGAGACGAGCGCGCGGGCGACCTCATCCGCCGTTCGTGCTGTCGTGTCTAACTCCAAGACCTCATCTGACCACACCGCGTAATCGGCACGACGCCGCTGAACGTCCGCCCACGTCGGCTCGCCGACATGGGCGAGACCACGGTCCCTGTTGCGAAGCCGCTGCATGTGCGTTCTTGCGTCCGTGATCACGAGGTGCACGAAGTCGAGCCGCGCGCCCGTCCGCGATGCCGCAGTCCGCCAGGTCTGCCGAGCCACTTCACTATCGTTCACCGCATCGACCACGACGCTGCGACCGAGTTGCAGATTCAATTCCGCCATCGCGCGAGTCGCCTCGTACGCGGCTACGCCGACTTGCCGGCTCGCGGGCAGTCCGCAAGAGAGCATCGACTCCTCCACCGCGTCGATGGACAGGTGAATGGAGCCCCCGAGTGCAGCAGCGATCTCAGCGACACTGGTCTTCCCGACCCCCGGAAGACCAGAGATCACGACTAGATGACCACTCACGCGATCCGCAATCCGGCATTGTCTGTGATCGTCCGCAATCTTCACCTCCGGGTCGTGGCTGCAGTCCAGCCTACGGTGATGCGTTTCGTCTCGCGGAGACCCGCACTGAGCGAGCGAAGCGAGACGAAGTGTCGCTCGACGACCGGGTTGGCTCAGACGTTGAAGCCGAACTCCACCGGGTTACGTCACCGTCAGCGGTGTGCACGGTGGCGGTCGAACGCGGAAAGATGGAGAGCATGTGCGCCACCAATCTGTGGGCGATCAACGCCGCAGCCTTCACTTCGGAATTCCAGCGATTCACCGAGGACGAGCTGGGCGTGCCTCCCCTGCGGACCACCATGCGCATAGCCTCTGGTCGAGTGCGGGGCTCGTCGGCAGTATTCACACTGACCCGCCGGATGTGCGACTGCGACAGTCTCATCGGGCGTCGCAACGACCCACCGGTGCAAGAGGAGATCGACGCCGACGCGTGGCTCGGGTGGTTGCGCGAGATGCCGGACCACGTCACGAACGTCTCGCGCATCGCAGTACTCCGCGCGTGGAGCCCTGAGGACGACGATGTCGTGCCCTCCCACGCTCGAGGTGTCGGAGTGGGAGACCTCACCGAGGACGTGCTCCGCGACATCCGCGACGACAGTCTGCTGACTATCGACTACCCGCGGATGGCCTGAGCCCAGGCCACTTCCAAGCGCCGTTCAGCTTTTTGAAGGGGGACTCCACCACGTCTTGGACAGAACGCACGTCTGAGACCATCAGTCTTGTGCAGACTTGACCGCGCGTGAAGGATCGTGGGTGTCTTGATGACGATGCCAGCCAAACTGGTTTCGCTGGGCGGGACTATCCTTCCCGCCCGGATGGTCACGAATGGCACGCGGCAGTTGTGTCGTGAACTCCTCCCAGCCCAGTCCCGCCTGCTGCACGCTCACGCGGCCCACTCCTTGTTCGCCTTCCGCAGGTCGACCTCGGGTTGAGTGAGGTCCCGTCGACGTACTCGGCGAAGCGGTCGGCGATGAATCGAGCAAAGTCGTCGGTGATGTGCTTCTCGTGATCGGTGAGGGTCAGCATGATCCTCTTCACGGGGTCATCTGCCGGTCCGATGCCCTCGACGTCGGGAAAGCTCAGTCCAAAGCGATCGTTGGACACCCAGCCGTCCTGGTCCTGGGTCCAGGCGATCCCGCTGGACAACTCCGCGGCCTCCCGCTCGGTCATCGGCCAGTTCGCGTCCACCCAGAACTGCAGCATGTCTAGCGCTTCATCGACCGGAATCGACTGCCAGATGCTCATCATTTTCCTTCCGTCGCAGTCGGCAGGTCCAACCTGTCCGGATCGAGTCGGAGCTTGGTGACCCCGATGGAGCCGTCCGGTTTTGCCGGGACGACATCGTCTCGCACTTCATCATCACACGTCACGATCGAGCGAACGTTCGGTCCCTCGTGGCATCCTTGCCCGGCGTGGCGAGTACTTGTCGCATGGCCGCTGCGTCCGACCCAGAAGTTCCTCGTGTGGATCACCCTGTTCCAGATCGGCAGCGCGGTCAGCCGAACCTTCCGCTAGCGCGCAGCCGCGGCGAATTGCCTGCGGGTGGCACATGAATCTGGCGCCCGGAGCTCCCTGTAGGAAATGCAGGCACTCGAACCAGACGTTGAGGCGGAACGCGACTAGACGTTGAAGCGGAACTCCACCACGTTCGATAGCCGAATAACCTCTGACGTAGATTGACTCCATGAGTGCTGAGCCTCGCCGGGCCGCCGTCTACCTGCGGATCTCTCAGGATCGCGAGAACCGTCGCCTGGGTGTGGACCGCCACGGGGAGGACGCCGAGGCGCTCATCAAGGCTATAGGATGGACTCCAGCAGGGGTCTACGAGGACAACGACATCTCCGGCAGTGGAGTTCTCCGATGGCGCCATCGCCCCCGCCCTGCTGGGCGAGGACCTGTCCGTGGGGCCCTACACGACCGCGGCGGGCACGCGCATGCCGGCCGCGCGGTGGGCAATCGCGGCGGCGCCCGCCGTTACCAGCGGCGGCCCGAACGGCCCGGACGGCTTCCGGGTCACCGGGCGGCGCCCACCCCCGCCACCACGAGGTCGATGAGCCGGCGGAGCACAACATCGACGTCCTGGCCGTCGATGCGCCCCTGCCGGGAGCGGTTGAGCTCGGCCAGCACCCCGGCGACGATGAGCCGGGCGCCGGTTGTCGCAGCCGCACCGGGCTCCTCGCCGGCAGTGCCTGTCACACCGTCCCGCGCCGCTCCGATCGCACCGGAAGCGTCGGCCCGGCCGTCCTGCAGGCGCGCGGCGATCTGCTCTTCTAGGCGATCGACGTGGTCGAGGACCCGCCGGCGATGCGGCATGTCCGCACCGAAGAGGATCTCGCGGGCGACCCACGTCGCAAGCTCGGACCACCGCCGCATCGCGGTGACGAGCGGCGAGATCAGCTCCGCGATCCGGTCCGCGGTCTCCCCGCCCGCCGTCGCGACGCCGGGCGCGACGAACGCAGAGAGCGAAGGGGTGGTCGTCCCGCGCTCATGGGCTCCCCAGAGCGCATCGACGACCATCATGAGCAGCTCGACCTTCGTCGCCGCGTACTGGAAGACAGTGCCCTCGGCCACATCCGCCGCGCGCGCGACCTCGCTCATCGAGGTCCGCTCGAAACCGCGCTCCTCGAAGAGCGCGCGCGCCGCGGCGAGGATGCGGGCGCTCTTCTCCGCCTTCGCCCGCTCGCGCCTGCCCAGCGTCGCCGAGGGCGCCAGCTCCGTGTCATCCCGAGTTTCCATGCGGCAATTGTAGTCGACTCAATTCTGAGTACACTCAATATCGCGCCGGGTGATCGGCATCCGGCGCGCGACGGGAAGAGCGCCCGCAGCCGCCGCTGGATCTGGACGCTCCCGGTCCCGTACTGGCGGATCTCGTCGGTGGCCGCGGCCACGTAGCCGGCCCAGCTGCGCGTCCAGTCGCGCAGCACCGACGCGTCGGGGTGGGCGGCAGGAGCGCCTCGCGCTTCGCGATGTCCGAGGCGAGTTCGGCGAGGAGGTCCTCGATCTCGTCGAGCGCCTGGACGGCGCGGCTGCGGTCGTTGACCGCGGGCGAGAGCGCCTTGAGCGCGATGTCGACCATGGCGCGGATCGCGCCGAAGTGCCCGCTGACGGGCGAGAGCGCGTCGCGAACGCCAGCGCCGATTCGAGCGCGCGGCACTGGGCCCGGCCCACCGGCGCCGAGGTCCGCAAAAGGATCCCGCCGCTCGGCGCGGGAGTGCCCAGGCTGGGCACGAGCTCGATGCGCATGCCCCACGGGTCCTCGCAGTCGAGCAGGCGCGGGATGTTGACGGCGAGCACGCCCCCCCCCGGGGCGCGGCGGCGCCGGCGCACCGAGCGGCCGCCGGCGACGGTGCCGGTGGCGAGCTCCGCAACGCGGGTGTGGAAGCGGGCCGGGTCGTAGCGGGTGGAGTCGCGGCGACCGCGATGAACTTGGCGCCGCAGCCCACGGTGATGTCCACCGCCACGACGGTCGAGTCCCAGGGGCGGTAGGCGTCCCCGCCCACTGCGATCGAGAGCGCGATGAGAAGCGCATAGGCGAACGTGCCCACGAAGCAACCCAGCCCCCACTGGATGACGCGATCGGCCTGGAAGACCGGCGAGATGCGCACGGACAGGGCGGTGACGCCCAGGCTCATGTCGGCTGTCAGCGCGCTGAAGACGAGGCCGGCCAAGGTGACCATGGCCCCGGAGATGATGCCCAGCAGCGACCCCGCGTCGACCTGCGGGTAATGCAGCGGCGGCGCGAGCGCGGTCGGGGCAGGCAGCACGGCGCCGAGGGCGAGGGCGAGCAGGGGGATGCCCCGCATCGTGGGCACGCGGACGTGGCGCACATGGCCGCCCATTCGCGGCGGTCGGCGGCTGTCTCCCGGCGGGCCGGGCCCGCCTCGGAATCGCCGTCCCTCAGCGCTGCACAGACACGGAACTCCTAGCGACCGGGCCGCCCGGCGGCGCGCCCGCCGCACCCATGGCGCGGCAGGTCGAGCCTACCGAGCGCGGCCCACCTCCACCACAGAGCGGGCGGGGCTCAGCCCTGCGGGTCGTCGTAGAAGCCGCCGCCCGCGCCGGCGCCCATGCGGCCGCGGTCGATGTAGTGCTCCTTGAGCCAGGCGGCGAGGCGCTGGCTGTGCTCATCGCCGCTCGACAGGATGTTGTAGGCGGTGCCGAGGCCCACGATGTCGTAGATCTGGAACGGTCCCATGGGCGCGCCCGTGGCGATCCGCCAGACGTTGTCGACGTCCTCTGGCTGTGCGTAGCCGCCCGCCGCCAGGTCGAGGGCCGCATTGAGGAAAGGCACGAGCAGCGAGTTGAGCACGTAGCCGGGGCGCTCCTTGAGCACGGGAATGGGCACCATACCGATGGCGCGGGCGAACTCCACGACCGTGTCGAAAACCGCGGGGTTCGTCTCCGCTGTGCCCATGACCTCGGCGGTGTTGAACTTCCAGATCTGGTTGGCGAAGTGCAGGGCGAGGAAGCGGTCGGGCCGCCCCGTGAAGTCCTTCATGTCGCTGGGCAACAGGGTCGAGGAGTTCGTCGCGAAGATCGTGTGCTCGGGGGCGAGCGCCGCGAGCTTCTCGTATGTCTCGCGCTTTATGTCGAGGCGCTCCGGGACGGCCTCGATGATGAGATCGGCATTCCCCGCGGCCTGCGCGAGGTCCGTCGTCATCGCCAGGCGCTCGAGCGCTGCCTGCGTGCTGGCCTCGGTGGCGCCCTCGACCTCGGCCCGGTAGGCGGTGACGAGCGCGTCCAGGCGCTTGCGGCCGGCGCTCAGGGCCTCGTCGCCGATGTCGTAGACGGTGACGTCGAAGCCGGAGTAGGCGGTCTGGTAGGCGATCTGGGCGCCGAGCACTCCGGCGCCCAGCACGGTGACGCGGGCGATGTCGCTCATGATGTTCCTCCTCGATGGGCCGCCGGGGCGGCAGCCGCGCAACCTGCGCGCCTATTTTTGAGCTTACTCATTTTTCCGCGCACGGCAAGGGCGCGGCCTGGCGCCCGCTCCCCTCGCGTCCGGGGCTACTTCCGCAACGCGCAGCGCGCGGCGCGCGGCGCACGAGCGCGGCGACGAACCGCGCCCGGTCGGCAGGGGCGACCAGCGCGGCCAGCGCCTCGGGCTCGGCTGGCAGCCCCGCCCGGCGCGTGCCCTCGAGCGCCTGGCATCGAAGACCGGCGGGAGGGACCAGATCCCCTGGAGCTCGCGCAGGAAGATCTGCGCCCCGGCGGGCCCGATGCCGGGAAAGGCGCGCAGCAGACGGCTCAGGGCCGCGGGCTCCGCGTGCCCCGCTGGACGCAGCCGGCGCAGGTCACCGCCGTAGTCCGCGAGTAGCTGCTCTGGCCTGCGGCCCAGGCGGGTCGCAGTGCTCTCGTCGTAGCGGCCGTAGCCGGCGCGGCGACGCGTCGAGGCGCGCATGGGCGCCGGGGGTGGTGAGGCCGGCGTCCCACAGCTCACGCGCGGCGGCCACCGCGATGTCCGCCCCGTCGTGGTCCCTTCGAAGTGGAGCAGGTCCATCGGAACCTTAGCTATGGCCACCGACAACGAGAGACGTGTTCGGGCCGCAGAAGGCATCTATGGACCTATCGCCAGACGTTGGATCGGAGCACTCAGACCCCTTGCCCGCAGGGCCCAAGCAACACAACCCCTGGCCAGGCCGGCTCCCTAGACGTTGAAGCGGAACTCCACCACGTCGCCGTCCTGCATGACGTAATCCTTGCCCTCGAGGCGGGCCTTCCCCTTCGCACGCGCTTCTGCGACCGAACCCGTCGCGACGAGATCCTCGAACGAGATGACCTCGGCCTTGATGAAGCCCTTCTCGAAGTCGGTGTGGATCACGCCTGCCGCCTGCGGCGCCTTCGCGCCCTGCGGGATGGTCCAGGCGCGCGACTCCTTGGGGCCGGCGGTGAGATAAGTCTGCAGACCGAGCGTCGCGAAGCCGATGCGGGCGAGCTGGTCGAGACCCGATTCGGTCTGACCGGTGGCCTCCAGCAGCTCCTGCGCGTCCTCCGGGTCCAGCCCGATCAGCTCCGACTCGATCTTCGCGTCGAGGAACACGGCCTGCGCGGGCGCGACAAGAGCCTGCAGCTCTGCCTTCCGCTCCTCGTCGGTGAGCACCGATTCGTCGACGTTGAACACGTAGATGTACGGCTTCGCCGTCAGCAGACCGAGCTCCTTGATCGGCGACAGGTCGATGCCCGCCGTCGAGAGCAGCTGACCGCGCTCGAGGGCATCCTTCGCTGCGTTCGCGGCATCCAGAACCGACGGGTCGGTCTTCTTCTGCTTCACTTCCTTCTCGAAGCGCGGCAGCGCCTTCTCGATCGTCTGCAGATCGGCGAGCATGAGCTCGGCGTTGATGGTCTCCATGTCGCCCTTGGGGTCGACGGTTCCCTCGACATGCACGACGTCATCGTCGACGAAGCCGCGCACGACCTGCGCGATCGCGTCGGCCTCGCGGATGTTGGCGAGGAACTGGTTGCCGAGCCCCTCCCCCTCGCTCGCGCCGCGCACGATGCCGGCGATGTCGACGAACGACACGGTGGCGGGCAGGATGCGCTCGCTGCCGAAGATCCCGGCCAGCACCTGCAGGCGCGGATCGGGCAGGTTCACCACGCCGATGTTCGGCTCGATCGTCGCGAACGGGTAGTTCGCTGCGAGCACGTCGTTCTTGGTCAGCGCGTTGAAGAGGGTGGACTTGCCGACGTTGGGCAGGCCGACGATTCCGATAGTAAGAGCCACGGGATACGAGTCTACCGGCGGGGACGCCGCCGCAGAGTCGGTGGGATCAGCCGCGCAGCGCCCGGAATGCCCAGGTCACGTACGGCACGTCGATGCTCGACTCCTCATCCAGCCCCAGTTCGTCGAACAGGTCGTCCATCCCCCGCCGGATGCTCGCCCGCTCACTCTCCGATGCGGTGATGAGGTGGCTGCGCGACGCAGCCATCCGGTGCAGCTGGGCACGCGTCATCGGCCGCCGCCACTCCCACCGCTCGCCCTCCAGCGAGCCGAACGGCGGTGCGACGGTGGGACCGCCGGCGTCGAGCATCTCTTCCGCGGCGCTCGCGCGCATGATCGCCGTGAGCCGGCGCACCCAGTCGACGCGGCCGTCGCGTGCGTTCCAGATCAGCCCCAGCGTCCCACCCGGGCGCACCACCCGCCCGATCTCCGCGGACGCGGTGACGGGGTCGGCCCAGTGCCACGCCTGCCCCAGCACGACCGCGTCGACACTGGCATCCGGAAGCGGCAGCGCCTCCGCTGTGCCGAGGAACATCGGCACGCCCGGCACCTGCTCACGCAGCTTCGCGAGCATGGTGGCATCCGGATCGATGGCGACGACCTCCGCGTCGCGCGCCTCGACGACCACCCGGGTGAGTTTGCCGGTGCCCGCGCCGACATCCGCGAGACGACGCGACCCCTCGGGCATGCACTCGAGCATCCACGCGACCGCCTCGAAGGGATAGTCCGGTCGAGCCGCCTCGTAACTGTCGGCCTCGGCGCCGAAGGATGTCGCTCGCGAATCGCCCATGTTCGTCAGCCTACGGCGAGCCTGCCGGGCGGCGTCCGGATGCCGCGGGATGGTGGATCCGTGCCACTGGACTTCACTGCGATCGATTTCGAGACGGCGAACTCCAGTCCCGCCTCCGCTTGCTCCGTCGGGCTCGTCCGCGTCCGCGACAGCGCGGTGGTCGCGCAGACCGGATGGCTTATCCGTCCGCCGATGGGTCACGACGACTTCAACGAGTGGAACATCCGGATCCACGGCATCCATCCGCACCACGTCATCGGTGCCGCGACGTGGGCGGAGCAGCTCGACCGCCTCTGCGATTTCGCGGGAGATGACGTGCTCGTCGCGCACAACGCCGGATTCGACCTGAACGTGCTGCGTCGCGCCTGTGAGGCCACCGGCCTCGCCGCGCCGCCGTACCGCTCACTGTGCTCGCTCGCCGTGGCCCGCAAGACCTACACGCTGGACTCGTACCGACTGCCGCTCGCGGCCGCTGCGGCCGGTTTCGGCGAGTTCGCGCACCACGACGCTCTCGCCGACGCCCGTGCGTGCGCGCAGATCGTCATCGACGCCGCCCGTCGTGCAGCGGTGCGCGATGTCGCGGCACTCGGCGCCGCCCTGGGCGTGGCTCTCTCGGCCCCGCTCGTGTGTGAGCTCGAGCCCGCTGTGGCCTGACCTGGCGACATCCGAGACAATGGTCAGGTGACGAACGGACTGAGCCTCGAAGTCATCGAGGGCACTTTCGACCTCGCCCGCCAGGGTCGCACCGAACCCCTGGGCGAGATGATCGACGCCGGTGTGCCCGTCGACGTGCGCAATCCACGTCAGGACACCCTGCTCATCGTCGCCGCCTACGCCGAGCACGTCGAGACGGTCGGTGAGCTGATCGCACGGGGCGCCGACCTGGACGCCGTCAACGCGAACGGGCAGACCGCGGTCTCGTGCGCCGTGTTCCGCCGCAACGAGCCGCTGCTGCGGCTGCTGCTCGATGCCGGTGCCGATCAGGATGCCGGTGGGCACAGCGCGAAGCAGATCGCCGACCAGTTCGGCCTCGGCGACATGCGCGCCGTCCTCGACTCCTACTGAGAGGCCCGAGTGAGCGCTCGGCGACTCACGCGCCGCCCGGCACCCACGACAGCAGCGCGATGACGACGCTGGAGGTCGCGAGGAACGCGCCGATGAACCACCACGAGCTCAGCTCGTGTCCCTCTTCGCGCCGAACCCGGAAGAGCACGTCCGCACGGCGTGCTGGATCGAATCCGGGCTGCACCGCGGCCTTGGCCTGCTGAGCGGCCATGATCTGCTCCTCGGTGACACGGAGGATGCGGCCGGTCGGGGTGGTGATGTGCGCGGCGCGGCTCGGACTCGCAGACGTCTCGTTCAACGGCATCCCGAGCACTCCTCTTCATGACCATGGCGGCGCGCTGGTCACGCCGTACACGTCTATTCTGCCAGCCTCTGCTGGGAATGCCGGGATGCGAGGTCGGATGCCAGGGTCAGAGCCACTTCGAGACGAGGTGGTCCGACACGATGCGACGCAGTGTGCCCGACGCGCCACGCAGCACGACGCTCTCGGTGTAGAGGTAGTTTCCCTCACGCCGCACGCCCCGCACGAGCTGACCATCGGTGACGCCGGTCGCGACGAAGATCGTGTTGTTCCCCTGCACGAGGTCGTCGGCCTCGTACACCTTGTCGAAATCGAGCCCCGCGTCGATCCCGCGCTGGCGCTCGTCGTCGTCGCGCGGCCAGAGCACGCCCTGGATGTGACCGCCGAGCGCCTTGATCGCGCAGGCGGTGACGATCCCCTCGGGGCTGCCGCCGATGCCGACGCACATGTCAGTGCGGGCGTCGTGGCGCGCGGCGTTGATGCCGCCGGCGACGTCGCCGTCGCTCATCAGGCGGGTGCCGGCCCCGGCCTCGCGGATCTCGGCGATGAGCTTCTCGTGACGTGGGCGGTTCAGCACCGAGACGACGAGCTCGTCGACCGGCTTGCCGAGGGCCTTCGCGAGGCGACGCACGTTCTCGCCGATGGGCTTGCGGATGTCGACCACGCCGACTCCGGCCGGCCCGGTGACGAGCTTGTCCATGTAGAAGACGCTCGACGCGTCGAGCATCGAGCCGCGATCGGAGACCGCCAGCACGGAGAGAGCGTTCTGGCGTCCTTCCGCAGTCAGCGTCGTGCCGTCGATCGGATCGACGGCGATGTCGCACTCGGGGCCTCGACCGGTGCCGACCACCTCGCCGTTGAACAGCATGGGAGCGTTGTCCTTCTCGCCCTCGCCGATGACGACCCGGCCCTGGAAGTCGACCGTTCCGAGGAAGGCGCGCATCGCGTCGACGGCAGCGCCGTCCGCAGCCTCCTTCGCGCCGCGGCCGATGAACGGCACGGCACGGATGGCCGCCGCCTCGGTGGCGCGTACGAGCTCCATCGCGAGGTTGCGGTCGGGACGGAGGGGGCTGAGATCTGCTGTGAGGCTCACCATGCCGGTCAGCCTAGTGACGAAGCAGGATGGAAATCGGGACTTTTCACGATATGAAGGCGAAGAAAACGCACTTCTTGCCACCTGATAAAGATTCGCGCCCGGGCGGGCGTAACCACGCGGATATCCGCACCCCTGCGGGCTAAAGTGAGCATGCACCCCGACCGACAGAAGCAGGAGAACTCATGCCCGTAGCCACTCCGGAACAGTACGCAGAGATGCTCGACCGCGCGAAGGCCGGTGGCTTCGCGTATCCCGCTTTCAACGTCTCGAGCTCGCAGACGATCAACGCCGTTCTGCAGGGTCTCACCGAGGCAGGCTCCGACGGCATCATCCAGGTGACCACGGGCGGGGCCGACTATTTCGCGGGCCACACCGTGAAGGCTCGCGCCACCGGCGCCCTCGCTTTCGCGCGCTACGCGACCGAGGTCGCCAAGAACTACCCCGTGACCGTCGCCCTGCACACCGACCACTGCCCGAAGGATGCGCTCGGCGGGTTCGTCGAGCCGCTGATCGCGGCATCCGAGGAAGAGGTGAAGGCGGGCCGCAACCCGATCTTCCAGTCGCACATGTGGGACGGCTCGGCTGTGCCGCTCGACGAGAACATCGAGATCGCCAAGGAGCTTCTGCCCCGTATGAAGGCGATCAACGCCATTCTCGAGGTCGAGATCGGCGTCGTCGGCGGCGAAGAGGACGGTGTCGCCCACGAGGGTTCGAACGACGCCCTCTACACCACCTTCGCCGACGTCGACCAGGCGATCCAGGCCCTCGGCCTCGGCGAGCAGGGCCGCTACATCGCCGCCCTCACCTTCGGCAACGTGCACGGCGTCTACAAGCCGGGCGGCGTGAAGCTGCGCCCCGAGCTGCTGGGCGAGATCCAAGCCGAGGTCGCCGCGAAGTACAACACGGGTCCGAAGCCGCTCGACCTCGTCTTCCACGGCGGCTCCGGATCCAGCGACGAGGAGATCGCCCTGGCGGTCGCCAACGGCGTGATCAAGATGAACATCGACACCGACACCCAGTACGCGTACACGCGGGCGATCGCCGACTACATGTTCAAGAACTACGACGGCGTGCTCAAGGTCGACGGCGAGGTCGGAAACAAGAAGCAGTACGACCCGCGCGCCTGGGGCAAGATCGCCGAGTCGGCGATGGCCGCTCGCGTCGTCGAGTCGACCCGTCAGCTCGGCTCGTACGGTCAGTCGAAGAGCTGACCACAGCCCGAGAGCTGAGCGCTCTCTGACACGGAAGAGGGATGCCCTGACCGCTTGGCGGTCCGGGCATCCCTCTTGTCGTCGACGCAGCGGTCGCGGCTCAGTGCCCGCGAGCGCGGCTGCGACGCACCCAGATCGCCAGATCGATGATCGCGTCGCAGACCATCAGCACGCCGATTCCTCTCGTAGCCGCCGAACGCGACCGCCCGGCAGCGACTCCGGCGGTGAACTCCGCGACACTGATCGCCGCGCCGAGCGCCGGCCTCTCCCGCAGGAATCGCGCGGCCCGCGCGAGCGGACGCTCACGACGGGTCAGTGCCGTGAGTTCGGCGACGCCGCCGACTGCGAGGTCGATCACCGTTCGGGGCCAGCCACGGGGCGCGTACCGCTGCCCGGCTCCGTTCCCGTCGATACCGGCGGCGACGAGTGATGCCGGCACGCCGAACGCGGCGACGAAGGCTCCGATGCGCTCGAGCTCGCCGACCGTCCCGCCGAGCGCCTCCGGTGCACATGCCCGCACCGCCGCATCGATGTCGAGCGCGACGCCCAGGCGCAGTCCGCGCAGCTCGTCGCCGGTGCCGTCGGCCTCGAGAAGCATGCGCCGGTAGACCTCGGCGCTCTGCGGCACCGCGATGGTGTCGACATCGAGCAGCGGCTGCGTGAACCGCTCGATGTTCGGCCAGAACATCCCCGTGCCTCCGTCGGCGGTGACCTCGATCCACGCCTCCCCATGCTCGGGGAGGTTCACCTCGATGATCGGATTGTCGGCGCGGCCGCTCGTGACCGCCAGATGCGTGCCGCCGGTAGCGTAGCGGTACAGCGACCAGGTCTCCGTCTCGACGTATTCGACATCGGCGCCGGTGATCTGCGCGGTGATGCGCGCACCCCACGGCCCGCGCCGCGAGAACTCCGCAACCGTGACCGGCTGCACGGCGAAGCCGTCGTCGTCGACGCTGTCGGGCATCCCGAACCCGCCGAGGTCCTCCGAAGCCGCTGCAGGGTCGTCGAGCTGCTCGAACGCGGCGCCGAACTGCTCATCGAGCTCTTGATCGACCTCCTCGAGAGCATCGTCGGAGGCGCCGAGATGCAGCGTCAGCCCGGCATCGTCGAACTTCTGCTGCAGAGCGAGAGCAGACAGATCGAACCGCAGCCGGTCATCCGCATCGAGCGAGACCACAGCGCCGCTCTCGGTGACGGGGATCAGGAAGACCGCTTCACCGCCGTCGGACCCGCGGGATGCTGCGAGCACGCGCTCTGCCCGCAGCAGCTCGGACGCGACCGCTGTCGGATCCTCGCCTTCCGCGGACTCGACGAGGGCATAGCTGACGTGGAACGCGATCTGCTCTTCTGACACCCCTCGAGGCTACCCGGCGGGTGCGTTGAGCAGTCCGGCGGTGAATGCCGGATCGCCCAGCATCACGACCGAGATGCATCCCGACACCAACGACATCGTGATGACGAAGCCGATCAGCGGGATCCACCACGCGACTCTGCCGCGCTTCATCTGCCGGAACGACAGCCATGCGGTGGCCGCGTAACCGACGAGCAGAACCACCACGGCGATCACGCCCCACGTGCGCGCAGCCGCGAAATTGCTGAACTCTCCCTCGAGCCCGAGCAGCGACATCGACTCGGACAGCGTGGTCGACATGTTCACGAACTGCGGAATCGACGACAGGACGTTCACGAGCCCGAAGCCCAGCAGCACCAGCGTCACGAGCCGGCCGACCGGGTGCGCCGGGGTGCCCTGCGGCGCAGGTCGAGCGCCGCGGCCATGCGCTCGGGCTGGGGCTGGCGACGGTGCTGCGGCCGGCGCCGGATCGGCGATCAGAGGGGGCAGACCTGCACGCGCACGCTGCTCTTCAGGCGAGGCATACTCACCGTACTGCGGCCGATCGACGCTCATGCGCGCGAGACCCGACCTCCGAGAGCGCGCTCGTCGCGCTTGCCCGAGTTGTCCTGGCGCAGCTCCTTGGGCAGCGAGAACATGAGGTCCTCCTCCGCGGTGCGCACCTCTTCGATGTCTGCGTAGCCGGCCTCGTCGAGGGCGTCGAGAACCTCGCGCACGAGCACCTCGGGCACCGAGGCCCCGCTGGTCACGCCGACCGTGCGCACCCCGTCGAGCCACTCCTGACGCACCTCGTCGGCGTAGTCGACGCGGTACGCGGCCTTCGCTCCGTACTCGAGGGCGACCTCGACCAGGCGCACGCTGTTCGACGAGTTCGCCGAGCCGACGACGATGACGAGATCGGCATCCTTCGCCACCTTCTTGATCGCCACCTGACGGTTCTGCGTGGCGTAGCAGATGTCATCCGACGGCGGGTTCTGCAGTTCGGGGAATCGCGTGCGCAGCCGGTTCACCGTCTCCATCGTCTCGTCGACGGACAGCGTCGTCTGCGAGAGCCACACGACCTTGCTCGGGTCCTTCACCACCACGGTGTCGGCCTCGTCGGGCGAGTTGACGATGGTGACACGCTCGGGCGCGTGACCCGCGGTGCCCTCGACCTCTTCATGCCCTTCGTGACCGATCAGCAGGATCTCGAAGTCATCCCTCGCGAAGCGCACGGCCTCGCGGTGCACCTTGGTGACGAGCGGGCACGTGGCGTCGATCGCGTGCAACCCGCGATCCGCAGCGCCCTGCACGACCGCCGGCGAGACGCCGTGCGCGCTGAAGACGACGTGCGCGCCCTCGGGCACCTCATCGACCTCCTCGACGAAGATGGCACCCTTCCGCTCGAGCTCGGTCACCACGTGGATGTTGTGCACGATCTGCTTGCGCACGTAGACGGGGGCGCCGTAGCGCTCGAGCGCCTTCTCGACGGCCACGACAGCGCGGTCGACTCCCGCGCAGTAGCCACGGGGGGCGGCCAGCAGCACGCGCTTCTCACCGTCGACCGGACGGTTCTCGAGGCGCGCACGCTCGGCGGCGCGACGACGGGTCGGGATGTGCGGCAGAGGCAGCGAGACAGTGGTTGAGCTCACCCCGCCAGTCTACCGACGCCACCTGTTCACGGGCCGGGAGCGGGCGGGGGCTGCGCGACCCAGTCGGCCGCGCCGCTCCGGGTGCCGCCGCACCTCGAGGGCCGCGCCACCCTGGGGGCCGACACTCCAGATGTCGGACGGATTCGCGGGATCCGTCCGACATCTGGAGTGTCGGCCCCCGGAATGCAACGCCGGGGCCGGTCTCGGTCGCCGCGTCGGCGGCATCCGGAAGAATGGTCGGGTGACCGTCTTCGAAGCCACTGCGATCCCCGGCGAGCCGCCGCCCGCCGACTCGGTCGCGCCGCGCGACTCGCGACCGGATGCCCCCACCTCGGTCGCCCGGCTGAACGGCACGATCCGCGATTTCATCGCCCGCTGGAACACCGTCTGGGTGGAAGGCGAGATCACCTCGTGGAACCTGCGGGGCGGCAACGTCTTCGCGCGCCTGAAGGACAACCGCTCCGATGCGCAGATCTCGATCCGCGTCTGGTCGAGCGTGCGCCCGCGCATCCCCGCCGACCTCGCCGTGGGCGACCACGTCGTCGCGGCCGTCAAGGCCGACTACTTCGTCAAGGGCGGCGACTTCAGCTTCATCGTCTCGGCGATGAAGCACGTCGGTCTCGGCGATCAGCTCGAGAAGCTCGAGAAGCTGCGGGCGCAGCTGCGACAGGAGGGCCTGTTCGACTCCGCGCGCAAGAAGCCGCTGCCGTTCCTGCCGCACTGCATCGGTCTGATCACGGGCGAGCGGTCGGATGCTGAGAAGGACGTGCACCGCAACGCCGAGCTGCGCTGGCCGCAGGTGCATTTCCGCACCGAGCACGTCGCCGTGCAGGGAGACCGCTGCGTTCCCGAGGTGCTCGCGGCGCTGCAGCGCCTGGATGCCGATCCCGACGTCGACGTGATCGTCATCGCGCGCGGCGGCGGCGACCCGCAGACCCTGCTCGGCTTCAGCGACGAGCGGCTCGTGCGCGCCGTGGCCGCCTCGTCGACCCCGGTCGTCAGCGCGATCGGGCACGAGAACGATCACCCGCTGCTCGACGACGTCGCCGATCTGCGCGCCTCGACCCCGACGGATGCCGCGAAGCGGATCGTTCCGGATGTCGGCGAGCAGCGCGCGATCGTCGCGCAGCTGCGGGCCAGAGCCACGACACGCCTCACTCAGAGGATCTCGCACGACATCGCGCAGCTCGAGCAGCTGCGCTCGCGCCCGGTGCTGCGCTCGCCCGATCCGATCATCGACGACCGCGCCCAGGAGGTGTGGCTGCTGGCATCCCGCGGCCGGGACACCGTCACCAGGGCGCTGGATGCCGCTCAGCGCTCCACCGCCGAGCTGCGCGCCTCCCTGCGCGCCCTCTCCCCCGCCGCCACCCTTGCGCGCGGCTATGCGATCGTGCACCTCGACGACGGGCGCATCCTCAGCGACGCCGCCGACGCTCCCGTCGGCACCGCGCTCACGGTGGCGGTCGACCGCGGCTCGCTGCGCGCGGTGTCCGAGGGTGAGACGCCCGAGGCCGGCTGACCAGTTCCCGGCACCCGCCTTCGGCATTCGACCGGGCTCCGGGTCCGTCCCGGCATCCGGCCCCGGCATTCCGGATACGTTCTGGGGGCCGACACTCCAGATGTCGGACGCTTTCCGGGGATGCGTCCGACATCTGGAGTGTCGGCCCCCTTTCCGCCGCGGCATCACCGGATCGGCGATGTCCGACACGCCGGTAAGATGGGGGCGTGACTGCCCCCAGCGACTCCCCTGTCGAAGAACTGTCGTTCGAGGCCGCACGCGATGAACTCGTGCGCGTGGTCGCCGAGCTCGAGCAGGGCTCGCCCACGCTCGAGCACTCCCTGGCTCTGTGGGAGCGCGGCGAGGCGCTGGCCGCCCGTTGCGAGGAGTGGCTTCTCGGCGCGAAGCGCCGGCTCGATGCCGCCCGCGACGCGGCATCCGGCGGAGCGGGCGAATGAGCCGGGAACCGCGGGTCGTCGCAGGTCTCGGGCGACCCGAGACCGCGCAGGAGACCGCCGACCGCAAGGCGGAGGCCAGCCGCGTCTACCGCTCGAGCCAGACGTTCCGCAACCTCATCGCCGCGCTGATCGTGACGGTCGCAGTGGTCGCGATCGTGGTGCTGGGAGTTCCTCGCGGCGAGGTTCCCGACCGCCCGGCGATCGACGTCGCCGCGATCGCCGCAGACGTCGAGACGTCGATGCAACGGCCCGCACTCGTCGTCGAGGCCGACGACTACTGGCGGGTCAACGAGGCCGCCCTCTCGGGTGGCAGCACCCGTGTCTGGACGATCACGCTCGCCCCCGCCGCCGACGACGCGCGCGGATTCGTCCGCGTGGCGCAGGCGTTCGACGCCGACGTGACCTGGGCACCGCAGGTTCTCGACGGCATGGCCCCCAACGGCACGACGACGATCGCCGGTCGCGAGTGGGACGAGTTCGACCTGCGCGGTCGCGGCTCCGCCAACATCTCCTACGCCATCGGGACCCAGGCCGGGCCCGACTACGTCCTGCTGTACGGCTCGCAGTCGCCCGAGGCGACGGCCGAGCTGGCAGAGACCCTGTCCGCACAGATCGACGACCTCGAGGAGGCCGAATGACCGCAACGCTCACCCCCGCTGAGGCATGGCGGGAGATGCTCGACGGCAACAGGCGATTCGTCGCCGGCACGCCCGCGCATCCTCACCAGGACGTCTCCAAGCGCCATGAGCTGGCCGAAGGCCAGGCGCCCATCGCGACTCTGTTCGGATGCTCGGACTCGCGTCTCGCCGCCGAGATCATCTTCGACAAGGGCCTGGGCGACCTGTTCGTCGTCCGCAACGCGGGGCAGGTCATCGGCGAGTCGATCGTCGCCAGCCTGGAGTATGCCGTCGGCATCCTGAACGTGCCGCTGATCGTCGTGCTGGCGCACGACTCGTGCGGAGCGGTGCGCGCAGCGATCGACGGCACCGCCATCGACTCGGCCCCGCTTCCGGCCGGCATCTGGAAGCTCATCGCACCGATCGTCCCGGCAGCGCGCAAGGTGCTCGCCGAGACCGGCGGCACGACGCCCGCCGACATCGACGCCGAACTGGTCGGTCGCGAGCACCTGCGCAACACCGTCGCAGACCTGCTGCACTCGTCCGAGATGATCAGCAACGCCGTCGCCGACGGCCGGCTGGGCATCGTGGGCGCGAACTACCGCCTCGCAGAGGGCACCGCGGTGCCCGTCGTCACTGTGGGCATCGACACCGAGGGGCACATCCCCGCTTCTGAGGAGGGATCGGCATGACCGACATCGAGTACCGCATCGAACACGACACCATGGGCGAGGTGCGCGTGCCTGCCACTGCGCTGTACAGCGCGCAGACCCAGCGCGCCGTCGAGAACTTCCCCATCTCGGGCAAGGGCCTCGAATCGACGCAGATCGCTGCCCTCGCCCGCATCAAGAAGGCCGCGGCGCTCGCCAACAAGGAGCTCGGAACCCTTGACGGCGCAATCGCCGACGCGATCGCCCAGGCTGCCGATGAGGTCGCTTCCGGCAAGCACGACGGCGAGTTCCCCGTCGACACCTACCAGACCGGCTCCGGCACCTCGTCGAACATGAACATGAACGAGGTGCTGGCGAACCTGGCATCCGGAATCCTCGGCTCGGCCGTGCATCCGAACGACCACGTCAACGCATCGCAGTCGTCGAACGACGTGTTCCCGACGTCGGTGCACATCGCCGTCACGCAGGCGCTCATCGACACCCTGATTCCCTCACTCGACCACCTCGCCGTCGCCCTCGAGGCGAAGGCGGAGTCGTGGAAGGACGTCGTGAAGTCGGGGCGCACCCACCTCATGGACGCGACGCCGGTCACCCTCGGCCAGGAGTTCGGCGGCTACGCCCGTCAGATCCGCCTCGGCATCGAGCGCGTGCAGTCGGCTCTCCCCCGCGTGGCGGAGGTGCCCCTCGGCGGCACTGCCGTCGGCACCGGCATCAACACCCCGCTCGGCTTCCCGCAGAAGGTCATCGAGCTGCTCGCTGCCGAGACCGAGCTGCCGATCACCGAGGCGAAGGATCACTTCGAGGCGCAGGCCAACCGCGACGGCCTGGTCGAGACCTCGGGTGCGCTGCGCACGATCGCCGTGTCGCTGACGAAGATCAACAACGACCTGCGCTGGATGGGATCGGGCCCGAACACGGGTCTGGGAGAGCTGCACATCCCCGACCTGCAGCCCGGCTCGTCGATCATGCCCGGCAAGGTCAACCCCGTCGTGCCCGAAGCCGTGCTCATGGTGTGTGCGCGCGTGATCGGCAACGACGCGACGGTCGCATGGGCCGGCGCATCGGGCTCGTTCGAGCTGAACGTGGCGATTCCGGTGATGGGCACGGCGCTGCTCGAGTCGATCCGTCTGCTCTCGAACGCCGTGCGCGTGCTGGCCGACAAGACCATCGACGGCCTGGAGGCCAACGTCGAGCGGGCTGCGGCCTTCGCCGGCATGAGCCCGTCGATCGTCACGCCGCTGAACAAGGTCATCGGCTACGAGGCAGCCGCCAAGATCGCCAAGCACTCGGTCGCCAAGGGCATCACCGTGCGTGACGCGGTCATCGACCTCGGCTACGTCGAGCGCGGTGAGATCTCGGAGGAGGAGCTCGACGCGAAGCTCGACCTCCTGTCGATGACGCACGCGGGCTGAGTCCGCAGGCCTTCGGGTCTTCGGGCGGCGTCGCCAGGGGCTCTTGCCGCCCTACCGGTTACGTTTCGGGGGCTTGCCGCCCTACCGGTTACGTTTCGGGGGCTTGCCGCCCTACCGGTGACGTTTCGGGGGCTTGCCGCCCTACCGGTTACGTTTCGGGGGCGCTTGCCGCCCTACCGGTTACGTTTCGGGGGCGCTTGCCGCCCTACCGGTTACGTTTCGGGGGCCGACACTCCAGATGTCGGACGTTTCGCCATGATTCGTCCGACATTTGGCGTGTCGGCCCCCGTTTCGCATCCGTCCCCAACCGGAGCGGAGAGGCGAGTTGTCCACAACCCCCGCTAAACGGGATCGAGCGCGAACGTCCTGTCGCGGATGCTGGGGACATGTTCGATCCCCATGATCTGCTCACCCGGCTCGGTGGGCTGGCGCACGGCGCCCAGCTTCAGGATTACGGTGTCTCGCGGATGCAACTGAGCAGAGCCGTGCGAGACGGGCGGATCGAGCGGTTGCGTCCTGGCGTGTTCGCGACACACGGAGCCGCCGACGCCGAGCGGGACGCCGCTCGGCACGGGGGCGCACTCACATGCGCTGCAGCGCTGCGGCACCTGGGCGTGTGGGTGATGTCGACGGAGCCGGCACCGCATGTCTGGGTCGGCCGCCGTGGGCGCGTCTATCCGCACTCCGGATGCCGTTGCGTAAGCCACTACTTCCGCACCGGACGCGTGCGCTTCGGAGTCGTCGACGTCGAAACCGCTCTTCTGCATCTCTACCGCTGCGAGGGTGAGGAGTCGTTCTTCGCCTCACTCGAGTCGGCGTTGAAACAGCGCAAGCTCACCCGATCCGCACGCGCACGCGTGCGTGTGGCACTGCCGGCGCACGCGCGATGGCTCGTCGACTTCGCGCGGTCGGATTCAGACAGCGGGCTCGAATCGCTGCTGCGGCTGCGCCTGCATCTGCTGGGGATCGCGCTCGACTGCCAGGTCGTCATCGGCGGTGTCGGACGAGTCGACTTCGTGGTCGACGGGCGTCTCATCATCGAAGCGGACGGGAAGGAGAACCACGACGGCTCGACCATGCGGCATAAGGACCTGGTTCGGGATGCCGCTGCTTCCGCCCTCGGGTACGAGACGCTGCACTTCGACTACGCCCAGATCATCCACGACTGGTCCGCGGTGCAGCGATCCATCATCTCGGCGTTGCAGCGGACGGCTCAGCGAGAATGAACGTGGTTGTGGACAACTTCGACGGGGTCTCGGCGATCCAGGTTAGCGTGGTGCGGTGACGATGACGACCACCCTCGCGCGCACGGGCTCGGCCCTCGCCGCAGCCGGCCTGCTGATCGGGATGCTGTCGGCGTGCACCCCGGAAGCAGAGCCGACTCCAAAGCCCACGAAGTCTGCTGCCTTCGCCTCAGCAAATCTAGACTCCGTCCGGGCCGCAACTGCGGCTGCAGAAGCTACGTACCGCGGATATCTCACCAGCAGCAATGAAGTTGATCTTGCCGCCCCAGAAACGTTCGAGTCCGTTTTTCAGTGGCTAGCGGGTGACGCACTCGCTTCCGCACGCGAAAGCTACAGCGCGATGCGGGCCGATGGATTGACTCTGACCGGCGAGAGCACGTTCGATCGATTCGATCTGGTTTCCCACACCGATGAAGAAGTCGTGGCAGAGCTTTGTGCAGATGTGAGCATGGTGAATCTCACCAATGAGAAGGGCGAATCGGTAATCTCGCCAAACAGGGTTCCGCGCCAGCGGGTTGAGGTTCAGTTTGTTCGGTCCGCGACGCCCAGTGGCCTCGCGATCACCCGGAGTACGGTCGTGCAAGAGAGCTCCTGCTGATGGATACTGTCAGGGCTCTTTCGCTCGCAACTCTTCTGCTGATCCCATTTGCTGATACCCCACCACAATCGGATGGCGGCCTGGAGTCCCTATACCAGAACACAGGCACCAGCGTAGAAGTGCGGGGGCATAGCAGAGCGCCTGGAGCGCCCGGTAGATCAAACGACAGTTCGAATGGGAACCGCATCGACGTGCGACACACGATCGATAACACGCCTCGTCAGCCGACGCCGTTCGAGGAATGCCTTGTGGACTGGGACTCGTACATCGGGTGCTGGAACGTCGTGCCCTCAGACGACACGCCACCCGACGAAGGCGACGAATCGCCCGGTATGCCGCCGATCACCATCACCGACCTTGCGAGCTTCTCTCCGGCGCAGGGCATCGTAGTGGGCGAGCCAGGAAATCTCGGGGTCGTGGGCCTCCCGACGAACTTCGTGACCGAGGCTGCGACGCACGTCCGCTCGGGTCAGCTGTTCGGATTCCCGATCGACGTGCGCTTCACACCGGTTTCCTACACGTTCCACTACGGAGACGGGCAATCGCAGACGACCTCCTCCCCCGGCACCAGCTGGGAGAGCCTCGGCCAAGCGCAGTTCACGCCCACTGACACCAGTCATACCTACGCCGATCGCGGAACCTTCGACGCGAGCGTCGACATCGCCTACACAGCCGAGATCGACCTGGGTGTCGGCTGGTTCCCGGTCGAGGGCCAGCTCGACATCACCGGCCCGGCACAGCAGATCCGCATCTTCGAAGCGCACACCGCGCTGGTCGCTCGCACGTGCGCTGAGCAGCCTTCCGCCCCCGGCTGCTGACCCGAGCATCGCCTCGAGCCATCGAGTTCGCCGACGCGCTCGCCTCAGCTTGAAGCTCGCCCCCCAACCGAGGCCGACGATTGCGGCGCGAGGCGTGCGCGGCCGAGAGGATGCGCCGTCGAGACCGTGCCCCGTCGAGACCGGGCGATTTCGAGAGCCGACGATGCCGAGATCGTGCGAACCCGAAAGCGTGCCGTCGTCGAGCCCGCGGAGCCGGAAGCGTGCGTCGCCGAGTTCACGACGCGGTGAGCGTGCTCCGCCGAGAGCCCGCGATGCCGACCGCCGGCTTCACCGGCCACGCGGGTTTCATGCTCGACGTATCCCGGCATCCGGCATCCGGCATCCGGCATCCGGCATCCGGCATCCGGCATCCGGCATCCGGCATCCGGCATCCGGCATCCGACCTTCCGCCAACGCGATGCGAATCGGGGGTCGACACTCCAGATGTCGGACGGATTCGCGAGAAACGTCCGTCATCTGGCGTGTCGGCCCCCGAAACGTAACGGAAGCGACGGCCGGAAGCCGTAAGCGGAAGCGATACCCGGAACCGCGACGCCCGCGAACCGAACGGACGCGAACCGTAACGGCCCGGAACCGCGACGCCCGCGAACCGAACGGACGCGAACCGTAACGAGCGCGAACCGCGACGCCCGCGAAGCGAACGGACGCGAGCCGTAACGGGCGCCCGCCGTCACGCACGCCGCCACGGATGCACACGCTTCCGCCGGCCCGACTCAGCTGAGCTCGCCGCCCTCCAGCAGTTCGGTCACGAGCGCTGCGATCGCCGAGCGCTCCGAGCGCTGCAGGGTCACGTGACCGAACAGATCGTGCCCCTTCAGCGTCTCGATCACGCTCGCGATGCCGTCGTACCGGCCGACTCGCAGGTTGTCGCGCTGCCCGACATCGTGGGTGAGCACGACGCGCGAGTTCTGACCGATCCGGCTCAGCACCGTCAGAAGCACGTTCCGCTCGAGCGACTGCGCCTCGTCGACGATCACGAAGGCGTCGTGCAGCGATCGGCCTCGGATGTGCGTAAGCGGCAGCACCTCGAGCATCCCGCGGGCCACGACCTCTTCCAGCACGTTGCCCGAGACGACCGACCCGAGAGTGTCGAACACCGCCTGACCCCACGGGTTCATCTTCTCGCCCTGGTCTCCGGGCAGGTATCCGAGTTCCTGACCACCGACGGCGAACAGAGGTCGGAAGACGATGATCTTCTTCTGCTGCTGCCGCTCGAGCACCGCATCCAGACCGGCGCACAGCGCCAATGCTGACTTGCCCGTGCCGGCCCGCCCGCCCAGCGACACGATGCCGACCTCCGGGTCGAGCAGCAGGTCGATCGCGATCCGCTGCTCGGCAGAACGACCGTGCATCCCGAACACGTCGCGATCCCCTCGCACCAGCCGGTACTCGCCGTCGGCCACGACGCGCCCCAGCGCCGACCCACGCTCGGAGTGGATGATCAGCCCGGTGTTCACGGGCATTCCGCGCACCTCTTCGCTGAGGCCGACCTCGCTCTCGTACAGGTCGCTCATCTCGTCGCCCGAGAGATCGAGGGTCGCGATGCCCGTCCATCCGGCATCCACCGCCTGCTCGGCGAGGTACTCCTCCGCAGCGAGCCCGAGCGAGGCCGCCTTCACGCGCATCGGCAGATCCTTCGACACGATCGTGACGTTCTGCCCCTCTCCGGCCAGCTGCGCCGCCGTGGCGAGGATGCGGCTGTCATTGTCGCTGAGTCGGATGCCCGCCGGCAGCACCGACATGTCGACAGCTCCCAGCTCGACCCGCAGCGTGCCGCCGTCGCCGATCTCGATGGGGAAATCCAGCCGCCCGTGCTCGACCCGCAACTCATCGAGGTGACGCAGCGCGCGGCGGGCGAAGTAGCCCAGCTCGGGGTCGTGGCGCTTGCCCTCCAGCTCGCTGATCACCACCACCGGAAGCACGATCGAGTGCTCCGCGAACCGGAACAGGGCCTGTGGATCGCTCAACAGCACCGAGGTGTCGAGCACATATGTGCGAAGAGCCGTGTCATCGTGTGACACGGCTCGGGCTGCTGACGTGGACTGCTGCTGTGCTGTACGTGTGGTCACGATCCACTCCCACTCGGGATGTGCTCCCGGCTCTGCAGCGAGTCGACCAGGGTCACGAGTCGCGAACCTGGAGGCCGACCCGACCGGACACGGTGTCCGATGCCATGAACGTACTTCCGCTCGCCGCACACAACGGGAGACACGCGGAACGGTTCGCTTACGTTCCGGTGAACGACGAGGGTCAGGATGCCGAGAGGCGGCGTCACCGCCCGAAGCGGCGGTCACGATCGGCGAAGTCGCGGATGGCGCGGAGGAAGTCCACCTCGCGCAGGTCGGGGCCGAGCGCCTCGACGAAGTAGAACTCGCTGTGCGCGCTCTGCCAGAGCAGGAAGTCGCTGAGCCGCTGCTCGCCGCTCGTACGGATGACCAGGTCGGGGTCGGGCTGACCCCCGGTGTAGAGGTGCTCGCCGATCATCTCGGGCGTCAGCTGCTCGGCCAGATCCTCGAGGGTGCCGCCCGACGCGTTGTGCTTGCCGATGATGCTGCGAACCGCGTCGACGATCTCGTGGCGGCCCCCGTAGCCGACCGCGAGGTTCACGTGCATCCCGGCGTGGCCGCTCGTGCGCTCCTGAGCCTGGGCCAGCACCCGTGACAGCTCCGGCGGCAGGATGTCGGAGCGGCCGACGTGCTGCACACGCCATTCGCCGTGCTCGGCGAGCGTCTCGGCGAGCTCGGCGATGATCTCGATGAGATCGTCGATCTCCTTCGAGTCGCGCTTGAGCAGGTTGTCGGCCGAGAGGAGGTAGAGCGAGACGACGCCGATGCCCAGCTCATCGCACCAGCCGAGGAACTCGCGCATCTTCGCGGCCCCGGCGCGGTGCCCGGCGGCGGCGCTGTCGAAACCGAGCTGTCGCGCCCATCGACGATTGCCGTCGATCATCATCGCCACGTGGTGCGGCGCCTTCGACACGTCGATCCGCCGTCGCAGGCGTCGTCCGTAGAGCCGATAAAGGGGTCCCCGTCCCGAGCTCTCACGTGCAGTCACGTGCCTACGCTACTCCCACCCGACGCGAGCCCACGGCAGCTCCCAGCTCATGTACCGCTTGCGGCATGCGCCCGAACGTAGAGTGAGCGCGTGAGCACCCGCCCCTCTGACAACGCAGACGTCCCCGAGCTCCCCCTGATGGAGGCGGCCGCAGTCGATGCCGCGGTCGAGGTGAGGCCGACCTGGCGAGGGTGGATTCACGCGGGCACCTTCCCGATCGCGATCGTGGCCGGCATCGTGCTCATCGTCCTCGCTCAGGGCGGCCCGGCCAAGTGGGCGGCCGCGGTGTTCATGGTGACGTCGCTGCTCCTCTTCGGCAACTCCGCGCTCTACCACCGCTTCGATTGGGGTCCGACGACCAAGGCGGTCCTCAAGCGCATCGACCACGCGAACATCCTCCTCCTCATCGCCGGCACCTATACGCCGCTGGCTGTTCTCGCCCTTCCCCCGCAGAAGGGCATGGTGCTGCTGATCGTCGTGTGGAGCGGGACGGTGCTCGGCATCCTCTTCCGGGTGTTCTGGATCAACGCCCCGCGCTGGCTCTACGTCGCGCTCTATCTCGCGCTCGGCTGGGCTGCGGTGATGTACATGGTCGATCTGCTGCAGGCGAACGCCGCGATGATGGTGCTCGTCTGCGTCGGCGGTCTGCTGTACACCGCGGGAGCGATCGTCTACGCGATGAAGAAGCCGAACCCGTGGCCGGGGCACTTCGGGTTCCATGAGATCTTCCACGTGTGCACGGTGCTCGCCTTCCTGTGCCATTGGACGGCCTGCCTGCTCATCTCGCTCGACCCCCTCTCCCCGTCACTCGGCTTCGGCAGCTGACGCAGGCGGGCACGCGCCGCATCCGGATGCCGATCGCCGGCCCTGTCGCGGGAGGTAATGCTCCGACACGTCGAACCCCGACGCGGGATACGCTCGATACTCCCGTCAGAGCAGAGGAGCGACAATGGCCGAAGTCGAGAGCTTCACCCTGGATCACACCGCCGTCGTGGCGCCGTACGTGCGTCTCATCAGCGTCGAGCACGGCCCGAAGGGCGACGCGATCTCGAACTTCGATGTGCGCTTCGTGCAGCCGAACGAAGGCGAGATACCGACGGCGGGACTGCACACCATCGAGCACCTGCTCGCCAGCCTCGTGCGCGACCGCATCGAGGGGTTGATCGACATCTCGCCGTTCGGATGCCGCACCGGATTCCACGCGATCTTCTGGGGCGAACCCGCCGTCGCGGACGTCGTCGCCGCGGTGCGCGGCGGCCTGGAGTTCATCGCCGAGAGCGCGGAATGGAGCGACGTGCCCGGCGTCTCGGCCGTGGAGTGCGGCAACTACCGCGACCACAGCCTGCACAGTGCGAAGGAGTGGTCGAAGACCATCCTCGATCAGGGAATCAGTCTCGACGCGTTCGAGCGCACCGGCGTGTGAGCCGAGCGGGGCTCAGCGCGCGCTCTCGTCGCCGTCGGCCTGATCGCGCAGTGCGGCCTCTTCGGCATCCAGCTCTTCTCGCACCTCTTCGCGGTAGCGCACCTTGCGGATGCGGCGGTTCATGTCCCAGATCAGCAGCACGACGGCCGCGACGATGATCACGATGATGGCGAAGCCGGCGAACCCCGGGGTCACCGAGTTCGGATCGACCGTCATCGACGGCGTCGGCATCGGGGTGGTCTCACCGAACAGGATCATGGTCCGCCTTCTCCTCGCAGGTCGAATAACCTGGAAGTCCAGCCTATCCGCCGTCCACACCCGGGAGAGACGTGACCACCGCACGCGAGCTCGATGAGCGATACGGCCGCACTCCGCGGCGGCGTCTGCCCTGGATCATCTTCGGCGCCGTCGCCCTGGCGGCCGTCGTCGCGCTCGGCTGGACGATCGTGGCACAGCAGATGCGCGCGGTGGATGCCGATGACCTCGCCTTCACCGTGGTCGACGCGCACAGCGTCGACCTGCGCTTCCAGTTCACCGCACCGCAGGGGGCGGATGTGGCCTGCGCCGTGGAGGCGCTCGACGAGGAGTTCGGCGTCGTCGGCTGGAAGATCGTCGAGATCGCCGGCGGCGAGCATCACACGAAGGGCGTCGCGGTCAGCATCCCGACCGTCGCGGAAGCCACGACCGGTTTGGTGAAGACCTGCTGGGTCGCCTAGAATCATCCGAAAGATGACCGACGCCCCGGCCGATGCCGGGGCGTCTTGCATATCCCACGGGCCACGAGACGGCTCGACATCCCCAAGCCCCTGAAGGGGCCCGCACCGAAGGAGCAGGCTGTGTCCACAGACGCTCAGGTACCTTTCCTCACCCAGGAGGCCTACGACCGGCTCGTCGAAGAGCTCGAGCACCTCTCGACCGTCGGCCGTGACGAGATCGCCGCCCGCATCGAAGCGGCCCGCGAAGAGGGCGACCTCAAGGAGAACGGCGGCTATCACGCCGCGAAGGACGAGCAGGGCAAGCAGGAGGCGCGCATCCGCACGCTGCAGCAGCTGCTGAAGACGGCGAAGGTCGGCGAGGCGCCCACCAGCCGCGGCATCGTCGAGCCCGGAACGGTGGTCACCGCGCTGGTCGCGGGCGACGAGGAGGTCTTCCTGCTCGGCAGCCGTGAGATCGCCGCCGGCGGCGACCTCGACGTGTACAGCGAGGCGAGCCCGCTCGGCCAGGCGATCATCGGCCTGAAGGTCGGCGACAAGTCCAGCTACGAGGCGCCCAACGGACGCGCGATCACCGTCGAGATCACCGGCGTCGAGACCTACACCGGCTGACTCCGCAAGGACGACGAACGGCGGGATGCTGCATGGCATCCCGCCGTTCTGCGTCTTCCCGGTCAGCCCTCGTCAGTCCGGTGCGCGGTCGGCCCGGCGCGCGGTCGGCCCGGTGCGCGGTCGGCCCGGCGCGTGGTCAGTCCGGCACGACGACGGGGGCGAATCCCGCCTGCCGCAGCGTCTCGAGGGCGAGCTCGGTGTGCTCGGGTCCGCGGGTCTCGATCGAGAGCTGCAGGATCATGTCGCTGATCTGCAGACCGTGACCGTGGCGCGTGTGCAGCACCTCCATGACGTTGGCGCCCGCCTGCGCGAGCAGATCCGAGACCTTCGCGAGCTGACCCGGGCGGTCGGGAAGCGGCACACGCACGGTCGCGTATCGACCCGACGCCGCAAGACCGTGCGCCACGACCCGCTGCAGCAGCATCGGGTCGATGTTCCCGCCCGAGAGGATCGGCACGGTCACGCCCGTGTCGTGCACCTTGCCGGCCAGGATGGCGGCCACGCCCACGGCGCCGGCGGGCTCGACGACGACCTTGGCGTGCTCGAGGAGCACGAGCAGAGCGCGGGCGATGTCGTCCTCGCTGACCGTGACCACCTCGTCGACGAGTTCGCGGATGATCTCGAACGGAACGTCCCCTGGCCGTGCGACGAGGATGCCGTCGGCGATCGTCGGGTGGGTCTGGATCTCGACGGGGCTGCCGGCCTGGAGCGACGGCGGCACCGCGGCGGCGTTCTCGGCCTGCACGCCGATGACCCGGACAGTGCGACCGGCGGCTGCGGCAGCTGCCTTGACCGCAGCCGCGACGCCGGCGATGAGTCCACCGCCGCCGATGCCCATGATCACCGTGTCGACGTCGGGGACGTCCTGGATCACCTCGAGGCCGAGCGTGCCCTGCCCCACGACGATGTCGCGGTGGTCGAAGGGGTGGATGAGCACGGCACCGGTGCGCTCGGCGAACTCGGCTGCGAGGCGCAGGGAGGTGGCCACCGTCTCGCCCTCGAGCACGACCTCGGCGCCGTAGCCCCGGGTGGCGAGCAGCTTGGGCACGGGCACGCCGAGCGGCATGAAGATCGTCGCCGGGATGCCGAGCATCTGAGCTGCGAGAGCCACGCCCTGCGCGTGGTTGCCGGCCGAGGCTGCCACCACTCCCCTGGCCCGCTCCTCGTCGGTCAGCCGCGAGAGGCGGTAGGTCGCCCCGCGGATCTTGAACGACCCGGTTCGCTGCAGGTTCTCCATCTTGAGCATGACGGGCGAGCCGAGGGTCTCCCCCAGGGCGCGCGACAGCTCGGTCGGCGTGCGGGAGATCACCCCGGCGAGGCTCTCCGCCGCCGCGGTGAACTCGGCAAGGCTCGGGATGGCGGCGACGCTCGGGATTGCGGTCATCGATTCCTCCTCTGCCGCTCGCGCGGCACTGTGCTCCAGATCAGATCTTCGGGGGCGGGTTCACGCCCGGTGCGCCACGCGCCCGAGCCGATGGTGACGGCGGCGACGTTGACGAATGCGGCCAGCGGAACCGCGAACAGGGCGCCGGGGATGCCGGCGATCATCGCGCCACCCGCCACCACGAGCACCACGGCCAGGGGGTGCACCTTCACGGCCGAGCCCATCAGGATCGGCTGCAGGATGTGGCCCTCGAGCTGCTGCACCAGCAGCACCACGCCGAGCATGAGCAGCCCGATCACCGGACCGTTGTACACCAGGGCGAGGAACACCGCCACCGCTCCGGTTACCACGGCGCCCACGATGGGCACGAACGACCCGAGGAAGACGAGCACTGCGACCGGGATCGGCATGGGCACTCCGAGCAGCGCGGCGCCGACGCCGATGCCGACCGCGTCGATGCCGGCGACGAACATCTGCGTGCGCGCGTAGTCGACCACCGTCGCCCAGCCGTTGCGGGCCGCCGCGTCCGCCGCCGGGCGCGCCATGCGCGGGAACAGCTTGAGCGTCCACCGCCAGATGCCCGCACCGTCGGCGAGCAGGCAGATCAGGATGAACAGCGACAGCAGCGCACCGGTGAGGATGTGTGCGGCGGTCCCGGTGACGGCGAGAGCGCCGTTGAGCAGCAGATCGGCCTGCTCGTTCAGCAACCCCATGCCCTGCTGGATGTAGCCGTCGATCTGCTTCTCGGTGAGATGCAGCGGACCGTCGAGCAGGAACATGCGCACCTGCTGGATGGCATCCATCGTCTTGGCCTGCACGTCGGGCAGCTGGCTGCGCACCTGCCAGATCACCAGCCAGAACAGCCCCGTGACCACCCCGAGCGTGCCCAGGACGGTCACCGCGATCGCCAGCCAGCGGGGGAAGTGCGCGCGCAGCATGAGCTGGAAGGCCGGCCACAGCAGCGCCGTGATCAGGATGCCGACCAGGAGGGGGATGACCAGGAGCTTCAACAGCATCACGAGCCAGATGAACAGCGCGATCAGGCCGGCGATGACAAGCAGGCGCCAGGCGTATGCGGCGGTGACGCGCAACGGTGCCGGCACGGCCTCACCGGCTGTGGTGGTCACCGTGCGCTCGAGCACGGGCGGCTGATACCGGAAGGGATTGCGGAACCTCGGCCGGGGGTCGTCGCTCATTGTGCAATTCTACGTACGCCTCGAATCGGCATCGCACCCGATGTCGGTCGGTGCGGATACTCTGGCGCGGTGACCGCTCCGCCCTCGAACACCCTCAGCGCTGCCGAAGCGCGCCGGATGACGCTGGCGGCGCAGGGGTTCTCCCGGCGCCGACCGGATGCCGTGGCGGTCCGTCATCTGCACAAGGCGATGTCGCAGCTGGGCGTGCTGCAGATCGACTCGGTCAACGTCTTCGCGCGTTCGCACTACATGCCGATGTTCTCCCGCCTGGGCGCGTACGACCAGACCCTGCTCGATCGCACCTTCCTGGCGCGCACCACGCACTACGTGGAGTACCTCGCACACGAGGCGACGTTCATGCCGGTCGCGGACTGGGCGCTGTGGGGCTTCCGCATGCGGGAGTGGCGCGAGCGAGCGGAGCGACCGGGCGGGTGGGGCCATGTGCACCGGCGCACCCTCGATTGGGTGCGCGATGAGCTGCACGCCCGCGGCCCGCTGCGGCCTGCCGACCTGCGCGACGACGCGCCTCGCGAGCGAGGCTCCTGGTGGGACTGGGATGAGGCCAAGATCGCGCTCGAGCAGCTGTGGCGATGCGGTGAGGTCGCCATCGCGGGGCGCGTCGGATTCGAGCGCCGCTACGCCCTCGCGACCCAGATCATCCCGCCGGAGATCCGACGCACCGTCATCCCCCGCGATGAGGCTGTGCGCGAGCTGGTGCGGCGGGCGGCGCGGTCGTACGGCGTCGCGACGATCGCCGATCTGAACGACTACCACCGCCTGCGCGATCAGTCCGCGGTGCGGGCGGCGGTGGGCGACCTCGTCGACGCGGGTGAGCTGGAGCCGGTCTCGGTGCGCGGCTGGGAGCGCGCCGGCAAGCCGATCGCGGCGTGGCGGCATCGGGATGCTGTGCTGCCGCGGCGCATGGATCGCGCCGCGCTGCTGACCCCGTTCGACCCTGTGGTGTGGTTCCGCGATCGGGCGCTGCGGACGTTCGACTTCGACTACCGCATCGAGATCTACGTGCCGGCCGCCGAGCGCCGCTTCGGGTACTACTCCCTGCCGGTTCTCGTCGCTGACCGTGTCGTCGGGCGGGTCGATCTGAAAGCGGATCGCGCATCGTCGACACTGCGGGTGCAGTCGGCGTGGTGGGAGCGGCAGGCCAGGCCGCAGGCCGACGCGGAGCGCGTCGCGGAAGAGCTCGTGCGCGCTGCGCTCTGGCAGGGCCTCGAGCGGATCAGCGTGTCCGGGTGGGGCGACGCGGCGGATGACGTGGCGCACGCGCTGCACGGCGCCATGACGTCGGTCGAGCGGCACGTGCATCCGCGGGAATGACGAACGCCCCGTCGGATGGCGGGGCGTTCGGCGCTTTCGGCGTTGCGACTCGCAAGCTCGCTCAACCTTGACACGAAGAGGCTCGATGCGACTTCGTCGCATCGAGCCTCTTCGTGTCAGAACTGCACGCGCGGAGGTTCGGAGATCGCCCCGTCGTCGTTGACCTCGAAGAATTCGCGCTCGGTGAAGCCGAGTCCGCGGGCGAAGAGGTTGTTCGGGAAGACCTTGATCTTGGTGTTCAGCTCGCGGACGCCCCCGTTGTAGAAGCGACGAGCCGCCTGCACCTTGTCTTCGGTGTCGACCAGCGAGTGCTGCAGCTGCAGGTAGTTCTGGCTGGCCTGCAGCTGCGGGTACGCCTCGGCGACGGCGAACAGACTGCGCAGCGCCTGCTGCAGGTGCCCCTCCGCCACTCCGGCCTCGGCCGGTCCCGACGCGGCGAGCGTCTCGGCGCGCGCTCGGGTGACCCCTTCGAAGACCTCTTTCTCATGCGCGGCGTAGCCGCGCACCGTCTCGATGAGGTTGGGGATGAGATCGGCTCTGCGCTTGAGCTGCACGGCGATCCCGCTCCACGCCTCGTCGACTCGCACCTTCAGCTGCACCAGCGAGTTGTATGTCGACCACAGATAGATCCCGACGAGCAGCAGCACTCCGACGACGATCAGTACCGGCCACAGCCATTCCATGCACAGCCCCCTCTTGAACCGACATCCATCCTATGCGCGTATCACTGCGCGTCGGCTGGACGACAGGCCGCGCTCAGGCGCCGAGGATGCGCTTGAGGTGCCGGTTGCCGAACAGCCGGTCGGGATCGAGCCGGTCGCGCAGTGCGACGAAGTCGTCGAACCGCGGATAGCGCTCGCGCAGCTGCTCGGCGGTCAGACTGTGCAGCTTTCCCCAGTGCGGGCGGCCGCCGTGGGCGAGCATGATCTGCTCGACCGCGTCGAAGTACTCACGCGGATCCGCGCGCCAGTAGCGGTGCACGGCGATGTACGCGGTGTCCCGACCGGACGCAGTCGACAGCCACAGGTCGTCGGCGGCGGCGAAGCGCACCTCGACGGGGAACTCGATGCGCCACCCGCGGTCGGCGATGAGCCGGCGCAGCTCGCCGAACGCCGAACCGACACTCTCGGCCGGCAGCGCGTACTCCATCTCACGGAAGCGCACGTTGCGGTGGTGGACGAGCACGCGATGCGAGCGATCGGAGTACTCCGCGTCACCGGTCAGCGTGACCGCGAGCCTGTTGAACGGCGGGATCACCGCGGGGACCGCGCGACTCACCGCGCAGAATGCACCGAACACCCCGTTCGTCAGCAGCGTCTCATCGATCCAGCGGCGCACGGGCGGGATGGGGCGCCGTGGCGCGGACTCGGGAAGTCGCGTCTGCGTCTTGGTGAGCGCGATGTCAGTGTGCGGATGCCAGTAGAACTCGAAGTGATCGGCATCCGACACGCGTTGGCGCAGCGAACCGAGAGTCTCGTCGAGCGGCTCTGGGGCGTCGATCGCGTGCATGACGAAAGCCGGAACGCACTGCAGCGTGACCTCGACGACGATGCCGAGGGCCCCCAGACCCACCACGGCTCCCGCCAGCAGTTCGCTGTCGTGCTCGTCGTCGATGCGCAGGAACTCGCCCGCCGCCGTCACCAGGGTGAGGCCGCGCACCTGCGTCGCGATGCCGCCGAAGCGCGCACCCGTGCCGTGCGTGCCCGTCGAGATCGCACCGCTGATCGACTGCCGGTCGATGTCGCCGAGATTCTGCATCGCCAGGCCGTAGGGCTTCAGCAGAGCGGGGATGCGGTGCAGCCTCGTGCCTGCGAGCAGCGTCACCCGCCCCGTCTGCGGGTCGGCCGACACCAGACCTTGAAGGTCGTCGAGCTCGAGTAGCACACCCGGTGCAGCGGCGATGCCGGTGAAGCTGTGGCCCGCGCCGACCGCCTTGACGGTGAGCCCCTGCCGTGCCGCGACCACGACAGATCGCTGGACACCCTCGGGCGAGCGCGGACGCTCGACGCGAATCGGGCGCACCGACGCGGTACGACCCCAGTTCTGCCAGGTTCCGCCCGGTCGGGTCATAGAAAGGCCTTCCCCTCGCCGCGGTAGGTGGGCAGCTCGCCGATCACGGTGCCGCCCGAGACGAGATGGTACCGCTCGACACGCTCTGCTCCCTCTCCGCTCTTGGCGTGCCGGAACCAGACACGGTCGCCCACGCTCAGATCGCGCGCGCTCGGTCCACGCAGCGGCGTCTGCACCTCGCCGGCGCCTTCCCGCCCCAGGGTGTGCAGTCCTGCCGGCCAGACCGGAAGGGGCTGGCGGGAAGCCACGGCCGGGCCTGACGCGACCCAGCCGCCGCCGAGCACGGTCGCGATGTCGTTCGTCGGCTTTCGGACCACGTCGAAGGCGATCGCCGCGGCAGGCGCGGGACGGAACGAGCGGTACCCGTCGAAGAGATGGCCAGCGAGCAGACCGCTGCCCGCGGTCGCCTCGGTCAGCGACTCGTCGCTTCCGGTGAACTCCAGAGAGCCCGTTCCTCCTCCGTTCAGGAACTCGAGCGGAGCGACCTGCGTCATCGCCTCGGCGATCTCGGCGCGTCGTCGGCGCAGCTCGTCGCGTGAGCGGGATTGCACCATGCGGATCACCGGGGCGTCTGGCCCCGCGGCATCCCCCTGACCGGCGATCTGCGCCTCGTACATCTGCAGCCCCACGAGACGGAAACCACGGCGACGCACGACCTGCCGCGCGAAGGCGGCGACGTCCGAAGCCGAGTGCAGCGGCGAGCGGCGCACGCCGACATGGCCGAGAGACGGGGAGCGCAGCGACGCGTCGATGTCGATCGCCACCCGCACCTCGGGCCTCGATCCCGGTCCAGCCACCGAGTCGATCACGTCGAGGTGGGCGATGTTGTCGATCATCAGCGTGATGCGGGATGCCGCGCGCTCGTCGGCGAGCAGCCGCGCCAGGGCGGCCCGGTCGACGGTCGGGTAGCCGAGCACGATGTCGTCGTGCTGCTCGGCGAGCCAGAGCGCCTCGGCGAGGGTGAAGGCCAGCAGACCGCGGTACCCGGGGATCTCGAGCACGGCATCGAGGACGGCGCGAACTCGCACGGACTTCGTCGCGACCCGGATCGGGATGCCACCGGCGCGCACGAGCAGGTCTATCGCGTTGTGGCGCAGAGCCTCCCGGTCGATCACCGTCACCGGGGCGGGTAGGTGGGCGGTCGCGTCGGTCAGCGACGACCAGAACCGGTCGGGATGGCTCCAGAGCGCGTCGGGATCGGATGCCGGACGCCGGCCTGCGGTGAGATCGAGCACTCCCCCACCCTACGACCCGACCGAGGCGTCGATAGGCTGAATGCGGGCCCCCATAGCCCAATGGCAGAGGCAGGCGTCTTAAACACGCTTCAGTCTGGGTTCGAATCCCAGTGGGGGCACGCAGTGACGCCACTGGGTGAGAAGCCAGACCAGGGGCCACGCCGGCCCGAGGCTCCGCGCGACGCGCAGCGGCGCGTGGAGTGGCCGGTGAGAAGCCCGACCAGGGGCACGGAAAAGGGTCCGCCCGAGCTCTCGCTCGGGCGGACCCTGAGTCCTTCGCGTCAGACCGTCGTCTCGACGCTCTCGGGCTTCTTGGCAGCGGGCTTCTTGGCAGCAGGCTTCTTGGCGGCCGGCTTCTTGGCAGCGGGCTTCGCGGCGTCGGCCTTGTCAGCCGGCTTCGCGGCATCCGACGTGGCCGGCTTGCCGGCATCCGACTCCGCCGCGTCCTTCTGTGCGGCGGGCGCCGCGGTCTCGGCGGCCGCCGGACGCGGACGCGCGGCGAACTCCTCGAAGGCCGCACGCGGGTGCTGCACTGCGGCGAGGTTCGCGAAGTCGCGACCGAGCCACAGGTTGTTCCACCAGCCCCACAGCACGCGCCACTTGCGCTCCCACGTGGGCATCGCGAGACCGTGGTAGCCGCGGTGCGCGACCCAGGCGATGAAGCCCTTGAGCGCGATCTTGCCCGACTGGAAGACGCCGTTGTACAGGCCGAGACCTGCCACCGCGCCGAGGTTCTTGTGATAGTAGTCCGTCGTTCCCTCACCCCGAAGGACGGCGACGAGGTTCTTCGCGAGCAGCTTCGCCTGCCGAACGGCGTGCTGCGCGTTCGGCACGCAGGTGCCGTCGGGAAGGCCGCCGGTCTTGTCGGGAACCGCGGCGACGTCACCGGCGGCCCACGCACCCGCGACGGGGTTGCCCTCGGCGTCGACGACGCGCAGGTCGGCCTGCGCCGAGATGCGCCCGCGCTGCTCGGTCGGCAGGTCGCCGCCGCGCACGACGGTCGGGTTGGCCATGACACCGGCGGTCCACACGATCAAGTCGGTCGGGATGACCTCACCCGTCGACAGCTCGACGTTGCCGTCGACCGCGCTGGTCACCTGGGTGTCGAGGTGGATGTACGCGCCGCGCTTGCCGAGGTCCTTCATGACCCACTTGCTGGTCTCGAGCGAGACCTCGGGCATGATGCGGCCCATCGCCTCGATGAGGTGGAAGTGCGTGTCGTCGAACGACAGCTGCGGGTACTTCGAGATCAGCGACGAGGCGAACGAGCGCAGCTCGGCGAACGCCTCGATGCCGGCGAAGCCACCGCCGACGACCACGACGGTCAGCAGGCGGTCGCGCTCGGGACCGGCGGGGATCGCCGCGGCCTTGTCGAAGTTCGACAGCAGGCGATCGCGCACCGCGACGGCCTCCTCGATGGTCTTCAGGCCGATCGCGTTGTCGGCGATGCCCGGGATCGGGAACGTGCGCGACACGGCGCCTGCGGTGACGACGATCTGGTCGTACGCGAACTCGTACGGCTCGCCGATCGGCGGGGTGATGGTGGCCACCTTGTTGGCGTGGTCGATGCCGGTCACCTTGGCGGTGATCACGTTGGTCGTCTTGAGATGACGACGGTGCGTGACGACCGCGTGGCGCGGCTCAATCGATCCGGCTGCAACCTCGGGGAGGAACGGCTGGTACGTCATGTACGGCAGCGGGTCCACCATCGTCACGTCGGCCTCGCCCTTGCGAAGGTGCTTCTCGAGCTTCCAGGCGGTGTAGAAACCTGCGTAGCCTCCACCGACAATCAGAATGCGGGGCGCAGTGCTGTTCTGAGGCACAGGGGGACAACTCCTCGTCGTCAGGGTGTGGGAGTGCGTCTACCGCGCTCCGATCGGATGCGCCGGGCAGCTGCGGTGACGCCAAGCGCTACCAGGATACCAGGCACGGTGAGGGCCAGCAGCGGCAGGGTACCGTATCGCAGCGACTCCTCGGTCGGAAGCAGCGGAGACGCGGCATCGACCGACTGCTCGACGGGGGGAAGAGGCGGCACGGCGACCGGGGTCGCAGGCTGCTCGGTCGCCGGCTGCTCAGGCGCGTCCGCGCGGCGGTAGACGCGGATCCACTCCTTCAGATCGCCCATCGGATTGCTCGAGACGCGCGGGATGGATGCCGTGACCGCCGCCTCGGCATTCAGCAGACCGAAACCGTAGAGCGGGTCGGGCGTGCGGGCCATCTCGGGCACCGGCACGGCGGTTCTGATGAGGCGGTTGATCACGTTGGCGGCGTCCAGATCGGGGTGGGCCGCCCGCACCAGCGCGGCAGCGCCGGCGACGATCGGTGCAGCGCCGCTCGTGCCGTCCCAGGATCGGAGCGTGCCGTCGGCCGAGACCCCCAGCAGCGATTCGCTCGGCGCGGAGATGCCGATCGTGATGCCCTGGGTGGATGCCCCCTCGCTGGCGACCCCGGTCTGATCGACGCCCCCGACGGTCAGCACCCCGGGGATCGTGGCCGGTGCGCCGATCATCGAGGTGCCGCTGCCCCGGTTGCCGGCGGCGACGATCACGACGACGTCGTGCTCGAATGCGTACAGGAACGCGTCGTCCCAGCTGCGGTCCCAGTCGAGGGTGTTGGTGGTGAAGGAGAGGTTGATGACGTCGGCGCCGTGGTCGACGGCCCATTTCATGGCCTCCACCACCTGGTCGACGAACGGCTTCGTCGAGGACGAACCGGGGAAGCCGAGCGAGACCGACAGGAGCTGCGCTTCCGGCGCGACGCCGATCATGCCGGTGCCGTCGGGGTTCCCCCGCCCGGCCGCCAGCGAGGCTACCCAGGAACCGTGATTGGGGTCGCGCACGCCGACCGGGGTGCGCCCGTCCGCGCTGCCGACGCCCGACACGTCCGTGCCGTCGGCCACCGCACCGTCGAAGACCACTGGAGGCTTGCCGATGCCCGTGTCGATCACCGCGATCTTCACGCCCTTGCCCCTGGTCACGTTCCAGGCCTGCCGGATCCCGGCCCCGTCGAGCCAGTACTCCATCGCCCGAGCCGGATCGTTCGGGTCGTCCGGGATGGGCGGCGCAGCCGGCGTCACCGTCTCTGCGGGCACCTGCAGCACAGGCGCCGGCTGGGCTCCGGCCGCCGACGCGGGCACGGCGGCGAGAACCGCGGATGCCACGATCGCCGCAGTCACGGCGACACCACGCAGCATCCGGGGAGCGGTCATGACGCGCGGTCCGCCAGCGCAGCGCCGGGGTCGACGCACGCGCAGCGTTCGGGCGACCAGCTGGAGCGCTCGAGCGCGGCATCCCCCACCGGGTTGACCCCGGGCCCCGCGGCGAGGGCGTGCCCGGCGAGCGCGTGCAGGCACTTCACGCGCGTCGGCATGCCCCCCGCCGAGATGCCGTCGATCTCGGGCACGTCGCCGAACTGAGCACGGTCGGCGAGGTACGCCTCGTGAGCGCGGCCGTAGGCCGCGGCGATGTCGGCGTCCTCCTCGAGCATCCGAGCCAGCTCCGGCATCACCTGCGTCGCCTCGAGGGTCGACATCGCTGCGGTCGCCGCCGGATGCGTCAGGTAGTAGAACGTCGGGAACGGCGTTCCGTCGTCGAGACGCGGTGCCGTGGCCACGACGGTCGGGTTGCCGCAGACGCAGCGCGCGGCGATGCCGATGACGCCGCGGGCGGCGCGGCCCAGCTGGCTCGAGACCACGTCTATCTCTGCAGCGGTGGGCGTCGGGAAGGGAGGTGTCGTCACCTCACCAGGGTACGGGAGGGTCGCTGTGACACCCCTCACCCCTGCGGGCTCGGCTCCTCGACGGCGTTCTTCGCGAGTCCCGCCGCGGTCAGGCCCCGCAGCAGCTGCGGCATCCAGTCGGACGGGCGCTCCTTCAGCTGGTCGCTGACCTCCCGCTGCTCGGGCGGCAGATCGGCGGGGTCGAGATCATCGTCGACGAGGAAGACGACCTCACCCGGTTTGACGTAGTACAGCCGCTCACGCGCCTGCGTGGTGATGTAGGCCGGATCGTTCCAGCGATCGCGCTCGCGCTCGAGGTCGGCGATCTGCTCTTCGGTCACCTGCACCGACTGCTCGAGCGCGGCGATCTTCTGCTTCTGCCCCAGGTAGGTTCCGATGGTCGGCACGAGCACCCAGGTGCCCAGCACGACGAGCGACAGCATGATCACCGCGAAGCCCGACAGCCGGATGCCGCTGGCCCACTCGCGCACATCCACCGTGCGGCCGGCCGAGGTGCGACGGGGCGCATCCGCAGCCGCCACGGACGGCGAAGGAGGAGGAGCCGGTCGTCTGGCCATGCCCCTCCTCCTTCATCCGTTCAGATCAGCGTGCGCTCCTGCTCAGGCCTGGAAGCGCGGGAAGGCGGATGCGCCCGCGAAGACCGCGGCGTCACCCAGCTCCTCTTCGATGCGCAGAAGCTGATTGTACTTCGCCACGCGCTCGCTGCGCGCGGGCGCACCGGTCTTGATCTGACCCGCGTTGGTCGCCACGGCGAGGTCGGCGATCGTGGTGTCCTCCGTCTCGCCCGAGCGGTGCGAGAGCATGGCGGTGTAGCCCGAGCGCTGCGCGAGGCTGACCGCGTCGAAGGTCTCGGTCAGGGTGCCGATCTGGTTGACCTTCACCAGCAGCGAGTTCGCGACACCGCGCGCGATGCCGTCGCCGAGCCGCTGCGGGTTGGTGACGAACAGGTCGTCGCCCACCAGCTGCACCTTGCTGCCGAGTGCATCGGTGAGCTGCTTCCAGTTGTCCCAGTCGTCCTCGGCGAGCGCGTCCTCGATCGTGACGATCGGGAAGTCCGCGACCAGACCCTGGTAGTACTCGATCAGCTCGGGGCCGCTCCAGTCCTTGTTGTCGAGGCGGTACACGCCGTCGTTGAAGAACTCCGTCGCGGCGACGTCCAGGCCGAGCGCGATGTCCTTGCCCGGGGTGAAGCCCGCCTTCTCGATCGCCTTGATCAGGAACTCGAGGCCCTCGCGGTTGCTGGGCAGGTCGGGCGCGAAGCCGCCCTCGTCGCCGAGGCCGGTGGCGTAGCCGGCGGCCTTCAGCTCGCTGCGCAGCACGTGGTAGGTTTCGACGCCCCAACGCAGCGACTCGGAGTAGGTGTCGGCGCCGATCGGGGCGAGGAAGAACTCCTGCATGTCGATGCCGTTGTCGGCGTGCTCGCCGCCGTTGATGACGTTGAACAGCGGCACGGGCAGCAGGTGCGCGTTCGGACCGCCGAGGTAGCGGAACAGCGGCAGGTCGGCCGAGTCGGCGGCCGCCTTGGCCACGGCGAGACTGACGCCGAGGATGGCGTTGGCGCCGACGCGCTTCTTGTTGTCGGTGCCGTCGACCTCGTTGAGGATCTCGTCGACGATGCGCTGCTCGCTGGCCTCGACGCCCTCGATGGCGGGGCCCAGCTCGTCGATGACGGCCTCGACGGCCTTCAGCACGCCCTTCCCGCCGTAGCGGCCCTTGTCTCCGTCGCGCAGCTCGTACGCCTCGAAGGCGCCGGTCGACGCGCCCGAGGGAACGGCGGCGCGCTGCACCACGCCGTCGTCGAGGAGCACCTCCACCTCGACGGTCGGGTTTCCGCGCGAGTCGAGAATCTCGCGTGCGCCTACAGCCTCGATCAGTGCCACAGAAGTGCTCCTTCGAAAGGGAGGGAAGGGTGGTGGTGGAGCGACGTCGATCCGCGTTTCAGTCTAGCCATGCCGGTTCTCACCACTCGTGTGCGTGTCAGACGACGACGGCCAGCGCGAAGCCGTCCCAGCCCTTCATGCCCACCGTCTGCAGGGCGGTCGCATCGAAGCGGGGGTCCTCGCCCAGCATCCGGAGCCCGTCGCGTGTGCCGACCACCATCGGGTCGGTGCTCTCGGCGTCGGCGATGTCGCCGCTGCGCCCGATGTTGTCGACGACGACGACGGTGCCGGGATGCCCGAGCCGGGCAGCCCAGTCGAGGTAGATCGTGTTGGATTCCTTGTCTGCGTCGATGAAGACGAGGTCGAACCCGCCGACCAGGGTGGGCAGCACGTCGGCCGCCCGGCCGATGCGGATGTCGACCCGCTCCCCCACCCCGGCCGCGTCGATGCTCGCGCGCGCCACCGCGGCATTGGCGGCCTCGGCCTCGATCGTCGTGACTCGGCCGGCGTCGCCGACGGCGCGGGCCATCCAGATCGTGGAGTACCCGCCGAGGGTTCCGATCTCGAGCACGCGCTGTGCGCCGCTGATGCGCACCAGCAGGTTCAGCAGCTTGCCCGCCACGGGCGCGACTTCGATCTCGGGCATCCCGGCGGCCCGTTGCGCCTGCAGTGCCGCCTCGAGACCCTCATCGGGCCCGACGAGGGTCTCGGCCAGGTAGTCGTCGGCCCTGCGCCAGTTCTGCGGAGTGGATTCGGTCATGTGCCCAGCCAAACCGTCGGGCCGCGCTCGGTCAAGCGGTGGGGCCGTGTCGAGCCGCCGTCCGGATCACGCGGGGGGCTGGACCGGCGGCAGGGTGGATGCCGGATACTTCGGCGGCCTGCGCTCTGCGAGCGCCGGCTGCCGACGGAACTGACTTGTCACCAGCAGCACGACGATCACGACGGCGCCGACGATCCAGCCCGAGACACCGAGCGCCGTCGACAGCGCGGGATCGTACTCGGCGCCCGCCGCCAGGAACAGCACGGGCAGCCCCACGCTGGCGTTCAGCGCGCCGTGGGCGAACACCGCCGGCCACATCGAGGCGCTACGCAGGCGCAGCCAGCCCAGCAGAACGCCCCACACCGTGCATCCGGCGGTCATCAGCAGCACCCCCGTGAGGTCGGTGCGGCCGAAGTTGTAGCCGAGCAGGATCAGGGGCGAGTGCCACAGCCCCCAGACGACGCCGCTGATCAGCAGCGCGGGCCAGGTGCCGTACCGGCGCAGCGCCGGCACGAGGAATCCTCGCCAGCCGACCTCTTCGCCGAAGGCCGCGAGGGCATTGATCGTCGCGGCGGCGAACGGGATGGAGGCGAGCTGCACGGCGAGCAGCTGCCATGGTGAGGGGAGTTCGACTCCGGCGGGCAGACTCGGCGCCAGCATCTGCGAGAAGCCGGAGAGCCCCGCGAAGTCGGCCTGCAGCCAGCCGAACGCCACCGCGAGCAGCATGGCCGCGATCACGACGACGACCGGGCCGAACAGTCCGAGCACGCTCATCCCGATCACGCGCTTCGCCGGCCGCAAGGGCCACATGCCGAGGAAGCGCAGTCGCTGTCCCGTCGGGATCGGCCGCATCGTCACCAGGACGATCAGCAGCGCGAGAGCCGGCGTGTACATCGTCACGACCAGCAGCACCCCCGCGAACGGCTCGGCGAGACCGTCGCCGAGCCACAGCGGCAGCGCGACCAGCCAGGCCAGGCCGACCGCCAGCACGATGAAGGCGATGATCACCCGGAGGGGGACGCGCGGCATCCGCTCGTCGGCCCGCGGGAAGTCCTGCGTCTCACTCATCTCGGTCTCCGTCTCTCGCGTCGTGCACGCCGGAGGCGCGGCGGTCGATGTGCGCCTGCAGCGTGGCCGCCCCCACCTCGGCCCCGTCCACCGTCACCACGACCGCGCCCTTGCCGCGGCGGGCGATCTCGATCGCGGGGCCTGTGCGAAGCACGATACCGGTGCGGCCGTCCAGGCCGACGCGCCAGCCCACTCCGCCGAACTCGGCGAAGGGGTGGCACTCGATCGCACGCACCGACGTGATCTCCTCGAGCGGCACGTGCAGACGCGGGAATCCGAGCTGGGAGCGCACGACCAGCCCGACGGCGCCCGCGCGCACCCGGAACGATGCCGTCGCCGCGAGCGCGAGAGCGACCACGACGAGCACGAGCAGCGGGATCCACGCCCGATCGGCCGCCTGCAGCAGCATGACCGCGGTCACTCCGACCAGCACGACGCAGGTGGTTCCGATGATCAGGACACCCGCGCGCGCGATGTTCGCCGTTCCCATCCAGACGACCCGTTCCCCCGGCGAGATGGACGGCAGCCGCATGCTCTTCAGCGTCACCGGCTCGGTGGCCTCGACGTCGGGCTGCAGCACCCATCCGGCAGCCGAGAGCAGCAGCAGAGCGCAGAACGCGCTGACGAGTACGGGCAGCACGTCCGCCGCGTCGGCGGCGTCGGACAGCCCGCGCTGCAGCCACGTCGAGCCTGCCGTGGTCACCGCGCTGAAGCCCGACAGTCCGAGGGCGAGCGCGCCGAGGAACCGCGCCGTGACACCCCACTGCTGCCGCGCCATCGTGAGCGTGACCGTGACCAGCAGCAGCGGGAGGCCGAACCCGGTGGCCACGGCGAGCCACAGGTAGGTGGCAGGTGGGCCGTATCCGTCCACGCCCCCGGCGCCCCAGTGCGTCGCCGCGGGGTCGGGCAGCTCGGGCATCCACACGGCGATGAGAGCAAGCGCGACCGCCGTCAGGACGGCGGGAATCACCAGGCCGACGACGATGAGCGAGCGTCGTGCTCGGCCGACGTCGGTCTGCGTGTCGGATTCGATCATGAGTCCATCTCCTTGATGAGGGCGGCGAGAGTCGCGGGGGTGACACCGAGCGCGGCACCGCGCCGCACGAGTGCGGTGATCTCGTCGGCGAGACCGGCGAGGGGCGCGGCGGATGCCGAGATCACGGCGCCGCGGCCGCGCCGCAGGTCGACCAGTCCTTCGTCACGCAGCTCCTGATAGGCACGCAGCGCGGTGTGCACGTTCACCTCGGCCGCCGCGGCGAGTTCACGGGCCGGCGGCAGCCGGTCTCCGGGGCGCAGCCGCCCGATCAGCAGGTCGCCGCGCACCGACGCCGCGATCTGCTCGAACAGCGGGCGTGCGCTCTCTGGGTCGATCCGGATGAGCATGACACCTCCAACGCGTTTATTCTAATACAAATAGAACAACTGTGGGTGACATCCAGGCGATCTCACCTCGCGGCGACACGACCGGCAGACTGGCCCACATGCGCATCACCCCCCGACGTCTCGCCATCGGCATGAGCCTGTGGATCCCGAATCTCTTCAGCGGCATCCGCGTCCGCCGCTTCAGCGACGACTGGACGCACGCCACCGTCGAGCTGCACGTGAACGTCTTCACCCGCAACTACGTCAAGACGGCGTTCGGCGGATCGATGTCGGCGATGACCGACCCGTACTTCTTCATGCTCGTGATGCACCAGCTCGGGCGCGACTACGTGGTCTGGGACACCCGAGGCGAGATCGAGTTCGTCAAGCCGGGACGCGGCGTGCTGACCGCGCACTTCCACGTCTCGCCGCAGAAGGCGCAGGAGCTGCGCGAGCGCGCCCGCGGCGGCGCGAAGGTGCTCGAATGGTTCGAGACCGAGATCAGAGATGGCGACGGCGACGTGGTCGCACGGGTGCGGCGCGAGGTGTACGTGCGCGAGAAGAGGCGCGTCACGGCGTCGATGACGGGCTCGACCGCGTGACGTGACACCCGCTGTTCACCATCCGGTGGCACGATGAGCGGATGCCCCTCGCCCGCCGCCTGACTCTCACCGACGCCGTCGCGATCGGCCTCGGCTCGATGATCGGCGCGGGCGTGTTCGCCGTGTGGGCGCCGGCGCTCGGGGTCGCCGGCTCAGGGATCCTCATCGCCCTGGGGATCGCTGCGGTGGTGGCGTTCTGCAACGCCACCGCGTCGGCACAGCTGGCGGCGGTACACCCGGTCGCGGGCGGAACCTACGCGTACGCGCGCGCCGAGATCGGCCCGTGGTCGGGATTCATCGCCGGCTGGTGCTTCGTCATCGGCAAGATCGCCAGCTGCGCGGCGATGGCGATGACCTTCGCCGCGTACGCCGCACCCGAGGCGTGGCGCACACCGGTCGCCGTGATCGCCGTCGCGGCACTCGCAGTTGTGAACTGCTTCGGCATCACCCGCACCGCACTGCTCACGCGGATCCTCGTGGTGATCACGCTGATCGGCCTGGCGGTCGTCGTCGCGGCGGGCTTCGCCACAGCATCCGAGGCAGCGCCCGCTCCCCTGCCTGACGCCACCGCCTACGGCATCCTGCAGGGCGCAGGACTGCTCTTCTTCGCCTTCGCCGGGTACGCGCGCATCGCGACCATGGGCGAAGAGGTCGCCGACCCCGCGCGGAACATCCCGCGCGCGATCGTGCTGGCGCTCGCCGGCGCCGTCGTCGTCTACGTCCTGGTCGCACTCGCGGTCATGCGCACGCTGGGAGCGCATGCCATCGGCAGCGCGCGCCCGATCGCCGACGTCGTGGCTGCCTCCGGCTGGACGGGATCCGAACAGGTCGTGCGCGTCGCCGCGGCCACGGCATCGCTGGGCGCGCTGCTGGCCCTGCTGACCGGCATCGGCCGCACCGCCCTCGCGATGGGACGCGAAGCCGACCTGCCCCGCTTTCTGGCACACATCGACAGCCGCTGGCAGGTGCCGCAGCGTGCCGAGATCACGATCGCACTGATCGTCATCGGCATCGTGCTCATCGCAGACCTGCGCGGCGCGATCGGCTTCTCGTCGTTCGGCGTGCTGCTGTACTACCTGATCGCGAACGCCGCGGCGTTCCGCCAGAGGAGACCAGCCCGCCGCTACCCGCGCCTGCTGCAGGTGGTCGGCGCGCTCGGATGCCTGCTGCTCGTCTCTACGCTGCCCGCGGTCGCCTCGCTGATCGGCACCGGTGTCGTGCTCGCCGGCGTCGGCTACCGGATGCTGCGGCTGAGCCTCGCCGCGCGCTGAGCGCCGCGGGGAAGCGGCGACGATCGAGGCGCGGGCCACGCGGGTGCAGATTTCCCGGGCGGCGCGGCGCCGGGGCGTACGCCACGTGAGTGCAGGCGAACACGCGGGCGCAGGCCGATCTCCGGGGAATCCACCTCCGCTGGTGTGTTCGCCTTCCTCGGCGACGGCTGATTCAGATCCGCTCGCGGTACGAGCTCGGGGGCATGCCGAGCACGCTGCGGAAATCCGTCGTCAGGTGGGCATGATCGGCGTAGCCGAGGTCGGCGGCGAGGGTACTCAGATCGGCTGCAGGGTCGTCCCGCAGTCGCTGAGCCGCCTCCTGCAGTCGGCGGCGACGGATCATCGCGAGCGGCGGCATCCCCACGTACCGATGCGCCATGCGCTGCAGCGTGCGCAGCGACACGGCCAGCCGTGCCGCTGCCTGTTCCGCCGTGCGGATGCCCGAATCGGTCATCAGAAGCTGAGACATCGCATTCGCCTGGACGTCGGCATCCGTCACCGCGCCCTTCTGCTGGGCGAGCCAGCGCGAGACGACCTCGGCGGCACGGGCGTGCCGGTCATCGCCCGCCATCGCCGCTGAGACCTCGTCGACCAGCGTCGGCGCATCGATCATCAGGTCGGCGTCACGCAGCGCGGCGGGTTCTGCGGTGAGCGCGGCTGCACCAGCCGGCCTCAGCACAGCGCCCACCGCCCAGCCTCTTCCGCGCAGGTCGCGATGGGTGGCACGTGTCGTCGGCCCCGCCAGCTGAACTCCCTCGGACGAGATCACGAGGTTCAGGGCCGGATACGCCACGACCTCCTGGCGCGAGGTCTCGCCCCGCGGAAGATTCCACTCGGGAATCCAGAACCAGGCCACCAGCTCGGCGGCGGCAGGCGTCGGCGGAACCCGGTGGAACCGCGGCATCCGGTCGGGGAAGAGCACCCCGCGTCGTGCATCGATCACGCATCGAACACTACGCACGCCGTGCCGGATTGTCGCGAATCTTCAAGTGCGGCCTGCGGCGCCCTGCCTACCGTCGAGTCATGAGCAGTTCAGACAGGACCGGCACGGCCGGCCTCACCGGCACGCACACCACCGACGGACGCCCCAACGGGTCGACCACGCTCACGCCCTTCCTCGCGATCCCGAACGCCGTCGCCGCCCTCGCCTTCTACCGCGACGTCTTCGGCGCGCGCGTCGTCGACGTCACCGAATTCGACGGCGTCGTCGTGCACGCGGACCTCGACTTCGGTGCGGGGATGCTGCAGCTCGGAGAGCCGAATCCGACGTATCACCTGGTCGCGCCGCCGCAGGGTGACGACGACTGCTACTCGATGGGCCTCTATGTGCCCGATGTGGATGCCGTCGTCGCCCGCGCCGTCGAGGCCGGGGCGACCGTGCGCGAAGCGCCGTCGGACTTCGTCTCGGGTGACCGGTTCGCCAGCATCCGAGACCCGTTCGGCGTGCGCTGGTCGGTGATGACCCGCATCGAGGATCTGTCGGAAGAGGAGTCCGCGGCACGCGTCGCGGAATGGGCCGCACAGCAGGGCTGATCCACCCGCAGAAGGCCTGGACTCAGGACAGCGGCTTGACCTCGAGCGAGCCGACGGTGTCGCCGGAGCGCAGTGCCGCGAATCCGGTGTAGCCGTCGGCCGCCGCGCGCTCCAGCAGCGCCTTCATGTTCTTGGGTCGGCGCTCGAGGCGAACGCGTGCGACGCCGTCGCGCAGCAGCGCCGACTTGTGCGCCAGCAGCTCGGCCACCGGCACGTCGGCGTCGTGCACGAGCACGACGGTCTGCGCCGCCTCGGCCTCGACATCGGCGACCAGATCGACGATGCGCTCGAAGCCGATCGAGAAGCCCACAGCCGGCACCTGCTGGCCGAGGAAGCGGCCGATCATGCCGTCGTAGCGACCGCCGCCGCCCAGCGAGTAGTCCACCGACGGGTGGGCGAGCTCGAAGATCGTGCCGGTGTAGTAGCCCATGCCGCGCACGAGGAACGGATCGTAGACGAGGGGCGGCTCTCCCCCGAACTCGGTCTCTGCGACCTGTCCTGGGCTTGCCGAAGGGCCTGTCGAACGGCGCGCGGCGGTGACTGCCTCTCCGAGCGAGACGAGGTGCGCGACGATCTCGTCGGGGGCACCCTCGGGCAGGGCCTTGCGGATCTGTCGCTCGCCGTACGGGTTGTGCTCCAGGGTCTGCGGACGACTCAGGAACGCCTCGAACTGATCGACCGCCGCGGCAGTGACCCCCCGCTCGCGCAGCTCGGCGGCGACACCCGAGGGCCCGATCTTGTCGAGCTTGTCGATCGTGATGAGCACGCCGGGGCGCTCGTCCTCGGTGAAGCCGAAGCTGTCGAGCATCCAATCCAGGGCGCGGCGGTCGTTCACGCGCACGATGCCGCCCTCAAGACCGAGTGCGTCGACGGTGTCGATGGACGCCACGATCAGCTCGGCCTCAGCACGGGCGGAGTCGTCGCCGATGATGTCGATGTCGCACTGCACGAACTGGCGGTAGCGGCCCTTCTGCGGGCGCTCGGCCCGCCAGACCGGTCCGATCTGGATCGCGCGGAAGACCGCCGGCAGCTGGCCGCGGTTGGTCGCGTAGAAGCGTGCGAGGGGCACGGTGAGGTCGTAGCGCAGACCGAGATCGCTGAGTGCGGCGGGGTCGTCGGCCGCGGCCCGTATACCGTCGGCGTCGAGGCCGCGGCGCAGGATGCTGTACGACAGCTTCTCGTTGTCACCGCCCATCCCGGCGTGCAGGCGCCCGTGCTCCTCGACGACGGGCGTCTCGATCTCGTCGAAGCCATGCGCGCGGTAGCGCTCGCGGATGACGGCGAGCACGCGCTCACGACGGGCCTTGTCAGCGGGGAGGAAGTCGCGCATTCCGCGCGGCGGGTTCACGGTTGCCACCCGTCCATCTTTCCAGGTCTGAGGAGTATGCGAATCGGTATACTCGAGGTATGACTGTGACGACCATCAAGGTCTCCACCGAATTGCGGGATCGACTCAAAGAACAGGCTCGCGCCGAGAACAGCACCATCGGTTCGTACCTGGAGAAGCTGCTGGAGCGGGAGCTGCGGGCTCACCGCTTCGAGCAGCTGCGCGAGGCCATGTCCAAGACCACTCCGGAGGAATGGCAGAGCTACCGCGAGGAGACCGAGTGGTGGGATCGTGCCACTGAAGCATGAGCTCGCACCGCGTGACATCGTCTGGATGAACCCCGACCCGACGGTGGACCGCGAGCAGGCCGGCCGTCGCCCCGCGGTGGTCGTCGCCGGCGCTGGCTACCTTCAGGTGGTCGACACGCTCGCCATCATCGTGCCCATCACATCTGTGCACCGTCGCTGGCCGAATCATGTTCCGGTCAGCGGCCTTCCGGTGCCGTCCTGGGCGATGACGGAGCAGTTGCGCGTCGTCTCACGCGACCGACTGCACCGTGACCTCGGTCGGGTGGACGACGCGACCTTCCTGCAGATCCGGAGTTGGCTCAGGGATCACCTGGCTTTGTGAGCACGCCGCGGGCTGAGCGCCCGGCGAGGAGCCAGATGCCGGTCATCCCGGCCTCGAAACCGACATCCAGCTCCCGGACAGCACCGGCTCGCGCCATGCACAGCCAGGCGAGGAGCCAAACGCCGGTCATTCGCCGTCCGGAACCGGCTTCTGGCTCCCCGTCAGGCTCGACGCGAGGCACGCGGCACGCGGCACGCGGCCGACGTGGGGCAGTCGACGTCAGTCGCCGGGCTCGGCAGCGCGGACCTCGGACTCCAGCAGGCGCAGGCGCTCGCGCAGCGCGCGCTCGGCATCCCAGCCATGTTCACGCGCGACCGCCACGAGAGCGAGCAGAGCGTCACCCAGCTCGGCTTCGGATGCCGGCCCTTCGGCAGGCTCAGGGACCCAGGATGGGGCGGGCCCTTCGGCAGGCTCAGGGACCCAAGGTGTGGCAGGCCCTTCGACAGGCCCTTCGACAGGCTTAGGGACCCAAGATGTGGCAGGTTCTTCGGCAGGCTCAGGACAGGCGGCAGGGACCCAGGATGAGGCAGGCGCAGGGGTCAGGCGAGCGGCGCGCCCGAGCACCTTCTGGGCGCGGGCGAGTGCGGGCATCCCGGCCGGCACGCCGTCGAGCACGCTGCGACGCTCGCGCTTCTCGGCCGCCTTGGCCGCGTTCCAGTGCACGAGCACTTCCTCCGGCGTGGTCGCTACCGCATCGGCGAAGACGTGCGGATGCCGCCGCACCATCTTCTCGGTCAGTCCGCGTGCCACGTCGTCGATGTCGAACGGCTCCGACGCGTTCTGCGCGGCGATCGCCGCGTGGAACAGCACCTGCCACAGCAGGTCGCCGAGCTCTTCGCGCATCTCGGCGCGGTCGTCGCGCTCGACGGCGTCGATGAGTTCGTGCGCCTCTTCGATGAGGTAGGGGACGAGGTCGCGATGCGTGATCCGCTGCGACCAGACGCACCGCTCGCGCACCTGACGCATCGTCTCGGCGGCGGCGCGCAGCCCATCGGGCTCGCTGAGCGGATCGGTCATCGGCTCACTCCACCGCTGCGGCGAGACGGCGGTACGAGCGCGCTCGCGCGGTGACGACGATGGCCGAGAGCACCAGCGCGATCAGCGAACCACCCAGCACGCCGAGGATCGCCTGATCGCGGATCCCGCCATCATCGGCGAAGGCGAGGTTCGCGAGCAGCAGCGAGACGGTGAACCCGATGCCGCCGAGGGTGCCCGCGGCGAGGATGTCGGGCAGCCGCAGCGCCGGCTCGGTGCCCTTCGGACGCAGCTGCATGCTCAACCAGCCGAAGATGCCGATGCCGATGATCTTGCCGACCGGCAGCGCGATGAGAATGCCCCAGAAGGCCGGGGAGAGCTCGGTGGGAGACACCTGCGGGATGACGACGAACGCCGCGACGAAGGCGAAGACCGGGAGGATGACGCCGTTGACGGTCGGCTCGAGCGCGTGCCTCGTCTTCTCGGCCGGCGCGGGCGACATCGCCAGTCCCAGCATCACGCCGGCGATCGTCGCGTGGATGCCGGAGAGCGCCATGAACCCCCAGGCGATCACGCCGAGCACACCCATCAGCACGGCGATGCCGGACGAGCCGTTCTTCGCCACGACCCGGCTGAGCACCGCGAACACCGCGACGCATGCGACGGCGAGCGCGAACATCAGCCAGTTCACGTCGTGCGCGAAGAGGACCGCGATGAAGATGATGCCGATGATGTCGTCGAGGATCGCGAGGGCGAGCAGGAACACGCGCACCGCCGCCGGCAGGCCCTTGCCGAACATCGCGAGCACGCCGAGCGCGAAGGCGATGTCGGTCGCAGTGGGGATCGGCCAGCCGACAGCAGTGCCCGCGCCGGTCGCAGGGCCCGCGATCAGCAGGTAGATCGCGATCGGCACGATCACGCCGCCCGTGGCTGCGATCGCCGGCTGCACGGCCTTGCGCGGCGAGTCCAGCTCGCCGTGCGTGAGCTCGTACCGCAGCTCGATCGCGACGACGAGGAAGAAGATCGCGAGCAGCCCGTCGGCCACCCACTCCTCGATCGACAGGTCGAGACCGGTGCCCGGGATGACGATGTGCGCATGCAGCACGTCGGCGATCCCGTCGTGGGTGGCGAGGTTCGCCAGCAGCAGGCCGAGCGCCGCGGCCGCGAGAAGAAGCGCTGCGGGGAACTGCTGGCCGCGAAGGGGATTGTCCGAGATTCGCATCCCCTCCACTCTGTCACAGGGAACAGCGGCCGCGTTCGGGCGGATTACGCTCGAAGCATGTCGCTCGAGCCCACGAACACCGAAGCCATCCGCGTCATCACCCGATTCGAAGCCTCCCACGGCATTCCCGACGCGATGCGCGCGGATGTCAGGATGCTCGGCGCCCTGCTCGGGCAGGTGCTGCGCGAGTCGGGCAGCGCCGGCCTCTTCGAGGATGTGGAGCGGCTGCGGCTCGCGACGATCCAGGCATCCGATGCAGACGGCGACGGAGCGGCCTTCGATCGCGCCGCAGAGATCGCCGACTCCTTCACGATCGAGCGAGCCGACGAGGTCGCCCGCGCCTTCACCTGCTACTTCCATCTCGTCAACCTCGCCGAGGAGCACCAGCGCGTGCGCATCCTGCGCGAGCGCTCCGGCCAGCCCCGCGAGGGCGCGACCGACACCGTCGCGACCGCGTTCGCCCAGCTGACGAAGGAGGTCGGCGAGGACGCCGCTCGTGAGCGTCTCGCCGAGCTGCGCTTCCACCCCGTCTTCACCGCCCACCCGACCGAAGCGCGCCGCCGTGCCGTGTCGGGCAGCATCCGGCGCCTGTCCGAGCTGCTCACCGAGCACGATGCCGCGAGCGAAGGCGGCGCCGACGAGCAGCGCGCCCGCCGCCGGATGCTCGAGGAGATCGACACGCTGTGGCGCACCGCTCCCCTGCGTGCCCAGAAGCCCACCCCCACTGACGAGGTGCGCACGGTGATGGGAGTCTTCGACGAGACCCTGTTCAGCACGGTGCCGCACGTGTACCGCCGTATCGACGACGCGCTGCGCGGTGATGAGTCCGGCGCGAGCGCGCCCGTCGTGCCGGCGTTCGTGCGGGTCGGCTCGTGGGTCGGCGGCGACCGCGACGGCAACCCGTTCGTCACCGCGGCGGTCACCAGAGAGGCCGCGCAGATCGCGTCGGAGCACGTGCTGCGCGGACTCGAGCGCGCCCTCGATCGGATCGGCCGCACGCTCACCCTCGACGCCGCCGACACCCCGCCCAGCGAGCAGGTCAGCGCCATCTGGCAGCGTTTCGCCGACGAGCATCCGGAGCTCGCCGAAGAGATCGCGACCCGCTCGCCGTCTGAGCCGCACCGCCGCGTGATGCTCGCGCTCGTGCACCGCGTGCACGCCACCCGCACCGAGCAGGACGGCGGCTACCGCGCGCCCGAGGAGCTGCTCGCCGACCTGCGCGCCGTGCAGTCGTCGCTGGCGGATGCCGGGGCGCGCCGCCACGCGTTCGGCGGCATGCAGCACGTGATCTGGCAGGTCGAGACGTACGGGTTCCACCTCACCGAGCTCGAGGTGCGTCAGCACTCCAAGGTGCACCGGCAGGCTCTCGCCGAGCTCGACGCCGGCGGCGAGCTCAGCGCACAGACCGAGGAGGTGCTCGATGTCTTCCGCGCGGTCGCCGACATCCAGCGCCGCTACGGCCTGCGCGCCGCCGGCCGCTACGTGGTCTCGTTCACGCAGTCCGCGCAGGATCTCGCCAACGTGCACCGCCTCGCGGTATACGCCCTCGGCGAGGACGCGCCCGTGCTCGACGTCGTGCCGCTGTTCGAGACCTTCGCCGACCTGCAGGCGGCCCCGGCGATCCTCGCCGAGGTCGTGCAGTTCCCCGAGTTCCGCGCCCGCCTCGACGCGACCGGCGACCGGCTCGAGGTCATGCTCGGCTACTCCGACTCCTCCAAGGACGTCGGCCCGGTCGCCGCCAACCTCGCGCTCTACGAGGCTCAGCGGCAGATCGCCCTGTGGGCGAAGGAGTCGGGCATCCGTCTCACCCTGTTCCACGGCCGCGGCGGTGCGCTCGGCCGCGGCGGCGGGCCCGCCAACTCCGCCATCCTCGCGCAGCCGCCGCACTCGGTCGACGGTCGCTTCAAGCTCACCGAGCAGGGCGAGGTCATCTTCGCCCGCTACGGCGAGCCGGCTATCGCGATGCGCCACATCGACCAGGTGGCCGCGGCAACGCTGCTCGCCTCCTCCCCCACCGTCGAGCAGCGCACCAGCGGGGCCGCCGAGCGGTTCGCCGACGTCGCCCGGACGATGGATGCCGCCTCGCGCGAGCGGTTCTTCTCGCTCGTCGCCGCCGACGGATTCGCGCCCTGGTTCGCCACCGTCACACCGATGGAGGAGATCGGACTGCTCGCGCTGGGCTCGCGCCCGGCCCGACGCGGCCTGTCGGTGGAGTCGCTCGAGGATCTGCGCGCGATCCCGTGGGTGTTCGCGTGGACGCAGGCGCGGATCAACCTCGCCGGCTGGTTCGGGCTGGGGACGGCGCTGGATGCCGTGGGCGACGAGGCACGGCTGATCGAGGCGTACCGGGACTGGCCGCTGCTGCGCACCATGATCGACAACGTCGCGATGAGTCTGGCGAAGACCGACGAGCGCATCGCTCGCGAGTACCTCTCGCTCGGCGACCGCGATGACCTCGCGAAGATCGTGCTCGACGAGCTCGCCCTCACCCGCGACTGGGTGATCCGTCTCACCGGCGGCGAGCAGCTGCTGGGCAACAAGCCCGTGCTGCAGCGCGCCGTGCAGCTGCGCACGCCCTACGTCGACGCGCTGTCGCTGCTGCAGCTGCGTGCCCTGCGCGCGCTGCGCTCCGACATCCAGGGCGACACCGACCCCGATCTGCAGCGTCTGCTGCTGCTTTCAGTCAGCGGAGTCGCGGCCGGCCTGCAGAACACCGGGTGATAGCATCCCCTGCGACTTCTCGTCGGAGGCGGCGCTGGTCGCCAGCTAAAGTGAAGGCTCCTGCCTGATCCGGCGAAGCATCACGCGATACGATCGCGCCCTTCCATCCCCCACCAGAAAGCTTCCCGCGTGACAGAGAACACTGCCGACTTCCATCCGCTCAGCGATGCCGCCCAGCCCGTCTTCGACGCGGTGCGCAGCCTCAACCCGAATGAGCCGGAGTTCCACCAGGCGGTGCACGAGGTGCTGCACTCGATCGGACCGGTCCTCGAGCGCCACCCCAAGTACCTCGACCAGGGCGTGCTCGAGCGTCTCGTCGAGCCCGAGCGCCAGGTCATCTTCCGCGTGCCGTGGACCGACGACGCCGGCAGGCTGCAGGTCAACCGCGGATACCGCGTGCAGTACAACTCCGCTCTCGGCCCGTACAAGGGCGGTCTGCGCTTCCACCCCTCGGTGAACATCTCGATCATCAAGTTCCTCGGTTTCGAGCAGATCTTCAAGAACGCGCTCACCGGGCAGGGCATCGGCGGCGGCAAGGGCGGCTCGAACTTCGACCCGCACGGCAAGAGCGACGCCGAGGTCATGCGCTTCTGCCAGTCGTTCATGAGCGAGCTGTTCCGCCACATCGGCGAGCACACCGACGTCCCCGCGGGCGACATCGGCGTCGGCGGCCGTGAGATCGGCTACCTGTTCGGCATGTACCGCAAGATGACCAACCGTCACGAGTCGGGCATCCTCACCGGCAAGGGCATCGGCTGGGGCGGCGCCCAGGTGCGCACCGAGGCGACCGGCTACGGCGCGGTGTTCTTCGTGCAGGAGATGCTCGCGGTGCACGGCGAGAGCCTCGAGGGCAAGCGCGTGGCCGTGTCCGGCTCGGGCAACGTCGCGATCTACGCGATCGAGAAGGCCACCCAGCTCGGGGCGCGCGCGATCACAGCATCCGACTCCTCCGGCTACATCGTCGACGACGCCGGCATCGACCTCGCTCTGCTGCGCCAGATCAAGGAGGTCGAGCGCGGCCGTATCGTCGAGTACGCGAACCGTCGCCCCGGCGCTCGCTTCGTCGAGGGCGGCAACGTGTGGGAGATCCCGGTCGACATCGCCGTGCCCTCGGCCACGCAGAACGAGCTGAACGAGGATTCGGCCCGCATGCTCATCGCCAACGGTGTGCGCGCCGTCGCCGAGGGCGCGAACATGCCGTCGACCCCCGAGGCCGTCGGCGCGTTCCAGGACTCCGAGGTGCTCTTCGCGCCGGGCAAGGCGGCGAACGCCGGCGGTGTGGCGACGTCTGCTCTGGAGATGAGCCAGAACGCCTCGCGTCAGCGCTGGAACTTCGCGAACAGCGAGCAGAAGCTGCGCGACATCATGGCCGACATCCACGATGCCTCGTTCCGCGCCGCCGAGCGCTACGGCACCCCCGGCGACTACGTCGCGGGTGCGAACATCGCGGGCTTCGAGCGCGTCGCCGACGCGATGCTCGCGCAGGGCGTCATCTGACCGCAGCCCCGCCGCGACCCTTCGCTGAGAAACCACCTTCTGCACGAGAAACCACGCGCGAGCGCGTTTCTCACGCGGAAGGTGGCTTCTCGCGGGAGAAGGCGGGTCAGAGCCGCCGGTCGTGGGCGTGGCGGGCGAGCGAGCTCGCGTAGCGCTCGGTGAGCTGCACCATCAGGTCGGGGGTGTCGCGGTCGACGCCGAATACGTGTCCGGGAAAGTCGAGAGCGGGCATCGCGGCGGCGATCTCGTCGGCCAGGTCGGGCGACAGCAGCCGCGCCGGATCGCCGACGGCGACCCACCCGATCGGCACGACACTGCCCTCGGGCAGCACGGCGCGGCGCTGGACGATCGCGTTGACGCGCACCTCGCAGCGCGGGCCGACGATCGCGCCGTTGAAGATGCGGGCGCCGGATGCCAGGAACACCTCCTCGCCGATGGTCGCACCCGCGATGCTGGCCAGGGTGCCGACGAGGGTGTGATCGCCGATGTGCACCGCGTCGGCCGCGGTGGCCCGGATGAGCGCGTTCTCCATCACGATCACGTGCTCGCCGAGGGTGATCGGCCCGCCCTCGGCGGTGATGACGGCGCCGTGCAGCACCTGGCAGTTCGGGCCGATCTGCACGTCGCCCGAGATCACGGCGGTCGGTGCCACGACGGCGGTGTCATGGATGCGGGGCCGAGCCCCGAGGTGCTCGTACATCATGCGGCCAGACTAGCCCTGCGCGTCAGCGGGCGCGCAGCACCGCCGGCAGCACGATGTGCACCTCGGGGATCATGCCGGGAGTCACCCGCTTGCGGAAGATCCAGTAGCTCCATGCCTGATAGAGCAGGATCACGGGCAGCGACACGGCGGCCACCACCGTCATCACGCCTAGCGTGTACGGTCCGTTGGCGGCGTTCCACACGGTGAGGTCGAACGCGGCATCCACGGTCGACGGCAGCAGCACCGGGAACATGCCCGCGAAGATCGCCGCGGCGCCGAACAGACCGAACCCGGCGAAGCCGATGAACGCACGGCCCTCGCGGCGCACCTGCGCCGCCCGCCAGCCGAACACTGCGGCCAGCACGGCGCAGACGATGAGAGTCCAGGCGAATACGTTGCCGCCGTGCGCCAGCTGCACCCAGATCGCCCATACCGCAGCAGGCGCGATGCACAGCGGCGCCCAGCGCGCCGCGAACCGCCCCGCCCGCTCGCGCACCGGCCCGTCGGCCTTCAGGCCGAGGAACGTCGCCGAGTGCAGCAGCGCGAAGCCGACCACCGCGAGCCCGCCGAGCACGGCGGGAACCGTCAGCCAGACGAACGGCCCGCCGACGCGGTCGCCGTTGGCGTCGATGGGCAGGCCCGTCGAGGTCAGGGCGAGCGCAGCACCGATGCAGAACGCGACGATGAGCGAGCCGAGTCCGATCATCCAGGTCCAGACCGTGCGCCAGCGCTCGGTGTGCACCTTGCCGCGGTACTCGATGCCGACCGCTCGCACGATGAGACCGACCAGGGTGATGGTCAGCGGCACGTACAGGGTCGAGAAGAGGGAGGCGTACCAGGCGGGGAACGCGGCGAACATCGCGGCCCCCGCGGTGATCAGCCACACCTCGTTGCCGTCCCAGACCGGGCCGATGGTGTTGAGCATCACACGACGGTCGCGTTCGGAACGGGTGGAGAAGATCATGTGCATGCCCACGCCGAGGTCGAAGCCCTCGAGCAGCAGGTAGCCGATCCACAGCACCGCGATCGCGATGAACCAGACGACGGGAAGCGGTTCCATTTCCTCAGTTCCTCTCGGGCCGGTCAGTATGCGAAGGCGAGCACGTCGTCGCGTCGGTCGGGATCGGGTCGGTCATCGTCGTCATCCGGATGCCCGGCTGCGGCGAGCTCGGGCATGGAGGCGGCCACGCCGCCGCGGACGTACTTCACCATCAGGTAGAGCTCGATCGCGAGCATCACGCCGTACACGGCGCTGAGGGTGATCACTGAGAACAGCAGCTCCCCTGCGGTGACGCCGGGCGAGACGGCCGCCGCCGTGAACATGAACACCCCGTCGACGCCGGTCGCGTCGGGGTTCGGCGCGACGACGAAGGGCTGACGGCCCAGCTCGGTGAAGATCCAGCCGGCGATGTTCGCCGCGAACGGCGCGACGATGCCGAGCAGCGCGAGGCGCATGATCCACGGCGAGCGGGGCACCGTGCCCTTGCGGGTCAGCCACAGGGCGACCACGCCGCCGAAGGCGACCACTCCGCCCAGGCCGATCATGAGCCGGAAGCCCCAGTAGGTGACCCACATCACGGGCACGTACTGCACGTCGGTGCCGGCCATGTCGCCGTAGAGCGCATCATCGGGGATCGTCTTGCCGTACTGGTCGACGTACTGCGGCTCGAGGTCGTTGATCCCGGGCATCTCGGCACCCCACTCCCCCGTGCCGAGGAAGCCCAGCACACCGGGGATCTCTATGAGCGTGACGACATCGGAGCAGTCCTTCGATCCCGGGTCGCCGAGGGAGAGCACCGAGAACGCCGAGCCGGTGTGGCAGGCGGCTTCCGCAGCCGCCATCTTCATCGGCTGCTGCTCGTACATGAGCTTGCCCTGGATGTCTCCGGATGCCACGGTGCCGAGGAATCCGGCGATCGCCACGACCGCGCCGAAGCGCAGCGACCAGATCCACACGCCGTGGTCCTTCTTGTCGCGCCCCGCCACGGCATCCGCCTGCCCGACGATCACGCGACCGGTCTCGTCGACCGAGTCGATGCCGTCGTGGCGGCGCCGCCACAGGTGGTACCAGGAGATGCCGAGCAGGAACATGCCGGCGACGACGAGGGCGCCGAAGATCGTGTGCGTGTACGCGGCGATCGCGGTGTTGTTGGTGAGCACGGCCCACACGTCGGTCATCACCGGGCGTCCGTCGGCGCCGAGCTCGACGCCGACCGGGTGCTGCATCCAGGAGTTCGCGACGATGATGAAGAACGCCGAGATCCACGAGCCGACGACGGCGCACCACAGCGCGGCGAGGTGCAGCCCCTTGCGCAGGCGACCCCAGCCGAAGATCCAGATGCCGAGGAAGGTCGACTCGACGAAGAAGGCGAGCAGCCCCTCCATGGCGAGCGGGGCGCCGAAGACGTCGCCGACGAAGCGGGAGTACTCGCTCCACGCCATGCCGAACTGGAACTCCTGCACGAGACCGGTCGCGACGCCGACGATGAAGTTGATCAAGTAGACCTTGCCCCAGAACTTCGTCATGCGCAGGAACTTCTCGTCTCCTGTGCGCACCCAGCGGGTCTGCATGATCGCGACCATCATGCCGAGGCCGAGCGTCAGCGGCACCATCAGGAAGTGATAGACGGTCGTGATGCCGAACTGCCAGCGGGCGATGTCGAGAACGTCCACGCGGTTTCTCCGTTCGCGAAGGATGGCGGTCGATTCCGCCACGACTATTCTACGCCTCGTAGAACTTCTTCGACACACGATAGAACAAATTCGACAAGGAGTAGAATCGTGGGGCCGGACAAAATGCGGCAAGGGAGGGATGCGCTGATGGGAACGCTCGGAGAGCTCGAACGGGCCGTGATGGACGCCATCTGGGAGTCGGACGCGGCAATGAGCGCGTACGACGTGCAGAGCAGGCTGCAGGCCGAGGGCCGCTCGCTGGCCGTGACCACCCTGCTGACCGTGCTGTCTCGTCTGGAGAAGAAGGGCTTCGTCGCGTCGGACCGCTCGGCCCGCCCGCACCGCTACACCGCCGTGGCCTCCCGCGCGGATCACGTTGCCGAGCTCATGCACTCGGTGCTGGGCGACGCCGGCGACCGCACCGCCGTGCTCGAGCGCTTCGTCGGCGGGGTGTCCCCCGAGGATGCCGCCGTGCTGCGTCAGCTGCTCGGCCGCTCGGGCTGACGCGTCGCCATGCTGACGGTCGCGACAGACGCCGCGCAGAGCGGCGCGCTGGTCATCCCGCACGGGGTGGTCATCTTCGGCGCGGTCGCGCTGGGCCTGATCTCGATCGCTCTCGCGTGGCCGGTGCCGGTCGCCCTGTCGCGCGCGTCGTGGCCGATGCGCGCGCCGGTGATGGCGCTGCTGCTGTGGCAGGCGATCGGCCTGGCCGGAGGACTCTCGATGATCGGCGCGCTGGCTCTGGCCGGCTACGCGGCTCTGCCCGGGCATCCGTGGCTCGCGCCGGTGCCCGCCGTGCTGTTCACCGTCTATCTGCTCACCCACCTCGGCGCGACGATCGTGCAGGTCACGAAGCAGCGGCGCCGCCATCTCGCTCTGCTCGAGATGCTGACCTCACCCCATCCCACCCGCGCGCGTACGCGGGTGATCGACGACGCGGTGCCCATGGCGTACTGCCTGCCGAACGGGCCCCGGTCGGTGACGGTGCTCTCGCAGGGGCTGCTCGACCGGCTCGATCCGGACGAGCTGGTCGCGGTGATCGCTCACGAGCGGGCGCACGTCGAGCAGCGACATGATCTGCTGCTGCTCGCGTTCCGCGCCTGGCGCTCGGCGCTGCCGTGGTTCCCCATCGCCGCTCGAGCCGAGGTCGAGGTCGCCGCCCTCGTCGAGATGCTCGCCGATGACCACGCGCGTCGTGAGGTACGCGACGAGGTGCTGGCCCGGGCGATCCTGCAGGTGGGCGCGAGCGGAGTGCCCGGGGCCGATCATCCCGTGTCGGGGTCGATGCGGGTGAGCGACAGGTTCCGCCGGCTCGCAGACTGACGCACGTCTCGGGGCGGCCACGCGGCTCGCCGCGCCTCGCGAGCGCAGGCGAACACGCGAGCACAGGAGAAATCCGCCGAATCGAGCCTGCCTCCGCGTGTTCTCCTGCACCCGACGAGTGCGCGCGGGCAGCGCAAGGGCGAGCAAGGGCGAGCAGGGCGAGCGACGCACGCTGCACGGGCGCCCCATCATCCGGTGAGGCCGCGGCTCACCCGACGGGCACGGCGCGGGCCCCGAGTCGCACGACCGCGTCACCGTCATGCCGGTCAGCGCTCCGGTGCGAGACGAGCATGACGATCCGGTCGTCGGTGGCGCGGCGCACATCAGCCATCATCGCCGCGGCGGTCGGCCGATCGAGATGCGCGGTCGGCTCGTCGAGCAGGAGGATCTCGGCGCGGGTGAGCAGGGCCCGCGCGACGGCGAGCCGCTGACGCTCTCCTCCCGACAGGGCTGAACCGCCCGGGCCCACACGCGCGTCGAGATCGTCGTCGAGCGTGTCGAGCAGGCCCGTGAGACCCGCCTGCCTGAGCACGTCGCGCAGCGCATCATCGTCTGGTGCGTCGTCGCGATCGCGCGCGAGAAGCAGGTTGCCGCGCAGCGTCGAATCGAAGACGTACGCATCCTGCGGGCACCAGGCGACCCTGTCGCGCCAGCAGCGCTCGTCGAAAGCGGTGATCGGTCGCCCGTCGGCGGTGATCGCTCCGGATGCCACGGGCAGAGCGCCCATCACGGCCGAGAGCAGCGTCGACTTGCCCGAACCGGACGGCCCGTCCAGCACGAGCCAGCTGCCGCGAGCGACCTCGGCGGAGACGTCCGACACGGCGGGAGCCGCTGCGCCCGGGTAGCGCACTGTCACCGCTTCGAGGGCGAGGCGAGTGACGGCATCCGGCGCGGCCGTCCCCCACTGCGGCGTGGGCGCGGGCCGCAGCACCACGTCGAGGCGGCGCAGCACGCTCTGCAGCGCCGGAAGGCGGTGCATCGCGACGACGAAGGCGGCGAGCGGCTCGAGCAGGGCGAGCGACAGCAGGGCGACGACCGACGCCGACTCGGCGGGCAGCTCGGACGAGAGCACCGGCACGAGAACGGCGAGCATCGTGGTCGCGATGGTGACGACGGCAGCGCCGAGCCCTGCCGACCATGCGGCGCGCCTCTCGGCCGACGCGAGCCGCCGAGCGTGTGCGTCGAGCTGCCGGAGAGCGCCGTCGGCCACTCCGTTGCCACGCAGATCGTCGGCTGTGGAGGCGAGGACGGCGGTGGAGCGCACGATGGCCGAGCGTGCTGCGACGCGATCGGCGGAGGCGCCTCGTTCGCTGAGCAGGGCGAGCGACGAGGCGAGGACGACGGCGACGATCAGCACCGCGGCGACCAGCACGGTGAGGTGCGGGGTGACGAACGCGGCCGTGACGACGGTGCCCGCGAGCACGAGCAGGCCGCCGCCGAGGGGCGGGACGACGCGCGGCAGCTGATCGCGCAGATCGTCGGTGAGCGTGACGAGGTAGTCGAGCGGCGCGCCGCCCTCGAGCAGGCGGCGGGATCCGGCGCCTCGGGCCGCGATCGCGCGCCAGAGTCGCAGGCGCAACGCGTCGACCACGAGGAACGTGGCGCGGTGCGTGACCAGTCGATCGGCGTATCGCCCGACCGCGCGGCCGATGCCGAACGCGCGCACGCCGACGATGGCCACGAGCAGGTACATGATGTACTCCTCGACGCTGGCGCGCACGATCAGCCACCCCGAGACGGCGGTGAGCGCCACGGCGAGCCCGGCGGCGAGCGCGGAGAGCGCCATCGACGCCGCCCACAGCCAGGCGTGCGGGCGCAGCAGAGAGGCGAGGGTGAGGGTTCGCCGCCCGGTCGGCTCAGCACCGGAGGGGGAAGGCGATTCAGACGGCTGCCGCGGCTCGAGCCGTTCGTCAGATGCCGGATGCTCGTGTGCACAGGCGCCGCCGCCGGCGTCCTCAGCCACCTGTTCGGCCACGGACACGAAACGGTCGGCGAGCGCCAGGGTCTCGGGCTCGTGACTGGCGAGCACGACCGTGCACTGCCCGGCGCGGCGTCGCACGGCCGCGCGCACGAGCTCAGCCGCGACGGGGTCGAGGTGCGCGGTCGGCTCGTCGAGAACGAGCAGGCGGGCGCCGGCATCCACTCGCGCGAGAGCCCGCGCCACCGCCAGCCGGCGCTGTTCGCCCGGGCTGAGCTCGGCGACCGCCGCATCCGCCAGGCGCTCCAGGCCCAGCTCGTCGAGCGCGGCGGGCCCGGCGCCGTACAGCGCGAGCTCCTCGCGCGGTGTCGCGGCGAAGGCCCCAAGCGCCTGTGGCGCCCAGGCCACGGCATCCGGATCCACTCCGCGCACCGCACCCGAGACCGCCGCCTCGGCGGGAAGCGCACCCGCGAGCGCACCGAGCAGCGTCGACTTGCCCGCGCCGCTCGGGCCGGTGATCGCGGTCACTCCCGAGATCTCGGCCGTCACCGCGCACAGCGCGGGTGCCTGCCGACCGGGATAGGTGACCGTCAGCGCGTCGACGCGAACCGGACCGGCCGGGTCGAGGCGCGGGTCGCGGCGGGACGGGGCGCCGAGCATCGCCTTCGCCCGCTCGAGCGCGGAGAGTCCGTCCTGCGAGGCGTGGAAGGCCGTGCCGACATCGCGCAGGGCGGTGAAGCACTCCGGTGCGAGGATCAGCGCGATGAGGGCGGGCTCGAGCGCCATGGTGCCGTTCAGCAGTCGCAGACCGAGGAACACGGCGACGACCGCGACCGAGATGGTGGCGATGAGCTCGAGGGCCAGGGCCGACAGGAAGGCCCAGCGCAGCGTCTCCTCGGTGCGCTGGCGGTAGCGGCGCTGGATGCCGTCAAGCGCCCGTGTCTGCTCGTCGACCCGGCCGAGACCCACGAGCACGGGCAGGCCGCGCGCGAGCTCGGTGAGGTGGTCGGCAAGGCGGGTGAGCGCGCTGAGCGCCGCGTCTGTGCGCTGCTGGGTGTGCTTGCCGATCAGGATCATGAACAGCGGCACGAGCGGGACGGTGATCACGATGATGAGGGCGCTGAGCCAGTCGGCACCGAGGATGCGCAGCCCGACCAGCAGCGGGATGATCGCCGCACCGATGAGGGAGGGCAGCGATTGGATGAAGTAGTCGTCGAGGTCGTCGAGCCCGTCGGCGGCGAGCACGGCGGTGCCGCCACCGGCACGATCGCCGTCGGCGATGCGCTGCCACAGCCGCGTGCGCAGGTCGCGTTTGACGTCGGTGGCGACGCGGCGCGAGACGACGGAGGTGCCCCATTCCGCTCCGGCCCGCAGCAGCGCTCCCGCCACACCGAGGATGAGGATGGCGCGGGTGGCCTCGGGGATGAGACCGGATGCCGCCAGCCCGGCGATTCCGCGCGCGACCGCCTCGGCGATGAGCACGAGGCCGAGTGCGCGCCCGGCTGCGAGCAGCCCGAGCGCATACAGCGCCCGCTTCGGCACCGACGACAGGTCGGGGCGTCGCGACGGCTGCTGCGGGCGCGACGCCTCCAGCACCCAGGGGTCTCGGTCTGCGCTCACCCCAAAATTCTACAAGAGGTAGAAGTGGGCGCGACGCCTCCGCCCTGCAGACCGGCCCGCGCGTACGCTTCGCGCGCACCGGAGCCGAGGAATCCTCCGCACCGCGTGCGCATAGCCGGGCGAAGCGCACCGGGGGTCAGCACCGCATGCCCTCGAGCACCGCGAGCAGCGCATCGCTCGTCGGCTGAGGGGCATCGAGCATCACCACATGCCCGGCCCCGCGGATGGCATGCTCCCGCACGCCCTTGTGCGCGGCCCAGCGCGGCATCGCCGTGGCGATGTTGCCCGTGCGATCGGCTGCACCGCGGATGAGGCCCAGCGGCACAGGGGTGCGGTATCCGGCATCCGGATCCACGAACGAGACGGTGGCTCGCCAGACATCGATGAACATCCGCTTCGGCATCCGCGCGAAGACCCGCTCGATCCCGTCGACCACCTCCGCATGCACGGCCGAGGCCTGCGCCATCATGCGCGGCAGCCGAGAGGCCGGGATCACGGCCAGCGTCGGCGCCGCGAGGCGCAGCCCGAACCGCTCCATGGCGCTCAGCGGTCCGGCGTTCCATGTGGAGCCGATGACGACGAGACCCGCGACCCGATCCGGATGCCGCTTCGCGAACTCTTGAGCGAGATTTCCGCCCAGTGAGTGCCCGATCAGAATCGCCCGGTCGACGCCGCAGGCGTCGAGCAGCGCCGCGAGGTCGTCGAGCGCGTCGGTCGCGCTGAAGCGTGTGCCGGGCGCGAGGGCTGACTCGCCGTGGCCGCGCATGTCCCACAGGATCACCCGGTCACCGGCATTCCGGATCGCCTCGGCCTGCGGCAGGAACGATGTGTGATCCATGCCGGCGCCGTGGGTGAGCACCACCGGCACGCCCGTCCCGCCCGTATCGTGGAACCGCAGGCGCGCCCCTGGCTGTTCGAGTGTCCGATCGAGTGCCGCCATGCCTCGAACCTACCCGCGGATCAGACGCCCGCAGCCTCGGTCTCCGCCTTCGCCGGCTCGGGGAACATCGCGGTGAAGAGGTTGCCGACCCATTCGATGAGATCGGAGTCGGTGGGCATCGGCACGACCAGCGCCTCTCCCCCGCCGACCAGCTTCGCCTTCGGATACAGCCGCTGCAGGCGCACCTTCATCGAATCCTCGAACCGGGCGGGAGCGATGCGCAGGTTCGAGCCCATCGCGACGACGTCCGACAGCCCCGCCCGCGCGGCGCGTCGGCGCAGACGCGCCACCTTCACCAGCGTGGTCACCTCGTCGGGGAACGCGCCATAGCGGTCGACGAGCTCCTCGACCACGAGGTCGATCGCGTCGTCCGCGGCCGACACGGTCGCCGCCGACGACAGCTTCTGGTAGGCCTCCAGCCGCAACCGCTCGCTGTCGATGTAGTGCTCGGGGATGCGGGCATCCACCGGAAGCTCGAGGCGCAGCTCGACCTCGGAGTTCGTGTCCTCGCCGCGGAAGGTCGCCACGGCCTCGCCGATCATGCGCAGATAGAGGTCGAAGCCGACCCCGGCGATGTGACCGGCCTGCTCGGCGCCGAGCAGATTGCCCGCGCCGCGCAGCTCGAGATCCTTCAGCGCCACCTGCATGCCCGAGCCGAGGTCGTTGTTCACGGCGATGGTCTGCAGCCGGTCGGCGGCGGTCTCGCTGAGCGGCTTCATGTCGTCGTAGAGGAAGTAGGCGTACGCCCGTTCGCGGCCGCGACCGACGCGCCCGCGCAGCTGGTGCAGCTGCGACAGGCCGTACTTGTCGGCGCGATCGATGATGATCGTGTTGGCGTTCGAGATGTCGAGCCCGGTCTCGATGATGGTCGTCGAGACGAGCACGTCGTACTTGCGCTCCCAGAAGTCGTCGACGACCTGCTCGAGCTGGTGCTCGCCCATCTTGCCGTGCGCCACGGCGATGCGCGCCTCGGGCACGAGCTCGGCGAGCTCGGACGCGACGCGCTGGATCGACTGCACGCGGTTGTGCACGAAGAACACCTGCCCCTCACGCAGGATCTCGCGGCGGATCGCCGCGGCGATCTGCTTGTCACTGCGCGGACCGACGAACGACAGGATCGGATGCCTGTCCTCCGGCGGCGTCTGCAGAGTCGACATCTCCCGGATGCCCGTGACCGCCATCTCGAGAGTGCGCGGGATGGGCGTGGCGCTCATGGCGAGGATGTCGACGTTCGTCTTCAGCTTCTTCAGCGCGTCCTTGTGCTCGACCCCGAAGCGCTGCTCCTCGTCGATGATCATCAGGCCGAGGTCCTTGAAGATGACCTGGTCGGTGAGGATGCGGTGCGTGCCGATGACCATGTCGATCGAACCGTCGACGAGGCCCTGCAGAGTGAGCCGCGCCTCTTTGTCGGTCTGGAACCGGGACAGCGGCCGCACCTTCACAGGGAATCCGGCGAACCGCTCGGTGAACGTCTCGAGGTGCTGCTTCACGAGCAGCGTCGTCGGCACGAGCATGGCGACCTGCTTGCCCTCCTGGATCGCCTTGAACGCGGCGCGCACGGCGACCTCGGTCTTGCCGAAGCCGACATCGCCGGAAAGCAGCCGGTCCATCGGGATCGGGCGCTCCATGTCGGCCTTGATCTCTTCGATCGTCTGCAGCTGGTCGGGGGTCTCGGCGAACGGGAACGCCTCTTCCAACTCGCGCTGCCAGGGCGTGTCCGGCCCGAACGCGTGACCCTTCGAGCTCATCCGCGCAGAGTAGAGCTTCACGAGCTCTACGGCGATGTCGCGCACGGCCCGGCGCGCCTTCCCCTTGGCCGCCGCCCAGTCGCTGCCGCCCATCTTCGACAGCGTCGGGGCGTCACCGCCGACGTACTTCGAGAGCATGTCGAGCTGGTCGGTCGGCACGAAGAGCTTGTCGCCGGGGTACCCCCGCTTCGAAGGCGCGTACTCGAGCACCAGGTACTCGCGGGTGGTCTTCACCGCGTTGCGCCCGCCCGACGACACCTCGCGCTTGGTCATCTCGACGAAGCGCCCGATGCCGTGCGTGGAGTGCACGACGAAGTCGCCCTGCTTCAGCTGCAGCGGGTCTACGACGTTGCGGCGACGCGACGCGAGCTTCTTGACCATGCGCTGGTCGCCGCCGATGGTGCGACCGTAGAACTCGTTGTCGGTGAGCACCGCGATCCGGGCATCCGGCACCTGGAAACCCGACTCGACGGACCCGGCGACCAGCGTCGCCACCCCACCCTCCGGCTCGTCGATGAGGCGGTCGACGATGCGCGCGGCGAGGCCGCGGTCGCTGAGCACGTCGCGTGCCCGCTCGACCAGTCCCTGCCCCGACGAGATGACGACGACACGCCAGCCCTCGCCGAGCCGCGCCTCGACGAACGCGATCGCGCCGTCGACGTTTCCGTGGAACGACGGGATGATCGAGGCGTCGAGGTTCTCGGCCGCTTCGTCGTCGACCGCGAACGGAGTGACACGCCACCACACGCCGTCTCGCCCGTGCACGATCTCGCGCATGCGCGCGAGGCTGAGGAAGTCGCCCGCGCCGAGGTCGATCGGAGCGGATGCCCCGGAGGTCGCCGCGCTCCACGCCGCGTCGAGGAACTCGCGGTTCGTCTCGCCGAGGTTCTGCGCGCGCGAGCTGGCGCGCTCGGGATCGACGACCGCTGCCGCCGAGCCCTCGGGCAGGTACTCGGCGAGCGTCACCAGAGGGCCGGCCACGACCGGCAGCAGCGATTCCATGCCCTCGACAGGGATGCCCTGAGACATCTTCTCGAGCATCGCCGACATCGCCGGGAAGCGGCCCACCAGCTCACCCGCGCGCTCGCGGACCTCGGCGGTGAGCAGCAGCTCTCGACTCGCCGCCAGGGAGACGGACTCGACTTCTCCGGGCAGGGAGCGCTGATCGGCGACCGAGAAGGCGCGGATCTGGTCGACCTCGTCGCCGAAGAACTCCACCCGCAGCGGGTGGTCGGCGGTGGGCGGGAAGACGTCGAGGATGCCGCCGCGCACCGCGAACTCACCGCGACGCGAGACCATGTCGACGCGGGAGTAGGCGCGCTCGACGAGCTGCTCGACCGCGTCCTCGAGCTCGATGCCCCGCCCGCCGACGCGCAGCTCGAGCGGCGCCGCGTCGCCCAGGTTGGCGGCCAGCGGCTGCAGGGCGGCGCGCACCGAGGCGATGACGACGAGCGGCTTCTCGCCCGTCCAGGTCACGATGCGGCGCAGTGTGTCCAGCCGCCTGCCGACCGTATCGGGGCTGGGACTCAGCCGCTCGTGCGGCAGGGTCTCCCACGCGGGGAAGGTGAGGATCTCGGCGTCGTCGAGATAGGCGGCGAGCGCCGCCGCGACCGATTCGGCCCGACGGCCGGTGGGGGTGACGACGAGGGCGGATGCCGGTCTGCCGGTCGATGCGCGCTTGCGCAGCAGCCCCGCGATGATGGGGGCGTCGAGCCCGTCGACCGCCGAGATCTCAGCGTCGGTCTGCGCCCAGGTGAGGGCGTCGCGGTACAGGTTCGCCTCTTCCAAGGCGCGCAGAATCCCCGGAACAGTCACCGGACGATTCTAGTCGCGACGGTCAGTGTCGGGCTCGCCGACGCCGGGCGCACCGGGATCGCTCGGCAGCGGCAGGTCGGCGCGCCCTCGACGGCTGCGCCGCGTGCCGCGGAAGCCCTCGACCGCCAGCACCGCGAGGGCGACGGCGAGGATGACGTAGACGAGGGCATCCGCACCCTGCATCCGCTCGCCCAGCAGCAGCGCGACGCCCACCAGCAGCACGGGCTCGACGTAGCTGAGCAGTCCGAAGACCGGCAGCGGCAGCAGCGTCGCCGCGGCGAGATACAGCGACATCGCCGCCGCGCTGGCCAGTCCGATGCCGACCAGGCCCGACAGCTCGGCGGCCGAGATCACGCCGGGCGTCGCGGTGACGAGGAAGATCACCGCCAGCGGCACCATCAGCAGCGATTCGGCGCCGAACACGATCGGCCCGTCGAGACCGAAGCGCTGGCGCACCACGAAGTAGACGGTGTACGGCAGGCAGATCGCGAGCGTCACCCACGACAGCTGCGGGGTGGCGGCGACCTTCACCGCGACGGCGACCGCCGCGAGCGCGACCACGAGCCACTGCATCCGGCTCACCCGCGCGCCCAGCAGGAAGCGTCCGCCGAGCACGAGGCAGATCGGCAGCAGCAGGTACCCGAGAGAGGTGTCGAGGGCATGCCCATGCATGGGCGCCCACATGAAGAGCCAGAGCTGGAAGCCGATGATCGCCGCGAGGCCGATCAGCAGCAACGGCATCCACCAGCGCGCACGCAGCCGTCGGCCCAGCAGACTCAGCTGCTCGCGGGCGAGCGGATGCAGCAGGGCGAGCCCATAGCAGGCGAAGGTCACGAGGATCCGCCAGGCGAAGACGACCTCGGCGGACGAGCTCAGCACCCCCGCGAGCAGGAAGATGACCCCGAACAGCACCGAGGCGAGCACCGACGCGAGCACGCCGCGCGGCGATGTGTGCTGCACCGCCACGTCCGCCTCCTTCTGGCGCCTGACATCCGGCGCACCGCGTTCCAGGATATCGACGCCTCGCCGTGCGGATAACGTTGCCGGATGGAACCCGTCTCCCTGCGCACCCAGCGGCTCGTGCTCAGCATCCCGACCGAAGCGGACATCGACGCGATCACCGCCGCCTGTCAGGACCCGGAGGTGCCCCGCTGGACCACGGTGCCCAGTCCGTACACCCGGCAGCACGCGACCGACTTCGTCGAGCTCGTGGCGGCGTGGTGGGCGGATCGCGCGGAGACCGTGTGGGCGATCCGCAAGGACGGCGTGCTGGCCGGAATGATCGGCCTGCACCGGATCACCGATCACCCGCATGGCGGAGAGGCGGAGATCGGGTTCTGGGGCGTCGCCGCGTTCCGCGGGCAGGGAGTCATGGTCGAAGCCGCGCGGGCCGTGATCGACTTCGCCTTCGACGAGCTGGGCCTCGCGCGGCTCAGCTGGCGCGCGGTAGCGGGCAACATCCCGTCAGCCCGCACGGCGCGCTCGCTCGGCTTCCGCTATGAGGGCACGCTGCGCCAAGGGCTGACGAGCCCGCGCGGGCGGGATGACGGCTGGGTCGCCGGGCTCCTGGCATCCGACGACCGCGCACCGGTCGCATGGCCGGTGCTGTGAACCGCCCTCGACCCCCTGCGCCCGTGACAGGATGACGGCATGCCCGAGATGCCGGAGGTGCAGGGACTGGTCGACTTCCTCGCCGCACGTGCGGCGGGGCGCACCGTCACGCGCGTCAGCGTGGCGGCTATCGCCGCGCTGAAGACCTTCGATCCGCCGGTCACGGCGCTGCAGGATGCCCGGATCACGGGCGTCACGCGGCACGGCAAGTTCATCGACCTGAGCCTCGGCGACGACCTGCATCTCGTGTTCCACCTCGCGAAGGCCGGCTGGCTGCGCTGGTACGAGGAGCTGCCGACGACGCCCATCAAGCCGGGCCGCAGCCCGATCGCCGTGCGGGTGGCACTCGACGACGGCAGCGGATTCGACCTCACGGAGGCGGGCACGAAGAAGTCGCTCGCCGTCTACGTCGCCCGTCACCCGAACGACGTGCCCGGCATCGCCCGGCTCGGCCCCGACCCGCTCGACCCCACCTTCACGCGGGATGCGTTCGCCGCGCTGCTCGCGGGTCGCCGCACCCAGATCAAGGGGCTGCTGCGCGACCAGGGTCTGATCGCGGGCATCGGCAACGCGTACAGCGACGAGATCCTGCACGCGGCGAAGATGTCTCCGTACGCACCGGCGGCGAACCTCGACGACGCCGAGATCGACCGGCTGTACGACGCGATGCAGCAGACGCTCCGCGAGGCGATCGACGAGGCGGCGGGCAAGCCGCCCGCCGATCTGAAGGACGCCAAGCGGCGCGGCATGCAGGTGCACGCCCGCCGCGGCGAGACGTGCCCGGTGTGCGGCGACACGGTGCGCAGCGTGTTCTTCGCCGACCGGTCGCTCGAGTACTGCCCCACCTGCCAGACCGGCGGCAAGGTGCTCGCCGACCGCCGGCTCTCGCGACTGCTGAAATGACGACGGTGTGACGAGGAATGAATCGTCACCGAGCACGTTGACTAGACTCTGAGCATCAACGTGCTCCGGGGTCGGTGTGAATCCGAACCGGCGGTGACAGTCCGCGAACGCCTGGCGACAGGCGCCGATCCGGTGGAACTCCGGAACCGACGGTGATGCGGGCATCCGCTCGTTAGTCCGGAAGAGAGGCAGCACGTGGCGTACGCGTGCGCTGCAGACCCCGGGAACCCAGAGAAGGATGACCGATGGCAGTGACCGAGGCCGAACGCGACGCCATGCGTCGCGCGCTCGCGCTCGCCTCGAAGGGCCCACGCGGCCTCAACCCGCAGGTGGGCGCCGTCATCCTCTCCCCCGCCGGTGACGTGCTGGCCGAGGGCTGGCACCGCGGCGCCGGCACCGCGCACGCCGAGGTCGACGCGCTCTCGCAGCTCGGGCCGGGAGAGGCATCCGGCGCGACCGCCGTCGTCACGCTCGAGCCGTGCAACCACACCGGGCGCACCGGCCCGTGCGCGCAGGCGCTGATCGATGCGGGCATCGCACGCGTCGTGTACGCGACGGGCGACCCGGGCGACGTCTCCAGCGGCGGCGCGGATCGGCTCCGCGCGGCGGGCGTCGAGGTCGTCGCGGGCGAGCAGGCGGATGCCTCCCGCCGCCTCATCGGCGACTGGCTGACTGTGCAGCAGCTGGGCCGCCCGCACGTCACGGTGAAGTGGGCGCAGAGTCTGGACGGCAGGGCCGCGGCATCCGACGGCACCAGCCAGTGGATCACCGGGCCCGACGCCCGCACCGACGTGCACCGGCGCCGAGCCGATGCCGACGCGATCGTCGTCGGCACCGGGACCGTGCTCGCCGACGATCCCGCGCTCACCGCGCGCGACGGAGACTCCCTGTACCCGCACCAGCCGATCCCCGTCGTGATCGGCTCGCGCCCCACGCCGGCCGATGCCGCCGTGCACCGGCATCCGCGCACCCCGCTGTTCTACGACACGCGAGACCTGACCGCGGTGCTCGCCGACCTCCGCGACCGCGGCGTGCAGCGCGTCTTCGTCGAAGGCGGACCGACGCTGGCGAGCGCGTTCATCGCCGCGGGCTTCGGTGACACCGTACTCGCCTACATCGCCCCGGTGCTGCTGGGCGGCGAGCGCCTCGCGCTCACCGACATCGGCGTCGCCTCGATCGGTGACGCCCTGCGCCTGCAGATCGAGCAGTGGATGCCGCTCGGCCCCGATCTGCTCGCCATCGCACACCCCGCGACGGAATCCGCCGCGGGAGAGGAAGGAAGCTGATGTTCACCGGAATCATCGAGGAGATCGGCGAGATCGCCACGATCTCGGCATCGGGCGACGGGTGGCGGCTCACCGTGCACGCCCCGAAGGCGGCGGCGGATGCCGTGCACGGCGAGTCCATCGCCGTCAGCGGGGTCTGCCTGACCGTCGTCGACTCGACCGAGACGACGTTCGACGCCGACGTCATGAAGCAGACGCTCGACGTGTCGGCGCTCGGCGCCGTGCAGGTCGGCTCGCGCGTGAACATCGAGAAGGCGATGCCCGTCGGCGCACGCCTGGGCGGACACATCGTGCAGGGTCACGTCGACGGCGTCGGCACCGTGCTCGAGGTCAGGCCCGGAGCCGAGTGGCGGGTGCTGCGCATCAGCCTGCCCACGGCGCTCGCACCGCTCGTGGTCGACAAGGGCTCGATCAGCGTCGCCGGCACGTCGCTCACCGTGAGCGCTGTAAGCGGGCCTTCGACAGGCTCCGTGACCCGGAGCGACGAGCACTGGTTCGAGGTCTCCCTCATCCCTGAGACGCTCGAGGCGACAACCCTCGGTGCTCTCGAGCCCGGCGACGTCGTCAACCTCGAGACCGACATCCTCGCTCGTCACGTGGAGCGCCTGCTCGCGTTCCGCTCCGACCCGGAAGGAGGCTCGCGATGAGCCTTTCGCCCATCTCCGACGCCCTCGACGCGCTGCGCGCCGGCAAGCCGATCATCGTCGCCGACGACGAGAACCGCGAGAACGAGGGCGACATCATCATCTCCGCCGAGCTCGCGACGGCCGAGACGATGGCCTGGATGGTGCGCTGGACCTCGGGTCTGATCTGCGCCCCGATGCCCGCCGATCTCGCCGACCACCTGAACCTGCCGCCCATGGTCGAAACCAACGAGGACGCCCGCACCACGGCCTACACCGTCAGCGTCGACGCCGCCGAGGGCGTCACGACGGGCATCAGCGCCCGCGACCGCGCGCTGACGCTCAATGTGCTGGCGAATCCGGCATCCGTCCCGACCAGCCTCATCCGTCCCGGCCACATCCTGCCGCTGCGCGCGGTCGACGGCGGCGTGCGCGAGCGCGGCGGGCACACCGAGGCGGCCGTCGAGCTGATGCGCCTCGCGGGCCTGCAGCCGGTCGGCGCGATCGCCGAGGTCGTCGCCGACGACGGCAGCATGATGCGCCTGCCGGCGCTGCTCGAGCTCGGCGTACGAGAGGGAGTGCCGGTCATCACCATCGAGCAGCTCATCGCGCACCTGAACGAGATCGACCCGCGCGACGAGGCCGACTGCCTCGCCCGTCGCTCCGGGCGGCGAGTCAGCCTGCGCGCCGACGCCAACGTGCCGACCGATCACGGCACCTTCCGCTTCCTCGCCTACAAGGACCGCATCAGCGGCACCGACCACATCGCCGTCGTGTCAGGCACGCCCGGCGAGACGGCACTGGTGCGGGTGCACTCGGAGTGCCTCACCGGCGAGGCATTCGGCTCGCAGAAGTGCGAGTGCGGGCCCCAGCTGCAGGCGGCCCTGGACCGCATCGGTGAGGAGGGCGGTGTCGTCATCTACATGCGCGGCCACGAGGGCCGGGGCATCGGGCTGATCAACAAGCTGCGCGCATATGCGCTGCAGGAGGAGGGTCTCGACACAGTCGACGCCAACCTCGCGCTCGGGCTGCCCGCCGACGCGCGCGAGTACGCCGCCGCCGCCGGCATCCTCACCGATCTGGGCGTGTCGAAGGTGCGTCTGCTCACCAACAACACCGACAAAGTCGAGAAGCTGCAGGCGCTCGGCCTCGATGTCGTCGAGCAGGTGCCGCTGATCGTCGGCGTGGGCCCCAACAACCACCAGTACCTCGAGACCAAGCGCGATCGCATGGGTCACATCATCGGCGCGGACGAGCTCGCCCGTGCCCTCGGAAAGGACGACGCATGAGCGGCGCAGGAGCACCCACCCCGAACACCCCGATCGATGGCAGCGGTCTGCGCGTCGTCGTGATCGCGGGGACCTGGCACGAGACGATCTCGAACGGCCTCATCGCCGGCGCGCAGCGCGTGCTCGACGAGGCGGGAGCCGCGCACACGCTGGTGCGCGTGCCCGGATCGTTCGAGCTGGCCGTCGCCGCTCAGGCGGCTTTCGCCGGCGGGGCGGATGCCGTGGTCGCGCTCGGCGTGATCATCCGCGGCGGGACGCCGCACTTCGAGTATGTGTCGTCGGCCACCACCGATGGGCTCAGCCGGGTGGCGCTGGATGCCGGAAAGCCGGTCGGGTTCGGTGTGCTCACCCTCGACGACGAGCGGCAGGGCCTCGACCGTGCCGGACTCGCGGGCTCGAAGGAGGACAAGGGCGCCGAGGCCGCGGACGCGGCGCTGCGCACCGCCCTCGTCGTGCGCGCGCTGCGCGGCTGACCCGCTAGCCTGGGGTCATGGAGACCCTGCGCCACATCGTCGTGTTCGTTCACCTCATCGGCTTCGCCGTGCTGTTCGGAGCCTGGGCGGTGCAGGCGTTCGGCGGCAAGCGCGAGATCATCAAGCTGATGCACATCGGCGTCACGATCGCCGCCGTCGCGGGGCTCGCGCTCGCGGCCCCGTGGGGTCTGCCCGACGGCGCCGAGATGAACTACGCCAAGATCGGCACGAAGCTCGTCGTGCTGCTGATCATCGGCGCGTTCCTCGGCATCGGCCAGGCCCGCCAGCGCAAGAGCGGCCAGGTGCCGTCGGCCCTGTTCTGGGGCATCGGCGTGCTGACCGCGGTGAACGCGGGCATCGCCGTCATCTGGTGACCCGGGGGCCCGCCGGGCCCATAGACTCCTCGAGGTTCTGCCACCGGAGGAGCAACACATGACAACGACCACCGCCCCGGCCAACCCGCGCTCGCGGGTCATCCTGGCCAGCCTCGTCGGCACGACGATCGAGTTCTACGACTTCTACGTCTACGCGACGGCGGCGGTTCTCGTCTTCCCCGTGCTCTTCTTCCCGACCGGCAACGACACCACCTCGCTGCTCGCCTCGTTCGGCGTGTTCGGTGCGGCGATGATCGCCCGCCCGATCGGCGCCGTGGTCTTCGGGCACTTCGGTGACAAGTTCGGCCGCAAGGCGACCCTGGTCGCCTCGCTGCTCACGATGGGCATCGCGACGTTCCTCATCGGCCTGCTGCCGACCTTCCAGCAGATCAACTGGTGGGCGGCGCTGCTGCTGCTGATCCTGCGCCTCGCGCAGGGCTTCGCACTCGGCGGCGAGTGGTCGGGCGCGGCGCTGGTCGCTACCGAGAACGCTCCCGCGGGCAAGCGCGCCTGGTACGGATCGTTCCCTCAGCTCGGCGCACCACTCGGCTTCATCATCGCGAACGGCATCTTCCTCGGCATCAACGCCCTGCTGCCGCATGAGACCGACGCTGCGCTGAAGTCCGAGGCGTTCCTCAGCTGGGGCTGGCGCGTGCCGTTCCTGTTCTCGGCCGTCATGGTGATCATCGGCCTGTGGGTGCGTCTCAAGCTCGTCGAGTCCGAGACCTTCACCCGCGCGGCCGACACCGGGCGCATCCGCAAGCTGCCGCTCGCGACGGTGTTCCGCCACCACTGGAAGCAGCTGATCCTCGGCACGTTCATCATGCTCGCGACCTACGTGCTGTTCTACCTGATGACGAACTTCACGCTCGCCTACGGCACGAAGGCCGGCTCGCTCGAGGTGGCGTCGGCCGCCGCACAGCAGGCCGCCGACGCGGCCGGCAAGCCGTTCGACGCGTCGGCCTTCGCGGCCCAGTTCTACCCGGGGCTCGGCTTCGGCTACACCCAGTTCGTGATCATGCAGATCGTGGGCGTGGTGTTCTTCGGCATCTTCACCCTGCTCTCCGGCCCGTGGGCCGACCGGTTCGGGCGACGCCGGCTGCTGCTGTGGGTGACCGGCGCGATCATCGTGTTCGGGCTCACCTTCAACCTGTTCCTCATGCCGCAGGACGACCCGGCGCTCACCACGGCCGTCGTGCAGGGCTTCCTGATCCTCGGCTTCCTGCTGATGGGCGCCACCTTCGGCCCGATGGGCGCGCTGCTGCCCGAGCTGTTCCCCACGAACGTGCGGTACTCGGGCTCAGCGATCGCGTACAACGTGTCGTCGATCCTCGGCGCGGCCGTCGCCCCGCTGATCGCCGTCGAGCTGTGGCGCCTCGGCGACGGCTCGCCCTGGCTGGTCGGCATCTACCTGTCGGCCATGGCCGTGCTGACGTTCATCGCACTGTGGCTGTCGCCCGAGACGAAGGACCACGACTACGAGGCAGACCTGGGCGTCGCCGCCCAGGTCTGACACCGCCGGCATCCCCCGCCCCAGCGCCAGACGCCGACCCCCCGCCCCGCCGGCGAGACACCTCAGCCGTCGTATGACGCCTGAACCCTTCGGCCTGCGCCGTCGAGGGTCATCTCCCCGCCGTAGGGCAGGATCCACTGCGGACGCGTGTGCCCGAAGGGCACGCCGACGCAGACCACGGCATCCGGGTTGTACCGGCCGACCATCTCGAGCACGACATCCCGCTGTGCCCCACGCAGCGCAGACCTCTCGGCCGCCGTGGGCATCACCTCGAACGAGCTCACCGGCGGGCGGGCGAACAGCACGCCCGCGACCGACCCGAGCAGTCCTCTCTCGCCGTAGCCGCGCAGCTGCTCGGCGACGCGTGCGGCCGGGGTGAGCCGCTCGCTCGTCTCGAGCAGCAGGATCGCTCCGGTGAGGTTGTCGTTCGACGGCATCCGGTCGGCGAGCGCCAGCTGGTCGACCACCTCGAGGCAGCCGCCCCACGTACGGCCCGTCACCCGCTTCGCGGGTCGGGCCCACGTCCAGGGCTCGGTGGGTTCGCGGTCGCCGTACTCGGTCAGAGCCGCCGGGGCGTCCCAGTGGCGCCCGAAGTCCTCCGACTCCCCCGGCTCGGTGATCTCGATCTCACCGCTGTCGAGCAGCGCGGCGCACAGGGAACGCAGATGCACCTCGTCGACCGCCGGCCCCGGCCCGAGGTGCACCTGCGTCGAGCCGCCGTAGAACCCGGCCACGCCGTGCCGCCACAGCCAGTTCAGGATGTTCGTGTTGTCGCTGTACCCGAGGAACGGCTTCGGGTCGGCGACGGCGAGCGCAGGATCGAGATGCGGCGTCACGAGGATCTGGTCGCTGCCGCCGATGGTGGCGATGATCGCCCGGATGCTCGGATCAGCGAAGGCTGCGTTCACGTCGGCCGCCCGCGCTTGCGGGCTCGCATCCAGCTGCCTCGTGGTCGGATACTCGACAGGAACGAGTCCGGTCAGCTCCCGCAGACGCCGCATCGCCTGCTCGTGCACCTCGGGCCCGACCGCGGGCGCGGCGAAAGCGGGCGAGAGGACGGCGATGCGGTCGCCGGGAGCGGCTTTCGGAACATGCAGCATGCCTCTATCCTGCCCGCGGCGCGCGCGGGCAGCGAAACAGGCCGCGCATAAGGAGTTCGGTCGACAATAGAAGCACTCACCCACGACTCCTCACGAATGAGGTCCCATGTCTCGCACGGCGCCGTCACGCCGACGCGGGCGCGGCGCGCAGCCCGAAGGCCCGCGCGCGACGTTCCGCCAGCTGCTCCCGTTTCTGTTCGAGCACAAGAAGGTGCTCGTCGTCGTCGCGGTGCTCAGCATCGTCGGTGCGGCCGCGTCGCTGGCGCAGCCGCTGCTCGTCGGGCAGCTCATCGCTCGCGTGCAGCAGGGGCAGACGCTGGGGATGCTGGTCTGGCTGCTGATCGGCTTCGTCATCGCGGCGTCGGTGATCTCGGGCTACCAGCACTACCTGCTGCAGCGCACCGGCACGGCGGTCGTGTACTCCAGCCGCCGCAAGCTCATCGCCCGCATCCTCCATCTGCCGATCAGCGAGTTCGACGCGCGCCGCACCGGCGACCTCGTCTCGCGCGTCGGCACCGACACGACGCTGCTCTACGCCGTGCTCACCCAGGGGCTGGCGGATGCCGTGGGCAGCGCGATCCTGTTCGTCGGCGCGCTCATCGCGATGCTGATCATCGATCCGCTGCTGCTGCTGCTCATCGTCGTCGTAATCGGCGTCTCGGTGGTCGTGGTCGTGCTGCTGTCGGGGCGCATCCGCACCGCGTCGGCGGCGCAGCAGCACAAGGTCGGCGAACTGGCATCCGGAGTCGAGCGCGGCATCTCGTCGATCCGCACCGTACGCGCATCCGGCGCCACCGAGCGCGAGACGGCAGCCGTCGAGGGCCTCGCCGGCGAAGCCTACGGTCTCGGCGTGCGCATCGCGAAGATCTCATCGATGGTCGTACCCGTCGCGGGCGTCGCGCTGCAGCTGTCGCTGCTGGTGGTGCTCGGCGTGGGCGGGCTGCGCGTGGCATCCGGCGCCCTCACGATCGCCTCACTGGTGACCTTCATCATGTTCCTGTTCATGCTCGTGATGCCGCTCGGCCAGGCGTTCGGGGCGATCACCTCGGTGAATCAGGCGCTCGGTGCGCTCGGGCGCATCCAGGAGGTGCTCGACCTGCCGACCGAGACGCAGCACGACGAGCCGGATCCGGCGGCCAGCGCCGCCCCCGTGGTCGGCGCCCCGGCGATCGAGTTCCGCGACGTGCGGTTCCGCTACCCCGACGCGGTCATCGCCGCCCGCGAGGCCGCGGCGAAGGAGGCGCAGACCCTGCTCGTCGACGCACACCTCGAGCGCGCGTCGGACGGGATCCCGGATGAGATCGACCGCGACGTGCTGAAGGGCGTCTCGTTCGCCGTGCCGCGCGGCGCGCGCGTCGCCCTGGTCGGGCCCAGCGGCGCCGGCAAGAGCACCATCCTCTCGCTCATCGAGCGCTTCTACGACCCGACCGGCGGGTCGATCCGCCTCGCCGGGCACGACGTGCGCACCTACCCGCGCGAGCAGCTGCGCGCGCAGTTCGGGTACGTCGAGCAGGACGCACCGACTCTCGCCGGCACGCTGGGCGAGAATCTGCGGCTCGCGGCTCCGGATGCCTCGGATGCCGACTGCGAACGCGTGCTGCGCTCGGTGAACCTCGGCGACGTGCTCGAACGCAGCCCCCTGGGTCTTGCGGCACCGGTCGGCGAGGACGGCGTGATGCTCTCTGGCGGTGAGCGTCAGCGTCTCGCGATCGCGCGTGCTCTGCTCACCGAGGCGCCGATCCTGCTGCTCGACGAGTCGACCTCGTCGCTCGACGGGGTCAACGAGCAGCGCATGCGCGAGGCGATCGACGCGGCCGCCGCCGACCGCACGCTGCTCGTGATCGCGCACCGCCTTTCGACCGTGGTCGACAGCGACCTGATCGTGGTGCTGCAGGGCGGGGTGGTGGTCGGTCAGGGCACCCACGCCGAGCTCATCGAATCCGCGCCGCTGTACCGCGACCTGGCGAGGCATCAGCTGCTGGTCTGAGGCTTCCCCGACCGAGGGTCGACTCAGCGCCCGAGCCGCCGCTCCGCCGCCGAACTGTCTGCGATCTCGGGCTGCGTCGCCCTCAGCGCGCGGCGTTCAGCCGGTACCGCAGCGCTTCCAGTTCGCTGCGCAGCGCCGCCGGCAGCGCGTCGCCGAACATGGCGTAGAACTCCTCGGTGGAGTCGGCCTCGGCGAGCCACGCGTCGATGTCGACGTCGAAGAGCTCGTCGAGATCGGCGTCGGTGATCTCGAGCCCCTCGAGGTTGAGGTCATCACGCCGCGGCAGGCGCCCGATCGGGCTGTCGACGGCGGTGACCTCGCCGGAGATGCGGCGGATGATCCAGTCGATCACGCGCGAGTTCTCGCCGAACCCTGGCCACAGGAATCGCCCGTCGTCGCCGCGGCGGAACCAGTTGACCTGGAAGATGCGCGGTGCGCGGTCGAAGCGCAGCGAACGCCCCACCTTGAGCCAGTGGGCGAAGTAGTCGCCCATGTTGTAGCCGCAGAACGGCAGCATCGCGAACGGGTCGCGGCGGAGCTCCCCGAGGGTGCCCTCGGCCGCGGCGGTGCGCTCCGATGAGATGGTCGAGCCGATGAAGACGCCGTGGCTCCAGTCGGTCGCCTCGACGACGAGCGGCACGTTGGTCGCACGGCGTCCGCCGAAGAGGATCGCGTCGAGGGGCACGCCCTCAGGGTCTTCCCAGTCCTCGGCGATCTGCGGGCACTGCGCGGCCGACACCGTGAAGCGCGAGTTGGGGTGCGCGGCCGGCCCCTCGGACTGAGGCGTCCAGGGGTTGCCCTGCCAGTCGATGAGTTTCGCGGGCGGAGTGTCGGTGAGGCCCTCCCACCACACGTCGCCGTCGGGGCGCAGCGCGACGTTGGTGAAGATCGTGTTGCCCCAGAGCGTCTCGACGGCCGTCACGTTGGTCGACTCGCCCGTTCCCGGGGCGACCCCGAAGAACCCGGCTTCGGGGTTCATGGCGTACATCCGACCATCCTCGCCAGGACGGATCCACACGATGTCGTCGCCGAGCGTCTCGACCGTCCATCCCGGGATGGTGGGACGCAGCATCGCGAGGTTCGTCTTGCCGCAGGCCGAGGGGAACGCGGCCGCGATGTGATGCGCCTCGCCCTTCGGATCGGTCACGCGGATGAGCAGCATGTGCTCGGCGAGCCAGCCCTCGTCGCGTGCGATGACCGACGCGATGCGCAGGGCGAAGCACTTTTTGGCGAGGATCGCGTTGCCGCCGTACCCCGAGCCGTACGAGTAGACCTCGAGCGTCTCGGGGAAGTGCACGATGTACTTCTCGTCGTTGCACGGCCACGGCACGTCGGCCTCTCCCGGCCCGAGCGGGGCGCCGACCGAGTGGACCGTCTTCACCCACGGGGCGCCGTCGGCGATCTGACGGGTGACCGCGTCGCCGACGCGGGTCATGATGCCGATGGATGCCACGGCGTAGGCGCTGTCGGTGACCTGCACGCCGATGTGCGACAGCTTGCCTCCGACCGGTCCCATCGAGAACGGGACGACATACATCGTGCGACCGCGCATCGAGCCCTCGAACAGCCCGTCGAGAGTCTCGCGCATGGCTGCCGGATCGGCCCAGTTGTTGGTGGGGCCCGCATCGCGCTCGCGCTCCGAGGCGATGAACGTGCGCCCCTCGGTGCGCGCCACGTCACTCGGGTGCGAGCGGGCCAGGTACGAGCCCGGCCGCCACTCCGGGTTGAGCTTGATGAGCTTGCCCTCGTCGACGAGCTCGCGCAGCAGGGCGTCGTTCTCGGCTCGGGATCCGTCGATCCAGTGCACGCGATCGGGTTGGGTGAGCGCGGCGATCCCGTCGACCCAGGCGCGCAGCTCGGTCATGGCCGACGTGTCATACGCGGGCACGTCGCCCCGGCCGTGCAGGGGCGACACGGCATGTGCGCGGGACGTGAACGTGTCGGCGAGTGCCATGGGAGCTCCTTCAGACGGTGGCGGTACGACAATCCTCCGGCAGGTTTCGGTTTGTTTGCCGCCAGCTGACGTTGAAAGAACGCCGCTTTTTTCGGATATGCTCAAACAATGGCGACCAGCGGACTCGAACTCAGCACCCTCGGACATCGCATCCGACACCACCGCACGGCGCGGAATCTCACCCTCGACGAGCTGGGCGCCAAGGTCGGCATCGCCGGCTCGCAGCTGAGCCTCATCGAGAACGGCAAGCGCGAGCCGAAGCTCTCGCTGCTGCAGGCCATCGCCGACGCGTGCGGAACCGACGTCGCAGACCTGATCTCGGGAGAGCCGCCGAACCGCCGCGCGGCTCTCGAGATCGAGCTCGAGCGCGCGCAATCGAGCCCGATCTTCCGTCAGCTGGGCATCGCCGGGGTGCGCGTGTCGAAGACGATGAGCGACGAGACCATCGAGGCCATCCTGGGTCTGCATCGCGAGCTGCACCGTCGCGAGACCGAGGCGATCGCCACACCCGAAGAGGCGCGTCGCGCGAACACCGAGATGCGTCTCACCATGCGCGCGCGAGACAACTACCTCCCCGAGATCGAGGCTCTCGCCGAGAAGCACCTCAAGGCCGCCGGACACGTCTCGGGAGCGCTGACCCACCGCACCGTGACCCTGATGGCGGCGAAGCTGGGCTTCGAGCTCATCTACGCCGACGATCTCCCGCACTCCACCCGCTCGATCACCGACCTCGAGCACGGCCGCATCTATCTGCCGCCGGCGTCGATCCCCGGCGGGCACGGCCTGCGCTCAATGGCGCTGCAGGCGATGGCGCACCGCATCCTGGGTCACACTCCCCCGACCGACTACGCCGACTTCCTGCAGCAGCGGCTGGAGATCAACTACTTCGCCGCGTGCTGCCTGATCCCCGAGACCGCCGGCGTCGCCTTCCTGCAGCAGGCGAAGAAGGACCGCAACCTCGCCGTGGAGGACTTCCGTGACGCGTTCGGGGTCACGCACGAGGCGGCCGGCATGCGCATGACGAACCTCATGACGCACCACCTCGACATGCGCCTGCACTTCCTGCGCGTCGACGAGAACGGCGCGATCACCCGGGTCTACGAGAACGACGACCTGCCGCTGCCGATGGACGTCACCGGGGCCGTCGAGGGACAGCCCGCCTGCCGCCGGTTCGGGGCGCGCGCCGCTTTCGAGCAGCGCAACCGCACCACCGAGCACTACCAGTACACCGACACCCCGTCGGGGACGTTCTGGTGCGCCACGCAGACCGGGTCGTCGACCGACGGCGGATTCTCGGTCACGGTCGGCGTGCCGTTCGACGACGCCCGGTGGTGGCGCGGGCGCGAGTCGCAGCACCGTGCGCAGTCGACCTGCCCTGACGAGTCGTGCTGCCGCCGGGCCGCGCCGACTGTCTCCCAGCGCTGGGAGGGGCGTGCCTGGCCGAGCGCCCGCGTGCATACGCACATGTTCCGTCCCCTGCCGCGCGGCGCATTCCCAGGCGTCGACGACAGCGAGGTGTACTCCTTTCTCGATCGGCACGCCGGCGAGTAGGCGAAGGCAGCGGCCGTCGGCGTCGGGGTTGTCGGACGATCCGGCCGGTCGCGGCTCAGTCGCCGACGAACCGCGCGAAGCGCGTGAGGCCGGATGCCGCGGCCGGGTCGTCGACGGGCTCGAACAGCTCCGCCGGCGCGCCGCGGGCCGCGTCCGCGTGCGACCAGACGCCCACTACCCGGCCGCTCTCGACGATCGTCGGGCGCACCATGCCGTTCTTGCCGGGCCCCACGGCATCGAGAAGACCGGGATCGCAGACCGGAGTGCGATCGGCGTAGGAGATGTAGTACTCGTCGAACGCCGGCAGAGCGAACGCGGTCGTGTCGTCGAGACGTCTTCGCGGGGGGCGCAGCGCGACGAAGAGCCCGTCGCCGACCTCTCGCATCCGGCCCGCCGCACGTTGGGCCGCCTCGCGCGCGGCGCTGAGGGTCAGTCCCGACCACCAGGCGAAATCGCGCACGCTCGCCGGACCGTGACCGTCGATGTAGCGCACGAGCAGCTCGGCGAGCGGGTCGTCCGGTTGCGCGGACTCCGTGATCCAGCTGTCCGCAGCGACGAAGCGCTGCTCGCGGGACACCGTGCCGCCGGCGGCGGGCTCGATCGGCCCCTGGCAGAGGAGACCGGCGATGGTGAGCGCGAAGAGCACATGAGTGCCGCGCTGGCCCGAGGGGTCGATGCCGGCGCTCTGCATGAGCGCGAAGGACTCGGCCCTCGTGCATCCGCCGTCTCGAGCCGGCGGACCGATCGCATTCCAAGCGGTGTCGAGCATCTCGTCGTCGATGCCGAGGGCGCGATGCCGCCCCGCGGCCTGCTGCCGCTGCCTGTCCGCCGTCACCGAGAGCACCCACGCCAGGTCGCGCGCGTGGACGATGTGCAAGGTGCCGCGCATCGTCCACGCGCGCACCAGCTGGCCGCTCCGGAACGCCCCATCGACGTCATCGATCCTCGGTGATCCCGTCGTGCGCACGCCCAGCGCCCACCGGCCGGCCAGCAGATCCTGGCTCTGAACGGCGAGCATGTGCCGAGCCGCGCCGATGATCGACGGCGCGGGTGCGGTCAGCCGGTGCGCGCGCAGGCGCGCAGCGAGAAGGCCGCGGGGATCCATGTCTCCATGATCCACGCGGCCTACGGCACGCGCCAGGCTCGTCAGGCGTGCAACGTCACCTCGCGGCGCGCGGGCAGCACCACAGGGTGGGTGCCCGCCATCACCTCGAGCACGCGCACGACCTGGCACGAGTAGCCGTACTCGTTGTCGTACCAGACGTAGAGCACGACGTCGCGGTCGTTCGCGATGGTCGCGAGGCCGTCGACGATGCCGGCGCGGTGCGAGCCGACGAAGTCAGTCGAGACGACCTCCGGACTCTCGACGTAGTCGATCTGCTGGCGCAGCTTCGAGTGCAGCGATGCGCGGCGCAGGTAGTCGTTGAGCTCGTCTTTCGTGGCGGGGTTCTCGAGCGTCAGGTGCAGCACCGCCAGCGACACATCGGGGGTGGGCACGCGGATGGCCGAGCCGGTGAGCTTGCCGGCGAGCTGCGGCAGGGCACGGGAGACGGCCTTCGCGGCGCCGGTCTCGGTGATCACCATGTTCAGCACCGCCGAGCGGCCGCGACGGTCGCCCTTGTGGAAGTTGTCGATGAGGTTCTGGTCGTTCGTGAACGAGTGCACCGTCTCGACGTGGCCCCGCACGATGCCGTACGCCTCGTCCATCGCGGCGAGCACCGGGGTGATCGCGTTGGTCGTGCACGACGCTGCGGAGAGGATGCGGTCATCCGGCTCGATGGTGCTGTCGTTGATGCCGTGCACGATGTTCTTCAGCTCGCCCTTGCCGGGGGCGGTGAGAAGCACGCGCGCGGCGCCCTTCGACTGCAGGTGGCGGCTGAGGCCCTCCTCGTCGCGCCAGCGCCCGGTGTTGTCGACGATGATCGCGTTGTCGATGCCGTAGGCGGTGTAGTCGACGGTGGCGGGGTCGTCGGAGTAGATCACCTGGATGCGATTGCCGTTGGCGATGATCTGCGAGTTCTCCTCGTCGACCGTGACGGTGCCGGCGAAGCGGCCGTGCACCGAGTCGCGCAGCAGCAGCGAGGCGCGCTTGACGATGTCGTTGTCGGAGCCGCGGCGCACGACGATGGCACGCAGACGCAGTCCGCTGCCACCGCCGGTGTGGGCGATGATGATCCGGGCCAGCAGCCGGCCGATCCGGCCGAAGCCGTACAGCACGACGTCGACGGGCTCGGAGAGCTCGGCGCCGAGCGCGGGCGCGAGAGTGCTGCGCAGGTACTCGTCGAGGTCGCCACCGGTCTCGGCGTGGCCCTCGATCAGGCGAGCCACATCCAGCGAGGAGGCGCCTGGGGCGAGCTCGCGCAGCGTCTCGAGCACGGCGAGCGTGTCGGTCAGGGCGATCTGCCGGTGACCGAGCTGCGCGACGCGCTCGTGCACCTCGAGGATGCCCGTGGTCGACAGCCCGAGCAGCCGGTGCCCGTGCAGCGACGTCACCACGTCGCGCTCCCTGTTCAGCCCGCCGATGAGCGGGATCATCCGCTCTGCCAGCTCTTCCTTGACCTTCCAGTCGTCGCGGTGTGTCACGACATCGTCCATGTGCGTCCTTGCGTGATGCTCGAGCGCCGCCGGGTCGGGCGCTGCGGTGAATGAGGGGGCGGATCCGCCTCGACCAGGCTAAGGGCGCCGATGCGATGCGAGAGGACGATTCCGGTATGCAGAACCCGACAGACTGTCTGTGAGCTATGAAACCGGATTCTTAACACGTGCGGCGGCCTAGGCTCGAACCCATGACCGACCTGCACGATCTGAGCGCTATCGAGCAGCTCGCCGGATTGCGCGCCGGGGAGTTCTCTCCGTCAGAGCTCGTCGCCCACTACCTGGCGCGCATCGCCCGGTGCGACGAGGAGGTCGGTGCGTTCGTCGAAGTCACAGGCGAAGCCGCCTGCGCACGGGCTGCCGCATTGTCGGGGACCGAGCCGGCCGGCGCCCTGTGGGGGCTGCCCTTCGCCGACAAGGACCTCGTCGCGCGCGCGGGTGTGCCGATGCGTTCGGGTTCTCGGCTGCACCGCGATCACGTTCCGACGACGACTGCGGATCAGGCCGCGGTGCTCGACGAGGCGGGCGGAATCAGCCTCGGCAAGACCAGCACGCCGGAGTTCGGGCTGACCGGATACACCGAGACGCTGATCGGCCCGCCCACCCGCGATCCGTGGAACCTCGCGAACGGCGCGGGAGGCTCCAGCGGCGGCGCCGCCGCGGCAGTCGCCGCGGGTCTGCTCCCTCTCGCACCTGGTTCCGACGGAGGCGGCTCGATCCGCATTCCGGCAGCCACGGTGGGCGTCGTCGGGATCAAGCCGTCTCGTGGGCGGGTGCCGTTCGCCTCAGGCCTCGACAGCCCGGGTGGACTGCCGGTCGCGGGGCCGATAGCCCGTTCGGTGGCGGATGCAGCGCTGCTGCTCGACGTGCAGTGCGGAGGGCGACCGCATCGCTTCGCGACGCGCGCTCTCGCGTCGGAGCCGTTCGTCTCCGCCGCGACGGCATCGTCGACTCCGGCCAGGATCGGGGTGACCACGGTCTCGCCGTGGGACGACGCCGACGACATCCGCCTCGATCCCGAAGCCGCTCGCGCTGTCGAGGTGGCCGCGACGCTGCTGTCGGATGCCGGGCACGGCGTCGACGGATTCGAGTGGCATCCGCGCGGCTACGCCGAGCTGTTCACCACGCTCTGGCGCACGAGCGCTGCCAGGATGACGCTGACCGAGCAGGAGCTCGAGCTCGTCGAGCCGATCACCGCCTGGCTCGTGCGTGAGGGGCGCAGGCTGACGGGCTCCGAGGTGCTGCAGGCTCTGGCTGCGGCGTCCGTCTTCGAGCAGGAGACGATCACGGCGTTCGACCCGTTCGACGCCGTGCTCACCCCTGCGCTGGCGCTGCCTCCGCAGCCGGTCGGCTGGTTCGATCGCGACGACCCGGAGCATGGGTTCTCGCAGCAGGTGCGGTATGCGCCGTACAGCAGCTTCGTCAACGTGGCGGGCCTTCCCGCGATCGTCGTCCCGGTCACCACCGACGCGTCGGGGCATCCGGTCAGCGTGCAACTGATCGGTCGACCGGGCGGCGAGGCGGCGATCATCTCGCTCGCCGCGGCGCTGGAGCGTCTTGCCGGACCGATGCCGAAACCGGCGATCTGGCGCCGATGACTCGGCCTACGCTGGGCACATGACCATGATCTTGCACGCCCGCGCCGTCCTGCTCGACATGGACGGCACCCTCGTCGACTCGACCGCAGTGGTCGAGCGGCTGTGGCTGGAGTGGGCGAAGCCGCACGGGATCGACCCGGATGTCGTGCTGCGGACCGTGCACGGCCGCCAGGGCCACCAGAGCATGGCCCTACTGCTTCCTGACCGCGACCACGCCATCAACCTGGCCGAGAATCAGGAGATGCTCGCGCGCGAGAGCGCCGACGTCGACGGGGTCGTCGAGATCGCGGGCGCGGCGGCATTCCTCGCCGCTCTGAGCCCGGTGCCCCACGCCATCGTCACGTCCGCGAACGTAGCGCTGATGACCGCCAGGATGCAGGCCGCCGGTCTCACCGTGCCCGCGCTCGCGATCACCGCCGAGAGCGTCACCGATTCCAAGCCGCACCCCGAGGGGTTCCTGGCGGCCGCCGCGCAGCTGGGCGTCGACCCGGCCGACTGCATCGTGTTCGAGGACTCCGAGGCCGGGGTGCAGGCAGGCCTCGCAGCGGGGATGCGGGTGATCGGCGTCGGCGCGCACGCTGCGGCGTTCGGGGCGACGCATGCCGTCGATGATCTGACCCGCGTGATCGTGAAAGCCGACCCGGACGGCCTGCGGCTCACGATCGGCTGAGTGATCACTCCCGCGTGAAGTCCTCGAAGATCAGCGTCGTGCGGGTCGACCGGATCGACGGGATCGCCTGGATGTCCTCCAGCACGACGCGCCGCAGGTCGCGGGCGTCGCTCGCGCGCACGAGCAGGATCACGTCGAAGTCGCCGCCGACGAGAGCCATGTGCTCGACCTCGGGAATCGCGCGCAGCCGGGTCTGCACCTCCTGCCAGCTCGCCTGCTCTATGGCGAGCATGACGTAGGCGGATGCGTGGTGCCCGAGCTGCACGGGATCGGTGCGCACCGTGTATCCGGCGATCACACCCTGCTCGGTGAGCCGCTTGATGCGCGCGTGCGCGCCCGCACGGGAGATGTGCACGCTCTCGGCGATGTGCGTCATCGACGCCCGCGCGTCACGGCGCAGCTCGGCGAGGATCGCGCGATCCGTGGCATCGAGCTCAGCCATCGAGCACCGTCCGTTCCGTCAGTGGATGCTGACATTCTGACACCTGAATGGCTCCCTACAGAACGAACGTTCAATATTCCGCTCGATCCGTTGGACGGCTGACCAGTCGAGGGCATCCTGGGGGCACCACGTTCGGCAAGGAAGGCGAACCGGATGATGCGAGACGACCTGCTCCCCCGAGAGATCCCCGTGCGTCTGATCGATCCGCGCGGCAACGGGATCGACGACGACCACTACACCGCGCCCGACGTCGACCGGCTGCGCGACGCCTACCGCGCGCTGGTCGAGGGTCGTCGGATCAACGACCAGGCCAGCGCCCTCGTGCGCCAGGGTCGACTGGCCGTCTATCCGTCCTCGCACGGCCAGGAGGCCTGCCAGGCGGCCGCCGCTCTCGTGCTCGACGAGCGGGACTGGCTCTTCCCCACCTACCGCGACGCCGTCGCGATCATCGGGCGAGGCGTTTCGCCGGCGGAGGCGATGGTTCTGCTGGCCGGCGACTGGCACAGCGGGTACGACCCGGCCGAGCACCACGTCGCCCCGCAGGCGACGCCCCTGGCGACGCAGCTGCTGCACGCGGTCGGCTTCGCGCAGGCGGCACGGCACCGCGGCGAGGACACCGTCGTGCTCGCCCTGTGCGGCGACGGCGCCACCAGCGAGGGCGACTTCCACGAGGCGATGAACTTCGCCGCCGTGTTCCACGCTCCCGTCGTCTTCTTCGTGCAGAACAACGAGTTCGCCATCTCGGTGCCGCTCGCACGCCAGAGCGCGGCACCCTCGCTCGCACACAAGGCGATCGGCTACGGGATGCCCGGCGAGCGCGTCGACGGCAACGACGTCGCCGCCCTGCTCGCGGTGCTCGGCGAGGCTGTCGAGCGCGCCCGCAGCGGGGGCGGCCCCTCGCTGGTCGAGGCGCACACCTATCGCATGCAGGCGCACACCAACGCCGACGACGACACGCGCTATCGCGAGCGCGACGAGGTGCAGGCGTGGGTCGAGCGGGATCCCCTCACTCGCCTGCGCGCGCATCTCACCGCCCGGGGCGCGCTGTCGGACGATGACGAGCGGCGCATCGCGGCCGACGCGGAGAGCATCGCCGCAGAGCTGCGCACCGCGCTGAACGCCGATGCCGACCTCGACCCGGAGGATCTGTTCCGCTTCGTCACCGCCGAACGGTCGCCACAGCTCGCGGAGCAGTGGCGGATGCTGCAGAGCGAGATCGAACGGAATGCCCTGACGGAGACGGGAGCACGGCCATGAGCATCGCATCCGACCTCAGCATCGACGAGCCCACTGCTCGCGTCGTCGGCACGATGACCATGGCCGCTGCTCTCAATCGCGCCCTCGCCGACGCCATCCAGGACGATCCGGCCGTCGTCGTCTACGGCGAGGACGTCGGCGCGTTGGGCGGCGTCTTCCGCATCACCGACGGGCTCGCCGAGCGCTTCGGCGACGACCGCTGCTTCGACACTCCACTCGCCGAGGCCGGCATCGTCGGCACCGCTGTCGGCATGGCCATGAACGGCATGCGTCCGATCGTCGAGATGCAGTTCGACGCGTTCGCGCTGCCGGCGTTCGAGCAGATCGTCAGTCAGGTCGCGAAGTTCGGCAACCGCACGCGCGGATCGATGCGGATGCCGCTGGTGATCCGCATCCCGTTCGGCGGCGGCATTGGCGGGGTCGAGCACCACTGCGATTCGTCGGAGGCGTACTACGCGCACACCCCCGGGCTCACCGTCGTCTCGCCGTCCACCCCGCAGGATGCGTACTCGCTGCTGCGTGCGGCGATTGCCTCGCCCGATCCGGTGATCTTCCTCGAGCCGAAGAAGCTGTACTGGACGAAGGGCGAGGTCGACACCTCGATCACGGCCGAACTCGGCACCGCCCGGATCGCGCGCGAGGGCACCGACGTGACAGTGCTGGCCTACGCCGCGATGGTTCCGGTGGCCCTCGAGGCTGCCGAGATCGCTGCGGCGGAGGGCCGGAGCATCCAGGTCATCGATGTGCGCTCGCTGTCGCCGTTCGATGATGCGACGGTCACGGCCTCCGTGCGCGCCACCGGACGCGCAGTCGTCGTCGCCGAAGCGCCCGGGTACGCGAGCGTCGCGAGCGAGATCCAGGCGCGCGTCTTCGAGCGGTGCTTCGAGCACCTCGAAGCGCCGGTGCGCCGTGTGACCGGCTTCGACACCCCGTACGCGCCACCCAAGCTCGAGCACTGGTACCTGCCCGATGCCGACCGCGTACTCGACGCCATCGACTCGCTCTACCCCGACGATGAGGAGGCGCCCCGATGACGACCGCGACAGCGCGCGTGTTCCGCCTGCCGGATCTCGGCGAGGGGCTCACCGAAGCGGGCCTCGTGCAGTGGCTGGTGCAGGTCGGCGACACGATCACCACCGATCAGGCGATCGCCGAGGTCGAGACGGCGAAGAGCGTCGTCGAGCTGCCCTCGCCGTTCGCGGGCGTGGTCACGGCGCTGCACGGCGAAGCCGGCGACGTGATCGCGGTGGGTGCGCCGGTGCTGGAGGTGGCAGACGGAATCAGCGACGAATCCGTCGCCGGTGTACCGCCGGACGGTTCGCAGTCGGATGCTGCGCAGTCGCATGGTGCGCAGCCGGATGGTGCGCAGTCGGATGCTGAGAAGGATGCCTATCGCACCGAGGAGCGTGCCGGGTCGGGCAACGTCCTGATCGGCTACGGCACCACCGAGCGCGTCTCGTCTGGCCGTCGCCGTCCGCGGGCATCCGGTTCAGCCCTGGCCTCTCCCCCTCTTCCGCCGAGAGCACGGCACCTCGCCGAAGGCTCCGCGACATCACGCGAAGAGCCCACACACGCGGCGACATCCCGTGCCGTCGAGAAGGCCGCACCGCGCACGGTGGCGGTGCGCTCCCCGATCGTGCGGCGACTGGCTCGTGATCTGGGTGTCGACGTGGGTCGGATCGACCCGACGGGCGCCGACGGTGCGGTCACCCGCGCCGACGTGCTGCGGGCCGCGGCGATGCTCGACGGTGAGCAGAGCGTCGAGCATCGCGGGCCCCGCAGCCCGGAGCCGCGGGGGCAGGCATCCGGATCGCACGGGCAGGCGTCCGGGACGCGGGCGCGGCCGTCCGACGGCGCGACCGACGGAGCCGGCGCGACCGACGGCGGCGGCGTGGTCGGGGTCGTCGGTCTCACCGTCGCCTCCCGCGAGCGGCTCTCGCCGATGCGGAAGGCGATCAGCGCGACGCTGAGCCGCAGCCGCGCCGAGATCCCGGAGGCCACGGTGTGGGTCGACGTCGACGCCACCGAGCTGTTCCAGGCGCGCTCGCAGATGGCGCCCGACGGCGAACGCGCCCCGTCGCTCACAGCCCTCGTCGCGCGGTTCACGCTGATGGCCCTCGCCGACTTCCCTCTGCTGGCCTCCCGTCTGAGCGACGACGCATCCGAGATCGTCACGTTCGACGGGGTGAACCTCGGCGTCGCCGCCGACACCGAGCGCGGCCTGATGGTGCCCGTGATCGCCGGGGCGCACGAGCTCACCGTCGACGAGCTCGACGCTCAGCTGCGCGAGCTGGCGGCGACCGCCAGAGCGGGGCGGATGCCCGCCGACCGACTGCGCGGGTCGACGTTCACGCTCAACAACTACGGGAGCCTGGGGGTCGACGGCTCGGCGGCGATCATCAATCATCCCGAGGTCGCGATCATGGGTGTCGGCCGCATGATCGAGCGGCCCTGGGTCGTGGACGGGCAGATCGTCGCACGCCGCATCGCCCAGCTGTCGCTGGTCTTCGACCACCGCGTCTGCGACGGCGGCTACGCCGCCGGGTTCCTGCGCCGCGTGGTCGAGCTGATCGAGCATCCGCTGCGGGCGTTCGGGCGGCTCTGAGCCGACCGGCGCCTGTGCGCGGCGTGCGGTCGGGGCGCAGCCAGCCGGCGCACGTCACTAGCGCATGCGAACCAGCGCACGCGCACCAGCACAGCGACCGGCGCACGTGCACCGCCGCGCCGCGATGAACCAGTGCACGCACACCAGCGTGCACGCGGCGCGGTCAGCGTTCGAGGGCGGCGGCTGCCGCAGAGCGCGCCTCCGCAGCGGTCGCGGCGGCCGACGCCGCCCCAGCCACGCGACGGCACTGCTCCGGCGTCACTGCCGCGAGCGCTGCGGCGACCCGGCCGAGCGAGCGCGGGGTCATCGACAGGCTCGTGACCCCGAGTCCCATAAGCACGGGTGCGAGCGTGGGATCTCCGCCTGCCTCGCCGCACACGCCGACCGCGCGATTCGCCGCGCGCCCGGCCGACCCGACCATGCCGATCAGACGCAGCACGGCCGGCTGCCACGGGTCGTTGAGGTCGCCCAACTCGCCCAGCAGCCGGTCCGCGGCGAGGGTGTACTGCGCGAGGTCGTTTGTGCCGAGGCTGACGAAGTCGACGACCTCGAACATCTCGGCGGCGAGCAGCGCCGCCGACGGGGTCTCGATCATCACGCCCACGCGCTCGAGGCCGAAGCCCCGGGCTCTCGCGGCGAAGTCGCGCGCCTCGTCGGCCGAGGCGACCATCGGGGCCATCACCTCGACGAGCGCGGATTCCGCCGACGCCGCTTCGGCCAGTGCACGCAGCTGATCGTCGAGCAGCTGCGGCGAGCGTCGCGCGATGCGCAGTCCGCGCACCCCGAGCGCCGGGTTCTGCTCGTCGTCGGCGTTCGCGAAGGGCAGCGGCTTGTCGCTGCCCGCGTCGAGTGTCCGCACCACCACCTTGCGTCCGGGGAAAGCCGAGAGCACACCCCGATAGGCAGCCACCTGCTCGGCGACCGTGGGCGCGTCGGTGCGGTCGAGAAAGCAGAACTCGGTGCGGAACAGCCCGATGCCCTCGGCACCCGCTGCGGCGGCAGTCTCGGCATCCGCCGCTCCGCCGACGTTGGCGAGCAGCGGCAGGCGCGATCCGTCGGCCAGCCGCCCGGTTCCGTTGAAGGGGGTCACGACGGCCGCCCGCGTCGCTGCGTCGATGCGCGCGGGTTCCGGATCGACCTCGACGGTGCCGCGGTCGCCGTCGACGAGCACGGTGGTGTCGGGCGAGAGGCCCGTCGCGCCGATGACGCCGACCACGGCGGGCAGGCCGAGAGAGCGGGCGATGATCGCGGTGTGCGAGGTCGGACCGCCCTGTTCGGTGACGAGCGCCACGCACCGTCCGCCGTGCAGCGCGGCCGTGTCGGCGGGAGACAGGTCGCGCGCGACGAGCACGAACGGCTCATCGCGCTGCGGCACGCCGGGAGAGGCGAGCCCGAGGATCTCTGCGACGATGCGGTCTCTCACATCGCGCACGTCGGCGACGCGCTCGGCCGTGCGCCCGCCCAGCGCCTCCAGCGCTTTCTGCTGCGCCGCCGCGACCTCCCAGATCGCGCGCGCGGCGCTGCGCCCAGCGTCGCGGACCAGTGCCGTCGCGTCGGCGATGAGATCAGGGTCGGATGCCAGCAGCGCAGACGCCTCGAGGATGTCGTGTGCGTCGCCGGACGCGGCGGCGGCGCGGGAGCGCAGGTCGGCCGCGACGGCGAGGCAGGCCCGGTCGATGCTGGACGCCTCGGTCTCGCGCCCGCCTACGGCGATGACAGCCGCCGCGTCGGGCTCGGGCACCGGCGGAGCGAGAGTGACGACGGGCGCCGCGGCGACTCCGGCGCTCACACCGCGCCCGCGCAGCGTCGTCCCCGGCGGGACAGGTGCCGGGGCGAGAGCTGCCGGCGCAGCAGGTGCCGGCGCGGCAGACGCCGGCGCGGCAGGTGCAGAACGTTCGGTCGCGGAGACCGGCTCGTCGGAAGCAGGGCCCGCGCCGGCGGGAGCGTCGTCGACGCCCTCGCCGAATCCGTTCTCGAACAGTGCGGCGAGCGCATCGAGCACGTGGTCGTCCGCAGCCGAGAGCTCGATCTCGTCGCCGCGACGCGCGCCGAGCACGAGCAGCCGGCTGAGGCTTCCCGCCGACGCATCCGGGCCGTCGGGCAGCCTGCGCAGGCGCACATCCGCTCCGGCCGACGTCTCGGCGATGAGCGCGGCGGGCCGGGCGTGGATGCCGAGCGGGTTGCGCACGCGCACCCGCCGAGTGATCCGTGCGCTCTCACGACCCGGCGGTGCGGCCTTGTCCTGATCGCGCTCTTCCGGGACGGCCTCGACGGGCGCAGTTGGCTGCAGCTGAGCGGTCTTCCCCGCCAGGGCCACCGCAGCTTCTTCGGCCACCGCGTCGAGTGCGCCTCCGGCGGCGGCCGCCACGACCGCGGCCAGCAGCCCCTCTACGAAGGGTGCCGGCGCCAGGCGCACCGGCACGTCGCTGGTTCGGAACTCCAGGGCGAGCTCCGCGCTCATCACCGCAGAACCCAGATCCATGAGCACGAGCACGCCGTCGCACTCGGCAGCCAGGTCGTCGATGGCAGCGGCCACGGCCATGGCATCCGTTCCGAGGATCGGTTTGCCGTCGCCGTCAGAGCCCGCCCCTGCGGCCACGCGCACCGGAGGTGCGTCGACGTGCACCATCTGCAGCGCGAGCTCGAGCGCCGCCTCGCCGAGCCGCGCGCTGTGCGAGACGGCGACGATCCCGATCATCCGTCGGCGCCCGGCGCGGCCGCGGCGAGAGTCTCGAACAGGATCGCGGTCGATGCCGCACCGGGATCGAGGTGACCGGCGCTGCGTTCGCCGAGGTAGCTTGCGCGGCCCTTGCGGGCGACGAGCGGCAGCGTGGCGTCTCGCCCGACGGCGGCGGCGCCCGCCGCGGCAGCCAGCGCGGCTCGCACGTCGGCCCCGTCGGCGAGCGCCGAGTCGAGCGCGTCGACGGCGGGGGCCATCGCGTCGTACATCGTCTTGTCGCCTGCCTCGGGCTTGCCGCGAGCGACGACGCCCTCGAGCCCCGCGCGAAGCGCGCGCGCGAGCGCTGCGGAGTCGAGACTCGACACAGCCCCCGCGGTCATGCCCATGCGCAGGAAGAACGTGCCGTACAGCGGTCCGCTCGCACCGCCCACAGAGCTGACCAGCGTCATCCCGACCCCCTTGAGCAGCTCGTCGATCGTCTCGGGCGCGCCGGCGCCGAGCTTGTCGACGACCGCCGTCATGCCGCGAGCCATGTTGGCGCCGTGGTCGGCGTCGCCGATGGCCGAGTCGAGCTCGGTGAGCCAGTCACGCTTGTCGTTCATGGCGGCGGCGAAGCGGGAGATCCAGTCGTGCAGGGCGGCGGTGTCGATGGTCGAGGTCATACGTGCTCCTGGGTGGCGAGGGCGGTCGGATGTCGGTGTCAGCGCGGCGCCGGCCGGGTCAGGCGCCCCAGCGCAGGCCCGGGGTGACGACGGGCGCATCCCACAGCCGCAGGATCTCGTCGTCGGCCTTCAGCACGGTGACCGAGCAGCCGGCCATGTCGAGCGAGGTGATGTAGTTGCCCACGAGGTTGCGCACGATCTGCACGCCCGCCTTCTCGAGCAGCGCGGCGACCTCGGCGTACATCAGATACAGCTCGATCTGCGGAGTCGCGCCCATGCCGTTGAGCATGACGATCGCGGGGCCGGCGAGATCGAGGTCGGCGAGGACCGGCTCGACGAGCAGGCGGGCGATGTCGGATGCCGGGGCGAGCGGTTCGCGATGCCGCCCGGGCTCGCCGTGGATGCCGATGCCGATCTCCATCTGGTCGTCGGGCAGATCGAACGTGGGCTTGCCCGCCGCGGGCACCGTGCAGCTCGTGAGAGCCATGCCCATAGACCGGCCCTGTGCGTTGACCTTCTTCGCGAGCGCGACGACTGCAGCGAGATCCTGCCCCTCCTCGGCAGCGGCGCCCACGATCTTCTCCAGCAGCACGGTCAGGCCGACGCCGCGGCGTCCGGCGGTGTACAGCGAGTCCTGCACGGCGACGTCGTCGTCGACGACCACCGTGCCGACCTCGATCCCCTCCATCTCGGCGAGCTCCGCGGCCATCTCGAAGTTCAGCACGTCGCCGGTGTAGTTCTTCACGATGTGCAGCACGCCGGCGCCGCGGTCGACCGCCTTGGTCGCGGCCTGCACGCGGTCGGGTGTCGGCGAGGTGAACACCTCTCCGGCGACGGCGGCGTCCAGCATCCCGATTCCGACGTAGCCGCCGTGCAGCGGCTCGTGGCCCGACCCGCCGCCCGAGACGACGGCGACCTTGCCCTGCTCTTTCGGCGTCGCACGGGTGATCACGTGCGTCTCGAGGTCGACCGACAGCTCGGGGTGGGCGGCCGCCACACCTCGCAGCGATTCGACGAGCACGTCCTCGGGCTTGTTGATGAGCTTCTTCATGCTGCGATCTCCTTCGATCCTCAGGGTGCGGACCAGCACGGGAACGTGCTCTGTCATGGTCGAATCTGCTCGGAGCCCCTGCCGTTGTCAAGATCGATCGCGAACCCTCCGATGGCGCGCCTGCGAGTGCGGCGGTTGCCATACGGTGAGCGATCTGGAATCGTATTCCTGAACGATCGGTCTGTAATGGATCGTCGGCCGCGATGGAGAGGATGACGATGTCCGAGGCCTATCTCGTCGGCGGCGTGCGCACCCCGGTGGGCCGGTACGGCGGCGCCCTCTCCGGCATCCGCCCCGACGACCTCGCCGCGCTCGTCGTCGGAGAGGTCGTCCGCCGGGCCGGCGTGCGGGCGGATGCCATCGACGAGGTCATCCTGGGGGCGGCGAACCAGGCCGGTGAGGACAACCGCAACGTCGCCCGCATGGCGGTGCTGCTGGCGGGCCTGCCAGACGGCATCCCTGGATTCACCGTCAACCGTCTGTGCGCGTCGGGGATGACGGCGGTCGCGCTGGCCTCGCACGCGATCCGAGCGGGCGACGTCGACCTGATGGTGGCGGGCGGTGTCGAGTCGATGACGCGTGCACCCTGGGTGCAGGCCAAGCCCGAGCGCGCGTGGGGCAAGCCCGGCGACGCCTACGACACGTCTATCGGGTGGCGCTTCCCGAATCGCCGCCTGCTGGCCAGAGAGAAGGCGACCTTCTCGATGCCCGAGACGGCAGAGGAGGTCGCGCGGGTCGACGGGGTCAGCAGGGCGGATGCCGATGCGTTCGCGCTGCGCAGCCACGAGCGCGCCCTCGCGGCCATCGACGCGGGGCGCCTCGCCGCCGAAATCGTTCCGGTCAGGACGAGCCGCGGCGTCGTCGACACCGACGAGGGCCCGCGCCGGGAGACGTCGCTCGAGGCCCTGGCCGCGTTGCGGCCGGTCGTCGCGGGTGGCGAGGTGGTGACCGCCGGCAACGCGAGCTCGCTCAACGACGGCGCCTCGGCGATCATCGTCGCGGGGGCGGATGCCGTCGCCCGGCACGGACTGCGCCCGCGGGCGCGCATCGTGGCCTCGGCCACCGCGGCCCTGGCGCCCGAGATCATGGGTCTCGGCCCGGTTCCCGCGACTGAGAAGGCGCTGCAGAAGGCCGGCCTCGCCGTGGCCGACATCGGCGCGGTCGAGCTGAACGAGGCGTTCGCGTCGCAGTCGCTGGCGTGTATCCGCCGTCTGGGGCTCGACCCCGAGATCGTCAACTCCGACGGCGGGGCGATCGCCCTCGGGCATCCGCTCGGCTCCAGCGGCTCGCGCCTGCTGGTCACGCTGCTCGGCCGCATGGAGCGCGAGGGCGTGCGGTACGGGCTCGCGACGATGTGCGTCGGCGTCGGCCAGGGCACGGCGATGATCGTGGAGCGCGTCGATGGCTGAGACGCTGCGGGTCGAGACGCGCGGCGACCGGATGGTCGTGATGCTCGACCGTCCTGCCGTGCGCAACGCGATCGACCAGAGCATGGTCGACGAGCTGCACGCCGTGTGCGCTGATCTCGAGAACACGCCGCGGGTGCTCATCATCACCGGTGGGGACGGCGTCTTCGCGTCGGGAGCGGACATCCGCCAGTTGCGTGATCGCACCGCCGACGACGCGCGGCGCGGGATCAACTCGACCGTCTTCCGTCGCATCCGCGAACTGCCGATGCCGGTCATCGCCGCAGTCGACGGCTTCGCCCTGGGCGGCGGGGCCGAGCTCGCCTACGCCGCAGACATCCGCATCGGCACATCGCGGGTGCGCTTCGGCAACCCCGAGACGGGGCTCGGCATCATCGCCGCCGCCGGCGCCACCTGGCGCCTTCCCGAGATCATCGGGCACGCCCGGGCGAGCGAGCTGCTGCTCACCGGGCGGATCATCGACGCCGACGAGGCCCTCGGGTGGGGGCTGCTGTCGTCGCTGCACGAACCCGACGAGCTGCTCGACGCGGCGCACGCCGTCGCCGACCGCATCTGCGCGAACGGCGCGCGGGCCACCGAGCTCACCAAGCGCGCCCTGCTCGCGCCCGCTGATCAGCATCCGGCGATCGAGCTCGAGCTGCAGGCCGAGCTGTTCGACAGCGATGAGAAGCGCCGACGCATGACGGCGTTCCTCGAGCGCCGGTCGCAGCGACTCGAGAAGGAGAGGCGATGAGCGTACCGGGAACCGTCGGCGTGCTCGGCGGCGGGCGCATGGGCGCCGGTATCGCGCACGCGTTCCTGCTCGCCGGGGCGCGGGTGCGGCTCGTCGAGCGGGACGAAGAGTCCGCCGAGGCGGCGCGCAGGCGCGTGCTGACGAGCATCGAGAACTCCGTGCGCCGTGGCGACCTCGTCGAGCCGCGCCCGGTGATCGAGTCGTTCGCCGCGCACACCGACCCCGTCACCTTCGCGGGCGTCGGCCTGGTGATCGAGGCCGTGCCCGAGGATCGCACGCTGAAGGCGCAGGCGCTGGCGCACATCGAGCAGATCGTCGCGACCGACGCCGTGCTCGCCACGAACACGTCGTCGATCTCGATCGACGAGCTCGCCGCCTCGCTCGAGCGGCCCGAGCGGTTCCTCGGCCTGCACTTCTTCAACCCGGTGCCCGCCTCTGCGCTCGTGGAGATCGTGGTCGGGTCGCGCACGGAACGCGCCGTCGTCGACGCCGCGCGCGAATGGATCGCGACGCTGCGGAAGACGCCCGTGGTGATCCGCGACTCCCCCGGTTTCGCGTCGAGCCGCCTCGGCGTGCTGCTGGGCTTGGAGGCGATCCGGATGCTCGAGGAGGGCGTCGGAGATGCCGGCGACATCGACGCGGCCATGGAGCTGGGGTATCGGCATCCGATGGGTCCGCTGCGCACGACCGACGTCGTCGGGCTCGACGTGCGCCTCGGCATCGCCGAGGAGCTCGCGCGGGAGCTCGGGCCGCGGTTCGAGCCGCCGCGGCTGCTGCGGCAGATGGTGGATGCCGGAAAGCTGGGCCGCAAGAGCGGCGAGGGGTTCTACGTGTGGAACGAGGAGAGATGACCGACTTTCTGCCGAGCTACGTCCAGGGCGAGTGGTGGACGCCGTCCGCCGGAGCGCCGGGCACCGACGTCCGCGACGCGTCCACCGGCGACATCATCACCCGGGTATCGACCGAGGGGCTCGATCTGGCCGGCGCCCTCGAGTACGCGCGAACCACCGGTCACGCGAGTCTCGCCGAGCTGACCTTTCACCAGCGCGCGCTGCTGCTCAAGCAGTTCGCCCTGGCGCTCACCGAGCGCAAGGACGAGCTGTACGCGCTTTCGGCACGCACCGGCGCGACGAAGGCCGACTCGTGGGTCGATATCGACGGCGGTATCGGCGTGCTGTTCTCGTATTCGGGCAAGGGCCGCCGCGAGCTGCCGAACAGCCGCGTGCACGTCGACGGCCCGGTGGAGCCGCTCTCGAAGGACGGCAGCTTCCTCGGTCGGCACGTGTACACGACGCTGCCGGGCGTCGCCGTGCAGATCAACGCGTTCAACTTTCCCGTGTGGGGGTCTCTGGAGAAGCTCGCCCCGGCGTTCCTCGCCGGTATGCCGACGCTGGTGAAGCCCGCCACGCCGACTGGATATCTCGCCGAGGCGATGGTGCGCATTCTCGTCGAGTCGGGGCTGCTGCCCAAGGGGTCGCTGCAGCTGGTCAGCGGCAGCGTGCCCGATCTGTTCGATCACCTGCGGCTGGGCGATCTGGTCGGGTTCACCGGCAGCGCGTCGACCGCCGAGGCGCTGCGGCAGCACGCCGCCGTGCAGACCGGCGGGGTGCGCTTCACCGCCGAGACCGACTCGATCAACGCGTCGGTGCTGGGCACGGATGCCGTCGCCGGCACGCCCGAGTTCGACGCCTACGTGCGCCAGCTGGTGGTGGAGATGACCACGAAGGCAGGGCAGAAGTGCACAGCCATCCGCCGCGCGATCGTGCCGGCGGCGGCGGCCGACGATGTGATCGAGGCCGTGCGCGCGCGCATCGCGGAGAAGACGGTGCTCGGCGACCCGCGCGCCGAGGGCGTAACGATGGGACCGCTCGCCTCGACCGCGCAGCGCGAGGAGGTGCTGCGCCAGGTGCAGAAGCTGCGGGATGCCGGCGGCCGCGTCGTGGTCGGCTCGACCGATGCGCCCGCCGTGCGGCATGCCGACGGGTCGGCGGGCCCGGCACCTGACGGGGCTTTCGTGGCGCCGCTGCTGCTGCGCTTCGACGAAGCGAGCGCCGAGGCCGTGCACGATGTCGAGGCGTTCGGGCCCGTCTCGTCACTGCTCACGTATTCCACCACCGCCGAGGCCGCGGATCTGGTCGCCCGCGGTGGCGGGTCGCTCGTCACGAGCATCGCCACGCACGACCCCGCGCAGGCGGTCGAGTTGGCGACGCGCATCGCGCCGTTCAACGGCCGGATGCTGCTGCTCGACCGCGACGATGCCCGATCGTCCACCGGGCACGGCTCTCCCCTGCCGGGGCTCGTGCACGGCGGACCGGGGCGGGCGGGAGGCGGCGAGGAGCTCGGCGGCATCCGCGCCGTTCTGCACCACATGCAGCGCACGGCCGTGCAGGGCTCGCCCGAGATGCTCACCACGCTGACCGGCGTGTGGCACGCGGGCGCGTCAACGCGCACCGGCGACCGACATCCGTTCCGCAAATCATTGGCCGAGCTGCGTATCGGCGACCAGGTCGCGTCGGATGCCCGAGAGGTCACTCTCGACGACATCGAGACCTTCGCGCACTTCACCGGCGACACGTTCTACGCCCACATGGACGAGGACTCCGCGGCGGCCAACCCGTTCTTCCCCGGCCGCGTCGCGCACGGCTATCTGCTCGTGTCGTGGGCGGCAGGGCTGTTCGTGGACCCTGAGCCGGGTCCGGTTCTGGCGAACTACGGGCTCGAGAACCTGCGGTTCGTCACGCCGGTGTCGCCGGGCGACAGCATCCGTGTCGAGCTGACGGCGAAGCAGATCACTCCGCGCGAGACCGACGAGTACGGCGAGGTGCGCTGGGACGCGGTGATCCGCAACCAGGACGACGAGATCGTCGCGACCTACGACGTGCTGACCCTGGTCAGCAAGCAGCCGGCGGCCGAGGTCGTGTCGGTGTGAGGGAGATGATGCGGCGCGATGCGGCGTCGGCGATGCTCGGCATGGTGGTCGAGGCCGACGAGCCGGGCCGCGCCGTCGTGTCAATGCTCGTGCGCGACGACATGCTCAACGGCTTCGCGATCGCCCACGGCGGGCTGGTGTTCGCGCTCGCCGACACGGCGTTCGCGATCGCCTGCAACGAAGACGAGCGGGTGACCGTCGCCGCCGGCGCCGACATCACATTCTTGAAGTCGACGACCGCCGGTCAGACGCTGCGGGCCACCGCTGTGCGGCGCACGGTCAGCGGCCGCACCGGCGGCCTGTACGACGTGACCGTGCGCGACGAGACGGATGATGTGGTGGCGGAATTCCGCGGACGCTCGACGACGACGAGCCGCGTCGTCGGCTGACGGCTGCCGTATCGCTGCCGCGGCCGTGTTCGATCGAGGCTTTCGCGGGTGCTGCCGAAAACGCTGCGCGAGGGGTTTCGGTCGATTCGGTTTCGGCAGGGGGTTTCGGTGGGTCGATGCGCGGTGTGTCGCGCCTCTGCCGAGGGAGGTCGTCGACCCGGCCGAAAACGATCGTTTACGGCAGGGGGCAGTCAGCCTGTTTGACGTTGTTGCGCCGGTCTCAGAGCCCGAATGCTCCTCCGCTGATCAGGATGAATACACCGAGCCCGATGAGGACGAGGGGGAACAGGACGTGTTCCCAACGTTCCAAGATCTCGGCGATCGGACGTCGCGTGGCGATGAACTTGGCCACGATGACGAGCACAGCAACGAGCGCGAGGAACACGACGCAGTATGCGACCACCGCCGCGGGTCCGACGTTGAGGAAAACGGGGACGTAGACGCCGATGTTGTCACCGCCGTTAGCGAAGGTGACCCCAGCTACGGCCCAGACAGCAACCTTCTTGCCTTCGATCTTCGCCTCATCGTCGTCATCGTCGTGCCGGCGACGCCATGCTTGCCAAGCTGCCCATAGTCCTAACGCCAGCGGGATGAGGCCGAAGTATGGAATGACCTCGGGCGGAAGGAAGGCTCCGGCGCCGAGGGAAACGAGTACGGCAGCGCCGAGAATGCCGACGAATCCCAGGTACTGACCCGCCAGGATTCGAGTTGTCGTGCCGCGTTGCCCCGCGCCGCGGGCGAAGAATAGGGACAACACGATGATGTCGTCGATGTTCGTGGCTAGGAACAGACCGATCGCTTGGAGGACAGAGAGAATCATGTGTTCGCTTTCCGGAGATAGAGCAACAAGCCAAGTCCCACGCCGACGCCGAGGATGACGTCGGCAAGGTTGCCGATGAAGAGGTTGCCGTAGGCCAGGAAGTCGGTGACGTGACCGCGACCGAATCCGGGCGGAGCGAGCAAGCGGTCCAGCAGGTTGCCAACCGCGCCTCCCCACAGGAGTCCGATCGCGATCGCCCACCCAGCCGTTCGGGCGCGCGTCGCGGCGATGAGCAGCGCGATGGATGCGGCAGCGGCCAAGACGGTCAGGAGCCAGGTCGCGTCGGCGCCGAGAGACATCACGGTGCCAGGGTTGAACGCGAGCTGCAGCCCGAGCCAGTCTCCGAGGATGGGGACTCGGTCGGCCTCGCTGAGCCGTGCAAGGGCGAGTGCCTTCGTGCCTTGGTCGACCCAGACGGCGACCGCTGCGACACCTACTGCGAGTAGGAACCGCAGCAATCGGCTTCGCGCGGACGCTCGGTCGGGCGAACTCGTCGCGTCCCCACGAGTGGCTCTGCCGAGAGTGATTCCGTCATCGGGCCGGGTCATGCCTTTCTCCGTCGCGCCGCTCGGAGCCCGTTGAGGATAACGACAACCTCTGCGACCTCGTGAACAAGGACGACGGCTGCCAGACCTAGGTATCCGGTAATCGCCAAGGGCAACAGCACCGCGATGATCGCGATGGACAGCACAACGTTCTGATTGATGATGTTGCGGCCACGGCGTGCGTGTTCCAGTGCCTGCGGGATAAGGCGCTGGTCATGTCCAGTGAACGCAACATCGGCCGACTCGATCGCGGCATCCGCGCCCTTCGCTCCCATCGCGATTCCCAAGTCCGCGGAAGCCAGCGCGGGGGCGTCGTTGATGCCGTCCCCGATCATGGCCGTGGGTTGCGACTTCGACAGTGCTGCGACAGCGGCAGCTTTATCCTCGGGGCGTAGCTCGGCGCGCACATCGCTGATCCCGGCCTGTGCGGCCAGAGCTGCGGCGGTGCGAGCGTTGTCGCCGGTGAGCATTGTCACCGCGATTCCACGTCGGGTGAGGGTTGCGATGACATCGGGAACTTCAGGGCGCAGCTCATCACGCACTCCTACCGCGCCAACAGGCTGGTCGTTGCGGTGCACGATAACCACAGTCATCCCCTCGGATTCCATTGCCTGCACCTCGCCGTCCAGCGAACCGGCGTCCAGCCAGCGCGGGCTACCCACCGCGATACGGGCACCGTCGAGCGTGCCAGAGATGCCGTGCCCGGCAGTCTCACTGACGGCCTCCGCGGTTCGGGCCTCGGAAACGGCGGTGGTGATCGCAGCAGCCAGGGGGTGCGTACTGTGACCCTCCAAGCTCGCCGCCCACGCGAGCACATCGTCCTCGGTCGTCCCCGCGACGGTGACGACGCGGGCCACGGTGGGCTCATTGCGGGTCAGGGTGCCGGTCTTGTCGACAGCGAGATGGCGGATCCCACCAAACCTCTCGAACGCGGCCCCGGACTTCACCACCACACCAAACTTCGATGCTGCACCGATCGCGGCTACGACGGTGAGCGGAACAGCGATCGCCAGGGCGCACGGGGACGCGGCGACCAGCACGACCAAGGCGCGGGTGATCCACAGCTCAGGATCGCCAGTCAGGAGCGAACCGAGCACACCGACCAGAACCGCGAGGATCATCACTCCGGGAACGAGAGGACGGGCGATCCGGTCAGCCAGTCGCGCCCGGTCGCCCTTCTCAGCTTGCGCCTGCTCGACCAGCTCGACGATCGTCGTCAGCGAGTTGTCGGTGCCAGCAGCGGTCGCCTCGATTTCGAGAACGCCTGTGGTGTTGATCGACCCGGCAGAGACTTCGTTGCCGGGATCGACGTCGACCGGGATCGACTCGCCCGTGATCGCTGAGGTATCCAGGCTGCTCCGCCCAGTCCGCACAATGCCGTCTGTGGCTACCCGTTCACCCGGGCGCACCACGAGCACGTCTCCCACGCGCAGATCCTTCGCCTCCACTTCGGACGTCGCGTCGCCTCTCTTGACGAGTGCGGTTTCGGGTACGAGCTTCAACAACGCCCGCAAGCCCGCGCGTGCACGGTCCATGGCCCTGTCCTCCAGCGCTTCCGCGATGGAGTACAGGAACGCCAACGCCGCGGCTTCCTCGACGTAGCCGAGGATGACTGCACCGGTAGCGCTGATCGTCATCAACAGTCCGATCCCGAGCTTTCGCTTCGCGAACAGCTTGCGCAGCGCACCCGGAACGAAAGTCGACGCACCCAACAACAGAGCCACCCAGAACAGCACCAGGCCCGCGGCCTCTGCGCCGGTCCACTCGCACACCAGGCCGGCGCCGAACACCACGCCGGAGAAAATCGGGATCAGAACGCCCGGGCTCCGGTACCACGGCCGGTCATCGTCATCATCGTCGTCGAGGTCGACATGCTCGACGTGCGAACCCGTGACCGAGCTCACGCCCGCAACTCCCCCGCCACGCATCCTTCGACCCCACAGTCCGGGTCCATGCACGGCACACTCTCATCGACCGCGAGCGTCACGTCAACCAGCGCCGTCAAGGCGCGGGCAAGGTGTGGGTCTGCGACCTCGTAGCGAGTCTGCCGCCCCTCGGGCTCAGCCACCACGATCCCGCACCCGCGCAAACACGTCAGGTGATTCGAGACGTTGGAACGAGACAGCCCCAGCTCCCGAGACAACACCGCCGGGTAGCTCGGTCCGTCAAGAAGGGTCAGCAGGATGCGCGAACGAGTAGGGTCAGCCATCGCCCGCCCGAGCCGGTTCATCACGTCAAGTCGATCTGAAATAGTCAGCATACGATGACTATACATTGTGCGATGTACAGTTTACCGCCGTCTTCATGCATCCTCAAACGGCTTCCACCGGTTCGAGACGCTCGCCTGGGCGGGCATCACTTGCGGCATCGTCGACGCCTGGCCGGCGGCGCCAAAGACGACCCGGGTATCAAGGCTGCCTTTCGGGAATAGACCGGCACCCGTTGAGTAGGATACCCCTAGGGGGTATCTTGTGAGCATGAACGGTTACACCGACAACAAGGCGGATCTGCGTAAGCGATTGAGTCGGGTTGAGGGTCAGGTGCGGGGTATCTCTCGGATGGTCGATGAGGACAAGTACTGCATCGACATCCTGACGCAGGTCGCTGCGGCCACGAAGGCGCTTGAAACTGTGGCGTTGTCGCTTCTCAGCGACCATCTGAGTCATTGCGTCGCCCAGGCAAGCGCTGAGGGTGGCGAGGTTGCCGCGGAGAACGTCCGCGAAGCAAACGATGCCATCGCTCGCCTGGTCCGTTCATAACCACTCGTCAAACTACTTGGGAGGAACTCACCATGACTGACCGCATCGAACTTGGACTGAAGGACGCGAACGCTGGTTGCGCGTGCTGCGCCGCTCCATCGAACACCGAAGCATCCACTCCTGTCACGACCCCGGTCTCGGAGGATGTCCTGGTCACCGGGATGACGTGCTCACACTGTGTGTCGAGCGTCAGTGAGGAACTGAGCGCCCTGGACGGTGTCGCGTCCGTCACCGTCGACCTGAACACTGGCGGCCCGTCCCGAGTGACGATCCACAGCGCATCCCCTGTCGATCCCGCTGCCGTGAGGGCTGCGGTCGAAGAGGCCGGCTACAGCCTCGCGACCGGTCACGCCTGACCCACTATCCGTCCGCGCCCGGGTCATCCCCGGGCGCATCCGAGCAAGGGTTTCCGATGAGCCAGCACGACGAACACACCCATCACACTGGACACGAGAATCACGGCGGTGCGCCGACAGCGCAGCATGACCACGCGGCGATGAGCCACGATCACGGCGCTCCTCAAGAACACGCCGGTCACAGCGGTCACGAGGGCCACGCCCGCCACGCCGGCCACGGCGATCACGTGGGCCAGTTCCGGCGATTGTTCTGGATCATGCTGATCCTCGCGGTCCCTGTTGTCGGGTTCTCGATGATGTTCTCGATGCTGCTCGGGTACCCGCTGCCGGAGGCCGCGTGGATCGGGTGGGTATCCCCGGTTCTCGGGACGGTCATGTACGTGTGGGGTGGTGCCCCGTTCCTCACCGGCGCGGTGAGTGAGCTGCGTGCCCGTAAGCCCGGCATGATGCTGCTGATCGCCCTGGCGATCACTGTGGCGTTCCTCGCATCCTGGGGTGCGAGCCTCGGGCTGCTGCATCACGAGCTGGACTTCTGGTGGGAGCTGGCGCTGCTAATCGTGATCATGCTGCTCGGTCACTGGATAGAAATGCGTTCGCTCGCACAGACGACCTCAGCGTTGGATTCCCTGGCTGCGTTGCTGCCCGACGAGGCGGAGAAGATCGAGGGAGATACGACCGTGACGGTCGCCCCGTCTGATCTGCAGGTGGGTGACATCGTGGTGGTGCGCCCGGGTGGGCGGGTGCCCGCGGACGGGAGGATCGTGCAGGGCTCGGCCAGCATGGACGAGTCGATGATCACCGGCGAATCGCGCCCGGTACGTCGCAGCGACGGCGACCAAGTCATCGCCGGCACCGTCGCCACCGATTCCGGGGTCCGGGTCGAGATCACCGCAATCGGTGAAGACACTGCTCTCGCCGGGATCCAGAAACTGGTGACCGAGGCGCAGAACTCATCCTCACGAGCGCAGCGACTCGCAGATAAGGCGGCAGGGTGGCTGTTCTGGTTCGCACTCGGCGCTGCCGCCATCACCGCGATCGTCTGGACGGTCGTCGGCCTGCCCGACGCCGCAGTGATCCGCACGATCACCGTGCTGGTAATCGCCTGCCCGCACGCTCTGGGCCTGGCGATTCCGCTCGTCGTGTCGATCGCGACCGAGAGGGCCGCGCGTGGAGGCGTTCTGATCAAGGATCGTCTCGCGCTGGAGAGCATGCGCACCGTCGATACCGTCCTGTTCGACAAGACCGGCACGCTCACCAAGGGCACTCCCGCTGTGACCGCGATCGACCCCGTCTCCGGAACCGACCCTGATCAGTTGCTGGCGTGGGCGGCGGCCGCGGAAGCAGACTCCGAGCACCCGCTCGCTCGCGCGATCGTGAACGCGGCGAAGGAGAAGACTCTCACGGTCTATTCCTCCTCCGACTTCGAATCTTCCCCGGCGGTTGGGGTGCGTGCACGTGTCGATCGACGCATCGTGCAGGTCGGTGGCCCGTACATGCTCGAGCAGGAGCACGCCTCCGAGCTGCCGGTCGCCGACGAATGGCGCGATGAGGGGGCGATCATCCTCCACGTGCTCGTCGACGGCCAGGTCGCCGGAGCGCTGCGTTTGGCGGATGAGATCCGCTCGGAGTCGCGTCACGCCGTCGACGCCCTCCATGAGCGCGGCGTGCAGGTGGTCATGATCACCGGTGACGCCGACGCGGTTGCCGCCTCGGTCGCGAGCGAACTCAGCATCGACCGCTACTTCGCCGGAGTCCGACCGGAGGACAAGGCCTCGAAGGTGAAAGAGCTTCAGGGCGAAGGCCGCAAGGTCGCGATGGTTGGAGACGGTGTCAACGATGCCCCCGCGCTCGCGCAGGCCGACGTCGGTATCGCCATCGGCGCGGGAACGGATGTCGCGATCGCGTCCGCGGGCGTCATCCTCGCCAGCGACGACCCCCGTTCGGTGCTGTCGGTGATCGAGCTGTCGCGGGCCAGCTACCGGAAGATGAAACAGAACCTCTGGTGGGCCGCCGGCTACAACCTGCTCTCCGTCCCCCTCGCGGCTGGCGTGCTCGCCCCGATCGGGTTCGTGTTGCCCATGTCAGTGGGTGCGCTGCTGATGTCTCTGTCGACCATCGTGGTCGCCCTCAATGCACAGCTGCTGCGCCGACTGGATCTGCGCCCGGACGCGGTGACGGGCACGTAGCCGGGAATCAGAGGCGCATAGTCTGCGGTGTTAGCATCCTGAGCAGAGTGGAGGGTCCCCGCATGCATGTCGCGTTTCGCAGCGCACGCCCGCAGTTGTCGCTGCGCGCGCTGTTGATGCTCGGCGCGGCCACGCTCATGGTCATCGTCGGGCTGCTGGCCATGCACACCTTCACCGCCGAACCAGCCGGGCACGGATCGCCCGGGCTCACCCACTCAACATCCGCAGCCGGCGATGAGCACGCCCCTGACGTGATGGGCACCGCCTGCGATGGGCCCTGTCACGTAAGCACCGGGCCCGACCAGGGCCACAACGACATGCTGACGGCCTGCGTGCTCGCGCTACTCGCCGGCCTCCTGCTGCTGCTTCCTCCGACGCTGATCCACGGTCGCGGCCTGCCCCTTCACCGAGCGATGAGCCTGGTGAGATGGGGTGCGACCGGTGTTTTTCCGCGGGCTCCCTCGCTCACGTTCCTTTCGATAAGTCGCACCTGAGTAGTCGCCGCCGACCCGGACGGTCGGTTTCGTGGCGCCGCCTGGCGCCGTTATTTGCGAACCCTCATACGACTTATCGAAGGAACAATCATGAACAAGAAGATCGCCCTCGCTGTCAGCACCGGCATTCTGACACTCGCGCTGGCGCTCAGCGGCTGCGCGGACAGCGGCACCGCGCCGTCCAGCGAGACCACCTCCCCGTCGCAGTCGTCGACCTCACAGGCGACTGAGGCGGATGAGATGTTCGTCACGATGATGATCCCGCATCACCAGCAGGCCATCGAGATGGCCGACATCCTGCTCGCCAAGGACGGGGCAGACCCACGCGTGGTCGAGCTCGCCGAACAGATCAAAGCAGCGCAGGGTCCCGAAATCGACAAGATGCTCGGATGGCTCGAAGACTGGGGCGTGGACTACGACCCTGACTCCATGGGCGGCATGGACCATGGGTCAATGGGCGGTGACGACAGCATGATGTCCGAAGAAGACATGACCCTGCTGGAGAACGCAGACGCCGCCGAGGCCAGCCGTCTGTTCCTCGAACAGATGATCGTGCACCACGAAGGTGCCGTCGACATGGCGCAAACTGCCCTTGACGACGCGCAGAGCCCGGACGTCCTCGACCTCGCCCAGCAAGTGATCGACGATCAGACCGCAGAGATCGCCACAATGCAGGAACTCCTGGAACAGCTCTAGGACCCGACTCGGGCGGGCCCAGAAACGTTCGGCCCGCCCTCACCGGCCACCTCTTTGCCACGCCCTCGACATCCATTACATGTCGGTGCGCTCCTGCCGCGCGCCGCGAAGCCAGGCCGTCCCGCGGCCGCCACCGGAAGCCATCATGAAACGCTCACTCCTTCTCGCCACTGCCACGGTGACCGCCCTCGCCGTCATCGCCACCGGCTGCACCGCAACACCGCTCGGAAACCCCGACTCGGCACCCCGCATCGACCACATCCACGGCATCGCCGAAGACCCACGTGGCGATGACCTGCTCATCGCCACGCACAACGGCATCTTCACCCTCGACCCCGGCGGGAAGATCTCCGGCCCGATCGGCGGACACGATTTCGACGCCATGGGATTCATCGCCTGGAAAGACACGCTGTTCGCGTCCGGACACCCCGGGGAAGACACCCCGCCTGAACTGGGAGCCCCGAACCTCGGCATCATCCGCAGCGACGACTACGGGAACTCCTGGTCCCCGATCGCCCTCAACGGGACCACCGACTTCCACGTCCTGACCGCAGGACCCGACGGCGTCCTGTACGGCATCCCTTCCAGTCAGGTGAACCTACTCACCAGCACCGACGAGGGAAGCACCTGGACAGAGCGTGCACCCCTCGGCGCCGCTGATCTCGCCGCCACCGAATCCGGCGTGTACGCCGCCGCCGAAGAAGGCCTCCTCCTCAGCACCGACGGCGGCAACACCTTCACGCCCGTCGATGCGGCCCCTGTCCTGTACGCCCTGGAGGCGCGCACGGACGGCACCCTTCTTGGTGCTGGTACGGACGGCGTCCTGTGGTCACAGGACGAAAGCGGTGCCTGGCAGCAGCTGGAATCGCTGCGCGGCGCCGTGCAAGCCCTCTCCGTCATCGACGAGCGCATCATCCTCGTTGACGACCGTGGCATCGTCGAGATCTCCACAAACGGCACGACCGTCCTCAGCCCCGCCCAATAGGGGGGCGGATACCGACAAAGCCCCGCGCTCCAAGACTTCTCATGAACAAGCCCAAGAACCCATTGCGGAATCTCACGTTCTTCATCACAGCCGCGACGATCGCCGTCGCCCTCCTCGCCATCGCCAGTTTCCTCACGATCGGAGCGATCTTCCAATGACCCGCGCCGGAACCCACCCGCTCGATCCTGTGCGAACTCATCGACGCCTCGTTCGCCTCGGGTACGTGCTCCTGGCCACGGGCCCGGTCCTCGCACTCGCGCACTTGCTGAGCGACACGCAATCGACCGATGCCGCCTGGTGGACCTACACAGTCGCCAGCTACGACATCGCGCTGATCATCGTCATGGCTGCCGTGGCATTGGTCCTGCGGGATCCCCCGCCTGGGGGAACGGATCAGCGAGACACTGCGCCCTGAGCGTTGAGGCCGCATCACGGCTGGGGCTACCATGCCCTCCCGGGGTATTCAACGGGGTGCCGCAGGCGACACCGTGATCGTAGTTTGAGAGTTCCAGGACGACGAGAGGATTCGATCATGACTGTCGTGGCAGAAGTGCTCCGCTCCTATCCGAAGGACCTCGGACAGGTCGACCAGAAGGCGCTCGTGGACTGTATCGAGGCCTGCATGGACTGCGCCCAATCGTGCACCGCATGCGCGGATGCGTGCCTGAGCGAGGAGATGGTCTCAGAGCTCACGAAGTGCATCCGCACGAACCTGGACTGCGCCGACCTCTGCGACACCACCGCGCGCATCCTGTCCCGACACACCGGCTACGACACCAACCTCACCCGGGCAGCCCTGGAAGCGTGCCGCACCGCGTGCGCGAGCTGCGCCGACGAGTGCGAGAAGCACACCATGCACGAACACTGCACCGTGTGTGCCGCGGCCTGCCGGCGATGCGAAGACGCGTGCGCCACGCTCCTCGCAACCCTCTGAACCGGACGCTCGTCAACCGCGCGACGCGCAACCAATCCAGACGAACAGGAGAATCACATGTCACAGGACGCCCATGAAGGAAGCGAACGACAAGCAAAGGACAAGAAGCACGGCTCGCTGAAGATGTACCTGCGTTTCGCGGCGATGATCCTCACCGGCATGGTCGTGATGTACTGGACGATGTTCGCCGGAGTGTGGGAATGGGGACACATCCGCTTCAGCGAGAGCCGCATATTCATGGCTCTCACCATGGGCGGCGCCATGGGCCTCGTTATGCTCGCCTGGATGCTGAACATGTACAAGAACACCAAAGCGAACATCGCCGTCGTCATCGTCAGCGTCCTCCTGCTCGGAGGCGGCGTCGCGCTCGACCGTAGCCAGATCACCGTCGACGACACCGCATACATGCGGGCCATGATTCCCCACCACTCCCTTGCGATCACCAGATCTGAACGAGCGCAGATTCAGGACATCCGGGTCTGCGAGCTCGCCGCCGGGATCAGCGAAGCTCAGCGGCGAGAGATCCTAGAAATGGACTGGCTGATCGACGATATTGAACGCAACGGACTCGCCACGACACCCGAGGACGCGCAGAACCGGCCCGTTCCCGACTTCGACCGGGCTGCCGACCGTGAATGCACCGACGACGAGTAGCGACGCCCGGGCGTGGCCCAGATGTCTGCGACGAGATAGTCACCGAGGTCCGTTGAAAGTCCCCACCACCGAATGAGTTTCGGAGAGCCACTGCGGCAGCTCGCCGTGAGACTCTAACCGAATCAGTCAGAAACGATGGGTTGCGCGACACCTGCCGTCGCCGTTCGCGAACGGACTGCGTGTGTCTCCGCGAGATCAGCCGGAAACCCTTGCCGTTTGGTGGTTATGACGAACGTTTGTGGCAGGCCTTCCGAGCCTTAGTTCTGGACCGCACCGGAAACGATCCTTTCGGCGGCGTTCGCGCCTCGCACCAGGAGCTATCGCCGCTAACGTGCCCGCTTGACCTCCACGGGTGATACAACCAGGTGCGGTTCTCTGTCGGCGGCCGGTGTTGCTTCACGGCACGCATCGATGGGTCGGTGTCCGGTCCAACCTCGCACCTGCAATTCTCCACAAATCTCTTTGAACCACATCTCCGACAGATCCCGAGCTTCGGAGTGAGAGAGTGAGAGAGTGGAGATGAGGCGAAACGGCAGAGCGGGCGCGATCCTCCTCTGCGCAATCGTGGCGGCATCAACATTCACAGGATGCGCTGTCGAATACCATGGTTATCCCAGCGCAATAGATGGTGCGCTCTGGCGACAAGTCGCATCCTTCGAAGATCCTTTATCCCAGCGTCTCTACAGCCCCCCGGTTGATGGTCCGACGGCTTACCTCGACACTCTGCCGGGCGCACGGTGGGATGGCGACGCCCGCTCAGCGGCTGAGTTCGAGATCGAGCAGGGCGGAATCGTCCTTTACGACATCTCGTCGACGGAAGCCTCCGCTCACGTGTCGGTGTTCATCACCTCAGGACCACGACCGGCCATCCCGACCGATGATGGCCATGCCTACAACGGGCCAAGCGAGGTATATACCTGCTACGACGTGAGGGCCGATTTTCGCTCGCAGCCAATGCCGTCAGCAGAACGAGTGATCTCTACGAAGTGTCCAACGCCCCTCGTAGAACTCTTAGCCGAGGATGCCGCATTTGCTAGTGGTGAGGTGTTCGACGGATAGGCATCGACTGCTTCCGTTCCCCGGCGAGCGACAGGAGTTGCCGAAAGCGCCTGCCGAAACACGCTTCCGGCGAACGTTAGTGGCACCCGTTGAAGCGCTCGACACCTGACCTCACCGGAAACGATCGTTTTCGGCAGGCTTCTGCGGCGGCGTCCGGTGCGATGAATTACGGTGGCTCCGACAGGAAGCTGAACGACAGCCGTCGGGTAGGCCGGACGGAAGTACGGTCGTCAGCTCCTGAAATCCTGAGGAGAGGTCTTGAATCGTCCGCAGAAGGTGGTCGCCTACATCGTGAAGGATGGCCGGATCGTGGTGGTTCGCCATGCTGATCTGCCATGGGATGAAGCGGGATTGCAGGTGCCTGCTGGGACGGTGAAGCCAGGAGAACTGCCTGAGCATGCGGTTCTTCGAGAGGCGAGCGAAGAAACCGGGCTGGGTGGGTTGCGCATCGTGCAATATCTCGGCACCGGCGAATATGACATGCGTCCCTACGCTGATGCCACCCATGCGCGGCACTACTTTCACCTGACGACCGACAGCAAGGACTTGCCCGAGCGATGGGAAGCGCACGAGGACAACGACGGGGTGGGTGAGCGCATCCGCTTCGAGCTTTACTGGGTCCCACTCGAGAAGGCCCACGTGATCGGTGCCGGTCAGGGCGCTTTCCTCGGCCGGCTGGTCGACGATAGCGCGAGCTAACACTCGACGTTCTTCGCCCGAAAATCGCCGCCGAAGTAGGTTATGGCTCACGTTTCTGAAGTGCGTCCGGCCGACCGTCGTGCTCGACCGCCGCAAACGATCGTTTACGGCGACGCCGACGCGCACGTTCCGACATACTGTAGCCATGTTTAAGGCACGTGGACTGCTTGTCATCACGCTCGTTGCGAGCGGGATCCTGGTATTTTCCGGGTGCTCGGCTTCAGTGAAAGATGACTTTGCCGACCTTCGGAAACCGCACACGTCTCAAGACAAGCTGCCCGCGCTCGACGAAGACCCGATCGAGACGATCAACTTTTCTACGGCCCGTTATGTTGGCGAGCACAAGGGAACGTCGTTGTGGATAGCTGAAGGTATTGAGGCGTCGTCCGTCTGCCTCGTCGCCTTGGTTGGAGACTCCGAGGGCTCCATCGCGTGTGGAGGCACCTCCGGGGTTGCATCACAAGGGCCAGCTGGTAGCTTCGCTGTCATTCCCGACGGTGTGCCTGTCCCTGACAACGCGATGAAGATCTCAGAGAACGTGTACGCGATCACGCCATGAAGGTCCACGTCGTCCGGTCGCCACCGTGCTCGTCGCAGCGCCCATAGACCCGCCAATAGCGTCTGCCAGAAGCACGTTCCGGAGAACGTTACCGGCGTGGCAACCGGGCACCAAACGAGAGATCCGCCGCAAACGATCGTTTTCGGCGGAGTGCGCCAGCGGCGCTCTTCTTCCTATGCTGGATGAGTGAAGAACGACTGGATCGAGCATCGCCGAGGCGGCGACGGAGAACTCATCGGATGGATGCAACCGACTGAGAATGAGTTCATCGTTGTCGATCTGCTTGGCAGGCAGCGCACGGAACCCGTCGACTGGCTAACGGCCGAGGAAACTCTCGACGGTCTCGGCCTCGCCTACCTCGCGGACCCGTACGAGCTCCGCCTTGACAGCGGCTCCTGGCTGAGGGTGCGGATCACAGAGGTCTCCACGGACGGGGTTCGAGTGAAGAAGGACGACTGGGGCGACGTGAACGCCCCAGAACTCTATTACTCCGTCCCCTTCCCCGCGGACGAGAATTTGCTGCGTCCGCTGGGCGAGCGCGCCTGAGATACTCACCGGGGCCCAGCCCGCAATCGAAGACCTCGACCCCAAACGGCATTTCGGTGGACGTTAATGGTCTGCCGCTCCAGATCGTTTGCGGGTTCGCGCCGCAAACGATTGTTTCTGGCGGCCCGCTCATAGGCCGGAGAGGAACCCGTCAACTGTGTCGGCGAAGCCTGGATGATCCTGCGGTCTGTGGTTCGTGCCGGCGAGCTGAACGTGTTCTGCGCCCTCTCCTACCAAGACACCGGCTATCACCTCGTACTCCGAGTTCCACCCTCCAGTGACGACAAGGGTGGGCACTCCGTTGATCGCGGAGCTCGTCACTCCGAATCCCCACGGGGGCTGCTTCGCTTCAAATCTCGCGGCTGCCTCCCGCTCTTCGTCCCAACGAGAACGGTCGGCGGGGCCTCCGAACATGAGCGGCCGGACGATGGACCAGTAACCGAACAGGTCGCCACTTCGAGAAAGGGCTCGGGCGCGCGTCATCGTCTCGATGTGATCTTCGATCACCGGGACACCCCTGGCGACGTCATAGAGACCAGGCTCCAGGAGAACGAGTGCACGCGGGGCGATCTGACGTGCCTGCAGAGCCAGAAAAACGGGCACGGCGCCGGCGGAATGCGCGAACACGACCGCATTACGCGGAGTGAGTGCTGCGAAAGATGCAACGTTCTCGTCCATCGGTCCAGTGAAGTCAAGACTCGCAAAGCGCAACCCCTGGTCCGGGATCGAGGGCCAGGCGTCACGGCCCCGGCGACCCGCGCCGTGAACATACACTCGCATCCGCCCACAGTACTCGCGGCCTCCGAAAACCCCTGCCAAATCCGGCCTACGGCAATCGTTGGTGGTGCGCCTCCATTCGTTGCATGGCCTTGATAGCCTCGATCACATGCTCAGGGTCGGCTGGCTCGCGCGCGAATCCGACTACCAGCCTCCCTTTCTACCGAAGGGCCGAGATCGTTCCTCCCGGATCAGTCCTGCTCCGAGCTATCGGCGCTGGTCTCATCGTCCTTGGGGCTGCCCTGCTCAGCACAAGCGCCTGGTACTGGCCTTTCGCTATCGTCCTGGCCGGCCCGATCGCCACGCTGACAGTGATCACCTTCCACAACAGAAGAATCGCGGAGCGAGCGACCGGCTGAGTGCATTCGGCGCATACCGCTCACCATGCACGCCAACCGAAAAAGTCTGCCGTTTGCCATTGTGACGAGCGTTTCCGGCAGTCCTTCCGAGCCCAACACCTCACATTTCACTGTGCTGCGAGGAGCCCTGGTCGGCGCATCCCAAGCGGTGTGGATATTGGAACCCGAGGATCGCAATGTGCGCCGCGAACGAGGTCTGACCGTCCTCACAGTGATGTACGCACAGACGGACAAGTATTACGGCTTTCTCGAGAGCACGCCACTCGACGCCGCGGACCGTGCAAGCCTCGTGGATCAGCGACGGTGGCTGACCGAACGCCGTGGTGATGCGTGAGAGTCAGCGGTTCGGTGTCGGGAGGCGGCTCTGGGCGCCCGCGCCGGGTGCCACTGCTTCCCGGCGTCGACCTGACGATCAGCACTGCGATCACGTACGACCGGCAGGGGAACCCGGTGGAGTTCCGCGGCATCCGGCCCGACCGCGACTGACGTCCCGTGTAGCGTGGAGTGTCAGAGTGTCGGCGAACAGCAGTCGGGGGTCGAGCATGCGTCGGTCGCAGGCGTTGTATGTCGAGGTGCTCATCCGAGCCGATGTGGAGACGGTCTGGGCGCTGACGCAGGATCCAGACCTCCATCCGCGATGGGACCTGCGCTTCAGCAGGATCGAGCCGACCGGCTCTGATTCGGCGGGCCGGTCGCGGTTCCGGTACGAACGGGCCTTGCCGCTGCACGTGATCCGGGGCGAGGGCATCTCACTCGGAGAGAAGACCCGCCACGACGGCATCCGCACATCCGCGCTCGCGTTCTCGACCGACGACCGCGTGTCGCCGTTGCGCAGCGGCCGCGGGTACTGGCGGTATGTGCCGACCGCCGAGGGCGTGCGATTCATCACCGGCTACGATTATCAGCCGGGCTGGGGACGGGTCGCCGATCTGGTGATGCGGCCGGCGATCCTCTGGATGACCGCATGGAGCTTCGACCGACTGCGCATCTGGGCCGAGCGCGGCGAAGAACCGAATCGGTGGCCCCTGCTGTCGGTCGTGTGGTTCTGGCATTCGGGCAGACCCCGCGCCTCGCGGTGTCGCACCGTCCCACCGCGTGACGGCGCGATGGCTGATGCTCCGCAGACGCTGCAGAAGGTCAGCGTCTCGTGAGCGGCACTCCGATGTTCCGGGCAGCGCTCGGAGACGAAGCCTTCGCACGTCTGCATCCCATGATGCAGCGACGGTTCGGCATCTCGGTGGCGAACGGCTACGGATGCGTCGGACGCGGGACCATGAGCCGAATCCGCCGAGGCCCATGGTGGACGGTTCCGTTTCTGCTGATCGGTCGGCTGCGCCACATCCTCGTCGCCGACACCGGCGCGAACGTGCCATTCGTCATCGAGAACTACCCGTACCTCGACCCGTACGGTCGAGAGACGGTGACGTTCGTTCGCGAGTATCGTGCGCGACGACGGCCGGCGCGGTTCGACGCGACGATGGTGCTCGACCCTGACCGTACGACGATCGTGGACTACCTCGGCACGCACCAGCACCTCGCCGTCGATCTGCACCTCGAAGTCGACGAGCACGGTGGCCTCGTTCTGCGGTCGGATGAGCAGCGCTTCTACGAGGGGCCCATCGCGTTCCGGTTCCCCATGCTGTTCTCGGGTCGCGCCGAACTCCACGAGCGCTACGACGAGGCTGAGGGCGCCTTCCACATCTCACTCGAAGTGCGAAACCGAATCTTCGGCTTCCTCTTCGGCTACGACGGCTGGTTCACGTGCGAGTTCCCGCCCGCGACCGATGCCCCGGACCGGCTGAAGCCACGACGACACGAGCGGCGGCTCTGACGCATCCAGACGGCGGTTGTCAAGGATTCGGCGGCCTGCCGTCCGCCTATGAAGTGAGCGAGTTCAAGCCGATCGTCGCAGCACTTCGATCGCCGACGTTGAACGAGGGGGCGCTTCGGGGACAGCCGCCGCATACTGGATCGTTACTCTGAGCCCATGGGACGAACGACGAGAGCTGTCTCGGCCGCCATTGCGACTGCCTCGGTGATCGGGCTCTCGGGATGCGCGGGGATGGACAGCCTCATCTGGGGACAGGATGGTGCGACCACGATCTCGACAACAGAGAGGCTGATCGAAGCAGCCGCGCAGGGCGACGCGAGCGGCTTCGTGTGCAACGGAGCAGATCCCGAACTCCGAGAACCCGCGGACTGGGAAGGGCTCTCCGCCGAGGAACCCGAGAGGTTCGTTCCCGAGTACTGGGAACAGTTCGCTGCTCTCGATCCGCAGTGGAGCATCAATCTGTCGCTGCCCGAAGACCGCGTGGCCCCGGGCGTCGAGTACCCGGGCGACGTGTTCTACCGCGACACAGACGACGGTCTCTGTCTTGTGGCTGTCGCATGGTGGACGATGGAAGGCCAGTCCGAAAGATGAGCGACCCGGATGTCGAGTGGTTCGACCAGCCGATCGGCGAGGCGATCGAGATCCAGAGCTGGTCAGATGAATGGCCTGAGATCGGCCGGCTGTGGGAGGAGCGCCTGACGGAGGTGCTCTCACCACTTCCTGCGCGGGTCGACCACGTCGGCTCCACCGCCGTGCCGGGGCTGGCTGCCAAGCCGGTCATCGACATGCAGGTGCAGGTGCCCGATCTGTCGAATGAATCGTCGTACGCTCCCGCGCTCGAGAGCGTGGGCATGGTGCTGCGGGCGCGCGGCTGCGACTTCCGCTTCTTCCGGCCGCCGGCCGGGCGGGTGCGCGAGGTGCACATTCACGTCGGCGAGGTGAACTCGGCGTGGGCCCGCGATCACCTCGCCTTCCGCGACGCTCTGCGCGGCGATCCCACGCTGGCCAGGGATTACGAGCGGCTGAAGCGGTATCTCGCCGCCACCGTGACAGAGCGGGCGGACTACAACGCGGGCAAAGAGTCGTTCATCCTGGCGGTGGTCGAGAAGTCGACCGCCGCCAGCCGCGCTTCCGACCGGGACTGACGTCGGCTCATATCCGCAGCACGCCGTCGCGGCGGCGACGCCGCTCGTGAAGGGTGGACAGTCTCGGCGTACGCCACTTCTGCTCGGCGTCCCACCAGGCCGGTCCGCGGATCTGCGGGAGGCCGCCGTTCATGCGGATCTCCCACCCAGACTGCCCGAGCGGTGATGCCACCAGCAGAGCGGCACGCCGTTGTCGGTATGCGTCGGGCCGCCCCGGGCGTGCTCGACGACGTGGTGGATCTCGCACCAGGTCGCCGGGACATGGCATCCGGGAATCAGGCATTCCCGATCTCTGGCGACGATCGCCCGGCGCTGGTGAACCGTGAACACCCGGTCGGTGGTCGTGATCCCCACGATGCGGCCTTCGTCGAACAGCACGCGCTGCACGGCTCCGGTGCAGGCGGTGTGGGTCGCCACGTGCAGCGGAACGGCGGTCTCGGATCCGGGCAGGGTCGCCCAGCCGGTGCCGACTGCCAGATCTGCGGCGTCGACGTGCACCACCAGAGTCGGGGCTGCACCGCCGAGCGAGGGCATCTCGCTGTGTCGGGCGGCGATGCCGAGAGCGGCGGCGAGCGCATCGTGTCGCTTCTGCGCAGGCGTGCGCGGATCGATCACGTTGCGAGGGTCGGTGTTGAACTCGTCGTCGCTGGAGGGGTCGTCGTCGAAGGTGAAGCGGACGCCGGTGTCGGGAGCACCGCCGACCTTCGGGTTGTTGTAGGCATCGTCGATGAGCTGGAACTGCGCAGCCAGCTCAGGGGTGAGGCCTCCCCGCACGGGGTGGAGACCGTCGCGCACCCGGCCGATCGTGAACCCTCGGCGCGCCTGCGCGCGCTCGTCTGACGGCTCGGCGCCGTCTGGGTCGAGGGCGATGGCGAGTGCGGCCGCGAACTGCTTCAGGTCGTCCGCCGATGCTCGCGGCGCCTGCCCCCGATCACCGTGATCACCGTGATCGGCATCGTCGTGGTCGCCGGGGAGGTCGTCGCCGCAGGCGAACGCGGCGAGGTTCGCGTCGGCCCACATCCGCTGCTCGACCGTGATCCGATCCCGCCCACGCTCCAGCGGCGCGACGGACGCGAGCAGACCTGCGACGCCGACCGCACCGTCGAGCAGCGCCTCACGCAGGGCGGGCCAGCGGGCCGGCATCCGCTCCCCCGACACCAGACTCGTCTCACGCTGCACGGCCTCCGCCGCCCGGATGATCCGCGCTGCGGAGGACGCGTCGACCAGTGCCGCCCGTCGCAGCATCTCGTTCATGCCGCGGCAGCCGAACCGATGCCCGAACTCGGTGTCGGCGGTCGCGACGGTCTCGACGATGCCCGCATCTGCCAGCCGCGAGATCTCACCCAACCCCGCGAGCGCTTCCGCGCGCTGCGCATCCGACAGCCCCGCAAGCGCATCGCCCGACAGCAGATCACGCAGGTCGGCGGCGACCTGAGCGAGAGCATCGGCGGGGCTGTTCATACCTCCATTCTGGCGAGGGCCACCGACATTCGAGGGCTCGGTTTCCCCAGATCAGAAAAACTTTTCGGAGAGAGCAGCGGACACCCGCCCGGCCACGCGAGACTTGCCTTCCAGCACGAGACAGTGCTCCGCGCGGGCCGTCTCGTGCTGGAACAGAAGTCTCGCGGATGGCGGCGGAACACCGAGGGGTCAGCCCCGCAGCGCCAGCACGAAGGGCAGCACCTCGCTCGCCCCGGCACGGCGCAGCTCGCGGGCAGCGACCGTGAGCGTCCAGCGACTGTCGGCCTGGTCGTCGACGAGCAGCACAGGCCCCTCCGGCACGGCGAGCCCATCGGCGCTGAAGCGCTCCCAGAGACCGGCGAGACGGAACACGCTGTTGCCGCCCGGCTCACCGCTCGGCCCGCCGTTCGCGAAGTCGAGCGCTCCGACATACGGCAGCCGCCCGATATCGGCGATCCCCCTGGCCAGCGAGTCGACGAGCAGCGGCTTCGATCGCGACGGCATCGCGACGACAGCCACGGGGCGCCGCTCCCAGCCCCAGCCGGCAAGCACCCGTACGCACGCGTCGAGCATCTGAGGGGTCACCTCGGCATCCGCGACTCCGACGGCGAAGATCTGCCGCAGCGTTCCTCCCCAGCCGAGGTCGGTGAGTCTCGCCAGGGCGCGCCCCTCCCCCGCCTGCTCGCCGGCGGGAATGCGCCCCTTCACCGGCACGCCGACACGGTCGCCGCCGGTGGGCCACTGCTTGCGCGGCTCGATCGGCACGCCCACGCGATCGAGGGCTCCGGATGCCGCCGCGCCCGCATCCGAGCCGATCTCGGACGGAAACCATGTGCCGGCGCAGTTGTCGCAGCGACCACATGGGGCTGCCGTGGCGTCGTCGAGTGAGCGCTGCAGAAACTCCATGCGACAGCCGTCGGTCTGCTGATACTCGATCATGTGCTGCTGCTCGGCGCGACGCTCGGCGGCGATGCGCTCGTACCGCTCGGAGTCGTACACCCACGGCTGACCGGTCGCGACCCAGCCGCCCTGCACCCGCCGCACTGCGCCGTCGACATCGAGCACCTTCAGCAGCAGCTCGAGAGGCGTGCGTCGGATGTCGACGATCGCCTCGAGCGCCGGAGTCGACAGCGGCTGATCGCCCAGCGCCGCGATCACGCGCTCGGCGCGCTCGCGATCAGGCATCGACGCGGTGGCGAAGTAGTGCCAGATGTCGCGATCCTCCACTCCCGGCAGCAGCAGCACGTCGGCACTGTCGCTGGCGCGGCCGGCGCGGCCGACCTGCTGGTAGTACGCGACGGGTGACGACGGGGCGCCGAGGTGCACGACGAACCCGAGGTCGGGCTTGTCGAAGCCCATGCCGAGCGCGCTGGTCGCCACGAGCGCCTTGACCTCGTTGCGCTTGAGCATCCCCTCCGATTCCTCGCGCTCGTCGGCATCCGTCTGGCCCGTGTACGCACGCACCTCGTGCCCCTGTTCGCGCAGCAGCCGGGCGGTGTCGACCGCCGCCGACACCGTGAGCGCGTAGATGATGCCCGATCCGGGCAGATCGTTCAGATGGCTGAGCAGCCAGGCCAGCCGCTGCGCCGACCCGGGCAGCTGCAGCACGCCGAGGCGGAGGGATGCCCGGGCCAGTGGCCCGCGGATCGTCAGAACCCCGGCATCAGCCGGCGAGGTGCCGCCGAGCTGCTCGGCCACGTCGGCGACGACCCGACTGTTCGCCGTCGCCGTCGTCGCCAGCACGGGGACGCCGGCAGGCATCTCGGCGATCAGCTCGCGCAGGCGCCGGTAGTCGGGGCGGAAGTCGTGCCCCCAGTCGCTGATGCAGTGCGCCTCGTCGACCACGAGCATCCCGATTCGCCGCACCAGCGCAGGCAGCTGGTTCTCGCGGAAGGCGGGGTTGTTGAGCCGCTCGGGCGAGACGAGCAGCACGTCGACTTCATCGCGGTCGAGCCTGGCGATCACCTCGGCCCATTCATGCGCGTTCGTCGAGTTGATCGCCACCGCCCGCACACCGGCTCGCTCGGCCGCCGCGATCTGGTCACGCATCAGCGCGAGCAGCGGCGAGACGAGCACGGTCGGTCCCGCGCCCTGCCGGCGCAGCAGCAGCGTCGCGACGAAGTACACCGCCGACTTGCCCCACCCGGTGCGCTGCACCACGAGCGCCCGGCGGTGCTCGGCGACCAGCGCCTCGATTGCCTCGTACTGCCCGTCGTGGAACGTCGCGTCGGGCCGTCCGACGAGCTCGCGCAGCGCTGCGAGCGCGGCATCGCGGATGTCGGTCGAGGTCGATGAGGCCATGCATCCACTCTGCCGCACCCCGCCGACACCACGGCGAGCCCGCAAGCACATCCCAGGGCATCCGCCCGTCGCCTACCGTAGAGACATGATCAGCCGCGAACTGGCCGTGACCCTGCGCGAGAACGGTCTCGTCTGGCATCCGGCCAGCGGCGACCGGTTCGCGCTCGATCTGCCCGTAGACATCGAGCTCGAGGCCGAGGCCGACATCTTCACCGTCAGCGAGATGACGATCGAGGCGCGCGCGACACCCTCGGGTACGGATCTCGCCTTCAACGGCACGACCGAATGGGCCCTCGACGCCGTGCAGCTGACGGAGGCCGTGTGGCTGCCGCGCGAGGATCAGCTGCGCGAGCTGCTGCGCGGCACGTTCCGCTCACTGCAGCGGCTGACCGACGCCTTCGTCGTAGAGATAGAGATCACCGGAGAGCGCCTGCGCTTCGAGCATCCGGAACCCGCCGAAGCATACGGACAGGCTCTGCTCGCCCTGCTGCGCCGCGCTCGCTGACACCTGCCTTGATCGCCCGACTCCCGCATGCGAGAATTACCAAACGAACGGTCAGTAAACCGATGGAGTCGATGATGACCAGTCCCGCAGACCTCTCCCTCGTGCACGATGCACCCTCCGAACAAGAACGGCGCTTCGACGAGCTGGTCGAGAACGAGCAGCGCATCGAGCCCCGCGACTGGATGCCCGAGGCGTACCGCAAGACGCTGATCCGGCAGATCTCGCAGCACGCGCACTCCGAGATCATCGGCATGCAGCCCGAGGGCAACTGGATCACCCGCGCGCCCAGCCTCAAGCGCAAGGCCATCCTGATCGCGAAGGTGCAGGACGAAGCGGGTCACGGGCTCTACCTCTACTCGGCCGCGCAGACCCTCGGCACCACGCGCGAGGAGATGATGCGCCAGCTGATCGAGGGCAAGGCGAAGTACTCATCGATCTTCAACTACCCCACCCCCACATGGGCCGATATGGGCGCCATCGGCTGGCTGGTCGACGGCGCCGCGATCGTCAATCAGGTGCCGCTGTGTCGCGCGTCGTACGGCCCGTACGGGCGGGCGATGGTTCGCATCTGCAAAGAGGAGTCGTTCCACCAGCGGCAGGGATTCGAGATTCTGCTGGCGCTCATGCAGGGCACCGACGAGCAGCGCCAGATGGCGCAGGATGCCGTGAACCGATGGTACTGGCCGAGCCTGGCCATGTTCGGCCCGCCGGATGACCAGTCGCCGAACTCGGCGCAGTCGATGAAGTGGAAGATCAAGCGCTTCTCGAACGACGACCTGCGTCAGCGCTTCGTCGGGATGCTCGTGCCGCAGGCCGAGATCCTCGGGATCACACTGCCCGACCCCGACTTGAGGTGGAACGACGAGACCCAGCGGTACGACATGGGCGAGATCGACTGGGACGAGTTCTTCGACGTGCTGAAGGGCAACGGCCCGTGCAACGCCGAACGCCTCGAGCGCCGCCGCACGGCGCACGAGGAGGGCGCGTGGGTGCGCGAGGCCGCCGCGGAGTACGCCCGCAAGCGCGCGCTGCGAGAGGAGGTGGCGTCATGACCGATCAGACCGCCTGGCCCCTCTGGGAGGTGTTCGTGCGCGCGAACCGCGGACTCAGCCATGTGCACGTCGGATCGCTCGTGGCTCCGGATGCCGAGATGGCCGTGCGCAACGCCCGCGACCTCTACACCCGCCGCGGCGAGGGAGTGTCGATCTGGGTGGTGCCGTCGGATGCCATCACGACCAGCGATCCGGATGCCAAGGAGGCCTTCTTCGAGAGCTCGGAGGGGAAGAACTACCGGCACGCCACGTACTACACGGCGTCGGAGGGGGTGCCGCACCTGTGAGCGCCGACGTCCACACCCCGGTCGTTGAGCACCCTTCGACTCGCTTCGCTCGCTCAGGAACCGCGCCCCAGCCCGTCGAAACGCCCACGCCTCCCCACGACGACGTTCACGTCTCCGTAGAAGAACGGCACCTGGCATCCGAACTCGCCGGCGGCGAGAATCGCGCCCCCTCGGCCGACGTGGCCGAGTACGCCCTCTGGCTGGGCGACGACGCGCTCATCCTCTCGCAGCAGCTCGGCGCGTGGATCTCACGCGCCCCCGAACTGGAGGAGGACGTCGCGCTCGGTAACATCGCCCTCGACCTGCTGGGGCACGCGCGCTCGCTGCTGCGCTACGCCGGCTCATGGGACGGACGCAGCGAGGACGATCTGGCGTTCTTCCGCGATGAGCCGGAGTTCCGCAGCTCATGGCTGGTCGAGCAGCCCAACGGCGACTTCGCCCAGACCATCGCGAGGCAGCTGATCGCCTCGACGTACATGTACGAGCTGTACTCGGCATTGCGCGGGTCGACGGATGAGACCTTCGCCGCGATCGCCGCGAAATCGCTCAAAGAGGTCGACTACCACCGCGACCACGCCGTGCAATGGGTGCTGCGTCTCGCCGGCGGCACCGAGCTCTCGCGCGGCAAGATGATCCGCGCGCTGACGGACGTGTGGCCGTACGTCGACGAGCTGTTCCGCGATGAGCCGCTGATCGACCGCCTCGAAGGAGTCGCGGTGCGGCCGTCGACGCTGCGCGCCGGCTTCGACGCCGTGGTCGAGACCGTGTTCGCCGAGGCCGGCCTGATGACGCCCGATGCGAAGGCATCCCGCGCCGGCGGCCGCCGCGGCTCGCACGCCACCCCATTCGGTCACCTGCTCGCCGAGATGCAGGTGCTCGCCCGGCGGCATCCGGGGGCGACATGGTGACCCTTCGACAGGCTCAGGGCCCCAGGGATGCCCAGGGGCCCAGGGGGGCTCGGGGTCCCGGGGTGGCCCAGGAACCCGGGGAAGCTCAGGGGCCGGGGCAGGTTCAGCGCCCCACTCACCGCGCCATTCGCGCGCGGGAGGTCGCGGCCGCGGTCGCCGACCCTGAGATCCCCGTGCTCACCATCGCCGACCTCGGCGTGCTGCGCGACGTGCGGCTCGATGGCGAGCGCGTCACGGTCGACATCACTCCCACCTACTCCGGATGCCCGGCGATGGACGCCATCCGCGACGACATCGTCCTCGCGCTCACCGCCGACGGCTTCGCCGACGTGGAGGTGCGCCTCGTGCTCTCGCCCGCTTGGACGACGGACTGGATGAGCGACGACGGAAAGCGCAAGCTCGTCGAGTACGGCATCGCCCCGCCGTCGGGCCGGGCGGTCCATCGCCAGGGGCCCATCCGCGTGACCCTCGCGGTGAAGTGCCCCCGGTGCGGATCGCTCGACACCCGCGAGATCTCACGCTTCGGTTCAACGTCGTGCAAGTCGCTGTACGAATGCCGCGCCTGCCTGGAGCCGTTCGACCACTTCAAGGTGATCTGATGGAGGCGATCTGATGCCGCTGTTCCGGATGCCCGTCGCCGCCACCCGCGACGAGAATGCTACGCCGCTCTCCGCCGACCGGCACCGCGCACGGTTCCACACACTCACCGTCTCAGACGTGCGCCGCCTCACCGATGACGCCATCGAGGTGACCTTCGCCGTCCCGGCCGATCTCGCCGACGAGTACGCCTACCTGCCGGGCCAGTACGTCGCGCTGCGGGTGGAGCTGGAGGGCACCGAGGTGCGCCGTTCGTACTCGCTGTGCCGCCCACCCGCACCCGTGCGCGACGGCGCCACCAGCCTCAGCATCGCGGTGAAGCGCGACGAGGGCGGTCTGTTCTCGACCTGGGCGCAGACCGAGCTGACTCCCGGATTCCAGATCGACGTGATGAGCCCGCAGGGCACCTTCACCTCAGGACTCGACGAACTGGAGGGCACGCACGTCGTCGGCATCGCCGCGGGCTCGGGCATCACGCCGATGATGGCACTCGCGCGCACCCTGCTCGCGGCATCCGACACGACGCGCTTCACCCTGCTGTACACGAATCGGTCTACCAGCGACGTGATGTTCCTCGAAGATCTCGCCGAGCTCAAAGACCGCTACCCGACCCGGCTCGTGCTGCATCACGTGCTCTCGCGTGAACAGCGCACGGCCCCGGTGCTCTCGGGCCGCATCGACGAGCAGAAGCTGCGCACCATCCTCGAGTCGCTGATCCTGCCGTCGACCGTCGACGAGTGGTTCCTGTGCGGGCCGTTCGCACTGGTCGACCTGTGCCGCGAGGTGCTCGCCGATGTCGGCGTGCCCGGTGAGCATGTGCGCTTCGAGCTGTTCACCACCGGGGATGCCGTCGCCGAGCGGGGTCCCCGCCGGGTGCACGTGCGCCAGGGCGAGAAGACGGTTCGGATCGAGATAAACCTCGACGGCGTCTCGTCGAGCGTCGAGAGCCCGGTCGACGCGCACGAATCGGTGCTCAACGCCGCGCTGCGGGTGCGACCGGATGCCCCGTACGCCTGCTCCGGCGGAGTGTGCGGCACCTGCCGCGCTCGGGTGCGCGAGGGCAGCGTGACGATGACCGAGAACTACGCGCTCGAGCCCGACGAGCTCGAGCGCGGCTACGTACTCACCTGCCAGTCCCATCCCACCAGCGACCGACTCGTCGTCGACTACGACGTGTGAGTTTTCGACAGGGCCTCGCCCTTCGACTGGGTCGAGCTCTTCGGCAGGCTCAGGGAACCAACCACAAGGAGTGCGCATGATCGACATCCGGATCGCAGACGACGTCGCCCGGATCACCCTCAACGCGCCGGATCGGCTCAACGCCCTCGACGAGCACGCCTTGCGCGAGCTGAGCGCGGCGTACGAGGAGGCAGAGCGGGGCGGTGTGCGCGCCCTGGTGCTGCGCGGTGAGGGGCGCGCGTTCTGCGCCGGGCGCGACATCTCGGCGGTGGATCCGCGTGACGACGACGTCATCGGTTTTCTCGGCGGCATCGTCACCCCGCTGCTGAAGCGAATGGCGGCGTTCCCCGCGCCCACATTCGCCACCGCGCACGGCGCGTGCCTCGGCGTCGGGCTCGGCCTGCTCATCGCCACCGACGTGGTCTACGTCGCCGAGTCGGCGAAGATCGGCTCGCCGTTCGCCGCCCTCGGCGCGACGCTCGACTCCGGCGGTCACGCCCTGTTCGCCGAGCGGCTGGGGGCCCATAAGACGCTCGATCTCATCTACACCGGACGGCTGATGTCGGGCGCCGAGGCGGTGGCATCCGGTCTCTTCTCCCGCGTCTTCCCCGACGACGAGGTGCAGACGGCGACCATGGATGCCGCGCACGCCGCCGCCCGCGGGGCGACTGCGGCGTTCCTCGCCAGCAAGCGCCTGATCGCCCGCATCCGCGACGAGCGGCTCTCGCTCTGGGAGTCGATCGATCTCGAGAACGCCGCGCAGGCCGCGCTCTGCGATACCGACGACTACCGCGAGGGCTTCGCCGCATTCCAGCAGAAGCGCAAGCCCGAGTTCCGCGGACGCTGATCCGGCTTGCCGGAGGCGGAGAACACCGGTACCCGGCATCCCCCGCCGGCATTTCCCATCCCTCGTTCGTCGAAGAGATGGAAAACACCGGTACCCGGCATCCGCCGCCGGCATTTTCCATCTCGCGTTCGTCGAAGAGATGGAAAACACCGGTACCCGGCATCCCCCGCCGGCATCTTCCATCCCTCGTTCGTCGAAGAGATGGAAAACACCGGTACCCGGCATCCCCCGCCGGCATTTCCCATCCCGCGCCTCGCCCGGCGGGTAGGAGACGCCGGTACGCGCAACCCCCTGCCTCCATGTCGGCGGCCGGTGGGAGGATGCCGGGATGATGCTCTCCGAGCTGCTCTCGGCGACCGATGAGGTCTCTGCCACGTCGTCCCGTCTGGCCAAGATCGACGCACTCGCCCGGCTGCTGGCGGCCGCGCCGTCAGACGAGCTGCGCCCGCTGATCGGGCTGCTGCTCGCCGCACCCCGGCAGGGCCGGCTCGGCGTCGGCTGGCGCACGCTCGCCGGCCTCGACCTCGCTCATGCCGAAGCGGCGACGCTCACGATCACAGAGGTCGATCATGCGCTGGATGCCCTGGCCGCGACTTCCGGAGCCGGCTCGACGGCCGCGCGGCAGAGCGTGCTGCACGAGCTCGCCGCACGGTGCACCGCCGCCGAATGGGATCTGCTCTCCAGAGCGATGATGGGCGAGCTGCGCACCGGAGCGCTCGGGGGCGTCCTGCTCGATGCGATCGCCCGCGCCTCGGAACGACCTGCGGCCTCGGTCCGCCGCGCAGCGATGCTCTCCGGCGATCTCGGCGAGACCGCCGTGATCGCGCTGACCGGCGACGAGAGCGATCTCGAGGCCGTCGGCCTGACCGTGGGTCGACCGGTGATGCCGATGCTCGCGTCCACCGCTGCCACGCCGACGGCGGCGCTGGGGATCACCGGCCGCGCGTCGGTCGAGTACAAGCTCGACGGCGCGCGCATCCAGGTGCACCGCCGCGGCGATGAGGTCGGCGTCTACACCCGCAGCCTCGCCGACGTCACGCATCGCGTGCCGGAGCTGGTCGAGATCGTGCGTTCGCTGCCCGCGCACGACGTGATCCTCGACGGCGAGACGCTGTCGCTCGATGAGGATGGTGGCCCGCGTCCTTTCCAGGAGACGATGTCGCGCTTCGGAGCCGACGTCGCTCGTGAACTGGCCCTGAGACCCTGGTTCTTCGACATCCTGCATGTCGACGGCCGCGACCTCATCGACGAGCCGCTCAGCGCGCGACTGGCCGAGCTAGAGCGCGTCGCCGGTGAGTGGCGGATGCCCGGCGTCGTCACCGACGACGCCGATGAGGCCGAGCGGCTCTCGCGCGAGGCTCTGGCCGCCGGCCACGAGGGCGTGCTCGTCAAGGCCGTCGGATCGACGTACTCCGCTGGGCGCCGCGGCAAGTCGTGGGTGAAGGTGAAGCCCGTGCTCACCTACGACCTGGTCGTGCTCGGCGCGGAGTGGGGATCGGGCCGGCGCACCGGGATGCTGTCGAACCTGCACCTCGGTGCCCGCGATCCCGAGGGCGAGTTCGGCGAGCCGGGCGAGTTCGTCATGGTCGGCAAGACGTTCAAGGGACTCACCGACGACCTGCTGCGCTGGCAGACCGAGAACTTCCCCTCGCTCGAGACCCGCCGCACGGCGAGCACCGTGTTCCTGCGGCCCGAGACCGTCGTCGAGATCGCGATCGACGGCGTGCAGCGCTCGCCCCGGTACCCGGGCGGCATCGCGCTGCGCTTCGCGCGGGTGAAGGGCTACCGCACCGACAAGACGGCGAACGAGGCCGACACCATCCAGTCGCTCAGGTCGCTGCTGCGCGGCTGATCGCGACGCCACGAGTCACGCCTCGGGCATCCACACCCGGTCGTTGAGCGAGCGAAGCGCGTCGAAACGTCTCACGCCGAAGCTGGCAGCCCCTGATCCTCCTCGACGACCGTGCCCTTGAACGACCACGGGAAGTTGATCCAGCGATCGGTGTCCTTCCAGGCGAAGTCCGGCTGGATGATCGTCGAGGGCTTGGTGTAGATCGTCACCGAGCGCACGTCGGCGCCCTTCTCTTTCAGCAGCTGCACGGCAAGGGCGAGCGTGCGGCCCGAGTCGGCGACGTCATCGACGAGCAGCACGCGCCGGCCGTCGAGGTACTCCATGTCGAGCTCGGGTGGCAGCACCTCGGGTGCATCGAGCACCGTGCCGATCCCCGTGTAGAACTCCATGTTAATCGCACCGCAGTTCTTCACGCCGAGGCCGTAGGCGATGGCACCGGCCGGCAGCAGACCTCCGCGGGCGATCGCGACGACGACCTCGGGCACGAAGCCGCTGTCGATGATGTCTCGTGCGAGCTCGCGTGTCGCGTCGCCGAATCCGTCCCAGGTGAGCGTCTCGCGCTCGATGTCTGCCTCAGTCACCGCTCCATTCTGTTACACCGATGCCATGCCGAGCCAACGGATTCCGCGCCTGTTCAGCCGGAATGAGGTAGAAACGAAGGAGGGATCGCGTCGCCCGCCGCATCCCTCATCCCGATTTCCGAGGTCTTTCCGTCATGTGCCGCCTGTTCGCCTTCGTCTCATCAGATCGCTCCGCTGCCCGCCGTGAGCTGGGCCGAGATGGGATGGAGAGCCTGCTCTCGTTGGCGCGCCTGCACGGCGACGGCTGGGGCTGGGCAGGCGTGAGCGCGCCCGGGCAGCCGCCTGCGGCGCACCGCTCGGCGCGATCCGCCATCGGCGACCCGGCGTTCGATCAGGCGATGGATGCCGAGTGTCGCGCGGCGATCGTGCACCTGCGATGGGCCACCGCCGGACTGCCCGTGCTCGACTCCAACGCGCACCCCTTCACGGCCGACGGCATTGCCTTCGCGCACAACGGCTCGATCAAGCCGCTCGAGCAGCTGCGGTCACTGCTCTCGGCCGAGAGCGTCGCGACACTCACCGGCACCACCGACAGCGAGATGTACTTCGCGCTCATCCGCGAGAAGGTGGCGGAGGGACTCGGCCTGCACGAGGCGACGACGCGAGTCGCGACGATGCTGCGAGAGCTGTTCCCGCTCGCCAGCCTGAATGCCCTGGTTCTCGATGCCGACCAGCTCGTCGTCGTGCACGCCAGTGCCACCAGCATCCTCACCGATCACGATCTCTCCCGCCTCGCCCCGTTGGCCGATGTGCTGCCCAGCGAGCACAACGAGGACTACTTCGCGCTGCGCTGGCGCGAAGGCGCCGACGGCACGATCTCGGTCGGATCGACCGGTGTCGCCGGCGACGGCTGGACTCCCCTGCCGGCCGAGACCGTCACCGCGATCCGGCTCGACGACCGCTCGGTGTCGACGCTCGACCTCGCCGCAGAGCACGCCCTGCACGGCTAGACGCCCACCGCTCAGATCGACGACCCGCGATCAGCGTTTCGGCGCGTCCTCACCGCGCCTGGCGTCCCCACCGCGCCGGTCGTCGTCATCGTCGCGGGAGTCGTTCTCCGCGCGCAGTCGCAGCTGTCGACCTTCTTCGATGGTCTTCTGCTCCTTCTCCTGCATCTTCTTGCTCTGCCGGTCGTCGCGCGGCGGCAGCTGGATGCTCTCCTCCGCCTCGATCCCGGCCTGCAGCTGACGCCCTCGTTCCATCTCGGCGTCGAACTCCGCGCCGAACAGCAGCGACAGGTTCACGATCCAGAGCCACAGCAGCAGGATGATGACGCCGGCGATGCTGCCGTAGGTCTTCTGGTAGTTGCTGAAGTTGATCACGTAGAAGAAGAAGCCGAGCGAGGCGATCACCATGATCACCAGCGCCACGAACGCTCCGAGGCTCATCCAGCGGAACTTCGGCTGTTTCACGTTGGGGCTGCCGTAGTACAGGATCGCCAGGGCCAGGATGGCGAGCAGCACGATGACCGGCCACTTGGCGATGCTCCACACGGTGAGCGCCACCTCTCCGAGCCCGATAGTCTCGCCGATCGCCTCGGCGATCGGTCCGGAGACGATCACCAGCAGCACGATCGCCACCGCGATGATCAGCAGGATGACGGTGAGCAGCAGCACCATCGGGCGCAGCTTCCAGAACGGACGACCCTCATCGATCTCGTAGACGGTGTTCATCGCCTGCGAGAAGGCGCTGACATACCCCGAGGCCGACCAGATGGCGCCGGCCAGACCGATGATGAGCGCGAGGCCTGCGGTGTTCGACTGAGCGAGCTGCTCGATCGGCTGACGCAGCACCTGAACGACGGAATCATCGGCCACGCGGCCAAGGACGCTGAGCAGGAGGTCGGTGGTCTCGTCGGCCTTGCCGAACAGCCCCACCAGCGAGACCACGGCGAGCAGGGCGGGGAAGATCGCCAGGACGCTGTAGTACGTCAGCGCAGCGGCGAGCGTGGTGCACCGGTCGCGCAGGAACTCCGAGAAGGCGCGCTTGAGCGCGTACTTCCACGAGGGCTTGTCGATCTCGGGCGGGGTCTGCGGTTTGCGCGCGTCGTCGGGTGGCGGCGCCTGCCGCTCTTTCGCGGTGCTGGTCTGCGCATCGCCCTGCGACGCGGGCTGCTCCAGGTTTCCCGACATGGTGCCCTCCGTGGTGGTGCGGTCGTGCTGCTGCGGTCGTGCTGCTGAGCGATCCACTCTGCGCCGCTGAGCCTTTCGCCACCACGACCTCGACGCATCGCAGCGCGGGGGCTATCCTTCGGCGCGGGCGAGCGTTCACCCGCGCAGGTGCGCCGGATAGAATCGGAGAGTCCGGCCCCTCAGGCCGGTGCTCGAAAAAGGGGCACGAAGCACTCCGCGACGAGGCGCGAGACATATACGGATTCCTCCGTTCCTGTCTTGAAAGGCGCTTCACCATGCCCACCGTCTCCGCCCACGTGGCCCTCACCCTCGCCCAGCACATCGACCACGTCTTCGGCGTGATGGGCAACGGCAACGCGTACTTCCTCGATGCGCTCGAGAAGCAGACCGACGCCGTCTTCACCGCCGTCCGCCACGAGCAGGGCGCTGTGGTCGCCGCCGATGCGCACTTCCGCGCATCCGGTCGCATCGCCGCCGCCACCTCGACGTACGGTGCGGGGTTCACGAACACCCTGACGGCGCTGGCCGAGGCCGTGCAGGCGCACGTGCCGCTCGTGCTCGTCGTCGGCGACGAGCCCACGTCGGGCCCGCGCCCGTGGGATGTGGATCAGATCGCCATGGCATCGGCCGTCGGCGCGCGCACCTATACGACCGGGCACGCCGACGCCGCCGCGACCACCGTCATCGCGATCGAGCACGCCCTGACCTACCGCGTGCCCGTCGTGCTGGCGATCCCCTACGACGTCGCCTCGCTCGAGGCGGGCGCCGTCGCGCCGGCCCCGGTGCCGCGCATCCCCGCGCCGCTCGCGCCCCGCGGCGAGTTCGCCGACGGGATGCTCGATGACATCGCGAACGCGCTGCGCTCGGCCGAGCGCCCGTTCCTGCTCGCCGGCCGCGGCGCGTGGCTCGCCGGCGCGCGCGACGCCCTGGGGGCCCTCGCGGAGTCGACCGGGGCGCTCACCGCATCCACTGCCCTGGGCAGAGGTGTCTTCCCCGACACCCGGTACGACCTGGGAGTGACCGGTGGGTTCGGCGCCGAGGGCGCCATGCAGCTGATCCGCGAGGCCGATGTCGCCGTGGTCTTCGGTGCGTCGCTCAACCAGTTCACGATGCGCTTCGGTGAGCTGTTCGCGCCCGGCACGCGAGTGTTCCAGGTCGACGTGGCGCCGGCGGCGACCCACGCCCATGTCGGCGGCTTCGTGCGCGCCGATGCCCGTCTTGCCGCTGAGGCGCTCGTCGAGCGGCTCAGCACCCCGGCATCCGCTCCCGCGCACGCCCCCTGGCGCGAGACGGCCGACGTCGAGGCCGCCCGCGCGTACGCGGACGGCGATGATCTCGCCGCCGACGGGCGCCTCGACCCTCGCTCGGCGGCGCGCCGCATCGCGGAGCTGCTGCCGGAGGACCGCGTCGTCGTCTCAGACGGCGGCCACTTCATCGGCTGGGCGAACATGTACTGGCCGGTGGCAGCGCCCGACCGCATGATGATGGTCGGCACCGCCTTCCAGTCGATCGGCCAGGGCTGGCCCAGCGTGGTCGGCGCCACCCGCGCGCGACCCGAGCAGACCATCGTGCTGACCTCGGGCGACGGCGGCGGCCTGATGGCGATCGCCGACCTCGAATCCGCCGTGCGCGCGGCCGGCGGTCGCGGCATCGCGGTGATCTGGAACGACGCCGCCTACGGCGCCGAGGTGAACCTCTACGGCCTCAAGGGGCTCGCCGAGGGCCCCATGCTCATCCCCGAGGTCGACTTCGCCGCCTTCGCCGCAGCCGTCGGCGCGGAGGGCGTCGTCGTGCGCACGCTCGACGACCTCGAGCGCCTGCGCACCTGGGCATCCGAAGACCCGGCCGAGCGCCACTTCCTGGTGCTCGATCTGCGCATCTCGGGCAAGGTCATCGCGCCGTACCAGCAGGAGATCATCCGCGCGAACTCCTGACCGCGGGCATCCGGGTGTCACCCCGGGCGACGACTCAGATCCAGCCCTTGTCCTGCGCCACGCGCACCGCCTGCGCGCGGTTTCCGGCGCTGGTCTTGCCGATCGCCGCCGACAGGTGATTGCGTACCGTTCCGGCGGAGAGGAAGACCTCGGATGCGATGGCTGCGGCCGACCTGCCGTCGGCGGCCAGCCGCAGCACCTGCCGTTCCCGGTCGCTGAGCGGATTCGCCCCTTCGAACAGGCTCTTCTCGGCGAGCGCCGGATCGAGCACCCGCAGTCCGGCATGCGTGCGTCGCACGGCGTCGGCAAGCTGCTCGGCGGGCGCATCCTTCACCATGAATCCGCACGCGCCCGCCTCCAGCGCATCTCGCAGGTAACCGGGACGGGCGAATGTCGTCACGATCAGCACCCGTGTGGCCGGGCTGGCCGCGCGCAGGCGACGGGTCGCCTCGATGCCGTCGATCCCTGGCATCTGGATGTCCATCAGGCACACATCCGGCGTGAGCGAGGCTGTCAGGCGCAACGCCTCCTCGCCGTCCGCGGCGGTGGCGACCACATCGATGTCGGGCTCCAGCTCGAGCAGGGCGGCGAGCGCACCGCGCACCAGCGCCTGGTCATCGGCGACGAGCAGGCGGATGCTGTGGGGCGCCGTGCGCTGCGGCAGCGGGCTCACCAGCGCACCTCCACCCGCGTTCCCGCACCCGCGGCCGGTCCGATGCGGAATGCGGCGCCCGCGGCCGCAGCGCGCTCTCGCATGCCGCGGATCCCATTGCCCTCTGCCGCACCGGTCTGATCGCCGTCGAGGCCGCACCCGTCGTCTTCGACCAAGAGCCACCCCGGGGCCACGGTCACCCGCGCCCGACGGGCCGCGCTGTGTCGCAGCAGGTTCGTAGTCGCCTCGCGCAGGATCCAGCTGGCCGTGAGCTCCTGGGCCGGTGAGAGCGCGTCCGGTGCTCCGTGCACCTGCAGCGCCACGCCCCCGGCGGCGAGGGCCTCGCCGCTGCGTGCCAGCTGCTCGCCGAAGGTGGTGCTGCGCGCGCCGGCGACCGTGGCGCGTGCGGCGGCGAGCGCCTCTGCGGTCAGAGCGGTGATGGCGGCGAGTTCGGCTTTCGCCCGAGCGGGATCGGCGTCGATCAGACGTGCCGCGAGCTGCGACTTCAGTTGCACCACGGTGAGCGAATGCCCGATGAGGTCATGCACGTCGCGGGCGAGCGCCTCGCGCGCCTCGCTCGTGGCCAGCTCGAGTCCGAGCCGCTCGGCCTGCGCTGAGCGGATGATCAACCATGTCGACACGGTGTTCACCACGCCCAGCAGCATCACCACCACAAGCAGCGCGAAATACGCGGTGCCGCCGGGGAGCAGCAGGATGCAGCCGGTGGTGATCAGCACGGCGACGATCGAGGTGATCCAATGGGCTGCGCGGGTGAGGCCGTATGAGGCGAACGACATGATGAAGGGCAGGAAGGTCAGTGCCAGCAGCCCCTCTGCCGGCACCGACAGCGCCGCGCAGGCGATGAGCACGGCGAAGAACATCCACTGTCCGCGCACCGGCGGAGAGCCGAGCCCGCCGCCACCGCGACTGCCCCGCACGAACCCGACGACGTACACTGCGGCGAAGGCGACCAGTGCCACCCACCCGGTGACGATCCACGCCCGCGACGCGTCTGAGCGCAGCAGAGCGATCACCGGGTACGCCAGAAAGATCATCCAGACGACCGCCATGAGCCATCCGTAGCGATCCCAGTGCGAGGCGGTCGCGGCGGGGCGCTCGATGCCGCCCTGCTGCGCTGTCATGACTCCAACCTACCGATCATCCGCACCCTGCTCATCGCCGCCGGCGGGAGCGCCGCACACCCGCGAAGACCAGAGCCGCGAACACGGCCAGCCAGACGAGGATGTTCAGCATCACCGCCCACAGCGGGTCGGTCTGCCCGGTGGTGAGGGTGCCGTCGGTGAGCGGCCAGCGGCTGAGCGCCACGAAGCCGTACAGCGGGGTGAGTCGGGCCACGTCGAGCATGACGCCGTCGAGCGGCATGAACACGTTGCCGAAGAAGGCGAAGAAGGTCATCGAGATCGACGCCAGCGCTGCGGACGAGTCGGTGTTGAAGAAGAGCCCTACCCCCAGCCCGTACAGTCCGAACATCAGTCCGATTCCGAGGACGATCCCCGCGACGGCGAACCAGCGCCACGTCTCGTCGGCCGCCGCATCTGTGAGGATGCCGGCGACGAACACAGCAGTCAGAGCGAGCGCGGCGAACCCCAGCGCGTTGAGCAGCTTCGTCAGGGCGTAGCCGGCCGTGCTCAGCGGGGTCATCGCGAGCTGGCGCCCCCAGCCCTGCTGCGCCTCAGCGGCCGCCAGCGAGGTCAGCGAACTCATCGCGACCGCGGTTCCGTACGCCGCCATCGAGATCATCACGTAGAACGACGCGTTGCCGTTTCCGGCCGACAGCTCGGCGTAGCCGGCGGTCGCGCCGAAGAGCAGGTACATCACGACGGGCATGGCGAGTGTGAACGCGAGCGTGTACGGGTTGCGCAGCTGGCGGATGGCCTCGATGCGCAGCATCGTGAGTGAGAGCCGCGTCGGCGCGGTCGTGGCGATGGTCATATCAGTCCTCCGTGAGAGCGGTGAAGGCGGTCTCGAGCGTGGGCGTCGTGATCTCGAGGTCGCGGCAGCCGGCCGCGAGGAGCGCTGCGGCGAGGGCATCCGAGTCGCTCGCTCGCAGCCTCAGCCGGCCGGCGTCAACGCGCACATCGGTGGCGCCGTCCCACTCGCGGAGCCGGCGCAGGATGCCGGCGGCATCATCATCATCATCGGGCAGAGATGCGGCGATACCCCTCGCGCCGAGCCCGGCGCGAAGCTGCGCCGTCGGGGCATCTGCGACGATTCGGCCACGGTGCATCACCACCGTGCGATGGGCGAACTGCTCCGCCTCCTCGAGGTAGTGCGTGGCGAAGATGATCGTGCGCCCGGCGTCGGCATCCGCTCGCATCACATCCCAGAACCGACGCCGCGCCGTCACGTCCATGCCCGCGGTGGGCTCGTCGAGCACGAGGATGCCGGGATCGGCGACCAGGGCGAGGGCGAACTTCACGCGCTGCTGCTCGCCGCCCGAGCACTTGGCGACCCGGCGGCCGACGAGCGCGGTCAGGTCTGCCTTCGTCAGCACAGACGGAACGCGTGCCATCGCCGCTGCACCGTGCAGCGACGCGATGAGGCGCACGGTCTCGCCGACCGTGAGATCGCCGAGCAGTCCGCCCGTCTGCAGAACCGCGGCGATCGCTCCCCGGCGCGCAGCCGCGGCGGGGACCATCCCGCGCACGCGCACGCTGCCCTCGCCGGGTTCGCTGAGGCCGAGCAGCATGTCGAGCGTGGTGGTCTTGCCGGCCCCGTTCGGCCCGAGCAGCGCGACCACCTCGCCGCGGCGAATGGTGAGGTCGAGGCCGTCCACGGCGCGGACGCGCTGGTCACCGGAGCCGAAGCAGCGGCGGACGCCGCGAAACTCGACGGCGATCGGCGGCGCGGTGTCGCCCACGACGGCATTCGGTCGGGCGACGGCGTTCGGTCGGGCGGCAGCGTTCGGCTGGGCGGCAGGTGGTCTCTCAGTGACTGTGGGCATGCTTCCAGCGTGGCCGCTCGGCACGACGGCATCCGGAGGGCAGTGTCACGATCTCGGCGTGACACTCGTCATGCCCCGCGCGCAGGCCAGGTTCAGGATGCCGGCAGCAGCGCTCCCTCGAAGAACGCGGCGAGCTCGTCGACCGCGTCGAGGGGGAGGATCGCGGCGACGTACTGGTCGGGGCGCACGACGATCACGACCCCGTCCCGCGAAAGCTCCCGCGCCTCGAAGATGTCCGTCTCGTTCCACTTGCTGGGCGCGGCGGCGTAGACCTTCTCCCAGTCGGTGAGGCCAAGCGGTCCGGTCTTCGGGGCGAACAGCGCCGGCACCGTCGTGACCTCGACATCCTCGTAAGACCCCTGATAGACCGCCTTCACATCGAAGACGGCGTCGACATCGGCATCCGCCGGGGTGAACCGCGCGAAGACCGGCGCAGTCTGCGCCGCCCAGGCGTTCAGTCGCTCGCCCGAGGCGTCGCCGAAGGCGTAGACCCGCCAGCGGCCGTCTGCCCGGGCGTGGTGGCCGAGGTGGATGACGTTGCCGTCGCAGATGCGCGTGACCTCTGCCGACTTGAACCGCTTGCCCAGCGGGAAGCCGGCCGCGAGCGACTGGTGCGCGTCGGTGCCGGTGATCATCGACGAGGTGTACTGGGTCATGAACCCGGAGGGGAACTCGGCGGTGCCGAGATAGAAGGTCGCCAGCTCCTGCGGGTCGGAGATCTCTTCGGGCTTGCGCGCCATCAGGCTCGACCACTCGCGGTCGAAGTCGATCAGCTGCTGCGCGACCGGCTTGCGCTCGGCACCGTAGGTGGCCAGCAGTGTCTCGGGGCTGCGCCCGGTGAGCACCGAGCCGAGCTTCCACCCGAGGTTGAAGCCGTCTTGCATCGAGACGTTCATGCCCTGGCCTGCCTTGGCGCTGTGCGTGTGGCAGGCGTCTCCGGTGAGGAAGACGCGCGGAGTGCGACCCGAGCCGTCGACGACATCGTCGAAGCCGTCGGTGACTCGGTGGCCGACCTCGTACACGCTGTGCCAGGCGATGTCCTTGACGTCGATGGAGTACGGATGCAGGATCTCGTTCGCCTTACGGATGATCTCCTCGATCGGCGTCTGACGCACGCGGTGGTCGTCGTCGGCGGCGACCGCGCCGAGGTCGATGTACATGCGGCTGAGGTAGCCGCCCTCGCGCGGGATGTGCAGGATGTTGCCCGCCTCGGCGTTGATCGCGCACTTGGTGCGCCAGTCGGGGAAGTCGGTGTTCACCAGCACGTCCATCACGCCCCATGCGTGCGCGGAGGCGTTGCCGACGTGCGTGCGCCCGATCGCCTTGCGCACGCCGCTGCGCGCGCCGTCGCAGCCGACGACGTACTTGGCGCGGATGGTGCGCTCGACGCCCTTGTCGTCGATCTGCACCTCGACCGGATGCTCCCCCTCGTCGTGCACGGTGAGGCCGAGGAAGGCGACGCCATAGTCGGGCACGATGCGACCGGGGCCGTCGGCGGCCGCCTCGGCGAAGTAGTCGAGCACCCGGGCCTGGTTGACGATGAGGTGCGGGAACTCGCAGATGTCATAGGCGTAGTCGGCGGTGCGCGCCGTGCGGATGATGTTCTGCGGGTTCTCGGGGTCGGGGCCCCAGAAGTTCATCCAGCCGATGTTGTAGGCCTCTGCGACGATGCGCTCGGCGAAGCCGAACGCCTGGAAGGTCTCGACGCTGCGCGGCTGGATGCCGTCGGCCTGGCCGAGCACGAGACGACCGTCGCGCTTCTCGATGATGCGCGTGTTCACGTTCGGATACTGCGACATCTGGGCGGCGAGCAGCATGCCCGCAGGTCCCGAGCCGACGATGAGCACGTCCACCTCATCGGGCAGCGCGTCTGGCCGGTCGATGCCCAGGCCCTCCGCGGGAAGGACCCGCGGGTCGTGGGACACATAGCCATGGTGGTGGAACTGCATCGTCGTCGATTCCTTCCGGCGTGTTCTATATTGGAACACAACGTTCTACTATTGAACAGATCGTATACGAAGGCGCACGACGCCACAACAGAACTGGAGCCGACGATGACCCCAGCGCCCGCTTCGCAGACGCTCAGCCGCGGCATCCGCATCCTCGAAGTCCTCGCCGACGGCCCGCTGTCGATAGACGAGGTCGCCACCCGACTCGACGTGCACCGCTCGATCGCCTACCGCCTGCTGCGCACGCTCGAGGATCACCGCCTCGTCATCCGCGATGCGTCCGGACGCATGGCCCTGGGCCCGCGCATGGCCGCCCTCGCCGCCGGGGTCGCGCACGATCTGCATGCCGAGGCACTGCCCGAGCTGACCGCGGTGGCGAACGAGCTCGGCCACACCGCCTTCCTCGCCGTTCTCGACGGCGACGAGGTCATCACCCTGACCAGCGTCGAGCCGCGCCACGCGGTGGCCAATGTCGCCCAGCGGCCCGGCACCAGGCATCCGGTCACGGTGGGAGCACCGGGCAAGGCGATCCTCGCTCAGCTGCGCGATGCCGAGTGGCCAGCGGTCGATGCGGCGCTGCGCGCCGAGGTCGAGGCCGTGCGCGAGCGCGGCTACGCGCTCAGCCACGACGAGGTGATCCCGAACCTCAAGTCGATCGCCGTGCCGCTGCCGCTGCGTGGCGCACGCCCCGCCGCCCTCGCCGTGGTGCACGTGGCATCCCGCTTCGCAGATACCGAGATCGCCGCACGGCTGACGCGCTCCGCAGACGTCATCCGGGCCGCCCTCGACGGCTGATCGCACAGGCCGCCAAGACTGACGCAGGTCGGAGGGATGATCCGGTACGAACCATCCCTCCGACCTGTAAGAGCTTCAGACGCGGAGGCTCAGGCGCGGGCGAGCCCGTGGATCGGGCTCACCGCCTGCTCGGCCTCGTGGTCGGGCCCGAGCGGGATGCCGCTGCGGTCGCGCAGCAGCAGCGTCGCGATGAGTCCGATCACGGTCATGCCCGCGAGGTACCACGTGACCGACATGGTCGTGCCGGTCGCCTGCACCAGCGCGGTCGCGATGGTCGGGGCGAACGCACCGCCGGCGATCGCGCCGATCGCGTACGAGATCGACACCCCCGAGAAGCGGATGCTGGCCGGGAACAGCTCGGTGTACAGCGCCGCCTGCGGGCCGTAGGTGAAGCCGAGCCCGAGGGTGAGGATCGCGAGGCCCGTGAACATCAGGCCGATGTCGCCGGTGTTGACCAGTGGGAACAGCGCGAACACGCCACCCAGCTGCAGCACCCACCCGATGACGTAGGTGGTGCGACGGCCCAGCTTGTCGCTGACGAATCCGGCCAGGAGCGTCGAGAGCAGCCAAGTGACCGCCGAGCCGGTGACGGCCCACAGCACCGGTCCGCGCTCGAGGGCGAGCGGGCCGTCGGGGTTCGTGGCGTAGTTCTGGATGTAGCCGCCGGTGGTCATGTATCCGACCGCGTTGTTGCCGGCGAAGACGAGCGCGGCGACGATCACGAGCAGCAGGTGCTTGCGGAACAGCTGCACGATCGGCATCCGCGCCTCTTCCTTGCGCTCCGCGAGCTCGGCGAACACGGGGCTCTCCTCGACGTTGCGTCGCACGTAGTAGCCGATCAGGATCAGCACGATGCTGAGCAGGAACGGAACTCGCCAGCCCCATGCGAGGAACTGCTCACCGGGGGCGATCGCGGTCATGATCGCCATCACGCCCGAGGCCAGCAGCAGGCCGAGCGGCACGCCGATCTGCGGCGAGGCGCCGAAGATGCCGCGCTTGGTCTTGGGTGCGTGCTCGACAGCCATCAGCACCGCACCGCCCCACTCACCTCCCGCCGACAGGCCCTGCAGGATGCGCAGCAGCACCAGCAGCAGCGGCGCGGCCACGCCGATCGCCTCGTAGGTCGGCAGCATGCCGATCAGCGCCGTCGCCGCACCCATCAGGATGAGCGTCCACATCAGCACCACCTTGCGGCCGACCTTGTCGCCGAAGTGCCCGGCCAGGAAGGCCCCGAGCGGACGGAACAGGAAGCTGATCCCCACGGTCGCGAAGCCGATCAGGATGCTGTTGGCACCCAGCGGGGCGAAGAAGAGCTGCCCGAAGACGAGCCCGACCGCGGTCGCATAGATGAAGAAGTCGTACCACTCGACGGTGGTGCCGACCACCGTGGCGAAGACGACGCGGCGACGATCGGCCGCATTGGCGATCGTGCCGGTGGGGGTGAATCCCTCGGGTGGACGAGATGCCCGAGAACGGCGTGACTGCTCGCTCATGATGCTCCTTTGACGACTCTGTCGGGGTGGTGATCGGATGCTTGCCACCCGCCTGAGGATCATATACGATTTCGAATACGACGCACAAGACCACCGAGTCATCCCGTGCACGATGCAAGGAGGCGCCCCATGGCCGAGCTCGCACGCCCCGGCAAGATCATCGCGATCCACCTCAACTACGTCTCGCGCTCCGACCAGCGCGGCCGCCGTCCCGCCGCCCCCTCCTACTTCTTCAAGCCCGCCAGCTCGCTCGCCGGCACCGACGGCGTCGTCGAGCGCCCCGCCGGCACGGAGCTGCTCGCCTTCGAGGGCGAGATCGCGCTCATCATCGGCACCGCGGCCCGCCGCGTCTCGGTCGACGAGGCGTGGTCGCACGTGGCATCCGTCACCGCGTCGAACGACCTGGGCCTGTACGACCTGCGTGCCAACGACAAGGGGTCCAACGTTCGCTCCAAGGGTGGCGACGGTTACACGCCGGTCGGCCCCGAGCTCATCGACGCCGCGGCCGTCGACCCCGCAGCTCTTCGCGTACGCACCTGGGTGAACGGCGAGCTCGCGCAGGACGACACCACCGCCGGCCTGCTCTTCCCGCTCCCCCAGCTCGTCGCCGACCTCTCGCAGCACTTCACGCTCGAGCCGGGCGACATCATCCTCACCGGTACGCCCGCGGGTTCCAGCGTGATCGTGCCCGGTGACGTGGTCGAGATCGAGGTGGATGCCCCGGATGCCCCCGGCGCCCCCTCATCGGGCCGCCTGCGCACCACGGTCACTCAGGGCGACGTCGAGTTCGACCCGGCGCTCGGCTCGATGCCGGCCGTCGACGACCTGCAGCGGGCAGAGGCCTGGGGCTCGCGAGAGCTCGCCGGTCTGCCCACCATCGAGCAGACGCCCTCTGGGCTGTCCGCCGAGCTGCGGGCGAAGCTCGAAGCCGCGCCCACCGCGGGGCTGTCGAGTCAGCTGCGCAAGCGCGGCCTGCACTCCTGCTTCATCGACGGCCTCTCCGCCAACCTGCCAGGCGCCAAGATCGTCGGCACCGCCAAGACCCTGCGCTTCGTGCCGGCCCGCGAAGACCTCTTCAAGAGCCATGGCGGTGGGTACAACGCCCAGAAGCGCGCCTTCGACGCGGTCGGCGAGGGCGAGATCATCGTGATCGAGGCCCGCGGCGACGAGACCACCGGCACCCTCGGCGACATCCTCGCGCTGCGTGCCCGCACCCGCGGTGCCGCCGGCGTGGTCACCGATGGCGGCGTGCGCGACTTCGACGCGGTCGCCGAGATCGGGCTGCCGGTGTTCTCGAAGGGCGCGCACCCGTCGGTGCTCGGCCGCAAGCACGTGCCCTGGGAGTTCGACGTCACGATCGGCTGCGGCGGGGCGACCGTGCAGCCCGGCGACGTCATCGTCGGCGACGGCGACGGCGTGATCGTCATCCCCGCGCACCTCGCGGAAGAGGTCGCCGATGCGGCTCTCGCGCAGGAGGACGAGGATGCCTGGATCGCCGAGCAGGTCGCCGCGGGCAACCCGGTCGACGGGCTGTTCCCGATGAACGCCGACTGGCGCGCGAAGTACGAGGCAAGCCGATGACCACGCTCGTGCGCGAGGGCAGCAAGTCCGAGCAGGCCTACACCTGGCTTCGCTCGCGAATCGCCTCGCATGCCTACGGCCCCGGCTACCGCCTCGTGCTCGGTGCCATCGCCCGCGAGCTGCAGATGAGCGTCGTGCCGGTGCGCGAGGCGATCCGCCGCCTAGAGGCCGAGGGCTTCGTCACCTTCGAGCGCAATGTGGGCGCGCACGTGTCGCTGATCGACGAGGACGAGTACGCGCACACCATGCAGACCCTCGGCCTGGTCGAGGGCTCGGCGACCGCGTTGTCCGCTCCCCTGCTCGACGAGGAGGCGCTCGTCCGAGCCGAGCAGATCAACGAGCAGATGCGCGAGCTGCTCGATCACTTCGACGCCCACCGCTTCACGCAGCTGAACCAGCGATTCCACTCGGTGCTGTTCGAGCCCTGCCCGAACCCGCACATCCTCGACCTCGTGCACCGCGGGTGGGGTCGGCTCTCGGGCATCCGGGACTCCACCTTCGCCTACGTGCCGGGCAGGGCCCGGCACTCCGTCGAAGAGCACGAGCAGATCCTCCAGCTGATCCGCGACGGCGCCGAGCCGCTCGAGATCGAGCTGTCCGCACGAAACCACCGCTGGCGCACCCGGGACGCATTCCTGGCTGCCCGGCACTCCCACATCAGCGAAGAAGGACGATGATGACCGACGTCTACACCCCCGCCGACCTCCCCTCGAAGATCCAGCACTACATCGACGGCGAGTTCACGGACTCGATCGACGGCGACACCTTCGCGGTGCTCAACCCCGTCACCAACGAGACCTACGTGCACGCCGCCGCCGGCAAGAAGGCCGACATCGACCGTGCCGTCGCGGCCGCCCGGCGCGCCTTCACCGAGGGCCCCTGGCCGCGCATGCTGCCGCGCGAGCGCTCGCGCGTGCTGCACCGCATCGCCGACATCGTCGAGTCGCGCGACGCGCGCCTCGCCGAACTCGAGTCCTTCGACTCGGGTCTGCCCATCACCCAGGCGCTGGGCCAGGCGCGTCGCGCCGCCGAGAACTTCCGGTTCTTCGCCGACCTGATCGTCGCGCAGGCCGACGACGCGTTCAAGGTGCCCGGCAAGCAGATGAACTACGTCAACCGCAAGCCGATCGGCGTCGCGGGCCTGATCACGCCGTGGAACACCCCGTTCATGCTCGAGTCGTGGAAGCTCGGCCCCGCGCTGGCCACCGGCAACACCGTCGTGCTCAAGCCCGCCGAGTTCACCCCACTCTCCGCGTCCCTCTGGGCGGGCATCTTCGAAGAGGCGGGACTGCCGCCGGGCGTCTTCAACCTCGTCAACGGCCTGGGTGAAGACGCTGGAGATGCCCTGGTCAAGCATCCCGACGTGCCGCTGATCTCGTTCACCGGCGAGAGCCGCACCGGCCAGATCATCTTCGGCAACGCAGCCCCCTTCCTGAAGGGGCTGTCGATGGAGCTGGGCGGCAAGAGCCCGGCCGTCGTCTTCGACGACGCCGATCTCGACACCGCGGTGGATGCCTGTGTGTTCGGCGTCTTCTCGCTCAACGGCGAGCGCTGCACGGCCGGCAGCCGCATCCTCGTGCAGCGTGGCATCTACGACGAGTTCGTCGAGCGCTTCGCCGCGATCGCAAAGCGAGTCAAGGTCGGCCACCCCCACGACCCCGCCACCGAGGTCGGCGCTCTGGTGCACCCGGAGCACTACGACAAGGTCATGAGCTATGTCGAGATCGGCAAGACCGAGGGACGTCTGATCGCCGGCGGCGGCCGCCCCGACGGCTTCCCCACGGGCAACTACGTCGCCCCGACCGCCTTCGCCGACGTCGCGCCCGATGCCCGCATCTTCCAGGAGGAGATCTTCGGCCCCGTCGTCGCCATCACACCGTTCGACACCGAGGACGAGGCGCTGGCCCTCGCGAACAACACGCGCTACGGCCTCGCCGCGTACATCTGGACCAACGACCTCAAGCGCGCCCACAATTTCGCGGGCGCCGTGGAGGCCGGCATGGTGTGGCTGAACTCGAACAACGTGCGAGACCTCCGCACCCCGTTCGGTGGCGTCAAGGCATCCGGGCTCGGACACGAGGGCGGGTACCGCTCGATCGACTTCTACACCGATCAGCAGAGCGTGCACATCACCCTCGGCGCGCCGCACAACCCCGCCTTCGGCAAGCAGGACCTCGACGACCCCGACCCGCGCTGACCCGTCGACAGGCTCAGGCACTCGACCGGGGACCACCTCAAGACAAGCAAGGACGCTGACATGACCGATCACGAAGGCAAGACCCTCACCTCCTCCGGCTTCTACGTGAGCCAGGAGGCGCCGATCCGCACCGACGACCCCATCGCGACGCCCGTCGCGAGCCCACCCGACATCCTGCGCTGCGCGTACATGGAGCTCGTCGTCACCGACCTCGCCGCGTCGCGGGAGTTCTACGTCGACATCCTCGGGCTGTACGTCACCGAGGAGGACGAGCACACCATCTACCTGCGCTCGACCGAGGAGTTCATCCACCACAACCTCGTGCTGCGCAAGGGCGAGGTCGCGGCCGTCGCCGCGTTCTCGTACCGGGTGCGCACCCCCGACGACCTCGACCGCGCGGTGGAGTTCTATACCGAGCTCGGCTGCGACGTGCGACGCGAGGCCGGCGGTTTCGTGAAGGGCATCGGCGACTCGGTGCGCGTCGTCGACCCGCTCGGATTCCCGTACGAGTTCTTCCACCAGAGCGAGCACGTCGAGCGGATGTCGTGGCGCTACGACCTGCACATCCCCGGCGAGCTGGTGCGGCTGGACCACTTCAACCAGGTCACCCCCGACGTGCCGCGCGCGGTGCGCTACATGCAGGACCTGGGCTTCCGCGTCACCGAGGACATCCAGGACGCCGAGGGCACCGTGTATGCGGCGTGGATGCGCCGCAAGCCCACCGTGCACGACACCGCGATGACCGGCGGCGACGGACCGCGCATGCACCACGTGTGCTTCGCGACGCACGAGAAGCACAACATCCTCGCCATCTGCGACAAGCTCGGCGCGCTGCGCCGCTCGGACGCCATCGAGCGCGGCCCGGGCCGGCACGGCGTCAGCAACGCGTTCTACCTGTACCTGCGCGACCCCGACGGCCACCGCGTCGAGGTCTACACGCAGGACTACTACACCGGCGATCCCGACAACCCGGTCGTCACCTGGGACGTGCACGACAACCAGCGCCGCGACTGGTGGGGCAACCCCGTCGTGCCCAGCTGGTACACCGACGCGTCGCTCGTGCTCGACCTCGACGGCAACCCGCAGCCCGTGCGGGCGCGCACCGACTCCAGCGAGATGGCCGTCACCATCGGAGCGGACGGCTTCTCGTACACCCGCCCCGACGAGGGCGAGAAGTCGATGCCCGAGTGGAAGCAGGGCGAGTACAAGCTCGGACACCAGCTGTGACCCTTCCCGCCGAGACCATTGCGGCGCTGGCCGCCGAGCTCGCCGAGGCCGAGCGGACGCATGGCGTGATGCCGCGCATCACCGCCCGGTATCCGGATGCCACGGTCGAGGACTCGTACGCCATCCAGGGCGTCTGGCGTGACTCGCAGGTCGCTGCCGGGCGCCGCCTGGTCGGCCGCAAGATCGGACTGACCTCGCGCGCCATGCAGCAGGCGACGGGGATCACCGAGCCCGATTACGGCGTGATGTTCGACGACACCGTGTATCCCTCGGGAGCGGAGATCCGGTTCGACGACTTCTCGAACGTGCGCATCGAGGTCGAGCTGGCCTTCGTGCTGAAGACGCCGCTCGAGGGTCCCGACTGCACCCTCGACGATGCCCTCGCGGCGATCGACTACGCCGTGCCGGCACTCGAGGTGCTCAACTCGCACATCGAGCTGGAGGGGCGCACCATCGTCGACACGATCAGCGACAACGCCGCCTACGGCGCGATGGTGCTCGGCGACGTGCACATGCGACCGGACGAGATCGACCTGCGCTGGGTACCCGGCGTGCTGTCGAAGAACGGTCAGATCGAGGAGACCGGCGTGGCTGCCGGAGTGCTCGGGCATCCGGCCACCGGCGTCGCATGGCTGGCGAACAAGTTCCACCAGCACGGCGCGCGACTCGAGGCGGGCGAGATCATCCTGGCAGGATCGTTCACACGGCCCATGTGGGTCGAGCGCGGCGACGAGGTGCTGTGCGACTACCGCGAGATGGGAACGATCGCATGCCGCTTCGTCTAGAGCCCACCTTCCGAGACGCGCTGGCGGCCGCAGATCGACCCCTGATCGGCATGTGGCTGAGCACCGGCACGGCCCTGAACGCCGAGATCTGCGCCGGCTCGGGCATCGACTGGCTGCTCATCGACATGGAGCACGGCCCGAACACCGTCGTCTCGGTTCAGCAGCAGCTGCAGGTGATCGCCGCGTATCGGGTGCCCACCATCGTGCGCGTGCCGGTGAACGATGCGGTGATCATCAAGCAGGTGCTCGACACCGGCGCGCAGAACCTGCTCGTGCCGATGGTCGGCTCGGCCGCAGAGGCGCAGGCGGCGGTCGCCGCCGTGCGCTATCCGCCGCAGGGCGTGCGCGGGGTCGGCTCCGGTCTCGCGCGCAGCGGTCGATGGGGACGGGTGGCGGGCTACGTGCCGAACGCGTCGGAGACGATCTCGCTGTTCGTGCAGATCGAATCGGCGGATGCCGTGGACGCGGCGGCCGAGATCGCCGCGGTCGACGGCGTCGACGGCGTGCTCGTCGGCCCCGCCGACCTCGCGGCCTCGATGGGCCTCCCCGGTCAGCAGGCGCACCCCGACGTGCTCGCCGCCGTGCAGCGCGTCTTCGAGGCGGTGAGCGCTGCCGGCAAGAAGGTGGGCGTGAACGCGTTCGACCCCGCCGGCGCCGACGCGTACGTCGCCGCGGGAGCGCACTTCCTCTCCGCGAGCGCCGACGTGACGATCCTCGCCCGCGGCGCCGAGGCCCTCGCGGCGCGCTTCATCCCGGCATCCGGCAACGGCGAGACCGACCAGTACTGAACTCGGATTGCTCCTCTCAAGCTGTCAGAGGCTGACGAGCAGCAGCGCCGCCGCCATCACCACGCCCGAGCCGAGCAGCGTCACGAACGTGTAGCCGAGGATGTCGCGCATCTTCAGCCCCGCGATCGCGAGCACCGGCAGCGCCCAGAACGGCTGGATCATGTTCGTCCACTGGTCGCCGTAGGCAACGGCCATGATCGCGATCGAGGGGTCGACGCCCAGCTGGTTGGCGGCGTCGAGCATGATGGGCCCCTGTACGGCGAACTGCCCGCCGCCCGAGGGCACGAAGAAGTTCACGATGCCCGCCGAGAGGAGCGCGAGCACGCCGAACGTGGTCGGCGTGGCGATCGAGACGAAGGCATCCGAGAACAGCTGGATCAGGCCAGAGCTCGCCATGATGCCGAGGATCCCGGCGTACAGCGGGAACTGCACGAGGATCTCGCCCACGTTCGAGGCGGCCCGCTTCGTGAGATGGATCAGCTCGAACGGATTGCGCACCAGCAGCAGGATCAGCGCGAGGAACGACCAGTTCACGATGTCGAGAGTGAGGGTGCCGCCCTGCGAGAAGTGCACGATCAGGTAGGCGACGAGGGCGAGGCCGAGCACGAGAGTCAGAACGCGGGAGGCGTCGATGCGGTCAGCAGGGGTCACCACCTCGTCATCCATCTCATCCTCAGCCTCCGATCCGACGTGCGCCGGCAGCTCGTATACGGGTTCATCCTTACGCGGACGGATCAGGAGGAAGAGCAGCGCGCACACGATGATCACACCGAGAGCGGCCAGCATGTTCCAGCCCGCGAAGGTCGTCTGCGTGACCGGGATCACCTCTCCGCCGAGACTCGACTCGAGGAAGGAACCAGGGGTCGCGGCGGTCAGCGGTCCCGAACCGGAGTACCCCATGTGCCAGACGACGAAGCCCGAGTAGCCGGCCGCGACCAGCAGCGGGAAGTGCACCTTCATACCGCGCTCGCGTGCCTGCACGGCGATCTCGCGCGCGAGCAGCGTGCCGACGATCAGCCCGAGACCCCAGGTGATCAGGCTGGCCACCGCCGCGACGACGAAGACGAAGACGTACGCCATCGCGGCGCTGTTGGGCACGCGGGCGAGCGCGCGCAGCAGCTTCTGCACGGGGCGAGTGTTGGCGAGCATGTATCCCAGCAGAAGGATCAGGCACATCTGGGTCATGAACGACAGCAGTCCCGCCAGGCCGTCACCCCAGCCCTTCACCACGTCGACCGGGCTGGCCTGCGTCAACGTCATGGCGAGCACCGCGACGATCAGAGTGAGCACGATCGCGAAGGTCAGCGCCGATGGCACCCACCTCTCGAGGAACCGGTTCACAGGGCGCATCATGCTGCGCTTCTCGGGTCTTGCCTGCGTCGTGGGCATGGCGGAAACTCCTTCGTCTCGAAATGCTCTTCTCCGACCATAGCCACCTCGCAGGCGACGCTTCGGCGAGTCATAGCATCCGCCGCCAGACTGGCGTCATGAGCTTCGAGACGCTTCGGGCGCTGGCCGACCGCGCCGCCCTCTTCACCACCCTCCGCCAGGATCAGCTCGCGTCGGCGACCGACTCGCTGGGCGAGCACCGCTGGGACGCCGACCTCGCCGCCGGCACGTTCACCTTCATCTCGCACGACGACGATGCCCGCACTTTCGAGGCGGTTCCGCATCTGCTCATCTCGATCGCGCCGGGCCCGCGTTCGATGATGTGGTCGTGGGCGCTGCCGCAGGGCGACCGAAGCGGCATCACAGACGCGCTGCGCGCGTACGGCGAGCAGCACGGCATCACAGAGCTGACGCGGGGCGAGGTGCCCTTCCCCGACGACATCGGCGATGACGTCGACTCGTGGATCGCCGACGTCGCACACGTCATCGGCGCAGCCGCGGTCGAGATCACCGGTCGCTCGCCCTACTACTCGGCGCCCTTCGGCGGCGGATCCCGGGCCGTGCTGCTGCTCGATGCGCCGCTGCCGTCGCTCACCGTGGCCGCCGCGGTCGCCGCCCTGCCCCGCGTGATGAGCGGGCTCGAGCTGAACGACCCGCGCGCATCCGTCTGGGATCTCGCGCGCCTCGCCGGATGGCGGCTGGAGTGGTCGGACGACGCGTTCTCGGCGGCCGAGGTGACCGACGCCACCGGATCTGCGACCTTCGACTTCGACGAGTACGCGCGGATCAGCGGCATCCGCGGTCGTCTCGCCGCGACGGCATGACCCCGGCTCGCGCCCGCTCCTGATCACGTCATCAGGGGGCGGCGCGGATGCTTCGAGTCGGCGTCGACGGATCAGCCCGCGGCGCGCTCCGCGGCCTCGACGACGTTCGTCATCAGCAGCGCGACCGTCATCGGGCCGACGCCGCCGGGGTTCGGCGAGATGAAGCCGGCGACCTCGGCGACATCGGGGTGCACGTCACCGTAGACCTTCGATCTGCCGGTCTCGGGGTCGTCTTCGCGCGTGACGCCCACGTCGAGCACGGCGGCTCCGGGCTTGACGTCCTCCGCGGTGATGAGGTGCTTGACCCCGGCGCCGGCGACGATCACGTCGGCCTGACGCAGGTACGGCGACATGTCCGGGGTGCCGGTGTGCACCTGGGTCACCGTGGCGTTGACGTCGCGACGCGTGAGCAGCAGACCCATCGGACGCCCGATGGTCACACCGCGACCGACGACCACGACGTGCTTGCCGCCCAGGTCGTAGCCGTTGCGCTGCAGCAGCTCGATCACGCCCCGCGGGGTGCACGGCAGCGGAGTGTGGATCGTTCCGTTGACGTTCAGCACCAAGCGCCCGAGGTTCGTCGGGTGCAATCCGTCGGCATCCTTCGCCGGGTCGATCCGCTCGAGGATCGCGTCGGTGTCGAGGTGCTTCGGAAGGGGCAGCTGAACGATGTAGCCGTGGCAGGCGTCGTCGGCGTTGAGCTCGTCGATCAGGGCCTCGACCTCGGCTTGCGTGGCATCGGCGGGCAGCTCGCGCTGGATCGAGTTCATGCCGATCGCCTCGGACTGCCGGTGCTTCATGCCGACGTACAGCTGCGACGCCGGGTCGGCGCCGACCAGCACCGTCGCGATGCCGGGCACGACGCCCCGCTCGCGCAGCGCTGCGACGCGCTCTGCCAGCTCACTCTTGATGGCGGCGGCGGCTGCCTTCCCGTCGAGGATCTTCGCGGTCATGTCTGCCCCTTCTCTCCGCGTTCATCCCCGCGAGACTTCTGCTCCGGCACGAGACAGGGCGCCGTGCGTCCTGTCTCGTGCCGGAAAGGAAGTCTCGCGGGTGGGTTCCGGATGCTTACTGCTGCAGGTTCGGGTACAGCGGGAAGGCGCCGGCGAGCGCGTCGATACGGGCGCGCAGCGCCTCGACGTCGGCACCGGGCTGCAGCGCGAGCGCGATCACGTCGGCCACCTCGGTGAACTCGGCGTCGCCGAAGCCCCGGGTTGCGAGCGCGGGGGTGCCGATCCGCAGGCCCGAGGTGACCATCGGCGGGCGCGGGTCGTCGGGCACCGCGTTGCGGTTCACGGTGATGTGGATCTCGTGCAGCAGATCCTCGGCCTGCTTGCCGTCGATCTCGGCGTCACGCAGATCGACGAGCACGAGGTGCACGTCGGTGCCGCCCGAGCGCACGGCGATGCCGGCATCCTTCACGTCCTGCTGCGACAGGCGCTCGGCGATGATCGCCGCGCCGCGCAGCACGCGCTCCTGGCGCTCCTTGAACTCCGGCGTGCCGGCGATCTTGAACGCCGTCGCCTTGGCTGCGATCACGTGCATGAGCGGACCGCCCTGCTGACCGGGGAAGACGGCCGAGTTGATCTTCTTCGCGATGTCGGCGTCGTTGGTGAGGATGAAGCCCGAGCGGGGTCCGCCGATCGTCTTGTGCACCGTCGACGACACGACGTGCGCGTGGGGCACGGGGTTCGGGTGCAGGCCCGCGGCGACCAGACCGGCGAAGTGCGCCATGTCGACCCAGAGCAGCGCTCCGACCTCGTCGGCGATCGCCCGGAAGGCGGCGAAGTCGAGGGTGCGCGGGTAGGCCGACCAGCCCGCGATGATCACCTTCGGCTTGTGCTCGAGGGCGAGACGGCGCACCTCGTCCATGTCGATGGTCGAGGTCTCGGGGTTCACGCCGTAGGCGACGATGTCGTACAGGCGGCCCGAGAAGTTGATCTTCATGCCGTGCGTCAGGTGGCCGCCCTGGTCGAGCGAGAGACCGAGCAGCGTGTCGCCGGGGCGGGCGATGGCATGCAGCACGGCGGCGTTGGCGGTGGCGCCGGAGTGCGGCTGGACGTTGGCGAACTCCGCGCCGAACAGCTCCTTGGCGCGGGCGATCGCCAGCTCTTCAGCGACGTCGACCTCTTCGCAGCCGCCGTAGTAGCGACGGCCCGGGTAACCCTCGGCGTACTTGTTGGTGAGCACCGAGCCCTGCGACTGCAGCACCGACACCGGCACGAAGTTCTCGGACGCGATCATCTCGAGGAAGGTCTGCTGACGCTTCAGCTCGCGATCGAGCACCTCGGCGATCTCGGGGTCGACCTCGGCGAGCGGGGCGTTGAAGTAGCGATCGGTCATGACGGTCTCCTGTTCACACGGGAAATAGGGGTGTTCCTCATCGGCCCAGGCGCGCGGTCGATTCCTATGAGGCCGCTCCCCGGTGGTGACCCACCCAGACGCCAGTCGCGACGCAAGAAGCTTAGCGGATCGATCTCATCCGTCCCCAGCGCGTCGGCGTCCAGCACGTCACATTCGCCCCCGGGATACATTCGATCCATGGTCTCTTCCGGGCCCCGCGACGCGGGTGCCCGCGCACCCGACAGATTCTGGAGCAGCCGATGACCCTGGAGCAGGCGATCACCACCGACTTCCGCGGCACCCGCGTCATCCATTCGGCTCGGGTCGTCGACGGCGACGGCAGCATCACCGAGAACGGGTGGGTGCGCTTCGAGGGGGGCCGGGTCGCCGCACGCGGCACGGGCGGCGACTGGACCGCCGCCGACGAGGTGATCGACGCGACCGCCGTCGCCGGACCGGATGCCCTGCTCACCCCCGGCTTCATCGACATCCACGGACATGGCGGGGCGGGCGTCGCTTACGACGACGGCATCGAGGCGATCCGCCGCGGACGGGCCATGCATCGCAGCCACGGCACGACCCGCGCCGTGATCTCACTGGTCACCGCGACGGTCGACGAGCTCGCCGAGCAGGTCGCCTCGATCGCTGACCTCACCGAGACCGACGCCGACATCCTCGGCAGCCATCTGGAAGGGCCCTTCCTCGACCCCGGGCACCAAGGCGCTCATGAGCCGTCGCTGCTTCGGCATCCGCAGTCGTCGGATGTGACCCGACTGCTCGAGGCGGGGCGCGGCACAGTCAGGCAGGTGACGCTCGCCCCCGAGCTGCCCGGCGGGCTCGAGGCCGTGCGCCTGGTCGTCGCCGCAGGAGCGGCGGCGGCCGTCGGTCACACCGACGCCGACGCCGACATCGCGCAGCAGGCGTTCGACGCCGGGGCGACCATCCTCACTCACGCGTTCAATGCGATGAACGGCATCCACCATCGCGCGCCCGGACCGGTGCTGACCGCCGCGGCCGATCACCGCGTCGTGCTCGAGGGCATCGCCGATGGCTTCCACCTCTCGCCGCGCATCATCAAGCTGCTCTTCGACGTCGCCCCGGGCCGTGTCGCTCTGATCACCGACGCGATGGCCGCCGCCGGCAGCGCCGACGGCCACTACGACCTCGGCGCGGTGAAGGTCACGGTGAAGGATGGTATGGCGCGCACCGACGGCACCGGATCCATCGCGGGCTCCACGCTCACGCAGGACGTCGCGCTGCGACGAGCCGTGGCCGCGGGGGTGCCCCTGGGGGACGCCGTGCAGGCGCTCACCGCCACGCCCGCGCGGGCGGTCGGCTGCGGCGCGTCACTGGGCGCGCTGCAGCCGGGCATGGTCGCCGATGCGGTGCTGCTCAGCGCCGGATATGACGTGGCTCGCGTCTGGGTCGGAGACGCCCCACGCCGTTGAG